>NZ_CP195792.1:1472500-4275000 GCF_051466325.1 Planctomicrobium aquicomposti
ATCCATGCCCAGCTGCGTTGGTGTCGATGTAAATGGTGTTGCCTGTTGCCAGGCCCAGCACATTGCCCGGCAGGTCTGTGATCTGGAACTGGAGTCCGGCGAGTGCCGAAATGTCGGCGCCTGCCAGTTGCCAGCGAGACATCGCCGCCACGATGATCGGTTGCAGCGCCGACTCTGTCAGGGTGGGACCGCCCGATCCGGGACGGGCCGTTGTCGCTGCCAGCTGCGGTGCGGCCAGGTACGCCGTAGCGAAGGTGCTGGCGGTGTTCCAGGCAGTATCGAGCGGGTTGTACCACGAGATGTTCGCATCCCGTGCTCCGCCATCGTCATCATCGTTGACGTAGACATCAAGGCCGAGCTGAGCCCCGGCGGTGACGCTCGATTGCCCGAGTGCCGCCCAGGTAATGCTGGCTTCGATGAAGTAGCCCCCCGTGACTGCCACCCGCTGGGCACTGACGCCGGTCACGGTTTGTGACGCGCCTGCCTGTATCCGGGCAATCGTCAGTGAAGAGCCGTTCCAGGTAAATCGGAACTGGTGGTCGGTGCTGCCGTACCCAGTGCTCGGAGCATCCTTGTTGGCGTCAATGAAGACTTCCACGCTGTCGTCGTTGTAGGTTGCGGTCCCCGAGTCGTTGACTTGAGTGTCGTCTGTGACCTCAACCAGAATATACAGGTTCGTGCTGTCCCAGAGCGTCCGGAAACTTCCCGACAGATCGCTTGAGCCTGAGACCGAACCGCCGACAAGGTTGCCCAGTGTCTTGGTGACCGCATTGTTCCAGACGGAATCAATTGACCCTCCGAGTGTCGGAGCGGTTGTCGTCCGCACAATGGTGATATCCCCGGCGATATTGACGGTCAAAAGGAAGGTGTCGGTCGTTGTCAGGGCGCCATCGTCGACCGTGACGGTGATCGTCGAAGTCCCAGACTGGTTGGCAATGGGGATGACATTGAGCGTTCGGTTGGCACCGCTTCCGCCGAGCACCAGATTTGCCGAATTGTTCGGAACCAGACTGGTATTGGAGGACGAGGCGGTGACGATCAGGCTCGAGGCAGATGTCTGAAGATCCCCGATCGTGAACGAAATCGCTCCGGTCGAATTTCCCTGATTGATTGTCTTGTTGGTGATGTCGGTGATGGTGGGAGCGGTGTTGGTGGCGGCGACGAGAGCCGCTCTCCCGAAGGCACTGGCGGTGTTCCAGGCGGTATCGAGCGTGTTGAACCAGGCGATGTTCGCATCCCGTGCCCCGCCGTCATCATCATCATTGATATAAACATCGAGTCCGAGCTGGGCCCCCTCGACAACGCTCGATTGTCCGAGTGCCGCCCAGGTGATGCTGGCTTCGATGAAGTAGCCCCCCGTGACTGCCACCCGCTGGGCACTGACGCCGGTCACGGTTTGTGACACGCCTGCCTGTATCCGGGCAATCGTCAGTGAAGAGCCATTCCAGGTAAATCGGAACTGGTGGTCGGTGCTGCCGTACCCAGTGCCCGGAGCATCCTTGTTGGCGTCAATGAAGACTTCCACGCTGTCGTCGTTGTAGGTTGCGGTTCCCGAGTCGTTGACTTGAGTGTCGTCTGTGACCTCAACCAGAACATACAGGTTCGTACTGTCCCAGAGTGTCCGGAAGCTTCCGGACAGGTCACTGGACCCGGAAATCGAGCCGCCCACAAGGTTCCCGATGGTCTTGGTGACCGCCGTGGACCAGATTGCGTCCACACTGCCTCCCAGTGTCGGAGCGGTGGCTGTCTGGACGATGTTGACGTCGATTACGCCCGAGCTGCTGACTGTCAGCAGGAAGGTGTCGCTTGTTGTCGTGGTTCCATCGCTGACAGTTACAGTAATGGTGGAGGTGCCTGTCTGGCCGAGGGCGGGAATGACATTGAGGGTGCGGTTGGCGCCACTTCCACCCAGCACCAGATTTGCGGAATTGTTGGGGACGAGAGTCGTATTAGAGGAGGTGGCAGTCACCGTCAGGCTGCCAGCCGCCGTCTCCACGTCGCCAATCGTAAATGAGATCGCCCCCGTGGAGGTGTTCTGGACAATCGTGCGATCGGTGATGTTGGTGATCGTCGGCGCATCGTTCACGCTGTTGACGGTCAGGACGAACGTGTCCGTTGTTGTCAGCGTCCCGTCGCTGACCGTCACCGTGATGGTCGTGGTGCCGAACTGATTCGCGGCCGGGATCACGTTGATCGTACGGCTTGCGCCGCTGCCACCCAGAACCAGATTTATGGGATTGTTCGGTACGAGCGTCGTGTTGGAGGAACTGGCGGTCACAATCAGGCTGCCGGGGGCCGTCTGTGCATCGCCAATGGTGAAGGAGATTGCCCCTGTGGAGCTGTCTTCGTTGATCGTCCGATTGGTAATGTCGGAAATTGTCGGAGCGGTGTTGGTCGGTGCGGGAATAAAGGGTGAGTTATCGAATGCCGAACCGAGCTGATACATCACGATCAGATCGTTGAGGCCGATCTTGAAGTCGGTCGTCTGGTAGGGTTTGCCATAGGTGCCCCGATCCTCGACGAGGGCCTGTTCCCCGGTGCCGGCTTCCCGACCGATCCCGACCATCGTCACCAGCACACCGTTGGAATCATTACGGACATCCACAAGGGGACTGACCGCATCCGAGCCGCCGTTCCCGTCCAGACCGTCAATCCAGATGTTGTCCGAATTGTAGACCTCGAAAACAGTCTGGTCGCGGTGTTCGGTTTTGAAGTTGAGAATCCGCACATTGGACGAGTTCTCGATCGCGACAATGCGGGGCTCATCATTCGGGTTGGTTGTCGTTGTCTGGCTTTTGTTCGCCGGCCGCTCGATATTCAAGCCGTAGATGGTGAGTGGTTGCGAGGTTCCTGAGATTCGCAGTCCTGCATAGTCACCCCGGATCGAGTTCCCGACCTGTGTGATGGGAGACCCGAACCAGCGACCGCCGCCGTTGCCGGTGATCAACACCTGCTGGGAGACGCCGGCTGCGAGCGTTGGATTGGAGGGGAGATACGTTGACCAGGAGAAGATTCCGAGCTCACCCAGATTGGCGACAACCGAGTTTTTGCCAGCCTGCCAACGGACCATTTCCAGCCAGGGAACACGATTCGGGTCACCGATGATGTCCGGAGTCACTGCCTGTTTCACCGGCATGTCGACATTAATGTCGGCCATGTAGGTGGTGGCGGTCGCGCTGTTGACGGTGGTAATCAGATAGGGGCTGGACGTGGCGGTCCAGGCAGGATCGGTGCTGAGGTGGGGGCCCTTGACCACTGTTTCCATATTTGTCGCGCCGAAGATGACAGTATTCTCCTGCAGCGTCAGCGGCTGGGTGATCAGATAGGTCCCCTTCGGCAGAAAGACCGCTTTGCCCTGGGACTGGCCATCATTGATCGCTGTCTGAATGGCGTACCAGTCATCTGTCGTCCCGTTTCCGGTGGCGTTATAGGGAGCCGCTTTGACGTTGATGATATTTGTCGAAGTCCGGATGTCCGGAAGGTCCGGCAGCGCGTGTTGACTGAGCAGATAGGATGGAGGCGCTGCTGCATTCACCACCACAGAAGCGACCTCGGGAAGTTCGGTCGGCGTGCTGCTTCCATTCGAGGTATAAATGCGGCCTCGGCCGTCAATTCCGTCTTTACCTCCGCCGGCATTGGTGTGGTTTTCAGGGTCCGCGTAAGCGTATTCGTCAACTCTCGTCCACGACCCGGAAGCAGCGATGGCTGGTTGCGTGCCGCTCTTCAGAACGTTCGTTGCTCCAGAGAAATAGACGTTCCGCATGTAGATGCTCTCTGCAGCGGAATTGTCGATGGCGTAGGTCGTGCTTCCCCCCACCGTGATTTTCCCATCGATCAGGGTGATGGCTGCAGTCCGGGGCTGCGAAGTGTTGTTCGGGAGGGTGATGACGGGACCGGAGTCTTTTTGAATCTCGAATCCTGCCAGCGTCAGGTGGAACCAGCCCGAACTCTTATAAATCGCTGCCGTTTCCTGGTCGAGAAGTCGTACGTTGGTCACCGCAGAGCCCGCAAAAGCGGTTGGATTTCCAAAATACATACCGTACTGCCCGCCGGTCACTTCAATGTTCGCCACCGTCGAGCCGGAGCTGGGAATGCCCATGATTCCGCCCCAGGCATCCGTGAAGCCGCCTGGTCCATCTCCCGCAATGATGTTCACATTCTGCAGAGAGCAGTACTGGGTACTCGCCATGACGAGCCCTACCGAATTCCTGTTCCCCTGCCCCATGTCAATCGTCAGATTCCGGACGTTGAAGCCGAATGCGAAGGAAGATGCTCCGGTCAGTCCCGTATCGTAGTCATTGTAGAAACGGATGACTGGCTGCAGGTTATTAGTCGTTGTGAAGGCGGAGGTAAACGTATTGTCCGCCAGCTTGATGACCGGTCGGGTTCCCCCTTCGGGCCCGACCAGCGTCGGGCCTGTTGTGGCACCGGTGGTGTTGGGCTGGGGCTGCAGCCCGATGATGGTGTTGTTCACCACATACGTTCCGCTCCGGAGGTACGTCACCAGCTTGTTGGCGCGGGCGTCTTCGATGGCGGTGGTGAGGCCGGCGGTGTTGTTGTTAATTTGCGTCCCGGTAGGACTTGTACTGTTGGTGATGCCGTAGTGGGCTGCGAAGGCCATGACATCCAGGTACCCATTCTGGTACATCGCATCGCTGGTGATTCCGGTCGGCAGCGCGAGCATGATCCGGGCTTCCAGCGCTTCGACATCATTGCCGGTCGAAAGGCGTCGTCGGGCACGCGACCGAAACTTCGAACTCCCCTGTCGGCGTGAGCTGCGGCGATTGAAGGGGAACACGGCGCGAAACAACGACGAGAAGGTGATGAGCATTCGTGTCACTCCTGTGGCCAGAACCGCACGGTTGCCTCGCTGTCGACCGACTTGAGTTGAAGTCAGGGAGTCAACCGGCAGGATGAAACGGAATCGCGAGATGATGACAATGCGACTGCAATGTGGAATCGGGACATTAACATGTGATTAAATAACGTCTAGTATGGATCGCGAATGTTTTCTGTAAATATTGACCAAGCGTGTGTGGCGCGAATTCCGTCGAAAGGCTGCTGAAAAGGCCACATGCACGCGGTTATGAAAGCATTCTGGTGAGGGCGCTACGGGCTATTGTTGCACTATTAAAAGTCGTTCTGGAACATTTTAAAGTGACCTAGTACATTTTGGATGTGATCTGGAACATTTTAAAGGTGCGGTCGTGTTGGCGTGTTGTGTCAAGGGAACGTCGTTTTTGGAATGAAACATGTCCTGCGGCTGGGCTGCCGCAAGTGGATGTCCCGGTCGCCTGTGGTGTCTTTGTCAGTCGAGGTGGTCGCGATCGATGGCGGTCTGGAACGCTCGTGTCGCCGGTGATGCGACCGCAGCCCAACTCAGAGCATCAATCTGCCGAATCCATTCTCCGGAAGGCTTTCCGGGCGCGGCCTGAAGTCACCGTTGGAGAGTGACCGGTGCTGGCAAGGGAATCTGTCGGCAGGACCGGGACCGGAACAAAATTGCGATTTGATTGTGGGGACGACGCAGCGCGCCGGAGTCCTGCATCATCTTCAACGCTGTCAATCTGGTTTTTCTTGCGAGGATGAGCGAGGCTCTTGAAGGGGGCACACGTGAGTGTAGGGGGAGACGAATCGATTCGACTGCGAAGGATTCGCCGAGGACGACATGACCCATCAGGTGCGAAAAACGTCAGGGACGTTTGGTGATCTGGCACTCCTTCTGACCGGATTGACCGTTTTGGGAATGGTGTTTGCGCTGGTTCGATTCCTGCCTGATGTGGGGCAGGCGTCGACACTGCTATCGGGTGTCGGTGTTTCGCTCGTCTATCTTGCGGCGGGAGTTCCGGCTCTGTGGCGCGCGTTGGCGGAACTGAGACGCGACGGTGTTTTCGATATCGACTTGCTGATGGTGATTGCTGCGGTGGCGGCTGCTGCTGTCGGCGCCCCCTTTGAAGGGGCGGTCTTGCTGACGCTCTTCAGTCTTTCGACCACACTGGAAAAGCGGGCGTTGGGGCGGGCTCGCCGGGCCGTCGAAGCTCTGATGGCACTTCGACCGGAAACGGCCTTCCGCCGGCAGGCGGACGGAACGGTGATCGAGATCCCCGCTGCGGACTTGCAGGTCGATGACATTGTTGTGCTTCGTCCGGGGGCTCGGGTGCCGGCAGACGGGACGATCCTGGCCGGCCGAAGTTCTCTCGATGAATCCAGCATCACGGGTGAATCGATGCCGGTTTCCAAGGCATCCGGAGCGCCAGTTTTTGAGGCGACGGTCAATCTGGAGGGGGTTCTTGACGTCCGGGTGACCCGCAATCTGGCTGAGAGTACGGTCGCCAGGATGATTGCCCTGGTCACGCAGGCGCAGGCGACCAAAGCCCCCTCCGAGCGTTTCAGCCACTGGTTCGGCCAGCGGTATACCGTGGCAGTGTTCGTGGGGGCACTTCTGGCGTTTGCCGTTTTTTGCGGACTCGGTCGAGGCTGGGAGGAAGCGCTTTACCGTACTGCCACGCTGGTTGTCGCTGCGAGTCCCTGTGCAATCGTTATTTCAGTCCCGGCCGCAATTCTCTCTGCGCTTTCCGCTGCCGCTCGGGGTGGGGTGCTGTTCAAAGGAGGGGCAGCTCTGGAAACGCTTGCAGCCGTCACTGTTTTTGCGTTCGACAAGACGGGCACGCTGACGACGGGCAAGGCCTCGGTGACCGGGGTCGTCGCCCTTGATGGGGATGAGGACCATTTTTTGTCGCTGCTGGCGGGACTGGAGGCCCATTCGGAACATCACAGTGCCGAGGCCATCCGACGAGAAGTGACCGCGCGCGGGATTCCCTCTGCTTCGGTGTCCAACGTGATGAACCGTCCGAGTGCCGGCATTCTCGGGAGTTTTCAAGACGGGCAACTCTGGGCAGGCAATGCAAGAATGGCGGCCCAGATGAACGCGGTTGTCGATCACCCTGCCCTCGTCCGCCTGTCGGAGGGCTCACAGGCGATTATCTATCTCGGCCGGGATCAGCAGGTCCTCGGGGCCGTCAGTATCGCTGATCAGCTCCGGGCCTCAGCGCGTCCTGCGCTGGCTGCTTTGAGGAAGAACGGTATTCAAAAGATCGTCATGATGACGGGGGATCGGCGACCAGTTGCCTTGCGAATTGGCGAGGAGCTGAGGCTCTCGGTCGGCTGCATCTCCGCGGACATGCTCCCCGAAGACAAGGTTCAAATGGTGGGGAGCCTCGCCAGTGAGGGGAAGGTCGCGTTTGTGGGGGATGGAGTCAACGATGCCGCTGCCTTGGCACGGGCAGATGTCGGGATTGCGATGGGGGCTGCGGGATCAGAAGTTGCACTGCAGGCTGCAGACGTGGCCCTGTTGTCCGATGACCTGCAAGGTCTGGCAGACGCTCTTTGCCTGGCCCGAAGAGCTGCGGCAATCATTCGCCAGAATCTCATCTTCGCAATGGGGGCGATGGCGGTGCTGGTGACCGGGGGCTTATTCTTCGCGCTCCCGCTCCCGCTGGCTGTCATCGGGCATGAAGGGGGAACGGTCCTGGTGGTGCTGAACGGATTGCGACTGCTCGCGACCCCTTTTCGGACTTCCGCCAAGTCTCGGATGGGGGCGGGAATGTGATGTCCGCTGTTCGGAGCCTCTCAGTTGTCGGGACGATGTCAGGCCGTCGATGTTGTTGCCGCGCTTTCATCTTGTTTGGAAAGGCCTTTGGTGTGGGGAGCGGATCATCCTCCCGCGAGGCTTGGTGAAGCGCGGCAGAATATTCCGATTCGGCCGGTCTCGTTTTCAGCAGTTCTTACAGAGACCTGATGGCACTGGTTGTGAATTTGACAACGGAATTTTTGTTGTCGAATACGGTGCGTGAGGTGTCAATGTGTAATAAGTTGTTTTTCTGTATGGGAATATGATGTTTGTTAAATTGATGGCGCGTGTTGTGGCATGGGTAATGCGTTGTGACTCAATTCGAGAACACATTGGTGGTTCTCAGTGATCAAACCCGCCTCAACAGGATCCCTGTCATGCTCAGTTCACTTCGACATGTCGGATTTCTCGCTGTCGTAACACTTCCCCTCACTGCTACCGCTCAAGGGTGGAATGCCCCAACTTCATTCACGCCGTCCCACAACTGTGTGAATGGCGTCTGTACGCCCAATGGACACCAATGTGTTCCGGGCGAGAACTGCGATCCCAGCCAATGCGCAAATGGAAACTGCAGTCCGCTGCAGTGTGGCCCGAATGGTTGTACCGTCCCCCCCACGCAGAGCTTTCCGAATTTGAATTCTCCTGCTGGGGGGCTCAGCCAAGGTTGGGGAAGCCCGTATTATTCCGCTTCCCCCGCCACGGGAGGAGCCAATTTCTCGTCGCAGTTGCCGACCAATGCGCCGGCACTGAATCCGGCCGGGGGGCAGCCCCGGTTTGATCGTCGTCAGGGGGGAATGCCTCCCCGCGGAGGGTTCGGTCGCAATCTGCCTAACCTGCCCGGCAACGGAAATACGGGAATTGTCCCACCCGTCGGAAATTCGGGCTTCGCGCCCTCGCCGATGCCGTGGAGCCCGGCTCCTGGACAATTCTCTTCCCCCGTGGACATGAATTCCCAGATGAACCTGGGAATGGGCATGGGGCTCGAGCAGTTGCGGATTGAGTCGGCTCCGGTCAGTCGAGGAGGCTACAACCTCCAGTAAGCCTGGTGGATACGCAGCGAGATTTCGGAAGGGCTCTCGCCACCTATAAAAAGAAGCCCCTGGAATTTTCCGGGGGCTTCTCGCATTTGGTCCCAAGAGCGTTGGGGCATTTTGGCGATGAATCGCCCCGCGGAGATCAACAGCTGGCCCGGCGAAATCGTTGCAGCGCGGGGACTGCAAGAGCAACCAGCTCGAGATGGGAGGGCTCTTACGCAACGTGGGTTGACACTCTCGGGTCGGGCTTTTCTTCTTTCACCAGCGACCTCAGCGTGTGGAAGTCGATATCCACATTCCCGCCGACAGCCTGGTATTGCTTCGCCCACTCTTCGATCAATTCGAAGCACGCTTGGTCAACTTCACGCAGGTGTCGGAGGTCAATCTCGACTGATTTTCCGGCGGGAAGACGTTCCAGCGCTTGCGCGAGCTTCGGCAGGCGAATAAACGTTGCAGCTCCATAAAGGCGAACGGCATAACGTCCTGAGTTTGCCGACGATTGATCTGTCTGGATTCGCAGCCTGCTGAAGCGGAGGACCAGTCTCAAGACGGCCAATGCCAGGCCGACGAGTACGCCGATCAGCAGGTCAGTTGCCACGATCGTCATCAACGTGGCCGCGTAGATAACCACCTCACCACGACCGTATTGCGCGAGCGATCTGATGACGTTGATATTCACCAGCTTAAACCCGGTGTAAACGAGGATGGCTGCCAGCCCCGCGGTCGGAATCATGCGCAAAAGGCTGCCCAGCAATGCAACGAACGCCAGGAGCCAGATACCGTGCAGAACGGTAGACAGTCGAGTTTTTGCACCTGCCTGCACGTTGGCCGAGCTGCGAACAATGACCCCGGTAATCGGCAAGGCACCGACGAGCCCACAGCACAGGTTGCCAACGCCTTGAGACAGGAGTTCCCGGTTGTAATTGGTCCGGGGGCCGGAATGCATTTTGTCGACGGCACCTGCACTCAGCAGAGTTTCCGCACTGGCGACGACAGCCAGCAACAGTCCAGTTCCCAGAACCCCGCCCCAGTCAGCGTCACTCAAAATGTTCCAGTTAATAAAGTGCAGCTCGTCTTTGATGGAGTCTGGAATCTCCACGTAGAGGACGGGAATTTCCCACATCCACGCCACGGTCGAAACGATTACAATGGCAATCAACGGCCCAGGCACCATGCCCAGTCGCCCCTTGGCGTAGGTCTTCCAGAGAACAAGAATAATAATTGTCAGGATGCCCAGGCCCGCGGCAAACTGTTGGTTGCGATAGGCCGACTGAAAAGCCGACAGCGACTTGAGTGCATCTCGGGAAGACTTAAGGACGACATCAGGGCGGTTGTTTTCAAGATCTTCGAGACTATGGCCAATCGCAGTTAAGGCGTTGGAACCGAGTTCGGCGACCCGCTTCTGTCGGCTCGGCTCCGATGCAAAGATCTTGGTGCTTTCCGAGATCAGCTTTTCAACTTGGCTGTAGATCGCTTTCTGGGTGGTTGCCAGATCTTCAACCTCAATCTTCAGAATTTGTCGGCCGGTTGTATCCTTGCGGGGGATTCGTTCCCCAAGTTGTTCATTGAGCATGACCTGCTGACGGTGGAGTTCGCCCAGCTGCTGGAGCAGTTCACGCCGGGAATGCCAGGCGTCTTTGGAGAACGGCCCAGGTTGAACCATCACCGTCTTCAAAGATTGTGGAATCGAGACCAGGTTCTTGATCCCGCTCCCGTAGGGAGCCTCGTCGAGCATGACGTGAAACTGACTGGCGACGATGAGAACACCAATGCCTGCGAGCATCCCGTGGACAACAGCCGGAGAAATGGCACGGAACCATTGGCCAATCCGTGCGGTTCCTGCGAGGATCTGCAGGATTCCAGCGAGGACGACAATGACTCCCAGCGTCTGCAGTCCGTGGCGCTGCACCGCTTCAAAAACGATGACAGTCAGGCCTGCGGCGGGACCGCTTGCCTGCAATGGGCAGCCTGACAGCGAACCAGCGACAATGCCGCCGATAATGCCGGCCACAAGTCCGGCGCACACCGGCACTCCTGACGCCACCGCGATGCCCATGCAGATTGGCAACGCCACCAGGAAGACGACGATGGACGAGAGCAGATCATTCGGCCAAGTACGCGTGTGAGATGTATCAGTCGTTGGGGTCATGTTTTGGTTTTAGCTGAAGGAACTGTGTCGGGCAAAGCCAGCGCAGCATTTGAACATCGTTCAATGTGAGGCCGGCGACTGCAAATGGACATGCAACCGTCGGGAAGAAAGCAGGGGACGCAGGCCCGTGGGCGTCCCCTGCTCCTTGTCACCCTGCTTTGGGTGTGCAGTGGCTCCATCGCGGGAGAAGTCGAACTCTCCCATGTAGGAAAGGTGGCACGACTCTCGATCTGGAAGTGCTGGTCACTGAACCTGGGCCATCAAATTGACGGCGGTCCCAGGTCACACTGAGCGACATTCGCGCGCAGGCTGAGGGCGGCTGCGCGCACTCATGTCAAAGCCAGTTGGGAAGTGCGGAGGGCACTTAAATCGCGGAAAGCTGTGGAATCGGCCGCTGCAGCGACATCGGACGGTCCCCTTCTTGAACAGGAACAAACTGCTCCTGCTCGCTGTTGTAACCGAAGACCTGCCCCGTCTCCATCTTGTAAACCCAGCCGTGAAGGTTGAGTTGCTTACGAGACAGCGCGGAGAGAACCGAGGGGTGTGTCCGCAGGTTCTCCAGCTGGACCAGCACGTTTTCCTGAATCGCAAGATTCAGGCGTTCGTCTTCGTCGAACGTCTTGCTGTAGTTCTCAGCCATGATTCGACGGGTCGCTTCGGCATGCTTCAGGTATGAGTTCAGAGCGGGATAACGCTCCAGATTCTGGTCATCCACCAGCGCAGAGACCGCGCCGCACAGTGAATGTCCACAGACGATCACATCGGAAACCCGCAACACCGAAACGGCATATTCAATCGTAGCTGCTTCTCCGCCGGCTCCGCTTCCGTACGGGGGGACGATGTTTCCGGCCACCCGCAAGGTAAAGAGGTCGCCCGGCTTGGTCTGGGTGAGGAGGTTCGGGCAGATCCGCGAATCGGCACACGTGATGAACAGGGCCATTGGTTTTTGGCCGTTACTCAATTCGGAGAAGAGTTCGCGTTCTTCGGTGAAAACGTTATTGGTGAAACGGTGAATTCCGGTGACGAGCTTTTTCATCGGTTGGGTCGCCTTCACTTGAATGTGGATTGCAGGCTCCCTGGTCCACACGACGATGACGCCGGATTTTGAGCCGGTGAAGCGTGGGACGGGAGTCGGAGAGTCGATGTCAGAAGCACAACGGGCAGCGCCCGCAGCGACAGCGAAGCACAGCAATTCACCTAAGTGGTGAGGGGAGCATTCAAGCCATTCGCCAGAACATGTCCTGTCGCGACAGAGCCGATCTTCTCGAAAGACGAGGAGCGGTGCAGACGGGATTTGGCACAGGGGACAGCTCCGGGGACTTTCTGCTCACCCGGGGGAGGAACTTCACAGCGATGGCCTACAGAGACCCGTTCCTCGGCGGTTTCAACTCGCTCGTTGGTCTCGACCATTGTTCCCCCTGCAGCGCGGAGGATCGGGAATGGCAAGACCGTCGCCACCATTGAGAAGATCACCAGGGCGAGCTTCAGAATTGGTGAGAAAGATTGCAACATAGAAGTGGGAACAGCGGATTAGGGAATACGCAAGTCCACCTTGCTAGCTAACGGAAAAGTAATGTGCGGCCTCATCCTATCGACTATCAGTCCCGTCGCCAAGACGAAGAAATCCCCTTTTCTGGACATTTTTCACAAGTACTTTTGCGTAAAGTGTTTCAGAGATGTGGATTTTTCGATTTGATCGGCAGACGCCGCTAGAGGTCCACTTTCCCTCCTTGTCGACAGCGGCAGACATGCATAAGCCCATGCCTCGGGGTTCGGGGTGTTTGACTCGGTGTGACGTAAGGGTTTTTACAGTAATGCGTTACGGGAAATGATGTGTCGACGCTCGCTTGCGCACATTTTTACCTGCGATGAATCTTGGTCGATGTAGCTGCACCTGCGTTGCATGCTCGTTGCGTCCGCTCTTGCCTGAGCAGGAGGGGCGTTACAGGTCTCGCGGGGCTCGGGTTTCTATTGGAGAATTGCAGACAGCTGCGTGACGAGCACGGGGCAATCAGAAGTCAAAATGCTCTCACTCGATCCCGTCAGACAGAGTCGTCTTGTTGAGTAGCAGAAATTCTCACAGGGCAAGAACCGGCACCAACAACCTGCTCTATATTTCAGCAGCCTGACCTCGCAGATGCCGGCGGCTCGACCTGGTCGGCATAGCGTCCCGCACCTGCCGGAGGTCTCTCGAATGCGTGGAACCGGTGCCTCCCCGGCTCCACGACAATCCCCATACGACATCGCTGCCAACAACTGGAAACCCATGAACGCAATTCGTTCTGTCTTGGGTGGAGTCCTGCTCCTCATTATCACCTTCAACAGCCCGTTCCTGAAAAGCGACGGTCGATGTGCTGCGGAAGAACCGGGTTCCTACGTCTCGCCGTACCGAGTGAATTTCCGCGGCGAGCGGGAGGAACTGGTTCGCGACCTGCTGGAGACGGAACGGGGAAATCCCCGGCTGGAAGCGGAGGTTCCTCATCTGGAATGGTACTCGCGACGCGTGCATCTGCGATGGGGGGCTTGGGGACCGGTTGCCCGTCACTATCCCGCTGCTGTGCATACGGAAGGCTGGAGCGTCGAGGCGAAACGCGAGCGTGTGATCGCCACTGCGCTCCGCTTCCTCGGCTACGGATATCAGCACCACCACATCCCCGACTGGGACCCGCCACGGGAATGGAAGTGGTTACCCACGTGCGTCGGGCACAATGGTCGGGGCGTCGACTGCAGTAACTTCACCGGCTTTGTCTATAACCAGGCGTTTGGTCTGAAGCTGAACACCGAAGTCGTGCACCAGTCGGAAGAACTCGAGGTCGCCGGCCCCGGGCTGGAACGGACCACGGAACTCCAGCGGATCGAACTCCCTGAGTCCTACCAGGAGCGGATCAACACGCTGCGGACGGGAGACCTGCTGTACATTCGCAGCGACAAAGGTCAGGTCAGTCACGTCGTGCTCTGGATTGGCTCGATTGGCGTTTCGCCAGACGGGGTGCCGCTGATTCTCGACAGTCATGGAGGGGGAGTCGACGACAGCCACGGCGTGTCGATTCCCTGCGGAATTCACCTGCGGCCATTTCACGAGAAGTCGTGGTACAACCACAGTGCCGCTCATGCTCACCGGGTTTTTGTGGACGAGTGAGCTTGCCGGCGTGCAGGCTGTCAATCAGATCGACGGATCGTCAGCGAGACCCATGAGAGGGAATCGGCCCTCGGATCGTGTGGGCAACGTTACTTTTTGCCTTCTTCTTCGTCGAACTCTTCGAAGTTGAAGTCGGAATCAAACGAGTCGCCGCCCGACGCGTCTTCGTCGAACGATTCAAACTCGTTGCCGGAGAGGGCATCGCCATGCTCTTCGAATTCCGAGAATTCGTCGCTCGTGGCGAACTCATCCCCTTCGGCCGGCGAAAATTCTTCGTCCACTTCGGGGGCAGCCACCGTGGGTGCGGCTGTCGACCCCTTCTTGTTGGAGGTCGCTGCCAATGGTGAGCCGGCGGGGAGTTCGTAAGGCGTGGCCCGGAACATGATCAGCGCCCAGGCGGGAAACAGGGCCGCCGCAGCCGCCACGAGCAGGACCAGAATGATCAGCACCAGCAACTTGGTTGGGATCGATTCCAGATTGTTCAACAGCGCGATGACCAGCAGAGCAGAGAGAACTGCGCCGGGAACCGCAGCGACCAGAGATGCGCCTGCCAAGCCCATTTTACCCACGATCGTCCCCTCACAATAAAATCCGGCGTGGCCTCACGGGGTGAAGCACCTCATGACAGTTCTGCCACAGCGCATACAAGTCCGCCCGCCGTTCCAGCAGGCTGCACTTCGAGAATCGTGCAGTCCCCCCCTCGCAGTCAAATGATTCCGGCTGAAACTTGAGTCGCGACGGCGACAATCATTTGGAATCCCTGAGAATCGCGGCAATTGGTACAGCCCGTCGCTGTCAGGCGGCGAGCCCGGGGCTCGCCCTGCCCGGTCTGAAACCGTCGGCTCCTACCGCACGATTGCGGAAGAGCGGTTGTGCTGGAGACGCCGACTGGCCATGATCTGTGGTTCGGCTCCGGGGCGGGCGAAAATGCGGATGATTTCTCGAGTGTTTTCTGCGGCCCGGCCTGTCTACTTTGTGGAGATCTGGCAAGGAGGTTCTGCGACATGGCTGACACAGTGGCAATCATTCTGGCGGCGGGCCAGAGCAAGCGGATGAAGTCGGAAACCCCGAAAGTGCTCCACCAGGCCGCCGGGACACCGATTGTGGACCATGTTCTCAATGCGGCGCGCGAGGCCGGAGCGAAACGGCTGGTCCTGGTGGTCGGCTTTAAAGCCGACGTGGTGAAAGGAGCTTTGCAGCACCATCCCGATGTGGAGTTCGCACTGCAGACCGAGCAACTCGGCACGGGACACGCCGTCATGAGTGCCCGCGACCTGCTCAAGGGCCATCAAGGGCCAATACTGATCCTGGCGGGCGATACCCCACTTCTGCGTGGCGACTCACTTGCCGGGCTGGTCAGCGAACTGAAAAGCAGCGGAGCGGCCTGTGTCGTCGGCACAGCGCGGACCGAGCAGAACGAAGGGCTGGGACGAATTGTCCGCGACGCTCAGGGACATTTTCTTCGAATCGTCGAACAGCGTGACGCCTCTCCGGATGAATTGAAAATCACGGAAATCAATACCGGCTGCTTCGCATTTGACGGGCAGGCGCTCTTCGAGGCGCTCGATCAGGTCCGTCCTGAAAATGCTCAAGGAGAATACTACCTGACCGATTGCGCGGAGATCCTGAGAACGCTCGGCCGGAAGGTCGTTGCCTCCTGTCGGCTCGATATTCAGGAGGCGATGGGTGTGAATACGCAGGAGCAGCTGGCAGAAGTCGAGAAGATCATGCAGGCCCGCACTTCGTGACCCCTGCTGCTGGGACTTCCTCCAGCAAGGCCATGATTTCGGTACAGGCACCCACTGTTTGATTCCCGGATAATGACGATGTCGTTGACTGCCGTTCCCGCCGGACTTGAGGCCATTCTGCCGCTCGTCTGGAACTCTTTGAGTGCTGCGAGCAACCAGCTGGCCAATCCCTGGTGTTATTGCACTCTGGCCACGTTGAAGGAGGGGCACCCGGAGCAGAGGCTGTTGATTCTGCGGCATGTCGACCCGGCCACGCGGGAGCTGGCGTTTCATACCGATCGGCGTTCCCCGAAAATCGGACAGCTTCAAGCTTCTCCGGTTGTTTCCGGCCTCTTCTTTGATGGCGTCCAGCGCCTGCAGTTGACGGTCAACGGGACCGCGAGCATCCACACAAGCGACGCGGTGGCCGAACGGGAATGGGCCCGGGCGAGTGCCGGTCGACGCCGGTCGTACCTGATTCTGCATCCTCCCGGGACACCTGCCGGCGGGCCGTCTCCCAATCTGCCCGACTGGGCACTGCAGCGGCCCCCTGAAGATGACGAACTGGCGGCGGCCCGTCCGAATTTCGCCGTGATTCAGCTGCGGCTGTCGACCATCGACATCCTGTCGATCCAGCCGACGGGTTCCTGGCGGGCCCGCTTTGTATGGAATGAAACGGATTGGCAGGGGGAATGGCTGGAGCCCTGAACCATTTCCGACTGATTTGCCGTCACCGTCCTGTTGCACCCCGCGTATGATTGGCGGAACAGAACATCGACGGGTCCACGGACCTGCAGCGTCTCCCTCTCCGATTTCAGCGGGATCCATTTTCCATGTCACAGCAGATTCAAAAAGGGATCATTCTCGCCGGAGGAGCCGGCACGCGGCTGCACCCCATGACCGCCGTCATCAGCAAACAGCTGCTGCCGATCTACGACAAGCCGATGATCTACTATCCGCTCAGTGTGCTGCTGCTGGCAGGAATCCGCGACATTCTGATCATCAGCACGCCCACTGATCTCCCCCTGTACCGGCGACTCCTTGGTGATGGTTCCGGGCTGGGAATTTCCCTGACGTATGCCGAGCAGGCCGAGCCCCGGGGGTTGGCGGAGGCGTTCATTATCGGCGAGAAATTCATCGGAGGGGGTGGAGTCTGCCTCGTCCTCGGAGACAACATTTTCCACGGGCACGATCTGTTTACACTTCTCCGTTCGGCCGCTTCCCGCAGCAGTGGAGCGACAGTGTTCGCGTATCGCGTGCGCGATCCGCAGCGGTACGGAGTGGTGTCATTCGACGTGCAGGGACGGGCGGTCGAGATCGTGGAGAAGCCCGAGCAGCCGAAGTCGCGGTATGCGGTCACCGGACTTTACTTCTACGACAACGATGTCATCTCCATTGCCAAGCAGGTGCGTCCTTCCGCTCGTGGCGAGCTGGAAATTACAACGGTGAATCAGACCTATCTGGAGCAGGGGAAGCTGCAGGTGGAGTTGATGGGGCGAGGCTTCGCGTGGCTCGATACGGGAACTCCCTCGGCTCTGTTGCAGGCTTCAGGGTTTGTGGAAGCGATCGAAAGCCGGCAGGGGCAGAAGATTTGTGTGCCCGAGGAAATCTGCTGGCAGCTGGGTTACATCAATGATGACCAGTTGAGAAAACTGGCGGAGCCGCTGGGCAAAAGCGATTATGGGCGCTACCTTCTCGATCTGCTGGCCGATGGCAACGATCCCGCGACCCGCCGACTCGCCGGAGCCGGTGGAGGCTGACGAATCTCCGTTCGCTCCGACGGACGATCGGGACGAGCGGGTGACGTGCTCCTCGACCGCAAATCCGCGTCTGCTGTCACCCTGTCCGGCCGCAACCTTCAGATATGCCCGCACCGACATTTGAATTCACTGTCGAAACGGAACTGAGCGGTGTACGCATCGATTCTTTTCTGACGAAGCACCTGCGCAACTACAACTCGTGGCGGCTCCAGCGGATTGCCCGGGCGGGGGGAGTGACGGTCAATGAGGCCCAGGTCACCGAAACGGACCGCGTTTTTGCCGGCCAGCGCGTCCGTATTACGCTCTGGGAACCGCCAGACAAGTTGCTGGCTCCCGAACCGCTGCCGCTGCAGATCCTGCATGAAGATCCCTGGATTATCGTCGTCAACAAGCCCGCCGGTCTGATTGTCCACCCTGTCGGGGAGACGCAGACACGCACGCTCGCCAATGCCCTGCAGTCCCATCTGGATCAGCGGGGGCCTGCGCGCGGAATTCTCCGTCCGGGAATCGTGCATCGGCTGGACCGGCAGACCAGTGGGGCCATTGTGACGGCGACCACTCACGACGCCCATGCGACCCTCTCCGCCGCCTTTGAAGCTTCGCGCGTCGCGAAAACTTACCTCGCACTGGTGGAAGGGCGGGTCGCCGCCGACCGAGGTTCGATGGACTGGGCGATCGGCCGGGCAAGGACGGGACGGCATGTGCTGATGTCGTGTCGGGCCGATGCACTCGACCGCAAGCCGGCCCGCACCAATTACGAGGTCGTGGAGCGGTTTGCGGACTACACGCTGGTCCTGGCCCGTCCGCGGACCGGTCGGAACCATCAGATCCGGGTCCACTTTGCCCAGTTAGGTCACCCGCTGGTCGGCGATGAGTTCTACGAGACACAGGGCCGATTCAAGCCATTTCATGCGGAACGGGCTCCGGATGACGAAAGAGAAATCGAGACCGGTCTGCCAATCCGCCGACATGCTCTGCACGCTGTGCAGCTCGAATTCGCCCATCCCGTTTCCGGGCACTGGCTGCAGCTGCAGGCACCCCTGACAGCGGATTTTGCAGCCACAATCGCGGAGCTGCGGTCGCGCGAGACCTGACCGTGGAGACAGGGCCGCCTGTACGCAGCCAGACGAACTGCGTGGGGAGCATCAGTTCGACAGAAACTCGGACTCGGCGTCTCTTCCAAGGGAGACGACTTGCAGTTCCTCTTCGACGGAACCGGTCGGCTTGAACTCGGAGCGTTCTTCCGTCGAGACTTTGGCCTCGTTCACGGTTTTGGCGGTCCACTTCACAATGCCAAAAGGAATTGTGGGGCTGCGATAGATCTCGGCGGTGGTCAGCGAACGGTAGTTCCCGGTCTCCATGGAAGTCGTCCCCTTCCAGAGCGTTGTCTCAAACTCCCCGGCGGGGGTGGTGACCGTCTGGGATCCGGCGTCGGTCAGCTCGCGAAAATGCCGCAGCAGCGAGACGACGGGGTAGAGATGGAACGTTCCGGCATCAATCGGCTGGGCTGGTTCATCACCAATCCGGCGGAAGCCTTTGACCACCGGCAGAAACTCCGCGAACATCTCGCGATTGTGGGGGATCGGCTTGTTCACCGTTCCCCGGATTTCGCTTTCAGGGACGAGCAGCTTGTACATCCGCACTCCACCGGGGCCGGCGTCGAGGACTCCCTCGGTCGCCTTGCCGGTTTCGGACTTGATTTCAATCCAGCGGCAGGGCTGCACCTTCCCTTCGAATTCCGCATCTTCCCGTCCGACGGATTTAATGGTGACATTGCGTCGCCACTGCAGCTTCAGGTCTCCGTCTGCGGAGTCCGGTCGGCGCGTGATCTGCGTGTAGGTCCCCTCGTAGCGAATCCACTGTCCATCGTCCGGAAGTGACCAGATCAGTCCCTGAGCCATTGCAGTCTGGCTCAGGCAGGTCAGTAAGCCGGCGAAAACGAGGGACCATCTCATGGATTTCACTCCAACGGCCGGGGTAAGCCCGCCACGAAACATAGGGAACGTCGGAAACGACATTCGCGATTGTGCGTTACATTCCGTCAATGCAGTCCTGCAGACGAGTCCGTTCCGACGGTCCGTCATTGGACTCTCGGAAGACTCCCTGCACAGACTTTTCAGTTTCTTCAGAATCGAGTTCCGGCAACAGGAAGTCGCCACCACAATTCCGAAAATTGCGAGTGTAGCGTGCTGTCACGTCGATTGTCCGGAGCGTAACAGCCCCCGACATCGTCGATTCAGCACCGACCCTGTCAGTCCTGCGGATCATGCCCGAGACGACTCCTGTCCGGGCGTCGCCCCCGCACCCTTTGCCCGAAATCGGTCCTCGGCTGAGGATCGCCCACTTTGCTGCTCCAGTTTAGCGGGAAATATCCGTAGCGGAATCATACGGGCCGATCCGGAGAGGTCAGCTGACGGTCAGGCTGTTCTGAGACTCCCCCGGTTGCCCTGCACGGGCCGGTATGAGTCGACAGGGCGCTGCCGCTTCCAAAGCCCCCTGTGGGAGAGCGAGCCTGCCGGCAGGGGGAAATGCTCAGTCTGCCAGGAGAACTGGGCCTTTTATCAATGGGAACAGGTCCTCCGGGGAATGGGAACAGGCGATCTGTTCCCGCCTTCTTGCCGTTCAAGCCTGGCAGACTCGCACTGGAAAACCTGATTTGTCGACCGCGTAGTCTGCATCACTTCGATGCAGCGAAGTTGGAGAGTTCTTGATGAAATTGAAAGCACTCTCTTGCGGGAATCGGTTACGCATCTTGAAATAGTGAAAACCGGGTTTTCAGGTTGGAGGTCAGCCTTGGCTGCAACGTCGACGCCTTGTGAATTGAGACGGCAACCACACTCAGTCACTCTGATCCTTCGTCCCGCCGTGACAGAAGCCAGCTGGTCAGAGATTGAAGCGTTCGGGGCCGATGTGAAGGCCGAGCTGGAGTCCCGCACTCGTCCGGCCTGCCTGGTCGACCTGACGCCGCTGGATTACATGGGCAGCTCGATCGTGGCGCTCATTGTGCGGGTCTGGAAGGTGGTGCAGTCGCGACAGGGGAAGATGGTCGTCGTCTGCACCCATCCGATGGTGCTCGAAGTCCTGCGACTCGCCGGGCTGGATAAAGTCTGGAAGATTGAGACCAACCTCGAACGCGGCGTGGAAGCTCTCGGAATCCAGAGTGGCGATGACGCGATTCTGAAATCCCGCAAAGTCGTGAAGGCGACGACCCGGGTGCGCCGCTGGTCGTATCTGTCCGGTGTGCTGACAGTCCTCGTGGCGATCGGCGGAGCCTGGGTTCTGATTCAGTATACCAGTCTTGGCGAACGCCTGAACAAAGACGAGCCCATTGCGAAAGATGCCACGATTGTGACGCCGACCGCAGAACCGGCTGCTGCCACCGCTCACTCCCTGCTTTCCGAAGAACCCGCCAAACCGGCCGCCAACGAACAGACTCCCGCAGTATCGAAGCAGAAAGAATAGACCTGTGGCCCACGATAAAAGCCTGTCGGGCGACGAGGACATTGACGGCATCACGATCGAGGAGGATTCTCCTCTGCTGCAGCGGCCCCGGGCGTTGCCCCCCGAAGCCCGTCAGCGCGCATTGCATGAAGAGCTGACGAGCCTGATCGGGATCGTCGGTCCAGCTCCCCTGGTCGACCTGCTGCTGGAGCGGGCCTTTGAACTCGGGGCTACCGACGTCCACTTCGACCCCCGCCGTGATGGATTGCATCTGCGGCTGCGGCTGGACGGCATTCTGCACAACATTCTGCGGCTCGATTCCCAGTATGCTCCGCAGGTGATTTCCCGCATCAAGCTGATGGCCGGTATGGACATCACCGAAAAGCGGACCGCGCAGGATGGTCACATTTCGGCCTCCGTCCTCCGACACCAGCGCGACGTGCGGATCGGCTCGGGCCCGACGATCTACGGTGAACGGGTCGTCATGCGACTGATGCCCGACGGCACACGCTATACAGATCTGACGCACCTCGGCCTTTCGGCGACTCAGATCGAACATGTGAAGAAGGCGATCAACTCCCCGTTCGGAGTGGTGCTCAGTGTGGGGCCGGTCGGCTGCGGCAAAAGCACGACCACCTACAGCTGCCTGGAAGCGTTGAATATTCCGCAGCGCAGCCTCGTTTCCATTGAAGATCCGGTCGAACGTCGGATCGACGGCGTCAACCAGATTCAGATGGATCCGCGGATCAACTTTGGCTTCGTGGAAGCGCTGCGAGGCGTTCTCCGGCAGGACCCCGATGTGATCATGATCGGGGAGATCCGTGATCCGGAGACAGCCCACATTGCGATCCGGGCGGGGCTCACCGGAACGCGAGTGCTGAGCACCCTGCATGCCGGGGACACAGGCGCCACGGTCGACATGTTCCGTGAGTTCCAGGTGCCGCGCATGTTTCTGGCCGATGCCATTAAGTGCATCATCGCGCAGCGGCTGCTCCGCAAAGTCTGCGAGAAAGACCGTGAATACTACCATCCCGATGTCGCCGCCGGACAGTTCCTCAAGCTGAGCGAAGAGGAAATTCAGCAGGTCCAGCTGGCCCGCGGAATTCCCTCCGACGCCAACTTTCATACCGGCTATTTCGGGAGGACCGGCGTCTTCGAGGTGATGGCTGTCGATGCTGAGCTGCGAGAGATGTTGCTGAGCGGGAAGCCGGGCCGCGCCATCTATGATGCCGCTCACCAGAAGGGGATGAAGACACTCGAAGAGTCCGCCCGCGAGAAGGTGCTGTCCGGGATCACTTCTATTGAAGAGATGTATCGCCTGCTGATTTGATCGGCAGTACGGCGATGACGGCAGGTCGCACGTGCCATCGCGGTTTGTGGTCAAAGCGTCTCACGCCTATCGGGCCAGGCGTTGCAGCATCTCCGCAACCCGTTGCTGGTTTTCGCTCAGCGTGGCCGGCTTCGCTACAGAACCGGAATTCTGTCCCGCAGGCGTGGCGATTGCGGGAGTGGATTCCAATTGCGCCAGCGCCGCCTGCATGACCGCCGGGGCATTCCCTGACTGGGCCAGCTGCAATAGCCGGAGGACCTCCTGCACATCGGGGCTCTCCGCGCCGTATTGCTCTGTATAAAGCCGTGCTGCCAGCTGCAGGCTTTGTTCCGCCCTGGGGGCCTGCCCCGTCATGATCCACGACTTGCCCAGTTCGATCAGGAGATCGCCGTAGGCTTCGTGCTGTGTCCCGAGCTGTTCGCGGAGTGGTTTCTCCAGCTTCAGTAACTCGCTGGCGGCGGCCTCGGGATGGCCGAGAACCCGTTGCAAACGGGCCCCCTGCAGTGCCACTTCCAGCACGTCCGGATGTGACTCCCCCAGCTTTTCGAGCAGCAGTTGCTGCCCCTTCTGAAACAGGGCCTGACCCCGGTCACGCTCATTGCTTTCGATCAGCACCGTTCCCAGTTCGGTCACGGCATGGGCCACCTCGGGATGGTCTTCCCCCAGTTCCTGACCCAGCAGGCCGACCGCCTGTGTCAGGGCTGTTTTGGCGAGCCCATGTTCGTTGATGTCCCGATAGATCCGGGCTGCCTGCCGCAGCTGATCGGCGTGTTCCGGATGTCTCTGCTCCAGCGCGGAGAGCGCGATCTGTCCGGCAGCTTTCAGGGCATCCCGCGCCATCTCCTGATGATTCATGCGGGCCTGCACGCGAGCGAGATTGGTCAGCGAGGCCGCCAGCGGCTGACTTTGCGACCCGAGTCGGGCTTCCTGAATTTCAATCGCGGTCAGCAGCAGCGCTTCCGCTTGAGCATAGTCCCCTCTTTCTGCGAGCAGCACCGCCCACTGGTTGATCGCCAGCGCGTAGGCCGGATGCTCTTCCCCCACCCGCGCGGCGATGAGTCGACAGGCTTCCCGGACCAGTGGCTCGGCCTCGGGTGTTCTCCCCTGGGCCCGGCGAAGGGTCGCCAGTTGCAGGAGCGGCTCCGCCGTGGCTGATGACCGGCTCCCCGTCAGGGAATCGAAGATGCCGATGGCCGTTGTCAGCCAGGATTCCGCCTCCGCCAGCTTGCGGAGCGGAATCGCCGCCATGGCAGCATTCCCCATTGCGACAGCCACATAAGGATGATTGTCCCCGTGGGCCTTCTGCTGCAGTTCGATCGCCCGCTGAAAGGCGGTCAGGGCCTGCGCAGGCTGTCTGAGCCGCATGGAGTAATTGCCGATCAGGTTGAAATTGTCGGCCAGAGCCGCATCGGGATCCGCTTGTCCGGAGTAGATGCGATTGGCTTCCTGCGCGAAGCGAAGGGCCTGCCGGACGTCGCCCGTTTCGGCAACATACAGCGACAGATTGTTAATCGCTGTGGCGTACTGCAGATCCTGTTCGCCCAACACTTCCTTGGCCATGCGGGCGACGCGGACCTGAATCCGGGCCGCTTCCTGAGTTTCGCCCGCCATGTGCGTCGCTGCGGCGAGGTCTCCCAAAGCTCCAATCAGAACGGGGTGGGGCCCGACCAGCCGCTGGGCGATGCTGGCCGCTTCCGACAGAATCTGCTGCGCATGTGTCGCCTTTTCGGCGTCCAGCATGGTATGCCCCAGCACCCGCAGCGCGATGGCCGTCGTCAGCACGTCACGGCCCAGGACGGTCAGTTGAATATTGGCCACTTCCGTCTGCAGTTTCTCGGCCGTGGCCAGGTCTCCCCGGGCCGCTGCTTTGGAGGCCTGTGCAAACAGCTCCTCCGCTTGCCCCAGTCGCGATCGGTCCTCGTTCGAAAGTTGTGCGATGACCAGGGACCGACTTCGCTCCGCCTCCGCCGACTTCACCTGCCAGTGCACTTCTCCGAAGAGGCTCGAGCGGACTGCAATCGCCTGATTCCAGATGGCGGCAGCGGCAGCGGGGTCGGCGAGATCGTACTGTTCTGCGAGCCAGCTGAGCAGCCCGTTGTGTTCATCGAGCAGTTGCAGTCTCGTCGATTGCGGAAGCGTTTGCTGGAGCAGTGCGGATTCAATCTCACGCACCTCTTCCGCCAGTTGCACCCGTGTTTCGGGGCGTGCGGCGTCTAGGAACTGCTGGAGTAAGGCGGCCCGACGGTCCAGCTTTTGTTGGATCTGGGCGGGAGCGAGTTGCTCGGCCGCGCTCGAGATCCGACAAATGCCAAGGCAAACCGAGATGCAAATGGTGAGGAGGTAGCATTCGGTGACGGGCGCGAGCCTGCTGGCGGTCCTGCACTGACCGTCGTGTCGCGCTGCCGTTTCAACCATGAGCCCTCTCCTCCTAAAGGATTGCAGGCATATACCTTGGAAACGCTGCGCAGGTCAATGCGGGCTTCGCGGCGCCCGAGGGAAGACGACAAGGCATCTGTTGTGGTTGATGTGTTTTTTGGGGGGCATCCGTGTCGCGAGCCATTGTTTCCTTGCGATTGACGCGAATGCCCTGTAGCGGACCGGTTCTCACGGTCGAATTGGGACAGGAAGCCCGTGGGCCGGGGTTTGCGATTGAAGTTCTGATCGCAAGAGACTATTTTGCTCTGTTCCCGCAAGCGGGCAACGATTTCTGATGAGGATGGATCGGGTTTCCCATGAGCACACTGAAGAAAAACAAGCGTCTCAAGCTGGCCAAGAAGTTCGAAAAGTACGGCGAAAACAAGCCAGCCCTGGGGAACAGCCTGTCACAGCGTGGTAAAGCCAAGTACCTCGGCGGTAACGGTCGCAAGACGACCGGGATCACCCGTCGGAAGTTCAAGATCAACCTGCAGTCCATCCGGGTGCTGGAAGAAGGTGAAGTCGTCCGCCGTCGCGTGCCGGTCAGCCTGATTCGCACCGGAATGATCGAAAAGCCGGTTGTGCGCAAGCCGTTTACGCTCGAAGGCAACTGATTTTTCCGTTGGCTCTGCCATGGGAATTTGCCTGCTTTCATGCGGTCGATCTCGCTGCGATTCTCCCTCAGGGCTGGGGGGTGGTTGCAGAGTTCGAGGAGTACGCGTGGGAGCTGCATTCGCGCACTCCGGGCTTTCAGTGAAACATGCTCCCTGCGGGTGAGCTGGCATTGCATCGCGCGGACGCTGCCTTTGTTGCGGGCAATCGGCTCGGCAATGGACACGGAAGGACTGTGGCCTGCTGCGCGGGTCTCCCTCCCTGTCGCCTTGACGAGTAGTGCTAACTACAGTCTTGACGGTTAATGTATCGGGCGGTGTTGATGCGGCTCGGTTTGTTTCCGGCATCCCCGCGAGGTCTCCGTGTTCCCGGTCGCACTCTGACTCGGCTGTCAGCACTTGCATTGTGATCGTCGAGTTCCCTTTGAGTCTGGGGGGAGTGTGTGAGCCTGCCCGACCGTTCTGGACGGATCGCAACGCTTGAAGCGCAGGCTGCAGACTGATAGTTTGCGGCGGAGAATTCTAATCAGACCCGGGAGGGACCGATGAAGGTCCGCCCCGCTGGCGTGCTCGGGCTCGCCTCAAAGAGCCAGTTTTTCCAAGGAAATAGAGATGTCGAAATACGTATACAGCTTCGGCGCCGGTCAGGCGGATGGCGATGGCAGCATGAAGCCGCTGCTCGGGGGAAAAGGGGCCAATCTTGCAGAGATGAATAAGATCGGCCTTCCAGTACCAGCCGGATTCACCATCACCACCGAAGTCTGCACGTATTACTATGACCACGAGCGGACCTATCCGCCCGAACTGAAAAAGCAGGTCGAAGACGCCATCCGGAAGTGCGAAGAGACCATGGGGGCCAAGTTCGGCGACGAAAACAACCCCCTGCTCCTCTCCTGCCGCTCCGGTTCCCGCGAATCGATGCCCGGGATGATGGACACGGTGCTCAACATCGGTCTGTCCGACAAGGTCGTGGAAGCACTCGCCAAGAGCTCCGGCAATGAGCACTTCGCCTGGGACAGCTACCGCCGCCTGATTCAGATGTACGGCGACGTTGTGCTGGGCCTGAAGCCGCAGTCAAAGACCGACCCGGATCACTTTGAAGAGATCCTGGACCATGTCCGCGAAAAGGCCGGCGTCGAACACGAAAAGGACCTGTCCGTTGATGCTCTCAAGGACATCGTGAAGCAGTTCAAGGAAGTCATCAAGAAGCACGCCAAGGTCGAATTCCCCAGCGATCCGATGGAACAGCTCTGGGGCTGCGTCGGTGCTGTGTTCGGCAGCTGGATGAACGACCGCGCTGTGGTGTATCGCCGTCAGTACGGAATTCCTCACAACTGGGGAACTGCCGTGAACGTGCAGGCGATGGTCTTCGGAAACCTCGGGAATGACTGTGCCACGGGCGTCGGCCTGACCCGCAACTGCTCCGTCGGAACCCCTGGCTTCTGCGGTGACTACCTGATCAACGCTCAGGGTGAAGACGTTGTCGCGGGAACCCGCACTCCCCTGCGGATTGAAGAGACACTCGGCAAGGATATGCCAGAGTCCTTCAAGCAGCTGACGGAAATCGGCAAGATCCTCGAGAAGCACTTCAAGGAAGTCCAGGACATCGAGTTCACCGTCCAGAAGGGTAAAGTCTGGATGCTGCAGACCCGGAATGCCAAGCGAACCGGCTTTGCGGCGGTGCGGATTGCCGTGGACCTGGTCAACGAAGGTCTGATCGACAGCAAGACCGCCCTGCAGAAGCGCCGGATTCCGGCTGACGACCTGAACCAGCTGCTGCAGCCGATCTTTGACCCCGCCGCCAAGGCGCAGGCCCAGAAAGACAACCGTCTGCTGGCCAAGGGGATCAACGCTGGTCCGGGCGCCGCCACGGGACAGATCGTGTTCCACGCCTCTGATGCAGAAGAACGCTGGAATGCAGACAACAATCTGCAGTTGGTCCTCGTCCGTAAGGAAACCAGCCCGGAAGACCTCCGCGGAATGAAGGTCGCCAAGGGCATTCTGACCGCCTTCGGGGGAGCGTCATCGCACGCTGCTCTCGTGAGCCGCCAGATGGGCAAAACCTGCGTTTGCGGTTGCTCGGCTCTGAACGTGGACTACGAAAAGGGAACGATCACCGTCGGCGACAAGACCCTGAAAGAAGGGGACTGGATCTCGATTGACGGCTTCACTGGCGAAGTGTTCGCCGGCAAGATCGACACCGCTGCTTCGGAAGTCATGGACGTTCTGACCGGCAAGAAGAAGCCGGAAGAGTCCGAAATCTACGGCCGGTATGCCCAGCTGATGAAGTGGGCGGACGAGTACCGTCGCCTGAAAGTTCGCGCCAACGCGGAAGCGGGCGATGCCGAAGCGGCTGTCGCTCTCGGGGCTGAAGGGGTCGGACTGTGCCGCACCGAGCACATGTTCTTCGATCACCTCGACGAAATTCGCGAGATGATCTTCTCAACGAAGAAGGAAGATCGCGAAAAGGCACTGGCAAAGCTGCTGCCGTTCCAGCGGGAAGACTTCACCCATCTCTTCAAGACCATGGGTGATCGTCCGGTGACGATTCGTCTGCTCGATCCGCCGCTCCACGAGTTCCTCTCGGAGCACCACCTGCACGACGACGAGACGCTGGCTCCCAAGCTGGCCAAGACGTTCGGTGTGAGCGTTGAGGAAGTCCATCGCCGGGTGGAAGAACTGAAGGAAACGAACCCGATGCTCGGCCATCGAGGTTGCCGTCTCGGAATCGTTTATCCGGAAATCACTGCGATGCAGTCCCGGGCGATTTTTGAAGCCGCCTGCGATCTCAAGAAGCAGGGGATCAGCGTCATTCCGGAAGTCATGGTTCCGCTCGCCGGCTTCAAGGCCGAGTACGACAATCAGGCCAAGATCATCCGTGACACTGCAGAAAAGGTTTTCGCCGAAAAAGGAGTGAAGGTCGAATACCTGGTCGGAACGATGATTGAAGTTCCGCGGGCTGCCCTGACCGCCGACGAAATCGCCGAAAACGCCGAGTTCTTCAGCTTCGGAACGAACGACCTGACCCAGACCACACTCGGGATCAGCCGCGACGATTACAAGAGCTTCATCGGTTACTACACCGAGCACGATATCATTGGTGCGGATCCGTTCCAGACCATTGATCAGGCCGGTGTCGGCAAGCTGATGAAGCAGGGGGTCGAAGGAGGCCGTTCCACCCGCAAGAACCTGAAGATCGGGATTTGCGGAGAACACGGGGGAGATCCGAAGTCGGTCTTCTTCTGTCACGAAATCGGTCTCGACTACGTGAGTTGCTCACCCCGTCGGATTCCGATCGCCCGCCTGGCCGCCGCTCAGGCTGCATTGGATAAATAAGCGTGAGCTGATGAGTTCTCCGTGAGGGAGGATCCCGGGAGCTATTGTTCCCGGGATTTTTTTATGTATTGAATTTCTCAGATAGGAATTCTCTCCAATCAACCGAATCAAATCTCAATTAAGAGATGTCAGTTCTGGCTGCCGCTCCCTTTTGTGCCTGCTCGTGATGAGTTTCGATACATTCCTGTACGGGGTTCCTATGCGCCATCGTTCTCGTGGTTTTACGTTGATCGAGCTGCTGGTCGTGATTGCGATTATCGCCGTCCTCATCAGTCTGCTACTGCCGGCTGTTCAGCAGGCACGTGAAGCGGCCCGTCGCAGCCAGTGCAAGAACAATCTCAAGCAGATGGGACTGGCGCTCCATAACTACGCTGATGTCCATCAGCAGTTTCCGATGCTGTATGTGAACTGGCCGGGAAACGGATCGAACACCGGCAACTGGGGTTGGCAGACGTTTATCCTCCCTTACATGGATCAGGCCCCGCTCTACAACGAACTGAATCCGGGCACCTGGGTCGGGCAGGATCGTGATGGGTTCTTCAAGGACGTGGCAGTGGCCCGGCACCCGACCAAGTACACGCTGCTGGGGACGCCCATCAATTCGTATCGTTGTCCCACCAGTGTCGCCCCACCCGCGGGTGATGGATACAACTTCGGGAATGCTGGGGGCGGCAATCCGGCTTACGTTCTTGGAAACTCAAGCTACGGTGGCAGTTGGGGGAGCGGATTCCCCACGCCGCTGAATATGCCTCAGCAGATGGCCAACGGTGTGATGGGACGGTCCTGGGGTTCGAAGCTCAGCGAAGTCACCGACGGACTCTCGAATACCATTATCGTTGGCGAGAAGGCTTTCATTTCACCCTGGAGTACCAACGGTCTTCGCCAGCAGGGAACGACCTGGGCAGGGGCCCGCAGCAATGCGAATTCTGCCGACGCCGGTTTTGTCCAAGTGGGAGGAGGGGGCTTTGTGGTTCTGAATGCATCTTGCATTACCACTGCGGAGGGGGCTTACCTCAACGCAGACTGCCGATTTGGTTTCAGCAGCGAGCACACTGGCGGTGCACAATTCCTGCTGGGCGACGGATCGGTGCACTTTATCAGTGACAACATCGACCAGAAGCCCGACATTCTGCGGGGTTCTAGCGGGCGGAATACGGAATCCGTCACCAGTACCTACCAACGACTGTTGTCCCGCAACGATGGCCAGCCGATTGGGCAATTCTAGGGCATTTTGACAGTCGGTTGCCTCGTCCTCGCCACCCGGATACCAGAATTTCAATATACGAAACGCTTACTGCGCGGACCGGGGAAAGAGCAATCTGGCTGTCGACCAGTTGGGACTCGACGGGCAGGGCCGTGAGATTTCTTCCCGAGGACCGTGCTGCACGGTCCTGGAGGGCATCGTTCGACTCAATTTGAAATGCGGGTCGGTCCCCCCCTGACAGCAAGCGGACAAAATTGAAAGAATCCCGGTGGCTTGGGCCGTCGGGATTCTTTTTTTCTGTTTGACGCTCCCTCCTGCGTGGGAATCTGTACGACGCGATGCGTCACCTCTGGAAGATCGCTATCTCTCCGGCAGTCCCCCCGGCTAAAATCCCCGTCGACGGTATTCGTCGATAAGGGAGAGCGGTTTGGCCATGGATCGGGACCAGAAGTCGAGTTCTGCTGGGGGAAGTGGCGCACACGATCTGACTCCCGTTCAAAACGAGAGTGGTCTCGACACTTCGCGTCGCCAAAGTCTCCGCAAGGGGGAGGTGCCCGCCACAGTTGCCGGCTACGAAATCATCCGCCCTCTGGGGGAAGGGTCCTTCGGGACCGTCTGGCTGGGGCGCGAACGGAAAACCGGCCGGCAGGTCGCCATCAAGTTCTTTACCAAGCGGAACGGACTCGACTGGACCCTCCTGACGCGCGAGGTTGAAAAACTGGCGGTACTGGACGCCTCACGCGATGTTGTGCGCCTGCTCGATGTTGGCGTCGACCACGACCCTCCATACTTTGTAATGGAGTACCTGCCGCACCGTTCGGTCGCCGTATTGCTGGAATCCGGCCCGGTTCCCGTCGACCAGGCGCTGGAGATCACCCGCAGCGTGGCGCGGGCCCTCGTCCATGCCCACAGCGCCGGGATTCTGCATTGCGATATCAAACCGGGAAATGTGCTGCTCGACCACGGCGATTCGGCCCGCCTCGGAGATTTCGGACAGTCACGGCTGGCGACCGAGATGAGTTCATCACTCGGAACGTTTTATTACATGGCCCCCGAGCAGGCTCAAAAGAATGCGATCCCCGACGTCCGTTGGGATGTGTATGCCCTCGGCGCATTGCTGTACCACATGCTCACAGGAACTCCCCCCTATCGCACGGAGGAGACTGAAGAACAGCTGCAGACTGCAAAATCACTTGATGAACGGCTCGAACTCTACCGGCATCTGATCGCCACCTCTCCATTCCCGGCAGACCATCATGTCGTTCCCGGTGTCGATGCGGCACTGATCGAAATCATCGACAACAGTCTGCATCGTGACCCGCTCAAGCGGACGGCGCATCCGCAGATGGTTCTCGACGCTCTGGAACGGCGGGAGATGAACCGGGCGAAGCGGCCCTACGTCTGGATTGGAATTCTGGTTCCGGTACTCTTTCTGCTGGCCTCGTTGTGGATCGCCGGCAACGCCATCCCCGCAGCGGTCAGGCAGGCAGAGCACAACCTCGCGGTGCAGGCGCTGGCGAGTGAGCAGGCGACCGCCCAACTGCTCGCCTCCAGCGTGCAGGGTGAGTTGCTGGATCGTCAGGCGGATCTGGAACGCCTGGCGGCCCGGTTAACAGTTCGTGATGATCCGAAAGCCGCCACGTTCCGTCCTGATCTGATGGAGACGCTGGACCGTTGGCGCGAACAGACCGACGAACGCTACCTGAAGCAGCAGCGGACACTCGATGAGAGCATCTTTCTGACTGACCATAACGGCGTGCAGCTCTACCGTTCCCCCTGGTCTGACTCCGTCGGCCGGTCTTTCGCCTACCGCGATTATTTTCACGGCCTGGGGCATGAACTCAGTGCCACGCGTGACGACATCGCGCGGATCGAGCCCCGCAAGGTCTCCGGGATCTCACAGGCCTATCGCAGTACCAGTACCGGGCATTTCATGGTGGCGATCGCAGTCCCGGTCTGGAACGCCGAGCGGACTGAGGTGATCGGGGTTCTGGGGCGGACGCTCCCCCTGAACGGGCTGTTGGATCAGTGGGAACGTCGAATTCGGGGTGCCCGCCCGGAAGAACAGCCGGCCGATGACTGGAATCGACTGCTGTCGCTCATCGACATGCGTCAGGAGCCCCCCTTGATCCTGGATCACCACTGGATGGGGACACACGAACTGAGAAGGATGGACGAAGAAGCGATCAATATGACGTTGCGACTGACCCCCGCCGAAAAGCGGACGATCCGTCAGGCACTCAAATCCCATCGGGGCATTGAGAATTACGTCGATCCCGTGGCGGATGCAGATCCTCAGTACGACCAGTCCTGGCTCGCGGCGGTGGCAGCCATTCCCGATATCGACTGGGTCGCGGTGGTGCAGGAACGGCAGGATCTGGCAGTCGCGCCGATGTCGCAGCTGTATTGGGTGTTCCTGCGCTACGGGCTTCTGCTGCTGCTCGTTTTCGCGTCGACGCTGCTGGCGTTGTGGTGGTTCATCAAGCGGGCAGCCCAATTGTAGGAGCCTCACCGGGAGAGTCGTGGTTCAGGGGGGCCTGGCTGGGGAATGGGCAGCCTGCGGATGAGAATGATTTCGCGGGAATGGTCAGCGCGAACCCTGTTCAATTTCGGATGGTCTGTTCATAATCTGCTGCGAACATTGCCCTGTTGAAGGAAGATCCCTAAGCTTTCCCGAGCGGAGGATTGTTTCCGCCAGAGAGTCGGCATCCGTAGCTCAATTGGATAGAGCACCGGTCTTCGGAACCGGGGGTTGGGGGTTCGAACCCCTCCGGGTGCATTTCTGTAGAGTCTTGCGTGTTCACAGGTTGTGACGCCTCTTTTTCAAAAGAGGAAGGTGTGCTGTCGTTACGGCCTGTCTGAACGAACTGGCGGAAATCGCGGGTTCTCCAGGCTGGACTTCGTGTCAGCCTGTTGTCGAAGCACCCGGGCCTCACTGCTTTCGAGCGAGCCGCTCGCGGTTTCCAGCTCCGGCGCTGTCCAGTTGTCCGCAGTGAAAACATCTCTTGCTGTGGCGCTGGCGGCAGACAATAAATGACGTTCGGAAGATTCGATCAGGTTGCCGCAATCGCGCAGGACCGCAATCTGTTCAACAGGACAGCGATCTGTTCCAACGGTGACATCTTTAAGCCTCTTCGCGAGGGCCGGAAATGAGCGCATCCGGGGTCAACCTGCCAGGCAGAGACCACTTGCTGCAAGGCCTCTCGAAATTCGCGCGACGGGAGATAACTGCCGGAGAACTTTCGAAGACATTCCTCGAACAGGGGATGGAATCCAGTGACGGTGGGGTGAAACAGATCGCGGCGCAGTTCTTAAGCTTCTACTCCGATGCGCCTCACCATGTCGCAGACCAGTCGACTCAGGCAATGGAAGATGCTCCTGAATTCGTCTACCTCCGCAGCAGGTGTCCCGCCCAGATCACTCGACCGGCACCCAGCGTCGCACTGCTGGCGGTTTTGCTCGTGAGTGTTGTCTCGATCGCGTGCCTGATCGTGTTTCTTGTCTTGGGCGATTTCTCGATCGCGTTCCTCTGCTTCGTCACGCTGGCAGGCTCAGTCTGGATGGCACGGAGGCTGACGACTCAAGACGAGCGTGTGAATGAGTGGTGGCCGTTCTCGGACCGTGAGGACTACCTGTTCTGGCGCGAGAAAACGAATCGTCCGGTGATCACCACGCCATCGGAACCCGATGGCCGGAACGATTAGAACAGGTGGCTCCTTCCGCTGCGGGCAGCAGTCGTCACGCACGGCCAAATGCTCAGTGCCCCGTTCTCTTCCATTGAACCATGAGTCGAGCCATGCGGGGTCGGCTCGCGCGCAGGCTCGCGAATGTGCGGTGAACAGGAAGTTCCTGCACACCAGCGGATGTTCGCACGCCGTTTGTTGACGTCACGGGGGGCCCCCAATATCGCCGATGGCACCTCTGTCACCAGCGCCTCCCGTCCAAGTCCGACGCGGCGGCTCTCTCACGGTGCCGACAATTCCCGAACCGTCTGCACGATCGTTTCTTCGATCTCCGGTGCCCAGACCGTCGGAAGACCGTAGTACACCATCGAACCGGCCCCTTCGTACCCACCTTCCAGCAGGACTCGTCGCGAAGGAATGTAGGCCATCACATCGTTCGCATATCCGGCACACCAGATACGAGTGGGAAGCTTTCCAACGAGCGGGTCTTCCTTGATTCGCAAGGCATAGTCTACAACAGGTTCTCCGCCGAGCAGGACGAGTTTCACTTCGTCCCCCAGTTTCCAGAGTGCAACCGGATAGGGGTAGGACTGACGTAGCGGCTGGCCGTTATCGAGTTGACTCAGCAGTGATCGTGCCCGGCCCGCAACGTACCTGTCGTCCGACTTCGCATCTTTCTCGAGCTTCTCCCGGGTTGGCTGCGCCCCCAACTTCAGATCCACTTCCTGATAGCGTGTCGTCAGGCGCTCTTGAATCGGTGTCATGGGGCCATTCACAACCTGCTCGACCGCTTCCGCCAACTGGGTCCCGTAATTTTTCGCGAGTTCGACAGAGCCACGCGGCAGAGGATCCTGATCGCCGCCGCAGCCCGCCCAGAACATTGCCTGACATTCCGGGTACGCTGCTTCAAGATCCAGCTGCGCAAACCCGGCGTAGTCACCGGACCATTGCATCGACGAGAGCGTCGTGTTGTGACAGGCGTAGCCGAAGACAATGGTGGTGGGCTTTCCATTCTGCCGGACCACCAGCACGGGAACATCGTGATCGCTGGGGCCTTTCAGTCGTCCCTCTGCGCGGAGCGTGAGAACTTCGGAAGGCTTGTTTTCGCGTCGATTGACGGCAAATTCCGAATGCCCATTGCCGCAAAACAGCTCCGCGGGTTCCAGCCGCGTGAGCGCCTCGTTAACGAGGTTGACGAGGAGCGGCTTGAGGCTGTTGATATACTCCCAGCGGTGGCGGTCGGCCTCCGAGTCAAAGGACTCTTGCAGCACGGAGGTGAGTCTGGTTTTAATCGCCGGACCCGAGTGATTGTGGGAACTGCAGATGGCGATCTGGTCTCGTCCCCATTGATGCTGCTCCTGCAGGGCGCTGCAAATGGACTGCGAGAGAGTGCGATCCACCCCCAGCAGGTCGAGAGTGATCAGCGCTGCGCGATGTCCCTGGGCATCCTCCAGAACCAGAACTTTGGCCCACAGGTCAGTCAACGTTCCTTCGGAGGGCTTCCCTTTCCGGCTGGCAAAACCTGCGAGCGGCATCGAATGTTTCGGAGTGATTTTGCCTCGGGCGGTTCCGGCCTTCCATCCTGCGGCGGGGACGGGGAGCGGCTGCATGAGAGTGCACAATCCACCAACCATCACCGCGATGACGAGACTCGTTCTGGATTGCATGCGACTTCCGTTTCAGTTTTCGCGTGGCCGTCGAACTTCGAACGCAGGGATTTCCCCCGGCCGATCTGTTGATACAGGAGCTTCAAAGATTGTCAGGTTTTCATGGTTGTTTGCCGACAACAGTTTCACAATGCCGCTTCGCGACACTATGATTTCGATTTTGCGACTCAGCTGAAGGTCGTGTGCGAGTGAGCCATCATGGTGCAACATACTGCGAGCCACGCCACGGATGCTCCACATGTGGCCCTGCTGATCGAAACGTCCAAGACCTTTGGACGCAGCCTGCTGCTGGGCATTTCGCGATATTCCCGGACTCACGGTCCGTGGTCGATTTATTTCGATGAGTTCGGTCCCGACAGCAAGCTTCCCCGCTGGCTGAAAACCTGGAAGGGGGATGGGATCATCACGCGGACCCGCAACCGGGCCATGGCGGAATCCATTTTGAGTCTCGGTGTGCCGGTGGTGGACACCCTCAATCAGGTCTCGGGACTGGATGTCTCGGGAGTCTATACGGATGACGGCCTGATCGCGCGGGCAGCGGCCGAGCACCTCCTCTCGCAGAGAATTCAGCATTTCGCGTATGTGGGTGTCGAGCGCGCCAGCTGGTCGACCCGACGAGGCAATGCGTTTGTGGAGACGCTGCGTCAGGCAGGGTTCGATTGTCATGTCTATTCCCCGATCTCGCGTCGCCGCTTTGCCGAGAGTTGGGAAGGAGGACAGGAGGATCTGGCCGACTGGCTGAAGGAACTCCCGAAGCCTGTCGGTCTGCTGGCAGGCCACGACATGCGCGCGATGTGCGTGTTCGATGCCTGTCGACGGGGTGAGATCTCAGTCCCTGAGCAGGTCGCCATTGTCGGTGTCGATAATGACGACGTGATCTGCAATATGTCGGACCCTCCGCTGACCAGCATTCCGCATCGCGGAGAGCAGATCGGTTACGAAGCTGCCGCGCTGTTGGCGCGGCTGATGGCGGGTAAGGTGAAAAAACCTGAATCAATCATGATTCCTCCGCTGAGCCTCGTGGTGCGCCGCTCGACCGACATCGTGGCGATCGATGATCCGCTGATGGCGACCGCTCTCAAACTGATTCGCAACTGCCATGGAGATATCAGCGTGGATGAGCTGGCACAGCGGCTCGGCTTGTCGCGACGGGCGATGGAGCGGAAATTCTCGGAGACGATCTCTGTGGCTCCGCATGATCAGATCATCGCGGAGCGGTTGCAGCGCCTCAAAATGCTGTTGCAGGATACGGACTTCTCGCTCGAGGCGATTGCCCTGCAGATGAAGATGTCCAGCGCTGCGTACGTCAGCACGTTCTTCAAGAAGTTGACGGGACGCACACCGGGTGAGTTCCGGAGCGAATGTCGACTGGCGACACCGGGAGACGGTTTCTATCCGGTGGAAACCGTCTAGGGCAGCTAGGCCATTAGTCGGCCCGTCCCTGCCAGTCGCAAGTGAGCATTTCACCCCACGAAATGCACTTGTGATTCCGGCTAGGCAGATTGTTCACGCGGCAGCGGACCGCCGAGAGCGGTCGAGTCCCCCCAACCAAGGGGGGCCCTGTCAGACCTTGCTGCGGGGCTGGAAGAGGAAGACTTTCGGCGCTCGAACGACTGACATCTGAGTGAGGGTCGCAAAATCGAAACCGGCATGTCGCGAATGAACATTGTGATCCGGTGGGGAGGGGGCCACGATGAGAGGAGATCGGGTGAGCGACCGCTCCCGACTGATACCGCTCCTCCTCTAAGACCCAGTCGTTTCATGTCGAATACGGTTTCATCATTGAAAGACCTTGTCAGTCGTTCGGTTCTGAGCAAGGTGCCAGGCAGGAGCGGAGGACGCGCTGGAGGGCTCGCACGCTGTCTGGTCTGCCTGACCTGCTGGACTGCAATTGCTTTCTGCGGTGCTGCGGCTGCTGCGGAGGATCAGAAATCCGCGAGCCAACCGCGTCAGGTGGCAGCTTCGGAACATGATGTATCAAAAACCGGTGGGACCGCTCCCCTCACACCAGAGGAATCGATCGCCGCGATGAGCGTACGCGACGGTTTTCGCGTTGAGGTGGTCGCTGCCGAGCCGTTGGTCGTTGATCCGGTGGCCATTGATTTTGGTCCGGATGGCAAGCTGTGGGTCGCCGAAATGCGGGACTATCCGCAAGGAGTTCCCGGGGTCGAAGGGCCGGGGGGCGTCGTGCGGTTTCTGGAAGATACCGACGGCGATGGGCATTACGATCGGTCGACTCTCTTTCTGGAAGGAATCCCCTTCCCTACGGGCGTGACTGCCTGGAAAAATGGCGTCCTCATCTGCAGCGCTCCGGATGTCCTGTATGCCGAAGACACGGATGGCGATGGCAGAGCGGACGTCCGTGAAGTTGTTCTCAGCGGCTTTGAGACACACAACTATCAGGCCCGTGTGAACAGTCTCTCACCGGGGCTCGATAACTGGATGTACGGGGCCGCAGGGATCTTTGGTGGCAAGATTTCCACGCCGGGAAACAAGCCGGTTGACGCCCGGAATCGTGACTTCCGGTTTCGGCCTGATCAGAAAGTGGTCGAAGCTGTTTCGGGACGAACACAGCAGGGCCGCGCCCGCAACGACTGGGGGGACTGGTTCGGCTGTTCGAACGAAGTCCTGCTGATGAGCTATCCGACATCACAGTATTCCTCAGCCCGCAGTCCCCTCCTGCCGGTGCCTCCTCAGGAGGTGAATCTTGTCAGTGATCCCAAACTGTATCCAAGCGGCAAGCTGGTGCAGTTCGAGAAAAGTGGTCCAGCCGGATTCCCGACATCCGTCTGCGGGCTCGATATTTACCGCGATTCGCTGCTAGGCGAAGAATTCTCCGGCAACGCGTTCGTCTGCGAGCCGGTCAATCAGCTGGTCCATCGTCGGTTGCTACTCCCGGAAGGCGCAACCTTCAAAGCTGTCCGGGCGCCTGGTGAAGAGACGAGTGAATTCCTCGCTTCTGCCGACAGCTGGTTTCGTCCCGTCCAGGTCCGGACAGGTCCGGATGGGGCACTGTATGTCGTGGATATGTACCGATATGTCATCGAGCATCCCAAGTTTATTTCCGAGGATGTGAAGGCGAATCTCGACATCCGCGCGGGAGATTCCCGCGGACGAATTTATCGGGTACTCCCGGTCGGCACCTCAGCCCGCAAGATTCCAAATGTTCGCGCATTGTCCGATACCGAACTGGTTGCGACTCTCGATACTCCCAATGGAACGTTGCGGGATCAGGCGCATCTGGAACTGTTGCGTCGGGACGCACAGGGCGTTGCAGGGAACCTGAAGCAACTGGCTGCGCAGGGGACAACGCCTCAGGGAAGAGTTCATGCGCTCTGCGTGCTGGAAGGGTTGAAACAGCTTGACGCAACGACCATCGTGAATGTCCTCGAAGCGGAACAGCATCCCGGAGTGGTGAGAAACGCTCTGCGGGTCTCCGAAAACCTCTTCAACTCGGACCCTCGTCTGGCTGCGGCATGGGGGCGATTTGTTCACAGTCAGGATCTCCCGGTTCGACTCCAGCTGGCCTTTTCTCTGGGAGCCGCTCGCTCGCCTGGCACGACTCCGATCCTTTCCGAACTGCTGAAAACAGTCGGAGAAGACCGCTATCTGCAGCAGGCAGCCCTCAGTAGTCTGACCGCTGCGAACATTGGTCCCGTACTCAAGGACCTCTCGCAGCAGGGGCTTTCTCTGGAAAGCATGAGGCCGGTCATTCTGGCTGCGGCCGAGATCGCCCCTCCCGAGGTGTTGCAGCCTGTGCTCGAGCAGCAGTTGAACTCGGCCAGCGCCGCCGACCCGACAGGCCGGCTGAAGCTCGCCATCACGGTGCGGCAGACATGGAAACGGCGACAAGTGCAGCCTGGTCCTGCCGATGCAGCCTTCTGGAATTCCGTTCTCAACCAGTGTTCTGAACTCTCTCTCGACTCCGCTACGCCAACTGACGTGCGCATCGTCGCGATTGCGGCGTTTCCATTGGACAGTGATTCCGCACGAGGAATCGCAGGTTTGGCGGAATGCCTGCAACCGCAGCAACCTCAGGGAGTGCAGGAAGCGGCGATCAGGGGACTGGCTTCGATGAAAGCAGAACAGGCCCAGTCTCTGCTGTTTGATAGCCTGCGGGGGTTAGCCCCTTCCGTCCAGGCGTTCGCATTGAACGAAATCTGTGCTCATCAGAATCTGACCGTCGAGCTGTTGCGGCGGCTGGAAGACCAGTCCATTCCCCGAACGCTCATTGACTCGACCAGAAAGCAGAAATTGACGTCGAGTCCCAATGCCGAGATTCGACGGCGGGCAGAAGGACTGTTCGCTCAGCCATCCAACACCGAAGTGGCGACACAATTGATGGAGGCCCGGAGAGCCGATCTGGCAAACGGGAATTCTGCATTGGGCAAAGAGCTGTTCACGAAACATTGTGCCGCCTGCCACCGCGCTGAAGGTCTGGGCAGAGATGTGGGCCCCGATCTGGATTCAATCACCGATCGCTCCAAAGACTTTCTGGTCACGTCCATTCTCGATCCGAACGCCGCGGTCGATCGACGTTATGCCACCTATTCCGCAGTGCTGACAGATGGCCGTGTGTATACAGGGATTCTGACTTCGGAATCGGAGAACTCGATCTCCCTCAAGGAAGCCGAAGGGGTGAAGCGAGACATTCCACGTTCAGAAATTGAAAGTCTGATCGACACCGGCAAATCGCTGATGCCGGAAGGTCTTTCGCGGGAACTTGGTCTCGAAGATCTGCGGAACCTTCTCGCCTTTCTGAAAGCGACCCGACTCGACGGGGCGCCGGGAGTGGCCGGTCGGCCGGTGGAGGCACGATTTGCGTCTGTTCGTGAAGCTGCCGTGTTGATGTCACAGGTGCAGATCGGAACTCAGGATGAATACCGCCTGATTCCACAGGTGTTTCAGGTCTCCATTGCCGCAGGCAAACGGAACGATGCCGGGGAAATCAAAGCAATTCTGGAATTCGCTTTGCCCGGTCCCGGCGAACCTCTGCGGGACTGGGAAGCGGTGGTCGTGGGAGGGGGAATTATCAACGGCATCAGCCTGTCGCATGTCTGGCCGGCCCGACGGATTCAGGAGATTCTCGGGGAAGATGAGTCGCTGAATGAACGCTGGCAGCGGACCCTCGAACTCGCCAAGGTGATGTGTGACGACGAAAAAGTTGAAGTCGGGACGCGGTACGATGCACTGCGGATCGTGGCCATGCTCCCGTTTGCGGAGAGTCGTGCCCTCCTCGAGCACTATCTGAAACCGGGGACGAATCACGATCTGATTCAGGGGGCCGTCAGTGGACTGGCGGATGTCCCTGACCCGGAGGCGGCGGTGCTGCTCGTGAAGGCGTATGGGCACATTCCCAAGGGACTGCTGTCGTTTGCGCAGAACGGACTGGCCCGGCCGGATGGCGGCCGCGTCTACCTGCTGGATGCTCTCGATACGCATGCGATCGCCGCCAGCCAGGTTCCTGTCAGTGTCGTCCGCAAGCTATTGAATCACGACAGTGAAGCAATCCGGTCGCAAGCAGCCCGGCATTTCACCCTTCCCAAATAGAGCGACTTGCTCATTGGGATCCTTGCGGAATGGGCAGGCGATCGACCAACCATGCAACTCCGCGGTGCGGAAATGTGCCGTTGAATCATTGTCATTGTGTCGCTGCGAGGTGGAGACGTTGGCTTCTCGCTCTCATTGTGCGGACCAGTGCCATGGGAGCCGGTGACTCGCTGGCTGCGCCGCGACCGAAGACACCTATTCTCCTCGCGAATTGTCTGCTCGCCCTGACAAACCCTCCCTCTGAAACCTGACGATCGGAGTCACTGAATGCTTCCCTGCCCCTACGAAAAATCGAGCCCCGCACGTTCGGAGGGATCTCCCTCGATTGGCCGGAACCGCATCCTTTTCCTTTATGTGTTGCTGTACTCGGTCTGTCTCTCGATCAACCCGGTGTCGGCCTGTACGACGGCCATCTTCAGTGGCAGAGTCACTGCTGACGGCAGACCGCTCCTCTGGAAGAATCGGGACTTCAATATCACTGCGAATGAAGTCATCTACTTCAACGATGGCAAGTATCCCTGCATTGGCCTCGTCAACGCCGCCTCCCGCACTGCGATCTGGATGGGGGTCAACAACGTCGGTCTTTGCATTGAGAACTCTTTGAGCCCTGATCTGGATCATCCCAATACCGTGAAAGGATACGGGAATGGGGACTTCATGCTGACGGCACTCAAAACCTGTGCGACGGTCGCTGATGTCGAGGAGCTGCTGAAAAAGACCAACGTCACCGGTCGCAGTACCAGTGCCAACTTCGGTGTGATTGATGCGCAGGGTGGGGCGATCATCTTCGAGACCAGCCACAACAACTACACGCGTTTCGATGCCAATGATCCGGTGACCGCTCCGCAGGGATACATCGTTCGGTCGAACTTCTCCGTCACAGGCCGGCGTTTACCGCAGCTGCCCACACGGGACGATGTCCGAAAAATCAAGTCCGCGGATCGCTATCTCCGGGCCACCGAACTGGTGAATCGTGTGGTGTCAGGGGGAATCGACATGAAGTATCTGCTGCGGAACTGTGCGCGCGATCTGGACTGCGCCGGAGAAGATTGCCCGGGTGGAGTCAATGCTGGCGGTGGATCGCTCCCTGAGTTCGTGCCGACCGCCAATACGATCAGCCGAACGACGACGGTCTCGTGGGTGGTCTTTCAGGGAGTCAAGCCGGACGAAGATCCGCTGCTGACTACAATGTGGCTCGGACTGGGGGATCCCAAGTTCTCTGTCGCTGTGCCATGCTGGGTCGCACAGAAGATGGTCGCCAGCGAACTGCAGGGGAAACAGGGAGGACCAATTGGGCAGAAGGCCGTTGAACTGCGCAGCTGTTTCTATGACCGCAAGCAGGACGGAATTCGGACGGATGGCCTTGAGGAAATCTGGTCGATCCTCTGGGCCCATGAGGACAAGACATTGGAACTTGTTGAACGTCAGCTGCAGCAGTGGAGAGACAAAGGGATCGAGCCAGAGTCGATGAAGGCCATTCATCTTTCGTCCGCGGAACAGGCGCTGGCCTTGTTGTCGGAATTGGCTCGGGAAGCAAACTCCGTGAGAACAGTTCCCGCTTCAACCGATGCCAACTAAAGCGGGATCGATTTCCTGTTGATGGGACGCCTGGTGCGATCAAAGTGGATCAACTCATCAGGCTCCGCTTCATCGTCAATTGCCCCGGCCGCTGATGCCGGGGCAAATTGATGATGAGAGTGCGTGGAGATCTGGTTGAGACGTGCAGCCTGCCTACGCGCCGGGGTGAGACATCTCGCTACAGCTCAATGAGAGAATTTTGTCTTTCGATGGCCCCGCCCCGCCACGCGGATGTGAGCATTTCATCAGACGAAACGTCTGGTGCGCCGGCACTGAAGAGAGCAAGCTGTTAGCGCTTCGCGGTCACGAGAACCTCGGTCAGCCAACGGACAGTTCTGCCCATGAAGTCCGTCTCGGAGTCATTCCAGCGGGTGAAACCGTGCCCTCCTCCCGGGATGACGATCAGTTCGCAGCGATTCCCCTGCGCCTGCATCTGCTGCTGGAATCGCTGCGACTGCTCGAGCGGAACGTTGGCATCACGATCACCGTGCAGCAACAGGTACGGCGGCATCCCGGGATGGATGTAGGTATTGGCGGAAACCTCTCGTAACTTGGCCCACGTGGCTTCATTCAGCTCGTTCACCTCGAATGCAACCCGCGTTGACTCTTCGAGCACGTTGTGCCGCCGGATCTGAAACTCGCGGTCATGTGCTCCGTAAAACGAGACCACGGCAGCCACTCCCGTGTCTGTCTGCGGTCGCGCCCCGCAATAGGAAACGAGGTATCCTCCTGCAGAATCCCCGATCAGAGCAATCCGGCTCGCATCGACCCGGTAGTCGGCCGCGTGTCTCTTCAACCAGCGGATCGCCGTCTGCACGTCGTCCGCAAATGCAGGCCAACGATGTTCTGGAGCCAGACGGTAATTGATGCTGAAGCACGCAAAACCCGCTTCGGTGAGGGGTTTGAACAGCTTCTTCATTCCGCCCGCTTTGTCTCCTTTCGAGAAGCCGCCCCCATGCACCAGAAGACACGCCGGAAACGGGCCCGGCCCCGGAGGAAGCTGCAGGTCGAGCTTCAACTTCACGCCATTTGTCTGTCCGTACTCAACATCATTCTGAACCACAGGGGGAGCAGACTGCTCAGCAGACGAATACCGACCGACGCTGATGAACAGCAGGACCAGCAGAGCCGACAGTCGAGGCGACATCGTCATTCTCAAAAGTTCAGGGAGGAAATTCGCAGTGAAGTGCTCCGGGGATGGGACCACTTGGCGTTGAAGAACAGAATGGCGCGCGGGGTTATTTCATCCAGGTGCCGACCGCAGACGATGTGGCCGCGCGCAGCTCGTTCAAAGCCGCCCGTTCGGAATCCACCACCTGACGCAGCACCGCCAGCGCCTGCGGATCGCTTTGAAAACTGATCAGTGAATCTTCCAGCTGACGGACAATTGCGGTCTGGGAGGCGACCAGTTCCTGCAGCAGATATTCGATCGCCACGTAGTGCAGGCTGGTAAACGCAAGCGGATACATGCCGAAATCGATGCGCTGACGACGGCTCATCAGCAGTTCGGCAAGGCGTCGGACGTTGTCTTCCTGTCCTGCGGCGAGTCGATGGACCAGATCTTCCAGACCCTGGTCCTCGACCTGTGACCACGTCCAGGCTTCGGCCACATAACGGAGCAGGCTGCGATGGATGTCAACCAGCAGGTCGTTGAGTCGATCGTAATTGGTTGAGTCAGTCATCACGATTGGTGCATCTTAAGCCACGGTTACTGAAACAGAGCATCGGCCACATATTTGGCAGTCGCGGTCAGGTCACCCATCAGCGGCGTGGCTCCCAGAACCACAATCGGCACTGTAATCAGGGCGACATAAGCTCCCAGCATGCCCGGCATTTCGAGCGGGCGGCGCTCCACTTCCGGCGGAGTGATAAACATCGCTTTCAGCACCCGGAGGTAATAGAACAGACTGAAGACCGCATTGAGCCCCCCCGCCACCAGCACCACCCACAGGAACCAGTGGACGGTTCCCGCTTTATACGCCGAGATAAAGATCAGCAGTTTGGCAAACGCACCACCAAAGGGCGGAATGCCTACGAGACTGACAAAGCTGATGGCCAGACAGATGCAGAGCACCTTGGTGGTCGTGTTTCCCTGGAACAGGCCGTTGTACCCACTGATGTCTTCGCGAAACGTCTCGTTGCGGATGAGTGCCACACAGGCAAACGCACAAAGATTCATGAACAGATAGACCGCCAGGTAGTACATGAGCCCCTCCATGCACTGACTGGCGTCGGCTAGTGGCTGGACAGGGCTGCCTGCGGGAGCATTCATCAGAATCAGCATGGCCGACACTGCCATCGCCATGTAGCCGGCATGTGCGATTGTCGAATAGGCCAGCATCCGCTTGATGTTGTCCTGTGCATAGGCTGCCAGATTTCCATAAGTCATCGACAGGATCGCCAGCACTCCCAGAGCCAGCCCGAACATCGTTCCGAGCTGTCGCGTCGCTTCGGAAGCGGCTTCGAATCCCAGAACAAACCGGACGAGCACCGCAAAAGCGGCCGCTTTAGAGGCCACGGACAGAAACGCACAGACTTCGGCCGACGCTCCTTCGAAGGCATCGGGACACCAGAAGTGGAACGGGACCAGCGACAACTTGAAGGCCAGTCCGCAAAGGACCATCAGCAGCCCCAGCATCAGGGTCACGACCGCAGCGGTCGGTGGCACGATCGATCCAGATCCCAGCACGACAGCCACGCGGGCTCCCATCTCTGGCAGGACGGCTGTTCCCAGCAATCCCGAAATCAGGCTGATTCCGTAAAGCATCACCCCGGCCGCACCGGCCCCGTAGACCACATATTTCAATGCGGCTTCCCCTGCCTGTCGACGTCCCTTCTGGAAAGCGACCATGACATAACTGGGAACGCTCATCATTTCGATCGACAGAAACAGCATCAGCAGGTGGTTGGTGCCAGCTGCCAGAAGCATGCCGACCGTTGCCCCGAGCAGCAGCGTGTAGAAGTCCTGCCCATCTTCTTCATCGGGAATTCCGCTGAGAATCGTCAACGCGATGAGCAATACAAGGAACAGCGTCAGACCGAGCCGGAAAAAGACGGCGAACTGATCATGCACAAGCAGGTTCGTGAAGTAAGGGCCGACGGTGCCGACGCCCGCTTCGGTAATGCCGCAACATTCATACAGCGCTGTTAGAACATTCGCCGAGTCTGGTCCGACCTTCAGATACATGAACTGCGCAAAGACAGCGAGGAACGCGAGCAGGCTGGCTGTCAGCGCGACAGCGTTCGTCGGCAGTCGCTTTTGCAGATCGAGCATTCGCACGAACAGCAGCACCACGAGGCCCACGCTGAGGATGAGTTCGGGCACGAAGATCTGCAGCGACCGGGGAAGGTCGTGCTGGGTCAACTCTTCGATGAGTGTGGTAACGGACATGGCGAGTGGCCGGTTCGGTTTCAGTGCGCTGGGGCAAGGGCGGGACGGGAAGCGGGTTGCCCCGCCCGACGGCTCAGGACAGGTTGCATCACGGGCCTGCCAGCGGGCGGCTGACCTCCCCTTCCTGTTCGACAGGCAGGGACGTCAGCGCCTGTGGAGGCCGATGCAGTACGGCATAGCCGCTCGACATCGATTTCGTCAGGTTGACCACCGTTTTTTCCATGAGACCCAGCATCGTATAGGGGAAGATTCCCAGCAGGATCGCAAACACCACAAGTGTCGCCGCTACAGAAGTCTCGCGACCATTCATCTCGGTCAGATCTTCAGGGTGCGGGCCTTTGTATTCAGGTCCCAGGTAGACCCGCTGAATTGTCCAGAGGATGTAACCGGCGGTCAGGATCACACCGGAAGCAGCGATAACCGCCAGCAGCGGACTGAAGTTCCATGTACTGAGCACCACCAGTGCCTCACCGATAAATCCGCAGAGCCCCGGCAATCCCAGACCTGCGAAAAAGAGGACGACCGCCAGCCCGCTGTAGAGCGGCATCTTCTGCATCAGGCCGCCAAATTTATTGAGATCACGATGATGGACCCGGTCGTAAATGACACCGACCATAAAGAACATTCCGGCAGAGGAAATTCCGTGGCCCAGCATCTGGAACATCGCGCCCGACAGTCCCATCTGCCAGTGATTGATGTTCACAGTATCGCCACTGGCTTCGTTGATTTTCCAGACCGCCAGGCCGACCAGCACGTAGCCCATGTGGCTGACGGAACTGTACGCGACCAACCGTTTGAAGTCGGTCTGCGCCATGGCGGCGAATGCACCATAGATGATGCTGAAGACCCCCAGAGCGACCAGTGCATAACCTGCCACCTGGGCTCCATACGGGCAAAGTGGCATCGCGATGCGGACAATCCCATAGCCCCCCATTTTCAGCAGGACCCCCGCGAGGATCATGGAAATTGGTGTCGGAGCCTCGACGTGGGCATCGGGCAACCACGTATGCACGGGGAACGACGGGAGCTTGATCGCGAAGCCGATAAACAACAGCCAAAAGGCGATGATTTGCATCGTCCGGGTGAACTCACCCGCCTCACCAATTTTGGCGAGGGTCATCAGGTCGAAGATGCTCTGGTGTCCTGACAGTGCGGATGAAGCACTGTCGAAGTAGAACATCAGAATCGCGATGAGCATCAGAACCGAGCCGGCCAATGTATACAGAAAGAACTTGATGGCGGCATATTCCCGACGGGGACCACCCCAGATCCCGATCAGGAAGTACATGGGTAACAGCATGACTTCCCAGAAAACGTAGAACAGGAAGAAGTCGAGCGCCAGAAAGACCCCCAGCATGCCGGTTTCCAGCAGCAGAAACAGCACGAGGTAACCGCGCACTTTGTCTTTGATGCTCCAGGAGGCGAGCATGGCCAGCATGCTGATCAGGCTGGTCAGCAGAATCAACGGCAGGCTGAGCCCGTCGACACCCAGCTTGTAGTTGATGTTCCAGGTCGGGATCCACGCTTTGCTCACCAGCATCTGCATGGCCCCGTTCGCGGCATCAAACTGGCCCCAGATCCACAGCGTCAGCACGAAGGTGGCAGCGGTGACTACGAACGCGAAGGTCCGCATCGCCTCTTCCGCTTTCTTGTCAAAGGCGAACAGAAACAGGGCGCCGATCGTCGGGAGGAAGATCGTCAGGCTCAGCAGCACGGTAGGATTGGACATGGCGGCGATTGGCTTCGAGAAACTCTGGAAATGTCCGACAAATCGAACTGCAGGTCGACCCCGGAACAGGGGCAGCCTGCCGACAGGCTCAATGCCCAGGCAGCAGGGTAAACAGGATCAGGAACAGGGCGACCACACTGACAGCAATGAACGTGATGTACTGACGCAGCTGCCCGGTCTGCAGCTTGCGGAACGTTTCTCCCAGAGAATGCGTGGCATCACCGAGAATATTGACGAAGCGATCGACGATTCGTTCGTCAAACACGCGGTCCCATTTGGCAATTGCCACAATCAGCCAGGCCAGCCAGCTGACAAAGGCATCGAGCACATATTTGTCGAAGGCCTGCACCCAGCTCGAAATGACGTGGACCGGCCGGACCCAGACGACCTCGTAAAGTGTGTCGAATCGCCACTTGTCGAGCAGAAACTCGTGCGTGCCCCGAAACTGCCGAGCGATCAGGGCCACATCCACCTGACGGGTCGCATAGAACAGATAGGCCAGCAAGGTTCCGGTAAACGCCACCAGCAGTGCCGCTGCGCCGGCCAGGACGTGGTGATCATGAATCTGGATTCGACTGGGGAAGCTCAGCACTCCCAGACCGCTGGTCAGTCCCGCTTCGACGTGACTGGGCTCCGCCGTGTGGAGCAGCCGGACGAGAGGACCATTTTCGCCGGCAGAGCCAATGAAGATGGCGAAGAACGACAGCACCAGCAGGGGAGCCGTCATGATTCGGGGCGATTCATGGGCATGGTCGTGAACGTGGTGATCTTTCGGCGTCCCAAAAAAGGTCATGAACCACATGCGGAACATGTAGAACGCTGTAATGCCGGCGGTCACCAGCGGTACCAGAAACAGCAGGGCGTGGGCCGGATTCAGATCGACGAACGACAGAGCCGTTGCGAGGATCGAATCTTTGGAGTGGTAACCCGAGAACGCAATCGGTCCGAACCACGGCAGCGGAATGAGGGGCACGGCTAGTCCGCAAATCGCGACCACTCCGACGAACATGGTCCAGCAGGTCACCGGCATCTTCCGGGCCAGCCCCCCCATGCGGGTCATGTCCTGTTCATGATGGCAGCCATGAATCACGCTGCCGGAGCAGAGGAACATCAGCGATTTGAAGAAGGCGTGAGTGATGAGGTGGAAAAGTCCTGCCATCCAGCCCCCCACCCCCATTGCCAGCATCATGTAGCCGAGCTGGCTGATCGTGGAATAGGCCAGCACTTTCTTAATGTCGGTCACAACAAGAGCAATCGTGGCCCCGATGAATAGCGTGATGCAGCCGGTATAAGCAATCACCAGCAGTACATCCGGCGTGAACATGCAGTAGAACCGCCCCACCAGATAGACCCCCGCCGCGACCATGGTGGCGGAATGGACGAGTGCCGAGACGGGCGTCGGCCCTTCCATCGCATCGGGGAGCCAGGTTTGCAACGGGAACTGGGCGCTCTTGCCGACACAGCCGGCAAAAATTCCCAGACCGGCAACCGTCAGCAGCCAGTACGGAATCGATGCCGGTCGGCTGGCGTTCAGGTCGGAACCCGAATTCTCAAGTCGGCGGCCACCATCCTGAAAATAAACGAGCCGATCCATGCCGACCCCTTCGGTATCGAGTTGACCGGCCGGGGTTCTCACCATTTGAAACAGTCCCCCCGGCCCGGTTGTCTCCGGACCGGTCTGGGCAAACTGGAAGACGCCAAACCACGTCCACAGAATCATGAGCCCGATGAGGAAGCCGAAGTCCCCCACGCGGTTCATGATGAAGGCTTTATTGGCAGCTGTGCTGGCGGAATGGCGTTCGACGTAGAACCCGATCAGCAGGTAACTGCAGACCCCCACCAGTTCCCAGAAAATGAAGACCTGGAAAATATTTCCGGCCAGTACCAGCCCGAGCATGGCGAAGCAGAACAGCGACAGAAACGAGAAGAAGCGGTAGAAACGCCCCGGCCGATGAAAGTGACGGCCGCCGGGCAGATGAACCGAATGGTCTTCATAGTTCGTGGTCAACTCTTCGCTCATGTAGCCGATGGCAAACACATGAATGCAGGTCGCGATCAGCGTCACCATCGCGAACATCACAACGGTCAGACCGTCGATGAAATAGTCCAGCGAGAGATCAAGCTGGCCAAACCTGGCGAGCCGGTAATAGGTTCCCGTGAAGGCCGCTTTGAGAGGATTGTTGGGAGTCGACGGGGAGGCTGCTGCGTGATGCTCTGCCGTCGTGTGTTCCTCCGCGACGGCAGTTCCGTCTCCGGAATGTCCCGCTGCATGGTGAGCGGGCGCCGCGGCGAACAGGGTCACATCGGCGGCGTGAATCCACAGACAGAGGGCAGCCAGACTGAGGAGAAAGCCGGTTCCGATACAACCGACCGCCAGATAGGCCGCCGCTTTGCTGGTGCGGGAACTCCAGCGGGCTCCAAAGACTTCAACCACAAACCCGAACAGCGGGAGGAGCCAGGCTGTTGTCAGCAGCCACTTCAGCGTCGTGCCGACATGCAGGAATTGTTCGGGAGGCATCATTTCTCGCCGCGTGAGAACTTTGGATCAATTGGATCGATACGTCATTCCGAACTCGAAGTCACTTCAAATCTGGTCCGACGCTGCAGCAGAATGACCAGTCGTACTCAATTCTTCAATTCATTCGCCTGATCGACATCGATCGTCAGGTGGTTGTTATAAAAGTTAAGGGCAATCGCCAGCGCCACCGCCGCTTCCGCAGCGGCCAGGACGATGACGAACAGCGACATCACCTGTCCGTCGAGCCCAAGCACCCCATACCGGGAAAAGGCCACCAGGTTGACATTTGCCCCGTTCAGGACCAGCTCCACCCCCATCAACACCCCGATTGCATTCCGCTTGGTCGCCATGCACACCACGCCGCAGACGAACAGCACTGCTGCAACGGCCAGATAAGCATTTAAGGGGACGGTATGCATCGTGATTGAGAAACGTTCGAGGAATTTCGGGGCTGAATGGAAAACGAACTGAGCTCAGTTCTCTTCAGGTGATTGAGTCGCCAGACGCTGCGGGTCGCCGCTTGGCTCGAGCCAGATACGCAGCCCCCACCAGCACGACCAGTAAATGGACGGAAACAATTTCGAATGGAAGCAGATAACCAGTGCTGCCGGCATCGGGATTTCGAGACTGTCCGTGAGCGGCGGCGTGATGCAGATCGCGGTCAAACCGGAGTCCCAGCAACGCGGTTCCGATCGGACGAGTGGTGTTTCCTTCCCCTTCCGGGTTGTAACCGGTTTCAGCGGGGAGCTGACTTCCCGCCGCCACGAGACGGGTGTTGATTTCCTGCCAATTCACAGACAGGACGCTCGCCATGACCACAAACAGAAACGCGAGCCCCACCGCTCCCCCCTGCAGCAGTTCTCCTGGCGTCGTTTTGATGGACTGGAACGGAGCACTGGAGGTGAGCATCACGCCGAAAATCAGCAGCACCACGGTGCCACCGATGTAGATCAGCACCTGTGTGGCCCCGACAAAGTCCGCGTTCAGCAGAAAAAAGAGGGCCGCCACCGAACCGAGGGAAATCACCAGATAGAATGCCATCCGGACGACATTCTGGCTCAGCACGACTGCCAGAGCCCCCCCACAGGCGAGCGCGGCGTACAGGATGAACATTGCCTGTTCCATCAATGTCCTCCCTGCGGGGCTGCATGCTGTTCGGCCGAAGTCTCAACTCGCGTTTCGACGGGAGTTTTCGCAATCACTTCGTGAGGCCGGGCGGCTGGAACCCGTTCTCCGGTCGGCTCGAAAAAGGCAAACAGCGTGGTGCGCTGCACAGTGCTGGCCAGCACCAGCGGCCAGATCACTGCTCCCAGAAACAGGAAGCAGCTGATCGGAACCAGGTATTTCAGGCAGGTGGTCATCACCTGATCGATACGCAGACGGGGCAGGGTCCACCGGATCCAGATCTGCACGAAGACCAGCAGCGAGGCTTTTTTCAGCAGAATCACCATTCCGATAACGCGCGAAAGATACGCCATTGCGGGCGAGGTGTCATTCAGAGCGACCAGCGCCTGATCGATCGGTGCGATCCCCGTCCACCAGCCACCCAGAAAGAGCAACACCCCCAGCATGCTCACGAAGAACATCGCGGCGTATTCGGCGAGGAAGAAGAACGACCACCGCATCCCCGAATATTCAGTATGGAAGCCACCGACCAGTTCGCTTTCCGCTTCGGCGAGGTCGAACGGCGCCCGCTTGTTGCTGGCCAGTGTGACCGTGAAGAACACAAAGAAGGCCAGAAACGTAAAAACGTTGTGAAAGACAAGCCAGTTCGTGAACCAGCCTGACTGAATTGAGACGATCTCACCCAGATTCATCGTTCCCGCAACCACGACCGGGACGACAGCCGTCAGCCCCAGCGGAACTTCGTAGCTGACCATCTGGGCCGCTTCCCGCATCCCGCCAAACAGCGACCACTTCGATGCGCTGGAATATCCCGCCAGCACGATCCCCAGCACTTCCAGGCTGAGCACCGCAAGCGCCACAAACAGGCCGGTATCGGCTGCCACCGACGCCCAACCGTCACTGAACGGGATGAAAATGAACGCAGCAAACGCCGCCACAACGACAATGTAGGGCGAAATCCGGAACAGAAACTGGTCCGCCGCCTGCGGCGCCAGATCCTCTTTCTGAATCAGCTTGATTCCGTCCGCCAGCGATTGCAGCCAGCCGAACCTTCCCCCGACGCGGGTTGGACCGAGACGGTCCTGAATCCGTCCCGCCACTTTCCGTTCCGCCCAGATGAAGACCAGAGCGGGGAGTCCGAAGAAGGCGCCCACGAGTGCGGTATGCACAATCGCGACGATCAACGAGGGAAGCCAGCTGGGTGAATCACCCAGCCGTTGACTGATCCAGGAGGTCATTGAGGCTAATAACAGAGATTGCATTCAGCGATGCCTGTCTGCTTTCTCGCGACCAGTCCACGATTCCCACCCACGGTCATCTACAGACAGTTTTGCCCGCAGCTTGATACGCAGGAGGCGACACAGATCAGCGCAGAGTTATGACAGAACAGTCAGGGGGTTTCAAGCGACCGAATCCCCGTTACCGCAGGTGGGAAAATCGGTTCGGGAATCTTGGGCCCGGAGCACTTAGGACATTCTCTCTCATCTCGCGAGCTCACTGCGCCAACGCGGGCCGATCGAGCCTCCTCGGCCGGCAACCCAGTGCATCTTGACCTGTTTTCCAGAATCCCGGTACAGTCCGCGCCGATTGGGGTCCATTTCGGAAACGAAGCCTGCTGTCACAGGCTGGTTCATTGACACAATTCTCTGCAGCACTGAATTCTCTTCGATATGCGTGCCTGGCTGATCCATCCTGCCGAACCGGTGCCGACTGACGGTGACGTCAGACTGTTCCGCTACGGACTGCTCTGCCGACAGATGGCAGCGCGGGGGATCGACGCGACGCAATGGGCCTCCACGTTTAATCATTTCTCCAAGACACAACGCGCGGATGGTCCGGTGTCCCGACAGGTGGAACCCGGCTACCGTCTCGAATTGATTCCCGGCCGCTCCTACCAGCGACACGTGGGATTTCGTCGCATTGCCTCCCAGCGGGATGTGGCAGCGGGCTTTCGTCAACGTGCCCGCGAAGTCGCCCGGCCCGATGTGATTCTCGTCTCGCTGCCGACGCTCGAGCTTGCGGAAGCGGTGCAGGACTATGCCGCCGAGGCCAAAGTCCCGGTTGTCGTCGATATCCGCGATCTCTGGCCCGATGTCTTTCTGACAGCTGTCCCTGCCGCACTTCGAAAACTCGTCGCACCGCTTCTCTGGGGATACGAAAAACAGGCCTGCCGCATTTGCCAGCGGGCTCACTCGCTGATTGCGGTCTCGCGGGATTATCTCGACTGGGGACTGCAGAAGGCCCAGCGGCAGGCCTGTCCGATGGATCGAGTGGTGCATTCCGCCTATCAGCAATACTCCCTCACCCAGCGCGACCGGCGGGAATGCCAGGCGAACTGGGAAGCCCGAGGCATTACCGGACGGCGGGCACTGCGCTGCTGTTTCTTCGGCACACTGGGGGAAAGCGCGGGGCTGGAGGTCATCGCCCAGACGGCCCGGCGCCTGCTCCGACTGACTCACGACGACATCGAGTTTCTGATTTGTGGCGGCGGCCCCCGCGAACAGGAACTGAAGCAGTTAATCGGCGACCTGCCTAATGTCCGGTATCTCGGCTGGGTCACCTCCCGCGATCTGGCCTGGATCATGGAACGGTGCGATGTCGGCTTCGCGGCCTACGCTCCGGGTGTTCTCCAGTCACTGCCGAACAAACCGATTGAATACCTGGCCGGCGGCCTGCCGGTGCTGACGACACTCCGCGGCGAACTGGAGTCGCTGCTTCGCGAATACGACTGTGGTGAAGCCTGCGACCCGTCAGACATTGACGGCCTGAGCCGCTGGCTGATCCGCATGAAAGAAATGGAAGGCCTGCGCAGCCGCCTGCGGGCGAATGCTGTGCGACTGTTTGAAGAACAGTTCAATGCCACCCATGTGTATGGGGCACTGATCGATCACCTGACACAGATCGCCGGACAGGATGAACGTCGGCGTCTGTCGCGAGCAGCCTGAATTCAAAATCGTTTCCGCAAGCATCCCAAGGACGAGATGATGGAAGCCACTCAGCCGTTTCACAATCCCTATGATCAGCCGAGCCTGGTGAAGCGCGTGGCGACGCCGATTCTGCAGGTGCTCAATGCGGTGCTCCCGCAGAAAGCCTACGACGCCATCTATTTCCCGGCGTTCGGAACTTATCAGTGGACTCTGCGATCCGCCTACGCCGGCAAAATCCGGCAGGCCCGCCGTCGGGGTGATCAGACAGCCGCCCTGAAAATGGAGCGGGTCCATCGTGTGATGAAGTATTCACTCGTCGGCACTCCCGGACTGGAACATACCCATGACCTCGCGCAGGATCTGGTGAACCGCAATGTTCCCGGTGCGTTCGTGGAATGCGGTGTGGCACAGGGGGGGTGCGCAGCGCTGATCGCTCAGGTCGCCAGCGGCGACAAGGCATCCAGAGATTGCTGGTTCTTCGACTCCTATGAAGGATTGCCGGAACCGACCGAACTCGACTTCGAGGGGGGCAAGACCGGCCGGCACATTCGTCCGCTGCCGAAAGGTTCCTGCCTGGGAACGATCGAACAGGTTTCGCAGCTGCTGTTCGAGGAAATGAAACTCTCCCGCGAGAAGATTCATCTGATCAAAGGCTGGTTTCAGGACACCCTGCCGATTCAGAAAGCGAACGTCGGCCCGATCGCTCTGCTGCGTGTCGACGGCGACTGGTATGACTCCACGTGGTGCGTTCTGGAAAATCTGTATGATCAGGTCTCGGAATCGGGTTACGTACTGATCGACGACTACTGCAGCTGCTATGGCGCCCAGAAAGCGACCGACGAATTCATGAAGCAGCGTGGCATCAATGCGACCCTCGTCCCCGATGGGCGGGGCGGCGCGTCATTCCAGAAGCCCCTGCAGTCCGCTGCCCGGAAAGTCGCTTAGAGCTGCCACCCATTTACAGATTGCCCCACGGTGGAAATAGACAGGCCCCCGCGGAGCTGGAGTCAGTCGTCCGGTATGGATTTCGTGAAACGCACCTTCGACATTCTGCTGGCACTCATCGGCATCGTCCTGTGTGGGCCGGTCATGATCGCCGCAGCGCTGCTGATCCGCATGACCTCCCCGGGACCTGTCATCTATCGTGGCGTGCGGACCGGACGGCACGGAATTCCGTTCCACATCTATAAGTTCCGTTCCATGCTGGTGAACGCTGAACAGCTCGGCGGAACTACAACCGGCAGGAACGATCCCCGCATCACTCCTGTCGGGGCGTTTCTGCGGAAGTACAAGCTCGATGAACTGCCGCAGCTGTTCAATGTGCTGTTTGGTGACATGAGTTTCATCGGCCCCCGTCCGGAAGTGGCCGAGTACACCGATGCTTATTCCCGTGAAGAGCGCGCGATCCTTTCGGTGCGTCCCGGAATTACAGACCTCGCCTGTCTCGAATTCAGCGATCTGCAGTCACACGTCGGAACCGACAATCCCGACGAAGTGTTTCGACGTCAGATTCTGCCTCGCAAAAACGCGCTGCGGCTGAAATATGTCCGTGAGCAGTCGCTGTGGCTTGATTTGCGAATCCTGTGCAAAACGGTCTTTCTCGTCGCCTCCAAACCTTTCAAGCGCGCACCGGCGCATCATCATGGAACTCGTCAAGCTGCCTGAACTCGAACTTCCTGTCTCGCGAATGGGCCTGGGTGGCTGCCCTTTGGGTGGTCACGGCTGGGGACAGGTTGAAGATTCGGAGTCGATCGCAGCCGTTCGTGAAGCCTACGAACAAGGGGGCAATTTCTTCGACACCGCCGACGTGTACGGCTTCGGACATTCGGAACAACTCCTCGCCGAAGCGTTGGGAACTGCGCGGCATCGGGTGATCATTGCCTCCAAGTTCGGCGTCCGTCGACTGGAAGGAAACCGGATTACGAAAGACGCGAGTCCGGCCTACCTGCGGAGTGCCCTGCAGCAGTCCCTCAGGCGTCTGCGCATCGAACGCCTTCCACTCTACTACCTGCATTGGCCCGATGGAAAAACGCCCATCGAAGAGACAATGCAGGAACTTGCACGCTGCCGCACCGAAGGTCTGATCGGGGGAATTGGATTGTCCAACGTCTCCGCCGACGAGCTGGAACGGGCCTGTCAGATCACGCTGATTTCCGCCGTGCAGGTGCAATACAGCCTCGTCGACCGTGCCCCGGTCAACCAGCTGCTTCCCGTTTGCCAGAAATACAGCATTCCGCTGGTCACGTGGGGATCGCTCGCTCAAGGGCTGCTCACCGGAAAGTTCAACGCACAGTCACAGTTCGCCGCCAACGACCGCCGCAGCCGCTACGAGAACTTCCAGGGGACGAAGTTTCAGACCAATCTGCAAATGGTCGCGTTGTTGCAGCGACTCTCTGCGGAAACCGGTCGCACCCCGGGACAGATCGCCATTCGCTGGCTGCTGCAGACCCCCGGCGTGGGGAGCGTTCTGTTTGGAGCAAAACGACCGACGCAGGTGTCGGAAAATCTGGGAGCCATGGGATGGACCCTCACTCCCGAGCAGATGCAGCTGTTGACCAACTGGACTCCTCACCAGGACAGCTCAGGGATGCAGGCCGCCTGAGAACAGGTGGCCCACTCGTCAGGAAGACGGAAAGACCATGAAGACCGCAGCCGAATGCCGGGAACTCGCTCGCAGAATTCGCATGCATGCCGTGCGTATGACCAGCTCGGGCCAGAGTTCCCATGTGGGAGCCGTGCTGTCGATGGCGGACATCATGGCGGTGCTCTATGGAGCCATTCTGAACGTGAATCCGGCCGACCCGCGCATGGCCGGGCGGGACCGCTTCATTCTGTCGAAAGGTCACGCCGGGGCGGGTGTCTACGCCACGCTGGCGGAGTGCGGCTTCTTTCCAACCGACTGGCTGAAGACACATTACCAGAATGGTTCGCTCCTCAGCGGACATGTATCCCACAAGGGAATTCCCGGCGTCGAGCTCTCCACCGGCTCACTGGGACACGGCCTCTCCGTCGGCGCGGGAATGGCCTACTCGGCAAAAATCCGCAGCGCGGACCATCGTGTGTTCGTCCTGCTCAGCGACGGTGAATGCGATGAAGGGTCGAACTGGGAAGCCATTCTGTTCGCAGCCCATCATCGACTGGACAATCTCGTGGCGGTGATCGACTACAACAAGCTGCAGAGTCTGGCGCCGGTCTCCGAGACACTGGGACTTGAACCTTTCGCAGACAAGTGGATCAGCTTCGGCTGGAATGTGCGGCAGGTCGATGGCCATGATCACGCGGCCCTGATCGAAGCCTGTTCCCACACCGCGAACGACGCCGGCCGACCGACGTGCGTGATTGCCCATACCACCAAAGGCAAAGGGGTCTCCTTCATGGAGAACACCGTCAAATGGCATTACCACAATGCGCAGGGAGCCGAACTCGAAACCGCTCTGCGTGAACTGGAACAGGCTGCCTGACGTTCCTCCAGTCCTCAATATTTGCCAACCCCTCGCGCTCCCGGAATCACCTGTCATGCGTAACAGTTTCGTTGACCGCCTGATGAGACTTGCCGAGCACGATCGCCGGATCGTGCTGATTACCGGAGATCTCGGCTACAACTGTTTTGAACCGTTCGCCGCCAAATTCCCTCGACAGTTTCTGAACGCCGGCGTCGCCGAACAGAATATGACCGGGCTGGCGACCGGACTGGCGCTCGAAGGGCATGTCGTCTTCACCTATTCCATCGCGAACTTCACGTTCATGCGTTGTCTGGAACAGATTCGTAATGACGCGGCTTACCATGACTGCAACGTGAACGTCGTGTCTGTCGGCGGAGGCTTCAGCTATGGGGCACTCGGTATTTCGCACCATGCCACCGAAGACCTGACGATCATGCGGTCCATTCCCAATACCACGGTCGTCGCCCCGGGTGACGACTGGGAAGCGGCGGAAGCGACCGAGGCGATTGCGAACACGCCGGGCGTCTCCTATCTGCGGCTCGATCGCAGTACCGCTGGTTGCACCCAGCGGCCGGCAGAAGAATTCGTTCTGGGGAAAGCCCGTCTCCTGCGGCAGGGGACGGACGTCACGTTCGCCGTGACGGGTGGCCTGCTTGAGCAAGTGCTGAAAGCGGCCGATCTCCTGGAGCAACAGCACGGCATCTCCTCCCGGGTACTGAGCATGCACACGGTCAAGCCCCTGGACGTCGAAGCCTTGAGCGCTGCCGCCCGCGAAACCGGTGGATTGATTACGGTCGAAGAACATCGGGTCGATGGGGGACTTGGCGGCGCTGCTGCCGAAGCACTGCTGGAACGGGGAGAAATCCCCCGATTCTTCCACCGCATCGGATTGCGGGCAGGCTTTTCCTCCACCGTCGGGAATCAACAATATCTGCGCAGCGTCTACGGGATGGATGTCGCCGCCATCTGTGCCGCAGCGCTGGAACGTCTTTCCCCCCGGCTGGCGATCCGGCGTGCGGGATGAAGCGAGTGAAGTTATGAAGCACCAGTTCTCACCGCGCGGAGTTGTCTCATTTCTCAATGAGAACGCACCCTGTGCGGCCACAAGAAGAGCATCCTGTTCGAGCATGCCCCGTCCTTGAAGTCACTGCCTCCTTCCCTTGCGACAGCTTGAGTCATGGCCATCAGGTTCGATCAACAGGAACTGCACACCGCGACACCTCCGAGACGCTCTCCCTGGCGTCAGCGGCTGATTGATGCCGAGCGAGGCTTCCGCATTGGGCTGCGGGCGGACAGTACACTCTTCGGTTACTTCTTTTACACGGGCATCGCTCTGCTGATGGCCACGGTCGTCGGACTCGAACGTCTGGAGTGGGCGATCCTGATTCTCTGTCTGGGAATGAGCTTCGCCATCGAACTGGTCCATCAGCTCTGCAAACAGCTGATCGTGGATTACGCCGAACAGCTCTCCCCGTCAACGCTGCAAACATTGAGGCTCGGTTCAACAGCCGCGGTCGCGGCTCACGTCACAGCGTTTCTGGTGACGGGCATTCTGTTGTGGCAGCGGCTCAGTCCCTGAGCGCAACGAGGTCGATGTCCTCAATCCTGACGGTGTGGCCGGGACCTCTTCGGCAGGCCGCAGCGGGAACTCTCTCCACCAGATCAACGGAAAGGAGGCGTCGCCGCGTGGCGGAAGAGGCGGCGTCAAAGATCAGCGTCCATTCAATAAATGGAACACGACCTCAGCACGAGTCAGGTCTCGGTCGGCGCATCGAGAGCCAGATGCCCCCCCTGCACCATTCTGCGGGTGACGGCCGCCTCCGCGACCAGAAGAGCCAATACCATCAGGATCAGCAGCCACCAGAGCTCTACCGGTGGACGCTGCGTCGTCTCCGCCTGCAGTGCCTGCCGCATCGATTCGATCTCTTTCAAACCGTGCTGCTGCAAATAGTCCTTCCAAGTTCCCTCACCAAAGCCCCGCAAGTCCGACTCCCGGCGGTCATCGTCCACGGCGAACGGAACAGAGAAGTCTCGTCCCGCCTGACGATCTTCGATCCGGTACAGCCCCGGGAGGAGAGTGTCACGAAACGTGGCAATCCGAAGTTCTCCCCGAGTCTGGATGTCGATGGTCCGATCACGCAGGCCCGGACCGAGCACGGAAAGCTGACCGACCCGCACAGACTCCGGTACCGTCACGACCAGCGGAGCCCCCACATCGACATTGCGATGGGAACTCTGAGCGGTGAGCATGAAGACCAGTTCATGCAGAAACGGCACGAAGTCGCTGCGAGCCGGGAATGTGCTCCAGTCGGCATCCAGTGGAACAGCGAACTGCAGCACCGATCCCCGCCCCAACGATCGTGAGACCAGCCAGGGTGCACCGTTCGACAAACTCGCCAGAATCTGAGGTCTGGAGCCCTCCTCGCTGGCCCCTTCGTTCTGGGCTTTTAACTCCCACCACTTGGAAAAGCGGGCCCGGTGGAAGTCAACCGCCTCCGACTGTCGAAACGGAGACAGCCATCCGGCCTGCAGGGAGAGAGGATCAACGGTCACGCCGTGGCCACCTTCAGGTTGTTGCTCGCTCTGAATCTCCCCCAGACTGGCCGGGAGCAGGGTCTGCAGGGAGAGCTGGTTCCATTCCGCTGCCTCCGTCTGATCTCCGGGAGCGATCACCAGGCCGCCCCCCTGCATCACGAACTGCCGCAGCAGTTCCCCCTGCTGCCGGGAGAGCGCGGCGACGTTGCACAGGAAGACGATCCGGGTGCGGCTCAGTCCTTCTGCGGTCAGCTCGGCTGGTCGAACGGATGTGGCCTGAATCCACGGCGACTCGGAATCCACAGCGGCAAATGCGGAAGCCAGAAAGAACGTTTCATCACGGGAGGGATCCACTCGCGGCGCGCCGTTTACCAGCAGCACAGTAATCCCCGATTCCACCTGAACCACTGCGTTGTTGCGGTCATCAGCCGGGAGATGGTCAGCGGGCAGCGAAAAGCTGACGACATAATCTCCCGGAGTGGCAAAGGTATAAGGGACTGCGAGCGTTGCCTCTCCATCGGGCAGCAGATGAACTGTCGTCGTCTTGTGCTCGATCTGCTGACCGTTGATTTCGAAGGTGACCGGCTGCTGCACCGGTTCTCCCCCCGATTGGCGGATCGTACTCCGGATCGTGACCGGAAAACCGGGGACAGTCGCACTGCGCGAGAGCTGCATCCGGCCGACAGACAGATTTCGTCGCGGACCCGGTTTCTCCAGCTGCACCACTTCGATGGCCGGCCTTGTCGGAAACTGCTCAAGCAGCTCCGTGACCCTCCCCCAGTGGGCCTCTTCCTGCGTGGTCCAGGGGAGCGACTGACGATCGGTCAACACGATCACCCGCCGCTGCGGATTCAGTGTAGTGGAGAGAATCTGCAGTCCCTCCGCAATGACCGGGACCAGCTGGCAATCCCCTGCAGGGGGCAAAATCCGGGACAGCCGGGCGCGAATCGCCGGCAGATCATTCTGTGGAGGAAACACGGTCCGCACCGGGCGGTCGCGGGCTTCCAGAACGGTGACGGTATCCCCGGGACGAATGGTCTCGAGCGCCTCGTGCAGCCATTGAATCGCCGCCTGATGGGGTGATTGAGGTCCCCCTGTCCACGCCATGCTTCCTGAAGAATCGAGGATGAACACGACATCCTGCGGAGGGGCCGACTGGAAACTGCCAAACAGTTTCCCCTGCCCCCACGGTCGCGACACCGCCAGCACGAGAGCGACGACAATGGCGATCCGCAGTAGCAACAGCAGCAGATCCTGCAGCCGGATATTCCGACGTGTCCGCTGCCCCAGCTGGAGGAACCGCATCGCTCCCCACTCGACCACATCAAACCGCCGCTTGCTGAGAAGATGGGCCAGAATGGGCAACCCAATGGCCGCCAGCCCCAACAGCATTGCCGCATGAAAGAAGCCGAACAACATAACTCTCAGCAGACCGGAGTGAACGGGAGCATCATCTTCTCGCTATTGTGACAGCCGTCGACGTATTCAGCGAGCGGAGAGACCACCGCTCTGGAGAATCCGGGATTTTGACCCAGCTTCCCGGGACTGCCTGATGACCGTTGCGAGTGATCTTCTGTGGAAAGTCAGTCAGGAGTCAAACCGGCCGACCAAAGTGAACCGTCATTGGCCTGAAAACTGCAGAGAGTCGAATCCAAACGGTCGCCGCTCCGACAGGAACCGCGAGCCTCTCCCACCTCCGCATGTTCCTGTTGTTGCGTGGCGGAAATTGTGCGATTCTTCGAAGATCGACACCCTCTTTCTTCCTAAAATCTGACATGAAAACGCAAGTTCAGGACATCCATCAGCCTCGCTTGGGACCGGCCGTACCGCCCGCACCCATGGCGGCGGAAGTCCGCCCGGAAGACGAATTTGCGAACTTCCTCACACATGGGTACGGGTTCCTGCTGAGTGTCCTGGGTTCGATCGTCCTCATGGAATTTGCCCTCAAGCACAGCCCCCCTCGCGTGCTGGCGGGATGCGGGGTCTATTGCTTCAGTCTGATCGGTCTGTATGGAGCCTCGACCCTTTCGCACTCCTTCTATGATCTGCGCTGGCGACGCTGGTTCCGTACGCTGGATCAGGCGTTCATCTACGTTCTGATCGCGGGATCGTTCACGCCGTACGCCACCGTCTTTCTGATGGAGGGGCGCTGGCCGCTGCTGCTGGCCGCCATGTGGTTTTTCGCGCTGCTGGGTGTGGCGTTGGTCCTGTGGATGCGGAATCTTTCCACACTCGCCCGGTTCACGTATGGAATACTCGGCTGGCTGCCGGTTTTATCCGTCCCCGAGCTCGTCCGCGTCGCCCCGATGAACATCCTGTTCTGGGTGCTCCTTGGCGGTGTTTTCTATTCCATCGGGACCATCTTTCTGGCGAACGACCGCAAGGTCCGGTACCTGCACGCGCTGTGGCACGCATTTGTCATTGCGGGGAGCACGTCTCACTACATCGCGATTCTGCTGCTGGTCATCTCGTGACCACCATTCCGGCGGCGCCGAGTCCCGAATCCCAAGTGTCCAGCGTCGGGCTCCTCTCCAAGAGCGACCTGCTCATCAGTCCGCCGTCTCTACTGGCGCTGCCCCAGGCCTGTTGATCTGTCTTGGAAACCTCTGCCGACTGCGCCTCTTTTCAAGCGCTTATCGATTCCGACGTTGTGTCGCGCTTCCTTTGATGCTTCCTCGCGGGGAAAATTTGACCCGCTTGCCGCAGGGGGTAGACTGGAGTGTCGTCCGTTGATTTTGTGCCTCACAGCCTTGCGTGGTCGTTCGTCCACTTGTCAAACTGACGGTGCGAGGCAACAACGTACACTGCCTGTAGCGGTTATTCGGTCCCCCACGCCCGTTCACCGGCGCAGTTGTCAGGAAACACGTGTCGCAGCCGACTCCTCAAGAATTTCGGGAAACCGTTCGCTCGCACACGGACATCGTGAGCCTGATCGGCGAAACCATTGCCCTGCAACCGCGTCGTGGTGGGGAGCACGTCGGCCTCTGCCCCTTTCATGAAGATCACAACCCCTCTCTGCGGGTCTATGCTGCCCGCCAGACGTTCCGCTGCTGGTCCTGTGCCACCGGGGGGGATTGCTTTACGTTCGTGATGGAACGGGAGAAAGTCACCTTTCCGGAAGCACTTGAGATTCTGGCCCGCCGCGCCAACCTCCCGATTCCGAAGCGAAGTGCGGAACCGACGGTTGTTACTGAGTCTCGCCCCAAGATCTTTGAAGTGCTGCAGTGGGCCGAGAATGAACTCCACAAAGCGCTGCTGGAGCTGCCGGTCGCCGAGCCGGCGCGGCAATATCTGAAAGAGTCCCGCGGCTTTACCGACGAGACAATCAGCAAGTACCGCCTCGGTTTCCATCCTGACAACTGGACATGGCTGCTCGAAAAAGCAGCCGGGAAATATCCGGTCAAGCTGCTGCAGGAAGCCCGACTCATTGGGGAACGGGATGGCCGACATTTCGACTTCTTCGTGAACCGGGTGATTTTTCCGATTCACAATGAACGGGGACAGCCGGTCTCGTTCGGCGGACGCGTCCTCCCCGGAAGTCGCGACGATGCGAAATACTGGAACGGCCCGGAAAGTATTGTTTTCCATAAAAGCCGCCTGCTCTACGCACTCGACCGAGCACGTGACGCCATCACGAAAGAGAAGCAGGCTCTCGTCGTGGAGGGCTATACCGACTGCATCACCTGCCATCAGTATGGTGTCATGAACGTCGTCGGGACGCTGGGAACCGCCCTGACCGATTCCCACGTGGCTGCTTTGAAACGCTTCACCCATCAGGTGGTGCTCGTCTTCGATGGGGACGACGCCGGACAGCGTGCCGCTCAGAAAGCGGTCGAGCGGTTTCTGGCACAGGACATGAATCTGCGGATTCTGACTCTCCCGGGCAGACTCGACCCGGCCGAATTCCTGGCGGAACAGGGTCCGGATGCCTTCCGGCAGCTGGTCGCCACCGCCCCCGAAGCGTGGGAATTCCAATTTCGGAACCTTCGACGGGCTTTCGGTGTCGAGTCCATCGACGGTCGACAACGCATTCTGGATGGAATGCTCGGCCTCATGGCCAAGACCCCCAGTTTGTCAGGAGGAATTCGCGAAAGTCTGTTTATTGCAAATCTTTCACAACGTTTGCTGCTGCCGGAACAGGCGGTCCGGGATCGTCTGCAGGAGATTCGTTCCACGGAAAGTCAGCGGGTTCGCATGGAAAAAACCGTGCAAACCCGTCGGGATCGAACAGAAGCGGTGGCCCGCATCATCCGGGGCAGGATCTCCCGGGAGGTGCAGCTGGAATGCGACTTGCTTGAGATGACACTGGCCGCACCCGGGCATGTGCAATACGTCATGCAGTGTGTCAGCGACCTCAGGTTCCGCAGCGAGATCATCCATTTGCTCCTGTCGAACTGTGCGTGGGAAGACGAGGAGATGGGACAGGTCACTGTCCCGGGCCTGCTTTCCCGGCTGGATGATCCGGATCTGAAAAATCTGGTTGTCTGGTTCGATGAACAGGCCACGGCGAAGGGGCTCGCCAAAAAGTTGACCGACAGCGGGTATAATGATGATGGGTGTCCGCAATTGCTGATGCAGGCCATTCACAACCTGCATTGGCGCGAAGCGGAACAACAGCAGCAGTCGGTCGACATCCAACTGTCGCAATACGGTTCGGCACAATATGACTCGGCACCACAGAGCCTGACACGGGACGAAGCGGCCCGGCGCGAACAGGGTTCCTCAGAACTCGACGACGCCACCGCCCAGTTGCTGCTGCAGGCGGCCGAATTCCACAAGCAACGAGCAACCCGTAAGACCACCGCGTAGCGTTGACCGGCATCTGCCAGGAGAAACTGAATGCATCGATTCAATGACAGCTTGCGGGAACTGACCGAGCTTGGGCAGCTGCAGGGTTATTTGACGTTTTCCCAGATTAACACCTATCTGCCGGATGAGGCAGTCAATCCGGAGAAGATCGACTCGCTGCTGCTCTCTCTGGAAGAGCTGGGGCTTTCCATTCGGGACGACCAGCAACCGCATCGGGAATCGAAGAAGCCAGCCAAACCCGGCAAGTCTCCCCGGAAGGAGCCGCCCCGCCGACTGCAGGCGGTCAACATGTCGGGCCTGATCGAAGATACCGGCGCGCGGGCCATCGATGATCCGGTGCGGATGTATCTGTCGCAGATGGGCGAAATTCCTCTGTTGACCCGCGAAGAAGAAATTTCGCTGGCCAAGAAAATCGAAGTGACCCGCAAGCGGTTCCGCCGCACGCTGCTCGAATGTCATTTCATTTCGCGTGAAGCCTATGACACCCTCGTGAAAGTCGAGCAGGGGGAACTCCCCTTTGACCGCACGATCAAAATCTCGCTGACCGAATGCACCGAACGCAATCAGGTGCTGGGGCGAATGCCGTATAACCTGCGGACCGTCAACCAGCTGCTGAACCAGAATGAGCTCGATTTCGAAGCCTCGCTCGATCCGGGGCTGGCGCCGCTCGAACGTCTGGAGAAAGTGGCCACGCTCGACATTCATCGCCGCAAGGTGGCGACCCTGCTCGAAGAAATGAGCCTGCGCACGCAACGTCTGCAGCCGCTGACTCGTCGACTCGAGCAGATCTCCCGTCGCATGAACGAGCTGCAGCGTGAGGTCAACCGTATCTCGGGCGACCGACTGTTGAAAGATCGCCGCGCCAACTATGAGCAGGAGCTGCGGGACCTGATGCGGCTGACCTTGGAAACCCCCGAGTCACTGCAGCAGCGGATTGCAGAACTTCACGAACGCTATGCCGCCTACGATCAGGCGATGCGGGACCTGTCAGCGGGTAACCTGCGGCTCGTGGTCTCGATCGCAAAAAAATATCGAAACCGGGGTCTGAGCTTCCTCGACCTGATTCAGGAAGGGAATACCGGCCTGATGCGGGCGGTTGACAAATACGAATACCGCCGGGGCTACAAGTTCTCGACCTACGCCACATGGTGGATTCGTCAGGCGATCACCCGTGCGATTGCCGATCAGGCCCGCACGATTCGCATCCCTGTGCACATGATCGAGACGATGTCCCGATTGCGTCGTGTCAGCAAGAGCTTGGTGCAGGAGCTCGGCCGCGAACCGACCGTCGAAGAAGTGGCGGAAGCCGCCCAGGTGAACATCGAGGAAGCAAAACGGGTCCTGCGCATGTCGCGGACCCCCGTCAGCCTCGACAAGCCGGTGGGTGAGTTCGATGACAGCCTGTTCGGCGATTTTATTGAAGACACCAGCGATCACAGTCCGGTCAGCCAGGCCGCTCAGGAGATGCTCAAGGACAAAATTGATCAGGTCCTGAAAACCCTGACATATCGCGAGCGGGAGATCATCAAGCTCCGCTATGGATTGGGAGATGGCTATACCTACACACTGGAAGAAGTCGGCCGCATCTTCAAGGTCACACGAGAGCGGGTTCGACAGATCGAAGCCAAGGCGGTGCGCAAGCTGCAACATCCTGCCCGCGCCAAGCAGCTGCAGGGCTTTCTGGAGCGTCTGGCGTTGGCCGGAGCCAATTAAGGTCGACAGCCCGCATCGGTGAATTTCGGTGTCGATCCATGTGCAAAAAACCGCCAGGGGGGCCTCGCCTGTGGCGGTTTCTGCATTTGGGGACCTTCCGTTGTGCACAGAATGGAATTTCGTCTGAGTCAAACGGCAGCCCAAGATTGAAAGCTGCGGCAAATCTGCCAGACTGAAAGAACGCTCCGTCACAGAACATCTCCCCGGACCAGCTCCGTGGAGGCGGGACGCGCGGAGAACTGTCTCGCTCTTTTCAGATTTCAGGAGTGCCGCGATGCCGTCATACGGTGGGGAATACCGTGCCCTGCATGAGTTGTATAACCAACTCAAGGAAGTTCAGGATCAGCTGACGCGCGGCCCACGGCAGATCAAGATCCGGCAGGGGAGGGTCACCGAGGCGGAAGCTCAGCTGGCAGAACGCGAGCAGGAACTCAAGGACGCCCGCACCACCACAGACCGCAAGAACCTCGACCTGCGGTCGAAGGAGTCGCATCTCAACGACCTGCAGGGCAAGCTGAACACCGCCTCGTCCAACCGCGAGTATGACATCATCCGCGGGCAGATCGAGGCAGATAAAGCGGCCAAGGCTGTCCTCGAAGATGAGATTCTCGAATGGCTGGATCGGGTCGATGCCGGTCAAAAGGCGGTCGCCGCCGCCAAGCAGCGGATCAAGGATCTGGAGGCGGATGCCCGGTCCTTTGCCAATGAGTTCGAAGTGAAAGCAGCGACGCTCCACAAGCAGGAAGCCTCGCTCCGGCAGAAGATCGCCATCGCCGAGCAGATCATTCCGAATGAGCTCAAGGAGCAGTATCGGCGACTGGTCGATGCTTACGGCGCCGACTCAATGGCCTCCGTGCAGAAGGGTGTCTGTAACTTCTGCTATGTGTCGCTGACCCCCCAGTCACGCGTGCAGATCGGTCTGGGTCGGCTGCTCTTCTGTCCCTCGTGTGGCCGTCTATTATACCCCGGCGAAAAGAACTCCGACGAAGGCTGATCGCCCATCACCGACGGGTGCCGGTAGCCTGTCGTGCGTGAAACACATTCGCCGAAGGGACTGGTCCGCTTCGACGCTGCGCCGCAGTTCACCTGTGTGGGCACAGGACCTCGCGTCGCGGCGTTCCCGCGTTTCACCAACAAAAACACGCCCAGGCTGCGGGCGTGTTCGATCTCTTGCGGTCGATGACCGGCCGAGAGCATTTCGACCGTGGATTGCCCCGTCCCCGCGACGCGGATGTCGGTATTTCAGCCAACGAAAGGCTTGCTTTGCGGGACTGGAACGACCAACCTGCTCTAGGCGGTCATTCGCAGCGTGGCTGACTCTTCTGTCTTGGCACGGGCCTCACAGAAAGCTTCCAGCTGTTCCTGCAGACGCTGCTGGGTCTGTTCCAGTTGGGCAGCATGTTCATGGAGGGCCGCTTCTCGGACATCCAACTGCTCAGACCGGGCTTTCAGCTCGGCCAGCAGATTTTCCATGGCGGTCGCCTGCTGGAAACTGGAGGCCCGGGGCCCTTCTCCCTGACCTGTTTTCTGGGCAGCCTGCAGCAGCGCTCCGAGTCCGCGCTGCCGCTTGGCTTTCAGTTCTTCTAACTCCCGCATTTCTGCAGCCAGTCCATCGACCAGCTGTTCTGCGGTCTGCAGAGGAAGCGGCGTCGACTCCGCCGCGGGCTGGGCTGCAGCCTGCTGTCGGGCTGCGATGCTGAACACAAAGCTGCCAATTTCTACCAGGTCACCCGACCGAAGTTCGGCTTCACGCACGTTCGCACCGTTCACCCGGAGCTCGGGCGAAGCCACGACGGCATCGATCCAGAGGTGATCCCCCTGGGGAATAATAATACTGTGGAGGATGGGCATCTCGCCCCCCAGTTGCAGCTGGCAGTTGCTGCCCGCACCAATCAGAAAGCGATCGCGATCAACAGGGCGTTCCGGAAACCGGGTCTGGCCCCGCTCGATGATCAGTGAGAAGCCTGTAGCGGAAGGTGAAGTGGGGTGCATGGCACCATCCTTGTCGTTGCAGCCACGCCGTCGTTTCGGCGACGAAGGGGATTCAAAGTCGCGGCTGCATCGGAACGCAGCGCGATATTTTCTTGATTCGGCAAAATTCGCGAGTTTGCATCATCCGAAAACCGGGTTGTTTCGTCCGTTTTTCGAAAAGAATGTTCACCGGCACGCGAAATCCAACAGGGCCGTTCGCAAATCGGCTGCTGTCGCCTCCGCAGCTTAACGACTTCCGGCCGAGTTTGCCGAGGGCAATGCGATCGCGTACAGCATGGTCACTCCTCCCAGGCCAATACACAGAAACGGCAGCCATTCCGGAGGATTCATCGCACGCTGTCCGCCGGCGTTGGCGTGCGAGATCAGCGACATCAATCGGGGAGCCTTTGTGGAAACGGGCTCGGTCAGCGTAATCTCGTCGACGAAAAACAGGCCAGACCCGCACAGGACCAGATACAGGCCTGCAGAGAAAAAGACAGAGCGGATCATGACGGACTATCCTCGGACGACAGTTTCTCTGTTCCTTTTCGGCAACAGCACATCGGAATGATTGGGCTCCTCGTGCTTTGCTGGCTGAAAAGTTGAGCCGGAACTGGATTCAGACGATCTTTCGACAAATCTGGCAGAATAGACGCCGGCACGGTCTACGCTGTCAGGTTGACTGCTCTCGCTTCACCGACCGGAACAGACGCGACAGAATCGACGAACGAACGGTCGCGGCGACTGGGAGACAAGGAAAAATTCACATGACAAACGATCCTTCCGCCCCGGGTCATCAGTTCGCAGGCTCTCATGCGATGGAGTGTCTGGAGATTTACATCCCCAAAAATCTGGAACACCTTTCTGAACTTTACAATTACCTCCGGCGCAAGCTGACCGAGCGGACACAAGGCCAACTGTCAGCCACAACAATCGATGGATTCTCACTTTACGAAGTTGATGGAGCGTTCGCGGGCGGAAGAATTTACCAGGAGCGCACGCTGGTGATCCGCATCCTGTTCAAAAGAGAATCGCACGACGACCATTCGGCGATCCAGTCCCGGATTGAAGCGATCGGACGCGAGATCGCAACGACAGTCGTCCTTGGACAGGAAGAAATCTGGATCTGCCACTATCCGCAGACCGCCCTGATCTACAAAGCGATTGCGACCAATTCGGTAGAGATATAAAAAGAGCCCGGAACCGCAACATGCGATTTTCCGGGCCAATCAGCGTCCCCGAGAGGATTCGAACCTCTGACCTTTAGCTCCGGAGGCTTCAGGCCATCCGGACGCCTTGCGGAACATTTCCCGGTTGAAACACCTTCGCTGATTTTTTCGGAACTGCGGCCGTGGTGGCTGCAGCGAATCAAAACAGGGTGTTTTGACATGGCGACGGACGCGTGATTTTTTTGCGAGCGTGCAGACTCCGTGGGTGCGGGTAAGTCACGTGGGCGCGTGCGAAATGAGCACTCAGAGCATTTTGGGCTTCGTTACAAATCTCTATGCGAAACATCACAGCGAATGCGGGGACAAGGGGCTCCGGCAAGTCGTCTGTGCGGCGAAGCAATTGCAGGTCCAGTTTGGACGGGACGTCGATGTCGCCGAGCTCTCCGAAGAACTGATCTGCTCCCATCTCCGCTGGATGCGGGACCGTGGCCTCGCTCCCGACAGTCGACGTCGGCGACGAGGGCACTTGCTCACGATCTGGAAGCTGGCACATCGCCTCTCTCTCAATTCGAATCCATTCTGGAAGGCACAGCTGCCGATTCCAAAACGGCCGAAGTTGAGCCCCAAGGCCTGGTCAACACACGACCTCGAGCAGATGCTGCTGGCTTCCGATCGGGTGCGGAACTGGCAGTTTCAAGGAAAGCACTGGCGGGCACTGCTCCTGCTGATTTACTACACCGGGCTGCGAATCTCTGCAGTGCTCGCGCTCCGAAGACGCGACTTGCACGGCTGGATTCTCACAGTGCCGTACACAATCCAATAAGGACAAAGAAGAACAGGTGTTTCGCCTGCCGGACGGGCTGGTCAGCCTCACTTCTCAGGCACCGTCTTCTGGCTCAAAGGTGTTTAAACCGCAGCGGCTTCGGGACCGACCTCGATTGAGGCTCTTCCATGGTCCCCGGGTGAGGTTCCTTCGAGGGTAGCTCATATCAGCTCAGCAGATCGTGATGTGCTTGACCACCTTGGTCGCATTTTTCGGTATGTGTGGGTTGGAAGACCGCTTTCGCCGTCCCTGAGACAACTAGGACACTGGCGACGATCAAAATGAGCGGAATTGCAAGCAGCTGTGAATGGCTCTTCAACGCCTTCAATTCCGGAAAGCTCCGGTTGGAGCCCGGCCGAGTCATCTTCGGAGACGTCGGCATCCGCTTCAAAGGATCGCCAATGCCGGAGCTGACCAAGTTCGAGAACTCCGTGCTGGTCCGCTGGCGGGACGGTGCGGAAATTGACCTGCCCGGTCCCATCGACCCGAACATTCGTCAGAGTCGAGTGTTTTCCAACCACGCCACGATGGAATTTGCGGTCGGTGCATCGATCAGAATTCAGGACACCACATGAAGCGACTCACAAACGCTCAAACCGCAGTCCTCGAAGGGCACATTGCGGACCTGATGCCGCACGCAGAGCCGTTGGCTCTTTCGGTCGCCGGCGAGGGTCTGGACGAACGCCAACTGAGGAAAGCACTCGCCTAGAAAGTGACGGCCATGCCGATCTATCTGATCCGGTGCTCAACTCCCTGATCTGGATTGCGATTCAGCAGGTCGCGAAATGGATCCTGCGGCAGCGGGGATTGATTGTCGACTCGGGAAGTCGATCTCGACAGCTCGGATGGCTATGATAAAAGCCTGAGACGATGGCAACGGAACAACCGAGCCCGTACACCCTGTCACCCGTCCTGCCTGTGTGGCTGAATGGCCAACTGCAAATTCTCGCATGGGGCTCCCGGGACCGGCGTTCCAGATATCCGCAGGCATTCTTCTGTTTTCAAGAAGAACTGGAATCAGGATCCTGGTCAGGTTCTCGACCGATCCCCGTTGAGATTCCGCTGTCGTACGGGTTGGCTCGGGGAGTCCGGTTTGCCGGCCACAGCTGCATTCGCGGGGTTGTCGTGGGGAATGTCGTCTACCCGATCATGCCCATGGGGCCGCTGGAGTTGCTTGACGTTGTCGGAATCGATGTGGCTTTGGACGTATCGCGCACACTTTCTCTGCTTGCGCAGCAGTCGAAGCCGTCGACGCATTACTATGAGGTCATGACACGGCAGAAACGAATGCCGGTGTTTGCGACGGGCGACGTTATTTAGAAATCTCTTTAACCCAGCTTTGCGTCGGACATCGTGAGGGCGCTGGAAAATCGCTTCGGAACATGGCATCGTTCTGCGGTCTCAATATACAGCGAGGGCAAACGCGATGAAGACATTGTTCGGGCATCACTTCCGGCCAACGGAGAAAGAATTCGAGGGCCTCTGGAAGAACGGAGCCATTGTTCTCGACACCAATATTCTTCTGAATCCTTACCGGTACTCCCCAATGACCCGCGGAGAATAGCTCGCCTTGCTGGAATCGTTGAAGGAGAGGCGGTGGGTACCCTGTCAGGCGGCTGAAGAGTATTTTCGGAACCGACGCAGCGAAATAGCTACTGAACACACCCAATACAAAGTCTTCCAAGAGAGCCTATGTCAAATCTTCAACCGCCAGAAGGTGTGCTGAAGTGGATCTCACAAGTCTTCACGGAGTGTGACCATCGCATCACTCAGAAGATTCACAACAATCCAAACCTTCTCGAGGAGTCACTGGACCTAACTTGGATTGAACATCTCTCACAGTTTTCTGCGCCAGTACGCATCGACGGAGCGTGGACTGTGAAAATTGAAAGCCATTTTCTCGGGGGGCTTCGTCATTTTTACCAGTGGGAGATCGCAGACGTTGGTGTGCTGCTGTTTGTTCGTTCTTGTGGAAAGATTCAGCTTAGCAAGGTGGCGCTATTACAATCGAAGCGTCTCTGTCCAACGAGCAACCGTGTCGTAGAAGAAGGAAGAATTGACTACGAAATCGGATTTGCTCGGATTGCCGATCCGGAGGACTTAGCTCGCTCAATTGCTGTAGAGCGTGAGTTCGAGTTTACAGAAAAGTGCAAAGAGGTAGTTTCACAACCCTTTGATGATGGTGTACAGGCAGGCTAAGTGAACGAAGCCTTCGAACAGTTCGGCGTAGTATTCCCAGCGAGTGATCAATCGGCGGCAGTTCTGCAGCCAACTGAAAGTGCGCTCAATTCGGTATCGGCGTTCGTATCGCCGCAATGCTCGACCGTCCTGCAGTCGAGGCTTGGTTCGTTTGTCTCGGTGCGGGCAGATCAGTTCGATGCCACGGGACAGAAGATGTTCCCTCAACCAGTCGGCATCGGCAGCTTTATCGTACAGCAGGCGACGCGGCTTGCCGTGTGGAGGGCATTGATCAATCAATGTTTGGATCGTGGTCACCTCGCTGTAATTGGCAGAGGTGGTATATGCCGAGAGTGGAATGCCTCGTCCATCAGTCAGGAGGAGGATGCGGGTTCCGTTGCCACGATGACAACGTCCCACGTCGTCACCCCTTTTTTTGCCCGTGAAAACGAGCCATCACCGATCGCTTCTTCCCAGTCGATGCCACGTCGCTGTAGCAGCTTGCTGAGCAATCGATCCCAGGCTGCACGAAAGACCCCGTTTCGAGTCCAGTCACGATGGCGTCGCCAACAGGTGACTGGTGAGGGGTATCGTTCTGGTAAATCTTTCCAACGGGCCCCTGTAATCAGTACCCACAGAACGCCTTCCAAGCACTCACGAGAAGATCGCCAAGGGCGTCCTCCACGCGGTCCCACCGGAAGATCAGGAAACAGATCCGCGATCAGAAACCATTGTGCATCAGAGAGAAAGGGCTTCGGGGCCGTCCTGGACCCTGTCCTGTTCGGCCGCCGTCTCGCGGGCCATTTCGACAGAGTAATGAGCATGAAAGACTCCTTTCACCCTGCTCATAAGCACATCCCTTGCCAATCCTGTTCAGTAATCTAAAGGTTGTGAAACTGGCTCAATACAATGCACTGAAATCTGGGTCTGAACAGATTAACGCGATCGACAGCTATGAGAGAGAGAATGAGCTTCCCGTCTACTATCAATTCTATAATCCATGGACACTTCCGTACACCAGGCGTGTCCCTATCGCTCAATACGAGAACCCGCCAAGTGGCGTTGGGCTTGGCACGAGGATCATACCTGCATAGGCCGTCCATGAAATGATCGCGAGTCACAAAACTGGATTTTCCCCATCGGTCAAAGATATCCGCGGTCTGACCGGCGATGGCAACTCAGAAGGTTGGACGCTTCCCAGTTTTGTCGCAGATCTATTTCTCGGCTGTAAAGAGGGCGCCCGCTTTCACGGTATTCAGGACAGGCGAGTACAAAATCTGTTTTACCGTCGATCTGGACCGATCGCGGCAGCGATCTCTATCGTGATCGAGGGGCCGTGAGCTATAGCATCCAAACGAGGGAGGGATGCCATTTCGGGATTTGCCTTACGGCAACGCTGGCACACGATCGTGCGGCGGAACGATCTGTCGCAACACATCGTTCCATTCGGTTCCTGGCTGGGAAGGAATGTCCTCGATGATCCGGCGGTCGGTCGGGGCGAGGGCATCGCGGATCTACTTGTCCAGATTGAGGACGCCGTCATCATGATCGACCTCCAGGACGACCGTCGATCCTGCCGGCACTGGGAGTCGGTTCCCGCTGCTGAGCCAAAGACTCTCGCACCCCCTTCTCGGAGCCCATCCACCATCAGTTTCCAGGTGCCGTCATCCCTTCAGGTGGAGAAGTATTCGAACACGCTGCTGCAAGGAGGGAGATGGTGCGGCAACATGTCCCACTGACAACCACTGCGTTCCAGATACAGCGGAGCGTTGATCACTTCCCGCAGATTCACACCCCGCTGACGACCACCGGACTTGGCGGGAGGAATGAGATGCGAAATCAGTTCCCACTGAGCATCCGAAAGATCACTGGGACAAGGCTTGCGTGTCAGCATGGGCCTTCCTTTGCTCATCAACCAAACGAGTCCTCCAAGACCACGCAGGAACTTCATCTCAACCACGGATTTACAGCAAGGTCACTTTCCGGATAGCCTCTAACCCTTCAGACCCGGCAATCCAGACGTTGATTTCCACGGAATATCACTTACGAACGCGCCCCACCTCCGCAGGACGGATCTCGAAGTCCGGCTGCACGAATTAAGGTCGCGGACAAGAGGCTAAGTTCTCCTGCTTGGGGCCTGCGTTGGCGGAGACCCGCATGCTCAGGTGATGGGTGTTGTCATAACTCACGTTATGAAACAGCGAGTGGCGCCGTGTCGATCCGAACAACCTGGCGCCACATTGTCGCGAAATGCGACTTATTCTATCCTTGGCGACCACTGGTCATTGGGCGCTACAAGAACCAGGTATGTCTGCGGTGATCTTCACCTCCTGATCGATTGGAGAATCGAATGACTTTCCAAAGAACGGTGCATGACGCGACTTACGATCTGCTCAGATCATTGGGATTGACCACCGTCTTTGGCAATCCGGGCTCAACCGAGCAATCGTTCTTGCGCGACTTTCCCGATGACTTCACTTACGTGCTGGCGCTTCAAGAAGCATCAGTGCTCGCGATTGCGGACGGGTTCGCCCAGGTCACCGGCAGACCCGCCTTGGTGAATCTGCACACAGCGGCGGGAACTGGCAACGCATTGGGAAGCCTGGTAGCTGCCTATCGCGCCAATACCCCACTCATCGTCACCGCGGGGCAGCAGACGCGAGAGATGTCTTTGTCTGACCCTTACCTCAACAATCCAAACGCGACTTTGTTGCCTCAGCCGTGGGTGAAGTGGTCATTTGAGCCAGCTCGAGCCGCAGATGTGCCTGCAGCGTTTATGCGGGCATACGCTGTGGCGATGCAGCCCCCGAAGGGACCGGTTTTCATTTCGATTCCCCTGGATGACTGGGACAAGCCTGCTTTAGGGGCGGCGGTCGTGCGCAGCATCAGTGAACGTGTGGCCCCTGATCCGCAACGCCTGGCCAAATTCGCTGAACGGATTAATGGGGCAGAGCGCCCATTACTTTTGATCGGTCCTGAAGTCGACAGGGCGGGAGCATGGGATGCAGGAGTCGCCTTCGCTGAAAAGCTGAACGCCCCCGTGCATGGAAGCGCATTGCCCGACAGGGTGTCATTTCCTGAAGATCACCCGCTCTATGCTGGGCCGCTCCCGATGACCATCGCCGAGGTGGAGCAGACATTACGGGGACATGACCTCGTCGTGGCGATCGGCGCACAAGTCTTCCGCTACTACCCCTATGTGAGCGGCCAATATTTGCCCGACGGTGTCGAGCTGGTGCAGATCACGTCGGACCCACACCTCACTGCAGTCGCGCCCGTGGGGGACAGCCTGATTGGCGATGTCGGCCTGGCGTTGACCGAACTGACTCAGCTGGTTCGTCCGAAAACTCCTCAGGTGGACGGCCCACTCTTCGTGCGGCAACAAAGATCGGACTCCCCTTCGTCTGCTCCGCTCACTCCGAATGCTGTCTACGAAGTGCTGAAGTCGACTAAACCTGAAGATGCAGCTCTGGTCATGGAGTCGACTTCGACAATGCTCGACCAATTCAATTGGCTGCCGACGACGCGGTCTTGCAGCTTCTTTGCGACGGGGAGCGGTGGAATCGGCTGGGGGGTTCCCGGTGCAGTTGGCGTCGCTCTGGGCGATCGTGCAAGAGGCGTCAAACGAACAGTCGTCGCAACGATCGGAGATGGCTCCTTCGAGTATTCAGTGCAGGCCATCTGGACGGCCGCACAACACAAATTACCGATTGTGTTCGTCGTCTTGCGCAATGGCGAATACGGGATTTTGAAATCGTTCGCTCTGCTGGAGAAGACGCCTGGAGTGCCGGGCCTGGATCTTCCCGGACTTGACATCGCTTCTCTTGCGATCGGCTTTGGCTGCCGGGGAATTAACGTTGACAGCACCGATGCGCTCGCCCGGGAGTTTACTGCCGCTTTGAACGCCGACGGACCGACTGTGCTGGTGGTCCCCACCAAGCCACAGCTGCCACACCTGGGGTAGCTCGGCGACAGAGGAATGTGCGTCAGTAGTCAAGCTCGTATCAACTGTTCGCAGGAGTGTCGTATGCCGGTTTATACCTGCACCATCGCTCAGGGGACGCTGCCCCCCGAGGTGAAGTCGAAATTAGCCGCCGAAGTGACTCGAATTCATTCTGCCGTGAATCATGTTCCCGGAACTTATGTGAATGTCGTTTTCAACGAGCTTGCGGCCGATAACGTCTACACGAATGGTGAGCCAGCCCAGCCGTTGATCATTAATGGATGGGTCCGCACGGGGCACCCGGACGCTGAGACGTCCCGACTGGTCTCTGCGATTGCTGAAGCTGCGACATACATCACCGGGATCCCGGCAGCTCGCGTACTGGTTGTCATCCAAAACAGTCCTGCCCGCTTTGCGATCGAAGGGGGCCGCATCCTGCCAGAGCCAGGACAGGAACAAGCCTGGCTTACAGAGAGATGAAGTCGCGTTGGTTGTGCTTTGTTAAGATGCCTCTGGTTATGAGAATTGCCCCTATGGGACAGGGCATCGTCCAGTCTCCGGGGGGTGGGAGTTCTCCGCTAACGCTGCTGAATCGTTTCATCAGCCAGTCTTCGTTCTTTGAAACGCATGCTCCAGCCACTCTGAAAACCGCGTCATGCCTGTGAGCGGTGCTGTGCTGGGCATCAGGCTGCCATCGTCCACGGGAGTGCTGAAGTAGTAGGCCTGCGGATCAGCCAGGACTTCATGATTCTCTCCGCTGGCAGTCAGAAATCGACGCACGAGTTCGTCCATGCGAATCACTTCCGGGCCCGCGAGTTCAATCATCCCGTTGACGGGAGGAGACATGGCGGTGTCCGCCAGTGCGACGGCGACATCGTTGGCAGCAATGGGTTGCATCAGGACCGAAGGAAGACGGATGTCCTTCCCGTTCATCCCGGACTGGGCAATTGTTTCGGTGAACTCAAAGAACTGTGTCGCCCGGACAATCGTATATGGAATGCCAAAGTCCTTGATCAACTCCTCCTGCTTCAGCTTCGCACGAAAATATCCCATCTCTTGCAGCCGCTCGGTTCCGACGACGGAGAGGACAATGTGATGTTGTACCCCGGCGATTTGCTCCGCGGATTTCAGGTTCCGGCCCGCAACCTCAAAGAAATGCAGCGAGGTCTGATCGTCAAACGACGGGGGATTGGAAACGTCGATCACCACCTCGGAGCCAGCTAACGCCTGTTCGAGGCCCTCCCCGGTGACGGCGTTTATCCCTCTTGAAGGAGATGCGGCAACAGCGTCGTGTCCGCGTTCTCGCAAGTGATGGACAACCTGGGAACCAATCAGACCACTCCCCCCAATGACGACGATTTTCATGGAAATCCCCTTTTGGTCAACGAAGCCTGCCTGAAAAGCGACACCCTCTCCGCCGTATGGCCGGTTAATGAACTTTTTGAGGAGACTGATAAGCGCCGGGAACGCTCCCGAATCCAATGCTCACCCGATTCCATGCATTGATGGTTGCCACAACCCAGATCAAATCTCCCAGTTCCTGCTCACTGAACTGACTGCGAGCCTGTTCAAAGACTTCTTCCGAAACCGGCCTGTCGGCAATGCGGGTCAACTCCTCGCAGAGCAGCAGTCCCGCCCGTTCCCGATCGCTGTAGTAGGGAGATTCCCGCCAGGCAGGCAGGCCATACAGCCGTTGTTCCGTCTCTCCAGCTGCGCGGGCATCTTTCCAGTGCATGTCGATGCAGAATGCGCATCCGTTGATCTGGGAGACCCTTTGCTTCACCAGTTCTCTTAGCGACGATTCAATGCTGCACTGTGCCAGAACTTTTTCCACCCCCAGCATTGCGCGATAGGAATCCGTTCTGGATTTATCGATATGAATACGTGCTTTCATCACCTTGTCCTCATGTCATGTGTCAAGAATCAGGATGTCGACAAACAGCTTTTCTATCGTCACTGGATTCTGGCGACAGACCAGCGGGAGAGCTTGTCCGGATTATTGGTGAGATAAACGGCACGAACTCCCGCCTCCAGATGCAAGGATGCCACAAGCACGACAGTTCCTCGATCCGAAAGGAAGGCTCCTGGTTCGCCGTTCACTTTGGTGATCGTCATGGCGCAGTGCCGACGCTTCCTGCTGAACACTCCCGCAAGGAAGCGGGCTGCCCTTTCTCGGCCGTGAATCACAACTCGTGCCGCAGAGACTTTTCCGCCGCCATCGGAGTGAACTTCGACATTCTCAGTGAAGAGTTGCTCGATCGCTTTGACATCACCGCTTCGGCAGGCAGACAAAAATCGATCTGCCAGTTCATCCGCTTGTGGAGACGTCGAGCAGAAACGTGGCCTGTCTTGCGTCACTCGCAGATTCGCACGACTGACGATCTTTCGAACATGAGCTTCAGACCTGTCGACAATCGCCGCGATCTCCGCGTATTCGTATCCAAAGACTGTCCGCAACAGAAACGCTGCCCGTTCCACGGGAGACAGTCGCTCAAGCAGGAGCAGGAAAGCCTGAGTCAGGGATTCTCCCAGCGTCGCCAGTGGCTGGCAGTCTTTGGTGTCGACAGGTTCTGGCACCCAAGGGCCAATGTACGATTTACGGTGCTGCGACGCCCGGAGATAGTCAATACATCGACGCGTGGTGGTGGTGACCAGGAAGCCTTCAGGTGAGGTCACTTCTCCAGCCAACTGCAAACGGAGAAAAGCATCCTGAACGACGTCTTCAGCGTCCGCCACGCTGCCAAGCATACGATAGGCGACGGACATCATGCGGGAGCGGAACTCTTGAAAATTGTAGTCTTTCATGGATTGGCTCCTTGCCGGCAATTGTAATCATTGAGGCTTGTGCACCGCAGCTTCGGGAACGGCGATCTCCTTTGAGTCTCGCGGATGCAACACAAAGGCGATCAATCGCGTGCGGCCTGTTTCGGCGGGATTTCGAGAAACGCGATGCAAGCTTCCGGAGGGTTCGTAAAAGGTTTCACCTGCTTTAAAAATTTTCGTCGGCTGCTCGTCGAGTCCCAGCTCGTAGGTTCCTTCGAGCACATAAACCAGGACCGGTCCCGGATGCCGGTGAGCATGTCCCGCTTGCCCTGCTTCAATGGTCACCTCCGCCACCGTGACGGCGGCTTCTTGGCCTTCAAGTTTCTCTCTGAGTTCGTGAGCTCCGATGACACGCACGACCTCTCCCTCTTTGGCATCATGGAAATGTGCGGACGCGCCACAGACAATCACAAAACCAGAAAGGAGAACCACGAATACCTGCTTCATGTCATGCTCCCTTGAAAAAGTGTTCAGTGAATCGACATGAGCCGTTTTCACTGACGGTCATGTCGCCCTCTGAATCAAGGACGTCCAGAAGAACACATCTGTGACAGCCCTCACGCGATTTTCTGCGGATTTTTGCAATTGACGCTCCCGTCGTTCTGATGTCGCGTTGGCCCGACAATGCTCGCGCCACTTTGGCCAATTGATGTAAACACCATGAGGCATTCGACATTTCTCCATTCAGGACGAAGCCAAGCTTCAGAAAAGCCCACAAGCTGGTCAGCCTCGGGGGTTCGCCAGAGACGAAGATGTCGAAATTTGCCCCCCCTTGCCGGACTCGGGCACGCTCGCGCGTGGCGCATGGACGGGTGCCCATTTTTTTCTGGCGTGTGTGAGTCGTAAATTCAAATCTCGACGAGATTCCCCTCCTCGCCCCCCGGACATTCTGCCCGAGACTGTCTCTCAGAGTCACGAACCCCAATGGTGCCACGCAGTTATTCCACATCTTTTTGTTTTTTGCGAATTCCACCGTCCAAAATCTGTGACGCGCGGGATTTCTAATCGGGGCGTGGTGTCTAATCATCCCCAAAGATCAGTCCAGCTAAAGTCATCAAACTTGAGAGCTCGGTTCGTCACGGGTGAAGAGAGTGTCTGTCAATCTTCAGCAGCAGAAAACGCCGCCGGTTCCCGACGCGTTTCTCCGGCTGTACCTCACGAATGAACGTCAACTTTACGCGTTCATCATTTCTGTGCTGGCCGATCCTGCCGAAGCGGATGACTTTCTCCAGGAAACGGTTCTAACCCTGTGGCCGGGTGCCGCCAACTGGCCGAGATCATCCCCGCGGGCTATCGCACCACCAATGTCTACAGCGATGCCCGCCTGGCAGCGAATATCGATCCGTTCAGCCAGCGGACCAGCTACACCTATAACCTCAACGGCGAGCGGATCGCCACGACCAACGCGCTGAACCAGGTCAGCACCACCGTCTACGATGCTGCCGGTCGACCGATCGAGACAATCGATCCGCTGGGAGCGGTCTCGACCACCATTTACAACGGCGCGGATGAGCCCACAGCGACGATGAATCCCCTCGGGTTCCGCACCAGCGATGTTTAGACTCCTCGCTGCGAACCATCGCCATGGGGCCCCCCCTCGGCCATCGCACGACAACAATCTACAATGCCGACAGCCGGGTGATCGCCACCATCGATGCACTGAACCAGGTCAGCACCACCGTCTACGACGCTGCCGAACAGCCGATCGCCCTGGTGAATGCCCTGAATCAGATCACCACCACGGCCTACGATGCTGCGGGCAGGAGATCGCGATGGAGAATGCTTTGGGGCAACGGTACACCTCCACCTATGACGCCGACAGACCACTCGATTGTTCCGTTGCTCTTGGCCAGCCTGGTGAGTCGGCCATCTCTCAGTGCAATGATGGAATCGGTGTTGCCGTTGAGCCGGGCTCGGAGTGGAGTCGTTGTCAGCGTGGGCGGAGTCGCGGGGGCTGTTTCAAACGGCAGGTCCGTCATCCACTCCACGTCGTCGTAGGTGTAATCCGCCATCGCTCCGGGCAGCCGGATCACCCGGGGATACCGGTACCACATGTGGTGAATCAGATCGGAGTCCGCAGGACGATCGTCGAACGTCCGCACGATCAGCTTTTTCGTCGCCGACGGGTCACTGTGATCTGTGTCTTCAATTTTGAAACTGTTTTTCAGTGCCGGGTTGGTGTCCATTGAAGCAAGGTCGCCATTCCAGGCGGAGAGAGCCGATCCTCCATTGGCGTCGTCGAGGATCGTGCGTGGTTTAAACGTGCCTGGGAAAACGCTGCCGTAGATCGATCCTGTCGGCACGCCGACGTCTGTAAAGCTGACCTCCCAGAGATTGGTGCGGCCTGATGTTTTCGTCCATGAACTATGAGTCTGCGTGTATCGCCGAAAGAATTTCCCGATGAGGTAGGCAGCTGTGCCGTCGTGATGGAACCGGCCCCGGCCGGCGTGACTTTGTTTGGCGACATTGGCGAGCGTGTGGGTCGCCGGATCTTCACCATCGACCTGCACGTGGCTTTCGCCGTTGTAGCTCGCCGACTCCAGGGTGTGGCCCGTGAAATTGGCACGATGCCAGCGGTAGTCGAGTGCTCCGACACTTCCCAGTCCCGAGGGATTCAGTGATGAGTACAGGGCGTAGAAATGATCGTCAACAACGCAGGTGCCGCGAATTCGCTCCGCTGGCTGGGAAGCACCAACAACCGTTTCTCCGTAAGAGACGGAGTAACTGGTTCCGTCACTGCGAGTGAACCGGAACCCGCTCCCGGCCGTCGATGAGGGGTAGACTGCCACCTGATCTTCCAGTGGCTGTCCGCCGTGCGGAACTGTGGCTGCCGTGGGAACCAGGATTGAGGTTCTCGAGCTGCGGTTGCCGGCGGGAGTGCGGGTGTAATACTGGCTGCCGGTCTGAATGCCGATCCGGTCACTGAACGGGGTGCCGACCCTGATTCCCGTGGCTCCTGACGGCAGAGTGGATCGCTCGGCCCAGATCAGTTTGCCGGTGTCGGAATCACACACGATCAGGGCGTTGTGCCACGACTGCAGGTTGCCAGTGATGCAACAGGGAGGCTCATGGGTGAACGTGACCTCGAGGGCGGTGATCCGGATCTGCACCGTCGTGTCCGCCCCCTCGCGTTGGAAGTACTGCGGCCGGAGCCGGAGTCGGACGTTGGACCAGTCGTTCAGCTGCAGGTGCTGCCCTTGCAGGTTGAACGTCGCTCCGTAAACCCGGTAATCGTCGCTGCGGATCATCAGGGCCACGGATTCGCTGCTCATGGCGGTTGTCTGGTCCGCCCGGTACAGCTGCAGAGAGATCGCCACGTCGTCGGGCTCGCCAGACACTCCAGAGATCACTCGCTTCGCGGCAAACGTGACATGCAGGCTGCGGATGCCGGCGACATCCAGATCGCTGGGGAGGTTCTGCAGCACTGTAAAGAGGGAGGCAGTCGACTTGTCTGGCGACTGAATATAGGTTGTATCTCCATCGTGCGAGGCGACGGGAGACTGCATTTTGCTGGCGTGCGAGCCCGTGGCGGGAAAGCGGGTCCAGCCTGCATTGCTGCCGTCGAAGTTCGGCCTGACGAGGTAGGGGTTGCTGTTGGCGACCCACATCGCAACCCAGGCGGTGTGAGCCCATTCCTCATCTCTCCGAGCGGACACCATGACCACCAGTTCACGGAGTGAGCGTGGCCCCGGATCAATGCCCAAGATCCCCGCCAGCTGCAGGCAGAGTTCCGCGGCGTCGGAACGTTGACGGCTCTTGACCCGGTCTCGTCTCCTGCGGTGCGACGGCTCCCGTTGTTCCGGAAAAAACTCCACAATGGCCCACAGGATGCACTGGTTCGCCGCCTCGCAGGTCTCTCCACGCTGCATGCGTGCCGCGAACTCGGACTCCGTCAGCCTGCGATCCCGCAGCTGCTCACGGAGCAGCTCGCACAACACCTCGAACTGAACAAACTCGCAACGGAACCGCTCCGACGAGGCCGACTGCGTGTCAACCAAGTCGACGACGACGATTCCCGTCCTGCGTTTGACGGCGACCAGCTGCGAGTAGCTCAACGACACGAACCACGACTCTCCTGTCGAGTCGTGGAATCGTGTGCGGTGATGTTCAGCGTCACTCATCGTCGGTTGCGGCCTCAGGCTCTTCCTGCGTGGACTCTTCCACCTTGGATTCTGGCGTGGAGACCGTTGACGCCGGTGAGCTGAGTTCCTCGTTCAGGACTCGCACCGACACCTCTTTGACGACGCCGTTTCGGCGTTTGACTCTTTGTTTCTTGATCACTGTGGACTCTCCGAGCTGTGGACTCTCCGGGACGTGTGGATGGCGAATTTTCCGATTCTCAATGCCCGCCAGTGATTAGCCTGGTGGCGGGGCTTCCTCCTCGACGACGACGTAGACCGGTTCCTCGTCTGATTCGGCGGCCGGTTTGAACGTGATGTCCACCGTCTGGATGTCCTCGAAGGGTTGCGGGCTGGTCATCGCGGTCACGTAGCAGTCGAGCTGCATTCCCTCTTCGCCGGGGGTCTCAATGTCTCCAGTCATGGCTGCGACGGCGATGGGGACCCCTGTTTCATAGGCGGCTCTCACTGCCGCCAGCGTGGCGTCCCCTTTGACGTGCGTCACCGTCGCGTCGATCGAGTAGACCCGCTGCCCGAGTTTGGTTTTCTCGAACTGCGACCGGCGATCCTTGACGGTCCCCTCGTTGCGGGTGTCGTTGATCGTGACTTCGCCCACGGGCTCCAGTTCTTCCCATGTCGGTCCCCCCTCATCTCCGAGCAGGTCCTCGGAAATGTACAGGCAGGCGTCGAGTCCGATTGTTTCTCCGGCCATCAGCAGCTCCCTCGCATTTCGTCCAGACTTGCAGTCAGTCCATTCAGGTCGTTCACCAGAGGGAGGCTGGATTGCGCGGGGAGCGGCAGACGGTCACCGGCTGGTCACGGAGTTCGACCAGAGGGAGGGAAATTTCGCTTTGACCACGCGGGAGGCGGGGCCCATGTAGGGCCGCGCGGCGAACCGCTGGGTGATCCGCTTTCCGTTGCGGCTGAACGAGACAGTCCCCCCGAATTCGAGGAGCTCCGGCACCACGTAACCGCGACTGCCGGCGAGCTTGGCCGGGCCGATCACCATTGAGCGGGACTGCGGATCCCACTGGTAGTACAGGAAGTCCCGCAGGTAACCGAGCCTTGCACTGGGGGGACTGCCGGGCGTGCTGATCCGCTTGCGGCGACGCATCGACTGCCGGGCGATTTTGCGCGTGATCGCCCCGGCCCGATTGAGGACCCGGGCTTCCCCCTTGCCAACGGCGTCAATGATCGCCTGGCGATCGAAGAAGTATTCGGCCGAAACATTGCCGACACGGGTGCGACGCCGATTCACAGGAACCCCTGATAGGTGATCGTGAACAGGATCGAGACCTGATTCCATTCCCGCAGGGCATCATCGGACATGGTCCGTTCGTAGCTCTGCGGTTGAAACCTGCGGTTCTGGGCGTCGGTGACCGGTTGAAACGCGGCCTGCAGGCAGCGCTCGGCGAAGTCGGCAATGCCGTTGATCTCGGTAGTCAGCGCGGGTGCCGGGATAGCCGCCGTTCTTATGCTCCCCGAGGGCTCGCCCCAGCGGCATCGCGTAACAGCCGGCGACGCTGCCGGCGATGATCCGGTGAAAGGCTTCGAGCTCGGCGGATTCGCCGCTGGCCTGAAACTGGAACGGCTTGTAACCATCGGGGAGAACGGTGCCGATCCCCTGTCGACCCGGCATGTTGATCTGCTGCCACCACTGCGACTCATCGCTCCCCCCTTCTTCCCCCTGGTCACCGGGAGCGGTGGACTCGAGCATGAACGCATAGGCCGCGCGGAGAGCCTGCCGGTTCACATCGGCTTCGAGATATTTCCGCAGGTAACCGGCAATCGGCAAAGCCGACACATAGCGGCAGTTCCCCCGGTGCTGTTCCGGCCGACGCTGGCGAAAGGCGTGCAGGACTTCGCTGGCAGGAAACGTATCGGCTTCGAAGATCTCGCTCAGCACGTCGATATATTCGGTCCCGGGGTGGGCCTTGAGCAGGTCATACGCCACGGGGACCCGTGTCCCGGGATGCAGGTGCACGCCGTCGATATAGTTTCGCCGGTTGCCGTCTTCCTGTGTGGGGGAGGCGAGCCGGTCGCATTCAATGGGAGCCACATCCGTGGCCACCGCCACCAGCGGATGCTGCAGCGGCACGATTTCCGGATTCATGTGGATCAGGCCGACCGCTTCCCCGTCGACCGATTCCGCCTCCACGGCGGTCCGGAGTTTTCCGGCCTGATTGGAAGCCGTCCACCAGCGGGCCCAGGCGGTTTCGATGAAGGAGTTCACCCGGTCGTTGCCGCTGGCGACCGTCATCCACGGGCCCCCTTCGCCCACGACATCTTCGGCGAAGACGTTGACGACTCGATCGACCAACGGATTGTTGGCCCGTTCGTAACGGCCCCGGCTGCGGATCCGCCGGCGGATGTGCGGTTTCAGCGTGGCGTCAGCGTCGCGAAAGTCGGCCAGCGTCCACAGGTCATCCCGGGGCAGCCCCGCCTCAAACGAGGCTTTGATCAGCTTCAGGCCCCGGTTCCAGTGCTTCCAGTCGTCGTCTGCGATGACTGGTTCGACAGGGGAGCGAAAAGCGGAGAACGCGGCGCGGATGCGATCGAACATGAGTGAGCCTCTGGGGGTGTCACTCATGCGGCGCGGATTGCGCCTTGATTTGTACTCTTTACCAGATTCACAATTTTCCGCAGGACCTTCCTCAAGATTGCTTGCGGTGGATCCGGTATCCGGATATTGTGCTTGACTCTACTATTCAATGGGATAAAGTTAAGGCAGGGACGCATGACGCGACGAAGAAGGATCGTACTCCATGAAACGCCAGATCGTTTCGGCAATTTTGGCCTATCCGAGCCATTATCCCGTGCCCGTAGATCTCCTGCACTTCATTGAAATGAAGCCGTTTACCCGGGCTTGGGGCGAGCTCCAGCTGGGAGACGAAGTCTTGGCGGCAGTGCAGACCATGATCATGGCCAACCCAAAATTTTCCCCAGTCATTGCGGGTACGGGAGGCCTCCGCAAGATGCGGTTTTCCCCGCAAGACTGGAATACGGGCAAACGAGGTGCCCTGAGAATCTGTTATGTGTTCTTCGAGGAGTTTCATATCGTGACTTTGAATCTGGTCTACCCGAAGTCTCAAAAACTGGACCTGCTGCCGGCGGAGAAGAAGACCGTCAGCCAAATCATCGAACGGCAACGGAATGCCTTTGCGAAAGGAAGATATAACTAGTCGTCTGGTCTAGGAGTCCGAGCATGAAATCAAAACAAACCAAGAAGCGACTTGCTGCTGAACTCATTGAGGGTATGCAGGAGTTCACCGAAGCTTTGGAGTCTTCCTCCGAAATCTCCGAGCAGTTCAATGTTCGCACGATTAAACTGAGCCTCCAGCCGACCCACTATTCACCCCAGACTGCCCGAGCGGCGAGGGAGCTTTTGGGGGCCAGCCAAGCGGTATTTGCCGAATTTCTCGGTGTCAGCGTGAAAACCGTCCAGTCTTGGGAACAAGGGGTCAATCCTCCGTCGGGAATGGCCGCACGTTTCCTCGACGAGATTCGGCATAACCCAACCATTTGGAGAAAGCGCCTATTACAACTTGCTGAGCCGGTATGATTCGGAGCAGCACCTGGACTAAGTGCCGAAGGGTCATTCGACAGAATGACCCTTCTTTCGTTGATGCGGTACGACCTCTTCACTCTTCCGAAAAGCATGGTCCAACTCCCTCACCGTGATCCGCGAACAGAGCCGCTGATCCGCTGCGCGATCGAGCCGCAGCCGGATGGCTCCCTCACCGTGCTCGGCAGTCTCGACGACGGCCGCGTGGCAGTGGAGTTCGAGCACCAGCTGTCAGCGGGCGATGACACCGAGGTGCAGGGGGTCCCCGCTGCCGAGTTCTTCGCGTTTCTCCAGACGCGGCCGAAGGGAGGCGTGGCACTCATCCGAGGCGGGAAGCTGGTCCCGCTGGGGTGATCAGCCTTTGTCGTCGATGACGATTGTGATTCTTCCCCGGCCTTTGCTTCCGGTGATGTGCACGCAAAGATCGCTCAGTAGGCAATTTCCGGAGGGGACACCTGCCAACCGGTAGCCGGCTGGCTAGAATCGACCGCACTGGGCAAATCCCTGACGAGACGGCGGCTTCGAGAGTCCTTTTTCTTATCGAAGGAATGGCGAATGCGATTGTCGGAATTTATTCCACATCACATGGAGGCGATTGTGCAAGAGTGGGTGGCATTCGCTGCCACGCTTCTGCCTGCGGCACGGCATATGACCGAGCTGGCACTCCGCGACCATGCGCAGGAAATCCTCCTCGCGATTGCCGCTGACATCACCACCCCCCAGAGCCGGGAGGAGCAATCCGAAAAGTCCAAGGGCAGGGCGATCCAGGCGCCAGACGAGCCGGAAACGGCAGCTCAGACGCATGCGGTGCTCCGGGCTCGGAGCGGCTTCGACATCAACCAGCTTGTTGTAGAGTACCGCGCGCTGCGTTCGAGTGTCCTGCGGTTGTGGATGGACCACAGCACCGCTGCCGAACCGGAAGTGGACGAAATCATCCGGTTCAACGAGGCCATCGATCAGGCCATTGCCGAGTCGGTGAGCCATTACTCTGCCCTCGTGGAGCAACATCGGAACCTATTTTTGGGGATGCTCGGGCATGACATGCGGAACCCGCTCAATGTCATTCTGATGACGGCCCAGTATCTCTCGGCGCTCAATGCGGGTGAAGAGGTCTCGGAAGCAGCCGAATTGCAGATCCGCAGTGGAGCGTCGATGCAAGCGCTGCTGGACGATTTAGTGGATTTCAATCGGACGACGTTGGGCCTGGGCATCCCGATCGCCCCGTCCGACATAGACCTGATGGGGATTGTCGCGGACGAACTGGGGCAGCTGAGGGCCACGCACCCCGAACGCAAGATCGAACTGTCCGCAACGGGCGAGAGCCTCGGGTGTTGGGACGGTCCGCGCTTGCAGCAGCTGCTCCGCAATCTCGTATCCAATGCCATTCGCTATGGGTCCGCTGACAAGCCGATCCGCGTGACGATCAGCGGCGATGAAGCGGCTGCCTCTCTGGTAGTGTCCAATCACGGCTCCACAATCGATGCCGCCATGTCGGAACAGATCTTTAATCCACTCCGGCGAGGTACTTCGGGGGTGGACAGTCAGACCGACGACCGCGGGCTCGGTCTGGGGCTCTATATCGTTCGCGAAATTGCGAGATCCCACGGCGGCGATGTCGAGGTACATTCTGCGGGCGGAGTGACCACCTTCACAGTCCAATTGCCGCGACGTCAGGCGTAATTCTCCAATCTCCTTGACGCGAAGTTCCCGCTGCGGTGATCAGCCTTTGTCGTCGATGATCACAATTTTGCGAGGTAATCATGCCCCCACTCGTCGCGCTACTCACCCGTGTTGATCAAGGCCGGTGCTGAGTCGTGATCCGGAAGAACCGGAGGAATCCGGGGAGGGGCTTGCGACGCTGCAGGCCCTGCTGCTGCGCGCGGCGCGCATCCACCCAACGGCTTTGTCACCAAACCGCAGCATCTCCTTGAGCCAGACAAGTTCGACCGTTCCGATGGGACCGTGACGATTTTTGGCCACGATCAGGTCTGCCTCGCCCGGGCGGTTTTCCGGATCGTACGCCTCGGGCCGGTGCAGAATCATCACCCCATCAGCATCCTGCCCAATGGCTGTGCGACACCGCGATTCAATGGAGCACGTGCAATCACCGGGATGTCGAGCCTCTTGGTCAGGAACCTCAGCCGTCGCACGGAGAACGTCGCTGCGGTTGCTTGGTGGCAGAGCATGTGGCGAGCATGCTTCATTCTCAGTATGGACGAGTTCTCGCCTGTCTCGCCCCAAAGACGATCAGCAAGAATCTGACCCGGGCTTCCCCCGGACAGCACGCTGAACATCGAGCAGCGGGGATTTTCAAGCGGCACAATCCCTGTTCAGGGTTTCCTGCGATCGGGAAGGTTGCCTCGGGCCCACTTCTCGACATCCATGACTTCGATGCCACGGAGAGCATTGAATGTCTGGGCAACATCCCAAGAGACTCCTCGGCCTTCCGCAAACACTAACCGGTACTTTTTGAACGTGTTCTCGGGATCTTTCGCCAGTTCATCTTTCAGGAATGGGACGCTCCATTCCACACGTTGCACCTGGCAGTTCAGTACGGAATCAACGACGTCGGCCAGTTGCCGGTAAGTGATGGTGTCGCCTGCCGTGTAGACAATGCGATTAACAAATCGCGGCTCCGTGAAGACGATCTCCGCCGTCAGCTCTCCGATGTCCTCTGGGGTCGTCACCGTCACCGCAGTATCCCAGCTCCCGAGCGCATGCACGGTACTATTTGCAAGATCGACCACTCCGAAAGAGGGCTCGAAAAGGAAGCTGGTGAACATGCCCGTTGAGATGATGACCCATTCCGTGCCGTCTTGTGAACGCAGCAGGTCTCGCACATCGAGTTGTTCGTCGAACAGATCCTGAGCACTGCCTCTGCCAATGACGTCGTAATCGACCCCAAACTGCCAGGGGAAGAATCGCTTCACGCCAGCCAGGATTGCAGCCTGGGCCTGTTTCAGCAAATTCCGGCGCCCTGTGACGAAGCCGGTACAGCCAATAACAGTCTCGAAGTCGGCAAACAGGCTCGCAAGTTCGGCGGCGGAACTCGACACGAGGTCACCGGCGAGAAACTTCACACCGAGCGATCGAAGCTCGGCGATGACCCGTTGTTTTGTAGGGTCATTGCTGGCGATTGCTGAGGGACGGAGAAGAACAGTCAAATCGGCTTCCGAGCGTTGGCTGCCCCGCTTGGACAAACTCCGAAGAATGGACATGCCAAGTTCCCCTGCACCGAGAACGAGAATCGAGCTTTTGTTTGGCATTATTTTCATCTCCGTAAATCATCGATGGACGTGGGTAAATTATTTGGGAGGCTCTCGCCTGTCGTTTTTCCTTCTACTCCTCAGGAGTTCGAGATTGCACACGGACAATTGCGGCATCGCCAGTTGTGTTCATTTGAAGGGGCATTTCCCTGCTGCATTATAGATCCCTCCATCTGGGGGACCAGAGTCGGGAGTGCCGGTGGAATGAACACCCGGAGTTCGCCCCCTAGCAAGGAGACCCACAGGGGAGAGGCCTTGTTCTCGGACAGCTTCCAGTTGTGTTCTGCGATCAGAGTGGACTTCTGCACGAGTGGAGCCACATCGATTCGCGTCATTGTTTCCTGGAGCTCGATCGAGACCTGCAGATCTTCCTCGCAGGCGGCAAGATGCTGTTGGGCGTCTTCCAGTGCTTGTTGCAGTTCCCGAATACGAGAGCGAACCCGACTCACGCTCGCCTGTTTCTCAACGACATCAAACTCAATGCTCTCGAGTCGCTTGTTGTTGTGCAGAGCGGCTTCAACTTCCTTCTGAACCTCGGCGGGGTCCAGCGGCTCCTCGGTTTCCGGAAGTTCGTCGTAATGCGGCATCTGAGCGGTGACCGCCACGTACGTTTCCAGTTCCCGTTTCTGCTGCTTCCGATCTTCAAAGGCATCTTCGATGTCGGAATTAAGATCGATCGTGTCGACTCCCACCAGCCGCTTCAGAATCTCCACCTGCTCCTGCGGCTTCATCCTGGTAAATGCCAGCGGATCAAACGCGACAGAGCCGACGAGAGCATCCAGCACCTTCTGGGGGCTCGTGACTTTCGATTCGATTCCTTCCTTGGTTTTGTGCTTGATCTCCAAAGTCGATTTGCCGTCTTTGTGGATCTTCCTGCGGACGTGCAACGGCGGTGATGTGCTGATCGTCAGTTCGATATTGGCTTCATCGGCACCGACTCGGACCGGATGGGCGGGCAGCTCGCCTTCCTTGGAGGGCAATCTCGTCAATAAGGTGCAGACGCGATTCACGTCGTCCTGCTGTTCGACGACGTTCGCGGTGGGGTCGGAGCGGCCGGAGGAGTAACAGTCGAATGATTCGACCGTAATCGTCTTCCGGGCGGACTCGCGGCGGTCGTTGGCCATGGCCGCCAAACCGGGATCGGCAGCCGCGTTTACTCTGGACGTCTGCGGCATCAGGAACCAGGTCGCAATTCCGATCAGTACAGCCAATCCGACCGCGGAAAAGGCGGTGAGTTTGAACTTTCCTTTTCGGGGGGGCGATTGCGGAGTCGCTTCTGCTGCGATCGCTGCAGTCCCTTCGTGACCGGAGAAGATGTGCTGACAGTTCCGGCAGCTGCATTGCCGCTGAAGCTGGTCAGCTGGAAGCCGGAACCTGGAGCCGCATTGCGGGCACTGGACAATCGTCTTCACGACAAACTCCGCCCAAGAGGTCTATCTGCAACGATCCGCGCAGATGGTAGGGGGCGGCTGAACCAGAAGCAATTCGCGCGAATTCTCAGGCCACTTCAGCAGCTTCCTGCTGTTTCGGCTCACGCTCACGATGACGAACATTCTCGCGAAGCCACTTCACCGACTTCTCAGTGAGTGTGTAATAGCCGCGGGAGGTGCCGGGGAATTCGTGATATTCCGCACCGGGGCAGTTCCCGTTCCGGCAGTGCAAACGAACGGTAACCTCGGCCAGTCCCAGCATTTGGGACGCCTGTTTGACGGTATAGCGGTTCTTTGCAATCACGGCGGTCATACCTCCATTATCTGGGGAGCAGCAGAATCGCTCCCCAGATTTCCTTGACCACAAAAATCGACGTCGATATAAGATTGGCGGCAGTTGCTAGAAACCAGCCGACCGACTGGAGTCAACCACGCGGCCAACTGGCACCCGTCCTCGCGGAGTGGGTCAACTGCCATACGCCTGAGTTGACCGCGCCGCGATGCGGCTAACGGCCTGTCTCAGGCGAAAATCTCGTTTCAACCGGGAAATCTCCTCAAAAAAAGCGTCCCCGAGAGGATTCGAACCTCTGACCTTTAGCTCCGGAGGCTAACGCTCTATCCAGCTGAGCTACGGGGACATGTGTCGTGCGTTCTCCGGCAATACCGGAGAGTCGGGTGAGCGTCATTTGGGTTCACCGTCTGCCGGAAGATTACAGACTCAAAGCGGTCAACTCAACCGGACGGGGGCAGATCGACGAGAAATCAGTGGTTCCCCCCCCGCAGACGCCGTTCGAACCCTCCGGCAGGCTTGTCCAGAATCCCTCGCGGGATTCGCTGCTGACGCGGGAGGTCCCGGGGCGAACGGAATTGGAGGCTACCGCAGCCCGTTCATCCGGTCACCTCCCCACGGACGGAAAGTCCCGAGCCGGGGCGATTCGTTTGTGCCAGACGCTCCCGTCGATACCCATTCCAGAAGTAAAGAGCCCAAAAGATCGCTGTGGCGGCAGCAAACCAGAATCGGGCCGCGGTCGTCAGGTGGCTTTGTCGTACGTAGCTTTCGATGATCGCCGCCAGAAACAGCATCCCCCCGCAGCCCAGACAAATTTTGGCCGCTTCCCAGCCTGTATCGACAAGGGCCTGCCGTCGCGTCAGGATTCCGGGACAGACCACGGCCCGGCCCAGCATCAGTCCCATGCCGCCGCAGAGGACGATCGCTCCCATTTCCGTAATCCCGTGAGGAAGGATCCAGGCCCACATCTCCGAGACGATCCCCACCTTGTGATGAATGGCTGCAAACACCCCCAGGAGCATGCCGTTCAGCAACATCAGAAACACTGTCGGGACGGCCGCCAGAAACCCGCTGGCGAATGCGAGCACGCCGACCTTGAAGTTGTGTTGAAACAGAAACGAAGCGAACAGGAATTTCACGCCCCCTCCCTGCTCCCGACCGCCACGCAACACTTCTAACAATTGTTCCGGGGAGGAGCCGGGTTGTCGGGGATCGTGAGCAGGCCAAAGAGCATGGGCGACCAGTGGATGACTCATCGCGGCGAAATATCCGATTAATCCTCCTCCCAGCAGAAGCAGCAGCGAAATCAGATGTGCGCGGCCATTTCTGGCGACCGCTCGGGAAAACCCTTCTGTCACAAACCGCACCACCTCCCGCGCGACAGACTCGCGCGGGGGAAGATAGATCAGGCTATGGGCCGCCGCAGTCAGGTTGTTGAGGTACGTCGCCAACTGTTGATCATGAGATGCGGTCGTCACCCGGGACAGATGAATCGTTGCCCTTCGGTAAAGCTGATCGAGTCGATCCAGTTCCTCGGGCCCCAGCTTCCGTAATGACTTTCGGGCGAGTTTGATAAGGTACTCGAGCTCCTCCCAGTCCGCCTTGTTGCGAGAGATAAAACTGCTCATACTCGAACTCTGGGAATCGAGGGGAATCAACGGTGATCGGCGCGCCACGATCAGTTCGCTGAGAGCTCACCGCATCCGCAGGCTATCATACCGGGCGACGCAGCAGATCGAGAGCCAACATGGAGAATTTTGCTCGCTTTGAAACCCCGGAAAATGTCCAGATTCAGTACGAATTTGCGGGACTCGGATCCCGGTTTCTCGCATGGCTCATTGACCAGATCGTTTGCACACTGTTCTTCATTCTGGTGTCTGTTGGGGGCTTCATACTATTGCAGTCAATAAAAGAGCAGCTCAGAGAGCTGTTTCCCGAGTCGAATGGGCTCGAAGTGGTCTTAATCGTCGCCGGCCTGTTTTATGTGGTGTGGCAGTTCTCCAGTTTTTTTTACTTCGGGCTGTGCGAGTACTTCGGGCGCGGCCAGACCTTGGGTAAAAAACTTTATCAGATGCGGGTGGTCAATGCTGACGGCTTCGCTTTGAACGGAACGAGCATCCTGATTCGCAATCTCGCGCGGGTGGCCGACAACCTGCCTCCTCTGTGGCTGGTCCCTTTTTTCTCGACCAGGCTGCAGCGGGTGGGAGACATGCTTGCCTCGACGGTCGTGGTCTGGGATCGCCCCCGGGAGCTGTCCGAAGTGCGCACGCAGCTCTCTTCAAAGAATGCAACGGAGGCGGAATTTCGCTTCAGCGCGAGCGAACTCAAATTGCTTCGGACGGAAGATGTCACCGCGATCGAGCAGGTTCTGGAACGCTGGTCCTCTTTGTCCCACACTCAGCGGGAACAGCTCGTCGAGACGCTCACTAGTGCGCTGGCCCGGCGGCTCAATGTCGAGGGTCCCAGTCCGGAACGTCGAGTGAAATTTCTGGAGGATCTGCTGGCGGCGGAATTTCGACGCCAGCATCGTTCGCTCTGACGTCGTCCTCTGGTGCGAGCCCCCCCGTGTCCCCCAACTGCGGCCTGTTGGAGAGAGTCGAAGGGCTTACATGAATGAGAGTGGGCTGTTTTTTACCGGCGGCATTTCGGCATCGTTCTCGGGCAGCACGGTGCTCTCCGGCATCGGAAGAGAAGTGGTCCGTAACGCTGACTTGTCGATTTCCCTCTCAGAAGTGGAGGCTCCGCTCGCGACGTCACGAGTCAGACGACGGACTTCGTAATAGCGCCAGCCTGCCAGCAATGTCAGCACCAGCGAGAGCATGGCGCAGACCATTCCGGGGAACCGCTGGGACGTCGCCAACCAGTATTCCATGCTCAGAATCAGAATCGTCATCGCCCAGCCACACAGACTGAACGCCCAGATGATCTGCATCCCGGACGTTTTCTTCTGGGCATTCGACTTCGCCACCGCTTTCCGGGCGGAGTGATTGGCCAGTTGGCGGAACGAGGTCAGATCGGCCCGCAGGGCAGCCTTCTCTTCCGGGTTCAGCTTGCGGGCTTTGCGGCTCAGCGATGATGACTCATCAACTGGTTCGCTGGCGACCACCGGCTTCTTGACCACCGGCTCGACGCGCAGGGGGACTGCTGCGGAGGTGGAAGAGAGGCTCCGATCGTCCTGCTGTTTGCGAGTCCTCGCCAGCAGGCGTTCCATGTACGCAGAGACGGATTCGTCGTCCGTCAGACTGGGCGGGGCTTCTTCAACTGACGCAGAACGGGAGGACGTGGGCGTCACAACCGGCTCCGCTGCCGCGACTGCATCTGCGTCAGGAACTTCATCCACGACGGACACGGAGTCGGGCGTTTCTCCGTCGTCCCGGGAGGGCAGGTCTTCGCGAGGAGCTTGACCTTCGGGAATTCCAAACAGCGCCGCCAGCTCCCGACGAAGACGCGAGGCTCCATCGGGAGACTCACCCGCTGTTGATTCCGCCGCATCGGACTTTGGACGTTCGCCCAGCTGTCGGGATTCAGAAAGTTCCGCCTGTGGCTCCTCTGGGTCACTCGATTGCAGGTCGACGGCTCCCCGAAGGGCAGGGATCTCGGGATCGGTCGCGTCAGCTCCAGGGACTGCCTGCTGGGCGATTCGTTGCCCGTCCAATTCCCGCTGCAGTTCGGAGAGTCGAAGCGATTCGGCCTGCACGGCCTGCCGTTCCGCCTGCAACCCGGAGCTCTCCCGCTGAAGCTGCTCATGTGCCTGAGAGAGCTTGATTCGACTCTGTTCCAGTTCGGTCCGTTCCTGCTCCAGCTCAGCCCGAATCAGACGCAAAGTATCCTGATCCTGTGCGATGGCGGCCCGCTGTGAATGAATCTCGGCGTTCTGCTCAATGAGCAGCGACGGAGCAACGCTCGTCGTTTCGTACGCCGCTGCGGCTGCGATTCGAATTCGCTCGGCTTCCAGTTCCTGCTGCAAACGGTCGATTTCCTGACGACATTGGCTCACGACTTCCGTCTGTTCGGCAAGTCGCTGACGCAGCTCTCTGATGACCTGACCTTCCGATGTTTCCCGCGCTGCGAATTCTGCACGAACCGCGTCCAGCTCAAGGAGCTGCCGAGCGAGATGCTCTGATCGCTCTTCGAAAGACGCAGCCTGCTGCTCCTGCCGGGCTGTCAGCGCATCGCTGCGAGTCTGTAGTTCAGTGCGGGCCTGATGGATTTCAGTCTGCAACTGTTCCAGACTCTGTTCCCTGCGCGCGAACTCTTCGTGTCGGCTCTGAAGTTGAGCGGCCGCTTCGCGTTGCTGGGATTCGAAGCCCTGGAGCTGCCGCTGCAATTCGGATTCGCGTGCCTTCAGGCTGCGTGAGAGCCTGACGAGTTCCTCGGCACGGCTGTTCTGTTCGGAACTCGATTGTTCGGAAAGAGTGTGCCACTCCGCTTGAGCAGCTGCGAGCCGACTTTGCTGAAGCTCAAGTTCAGCGCGCTGTGCTGCTATTTCAGCGTCATGCTGGCTCTGGGCGGCCGTGAAGTCCTGTCTTTGGGACCGCAGCAATTGATACTGCCGTTCGAGTTCCGCTTCTCGTTCCTGAAGGGCTTCGTCCCGGAGCTTCTGCTGTGCGAATTGTTCGGTCCGCTCCGCAGCCAGTTGCTCCTTCTGCGACTGCAGTTCGTTCTGTTCGCGATCCAGATCCGCGCACAGCGCTTCCATCTGCTGGGAGCGCTGCGCCAATGCGATTTCGCGGGATTCCATTTCGCCGGCAAGATTCTGTTCACGCCGATCCAGTTCCTGTGCCCGCCGTGCCAATTCGGATTCGCGAGTCGCGAGCGTTTGAACCTGTTGCTCAATCTCGTGCGAGCGGTTCTGCTGGGATCTTTCCCACTGTTCCTTCTGCAACTGCAGGTCTGCTTGCGCCTGCTCGAGTTCAGCCTGGCGGGTGGCCAGTGCCTGCTCCTGCGATGCAATTTCACACAATCTCCGCTGCGCGATCTGCTCGCGCTCGTTGACCGCCGCGGTCCGTGCCTGCAGATCCGCAGCCAGTTGCGAGTGATGTTGTTCGGTTGCCAACAATGCCGTCAGCGACTGATCCAGCTGCAGCCGATCTTCAAGGATTGCAGACTGCTGTGCAGCCCACGACTGCTGGTCGGCGAGGAGCTGCTCCCGCTGCTGTGCCAAGGCCTGAAGGGCTGCGGTCAACTCTGCCTGCCGTTGTTCACCCTCCTGGGTCGATTGCAGGAACTGTTGTTCGCGTTCTTCCAGCAGCCTGTGTCGCTCCTCAAGCCGGGCTGCTGCTTCGCTCAGTTCGCTCTTTTGTTGAAGGAGCCGTTGCTGTTCATTTTCAAGTTCTTGCGATCTCTGGGAGATTTTCAGTTCGAAATCTTCCAGAAAAAGTTCCCGACTCCGGCACTTCTCTTCGAAATGCTTCATCGCCTCGCCGCAATGCTGCTCCTGGATTGTGACGGTGCGTCGCAATCGGGTGAGCTGCTCGTTCTCGTTACGCAGCAGCTCCGCGCGCCGCTCAAGTTCTGCTTCGCGCAGGTCAATCTGCCTCTGCCGCGCTGTCGTGCGGGCGAGATGAGTCCGGATTGTTTCATCCCGCTGGTGGAGATCCTGTTCGAGTTGCAGAAGCGTCGATTCGCGTGACGCCAGATCCCGATACTTTCCTTTCAGATTGCGGGTCAGCTTGGCCAGCAAGGAGCAGCGTCCTGCCAGCTCCAGTTCCCGGTCAGCCACCGCGTTGCGGGAATCGACAGCGGAAGCGGATGCCGTCGGGGAATGCACTCCACCTGAACTGGCAGGTTGCTCGTGATGACAGGCCTCATCGAGAAGATCCTGAACGTCGGCCAGCGCCTGTTGAATTTCTGTTTCTCGCCGGACCGGTGGTGGGAGCTGGTCATGAGTGGTCGACCGCGCAGCGACTGTCGCAAACAGATCTGCAAGATGGTCTGCAGGCAACTCCGCCGGACTCGCAGAAGATCCCCGCAGAACTTCCAGTTTGAATTCCACGGGACCAAGAATCAGTCGATCCCCGTGACGGATTGTGGCTTCGGTGACAGAGCCGTCGTTCAACCAGGTCAAAGGAGACCACGACTTGATGAAGCAGTGCTGGGGCTTGACGAACAGCGTGCAGTGTCGGGAGGCAACACCCGACGACGGAATCTGGATGTCGGCCTGCGGACCTGATCCGAGCGTATATCGCCCTGGCTGCAGGACGATCGGATCAATCTTCAGTGATTTTCGCAGCGGCACGAGACGAAGGCCCACGCATGCCAGATCCGGCGAAGGGGATGAATCAGCGAGGCGCTCAGCGATGCGGGGAAACATGTCGGTCGACTGACGGTCTGTGGAGTAAATGCCCTGACGAAAACCAGCGAACGGCGGACTTTGTTCCGGAAGGAGGTTGGACTTGTCGCTCATGGCACGTCTCTCTGGTCGAGAGGTGAATCGGTCGCCGGGGGTCGGTTGCCGATCAACGTATCGATGGAGGTATTTACTTCACATCTGTCGAGGGGTCAAAAAGGGGATCTCCCTCATCGGCCAAGGATTCCGGATTGGCGTCGGTCGAGCGCTCAATCCTGCGACATCAAGGCCTCGCAACCCCGAGATACGGCACAACCGCTAAGACCCGTCAAGCGGCTACAGCGGAGATCATCTCTCAATTCGAGATAATCGAATCTCCTAAAACCAAGGTGGTGCAGAGGGATCAGGAACGACCAATTGGTCAAGGGGCAGCTGCTCAGCCCGAACTGAAATCCCCCAGAGTCAATACGATCCGCAAAATCCATAAGACCGTTTGAATTAACACGGGTTCCGGATTCTTCTTCGATACCTGGCTGAATCGTGGCCGATGAGCCGACCGTCGTACCCCGCAAAACGAGAAAGGGACCGCATTGTTAAGTGCGATCCCTTTCGTATCTCAGCAATTGGATAGACGGCTCTCAGAACACTTTTCTCGACTGGCCTCCTCCCTCAGAGAGAAGCTCCTGGATTTCCAATAGAGTCTTTGAACTCCCGAGTGAATGATCGAGACGCGTCCTCAACGATCGCTGGGAAATGTCGTCGGCTTTAATCGGCGACAGACGTGGCGGCCGGACGCTTGCGGTAATCAAGGGGAGGCTTCTGATCGGGAAGAATCAGCGGACTGTATCCCTCACCACCATTCCGCTTTTTAAAATCCGCCTTGGCGGCATCAATCAGCTCGGGCCGGGTGAGCAGTTCATAGCCACTTCCCGCCAGAGTCTGAGCGGCGAGAACCATTCCGCCGCGCGCCATGTCCTGCGTTCCCGCTGCCACCACCTGCCACGAATGACCGGGAGACCCGGGAACCCAGCAACTGGTTCCAAAACCGGCTGTCGGCACGACCCACGAGACATCACCGACATCTGTCGATCCACCGCCGGTTCCCCCGGAAACATGGGTCACTTTCCGGACATCGAAATCACCACTTCGCGCGGGGAGGGTTTCCGCGATTTTCGCTGCGAACTGACGATCAGCGTCGGTCCACGAGAGCTTGTTATACGCCTTGAGATTTTTGCCGGTCAGTTCGGCGAGCGGCGTATTGGGAAGGACTTCGACAATCCCCCCTTCGTAGTTGATTTCCAGTCGCGTATCGGTGGCGAGGGCACCCGCCTTCGCGCAATTCAGGACCCGCTCGTACAGACTTCGAACTTCGATGGACTGAGGATGCCGGATGTAGTAATAGACTTCAGCGAAGTTGGGAACGACATTCGGGGCATCGCCCCCCGCGGTAATCACATAATGAATGCGGGCATCGCTTTTCACGTGTTCCCGCATCATGTTCACGGCATAGTTCATGATCTCCACAGCATCCAGCGCCGACCGCCCCGCATGCGGAGCTCCTGCGGCGTGGGCGCTCTTCCCGTAAAACCGGAACTTGGCCGCCATCCGGGCCAGTGAGCTTTTCGTGCCCCAAGAGTTCTCCGCGCTGGGATGCCAATGCAGACAGACATCCGCATCCTTGAACAGCCCCTCCCGAACCAAAAACGTCTTCCCGGAGCCACCCTCTTCCGCAGGACAACCGTAGAAGCGGACAGTCCCCTTCAGCTGTCCCGACTTGATCTGCTCACCCAGTGAAATTGCGGCCATGGCACTGGCGACACCAAACAGATGATGTCCGCAGCCATGTCCGTAATACTTGCCTTCCGGCTGTTCCTGATAGGGAACCGCAGCCTGTGCCAGGCCCGGAAGCGCATCGTATTCCCCGAGAATCGCGATGACCGGTGAGCCGCTGCCGATGGTTGCGGTGAAGGCGGTCGGAATCCCCGCAACACCCCGCTCCACGCGAAAGCCTTCTTTCTCCAGCCAGTCCGCGAGCAGTGCCGACGACTTTGTCTCCTGATAGCCGGTCTCCGCCCAGTCCCAGATCTGACAGGCGTGTTGCCAGCCTTCGGGCGTCAACGCCCCCACGCGGGCATCAATCTTTTGACGAATGGGGTCCTCTGCGGCCCGCGCGAAATTACTGGCCAGAAGCAAAAACGAAGCAATGAACAGGTGGGGCAACTTCATAGGGCATGTCCGCAGGGAAAGGGGTGGGCATTCCCTGCATCGTAGGACTGCCGGGACTCCAATTCAATCCGTGGCGAACAGATCAATTCCCCCTAACACCTGCGTTCGCCAGCGCGATCACTCGCTGAACTGGGTGCGGCGATAATAGTCAGCGGTCCGTTCCAGCCCTGATTGCAGGTTGACACGTGGCTCCCAGCCGAGCAGGGCTTTCGCCTTGGTGATATCCGGGCACCGTCGTTTGGGGTCGTCCTGCGGCAGTGGCTCATAACGGATGGTCGACGATGATCCGGTCACCTTCAGCACCGCCTCGGCCAGTTCCAGCATCGTGTTCTCAACCGGGTTCCCCAGATTCACCGGGCCGATGCACTCCTCCTGTTCCATCATGCGGATAAATCCATCGATCATGTCGTCCACAAAACAGAACGAGCGGGTCTGCGCCCCGTCGCCGTAGATCGTCAGCGATTCCCCCCGCAAGGCCTGCATCAGGAAGTTCGACACGACCCGACCGTCACTGGGGTCCATCCGGGGTCCGTACGTATTGAAGATTCGAACGATCCGCACGGCCACCCCGTGAGCCTGGTGATAGTTCACACAGAGCGATTCCGCGACACGCTTGCCTTCGTCATAGCAGCTGCGCGGACCGACCGGGTTGACGTGCCCCCAGTAGTCTTCCCGCTGCGGATGTACTTCCGGGTCCCCATAGACCTCTGAGGTGGAGGTATGCAGCACGCGGGCGCGGCAGCGCTTGGCCAGTCCAAGCACATTCACCATTCCGACCGTCGACGTCTTGATGGTCTTGATCGGGTTGTACTGGTAAGCCACCGGCGATGCAGGACAGGCCAGATTGTAGATCTGGTCGACCTCGAGCACGAGCGGTTCGACGATGTCGTGCCGGATCACTTCAAAATGCGGATTGCCGATCAGATGCCGGATGTTTTCTTTCCTGCCGGAAAAAAAATTATCGACACAGATCACATCATGACCAAGATTGACCAGTCGTTCACACAAGTGGCTGCCGAGAAAGCCGGCACCGCCAGTGACCAGAATGGTGGGCATCGTTCGCGTCCTGAGGAATCCGCCCGGGGGCGGTAGAAAAGAAATCGATGGAATCAGCTCTCGGAGGGGAGCAATTTCTGGGCGAACCAGGCTGCGGTTTTTTGCAGCCCCTGCTCGATTGCCACCTGCGGAGTCCAGCCCCACACCCGCTCTGCCTTCGCGTAGGAAACCAGATTGGAACGCAGGTCGCCGGCCCGTGCCGGTCCATGTCCTGAAACGGGAACGTCGCGCTTCACGCCGCGTGCTTTCAGCTCTTCCATACATAGCTGGCGGAGTCGATCCGAAAGTTCGTTCACATCAGTCGGACGCCCTGTCCCCACATTCACGGCATCAAAGCCCGGAAAGGGAGATCCCAAGGCCGCCAGGTTCGCACGCACCACATCCGACACATGCACGTAGTCGCGCACGTACTTGCCATCACCGTTGATGGTGGAGGCTTCACCTCGCAGCATCCGGGTGCAGAAGATGGCCACAACCCCTGCTTCCCCGTGCGGATTCTGACGTTCGCCGTAGACGTTGGCGTAGCGCAGAGCCGTTGAGGAGAGTCCATGTTCGTTCGCGAAGAACTGCAAATAGCGCTCCCCGCACCATTTGCTGATTCCATAGGGAGACACGGGGTTGGCCGGAGTTTCCTCCGGGGCAGGGGTGGTCATCTCGCCATAGAGCACCCCTCCTGAAGAAGCGAAGACAACCCTCTTTGTTCCGGCTTCGACAGCGGCGGAGAGGACGTTGATCAATCCAACGAGATTGACTTCTGCATCGAAGTCGGGCTCGCGGACAGAGCGGCTGACCGACATCTGTGCTGCCTGGTGGCTGATCCAGTCGGGTCGGAACTCGGAAATCACTTTGCGGACGCCCCCACGATCCCGGATATCGATCTGATGCAATGTGGCTCCGGCGGGAACGTTTTCACGTGTTCCCGAGGAGAGATCGTCGATGATCGCAGCCTCATGCCCTGCTGCCAGCACCGCATCCACGATGTGGCTGCCAATAAATCCTGCGCCCCCCGTGACAAGCACCCGCATGAATCTGCCTTTATTGAACTGTCTTTGCCAAATTTGCGGCCACACGTTTCTGATGCCGGGATCGCCGCCATTTCAGGAGAAACAGCACCAGCACCGAACCGGCCAGCCAGTATTTCCCATCGGCATACTGAATCCAGTATCCGGTCAGCTTGAAATACTCCGACACGATACACAAGGTTCCGACTTCGCTTTTCCACCAGTCAGAGGCACTGAAAAGATCGGTCGGAGCCGCGATAAAATGAAACCTCTCCGCATCCTCTCCGAAGACGGAGCGCATCACAATCCGCGCTCTCCTCGTATGATATCCATTCGTAACAACCGCCACAGTTGAGGTCGGATCTGCAGCGAGTGCGGCCCGGGCAGCCCGTCCATCACCAATGGTCGAGTCGCTCGGCTCATCCAGCACAATCACGCTTTCATCTGGAATGTCCCTCAATTTCAAGACAGCCAGAGAAATTTCATGGATCGGCCCAACGATTCCGTCCTCTTCCTGTGGGCTGGGAAAATTTCTGGGGAACAGGATGTCGCGGGCCAGACCAGCCCGCACCAGCGCAGCCGCCACGAACGGACGGGAGTTTTCTTCTCCGGGAAGCAGCAGCACATGATCGACACGCAAGGGGGGCTCACTGATGTCGAGCCACTCGGCAGCCCGCTGTCGCCAGTCGTTCTTTTCAGCCGGAATTGCCGACGGGGCAGCGGGAGCCGTGAGGGCTGCTTCATAGGCATCGGGACTCCAGTCCGTCAGCCGCAGCGGTTCCGGCCGACCACGCACGACCGTATCGCACAGAGAAATCGTGGCATACAGGAAGTCACGAATCCCCGCCCGTGACGTCCACCAGTTCGTCACATCATGACGGCGATCGGGAAGAGGATGGATCGCCACCCGTTGCGGTTCTTCCAGTAACTGATCGACCATCATCCGTAACCGGCGGGTGTGAAAGGCATCACATAGCAACAGGACACTGGAATCACGATGCGTCTGCAACCAACTCCGGATGGCTGTGACATCATCCCAAAGAGTGTCGGAGTTGCCCGGCAGGATGCCCAGCGCAGTGTCGGGCACCCCTCGTCGGCGAAGTTCCTGTCGGAACTCCTGGGCATGATCGAGTCGCAGCCCCAGCTGTTCCAGTCGCAGACGACGCGGCTGCACCACCAGGAGTTGTAATTCCGGATGCTGGCGAGACCACTCCGCCGCGACGTCATAGCAGCGGTCGCCCGAAAGGGCGACGACCGCAGACGGGCTTACGGCGGCTTCACTGACGACGAGTTGACTTGCCAGCAGACGGCAGAGCGGAGCATGAAACAGAGCGGCGATCAGACCGATCAGGCCGAGCCAGAGCCCCCAGCGTCGCCAACGGGCGGGGGCGCGAACCTGAGAAGGTTGAACAGACTTTGCACTTTCGTGCCGCACAATCCGACTTTCGTTTCAGTCCAGCGTTGATTTTTCCCGGATCTCGCTTTCCGCAGAGGTTCCGAACAGACCATACTTTGTCGAAGGACGAAGTCGGTGACAACAGAACACGTGATGTTCCCTGCAGTCACATGCCAGGATCGGCCTCAGCGAGAACCCTTTGGTTTTTATGAACACGTTCTCGCCCCGGAGTTGTGCTCTTCATCAGGTGCAGGAGGCACGTCGCGTGTCCAGATCGGGGCAAGCTGCTCTGATCGGGAAGGGAATGCGTCCCCTGAGAGGGGCGCATCAGGAAATCGGAAATCGCAGCGAGAAGTTTTCAGCCCGCAGAGTGCGGGAGCGGACCTCCCGCACAAGACATTCAGGAACCCAACTCAGCAATGCCGATCGCACTGATCACAGGGATCACCGGACAGGACGGCTCCTACCTGACCGAGTTGCTGCTCGAAAAAGGCTACACCGTTCATGGAATTGTCCGGCATTCCAGCCGGACCGTTCGGCCGCGCATCGATCATCTCACCTGTGACCCGTCGATCTATGGCACGAGACTGTTTCTGCATTACGCCGAATTGGAAGATACCACCGTCCTGAGGCGGCTGTTCTTAAAAGTCCTCCCCGATGAAGTCTATCATCTGGCAGGGCAGAGTCATGTCGGCTTGAGCTTCGAGATCCCGGAGTCGACCTGTCGACTGGCAGCGATGGGGACTCTGGGACTGCTGGAAATCATTCGCGATCTCCCAAAGCGGCCCCGGTTTCTGAACGTCGGCAGCAGCGAGATTTTCGGCAACGCGGAAGAAGTGCCGCAGAACGAACAGACCCGCATCAGTCCGCTGACTCCTTACGGTGTGGCCAAAGCCTTCACGGTGCAGATGACGCGGGTGTACCGCAACTCCCTCAACATCTTTGCCTGCAACGCCATTTGCTATAACCATGAATCTCCCCGGCGTGGAGAATCGTTTGTTACCCGCAAAGTCACTCGCGGAGTCGCCGCCATCAAGTGCGGCAGACAGAAAACACTCTCACTCGGAAATCTGGACGCTCAACGTGACTGGGGCTATGCCAAAGAGTACGTTGAAGGCCTGTGGAAAGTTCTGCAGCATGAGACGCCGGAAGATTTCGTGTTTGCGACCGGCAGACAGACCAGCGTCCGCGAGTTTGTCGATCTGGCATTTCAGGCTGCCGGTCTCCACTGGCAAGATCATGTCGTTCTGGACCCGCGCTTCCTGCGCCAGGTCGATCCCACACAATTCGTGGGTGACTCCTCCAAGGCGCGGGAGCTACTCGGCTGGGTCCCGCATGTCGGGGTGCCGGAGCTGACGCGGATGATGGTCGAGGCAGATCTGGAGCTCTTGCAGCAGAAAGAGTGATCCCGATCAGCGGCTTGAGAGCGATTTGCTCCGACCATTGGCGGGGCCGGTGGGGCATTGACTGGAGCACGACTGGCAGACCTGCTGCAGGGGGGGTAGACTGAATTGCCCCCACTGGTCCCGGACGGGCGATCCCGGACAGGGGCACAGTCACGGCCGTTCCTACCGCAGTTTTGCTGATGGGGCCCATTGATGCGCATCTGGCTCGTGTTGTTCACAGCAGTCTTTTTCGCGGCTGATTCCGCCGAAGCTCAGTTTCAGCGGGGGCGACGCCCTCGCTTCCCGCGTCGGGACGGCGAACTGGGACAGGACTTCAAGATTGACCGCAATGGCGTGCCGACGTGGGATGTCGATAAAGAATTTCCACGTGACGTCTTCACCTTCGTCCGGATCAAATTCAACGGCGAATTCGGCTATTACGGGGGTTGGCAGACTGACTATCCCGACAGCGATCTGAATTTTTCGTTTCGACTGCAGCAATTGACCTCGCTGAAGGTCAACCCTGATCCGATCGTGCTGGAACTCACCGATCCGCGGCTGTTCGATTATCCGTTCATCTATTTCTGTGAGCCCGGCCGAAGCGGCCTGGGATTAACCCCGGAGGAAACCAAGGCCTTTAGAAAATACCTCGACAACGGGGGCTTTGCGATGTTCGACGATTTCTGGGGAGACCATGAGTACGACAACTTCTATCACGATCTGAAGAAAGTTTTCCCCGAGCGGGAAGCGGTCGAAATCCCCCTGGAGCATCCGATCTTTCACATCGTGTACGACCTGAAAGAGAAGCCGCAGGTCCCCTCCATCGGTGTCGCCATGAGCGGCCGCACCTATGAATCGAGTGACGCACGGAACCCCGACTACCGGGGAGTCTTCGACGACAAAGGCCGCCTCATGGTCATGATCTGCCACAATACCGATCTGGGTGATGGCTGGGAGCGGGAAGGGGAAAACAAGTGGTATTTCCACGAGTTTTCCGAGAAGAAAGCCTACCCGATGGGGATCAATATCGTCGTCTACGCCATGAGCCACTGACGCTGCGCAGCTTCCCCCCCAAGCTTCAGTTGACGACTTTCCTTCGCCCCCTGTGCACAGCATCTCTCACGTCACGTCGGACAGTGAGCCGACAGCTACTCTTCTCTAGGTTGTCGACTCATCAGGCGATCGGTCGCCTCTGCGGGGGGCAATCCTTCAAACAACACCTGGTACACGTGCGAGGTGATGGGCATGTCGATGCCCTTCTGCTCTGCCAGATCATGCACCGCACGGGTGGTGCTCACACCTTCGGCCACCGCTTCCATCGTCGCGAGAATCTGCGTCAGGCTTTCACCTTTTCCAAGTCGTTCGCCGACCTGCCGGTTTCTGCCAAAGGGGCTGATACAGGTGGTGATCAAATCCCCGATGCCAGCCAGCCCGGCAAAAGTCTCCGGCTCGGCCCCCAGCGCGACACCAAAGCGACTGATCTCAACGATGCCCCGCGTCATCAGCGCGGACTTGGCGTTGTCGCCAAATCCCAGACCATCACAGATTCCGGCGGCGATTCCGATGATGTTTTTCATGGCTCCGGCCAGTTCCGCTCCGATCAGATCCTGATTGGTGTAGACGCGGAAACGATCGGTTGAAAACATCTTCTGAACTTTTTTGGCCATCGCGACGTCGCCGCTGGCGGCCACGACACTGGCCGGAAGACGCCGGCCGATTTCTTCGGCATGGCTGGGACCGCTCAGGGCGATCACCACGCGGCTGCCGATCGTCTCTTCGATCACCTGACTGGGACGGAGAAACGTCTCGTTTTCAATTCCCTTGATCACACTGACAACGGGACGATGCCCGGTCAGATAGGGGGCCAGTCCTTCGAGCGTGGTACGGAGGTACTGGGAAGGAATTGCGGCAACGAGGAGTTCAGCCCCCTGCAGCGCCTCTTCCACATCGTGGGTAATTTTTACCTTCGGTGGAATCGGAATCCCGGGCAGAAGTCGGGCATTCTCCCGCTGCTCGTTGAGTTCCCGGGAACTCTCCTCGGTGCGGGCCCAGATCGTGACTTCCTGGTCAGCATGGTCGGCCAGCAGAATCGAACAGGCTGTCGCCATGGCACCGCTGCCGAGGATTGTTGTTTTTGTCGCCATAAAAACCGATCTCGCCGCTACGGGTGGAAATTGTCGTGTCACGATCCTTCCGCAGAATCATTGCGTGACAGCCGGTCCACATCAACCGACAGAATCGGCAGAACGGGCACAGCCCAACGATTCGCGCCAATTTCAGCATCCCGGCGCCGAAAATCTTTCCGGAATGGCACTTTCCGGCCTAGGCTTGGGGATGTTTGTCCAAGTGTACAAGCGAGACTCGAACATGAATCAGACCCAGGATAAACTCCCATTCGTTGACCGGCGCCAGCCTCTCCCCCCGGGAAGCAGCCCGGCGGTGATTGAACGTCGGCAGTTTTCCGACTCACGGAATTCCGGTCGGCCGGAAGTCGACGAACTCGCACGCGCTGTGGACCAGTACAAACTGCTGCACCGCCGCCGGTTTATCACATTCGAGGAATTGTACGACGTCTTCACCTCGCTCGGCTATCACAAGTAGTCCTTCTGCGAACTGAAGAGTCCCCTGAATTCCCGCCTGCCGGCAAAGTGGTTACAGTGAGCAGCGAAGCCCGCGAGGGCACTGTGCCCGACGCAGTCACTCTTGTGCGTCCGGCATCGGATACCATTCTGAAGTCGCCTGCCCCCTGTCAATCCTATGTTGCATGCAGTCATTATGGCTGGCGGAAGCGGAACACGCTTCTGGCCGGTAAGTCGTCGTTCCATCCCGAAGCAATTTCTGAAATTCACGGGAGAACGCTCCCTGATTCAGCTGGCCGCTGATCGCTGTCAGCCGGCCATCCCTCCTCAGCGAACCTGGGTGGTCACGAACACGCGCTTTGGAGAGCAAACACAGCAGCATCTGCCCGACGTTCCCGTCTCCCAGATTCTACTGGAACCGTGTGCGCGGAATACCGCCCCCTGCGTCGGACTGGCAGCGCTCTGCCTGCTGGCAGAGGATCCGGACGCCATCATGCTGTTGACTCCCGCCGACCAGATCATCGACGATCCGGGTGCGTTTCAGGCGGACATTCAACGGGCCGTCGAGTTGATCAATGCGGATCCCCGTCGACTGGTGCTGCTGGGGATCACCCCCACCTATCCGGCCACCGGCTTTGGTTACATCGAGCGTGGCGCTTCTTTGGGAAGTCAGGCTGCGGAAGTGACCGCCTTTCGTGAAAAACCGGATCGCGCCACCGCCGAAGAATATCTGCGGGCGGGGCGGTTCTTCTGGAACTGCGGCATCTTCATCTGGCGCGCCGACCGCATTCTGCAGGCGATCGCCACGTATGAACCCGAAATCGCTCGACTTCTCGAAGAGCTGAAGCCGCATGTCGGTCAACCCTCCTGGACCGACGAACTCGCACGGGTCTTTCCGCAGATGAAATCGATTTCGGTCGATTACGCTGTTCTCGAGAGAGACCCCCATATCGCTGTTGTCGAGGCCACGTTCGGCTGGGACGATGTGGGGAGCTGGGGAGCGATGGCCCGGCTCAACAAAGCGGATATCAACGGCAACTCGGTGATTGGCACGTTCTGTGGCATCGACACCTCGAACTGCATCGTCCATTCCACGGCGGGACGTCTGGTGGCGACGATCGGCATGCACGACTGCATTATCGTCCAGACCGACGAGGCCACTCTGGTGGCCGACCGTCATGATGAGGACGCGATCCGCAAGCTGATCACCATGCTGGAAGAACAGGGTTATGGCAGCTTCCTCTGACAGTTTGCTCCCTGACGATTTCCCGCGGTTCGGGACACTGCTGGGGATCGACTACGGCACCAAACGCATTGGTCTGGCGATCTCAACACCCGACCAGACCATTGCCAGCCCACTGGAAATTTATACGGTCCGCAACCCGCAGCTCGACACCCGCTACTTTCGGGAACTCTTCGAAAACTACCGGGCCAAAGGACTGGTGGTCGGCCTGCCGATTCACATCAGCGGCGAATCGAGTCAGAAATCACGCGAGGCTCAGGCGTTCGGAAATTGGCTGGCCACACTCTCCGGCCTGCCGGTGGCTTATTGGGACGAACGGTATACCTCGGCAGCTGCGGAGGATTATCTGCTGAACGCGGAACTCTCGAGCAAGCAGAGGAAGCGTCGCGTCGACATGGTCGCAGCGCAGATCTTCCTGCAGGCGTTTCTGGACCGAGACCTGGGCAAAAAAGCTCCCTCGTCCGCAGAGGTGGGTCCGACGGACGAGGGAACATGAACTCGCAAGTCGTGAAGACGGGGGAGTCAAAAGTCAGAATGCTCGACTCACCGCGACTCAGAGATAGTCGTTGATCAGGTTTTCGATCCATTCCTGACGACCGCTCCGGTTGGCCGCCGCTTCTCCTTTCTCCAGAATGTACTTTTCCAGCGAGGCAAAGTTCGCCTTGCCCGCTTCAATCTCGGCTCCAATGCCCGAGTCGAAACTGGAATAGCGCTCCTGAACGAACTTTTTAAGCACGCCGTCCCGGCGAATTGCGGCAGCGATTTTAGCACCGCGAGCAAAGGCATCCATCGCCCCGATATGGGCGTGGAAGAGGTCAATCGGCTCAAAGCTTTCACGACGGACTTTGGCGTCGAAGTTGGTTCCACCAGTGGTGAAGCCCCCTTGTTCCAGCAACACCAGCATGATCTGTGTCGCGACGTAGACATCGGTCGGGAACTGGTCAGTATCCCAGCCAAGCAGCAGATCGCCGGTGTTGGCGTCGATCGAGCCGAGTGCATTGTGAATACGGGCGTATTCCATTTCGTGCATCATGGAATGCCCGGCCAGCGTGGCATGATTGGTTTCAAGGTTCAGCTTCACAATGCCGTCCAGCCCATTGCGGCCGATGAAGTTGAGGCAGGTGGCCGCGTCGAAATCGTACTGGTGTTTGGTTGGCTCTTTCGGCTTCGGCTCGAAGTAGAACTGTCCCTCAAAGCCGATCGATTTCGCGTAGTCATGTGCCATGTGCATGAACCGGGCGAGGTGATCGAGTTCACGCTGCATGTTGGTGTTGAAGAGGTTCATGTACCCTTCACGACCACCCCAGAAGACGTATCCCGCCCCCTGCAGGTCGTGGGTCACTTCGATTGCCTTCTTCACTTGCGCGGCGGCGAATGCGAACACGTCCGCGTTGCAGCTGGTGGCTGCACCATGCAGAAAGCGGGGGTTGCTGAACAGATTGGCGGTTCCCCACAGCAGTCCGATGCCGGTCTCCTGCTGCTTTTGCTTCAGTTTGGCGGCGACTTTGTCGAGGTTGGCATTCGACTCCCGCAGCGTCGCCCCTTCCGGCGCCACGTCCCGATCGTGAAAGCAGTAGAAGGGGGCTCCCAGTTTGCTGATGAATTCGAACGCGGCATCGACGCGCCGCAGTGCATTCTCGACGGAGTTGGAGCCGTCATCCCAGGCCCGGTGGATCGTGGCGGAGCCAAAGGGGTCACTTCCCGTTCCGCGCATCGTGTGCCAGTAGGCCACGCTGAAGCGGAACAGCTCCTTCATCGTTTTGCGTTCCACAACCTCATCGGGGTTGTAGTGCTTGAAGGCCAACGGGTTTTTGCTTTGAGGCCCTTCAAAGCGAATCGTCTGCACTTCCGGAAAAAACTCGGACATCGGGTGTTGATCCTATGAGGCACTGAGTTCCACTGATGAACGGAAATTTATACGAACGCTCCTCAGTAGGGAACCGAGCGGTGTTTCCCTCGTGAACGTCAGTTCGGCCCGATGAACTCGATCGTCAGCGGATACTTCCAGACTTCGCCATTCATGGCCTTGACCGCACCAATGATCGGGAAAATCACCCCCAGCAGCGAAAAGACGATCAGCAGGGGAAAGCCGATCAACACGAAAACCAGGAGGCCACTGATCGCCAGATAAATGAACTGCGAGATCAGCCAGTTCACGATATTTCTGCCGTGCGGATCAAGCTGCGGCATTTTGTCCTTCTGCAGCTGCCAGATCACGATCGGAGCCACAATTCCGGCAATGGGAACAAAGTACGCGGCGAACTGCGAGAGATGCAGCGCCATCGCCCATGTCCGGACCTGCTGTTCATCAGGTGATTCGGTATCGAAGGTCATGATCATCTCCCGAAGCAGGTGACCCGGTTACAATGAAAATTTACTCCACCACATCGGTCAGCAGCGAGAGGCTGACCACCTGACTTTTCTGAACGAGCACGCGCTTCCGGTTGACACCCACTCCATGCCGGCGCGAATCGAGGATGTAGAGCTCTCGCGTGGTGCTGCTGTCACGCAGATCGTGCACATCGGCATCCCTCAGTATCAGGTAGTGATGGTCTTCCCCGAGCAAGGTCCCGATGTAGACATAAGGGGCAGCGACATCCAGAACAACCGGCTGGTCGATCCACGCAGCCAACGGCGACGGCATACTCATGTTCGAGCCTTCCCGGCATTATGAATGAGAGACCGACGAGACTGTCGAATCCCTTCATAAGATTCCTCTCCCAGTGATGCGACCGCATAGCGGAGCACGGCATATCGACGGTACCAGTCTGCAACACCGGCAGCATTCGGAATTCGTTGTTCCCCTTCCAGACGTTTCGCAAAGCGGCTGAGCGTTTCGTGCTCGGGGCGGAGAATTCCCTGCTTCGCGAGGAACTGGTCCATCTTCTGCCGTTCGGTTGTCAGCCGCGACTGGGGACTCTCCGTGACCTCGGATTTCACGCGCTCCGTCAGTAGCGACCGGATCCCATTTCGTAATGACCCGACGAGGAACACCAGCCCCGCCAGCAGCACCAACGGTCCGGCGATGGCTATAGCCAGACGCTTCAGCGCCCCCCCTTTCACGAATTCACGGACCCTTGTCATCCAGAATCTCATCGCATCAAACGCATCGCGCGAGGGGGGCTGTTCCACCGCACTCGGGACGCCATTGGAGGGGGTCGACTCGACGATCACCCAGCGTTCTCGCTCCCCGTCGTAAGCTTCCACCCAGGCATGGGCATCCTTGCGACGGGCGACCCACGAGCCATCCAGGGGATTCTGCTCATCAACGACAAATCCGGTCACGTAACGTGTCGGAACTCCCGCAATCCGCAACAGAATTGCCGAGGCGGTGGCAAAATATTCGCAGTGCGCCGGCACGCGTTCCAGAAGAAAGTACGCGAGGCGGTCATGCTCGCGCGAGATGTGAACCCCCAGCTGGTACTGGAAATTCTGATGAAAAAAATCCTCTACCGCCCGGATTTTCTCGGCGGTTGTTTCCCGCCCTTCGCAAATCTCCTGCGCCAGTTTCCGCACCTCCGGACTCAGCCGCTCCGGCAAAATCAGATAGCCCGACAGATCGCGCAGTCCTTCCGACGGCTGTGGTGCGAGGTAAGTGATGTAGGAATTCATGGTGTCGGGCGACGGACGCTGCACCACATTGCTGGCGTCGACCATAATTGCGTCCGATCCGCAGGCCACCGCGACGGTTCCCAGCTGCGAAAAGCAGAAGCCGAATGAATCGATATTCACCGGCCAGATTTCGAGCTTCCGCAGGCCGTCCGACTGGTGCCGGCTGATGACGAACAGATTCTCGTGCGGACGATCCTCGGCCGGAATCGCTGAAGCCCGTGTCGGCAGCAGCGTGACATCCTGATACGTATTCTGCCAACGGTCGTCGAGTAGCAGGTTGAACGACTGCCCCCGCATGTATCCGGGACGATTGTCAGCCTGAATCCGGAGCGTCTGGAGCTCTCCGCCCGAGCTTTTCCATCGCGAAATGTCGGACAGTCCCCCCCGCCCTGAAAAACCAGCTGCGTTGAAATTCTGTTCGGTGACGGACATCCACTGCGTCAATACGTGCTCCAGCCGGCTCTCATGGCGGAACAAAAGGGATGACCCGACATAGCCGATCGTTCCGCCGAAAGTGAGCACGAGCAGGATCAGAATGCTGCGTACTGCCGGGGCTCTCTGGCGCGCGGCCGACCCCTTGCGGCAACAGGCGCAAAAGGCCATCCAGCACAGCAGGTATGCCAGAATCAGTGCGATGATTCCCTGCCGCAACTGCGGGGTAATGCGGATATCGCCACTGAAGACGAAGCCGACAGCCGAAGTCGCCAGAAACCAGACGGGAAGCTGCTCCGCATAGCGACGCGACCAGAGGGTCCAGACGCCGATCAGCAGACTGCCGCTGGCCAGTTCATAGGCCAGCTCGCTGTTGACAAACGTATTGTCAAAGTCGAATTCCTTCGGCATGAAGTAGTATCGGCCAATGCTGATCAACACGATCATCCAGTAGCCGACGGCGAGGTGACGTTCCGACAGCAGCAGCCTGCGCGGCATCTGCCAGCTGAGCAGTACCAGAATCATCGCCACCACAGACAGCGTCGGGGCCTCCATCAGGAACCGCAACGCGCAGGCCTGAAGCAAGACCATCCCCACCGCAGCGGTCCGCTGTAGGGAAGGAAGTCGGTGAAGTCCGATCCAGTTCTGCATCCGTCTATTCTGCCGGGAAACTTGTCCGCCTGACTACTTCGAACCGCAGATTTTCAGGAGCCGCACCCCAATCCGCATCCGCATCAACAGCGGGGCCTACAGGGATCTGACCTGTCCCTGCAAGATCTGCTGTGGCGTAAAGTGGGTGTTCGACTCGTCGCTGGGAAATGCCTTTTCCGGCAATTGTTCACGGATCAGAAACACCCTGAGGGCACACCCGTGTTCCACAATCTGGCGGGTCAGCTCTTCCCGGGAATCGTCCCAGTCCAGAAATACGCAGATCACGACGGATGTCGATTCCAGTGATTCCGCGATCACCGGAGTCAACTTTTCGAACGGGTTGTGCCGCGAGGTTTCCACCGCCGCCAGAATCTCCAGCACCGATTCGAGGTAGGTGATCCCGGAAACGGTCTGAAAGAGATACAGGTCAGGCCCTGCTGCGAAAACATCGATCGCCGCCTCGGCTCCATCGAGAAAGTCGGCGATGGATGCTGTCAGACTGACGGCCGCCTCGAAGCGGGGAAAGGTCTCCGGCTGGAACTGACGAAAGCGATAGGGGATGTGGGTATCGAGCACCATCGCGACGCGCGAGCAGTATTCATCCTGATACTCACGGACGACCGGTTTGCCGACGCGGGCCCACGCCCGAAAGTCGACGCGTTTGAGTGCTTCCCCCGGGACGTAATCCCGGTTTCCGATATACTCGGGAGCATCACCGATTTTGCTGTCCTGCAGCATGGTCCCCAACTGGTAGCGTTTCGAAATGGGAATCGCGAACTGTTCAAGCCGATGAAACGCGGGAACAACCGTCAGCTTCCCGGCCGGAACCACCGCCCGTCCGAAACGCATCAGGTTCAAAGGAAACGTGCTGTGCACATGCATTTCGGGGAGGGCATATTCACCCCGCCGAACTCCTTGCAGAGTCACCGGCAGCAGCCGACGTTCTCCCTTGGGAATTGAGGGGAGCATGCCGGTCGCATCCCGGTGCGACAAGCCCGCAGGCAGTCCAAACAATCCGCACATGATGTCCAGCGCGGGCAGAAAGCCGACGTTCTCAATGGTCACCGAGCCCGTTGCGACTTCACCGGCCGCGATCCGTTCCGGAAGCGTTCCGCTCACCTTGAGCCGGGGACGCATTACCATTCCGACGAACTCCACACACAGCAGCAGGCCGCACAACGAGCAGAAAATCTGATAGACCGGGACTTCGACCGTCACCACTCCAAAGGCGGTGAGGAACAGAACCATAATGGCGACCCGCCCCGGCGGCGTGAACTTGAACTGGAAGTACAGCAGCCAGGATCGGAGATAGCCGGAAAGTTGCCGTTTCATGTCGGGACCGGAAACTGGGTGACAATCTCTTCGACCACCTGCTCTTTGGTAATGCCGCTGTAGCGGGCCTTGGGAGTCAGGACAAGTCGGTGCGGCAGGACATAAATAGACATGAACTGCACATCGTCCGGGAGGACGTAATCGCGGCCCCGTAAAAAGGCACACGCCTGCGCCGCCCGGTAGAACATCAGCGTTCCTCGGGGACTCACCCCCAGCTTCAGGAGCGGATGAACCCGAGTGCGGGCCACCAGATCAACCAGATAGGCGGCGATCGACCGTTCCACCCGCACGCGCTGAACTTCATGCCGCAGATGGGCCACCTGATCCATCGTCAGCACCGGTCCCAACTCGTCGAGCGGGGTGGACTGCGACTGGTCATACAGCAGGGCGATCTCCATGTCACGGCCCGGATACCCGACATGCAGCTGGAGCAGAAACCGGTCGAGCTGCGCTTCGGGCAGCGGATAGGTTCCGTGGAAGTCGACCGGATTCTGTGTCGCCAGGACGAGAAACGGATCTGGCAGGGGGTGCCGGACTCCTTCGATGGTCGCCTGACCTTCACTCATCGCTTCGAGCAGCGCGGATTGCGTACGGGGCGAAGCACGATTGATTTCATCCGCCAGCAGAATACTGCAGAAAATCGGCCCTTCCTTGAACGTGAAAGAGCCGTTCGCGGGATTATAGATGGAAGCTCCCAGAATGTCGGAGGGGAGCAGGTCCGGCGTGAACTGCACGCGGCGGAACTCAGTATCGAGAGAGCGGGCCAACGCCTTGGCCAGCGTTGTTTTGCCGACGCCGGGCACATCCTCCATCAGCACCGATCCGCCCGCCAGCAATGCCATCAGCAGGACATCGATGGTCTCCTCTTTTCCACGAATCACCGAGGAAAGATTTCGCTTGAGGAGCGCCAACCGCTCCGGTGCCGTTACGGCAGGGTCATCATGCGAGTTGAGCTGTGCTGTCACTTCCTGTTCGACACCTTTCGACATGACGATCCAGCGAAAACACTTGAGATGGTCCAGTGTTCCTTTTACTGTAGCGTATCGCTGAGGAAGCTGCCTCTTAACAGGGCGTTTTTTTATGTGAACGATGCGGCAACCTGCAGCAGGAACACGTTGACATCCGGGCGGCATCTTTAAGGAGTCAGCACTATGGGTGAACTCGAACCATCTCACCAGTCCCCCGTTCTCTCGACACGGATCATTATCCTGGCATTGGTCGTAGGACTGATCATGGCCACTGCGTTGATGATCGGTCTCCGTCTCGGCAGGACGTCGCAACAAGGGACAGACGGCCTCCTCACGAAGCTCTGCCTGGGAATCGGGATAGTGACTGGTGTCCTTTCCCGAATTCTCCCGCCACGGCTTCACCTGTCTCGCCCAGACGATTCACTCACTGTGCTGGCAAACAAGTGGCAGACCCAAACCATTATTTCGGCAGCGCTCTGCGAGGGGAGCGGATTCCTGAATGCCATCGCCTACTTTGTCGACGGCAGAACCATCTCCCTGGCGGTGATCGGGGTTCTCGCAGCGATGATTCTGGCAAAATTCCCCACGGAAACGAAGTGGCGGAACTTCGTGGAGAATCATGCCAGCCAGTATCGGAATTAGCAGAAGCCCTCTCGTTTTCAACTCCACGAATTCACTCGTGCTGGTTGCTTTGACCAGTCCCCGCGAAGGGGGCAATCGAGTCAAAATCCTCGAACTCGTAGCCGGGCAGCCTCGACGAAAGACAAAATTCAAAGTCGCCCGATTCTCACGATCACCTGGCGATCGCGCTGCAGGCCGCCCCGGAGTGCCCCATTGAGTTCTCAAGGACAAGATGATTCATTACAGCGGGCCGAGATCTGCGAGATCGGGCGAAGGATGTACGACAAAGGCTTCGTCGCAGCGATGGAAGGAAACCTCTCCTGCCGCCTGAGCCCGCAGGAATTCCTCTGTACGCCCACCATGATCTGCAAGGGGCGGATGTCGCCTGAAGATCTTTGCGTGGTCGATGGCACGGGGCAACGACTCTCAGGGAGTCGTGCCCGGACCAGCGAAATTCTGCTTCATCTGGAGATCTATCGACACCGCCCCGATGTGCAGGCGGTCGTCCATGCTCATCCCCCCCATGCAACAGCCTTCGCACTGACGCGACAGCCCTTGCCGCGCGGGATCTCGGCGGAAGTCGAGGTCTTTCTCGGACCGGTCCCCCTCGCCCCTTACGACACGCCGGGAAGCCAGACCTTCGCCAAAACGGTCGTCCCGTTTCTGTCGGGAACGAGTGCCATTCTGCTCAGCAATCACGGCACCGTCACGTTCGGAAAAACATTGGAAGAAGCCTTCTGGAGGACGGAAATCCTGGAGGCCCATTGCCGGACCGTCCTGCTCTCCCGGTCTCTGGGAAACCCGGTACCTCTCAGCCCCGACCACATCCGCGAACTGCTGGACCTGAAAAAACGTCTCGGCTACGACGATCCCCGCTTCCACGACCCCTGACATGTCACACGCTGTGCCAGAATTCACATCCAACTGCCGGACGATTTTCCGATTCCCGGAAAGTTCGGTCGACGGGCGACCTCTGCAAGATTTCCCTGTCGATTGAGCCCCCGCCGCCAAGCGACGCGGCGTGGTCCTTCTCAATGTTCATGGGGCGACAGCGGTCAAAATCGAGAGGGCAACGGACACTCTGCAGGTTGAATGTCAAAGACCACCGGAGGCAACGAATACACCGTACGAACCCGGTCTGACGTAGCTGTCCCAGAATCTCTACAGGCCGCAGCAATTCGGCAAAATCAATCTCAATCAGCACTTGCGGTGCTGTCGAACTGATTCACAGTCGAGGCTGCAGGGTCCCCCTGTAGGGACATCGAAGAGGCGTCAGACAGCTCGAACCAATCTTGTCGCATTATCATGAGTTCCCTATTCTCACAAATACTGCCGACTTCGGCTGGCAGACGGGTCCAAGCTACGTCCACAGAAATAGTTGCCCCCCTTGGTGCCAAAAAAGGGTGGCGTTTGGAAGGAGTCTCAATAGTGAACCTCAACCGAATCGGCACGCGTGCTCTGGTTTCGGGTCTGGTTTTGCTGACGCTGATTGCGGGGGGGGCCAACCCTGTTTCAGCGCAAGGCCCAGCAAAAGCCGACGCGAATCCCGGGAAGCCGACACGCATCGTGGCCGGTATCAGCAGCGCGGAAAAAGCGACCGGCGCTCTGGAATTCATCGTCGCCGAACTGGCGAACAAGAAGGCCAACTGGGAACAGGATCTCTATCCCAATATCGAAGTCTTCCTCATCGGCGTGGCCCTCGACCAACCGATCCGCTTCGATCAGCTTTTTGATCCTGCGGTGGGCCGCCTTCAGCCCGAACCATCCGCCAACCTGATGCAGGCGATGATTCCGGTCTCCAACTTCAAAGAGTTTCTCGACGACAACCTGTCGCCGATCGGGATTGATGCCAAGAAAGATGCCAAGGAAAAAGGGCTGTACGCCTTGAGCGGGGAAGTTTACGAAGGGTTCCTTCGCGAACTGACCAGCCCGGACCACTACGCCATCTTCTACAAGACCAAAGAAGCCCTGCCGGCGGACACAGCCTCCCCCGCGATTCTGGGGAATGAGCTCGGAAAAGACTCGCTGGTTTTTCTGCAGCTTCACAACACCGCTGAAACCATTCCGGATCGCAAGGCCGCCTTCGATTACTACCGCGAAATTGTGCTGGACGGTCTCAAAAAGGGATCGACCGAGTCGGCTGACCAGTTCGCCTTGAGGAAGCGGGTTCGTCTCCAGTCGATCGCTGCTTTTGAGCAGTGGTTCGTGGAATCGAAAGCGGTTGACCTCAAGCTGAACGTCAACACCGAGAAGGCCGATGCACCAAGCCAGCTGACGTTGACCGCTCTTCCCGACACCGATCTCGCCGCCAACTTCAGCAAGCTCAAAGAGCAGGCAAGTTATTTCGGTGGTATCGCTGCTCCGGCGGACGCAGTTGTCGCACTGAGGGTGAACCTGCCGATCGAAGCAGCGCGTGAAGCGGGTTACCGGGAAATCTACGAACTCTCCCGTCCCGTGGTGAAAGAGAAGATTGCGTCTGATGAGAAAGCCGACGCCGCTGAAAAAACCGCCCGGCAGTCCGCTGCCTCCCTGTTGCTGGACGTCTTCAGTGAAAGCAGCAAGCTGGGACGGGTCGACGGGTTTCTGGATGTCATCCCCTCCAAGGGAAAACATGCTTTGGTCATGGGCATTCGCTGCAACGGCAAAGACAAGATCAATCAGATCATCGATCTGCTGCCGGCAGCCAACAAGACCTGGACTCTGACCAAAGATGTCGCCAAAGCGGGTGACGTGACCATTCATCAGTTGAAGCTGCGGCCCGATGCCCCCAAGTCGCTGACCGATTTCTACGGCACCGATCGTCAGGCGTTTCTGGCTGTCACCGATGACGCCTTCTGGCTGTCGACGGGAGCCGATGCCCAGTCCGTTTTGACGAGCCGGATTGAAGCCGTGGCCGCCGCGAAAGATCTGAAGCCCGATGGAGTCGCACTGTCACTGAAGATGCACGCCCAGCCGGTGCTACGGACCATGAATGACTTCATCAAAGAGGCTGATCTCGGCGTCCTGAATGCCGTCACGCTGAAAGAAGCTCGTGCCGAGCAGCTCGCCGCGAAGGACAAAGAGAAGCCCAAGGGAAAAGACGAAGCTCCGGCCAAACGTCCGACCAGTGCCCTGAAAGATTTCCAGTGGCAGGAAGCAGCCATTGCCGGAATGGAAGGACTGGACGACACGTTTGAATTGAAGCTCGTCCTGACCGAAGACGACACGCTCTCGGGTGAAGGGAACGTCCAGAAGGGAGTTCTGAAAGCCCTCGGTGTCGTGATTGCCAAGTTCGCCAATGAGAACCTGAAGTAATCACGCCACGCGGCCGATTGAAAACGAACAAGGTCACGGTGCGAGCCGTGACCTTGTCGCATCTGGGGTGGAGCATTCTGCTCGGCTATCTCAAAACTGTTGAACCGACACTCGAGGTGAGTCGTCGTGCGGCCGACGCATTCTCACGGTCACCAATCGCTGCGTTTGATGCCATGCGGACATCTGCATGGCGAAGACGCAGTAATCCAAAATCAAGATGCTCTAACAGTCCCCTCCGCCACCCATCCGGTGCTGGCATGCGGTAGCTGCCTTTCGTCCCAGCAGGCGGCCGATTTTCCGCTTCAGACGAAAACCTGCATAGTAGAGCGAGTCCCGCAGCGCGTTCTGTCCGACAGGCCAGGGCTGCTTTCCGCGCTGACGAAGAGAGTCGTTCACCTGATACAGGGCGCGACGACGATCGAGATCGGGAGTCCGGAATGTAATGCTGAATGAAATGGAGACCGCGTCTCCGTTCTTGACCCAGTGAGGATAGGTCACCGGGAAGTGAAGTCCGTTTCCGGGAGTGAGCTGATAGGTCCACCCGGCCCCTTCATGATCCGCTTTCAGTTTCAGGTTGCGTCCCCGGTCGGAGTAGAAGTGCTCCAGATCTTCCTCGCTCACAATCGTGCGATCGCGGCCGTCGAGCATCCGGACTTCCTTGCTCCCCTGAATCTGCAACAGGAAGTTGTGCTCCGGGTCGATGTGGTAAGGAGTGACCGAGCCGGGTGATGTCAAAAAGATGAAGGCCTGCGGCTGCGTCATTCCCGGGTACAGCCCCTCGGAGTGGACACGGATTTCATTGAGACATTCATTGAGCAGTGCGGAGTATTCCGGATCACGTTCGACATACTTCAGCACCAGCCACGAACGGCACTCGGAGATCCGACGGATCGTCTCTTCCGGAGTCAGACCGTTTCGCGGCGTAAGCGCCGGATCGATGCTGATCGGCAGATTCCCTGCATTGTACTCAATATTCTGCTGCGGGAGTGACTGGGCCAGCTGCAGCAGACGTTCAATCTGAAACAGGGGATGCTGGCAGAGCGTATGCTGAATCAGGAACGGCTGCCGTCCGAAATTCCGCTCGAATTCCACCGGTTGAATCAACAGATGCGACGGGGCCGGACCCGCGAGGGTACCAGCAGATGGGCTGGTCCGGTTGACTACGGAAGTCGACATGAAAATGACCTCTCGAAAAGGGAGTTGTGCTCAGAAACTGGTGTGTGTCCGACGGAATTCCGGGGGGCTGCATTCACAGCGAACTGGGTGGGGTGCTCTCCCCGGGTTCACGCTTTCCAAACCATTGCTTCCGCAGCCGGTTGACCGCCCGGAGTAGCGGCAGTGTTCCCAAGAGCAGCGGCCCTGTTCCGCGGCCGGTGGCAAAATGCAGATGCTGAATCACCCGCCGCTCGGTCCAGAGCCGGTTGATCATCTGATGCCCGGGCACCGCACAGGAATCGCACCAACGAATCTCGGGAGTCCGGGACAAGGTGCGCAGGCTCTCGAGTTCCAACAGCACACCGGGTGAGTGTTTTTTGAGTGTCTCGTCAAACGCGATTTTGAATGCGAAGCAGGCGGGGGCGCTCACGAGGTTGCACTTCAGCGCAATCGGTTCGCCGTTCAGGAACAGACCTTCAAACCGGACTTTCCCCTGCTGCGCTCCGGTGAATGTCGCCTGACGGAAAAAGACGCTGTGCGCCGGAATCAGCTGCATCGCGGTGCCGGCCTGGGCCTTCCAACCGCGAGCTTCCAGATCGAGAAACCATTCCGTCCAGTGACAGACGGTCCGGGGATCGTGCATGAAGCGATATTCGAGTGTGCCGCGCTGCTCGAGCTTGCGGCGATTGCGATTCAGTTCGCGGAAGTGATGTCCGCCAATCGATGTCTTCAGATAGTTCTCGGCGTCGTCGGGAATCTGCACGATCGCGCGAAGGAACTGATCTCGCTGAAACGTGGTGGTCAGCGTCGACCGGAAAAGGTCCACAATCGCCTGCTGGAATGGTCCTTCGCCGGGGATCAACGGCAGCTCGATGAGCGGTCGATCCCCGCAGGACTGCTCGCAATACCGGACGACCGCCTGCAGCACCCCGGCGAGGTGCCCCGTCCGGATCAGGGGAGTCGTCAGGAAGCAGAAATCGTGTTTCCAGAGAGTCAGCTGCCGAATTCGCCCCGGTCCCCGGGTTTCAATAAACGGGAAGAACCCGCACAGCCGCGGAGGTTCTGCAGGATGATTTTTTACCACAATGACGAAATGCCACTGCTCCTGCTCACCGAGGTGATCAATCGCCGGCATCAGCATCCAGGGTTCGTAGAAGACATTCTGCTCAACAGCCTGAGCGGCCAGATCGGTCCAGTCTGCCTCGAGTGCACCCAGTTGCTCCAGATTCGTCACAACGGAAACGGCGTATTCGCCTTGCGCAGTGACAACATTCGTCAACGGTCCCCCGGTTAAGGGCTCGGCCGCCGGTGGAGAGTCAGTGCTGTCAGTAAGAGGTGTCAGAGGCATGGATTGTCCGCTCTGATTCGTCCCTGAATGCGTCATCCGGTCGATTTTCCCTGATTGAAAAAATCAACTCCTTGCGACGCTACGTCATCTTCCGGACAGTGCGGATGTTTTCACAATTCAACATCCCATGCAGACCGAGATGCAGCACAACACACTGGAAAAATCGTTAGAAATGGAAGTTTGCAACGCTTCGATTCACGGCATCTGACCGGGAATGTCGATACAACCGTTGAAAGACCCAGGTCATCACTCAGGGGGGAACTGTGATGCGCCATCATTGGTCACGAGTGCGCCGTTGTGCATTGAGCGCAACTTTCGCAGCATCGTGTATTTCCAGCTTGCATTTCAGCGGATGTCTCAGCAATTCCACGCGGGATGTCTCCACCGGTTTCAAGGACGATGCCACCAAGGCGGCCCTGAAAGCCGAGAGAGACTCCGTCGCGCAGCGGCGGCAGAAGGCTGCCGGCCTCGACTCGACCGACGAGGCGAAGCCACAGGTCGAGCAGGCTGGTAAAGTCCGCCTCGACGACGCTGCCGGCGAAATTGTGCAGACCTCCGCCTCAACCGGTAAGCCACTGGCTGACAAGAAGATCGGCGAGGCCGCAAAAGATCCGTTTGCCGAAAAAATGGCGAGTGATCCGGTCGGACAGCTGATCGCCAGCAATCGGCCTCTGAACGCCGCCGAGCTCGCCAAACAGCTCGACGACAGCACTCCGCTCTCGATTCCGGAAGAGGGTGCCCAGAAAACTGTGGCGGCCCGGCCGTTCCCGGGTGCGGAAGCTCCGGCTGCCGAGGGCACGCCCACCGCCACAAAAACGGCGGAAGTGAATCCGTTTGCGGCACAGAAGGTCAGTGCCCAACCGACCGCCACGGCAGCTGCGGGGAAATCCAAAGTCGTCGGTCCGACTCCCCCTACGGAGTGGACAGGAGCAACCAACGCGACTCAGGGCCAGAAGTCACTGGCAGCTGCGGGCAATGCGAACACCTCGGGGACACCGTCGAAGCAGGCAACGGCTCACGCGGATGACTGGACCGTCGCGCCAGCCCGTGCCCGACTCGACAGTACTCCTCAGGCTGATACGGCCACCCCCAAAACCCAGTTGAAGCCGGTCGCCATGACTCCCGCCGAGAGGGAAAAACGGCTGCGGGTAAAAGCACTGCTTTCCGAAGCCCACACACACGCAATGCGTGGAGAACTTCACTCCGCCTACCGCAGTGCTCTGTTGGCGGAAAAGATTCTGGCGGAGAATAAACTCGCTCCTGGGACCACCGAAGAGGACCCGAGTGCGCTGGCTCGCGAACTGGCTGCCAAAATCTGGCGGACGAGCGACAGCGACGCCATGCTGGCCGCATCCCAGACCTCTGGGACCGCTGCCACGTCGGCCTCTCCTGCTGCGAGGTCCACGGGAAGCGTCTTCCCGGAATGGAACAACCTGAATAGCTGGACGCCAATCCCCGGATCGGACGGAGCGAAAGCGGTCACTCAGGCCAAACCCGAGAGCCGTTCCGCACTTGACCTGCCGGAGATCCGACCGGCCCAGACGCCGACCAAGTCGGAAGTGCCGTCCAACGCCCTTCCGACTCCGTCGAACCCGTTCGCCCAGCGAACACCGGACGCCACGCCTTCCGCGACGGCTAAAGTGCCTACCTCCGAGCCTGCCAAGGCCGAAGGAGGTGTCACGTTCGCGATTGCGGAAAGCCTCACTCCGGCTGGGGAATCGCAGCCAGAGCGGAAGTCGCGACGTCCCGAGTGGAATTCCGTCACGTCACTTCCGGAACAGGCAGCTCCTCCGGTGATGGCTTCGGCTGTCCAGCAGGAGTCGCGACCGGTGTTGATGGCGCCTGCCGCAGCGACGGCTCCGGAACCGGCGATCTTGCCGAAATCGGCCATCGCCTGGGACCAGCTGACGGCTGAGCCGGAAGAGGGACGATGGGTTTCCACGGAACCGCGGAAAGAGACCGCCAAGTCTGCGAAAAACCAGGCCCGTCTCTTCTGGGGACTCGGCGGACTTCTGGCGGCAGGGGCCTCTCTGGCATTCGGCCTGAGACTGCTCCGACGCAACACCGAAGCCGAAGTTCCTCCAGCAGTTGCCACGACGCCCTTGGCTCAGGAAACGGAAGAGCCCGCCGCAGAGAATCTGCAGCTGCGGATTAAGCGGGCTGCCTGATCGAGGTCACTCTTCAACAGGCAGAGTGAAGTCGCCAGTCAAAAAACGTGAAAGCCCCGCGCGATCGTTCGTGCGGGGCTTTTTGCATTTCTCTGCAGTCGACCGAAATTCAGAAGCCCGCACACGCCCTCTGTCTGGTTCCACCGCACCATTTACTTTTTGCCGTCGCTGTTGCAATTTGTGAACTAGAGTTCGATGCCGCGACGACGATCCGCTGAAACTCTTCAGCCGACGGCCCGGCAATTCACTCCGGCTTCGTGTGGAATTGAAAGCACAAGAGGTTTGTATGAGCACCGATCCCTGGGGTCGACCGACTCTGAACGATCTGCGCACCGTTCTCGAAAGTATCGGTAAGTCGGACATCCAGCACGGTCGGACCGCCGAACGTCTGGAGCTCTCGGTTCCAGCGGAGATTGTCACCAGCCGTGGTAACACCATCGCCGCCGTGACGCGTGAGATCAGTCGATTTGGGATCGGCCTGCTGCATAAGGGACATGTTGTCCCCGCCGAAGTGACCGTGCGGATGGCCAGTGACACCCGCGAATTCGAATATCGCGTTCAGCTGGAATGGTGCCGTCCGTGTGACAACGGCATGTTCATCAGCGGAGGACGGTTCCTCAGCCAGAACTCTTCCGGCACATAGACAGCACTGCTCTTCGAGTGCACGCGCCGTACGACGCTTGCGTTCTCCAGAGCACGCCTCCAAGGACAGCATCAATCCGCGCGCCGAATGTCGAAGCCCTGACCACAGGCTGAAGCGCCGAAGACATTCTCACAGACGCTTCCTGCAGACGGAATCAGGTTGAAACGCCAGAGACTTAGAGCCCCGGCTTCGGTGGGGCCACGGGAGCGCGGAACGGGAAGACTCCCTTGGCGTTGATCTTCCGCTTGAACACTTTGTCGCGGCTGGTCACATACAACGTATCCAGCTCAGGTCCGCCGAAGACCACATTGGACACCATTGCCGTCTGGGGCTTGCTGAGGATCACGTTCACGCGGCCGGGCTGATCGAGAACCTGCACGCCCAGTAACGTGGCAACGTACAGACGCCCCATTGTGTCGACCGTCATGCCATCCGCGCCGCTGACTCCCAGCTGGTCCGGCTCATGCAGCCAGCCATATTGCTGTTTATATGCCAGCTTGCCATCCGGCTGAATCTGGAAGGAATAGGTGAATCGCCCATTGCTGTCCGCGACGGTCAGCAGCGTTTGATCCGGAGAAACGATAATTCCATTCGGTGCCTTGATCCCCTTGTCGACAACAGACTTCTCACCGCTCGGGGTAAAGCGCCAGATCTGGCTGTTTCCGTAGTCGGTGAAGTATCCAGTGCCGTCCGCGAGGATCACCAGGTCGTTGGATCCCACATCGGAGACGACAGTCTCCATCGTGGCATCGGGAGCATACCGCACGATCTTGCGAGCCCCATGCTGGCATGCATACAGCTTGCCATCGGGTCCGAACATTAACCCGTTCACCTTCGGGCTGTTCGCGACGAACAGAGACACTTTTCCATCGAGTCCGATCTTGTAGATGCTGCCAGCGCCGACGTCGGAGAAGAAAACTTCCCCCAGTTCGTTCACTGCCGGTCCTTCTGTGAACTGATGCCCCGAGCTGACCTCCACCCAGTCTTCACCCGGAATCAGAATGTCGACCCGCTGGTTCTTGTTAATGGGGCGAGCGATCGGTTGAGGGTAGTCCTTCCAGACAAACCGCAATGCATCGGGAAGGACAGAGGCGATATGGCGGGCGTTGTGTCCCCCTTCTCCCCAGGCATGTTCCACCTCATAGCCAGCGAACTTCAGGGCGGACAACATTCCCTGATTGGCGTTGAACCAGTCTCCCGCGTAGATGTTCAGGTCGTTACTGCCATCCTGCAGGTAGACGCGGATCGGCTTCGGCTCCGTCTTGCGGACCAGCGTGGAGAGCTGATCCGCACCACGTAGACCGACATACGTGCCGACGCCGGTAATCACTCTCCGGAATTGGTCCGGTCGTTCCCAGGCGGCGTTGAAAGCACAGATGCCTCCTGAGCTGTTGCCACCGATGGCGCGATCATTCGGATCATCGCTGATGTTGTAGCTCTTCTTGACCTCGGGGAGGATCTCTTTCACGAGGAAGTCGGCGTAGCGCGGGCCGAGGGCATCGTATTCGAAGCTGCGATTGAAACGGGGCTGGGCGATTTCGTTCGGCGCGGGGAGGACTCCCGGTTCGATAAACAGCCCCAGCTGCACCGGAATCTCTTTCTTGTGAATCAGGTTGTCGAGGGCCGGCACCGCTTTCCAGCCATTTGCCAGCCCCAGACCATCCTGTAGGATGAACAGGCAGGTCGGTTTGGCGGCATCATATTGTGCAGGGACGTAGATCCAGTACTTCCGGACCGTTCCCGGGAAGATCTTGCTCGTCCAGGTGAACGGGCCTTCGATTTTTCCCTGAGGGACATCCGCCTGCGGCAGCGAATCGGGTGTCAGCGGAAATTCCTGAGCCTGGGCGACACCCAGTGAAACAATGAAGGCCGTCAGCAGCGCAACAGCAGTCGAACGAACCATCAGAGGCTCCTTGAGCAGCGAGTGGGGCAGGACTTGTATGGCAGTGTGAGGCCGATGCTACGGAATCGCAGGCTCAAATGGGAAGCAACTCCCCTCTGCCCCCTCGGAAGAAGTCGACGGACGGCTCTCCAGCAGCGTCTGCTTCAGCTTGGTGACGGCCGCGGGATCGATTCCTCCAAGACGGGCGCCCCCGTAGCAGGCTGCTGAACGGACCCCGATGATGTCCGGTCCGAGTTCCGCCAGCGGACCAAGATCAGCGAGTTGCAACCGTCCCGCCAGTGCGCTGAGCAGGCCGGCTCGTCGAATCTCACGCAGATGACGTTGCAACTCGGACCGCGTCAGGCAACCGGTCAGTGCAGGTCCCTGCTTGCAGGCGGTATCAAACAACACCCCGACGCAGCCGGATTCAATTGCAAAGCGGATGAGTGCTTCGGGCTCGGGAGCTGCGGCTGCCTGATAATCGGCGTAGACGACGGCAATCCAGGCGGGAGGGGAGTCACTGGCAAAATGGAGATTAACCCGATCCCGCGACTCCAGCCAGCATTGCTGCCAGTCGGTGCGCCGGGACAGGCCCGCCGGTCCCAGCTTGAGAAACTGAACACCACTCACCGGGCCGTCGAGCGGTAATGGCTCGGTCCAGTCCAGCGCCTCACCACAGGCGATGCTGAGCCTGGAGGAGCTGAGCCCCCCGGAAATAGAACGGATGAGAGAGAAGTCCGCCATGCCGAGCGGGCCCCGAGTCGGGTCCTTGATATCGATCAGGTCCGCGCCCGCCTGCTCTGCCAGTCGGGCCTCGGAAAGACTGGTGACGCTCACCAGTAATTGTGGACGAGTGCACATGAGGACAGACTGTCTGGAAGTGGGGGAAGAACATTTGCAGTGGCGCGGATGATCTTCGTTCCTCGCCCCTGACCGCAAGCGTCACCGGGCGATGGGGAGTCTTCCACGCGGCCCCCGGGTCGGCAGGCGGACGTTGCTGCAGTTTGCCTACAATGCATTTGTTCAGGCAATCGGTTCGCCGGCAAACCGTTTTCTGCGGGGGAAATGGTGTTAACTGGCGTTGCGGAATCGGCTTACAAAGAATCTTTGGAATCTCGCCGAGACTCGAATTTACACGAATTCGGCATTCTGTTATCACCCGCTCGCAATCACCTTGCCTGCCCAACTGGTCAGCTTCTGGAAGAGGCTGTCTCTCAAAATACAGGACTCCGTTATGTCGTCACGGACGGACGACGCCGGTGCCAAAGTGGCCCAGCGTTTACGGCTGCTTTTCGTCGATGATGAAGCTCCCATCCGCATGGTTATGGGGAAGGAGCTGCAGAGGATCGGACATGATGTCACGGTCGTCGACGGAGGTCAGGCCGCACTGCACGCGCTGTCGGAAAGTGCTTTCGATGCCGTGATCGTTGACCTCAAGATGCCCGAGGTGGATGGCTGGGCGGTCATCGAGTCCATCAAGAAGTCCGGCGTCGACACCGACATCATTATCAGCACCGGCCACGGCGGCTTTGATGATGCCATTCGTGCCATTCGTCTCGGCGCCTACGATTTCCTTCGCAAGCCGTACAAGATCGTCGAGATCGACAGCGTTCTGAACCGGGTTTCCCAGAAACGGACACTCGCCAATCGGGCGCTCGCACTGGAGTCGGAACTGGAAACGGTTCGGGGACGGACCGAACTGGTCGGCGAAACCCCGTCGATGCTGCGCGTCAAAAAGCTGGTCGAGCGCATCGCCCCCACCGATTCCAGCGTGCTGATTCTCGGTGAAACAGGGACTGGCAAAGAACTGGTCGCCCGCAGCGTGCACGAGTACAGCAATCGGGCCAAAATGCCATTTGTGGCAGTCAACTGTGGTGCCCTCCCGGAAAACCTGGTGGAGAGCGAACTGTTCGGCCACAAGAAAGGGGCCTTTACCGGAGCCGACACCCCGCGCAAGGGTCTGATTGAAGTCGCCAACGGGGGAACTCTGTTCCTCGACGAGTTGGGCGAACTCGACAAAGCGATGCAGGTCAAACTGCTGCGGTTCCTGGAGTCGGGGGAAGTCCGACGCGTCGGGGAAAATGAAGCCTTCACCGTCGATGTGCGGGTGGTCTGCGCGACGAACCGCAATCTGGAAGACATGGTTGCCGAAGGGAAGTTCCGCGAAGACCTCTTCTTCCGTGTGAACACTTTCGAAATCCGCATTCCCCCGCTCCGTGAGCGGAAAGACGACATTCCCTCGCTGGCTCGCTTCCTGGTCGCCCGTCATATGAAGCGGGCGAGCGTCCCGGAAAGCATCCTGCCTCCTGAAACCATCGAGCTTCTGCGGTCCCACGAGTGGTCGGGGAATGTGCGTGAGCTGGCCAATGCGGTTGAGCACGCGGTCATTCTTTCCGATGGTGAAACCATTCGCCCCGAGGATCTGCCGACGAGCGTTTCCCGTCGACCGGCTTCCGGCAGCAAGCCGTTCCACATTGCCAACTTCACCCATCCGATGACCCTGCGGGAAATCGAGATGGAAGTGATTCTGCAGACGCTCGACAAGTTCCATGGCGATAAGCCGAAGACCGCCGACGAACTCGGAATCGCGCTGAAGACGCTCTACAACAAGCTGAATCAGCATCAGGCGCAGGATCAGGCACAGGCCGGCTGAAGGGAACTGGATCCCGCACTGGGCCAGTCCACTTGAACGAAATTCGTCCATCACTTGCTCCCGGGGAAGTCCATCGCACTTTCCGGGAGCATTGGCATTTCTGCTCGTTCCCCAAGCGGCAGGATGCTCTCGAATCCCCAACAGTGAGACCGACCGAGGTTTTCCTTGCGGGGGCCCGGTCCAATTGCGGATAGTAATTCGTCTTCCTTCGCTCGAACTCCTGTCACGGTGGGCTTATGTCACTGGGGCTTGCGGAATACATCGAGAAACTGGATGAACGAAAAGATCTGATCTGGCCGCAGCCGCCCGATCCTGTCCCGCTGAAAGTCTCCCCGTCGCTGGCTCCCCTTCCCAGGATCAAGGCGGTGACATGGTCCGTATACGGCACGCTGCTGAATATCGATCAGGGGATGCTGCTGCACCACCATCCCCAGGAAATCCGCATGCAGATCGCGCTGGACAAGACCATCCGCGAATTCAATATGTGGAACAGCATGTCACGAAAGCCGGGCCAGCCGTGGGAATACATGCTGCGGCAATATACAGAACTTGTAGAAGATGCCCGGCTGACATCGACCAAAAAGAGAGGCGACATTCCGGAGATCGATTCCGGCCGGATCTGGAGGAAAATTCTCGAACGGCTCGTGAAGAACGACTATGTCTGGGACGAAGCGCTTTATGGAGACCTGACCGATCTGTCGATCAAGGTGGCCTACTTCTTCCACGCCAGTCTGCAGGGCACCACCGCTGCCCCGACAGCGTGCGAAGTCCTGACGCGACTGATGCAGGCCGGAATTGCATCAGGGTTGCTCAGCGACGGGCAAATGTTCACACTGCCGCAGTTGGTCCGGAACCTTCGGCAACAGGGGCCGGTTCGACGCCCGTCCGACGTCCTTTCAATGGATCTGATTGTACTCTCCTGTCAGGCTGGATTAAAAAAGCCGTCGGAATCCCTGTTTCGACAGGCCGTTCACCAGATGCAGCAGAAAGGGATCGAGCCAGAACAGGTTCTGCATGTCAGCCACCGTCTGCAGGATGACCTTGCAGTCGCACGCAGATGCGGTTTTCATACAGCACTATTCGCCGCCGATAAACAGTGCTGCCACGTTACGGGAGCGGACGTCCGTAATCCGGAATGGAGGCCGGACCGTCTGGTCTCCAGTCTCGGTCAGATCCTGGAAATCCTCAGCATTTGACCTGCCTCATTGTCTCTGTTTGAAATACGGAATTTGATTTCATGCCCGCCGAGCCGATTTTCGACTACAAGAAATACAACTACGACAAGCCGCTGTTCAGCCTGGATGACATCCGCAAGGTCAATCCACAACGCCATGAGATGGAGCAGCTTTCCGGCATTGTCCACGTCGACACGAGCGTGCACGGTCTCATCGGCTTCAAGGACATCACCGACGACGAATTCTGGATCAAGGGGCACATGCCCGGTTTCCCGCTCATGCCGGGAGTTCTGCTGTGCGAAGCCGCTGCGCAGCTGGCCGGTTTCTATGCCCGCAAATACGACATTCTGCAGGCCGGTGATTACCTCGGCTTCGGCGGGATGACTGACGTCCGTTTCCGCGCCCCGGTGTATCCGAATTCGCGGCTGATCATTTGTGCCCGGACGACCAAGTTCAAAATCAAGCGGATGGCGCAATTCGAGTTCCAGGGATTCGTCAACGACAAGCAGGTCTACAACGGCGAGATGATCGGCGTCCCGATCAGCAGAAGCGCACGCTACGAAGACTGAACCTGAGACTGGGGCGTGGTCCCTCGTCACCGCGCGGAGTTTGGAATTGTCTCAACCGGGTCGCAGGCTGCGCGGGCACAGGCCAGAGCAACCTGCGCGAGGGGGGGCTCTGCCTCCGCATGGCGATCCGCGACTCATCCCGGTTAAGATGTGCCGAACCGACGCGACGGGCCTTTCGCCCCCGCAGCCACCCTTCCCCTGAAAGTTGTGATCGTGAATCTGTTTGTCCGCTGCGCCGCTATCGCTTTGATCTGTTTGTGTTCATCTCAGACGTGGGCAGAACAGCCCCCGCACGCCCGGATCGACGGCCAGGGTCCCGGCTGGGAAACATGGACACTCGCCAACTTTGAACGGGTCAACGGCGATGACAACACCTGGTCGATGCAGGGTGAGTCGATCCGCACGACAGGGACACCCATTGGCGTCACCCGCAGTCGCGAACAGCTCACCAACTTCGAGCTGGTGGTCGAATGGCGTCATCTGGAAGCGGGTGGCAATTCGGGCATCTTTGTCTGGGCCAGCGAGGAGGCACTGAAAGACCTCCCTCCGGGCAAGCTTCCTCCCGGGGGAATCGAGGTACAGGTGCTTGATCCCGGGTTCGCGGAGAAGTACGAAAAAGAGACCGGCAAACGAGGAACATTCTTCACATGTCACGGCGATGTCTTTGCCGTCGGGACCTCGAAAATGACGCCCTTCCCGCCGCTGTCACCGAACAAAAGCCGCAGTTTCCCGCGCAAAGAGCTGACCCGATCGACACCGGAGTGGAACCACTACTACGTCCGGGCCATCAACGGCGAAATCCGTCTGTGGGTCAACGGCGAGGAGGTCTCCGGCGGCAGTGACTGCAAGCCCAGCACGGGTTACCTCTGTCTGGAAGCGGAAGGTGCACCCGCGGAATTCCGCAATCTCCGCATCCGTAAGCTGCCGTGACCCGTTCAGGCATTCTGAATGGGAATCGGGAGCACGTTCCACACAGGCTTTGCTGTGCCAATCAGCGCGGGGAGTGCGGCACCGGGATGTTGGTCGGTAAGCCTCAATCTATGCCAGCAGTTCTTCGATGACGTGACCGTGCACATCGGTCAGTCGCCGCTCCGTCCCGTTGTGATAGTACGTCAGCCGCTCATGGTCGAAGCCCAGAATGCGGAGGATCGTCGCATTGAAATCGTAGAGCGTTCGTGGCTGCTCGACCGCTTTCCAACCGAGTTCATCAGTGGCTCCGAAGCTGAACGGGGCCTTGACTCCTGCTCCCATCAGGAAACAGGTAAAGCCGTCGATGCCGTGGTCTCGGCCGGTGCCGCTCCCCTGCATGAACGGGTTCCGTCCGAACTCCGTACACCACACCACAAGGGTCCGCTCGAGCAATCCTCGCTCTTTCAGATCCTTGAGCATGGCGGCCGTCGGCTGATCGAAAATGCGGGCATGGTGACCGTGCCACCTTTCGATTTCGAAGTGACTGTCCCAGTTGGTGCCGCCTCCCCCCTGTGATCCGCCGTTGAAGAGCTGCACGACGCGGACCTGCTGTTCGAGCAGTCGCCTCGCGAGAATACAGTTTCGCGCATAAGCGGCCTTGGTGGCATCGCTGTCGTCCGCCCCATAGGCCTTGAGCACATGCTGCGGTTCCTGCGAGAGATCCAGCAATTCGGGAATCGACAGCTGCATTCGTCCAGCCAGTTCGTAACTGGCGATCCGGGCCGCCAGCTGAGAGTCCCCCGGATAACGCTCCAGATGGCTCTCATTCAACTGCTGCAATAAGGATCGGGCTGCCCGGTCCTGCGCAGCACTGGTGGAGTGAGGCGCCAGCAGATTTCGCGGCGGCTGATCGGCGCTCAGGCTCGTTCCCTGAAAGGTAGCGGGCAAAAATCCCGAGCCCCAGTTATTCGGGCCCGCTTCCGTTCTCCCACGAGGATCCGAAATCGACACGAAAGCGGGCAGGTTCTGGTTCGGGCTCCCGAGTGCATAGGTCGTCCAGGCGCCGAGACTCGGATAGCCCTCCGCGACAAATCCGGTGGAGAGAAAATTTTCGCCTTGTGTGTGAGCGCTGCTCTTGGCGGTCAGCGAGTGAATAAAACAGATGTCGTCCGCCAGCTCCCCCAGCTGGGGAAAGAGTTCGGAGGTCATCTTGCCGCATTCCCCGCGGGGCTTGAAATCCCAGAAGGGCCGGGCCAGTTTTCCCGCCGGGCCGCCGAATGTCACCTTGGGTGCATTGGGAGCATCTTGTCCGTGGTACTTGTAGAGATCGGGCTTGTAATCAAACGAGTCGACCTGACTGACCGCTCCGGCGCAATAGATAATCAGCAGCTGATCGGCTTTCGCCGGCAGATGCGGAACACGGGGTGCGTAGGGACGCGCCGGGTCGATCACCGGGCGGTACAGCTCGCCACTCTCACTGGCCAGCAGCCCCTCCTTTGCCAACAGCTGCAACAGCGGAATGCCCGCCATGCCTGCTCCCAGCTGCGAGAGAAAGGTGCGGCGGTTGAGCAGTTGGAGGCCTTGAGGGGTCAACATGCCGGACTACTCCAGAAACAGAAACTCATTGGAATTCAATACGGCCCGGCAGACCGTCGCCAGTCCCTGTGCCTGTGCGACGTCGACACATGCCGCTCGCTCGACCTCTGTCGGCAGTCGTGAGTAGGCCGACAGGAACATCTGCGTGACCTGCTCGTTGATCTCATGCGGGTCTTCGGCTTGCAGTCGCTGGGCCCACAACTCCGCCTGCCCGCTGGTAAACGGACTGTTGAACAGATTCAGCGCCTGCAGCGGCGTGGTCGACGTCGTCCGTTTGGCGCGGACCTGTCCGCAGTCGGGGATATCGAAGGCTTTGAAGAGCCCATCGTCTGCCCCACGCACGCGAGTCAGATAGATCATTCGTCTCCATGTGTTGCGGCCCGGATTGTCGAGCGGCAGATACTCACCACCGAAGCGTTCGGTCTTAAACAGACTTGTGCCGGGCCCCCCCATGTCCTGATTGAGCGAGCCACTCAGTAGCAGCAGATTGTCGCGAATGGCCTCCGCTTCGAGTCGACGCGGAGGAAATCTCCACAGCAATCTTGAGTCCGCATCAATTGCGAGAGCCTCGGGCTGCGGACGGCTGTCCTGACGGTAGGCGCGACTGTTGCAGATCAGACGATGCAACTGCTTGATGCTCCAGCCCTTGGCAATGAATTCACTCGCCAGCCAGTCGAGGAGCGCGGGATGCGTGGGGCGTTCACCCTGAGTGCCGAAGTCACTCGGCGTCGAAACCAGCCCCGTCCCGAAATGATGATGCCAGATCCGGTTTACAAGCACCCGACTTGTGAGCGGATTCTCCGGGCTTCCCAGCCAGCGGGCGAGTGCGAGTCGACGTTCCGGATCGGTCGCAGTCACTGAGAGTTCGTAGCCACCCAGTATGTCCAATCCGCCGGGGGCGACCTCCTCCTTCGGCTGTTGCGGGTCTCCCCGCTTCAGCACATGCATGGGTGGTGGGGCCTCAAACCGGCCGGCGAATACGTAGCTGAGACGATCCAGCTGGCGCGATTTTTCGGCAAACGTTTTTTCCAGCCGCGTCTGTTCCGTGGAGATCGTCTCCTCAGAGCGAGGCTCGCTGGCGACAACCTTCCAGTTCCCCGGTTCCGTCGCGAGTTCAATGGTGTATTTCCTGGGCGATCGTCCCCCCAGACGGGAGAAATTCTTGTCGAGCCCCAGCCGGTCGCGGCAATACGCGATTCGACTGATCGTGGTCACGCGGGGAAGTTCCAGCTCCACCCACACCGGCCCCTCGGATGCGAGATTCTTCGCGATCCACAGCGATCCGCTTCCATGCACACCATCGATCAGATGTGCATCACAGCTGTCGAGTTCAGCGTTGCCTCCGCTCGTACGGACCTGCGTTCCCGCCGTTGCCAGAGCGACATTTTCTGCCGGGGCTCCGTCCGCCGTTGAGGTCCAGACCTCCAGCTCATCGACTCCGAAGGCCAGATGTTCTTTCCCGAACTCCCCCTCGGATTCGCTTACGGTGAAGCGGATCCACCGGGCGGGAGTCGGCTGAATGACTTCGGTCACGCGCGTCGGCTCTTCTTCTCGCCACACGGGCGACGTCAAAAGTTCTCGCCGAATAGAAGCCAGGTCTGCCCGCAGCCGCTGTCGGGTCGGCTCGGGGGCATCTCCGGAATTCCATTCGCGGCGATCGAACTGCAATCCGCCAAAGTTGGCAACGAGCCTGTAATAATCCCGGCTGCTGATCGGATCGAACTTATGGTCGTGACAACGGGCACAGGCCACGGTGATTCCCAACATGGCGGAGCTGACGTTCTGCACCACTTCATCAAGGCTGTTGAACCGGACTTGTGCCAGCGCTGCCGGTTCGAGTCCCACCTCTTTCGGCTCGGGGAGGGGAGGCGTAACGAGAAACCCGGTAGCGGGATCTTTGCCGAGTTGATCACCCGCCAGCTGTTCGGCAATGAACTGAGGATACGGAATGTCCTGGTTCAGCGCCTGAATGACATAATCCCGGTACGGCCACGCCATTGGCCGGATGCCGTTTTTCTCGTAACCGGCGGTTTCGGCAAAGCGAATAACATCGAGCCAGTGCTGCGCCCACCGCTCGCCATATCGAGGTGACGCCAGTAACCGGTCAACCAGCGCGGCCACTGCCTCATCATTCAGCCGGGCACTTTCCTCGGGCGTTCGGCACGCCTGCAGGAACTGCTGCAGCTCTTCGGGCGTGGGGAGCAGTCCGGTCAGATCGAGAGTGACCCGTCGCAGAAACATTCCCGGTTCTGCCTCGGGTGACATTGTCAGGCCGTGGGCCTGGAGTTCCTTCCACAGAAACGCATCCACCGGATGGCGAGCGTCAGCGGGTACCGTTGCGGGAAGGACAGGGACTTCCGCCCGGGTCAGAGGTTGAAAGGCCCAATGCGGCTGTGACGCGGGCTCGACGGGTTCCAGATCGGCAGGCCAGTCCGCCCCCTCCTGAATCCAGCGACGCATGCGCTCGATCTCTTCGGCCTTGAGGGGCTCTCCTTCGGGTGGCATTCGCGGGTCCGCCGCCGGCGCAAGCACATCGAGCAGATAACTGGCATCCGGATTGCCCGGAACAACTGCGGCACCGCTATCGCCACCACGCAGGACCGCCTCGCGTGAATCCACTCGAAGCGACGAGCGTTGCCGTTTCTGTCCGTGACATTCGAAGCACCGACGTTGCAGTAGGGGATAGATCTCGTTGCGGAAATCGACCGGTTCCCCCCGGCACACATCGACAGACAGGCAGAAAGCACTAACGATGAGCAGAATCTGAATTCGAGCTCCCGAAACCGACATGAACTGAATCGCCTTCCACTGCCTGAAGTTCGTTGCAACAAACATGTCACTGGGTGTAGGGGCCTCCTATTGTCCGGCTCTGGAGCGAGAGTTTCAATGTTTGATTAATACAGACCTTCATACAGCATAATCTTACGACGATTGTCGAGGTGCTCGAAACTCGCAGATTCTCCCACAGGAGATCTGCTTGAACTGCCTGTGTACAATCATCGTCCAGCTGGCCGATGGTTCTGGTTATCTGCTGGATCGTCTCAATTCTCGCAGCATTCGAAAGATTTTCCGGTTGTTTCGCGTCGCTGCAAACGCGAAAATTCGGGATGGGCCGGGCTTTACTCCTGTGCGAGAGTTCTGATGACCAAACACCATCGCCATCTCCTGTTGCTGACGGGCATGCTGCTGCTGAACACATGGCCGGCCACTGAGTGTGCGGCGCAGAGAGGGCTCCCCCGGCTCCCGGGAGGTTACTGGTATCAGCAGGCGCAGCAGATGCAGAACAATCAACGACAGCAGAACGTTGCTGCGCTGCGGGCGAATCTGACACAGGCGCGGGAACAACTTGCGAGGATCGAAGCCGAAGCAGAAGCAACACAGTCGGAACTGTCCGCTGCGGAAGGGGAAGTGCAGAGCCTGCGCGAAGCGGCAAAGGACAAGGAAGAAGCTCTCAAAGCCTCGAACAAGAATGTCAAAAGCCTTGAAGAGCGGATTCTCGCACAACAGCCTCCCGGATCGGAGTATGCGAAAGCCCAGCTGCGAGTCGTCGAGCTGCAGGAACAAGTCGATTCTCTGGCCCGCAAGATTCTCAACCTTCCGGCTCATTCGACCGAGGGCAAGAGTGGTCTCATGGAACGGGCCAGATTGACAGAAGCCCAGAAGGCTCGCCTGAATGCAGACCCGGAGTACTCGCAGGCTCAATCTGTCGCACAGACGGCCGCCACCAATCTGCAGCAGCTGCGGATGAAACTCTACAAAGAGAGCCGGGACTGGCAGACGGCGACTGCCGAACGGACCACCGCCCAGCAGGCAGCCAAGGCCGCGGATATCGAACTGAAAAAAGCAGAACTGGTCGCCGCCAAACACCGAAAAGCCTTGAAGTCGGCACACGACATGGCCATCCAGGCACGCGAGGTGATTGCGACGGGTGAGTTGCACCTGCAGAAGCTGGGAGCGGGAAATCCCGCCCAGAACGCTGGCAGCGGCAAAGGGAGTGCGCTAAAAAAGTAGCCCACTGCTGCAAGGAGGAGTGTGTCTGCTGCAGCTTCCGTTGCCGTTCTGCACCGGGGCCGGGCATGTTCCAGTGCAGCCAGCTTCCTCTTCACAGCGAGTTTGAATATGCCTGCAGTTGCGCTGATTACGGGGTCTGCGACAGGGGTCGGTCGGGCCTGTGCGTTGCGATTTGCCCGCGAGGGATATGACATCATTGTCAACTACACTCGTAGCGAAGCAGAAGCCCGCGAGACGGTCACACTCGTCCAGGCCCTCGGCGTCCAGGCCGAGCTTGTCCAGTGCGACGTCAGCAACGACCAGCAGGTTCGCCAGATGATCAAACAGGTGGAGGAGAAATTCGGTCGACTCGATGTGCTGGTCAACAACGCGGGAACGACCTCGTTCGTGGAGCATGACAAGCTGGAGGAAATGACCGAAGAGAAATGGGACCGTATTCTGGGGGTCAATCTGAAAGGTCCCTTTTTCGTCACGCGGGCCGCTGCGGATCTGCTGAGAAAGACTGGAAACGCCGCGGTGGTGAATATCAGCTCGGTGGCCGCACTCAGCGGACTCGGCTCTTCCATCGCCTATGCCGCCAGCAAAGGGGGCCTGAACACGATGACGAAATCGCTGGCGCGGGTGCTCGCCCCGCAGGTGCGAGTGAATGCCGTCTGTCCCGGTCCGATTGACACCCGTTGGATGCGCGCCTGGATGTCCGAAGAGCAGATTGAATCGATGACCTCGACCTACCCGATTCCGCGGGCGTCCGCACCCGAAGACATCGCCGATGTGGTCGCCTTTCTGGCATTGAAGACGTCGATGATGACGGGCCAGTGCCTCACGGTGGACGGCGGCCGGACGATGTAATCGACCTGCAGACCGCCAGTGATTGATGAACATGCAAGAAGTCCGCGCGTTTGTTCTGTTCTGGACGAGGTGCGGACTTCCTGTTTTTGCATCCGGACCGGAGCCGTGTGACGGCCGCTGCAGATCAGGCCCGTGTGGGACGTCCCATTGACACCCTCCGAGCATTGAAACAATCGATCCGTGCGCCCGTGCCACGCAGTGTTGTGCTCTGAGACCATCGCGACGGACGCTCCCGGGGAACGCGGGAAATCAAACGACTCCAGCCAGTCGACCAGCCCGACGCGGCTCCCGATGGTCACACTTGCTGCACAGGGAACGGTTCAACTCTTGAGAAATCCGAACTCATGCAGCGTTGTGATTGCCGCGATGAACAGGAAGAACGCACTCGCCAGGGCCAGCAGAATGCGTCGCCCCAGTCCGGGTCGACACTCTTTTGGCAGGAGGAGGCTGTTGACAAACAGGACGTGGAGGCAGCTGATCCCGAGTGCGTAGTTGTAAATGTTCGTGGTGATGACGAGCAGCTGTTGCGGCTGGGCTAAGGAGAGGAGAATGAGACTCACAATCGCGTGCACGCAGAGAGCGCCGAAATAGAGCTTGCCGATGTGGCGGGTATCCCACTTTCGCAGAATCGGGCTGGCAGTCCAGCCGACGTCCACCCAGCGTCTCAGCACTCCGTCGACGGTGGTGATGGCACTTGTGAACAGGACGAGGAAGCCGCAGAACATCGTCAGATACCAGAACGCCGGTCCCAGCGTCGGACCGACCGCATCGGCCACACCCTGAGCCGTCATTCCGGCAGCCACATTCTTATCGGCCGGAACCACGCCGCGAGGCAGAAACTGCATCGAGAGCATACTCGGCAGCGCCATCCCCATGAAACAGGCGGGGAGCCAGACCAGCATCTGCTCTCGTTTCACATGGCGCAGCCAGCCGGTCCAGCGGATCAGCGACTCTTTCGAGAGCAGAAAGACCTTGCCGACATGCGACAGCTTAATGGACTGCCCCCCGATGATACTGGGGATCGCTCCCACTTCCTTCCCCATCCCCCAGCCCTGATCTCGCGTGAAATTGCTGATCGGGATATTTGTCAGCCCACCGTTTCCGGCAATGGCCGCCATACTGGTAATGAAGCCGATCATCGACAGATCGATCGCCGCCATCGGATTTCCCGTCCACAGGCTGACGAAGAAGTTCTGCGTCGCTGCGGATTGATCTGGCGTTTCCACGGGGACGGAGCCGAACCGGAAGAATCCGGTCGAAATCTCGTACCACGTATCCCAGGTGGAATAACCAAACGCCAGAAACAGCAGGAAACCCATCACCACGATCAGCTTGAAAGTCATGATGATCTTCAACGAGCGATAGACCTTGCCCCCCACAAACAGGGGCATGATCACCAGGCCGTAAATGAGATAACTGGCAATTCGCAACATGCGTTCTTCGTCGACCACATTCGGATCAACCAGCCTGCCCAGGTACATCGAGACGGCCGGAATGGCGGCATTTGAAGCGAGATAGGGAAAGAACGATCCCAGATCCAGAATCAGATACAGTAGCGGCCAGAAAGCGGGACCGGGAAAAAGTCGAAACTTGCCCGTGAAGATCGGTTCACCGCAATAGAGGGTGTAGCGGCAGATCTCGATGTTGAAGATCACCTGCCCCAGAATACTGAGCGTTGCCAGCCACAGCAGTGATCCTCCGTAGCGGGCAGTGACCATCGGGCCTGTCAACCATTCGCCCCCTCCGACGGCCGCAGCCCCCAGCACCAGACCCGGACCAATCAGCAAAGGGAGTTGTCGCCAGGTAAAAATCGGAGCCGGTGAGAGTGTTCCCAACTCCCACTGGGGCATGTTCTTCATACCGGGATAGGGTGCCACGGCGTCTGGCGGCAGCGTGTCTGCCGATTCGTCGGGTGTCATGGATTTCTCGACAGCCATCGTGCCCCCATACGGTGCATGTTTGAATTCCGCCACAAAGTACGCATGAACACATCAGCATGCAAGCCTGCCATTACAGTGGCATTACTGAAACAGACGATCTCATGAAGACTTTGGATCTTGGCGCTCTTCACGCTGGGAAGTGTCAGTCTGGGGAGCGCGTCAATGCGTGGATCACCCTGCGAGGGGAACGTCTCTTGCCTGGCAGAGCCTTCCTGCGACAACGGTCATCCCGGCTCATTCGGTTCCAAGCCGATCCGCCCAACGTCTATAATGAACGTCTATAATGGAACAGAGTCAGCGCCAGGGAGTGAGCCTCCCGGGTAACATCGTCATGCAGCCGTTCGCTGAACAGACAGACAGCAGGCGGTGGGAGATGCTGCACCCCGTGGCTTGCGACTCAGCAGGGCGGTTTCCGGAACGCGTCATCGGAATCGAGGATCAGCGCATCATGGCCCGACTGAATCGAAGAACTTTTCTGAAAGCATCGACTGCGCTCTTTGCCGCACCGACGATCATCCCCAGCACCTGCTTTGGTGCCAATGAACGGGTGACGCTCGGCTGCATCGGCGTGAAGGGACGAGGCAGGGCGGTGATGAGTGATTTCGGCAAGGCCGGTTCACGAATTGCCGCCATCTGTGACGTCGACTCCGATGTCCTCAATCGCGCGTTGAGTGAGAAACAGAAATGGGAAGATTACACCCCCAAAGGTTACGACGACTATCGTCGACTTCTCGATCAGAAAGACATTGATGCCGTCATGATCGCCACACCGGACCACTGGCATGCGCTCATGACCATTGGGGCCTGTGAGGCGGGCAAAGATGTCTATTGCGAAAAGCCGCTGACTCTGACGATTGCCGAAGGGCGACGGATGGTCCAGGCGGCCCGCGACAACCAGAAGATTGTGCAGACCGGCTCTCAGCAGCGTTCCATGGAGGGATTCTGGAAGGCCACCACTCTGGTCCGCAACGGTGCCCTCGGGACCCTGCAAAGAATTCTGGTCGGCATTCCGCGCACGAATGCTCCGAAGACGATGCCCCCCGATTCCGATCCGCCGGCCAATCTCAACTACGACATGTGGCTCGGCCCGGCGCCGTGGCGTCCCTACAACGAAAACCGGGTCCACTACAATTTCCGCTTCTGGTGGGATTACTCCGGGGGACAGATTACCAACTTCGGCGCGCACAACCTGGACATTGCCCACTGGGCACTCGACCTCGATAACGGGGGCCCTTCGGAGGTGGAAGCGACTGCCACGTTCAACAAGGACAATCTCTTCGAAGTGACTGAGACCTGCCGGGTCACATATAAATATCCGAATAACGTGGAAGTGATCCTCGGGCAGTTACAACAGGACATTCCCAATGGAGTGACATTCGAAGGAACCAAAGGGAGCATCTTCGTCACGCGGACTGCCCTCAAAAGTACACCAGAAGAGATTGTGCAGCAGGATGTCTCCACTCTGCCCATTCAGCTGCTCAAAAGCACAGACCACGTCCAGAACTTCCTCGACTGCGTGAAGTCCCGCGAACTGCCAATCTGCGATGTCGAAATCGGCCATCGCACGGCGACCGTGTGCCATCTGGGAAATATCGCGATTCGCCTCGGACGTTCCCTGAAATGGGATCCGCAGACGGAACAGATCCTTAATGATCCAGAAGCACAGCGGATGACCGATCGGGCTTACCGGGCTCCCTGGACCCACGACGGCAAGCCGGTTTCGTGAGGGGTCGCGGCGGCATTTTCGCCGGACACAGCGCCTGCTGAACGGGACACCGGCAAGAGCGCCCAGTGCTTGACGAAGGACACTTCGCCAAGTGGCGCGCTCAGGCGATGATTTTCGCCGGTCCGGCAGGCTTCATCGGGACAATCGGAAGCTCATCATCCGCCTCGTCAACGATCAACGGGCTGGACTGAGGAGGCCGATTGCGCGTCATCCAGCTGAGAATCGATGGCAGCAACACCATCGAAATGAACAACGAGCAGCTGAGGCCGACGACCAGGACCAGTCCCAGACTGACCAAACCGCGGTGCGCCGCCAGGATCATGCTGCCGAACCCCATGATCGACGTCACCGAGGTCAGTACGACCGCGTTCATCGTCGCCGACGACATTTCGTATCGTCCGCTTTGGGTCCGGTAATTGTGGATCACGTAGACCCCACTGTCGACACCCATCCCCAGAATCAGCGGAAGCACGATCAGGTTCGCCGGATTCAGGTCGATATCGAGCATGCTGAGAATTCCAAACAACAGCAGCATTCCGGCCATCGGAGGCAGAAACGCCAGCACCGCTTCCAGAAATCCGCGTCGATCAAAAAGCAGCGCCACCACCAGACTGACCACGACGGCGACATAGAGGACGGGCAGGGGATCGGTCCGTTCGCCGATCAGCCACATCGCGAAGGCCGCAGCACCGGCAGCCGCCGTGAAGGCAAACATCAGGACACCGGAACTAAGCGTATTCATCAGCAGAATCAGGATGATCGCGACAAAGGCGTAGCAGGCGGCATCGCGATAACTCCGCTCGATCTGCATGGCTGCTTCAAGATTCTGCACCGGCGTTCCCGTCACCTCCGGATCAACAGTCCTGAGCGTTGTCACGAAGTCCCGCAGTGGCGCTTCATCCCAGATCTCCTGCACCGGATAAATCCGCAGCAGCCAGTCTCCCTCATCCGAGATGAAGCGACTGCGAACGGCCTCGGGGAAGTCGGCGGGACCGACCGGCTCCGGCTGAGACACTTCCGCCAGCATTTCAAACTGACGCTGCAGAGAGACCTTCATTCCCTGCTGATACCCGGTGAGTAGTTGAACCTGATACTCCAGCGGCATCTGCTCGAGTCCATTCAGCACCTGGTCCAGGATGCCCGCGGCACGCTGGGCATTCGGCTCGGGCAGTTCTTTTAAGGTGGTATGCAATCGCTCCAGTGCCTGACCGACGGCGGCCGGATTGATCGGAGCGGTTTCCTCTCCTCCCGGCTTTAACTGTCCCAGCTGCGCATGGATGGAGCGAACCAGCAGATTCGTTTCCGCTGCCGGGAACGGGGGGAGAGCCGATGCAAGTTCCTCCACGCGGGAGACCGTCGGCAGCTCCAGAAACTTTTCTTTCATCAATCGTGCCTGCTCCGGGCTGTCGGCAAGCGAGACCGCATACAGCAGCGAGCCGTTTGTCGCCTCGGAAATGCGATGCTGCAGCTCGACCGACTCGAGTCCTTCCCCCTGCAGGTTCAGCAGGTTGTAATCGTATCGGACTCGGGAGACGACTCGACCGTTACGCAGCTCGAAGGCCTGACTGCCAATCGCCAGAATCAGGAGGAGTGAACCCACAGTGACCAGGCGGGGATAGTCCCGGATGAGAAGCCGCAGCGGAGTTCCGGCAAACGGAGTCGGAATCGTCCGACCATCGATATTTTTATCAGCAATCGCCAGCAGCGGTGGCAGCACCAGAATCGTGGCCACCGCACAAATGAGAACACCTCCTCCGGCAATCAACCCGAGTTCGACGATCCCCAGAAAGTCGGTGAACATCGCGCAAAGAAATGCGAGAGTCGTGGTGATGGCTGCGGTGAGAATCCCCAGCCCCAGTTCTCCCGCCGTTTCAACGAGTGCCGGCTTCAGGGCAATGCCGCTCCGTCGCTGATGGACGTAATGAGAGATAAAGTGCACGCTGAAGTCGATCCCCATCCCGATCAGAATGGCTGCGAAAGAAACAGACAGAATGTTCAGGTGCCCGACGGTAAAGTAGGTGAACGCCAGTGACCACAGAATGCCGACCGCCAGCATCACCATCGCAATCAGCGGATGCCGGAAGCCTCGCAACCCCAGCAGCAGAATGATCGCGACCCCGACCGCCGAGACGATCGATGACATCGTCATATCGGACTGTGACTGAGCCATCTCATCCGCCTCGAGAATGGGAACGCCCGTCAACCCGATGTGCACCGCCGGGGCCGAATTCTGGACGTCACGGACAATCTCACGCAGGCGATTCAGTCCCGCGGACTGACCGGAAAAGTTGCCCGACAGGTCGCGCACGATGGCCAGCACAAAACCCATTCGGCCGCCATCGACCAGCAGCGAATTGGATTGATTCGCCTGTGCCTGGGGGAACGCGGAGGGGGAAACGACTTCCGGCCAGGGGGACTGGAAATCCCCCGGTTGCTGCAGAAACTGCCCCAGACTCGCGCTGAAACGCTGCGTTTGTGCAATCGCTGCAGCGAGATCGTCGGTGGCGTTGTCACGCGTGCATAACTGAATGTATTCGGAGAGCCGCTGAGCGTACGATTCAATCCCTGCCCGTTCCCAATGCCCGGATAGGACAGGACCGTACATTTGCAACAGCGACTGCGCCTGTTCGAGGTCTGCCGGCTTCAGATATTGCAATCCCTTGCGGCGAAGTTCGGTATTCTGATCCTGATACAGGACTCGTTCGAATAACTCTGGCTGTGACTCCAGTTTCTCTCCCAGGAGCTGAACGACGGGTGCCACATCGGCCGCACCTCGGCCTTCGACAACGAGCACGACATCCGCGTCATCACCGAACTTTTCCGTGTAGCGGAGCCAGCGCTGCTGGTAGGGAGCAGCGGGATCAATCAGATCCGAACGGTTCGTTTTGAATTTCAGTCCCTGAATCGAGATGACCGACAGGACTGTCGTCACGACGGCCACGATGCCGATCGTCAGCCAGGGGCGCCAGCAGGTGATGCGGGTCAACAATTGCATGGTGCCGGCAATGAAGCCGGCCTGTCCGGAAGCTGAACCGGAAACTTCGTGCTGGTTGTGTTCCACCATTTGCCGACAATCCGCGGACCGAAGATCTCTGAAAAACTATTGCCGGAACAAGTACGATCTCGGACTGCGCCGGTTCCCTGTGACTCTCTGCTTCCCAGCCGAGAGGGCTATCCTTCCGGGATTTCCGGAGGAAGAAAATCATCGCAGTCAAACTGCCGGAGTGTGGTCTGCAGCAGCTGACTCCGTTCACCGGCGTTAAAGCCGCAGGTCACCCCCAGAATGACACACCCCAGCACGACGCAGGCCACTTCGACAACGCGCATCGGGAGTTGAAACTCCTTCATGTCCGCGAAGAATTCATTGGCACTGCAGACCTCGCCAAATTTCCGTCCCTGATACAGCAACTCGACCCCGCGCAGGTCCTGGCTCCAGTCATAGTCGAACGGACCATATTCCGTACGACGATGGATGACCCAGAACTGGGTTTCGCAAAACCGAAGCCCATGGGAAGCCTGCACGCTGTCTCCTGTAATTCTGGGATGAGGTCGAGGACCCGTCCGGGTTCCGGACAGGAATGGCGAACGCCGTCAGGACTTTCGCCTCGGCAGCCAATTCCGATTGTCAGCTGTCGCGGACTGTCGGGCCAGTTGCCGGGGCGAACCGCTTAAAGATACGGGGGGATTTCAATTTGGGAAAGAGGGGGTCCGGACCCATGAGGATTCGGCTCACGCATCGGCAGAATCAGCGAATGTGCATGTTGACGTGATTTCTGTCTGTTCGATGTGTACTGGAATCTGCTCACAGTCCGCCCTGAGAACAGGAAACCCCTGCGGCAAAATGGCTTACAGCAGCTCACCTTTGATCGCACGCTGCTCGCCGGGCGGAATCAGGCGCTCGCTGCCTCAGAAATCTTGCTTCGGCTGTGGGGAAAGAAGTTATCGGCCATTTGCCTCAACCCTCCCGAATGGCCACCGGATTGCCGCAGGTTGGGGAGACCCGCACTGGCCAACCAACTCCAAGTCAGACGTCGGGGTTGCCGCTGTGTCGGTCGTCCGAAAGGCATCCACCCGGAGAAACTCCACATTGCCCGATACACCAATCACTTATAAACTGAGATGAGCGCCGAATGCTGGCTCAGCTCCAGTCTCTGCCGCCCGATTGACCATCCCCATCCCAGGTGGCCTCACGATGTTCCTGTTCCCTTTGAGTGCCTCAGAACACTCTGCGTTCCCTCCGCCGTGATGAAAATCGATTCATCTCCTCTGGTTCCGCACTCCCCCGAAGACTGGCTTCGCCCGGTCGCGACGCGGAATTCTTACGCCAGTTGGGCCGGGTCGGTGCTATTTCACGGTTTGCTGGCACTACTGATTCTCCAGCTGGCGCGATCTCCGGGTTGTCGGGGAGATTTCGGAGGAGAAGGGGGCGAATCGTTTCGTTCTGTCGGCATTCACTTCGGCGATCCTGGCGGAGGAGGGACCGGAGGAGGAAACGGGAACGACCTGCCTGAAAGTCCATCCCCTGTTGACACAAAACCCCCTTCAGCGACATCTCCCCTCACTGTGGCCCCCTCCCCCTTGGCGGAAGCTCCTCCTGTTTCGCTTCAGCTTCCGGAACTGGGGACAACGTTCCCTGCGGTGATTGGTGCAGGACCACCGGCACCCGCCATTGCTGAACTGGGTGAACAGTTTTTACGGCCTGCCTCTGGAACAGGGCCCTCCGGCGCGGGAAAAGGGACCGGAACCGGCAGCGGCCAGGGGGGCGGAGGGGGAACGTCGTTCATCGGCATTCGTGACGTCGGGACCAAGTTTGTTTACGTCATCGACCGCTCCGCCAGCATGGCCACGGATAACGCCCTGCAGGCCGCGAAAAATGAATTGCAGGCCAGTCTTTCACGACTCAGTGAAACGCAGCAGTTTCAGGTCATTTTCTACAACAACGAACATGTGATGCTGGATCCTCGCGGCGGGCGCGGGGGACTGTTCTGGGGAACCGATGCTCAACGGCTCGTGGTGACGCAGCAACTGGCCACCATCCTCCCCGAGGCAGGAACACAGCATCTTCCCGCACTGCTCACCGCCTTGTCCCTTAACCCGGATGTCATCTACCTGCTGACGGACGGTGCCGCCGAATCGGTGCTGTCGTCCGGTGACTTTGCGCTGGTCAGACGCGAAAATCGACGGAAGACCCGAATTCACTGTGTCGAGTTCGGGCGAGGCCGGAAGTCAGCGCTGGGAGACGCCGGGAACTTTCTAAAGAAATTGGCCGCGGAGCATCAGGGACAATACATTTACCGCGACATCTCCGCCGGTTTGGGCGGTGAGACGCGCACACAGGAATAGGGTCGCCGCAAGCAGCGCTCCCTCACAACGGGATCGCCCCCTGCACTCCATCGAAAGAGTACGGAATTCGTCATGATGCAGCCTGTCCCACAAGGACTCTCACAAGCAACTCGCTGGATCGGATTGATCTGCGTGGTGGCGGCGGTCGTTCTCGTTGACCAGCTGACCAAGGTCTACGCTACGACACACTGGAAGGACCAGCCTCCCCTCATCTATCTGAACGATCTGTTCCGCATTCAATACGCCGTCAACACCGGAGCGTTTCTCAGTCTGCTGGCAGGCAACCCCGCGGCGACCTTCTGGGTGCTCACCGTTCTCAACAGTGTGATGCTGCTGGCGGTCACGTGGTATCTTTTGAAATCGGAACGTCTCACCTGGCTGATGTTCCTCCCCTGGGCTCTGATTCTCGCCGGAGGAATCGGTAATCTGATTGACCGCATTCGCTTCGGCCACGTCATCGACTTCATGAATCTGGGCATCGGGTCGCTGCGGACCGGAATCTTCAACGTCGCCGATATCGCCATCACCGCCGGCTTTCTGTTCTTCCTGCCGATCATGTTCCGCAGTGAACCGAAGCCGGAAGACCCGAAATCGGCCGCAGCCCCTGCATCCGCTCCTGTGACGACGAGTACATGATCGACCTTCACCACCTCCGATGCGCGCTGCTGATTTGCCTCGTCAGCAGTCTCTGCTGCGCGGAAGATCGGGTCAGCTACACGCCGGCGGAAGGGAAGCGGCCGATCACACTCGTGGGCGAAGTTCTCGATGTCACCGGTCGGCAGGTGATTATTCAAACGGCCAACAACGCGAAGCAGTCGCTTCCGATTGCCACGGTGCAGGGGATCGAAACGATCTACCAGCCCGCCCACTTAAGAGGGATTGAGCAACTGGAGCTGGGAGAGTCACAGGCAGCCCTCGCTTCGTTTCGTGAAGCGGTTCGCAGCGAACCACGGCAGTGGGTTCAGCGAGACATCCTCGCGTGGATGATCAAGGCCGCGCAGCGTGAACAGAATCTGGCTGTGGCCCTGGAGTGCTTTCGCGAGATCATTCGCACCGACCCCACCACGCGTCACTGGGAGCAGGCGCCGCTGATCTGGACTCCGCAGCCGCTGCCGGAGTCGATTCGGTCCGACGCCCGGATCTGGTTAATGGGACACAGTCCGACAGACCGCCTTCTGGGAGCCAGCCTGCTGTTGCAGGACCCCGCCTATGCCCAGCAGGCCGAGAAACGCCTGCGTGAACTTTCTCAGGATGAGAACGGGTCGGTGGCGGCGTTGAGCAAAACACAATTGTGGCGGCTCGGTCTGGCCGCTGCGGAGCCCAGCGAACCCGAGCTGGAAAGCTGGAAGCGTCAAATCGAGTCGCTGCCGCGCGAGCTGCGGAGCGGCCCTCAGGCATTGCTGGCACGGGGCTATGAGCTGCGGGGACTGTCGCGACGAGCAGCTGCCGAAGCGTTATGGATTCCACTGGTCTACCCCGAGAACGAACTGCTGGCAGCGCGAGCGTTATTCGATGCCGGCTCGACACTCGAACGGACCGGGTTGACCTCTGAAGCTGAAAACTTATTCCGCGAGCTGCAGCAACGCTATCCGTGGTCACGCGAAGCAGCGCTCGCCCGGTCGAAACGCCCGTCATAACGGAAGACGGAGCGCGAACAAGGCCTTTCACGGATGAATCACGTGCCTTTACACACCTCAACTCCGCTCGCGCCGACCGACGCGCCACTCGCTGCCTGTGAATCGGCGCGGTCCGCTTGCGGTGCTTCCTGCAAGCGCTCTGTCGCTCATTCCGGTGCGGAAAGTCGTCGCCAGATCTGGCCTCTGTTGCGAACCGTCGGATTGACCGTTGTGACGGGACTGGCTGTCTGTCGGCCACTGCTGGCTGCCGAACATGCCCCGATTATGCAGGAAGGGTCGTTAAATGTCCGTGCGCTGCTGCAGGCCGGCGGGGCCATCGGATATCTGACGATCGGCGTCAGCGTCGCCATGATGGCACTGATTATCGAGCACCTGCTCACCATTCGCCGGGCTGTGATTTGCCCCCGTCCACTCGCAGAGGAACTGCATCAACAATTGTCGACCGGACAGCTTTCCGCTGCCGAGCAGCTCTGCCGGAAGAGACCGACATTCCTTTCGTTTCTGGTGCTCGCGGGTCTTCGTCAGGCCCCATTTGGTTACGCCGCAGTCGAGAAGGCAATGGAGGACACCGCACTGGAACAGGCTGCAAGGCTGTCGCGCAAAGTGGAGTACCTGTCCGCGATCGGCGCACTGGCCCCCATGCTGGGGCTCATGGGAACGGTCTGGGGGATGATTCAGGCGTTTGCCGAATTTGCGGCCAAGTCGAATCCGACACCCGCTGACTTTGCCCCCTCGATCTCGGAAGCCCTCGTCACGACGCTGTTCGGTCTGGTCGTCGCGGTGCCGGCTCTCGCAGCCTACACCTGGTTCCGGAATCGGGTTGATGAAGTGGTGTCGGAGGCTTCTCTGACAGCTGAGCAGGTGATGTCTCCGCTGCGTCGCGGCATCGCAGCCAAACCCAAAACTCCCGCTCCCACCAGCGCAGCAGGAGCCCCCTGAACCATGCGTTCGCCGCTTCCCCCGCGTCCCCGGGTGATTCAGTTCAACATCACGTCGATGATCGACGTCGTGTTTCTGCTGGTGATTTTTTTTCTGGTGACATCCCACTTCTCCCGCAACGATGGGGGACTCGATGTCAACCTGCCCGCAGCGGGAAAAACGACCGAAGAACTTGAACCGCGGCGTCTGACCATCACCGTCGATGCCCAGGGAATTTACTCCGTCCATGGCCAATCGGTCTCCTTGGCGGAGATCGAATCACTCATCGCGGCTGAAGCGGGGGATGATCCCGCCGGTCTGGCTATTCGGATCCGTGGAGACCGGGCTGCACACTATCAACAGATCGAGCCCATTCTCCTCAGCTGTGCGAAGCATGGAGTCACCCGGTTCGGTTTCAACGTCATTCAGAAATAAACACAGGTCTTCCATAACAGGCCCGACAGCAAGTGCGTCCTCCAGTTGCCACTCATCGACCCGCCGGCATCAACGTCATGACCGCCATGACGCCGATGATCGATGTCGTGTTCAACCTGCTGATCTTTTTTATCGTCAGCATTTCGATGAATGCCCCCGAGTCACTGTTGCCGGCGAATCTGTCGGCTTCCGGAAGCGTGCCTGCGGCGGTCGCGGTGACACCGGCCGACGCGTCTCCGCGCGTGGACATCTGGCTGCAGATCCAGGTCGATGAGGCGGGCAAAACAGTCGTCGACATGAATGGGACGCTCCACACCGACCGGGAACTGCTCAAATCTCAGCTCATGCTGCTCGGAAATGCCGGTCCTGAAAACCCGATCATTCTCAAAATTCAGCCCGCCGTCCCGCTCGCAGATCTTGTCGATGTTTACGACACCTGTCAGCTGGCCGGGTTCGAGTCCGTCAGCTTCGCCGCCTCCGCACCGGCACCCTGAGGAACACTCTCGTGCAGGGCTGCGCTGGAGCGGACATCGTTGGCCCTCTCGAGCAGTTTGCTCTTTTCAGTGCCCGCGCAGCAAGCGTTTCGTGTGATGAAATGTTCATTCCCGCGTGGCAAGAACGGGTAGATCAAAAAACAAAATGGCCTGAAGAGTTGTTCGCTCCGTTCGTGTTTTCGTTCTTGCAGGATTCCGTGTGAGGAGCGGCTTCGCTGCGGGTGGGGGGAACGGGTCAATCTGCAGCCAACAGCTTCTCTGGCGGTCAACTGATCCGCGACCGGTTGTTGCGGCGGAATTCCGCGGGAGTGGTCTCCAGTTCGCGTTTGAAGGCGAAACAGAGTTGCGGAGCCCCCGAAAAACCGGAAGCGTGGGCAATCTGCTCGATCGTCCAGTCGGAGGAAGTGAGGAGCTGTTTGACCCGCTCCAGCTTCACCCGCAGGATCACATCTGCGGGGGAACGACTGAGGTATTGCTGGAATTTGAGCTCCAGCGTCCGTCGCGAAATGGGGACCGCCTGCAGAACATCCTGTACGAGAATTCCCGTTCGTGCCCGCTCGCGAATGAATCGCAGCGCATCCACAAACAGCGGATCCCCCACCGCGAGAATATCAGTCGACTGTCGCTCGATGACCCTGACGGGGGGAATCAGCACCGTCGATGAAGCGGGAGATTCCTGATTCAGAAGCTGCCGCAGCATCTCTACGCTCGCGGTGCCGATCTGGCCACTCGCCAGGACAATGCTCGAGAGAGGCGGGTCGGAGACTTCGCATAACAGGTCATCGGTATCACCCGCCAGAATGGCGATCTCTTCAGGAATGCGGAAACCTGCAGCCTTGCAGATTTCGGTGAGCTGAATCCCCGGATGAGGGTCGGCGGCAAACACCGCGAGAGGCCGTGGTGCCCGCTGCAGCCAGAGAATCGTCTCCTCTTTTACAGATTGCCAACCGACACGATCCGCCGGCATCTCAAACGTTGTGCATGATGCTCCGGCCGCTTTGACCACGTCTGCGAACTCTGTCCCCCGCTTGTCCGGATAGCGCAGGCTCGGCGGTCCGTAATAAGCAAAATGCCGGAAGCCCCGGCTTCGAAAGTGATCGAACGCCATCTCGGCCCGGAGATGGTCGTCTGTGTTCACGCGATACCAGTCTTCATGCGGGTTCTGCCAGGCAGAAACGTTGACGGCAGGGAGTTGCTGGGCGCGTACATGCTCAGCAGTTTTCTCATCTCGAATGGCGGCAATAATTCCGTCGCCTTTCCATTGAGGGGGAACCCGAAATCGCCACTGGTCATCACGTGGGGCAATCAACAGATCCCAGGGAAGAAGGTGCCGGCTCGCTGCGGAGATGCCAAGGATGACTCCGCGCCCCCAACTGTCGCCGGGGTCGACAAGAACCGCAATCTGCTGACGCTCCCCACTCCGTATCATCATCGCCCTTTAAGAAGCTGCCCCCTCTCCTCCAGCGATCAATGCTCAGTCTCGTGGCATCATCGATCAGCCTCTTCTTGTGACGCGAAATCCGGTTGCTTTTTCCTCTGAGTCATTGCGGCATGGTCGCAGCAAACGAACAAGCCAATGCCGCGCCGGTCAGAAGGAAGCATGACGGCATTTCAGCGACATCCCTTGATCGTCCGCCCGGCGTTCCGTCACCGGAGCTCCACACCTGAAGGCGATTCACCCGGAATGACTTCGGGAATCGGTTCCTCAAGCCAGAGATCCAGTTCCTGACTCCTTATAATAAGATTGACAGATCATCACGCTAAAGTCACTCCCGACGCGGTCCTTCAATTCAACGTGAACTCGCTGGAGACTGTTGATGTGTCTCATCCGCAATCGCGACAAGGTGCGCATATTCGAAACAAGATTGCGCGTTCTGGAATTGCTTCCAAAAATCGCCGTGATACCTTGCCATCACTGTTCTGCTCCGGTCGTTTGCGAATTCATCACTCGCTGAATTCAATGCGATGAGACCCGAACAGCCCCATCTGTATTCGCCTGCTGAAGTGCTCCAGCGTTTTGATTCTCGGGATTCGCCTCCGCTCAGGTCGTCCTGGAGACTGGTCGTTCGACTTCTCACTTCTTTCAGCGAGGTCTGTATGCTTCGACGCGCTATCCGCCTGAGTGGCTTCACGCTTATCGAGTTACTGGTGGTGATTGCGATTATTGCGGTCCTGATCTCCCTGCTGTTACCCGCAGTTCAGCAGGCTCGGGAAGCGGCCCGAAGGTCACAGTGCAAGAACAACCTGAAGCAGATCGGGCTGGCACTGCACAATTATCATGATGTGTATCAGATGTTCCCGGCGGGAATGGTCCGGTCCTCCAAAGCGACGACCGATCCCGACTATGCCTGGGGAACCTCGATTCTCCCCTACGTCGATCAGGCACCACTGTTCAATGCGATGAACCCCAATAACCGCACGCTCAAAGCGATTGTCACGGGCAGCGATGACGACGCCAAACTGCTGCAGACGCCATTGTCGGTGTATCGCTGTGCTTCGGACATCGCCCCCGCGCTGAATAATCAGGTCTTCTGGGGGACGGCGTCGTACTTCACGATGAATCCACTGGTGGGCGTGAACACCTCCAACTTCAACGGGCTGGCCACGTCGAATTACATGGGCATCTGCGGCCCGGGCGGTAAAGGTTCGCTGGAAGGGGTGCTGGAAAATGGTGTTCGGGTCTACAAGGACCTGGGGGGAATGTTTTACGTGGACAGCTTCAAACGGATGCGGGATCTGACCGATGGGTCGTCCAATATCGTCGCCATCGGTGAGCGTGATGGCGGTCCTCCGAGTCCGGCGACAACCTTCAGCTCGACCTACACCGCCACGCGAAATTCTCACGCTGGAGTGTGGCCCGGAATTGGTCAGATCACCACTCTGCGGCAGGCGTATCAGGTGGTCATTAACGGAGCCGGCAAAATCAACGATGGAGGAGTCTCCACAACCGATTCCCTTTACTATGGGGCCTCGAGTCTGCATGAAGGAGGAGCACAGTTTACGCTCGGAGACGGCTCGGTCCGGTTCCTCTCCGAAAATATGAGCCGACAGGTTTATTCCAATCTGTGTGACATCAGCGATGGAAACCCGGTCGGAGAATTCTAGAGCAGGTTGCACCTTTTCGGCGCCCGAGCACCACGGGTTTCGTCTGCTGAAGTGCTGACATCTGCGTGGCGAAGACAGGGCAATCCCGAGGCAACAATGCTCTCAGTCGATCGAACGGCCTGGACACCGCTGCCACAACTGTTGAGGGAGTTGAATCCCCCAACGCCAATCTCCGCCAAATCGAGTCCGTCGTTTGCACTGTCGAGATCGCCCTTCACCCCGACAGTGACTCTTCCCCCTTCACGAAATCACAAAGTCATGCAACACCCGCAGAAAATCTCAGGCAGGCCTCTGCTCGTTCTGACTCTGTTCGTCCTGACACTGCTCGCCGGACCAGTGCTTCTTTCCGGCTGCTCCCGACAGGCGAGCCGGGTTGATGGCGTGCTGCTGATTAACGGCAAGCCGGCCAACGGCTATGAAGTCACCTTCACACCGGTGAAGGCCGGCCTGCCCGCACGGGGAACCACGATTGAAGAAGGAAAGTTCATCCTGACACGAGGCAGACTGAAAATCGATCTCCCCGTCGGCGAATATAAGGTCACAATCACGCCGATCGCACAGGAACGGATCCCCGCCCCCACGCTTTCCCTTCCTGCCAGATACACCGACGTTGATCAGTCCACGCTGACCAAAACAATCACCCCCAGTACGAAGTCCATTACCATCGACATTGAGACGTAATGGTTGATCCGATCCGCTGCGGGCGGCTCCTCGCCGATGTGCCTGCAATTGGTCTTCAGGCCCCCACCTCCAGATGATCAGAAAGCTGCAAACTGATGAGCCACGCGTCGAGTCTGCTGATTTGCCTGATGTCACTGGCCGGAGTCTGCCATGCCCAGAGCCACGATGTCGTCATAAAGAATGCGACAATTCATGACGGCACGGGCGCTCCCGGATCCGTCGGTCACGTCGCTTTCACAGATGGAAAGATCACGTTTGTCGGCAGCGGCAGCGTCCCCAAGGCAGATTGGATCATCGACGGCACCGGACTGGTGGTCTCTCCCGGATTCATCGACCTGCACACGCACAGCGACACGGGAATTACGACTCCTTCCCGGCGATCGAACGTCAATTTCCTGATGCAGGGATGTACGACCTCGGTGACCGGCAACTGCGGCTCCGGACCGGTCAAGCTCAAAGAGTACTACGACAAGGTGGACGTCGCGGGTGCCGGCACGAATGTGGCGCACCTGCTCCCTCAGGGTTCGCTAAGAGCACATGTCTGCGGCTCCGTGGACCGCAAGGCGACTCCTGAAGAAATCGCCGAGATGTCAAGGCTGGCCCAGGTCGCGATGAACGAAGGGGCATGGGGAATGTCCACCGGCCTCATTTATACCCCGGGGATGTATACCAGCACCGAAGAACTGGTGCAGATCGCCAAAGTGATCGCCTCCGCCAAAGGGATCTATGCCAGCCACATTCGGGGAGAAGGAGCAACGCTGGCAACAGCGGTGGCAGAGGCGATTCAGATTGGTGAGCAGGCGGGACTTCCCGTCCACGTCTCGCATCTCAAGGCCTCCGGGCAGAAGAACTGGGGAACGATCCGGCTGGCCATGAACCTGATCGAAGAGGCCCGCAAGAAAGGACAATCGGTCACTGCCGACCAGTATCCCTACACAGCCTCCAGTACCTCTCTCGACGCGACACTGTTTCCCGGCTGGGCTCGCTCCGGTGGGTCGAAGAAGCTGATTCAACGCCTGAAGGAACCGGAATCCGGCGACAAAATCCGGGCGTATGTTTCCACAGGTCTCGCCGATCGAAACAATGGCGCCAGTCTGGTCGTCGCCCGTTTCGCCAAGCGAGCCGACTGGTCCGGTCGAAGCCTGAAACAGATCGCAGCGGACGAAAACAAGTCGCCACTGCAGATTGCGGAATATATCGTGATGAACGGCGGCGCCAGCATCGTGAATCACGGCATGAGCGAAGAGGATGTCCGCCTGGCGATGACCGCTCCCTGGGTGGCTACTGCCTCGGATGGGTCCGCGCAGCTCCCGGGAGTCTCCCGTCCCCATCCCCGCAGCTACGGCACCTTTTCCCGCAAGATCGGGTTCTATTCCATTCGCGAGAACGTGATCCCGCTGGAAGCGGCCATTCGCAGTGCTTCCGGATTACCCGCCGACATTATCGGCATGCGAGACCGGGGTTACCTCAAGCCGGGGCTGGTGGCGGATGTCGTGGTCTTTGATCCGAAATCCTTCGTCGACCAGGCGACGTTTGAACAGCCGTACCAGTTTTCTGCCGGATTGAAATATGTCTTCGTCAATGGAGTGCCGGCTGTCATTGACGGAGAGCCCACCGGAGCTCTCGCAGGAAAAGCATTACGCAAACCGGCTTCCCATTAAAGCATTTTGATTTTGATCTCCCCTGGGGCTCGTCACCCGCAGAGACGCAACTCCTGAATCGAGGTGTGCTGAGCGGGAACGGGAAAGTCCTCCCGACTCCGCACAGGTCGACGCAGCGGGGGAGGGACCCCCTCCTTTGCGACGTCGACTCTCAAAACTGTCCTAAATTCCCCGCCGCACCAACCTGAATTTTCAGAATCTGACTGGAAGGCAGAACCGCGATGACACCAACCTCCCTCTCCTCACAGCGCCCTGCGTCACAAGCGACACGCTGCCTCGCCAATCCGCCTGCTGTGGCACCGATCCAGGCGAGTGACTCTCCTGCCTCGCTGATGAGCTATGCGCGCATCGCAATTGCTGTGGGTGACGGCGCCCCGATCAATAACTCAAAAACTGCCATCAGCCTGATCCGTTACCGTGGCGGTGATATCGTGGCCATCATTGATGCCGAGAACCGGGGACGGACCGCACAGCAACTCTATGGAGTGGGAGGAGAGATTCCGGTCGTTGCGTCACTGGCTGAAGTCGATCGGCCCGATTCCATCTTTGTCGGAATTGCACCGGCCGGTGGCGAAATGCCCGATTCCCTGCGACGGGTCATTGCCGCCGGTGTCGATCAGGGATTGGACATTATTTCCGGCCTTCACGATTTCCTTGTGAATGATCCTGTGTTGAGCAGTGCAGCGCAGCGGAGCGGAAGCCGGTTGATCGATGTCCGTCGGAATACGTTCCACAAAACCGGGAAAGCCCGTTCTTTTCGTGAAGGCTGTCTGCGTATCCACGCCGTCGGTCACGATTGCAGTGTCGGCAAAATGGTAACCACGCTGGAACTGGAGCGGGGACTGAGAGAGCGCAACATCGATGCCAGGTTTCTCGCCACGGGACAGACCGGCATCATGGTGGTGGGCGAAGGAGTCCCCGTGGACTGTGTGGTCTCGGATTTCGTCAATGGTGCTGTGGAAGATCTTGTCCTGCAGAACGAACAGCACGACATCCTGCTGATCGAAGGACAGGGGAGCATCACGCATCCCGCGTTCTCAGCGGTAACGCTCGGCCTGTTGCATGGCTGTGCGCCGCAGGGGATGATTCTCTGCTACGAGGCAGGACGAACGCAGGTGAAAGGGCTGCCCCATGTGCAGATCGCTTCGCTGGAACGGTATCGCGACCTCTACGAATCACTCGCCTCGGAGCGTTGCCCCAGCCAGATCATCGGCGTTGCCGTGAACGGCAGAAATCTGACACCGGAACAGGCCGAACAGGAGAAAGAAAATGTCAGCGCCCGACTGGGACTGCCGGTCTGCGACGTCTATCGTGATGGGCCTGATCTGCTCGTCGACGCTGTGCTGAACTTGCGGGAGCAATTGTTCTCATGAAGCTTCAACTGCATCCCGTTCAGTTGCCATTGAAGCGGCCGTTCACCATCGCCCGCGGGACCATCCGACACCAGCAATCGCTCATCGTGAGTCTGCAGTCAGGGGATTTCTGCGGCTATGGCGAGGTCACCTGCAATGCGTATTACCGGCACGACTTTGCATCGCTGAGTGCCTCTCTGCGTCATCTCGAGCCATTGCTGGAGCCGCTGAGCGAATTTCATCCCTCGACATTGTACGCGGAATGCGAGTCCCGAATTCCCGGCGATCGCTTCGCTCTGGCAGCCATCGATGCTGCCGCTCACGATCTCTTTGGAAAGATTCAAGGAGTTCCGACCTATGAAACGCTGGGGCTGCGCTGGAAGGGAGTCGTCAGGTCGAGCTATACCCTCGGCATCGACACCATCGAGACGATGGTGGCCAAGCTCCACGAGGAACCGGAATGGCCGATCTACAAAATTAAACTGGGGACACCACGCGACGAAGAAATCGTGCGTGCCCTGCGACGCGAGACAGACGCGGTCATTCGTGTCGACGCCAACTGCGGCTGGAGCGCAGAACAGACGGTCGAGAACTCGAAATGGCTGGCCGACCTCGGAATCGAATTCATTGAGCAGCCACTTCCCTGCGATGCACCCGACGCAGCCAAGCGCTACGTTTATGAACACTCCGCGCTGCCGGTTCTCGCCGATGAAAGCTGCCGAATCGAAGCGGATGTCATTCGCTGTCGTGATTTTTTTCATGGAATCAATGTCAAGTTGTGCAAGTGCGGCGGTCCCACTCCCGCAGCCCGCATGCTCCAGGAAGCCCGTTCCTATGGAATGCGGACGATGGTCGGCTGCATGATCGAGTCGAGCGTCGCCATCTCTGCCGCGGCGCAGTTGCTGCCGCTGCTCGACTATGCTGATCTAGATGGGGCGGTGCTACTGGCATCCGACCCTGCCAGCGGCGTCAGAGTTGAGCGCGGTCACGTCGTTCTGCCGGACAGATGCGGCAACGGAGTGAGACTGGCAGAGAATCTGCAGGACTGGCGGGTGGGAGCTGATCTGGTTCCCTCAACAACCGGTCAACTCCCCTGAAGAAGTGACGGTCATTGATCGGGTCAATAAGTGAAAGAATGTCCAGGAATGGACAATCCACCTTGTACGACCGCAGGAGAAGGGACACAGGAATCCGCATGTCAGAGTCAGCTGCGTCCCGACAATTCCTGACCGCTCCGCCGCCGTGCCCGGAAACCGAACGAGGTTGGCGGGGCGTTTTCCGGCAGGGGAAGATTGAAAGTGCGCTGGTCGGGGCCGTGGCGGCATTTGTGGCGTACTTCAGCATGTGTGCCTTCCGACGTCCGTTCATGGTGCTTGAATTCAAAGCGCAAACGCTCGGCAGCAGTCCGATCGAGCTTAAAACAGCGTTGATTATCAGCCAGATTCTCGGCTACGGGGTGTCGAAGTATCTCGGCATCTCGTTCTGCTCACAGATCTCGCGCCAGCGCATGTGGCTGATGCTGGTGATACTCATCGGTCTCGCCGAACTGGGGCTCATCCTGTTCGCCACGTTGCCGGGGAACTGGATGCTCGTCGCCATGTTTGTCAACGGGTTGCCGCTCGGGATGATCTGGGGTCTGATGGTCCGGTATCTCGAAGGCAGGCAGCTTTCAGACGTCATGCTGGCGGTGTTGTCCTGTTCGTTCATTCTTGGAAGTGGTGTGGTGAAGGATGTGGGCCGCTGGCTGATGCGTGATATGGGCGTGTCCGATCTCTGGATGCCGGCGGCTGCCGGGCTTTGCTTTCTTCCGCCGTTTCTATTGGCGATTCTCTTTCTGCATCGGCTTCCACAGCCTGATCAGCAGGATCAGGAGTTACGGCATGCGCGAGTCCCCATGTCGTCACGGGACCGCAAAACGTTTTTCTGGAAATACGCGCTCACACTGATTCCCCTACTGGCATTCTATTTCCTGTTGACCGCATTCCGTGATTTTCGTGATCTGTACGCGGTCGAAATCGTGAAGGAACTCGGCTACGGCGAAGTCCCGGCAGTGCTGACCCGCATCGAACTACCGATTGCAATCCTCGTCACAGTGGTGCTGGGAGCACTGACACTCATCCGAAATAATCAACGGGCACTCTGGGCGATTTACGCTGTGATGTTCTCCGGCATGTTGACCATCGGTGCAGCGACCCTCCTGCAGCACTCGCAGATGATCAACGGCATGACCTGGATGGTCATGATGGGGATGGGAGCCTATCTCGGCTATGTTCCTTATAATGCAGTCCTTTTTGAACGCTTCATGGCCTCGACTCGGGCGACCGGCAACGCGGTCTTTGGGATTTACCTCGCGGATGCCCTCGGTTACACGGGGAGTATCGGTCTGCAGCTGCTCAAGGACATCAACTTCTCCGGGTCATCACGACTGCAGTTCTTCGAGTCCTTTGCAATCGTGATGTCGGTCGGAGGTTCACTCTGCCTGCTGGGAAGCATGTGGCATCTGCGCACGTCACTTCCTCGACAGAACCAACCGGTCCAACAAGGCCAGCCTGCGCTTGCGGCAGAATGAACCGGGAATCGGATTGATCCCCAGCCAACAGCCATTCTATGATTCGGAATCCATTTCATTCCGGAGTCGAAAGTCTGGCATGTCTGATCAATCCGCCGAAATCCAGATGATCCAGAAGATCACGGCTTACTGGATCTCCCAGTCTTTGTATGCAGCCGCAAAACTGGGTGTGGCTGATCTGCTGAAAGATGGGCCGCGCAGCATCGATGATCTGGCCCAGGCGACCGGAGCGAAAGCGGATTGGCTCTACCGTCTGCTGCGCGCGCTGGCGAGTGAAGGTGTTTTCGAGGAAGACGACAACCGGTGCTTCCAGCTGACTCCCGCAGCGGAACTGCTGCGGACCGATGTCCCCCGATCACAGCATGCTCTCGCACTCATGATGGGTGCGCCCGGTCATTATGCCGCGTGGGGAGAGCTGGCCGAAGTGGTCAAAACCGGAGAAAATGCGTTCGAGAAGTTGTTCGGAAAACCGGTGTTTGATTACCTCGGAGAGCATCCCGAGGAGGCCCGGACGTTTGATGCCGCAATGACCGGGATCAACGGTCGCGAGACGGGCGCAGTCCTGTCCGGGTACGACTTCTCCGCCTATGGCGTTATCGCGGACATTGGCGGGGGGAACGGCAGTAATCTGATCGCCCTTCTCCGGCAGTATTCCCAGGTGCGGGGAATTCTCTTCGATCTGCCCCATGTCATTGAACGGGCCCGCCCGCTGATCGAGGAGGCCGGGCTGGCGGACCGCTGCGAACTGCGGGCAGGCAGCTTTTTCGATTCCGTGCCAGCCGGCGCAGATGCCTATCTGATGCGGCACATCATTCATGACTGGGATGATGAGAAATCACTTGCGATCCTCGGCTGCATTCGCCGAGTCATCGCCCCGACCGGCAAGGTCCTGGTGCTGGAGGCGGTGATCCCTCCTGGCAACCGTCCCTTCTCCGCCAAATTTCTGGACCTGAACATGATGCTCATTCCTGGTGGGAAAGAGCGGACCGAGGCGGAGTACCGCGAGCTGTTCCAGCAGTCGGGGTTTGCCCTTGCCCGCATCGTGCGGACTTGCATGGAGATCAGCGTCGTGGAGGCGGTTCCGGTTTAGAGCCGTTGGCTGGTCCTCCTCCCCGCGCAGAGTGATTTTCCATGGACCAACAGTTCGGCTGCGGTCGTCGAACGCAAAGGCTTCCCCCGTCAGACTGCCACTGAATTTTCAGTCAGCAGCGCTCGCCGGAACCAGTTGAAGGCGAAGGAGTTCAATTGCCAAAATTGGTCTCGCCGGGGTCTGGCCGATGTGCTAGTTTCCCCTTCTAAATCTGCAGTTTGTTCCCCGATGGCAAGGACGCCGCCATGCTCATCTTCACCCGCACGGTTTCTCCAATTCGCGCTGGTCTGTGCCTGCTGGCCTGCCTGATTGCCACTGGTCCGAGCGATGTCAGCGCGACAGAGCCAGTGCTGCTACGTTACAAGTTTCAGCCCGGGCAGATTGTGCGCTTCGAAGTCGATCTGCGGGACGACTACACCATACAGGTTCAGCAGGTCAAAGAAGACCAGCACTCCTATCAGGTCTCGCAGAAGAGCTATCACGTGCTTTCTGCCCACCCGGATGGTTCTGCCGTCATTCAACTGGTTCCCATGGACCAGATCAACGTCGACATTCTGCAGAACGGTGAAACTTTCCGGTTCAACAGCCAGGAAAAGGTCCCGCAGGTCAATCCGATCTTTGCCGCCATGGAGCGGATGGTTGGGCGTCCCAACATCGAGGCCACCGTGTCAGCCACCGGCGAAGTGAGTCGGGTGAAGTCGCTGCTGAGCCCCGACACAAAGCCGGAAGAGATCGACCGGAACGCGCTGGACGTCTTTATCCGGTTGCCGGAAGAACCGCAGTCCGTCGGCAGTACCTGGTTCGAGAAGTTTGAAGTTGGTGTCAAGCTGACCAATTCGATGCTGACCCGCATGATTAAAATCCAGCGGGCCTACCGACTGGAAAGCGTCGTCAACAACCTCGCCACGATTGAGATGAAGACACAGATTCTGACTCCGATGAACGACCCTGATGAAGAAGTCCAGCTGATCCGCCGTGCTGCTGAAGGTCGATTTGTCCTCGATCTGAGCCGGGGAGTCGTCATCAGCCAGTCGATTTCTCAGGACCGCGAAGTGACCGGTTTCGGCGAGACGCAGTCCGTGATGCGGTTCAAACAGCGTCACGAAGAAAAGCTCCTGCGCATCGACGTGGCACAAGGTCCGGCGATGATGCGCTGATTCTGACGTACCACTCTTCAGACGTCCACCGCCCGACGGCCTGCCATTGGCTCCCTGCCTCAGTACTGGAACCAGAACGGGACCGCAAGTCCGCTGACAGCTTAGTCAGCCACCGTGCAGATTTCCTGCAGGAATTCGCCTGAGTCCGCTGTTCACACTGTCCATGAATCAACGCTGACCGGTAGAATCAACGGGTTCGAATCGGTTGGTTCATGAGGTGGAAGGGTCAATGCAGTTCCTGACGCTGAATCACATGCGGCACCGGAAGGTGACGTCGTTCTTCAGTCTGGCACGAGCGGCGTGTGGGCTGGTCCTCTCTCTGCTCATTCCCGTGGTGGCAGCGGGAGCGGAACCTCCCAGTCCCGAACAGGCCAAATTCTTCGAAACTCGCGTTCGTCCGCTGCTGGCGGAACACTGCTTCCAATGCCACGGCGCTGAGCAGTCCAAGGGAAATCTGCGGCTGAACTCGCGCGGGCATCAGCTGCTGGGGGGAGATTCCGGCCCGGCCATCGTGCCCGGAAAACCGGATGAGAGTCTGTTGCTGCAGGCTGTCCGGTATGAGTCGTATGAAATGCCTCCTTCTGGAAAGTTGCCGGATGAGAAGATCGCGGTCCTGGAAACCTGGATCAGGATGGGCGCCCCCTGGCCGGGTGATGATGGGCAGATGGCGACCCGCACCGCAGGGGACCGCTTCAGTCCTGAAGATCGCAGCTGGTGGGCCATTCAGCCGGTCCGGCAGCCCGACCTCCCCGAAGTCAAGAATCCGGAGTGGGCTCGTACCGACATCGATCGCTTCATCCTCGCAGCGATGGAATCACAGTCGCTGACCCCCGCACCGGAAGCACCGCGTGAAAAACTGATTCGTCGGCTCTATTTCGACCTGATCGGCCTCCCTCCGACTCCTGCCGAGGTCCGGCAGTTTGTCGAGAGTTCCGATCCACAGGCTTATGAAAAACTGGTCGAGAAACTGCTGTCCAGTCCCGAGTATGGTGAGCGGTGGGCCCGCCACTGGCTCGACCTGGTCCGATACGCCGAATCGGATGGCTATCGGATCGACGGCTATCGCCCGCTGGCGTGGCGCTACCGGGATTATGTGATCGCATCACTCAATGCCGACAAGCCCTACGACAGGTTCGTTCAGGAGCAGATCGCCGGTGATGAACTTTTTCCGGGCAATCAAGAGGCCTTGGTGGCCACAGGATTTCTGCGGCACGGCATCTACGAATACAACAATCTGGACGTCCGCGGGCAATGGGAGGTGATGCAGAATGAGCTGACGGACACCACCGCCGACGTGTTCCTCGGGCTTGGTCTGCAGTGCGCGCGGTGTCACGATCACAAGTTTGATCCTTTGCTGCAGCAGGACTACTACCGCCTGCGGGCCTTCTTCGAAGCACTCGCCCCGCGCGACAACGTCGTCGTCGCGACTCCCGAGCAGCAAGCCGAATTCGCAGAAAAGCAGCAGAAGTATGTGGCGGAGGCGAAGTCGCTGCTGGATCAGATCGAAGAAATTGAGGCGAAGTATCGACAGAGCGGCGAAGATGGCCGTGTCGTCCGGTTCCCGGAAGATATTCAGGAGCTGTTTGCCAAGCCGCAGGCACAACGGACACCGGCCGAACAACAACTGGTCGATCTCGCGTGGCGACAGATTATCTTCGAGCATCTCCGTATCGACGCCCGCATCAAGGGGGAGACCAAAGAACAGCTTCTGGCATTGCGTCGGCAGTTGGCCGCTTACGACGCCCTGAAGCCCGAACCGCTCCCGCTCGCAATGATCGCGACCGATGTGGGCCCCGTTGCTCCCCCCACCGTGATTCCGAAGAAGAAGGTGGAAGTTCAGCCGGGCGTCCCCACGCTCATGAACCCTGAGCCGACAACCATCGTGCGGTTAACGGAGTCGCCCGCCACGACCGGACGCCGGGCCGCACTCGCAGGCTGGATGACCGATCCTCAGAATCCGCTCACGCCTCGGGTGATCGTCAACCGAATCTGGCAGTACCATTTCGGCCGCGGACTGGCTCCCAACAGCAGTGATTTCGGCCGGTTAAGCGGGCCTCCCAGCCACCCGGAACTTCTCGACTGGATGACAACCGAGTTTCTGCGGGGAGGCTGGCGGTGGAAGAATCTGCATCGCCTGATTGTGAATTCCGCGACGTACCGGCAGTCGACGAACCATCCGGACTTCATCGCCTCTCAGACGATTGATCCTCTGAATCAATGGTACTGGCGGGCAAACACCCATCGACTCGATGCCGAACAGATTCGCGATGGACTCCTGCAGATCACCGGACAGCTCGATCGCTCCCGCGGAGGAGAAGGAGTCCTGCCGGACCTCCCGAGACGCTCCATCTACACCCGGATTATGCGGAACGCCCGGGACCCGTTACTGGACGCATTTGATCTCCCGCTCTTCTTCAGCAGCGCCAGCTTTCGTGACACCACCACCACGCCCGTGCAGTCGCTGCTGTTGATGAACAGTCCGGAGCTGCTGCGGCACGCTCGGGAACTCGCCACTCAGGTTCTCCAGCCGAGCAGCGGAGACGGCACAGTCGCGCCGGACAGCCGCATCATCCGACTCTGGGAAATTGTTTACGGCCGTCCTCCCGCCGCCGACGAATTGGCCCAGGCCAGAAGTTTTCTGACGGAGCAGCAGCAGCGTCGACGTCAGCAGAGCCAGCCATCGGCCCAAACGACAGACGTCGTCATGAGCAAGGTCCCCTATCGGGATGGGCAGGCTCTGATGTTCGCCGCGGCGGACCATCAGCCTGGGCCTCTCGCCGTCCCGCATGCTGACTCACTGAACGTCGCGAACTTTACCATTGAATCCTATTTTCAGGTCCGGTCCATCGCCGAGAGCGGTGCCGTGCGGACGCTCGTCTCCAAGTGGTCACATGGCAAAGAACAGAGGGGCTGGACCTTCGGCATCACCGGCAAGGGGTCTCGTCGGAAACCACAAACGCTGGTGCTGCTGATCCGGGGTGAAAACTCTGCGGGGCAGCAAGTGGAAGCGGCTCTGTTCTCCGATCATTACCTGGAAATCAACAAGCCGTATTACGCAGGAGTCAGCTTTACCGCCGCCGGCGGAGGAACCGGTTCCGGAACCGCCCGCTTCTTCCTGAAAGACTTGTCCAACGACGACGAACCGCTCCTGACGGCGACCATTCCCCACGACATCGCTGGCGGGTTCTCTCATAACAAGCCGCTTAACTTGGGCAGCCGCGGCCGCGACAGCTGGTTTGATGGCCTGATCGACGACGTCAGACTCTCAGCGAAGGCACTGTCGCAGGGAGAGCTCCTCACGACATCCGAAGGAGTTGCCAGCAGCACTGTCGGTTACTGGCAGTTCGAGCCGACTCCGGGAATGTACAGAAACACCTGCTCGGACACGCTCAATATTCAGCCCATTGTGCAGCGTACGGTCGATTCCAATGAACTGACCGAGGCCTATGTCGACCTCTGTCATGTTCTGCTGAATTCGAATGAGTTCCTGTACGTCGACTGAAGTCCCAGCTTTTCTTCTTGGCGATCGATTTCATGAATCCATTGAACGCACTCAGCCGGCCCGTCCCACACCTTGAAATTCCGCGGACCCGCAGAGAGTTTCTGACACGGAGCGGCGCCGGCTTTGGGGCGCTGGCCTTATCGGGACTGCTGGCGGAACAGACGCGTGCCGGGTCGGCAGCTCCTGTTTCCAGACCAATCCCGCACCTGCCGGCGCGTGCCAAAAGTGTCATTTTCCTGTTTATGGAAGGGGGCCCCAGCCATCTGGATCTGTTCGATCCGAAGCCGGAACTGAATCGACTTGCCGGCCAGAAGCTTCCGGAAAGTTTCGGCAAGATCATCACCGCGATGGGAGAAGCTGGCGCCCCCTTGCTCGCCTGCCAGAGAACGTTCAAACAGTTCGGCGAATCAGGGACATGGGTCTCCGACTGGTTGCCGCATACGGCGGAATGCGTCGATGAGATCGCGGTGATCCGCTCCTGCTGGACGGACGGAATCAATCATTCCTCGGGCGTCTGCCAGATGAATACCTGCTCGATTCTGGGGGGCCGCCCCTCGCTGGGGAGCTGGGTCAGTTACGGACTGGGATCGGAGAACCAAAATCTGCCCGCGTTCATCGTCATGCAGGACAACCGGTCTTCCGTCGTGAACGGGTCACGAAACTGGAGCGCCGGCTTCATGCCCGCCGTGCATCAGGGAGTTCGACTGCAGCACGGGTCACAACCCATTCCATTCCTCGACACGCCAGAAGGGCTGGGACAGGACGAGCAGCTGGGGAAACTCGCCTTCCTGGAACGACTGAACCGCGCCTACGCCGAGCAGCATCCCGATCAGTCCGAGCTCGATGCCCGCATTCGCAGTTATGAGCTCGCATTCCAGATGCAGGCCGAGGCCCCCGAAGCGGTCGACCTCAGCAAAGAAACGGAAGCGACCCAGAAGCTCTACGGGCTCGATCAACCGGCAACGGCGGAGTACGGTCGACTCTGCCTGCTCTCCCGGCGCCTCGTCGAGCGGGGAGTACGCTTCATCCAGTTGTACCACGGTGCGGGAAGCAAGTGGGATTCTCATAGCAACATCGAGGGCAACCACTCGCGACTCTGCAAATCGATGGACCTGCCTGTGGCTGGCCTGCTGAAAGATCTGAAACAGCGCGGGCTACTCGATGAGACACTGGTGATCTGGGGAGGTGAATTCGGGCGGACCCCCATGTCCGAACAGAAAAATGGCCGTGACCACAATCCGACGGGCTTCACGATGTGGATGGCGGGCGGAGGAGTGAAAGGGGGCCAGACAATCGGCACCACCGACGAACTCGGACTACGAGCTGTCGATGAGCGGCTGCACGTTCACGATCTGCACGCCAGCATTCTGCATCTGCTGGGACTCTCGAATATGGATCTGACCTATTCCTACAAAGGCCGTCCGGAACGTCCCACAATCAACGAAGGAAGTTTCTACCGGAAACTCATCACCGGCTGAGGATCTGCGGGCCGTACTCCCTCGGCCCCGTAGGCTGTGGCAATCCACGGACTGCACATTCTCTCACCCTGCTTTGCGCGGCCTATCGACCGCACGATTGGCGGGACCGGAATCAACTCCCCGGGTGTCGTCGTGTCCTATTTCTGGGCAGTCTGCCGGCAGCCTGTCTAATTTCTGATAGGCGCGACGTCTCTGATGCGCGAAATATCAGACACGTCCTGCACAATCGACAGGAGGAGCTGCCTGAAGGAGTCGCATCAGTCCTTTGTTTCTCAACTGTGAAAATTCAACCGGACTGAAACTCTGTTCGAAGGCCCCTCCTCGCGCGCGGCACATCAATTCAGCTCAACGGGCCAGAAATCCGCAGAATGCAGCCTTCTGACTGATTCACCTCTCACTTTGCAAACGGCGAAAGATTACAGGTTGATTACAAATCCCTGCGCAGCGAAGTCATCGGCCTCCTCTGTGCTACCCTGATTGTCATACGCCGCTCACTGCGGTGGGCCAGCCTTGGAGCGCCTCACCACGGGCCTGGGCCGTGTCACTTGGTGAACACAGCAGGAACGCAATGATCCCGCCTCGTCCCCCTCCGAAATCGTCTGATCACTCTGGCTGACTGGACACGTTGCTCTCTCGTCTCCCTCCGCAGCGGACTTCGCTGACGGAAAATGGCGTCGGGAAAGACCAGTGAAGCAGGCCCACCGTCTCTGGAAAGCTGACTCCAGGTCATTACGGCGACAACCTCTTCAGCTGCAACGGTCTCTGAACAGCGTCCCTTCCCGCCCCGCGTAGAAGTGCCTGACAAGACCAACCAGGCACAACAGCGTGCGGCTTGGAGCATCGTGAGTTTGACTGCCTCGTTCCCGTCACACGGATGTCAGCGTTTCAGCAGACGAAACGCTGACTCCGCGGGTGCTGGACAGAACAACTTGCTCTCTGCGGGAAGATCCAAACCCAGATGGACACTTGACGACACGTTCCCTACTGACGGGGATGTCAGTTCCACGCCGAGCAACGGCTCAATCCAGATTCATTGGAACTGGTGAGTCTCCACGCTCTCGGGGATCACTGATGTCCCCTTCGCTCCAGATCGTAAAATCACCATGACTGCTTCACCCCGATTGATCTGCCTGTTGACTCTGCTGGCGACCATGCTTCCCGCCTGCAACCACCATACTGAAGAACACCATGTTGAAGAGCACAAGATTGTCGCGACCAGTCCGCAGCGGCGCAACGTGACCCTCACGCAGCAATACGTCTGCCAGATTCATTCGCAGCGCCACATCGAAGTCCGGGCGCTGGAACGTGGCTACCTCGAAGCCATTCCGATCAAGGAAGGGCAGTCGGTCAAAGCCGGCGATTCGCTGTTCACCATCTGGCCTGTGCTGTATCAGGCTAAGCTCGATGCTGAAAATGCCGAGGCACAGCTGGCACAGCTGGAATACAACTACACTAAGAAGCTGTTCGACGACAAAGTCGTTTCCCAGAACGAAGTCGCGCTGCTGGAAGCCAAACTGAAAAAGGCCCAGGCCAAGGCTAAAGAAGCAGCGGCGGAACTGAACTTCACTAACATTCGCGCTCCTTATGACGGCATCGTGGACCGACTGCGTCATCAGCACGGAAGCCTGATCGAGGAGGGAGAAATTCTCACGACGCTTTCGGACAACAGCGTGATGTGGGTGTACTTCAACGTGCCGGAAGCCCGGTATCTGGAATACAAGGAGAACCAGGAACATCAGCACGATCTGCAGATCGAGCTGGTGCTGGCCAACGGTCAGAAGTTCTCGCAGCCAGGCAAGATCGGAGCCATCGAGGCCGACTTCAACAATGAAACCGGAAACATCTCGTTTCGGGCCGATTTCCCCAACCCGAACGGCCTGCTGCGTCATGGGCAGACAGGGAATATTCTGATTCACCGCGTGGTGGAGGACGCCCTGGTGATTCCTCAACGAGCGACGTTCGAAACTCTCGACAAGCAGTATGTCTATGTTGTCGATCAGGACAATCACGTGCATCAGCGTGAGATTACCGTCAGCAATGAGCTGGAAGATCTGTTCATTGTGGGGAGTGGTCTGGACGTTAACGACAAAATCGTGCTGGAAGGGGCCCGACAGATTCGCGATGGTGATAAAATCGCATATGAAGAGCGCCATCCAGATGAAGTTGTCGCCCAGCTGAAGTTTCATGCGGAATAAATTTTCCCGGCCTACCTTCCCGTCCGTATGATCATCGTGAAGGGCCCTGCAACGCTACCCACCTGAATACGTCTTAAAACGGCAGGACCGTCCTGCTCTCGTCTCCGCTGAAACCCTCGTCCGGTCAGCACTTCCTTTTCGTCAGGTCCAAGCGGCGCAAGCCCCAGTTGAGCCCCATTTGTGCCAAGGCAGGGGATCGGTCCTCTGCACTGGCCTGGGGAAGCCCTTGGCTTCGTTGGCATTGCTACCCACATCACGAAGCCCGAACACTCAGCCGCTACCGGAACCATGTTCTCCAAGTTCCTTCATCGCCCGGCCCTGTCGATCGTCATCTCGCTGATCATCCTGTTCATGGGGGGGCTGGCGATCAGCACGCTGCCCATTTCGCAGTTCCCGGATGTGGCTCCGCCGAGCGTGGTCGTGGCGGTCTCCTACCCGGGAGCCAGCGCGAACGTGCTCGTGGATTCAGTGATGGTGATTCTGGAACAGGCCATCAACGGCGTGCAGGACATGCGTTACATGACCTCAGCCGCCACCAGTGCCGGCGAAGGGGCGATTCAGATCATCTTCGAACCGGGCACCGATCCGAATGTGGCGGTGCTGAATGTCAACAATCGCATCCAGATCGTCAAAAGCCAGCTCCCGCCGATTGTGGAACGGGAAGGGATCATCGTCATGCAAAACATGACGAGCATGTTGATGTATGTGAACGTGTTCAGCACCGACAAGAATGTTGATCAGAACTTTCTTTACAACTACGCCAACGTCAACATTCTGCCGGAGATTCAGCGCATCAAGGGGGTCGGCCGGGCGACAATTCTCGGAAACCGTGCCTATGCGATGCGCGTGGAACTGAACCTGGACCGGATGCGCGCCTACAAGCTTTCCTCCGAAGATATTATGAAGGCGATCGCCGAGCAGAGCATGATTGGCTCGCCCGGCCGGCTCGGACAGGCGACTGGCAGGACTTCACAGTCGATTGAATATGTGCTGACCTGGGTCGGCCGCTACAACAAGCCGGAGCAGTATGAAAACATCGTGCTGAAGGCCAACCCCGATGGAGAAGTGCTGCGGCTGAAAGATGTGGCGACGGTGGAACTCGGCTCGTCCTTCTACGATCTCTACTCGGACAAAGACGGCGATCCCTCGGCGGCCATCGTGCTGAAGCAGACCCCTGGCTCCAATGCCTCGGAAGTGATTGCGAAGGTCAAAGCCAAACTCGAAGACATCAAGCGAACCTCCTTCCCGCCACGCATGGATTTTGAGGTCAGCTACGACGTTTCGGCGTTTCTGGATGCCTCCATCGAGAAGGTGCTCCACACCCTCCTGGAAGCCTTCGTTCTCGTGTCGCTGGTCGTCTATCTGTTTCTCGGCGACTTCCGCTCGACACTCATTCCCACGCTCGCCGTTCCGGTCTCACTGATCGGAACGTTCTTCTTCATGCTGATGTTCCACATGTCCATCAATCTGATCACCCTGTTCGCGCTGGTGCTGGCGATCGGGGTGGTGGTCGACGATGCGATCGTGGTGGTCGAGGCCGTGCACGCCAAGATGCAGGCAACACATCTTTCACCCTACGCTGCGACCAAGGAAGTGATGGGAGAAATCAGCGGTGCCATTATCGCGATCACGCTCGTGATGACCTCCGTATTTATTCCCGTCACCTTCATGACCGGACCGGTCGGTGTCTTTTACAGACAGTTCGGACTGACGATGGCGATGTCGATCGTACTGTCGGGGGTGGTCGCGTTGACACTCACTCCCGTGTTGTGCGCGATGATCCTGAAACCGCACGGAGGGCACGAGATCGGACAGGGTTTCATCGCCAGGGCCCTGCACAGTCTCTCGAACGGTGTCGGGGCTGTCGTGAGAAGCTTCAACTCGGTGACCCGCCGTTTCCTCCCCCGGGGGACGGTGGTCATCCTGACAACCGCGGCACTCGGCTATGCTCTCTACGAGCCGATGAAGTCTCATTTCCACTTCGAACAACCGGTCGCCATCGCCGTCACGGCCGTGGTCTCACTGCTGCTGGTGCTGTACCTCCGAGTGATGATCCTGCAGTTTGAAGACGAGCACGAAGTGAAGCGGGGACCACTCCGTATGCTACTGCATATCTTCGACCGGATGGTGGAAGCCATCACAGGACGCTATGCGGGTCTGGTTCGACGCATCATCAAAGCCCGCCTCCTGACGATGCTCGTCATCGGGGGATCGGGAGTGGCGATCTTCTTTGTGAACCATGTACTTCCCTCGGGCTTCATCCCGCTCGAGGATCAGGGAATTATCTATGGAATCATCCAGACGCCTCCCGGTTCCACGCTGGAATACACCAATGCAAAGGCGCATGAACTGCAGGCCATCTGCAAGTCGTTTGACGAGATTGTCTCGGTCTCATCACTGGCCGGTTACGAAGTGCTGACAGAAGGTCGCGGCTCGAACGCCGGGACCTGCATTATCAATCTCAAGCCGTGGGATGACCGCAAACTGACCTCCAAGCAGATCATCGAGGAACTGGAGAAGAAGGGGAGCGAAATCTCCAACGTCAAGCTGGAGTTCTTTGAACCTCCCGCCGTCCCGGGCTTTGGTGCTGCCGGGGGCTTCTCGGTCTGTCTGCTCGACAAGACCAACTCCGGAGACTACCAGGAACTGGGAAAAGTGACGGATGCCTTTATGAAGGCGCTCTCCGAACGGAAAGAACTGAAAGGGCTCTTCACCTTCTTTGCCGCGAACTATCCGCAGTATGAATTGATCATCGACAACGACATCGCGATGCAGAAAGGGGTCTCGATCGCCGACGCCATGAACAACCTGTCCATCGTCATCGGCAGTACCTGGGAGCAGGGCTTTGTCCGGTTCGGCCGTTTCTTCAAGGTCTACGTGCAGGCGTCGCCGGAATTCCGGAGATACCCCGAGGACCTGTCGAATATGTTCGTGAAGAACGATCGGGGCGAGATGGTTCCGTATTCCGCGTTCCTGAAGATTCAGAAAAAGCAGGGGCTGAACGAAATCAACCGCTACAACCTGTATCCGACTGCCATCATTCAGGGGGCTCCCGCAGCCGGCTTCAGCAGCGGTCAGGCGATTGCAGCGATTCAGGATGTCGCCGCCAAAACGCTCCCCCGCGGTTTTGACATCGGCTGGCAGGGGCTCTCTTACGATGAAGCGAACAAAGGAAACCTGGCGGTCTACATCTTTCTGATCGTGGTGATGTTTGTGTATCTCGTGCTGGTCGGACAGTACGAAAGTTTTATTCTGCCGCTGGCGGTCATCGTTTCTTTACCCGTCGGATTGCTCGGATCATTCCTGTTCCTGCAGGCGATGGGACTCTCCAACGACGTCTATGCCCAGATCGGACTGGTGATGCTCGTCGGCCTGCTGGGTAAGAACGCCATTCTGATCATCGAGTTTGCCGTTCAGCGCCGGCAGGAAGGGGCCAGCCTGGTCGATGCCGGAGTTGAAGGGGGGAAGCTGCGTTTCCGGCCCATTCTGATGACTTCCTTCGCGTTTATCGCCGGCCTGATCCCACTCGTCAGGGCCACCGGTCCGGGAGCCATCGGCAACCGCACCATCGGCACGACAGCCGTCGGTGGAATGTTGATGGGAACCGTGATCGGCGTCGTGGTGATTCCCGGACTGTATTACCTGTTCGCGAAAATCTCCGACGGACGACAGCTCATTAAAGATGAACATGTCGAACCGCTCAGCGAAACGCTGGAACGGCATCCTGCTGAAGCGCACGCCTGACCGCCGCGAGATGAACCTGTTGGCTGCGCTGATTCCACCCGGCAACGAGAGAGCGAGTGGTCTCGTCGGAGACTGAGAGTTGCAGTGTTGCGATGCCCAGAGACGACATTATTCAATCCATTCAGAAGCAGTACCGGCAGGCCGGCCCCCTCAATGAAAGAGAACGTCGGCAGTGGGCAGCGCGGGCGGTACTTTGTTTAGGTCGTGGAGGTCTGGCAGCCGTTGGCCGCGCACTGCACATCTCCGCGAACACGATCAAGAAGGGGCTCCGGGAACTTGAGGGGGACTCCGTCGTCAACGAGGCGGAGGGGGGGACCCGCATTCGGCGACCGGGCGGCGGACGAAAGTCGAAACGTGTTTAACGCCGGTTGTTGTGGCCAGTCCCTGCCCAGCGGGAACATTGGTCATCAAGAGTGCAATCCTGGCAGTCAAAAAGCTCGCCTTCGGCCGCAGCACAGTCGGCCTCCTCTCTCGGCTGAGCAGTTCGCGAACGCTCTTCTGCCCCATCAACCGCGCAGCTCCTCACGAGCCTCACAAACGGTATGACGTGATCTGTCCGCACAACCGGCCTGACCGCTGACGGCAGCTTACATTTCCTACCGTCCGCAACCGGGAAACTTCTTTCTCTTTTCCATGTAACGGTTTCATTACGAACAGGTTGCGCTATGGGGAACCGTCAAGTTATTTGATCTTTGCCGGTTCCCGTGAATTCGACTTTTCTGACGGAATCGCCGGACCGATCAATCACGGCGGGTCTTCATTGAGGGTACGGCCAACGGGCACATTGGCCAGGCAACTGCACAATATCGAACCGGCAGGGTGAATGCCCGGAGCCGGCTGCGGTAGGCACAGCCCGTACCCGGGAGTTTGAGTCTGGTCGGGCCACGACGCCGACAGCCGAGATTTCGTCAAGGATGAGCCTGATGAACCCGTTTCCCCCCAGCGCTTCTGCGCGAACACAACACCTCCACGTACGTCGCATGTTGGCCTGTGGACTGCTCCTGCTGTTGACCTCCTGCAGTATTCCCCAGCATCGATTGGCCGAGTGCGGCCGCGACCTGCCCGATACCTTCAATGGCGAGGTCAGCTACGACAACTCGGCTCAGATCCGGATTGAAGAATTCTTCAACGACCCGACATTAACCTGCCTGATGTATGAAGGTCTCGCGGGCAATCAGGAGCTGAAGATCCTCGCTGAGGAAATTCAGATCGCCAACAGCGAAATCGTTCGACGTCGTGGGGCTTACCTTCCCTTCGTGACGGCAGGCGCCCGGGCAGGACTCGACAAGCCGAGCTTCTATACCCCTCTGGGAGCGGCGGAAGAACAACTGCTCGCCCCCAATGGCCGTGGGTTTCCGTCACCGCTGCCGGATTTCATGATCGGCACACAGGTCTCCTGGCAGATTGACATCTGGAAGCAGCTGCGGAACGCACGCGATGCGGCGACGCTCCGCTATCTGGGTACGTGGGAAGGCCGCAACTATATGGTGACACGGCTGATCGCCGAGATTGCGGAGAACTACTATTCGCTCCTGGCTCTGGACCAGCGCCTGCAGACTCTCGATACCACCATCGCCCTCCAGGAGCGGAGTCTGGAAATCGCCAAAGCCAGCAAGGAGGGAGCCCGCGGCACTGAACTGCCGGTGCAGCGCTTCCTGGCCGAAGTCCGCAAGAACCAGAGCGAGAAGCTGATTATCAGGCAGGAAATCATCGAAGTGGAAAACCGGATCAACTTCCTGGCCGGGCGATTTCCGCAGCACGTCGATCGTGATGGACGCGACTTCTTTACCCTCAACCTGCAGACGCTTCGCCTGGGCGTCCCGGCTCAATTGCTCCAGAACCGGCCTGACATCCGGCAGGCAGAGCGGGAACTGGCTGCAGCCGGCCTGGACGTTCGTGTGGCCCGGGCGGACTTCTATCCCAAATTGAATATTACAGCCGGTGTCGGCTACGAGGCGTTCAACCCCCGCTATCTGGTGGTGACACCGGAATCACTCGTTTACAACGTGGCGGGCGATCTTGTTGCTCCCGTGCTGAATCGGTCCGCCATCAAGGCGGACTATATGGCCGCCAACGCAGAACAATTGAAGAAGGTCTACAATTACCAGCAGGTGATTCTGAATTCGTTTACTGAAGTCATCAATCGCATTTCGATGGTGCAGAATTACACAGCCAGTATTGAACTCAAGACCCGCCAGCTTGAAGCACTCGAGGCCTCGGTCGATGCCGCCAGTAAACTCTTTAATGCAGCCCGCATCGACTACCTCGACGTGTTGTTTGCTCAGCGCGACTTGATGGATGCCCGGATGGCATTGATCGAAACCAAGCGGCAACAGCTCTCGGCCATTGTCAACGCCTATCAGGCGCTGGGGGGAGGTCTTGGCACGATCGAGTTTTCCTCCTGGTCGTATGTCCCGGTCGACCCGTTCAGTCAGCCGACAACATCAGCTGATGGCGAGATCCCGATCTGCCCGCCACGACTCCCGGAATTCATCGAGCCAACTCCGACCATCCCGCCAGTCTCGGGACCGGCGTTGATCCCGCCCGCCCCCGATCAGCAGCCCCAGGCCCCTCCCGGTGTCACAAGTGAGCCGGCACCCACTCCTGCTGAAGAGAAGGGGGAAGAGCCACTCTCCGTACCGGGCACGCCACCGGCACCCTGATCCAGGTCGTGAACGACGAATCCGCTCATAGGAGCGGCTTGGCAGTCGAAACCAGGTCGCCAGGAGCATCGGCCACGGGTACCCCTCGTACGGAGTTGGCACGAGTCCGATTCTGAATTACGTCGACCACCGGAATGGCCGTGAGCGGATGACGTAGTTCAGCCGCATGGGAGACAGAGCAGCACGCCCGGTGCACCGTCCACCGGTGAAGCAGACTAACAAACATCGCCCGATGGGGCGTAATACACCAAGCCGAACGGGAGCAACCCGCTTTACGGCAAAGCGACTTCCGTAGCTGACGCGCCGACATGGATGATCGCCCGCCGATATCGGGTCAGAGAAGGAGTTCCCTTGTCACGCACCTTGAGCAGCACGTGCAGAGTCTTTCCGGCAGCATCCCGGGGGAACTGAAGATCAACCTGCATACCCGCCGGCCGGATCTGAAGTCCTGTCATCTGATCTCCCGCTTCTGGATAGACCTCCCATTCAGCAAGCAGGGAATCCCCATCCGGATCCGAAGACCCTTCAGCGCTGAGCGTCACCGCGTCCCCCGCTGTTACCTGCAAAGACACCGGCTTTGCATCCGTCGACCCATTCAGCACCGCCACGGGGGGGTGATTCGCCTGATTGAACGGCTTCACACACCAGTCCATCCGGGCCTGAAATTCGTTCTGAAAATCCTCGCGCCAACGGGAAACCGTGAAACGACGATCGGTCTGCCCATCCCGGTGATCGGCCGCATCGCGATAGACGTTTCCGTGAGCCAACGTATAGCGCCCTCCCCAACTCCCGTCCTGCGGGTGTTCGGGATTGGAGAGTCCATTGGAAAAGAAGTAGAACCAGGAAGGCGTGTCCCCTTCTTTCAGACAGCCGTTTTTGTTGGGCAGCGTGTGGGTCTTGAGCGGGTACAGCGCTCCCAGGGGACCGTGCTGTTCCTGCACATGTCGAGTGATCCACTGCTTCGACGTCAGGGACTCATCCAGCGTCAGATACATTCCGCGAAACGCGGCGGACCGTTTGTCCTCATCCGGAAGTTGATTGCTGAGAATGTAGAAGACTTCTGGAAATGATTCTGTCAGCCAGGTGGCGATCTGGTCCTGATCGGCGATGTCAAAAATGCGGAGTCGTGAGGCGAAGAGCCGATATTCCGCCTCGCTTCTGTCCTGTTTCACGCGCCAGAGTGCCTGTCCCACATCTGTTTGCCCTCCCCAGACGCAGATATTCAATGGCCGCGAATCAATTCGATCACCGCAGGCGATAATCCACCGGGATGCTGCGGTGTCGCCATTTGGACCAATGGCTGAGCGACCCCGGGCCGATTGCCCTGCATGAATCTTCTTCAGCAACTCTCCGGCAGCCGGAAAACCGGCAGCGTGCAGTTCCAGATTCGGCTGGACCTGCCCATAGGCCTCGACGATCTGCTGCACAAGATCGACACGAGGGGTCTGGGTCCGCAACTCGTTCAGGGTCCCCGCAGATGTCGCGAGCAACCCCTCAATCTCGAACTCGTTCGCGTGAACTAGCAGTCGGATCAGGGATTGCTGGTCATCAGGGTCGCCACCGATGTCAGTCAGGACAAGCAGCCGCGGCCGGGCTGACATGTCGACGTGCACAGGCACAAGAGATTCCGCTGCGGGGAGTGAGACTCCCCACAGAAGAACCAGCCCAACAAAAATGCAGTGAACGTTCACAAAGTTTTCCTTATTGAGCGGTCTGCACTCGACGCCGCCAACATGGCACACGCCACGAGCGACCAATTCAGCCCATCCACACGGTCAACAATGGGGGCCTCGACCGGAACTCAGAGGCCCAGATGCCCTAGCAAATCGAAGGACGCTGTTCTTCCTGCCGGACGACTCACCTCGGCGCCAGCTTCAGTTCAAAGTGGTTAGTGCCGTTCAGTTCCACGATCACCTCTGATGGCTCGACCTTCAGGCTACAGGGGATGGGGGGATAAATCTTGACCGCATCATAAAGTGCCTGAGCAGCCTTCCGATCTTCTTCGCCCATTTGCGCTTTCTCGCTAGCGGAAAGCGTCGGCTTGGCAGTAAACGGGCTCTTGAACATCAGGCGGTGCGGACCGGTCACCGCGCCTGATTCTGTCGGTGGGGGAGCACCGACCCCTTGGGTCATGCCGTACCACAGCGTGAAGGTTCCGTCCTCACCGATGACTCCCTCCGAGACTTTCCCGGGTTCGTTTTGAGGTCGGCCCGTGACGCTCGGGTTGTCGACAGGCATGAACATGACGGTTCCACCGGCGGCAGGTTTCCCCTCACAGGTGAGGACCTTTCCGGTGACTGGAACCAGGATGTAAGGGTCTTGCCCACAGCCTGATGCCAATACGAATAGGCCCAAGGCAGCACGCCATCGGGAGGCGATCATCACAATAAACTTCCTTTCACGGCAACTCACGACGAAGTCAGGTGGAGCAGTGATGCGCCCGCAGCTGACTTGCGCCGGGGCCGGTGCAGTACGGATTGACCCCGTCTGCACCTCTTCCCCGACAGTAAAGTGGCGACAATTTCAGCCCGGATGGAGAAAGGCAATCCCGAACTCGGGACGTACCTCTTCGCTCATGCCAGACGATTTCAGAATTCCCCGATGGGCAAGCCGTCATCCATGCAGTGCAGACGAGCCAGAATCGGAACAACAGTCGGATCTGCTTCAATCGCTTCCCTCACGCTGTTGTAGGGGGAGGTTTGCGGTGGCTTGAAGTTGTGAATAATCGGGTAAGAACTGATGTTCTCGCTGATAAAGCGAACCGAACCATCCCCCATCCCGAACTGGGCCCCCCCCACGTGCTCGCTGCTGCAGGAGTACCGGACGTCTGCAAAGTCGGTCGGATGGCCTGTGCAGCAGACCGTTCCTGATGCTCCCAGCGAAGCCGGATTCAAGCTCCGATTAATGGGGAATTTTTCGAACATGATCGATCCACCCATGCGCTGCTGAGACGACCAGATCGCTCCGATCGAGAAGCGGCGGTCCCCGGGATAACTCGTTTCCCGTTCCCCGACAAAAAGCGTATTGCTGAGACCATCAGTCACGTCGCGGAAGTTTGAGCACTTCCCCGGAGCCGGTGTCGTGAAGGCTCCACCCCCACGGAACACGTCGACGTTGGCGAGATAGTTCGAACGCCCGTACTGATTGAAGTAGGGATTCGTCTCCGAAGGAAAACTATCTGAAGGGCACGTGTAGACAGAGAGCATCGTCGCCTGAACGTTATTATGCCCTGTCGCCCCGAGCGACGGCATCATTCCCACGTTGGCCCCATTGCGGTGGTTGCCAGGCTGCAGCATGTTGTACAGCGGCGCCTGGTCAATGTAAGGGAGCAACAGGGCTCCCCACGAGGTGGCGCGATCTGCACTCATGTTGTGCCCGAACGGCAGAACATTGTAGGTGTCGTGGTAGTTGTGCATCGCCAGCACAATCTGCTTGATGTTGTTTTTGCACTGAGAGCGGCGGGCCGCCTCTCGGGCCTGCTGGACCGCTGGAAGCAGGAGTGCAATGAGAACCGCGATGATGGCGATGACCACCAGCAGCTCAATGAGCGTGAACGCCCGTCTGACGCGAGAATACGTTGCCATGAGAGACCCTGGACTGAAAAGAGGAATCACTAATCAAACACGGAGCAGAATGTCTAATTCTGAATTTGCCTTGGAGGGAAACTGTCGATGACCGGTCGATTCAACCGCGTCGCGTGCGAAGTTCGCACTAGTTCATTTCAAATCTGAATGGTGGACCAAACGGGTCAAAGGAACTTGCGGTTTAAGAATTCAGGCACTTTTTCTGAAATCCCCTTCAAATCGATTGAAAGCCCGTTGCGGCCGACGGTGCAGGCGGGAGGCTCAGTCTCATGAGAACGAATCGCTCTTGGCGAACCGCCACCTGCGGCGGGATATCCTCGCCAATCAGGAGTCGCAGTTGTGCCCGGAAGCGGCTGCTTCCAGAAAAACGACCCCACTCAACAAAAGACTCAAATCACCAAATTCATTGGCACCGCATTTCACATTTTGCAAAAACAGATCAACACATTTGCATTACAGCATCGTAATCTGTACTTTCAGCGTGGTCTCTCTCGTTTCAACTGTAAAACTACACTATTTACAGAAAATGCCTGTCACTGGAAAAGGAGATTGCCTCCACGGGCTGTGAGACTGGGACGTCGAACGCACAGCCCAAGGCGAGCGAAAACCGCTTTGGGAGCGTGTCAGCCGCTGATCTCCCATGTGCGCCAGGCGAGGCAAAGTGAACCAGATAAACAACTTAAAGCGTTTTCTCCAAGCGTGATATGCAGCCGCCAGCGACTGCTTCTATCATTGGAGGAAAACAGGAATGGTCGGAGTTTTCGTCTAAATCACCCTGTCGCTGGAATTGCTCCTGCCTGGAGACAACTCGATGACAACGGCCCCTACTCATCAGACCCCTCTTCCCCCGATTCGCAGTCTGCGTCACTTTGACGATACCCGATCAGTCTTTGAGCCCTATGGCTTCACATGCGAACTCTGGGAAGCGCGTCCGACTTCCCGTCCGGATCGCCATGAAGAAATCGAGATCAATTTTCTCGACCGGGGAACATTGTTCTACATGCTGGGGGGGCAGAGGGTGACCGTTCATCCGCGGACCTTCACCATGTTCTGGGGAGCGATTCCGCATCAGATCATCGGCGAGGAGGATGTCAGCTTCTACTATGTCGTCACCATTCCTTTCGCCAACTTCCTGCAGATCGGTTTGCCTCGACAGTTGCTGTCGAGACTGATTCGGGGAGATGTCATTCAGGAATCTTCTTCCGACCGACAGCCTGAAGACCCGATGATCTTTAATCGGTGGCATCGCGATCTGGAAAAATCGACCGACGACATGCGGCAGATTGTCCAGATGGAGCTGGCAGCCCGAATCTGGCGACTCTCCCTCAACCTCGCAGAGACCCCCAACGAGCCCGATCCCGGCGAGAATCATTCCCGCATGACCAAGGCCGAGCTGATGGCCAATTATATCGCGAGCCATTACCGGACGAAAATCCAGAACAGCCAAATCGCGGAAGTTGTCGACCTCCACCCCAACTACGCCTCAGCGCTGTTCAAGCAGACCTTCGGTACGACGTTTTCGGCTTTGATTCTGAAGCACCGCCTCGCTGAGGCCCAACGCCTGCTGCTGACCTCCGATGACACGATTGTGCAGATTGCACAGGAAGCCGGCTTTGAATCCCTGAGCCGATTCAATCGAGCCTTTAAAGAATCGATCGGAATGACGCCCCGCGACTACCGCAAACGGCGCAGCTGGCTCACTGGTCGCGACAATTCTTCGCGGAACTCTGAACCACTGCGTTGAAGGCGTGTCGCATCTCAGAAATCGATTGCTGCAGACTGACATCGGAGGGAGGCATGAACCCGGAATGTCCGTTCGACGCAAAGTCAGTCAGCAGTACTCCAGAGCCAGCGACATCCATCCACTGGATTTCATCTTCAACGTCCACGTTCTACGCCGTCTTTCCCGTTGTCTGGTATTTCATCATTTTTGCTGCTACCGCAGCGGCAGCGTACGGGCTGACAACGAGCAATGCTTCCAACGCAGCGTGGTGTGAAGTCGGCGCACTCAGTGCCCTGTTTCTCCTCGCAGGGCTGCCGATGTTGTTTCTCGGACTGAAAATCCGGCGCGTGGGCTATTTCTCGGCATCCGGTCAGAAATGGATCAGAATAGCGGGGTTTCGATCTGCGACCGATCTTCCCGTCACGATGATCGACGAAGTGCGGGAGCTCGTTCCCATGAACTTTCGGCCGACACTGATCCGGTACTCCGATCCAGGTGGGGTGAAAATCACCGTTACGCTGATTCCCCATTCACAGCCATTCCTGCCACCCTGGAAAACTCACCCCGACGTCGTAAAACTGCAGGAGTGGGTTTTCGGGACAGCTCGACAGACGAGGTCAAGGCCTCCAGTCGGTGCCGGCTGACTTCCAGCGATCCACGCGAATTCTGCGGGGCAACATTGTCCAGAAACCGGTGGAATCGGGACCCACTCCGCGATGACGCCGGTGCGAACTTGCCTGCACCGGCGCACCGCCGCAAGTTGACCGGCCTCAGTCGATATGCACCGGACTTTTGTCCCCGAACCGCAGCATTTCGCGGAGCCAGACAAGTTCCACCGTCCCAATGGGTCCGTGACGATTCTTGGCGACGATCAGATCCGCTTCCCCCGGACGATCTTCCGGATCGTAAGCATCCGGGCGATGCAGAAACATCACGATGTCCGCATCCTGTTCGATTGCCCCCGATTCGCGAAGGTCGGAAAGCTTCGGACGTTTGTCTTCCCGCTGTTCGACTCCGCGGTTCAACTGGGCCAGGGCGATCACCGGAATGTCGAGGTCCTTGGCGAGGAACTTCAGTCGCCGCGTGATCGATGAAATCTGCTGTTCGCGGGGAATGTTCTTGTCTTCGGATTCGATCAGCTGCAGATAGTCGATGATGACGATGCCCAGCCCCGCCCGGCGCTTCGTTCGACGGGCCAGTGCAGCCACCTGCGACATCGTCCGTCCGGCCGTATCGTCGATGTGGATGGGGAACTTCCGCATCTCGTTCGCGGCCTCCATGAGCATTTCCGCTTCGAGTGCTTCCAGCTCCCCTTTGCGCAGCTTGTGTCCGCCGACCTTGGCGTGAATACAGAGGAGTCGTTCCGCCAACTCCATTTTGGACTGTTCGAGACTGAACACGAGCACCCCGTGGCCGGCTTTGGCCACGGCCAGCGCGAAGTTACAGACGAGTGCCGTCTTGCCCATACTCGGGCGGGCGGCAAGCACGATCAGTTCCGTCGGCTGAAAACCGCTGGTGTATTCATCGAGACCAAAAAACCCAGTCGGCAGGCCGCTGACGGCGTCCCCCTGATCCATCCGCTGGAAGATGCGTTGAAAGGTCTCATCCAGCACGCTGTCAAAGCTCATCAGGTTGAGCGACTGCTGTTGTTCGAGGATGGCGAACAGCCGTTTCTCGGTATTCGCCAGCAGGTCGTCGAGATCTTCCGTCCCGTCGTAAGTCTCCCGGAGCGCCCGCTCACAGACTTCGATCAGTGCCCGCTGCATCCATTTGTCACGGACAATCTTCGCGTAGTATTCGGCGTGTGCCGCATGCGGCACAGCCTGCATCACCTCATTGAGGTAAGCAGGTCCCCCGATCTCGTCCAGGTCCCCTCGTTTCTTCAGCTCATGCGCCAGAATCACCACGTCGATCGAAGTGGTCCCGCTTTCGCAGAGTTCATGAATACACTGGAAAATACGCCGGTTCTGATCGCTGTAGAAGCACTGCGAATTCAGATGCTGAATGACCTCGTCGTAGGCCGTATTCGAGAACAGGATGCTGCCGAGCACGCTCTTTTCGGCATTCAGATCCTGCGGAGGGACCTTGCCTTTGCGGTCGACGGTCATCGTGGGAATCGTGGAGTTGCTTGACGCCATAGTTACGATCGGGGCGCTGGGCACCGGAGATTTGAAGAGACGAATTGACTCTGCTGCCAACCCGTGATTGTACCACGAGAGGGCCGCCCACAACTAATCAAAAAAACAGCCCGCCTTCATGGGCGGGCTGCGTGATCACAAATTGCTCGCAGTCGAACAGGACTACTTGATGGCGGCAGTCGGCACGACCCACACCTTGACTTCGGAGTTGATCCCCGGTTCGAGTTCGATGGCGATGGTGTACATGCCGAGGCTCTTGATGGCCCCTTCCATCCGAATGTGTGAAGGCTCGATCGGGAAGTTCGCCTTCTGCAGGGCCTTGCTGATGTCGTTGCCGACGATCGAGCCGTAGAGATGGCCATCGTCCGTGGCGTTCGCTTCGAGCGTCACGCTGTAAGACTTCACCTTCTCGGCCAGTTGCTGCAGCTGCTTTCGCTTGGCCAGCAGCACCTCTTCCTGCCGACGGCGATGACGCTCGACCATCTGCTTGTTGGCTTCGGTCGCGATCGTTCCCAGCCCCATCGGGAGCAGGTAGTTCCGGGCGTAGCCGGGCTTCACGCGAACGATCTCTCCCTGGTTCCCCAGAGATTCCACGGTTTCCGCCAGGAGCAGCTCGATGCCCCCCTTGCGATCCTTCGAACGAACCCGCTGTCCCTTTTTACGCTGCACGACCATGTCAAACTCTCCGTTTGCGCCACTGCGCCAAGAATCTAATTTTGCTTCACGAGCCCGGCATGGGCCGGCAACTGTTTCAAACTAAAAGGGGACGTCTTCGTCCATGCCCCCGGGAGCCGAATCATAGTAAGAATCCGCTCCACCCGATGAACCCCCGGCGTTGGATGATGCACCGCCGCGTGACCGATACTGATTGCCGCCGCCTCCACCTCCGCCCCCACCGCCTCCGGGACCGGAATCGCCGCGACCACCCAGCATCGTCATGTTTTCGCCGACCACCCGCAACTTGGAACGCTTCTGACCGGTGGTCTTGTCATCCCACGAATCGAGCTGCAGGCGACCTTCAATCAGGACCGGACGTCCCTTCGCCAGATACTCGCCCGCGACCTCTGCCTGACGCCCCCACAGGGTCACGTCGACGAAGGTGACTTCCTCTTTCCGCTCGTTCGACTGCTTGTCAAACCATTGGCGATTGACAGCCAGACCGATCTCGGCCACAGCGGTCCCCCCGGTGGTGTACTTCACCTCGGGATCCCGCGTGAGATTACCGACCAGAATGACCTTATTGAAACTTGCCATGGTTTCTCCTGACGCTGACACCGTCCGTCTTCAAACCCGACGGGGAGGCTGATACCGGATCACATTGAGGGCGACAGCGACTGCCGGGCCGTCCTGCGTATCGTACCAGCTCCAGCTTCCGAGTCGACGGAATTCCGCACTACTCAGCAGCGACCGGAGCCGGTGCCGGCTCTTCCTGACGTGAGCCGCCATCTGCGAGCTGCTGAATCATCAGTTCGAACAGCTTCGGTTCATGCTCGATGACCAGATGACGAATCACCAGATCACTCAACTTGCAGATCCGGCTCAGGTTCTCGACCTGAGCGCCGTCCATTTTGTAGTAAACGAGATAGTGCAGCCCCTTGCGATGGCCGTCGATCTCGTAAGCGAGCTTCCCTTCCTGCCAGGGAGCACTGGCCACGATTTCAGCTCCACAGCGGGTAAGGTATTCCCGCACGGTCTCTTCGGTTCCCTGTGCGTCCTGGGCATAGCGGCTGCTATCCAGAAGGAACATGCATTCGTACAAACGATCAGCCAAGGCTTTCCCCTTCAAAACTTTGAATCACTGACTCGTCGCGAGATTCGATCAGCCATCCGCTTGCGGAGACCGATTGAAAAGATTCATCGCGACGACAGGCCCTTCCAAGGCCCAGGTTTCTACAGCGGATGCGGCCCGATCGACTGCCTGTTCCACTGCTGGCCGTTCTGATTTCGCGAACGACTGCAACACATAATTGACTGTATCCTGACCTTCGCCGGGACGTCCAATTCCGATCCGCAGCCGGGCGAACTCTTCTGTCCCCAGCTGCTCGATCGTATTCTTCAGTCCCTTCTGACCACCGGCCGAGCCGGAAGTCCGCAGGCGTAATTGACCGACTGGCAGGTTCAGATCGTCACAGATGACCAGCAGGTCTTCCAGTGATGACTTGAAGAAGCCGACAATCGATCGCACGCTTCGACCGCTGAGATTCATGAATGTCTGCGGAGCAACGAGCAGGACCCGTTCACTTCCGATAGGAATCTCAACCGTCTGGGCTTCAAACCGGCTCTGCCACGTCCCCGTGGAGAACCGCTTTGCCAGAATTTCCACAACCTCAAAACCAACGTTGTGTCGTGTCCCGGTGTATTTCCGTCCCGGATTTCCCAGACCGACAACAATTTTCACAGCTCATGAATCCGTTAAGCGCTTTCTTGGATCGCCCTCAGCAGACCAGAGCAGACGCAAACCGACGATTAGCCGGGCTTGCCAGCCTCAGCTGCCGGGGCGGCGGCATCCGCTGCACCCACTTCAGGGGCAGCCTTAGGCTGGGCAATGTGAACCAGGATGGTTTCCGGTGCATTGACCACCACCACGCCTGCCGGAAGTTCCGTCAGGTCGCGGACATGCAGGTAATCACCAACGTTCAGGTGACCAATCTTGACTTGCAGCGAGTCCGGCACGTCGACGGCCAGACACTCCACAGTCACAGTATGATGCGGCAGCTCGAGCACCCCACCGGCAACAACACCCGGAGCGGTTCCGCGAAGCTGGACCGGAACGTCGACCCGAACCCGCTCATTGGAATCCACGCGAACGAAATCCACGTGCAGTACGTCGAGGCTGAACGTATCCCATTGCAGGTCTTTGACGAGCGCGGTTTCCACTTTGCCGTCGACGTCGAGTTCGATCACCCGAGCCCCGCTCTTCACGAGCGAGCTGACGGTGTCCACGTCCATCGCAATCGCCACGGCGTCCTGCTTGTGCCCGTAAACATTGGCGGGGACAAGACCTTGCGCCCGAAGGCGACGCATTGCGGCGGTCCCTTTTTCGGATCGGGTTTTGCCCGCGATTTTCACGATCGTCGACATGGAAAACTTCGATTCTAATGACTGATGTACAACATGCCGCATGATCCAAGCGCGGTCACTCCAGACCGCCGGATTGCGGAAAGTCCCGCACATTAGTTGTTCAGTGGTGCGAATTCAAGACTTCCGGACTTGATTTCGCAGTTTCCCTCAACACGAATTGCTGCGATTTTCGGGTACTTTGAGGAATTTCCCGGTTTTCGCGCGACGCCTGGCGAAAAATCCCTCCCTGTCAGGACTGAGATTGCAGCCAGCGGCTGAAACTCTTCAAAACAGAGAGACCGAATTCCCCTAGAGAGTCACGTCGAGATGAACCCAATTGCAACAGTTTATGTCACTCACAGAAATCGGGACGAAGCGCTCGCGCTGGCCAGGACACTTGTTTCCGAGCGACTGGTCGCCTGCGCCAACATTCTGGGGGAAGGAACGTCGGTCTATCAGTGGGAGGGACAGCTCATGGAGGAGCGGGAAGTCCCCCTGCTGCTGAAGACAACCGCAGACCTGATTCCGAGAGTGACCGAACGCATTAGAGAGTTGCACCCGTACGAATGCCCCTGTGTCGTCGCGTGGGGAGTAACGGATGGAAATCCGCAGTTCCTGCAATGGGTGCACAACGAAACCGTGGGCCACTCATTACCACGAGCCTGACTCTCCAACGGAGTCAGGCTCGGACGGGCATTCAAATTCCGCGGATGGTACTTCCCCGAGAGCCTTCGCTCACCGGCAGTTGGCCAACTCAGCTCTTTTCGGGGGGCTTGCCGTTCACCCACGGACCTGCCAGGGACATGTATGGCGGATCAACGATGGTGCTGCCGTAATCGCCAGCCTTCCAGCCCGGAATGTGGACAGCTTTCCCCCGCTCGGCGGAAACAGTTTCCCATTTCTTCGCCCAGCTCTTGCCGTTCTGGGCATCGAGGAACGCGTTGGACGAACCAGCCTCGGGGTCGAAATTGTAGACGATTCCCTGACGGTAGCTTTGCGCCCCGAGAATGACCGCCGCCAATGCGGCGGCTCCCTTTTCAGGCGTGTTATTGCACAGGCCCGGCTCACCCGCTTCGATGGCATCGATCCAGTTGGCGAAGTGGCTCAACGTCGGATCGCCCCCCTTGGCGGTGAACACTTCCTCTTTCAGATTGCTGTCGCCAGTCACCTGGGGACGCTCCGGCACAAACCGGACAGTGTTGCTGTTATTAAATACAAAGGAGCCGAAGTGGCCACGAATGCAGGGTTCGAGTGCCGTTGCCTGAGAGCACATCGTTGACGAAATTAACCCCTGCACCCCTTCGTTATAGTCGGCGATCACGGTCGCGACATCCGGAACATTCCGACCATCGTACTCGAGATAGATACCACCCGCTCCGGTTACGCGTGCCGGATATTTCAGTCCCGTGGCAGTGAGCATTTCGGTGACGCGATGGACAAACAGATCGGTGAACATCCCCGAGCCGTAGGGCCAGAACCGGCGCCACTGAGCATAAATTTCGCGGTCGAAGGGGACATCTTCCGCCAGTCCGTCCTGCACTCCGAGCCACCGCTGCCAGTCGATCGTCTTGGGGGTCATCTCCTTGGTGAGCTTGTAATAACGCCACTGTCCAAGGTTAGAATTTCGGAAGTAAGCGGTCTGGTACATCAGCACCTTGCCCAGCTTTCCGTCTTCGACCATCTCCCGAACCTGTTTCAGGAGCGGGTTGCTGGAACCCTGCACCCCCACCTGCATCACCTTGCCGGATTTGTTCCAGACCTTGACGACATCCAGTGCCTCTTCGACGGTCTTGGTCATCGGCTTTTCGGCATAGACATGCAGTCCTGCGTTCAGGCAGTCCACGATCTGCTTGTGATGCCAGTGGTCGGGAGTCCCGATGCAGACGGCATCCAGCTTTTCCTTTTCGATCATGTCGCGGTAGTCAACGTATTTCGCCGGCGTGTGTCCGTTGGTCTTCGCGATGTAGTTCACAGCCTGGTCGACGTTGTGTGAATAAACGTCGGCCACGGCGACCATTTCCACGTTGCGACCGCTTTTCTCCAGCTCGGAGATCGACTTCACGTGGGCACCGAAGCCACGTCCTCCCGGACCAATCATTCCGATGCGGAGCTTCTGATTTGAGCCTGCTGCACGAGCGTAGGTCGACGACATCAATGCTGCCGCACCGGCCACATATCCGGACGATCCGAGAAAGCTGCGTCGATTCAAAGAATTTGGCATCACAGTCCCTTTTTAAACCTTTGCGGTGGGGTGTCGATTGAGATAACAATATCGCATTCCCGAGTTCGCCAAGCAAGCAGCCGCAGCTCAGCGGCATGTACAGGCTGTGGAACTGTTGTCATGGCGGAAATTCCTGAGCCTCTGTTGCATGTCGTGCTGTACCAGCCCGATATCCCTCAAAACACGGGGAATATCGGCCGCAGCTGCGTGGCGGTCGGTGCCAGGTTGTGGTTGATCCGACCGCTGGGATTCCTCATGGAGGACCGCTACCTCAAGCGGGCGGGAATGGACTACTGGGACCACGTGGATTGTCAGGTCGTCGACAGCTGGACCGAACTGCAGAACCAGTTGGGTTTTGGTCGAAACTACTGGTTTCTGACGAAGTTTGCCGAAAAACTGGTCTGGGAAGCGGCGTTTCAGCCGGGAGACGTACTCGTCTTTGGCAGCGAATCCCGAGGGCTGCCCGAAGAACTCCGCCTGCAGCACGCTGCCAATTGCCTGAAGCTCCCGATGCGGGAGACGATTCGCAGTCTGAACCTCGCCAGCACCGCCAATACCGTCCTGTACGAGGCGGTCCGACAGTTCGGTGGCCTTGAAGGCTGAAGTCGCTCGATCATTCTTCCCGGCACGCTGTGAAAGTGCGTCGATTGAGAATCAGAATGCGCTGACTCAGGGAAGCCCATTGAATTTGCGGATTGTCCACTCGCACATGGCAATCGCAAAGAACAACAGCAGCAAGGGCCATTGACTCCAGACTGGCCGTACCTCCTGTTGAGTTGATTCATTCCCGATGTCGCTGAAGAGGCCGGGAAGGCGATCAAGCTGATCCAGCAGCAGAAATTCCCCGCCGGTCGCGGCGGCGATCTCTTCCAGCAGATGCCGGTTCGCACTGACATCACGAAGTTCGCCGCTGATCTTCGGGTTGACCAGCAAGGGCACTTCAGGGAGTTCACCTCCGTTGTCGGCCCCCGACACTTTCAGCCGCACTGAGTATTCGCCGGCTGGCAGATTCTGCGCCACCCCCTCATAGAGCAATCCCTTGCCGGAGCGCGGTGCCAACGGAATCGTACGGATGACCGAATCCCCGAAGCTCCGTCGTTCCACAATGGCTTCCACCTGCAAATCGGGATGCCGCTGCAGGAAGACCTCGTTCCACCGTGCCTGGATCACGGCTGGTTCACCGACATCGATCACGGACGCCTGCAGACCGAATTTGACGTTTTCATTTCCCGCGCTGGCCTTGAACGTGACCGCCCAGCGGGCCAGCTGCCCCCAAAAACGATGGTGATAGAGATCACCGACCAGGTAGCGCCACCGCCAGGTGCTGTCGATGCCAATCCAGACGACCTGTCCGGTGCCGACATAATGCTGGACAATGATGGCGTTTTCACGTTCCCGTTCGAGATTCGGTTCGAATCCCGCAGGCAGGGTCGCCCAGACTGTTGCGCTTCCTTTGGCTCGCCCGGCGATGCCCCAAGGATGTCCCGGCAGATGTGACCAGATTCGACGTGACTCCGCAGGGTCATTTGCCAGCTGAAACATCGGAAGCTGTTCCCCGTCCGCCGTAATGTTGAGCCGAAATCCGCGAACCGGCGGCGGCCCCGCCTGAATCGCATTCTCCACGACCACGGTCTGCAGCTGTTCAATCGGGAGAAGTGCGGATAACAGCGGATCATGGAACGCCCCGGGGAAAAAGTGCTGTCCGGCCGAAAGCACAAGTGTTCCCCCCTCCTCCCGCACATACCGGTCGAGTTCCACCCAGCGCGCTGGGGGAAAATCCTCTGGCGACACATCTCCCAGCAAGACCACATCGAAGGGGGCAAATGTGCTGTTCCCGGCAGTTGCTGCGGGCAGTTGGTCCGGAATAAACGATTGGGCGAGGACCTTGATGAAGGGCTGCTCAAACAGCACCCGACTCAGAGAGACGTGATCATCGCGGCTGAGAGCAGCATCCAGAAAGCGAAACTCCCAGCGGGGAGAGCCATCGACCAGCAGGACGCGCGCCCGATCATCCACGACGTTGAGCACAAAATCGCGACTGTTGTTGTCCTCGCGGGTCTCTCCTTCCGCGACTTCTGTCCGCAGTCGAAACCGATGACGACCTTCTTCCAGATCTTTCAGCGTGAAGATGACTTCCGCCGAGGGCCCCTCGGGGGTGATCGTCTGCTGCAGTGGAACCGAGTCAGGATCGTCCAGGTCATCCACAAACACGCCGATCGGCTGTCTCTCAAACCCGGATGTCTGCAGAATCCCCTTGATCTGGGCCTGATCCGATTTGAACACCGACCGGGGATAGTCGATGTGGAGAATCGAAAGATCCTGTGGCCGATGTTCGGAACCGACCAGCACGGTGTGCACCGGGACATCCAGCCTTTTCAGGCGAGTCAACAGCCGATCAGTCGACTCGTTGACGGTGTCGTGCCCGTCAGAAAGCACAATGACTCCTGCCAGCGGCGTGCGTGAACTCTGTGCCGACGCGGCCACCGCAGGTTCGCTGAGATTCGACTGCGTCCGTTCCAGAACAGGAATCGTGCCGGCGATGAATTGTGTGAGTTGCTGCTCGGTGAGCGCAGCGGCATCCTCCGCAAAGACGACATGCTGCAGCGTGCCGAGTTCCTGCAGTTGTCGCTGCGGATTGTCGGGAGTCTGAAGAAATGCACGCCGGGCGAGATCCAGACGAGAAAACTGCTGCAACTCCTGCAGGAGACTTCGCACCATGCTTTCCCGTGTCAGGGCCAGTTGAGAACGGCGATCGTCATCTGGTTCCTCGGCGGCCGTCGCCCACTGCGGCTCCTTCCCGGCATCGAGGTCCGTCAACCACTCCGACACCCGCTCTCGAATCTCCGGGTTGCCCAGCATTCCAATCGCACGGGCCCAATGCAGTTTCTCCGCAAGTGAGGCCTGCGTGTCATGGGTGTCCATGCTTTCAGAAACATCGAACGCCACCAGCACACGCCCTTCAATCCGCTCGGAGCGGGTTGAAGTCGACACCGGATTCAGCAGCATCAGATAGAGGAACAGGACCAGTGAAATCCGCAGGCAGAGCAGCCCCAGCCCCAGTCGTTGAGAAATTAACTGCTGCTCGTAGCGGAACAGTGTGAGAATCGCACCGATCGTCGCGGCACAGGCCGTTGTCACCCCCCAGAACAGGAGACGGTTCTGCAAGTGGGTGAACTCGAGTTGCCAGCCGGCCAGATGACGATTCACAACCTGCGGGAGCAGCATCGCCAGCAGAACGCCCCCGACCATACAGAGAGTCGTGACGGCGACAGTTCTGAGGACGAGACGCATAGGAAAATCGTTGCCGGCAGGCCGCACCTGATCTCAATGCCGTTCGGAACAAACCCTTGTCCTCGACATCATTCATTTACCATTTTCGGACCGCAAACGCAGGGGCGGCAATGTCATGGACGAGATCCTCAGGGAGGCGCACCGTCCACTCTGCGGTCAGCGGATAAATCCCAGGCAGGGGATGAGAGCAGGTTGCTCTTTCCCGTGCCCGCACAGCCAGCGTTTCGGAGGGTGAAATGCTGAAATCCGCGCGGCGACAACGGGGCCATCCCAAATCACAACCTACTATTTCCCCAACGGAGATTTCACCACTTCAATCAGCCGCTGAATGATCGTCTCCGCGGTGACTCCTTCCGCTTCCGCCTTGTAGTTTAACAGAATTCTGTGCCGCAGCACCGGTGGCGCAACCGCCCGCAGGTCTTCTATGCCGACATGAGCCCGCCCCGCCAGAACGGCCCGGGCCTTGGCAGCCAGCACGAGATACTGCGACGCCCGCGTCCCTGCTCCCCAGTTCACCCACTTCGTCACAAACTCGGGAGTCCCTGACTGTCCGGGACGCGAAGCGGCGACCAGTTGAACCGCGTACTGCACCACCTCGCGGGCCACGGGCACGCTGCGGACGACCTGATGGAAGGCGAGGACATCGTCTCCGCTGAAGATCGGCTCGATCTTGGCTGCGGACCCCGATGTCGTTTTTTCGACCACGAGGATTTCATCCGCTTCCGGTAGATAGTTGACGACCACGTTCAGCATGAAGCGGTCGAGCTGCGCTTCCGGCAGGGGATACGTCCCCTCCATTTCGATCGGATTCTGAGTCGCCAGCACGAAGAAGGGCTCAGGCAGGGGAAACCGCTTGCCGGCGGCCGTCACCTGATGTTCCTGCATGGCTTCGAGCAGGGCGGCCTGTGTCTTGGGAGGAGTGCGGTTGATTTCGTCCGCCAGAATCACGTTCGCGAAAATTGGTCCCTGCACGAACGTCAACGTCCGGCGGCCGTCAGGCTGTTCGTTGAGGATTTCGGTCCCGGTGATGTCCGCGGGCATCAGGTCGGGCGTAAACTGAATCCGCTGGAAATTCAGATGGAAGATCTGAGCGATCGACTTCACCAGCAGCGTTTTCGCCAGTCCGGGGGCCCCGGTAATCAGACAGTGACCACCGGAAAACAGGGCGACCAGCACCTGTTCAATGACCTCGTGCTGACCGACAATCGCCTTTGAGAGCTGTTCGCGGATCAGCCCGCGGCTCTCTCTCAGCTTTTCCACCGCCTGCCGGTCCCGTTCGAAATCGTCCTGCATGATTTAGTCCGATCTGAATTGAACAGTCTTTCGAACTACTCTACAGCAGCGCGGTCGTTTCGTCGAAGTCACAGAGCAAATTCAGGTTCTGCACCGCGACGCCCGCCGCCCCCTTAATGAGATTGTCGAGCACCGCCAGCACAACCACTTTTCCGCGCACCATGCGGGCTGTCAGGTGAACATTGTTGGTGAAGGCGACGTCCTTAGTCTTGGGAAGATGGTCGACCACGGTGACGAACGGTTCTTCGGCGTAGAAATCCCGCAGGGTCTGCTGCACCTTTTCCAGAGTCACCCCCGAGGCCGGCACGGCGTAAATCGTCGCAAAAATGCCGCGGTCCATCGGAGTCAGATGCGGAGTGAAAATCACCTCTACCGGCAGTCCACTGGTGTCGCTGAGCACTTGTTCGATCTCCGGCGTGTGCCGGTGATTCCCCACGGCGTACGCCGACAGGCTTTCGTTGCACTCGCTGTAGAGTGTTTCAATCTTGGGAGTCCGCCCCGCACCGGAAACGCCGCTCTTGGCATCGATGATGATGTTCTGCGGATCGATCAGCTTCCCCCGCAACAGCGGAGCGAGGGCGAGAATCGCCGTGCTGGTGTAACAGCCCGGGTTGGCAATCAGCGACTGCCCCTTGATCTGCTGGCGATAAAGTTCGGGTAGACCGTAGACGGTCGAACCGAGTCGCGTCGGATCGGTATGCACATGCCCGTACCAGGTCTCGTAGACCGATGGATCGGTCAGACGATAATCAGCCGACAGGTCAATCACCCGGAGCCCGGCGGAGAGGAGGGAGGGAATCGCTTCCATGCTGGCGCGGTGCGGGAGACAGCAGAAGCAGACGTCCGCCTGCTCGGCCAGCTGCGCCGGTGAGAGATTGGCGAAGTTCAGATCCAGACGACCGGCCAGCGAAGGATGAATCTGGCTGACGGGACCGGTTTCCGATCGACTCGTCACCGCAGTGATCTCAACCTGCGGATGCCGCAGCAACAGCCGGATCAGTTCGAGTGCGGTGTAGCCAGTTGCTCCCTGAATGCCAACACGTACCACGGGAATTTCCTTCAGTTCGTGTCCCCGCGCAGCTGGGGTTTCGTCAGACGAAATGCGCGCTGCGGCGTGGCGACAACGGGTCAATCAAAAATCAAACATGCTCGTTCAGTCGAGATTTAATCCAATCAGCTCCGCACGTCTGGCAGCCAACGGTGCCGGACACATTTTGCAACACGCCGGTTCACCGGGGAAAACCACGACGAACAGCACCGGTCTGACAGACAGTGTCACCGCCCAGAACACAAAAGTGACGCTGCCCGCTGACAGCGTCACTTCCGTTCATTGGAAAGTCAATCGGGAGTCAGGCGAACCTTCGACTGGTCCGCAGCCTGGACCCCCGCCCCTCGCCGGGCCATCGATGTGGTCCTACGCCTGCAGCGTGGCGACCACTTTCTGGGCGGCGTCGGTCAGGTCGACTGCGGTGGTAATCTGCTTGCCGGACTTCGCCAGCATCTCGCGGGCCAGTTCCACGTTCGTTCCTTCGAGACGAACGACCAGCGGCACCTTGATGCCAATCTTGTCGTAGGCGGTCAGCAGTGCTTCAACGATCGTGTCGCACTTCATGATGCCGCCGAAGATGTTGACGAGAATCGCCTTCACGTTCTTATCGGCCAGAATGATGCGGAACGCTTCGGTCACCTGATCGACGTTGGCCCCACCCCCCACGTCGAGGAAGTTTGCCGGCTCTCCGCCATGCAGCTTGATCAGGTCCATCGTGCTCATCGCCAGACCGGCACCGTTCACGAGGCAGCCGATGTTGCCGTCGAGCTTCACGTAGCTCAGGCCGGAAGCCTGGGCCTGAACTTCTGCCGGCTCTTCTTCAGCGAGGTCGCGGAGCGGCTCATAGTCTTTGTGGCGGAACAGCGCGTTGTCGTCGAATGTCACTTTGGCATCGAGAGCCAGCAGTTCCCCCTGCTTTGTGACGATGAGCGGGTTGATTTCAGTCATGCTGCTGTCGGAATTGACGAAGAACGCCGCCAGCCGGGGGAGAAATGTCTGTGCCGATTTTGTCGCGGCCGCATCCAGCCCCAGCGCGGAGGCGAGTTTGCGGACCTGAAACGGCAACAAACCCAGACCCGGGTCGTAATGCTGCCGAATGATTTTTTCGGGGTGCTCATGGGCGAGCTCTTCGATCGCCATTCCCCCTTCAGCCGAGGCGATGATCACCGGAGTTCCGGCTTCGCGATCGACGACGATCGCCAGATAGAGTTCACGGGCAATATCCAGCCCCTGTTCCACGTACAGTGTGTTGACCACTTTCCCTTCCGGGCCGGTCTGAATCGTCACCAGCGTGGACCCCAGCATCCGCCGGGCGTTTTCAATCGCCTGCTCGGGGGACTTCACCAGCACCACGCCCGCCTGTTCCGGGTGTTCTTTGAAGCGGCCTTTGCCCCGTCCGCCGGCGTGGATCTGCGATTTCACGACGGCAACAGGGGTGCCCAGTTCCGTAAAAGCCTTCCCTGCCTCTTCAGGAGTCTTGACGACCACGCCGCGGGGAATGGGAACTCCGGCTTTTGCGAACAGTTGCTTTCCCTGGTATTCGTGAATTTTCATCAGTCCGCCGCTTCCACTGTGTTGGGCTCCCCGGAAGGCTGGCACCGGGGCAATAAAGGGGTTCGTCCGACTCCTGCGAGTCGCCCCCGGATAATAGGCCGATCCCCCCACCACTGCAACAAATGGTGAACGGGAGCCGTTTTGATTTTCCTGCACCGGATCGTTCGTCAGAATTGGCAGATTCTGACCGCAGAGCGATGGCCCTCGTCGCGAGAAATCGATCTCAGCGTTTCCCCACTGCAGCCAGTTCTTCAAGCCGCGACCGCTTGACCTCGGGGAGAAACCGGTCGATGTGCCCCCGCGCCCGGTTCAGATCGTCCAGCTCCAGCCCGCGCGCAGCAGCACGCTGTGCATTCTGCCCCGTTGCTGCCAGAGCGATCGCGTAATCCGCATTGATCAGGGCGTCATTCGGATAACGCGCAAGCGCATTTTGAAATGCTGCCAGCCCCTGTTCGGCGGAGACCGGATCGCGGGACTGGTCGAATTCCTCCAGCCACCATTTCCCTAATAAATAGTAGCGTTTGGCGGCCTGCGGATCGCAGTCAATGGCGGCCCGCTGATGTTCAATGAGTTTATCGAACAGCGGCCGGTCTGTTCTCCCTCGGCGGTCCCACTGGGCAGAATAAAGATTGACCAGCGATTGATGTGGTTCCGCAGCCAGTGGATCGCTCTCAATGGCCGCTGCGAAGCACTCCTCCGCCTGCCGTTCATTCCCGGTGGTGATCAGTAAAAACTTCCCCTGCTCCAGCAGTTCGCTCACGGTGAGTGCCGGAATCAGGCCGGTCAGCAGGCAAGCGGCCACTGTTGCTCCACTGCCGAGAGTCAGCCCGAGCCACACCCGTGGAGAAGCAGACTTCGCCTCAGCAGCCGTTCCCGGTTCCGGTTGAGCAATCCAGAGCAGAAACAGCATCAGCTGCAGAATGGCAGGCATGGAAATACCCCCGGCTGCCAGCAGATTGATCGACAATCCGGCACACCCGGCCAGGGCGGCCAGGCGCCCGGTCGGGCTGATGTGCGTCACAACCAGCAACAAACCGGCAACGAGCGGGAAGATGACCAGCAGACAGAGCAGGAGCCCATCGAGCCGACCGTGAAACATCCACTGCTCGATGAGAATCAGCGCGAGCGCTCCGCTTCCCGCGAGGCAAACCGGCTTGAGCAGCAGTCTCGACTTGCCCGGGGACGATTCCTCTCCGGCGGCCGTTCGCGTCATGCGCCTGAGCAGTTCCACGCTGATCAGAATCAGCCCGCAAAAACCCAGCAGTCCGCCGTTGGCCCAGACATCGAGAAACGAATTGTGAGGATCCAGAATCTCCTCACTCGCTCCGGGCAACTTGTATTGCAGATAGGCCTGTCGGAAGTTCCCTGGGCCAATTCCCAGAACAACGTGATCCTGAATCAACTGCCACGTCGCCCGCCAGTATTCGAGCCGGTAACCAAGGCTCTTTGTGAGGGCTTCATCAAGCACTTCGCGGTCGAGGCCTCCCGTGAAAAAGGCGATGCCGACCATCAGTGCGACGATCCCGGCGGCACCGGCCATCCCCCCCCAGACTTTTTTCCGTTCAAATCGCTCAAACGGGGCCCAGCGCACAAACAGCCAGGCCAGAGCGAGCGCCGTTCCTACCCAGGCAGCGCGGCTTTTCGTCAGCAACAGACAATAAGCAATCAGAGCCGTGAACGTTCCCAGGACCAACAGCGCCGGCAGCGGCCTCTCCCGCCCCAGCAGCTTCCAGAGCTGATCGAGAAACAGCACCAGCCCGACACCCAGCAATGCCCCCAGCGTGTTCGCCAGTGCAAACAGACCGATCGGCTCCACACTGGCAGCGATGCGGTCCATCAGTTGCCGGCGACCCGCTTCATCATGAGCCAATAGCTCCGAGCCAATTTCACGTTTCAGCCGTTCATATCGCTGACGTTCGGACGACGTGAAACCGCTCTGCCGTTCCAACCGCTCATGCAGGGTCAGAAACTCCCGTGCATCCGCCGCCTGCGCGGGATACATCACCGCATATTGCCAAAGCCCCACACCCGCCACTGTGGCCATTGTGGTCAGCAGACCAGCGGAGACCAGTTGACGGAAGGACAGCGATTGCATCGGTCGTCGCAGCAGTCCCCAGGTCGCTGCAAACGAACCCCATTCCCAAAACCAGTTGAGGGTTGCCCGCTTGTCGCCACTCGTCAGCAGCACGACGCCCGCGGAGAGAACATGCCCCGCAATGAGAGCACAGACTCCCGTATCGAGCAGAGTCCAGTTCCACCGCAGCGGCTCACGATTTCGCCACATCCACCAGCAGCGTCCTGCCGCCAGCGCCAGCCAAAGCAGGGCGATCCAGAGATTGTGTCCCAGATCACTCCCTTCCGGCGGAACGAAATAGCGAATCAGAAACGTCCCGGCCAGCAGCACTTCCCAGCCGCTGCAGCGGGTCAGAGGATCGGTGACAGCCGGTTTGGATCGGGAAGGTGCCAATGATTCTCAGGAGGTGGATCAAGTGAGTCCGGGATGTGATCACCCCAGTCTGACGGGCAGGCGGCCTGGCATCAACCGGTTGTTGTGAGGGAAGGGAGCAGAACTTCGAACACGGTCATTTCCCCCGAGGACAGGAGTTCAATGGAACCGTGATGCTGCTGCAGAATTCGCCAGCACTTGGGGAGACCGAAGCCGAGTCCGCGGCCTGCCTGCCGTCCCGAGAAAAAGGGATCGAAGCAGTGCTCACGCTCTTCTTCAGAAAACTCGCCCCCATCGTCCGCCACGCGCAGGCGGGCCCAAGTCGCCTCGTCCTGTTCGCGACGGGCGAGCTCCATCGCGATGTGACCGAAGTTCCCGGCCGCCTGAATGGCATTTCGCAACAGTTCGGAAATGACGATCGAAATCTGCAGTTCATCCGCGAAGGCGGTCACGTCAGCTTCCGCTGCGAGCGACAGTGCGATTCCCTTTTCTTCGAGCTCATCCTGAAACCGGGCAATCACGGCATCGAGCAGCGGTGCCAGACGCAGCACCTTGCACTGCGGAGCAGGGGGCCGCGCGAAGAGCATCGCATCGCCGATCATGTCGCGGATGCGATAGGCTTGCGCCCCGATCGTTTCCAGTTGCCGACGACGCTCCGGATCGCTTTCCTCTTTCAGCAGCTGCGCGGCCCGCCCGATGATCGTCGCCAGCGGATTATTGATCTCATGTCCGGCGCCGGCAGCGAATTCGGCCATTGCTTCCAGCTTGGCCGCCAGCAGCTGCCGGTTAAATTCGCTTTCGGGGATCATGGGCGAAATCATGTCCTCGCGGTCAGGGGCGGATCAACAATCAAGAATCCTCTCAGTGGCCCTTGCGGATGCGGCGGGCTCTGATGAAATCAACTCCCGATGCCGAGCTTCCGTTCGACCGCCTGACTGAGTGTCTCCCGCACCAGCTCGACCGGGATTCGGTCGTAAACGGCTGCGAAAAAGCCTTCCACGATGATGTGCATCGCCTCGTACCGTGAAAGTCCACGGCACATAGCGTAAAACACCTGTTCATCGTCCACCCGACCGGCTGTGGCGCCGTGGGTACAGCGAACGTCGTCCGCCTCAATCTCCAGCCCCGGAATGGCGTCTGCACGGGCATCGGCACTCAGCATCAAGGCATCGTTCCGCTGATAGCCATCCGTCTTCTGGGCATCGGGATCGACTTTGATCATCCCTCGCCAGACCACGCGTGACTTGTCGCGGCAGACCTCTTTGTAGAGCAAATCGGACTTTGTATCGGGCTGATGGTGCGTCTGCTGTGTGTAGTACGACAGCAACTGCTTTTCGTTGGCGAACGTGACACCGTTCACCTGCGCGTGGGCTCCCCGACCATCGAGATGGACATCCTGATGAATGTGCGCCAGCCGTGAGCCCAGAGCCCCGACCGTCCACTGCAGCATCGCATCGCGACCGACACGGCCCGACTGGTGGGCGAAGTGCAGCACCTTCTGGTTCCAGTTCTGCAGTTGCACATAACGCAGACGGGCACCGACGCCGACAATGAGTTCCACCGCTCCAACATGCAGGCCTTCGCTCGTGTCATCGGCTGAGGCGGTCTCTTCCAGCAAGGTCGCAGCGGCACCTTCCTCGAGAATCACCAGGGTGTGACTGAAATCGGCCGCCTGTGCTCCCTGCAGGCCGATCAGGCTGTACAGCGGAGCCTCAATCTCGACATTGCGCGGGACGAACAAGACGGTTCCGCCCGTCCAGAAAGCAGCATGCCAGGCCGAGAACCGATCTTTCCCGATTTCGATCGCACGAGTCAGAAAATACGGCAGCAGTTTTTCGCGGTGCTGAACAAGAAGTTCCTGCAGACTGCCGAAGAGAACCCCTTTCGCACGGAGTTCCTCCTTCAGCGTGGAACCGGTGCAACGGCCGTTGACGTGAGTGACCGCTCCGCCGAACTCCGCCCGGTCGCTCATCAGGGTTGTGAACGAGCTTTCGCCCGTCGCGGGGGGGGCAAATTTGAATTTCTCCGGACGGAAGGTCCGCAGTTCCAGTCGCTTGTACTCTTCCGGATCGAGCGCTTCCTGCAGCTTTTCCTCGTAGAGTTCGAACGCTTCCCGCCGCAGAGACTGCAGCCAGTCAGGTTCGCCGCGCTCAGCGAGAAACCGATCGAAACCGGCGCGGTCGAAAGTCAGTCCAGGTTGGGCAACAGACGCAGCCATGAATCCCAAGCGTGTCAAAAGGAATCGAACAGTTTCAGGTTGCCGACCGATCCACAAAGGAATCCGGCCGCCCCGGAAATCAATCAGGGGAACGCCCGCAGCTCACGGGGGCGTTTCAGTTTCTCAGTCAGTTTAACAGACCGTATGTTGTCAGTGTCTTGCGAAGTTTCTGCAGGTCGGAATCCGACAGCGGAGTCAGCGGCAGACGGACTTCACCGGTATCCCGTCCGAGCAGCTGCATTGCCCCCTTCAGCGGAATCGGATTGGTGGCCAGTCCGAGCATGTCGCGACAGAGTGGGAACAGCTTATGGTGCAAGGCGGTCGCCTTGGCGGCATCGCCCGATTTCCAGGCGGCCAGCATCGCCATGATGTCCCGCGGAATGATATTGCCCGCCACGGAAACGACGCCACTTCCGCCGATTGACAGCAACGGCAACGTCAGGCTGTCATCGCCGGACAGCACGGTCAGGTTACTGCCGTTGAGAATCTGCGAGGCTTGATCCATCGATCCGGTCGCCTCTTTGATGGCGACAATGGTCGGCAGTTCGGCCAGTTTACAGGTGGTCTCCGGCTCCATGTTCTTGGCGGTCCGGCCGGGAATGTTGTACAGGATGATCGGCAGGTCCACCGACTCGGCGACGGCCTTGAAATGCTGATAATAGCCTTCCTGCATCGGCTTGTTGTAATAGGGGGTGACCATCAGGGCGCCGTTGGCCCCCGCTTCCTTGGCACGGCGGGTCAGCCGGATCGCTTCCGCAGTCGAGTTGGAGCCGGTTCCGGCCATGACGGTGATGCGGCCGGCCGCCTGTTCACAGACGATCGAAATCACGCGTTCGTGTTCATCGTGGCTGAGAGTCGGACTCTCGCCGGTTGTTCCGCAGGGGCAAATGCAGTTCGTCCCCTGCTCCACATGCCAGTCCACGAGTTTGCGGAGCGCGGCCTCATCGACCTCCCGATTCCGAAAGGGGGTGATCAAGGCCACGGTCAAACCGGCAAACTGCTCTCCCTTGCGGGCCATCGTCAACTCCGTATCCACTGAAATAAATCAAGGCCGGCATTCTGGCCGACCACTGGGGCTGTGAAATTCTGGGCTGTGAAATTCTGGCTCGTTCTGGTCATTCTCGAGCGCCATCGGCATCGGATTGATCCGTTCCCGCTGTCCAGCACGGGGGGGCGCTCCACTCTGCCGGAAGAAATGAAACCTCCTCCGGCACGTCGCCCGGGCAGGGGCGACCCCACACAGTCTAGAAAATCGGGCGGTCGACCGAAAGCGTTGTGATTTCCGGGAATGTCAACAGCCTCGGTTCCTCAAAAACAAACGATTTTGTCCCGGAAAGGAATTCATTTGAAACCAAGCTGGCAATGGAGAAGTCACTTTCATTACGCTGGGAGGCTGCGCCCGATTTGGGCCATCCGGAAATCTGCCGGAGTTCTCAGATCTGTCTGACTCGCCGGTATGATTCGAATCCAGTGTGATCACCGTTTGACTGCGTGTGTGCGTGGGGGGCAATGAGTGTCTCTGACACAACTGCTTGAGAGTAAGTTCCGAGGGGACATTCGATTTCGTGGCCAGGCCTATCTCGAGGCCGAGCGGGTCTCAATTGCTCGCGTCACCGCCGACGATCTGCACGCTCTGGTGCGGGACGGCGTCGAATATCAGACTCACCTGAGCCGTCAGGAGGGGGAACTGAGAATGTTCTGCTCCTGCGTCGGTGACACGCAGTCGCGCGATCCCGCCTGCAAACATCTCTGGGCGACCATTCTGGCGGTCGACGCCGGTTCCTACCTGACGGGTGTCGCCAAGCCGGGCGCCATTCCCCCCTTCGCAGCCGAAACCCGCTATCAGCCGCTCGATCTCTCCACCTGGGATGAAGACGACTTCGACGGAGGGGATGTCTTCTATCCTACTCCCTCCCCTTCCGCACCGACGATTTCCGCAGCAGCTTCCGCCGCCCGGGCCGCTGTTCGCCAGCAGCCCCGCGAATGGGAAACAAAACTGCAGAGCCTCCGCAGCCAGATGCCTGCGGGTGCCCGACGGGGCGGGACAGCCGAATCGCGCGAGCGGGAAATCTTTTACGAAATCGACCTCGCCGAAAGCCGTAAGTCCCAGCAACTCGTTATTCAGACATCCCAGCGACAGCGTCGCAGCAACGGCCAATGGGGCAAGCTGAAGCCCCTCAAACTGCGTCCCGGCCGTCTGGAGGAAGTGGAACATAGCGACGATCGCCGCATTCTGGCGTTCCTCGGGGGCGGGACCCCGGAACGAACCGGCTGGATGGCGCAGCAGGCCGAATTCCAGACATCCATCTACCGCTATCGGATGCCCTATGAACTCTGCACGCTGATTCTCCCGCTGATGGCCTCCACCCGGCGCCTGCGGTTCCTCGATGAGTCGGACCGCGAAATGCCGGTTCTCTCCTGGGACGATGGAGATCCGTGGAAACTCTGCCTTTGCATGCAGGAGTCAGACACGGATGCCGGCTGGGCGCTCCAGGGGGATGTCCGTCGGGGGAACGACCGTCGTCGGCTGGAACAGTGCGATCTGATCCTCCCCGGAGGACTGGTGATTGTCGATGAAAAAATCTCCCGGCTCGAAGACTTTGGGGCCTTTGACTGGGTCCCCATGCTGCTGGGTGACCAGAAGCTGACCGCCAAGGCCGGTGAAGAACGAGATCTGGTGGACTGGCTGCTCGACATGCCGTCGCTGCCGCAGCTGGATCTTCCCGCATCGCTGCAGCTGGAAGAAGTCCGTCCGGAGCCGACTGCCCGGCTGGTGTTCAAGTCGCCCGCCAAACGGGGCTGGAAGCACGAGCGGATTCACGCCAACGTCGAGTTCCAGTATCTGGAAACTGTTGTCCGGGCGTCCAACGTGCAATGGGCCATCGTCCAGCGTGAAGAAGGACGCTGCCTGCTGCGGGATCAGAAGCTCGAAGGAGCTTTCTGGGCACGGCTCGATGAACTCGGCTTCCGGCGACTTGTGGATCACCGGCAGGCCGCTCACGATGTCGACATCGCCGTCAGCGAACTCGGACGCGCTGTCCGCAATCTGGTCGCCGATGGCTGGGAAGTTCACGCCGATGGCAAGGAAGTCCGCCAGCCCGCCGCAATGAAATTCAACGTGCGGTCAGGCATCGACTGGTTCGAAGTGACCGCCGACATCGACTTCAACGGACAGCGGGCCAGCTTCCCCGAACTGCTGGCGGCTCTGTCGCGCGGCGACCAGACGATTCGACTCGACGACGGCTCACTCGGCATTTTGCCCGAAGAATGGCTGCAGCAGTACGGACTGCTGGCCGGGCTCGGTCGTCAGGAGGAGGATGGCTTGCGGTTCTCGACGACGCAGCTGGGGTTGATTGACGCCTTGCTGTCGACTCAGGAATTCATCAGCTTCGACGACCGCTATCTGGAGCTCCGTAGCAAGCTGGCCAACTTCAACGGCGTCGGGGCTCGCAAAGAACCGGATGGCTTTATCGGCGAGCTCCGCGAATACCAGCGCGAAGGTCTCGGTTGGCTGCACTTCCTGCAGGAATACGGATTCGGAGGCTGTCTGGCGGACGACATGGGTCTCGGAAAGACCGTGCAGATGCTCGCGCTCTTCGAAGAGCGAAAGATGTCCCGCGAGCGGAGCCTTCCATCACTGGTCGTCGTCCCGAAGTCTCTGATGTTCAACTGGATTCAGGAAATCCAGAAGTTCGCGCCCAACCTGACGCATATGGACTACACCGGTCACGAGCGGGTCGGACTGCGGGAGGCGATCCCGAAGACCGATATCGTCCTGACTACGTATGGGACGCTGCGACGCGATATTCTCGAGATCAAGGACATCGAGTTCGACTATGTCGTGCTCGACGAAGCCCAGACCATCAAGAACGCCGCTTCACAGGCAGCCCGCGCCTCGCGACTGCTGAAGTGCTCGCATCGCGTGGCTCTTTCCGGAACGCCGATCGAAAACCACCTCGGCGACCTGTGGTCGATTTTCGAGTTCCTGAACCCGGGGATGCTCGGGCGCAGCTCGATCTTCAAGTCACACGCCACGGATGCGGCCAACGAGTCCTCGCGCAAAATGATTGCTCACGGGGTGCGACCCTTTGTGCTGCGTCGTACCAAAGGTCAGGTGGCCCGCGAGCTGCCGGACAAATTCGAGGAAACGATCTACTGCGAAATGGGCGAAAAGCAGAAGCAGCTTTACGCCGAAATGCGGGACTACTACCGCGATTCGCTGCTGGGACTCGTCAAGAAACAGGGGATGGGAAAAAGCCGGATGCACGTGCTCGAAGCGCTGCTTCGTCTGCGTCAGGCAGCCTGCCATCCCGCGCTCCTCGACAAAGGGAGCGACGACGACGAATACGCGAAGCTGGACGTCCTCTGCCCACAGCTCGAGGAACTGATCCAGGAAGGGCACAAGTCACTGGTCTTTTCGCAGTTCACCAGCATGCTGTCGATCGTCAAGAAGCAGCTGGACCGCCGCGGAATCCAGTACGCCTACCTCGACGGCCAGACCCGCAAACGCAAGCAGGTGGTCGAACAGTTCCAGGACGACCCGGACACGAAGGTGTTCCTCATCTCGCTGAAGGCGGGGGGGTTGGGTCTGAACCTGACCAAAGCCGAATACGTGTTCCTGCTCGACCCGTGGTGGAACCCCGCCGTCGAGGCTCAGGCCATCGACCGGGCTCACCGCGTCGGCCAGACGAAACAGGTGTTCGCCTACCGTCTCATCTGCCGCGACACCGTCGAGGAAAAGATTCTCGAGCTGCAGAAGAAAAAGCGGGAGCTGGCAGACGCCATTCTCGATGCCGACGGAACGCCGCTTGGCGACCTGACGACCGAAGATCTGGAATTGCTCCTGTCGTAGTGCCTCTGGCGTTTCCGGGAGCCAACGCCCTTCCGCGTATCGCGAAGGGACAAATGTAAGTAATCGCAATGGCGAGCGGCTGCGGGTGTGAAAAATCGCCCGCAGCGTCAGCTCTCACCATCCTTCGCGAGCGGCAGCCGGATGTCATACCGCAGGAGGTCGTCGCAGAACCTCTGGGCCGACGTAAACACTTCAGCGTGCAGTCCGAATGACTTCCCCGCTGCGACGTACGGGGCGATGTCGTCGACATACAGGCATTCCTGCGGATCGCAGTGAATCTGATCCAGCGCGGCGAGATAAATCTCCGGTTCCGGCTTTGCCGCCCCGACTTCGTACGAGAGCACTTTCGCATCCAGCCGGTCCAGCAGATCGAAATGCTGCTCAATCCAGCGAACGTGAGTGATGCAGGTGTTCGAGAGCAGCACCCGCCGCAATCCGCGTCGCTTCAACTCATTAAGAACCGGGATCATCGGCTCGTTCAGTTCGAAGATGTCCCCGGCTGCCCATTGCAGGCGTTCCAGCGAAAACGGGACTCCGTACAGACTTCGCAGGCGGTCGGCGAACTCTTCTTCCGTCAGTTGTCCCCGCTCAAATTCGAGGTGCAAGTTCGACTCGAACACGTCGCGGCGAATCTCGTCGGGTGACCGCTGGCAGACGTCGGCAAGTTGTCGACACATCCGGTCGTGACTGAAGTGAACCAGCACATTGCCCAGATCGAACAAAATCGTTTTCAGCATGATCTCCCACCGCAAAGGGTCCGAATCCGACCAGCGGCCGCGAAGGTTTCATCTGGATTCCCCCGATGCAGCTCCGCAAGATCATACCGGGTTCTCCCTGCCGCATCAGGGCAGGCTTCTCTGGCCGAGAGGACCGGGCGGCCGAGACTGACGCCGGTTCGACCTCGATCCAGGGGGGGAGGAAATCAGTTTGACCGCTTCTGCCAGATGTCATAACTTGCAGTCTCCTCGTCCCTTCCTCAACTCGAGACAACGGAATGCCATCCGGCTTTGATGATGACGCTCCCAATGCTCCGCTGACGATGCGCGGCCGGAACTGGCCCTGTCTGCGTCAGTTTTGCGTTTTTATGGAGAATCGTGTCGGCTGCCTGCACGAGTTGCTGCGGCAGCTCGAAGGACGTTCACTCCGAATCATCGCCCTGACGGTGGTCGATACTGTGGAGTTCGCGGTCGCCCGCATCATGGTCGACGACTCGGACCGGGTGCGAGAGATTCTCACCCTCGAAAAGTTCACCTTCGTGGAGAACGATATTCTGGGTGTGGAACTCGCCGAGGGAGAGGATCCGTTCGCGAACATTTTCCGCACGCTGGTCTCGGCCGAGATCAACATCAGCTATACGTATCCGCTGATTTACCGCCGGAGTCCGCGGGGAGCCATTGCGGTTTACGTGGACAATATCGATCAGGCCCGTGTCGTGCTGCAGGAACATGGGCACCACGTGTTGAGTGAAAACGATCTGCACACGGACGACTTCTTCTAGGCATTTTGTTTTCTGATCTACCCGTTCTTGCGACGCGGAACTGAGCATTTCATCACTCGAAACGCTTGCTGCGCGGGTACTGGAAAGAGCAACCTGCTCGAGAGCGTTTTGATTGCAGATCGCCCCGTCCGTAAGACGCGGAATCGTTTTTGGCAATCATGGAGACGGTGGAGGCCGGGGGCGGTCCTTGTCCGCCACTCCAGGCGTGTCATCGCCGGTGCACTCCCCGTGCATTCACGGGCAGACGTCCCATAAAACAGACAGCCTCGTCAAAGGACGAGGCTGCTGGCTTTTTTACGATCCCCTCGCCACAAACGACTAACGGCTACGGGGCTTGGTATCGGTTGATGCCAGTAGCTTCCGCAGCGTTTCGATATCGGTGCGGAGGGCATCGAGGTTCTCAGCCAGATTTCCCTTGGGAAGATACTCTACGTGCAAAGACAGCGGTCCGGCAAACTTGGAAACGTTCAGCATGGCAAAGAAAGCAGGATCGATCACTCCTTTCCCCAGCGCGACCTCTTCCGGCCGGCGCCCATTCCATTTGAAATCCTTGACGAAGACGGCGCCCAGGTATGGCTGAATCATGTTCCAGGATGTCAGCCAGGTAGAACCTCCTTCCATGGTGGCATGTCGAATGTCATAAGCCGAAGCAACTTGCGACGGGGAAATGCCGTCCAGCAGCTCGCGCAGATCCCACAGTGGGGCGCCCACATAGGAAGCCCCCGCGTGATTCTGATACAGCCCGGTCACTCCAAGTTCGGCATTCATCGCCGCCAGATCTTTGACGACCGACTTCAGTTCCTGCAGCTGCGGCCAGACCGGCTTCGTGAGGTCATAGCGGTAATACTGCATCCGGTAACGCTTCACCCCCAGTGCAGCGGCGGTCTTTAACAGGGTCGCTGACTTTTCATCCGCCCGATTCACATTTGTGGTGAGAATGGTGACTTCGAGCCCGTTTTTCTTGAGGGCATCGACCAGCTTGGGCAATTCCTCCGCAGCCCTCTCAGGCTCAAACAGGCCATTCGCTCGCGCGGTTGCCTCAATCCCGTTGAAGCCCATTTCGGCCATCTGATCAGCCAGCTGCGAGTAAGAAAGCTGCTGGACGAATTTCACAAACCCACAGATCGGGATCGGGTTCGCTTCAGCGGCTTTCGGTGCCGCCTGGATCTGCGGGCTGAGCAGCATGGCCCCGGCTGCGGCAGCAGACTGGGCCAGAAAATGACGTCGGTCAAGCAGGTCGCGTGGGATGGTCATGACGATCAGTGTTGTTAAAGGAATAAGCTGGCATCAACTGAAGTTTAAGTGATCCTGTCAGCTGCTGCCACTCCTGCGATCCGGCTGACAGCAATTCACGCCCACCCCGAAAAAGGTGAGAGCCGCCGCAATCAAGGACTGCAGCGGCTCTCGTTCCCTCTCTCCCTACGCTTCAATGGACGCTATGGCTCAATGGCCTGGCGGACGCGGGTTTTCTGGTCCACTTGCCGGGTCTTCGTCGTTTTGGGAGCCCCAACGGATGCAGGCATCTTGCCCTGACGTTCCACGCCTGGAACAGACCAACGCGTTTCCTGTTCGGCGGGACTGACAATTTCACATGTAGTAGTTGCGAATCCGCAGGCAATCAGACAAAAGACAAAATGCGTCATTGCCGTTTCCTGATCAGGGACTGGGCGCAGCAGCCGCTGCGGAAACCGATTGAATGGATTGCTTCCGCTGCCGCAGACGTTGGGCATTGGCCTGATGACCAGTCATGCAATCACCACGCCGTTCCCCATTCACCAGCACGGTCTGGAGGTCGGTAATTTCCACACGGTCCCCCTGTGCCACCGCACCGCAATCGACTCCGTTAATGTTAATCCGGCCCTTCTCGCAGATGACCGTCAACTCCGGTGAGTCGTACATCAGCCGGCCATCTTTGGATTTCTCAACACGGTGATTCCTCCGGTCGGGATCAATCTTGTAGTGGATGCCCCCATGCATGGAATTGGTCTTGCTGGCGCGCCACGGGGATGCACAGGACGACGCCAGCGCCGTCAGCGCCAGCAGCAAAGCAACAAAATGGCGGTGATTGGGAATTGGCATGGGAAGCCCGATCTGAAAACTCTCTCGGCAGTGCCGCACTCGCGAACGGTTCGTGTTCCGGAAGGGGCGTGAGGTTGGAAGCCGGCTCGGTCCGAAGATCGAACCGGCTCCCATTCCCTCTCTCCCTACGACGCAGTGTCTGAGGAGGTGGTCGTCAGGAATCAGGAGACAGCAATCTTCCGCTTCTCCCCGATCCTGATGCCTAACCCCTGATCTCTATTGAATCTTCAACGTCACCATTCCGAGAATCGCCAGCAAGGCTGAGCCAATCCAGAAGCGGGTGACAATCTTGATCTCATGGTCGCCCCGGAACACAAAGTGATTGTGCAACGGGCTGCAACGAAGCGGTTTTTTTCCGGTGAGTCGATAAGTCCCGACCTGATAAATCACGCTCAGTGTTTCGACGACGAACACGCCACCGATAATGACCAGCAAAATTTCTTGCCGGGTGACCAATGCTGCCAAGGCCAGGAGGGCACCGATCGGCAACGACCCCGTGTCTCCCATGAAAACCTGCGCGGGATAACAGTTGAACCAGAGGAACCCCAGCATCGCTCCGACCAGTGAGCCGATTACGATTCCCAGTTCGCCCGACCCGGGCATAAACGGAATGCTGAGATAGCTCGCCATCCCGAAATGTCCCGCAAGGTAGCACAAGGCCACGAACGACATTCCGGTGAAGACCGCACAGCCTGTCGCCAATCCATCCAGTCCATCGGTCAGATTGACACCATTGGAAGTTCCAACCAGCACGAGCATGGCCCAGGGAATCAATCCCACACCCAGCCAGGTGGTGAGATGCCCGAGCGGCCAGACGAGTTCGAGGCCGAACTTCTGTTCCTTTTGCACCGTGTAGAGCCAGAGGGCCACAACGCTTGCCAGCAGGCACTGCACGATAAATTTCTGATAGGCCCGCAAGCCCTTCTTCTTCGTACTGACTTTCACCCAGTCGTCATAAGCTCCCAGCGCGGCGAACGTGATTGCGATGAAGACTCCCATCTGAACATAGGCATTCGAAAGATCTGCCCACAGCAGACTGGAAATCACCACCGCCCCGATAATGAACAGCCCACCCATCGTGGGAGTGTTCTGCTTCGCCGCATGGAGTTCATTCAATGTTTTCGAGGCACTGTCGATCCGCTCCCGGAACCGTCCCCGCAGCCAGCGGATCGCCAGCGGCCCCAGCAGCACCGCTGCCAGAAACGAAGTCACTGCAGCCAACGCTGTTCGCGCGGTCAGGTTGACCCGCGAATCGCCAGCGGCATGCTGTCCCAGCTGCTCAGCCAATGGCGTCAGATGTTGCAGTAACCAGGGAATCATGGTGATGAAGGGAAGGGAATCGGAAAGGGGAGAAACAGAATTGAAGGAGTGAAATTGTGTTCGAGGACAGGAATCAGGCTGCGCGACGTTCAGCCGAGTCGGACTGCAATCGCTGTTCTGACAGACGATGGAGGCCCGTGACGACTGCTTCCATTTTCATATCACGCGAGCCTTTGACGAGCACCACGTCACCCGGCTCCAGCCAGCAGTCGAGTAACATCAAGGCGAGGTCATGATCACGGCATGCTCCCAGGCAGCCGGCATCCATGCCGAGTTTGCGCGCACTCCCTGCGACAACTGCTGCCTGAGAACCTACCGCAATCATGCGATCGAATTTCGATCGATAAAGTTCCTCACCCAGGAGCCTGTGAAAGTCCTGCGTCCAGTCGCCGAGAGTCAGCATGTCTCCGGCAACAAAAATCCGTTTACCAGTGGTCTGCCAGCCTTTCAATGTCTGGCAGGCGGCCGACATTGACGCCGGACTGGCGTTGTAGGTGTCGTCAATGACCGTCCACGATCCGATCCGCAGCAGCTGGCTGCGACCCGGTGCCGGAGTAAATGTCTGCAAGCCTTCCGCGATCTGAAGATCGTTCAGATCGATCTGTCGACCAATCGCAATGGCAATCAGCGCTGCGGTCAGGTTTTGACGACCGCTCACCGGCACGACAAACCGGGTGGAACCGACATTGAATTCGAGTGACTCGTTCCTGGCGACAACATCCGTCGCCCGCAGATGATTGTGTTCGCGTTCACCGACCAGAATGACCGGGCAGGCTGCCTTCAACGACATCTGCACGAGATGTTTGTCATCACCGTTCAACACGGCGAAGCCTGATTCGGGCAGGGCTTCAATCAGTTCCGCTTTGGTGCGGACAATGTTGTCCAGCGAACCGAACTCATCGAGATGAGCCGGCGCGATGGCGGTCAGCGCACCAACTTCCGGTTGAGCGATGGCCGCCAGTGTTTCGATATCACCTGTTTTGGAGGCCCCCATCTCGATGACCGCGAACTCATGTTGCGGCTCGATCTGCAACAGACTCAGGGGGACGCCAAACTCGTTGTTGTAATTGTGCGGGCTCTCGCTGCCGGGGAACCTCCCCGAGAGAACCGAGGCGATCATCCTGCGGGTGGTCGTCTTGCCGACGCTCCCTGTAATACCGATCACCAGTGTTTCAAACTGCCGGCGGTACCAGTTGGACAGTTTCCACAGAGCTTCGAGGGTGTTCTCCACCTCGATCCGGGGTCCTTGAACCTTGTTTGCTTTCGCGGCATCGACAACCGCCGCGACAGCCCCTGCGGAAAACGCCGCTTTGACGTATTTATGCCCGTCCTGCTTTTTTCCGGTCATGGCAAAAAACAGGTCACCCGGACGGACTCGGCGGGAGTCGATCTCGACCCGCCCGACGGTCTCATCGAGGCGGTCGATTCCGACGGGGATGCCCCCCGTGGCAGCGATCAGTTCATGGAACGAAATCGGCTGCATGGTGGGATGTCCGAATGAAAATGACGGTCAAGGGAGACTGACAACGGGATTGTTTTCTGACTTCTGTCAGTTCGGATCGCTCTCTCGTTTTGTTCAGAGCCGTTTGCCAGGCAAATGACTCGAGTCGCCGCCACAGGGCTGTAATCCGGCGAAACTCGCCAGAATCGCACTGCGGCAGACGGCAACATCATCGAAGGGGAGGCGCGCCCCGTCGACCACTTGTTCTTTTTCGTGTCCTTTCCCGGCGATGATGACCGCATCACCCGGTTGTGCCGCGTGGATGGCGGAACGGATGGCTGCATCGCGATCGGGGATGATTTCGTAGTTCTGTTGCTCAGCAGCGAAGCCGTTCACGACCTGCCGGATAATCTCCAGGGGATCTTCCGAGCGGGGGTTGTCACTGGTGACGAACACCCGATCGGCGGCTGAGGCGGCCTTCGCCATCAGCGGTCGCTTGCTGTGATCACGTTCACCCCCGGCCCCGAACACGACGGAGACCCGTCCGGTGGTGATCTGTCGCACTGCCGCGATCACTCGTCGGAGGGCATCGTCGGTGTGGGCGTAGTCCACATAAACCTGAAATGGTTGTCCGCAGTTCACCCGTTCCAGTCGACCCGGAACGAGGTGACAGGTTTCCAGTCCCGCAGCGATCTGCGCCAGTGACAGCCTGAAGTGCAGACCGGCACAGGCGGCCGCCAGACAATTGCTGACATTGTGCTGGCCGACCAGCGGCGTGAAACAGTCGATCTGTTCCGTGCCGTGAATCAGCCGGAACCGGGAACCGTTTGTACTTAATGATTGAATTTCAGCGCGGACATCCGCCTCGTTGTCGATGCCGAATGTCATGACTCGCACGTCCACATTCAGACGTTCGAGAATGTTTTCATGATGGCGGTCGTCGGCGTTGAGGACGAGCAGTCCGCCCCGCTTGATGTGCTGACTGATCAGAGATTTCGAGGCGATGTAGTCGCCCAGATGTCCGTGATAGTCGAGGTGGTCATGAGTAATGTTGGTGATGATGCCGACATCGATGCTCAGTCCGGCGGTGCGGCCCTGCTTGAGGGCATGGCTGGAGAGCTCGATCGCGGCGTGGGTGGTGTGGCGGTCCCGCATGGCGGCCAACGACTGCGCGAGGGGAAGCGCATCCGGGGTGGTGAGTCTGGCCGGACGGGATTCGAGACCGTCGTTGTATTCAATCGTCCCGATGACGCCCGTGGGATGTGAGGCAGATTCGAGAAGGGACCTCACGATCCAGGTTGTTGTCGTTTTGCCGTTGGTGCCCGTTACCCCCGCTACTCCCAGGCGCTGGGAGGGGAAGGCGTATAGCCCGTGGCAAATTCGACCGTAAGCCTGGCGTGCATCAGGGACGATACATTGAGGAAGTGTAACTTCAGCGAGGGGGCGATCAGTGAGGATCGCCGCGGCCCCACTCAGACGGGCTTGCTCAATAAATTCCCGCCCGTGGAGGCGGGTTCCAGGAAGGGCTGCAAACAGACATCCCGGCGTGCATGCGTGGCTGTGTTCGGTCACCGAGGAAATGGTGATGTCGGCACAGCCCACAAAACTGGCTGAGGGGATCAGCCCGCGAAGGCTCACGGAACCGGGTTGTCGGAGGGGATAAAACATAAAATCTGGGCATCCTGCCCGCTGGCCTGAAGGGGTTCAGACCGTGTCGTCCATAACAGATGTGAGGTGGGGTCAGACGACGGGCACAGCAGCCAAGCGAGGGGATGTAAGTTGCTCAGCTGCTGCCACTTGCGTTTGACACAGGGGCGTGTCGTTCAAGTGAGACGGATTCTCCCGATTTCCCGGATTCGGTCAAGCAGGCTTTAACCAAAATTCAAAAGAGTGAAGGACGGTTTGTAACAGTTACAGCCAACTCGCCTGCATCTGCTGATTTGCTGAAGTTCATCCTCTGCGAACCCGCAACCACGAGCCATTCAGGCTACTCTCTCGGACAAGACTCCGGAGGGGGGCGTTCGCGTGCAATGTGTGTCCATCCGCGATGACTGGTCGCGAGTCAATGGAGAATGGCTGATTGTGAAGCAGGGTCGTGTTAGTACGTATCACATCCGTCACTGGATCTATTCGGGGCAGGAACTCCGCCACCTGCTGGAATCAGTCGGTTTCAAGCAGGTTCGAATCTACGGAAGTATGGCGGGTGCGGCATACGGCCCCGGTGCTCAGCGGCTGATCGCCATTGCTCAAAGACCCGTTTGATTCCTCGCGGTCGTGTCCGTGAGACCCCTTCCGCTGCTGTGGATCGACGCAATCTGGCGAGCCGACGAGGTTTGGGCGGCAAATCGTTCTTCACTCCTCAGCTGGCGTTGCATTGAGACCGGCGAACTCTGCCGGTATGATTGCCAGTTCCTCCCCGCCGATCCTCCTTCAGGATCGGCTGATTTGTTTACAGGCTGAGGACTTATGTCGAGACGGTTCGTAAATCTGCTGCAGGACGGCGAAACAATCGAAGAGGTGTATCTCCTCGCGGATCGCCAGCTGCGCGCGAATCGCAACGGCGACAGCTACCTGCTTTCCCAACTGCGGGACCGGACCGGTCAAATCTCCGGGTTGCTCTGGAATGTGACCGACGCCACGGTCGGCCATCTTCGTCCCGGGGACTATGTCAAGGTCCGGGGGAAAGTGCAGCTGTTCCAGAGTAATCTGCAAATGATCCTGACCCGGATCGATGCGGTCAGCCCGGAACAGGTCTCGACGGAAGATTTCATCCAGCAGTCCACAGCCGATGCAGACAAGCAACTGGCCCGGCTGTCGGAGATTCTCCTGTCGATGAAAGATCCCGACCTGCGGGCGCTGATGGCAACCTTTCTCAGCGATCCAGAAGTCATCGACGGCCTGAAGCAGGCTCCGGCCGGGATTCGTCTGCATCATGCTTATCACGGCGGGTTGCTGGAACACGTGCTGACTCTTTCCGAGGCCGCGACACGCATCGCCGACCTCTATCCGAAAGTCGACTTTGACTTGGTGCTGGCGGGGATCTTCCTGCACGATCTGGGGAAAATCTGGGAATTGAGCTACGACACCTCGTTCCTGTACACCGACGAAGGCCAACTCATTGGTCACCTCGTGATGGGGGTCGAAAAGCTGAACGATAAGCTCCGGCTGACCGAGCAGGCGACCGGTCGTCCGTTTCCACGGGAAAAGGGGATGCGACTGAAGCATATGTTGCTCAGTCACCACGGGACTTATGAATTTGGCAGCCCCAAACTGCCGATGACACCCGAAGCGATCGCACTGCACTATCTTGATAATCTGGATGCGAAAACCAACGAATTCCTGTCACTCATCGAGTCTGATCCCAATGCGGGATCCAACTGGACTCCCTATCAGGCCAGTATGCAGCGAAAGATCTTTAAAGGGGGCGCGGCAGACTGGGCGGGGTGATCGAGGCAGGAATTCTGAGGCATTCTCGCGGATTATTCCGCGTTTTTTCGTTTTCCCGGCAGCGACCGGAGCTTGATTCATGAAGCATTTAACCAGCCTGTTTGACGTCACGACCGCTGAAGTGCAGGAGATCCTCTCTCTGGCGGCACAGCTGAAAAAGGAGATGCGCCGCGGAAAACGCCGGCCCCTCTGTGCGGGCAAAGTGCTGACGCAGGTTTTCGAAAAACCATCGCTGCGGACCCGGGTCAGTTTTGAAGCGGGGATGCATCAGCTGGGGGGGAGCAGCCTGTTCCTGACCAGCAAGGAGGCCGGTTTCGACGGTCGCGAGACAAAAGAGGACATCGCCCGGGTCCTCGGCGGTTATTCCGACATCATCGTCCTGCGGACCTTCTCGCAGGGGTTGATTGAAACCTTCACACAGCACGCCGGCAAGCCGATCATTAACGGGCTGTCCGATGCGTACCACCCTTGCCAGGCACTCGCGGACGTCCTGACGATTCAGGAAGAACTCGGCAAGGTGAAAGGGAAACACATTGTCTATGTCGGCGACGGCAACAACGTCGCCCGATCACTGGCCAATATCTGCGGGCACATGGGAGCCTCGATCACCATCGCCGCACCCGAAGGCTACTGGCTGGATGAAGAGTATCTGACCCGCGCCAAGAAGACGTTCCCCGCGTTGAAGCTGGTACAGATCAGCGATCCACTCACAGCCGTCAAAAATGCCGACATCATCTACACCGATGTCTGGGCCAGCATGGGGCAGGAAAGCGAAAAAGACAGCCGGGCCAAAGCCTTTGCCGAATTTCAGGTGAATGAACGCCTGCTGGATGCCGCCGGAAAGAACGTCCGTTTTATGCATTGCCTCCCCGCCCGACGCGGGCTGGAAGTGACCGAAGAGGTGATGTGCGATCCCCGCAGCATCGTCTTCGAACAGGCTGAAAACCGCATGCACCTCGCCAAGGGGCTGATGGTCTGGCTGCTCAAGCAGGCGGAATCCGCACGCAAAGCGCCGCGCAAGTCAATTGTGAAGAAAGCCAAACGACGTAAGAAATAGAGCAGGTTGCTCTTTCCTGCGCCCCCGCAGCAAACATGACTTCTGGTGAACTGCTGGCGTTCGCGTAGCGAGGACGCGTCGGTCAGAAGTCAAAATGCTCCACACCAGCAGAGTGCGGGAGTCCTCGCGCGATGGCAGCCCCTCCCGGCATTTCCACTGCAGGCCGTGGTTACAGATTCCACCAGCCCTGCACCCGGTCAAGCAGTCGGCGAAACCAGACGTACCCGATAGGCCCGCGACCACAGCGAATCCGATATTGCACCACGCTTCCCGGCCGCAGCTCCGGCGATGAGGAATCCCGCTCAAAGCCGGCGGTGAGGAGCAGCACCGGACCGCTTCCCGGTTCCGTTTGCAGGCGGGGAGCGACGTCCTGAATCGTTGCCGGATGGCGGACAGCCGGATCATCCGCAGCAACGAAACTGACGCTCGCGGTTTTGTCAGCGATCGCAGCGAGAACCGGTCCGATATCGCGGTAGTCGACCTGCAGTCGGGCCTCCCACGGGCCGGTCAGATCCGCCACCGTCACGAGACGGTCCGCCCGATTCACCGGTCGATCGAGCAGCAGTTGCTCCAGTTCCCAGGTCAGCACGTGCCCCTGAATCGGGCTGGTGAGTGTCAATTCCTGCTGCTGCCGTTTCAGAATGGCCAATTGCTGTTCGAGGCCGTGTTTGACCGTTTTGTATTCTTCGCCTCGGGCGGCGAGTTCGTTCGCGGACTGAATCTGGTCATTCGGTCGGCGTTCCCCGCGCAGCGTTTCGAGGTCCGCAATCTGCTGCGTGACGGTCACCAGTTCGCCGGTCAGCTTGCTGATCTCCAGATCCAGTTCGGGACTGTGCAGCCGCAGCACCGGAGCCCCTGCAGCAACCGGTTGGGCGTGCCGGACAAACAGCTCTTCAACGATTCCGTTCGCGTTGGCGAAGAGGTCGTGCTGCAGCGCTGGTTCGAGATGTCCCGTGCCGGAAATGATCACGGGTGCCGGAATCAGAGTGAGTCCTGCCGCCGCCAGCCCCAACAGGCAGAGCACCGCCGCAGACTTGTTGAATCGTCCTCCGGTCAGGGCTGCAGCTGTCCGGTGCCACAGCCCCGCGCGAGCCCGCTGGTATTCGAAGGCATGTTCCAGAGCCCGGGACGCCTGTGGTGCCAGAAACTGAATTTCTCGTGCCGAACGACTGGGGGAAGTCCCGCGAAAATTCTCGAAGACGAGCAGTCCCAAAGGAACGTTCCGAGCAGACGGCTCCTTCCCCACCAGGGGAACCACGAGCACCCGCGCTGCGCCTGCTTGCTGTGCGTAGGTCGCCAATGCAGGGACAGCATCACCTGCGGAGTCAAAGCACTCCGGCCAGGTCTCATCCGACGTCACCGACTGGCTGATCAACTCTGCCAGACAATGTTCCAGGGCCCTCACAGCTTCAGACCGGCGATCAAAATTTTCCAGCCCGCTGATCGCCTGCAGTCTCGCGCCGATCGAATCACAGGTCGCGAGGCTGACCCGATCGCAGCCGGCCCAGACGCGCGATTCATTCGCCAACGCGAAGCAGGTCTCCGCAAACCCGAGATGGGCGTGCACGCGCGAGAGCCACTCCGCGTACGCTTCCGCCAGTCCTGCGTTCGCTTCAGAAGCAGGAGCAGGGGTCCGATTCGCCGTCAGCCGGAACGTGGCCAGTGCCTGCTCGACTTCCGGGAGCGTGATCTCTCCCTGAGTAAAGAACAGCTCGAGCACCCCCTGCACTTCCGGCAACGGCAGCAGCATCAGCCGTAACGTTGTCGCCGGCAGTCCGGGGCCCTGTTCGAACTGGGCATTCATCGCCTTCGCGCGCCCCGACTCGAACACCTCCTGTAGTTTTTCCGCATGTCCCGGCCACTGACGCTGCGCCTGTTCCAGCGACTCTTCCCCAAGACCGATCTGCACGAGCACAACGGGCGAATGTGAAGCGCGTTGCTGCCAGATGGCTCCCCCGGCGGCCCGTGTGACGTTGATCAGCTGCCCGAGCCAGAGCTGCCTGTCGGGCATTCGGGATTCCGATGACGCGGCAGCGCGGGGAGTCGCAGTCATGCGTGCTGAATCCGTTGTCATGAACCGCGGGGACTGTGCTGAATCGGGAATACGCCAACGTTTCCGGAATCTCTATTTCGGTCCGTCCGGTGTTGCCAGACGGATGTCGACACTCGACCGGTGGGCAGTCAAACCTTCCACATCCGCCATGGTCCGCACGAGGTCGGCATCGTCCGCCAGGGCCGCGCGGTTATAGCTGATCACCGAAGACCGCTTCAGAAAATCATTCGCACAAAGTCCATTAGCGAATCGGGCAGTCCCTCCTGTCGGCAGCACGTGCGAGGGGCCGGCCACGTAATCGCCCAGAGCCACCGGCGTGTAATGCCCGAGAAAGATCGCTCCGGCATTCTGAACCCGGGACAGCATCGTTTCGGGATGGGCTGTGGAAATATGGAGGTGTTCCGTCGCCAATTGATCAGCCAGACCGGCCGCTTCAATCTCATCGCGGGCCAGAATCAGCGCCCCGTAGTCTTCGAGACTCTGCCGGGCGAGGTCTCCCCGTTCCAGAGTGGCGAGCTGCCGTTCGAGCTCAGCGGTAACCGCATCAATCAGCGGCGGATGCCACGTTACGAGGACGGCAGAGCCGGGGCTGTGTTCCGCCTGGGAAATCAGGTCGGCCGCCACAAACGCGGGATGCGCTGTCTCATCCGCGAGGACAATCACCTCGCTCGGCCCGGCGATGCTATCGATATCGACTTCGCCGAAGACGTGCCGTTTCGCCAGGGCGACGAACAGATTTCCCGGCCCCACGATTTTGTCGACGCGGGGCAAGCCCTCGACCCCATAGGCCAATGCCGCGACCGCCTGTGCACCCCCAATGCGGTAGACTTCGGTGATCCCCAGTTCGTGGCAGGTGGCCAGCAGTTTCTCGTTGTAAGCACCAAACGGAGTCGGTGGCACCACAATCGCGATCTCCCCCACTCCGGCCGCCTGTGCGGGAACGGCGGTCATCAAGACCGTGGAAGGATAGGCAGCCGCCCCGCCAGGAACACAGATTCCGACACGTCTAAGCGGCAGATACCGTTGCCGGAGCTCGATCCGCGCCGCATCCTGTACCCGATGGACCGCCACATCACGGGTGAGTATCGCCTGCTGAAACTCCAGAATATGTTCGCGAATCTCCCGAACCGTCCGCAGCCACGGTTCCCCCACAGCGGTATGCGCTCGCTGCAGATCATCGTGCGAGACCCGCAGCGTATCAGCTGTAATCTCCTTGCGATCCAGTTTGCGGGTGTAGTCGAGCAGCGCGGAGAGTCCCTGTTCACGAACATCGCGGCAGATGCGTTCCACAACCTGAGTCGGGCTGAGGGGTTCTCCGAACAACTCGATAGTCCGTTGCCGTCCCGCCTCCGAAACAACGTCACCGCGCGGGCTCAGCTTTTCGCGCAGGGCCGAAAAGAGTGCTGTCGCGTCGTTGCGTCGACAGTCAATGGTCGTCAAGTGCAAAGGCATCGGGATACAGGCTTCGAAACGGGGGTCACGCAGGGGGAAAACAGAACTCGACCAACAGTTTAACAAGGGGGTGGCTGATCGTCGTCGAATGGGGAAGTTTTTTCGCCCACCCCCTGTCCCCACGGCGGGGTGGAGGGTCAAAATAACGCCCCGATCAGGCCAGCTCCTCCGCCTCGTTCATACTGCTGATGGCCCGTTCTGCGGCGGTGCGGCCAAATAGCCAGAACAACGCAGGATGCACAAAGAAGTCGAGCAGGGTGGAACTGATCAGACCACCGAGAATGACGGTCGCGACGGGATACAGGATCTCTTTCCCCGGCTGTTCTGCCGTCAGCACCAGCGGGACGAGCCCGATCCCGGAGGTCAGTGCCGTCATCAGGACCGGCGCCAACCGTTCTTTCCCCGCTCGCAGAATCATCTCGTGGGTGACGCTCTCCCCCTCATAGCGAACCAGATGCAGATAGTGGTTTAACAGGAGAATGCCGTTCCGCGAGGCGATCCCCCCCAGAGAGATGAATCCGACCATACTCGCGATGGTCAACGTCTGCCCCGTCAGCACCAGCGCCGCGACAGAGCCGATAAACGCCATCGGCAAGGCGGCCATGACCTGCAGCGACAGATTGACCGACTTGAACATTGTGAACAGCACCAGAAAGACACCAATCAGCGAGCAGAGAAAGAGAACGCTGATCACGCGCGAGGCGGACTGCTGGCTCTCGAACTGCCCCCCAAACTCGATGTAATAACCGGGGGGCATCTGCTCCTGAATAGGACGCAGCTTGACCCGCAGGTCGTTCACCACGTCCACCAGTCCGCGACCGGCCACATTGCACTGGAGCACAATCCGGCGTTGGACTTTCTCCCGGTTGATCACGTTCGGCCCCCCCGATTCATAGATCTGAGCCACCGATTCGAGCGGCACACGACCGCCATCGGGAAGCTCAATCGTCAGCCGCTTCAGCGTCGACAGATCTTCCCGCGCTGACTCGTTCAGACGGACGACCACGTCAAACGTTCGCTGCCCCTGCAGAATTTCCGAGACAGTCAGACCGTTCAGAGCGGTCTCGATGAATTCATTGACATCGGCCGCTGTCAGTCCGTACTGCAGCAGCCGCGCGGAATCGAGTTCGATCCGGAGTTGCGGGATCGTCACCTGGGGTTCAATCAGCAGGTCCTTGACCCCCGGCACATCGCGAATGGCACCTTCCATCCGTTGGGCGATCCGGCGGAGTTCATCGAGATCCGTGCCGAAGATCTTGATACCGACCTGAGCTTTCACCCCGGAAATCATGTGGGATATCAGGTGCGCGAGCGGCTGTTCGACTGCGGTCACAATTCCCGGAATGTTCGCCATCCCTTCGCGAATCGCATTGAGCTGGGCTTCGCGGGAATTGTGGGACGCGGGGTCGAGTTCCAGGATGTACTCACTGTTGCTGACCGCTTCGGCATGTTCATCGAGCTCCGCGCGGCCTGTCCGTCGCACGGAGCGGATCACATCGGGAATCTTCTTCAGCTCCGCTTCCACGGAACGGTTGATCTGGTTCGACGTGGCCAGCGACGTACCCGGCGGAAGCAGCACGTTCAGCTGAATCGCCCCCTCATTGAAGGGGGGGAGAAAGTCGCGGTCCATCTGGGACATGAAGATCGCCGCGAGAAAGACTCCGGCGGCAGTCGCACCAAGTGTCAGCCAGGGAAACTTCAGGCTGAAGCGGATTACCCCTTCACCGACAAACTTGAGCCCCCTGAGGACCGGGCCATCGACTTCCGTCCCTTCTTTGGAAGAACTCCCCAGCAACCAGTAAGAGAGCACGGGCGTAATCGTCAGCGAGACCAGCAGCGACGCCAGAATCGACACGATGTAGGCGATTCCCATCGGAGCAAACAATCGCCCTTCCACGCCGGACAGTGCGAACAGCGGCACAAACACCAGCACCACAATCATGGTGCTGAACACGATCGAATTGCGGATTTCCGCGCTCGCCTCGTACACCACCAGCAGTGGAGAGCGGGGAACGGCGGCATGGCGATTCTCTTTCAGCCGACGGAAAATGTTTTCGACATCCACGATGGCATCATCAACCAGTTCGCCAATCGCGACCGCCAGTCCCCCCAGCGTCATCGTGTTGATCGAGAACCCGAAGATGGCAAACACGATCGCAGTGATCGCCAGTGACAAGGGAATGGCGGTCAGCGTGATGAATGTCGTCCGCAGGTTCATCAGAAACACGAACAGAATGATGACCACCAGAACTCCCCCGTCACGCAGGGCAGCCAACACGTTTTCAATGGCACGATCGATGAACGTGCTCTGCGAATAGACCGGCACAATGCGGACACCCGCAGGGAGGGAGGGCCCGAGTTCCCGTTCCACCACATCCAGAATCTGCTTCGTCAGTGCGCGGGTATCGGTCGAGGGTTGCTTGCTGATTGTCAGCACCACCGCATCGCCCCCGGCGATCGACTCGCCATCGCGAATGAACGCGCCGCTGTCTCCCCGCTTGACCTGGGCCCCTTCTTCGATCGTGGCAATCTGCGCGAGGGCGATCGGCTGTCCTGCATGGATGGCGACAACCACATTGCGGATGTCGTCGAGGTTGCTGAATCGGCCGAGTGACCGCACCAGGAGTTCTTCCGGCCCCTGCTGATCGAGATAGCCTCCCGTGGCATTTTCGTTGCTCCGTCCCAGGGCGGTACGGACCTGATCCAGCGTCACGCCGAAACGTGTCATCGCATCAGGGTCAACCTGAACCTGATACTGCATCCGCTGGCCACCCATCGTGAAAATCTGGGAGATCCCGGGAATCGTCAGCAGCCGCTGGCGAACGACCCAGTCGGCCAGCGTTCGCAACTCCATCGGACTGGTCTGCTGGCCGTCGCTCCACATGGCCAGCACCAGCACCTGCCCCATCACCGAAGAGATCGGAGCCAGCGCCGGCCGGACTCCGGGAGGGAGTCGATCCTGAACCATCTGCAAGCGCTCGGTCACCACCTGCCGATCGACATACAGGTCGGAACCCCAGTCGAAGTCGACGGTGATGACCGACAGACCGCTGGCTGACGAACTGCGCACCGCCTGCACATGGTTGGCACCATTGAGAGCGGTTTCAATCGGAAACGTGATCAGCGTTTCGACCTCTTCCGGAGCGAGCCCGGGAGCTTCAGTCATGACGACGACGCGCGGGCGGTCGAGATCCGGGAAGACCTCAATCGGCATCTTCAGCGCCAGCCATGTCCCGATTCCCATGAGAATCAGGGAGAGTGCGGCGGTCAGTAACCGAAACTTCAGCGAGAATCGGATGAGTGCGTTCAACATGGGACTGGCATCTGCGTGAAATTGTCAGAATCTCAACTGCAGGCAGCCTTCAGGACGCGAGATGTGAAGGGAAATGACACTTCAACACTCAACGTCGGCAGCCTGCGGAAATCCGGGATTTGAAACGGAACGGTCGAGGACGGGTGAAACGGATCAATGGTTGTGCCCAGCGTGAGGATCAATCCCTCCGCCCGCTTTATTCTTGAGCGCCATCAACATCTGATGTGCCCCTTTCAGCGCCACGATTTTCCCCGGTCGCAATGAGCCGTCGTTGGCAATCACTACCGACTGCTGATCACGATAGCGCACGTGCACCCGGACACGGTCGAAGTGTCCCGGCGCCTGCACAAAGACATAGTTCTCGGCACCTTCCCGGGCCACGGCCGTCACCGGCAGCACGATCTCATCCTTCCACTCCTCTACTGGAACCCGCAGCTGCAGCCGCTGCCCCGGTCGATACTTCCAGACCACAAACCGCCGCTGTTCCGCATCCGCGGTATCGCGGATGATGCTGTTCGGCAGGCCGACATAGAACTGCAGCGTGCGGGTCTGGGCGTTTACCTCCGGTGCGAGGAATTCAATCTTCAGCCCTTCTACAGGGGGAGCGTTCTCGGCGGCGTCAAAGACGGCCGTCACCGGCCAGCCGTTCTCCAGAGCCCGCAGCACAATCGCCGCATCGCGTTCAAATGCGGAGCCCTCGATAAACAACTTGCTGAAGTCAGCCAGCAGACAAAGATTCTCTCCCGCTGCGACCGATTGTCCCTTGTGAACTTTCAGATTGTGCAGCACCAGCGGCACACCGGCTTCGCTCTCGCTCTTTGCCGATTCAGGTCGAGCTCCCGCCTCCTGTTCGCGGGCCTCTTCGCCTGTCATCAGCTGATATTCCTCCGCATGGCGGTGCTCATCGGAAGAGGGGGCCATCACCTGCAATTCGCTGAGGAGCCTGCGGTCCCGTTCGATCGTGGTGATCTGGGCGGCAGTCAATCCGTGTAGACGCAACGATTCCCGTTGGGCCCTGAATTGGGATTCCAGCTTCTCTTTGGCATACTGGCGTTCCAGCAGTGTCTTCCCCGCGACTGCGCCGCTCTGGCTCACATCCCGTAACCGGCTGATTTCCCGATCCTCCACGTCGAGAGAACCGAGAGTCTGCAGAAAGTCCACCTGCGACTGCACCAGATCTTCATGCGTGAGCCGGATCTGAAACAATAACGTTCCCGGAACGACAGCTTCACCATCGACTGCATGGACATGATCGACCACCCCGGTGAGGGGCGTCGTGACGTTCAGCTGCGTGCGGCCGGGACGTTCCCGAATGATTGCCGGCACCAGAGTGGAGCGGACGAATGTCTGCAGCTTGACGGTCTGCAGCTGATCGGACGTGAGTCCCAGATTCCGCATCGCCTGCGGAGAGAGTTCCAGCGAATCCTCCTCGTTGTGGCTATGGCCGGAATGGTCATGACCCGCATGGTCATGTCCGGCGTGCCCCTGTTCATCTGCTCCGTGCGCAGCGGTCGCCGCTGCTGTGCCGCGTCTCGCCTGCAGGACAGACCGGCTCCACGCCAGCAGCCCGTATCCTTTGTAATACCAGAGCAGCAATAGCACGATTGCCGCGAGCAGAAACAATGCGCGCCAGGCCCATTTGCGAAGAGAAGGAGTTGTCGTGGACGTCATAGGAACACCTGCTGGCAGCTCCGCGGATAGCGGAGCGCACTGCCGTTCGAAGCGGCTCTGGATCAGAGAAGGTCAAATCGGAATCACGGATTTCCCGAAGGCCTGGGGCGTGGGCGATGTGCCACATCACCGCGGAGAGAGCTTCGAAAATTGAAAGAGGCAATCAGACTTGGCAGAAAATCCGTGCGTCGCAGCGCATCGACAGCGTATTAGACGGTCCAGCTCTGGAAAAGAATGCACAGGCCCATGCCGGTCACATCTTTTTCTTGACCGGAACACTCCCGCTGCCCCGTCATTTGCGAACTGGCCGCTGACGACAGATCCATCGGCACCGTCCACAAAGCCAGGAAGTGATGTCCGACAAGGCTCTGCACAGTCTGCTTCGCCAGATAGACACAACTGCCGTGGCTGCATTCGCTTTCCGGGGCCTCGTCATCCGCCGGGAACTCTGTCCCGCACGTCTCACCGGCAGCCAGAGGCGATTTTGCGGCGGCGTGATGACGACAGTGGGGAATCGCAGGAGCGGCGTTCACTGTCTCGGCAGCTTCACCCGACTCGGTATGGCTGTGATGCCAGCCGCAACCCAGAATGGCGTGAGCCAGCATGGTGAGTGTCGTCAGGCAATGAAGAAAACGCTGCCACATAGACTGGATTGTTTCCAACAAACCCGTGACCTGTCAATCGGAGTCTGGTCACGGACCGCCAGCACAGACCGGTCATTGAACAGGAACTCAATCGTCGTCGGTGACTTCGCGCTCTCTCCCAGCCGGGCATGGGGACATCATGACAGCATGAATTAAAGCGAGAACCGTGTCCCCTGCAACGACTGCAGGATGCTCGTCTCAGTGAGGTCAAAGTGCAGAGGAGTGACCGTCACATACCCCTCCGTCAGCTCTTTCACGTCTGAACCGGGTTCCAGCGCGTGATTCTTCAAGGGATCCAGTCCGCTCCAGTAATACGGTCGGCCCCGGGGATCGAGTCGTTTTTCGATCGTATCACTGTGACGCTTGACTGCCATCGTGGTCAGCTTGATCCCCTTGGGACCTTCTGGCCGTGTTGCAGGGAAATTGACATTCCAGAGCATTCCCGGACGCGGGCTCTGCTCGAGTAGCTGTCGAATCAGATGGACCGCTCGAATCGCGGTCGCCTGATAATCCGGTGGGGTGACCTGCGAGAGCGACAGTGCGATGGACGTGATGCCGAAAAATGCTCCTTCGATCGCAGCAGCCACCGTCCCCGAATAGAGCACGTTGATGCCGACGTTCGCTCCCGAGTTGATGCCGCTGACGATCAGCTGCGGCTCTCCCTTGCAGAACTCAAGGACGCCCATCTTCACACAGTCAGCGGGGCTCCCGTCCACGGCCCAGCCATAATGCTCCCCCTCCTCCAGAATCTCTTTCACCATAATCGGGTGCAGGTAGGTGATCCCGTGGCCGACTCCACTCTGTTCCGCGAGCGGAGCCACGACCTGCACATCTCCCAGTTCCTGAAGCGCATCACGAATGGCGCGCAGCCCGGGAGCATGGATGCCATCATCATTCACAAGCAGAATCTTCATGGTTGTTCGGCGGGGCTCTTTTCTGAAGGCTGTGACGGAGTCACTGCGGGGGCTGGGGGCGGTGTCTGCCGGGGTGCGGCAGGGTTCTCCGGTACCGTGAAATGCAGTTCGGTAAACGACAGGTCGGGGACGGGGATCGACTGCGGGAGATCAGATGGCTTTTCAGCCCCCTGCGAAGTGGCGAACGGATTCAGGGGAACAGCCGGTTCATCAGCCACTGCTGTCTCCAGCAGTTTGCGTAACGCAGCGACATCGCGTCGAAGGTCCTCAACCGCTGCGCGGAGTTCGCGCAGTTCCCTCAAGACCTTCACCTGATCCGGGGTCGCGGCACTCTCTTCCCGAATTTCATTTTCCAGTTCCAGGGCGCGACGGATCAGCTCCCTCGCTTCCCGCATCAAGCCTCCCGTCATTAGCGACTTGGCAGCCGCCCGGAGGGCTTCCGCCTGCTGAGCTTTCGTTCGACCGGGAAGAGCCTCGAATCGGTTTGGGGTGACCGGAGGATTTCGCGGTCCTGCCTGCGGAGGCTGAAACAGCTGTGTCTGGTCTGCAGTGGGATGAGGAAGGAAGCGATTCTCAGGGAGGTCGTCCGCCGCTCCCCGCGTGGTGAAGGACAACAGGAACAGACAGGAGAAACAGCCCGACAGGAGTGGTGCGCGTAATGACATTGGAACCTTCCCGGGAAAGTGGTCACCCGTCTGAGACCTGCTGGAATTCCGCGATGCATTCAGGACCGGTTCAGGCCAGATCAACGGAAACCGTTTCCAGTCTACCCGTTCGGGGCATTCCTTGCGAATCTTCTTCCGCCGGGAGCAATCAGGACGCAGTCTTGGAAGACGCGGAACTCCCCAAAGGGGATGCAGAACCGAGCATCGACGGCAGAAGCTCATCCCTAATCAGGAGATCGGTCCCGGGACATCGCCAGATTCCGGACTTCCTCCTCGTCTTCCGGCAAAGTGGACTGAACCAGTTGGGGACGGACTCGCCGCGGGCGCGGCAGGAAACCCGAAGTCCCTACACCTGTTCAGTCACCAGGCCGACCACCGCACCGCCGGCAATATAGCAGTGTCGCGTTCGCTTGAGCTGCCAGCGAATCTCCACCACCAGACGCTGCTGACCGGCGTACAGAGTGTCGAATTCCGCCAGAATGTGCTCGGCCTCGAAGGGAGAATCGTACTGAAATCCGATTCCCTTGCGGGCGACATCGCGAGTCACGGCGATCAGCGAATCGGGCTGTAGCAGACGGATTCCGCTGGAAGTGAGCACAATGGGCCGCAGATAGAACGGGACCACCAGAGCATAGCGGGGAGCAGTCCGCCGTTCGGAACCATCCCCGACGCGACCGCCGGCATCCCGAAGACGGGAGCCAGCCCGGGTATAGCTGGAGATGATCTCCTCCATCGCATTGGCGACATCGTCTGCGTCGCAGTTACATGCATAGATGTCCCTAGCTTCCATGATTCGCATCACTGCATCTCGCTTGAACCGGCGATCGAACTTACAAAGGTAGGCCCCTCGCGCCGCCAACTTCGGTCAGTTTCGGAGGAGGACTCCATTTTGAGGATTTTTGTTCCGCTCGTAACGATCGGGTGAGAACCGGCATCACCGGGACAACCGGTGCAGATTTGCCCGTTAAACCGTCAAGATTGTCAAAGATGCCCTCCGGAATAACCGATCTAATCGATACAGGGGATTTCTTCAGCTTCTCAAGCATGTGGCGGTCATGCAAAATCCAGGGTGGATTGTTGTTCTGATGCTGTCGTTGGCTGGCTGCCAGTGCTGCCAGTTGACGGAGAAATATCAGGACCGCGTGGACTGCATCGCAGACCACGAAGGGCATCTCGATAACTGGTATTGTGCCGGCCTCGATCTGACCCGCATTGGCTATCCGGACTGGTGCCAGTACCGGATCAATCAGCTGTTGTGCGGTCGCCAGTGTGTCTGCTGCCGGACAGCTCCTCCGTTTATTGAAGAACAGCTCCACTACCGGGATCTCAACCGCGCTGCGCCCGGAAATCCGTACGTCCCACCTCAAACGGATTCGACTCCGTCGCCCACTCCGGCGAATGGAGGTCTCGTTCCACCGCCGCCCGCTCCTGGCGTCCAACCGTTTGTTCCGCAGGCGCCTGAAGTGCCGGGACAGATCGAAAAGATTCCGGATCCGCCCCAGATTAATCCGAACGAGACCATTCCGCTCGTTCCGCTTCCTCCGCCGGGACAGAGTTCTTACGAACCGGCAGGTGATCCGCTCTTCCAACCGATTCAGCTATCCAGCTTTGAGTGGACTGTGCCGGAGAAGAGCTCGAAACCGCGACCGATGCCGCAGTAGCAGCAAACAGCGGATTGCCAGGCTGCGAGCTCAAGCTGTCCTCGACACGCCGATGTCAGCATTTCAGCGGATGTCAGGATTTCACCCGACGATACGCCTGCTCCACGGCCACGGGAAAGAGCGACCCGCTCTTGGACTTGTGAGGTCAGGCGTCCCCGTCCGTCGTGACGTGTGAACCGTTGCGGAGTACCAAATCCGCCTTCCCTTGAGCACCACTGGGCCGCAACACTGGGATTCTCCCAGCCCGACGACATAAACTGAGGAGACGCTCCCTGCAGCGGCGGGGACGAAACCGGTCCTCGGGTGCTCTGGACATGTCGACGCTTCACGCTGGCACGGACGATCCCGATTGCAAATGGGGCTGGCGTGGCCAGGTTGTCGCTGGCGTATTGCTGCTGTTTGCGGCAGAACTCGCGAGCCCTTCCCTTGAGGTCGCATGGTCACAGCCGCCTGCCCAAATGCAGGTCAGCGCAGATACTGCCTCCTCGCGGGGGGATGCCCAATCGCTTGCACAGTGGGGACTCAAGAGGATCGATTCCGAACGGTGCGTCATTGTCACGGATATTGAATCCAATGAAATCGCAGGGATTCTGCCGTGGATGGAAGCTGTCCATGCGGCCTGGGTGCAGCAGTTTGGACTCCTGCCGAATCCCTCGGAAGCCAAACGTTTTCGTCTGACCGGGTTCGTCATGGAGGACCAGCAGAGGTTCCAGAAAGCGGGTCTCCTCCCTCAGGACCTGCCCCCTTTTCCCTTCGGACGCCACAGGGGACTGCAATTCTGGATGCGGCAGCAGAACTCCGATTATTACCGGGTCCATCTCGCCCTCCACGAGGCGACACACTGTTATATGGGGTTACTGACCAACCGCCGCTTGCCGCAGTGGTTTCACGAGGGGATGGCAGAACGGTTTGGAACCCATGCATTGAATTCTGCGGGGGAGCCCCAGTTTGGAGTCCTGCCGAAAAACGCCGCTGCCTTTCCGGAGTGGTCACGCATTGACATCATTGATCGGGAAGTACGGGCGGGCCGCTCCCTGACCCTTCGGCAGGTTGTCTCCCTGGGGGAAAAAGAGTTTACCGAGTCCTTCACGGTCCCTTATGCGTGGAGCTGGGGACTCTGTCAGTTCCTGTGCGACCACCCGTACTACCGGGAGAGGTTTTTACACCTCTGCCAAAATCTCGAGACGGGAGACTTCTCTCAGCAGTTTGGTGAGCTGTTTCTCAGGGATCGGACACTTCTGAGCAGCGAGTGGGACCAGTTCGCCCGGCGCCTGGTTTACGGGTACGACATGGAGCGCAATGCTTTCCAGCTGCAGCCACCCCGGGAATTGAACCACGAGGCAACTGTGAATGTCGCCGCCGATCGTGGCTGGCAGTCAACAGGCTACCGGCTGGCCGCAGGGGAGACCGTGACGATCTCAGCCTCGGGGCAAGCCATCCTCGGCTCCCACCCGCGCCTCTGGACGAGCGAGCCGCAGGGAATCTCGATCCATTACGCCTGCGGAGTCCCGATCGGAACGTTGCTTCTCGGCCTGGTTCCCGAGCCGGATTCCACTTCCACCGAGATGGTTTCGGTTCCAATCGGCTCAGGGGGCGAGTTCGCTGCTCCCGTGTCGGGAACGCTCTATTTCCGAATCAACGAACTCGGCAACTCACTGCACGACAACTCCGGGAGCTACGGCGTACTCATCACCCGGAAATCAGCTCCACGCTGAGGTTTCGACGTAAGCGGACTCTCCAGCCATGAATTCTTTTGAAACAGGGCAACTGCCCTAAAATGATGTTCCAAATTGAAACTATTACATTAAGATGTCCCCATCCGTAGAGGATGCATCGAACAGACATCTCCCCAAAGAGGCGGTCTTCCTTGCCCTTTGATGTCTGACTGACTCGGTGAAACACTGAAACCCCCGTTTTCTTTTAATCTGGAGCGTGCCACCTCCCCCCCCGAAAACTTGAAGCTGCAGGAATCAATGCATGCATTTTTGCCGATCTTTAAGTGACTGGCAGTTGCTGCATTGGATCACAACACTCGCGAATGAATCCGGGTTGAATGACGAAATTGGGCAGGAGGCCCATGCGCCAACGAGACTCATGTTGCGTAAAGTGAGGCGCAATCTTCCTAAGCTGCCAACAACTTGGAAAAAAAATGGAGTTTTGTCACAATTCCTCGGCCCATGAATCATTCATGTCAGAGAGTAGAGGGATCACATGAACCCGAAAAAGACCTCTGATCCAGAATTCGACGTTTTACTGCAGCGGATGCGGTCGGGCTCTCAATTGGCGATATCGGAAGTTGTAAAGCAATTTTCGCCAACGGTTTATGGAATGATCCGGCGGAGAATCGCTCAGGCGGTCCGCACGGTCACTGACTCGGAGGATGTCGCCCAGTCTGTCTGGCGATCCTTCTTCGAAGGTCTTGACCAGCAATATCTTATACAATCTCCGGAACAATTGCGCGCCTTGCTCGGAAAAATGGCGTCTAATAAAGCAGTTGATTGCGGCAGACGCCATTTTGCCCGTCAGCAACACGGCGAGACGATCAAGCAGCCAGTTGACACTGTACCGCTGCCGAGCACTGATCCCAGTCCCTCCGAAGTGCTGATGGCCAAGGAGTGCCTGTCCAAGATTGTCAAATCCGTACCGCCCCGGTTCGCCCAGGCGGTTTCCATGCGGGCTCAAGGAATTCCGGTTGAAACGATTGCCAGAACGCTGCAGCTCCCACTTCGCTCTTTGACCCGCATTTTCGAGCGCGCAAGAATTAAGAACACCCAATGAATGCTTCCATTCAGGTTCGACCGTCGCTGAGGGTTACTGATGACATTCTGGGAAGCATTCTGGCTGAGCTTCCGGAAGGAGAGCCGTTTGACGCTGCTGCCGTGATCGCAGCGCATCCGGAAATTCAGGGGAACTCCGACGCCATGGCCGACCTGGCGTACGAGGAATTCATCCGCCGGCAGGACCTCGGCGAGGATGTGAATCCCGAAGCGTTTGTTTCGCGGTTCCCGTCGATCGCTTCGCTGCTCTACCGGATGTTCGATTTCTGTGAGATTGTCAAACAGTCTCCGGAACTGTTTGTCAATCCGACCGCTCTGGCATGGCCGGAGATCGGATCGATCGTCGGCCAGTTCGAACTGGTTCAGCAGATCGGTTCCGGCAGCTTCTCCCGGGTCTACGAAGCGCTGGACTTGGCACTCCCCGGTCGACATGTCGTCCTGAAGCTCACGACACACGCTCATCAGGAGGCTGAAGCACTCGGCCGCCTGACGCATCGTAATATCGTCTCACCGTACGGCTTATTTACCGACCTCCATCCGGATTTCGTCGCGATCGCCATGCCGTCTGTCGGCCGCGCGACGTTAGTCGACCTCGCGAAAGATCGCCCGCAGCCACTGACCGTAGCCGCTCCCTTAGATTACGGCACGTTCCTTTCTGAGAACGGCCAGGGGATGGCTGTCACATTCCGTGAAGAGCGATTTACGGAAGACCTGAGCTTCGTCCAACGGGTTGCCTGGATCGGTGCCACTCTCGCTGATGCTCTCGCATACGCACACAGCAAGAATTTCGTGCACTGCGACATCAAGCCTTCCAACGTCCTGCTCTGTGCGGACGGACAGCCGATGTTGCTGGACTTCAATCTTTCCCAACGTTCCGACGACGCCAGCGTGCTGCGGGGTGGAACGCTCGCTTACATGTCCCCGGAGCAGCTGCGGGGATTGGGAGCAAAGGCTCCCGTGGGGGGAGCTGCCGACGTCTTTTCGCTGGGAGCGACGCTGATCGAGGTCCTGACGGGTGAACCACCCTTCGGACGCGACACGAACAGCATGAACTCCGAGAAAAAACAGCCGCATCCGCTTGAACTCAGTGGCGTTCCGTATCGAATCGCAGAACCGCACCGGCGCGCAATCGGCCCGGACGTCAGCGATCTGCTGGAAAGCTGCCTGGTCCTTGATCCGTCCCGGCGTCCCACCCCGGCCGAACTCAGCCGGCGACTTCGCAATCTGCTGCCGCGTGAAATCCGGCTGCCCCGCTGGATGCAATCCCGGCGCTTCCGATTGGCTGCGACCGTGACGGCCCTGACCATTCCCCTGTTCGGAATGGCGGGTTACCGGGTGACCCATCCCTCACCGGAGCAGAGCTACCGACGCGGTATGGCCGACCTGACGGAGTTGAACCGCCCCGATCGGGCCGTTCACCATTTCAGCCGTCTGATTCAGGCTGAGCCAGGCCGCCGCGATCTGATTGCCCTTCGCGCCTGTGCGGAAGTGAAAGCAGGGCAGTACCGGGAAGCCTTCAGCGACCTCAATGAGCTGCGCGAGGGCCCAGGCGCTCCGATGGTTGCTGCCCTCCTTGGCTACGTCACCTGCCAATGGCACCGCGACACTTCGGCAGCAGAAATGGAATACGAGCGAGCCTACCGGGGAGGTTACCGGACCTCAGCCGTGCTGAACAATCTCGCCTACTGTAAATATGTGAACAAGAAGTACGATGCCGCCCGCGAACTGCTGCGAGAAGCACAAGCGACCGCCAGCAGCGTGGAGGAGGCAGATCTCGCGCTCTTGAATCTGGCATTCATGGAGCGCCGCGCCGCCGCTGCAGGTGAAGGCATTCCATCCAGAGAATTAATTTCCAGCCTTGCAAACAACCCCCGGCTAACAGAGACGCCGAACGGCATCCTCACTCTGGCCAAGCTTTGCTGGCAGGCATCTGCTGATGAGCCCGAAATGATGGAACGTGCTCACTTCCATATCCACAAATATGCTGCGAGCCGAAATCTCGATAAACAGGACGAGGAGGCACTTGTTTCGTTTCTCTTCTCTTTCCGAGAAGCCAAAGCTGGGGCACTTCCTCAAGAAACGCTTAAGCAAGTTGTTCGAGAACTTGGTGACTTTACTCGACTGGTAGAACACGATTTAACTGCAGAAGATTTCACCAAGGAACTGACTAGAGCGGTCGCCTCTGACACCCGCACGTAGTTGTCCACAGCCTCAACTCAGTCGCAATACATAGGTGGCCTCGAAAGTGTGCCACCTTCTTTTTTTGTCGGTCCACTCGCTGCTTCAACTCAGTCAGCACATCGACCACGAGGAAAAACCTCGGCATCCCCGCGTAACCCTCTGACTTCGCTGATTCAGGGCACCGGGTACCCCATCCGGAAAAGCCCAGCCCTCCTCGACGTCCCGCCTCAAATCCAACTCGCCGTGATCGTCCGGCTCTCAGTCGTTTTCATCTATTCTGTGCCCGCTGGCGCGCCTCACCAAATCGATTCGAACTGGAAACATCTACATCCTTTTGTTGCCAGAACTGGGGGATGGCAACTGGCAAGTTCGGCTGTTTGCGTTCACTTTATCAGCCAGGGTGGATCAGTTTGCCTGATTCTTTTTGCCTGTTCGAAAATTGAACATCCTCCGGCGGAGAGTGGTGTAAAATCAACAAAACCTCAAAGTCGTCACCGCGACCGCTCTATTTTGCGTAATTCCACGCAATTTATTTGGCCGACGCGAATCTGTCAGGACGACTCACTGGGCGTGCACTGCGGTTCCCAACCCTCGGGACAGGCACGCTGAACTTTTGACCCTGGAGTCCCCTCGATGCAGTCTCTCTGGCAACTTTCCGTCTCGCGTTCCCGCCTTGCGCTTGTGGCGGTCGCACTGTTCTTCGGCGCTCACTACAGCGCCTCCGAAGCCCAGGCCACCGACCCACCCGTTATTGTCTACTTCGATTCAACGATGCTGCCCGGCGGTTACTATCTGGTGGACGGCTATGTCATTCACGACTATCCGGAGTACTGCTACGTTGAATATTCTGGCGTGCTTTACGGATACGACGCCTGGCCGGACGCGGATGGCTACTTTTATGTTTGTGTCTGGTTCCCGCCGAATGTCGATGGCGACATTTACGCGCAGGCTACGGACTTCTTGGGACAGAGCTCCTCTTGGGTGTTGACATACATCCAGTAGTGAATCGCAGTCCCGCATCTGCATGTGTGAGAGAGTATGTCGTTTGCTGCAAAATGCCGGGGAACGCGGGCAACTGGCGGCCCCGGCAGCTGCAGCGGGAGTCGCATGCAAAGACAATTACTAGTTGTCTGGCGACTCAGAGGCTGATGGAGAGCGAGAGCATTCTCAATTGAGAACTGCCCGGATCTTGCCTCTCGGCCTTCCCTGTTGCCCCGCATGACATGCGCTGCACGTGGAAGCTGAAAGTGCATTCTCCTCGAGCTGTAGCCGCCCCGATTTTGCTTTCCGCCGGTGTCACTTCTCTCGAAAGTGACCGACCAGAGTGTCGTGCAACGGGCGCCCATTCGTCGCGAGAATATCAGGCTGATGAATGGAGAAGGTCGATCCCTGTGTGGTCGTCACTTTTCCCCCTGCTTCCGAAACGATCAAGGCGCCGGCTGCCATATCCCACGGCTTCAGGCTGTTGGACCAGAAGGCCTCGATTCGTCCGCAGGCGACACAGCAGAGATTCAGGGCTGCGGAGCCGGTCCGCTGCACGGTCTGAGCCGCTTCCAGAATATCGAGAAACTTCCGGATCGCGGGGTGCTCTCGGTCGACCTTCACCGGCAGACTCGCCATACACATGGCGTATCGCAGTTCCGAGGTTTCGGAGACCTGAATTTTCTCTCCGTTGAGTGTGGCTCCCTGGCCAAGTTCCGCTGCAAACATCTCGTCCCGATTCGGATCGTAAATCGCTCCGACAATCAGTTCGTCTCCGCGCTCCAGGCCAATGGAGACCGCATAGTACGGAAATCGGTGCACGTAGTTCGACGTCCCGTCGAGAGGGTCAATGACCCAGCGGAAGGGTGAATCCCCCTCTTCGCAGGAGAGGTCTTCTTCCCCCAGAAACCTGTGGTCGGGGAAATGCTCGCGCAGGTAACCCACAATGGCGTTCTGGGACGCAATATCTGCCTCGGTCACCAGATTCGAGGGGCTTTTCTCGCGCGCCGTAAATTTCTCGCCCCACTCTTCCAGAATCCGGCCTCCCAGGCGGGCAGCCTCCATTGCAGCCTTGAGAAACTCCATTTGCGGTCTTTCTGTCACAGCGGGCCCCAAATTCGGGAAACCGCAGCACCTTTCAGGAGATTGCCGGCGAAAGCCCGGCAGGCCCCCGAAACGGGTCAAATTTCGAGCGTGAACAGCCTGAAAACTCACTTCCGGCGGCGATTTCTGAGCGCGGGTGATAATTCCCGAAAACTTTTAGGGCATTCTCCAGCGCTGCAACGTCGAGTAACATAATGAGAAGGGGGAATTCCGTCGACTGGTGTTGCGCGGCCCCGGTTGGAACTGCCTGCAGCAGTGGCGAACGAACATGGCGGTGATCGAAAAACAGCCTGCCCGCTCGAACTCATCCAAGTACGTGGATTTTGATGAATTCCTCGAGTACCAGCTCAAGAAAGCTCATTCGGGAATTCAGCTCACGGATGTCCTGTCGGGGGCCGTTCAGCTCGCGGTTTTCCTCACTGCCTATCTGTTGCTGTTTGCCATTTTCGATCACTGGGTGATTCCGGGCGGAATCAGCAGTGGCTGGCGGTGGTTGCTGATTCTCGCCGTCGGGACAGGAGCCGTCACTTGGGGAATCCTGCGAATTCTTCTGCCGTGGCGCCGACAGGTCAACTCCCTATATGCCGCACGGGAAATTGAACGGGCGCACCCGGAACTCAAGAGTGGCTTGCTAACGTGGGTGGACTTCCGCGAACAAGGGAAAGTCCCGGACGAAGCCATCCTCACCGCGCTTGAGAAACGGACAGCTCATCAGATCGAGCACGCCAACCTTGAGCAGGCCATCGACCGTCGGCTCCTGATGAGGTCCGCCTACACCCTGCTCGGCCTGATTGTCGGGATCTGTCTGTATACGTTGTTTTCTCCCAAGAGCATGTCAACGTCCCTTCTGCGGGCGTTGATTCCCTCTCAGTCTGTTCAGGCCGCCACTCGCACCCAGATCGTGGAAGTGACGCCGGGCAACTTCGAAGTTCTCGCCCGTGACCAGGTCGACGTCACTGCCGAACTCGCAGGAGTGGTTCCTGAGACCGTTACCTTGTTCTATTCCACTGCCGACCGGAAATTCGTCGACGAGCCCCAGGTGCTCCGTCCGACCGGTGATGAAGTGGTTAAGTTCCGGACTCGGCTGACGGGGGAAGGGGGCAAGGGACTGCTCCAGGACGTGACATATCACATTGTGGCGGGTGATACCCGCTCCAGCACGTACACCATCCGGGTAAACCAGCCACCGACCGCTTCGGTGCAGACCGTGACTTACGAATATCCCCGCTACATGGGGCTCAAGCAGACCGTGCAGGAGGGGAGCACGATCGACGCGTGGGAAGGGACCTATGTCACAGTCCATGCCGCCTCGAACATGCCGGTCAAGAAAGCGATCCTCTTCTGTTCCGATCAGGAGTCTGCTGGGGAGACGGCCGAAGCCTACCCGATGGAGGTCAAGGATGGGCAACTCTCCGCCCGCTGGCGGCTGAAGTTTCGTGACGACGGGACGTTTGCCCGCTTCTATCACATTCAGCTGTGGAATGAACAGGAGAAGAGCGACCCGCAGCCCGTGCTGCACCGGATCAAGGTCCGACCCGATCTTCCCCCCGAACTCACATTGATTCATCCGGCACAGGATCTGGAAGCCCCTCCGCGTGGCATCATTCCGATCGGGCTGCAATCAAAAGATCCCGACTTCCTGCTGCATCGGGTCTCATTGAAGCTGGAGCAGAACGGAGAAGTGCTGACCTATCCCGCTCCCCTGTTTGAAGGACCTCCGGACGCGGCTGAATTCAACACTCCCTCCCGACTCGATCTCAGCCGGTTGGTGCTGAAGGGGGGAGATTCGCTCACTTTGTATCTCGAAGCTGAGGACAATTTCGAACCGTTCGACCAGCGCAGCAAGAACATCACGCGCACCGGCAAGGTCACGATTCACATTGTCGATCCCTCTTCGCCCCAGCAGGAAGAGGAATTTAACCGGGCTCAGGAAAGCGAGCTGCAGGACAAGCTCAATGCAGCCGACGGAGCCCGGAATGAGATGCAGGAAGGTTCCCCCGCTGACCCATCCCAGCCCGAGAGAGAGCGGAATACGCCTGCCGAGCCCACCCCCGCAGAAGACTCTCAAAGGCAACAGCAGCCGGGCCAGCCTGACGCCTCGGACAATTCGCAGCAGCAACAGCGAGATGCCGGAAAAAAAGATGAGGGGCAGTCGGGTCAGGGAGAGGGGCAGTCGGGGAAATCATCACAGCAAAGCCCCGGCAACAACAGCGGAAAAGCAGGCGAGACGGGAACCGCAGGCCAAGCTGCCGGAGCCGGCGAGTCCCCGCGCGACGCCGGTCAGCCGGACGGGACAGGCAATCGGACCTCCGGAGGGACCTCTCGCCAGAACCGGAATGAGAAAGCCCCTGATGATGAAGCGCTTCGCAAGCTGCATGAGTGGAATCAGCGCCAGCAGGAGCAGGAACGTCAATCGGGGCGCGATCAACGTCCGGAATCTTCGGATTCTGGCTCTGGACAGCAGCAGGGAGACGCTCGCGGAACAAACTCAACGCCCCGGGAGGGTGAGCAATCGCCCGGGAACGCCCCCCAGGACACTCCAGCGCAGCAGCGGACCACTCCTGCAGGAGAACAGAAACCGGATGCAGGACAGCCGGCCTCAGGTGCTGAACCGCAATCGGATTCATCATCAGGCGGTCGCGGCATGAGCGATCCCTCCGGGAAAGCGCAGTCAGATTCTACTTCCAATGGCCCCCAGGAGGGTCAAGAGCCGTCACCTTCGTCGAACGACACAGCTCGTCCGGGCGAGCCCCAGCCCGGCACCCAGAATGCGAGGGAACCGGCGCCGAAGAATGGTTCAACAGCCGATAACACTGACTCGGGTGAGTCGCCAAAGATGTCGCAAGGTGGTGAGAACCGACCTGGCGAATCCGAACGGGGCGATGACGAGGGGACCTCTCCTTCTGGCTCGGCCGGTGCCTCACCCACGGATACCCAGAAGAACGGCAGTGGCCAGGAGCAGCGGGGAGAACGTCCCCCGGAAGCAGGCGACTCTCAGCAGGGGATGAAGAACGCGCCGGGTGAGCAGTCGAAACCGGAGCAGGGGGAACCTTCGACCGGAAATGCAGGTGATCAACAGCAACAGCCCGGTGGCCAGCAACAGCCCGGTGGCCAGCAACAGCCCGGTGGCCAACAACAGCCCGGTGGCCAACAACAGCCCGGTGGCCAGCAACAGCCCGGTGGACAACAACAGCCCGGTGGCCAGCAACAGCCCGGTGGCCAGCAACAGCCCGGTGGCCAGCAACAGCCCGGTGGCCAGCAACAGCCCGGTGGCCAGCAACAGCCCGGTGGACAACAACAGCCCGGTGGCCAACAACAGCCCGGTGGCCAACAACAGCCCGGTGGCCAACAACAGCCCGGTGGCCAACAACAGCCCGGTGGCCAACAACAGCCCGGTGGCCAACAACAGCCCGGTGGACAACAACAGCCCGGTGGACAACAACAGCCCGGTGGACAACAACAGCCCGGTGGACAACAACAGCCCGGTGGACAACAACAGCCCGGTGGACAACAACAGCCCGGTGGCCAGCAACAGCCCGGTGGCCAACAACAGCCCGGTGGCCAACAACAGCCCGGTGGCCAACAACAGCCCGGTGGACAACAACAGCCCGGTGGCCAACAACAGTCCGGTGGTCAACAGTCCGGTGGTCAGCAGTCCGGTGGTCAGCAGTCCGGTGGTCAGCAGTCCGGTGGTCAGCAGTCCGGTGGTCAGCAGTCCGGTGGTCAGCAGTCCGGTGGTCAGCAGTCCGGTGGTCAGCAGTCCGGTGGTCAGCAGTCCGGTGGTCAGCAGTCCGGTGGTCAGCAGTCCGGTGGTCAGCAGTCCGGTGGTCAGCAGTCCGGTGGTCAGCAGTCCGGTGGTCAACAGTCCGGTGGTCAACAGTCCGGTGGTCAACAGTCCGGTGGTCAACAGTCCGGTGGTCAACAGTCCGGAGGGAATACCCCGGGCAGTGGGCCCGGCATGGGTGGTCAGGGAGGAAATGGAACAGCACCGAGTGCAACCGGAACCAGCAACGACGGTTCAGGCATCACTGCGGAGCAGGCCGACATTGCCAACAAGAAGCGGGCGACCAATCTCGCTCTGAAGCGGCTGCGTGAACAACTCGAACGGGGAGAAACTCCGCAGGAACTGATGGATCAGCTGGGATTCACCCGGCAGGATCTCGATGGGTTCATGCAGCGGTTGGATGAGAATCTGGCTGATCCGGGGCTCGATCAATCCTCTGATTCCGAAGCCGCCCGGCGACAATTCGAATCCTTGTTGCGAGGGATCGATTACAAAGGAAAAGGGGAATTGCGCTCAGGCGGCGATCATGAACGTCGCGATTCACAGAGCTTCGGTGGGGCAAACCGCCCGGCCCCTCCCGATTTCCGCGCACGCGATGAGGCGTTCAAACGGAAACTTCAATCCGGGAAAAACAAGTAGCCTCCGCGTCGTGGTGGTGGCACGGACTCACGGACACTGAAAAGCAATGGTTGGTGACATGCTGGGCTCCCGTTTTACTTCCGTGATCTATATCCGCACTACCCCGGAGCAACTGTGGCGCGGACTGATCGATCCTCAATATACCCGGCAATACTGGGCAGAAACCTGGCAGGATTCCACATGGGTGCCCGGCGCGGACTGGAAGCTGATGATTCCCGATGGACGAGTAGGCGATTCCGGTACGGTTCTCGAGTTTGACGCACCGCGCAGACTGTCGGTCACATGGAAGAACGTGTTTCACGCTGAGTTCGCGAACGAAGCCGCGACCAGGCTGACCTGCGTCCTCGAGCCGGTAGGAACCTCCGTCAAGCTGACGCTCGTTCACGAGTCGGAGGATCCACATTCCAAACTCATTGCCGCCGTCTCCGAAGCATGGCCGCATCTGTTGTCGAGCCTGAAGAGCCTGCTCGAAACTGGAGAGTCATTGCTGGAGACTCGTAAATGGCCTGAAGGGATGTGAGGCCGGGATTCCTCCCGGCGCAGAAGGCGAGTCGTCTGGTGAAATGCAGTCTATCGCGTGGCGGGGACGGGGCATTCAAAAGTCAAATTGCTCCTGGTCGCACTGACATTCGGTCTGATGTCAAACGCTCAATTCATTGAGTCCACACAGCCTCAAGGAAAACGGACTTCACGCCAGACTGAATGTGCGGGCCACCTAGGGCTGAGGTTGACTGACCGGCTCTGGCGTGGGGACGAAAGATTCCAGGCGAGTCGGAGTTTCACGATCCTCTTGACCAGCAGCCCACAGGACCGCGTTGACCACCATGTAATTCGGTCCTCCGCGTGATTCGCAGTGAGGGCTGAAACAGAAGACGCGGCCCTTTCCGAATTCGCCTCGGGCAATGGCGGTGGTTCCGACCATCACGCCTGAAGGAGCTCCCTTCTCGGCCATCTCGCTGGTGAATTCAGCCAGCGACTCATACGGGGGCAGATCAGCCGCCGAACCGGGTGCCAGTAACGGTCCTTGCGCATAGTAGACCTCGAGATCAGCTTTGCTACTCTTCAATGCTGCCTGTCCCGCTGGTGTCAGGTGCAGCTTGACCTGGCCGTTGCCGCGTGCCCAGTGCTCTGCATCCACCATCTCGGCGTTCAGCAAACCGAGTGACCAGTCAAAGTGGGAAGACGCCAGATACGATCCGGCGCAGATCCCGACGTAGCCACCGCCGTTTCGCACAAACTCCTTGATGTTCTCGCGACCGGTCTCTTTCAGTTGTGATGACTGATAGCTGCCTGAACCTTCCGGCATGATCAACACGTGATAGCCCTGGTTGAGAGCACCCTTGCGAATCTGGGCTGGCGACAGGTTGTCGACGTGGAAGACGTCGTTGTCACCGAGGATTCTGGCCAGCACTTTGAGGTACCGTGCCTTGCCTTCGGAATGATCGTAGATCGCCACGCGAATCGGATCCGCGGCAGTCGCCGACAGGGGAACGACCCCCATCCAGCACAGGGCGATCAAGGAGAATCGAAGAGTATTTCGGCTGGGGTTTGGGAACAGGCGCATACAATCTTTTCCGGATGACTGGGACAAGTGGGCTGGAGACAGTGAGGGAGCACAGCAGGAACTCGAACTTGCCCGGAACCAGCACTGACTCCTGGCAGAGACGAGTTGCGACGGTGAAGTCCGCCGTGAAGATCGTGCTCAGACTATCAACTCGCCGCCAACAAACAACCCGGTTTTTATCGAAGTTCAGCGTTGTGTGTGCGTCGCAAAATCGACATGAGATTGTCGTAGAAGGATATTGTGAATGGACTGCCGATCGGGAGAATCAACAGCTGGAAGAGTCACGGAAATCAATTCCAATCATCGCCTGATGATGGGAATCGCTGGAACGGAAACGGTGTATCGACGACTCATGTGTTTCCGGTTTCAGCCTGCCTCCTGACTGCATTGCCTGAATTTCCCGTGCGCTCGCGGAATTTTGCCATAACTTTTGTTTCTGCCGTTCTCCCGGTCCTTACGTCGAAGGCGTCAATTATGCTGCTAAAGGAAACACCTGCCTCCCATCGCCGGAAAAAAGGTGGGTTCACCCTGATCGAACTGCTGGTCGTCATTGCAATTATTGCTGTGTTGATCGCCCTGCTGTTGCCTGCTGTCCAGCAGGCTCGTGAAGCGGCCCGGCGGTCCCAGTGCAAAAACAATCTGAAACAACTTGGTCTGGCATTGCACAACTATGCTGACGTGATGGGGTGTTTACCCTCGCGTCAAGGTGGGACATCGGCCGCAAACCCCAAAGGAAACAATAATGAAGGGAGCGGATTCACCATGCTGCTCCCCTACATCGATCAGGCTCCGCTTTACAACCAGATCAGTGGGACTCAGGTTTATGGGTCCACCACCTTTCAGCCATTTGGCGACAACTGCAATGACACGTCGGCCTACGTCCCGTGGCGGACAACCATTCCCGGATTTCTTTGCCCCTCTGCCGCCTCCATTCGAGGTGTTTTCGGAGGAGTTGACCTGGGGATGACGAACTACGGTTTCAGTGGAGGAGATACCGCTCTGCTCCTTTCGAATATCTCGGCGAATCCTGTCAACTCGCGTCGGGCAGTGCGGGGGCCGTTCGGATATCAGACCAGCCGTCAATTCCGCGATATCACCGACGGGACCAGTAACACCATCGCGATGGGTGAACTGACGGCCTACAACGGCAGCGGCGGCATGAGCACGATCGGCGGGGTGGCCCGCAGCCGTGGTCAAAGCATCTATTCCACACCGATTCTTTGCCTGTCCACGCTGAATCCGAACGATCGCAGTACTTTCGCTCCAGGCGTGACTGTTTCGCTCGGGCGAGGCTCCCGTTGGGGTCGCGGAAACCCATCGTATGTGGCGGTGAATACCATTCTTCCGCCGAACTCCCCCTCCTGTGCCGATGGTGGTTATGACACCGACGGCCTGTACTCCGTCGCCAGTCTGCACGTCGGGGGAGCCCATGTGCTGATGTGCGATGGTGCCGTCCGGTTTGTCAGTGAGAACATTCACACCGGCAACCTGTCGGCTGCAACACCCTTGAACATTTCCGGTCGCAGCCCCTACGGGATCTGGGGTTCTCTGGGTTCCATCTCCGGTGATGAAGTCGTGGGTGAGTTTTAGTTCAGTCTGATTTTCGATCTGCTCGTGTTCGTCATGCGGAGTTGTGCCTGCTACCCGTGCGACACGAGCAGCCTTTCCGGCAACAGTCGGACGCCATGTTGTGAGACCTGGCGAAACACTTTTGGAAAACATGAAACCACTACACAATTTCAACCGAATCTTCGGACTGGCGATGGTGGCCCTGTTCTGCACGGGCTGCTCACGATCCAGCAGCATTGACCGCCCTGACGTCTTCCCCGTGGCGGGAGTGGTCATCCTGAATGGGAAGCCGCTGGCGGACGCGACTGTGGTGTTTCAGCCGCAGGAGCATGAGTTCGCAGCGATGGGGAAGACCGACAGCGAGGGACGCTTCCAGCTGACGACATTCGATTCGAACGACGGGGCGGTCCCCGGCTCGTACCGAGTCAGTGTGGTCAAGCATGAGGAAGTCCCTTTTGTTCAGGGACAGCGCGACGACGCTCCCTCCGTGGGACCGCCGAAGCTGCTCGTTCCCTCGAACTATGCTGACCCGACCAATAGTGGACTGACCGCGACCGTCGTGTCCGGGCAGCCCAATGAAGTCAAGCTTGAGCTGACCGGGCAGGTTCGGGGGGCCCGCTCCCCTTGATCTGTTCGGTCAGCATTCTCAACCCAGCAATGACGAAACGCCCCGTAATCACGGGGCGTTTTTTTGTTCCCGATACTTTCTTCGGGACACGGTCTTCATTGGGTCGCAATGCTCGCCACGCGGCAATGGGCCTTTCATCACAACAAACACTTGCTGTGTGGGCGAAGCACAGGGCAACCTGCTCTAACAGGGTGAACGATGGAAGTGGATGTGCTTCCACTGATTCCCCGTCTTCTGCCAGATGCGGGTCTCATCGGAGGAAACTGTCACCGGCGAGCCGTTGCCGTCGAGTTTCTGCGTCAGTCGGGCGTAGCAGACGATCCCGATCTCTCCCACAACACGGATACTCGGAGAGGTGGCTGTCGACAGACGGGGCTTGCCCGCGGGGAGGTCAAAGTAGAACTTGTGGAAGGGGAGCCCCGAAACCAGGTGGCCGTTCGCTTCCGGTTCGAAGCAGGTGATGTTTTCGTCACACAGGGCGGCGTAGGCTGTCCAGTCTCCCGCATCGATCGCTGCCAGCAGCGTGTGGGTCAGGGTGAGCAGTTCCATTTCAGCAGTCGACATGGCGGTAAATTCCCGGTCAAAGTGGTTCAGGCTCGCATTCACATCGCGAACTTTCGCTTCATCTCAGCAATCCTGCACGGATTGTCAAACCTGCTGCCTCCCGGAACCGGGACAGGTTGTCGCAACCGCCGGGATTGCACGGGATTTTTCGCCCCTTCGCTTGCAGCGGAATCCCCAGTCTTTAAGAATCGGGTCCCACCTCTGCCCCAGCCCGGAAAGAAAACATGCACCGAGTGAGTCGCCCCCTTGGCTTGATCCTAGTTCTTTTGGCCGCCGGACGAGTCAACGCACAGGACAAGGTTCCGCTGGGGCTGCCGCCGTTACAGATTCCGGCGGACAATCCGACCACTCCGGAGAAGGTGCTGCTTGGCAAGCAACTCTATTTTGATAAGCGGCTGTCTCGCGACAATTCGGTTTCGTGTGCTTCCTGCCACGATCCGAAAAAGGGATTCAGCAACGGAGAGCAGTTTGCGACCGGGGTCGATCAGTTGAAAGGGGGACGCAACTCCCCCACCGTGATCAACAGCGCGTACCACACGCTGCAGTTCTGGGATGGACGTGCTGCCACGCTGGAAGAACAGGCGCTCGGTCCGGTGCAGAACCCGATCGAAATGAACATGACGCTGGAGGAAGTGGTTGAGCGGCTGAACAAAATTCCGGGATACCGGCAGCAGTTTCACCAGATTTTCGGTACACCGGTCACCAAAGAGGGGATCGCCAAGGCGATTGCCTGTTACGAGCGGACGATTCTGTCCGGAAACGCTCCTTACGATCGCTACAAGGCGGGAGACGCCACGGCCCTGTCAGCGGGGGCTCTGCGCGGAATGGAGTTATTCTTTGGCAAAGCCCACTGCAGCGCCTGCCATTCCGGTCCCAACCTGACCGACAATGCCTTTCATAACATCGGTGTCGGAATGGACCAAAAGCAGCCTGATGAAGGGCGCTTTGCCATTTCCAAACTGAAGGGGGATACCGGAGCCTTCAAGACTCCGACGGTGCGGGAGATCGCCCGGACGGCTCCTTATATGCACGATGGTTCAATGAAAACTCTGGAAGAAGTTGTCGAGCATTACAACAAGGGGGGCATTGCCAACCCGTATCTCGACGAAGAGATTTTCGAACTCAACCTGACTGCGCAGGAGAAGCAGGACCTGATTCTGTTCCTGACAGAAGGTCTGAGTAGCTCGGACTACCCCGAGCACGAGGCTCCCGAGCTTCCGCGGGACGAGAACTGACGTTCTGCGATTCGTCAGCTGCCCCGTCGGCAGCCGGCACGGGGACAGTCGACACGGGGGCAGTCGACGTGCTGTATTCCGGTTGACACCCCGCGAGAGATTCCGGAGCAAGTGCTCCAACCGATCTGCTGTTCACGAGTTTTACAACAAAGGGAACAACGATGCGTTTCACGTGTTTCAAATTGCGATCGCTCGGTGCCTGTCTGCTGCTGCTGGGCGGAAGTCTTGCCGCACAGGACATCCAGCCGGTGGTCGTCCTCGAGAACCTCGACAATCCCTCCGGACTGGCCCTGCAGCCTGAGTCAAGGCACATCTTCCTGTCGGACCGCAGCGGAGTCTACCGGGTCACCCGCAAGGAGCAGCAGACGAACCTCACCCCGGAGATCACGGGCTATCCGACCGACATCTACGGCAAGGGGCCGATGTACAACATCGGCCCGCTGGGCATTGGGTTTCTGGATGAATCGACTCTGGTTGTCGGCGACGGGAGCCGCCCGGATGGCGATGAAGTGATCCGTATTTACAAGGTGGGCAAAAAGCCTGCGAGTTCGCCCGTGGCGGAAGCGAAGGCGGAATTCACTCTCGGACCGATTACCGCCGGCGAAGCGTCTGTCAAAGGGGAAGGGAACTACTACGCAGTCGCCAGCAACGGTGAAGCGGTTTTTGTGACTTCCAACGGCGACGACACGAAAGGCTGGGTTGTTCGCGCTTCGATTACGGATGGCAAGCCGGGCAAGCTGGAACCGTTTATCGCCACGAAGCAGTCCGTCGACACCGATGCTCCGTGCGGAATTGCGATCAGCCCCGAAGGGGATCTGGTCGTCAGTCAGATGGGCGAAGTCAACGTCGCCGGCGACAGCCTGATCACCATCTACGACGCAAAAACCGGTGCCTTCAAGAAGAGCTACAAAACGGGTCTGAACGACATCGTCAACATCGCGTACAGCCCGGATGGAAAGCTGTACGGCGTGGACTTTTCCTGGGTCGATCCGAGCCAGGGGGGACTCTACGAACTGACCATCGACGGGGATACGTTGACGCCACGTAAGATCGTGTCGCTCGACAAGCCGACGGCATTGGCCTTCACACGCGGCGGAGCATTGTTGGTGACCGTATTCGGCACCGAAGAAGCCGGCTCGGACAAAAAGCCAGGCAAGCTGCTGCGAATCCGCAGCGCGGATCTGAAGTAATCCGCAGCGTCGCGTTGAGTTCAATCTGGAGAGTGAACACAACCCCGTGCCGCGAGAGCGACGCGGGGTTGTTTCGTAGCGGGACGGCAGTCCCTGCAGTCGAAGGGGCGTGGATGGCGACGTTCGTTTCTGCGCTCGTCTCGATCGACTCAATCCGCAGCGTGCAGCCAGTGATTCACTTGGGGCTCCTCTGCCGATGAACAGCGTGGATGCCGGGTCTACTCGGCCGTCCAGTAGTCAAAAACAACGACCTTTTCCCTTCGGGGTCCCGACACCTTCACGTACTCCTGATGAGCCGGATGATTGAGATAGACGTCGCGGTCGGCTTCCGATCGAAACGTGACCAGAAACGCGTGAGTGAGGCCGTCCGACTTCCCTTCCGGGCTGACATTGATTCCGTGCTACAGCGCTGAGATTTCCGGAATCAGTTTCTGCATCGACAGGAACTTGTCAACGACTTCCTGCACCTGCTGCGGCGATTGATCCTCTTTGAACTTGTAGAGCACCAGGTGCCGCAGCTCCCGGGCCGGCTTCTCGGCCGCGCCTGTGGAGAGAGTTTGCATCAGGACAACTCCTGTCATGCTGATCAGTGAAAGGGAAATAAAAAAACGGTTCATGCCGTTACTCCTGTTGAGGGAAAGGTTCCGACACCTGATGGTCCGCTCGAACAGATTCGCTGTTGTGGGATCCGTTCTCGCCACGCGGAAATGAGCATTTCATCACACGAAATACTTGCTGGGCGGGCCAGGACAGAGCAACCTGCTCTTGGTCACGAGTACATCTGACCTTGGCCGACCGGTTCAAAGGCGTTGATCACATGTTCCAGCTGCGGAGGCTCATTCCCCTGCCAGGTGATGGCGACCACATCAAACCGGGCTCGCCGCTCCAGCAGTCGATGCGTCTTCAACCACGCCAGTGCTGCCCGGGTCAGTTGCTGCTGCTTTCGGTAAGTCACCGCCTCTTTGGGATGTCCGGCGACGTGACTGGACCGGGTCTTCACTTCGACGAACACCACCGTCTCTTGATCCATTGCAATCAGATCGATTTCGCCCAGCCGGTTACGGCATTGCCGTGCCAGGATGCGATAGCCCAGCTGTTTCAGATGCCGGGCTGCCAGTCGCTCGCCACGGTCACCGAACAGTTTTCGCAGCCAGCCAGTCAGCGGACGGAGCATGATTCGGTCCTCGTCGGCGCTCTGAGAAGTCCCGACCGAACTGCGCCGGGCGATCTCCGAACACACCATGACAGAGAAGTCCGCGCAGGAAAAGACCTCCGGGAAAAGTTCCGGAGGTCTGATCGCAGTTCAGATTGTTCGTGACGCCGCGGGGGCGGGACTCACGAGGTGGTTTCAGCTTCACCGGACTTGGCGCGGCGTTCCACGAGGCGGGTCGCCTTGCCGATACGGTCACGCAGGTAGAACAGCTTGGCGCGACGAACGCGGGCATGCCGCTTCACGACGACGTTGGCCACCTTGGGGGAGTTGACCGGGAAGGTCCGCTCCACCCCTTCACCTGCCACAATCCGGCGGACGGTGAACATCTCGGCCATGCCGTGGCCGCGGGTTCCGATCACGATGCCGGAGAAGATCTGAATTCGCTCTTTGTCACCTTCCAGAATCCGGGTGTGGACATCCACAGTATCCCCGATTGAGAAGTTGAGTTCGTTTTCGCGCAGGCTGGCCTTCTCTGCGATGTCAATCAGTTTGTGACGCATGGTGGCATTCCGGGTTGTCGCGAGCGGTGCCGCCTGGGACGTCGGCACATCACAATGGGTGGTCATCGCCATCCGCGGGAGGGGCCGGTCTTGTGAAAAACAAAAACCGGCCGAACCTGCAGAGTCCCGACGATGTCAGCTCTCTGCCGAAGCAGCAGAGCCGTCGAGGAGATCGCCGCGGCGCTGCCGCGTGCGTTCCAGACTTTGTTGTCGTCTCCACTCGGCGATGGCACCGTGATTCCCGCTCAGCAGGACATCGGGCACCGTCATTCCGCGAAATTCGCGGGGCCGTGTGTACTGTGGATACTCCAGCAGTGCTGACGACGAAAATGAATCATATCGGGCACTCGTCTCATCTCCAAGAACTCCCGGAATGAGTCGAATGACCGTATCAATGACCAGCATCGCCGGCACTTCTCCGCCATTGCAGATGAAATCTCCCGCGGAGACTTCCAGCGGCTCAAGCCCCTGCACGATCCGGTCGTCAAATCCTTCATATCGACCACAGAGCAGCAGAATGCGCGGCTCTTTGGCCAGTTCCTGAACCAGACTCTGGTCGAGCTTCCGGCCTTGCGGCGTCAGCATGACCAGTTTCCCCGGCTCTGGGGCGGCGGCCTGAACCGCCTCCACGCAGCGGAACACCGGTTCGCAGCGGATCAGCATCCCCGGTCCCCCTCCGTAAGGAGGATGATCGACCGACTGATGCTTGTCCTCTGCCCAGTCGCGAAAATTCCAGAGCTGAATGTCAACCAGCCGGGAATCAATCGCCTTTTTCAGCAGACCCTGTCCGAGATATCCGTCGAAGATTCCCGGAAACAGTGTCAGCACATCGAAACGGACGGAGTTCATTTGCCACTTGCCAGCCAAGGCTGCTGCTGACCCGAGCGGGCCCGGAGTTTCGTTTCGGTCAGCTGCCGGCTGCTCCACGCTGTTCCGCACCCATGAGGAGCGGCCTCGGGACATACCGGAAATAATCGCGTGGCCGTCCCTCTCGTTTCGGTCGACCGCCGGAGACGACTATTCTTCGGCGGGGGCTTCAGCAGCTTCTTCAGCTGCCGGCTTGGCCTTGACCTGCGGAGCCATCATCGGCGGCGGGGCCTTGGCTTCACCGAAGTCGTTGTCTTTCACCTTACGGATGAGGGCCGCCACCTTTTCACTCGGCTGGGCGCCGACGGAAATCCAGTGGTCAACCCGGTCCATCTTCATGGTGACGCGCTTGGATTTATCGCGAACCATGGGATCGTACGTGCCGATTTCTTCAATCGCTTTGCCATCGCGCGGGCTGCGCTGATCCATAATGCAAATGCGAAAGAAGGGACGATGCGTACGCCCCATTTTCTTCATGCGAATCCGAACCGTCACTGCTCTCTCCTGAAACGGAAAATTTTCAACTGACACGGCGGACCGAATAAAATTCCGCCGGGGGATGACCCGGCGGCTCGTCAACCGCATCCTGTTTGCTCATCAAGGCTTTCAGCGCCGCTTGTTCTTCTTGCGCTGATCTTTCGCCTGCTTACGCTGCTGCTTCTTCTTGTCCCGCAGCACATTCTTATCGACTGGACCCCGCTTGCTGCGCTGTTTCTCCCGCAGCATTTCTGCTCCGGGATTCATCATGCCAGCCTGCAGCTCCTGGACTTTTTTCATCCGGTCGCCGGTTCCCATGCCGGCCATCTGTTGCATCATCCCCGACATTCCCTTGAATTGCTTCAGCAAATCATGGACTTCGGTGGGGTTCGTACCGCTCCCCTGGGCAATGCGCTGCCGGCGCGAGCGGTCGATTTTGTCAGGATTTCGTCTTTCGTCAAGAGTCATCGACTGAATCATCGCTTCGACCCGGCCAACATCCTTGTCTGGATCCATGCCATCCAGCGCGTTCAGGGCCTGGGAGAGCTGCCCCATCCCGGGGATCATTTTCAGCAGGCTCTTCATCGAACCCATGCGTTTGATCTGATTCATGGCCTTGAGGAAGTCATCGAGCGAGAACTTCCCCTGCATCATTTTCTGCTGCTGGGCCTCCATTTCCTCTTCGTTGAGGACCCGCTGCGCCGTCTCGAGGAGGGTGGCCACATCCCCCTGTCCCAAAATGCGTTGCGCCATTCGCTCGGGGTGAAAACGCTCCAGCCGGTCGAGCTGCTCACCCACTCCGATGAACTTGATGGGGACTCCCGTCACCGCCTTGACGGACAGGGCTGCCCCACCCCGGGTGTCCCCGTCGAGCTTGGTCAGAATCACCCCATCGAGTTCCAGCGCCTCGTTAAAAACCTTGGCGCTGTTGACGGCATCCTGCCCCGTCATCGAGTCGCAAACGAGTAACGCCTGATGCGGCATCAACTTGTTGTCGATCTCGATCAATTCTTTCATCAGGGCGTCGTCGACGTGCAGACGACCCGCGGTATCGAGGATCAGCACATTGCAGTCGAACTCCCGGGCCTTCTTTCGAGCGTTGACGCAGACCTGAACGGGTGTGCTCTTTGCCGGGTCTTCCGTGTAAACCGGAACTCCGATCTGTTCGCCGATCACGCGCAGCTGTTCGATAGCGGCAGGGCGCTGCAAGTCGGCTGCGACCAGCATCGGCTTGTGTCCCTCTTCTTTCAGCATGCGGGCCAGCTTGCCGCAGGTGGTCGTTTTTCCCGCCCCCTGCAGACCGCACATCATGATGACCGACAGCTCGCCCCGACGGACGGCGAGAGAATGGTCGACTGGCCCCATCAGCTGGACCAGTTCCTGATAGACGATCCCGACAATCTGCTCTGCCGGACGCAGGGATTTGAGAACCTGTTCACCGACCGCCTGTTCGGTAACCCGCTGGATAAACGATTTAGTGACGTCGTAATTGACGTCCGCCTCCAGCAAAGCCTGCCGGACTTTCGACATCGAGTCGCGAATATTTCCTTCCGACAGCTTGCCGCGGGCGAGATTGCCTAATGCTTCAGTCAGATTCTTGGTGATCGCGTCGAACATCGCCACATCTCTTGAAATGCCGAAAATGCCCCAAGCGTTCAGTATAGCGGATTGGGGGCGGATTCCGACCCACCGGCGTCCGAACGGATTGGAAAACCTCCGGCAGCCTGCGGAACCCGTCGGACCTGCTGCGGACCAAGCCTCCTTCCGTCACACAGTTACGAGAATTCCGCCAGTGAATGGGACGTTAAGACTTGCGTTTTGATCGGCAGTTCTCAGAGAATCCCGAAAAAGGTTCCTCAAAGCCCGGTTTGGTAAACTGACCGGGGAGATTTGACCGGGGAACCGAAGAAAAACGTAATCGACGCCGTAGGGGCGTTTGACATTCGCAGACGGTCTGGCAGGTCACAGCGGAATGAGTACTGATAACGTCGCGCCTCATGAAGAGGTTCCTTCGTCTCTCCCGACCCCTTCTGAAGCGACTCCCGAGACGCCCGTTGCCGAAGCAACGCCGGCTGTTCCGGAAACCTCGACAGAAGAATCGCAACGGAAGCTGCAGCTCCGGCCCACAGTTGCACCGGGTGAAGGAAAGGCGATTGCCTCTCTGGGGACCCCGGCTGGGGCCCCGCCCGTCGCCGCGATTCCCGCCCAGGACGATGCGGACGTCGACGCCGAAGTGCAGCGCGCCGTCAAGGCGGCCGCCGCCGCAGCCAGTGCCCCTCCCCCACCGCCGACAACTCCGGTCGCCATTCCCGAGCAGGAAGCGATTGACGCCGGACTCGAAGCCGACATTGAAGCGGCAATGGCGCAGGCCAGTGCCGCTGCGACTCCGGCCGCTCCTGTCGAAGGGGATGCACCCGTCGCCGTGATTGATATTGAAACATTGCAGCCCGGCCAGAAGCTGCGCGGCACCGTGCTGGTGGTGCAGGAAGACAGCGTCTTCCTCGACTTCAACCTGCCGATGACAGGGGTTGTTCCGTTCCGCCAGTTCGACGCCAAAAACCAGCCGCAGGTTGGGGGCGTGGTGGAAGTTGTCTTCGACCGGATCGATGAAACCGAGGGGCTGATCCTCACGAATCTGGCTCGTGGCACCGCCAAGATCAAGGGGGGTGACTGGAGCGCTGTCAGCCCGGATCAGATCGTGGAATGTGTCGTTACCAAAACGAACAAAGGGGGCCTCGAAGTCAATGTCGGCACCCTGCGGGGCTTCATTCCCGCCAGTCAGGTTGAGCTGGGGTTCGTCGCGGATCTGGCGACTTATGTCGGTCAGAAGCTGCGGGCGAAGATCACCGAAGTCAATCCCGCCAAGCGGAAGCTCGTGCTGACCCGCCGGGCATTGCTCGCGGAAGAACGCGAACTGGCCAAGGCGGATCTGCTCAACGAAATCAAGCCGGATCAGGTGCGTACCGGTCGGGTCAAGACCATCAAGGAATTTGGGGCCTTCATCGATCTGGGAGGCATGGACGGCTTCCTGCCGGTCGCCCAGATGAGCTGGGTCCGGATCGAACATCCCAACGAGGTCCTGACTGAAGGCCAGCAGGTCGAAGTCAAGGTGCTGTCCATCGACCGCGAAAAGAACCGCATCAGCCTCGGCATGCGTCAGCTTTCTCCGAATCCGTGGCGGACCGCAGAAACGAAATATGAAAAGGGTGCTTCGGTCACCGGTCGCGTGACGCGCGTGGAGGCCTTCGGCGCCTTCGTGGAACTGGAGCCCGGGATCGAGGGGCTGGTCCATATCAGCGAACTCGAACACCGCCGCGTGAAGCGGGTCACCGAAGTCCTGAATGTTGGCGATATGCCCGAAGTTCAGATTCTGGAAGTCGACCCGGGCAAGAAACGGATCAGCCTGTCTGTCAAAGCCCTCAAGGCCAAGCCGGAGCCGGTTGAGAAGCCGAAGGACGAAGATCTCGCCCCCGGTAAGGGAGAGAAGTACGAACGCCGGGTCAGCAACCTGAACCTCAAGGGGGGAACGGGCGGCAACAAAGGGGGCGGATTGTTCGGGAATCCCAAGGATTACGGCAACTAGTGCCGCTGACAACAACTGGCGATCCGCGGGAAGAGCGATTCCACGGAAGTCCAGGTCCTCAGGCAGTGTGTCTGAGGACCTGGCTGTTTGTGGACCGAGCTGACTCCACCCACACGGTCTTCAGGCGGCTGACGGGCCTGCGATCACCGGGCTCCTGCAACGCGACGACAACGGACTTCCGGATGCGTGATCGGTCATAACGGGCATGCAGATGACAGATGACGTCACTCCTGCTGGGGAACAGGCGAGACGCCCCGCATCACTGGGGCTGTGGGACACCATCAGCCTGATTGTCGGCATTGTCGTTGGTGTTTCCATCTTCAAGGTTCCGCCGGCGGTCTTCGCGCGCGCCGGCAGCCCGGAAATCGCCCTGGGGTTCTGGCTGTTTGGAGCGTTCTTGGCGCTGTGCGGTGCGCTCTGCTACTGCGAGCTGGTGACCACCTATCCCGAGTTCGGCGCGGAGTATGTGTTTCTCACACGTGCCTATGGGCGCCGCACGGGCTTCCTGTTTGTGTGGATGCAGACTTGCGCTGTGATGACCGGGAGCATCGGCATCATGTCGTTCTTCGTGGCCGATTACGCCGAGCAGATCCTTCCTCCCGGCCTGATTCACCCCGCCGTCATCGCAGCGACGGCGGTGGCAGCGCTCGTTGGTGTGCATGCTTTCGGGCTGCAGACCGGTCGGTGGGTGCAGAATCTGCTCACTGTTTTGAAGATTGTTTCGCTGGCCGCATTACTGATCTGCGGCTTGCTTCTTCCGACGACTCAGGCGCACGCTGCTCTGGTGGGCGGGTCGAATTCCGTCAGCTGGGCCGACTGGGGTCTGGCGCTGGTCTTCGTCTTGTATGCCTACGGCGGCTGGAACGACGCTGCCACGATCATGCCGGAAGTTCGCGACGGCCAACGTAATATGCCTCGGGCGCTGATCCTCGGACTGGGATCGATCGCTGTGCTTTATCTGGCGATGAACTGCGCTTATCTGCGAGGGCTGGGATTTGACGCCGTGAAGGAATCGACCGTCCCCGCGGCAGACCTCATCGAACAGACGCTCTCCGCCCGATTCGCGTGGCTGATCAGTCTGATTGTCATCATCTCCGCCCTTGGCGGGATTCACGGGATGCTGTTTGCTGGCTGTCGATTGCTGGCGGCCGTGGGCAAGCGGGAATCGTACTTCCGGGCGTGGAATCGCTGGAACAAGAACAACGTGCCACTCCCCGCGCTGTTCACGCTGGGAGCGGTTTCGCTGTTGTTGATCGGGCTGGTCGGCACGCAAGCCGGCCGCGATCGCCTGACCGCCCTGGCAGGGTTGCTGCACTTTCCCGCACCCGACTGGAAAGAATACGGCGGCGGGTTCAACCTGCTGTTGTCCGCAACCGCGCCGATTTTCTGGGGGTTCTTCGCCCTCTCGGGGTCGTCGCTGATTGTTCTTCGCTGGCGAGATCCTCAGCGGCCACGCCCGTTTCGGGTTCCCCTGTATCCGCTGACGCCGCTGGTGTTTGTCTCCACTTCGCTCTACATGTGCTGGAGCAGCCTGCAGTATGCGGGCCAATTGACGATCCTTGCCCTGCCGGTGTTTCTGGTAGGAGTGGCGATCTCGCTCTTGCCAGCCCGTGCGGCGTTGGGATCGCCATCAGAGAACTGATCGCCTGCTGAGAGGCTTGTCGCATCGACCTTGGGTCGCTCAGGGGGCGATCGAATCGGCGAAAGGCTTTTCCTCTTCAACGTCGGGGGTGGGAGGCTCGATCTGGCCTCGACGCTGGAGCAGTCTCGCCACGAGCCAGCAGAGGAGCGCCCAGACCGTCCCCGCCATCCAGCCGGCAAGAACGTCGGTCGGGTAATGAACACCAAGGTAAACCCGGCTGACGCCGACGGCGATCATCAGCACCAGTGCCACGCAGATCACATACATCTTCAGCTTGCGGGTCGCCACGCTGGTGGCCACGATCGTTCCCAGTGTGAGATACACGATGGCCGAATTCATGCTATGGCCGCTGGGAAAGCTGGTGGAGTTCTGGGCATAGGAAAGATGCGGCACAATATCCGGCCGCGGGCGTTGAAAGAACATTTTCAGGAGCGTACTGACCAGGTAGCCACTGGTTACCGAGACCAGCAGGAACATTGCCAGATGGCGTTTGCGGTCGAGCCAGAAGAAACCCGCAACAGCAAAGGTGAAAAAGCAGAGCCAGCTGAATCCTCCGAGAGCGGTAAGATCCCGGACCATCTCCTGCAGCCAGGCCGGCCCGATCGGTACGGCGGGGTCTTCTGCCGTGCGAAAGACGCGCAGCAGCCAGTATTCGAACTGGTGGGTCTCCCCGTCGGCGACTTCGTCGGCCACGTGAATGAAGATCCAGCTGGCAGTGAAGATCACCAGCAGCGAGAGGAGCACCGCCGGCTCACGTCCACCGAGCCACTTGACCCCTTTGCGCCATACCGCAGATGCCACCGGAATCTCGATCATACCTGCCACTGATGCTCAGGAACCGTCCGCCGCGAAGACCACTACCGGCGATTGTGCACGGCAAGGCTGCGGATTCAAGATGAGCAAAAAGTGCACCCGAGGCAGATTGTTTTTTATGAAGAATTCTTCATGCCAGAGCCCGTCCGGGTGATCAGATTACAGAGATCACCAGACAAATCGAGGCGGAGAATGGCGGTGATGATTGCAGTCAGGAGGAGAGGTGCCGTCATTTCACGGAACCGTCGCTGGCTCAGAGGGCGGCGTTCAGGAACTGGACTCCCGCATACATCGTGGCGGCGCACTGGATCGACTCCAGAATCTGCTCGTTGCTCAGGCCCAGATTCTTGCACTTGGAAACATGTCCGGAGGTGCAGGGCTTGCAGGCGTTCATGTCGCTGATGGCGGTGTTGATCAGCTCGATCGTCTTGTCATCCAGCGAGGTATTGCTGAATGTGTGTGCCCGCAGGCCGACTCCCATTCCGTCAAAGAGGCCCGTGCCGCTCAGGTCACGGAATTTGAAGAAGGTGTTGTACATGGCGTTGGTCGCAGTCACGGCCATGATTTCGGCGATCTGCGGCTCGGTAAATCCAAGCTGCTGACAGCGGGCCGCAAAGTAATCTCGCCACGGGGCGCACTTGCCAAACACCGCCACTGCCAGACCGATCGCTGACTTGGTTCTGGCGTCGAGAGCCCCGTCGGTATACACGAACTTCTTGAAGTTCATGTAGAAGTCGCGCAGGAAGGGCTCCACATTGCCGTAGATCAGGAACGGCTGAGGGATCGGCTCCTCACCAAACATTTCCCGAACGCGGGCATAGTGCTGAGCGACTTTCTCCGGTGCCTCGGCGATTTCAACAGGCTTCAGGAACGACATGGCCGGCGATTCAATTCTATGGGAAGTGACAATGAGTGATTGCCCCGCTGCCGCATCTGCAATCAAAAGCGGAACGCTCCGCAGCGGTGACAGGCACAATCGACCCTTGATGTGCAAAAAAATCCCGTCCGGCTGAACCGGATTGCCAGCCAGACGGGAAAGCGATTCATGAGCAAGCAATTCTAGTTCAGCGTTTTTTCCCCGGACTTCCAGTTGCAGGGACAGAGCTTGTCGGTTTGCAGGGCGTCGAGCACCCGCAGCACTTCGTCAACGTTCCGTCCGACACTGAGGTCATGCACGGCTGACCAGCGCACGACGCCGTTCGGATCGATCAGGAAGATCCCGCGATAGGCGATGCCCGCATCTTCCTTCAGCACGCCATAGTCGCGCGACAGCTTGTGCGTGGTGTCGGCCAGCATCGGGTACTTGAGCTTGCGCAGGTCTTCGTGAGAATCGCACCAGCCTTTGTGGGAAAACACGCTGTCGGTGCTGGCTGTCAACACGACGCAGTCGCGGTCTTCGAACTCACCGAGCTTGTCGTTGAACGAAACGATTTCGGTCGGGCAGACAAACGTAAAATCGAGTGGGTAAAAGAACAGGCAAACCCACTTGCCGGCATAGTCCTGCAGAGAGAGCTGCTTGAACTGGTCGTCGGAGCCGTCCTTGGTCCGGTCATAGGCTTGAACGGAGAAACTCGGAGCGGGTTGCCCCACTTGTGCACTCATCAGTCGCATCCTCTCGTTGTGGAGTTGATCGCAATTTGCCAGGTCGTACGGGGACGTCGGGCAGGCGGCAAATGGAAAAGCGGAAATGAGACCCGAACCAGACTCAGATTCAGCGGAAAGACGATACCGGTTCTGCCACTGGAAAATGATGACGCTCTGGCCCGAGCAGTTTGCCGCCACGGAGTTCAACCGCGAGCCAACGGCAATTCCTGGCTCAGGTGAGTATAGTCCGCTGAATGGGTTGTTCAAGGAGCGGAAAATTTCCAGGCAAGTCGGGAACCCCGACCTTGCCCGACCGTCTTGAGACTCCAGTGCGGGGTGGCTGCTGCCTATAATCAACAGGGGATGTGTCCGGTTGGGATGTATCAGTTTCCCGCTGACGCATCGCTGCGAAAACATCCCTCCCCGGCAAGACCTGTATGACCCTCATTCCCGAGCCAAACCGCCGTGATTTCCTGACAGGACGTGCTGTTCAGAAGGAACTTCGTCGGACGGGCGAAGGGATCGCCGACGAACTGGTCACTCGAAAATCTTCCGTCGCTCCGCAGGCGGGGGATACCGTCCGGCTGGAGACCCGGGCCATGGCCTGCCCCTGGTCGGTGATCATGAACCCCGGGCCGCCCGAGCAGGTCATGACAGCCTCGGATGCGCTCGACTTCATCCACGATGTCGACGAGTTGCTCTCCGTCTTTCGGGAGTCGAGTGAAGTCTCCCGGCTCAACAGAAATGCTGCGCAGCAGGCGCAGTCGGTCAGCCCGGAGCTCTTCCTGTTTCTCCAGCACTGTCACCAACTCTGGCGGGAAACCGCAGGGACTTTCGATCCCGCAGCCGGGGCGCTGATCCAGTTGTGGCGTTCCGCGCGGCAGAACAGCTGTATTCCCACCGACGCGGACATCCAGGCCGCGTTGAACTGCTCCGGGATGCAGCATGTCCGACTCGATCCGGAAACGGAAACTGTCCAGTTCGACCGAGAAGGGCTGCTGCTCGATTTCGGAGCCATTGGCAAGGGGTACGCCCTCGACCGGGGTGTGCGGCATCTGGACCGGGAGGGACTGCAGAGTTTTCTCTTTCACGGTGGCGCGAGTAGCGTCTTTGCCCGGGGGACGCATGGCGGGCATGAAGGCTGGCCGGTCGGCATCAAGAATCCCCTGTTTACACAGCGGCGGTATGCCACGCTGCTGCTGCGAGACGAGGGAATGTCCACCAGCGGTTCAAATATTCAGTATTTCCGGTACCGGGGGAAGCGGTACGGACATTTGCTCGATCCCCGCACCGGGTGGCCGGCCGACAAGCTGTTGTCGGTCACGGTGCTGACTCCGACCGCCACCGAGGCGGAGGCCCTGTCGACCGCTTTCTACGTCATGGGACTCGACAAGGCGCTGGCGTATTGCGATGATCATCCGCACATTGGCGCGATCTTTGTGAACACTTCCGGACAGGGCCGTACGCTGGAACTGGTCACCCGCAACCTCGCGGAAGACCGGCTGTTCCTCGAAGAGCCAGCGCCCTCCGAATGAATTGCCGCCGGAACGAGTTGCCGGAGCAGCGAACGCTGCCGACGACAACTGACCCACCACTCCAGCCTGTCTGAGATTGTCAAAAAGTATTGAGGACCTGTCGTGAAAGACCTGAAACACGTTCCCCTGCTGGCCGTTGTCCTCATTATTGTGCTGCGCATCTCGATCGGCTGGCAGTTTCTGTATGAGGGGATGTGGAAGGTTCAGACCCTGTCCACGTCCGACCCCTGGACCTCCGAAGGCTACCTCAAGAATGCGCAGGGCCCCTTCCGCGAACATTTCCGCAGTATGACAGGAGATCCCGACGACCTGCGCTGGCTCGATTATGCCGGAATGAGCCAGCGTTGGTACGACTGGCGGGACCGGTTCATCAGCCATTACGGGCTGACCGAACAACAGACTGCCGAGTTGAACAAACTGATTGATGGCTCCGCTGCTCAGGATTCTGCGGCCGAGGAACTTCCTCCCCCGATGTTGGTCGCTGTGGCATTGGAGTCATTGCCGGCAGGGGTCGATCCGAAATCCTTCCCCCCCTCGGTCCGCTACAATGCCGAGCATAAGCAGCTGCAGGGAGTGCTGCCGGTCCTGCCAAGCGAAGAGCAGGCATTGCTGGAAATGGTCGACGTGGCTCTCAAGCCCGATGGACGCAGCTACGGCCGCAAGTCGAATCTCGAAGCCCAGCCGGACGACAAAGAACTCAGCTTTTACCGGGGCGTTGTGACCGTTGCGAGAAACTCACGCAACCTCTCGTTTCGCCACAAGCTGGCAGCCGCTCTCCGGGGCGATCCGGAACTGGTCGGGGTGTCGGGTGAACGAAATCCGCGCGGCGTGTTCGACATCGTGATGGGAACGACCACTGCTCACGATGAATCCAAAGACCGCGACAACATCAAGTACGGCAAGATCCAGGAATACAAGGATCTGGTGAAGGACTATAACGCCGCGCTCGATCAGGCAGCTCTCGATTATCAGTACGATCACGCCACGATGCTGGGCCGAAAACTCGCCATCGAGCGGGCGGCGGTGGTCGGACCCATTCGGAGTCTCGATCAGTCGCTGAAGACCGCAGCGCTGGAACTGCTGGATTCGCAGCAGATCAAACGGGGCGTTCTCCCTCCGGAAGCGACTCCACTCCAGAAGTCCGACAAGCAGGTGATCCTCGGTTTGATTACTCTCGGTCTGCTGCTGATCGTCGGATTCTTCACGCGGGGAGCAGCCGTTCTCGGGGCCGTGATGCTGGTCATGTTCTATCTCGTCATGCCGCCGTTTCCGGGAGTTCCCCCTGCACCGGGGCCCGAGCATAGCCTGATCGTCAACAAAAATCTGATCGAGGCGTTCGCTCTGCTGGCGATTGCCGCTCTGCCAACCGGCAGCTGGTTCGGAATCGACGGTTTGATCCGCAATCTCTGGAACCGTCGCCGGAAAGTCGCGTAGGGATATCGCATTTTGATTTTTTAATGCCCCCTCCTCGCCAGGTGGACGTCAGCATTTCACGAGACGAAACGCGTGCTGCGGGGGGACTGGAAAGAGCAATCTGCCCTCGCCCCCTGCGAATTTGAAACGACGCCGACCGCCGGAGCGCAGTGCAGCAGCTCCGGCGGTCTTTGCGTTTCCGAGAGCGCCCCAGGGACGTCCTGGAGTTCCTGTGCGCGGTTGTCCGGCTGGGAAACCGGGTAAGCTGCGCGGCCTTCTGGCGGTTATTCCGGATACTCCTGACTTGACGGATGAATCGCTTGTGAGAGTTGTTCGGCCAGCTGTAAGTAGGTTATGAGCCTTACATTTAGAAAACACGGACGTTTCGCGCCAGCGGGCGTGGAATGACTCATCGGCACGATTGGTCCCTGCCGAATTTCTGTACCAGCCGCAACCTCTCTGCTGAGGGTTGGGCGGACTGTTGATGGCAACGTTCCGGCGCTCGCGCCGCGACTGCCCCAGCCCTCGCGTGTGCAACCACGAAGAGGCTGTGCAGCAGCTTCCGACAACATGCGGCTGTGCCTGGGCGTGGCCACGGGGGGTGGCCTGCATCTTGTCTTCGCAGGGGGTTGATTATGTTATCGATGACAGCACGAGGCTCAGCATTGCTGCTGGCGGCTTCCTTTCTGAATGTCGCATCCGCGGCAAACTATCCTGCTCCGGGGCAGGTTCAACAGGCACAGGCCGTTGAAGGCTATGTGCAGCCGGGGGCCTCCGCAGCCGGAGCCGCCAACCTGGGGCAATACCCGCAGCTGAATGCACCGCTCTACCCGAGCCCGGTGCAGTACACGCCGGAATACAACGGCGGCACCATCATTACAAACCAGGCATTCGCTCCGCACGAAATGCTGTATCCGCACACCTATCATGCGATGTATCCCCCCTTCTACTACAAGGTAAAGGGAGGCTGGATCTGGACCCCGTTCGGAATGCGGCAGCACGAGCAGTGGAAACTGCAGGGAACGGAAGTCACCGTGAAATACCGTTCACATTATCCGCTGTTCGGGGGCTATCACCCGCCGCGCATTCACTGATCTGACCCTCGCTCATTTCACCCCGGGGGCAGTGCACTGCGGCAGAGAGGACCTCTCCGCAGAGAACATCCCGACTGCTTCCCGGCGATCCGCGCAAACCTTTAATTCCGAATCAGGAAGATTCCACATGGTGACATCTCTTCGCAGCTGGAGCCTGCGGCTCCTGGTCGCCAGCTCAATGCTGTCGACCCTCGCCGCAGCTGCGGACGACACGGAAGGGGTCGTTCGCATGGCATCACCCTCCCGTGAGGGTGTGATTCGTGTCAGTGATGATCAACGGCCGCAGCAGCAGCTGCGCGGGCAGTCTCCCGATGGAGTCACTCAGACTTCCTACTCGGAAGCTCCGCAGGTGGTCTATGGACCCTGCCCGGAATATGAATACGAAGAAGGTTGTTACGTCGGCAACGGTGCCTTCGGGCAGTGGCTGCATATGCAGTGCGAGATGCGCCGGGCCCGCAACCAGGTGACCAGCCATCGTCTGCACGACTGCATGGAGCGGGACTGCCAGGAAAAATGGCGCTGGTTCCGCTGCAAGTTCGGGTACTTCTTCCCGACGGGCTGCTGTGGAAAAGGCTGCCCGCCGGTTGGACACTACGGCATTGTTTATCCTGTCGACCCGGGTTATTTCGACTCACGTGACGGCCAGGTCTATGCCGCTCCGGGTTACAACGGTCCGGTTTCCGTGCCGCTCGCTCCGGTTGTGAACCATACCTACAACTACGGCTGGGGAATTCCCAGCAGTCGACTCACCCCGGTCCTGCATCCGCCTCAACCGGCGCAGGCTTCGGTGATTCCTTACCCCGGTCAGTCCGCACCTGTCGCCCGCTAGAGCATTTGCGACTTGCGATTGTCCCGTCCTCGCCCCGCGGAAGTCAGCTTTTCACGAGACGAAACGCTGGCTGCGCGGGGACTGGAAAGAGCAATCTGCTCCAGAGTCGGTGTGTTGTGAGTCGTCGCCCCGCCCGCAACTGCGTGTGGGAGATGCGGCACACAGGGCAACAGTGACGAATGCACTCGACGGCGAATGAATTTTTCGGCCCTTGTCAGTGTCCCCCTTGTCAGCAAGGAACAGCCACTTGACAGGGGACTCGGAAACCTGAACCCAGATCTTCCTCTCCGGCTCGGTCGTTCCGCGCAGCGGAGAATTCAACAGGATGAATACCATGCCACGAATTCAGAGACTCCTGCCGACGATTGTGTTCGGGGGACTCATGCTCGCTTTCGCCGTCACTGCGTCTGCCCAGGATTGGGACAACGCAGGGGTCGTCCGGGTGAGTGATATTTCCCCGAAGGGGCTGGAACCGATTCCGGCCGGCTCCACCGCTGCTCAGTCCACCTGCCCCACCTGTCAGAATCAGGGGGTGGTGAACGGGGCTCCCTGTCCAAATGGATGCCAGGAACAGTGCCGAAAGGACTGCCATTGCAGCCGTTGCTTCCGCCAGATGATCGACTGGTTCAATCCCCACGGAATGTGCACCTTCTCACCGGACCATGGCTTTGCACCGCCGGTGAAGCGTCCGATTTACCGCTCTCCGGTGGTTTACCGGAAGCAGTTCCCGGACAGCTGGACCGGCAATGCCACTCCCGGCGTTCCCGGACAGGCTCTCCCCTCCGTCTACATGCCGACCGACACAACCCAGCTCGGCTACTACTACCAGCATGTGCCGTACTGGATGCCGAAGCCGGGTGCGATTCCTCCGGCGCCTCGTCCGGCCGACTGGCATACCCCGATGTGCCAGGCTGACCTGCCGGGACGTCACCCCGCCGGGGTGGTCTTCGGAACGGCCCCGACTGTGGTGCCCGCTCCGAATCTGCTGCCGACTCCCGTGGCGGCACCGGTCGGTGACGTCCAGGGAATTCCTCCCGCACCTGAGCCGACACCTTATGTCACTCCGAGCGGGCTGGAACGGACCAGCGGAGCTCCCAATCTGCTGCCCGTCCGGTAATTCACTAGAACAGTCTTCGATCGTTCGGCTCACCTTCACCTCGCAGGGATGTCCACGATCGAGGCACACTGAAGACTGCTGACCCGCTGTTGCCCATGGGCTCAGCGGTGGCACCAATCACCCTCCGTTGCAGAAGGGGCTATCAACATGGTGTTGGTGGCCCCTTTTTTCATTTCGGGGAATGCCCTTGCCGTAACGAAGTCACTTGCCCGAGCGGGCGCGGGTACGAGCCGCTTTGCGAGCCGATGCTGAGCGTTCGGCGGCCGGTCGACGCGCTGAGGCCTCGCCCCCTTTTTTTCCCCCCTTGCGAGCGGGGGCCTGGGATTCGGGCTTGCCGCGACCGGAGCCGCTCTTTTTTCCTCCACCTGAAGAAGCGTTGACTGTCGCCCAAGCCCGGCGCGCCGCCTCTTTCTCGGAGACCCCTTTCTCCTCGTACGACTCTTCGATGTGTTCTGCACGACGTTTCTGCTTATCGGTGTATGCCGATTTGTCACCGCGTGGCATGACGCTCCCTCCGTTTGAAAGTGGGGCCGAGCGCTTTCAACTCGGCCGGGTGATCAGTCCTGCGGCAGCCAGCAGCGATCGGGAGAAGCCGCAGATCTTGCGCCAATTCAGCGGTTAGAACGGGATGTCGTTGGCTTTTGCCGCCACGCAGAGAGAATTGCCATTCGGGGAGCTGGTGGAACTGTCGGAGGCGCAAAGAAAAACGCCGACGATTCGTCGGCGTTGATCCCGTTTCCCGGGCGACCTGCGTCAGCAGCCTCGCGGCCGGAATTGACTCGCACTTTCCCGCTCAGCTGCAAGAGCTTACGACAACCGTCAGGTTCAGTGTGCGGGAGAGGGTTACCCGAACTACGCGGAGAAGCTGCTACCGCAGCCGCAGGACTTGATCACGTTCGGATTGTTGAACTGGAAACCACGGCGTTCCAGACCGTCGTAGTAGTCGATTGTGGTGCCGTCGAGGTGGAGGTCATGATTCTTCTGCACGGCGATCTTCACCCCGTACTGCTCGCTGATGTGATCCTTCTCGGTATCGGCCGCTTCATCAAAGGCGAACTGGTACTGGAAACCGCTGCAACCCCCGCCGACGACCCCGACCCGCAGGTAGGTGGTTTCCGGATGGTTCTGCTCTGCCAGAACCCGCTTCACTTCGTTGGCTGCCTTTTCGGTCAACTGAATCATTGTCTCTCTCCGTCTCAACTGTGACTGTTGCAGTGACTTATGGTGTCGTCTCCTCTCCCGGGGATCGCAACGACAGCGCGGGTGAGGGCGTCCTGAATTCGCCAAGTTCACATGTCGTGACATGTGGCATTTGATTTTATAGCGGCTATTGTCACTGGACAATAGACTTCCAGACAGGACGCCAAACCCTCGCCGGGATTGGCGGCGATACTTCTGCCCCGAAATTTCAGACCTCAGGCAAATCTGTGTCTCAACGGACTCGCCGCGGCCTCGCACTCTGGCTGACAACCAGCACGGCTCCCCTGTTCGTGTTGGATGATCGGCGGGTGATTCTCGTTTTTAATAAAGGGATGGTCGACCTGACCCAATGGGACGCCGCCGAGGTGATTGGCCAGACCTGCACCTACCGTGCGGAGGGGGACTCCCGCCAGATCGCCGCGCTGACGGGGGCGCTTTGCCCTCCGGAAGAAGTCCTCTCCGGGAGGCCCGTCACTGTGCCGGTGACGATTCCTTGCCGGAATGGAGAATCGACCGATCGAAACGTGCACTTTTTCCTCCTCCCCCCCGGGGACGGCGAGGGTAAGAACTACGTCCTGGCACTCGTTGCCGAGCGTGTGCCAGCGCTCTCCCCTGTCCCGACGCGGCATTACGAACTCGGCCAGCACCTTGCCGACCTCTTCCGTCGGTACCACCTGTCGCGGTTCGTCGCCCGCTCGCCGGCTCTCACCCGGGTGGCGACACAGATTCAGCTCTGTCGCCAGACGGAAGTGCCGGTCCATATCATCGGAGAACCGGGGACCGGGAAAGAACATCTTGCCCGGCTGATTCACTACCACAGCGCCGCCTCTGCCAAGCGGTTTGTCCCGCTCCGTTGTCAGGAGTCATCGCACTTCGAGCTGCGGCGGACACTCCTCCGCCTGCAGGAAGAGAACGCCGACAACTCCTATGTCGGGACTGTGTATCTGGACGGCGTGGAGCTGCTGCCCCGCGATCTGCAGTCATTGGTAGGCCAGTTGATTCAGCAGGGAAACCGGCGCTGGATGTCCGCATCGGCACGAGGGCTGGAGGGTCTGGGCGACGACCGGTTCGATCCGCTGCTCCGCGCGCAGTTGACACCCATGACAATTTCCCTCCCACCGCTGGCGGAACGAGGCGAAGACCTGCTCCTGCTGGCGCAGCAGATTCTGGAGGAGGCGAATCACGGGCGGGAACGCCAGCTGGAAGGGTTTTCTCCGGAAGTCGAACGGCTGTTTCAACTCTACCGCTGGCCGGGTCAAATCGACGAACTGACGTCGATCATCGATGCCGCGGCCCGTCGCTGTCAGACCTCCCAGATCCAGGTATCGGATCTTCCTTATGAGTTCTTTCTTGGCACGGAGGGGCAGACCGTTCGGCCCGCCGTGCCCGCAGTGCCGCTGGAACAACGTCTTGAAAGCTATGAACGTCGCGAGATTGAGCGGACTCTCGAGGAATGCCGGGGAAACAAAACGCTCGCCGCCGAGCGACTCGGGATGCCACGGCCCCGTCTTTACCGACGGATGGCCGCACTCGGATTGATTGAGGCGGCGGACAGCGATCTGGATGACGGCATTGAAATCGAGTCGGAGCCGAAAGTGGGCTGATCCCACCAGTGCGGTGGCGCCTCCTGGTCGGAACACAGCCACTGACCTGTTAGATGGAGATCAGTTCGACGTCTTCTGCCTGCTGTCGGAGTTCCTCGTTGCTGATTTCAGGGGTGAGGTAGAAGACGTGGCGGTCCAGGCGGCGTTCCATGCGGGATCGGACAGTATTGATCTTGTCCAGAAGTCGACGTCGGCCAGCGAGAACAAAGACGACATAGGCCAGACAACCGGCAAACCCGCACATCAGCAATTCACACGACATCTCCTCACCCGCCACCTGCCCGAACGACAATCCGATCAGGAATGCGCTCAATATGAGGATTGTGTCGCGACTGAGCAGCGAATGAGAAGAATGGGGATGCTCGGAGGGGCTCATTCCATGACCTTCATCGTGGGATCGTCCAAAATGGAGCGACTCCCTCTAGGGCTAACCCTAGTTCAGAATTGATCACGTGCAAAAAAATTTTGGGTGGTTTGTGGAGAGCGTCCTGATCACATAAACTGAAATACGCATTCACAATTTTTGATGTTGTGAGCTTTGCGCCGCCTAGATCCGCCCGTTCTCCTGCCCCGCTTAGACAAGCAGAAAGAGGAACAGACATGTCATTGACCCGTCGCTATTTCCTGCAGGCAGCCGCTGCCGTCAGCACCGCTGCAGTCACCGCCCGCCAACTGCACGCAGCACCGGAAAAAACCAGCAGCAGCCCCAATGAGAAACTCGGGGTCGCCGTCATCGGAACAGGAGCGCGCTCGGGGTCACACCTCGAAGAGATCCTGAAGCGGGACGACCTCGAACTGCTGTATCTCTGCGACGCTGACGAAGCGGCCATGGGCCGGAAGCTGAAGGGGATTCAGGAAGCGAAGAAAGGTGGAGCCTCTGCCAAGCTCGAGCAGAGCTACCAGAAGGTGCTGGATGACAAGAATGTCGATCTGATCTTCACTGCGACACCCAACCACTGGCACGCGCTGATCTCTATCCTGTCGATGCAGGCCGGCAAGCATGTCTATGTGGAAAAGCCCGTTTCCCATAACGTCTGGGAAGGACGTCAGGCTTACAACTGGGCCCGGAAGCTGAACAAGATCTGCCAATCAGGGACTCAGTCCCGGGCCAGCGAAGGGCTCCGTGACGCAGTCGCCTGGGTGCAGGCCGGCAACCTCGGGAAGATTCAGTACGCGATCGGCACCTGCTACAAGCCCCGTCCGAGCATCGGCAAGCTCGACAAGCCTCTGCAGATTCCGAATACGGTCGACTACGACCTGTGGTGCGGCCCCGCCGAGATGGTCGATCTGTATCGCCCCAAGCTGCATTACGATTGGCACTGGGACTTCAATACCGGCAACGGCGACATGGGGAATCAGGGGATTCACCAGATGGATATCGCCCGCTGGTTCCTGGGTGAAAACGAGCTTTCACCGCGCGTGATGAGCATCGGTGGCCGCGTCGGCTACGACGACGCCGGCGATACGCCGAATACCCAGATCGTTTATCACGCCTATGAAAAGGCTCCGCTGATCTTCGAAACCCGGGGTCTGCCCCATAAGAACCTGGACTACAAGTCCGGAATGGATGACTACCGTGGTTCCCGGGTCGGCGTGGTGGTGCAGTGTGAAAAGGGATTCGTCGTGATCCCCAGCTACACCGCTGCCAAGGCGTTCAATCCGGACGGGACCGAGCTGAAAGCCTGGAACTCCAAAGGAAACAGCATGACCAAGCACATCGGCAACTTCATCGATGCTGTCCGTTCGGGCAAACATGAGGAGTTGAACGCCGACATCCTGGAAGGTCACCTGTCCAGTGCGTTGTGCCACACGGGAGCAATCAGCCATCTCCTCGGAGAGAAGCGGCCAGCCGCCGAAATCGAACGCGAAGTCGCGAGCGATGCCGTAGCAGCCGATTCGTTCCGCCGAATGGCCGAACACCTGGCCAATAACGGTGTCAACATCTCCGATGCGACGCTGACCGTGGGCCCCTGGCTCGAAATGGATCCGAAGGCCGAAACCTTCAAGAACAATGCCAAGGCCAATGCCCTGCTGACCCGTGCTTACCGCAAAGGTTATGTGGTGCCGGACGCCGGACAGGCATAATCCTGCTCTCCGCTTGACGCGGTGATTTTAATGTCGATATTCAGCGGTCGGATCAGCAATGTTCCGGCCGCTGTTGTTTTGGGCCTGAACAGAATCGTCTCCACCGTTCGTGGCCGAGGCGAAGGACTGCTACAATTTCCAGTTCTCCCACTCCCATCGAAGCCGGCTGGCGCGTGGGCCTGGAGTCCCCAGCCGACCTGAATCAGAACGAAAAGAATTTGAATGTCTCAGCAGTACATCATGGCCATTGAGGCCCTGACCCGCATCTACGACGAAAAGGCTGTTCTCGAGAATATCTGGCTGGCGTTCTATCCCGGTGCCAAGATCGGCGTCATCGGCGACAACGGCTCCGGCAAGTCGACCCTGATGCGCATCATGGCCGGCGTCGACAAGGATTACATGGGGACGGTCCGTCCCGCCAAAGGGATCCGCATTGGCTACTTCCCGCAGGAGCCGCAGCTGAACCCGGAACAGACCGTTCAGGAATGTGTGAACGAAGCGGTGGCCGAGTCACAGGCCATTCTCGACCGATACAACCAGATCAATGAACGCCTCTGCGAAGACATCTCCCAGGAAGAGATGGACAAGCTGCTCGAAGAGCAGTCCGCCGTTCAGGACAAGATCGACCACGCCAACCTGTGGGAACTGGACCGGACGGTCGAGCTCGCTTCTGACGCCATGCGGCTCCCACCCGGGGATGCCAAAATCAGCGTGCTGTCCGGGGGGGAAAAGCGTCGTGTCGCCCTCTGTCGTCTGCTGCTGCAGAATCCGGACATGCTGCTGCTCGATGAACCGACCAACCATCTCGATGCCGATTCCGTCGGCTGGCTCGAACGCTTTCTGCACGAGTTTCCCGGAACCGTCGTCGCCATCACCCACGATCGGTACTTCCTCGAGAACGTGGCGGGCTGGATTCTGGAAATGGATCGGGGCCGCGGGTTGCCCTTCGAAGGCAATTACACGTCGTGGCTGGAGCAGAAGCAGTCCCGGCTGGAGGTGGAGCAGAAGAAGGAAGACAAGCGGCAGCGGGCTCTCAAGAAGGAATTGGAATGGGTGCGGATGTCACCCAAGGCCCGGGCTTCGAAGAACAAGGCCCGACTCCAGCGTTACAACGAGCTGGCTGCACAGGAATTCGATGATCGCGATGACGCCGCGCAGATTCAGATTCCGGTGACCCGTCCTCTCGGCGATCTGGTGGTGCGTGCGGAGAACCTCACCAAATCGTTTGGTGACCGTCTCTTGTTCGAGAACGTCAACTTCAATCTCCCGCCGGGGGGAATTGTCGGCGTGATCGGCCCCAACGGTGCGGGAAAAACGACGCTGTTCAGGATCATCATGGGGCTGGAGCAGCCGGTCGGTGGCACACTCAAAATTGGTGAATCCGTCGACCTGGCGTACGTGGATCAGTCGCGCGATGCCCTCGACCCCAAGAAAACCGTCTACGAAGAAATTTCGGGGGGCGAGGATCTGCTCGAAATCGGCAAAGCCAAGCTGCACGCCCGCGCGTACTGCGGCCGATTCAACTTCAAGGGGTCCGACCAGCAGAAGTTTGTCGGCGACCTTTCGGGGGGAGAACGCAACCGGGTCCATCTGGCCAAACTGCTTCGCTCCGGCGGCAACCTGCTGCTATTGGACGAACCGACCAACGACCTCGACGTGGAAACGCTCCGTGCCCTCGAAGAAGGCTTAAGCAACTTCGGGGGTTGTGCGGTGGTCACGTCCCACGATCGCTGGTTCCTCGACCGCATTGCGACCCACATTCTCGCCTTTGAAGGTGACAGCCAGATTGTCTGGTTCGAAGGGAACTACAAGATGTACGAAATCCAGCGACGTGAGCGACTCGGCGACGAAGCCGATCGCCCGCACCGAGTCAAATTCAAACCGGTGAAGCGCTAGCAATCGAGCGCTGAGGCCGAAGTCCGCACGGTCCTGGTGACGGTACTGCGCCTCATCGACATTCGAGAGAGCGGCTTGCTCGCAAGCGAATTTAAAGACGTTTGGCGTTCTGGCGGCGGAAAACCACGCGTTCAACCAACGTTTATCCCTGAAACACCGCCACACTTCCCCGGGTTCGGGACTAGAAAGATCGTTCTTCCATGCCGACACTGCACCCCATTGGCCGTGCTCTGATTCCCGTGAATTCTTCCGCCGCGTTTCAGGTCAGCGCCCCGAACTACGATGAGTTCCAGACCGACAAGGAAGTCTGGGATCTGCTGCAGGAACGGCCGGAGAACGTGCTGCGGATCACGATGCCGCATTGCCATCAGGCCCGCAGTGAAGACATGCTGGAAGATGGTTGCGAAGCCGCTCTGCAGCATGCGACGGACGAGATGCAGATTCTCAAGTCCAACCCGTTGTTCCGGACGGTCGAGAACGTGCTGTGGGTCTACGAAATCACTTCCCCGAAGCGTCCGCAGGCTCCGCAGCTGGGAGTCGGTGGCTATGGACTGACTGCCGAGATCCGGACGGAAGCGGTTCCCGGTGGCTCCATCATCCGGAACGAAGGAATCCGTCCCGAGAAAGCCGAAGGCCGTGCCAAGCTGATTCAGGCGACTAATGCCGATTTTGGAACTGTCAACCTGGCGGTGAACGACCGCGAGGGGGCGTTGCTCGCCGCACTGCAGGAAGTCACGCAGTCGCGTCCCTGCGACTTCGAGACACTCGATGAAGACCAGAACCTGCACCGCTCCTGGATTATCGAAGATGCTGCGACAAAGCAGAAATTGATTGATCTGCTGGCGCGGGAGCCGGCTGCTTATGTGGCCGACGGAAATCACCGGAGTGCTGCCGCCGCTGCTCTCGGCAAGGAACACTTCCTGACTGTCTTCTTCCCGACGGCCCGGCTCGGGCTCGAACCGTATAACCGCCTGCTGCCATTGAATGGCGTCACTCCCGCCGATTTTCTGAAGCAGCTCGAAACCCAGTTCACCGTCGAAAAGCTCGGCAAGATTCCGCCGTACCGGCCGGCGACCGTTCATCAGTTCGGACTGTACCTGCAGGGGGAATGGTATAAGGTCACTCCCAAGGCGACCGCGTATAACCCGAAGGACGCTGCCGAGTCCATCGACGCGGACATCATTCAGCGCCACCTGATCGATGCCATCCTCGGGATGAAAGATGCCCGGGACAAGAAAATCAACTACGTCGGTGGCAACAAGGACGCTGCCTACCTCGTCTCCCGCGTGGACTCCGGCGAATACGATCTGGCGTTGTCGCTGGCCCCCGTGACGATGGACCAGTTCGTCGCCGTCTGCGAACAGAACCTGTTCATGCCGCCGAAGTCGACCTGGTTCGATCCGAAAATCCGCAGCGGACTCGTCATCGCGCTGCTGTAAGCTGCATGCCTTCCAAGAATACCGATGCCGGAATCTCAGCAACACCGGTTCGCAACAGCGTTGATCGCCTGCAGTGCGGTCGGCGCTGTGGCGCAATTGGGGCTGTTGTGGGGAACAACGTGGCCGCTCGGCGTGCGGGGTGAATGGACATGGGAGCGGATCGGTGACGGGTTTGATCCGCTGGCAGTGCTGGTTGCTCTGGTCGTTGGCGGGCTGCTCCTGGGCTACGTCTGGTTCGGCGCCCGTTTGATGCCGACCGCCTCGGCTGGCCGACGCTGGGGGTTGCTGGCGGGTCTCTGCCTGCTGGGGGGAGGCTGGCTCACAACGTTGATTTCGGCGGTCCCCGGAATCGCGGGAACCGCGCGGGTCCCCTTTGTGCTTTACTACGAGCGCTGCTCCGGGTACTTCTGGCAGGCTCGCTATCAGGTCGATTCACTCAAGCAATTCCTCCAGACGTACCCCGAGCGGATTCAGGACTCCAGCAAGTCCGAGAACTATCTGCATCTGGGAACGCATCCGCCGGGGCTGACGACCTGCTTCGTCGCTCTGATCGGTGCGTGCGAACGCTCTCCTCGACTGACCGCTTTTGCGACCGCCGCGCAGCCGGGAACGATCCGGGAAGCGTTTGAAGTGGTGCGGGAGAATGAAGCTCGCAGCCACCGGGACCTCCGTCCGTCGGATTGTGCTGCGCTCTGGCTGGGAGCGATTCTTGTCGGGATTGCTGCCGTCAGTACCTGTCTTCCCCTGTTCGCCTTGCTGACACGCGATGTGGGCGCCGAAGCCGCCTGGTGGACCGCATCGATGTGGCTGATGGTGCCGGCGATGGCGATCTTCTATCCGAAGTCGGATGTCATGTTTCCGTTCTTCGCGATGCTGGCACAGTGGCAATGGCTGACGGCATTTGACCGTCGCAGTCCGATTCTCGGAGTCGCCGCCGGACTGACGATGTTTCTCGCCACCTTTTTCAGTCTGGCATTTGTCCCACTGGGTTTGATCCTCGTGTTGCAGTTTTTCTGGCGACAATACGCAGCGAAGGCCTCCCCTGCAGAGGCATCTTCGGCTCGTTTCTTAAAGTCGCCGTGGGGAATCGTGGCGGCATCGGCAGTGGCATTCTCTGCGCCGGTGCTATTCATCTGGGCGAAGTTTGGTCTGGTCCTGCCGCAAGTCTGGATCCGGAACCTCTCGAATCATGCGGCGTTTTACGAACACCACACCCGCAGCTATTTCGGCTGGTTGTGGACGACTCCGCTGGAACTGGCGGGGTCACTGGGAGCCCCCATTGCCTGCTGCGCGGTGGCAGGACTCTGGATGCTGTGGAAGAAGCCCGCCGGGCAGCGTGGGGAGCTGCTGATCCCGGCGCTCGTCTGGGGACTGCTCTGGCTGAGCGGGAAGAATCGCGGCGAAGCAGCGCGACTGTGGGTCTTTCTGATGCCGTTTGCTCTCCTCTGGGGTGGCATCGCACTGAATCGACTGTGCGGTGCGACTTCCTCACGCAGAACAGTGACGCTGCTCTGGCTGCTGCAGCTGGTCGTCGCGATCGGCACGGTGATCCGGATTGACGGATTTCACTTTGCGGAACTGCTGCCGTAGGAGGCCGGACTCAGCGACTTTTGACTTCCCCGTTCTCGCCACGCGGAAGCCAGCAATTCTCTCGACGAAACGCCTGCTGTGCGGGGACGGTGAACAGCAACCTGCTTTAGAGCGAATCTCAAATACGCGTGGCGTTCTGGCGGCGGTAAACCAAGCGTTCAATCAAGGTTTGTCGCTGAAACGCCGCCACACTTCCCCGGGATCGGGGCTCTAGCGGCGAGCCCAGTCCGGTTCAATCGCTGACATCTGCGTGCTGGCCGTCGCCTGCTCCTGTGGGCGTGTAGGATACGTCCCGGATGTCTGCATGATGCCGGAGTTCCCGCCAGCCATGTTGTTCGCGGGAAATGATTCAATGGAGGTCATGATCCGCTTCCGTTGCCGGAAGGAAATGGCTGACGAAAGCACAACTGTCATATCGATCGTTCTGTCGACGCGGCTCTCTTTCGGCAGACCGGTGTCGCGGTAAATGGAACAGCTTCCCAGTGTTTCGCCCCCGTTCACCAGCACCCGAACACCGTTGCCGTCGTCGAGCATGTTGACGGTGGTGGAAGGGGTAATCGCTCCGCGAATATCGATGACCGCCAGATTGTTTGAAAGTTCCTTCAGGGTATAGCGATTGTTGATATGCATCGGAATGGGTCGCGACACGTGCTGCTGGCGATCCCAGCTATCTCCGGGCCGGGACTGTGTGCCGCAGGGGAGCAACCCGATACTGTTGTCGACGAAGTTTGCGATCCCGGTTTCACCGGAGCCTGCTTCCATCCCGAGCACGACGTTCTGCCGCTGGTCTTCAGGGACACGGGCCAGACAACGGTTCAGGAACTCCGTCAGCCCGTCGACTTCCAGAATCTGGTTATCCGGTCCCAGCCAGAATGCAAACCCATCGTTGACCATGTCGTGATAAGCGAGCACCGACAACGGCAGTTCGGCGGTCGGTCGGGTGGAGTCGTATTCCACGTGCTCACCCGCGACGTCGTGACTGTAGCGGACTCGCGAATAGCGGACGCCCAGCTTAGTGCGTCCTTCGCGTTGTTCGAGGACGGTGATGGCAAACATCAGTTCCAGCCGGGAGCGGTTGGTCTGCGGCGTCCCCTGAACGGTGTCCTGCTGCAGTTCCTGTTCAACGACTTTGCGGAGTGGAAACTGATCCCCCGGCTTGAGGGCGAGTCCCAGGCTGACGGGGGCATCATTGGCGAACAGAATCTCGGAATTGGTGCCGCCGGGCGTCGGCGTATCGTCGCTCAGCCAAGCCGGAAGATCCGGTTCCTTGTTTCCAGGCCGGCCCCGGTCGGAACAGCCGCAGAGCAGCAACAGAGCTGCCAGACCCAGCAGACTTGGAGCCCGAAAATGACACATGTCCCATGTCCTCGATCGTCGTCGCGCACTTGAAGCCTTTGAAAGCGCCGGGACGTTAACACGATCGCGGCAAATTCTGCCAGACCGTTTTTCAATGGACATGAACGAATGAACCCCGCGCTGGGCGGAGTTCAAGTGGCCCGAAACTGCCTACTCTCTGCAAATTGTTACGGCATGACAAACTCATGCCCCTCGGGCCGGACAGTCAGCACCGGGCAGGGAGCCTTCCGGACGATTTTCTCGGCTGTACTTCCCATCAGCACGTGAGCCAGCCCGGAACGGCCATGCGTCCCAATGACAAGCAGATCGCACTCCGACTCGCGGGCATACCGGATGATCTCCAGAAACGGCGTCCCCACGCGCACGGTGCGGGTGATGTTCAGGCCAGCGGACCATTCGGCCGGGGGGAAACTGACGAAGACCTTTCCCGCCTTCTCCTTCAGGTCATCGATGAAATCGGGTGGGGTCGGCAGCATCAGTCCCGGTTCCGGGATCAGCGGGTAAATGTCCTCCACGACGTTCAGCAGCAGCAGTTCCGCTTCAAATTTCCGAGCCAGTTCACACCCGTAACGGAGCGCGTGCTGGCTGAACTCGCTGAAATCGGTCGGAACAAGAATCTTCTGAATGCGGACCATGTGTCTGCTCCTGCTGATGTGTCGATGATTTCCTTCAGCATACCTCGCAACAGGGAGGTCGGCCACAAGATCCGTTGACGAAGAAGGGATTGTGCGAAACCTTGAGATCCCTTCGCGTCGCAATCTCCCGATCAGGTCTCTGCGTTTCGCGGAGTGTGCTGCATGGCGATCGCGGTGGCCGTGGCATAGGCCCGGCAATGAGAAATGGTGATCAGCACTTCATCGATCCCCAGCATTTCCGCCACCCGTCCCGCTCCGCCGGAGAGTTCAACAACCGGTCGCCCCGACTTTCGTTTGCAGATCTGAATATCCTTCCAGCCGACGCCGCGCGTAAAGCCGGTTCCCAGTGACTTCATGACCGACTCTTTCGCCGCCCAGCGGCCGGCATAGTGCTGCAACGGCTCTTTGTGGCGCTGGCAGTATTTGATTTCTTCTTCGGTATAGACCCGCTGCAGAAACAGCTCGCCGTGACGTTCGATCATTTCACCAATGCGGACGATCTCCGTGATGTCCGTTCCCAGGCCGACAATCATGGCCATGCCTTCACCCTTGCTCTCTTTCTGAATTCGTCATCGTCACTGCGGCAGTGTTTCCCCGCCGCCAATGAAACATCCCGCAGGCGACACCTCCGGCCGTCAGGCATTCTGCCAGCCAGAAAAACTCTGGCCACGGTGTTGACCATGTGCCGAGTGCACTCACGCGGTGGGCCAGATAATCCGTGAACTCCGGAGCGTATTTTCTTCTTTCGGCGGCATAACGGGCTCGGGACTCCGGATCGGTCGGCCCCATTTTCTCCAGCATGTTCAGTGCGGCCACCTGCTCGCTCTGTTCGGCAGCCAGTCCCCGGCGCGAAGTTTCGAACTGGCGAAACGACAACCACGCGAGGTTCACACAGCCGCCGACACTCAGCAGAAACACAGCCGCAAACAGCCATCGTCCCGGTGGTGGCTGAATTTCTTCGGCGAGCCAGCCCAGCACATAACCGCAGGCGGCCCCGTACAGCCCGTGAAACAATACCAGTCGTTTCAGCGACAAGGGAGCGAAAGTGCCCGTCACCGACAGGACCGCTGCCCCGAGCGCACCACACCCAAGCCAGATCAACCGGCGACGGAACAAAGTTGTTTCAGCAGTCGTCCCGGAGATCATTTGGATCGCTCCGGCAGGGGCCGCTTCTTCAGCACAATGTAATAGCCATTCGTTTCATTCGGCAGGACTTCCCAGCGTTCCGGTTCGGTCTGCAACTCACGGACATCTTCCAGTCGCTTCACCTTGCTGTAAGGATGCCGGGTGTCGAGGACAATGTAATCGGTGTCATCCGGAACTCGCGATTCATAGTTGGCAACCCGTCGGGGATAGTCGCTGTAGTCGTATGACCGTTCGCAATGGGTGAACCGGGGATGCACAAAGTCGGTGGAGGCGACCCGCGCGGTGAGCGGAATCAGCGGGAGGACTTTGGCAAACTGCCGGGCCCGTTCATCCTGCACATACAGCTTCTTCCAGAACATGCCGCTTCCGGAATCCCAGAAGCGAAGTCCAAAGGGGGACAGGCTGTAAAATATCGCTGTCGTGATCGCACAGCAGAGAATCCAGCAGCTGCGGTCGAGCGCGGGTGACGGGGGAGATTGAGACTCCTGCTGCTTCCCCTTTGGAATGGTCAGAGGGTCCGGAGCGGGACGCTCTCCCTTCGCCAGCGCGGCACAGGCGGCCCACAGCAGAATGGGAATCAGCGGCGCATGGAAATGGTGGACCGGCCCCGGGGTCGACTGCACCAGTTCGTTCAGGCAAAGCGAGACAAACATCGGCGCCGCCACCAGCAATCGGCTCCAGCCGCGCCAGGGGAACCCAAGCGGAACGAGTAGCTGCAGGAAATAGGCAATCGTCCCGGCGGTCACCAGCTTGACCCAGAGGAGCTGCGGGCGGGTCAACAGGTTCCAGACGATCTCGGTCGGGGAATTGCCGAACGACTGGAAATACCGCACGTAGTGCACCTGCTCGCCATCCCGGAACCACGGGATCGCCACCTTCACGACAAATGCCAGATACAGCGTGCTCCCGATGCAGAGCAGACTTCCGAGGAGCAACTGCCGCCGCGGGGCAGGTTCCCGTGAACGTCGCAGCTGCATCAAGGCATCGACAGCCAGCCACAGTCCGAGTGGTGCCAGTACGATGGCGTAGTCTTCTTTACTGGAGAGGGCCAGCAGACAGCACGCGATCATCGCCTTCCAGCGGCGTTGTTCCAGAAAGGAGAGCCCGAACGCCAGCGCAGGCAGGCCGAGTGTCTCCGGTCGGAACGTCTTCAAATCGATCGCAATATCCATGTAGTGCGACGGGAAGTAGAACAGCGATGCGACTCCCAGCAGCACCCCGGCCCGTTCACTGCCCGTGAAGCGTTTTGCCAGTTGGTAAACAGGCCAGGCCATCAACGCGATGGCGGCCGATTCCACCAGTTCGAGCAGCAGATGCGACGGCCACAGCACATAGAGCGGGATCAGCAACAGGTGGATGACCTGAATGTGCTCCCCCAGAAACAGTCCCTGATCGAGGTAGCTGCGGAAGCCTTTGCCATGCAGCGTGTTCCACAGGTGCTCCTCGTACATCGAGGAATCGCCGTGAGGCAGTCGCAGGTTGAACCACAACCCCCAGTTCATCGCCACAAAGATGAGGACATAGGCCCCCATCGCCGCGCATAACAGACGCCGACTGAGTCCACCGGTGGAACCATCGGGGAGAGATTCTTTCAGACAGGGGCGAAACGCGGTCCAGCCCCAGGCCGCCAGAGTGAGACTCAGCGCCAGACTGGGAGTCAGGATGAGCAGCTGCCCCAGAAATGCACTTTCATGAAGCAGATTGATGATCCAGCCAACGGACCATAAGGCGACCGGCCAACTCCACACGGCGTTCTGCTGACAAACGGCCGCGAGAGCCTCACCGAATGAGACCTTCCTGCTCCGCCGCGCGAACCAGGCGCCCACGAGATTGGCCCCCGCGCAGAGGGCCCCTGCCAGCAGGAGCACCGAGAGCAGCGGAGCTTCCGGGACCACTCCGTCGGCGGTCGGGTGCAGCGTTCCTCCGAGCGCCAGCACGAGTCGAGACCAGCCCGCCTCGCTGACGAAGGCCGCAGCGACGAACTGATTTTCCAGTATGAACAGCAGGAAGAGTCCGACGGCCAGAATCTGTCCGGCGAAGCTGCCGAGCAGGAATCCGGGAGTGGTACGAGAGCTGGGCGTCGGAGGCACGGAATCAACTCAAACTGGTCGAAGTCGGGGGGAAGTAGACATCATACAGAAAGGGGAATCCCCGCACGAAGGGTGCCCGCCGGAGATTTTCAGCGGGCTTGCTGTTTGACCCGTCCTGCAGGTCGCACGATTCCCCCGATCCCGGTGAGGAAGGATCCGGGGCGGTCTGATATGCTGCCGGTTCGGTCCGGCGCCTGGCGTCTGGCTGTTGGTGTCTCCGTCCCCACATGCTGAATGTTCCCATGCTCAGTTCCGAAGTCCGCCAGCTGGAACTCCTCGCCGCCATCGACGATCTGCGTCGGCGGGTGGAGAACTGGACCTTACTTCCGACCGAATGGGAGCCGATTCCACGCTGCCAGCTGCTGCTCAAGCGGGTCCTGGAACGGGTCGACACGCTGCGGATCCGCATGGAAACGCCGCTGGTGGTGGCGACATTTGGTGGAACCGGTACCGGGAAAAGTTCACTGGTGAATGCGCTGGTTGGTGAAGAGGTGACCCGCTCCGGACGGCAGCGACCAACCACGCAGCGTCCGGTCCTGATCGCGCATCTGAATACCGATCTCACACAATTGGGATTGCCGCTCGATGAGGTCGATATCGTCCAGCGCGATGCGGAACTCCTGCGCGACGTCATGATTCTGGATTGCCCCGACCCCGATACCAGCGAGGGAGACTCGCCGGGGAGCAATCTGGATCGGCTGCGGACACTGCTCCCCTACTGTGATGTCCTGCTCTACGCCTCGACCCAGCAGAAGTACCGTTCCGCCCGGGTGGCCGATGAACTCGCGACCGCAGCGGCCGGTTGCCGGATGATCTTCGTGCAGACGCACGCCGACCTCGATGAAGACATCCGCAGCGACTGGCAGAAACTCCTTTCACACGAATTCGAAGTCCCGGAAATTTACTTTGTCGACTCCCGTCGCGGACTGCAGGAGCAGCAGGCGGGACAGCGTCCTTCCGGAGATCTGGGACGGCTCATCGGTGTCCTGCTGAACAAGCTGGGAGCCTCCGAACGGATTCGCATTCGCCGCGCGAACGTTCTCGATCTGCTGCATTCCGCCCTGCTGCGCTGTCAGGAAGTCTTGGCCGAGAAACAGCCCGCACTCGATCAGCTGGAACTGGCCCTCGTGGCGCAGAATCAGGAACTCAGCCGTCGGATGGCTGCGCAGCTGCAGTCCGAATTGCTGACCAGCCGTCGGCTCTGGGAACGTCGGCTGTTGACATCGGTGACCGATCAATGGGGGCTCAGCCCGTTTTCAGCCTTGCTGCGGATGTACAACAGTCTGGGGGGGATCATCACATCGACGGTGCTGTTCCGGGCCCACAGCACCGCGCAGGTCGCGTTGCTGGGAACGGTGCAGAGCATGCGCTGGCTGGAGTCAAAACGTAAAGAGCAGGCGGCCGAGTCTACCTTGCGGCGAATGACTCATTTCGCTCTCGAAGATTCCGTACTTCGCGAAGCGGAGATTGTGATCGAAGGTCACGTCAACACGGCAGGGCTGAACCCGGCGTTGCTGAAGCAGCGTTCCCTCGACGATCTGCGCCGGAATGCCGTGGCGGTTGAAGACCGGTTTGTCGGGGATGCGAGTCGCCGCATCGACGACATTATCGAGGACCTGTCCCGCAGGAATTCCCGCTGGTGGGTGCGCCTCACCTACGAGGTTTTCCTCAGCGTCTATCTGCTCTTTGTGCTGTACCGTGTCGGCAAGAATTTCTTCTACGACTCGTTTCTGCAGGGAGCACCGCTGCTGACGACCGACTTCTATCTGGCGGCCACGCTGTTTTTGCTGTTGTGGTGTGCGATCCTGATTTTCCGCTTCACCAGTCGACTGCAGCACGGACTGAAGCAGCGCATCGCTAATCTCGCCACACAGATGGTCGAGCAACAGTTTACCGGCGGGCTCTTTCCTCATCTGGAGCAGGCAGTCCGGCAGGCGGAGCAGAACCGCGATGAAATACTGCAGCTGCTGACCCAGACCACTCAGCTCCGGCATGATGTGGCGGGGATCGACCATTTGGGAACCCGCCAGTCCCTCGACACCAAAGCAGCTGCCGTGATCGAACAACCGGTGTGACGGACCGCGTGCGACGGTCGGCTTTCGCCAATTCCGGCCGGAGAGAGGCGCTGCCTTCGCTCCCCTGCGCGCACTACTTGATCAGCAGCTGCATGCCGGCCTGCAGCTGACGGGGATTCCCCATCAGCGCCGGGTTGTGCGACCGCAGCCGGTCCACCGCATGCCGGTTTCCGTAATAACGGACCGCGATCGACTCCAGAGTCTCGCCCTGTTTGACAGTGTGCGTCCGCACCACGCCGCCGTTGTTCGCGGGGAGTGATAACATCACGTCGCGCGGAGCAGAAGTCGCCCCGGGGACCGTGTTGGGGAGTGTTGTGACGGAGCGGGGAGTCGACTGAGCGAGCGTCGGCGTTGGGGCTGGTTCCGGTGTGGCGGCTTTCGCGGGAGCGTGGTCCGGCTCCGGAGGCGACAACGCCACGAGTTTCAGCTTGGGGGGAATGCGCAATTCCGTCCCGACCGCGAGATTGTCCGGGCTTCCCAGAGTCTGCGCGTTGGCTTCGTAGATTTCGAGGTAGCGTCGACCGTCCCCCAACAGCCGTGATGCGATTGCGGTGAGCGTGTCGCCCGAGCGAACCCGGTAGCGCTGTTCCGACGTTTCCGCACGTAAGGCTTCATCCTGCGGAGTGACGACCGGCGGAACGGCAGCCGGAGTTGGCTCCTGACTTGCTACGACGGGAGCGGGAGTCAGCGGGGGAGGTGCCTCGCCCGGAATCACGGGGTCCGAGGGGAGGACCTCTGCCAGTGAGCGTTGAGAGTCTGCCACCGCGGGAGCAGGCTGATAGGCGCGGATCGGCAGGAATTCCAGTTCCGAGTCGGCAATCGGAGCGGGAATGACCACTTGCTCCAACACGACAGACGCGCGCTGACGCGGGAAACAGAACGCGCAGGCAAATCCCAGCACGAGCATTCCCAACGCCAAACCAAGTTTTGCGTCACGCCGCATGAAGGCCAATCCTTCCGCACTATCCACCAGGACTTCCCGCGGAGGGCAGCACTCTAAAAGGAACAATCCAACATTAAGATCGGCGAATTCTGCCGGGGTTCATCAGTCTTTCTGCAAAAAATGCCGATTGACCTCGCCGGAGAAGAACGGCTCGCACTGCTCCACCCCTTCCCTTACGGGCTGAACAGCATCCCTTGCCGCAGCGGTTGAGGAATCGGTTATCATGTTTTTTCATGTCCGCAGACATTCCTCTCCACGATCCTTCCGCACTGGCCCGCTTCGGCCAGCTGGAGGTCGTTGCGCGACTGATTGTCGAAGGCTTCATGCTGGGCCAGCACAAAAGCCCGTTCAAGGGGACGAGCGTCGAGTTTGTAGAGCACCGCCAGTATTACCCGGGAGACGAGGTTCGACACATCGACTGGCGGGCCTACGGCAAAACCGGCAAGTACTACATCAAGGAGTTTGAAGAAGAGACCAACCTGCGGGCCACACTGCTGCTGGATGCCTCGGGCAGCATGGGGTACGGAGCGTCGACCGCTTCCAAGTTTGCCTATGGCCGCACTCTGGCTGCCGCGCTGGCTTATCTGCTCCACTCCCAGCGGGACGCGGTCGGTCTGGTCACCTTTGACACACGTGAACGGGTCCGGGTTGAGCCCTCGACACATTCCAAGAACCTCGGTTCACTGATGGCTTCGCTGCAGAACTGCCAGCCGGGGGGCGAATCCAGTCTGGGGACCTTCCTGCAGAAGTTTGTCCCTTCGCTGAAGCGCCGCAGTCTGGTCTGCCTGATCAGCGACTTCTTCGATGACCTGAACCAGCTGCAAGCCGCACTCAGCCTGTTCCGACGAAACCGCCACGAGGTCATTCTGATGCAGGTAATCGCACCGGAAGAGGCGGACTTCCCTTTCACTCGACCGACCCAGTTTCGCAGTCTGGAGCGGGCTGCGGAGCGAATTCTGGTCGATCCGCATCGATTGCGGTCCGTTTATCTCGAGCAGTTTCAGGCATTTCAGGCGGAACTGAAATCACTGGCTGGCCGGAGTGGGTTCGATCTCGTCCCGCTCACGACGACCGATGACTACGCCACCGCACTGGGGGCCTATCTGAACTGGCGAACCAATCGGGCCCGACGCGGTTCGTCGTGAACGATCCTTTTTCAGTTTTCGTGGGGCGAAGACTGCGACCGGACCGCTTCCGCGGCTGTTGCTTCGGCAAACGGGTTCGGGCATACTGACACGGCAGTTTGGTAACGGCCAACATTCACGAGGCGGAGGGCAAGGAAATGAGCTACAAGCTTCAGGCACTGGGCATTGGGGGAATTCTGGATCAGGGTTTAGCCCTCTTCAAGAACAAATTCACGACCATCATGGGGATCATGCTCTGCACAATCTTCCCGGTGCTCGCGGCTCAAAATCTGCTGGCGGTGTCTGCTGCGCAGAGATCCGTGAATATTGACGATCCTGCACTGGGAGGGACTGTTGCCATTCAGACTGTTTCCCCTGAAACCCAAATCCTCAACTTGATCTTTATTGTGGTGAATATTTTCATCGCGAACCCGCTCGCGCAGGCAGCGACCGTGACTGTCGCCTCAAGGGAATACCTCGGGCAGCGGACCAGCCTGGGACAAGCCTTGAAGGCGGGCCTGGGACTCATTCCGGCTGTGCTCGGCACTTCAATTCTTTATGGATTGATCATCATGGGGGGATTCATCCTGCTGATCATTCCGGGCATTCTGTTTGCGCTGTGGTATTGCATGTACGTGTATCCGGTCGTGATCGAGCGGGTGAGCGGAATGGATGCCCTTCGGCGGAGCAAACAGATTCTGGCGGGCCAGTACGGTACACTGATCGGGCTGGGATTTATTCTTGGTTTGGCGGGAGGCATTGCAGGTGGACTGGGCGGGATTATCCCGCAGCCTCATCTGAGGGCGATCGGGGTCTCGGTGATCCAGGCCGTTTTCGTGGGGCTGACCGCAGCATGTCAGGTCGTCTTCTATTTCTCCTGTCGCTGCAAGAATGAAAACTTCGACCTCGTTCGACTCGCCGAAGCGGTGGGGGCGGCCGAGGCCGCGCAGGATGACGAAGACGATGACTTCGCCCGGGCACGAGTCTAGAGTGGATTGCTTCCGCCCTCTTCCTCTTAAGCCGCGGGGCAGTGACGCTTCTCGGCACTGTATGCCAATGGTGTCCTGCATTCGATCATCAATCCCGGGAAAACGGGACAGACTCCATTTTTCATGATCGCCGTGGGCCTTCGTCTCCATGTCTGAAACGACCGCATCACCGCTCCCTCCGCCGGAGGAAATCCGCCGACTGGCGGAGGTGGTGCTGTCGCGCCCGGACTACACATTGGAGGAACCGGTTCGGGAATCGTCACGGAACTGGACCTACGTGATTCTGAAGTGGCTGCTCAAGCCGCTGGTCTGGGTCTTTGATCAGACCGAAGGGCTGCCGGATTTCGCCCGCTGGCTGCTCGTGGTCGGTTTGGCGGTGGTGTTATGTGGCCTGGTGGGGCATCTGCTCTACACACTGATTTCGCCCTTCATTGTTCGCCGCAAATCCCCTCTCACACTCCCGGGGGATCGTGAAGAGACCGTACGTCCAGAGGTTCTGGAGAAGCGGGCAGAGCAGGAGTTCTCCGTGGGACGGACCATCGAAGCGGTCCGTCTGCTCTTTCGGGCAACTCTGCTGCGCCTGCAGGAGGCCGAGAAAAAGAAACTGCGTCCGGGCTACACGAATAGCGAACTCTTGCGAAAATATCGTTCCACGCCGCACCTAGAACCGCTGCGGCAGTTTGTCGACACCATCAACACAAAGTGGTACGGCGAACAACTCTGCCTGCCGGAAGACTTCATCGCCTGCCGCGAAGGACACCGTCGCGTCGTCAGCCAGATCAGGAGGCGCGACGATGCTCATAGCCCGTAATGCGATTCTGACAGCGGTGGGCGTGACCATACTCTGCCTGGTGCTGGGCGTGCTGGCGCTCCTGCGTCCCCAGAGCGCCAATGGAACCGGATTCGACAGCTTCGGAACGAAGGCGTATGGGTTTCGTGGGCTCTATGAACTGCTGGAGGAACTGCACATTCCCGTCCGACGTGAAGTCGCTCCTCCGCATCCGTCAGAACTCGGAGCCTCGACACTGGTGCTGTTGGGGCCGTCCGACGAATTAATCAACGTCGAGCCCGCCTATCTTTCGCAATTAGTGACATGGGTCGAAGCGGGAGGCCGACTGGTGATCGCCGTCGGCGATGCGTCGTTCAAAGATGTCCGGCAGCTTGCATTCATGGCCCCAAAAGAGGAGCACGATCTCTTCAGCGTGCTGGGTCTGGATGAGATCTGGATCGAATCGTTCGACCCTTCGGACAGCCTGGGAAATTCGGTTGTGAAGCCGAACGTTCCCAAACCGACGGAGCCACCTCGCACGATGAGTGACGCCGTGAGACAGGTGCAGGATGCACTGGACCAGCTCAACCAGAAGCAGGTCCTGCCGGCTCAGGGCCTGCAGATTTCTCCGGTCAAAGTCACGGGACTGCCGTCGCTCACCGCAGCGGGAATTCAGGAGCTGGCGATCCCGGCATCCGAAGTGCATTTTTTCGAGTTCGCTGGTGATCCGCCCCGCGGGCAGATCGAATTGGTCGATCCACTGGGAAACAGCTTTCCCCTGGTCGCAGAAATCCCCCGAGGTCAGGGGACCATCGTCCTGATCTCGGACAGCCAGCTGATGACCAACCGCTATCTCCAGCAGGGAGACAACTGTGTGCTGGCAGCGCATCTGCTGGCACCCCACGGAGAGCTCGTGGTCTTCGACGAGTTTTATCATGGACTCGCCGTGCGCGGGAACTCACTGTACCTGCTGACCATTCCCGGATTCGCGGCAGCGACACTGGCCTTGTGTCTGTTGATCGGACTCTGGGCCTGGCGAGAGGCCATTTTTCTCGGTCCTCCCCAGCCCGATACCCTCGTCAACCGCCGCGATATTCGCGAATATGTCAACGCCATGGCTCGCTTCTTTTTGCGAGGAAAAGGGAGCCGGATGTTTCTGCTGGAACAGGTCCGGAATGGAGTGCTGGCCACCATTGCCAAAGAACTGGGGCTGCCGCCACAGACGAGGGACCCGCAAACGATCATCCATATTCTTGGCCGTCGCGATCCGGAGCGGGCCGAGCAGATCGAAAGCGCCTTCAAGGCTGTTGACGATGAGTTAGGTTCGTCACGTTCGATTTCCAGTCCCACCGCCACGAAACTGATGCAGAGGATGGCCGCTTGTCTGTAGATCAACTTTACCAACGGGTCCGCGAAGAGATTTCCAAAGTCGTCTTCGGACAGGACGAAGTGATCGATTTTGCATTGGCCGCTCTCTTCAGCTCGGGGCACATTCTGCTGGAAGGACCTCCGGGAGTCGCGAAAACGCTGCTGGTCCGCACGATCGCAGCGACGCTGAGTCTTGACTATCGCCGCGTGCAGATGACCCCCGATCTGCTTCCGAATGATGTGACCGGCTCCTCCATCTATCGCGAAGATACGCACAGTTTTGAATTCCGGCATGGCCCGGTCTTCACGAACTTTCTGCTGGCGGACGAAATTAACCGGGCCTCTGCCCGCACTCAGTCGTCCTTGCTGGAAGCGATGCAGGAACAGCAGGTGACTTTCGATGGCACGACGTATCCGCTGCCGGATCCCTTCGTCACCTTCGCCACACAGAACCCGATCGAACAGGAAGGAACTTACCCCCTGCCGCTGGCGCAGCTGGACCGGTTCATGTTCAAAGTGCGGGTCAGCTATCCCGCGCAGGCTGATGAAATTCGCATTCTCAAAGAACACCATGCCACCGCCGGTCTGGCCGCACCCGAGCAGACACTCGTCAAGCGGGTTGTGAACCGCGACGTGATTCTGAAGGCACGGCAGATCATTCGAGAGACCCATGTGCGAGACGAAGTGGTCGCCTACGTGCAGCGGCTGGTGCAGGCCACGCGTGACGATGAGACCCTGTCGGTGGGAGCCAGTCCCCGTTCGGGCCTGATGCTGCTGATCGGAGCCAAAAGCCTTGCCCGTTTTCAGGGGCGGGACTACGTCACCCCCGACGACATCCAGACGGCGTTTCTGCCGTCATTGCGTCACCGGGTCGTCCTCGGACCCTCTGCCGAACTTGAAGGGACTACCACGGACGAGGTGCTGCGGAATCTCCTGTCCCATGTGGAGGTTCCGCGTTGAGGGCCCGTCCGGGAATCCAACTGCTTCGATTCTGTGCCGGAATTCTGGCAGCGAGCCTGCTGACCTTTTTCTGGACCCCCTTCGCGTACATCCTGCTCACAATGACAGCGGTTCTGGCTGCTGTTGCCTGGCAGGACTATCAGTCCGCGCGCAAACTGATTGCCGAATTCAGCGTCGAACGGAAGATTCCAGTCATCGTCGGACGCAATCAACCCTTTCGTGTCCAACTGACGGTGATATATCGCGGAACGTCACCCGTCCGAGGCGAGCTGCGCGATCTGCTCCCCTCGGCTTCGCGTCCCAGACTCTGTTTTTATGAGTTTGATCTGCCTGCAGGCCTAGAGAAGCTGTTCGATCTGGAATGTCGGATTCCGATCCGCGGCCGGCATCTGTTTGGACCACTCTGGCTGCGGGTGTGTGGTCCGCGTCGGCTGATAGACTTCCAGCAGGAAATCGGTGAAACAGCAGCTGTGCGGGTACTTCCCGAGACGTTCGCCTCGCGCGAGCTGCTGGAGAAAGATCTGACTGCGGACGCGCAGCAGCTGGAAAAAATCGTCTTCACGCCGCGCCACGGCAGCGGCACCGAATTCGAATCGTTACACGCCTACCGCTACGGAGACGATCCCCGCCGGATCGACTGGCGGACGACCGCCCGCGTGCGAACTCCGGTAGTGCGCCGCTATCAGGTTGAGCAGCACCGCGACGTGATGATTCTCTTTGACTGCGGACGGCTTATGGGAGCGGAGACCGACCGAGGAACCAAGCTGGATTGTGCAGTCGATGCCGGGTTGAATCTGGCGAGGGTCGTGCTGCAGAGTGGGGATCGCTGCGGAGTGGCGATGTTCGATGACCGAATCCGGGGTTATCTTTCGCCGGTTGGGGGTGCCAGTTCGATTCGTCTTCTCGCGGAATGCGTATATGACCTGCAGACGGAGCTAAGAGAGTCCGATTTCACCCGTCTGTTTGCAGAGCTCCAGTCGCGCCAAGCCAAACGCAGCCTCGTGATCATTATTTCAGACATCAACGACCTTGAGACGTCGCGGCAGTTTCGGGCTTCGCTGACAAGTCTCGCCAAACGCCATGTGGTGCTGTTCGCTGCCCTCCGCACCCCGGCACTTCAGCAGATCATCGCCAGCCCGATGAAATCTCTCGAAGAGGGAGCCCGGAAGGCGGTCGCATTCCGCCTGCTGGCCGAGCGTGACGAGTCTCTGCACATGCTCAGACGAAGTGGAATTCACATCGTCGATGTGGAACCCCATCAGCTCAATTTGCCCTTGATCAACCAGTTCATTCAGCTGCGACGCCGCAATCTCTTGTGAAAGGGGGCGCGTTCGAGCCCCTTTTCGTCGCGCGTCCCACACTCTCGACTGACCGGTTTTTCCGGGCGAGACAGGGGTAAAAAATGAATGCTCGCCATGCAAGGAACCCGCCCAGCTTTTTCGTACAGTGACTTTCGTCAGATGCACATGAGCCGAAGCGGGTTCAGCGAAACTCACTCTCAATGCGGTGTGGTTCAGGCTTTGATGTCGCCAATTGACGGTCAGTTGCAGCGGTCACAGAACTGATTGATTTCCTGCTCCGCACGGTCTTTGGCGTAGCCATAGCGTTCCTGCAGTTTGCCAGCTAACTCTGTTTTGCGACCCTTGATCATATCCAAGTCGTCGTTAGTCAGTTTTCCCCATTGCTGCTGGACCTGACCTTTGAACTGCTTCCAATTCCCTTCCACTTGATCCCAGTTCATCGTGTTACTCCTGCCCGCGATGATGAGAAAAAAATGGTCCGTCAATTCTGCGATGTTGTGACGCCACATCCCCGAAAGAATGCACACTGTCTTGAGGAGTAAGCCAGTATCGGTCTCCTCGCATCAATTCAGAACTGACGGACCATGTCACTGAATGAGAATGGCCCATGCTGCCTACGCCTCCAGAGACATTCTCATCTCCGTGAATGGGCAAAAGGAGTGCCGAAGTCGCCGCCCCAAAAGTGGCGACTGTCATCAAATCCTTACGGCGAATCAGGCAGCGTCGAGAGCGGATTTTTCAAAGGGACCAACGCGATCGCCAGATCGTTTGATCGGCAACCAGGGTGGCGTCTAAGCGATCCCTTCACCGTCGACCGGACTGACGTCGACCGACACCGTCAACTGGTGGTCTCCCCCGCCAAGAAAGACCCCCTTGATGGGGGCGACGTCGCTGTAGTCGCGTCCCCAGGCGATCGGGATATGGTCGGCGCCGCAGGGAGAATTATTGGTCGGATCGACGTCCACCCAGCCCAGCTGTTCTCCGCAGTAAACCGCGAGCCAGGCATGAGATTGGTCGACACCGATCAGTCTCGGCTTGCCGGGCGGGGGCAACGTTCGCAGATAGCCGCTGACGTATCGGGCCGGGAGCCCTATCGACCGGAGACAGGCAATCTGCACATGGGAAAAATCCTGGCAGACTCCGCGCTGCAGAGAAAATGCCGTCTCCACTTCCGTGTCGACCGCGGTCGCTTTGCTGTCGTATTTGAAGTGCTCGTGAACGATGCGTGTCAAATCGAGGACCGCCTCCAGTATGGGGCGGTCAACTGTGAACGACTGCAGCGCAAATTCGCGAAACTCTGCATTGCGGCGAATCCGCGGGGAGTCGTACAGGAAGGGAGAAGCCCGCAGCCATTTGGGATCGGTCCGTTCAGTGACTCCCGTTGCAACTTCATTCCAAGGAGGAGTTTCCATCGCCGCGGGCAACTCTCGTGGCGTCACAGTCACCCGGCTGGTGGCAACGACCTGCAGCTGGCGATGATTCTCTTCGATCGAGAAGCTTTGCACCGTGTTCCCAAAATAGTCCGTGCGCCTTCCGGAAACCTGCGGAGTGGGGCGAATCACCAGCCGGTGTGACTGGCAGGTGACCGTCTGCTGCTCCCTGGGGGTCAGCATGACATAGTTGTGGCAGACCCTCACCGGGCTGGAGTAGCTGTAAGTCGTGGAATGAGTGATGCGGTAGTTCATTCAGCGGGAACAGGAATCAGCACGGGGGGGGAGAGTAGCACTTCTGTCAGCGATCGGCAGACCAGCCTGGGACCTGCAAGAAATTCAGAAAAACAGTCATAATTGCGGAAGTCCCGTGGGCAGCCCGGAGTCAGGGTCGGCCGAGATTCCGAAGTGTCGGGGGAGCCCGGCATGAATCAGAAAACGGCTGGACATGGCATCCGACAGTTTTGGCAGCTGGTCACACAGCCTCTTCAGCAGCCGGTCCAGAGCTTCCCGCTGACCATATTGCGTGGCCAGAGCCAACTCGTGAACCTCGGCCAGCCGGACGGCGTTCAGCAGGGAAAGGGCGAGGCGTTGTTCCGGGCTGCGGACCGCCTGCTGGCCATCGCGGGGAAGTTCATCAACATGGGCGGCGATGGCGGCCAGTTGCGACCCGATTGACCGGGGATTGGTCTCGTCGGTGATGAGCAGATCCAGCACGGCAGCCGGCTGGACCGTCGCGAGATACCGGGAGCGATAAGTCATGATACTGTCCGCGGTCTGCATGACCGATTCAAGGACCGCGACTTCGTCCTCGGCAATGTGAGTCAGAGTCGAACGGAGCAGCATGCTGGTCTGCCAGGCTCTTTCGACACGTCGGCCGAGATCCAGAAACCTCCAGCCCTGCGTGCGGGTCATGCTTTCGCTGGCCAGACCGGAGAAGGCTGCCAGATCGAGAATGACCCGGTCCAGCAGTTCGATCACTTCCTGCACGTCGACCAGCGGGCGGCGGCTTGCCTCATCGAGTCGGTGTATGATCCGCCAGGCATCGATCGCCACGCGGTCCCGCACGATCGAAACCAGCCGCACGCATTGCATGATCGAGAACCGCAGACTTTTGGGGCGCTGCGTATCGAAGATGGCCTGCGGCAGCATCACTTCCACATTCGGGACCGTCCCTGTTCCGGAAGGATCTCCGAAATCGGAATCAATCTGACCCTGATCGGCCAGTGCCTGCAGGAGCAAGTTCAACTCGGGTCCGTACTCCCGTTCTCCGGTGACGGAATTGAAGATCGTTCGCAGCAGCCGCGCCGACCCCTCGGACCGTTCCACGTTTCGGCCCAGCCAGAAGAGATGATCGGCCACGCGACTGGGAAGCTCCGCGCCGCTGCGACGCAGCGCGATCGTCTGCCCAGGAGGCGTCAGGAGTGTGACTTCCTCAATGGCTTCGTCGGAGAGAATCCAGACATCCTGGCTGCGCTCGCCGGTTGTCATGGTCTGTTCGAGAATCAGCGGATCGGACGCGACCCGGGCCAGTCCTCCCGGCAATGCGAGAAAATCGTCATCTTTGCGAACAAGAAAGCTGCGCAGCGCCAAGGACCACGGAACAGCGGCCTGTTGTGACCAGACCGGTGTGGTGGAACGGGTGATGGTCTGCTGACCGACGTAATCCTGCGGACGGGCTTTCAGCGCTTCGACCAGAAGCTGGCGGTCTGCCTGAGTCATCAGGCTCGGGCGCAGGGGAACATCATCCATCATCCGGAATGCTTTCCGGATCATCAGTTCGTCGAGGTGTTCCAGAACGTAGCTCAGGCCCTGCTTGTCGCCACACCACCACGTGGCCACAGAGGGCATGCGGAGCTCTTCCCCTAACAGATGGCGACAGATCGACGGGAGAAACGACATGAACAGTGGCGATTCTACCAGGCGACTGCCGAGCGGATTGGCGAGCGAGACATTGCCGCCGCGCACCACCTCAAGCAGTCCCGCCACGCCATTGACGGAATTGCCGTCGAGCTCCACCGGATCGCAGTCGTCATCATTCAGCCGACGGAAGATCACTTCCACCGGAAGCAGTCCACCCAGCGTTTTCAGCATGACCCGGTTCTCGCGAACCGCCAGATCTCCCCCTTCGACCAGCTGATAACCCAGATAGCGGGCGAGATACGCATCTTCAAAATAGGCCCGGCTGCTGGGACCCGAAGTCCAGATCGCGACGCGGGGATTGTCTTTAAAGCGGGGAGCCTGCTGTCGCAGCGACTCCTTCAGCGTGATGAAAAAAGAGGCCAGCCGTTCCACCTTGCACTGGCGGAATTGTGTCGGCAGCATCCGCGACGTCACAATGCGGTTTTCGAGAACATAGCCGAGCCCGAACGGAGCCCGTGACCGGTCGGAGACGACCCACCATTGGCCATCCGGTGAGCGGGCGATGTCGGCGGCGTAGAGCTGCAGAAAGCCATGATCCCCCATATGCAGGCCATGATAGGAGGGGTAGTAGGCCGGGTGGGCGAACAGCGCTTCGGGGGGGAGCAGTTGATCCTGCAGCAGCTGCTGCGGGCCAAACAGGTCTCGCAGAATCAGGTCGAACAATCTGGCCCGCTGCGCGAGCCCGGCTTCGATTTCGCTCCACTCCTGTTCCCGCAGCAACAGCGGCATGGCATCGAGCACCCACGGCCGCGAACTGCCGACATCCTGTTCGTAAGGATTGAACGTGAAGCCATCGCGGGTGACCTGTCGCTGGGCCAGCTCCCAGCGTCGCTGCAAATCGGCCGGGCCAAGTTCATCGAGCCCCTGAATAAATGCGCGCCACGGTTCGCGGACTTCCCCGGCAGCGTTGACGGTTTCGTCATAGACCCCGGGAGGCGGGGTGTAATGGGCGAGCAACGACGGAACAGGGGAAGCGGAACCGGCTAACGCATTCATGCAAGGCTCGGGGCGCGGCGCAAATCGAGTGTCAACGGAAACTGTGGATTCACTTCCACAGCGGGAATGTTGATCCAGCCGGGAGTATGGCCCATTTCGAAGAATCGCGAAACCCGCCGCGACTCCGCTTCGTAGGCGTTCACAGGAAACACGTTGTAACCTAATCCCCCCGGATGCGAAACATGATACATGCATCCGCCGACAGAACGATGCGCCCAGGTATCCAGAATGTCGAAGACCAGCGGCGTATGGACAGGAATTGTTGGATGCAGGGCGCTCGGCGGATTCCAGGCCCGGTAGCGGACGCCGGCTACGAATTCACCAGCGACGCCGGTGGAGGTCAGCGGCACACGGCGGCCATTGCAGGTGATAATGTGCCGAGTGTCCGTCAGTCCCGTCACCTTGACTTCCAGTCGTTCGACCGAGGAATCGACGTATCTCGCCGTTCCCCCACCCCCCGGCTCTTCGCCCAGTACGTACCACGGTTCGATTGCTGTCCGCAGTTCAAGGTGAATTCCGTGTCGGTCCATCTGACCGATCAGAGGAAACCGGAATTCGAAGTGCGAGGCGAACCACTCGCGTTCAAACCGGAGATCGGCCTGCGCCAACTGATGGAGAACGTCGCCGAAGTCCTGCCAGACGAAGTACGGCAACATGAAGCGATCATGGAGGGTTGTGCCCCACTCCACGGGGGTCTGCTCATAGGGCTGATCCCAGAACAGGGCGACACAAGCCCTGACCAGCAGTTGCTGGGTCAGACTCATCTGCGCGTGAGGAGGCATTTCAAAACCGCGGAACTCCACGAGCCCCAGACGACCGCTGCTGCTGTCCGGAGAGTAGAGCTTGTCGATACAGATTTCCGCGCGGTGCGTGTTGCCCGTCAGGTCGATGAGCAGGTTGCGGAATAACCGGTCGACCAACCAAGGAGGACAAGGTTCGGTCCGGGGAGGGACATTGGCGAACGCGAGACGCAGTTCATACAGCGCATCACGTCGACCTTCGTCCACCCGGGGGGCCTGGCTGGTCGGTCCAATGAATCGTCCGCTGAACAGATACGACAACGAGGGATGATTCAACCAGAAGCCGATCAGGCTTTTCAGTAGATCGGGTCGTCGGAGGAATGGACTGTCCGCCGGAGTTTTCCCCCCCAGCACCACATGGTTTCCTCCGCCGGTTCCCGTGTGCTTCCCGTCGAGGTCGAACTTTTCCGTGCCGAGCCGGGTGCTCCGCGCGATGTCATACAGCGAGGTTGTGGTCTCGACCAGTTCGCTCCAACTGTGAGCGGGATGAATATTCACTTCGATCACGCCGGGGTCGGGAGTGACCTTCAACTGGTTCAGACGGGAATCGCCGGGAGGATGATATCCTTCCACGACCACGGCGACTTTCAGGTCCCGACAGGTCCGTTCAATCGCCGAGACCAGATCCAGATAGTCTTCGACATACTCCGTTGGCGGCATGAAGACGTGCAGACGCCCCTTGCGGGCTTCGACACAGAGCGCGGTTCGGACAATCTCCGCCGGTTTGGAGCGATCGAACGTCTTGTCGACAGTTCTTTTTCCGGTCCTCTGGAGCAGTTGCTCCGTGACACCGCCCAGGCTGCTCGCTTCCGGCTGGCCGTGAATGGCTTCCTGTCGGCGATGCAGCGGTTCGGGAAGCGGTTCCACAGGAGCCAGCGGATCACGCGGGTACATGGTCGGCAGCTGTTCGTCCGGCAGCCACGGGAGTGAGTCGAGTGGCAAGCGCAGCCCGATCGGCGAATCTCCCGGCAGCAGAAACAGCTTGTCTGAACGGACCGGCCAGGGGCCGCTGACCCAGCGGGGGCCAGCCTGCCACCATTGCCGTTTGAGGGGCATCACAAAGCCGACCGGTTCATTCAATCCCCGCTCGAAGACGGACACCATTCGCGCGCGGTCTTCCGGGTTGGCGAGTTTGGGATCGGCGGGATCGACGTTGACCGGCAGTCGCTGCTCTTTCCAGAGATAGTGCACCACGTCTTCGTAAGCGGGCTGGATCCAGTGCGGCTGAACTCCCAGCACTCGCGACAGATGCTGTACGAACTCGCGCGCATCTTCCGAAGTGTGTCCGTAGTCGTGATCGATATCGGCAATCAGCTCCGGGTTTTCCCAGACGGGAACGCCATCGACGCGCCAGTAACAGGCCAGTGCCCAGCGGGGGAGTGACTCTCCCGGATACCATTTCCCCTGACCGTAGTGCAGCAACCCGCCGGGGGCAAACCGCTCGCGCAGCCGCTTGATCAGCTGTTCCGACAATCGGCGCTTGTCGGGGCCGACCGCAGCGTTGTTCCACTCGGCCCCTTCCATGTCATCAATGGAGACAAACGTCGGTTCTCCCCCCATGGTGAGGCGAACATCTCCTGACTGGAGGCGACGATCAATCTCGTCCCCCAGTCGATCGATGGCGGCCCACTGCTCGGGAGTACAGGGCTTGGTCACCCGCGGATCTTCGTGAATGCGGGTGACCGTCATCGACACATCGAAATCGACGTCGATTTCCTTCGGTCCTCCGGGAAGGGGGAGAGCGGAGAGCGAACCGGAAATCGGCGCGGCAGAACTCGGGTCCGGCGTGCAGGCGAGCGGGATATGCCCTTCCCCCGCCAGCAATCCGGACGTGGCATCCAGCCCGATCCAACCCGCGCCCGGCAGATAGACCTCGGTCCAGGCGTGCAGATCGGTGAAATCGACTTCTGTGCCCGAAGGTCCATCGAGCGATTTCTGGTCGGGGGCCAGCTGAATCAGGTATCCCGAAACAAACCGGGCTGCGAGACCGACATGCCGGAGCGCCTGCACAAGCAGCCACGCCGAATCGCGGCAGGAACCCGATCCGAGCGTGAGCGTTTCTTCGGGTGACTGGACGCCCGGTTCCATGCGGATGAGGTACTTCACCCGCTCCTGGACGAGCTGATTCAGGTCGACCAGAAACGACACCGTCTTGCGCGGCGTGCGGTCGATGGTCTGAAGGAATTTTTCAAATTCCGGTTTGCTGTCGAGGGTTTCGAGAAACGGCCGTAACTCGCGTGAGAGCGACTCCTCATACTGGAAAGGAAACTTCTCCGCCTCTTCTTCGATGAAGAAGTCGAACGGGTTGATGACCGTCATCTCCGCCACGAGATCGACTTCCACCGAAAACTCGCGTGTCGACTCCGGAAAGACGAACCGGGCCAGAAAATTGCCGAAGGGGTCTTGCTGCCAGTTGATGAAATGTTTTTCCGGAACCACCTTCAGGGAGTAGCTGCGGATCGGAGTCCGGCTGTGCGCTGCCGGTCGCAACCGGACAATCTGCGGTCCGAGTGTCACCGGGCGGTCGTAGCGGTAGGACGTGCGATGATTCAGGGCGACGCGGATCGACATGTTGGCTCTTCAGCAATAGAGGGAGAGGCGATGCAGCAGTTAATGCCGGGCAGTCTGTTCTTGTCAGTCCTCCGCTGCAGGCGATGTCTGCGGGGAATCGCTCGGTTTCGCGGGGACGGAGAAGGTCGATCATCAAATCAGAAGGACACTGGTCAGGACTCACGCAACGTCGCGAAGCCGGTCGCGCTGCGGCTTCACAATGTCGCGCCGGTCGTCTATCCCTGTCACTGCGACTGCCGCTGGGCAGGGGCCGCTGAATCCACCGGACGCAGCGCAAAAAACGTTTCGTGGATTGCATCGCCGACCGTGTTCAGCTTGGTCTGCAGGCCGTCGATGAATTCGTGCATGCCCTGATTGATGATCGTGTCGATATCGGTGTAGGCCAATTCCGATTTCAGGCGTCCCAGCCGCTGCTCTGCGATGTTGCGGTAGCTTCCCGAGGGAGAGCCGACAATCTGATGCAGCGAATCGTCGGCGTGGTCGACGCAGAACCGGATGGCGCGGGGGAAGGATGGGTCCAGCGTCAGAAACTCGACGACGCGGTGAATCGTGATGCCGTGGTAACGTTTGCGGTACATCTCGAAGCCGCTGACCGATCGCAGCACCGCGGACCATTGCAGGTCGTCGATGGTGGTGCCGACATCGTGAACGTTGGGGAGCAGGGTGAAGTATTTGACGTCCAGAATCCGGCTCGTTTTGTCCGCACGTTCCAGCAGTCGCCCCAGGTTGGCGAAGTGCCATCCCTTATTGTGTGACATCGTGGCATCCAGAATGCCGTGGAACAGGTGGCTTTGCTGTTTGACTTCGTTAAAGAAGTCGCTCAGTTCTTCCGGTGCCCGAATGGTGCTGGTGGCATCTTTCACAAAGTGGTAGCACTCGTTCAACTGTTCCCAGGCTTCCGAGGAAATGGCCTCTCGGACCGTGCGGGCATTTTCGCGAGCAGCCCGCAGTGAAGAGATGATCGAGTTCGGGTACTCGCGGTCGAACACCAGAAAGTGAATCACGTTCTGGGAATTGGCGAGCCCGTGCTTCTCCTTGAACACCTCCTGATCGCCGGTCGCGAAGATCAGCGGCGCCCATTGCTGTTCGGCGGTGTCGGGCTGATCCAGAATCAGGTTCAGCGTGACGTCAATGAAGCGGGAGAGATTCTCGGCCCGTTCCACATAGCGGGCCATCCAGTAGATGGAATCAGCAACTCGGCTCAGCATGGAAAACCTGTGGTGTTGATCAGGCATCAAGCGCCTCGGTGGGAAGGATGCTACGCTCTTCGGCAACTGACGCGGGCGCTGCGTCCGCTGCCTGTCTCTCGATCTTCCGACTGCAACTTCGAAGGATTCGCGTTCCGGAGACCGTCGGTCATCGTCCGGACAAGACCACGCGCCGACCCGCTGCCGGTTTAGATCTCTGATTCATCGTCGAAGACTTCGCTGGCCGACTGAGCGACGACCCACGTATCTTTGCTGCCGCCCCCCTGAGAGGAATTCACCACCAGTGATCCCTTGCGGAGGGCGACACGGGTGAGTCCGCCCGGCAGGACCCAGATCGATTTGCCGTACAGAATGTACGGCCGCAAATCGACGTGGCGACCTTCGATTGTCGAGTCGCAGAGCGTCGGCACGCGGGACAATGACAACGTCGGTTGAGCGATGTAGTTGCGGGGGTTCTCGCGAATCAGGTGGGCAAACCGTTCCTGGTCTTCCTTCGTGGAGTGGGGGCCGACGAGCATTCCATAGCCACCGGCTTCGTTTGCCGCCTTGACCACAAGTTCCGGGAGATGGTCGAGAACATACTTCCGGTCCTCTTCCCGTTCGCAGACGTAAGTCGGCACGTTGGGAAGGATCGGCTCTTCGTTCAGGTAGTAGCGAATCATGTCCGGCACGAAAGCATAGATCACCTTGTCGTCGGCGATTCCGGTTCCCGGAGCATTCGCCATCGCCACGCGGCCTTTGCGATAGACGTCCATCAGGCCGGGAACCCCCAGCATCGAATCAGCGCGGAACGCCAGCGGATCCAGGAAGTCGTCATCGATGCGGCGATAGATGACGTCAACCCGCTGGAAGCCGTCGGTCGTCCGCATGAAGACGAATCCGTCTTTCACAGCGAGATCGCGCCCTTCGACCAGTTCCACACCCATCTGCTGGGCCAGAAACGAGTGTTCGTAGTAGGCGGAGTTGTAGATCCCCGGCGAGAGGACCACGATGGTCGGTTCGCTGACGTGATCGGGAGCGAGATGCGCCAGCGTTTCGTACAGCCGACTCGGATAATCGGTGACGGGGCGGACCTTCGATGCGGCAAACACCTGCGGAAAGCTGCGCTTCATGACCAGGCGATTTTGCAGCACGTACGAAACGCCGGACGGGCAACGCAGGTTGTCTTCCAGCACGTAAATGGCACCATCGCCGTGGCGGACCAGATCGGTGCCGGTGATGTGGCACCAGATCCCGCGGGGCGGTTTCAGGCCCCGACAGACTTCCCGGTAAGACTGGGCCTTCTCCAGCAGCGGGCGGGGGATAATTCCCTCTTCCACAATGGTCTGGTCGTGGTAAATGTCGTCGATAAAAAGATTGAGGGCTTTGATCCGCTGCTTCAGCCCCGCTTCGATGTGTCGCCACTCGAACGGCTCGATAATGCGGGGGACCACGTCAAACGGAAAGATCTTTTCCGTCCCCTGCGTATCGCCATACACGGCAAACGTGATTCCCATTCGCAGCAGGGCACGCTCGATGGCAGCCTGACGTTTCTTCAACTCTCCGGGAGGGAGAGAGTTGATCTTCTCGATCAACAATCGGCCTCCGGGACGGGGAGTGCCGTTTTCATAAAAGAGTTCGTCGTAGAAGCCGTCAGTCTGATAGGACTCGAAGTTGTGCTCGGAAGCCATTGCGAGGAGATCGTCTCTGAAGATTCCGGGGAGAGTCGCGGCGCACCGGGAGTGTACTCGATTCCCGGGCCAGAACAAAGATTTCGTCAAAACGCCCGGTTCGCCTCCAGTTTCGATCCCCTTTCGGCCCGTGCATTTCCGCTTCTGGTTCGGCCGATTTCCTGCATCGGCACCGGTTCGGCTCCTTCAGAAAATCAGGTTGCCTCGAATTGGGAGACCCGCGATCGGTTCAAATCAGCGACTGTTGACGGATTGCCGGAGAGTGCACGGGCATCGGTCTGATTCGTCTGGCGGCTCGCAGAAACCCTGCGGTTGCTGCAAAAACCAACGGTTTCCGCCGACTCTCAGACTCAATCCGCAGCCTTCAGGACCGCCTAAAATGTCCCGCACGGGGCGGCTCCCATTGCTGATGCCACGTGCCCCTGAGAAAGTAAGACCATGAAGCCGAGCGTTCCTCCCATCGTCACCGGCATCGAGCCCGACCGGTTTCCGCCTCCGGTGGCGACGCTGCCGCATATTGAAACAGCCCGCCAGTCCCGGCGCGACGATGCGACCCGGGCCACGGTGATTGGAATCGCGGTCCGGATGATCGTGATCGTGGTCGAACTGCTGGCCGTGGCGTTTTCTCATTCCTCAGCGCTGCTCGTGGATGCGGTTTCCAGTCTGTTCGATGTCGTTTCCAGTCTGATTCTGCTGGCGGCGATCCGTTTTGCAGCCCGGCCGCCGGATCATTCGCATCCGTTCGGACATGGCCGGGCGGAGCCGCTGGCGGGGTTTCAGCTGGCACTGCTGCTGGCGGGAACCGGTTTGTGGATGGGAACCAGAAATCTGTTCGCAATTTCGTCGCATCCGCAGCACGGTCCGCTCCCCGGTTGGACCTGGATCGTCCCGGGACTGGCGACTCTGGCTCTCACGGGGGTGAGCTGGCAACTGCGTCGCGTCAGCCAACGGACCCGTAGTTCCGCACTGCAGTCCGAGGCGATGCACTTTCAGATCGACACTCTCACCAGCGCGATTGCCATGCTGACGCTGCTGGCAGCGGCGTTTTTTCCGAACTGGTCGAGCCAGCTCGATCATGCCGGGGGAACCCTCCTCGCGGGAGTGATGGTTGTTCTGGGTTTGATCGCCTCGCGGGAAAATATGAACCAGCTGCTGGATCGGGTCCCGCAGGCAGAAGATTTCGCCCGGGTGCGTCAAGCGGCGATGGCGGTGGAGGGCGTTCTCGGCGTCGAGAAGATCCGGATTCAGCATGCGGGCCCGGATGCCCACGTGGACATTGACATCGAAGTCGATCCGCAGATTACAGTTGACGCGTCGCACCAGATCGCCCAGCACGTGCGGGCCCGGATTCAATCAGAATGGCCTTCGGTTCGTGAGGTGGTTGTGCATGTTGAACCCTTTTATCCGGGAGATCACTGATGCTCCCCCTGTGGCTTCCTCTGTGGCTGCGGGAACTGGCTTCCGCCACGCTCGACTTCATGTATCCCCCCGCCTGCCGGTGGTGTGGCGAACAGCTTCCCCAGTCGACCAAGCCGCAAAGTTTTTGCGACGGGTGTCTGGTTCGACTCTTTCCTCCCCCACCCCACACGTGCGAGCGTTGTTCTGCGCCGGTCGGTCCGCACCTGCAGACTCTCAGCGGCTGCATTCACTGCCGCCATGAAAAACACGCGTATGAGCAGGTCGTCAGTCTGGGGGCCTACGACGGGGAACTTCGTGGCGCCTGTGTCCGCAGCAAACAGAACTATCAGGCTCCGCTGGCGGGGGCGATGGCAGATCTGCTTGTCTCCCGTGCTCAATCGCGGTTCCAAGCCTGGGCCGCCCATTTCATTGTGCCGATTCCCCATTTCTGGCTCGACCGCATGACGCATTTGCACCATCCGGGCGATACGGTCGCCGACCAGCTGCACACCCGCCTCGGCATCCCTGTGGAACGTCACATTCTGGCGAAGGTCAGGCGGACTCCCAAGCAGCATCTGCTGAAGCAGACCGCCCGTCGGAACAATCTGCAGGGAGCGTTCCGCGTGCGGCGCGGGGTGCGTCTGCGAGGAGAGTCCGTGCTTCTTGTGGATGATGTTCTGACCACCGGGACCACCGCCCATCGGGCTGCCAAGGTGCTAAAGCAAGCGGGCGCCGGCAAGGTTTTTGTCGCGGTGCTGGCGCGCAGCCTCCATCGTTCCTGAACCATTCCCATTCCGCTTCGCGATGCCGAAGCAGGAAGTCATTTGAATGGTCTTCCGCTCGGTGACTACCATGCGGATTTCGCTGTGGGATTGTCTCCGCAGCCATCCGATCGCTCCAGCAGCATTTTGACAGTTGATTGACCCGTTCTCATCCCGCGGAAATGAGCTTCCAGAGCAGGAAGCGCTGACAGCGCGGGGACAGGCAAGAGCAACCTGCTCGAGGGAATGTCGGTAGATTCGGCAGAGGACACGTGCAGCGCACCATACGCATCGCAACCCGGGAAAGCCCCCTCGCACTGTGGCAGGCAAATCATGTTGCCGCTTCGCTTCGCAAGCTCGCCCCCGAGTTTCCGGTGGAGCTTGTCCCCGTTTCAACCATTGGGGATCGCGACCGCGTCGAGCCGCTGCATCAGTTCGGCGGACAGGGGGCATTCACGCGGGAAGTGCAGCACGCGGTGCTCAAGGGCCATGCTGATCTGGCGGTCCATTCCCTCAAAGATCTGCCGACAGTTCCCCATGCCGACCTGATCCTCGCCGGAGTCCCTGCGCGGGCCCCACGGTTTGACGCTTTGATTCTCCCGGAGGGAACGACGGGCGACCTGCTGTCACTCCCACCCGGAGCCAAAGTCGGCACCGGCAGCCTGCGAAGAAAATCACAGCTGCTCCGCCAACGCCCTGATCTGCAACTCGCCGAAATTCGCGGGAATGTCGACACCCGACTGAGCAAGGTCGACACCGGAGAGTATGCGGCGATTATTCTGGCAGAAGCGGGGCTGCATCGTCTGGGGCTGCAGCACCGGATTACGCAAACGCTCTCGCCGCCAGTGATGTACCCAGCCGTCGGTCAGGCGGCACTCGGCATCGAATGTCGGCGCGATGATGCCGAAGTTCAAAGTCTGCTGAACCGTCTGAGTGATGAACTCACGATGGCGGAGGTGCTCGCGGAACGAGCCTGCCTGCGGACGCTGCAGGCGGGGTGCCACGCTCCCGTGGGGATCCTCTCTTCCATCGTGGGCGACTCGCTGACACTGACCTCGGTGATTCTGAGCGTCGACGGTCAGCAGTTGATTCAGGCGACCATCACTGGTCCTCGGTCGGATCCTGAAACCGTTGGCGATCGACTGGCCGAAGATCTCCTTCGAATGGGAGCTGCTCCGCTTCTCATTTGAGGAGCCAGACATTCCTCGGCGTCCGCAAGGGTGCATAAATTCTACTGCCGCTCGATGATCCGACGGCCTTGCTTCCGGAAATCGAGGGAGGTCGCGCGGCAGGGGACTCTCTCCGCCCACGGTGGAGCAGCCCCAATCGTCGTGATGCATTCCGCCCCGAAGCCCGCCGATTGCAGTGCCTGTCTGCAGCCTGCCTTTGCTCAGAGGGTAGGCACGACGTGACGTGAGGAACAGATCATGTTTGGATGGACGGTCGTCTAAATTCTCTTTGCCAAATAGCAAGGATCTTTTTCGGCTCTTAGCAGAAAATTGTCGACTTATTGCATTCTTTTCGACACTGTTGACCTTGAACAGAGAACGTGCGACTCTGACTGAACCGATTGCCTCACACGGTAGTGCGCAGATCAGCAAGGGTGGCAATCGCGATCTCCGGGTTCTCTTTCAATCGGGACTGGCAGTGCGGATGAAAAAGTCTCTGTCTTTCGTAGTTTGTCTGCTGTCATGTTGCTGTCTGGCTGTGACCGCTGTTGCTGAACCTGCTCCCAGTGCCGAAGTTCCGACAGGCATGGTTCTTTCGGCTCCGACGATCCCGCTTCGGATCAGAGGGACACTCCGTTCGATCAACGAAACGCTGATGAAGGATGTCAAGCCGGAAGAGAACGCCGTTGTCTGGATCGTTCCGATTCTCTCAGACCTCGCCTTCGAGAAGGATCTCGGTGATCAGGCGCTGGCGATGCTGGGCATCAAAAAGTTGCCGACAGAATCCCCCGAGCTTCTGACAATTGAAGACTTCGTGAAAGAACAGGGAGCCCGTGGGGTCAAGGAAATCGCCATTGCGGTGGAAGTCATCGAGGTCGACCTCAATACCGCCACGGAACGCCCGTGGTCGACTGAAGAGTTCCCGCAGCTGGCCAAGTTTCTGGAGGCGAATGCGGCCGCCTACGCTGTGGTGGAAAAGGCTGCGACCAAGTCGAAGTACTATGCCCCCGTGCTGTCGATTGAAGCGCCTCCGCGGATTCTGGCCGCTTCGCTGTCGATCGAACGTCGACTTCCGTTTCTGGCCCGTTCACTGGCCGCCCGCGCCATGCTGCGGTTACACGAGAAGAACGTCGAAGGCTGTATGAGCGACCTGCTGACCTGCCATAAGCTGGCCTTGCTGCTGGCGAGCGGTTCCCCGTTCGACGTGTCTGTCGTGAAGGCCCATGTGATCGATGCCTTCGCCTATCATGGGGATGTCTCCCTGATCACGAGCGGACAGCTGACCGTCGCGCAGGCGGAACAGTATCGCCGGGTGTTGGCGGCGCTCCCCACCTTCCCGACTTCCGAGATTGCCGCGAATGTGGGTGAACGGGCGATTCTTCACCAGGAAATCGAGCTGCTGAAGACCGATCGAGACTCGCTGCAGGGATTCTTCGAGGCCCCGGAAGACGAAGCCGGAAAGCAGTCCCGCAAGAAAAATATCAGCCTTCAGGGGATCAACTGGGATCTGGCAATCGCAGGAGGGGACGAGATTCAGGATCGGGTCGTCAAAGCGTTGGCCGAACGGAGCCATGTTCAACAGAATATGCAGTTCGACGAGTTGGACCAGGACTACCAGACCTGGCAGAACTCGGACGATGAGATCATGAAGAACTTCAACACGCTGCTGCAGAAAGAACCTGACACAGTCAGCCGCTGGCTGGGAACCAACATGGCCTGGTCCCTGCGCACGTTGTATCGGCAACGCCGCGCTACCGACGACCGGGCTCGCAATCGCCGGGAACTTGTTCAGCTGGGGCTGGCACTCGTGGCCTACCAGAAGGCGAACAACGCCTACCCTGAGACCCTGGATCAGCTCGTTCCGAAGTTCATCGACGCGATCCCTGCCGACCCGCACTCCGATGGTGCTTATATTTACCGGCGGGATGAAAGCGGTCATGCCCGGCTGATGAGCCTGGGGACGAATCTGCGGGACGATGCAGGGCTCGCATTCAACGACGATCAGATCATCGAATTGCCGTAAAAAAAGTGATGACCGCCGGCGACGTGCGCGCTGAATCTGACGGCAGACGATTGCTTCACTTCACGCTTGACCACACCAGTCGCCCGCTCCCACGCAGCCACCTTGCCGGGCGCGAATGGCCTGATGAAGAGCGTGGCTGTGCCGCCGATCTGGACAATTCCCGGCGGTGCCAATAGTCGCGCGCGAGGCAGCTGCCTATGATCATGGTGTCCCCTGTCTGATCTGCGAATCAACGGGGGTGTTTGTCAGTCGCGTGCCAAGTGAGCGGAGAACGGGAGAGAATGGAAGGACCAGGTTCGGGCGGAAATGTGCTGGCTGGGATCTGCAGCTTTTTTGCACCCGGATTAGGGCAACTGGTACAGGGGCGCCTGATTGCGGCGGCGGTCCATTTCGTGCTGACCGCAATTCTTTGGGTGTTGTGGCTCGGCTGGGTCATGCACGTCTTTTCCGCCTACGACGCAGCCGTCTACCACCCCCGACGGCGCTGAGCCCATCTCGCTATTTACGATACGTGGCGTAAGATCGGGGCGTTTCCCAGAGTCGGACTTCGGCGACCGGAAAGCCTTTGATCTGCGCCTGTTGGTAAATCAGGCGGGCGATGTTTTCGGCGGTTGGGTTGCAGTCGATAATGTGCAGCGGCTCCCCCAGATCGCGGAGAAGCGGAATGGCCGGATCATTCGCGTTCAGGATCATCCGATGGTCCAGTTCGTCATCGATCCAGGTTCGCAGTCCTCGTTTGATGTCAGTGAAGTCAATCAGCATCCCCCGTTCGTCCAGATGTTCCCCTTCCAGGACGATGACGGCGCGACCGTTGTGGCCATGCAGATGTCGGCACTTCCCAGCGTAGTTCAGCAGCCGGTGCCCATAGCAGAAATCGATTTCCTGGATCACTTGAAACATCGTGAGGCCGTCAATTCGCGGTCGAAGGAGGTCCTGCGAGAGTGCAGGTGCAACGGAGCAGACAATTCCAGTCTAGGGCATTTTGGCATTTGGTCCACTCGTCCCGAACGGGGGGAAGCGGTTGTTTTTGTGATGTCTTCAAGGTCGTTCGCCCGCACCGGGACTTCCTCGTGAAATCCCGACATTGAATTCTGATCCGGCAGCTGGAGTTTCGTGCGGAGGCGTCGTTCTCTGCCCGGGAACGACTTATGCCGACAACGCAAATTCCGGTGCACCGTACGAACCTGTCGACGCTCCGAATGTCCTGCTGCTCAGTCCCGGAGTGAACAACGTTGTCGGAAAATCCTGACAGGTCCTCGCGGGATCGGGACAGGTTTTTCTACTCCCGAGCTTGACGGTGGGCCGATATTCTTCGTAATTTTTGTGAGTCTGAACTGTTTGAGAGACCCATGATTCCGTTCCAGTTTTCCAGCATCAGCCTCGTTCTAAGCCTACTTCCCTGCGGGAGGTCTTAGGCCGGTGCGCTGAGTTCTTGTTGAGTTCACCCCACCCTGAGACTTCATGCAAGTCTCAGGGTTTTTTGTTTTTACGAATTTGCTCACTGCTTCTCGAGCAGTCAGGTTTGATCCCCACTGGAAGAAACACGCCATGTCCGACACCATCACGATTTTCGACACCACGCTCCGTGACGGCGAGCAATCGCCCGGCTGCAGCATGGACACCGCCGAGAAGCTCGAAGTGGCCAAGGCTCTGGTGGAGCTGGGGGTCGATGTCATGGAGGCGGGCTTTCCGATCGCATCTCCGGGCGATTTTGATGCGGTTCAGCAGATTGCCCGCACCTTTGGCAGCCAGTCGATGATCTGCGGCCTCGCCCGCTGCCGGAAAGAAGATATTGATCGGGCCTGGGAGGCGTTGCAAGACGCGGAGAAAGTCCGCATCCATCTCTTCCTCGCCACGAGTGCGATTCACCGCGAGTTCAAGCTGAAGATGGCCAAGGAGGAGATTCTGCGCAGGGCCGTCGAGATGGTCTCCTACACTCGCGACCTGATGGGAAGCCGATCGGATCTCGCGGTTCCGAGTGTCGAATTTTCACCCGAAGATGCTGCCCGGACCGAACTCGATTTCCTGTGTGAAGTGGTCGAGAAGACGATCGCTGCCGGTGCCACGACGGTCAATATTCCCGACACGGTCGGCTATGCCACTCCCAACCATTTCTACAAGGTCATTCGCTATCTGAAAGAGAATGTTCCGAACATCGAGCAGGCGGTGATCAGCACCCATTGCCACAACGATCTCGGACTGGCGGTCGCCAACAGTCTCGCGGGAGTGGAGGCAGGGGCCCGACAGGTCGAGTGCACGATCAACGGTCTCGGCGAACGGGCCGGAAACGCTGCTCTCGAAGAGCTGGTCATGGCGTTGCGAACCCGACAGGACTACTTCGGGGTGCAGACCCGCATTAACACCACCCGGTTGTATCCGACAAGCCGGTTGGTCTCGGGGATTACGGGAATGGCTGTGCAGAGGAACAAGGCCATTGTCGGTCAGAACGCCTTCGCACATGAAGCCGGCATTCACCAGCACGGGATGCTGCAGGACCGTTCGACCTACGAAATCATGCGTCCACAGGATGTGGGGATCGTGGGAACCAATCTGGTGCTGGGCAAACACAGCGGTCGTCACGCCTTCCGGGACCGGATTCAGTCGCTCGGTTATGAGCTCGATGAGGAAGCCCTGCAGAAGGTCTTCGATGACTTCATCGCCCTGGCAGACAAGAAGAAGGAGATCTACGACGCCGACATCGTCGCTCTGATTGAAAACCGGACGGACAAAGTCGCGCAGGCCTGGAGAATCAAGAGCTTTCACACCCTCGGGGGGACGGGCACCATTCCGACCGCCACGATCGAGCTGGAGCATGAAGATGGAAGCTGCGTGAAGGATGCCGCAACCGGGGATGGTCCCGTGGATGCCGCGTTCCGGTGTCTGGAGCGGATCATGGGGATCAACGCCCGGCTGAGTGACTACACGGTTCGCAGCGTCTCCGGGGGGAAAGATGCTCAAGGAGAGGCGAAGCTGGAGATCGAGGTCGACGACCTGACGTATCACGGGAAAGGTGTCAGTACCGACGTCATCGAAGCGAGTGTCCACGCGTATCTGCAGGCTTTGAACAAGGCCCTCAGCAGCACGCGGGGCCGGGGACCCAAGCGGGGTGCCGGTACCGGCGTCTGACGATTTCATCGCAGGGGAGAGGTCCCCGTGCCGGCGCAACGATCTGGGAATAGCAGAGCGCTGCATGCCGGTTCGGGGGCAGCTGTTCCGGCAAGTGGCAAGAGGAGCTTCCGGGGGCTCACTGCGGCAAAGCAGTTTCAGCAGTGAGTCCTGTGTTTCCCCTTCGCTTCGAGTGGCTCGCGACTGTGAAGTCGTCTGCGGGCTGACAGGTGGCCCGTCCATCTGGATTGTCACTGTTGCCCAGGCTTTCACTGACAGAGAGCCATTCGGCGATTCCCGCCGGTCCGCCACGTCGCCCCCAGCGCGGTTTTTTTCGTTGGTCAGTTTGTCACAACATCTGATCTGGAAGTATGTTTCGCCACGAACGACAATTGCCGCTCGATCTTGGAGGCAGACGGCCGGAAAACCCACTGCCCCGGAGCGTGACGTCGCTCCCCGCAAATCTGCGGGTGTCGTTCTCTGCTGCGTTCTGCCGCATTGTTTGAGGCTTCTGGCGGTGTTTCTGTCGTCTGCGAACCTGTCTGGGAGGCATGATCCAGACCAGGGAACAACTGTCCTGCCCGTGGCATAACTCGTCTTGTTGATTTTCAGGGGTTTCGTTATTTGTCCCGCTCCTGCGAGCAGGCACCCCCTCCTCGCAACCCTTCAGGTTCGAATTGCGCCTTCGGGCACAGCACAGCACCGAAGGGGTAGATGCAGTCATTTCCAAAAATCCTCAGGCCTTCACCCGGCAAGACGCCGCACCAAACCATCCATCGCCTGGCTGCCATTAGCACCGACGGCGGTGGGTTCCACTGTTCCCATCCCCCCTTGGCAAACGCCCGTTCGCAAGGAAGCGATTGGCGTTCCGATGACTGCGGCGATCCCAGAACCATCACTTCGGGCCTCGATCTCGTGAGCATCGGTCAAAAACCGAAAGCAGATTCGATGAAAAGTGTCGCTCAGGACACTCGTCGACCGTGCCTTCCGCGGCGGATCGTGCAGATCCTCGCGGCCGGTGCCTGCTTGATGGTCATGAATCTCCAACCGGCTCGGGCTCAGGCCCCGTTCCCCCGACTGGATGCCACGGATACAAAACCGGGAGTTGAAGAGCGGAAGGCGTTTGCTCCCCGGCCGGAGACGCTGGGTTCATCCCGAACCATCGGCGATGCGCCGCATTCGCTCTCTGGTATCAATCCGACCGATGGAGTCAAGCCGGCCAGCTTCTCCGCAGAAAAACTGGTCGATGAACCGCTCGCTGATGTTCTCATCGAAGGGCAGAAGACGATCCCGCTCAACGCGATTATGCGCTATGTGGAAACCCGGCCCGGTCGGGCCGCCTCTCCCCGACAGGTGCAGCAGGACGTCAGTCGGCTGCTCAATACCAACTGGTTTCTCTCTGTTCGACCCAGCTATCGGGCCACAGACGAGGGCCCCGTGCTCGTGTTCCAGGTGCTGGAACGCCCGATACTGAAATCGGTGGAGTTCCGGGGGAACAAGAAAATCAAGACGGGTGAGCTGTCGGCCCACACCGGGCTCAAAGCGGGGCACGGCTACGACGTCGCCATCAATCGCGAATCGGTCAACCGCATCAAGAACCTGTACCGCGAAAAAGGCTATCTGTTTGCAGAAGTGACGCTGGAAAAAGGAGGCTCTCCCGACGACCGTGAAGTGATCTTCAATATCGTGGAAGGGCCCAAGCCGAAAATCTGGGACATTTCCTTCGAAGGGAATTCCAGCCAGTCGTTTACGACGAGCGCGGTGCTGAAAACCAAGCTGTCGTCCAACACGGTGATTCTGTGGCTGATCCGGGGGGATTACGACCCGGTCATCATCAAAAATGATGTGCAGGCTCTCAAGGAATACTACATGAACCTGGGCTACTTCAGTGTCCAGGTTCGCGCGGAAGAACGCCTGTCGGAAGATCGCAGCAAGGTCTACGTGACCTTCACCATCGATGAGGGCAAACGCTCCAAGGTCGGCGAAATCGACGTCATTGGAAATGACGTGATTTCCAAATCCGAGTTGCTCAAGGAGTTGAAGCTCAAGCAGGGGGACTACTTCAACGAGCGTTGGCTGCGTGAAGACGTCAACGGCATGAAGGACAAGTACGACGATCTGGGTCGTCTGAAAGCAACCGTCACTCCGACTCCCCGCTTCCGCCCCGACGATGACGGCGTGGTCGACCTCGTCTACGAAATCAACGAGGATATGCCCCGCTATATCGGAACGATCAACATTCACGTTCGGGGCGACTACCCTCACTCACAGGAAGACACCGTCCGCAAGCAGGTGGACCGGTATCTGAAACCGGGGACATTGGCCCGCGGCCGCGACCTGCGGATGGCTCAGTCCCGTGTGAATGGCAGCGGCATCTGGGATCGAGAAGATCCGCCGGTCTTTGATCTCAAGCCGAACGACGGTCTGGATTACATTCCGCGCGTGGCCGCCCGCGGTCAAAGTGTCATTCAGGACGAGTTCATTCAGACCTCGTCTGTCCAGATTCAGGAGACGACGCGTCCTCCTACGGGACACAGCCTCGCTCCGGCCGATGCCGTTTCCGCCCGTCCCGCAGCTGGAGCCGGAATTCACGGCACCTCGGTCCAGCAGCCTCCCGTGGTCGTTCCGAAAACACGGTCCAACTCCACCGAGTCGTTGTTCATCAGCCCGGACGACGTGTTCCGCGGACAGTCTCCTGACTTCCGGGGCCAGACGCTCGACGGCTACGGAAATCCCGCTCCGCAGGACTTCTACTTTGGGGTCTCCCCCCAGGGAGACCCTTATGGAGATGTCCGCAGTGTCCCGCAGCCGCCGGGATTCATGGATCTCGATATTGAAGTCAGTGAAGGTCGCACCGGACGATTGATGTTCGGTGTTGGCGTGAACAGCGATGCTGGTGTCATCGGGCAGATCACCCTGCAGGAAGACAATTTCGACATTCTCAGGCCGCCGACCAGCTTCGCCGACATCATCAACGGCACCGCCTGGCGTGGAGCCGGACAGAGCTTCCGGCTGGAAGCGCAGCCCGGTGATCAGGTCAGCCGCTACCTCGCCAGCTGGCAGGATCCGTACTTCATGCGGACCGACTTCAGCCTGGGGGTCAGCGGCTTCTACTTCAACCGTTATTACGAAAGCTGGACGGAAGACCGCCTCGGCGGACGGATCAGTCTGGGCTATGTCCTGGACCGCTACTGGTCGATCGGCACGGCACTCCGTCTGGAAAGCGTGAATATCCGCAATGTGCCCACCATCGCGCCGCCACAACTGGTCGATGTGAAAGGGGAAAACTTCCTCTCCACCGCTTCCGCGACACTGCAGTACGACACGCGTGACAATGCCTTCTTCCCGACTCGGGGACACATGGCAACCGCTTCGTATGAGCAGGCGTTTGGCGAGTTCACGTATCCCCGGTTCGACGTCGGTCTGAGCCAGTATTTCACGACCTATGAACGGCCTGACGGATTCGGGAAGCATGTCCTCTCGCTCAGCGGAGAGTTGGGCTGGACCGGCAACGACACCCCGATCTTCGAAAACTTCTTCGCCGGGGGTTACTCCTCGTTCCGCGGCTTCGCGTTCCGTGGCGTCGGTCCGGTCGACATGGGAGTGCGGGTCGGGGGAACCTTCCTCGCCTTGGGAACCGTGGAATACATGATTCCCATTACCGCCAACGACAACATTCGGACGGTCGTCTTCTCCGACTTCGGGACCGTCGAACCCGACGTCACGCTGGATCAGTTCCGCGTGACCGCCGGTTTCGGGTTCCGGTTACAGATTCCGGCGATGGGAGCCGCTCCGCTAGCCTTCGACTTCGCTTGGCCGGTGCTGGACCAGCCTGAAGATGATCGCCGGGTCTTCAGCTTCTACGTCGGCTTTACCCGCTGATCGGGTGAATGCACTTCCAGTGCTGCCGGTTGCTTCCCGGCCGGTTTATCTTCCAGGTCGAGACGCGAGAACTCGTGCACCTCGGCGGCAATCCGCTGGCCAGTCTGAAAGACCGGCTTCAGCGCTAGCAGCCGATTCTTGAGCCCGATCAGTGTCCCTTCCACGGCGTCCGCACCCACATCTTCCAGTCGCGCGGGGAGTTCGGAGTCTTCGTCTTCGGGGAACCAGCGGCCGACAAAGATCTTCGTCCCGGGAGAGAGTGACCGAATCCGCTTGCAGAGATACCGTGATCGTGCCAGTCCCCCACCCGACACCGCTCCCACGCAGATCAGATCCGGATCGGTGTCGGCAACCTGATCCGCAATCTCGACAGCCAGACGCTGCGGGCTGGCGAACATCACTTCCCAGTCCGATTCAGGGAGGAGCTGCGCCAACATCTGCAAAGCAAGCAGATCGGCTTCGTCACGAGCCGGCAGCGCCAGCAGACGAATGCGACGCAATCCCGGTTCGGGAGGGGGAGGAGGCACCTCCTGCCCTTCCTCTTCCGCGGGCGCGCTGGCCTCTCCCAGATCATCGAGAATCTCCCGCGTTGTCTCCCAGACGAACTCTTCATCATTCCGCGTGATCTCATTCCGCTCGCGTCCACGCCGGGCGGTGCACAGGGCGGGAATCATGTATTCATCGTAAACTTTATCCGGCTCAGGCTGTTCCAGACGCTTCAGGACCAGCTTGGATGCCTCATCCTGATCACGGGCCAGTAACCGCTGGTAATAGGCCGCGGTAGGGGACAGGGAAGGTTCGTCCCCCAGCAGCACCGCGAGAAACTCGAGGTAGCTGACGTGCTTGCCCAGCACAACGAGAACGACTGTCAGCGGGGGGGACAAAATCAGCCCGATCGGTCCCCAGAGCCAGGTCCAGAACGTCGCACCGATGAGCAGAGCCACTTCCGACACACCGATCGTGCGTCCGAACACATACGGCTCGATCGCATTCCCGTTGATCAGCTCGACGGTGGCGATGAATGCCAGCACGGCGATCGGCTGTCCCCAGCCATTCGACATGGCCAGACTGACGACCACCGGAAAGACAGCCGCCACCCAGGCCCCGATGTAAGGGAGATACTTCAAGCCCGCCCCAAGGAAGCCCCACAGCAGAGCGTATTTCACCCCCATCAGCCACAACCCGACTCCCAGGACAATGCCGAAGCCGATGTTGACGAGCAATTGCGTCAGCAGGAAGCGGCTGACTCGCGTGGCGGCATCTTCCACAGCCTTGGTTGTCGACGTGAGCGTTCTACGTCCCACCAGCCAGATGAACCGGTTCCGGAGATCTTCGCGCTTGATCAGGATGAAGATGACGAGGATCAGCGCGAGGAAAATCTTCCCGGCGTAAGACATCGCTTCCGTGGCCCAGGTGGTCACGGCCGAAACCCAACGGGGCTGCGGCGGTGGAGCCGTCGCTACGGGTGTTGGTGTTGCCGGAGTGTCCCGGGTGGGGGTGGCCTGGGGGGCCGACGGGGACTGTTGGCCGGAAGTTTCCGCTTCCGGTGCTGCCATTTCCTGATTGATATCGCCGATCAGCGTTCCCAGCGCGCCTGGCGTCACTTTCCAGTCACGGATGGTTCGGACTCGCTCAATGATCGTCGTCCGATATTTGGGAAGTTCGTTCAGCAACCCATGCACCTGTCGGGTCGCAATAAAGCCCATCCCGCCCAGAGTCAGCCCCATCAGCAGAACGACGATGATGACTGATGGAATTCGCTGCAGTCCTCTCCGTTCGAAGAGCCGGACCACCGGTCCGAGCACAAATGAGAGATAAACCGCCAGCGCGATCGGAATCAGGACGTCCTTCATCCAGTACATGGCGAAGATGACAGCCGAGGCAACGACGGTACTGGCCATAATAATGACAGCACGTTGCCAAGCGGCGCCAGGTGTGGGGGTGGTCATGGCAGCCTTTCGGAATGAATTTTCACGACGGGATCGCAAACGGCATACCACGTCAAAATTTCAATCCGGGTGCTTGATCGGCGACCAGTCGTATCACCCGGCTGTGTCGGGCATTGGAGTCCCAGCTGTATCGATTTTCTACGCCAGAAACTGCTGCCAGGCGTGCGGAAGAAAGCGGGGGAGGTCCGAAGCAATCAACCCTGGCTTCGAGAGTGCCTCGGCCGCCAGATCGCCTGCCAGACCGTGCAGGTAGACCCCGAGCTGCGCTGCGGCGAACGGCTCGAAATTCTGGGCGAGCAATGCGGTGATCAGCCCGGTGAGAACGTCCCCGGTCCCACCGGTTGCCATGCCGCTGTTCCCCGTCGTGTTCACATACAGGCGTTCGCCATCAGTCACCACGGTCCCGTGCCCTTTGAGGACAAGCACGACGTGACGTTGTGCCGCGAATTCGAGAGCCAGCTCTTCGCGATGCTTCTGCACCGTGGCAATATCGCTGCCGATGAGCCGTGCGAACTCTCCCGGATGCGGAGTCAGCACGCGATGAGCCGCATGTTTTCCCAGACACTCCGGTTTGACAGCGAGTGCATTCAGGCCGTCGGCATCCACCAGCAGGGGAACACTGGTCGATTCGAACAGCTCCTGCACGATCTTGCGGGCGGAGGGGGTGGTGCCCCAGCCGGGACCAATCGCGCCGGCATTCATCTTCTTCAGCTGGTCCTGAATCTGTCCCAAAGCGGCCGCACTGATTTCCCCTCTCAGATTCTCTTTGAGAGGGATGGTCAGATAGGAGGGTTCAATGGTGGCCACCAGTCGGGCCGTTGTGGAGGGCGACGCGACATAGACCAGCCCTGCTCCGCCACGTAACGCGCCGAGCCCACTGAGGGCGGCTGCTCCGCTCATTCCGGGGCTTCCCGCCACGATCAACACCCGACCGAAGGTCCCTTTATGGGCATCGTCAGGACGAGTACGAGGGTGGGGCAAGGTCGTGATTCGCCGGATTATCATTAGGCCTCCGATTCGTTGTCCGCTTCTGAACTCAACCGAAACCGCCTCAGAAACTCCGCTTCGTCAATGACTTCAATCCCCAGGCTCTGCGCCTTTTCGAGTTTGCTTCCCGCCTTTTCCCCTGCTAGGACAAGATCGGTCTTGCTGGAAACACTCCCGGCGGGCTTTCCCCCCCACTGTCGGATCAGGTCTTCCGCCTCTTCCCGTTTCAATGTGGGAAGTGTCCCGGTGACGACGACCGTTTTCCCCGTGAGTGGCTGCCCCGGCCCCGCTTCGGGAACGGCGGCACGGACGACCGGACTTCCAAAATTCACCCCTGCGGCACGCAGTTCCTCGACGATGTGTCGGCCGACGTTGGAATGAAAGAACTCGGCGATCGAATGAGCGATGACCGGGCCAATTTCATGGATCTCGGCCAGTGATTCGGCCGTCTGCGTGGCGATCTCATCGAGGGTGCCGAAGGTGTCCGCCAGGATGCGGGCATTGCTCACGCCGACATGCCGGATGTTGAGCGCGGTCAGCAATCGCCAGAGCGGCTGCGACTTGGATTTTTCGATTCCCTCGAGCAGGTTCTCGAGCTTCTTTTCTCCCAGTCGGGGGAGAGCCAGCAGCGTCTCGCGTTGATCTTTGAGTCGATAGATGTCCGCAAAGCTGGTCAGCAATCCGGCAGCGGTCAGTTGTTCCACCAGCTTGATTCCCAGCCCTTCGATGTCCATCGCCTGCCGCGATGCAAAGAAGCGGAGGCTCTCCCGCAGCTGCGCAGGACAGGCCGGGTTGAGACAGCGGAGATAGACTCCCCCCTCATCCTGAGCCACATCACCGCCACATTCGGGGCAGCGGTCGGGGAACTCGAATTCCCGTTCCGATCCGTCCCGGCGGTGCTCTTCCACCCGCAGCACATGCGGAATCACCTTTCCCGCTTTCTCGACGACGACCCAATCCCCGATTTTTACCCCCAGCCGCCCCACCTCATCGCGGTTATGCAGGCTGGCGCGGGAGATCGTGGAACCGGCGATCAGCACCGGAGTCAGGTGCGCCAACGGTGTCAGCGTTCCCGTTTTCCCAACCTGAACGGAGATGTCTTCGATCTGCGTGACCGCTTCGTACTTTTCCCATTTGTACGCAATCAGCCAGCGAGGACTTTTGGAGGTATTGCCTGCCTCCTCGCGCAGTGCAAAGTCGTTGAGCTTGATGACCAGCCCGTCCACCTCGAGATCGAGCAGATGGAGCTCTTCCATCATCGTCCGGCACTGTTCGAGGGCCTGTTCGATTCCCTGCCGGACCGTGACACGCGGTGTTGTGGGGACCCCCGCGTGTCGCAACCACTTGAGAAACTCCAGATGCCCTGTTGGCTCCAGCCCTTCAGCGGCGCCGATGCCGTGAGCCAGAAAGCGAACCTTGCGGGCCGCGCACAGTTTCGGGTCGAGCAGTTTCAGCGCACCGGCGGTTGTGTTGCGGGGATTGGCGAAAACCTCGGCCTGCCGCCGCTCCTGTTCGGCCCGCAGGTGAGCGAAGTCGGTATTCGCGATGTACGCTTCGCCCCGGACCTCCAGCAGTTTCGGCGGCTGCTCGATTTCCAGCGTGAGGGGAACTCCCCGCACCGTCCGGGCATTGTTGGTGATGTCATCCCCCTGCCGGCCATCCCCCCGGGTGACCGCCTGGACCAGTTTTCCGTCCTCATAAACGAGGGCGAGGGCCACACCGTCGATTTTGTATTCAATGCTGTATTCGAGGGAATCCCTCTGCAGCATCTTGCAGAGCCGACGGTCAAACTCCCGGACTTCATCCTCGGAATAGACATTGTCGATCGAGAGCATGGGCAGCCGGTGTTCCACTGCCCGGAAACTGTCGACCGGCGCTCCCCCGACTTTGTGCGTCGGGCTGTCGGGCGTATCGAGTTCCGGATGGAGACGCTCCAGTTCCTGCAGCCGTTTCATCAGCCGGTCGAATTCCAGATCGGAAATTTCTGGAGCGGCGTCGACAAAGTAGAGTCGGTTGTGGCGGTTGATGTCGCGCCGCAGTTTTTGCGCCTCTTCGGCCGGGGAGTGCGACATGGTGGAACTCGTCTATCAGCAATGAAATCGGCGGGGTATACTCCGGACCGGCAACCATCCTGACTGCCGCCGGGCTCGGAGGAAAGTCTAGCAATCCATCGATTCCGTTGTCAGCGGTGCCACTGCAAAGGGATTTGCAGCAACATTTTACTTCTATCAGCGCGCTGGGGACTGCACGGATGCGAATCATCGCTGTGATGAATCAAAAAGGGGGCGTCGGAAAAACGACGACCAGCGTCAATTTGGCAGCAGGACTTTCCCGTCAGGGGAAGCGGGTCTGCCTGATCGACTTGGATCCTCAGGCGCATTCCTCGCTCCATGTAGGAGTGGAAGTCGCCAGCAGCGCGCAGTCGATTTATCAGGTCTTCGCCCAGGCCAAGCCGTTCGCGGAGATCGTGCAGATGATCCGCCCCAATCTGTGGCTCGCCCCGGCCGACCTTGATCTGGCAGCCACCGAACTGGAACTGGTCGATGCCCCCGGACGGGAATTTGTCCTCCGCGAGGCCCTTCTGGCTGCCGGTGCGGCCGAACGATTCGATTACATTGTGCTCGATTGTCCTCCGTCGCTGGGGGTGTTGACGATCAACGCTCTCTCCTGTGCGACCGAAGTTTTCATTCCGCTGCAGCCCCACTTCTTCGCACTGCAGGGACTGTCGAAGCTGTTTGAGACCACCGCACTGGTCAGTCGTCGGCTCAACCGGGGGCTGAAAGTGTCGGGGATCGTCCTCTGCCTGTACGAAACGGGAACCCGGCTCGCCGGCGATGTCACCGACGATCTGATGCTCTTCCTGAGCGGCAGCGATCCGCACGCCCCCTGGGCGGGTGCCAAGGTCTTCGAATCCCGGATTCGCCGGAATATCAAACTGGCGGAGGCTCCCAGTCACGGCCAGTCGATTTTCGACTATGCTCCGAGTTCCCCCGGCGCACAGGACTATCAGGCACTGGTGCTGGAAGTTGTGGCGGCCGAGCAGAAGCAGCTCGACGTTCGCTCCGCTGCTTAGAGCAGGTTGCTCTGTCCAGTCCCCGCGCTGCCCGCGTTTCATTTGGTGAAAGGCTGGCTTCTGTGTGGGGAGGACGGCGCGATGACAAGGCAAGACGCTGTCACGAAAATATTTCAGCGACGCTGTCTGGTCGATTAAAAATCGAAATGCTCTAAACTGCCGGGATGCAGAAGCGCGGACTCTTCCTGTTATTGGTTGCCGGCATCGTCATTCTCTTGGTGGTCAACTGGAGAGAACACCAGATCGTGCAGTGGCGCGCGCTCGCACCGACCAATTCGCTGCAGCGGCGGATGCTGGCTCCCCGGTTCACCCTCGTCGATCACCATCGGAAGGTGGTCAAGTTCGAACGCTATCTGGGTCGGCAACGGATTGTGGTCCTGTTTTTTGACGCCGAACTGGGAGCGGCCCGCGACGCACGGGTACAACAGCTGATCCAGTGCTTTCCGGCGATCCAGCAGGCGGGAATTCATGTCATCGCGATCAGCGATTCCTCACCCTACGCCAACGAGCAGGCTGAGAAAGGGCTCGGGAAGCCGATCCCGTTTCCGTTGCTGACCGACATCGATGTGGAGAGTCCGGTGGCGAGCTTTGTCCATCGGCGGTGGGGGCGCTTTGACCCAGTTCAGGAACGTTCGCTGAATGGCCTGTTTCTTGTCGCCAGGGATGGGACCGTTCCTGTCGACGCCGAGGGCGTTCCGATTCCGGTCGATGATGAAACGGCCACGCTGGCGGCGTTGTGTCGCGGAGCATGGCCAGAGTAGATCGCCACGCTGCGAGCCGGTAACGATTGAATCGTGCGACTACCCCAGACGACCGAACTGACGGTCCAGTTCATCACGGCTGAGTTTCAGTGCTGTGGGGCGTCCATGCGGACAGTGGTGAGCATCATCGCAGAGATGACGTTGGGCCAGCAGCGCTTCCATCTCTTCGAAGGAGAGACGCTGTCCCGCCTTGATCGCTGCTTTGCACGACATCATGTGCAACAGGGAATCAATCAGGTCGCGACGTTCGAGCTTGCGGCTGGTCGATTCCAGTAACTCCACGACGTCCTTGAGCAGCTGTTCCGGATCGGCGCGCTTCAACAGGACCGGATAGCCACACAGGGCGACCGTGTTGCCGCCAAAGTCCTGCAGGTGCAGCCCCAATTCGGCAAGGACGTCGGTCTGATCGAGCAGAATCGAAGCATCCCGCGCGGGGAGATCGACCGTAATCGGAATCAGCAGCTTCTGAACTTCCACTCCACCCGCCAGCACCCGCTTGCGCAGCTGTTCGTACATGATTCGTTCGTGCAGCGCATGCTGGTCAATCACCGTGATGCCATCCGTCGTTTCGACAACCAGATAGCAGTCATGCACCTGCATGGCCCTGACTTCCGCCGCCGCTGTGGCGGGATGAGATGCGTGTTGCTCGACTGCCACCGGCAACGCGGTTCGGGGAGCGGGCAAATCGTCCCTTCCCTCTCCTTCCGCGAAGATTTCGGCAGCTGGAATCGGCTCCGCCAGCGGCAACCGGTCTGCAGGATTCTCTTGCCGTGGTTCGAGCGGACCGGCGAGGGCCGAAATCGTTTCGGTCCAGGAATCGACAGGACGGGAGATCTCCCGTTGCAGCGACTGTTTGGCCCAGGTGGCCAGTTCTTTCTGCTGCCATTGTTCCTCACGCGGAGGAGCTTCCTCACCGGCACTCACGCCCGCTGAGGAGCGACGATCCACCGAGAGCCGCGAATCGAGGTCCATCGTCAGGAAGCGGTTTCGCAGCGTCGACAGCAACAATCGATAGAGAGTCTGGCTGTCGCGGAAGCGGACTTCGGCCTTGGTCGGATGGACGTTGACGTCGACCAGATTCGGTGCGAGTTCCAGAAAGAGAAACGCGACCGGATACCGCCCCACCATCACCAGTCCGCGATAGGCTTCGCTGAGTGCGTGCTGCAGAGAGCGATCGGTAATCCAGCGCCCATTGAGAAACAGGTACTGCCCCCGTCGAGTTGTTTTGCTCTGTGAAGGATGGGCTGCAAACCCCCAGATGCGGGTGCCGTTGTGTTCGGCTTCTACCGGAATTAGCTGGCTTGCGAGTTCTCCGCCGAAGAAGAGCTCCAGCCGCTCCTGTAACTGCTGGGTGGGGGGAAGATCGTGCACCAGCCGCTGATTATGCCGCAGCGTCATATGCAGATTCGGATTCGCCAGGGCAATGCGGGTGAACTGTTCCGCAATGTGGCCAAACTCCGTGGCGGGGGATTTCATGAATCCGCGTCGAACCGGTGTGCTGTAGAACAGCTGGCGGACTTCGAACTGCGTTCCATCGGGACAGCCACAGGGGCGATGTTCTTTGACAACCCCCGCGTGCACTTCCATCTGCACACCGGTCGGCTGATCCCGTTGTTTGGTGCGGAGCGTCAGCTGCGAGATTTCAGCAATGGAAGCGAGCGCTTCGCCGCGAAAGCCGAGCGTGGCGACGCCAAACAGATCATCGGCGTCGCGCAGCTTGCTGGTGGCATGGCTGGCGATGGCGAGTTCGATATCGTCGGGATGAATCCCCTCGCCGTCGTCCACAATGCGGATCAGTTCGCTTCCCCCCTGCTCGATGTCGACGGTAATCCGGGTGGAGAGGGCATCCACCGAGTTTTCCAGCAGTTCTTTGACGACGCTGGCCGGGCGTTCGATCACCTCGCCCGCAGCGATCTTGTTGATGACGCTGGTGGAGAGACGTTGAATGCGAGCCTGAGTGGGGACCGTGGTAGACACAATAACTGCCGGAATCCGCAAGAAAGCAAAAGAGGAACGACGATCTGTCCAGCAGCTGGACAGAACCTTACTTTAGCCGGTCCGCGAGGGCTAAACCAGCAGCCTGTCCCCTCGGCAACCGGCGTGCAGTGTGCGGTCTTTCACGTCAGGTCGGGCGACGTTTCACCGCATAGCCATAGGAGATCGGCCAGTCGGGATCGCCTCCCAGCGCCTGCTCCGCCTTTAACGCCCAGTATGGTTCTCGCAGCAGTTCCCGTCCCAGCAACACCAGATCGGCATGCCCACCGGTAATGACGTCATTCGCTTCGGCAATTTCGGTGATCAGACCCACGGCTCCGGTGGCGATTCCCGCCTCATGCCGAATCCGGTTGGCCAGAGGAATCTGGTATCCCTTGCCGACCGGAATCTGCGCGCGGGCGACTGTCCCCCCGGAAGAGACATCGATCAGGTCGACTCCCAGCTGCTTCAGTTGCTGCGCGAGGACGACGGACTGCTCGAGATCCCACCCCCCCTCCACCCAGTCGGTCGCTGAAATCCGCACGAGGAGCGGAAGGTTTTGTGGAACGATCTGCCGGAGCGATGCTGCCGTCCGCAACAGGAGCCGCATTCGATTCTCCAGTGAGCCGCCGTATTCATCCGTACGGTGGTTGCTGAGTGGGGAAAGGAATTCATGAAACAGATAGCCATGAGCGGCATGAATCTCGATCACCTGAAATCCAGCAGCGAGGGCGCGCCGGGTCGCCGCTTCGAAGCTGGCCACAATCTGTTCGATTCCCCGCGCATCAAGTGCTTGAGGAACCGGACTTCCTTCCGCGAAAGGGATCGCACTCGGCGCGACAATCGGCCAGCCTCTCGCTTCTGCCGTGAGCAAGGGATGTCCGCCACGCCACGGAACATCGCAGCTCGCCTTACGACCCGCATGGGCCAACTGGATACCGGCAACCGCTCCCTGCGAGTGAATGAATTTTGTAATCCGGGCGAGTGGCTGGATCTGTTCATCGTTCCAGAGTCCGAGATCGCCCGGAGAGATCCGACCCTGCGCGGTCACGGCGGTCGCCTCGGCGATGACCAGACCGCAGCCACCTGAAGCGCGACTCCCCAGATGAACCAGATGCCAGTCACTCGCAACACCTTCTTCACAGATGTACTGGCACATCGGCGACATGGCGATGCGGTTGCGGAACGTGACCCCGCGGAGTGTCAGCGGAGAAAGCAGGTCGCTGTCAGCGACTTCACGGTCATGCTGGGCACTTGTCGAGCAGCCGTGCCCGGTTGACGTGTCAGCTTTTGGGGAATGCATGGGATTGCTCCTGCTGTTCGGTGGGGCTTGCGAGAAACGGCGCCACGGGGAGTGCCGTTGAGAGCGCGGGAGTCACCGCAGGCTCCTTCTCTGATCATCAGCGAGTCGGGGCCGCCGCACAAGAGAGACCTGTTTCCGGGGGCTTTCCGATCCATGTGAATCGTCGTGGCGATGATCAGCTCTGCGCTGCGGTCGCTGCGAGCAGTTGCGCCATCAGTCCCATCCCCATCTGATAGATGACGCGGTATTCCGAACGCTGCAGGTCTTCTCCTCCTTTATTGGACTGTGAAGCTCCCTGCAGAAATCCGTCGGGCGTCAGTTGCACCGTGAACAGACCAGTCGACAGCATAGCAGCCTGTCGGCAGTCCATCAGCCGTCGACGTGGCGAAAGTCCTAATGGGCCCGCTGCTCCTGCTGCAGACGACTGAAGACGCGCAATGTGCGCGTCTTCAGGTCAATCGGCAGTCGAATTGTTTCAGCGGTACAGGTGGGCCCGCGTCGGGGGAGTCTGCGAATGCCCCTTCGCCTTGTGGCGGGTGGTGACAGTCTGGAAGATGCAGGCGGAGCCGTCACGGAGGGCCATGCTCACTCCGGCGAGATAGAACAACCACATCCGGTAGCGTTCTTCTCCCACAAATTTCACGGCCTCATCGCGCCGGGCACTCAGGCGCTCGCACCAGTGCTTGCAGGTCAGGCCATAGTGGTCGCGCCAGCCCTCCACATCGTGCACTTCGAATCCGGTCGATTCCATCGACTCGATCATGTGTCCCAGGTGATCGAGTTCTCCTCCCGGGAAGATGTATTTGGCGAGCAGTCGCTTTTCCGGGTTCACCCGTCGAAACTCTCGCTGGCTTCGCTTGGCCCGGCGGGTGATTCCGTGATTCAGAAACATCCCGCGGTCCGGCAGCAGGCGGGCCACCGTCTGCATATATTTTCGCATGTTGTCGATGCCGACATGCTCGACCATCCCGATGCTCGAAATCTTGTCGAACGTTCCTTCGAGATCGGCGTAATCCTTGAGTTCTGTCGTCACCTGTCCTTCCAGACCGAGCCGCTTGATCTTCTCTCGTGCGAAGGCCAGCTGCCGCTCGGAAAGCGTGATCCCGTGGGCCTTCACGCCGTAGTTCTTTGCGGCATGGCAGATCAGGGCTCCCCAGCCGCAACCGATATCCAGGAAGCGCTCGCCCGGCTGCAGGCGCAGCTTGCGGCAGATCATGTCCAGTTTGTCCTGCTGGGCCTGTTCGAGCGTGTTGTTCCAGTCGGTGAAGTAAGCACAGGAATACAGCATCTCGGGATCGAGAAACAGCTGGTAAAATTCGTTGCTGACGTCGTAATGAAACTGAATGAAGTCCTTGTTGTCGGACTGCCGTCGGCTGCGACCGATTTCATCCCCCTCAAAACGGTGGGTGACCGATGTCGACTCTCCGGGCGCAAACAGGAAGGGGAGAAGGCCCCGAATCAGCACGGTTTTCTTCAGCTGGCGGACGAGCTTCCGGGTCTGTTTGACGCGGGCCAAATCGATGAACGAATAAAGGTCGGTTCCGTGAAAATCGATGTGCTGCAGCGCGTAATGCCGGAGCAGATTGTCGGCGGTCGGTTTGCGAATCAATGAGGCGACGACGCCGGGACCGCTGATCGAGATCTGCAGGTCGTGCCGGGCGTTGGGGCCCATCGGAATGACGGTTCCATCCCACAACCGGATCGAGAAGGGAGCATTCAGCAGGTCTGCCAGATGGGTCAGGACCTCGAAAATCGCGTCACGTTGTTTCTGCGCATTGGGGACCAGGCCAAACATCCGTCGTACTCCCGTCCTTGGAAAACTGATCGCAAACCGGGGAAGTAGTAGAGTTTGAGCCAATTCTGGTCAACATCAATCCCGGACGGCGACCCGTGATCAGGTAGCAGTTGCGACCGGGAATTGAGACTCACTCCTTTTTCGCCGGTTCCACGACGGGAGGCTGGTCTTTGAGCAGACCATCAAGTTCCGTCACTTTGGCGGGGGCCTGCGGATGCTGCGGATTCAGTCTGGCAACCGCCGCGAAGTAATCGCGGGCGGCGGGAAGATTCTTTTCAAACTCGGCAATCTGTCCCAGGGCGAACAGGCTTTCTACGTCTTCCGGATTCAGTTCCACGGCTCGCTGAAAATGGAGTTTCGACTCCGGGATGCGACCCAGCTGGCCGTATGCCACCCCCAGATTCAAATGCGATTCCGAGCTGTTGGGAGAGAGGACGACAGCTTGCTGGAACAAGGGGAGGGCCCGGTCGGGATGACCTTCACTGAGTTCGATCAGTCCGAGTTCGTTCAGAATATTGACATGCGGTGGCAGTACGCGAATCGCATATTCCAGGATTTGCCGCGCTTCGACTTTTTCCCCCTTCTGATTCAGCAACTTGGCCAGAGTCATCAGGGCATACCGGTTCTTATCGTCGATCGCGAGGGCTTCACGCAGTCTTAACTCCGCCTCCTGTCGACGTTCCAGCTGGTAGAGGAGAAGTCCATAATTTCCCAGAACCGACGACATGGTTTTTCCGTCACTGCGGTACGACGCCTCGTAAAGTTCGAGTGCCTTCTGCCGTTCGTCTCGTTCGAGATAAATCGAGCCGAGCATCTGCTGGACATACCAGTTTTCGGGAGCGATCTGCAGAGCCGTGCTCCATAACGTGAATGGATCTTTCCACATCCGGACCTGTGCCCGTGTCATGGGAATGCAGATGGCACTGGCGATCACCACGGCCACCGCCAGAGCACGGCATCCCCAGTCGACCCGAGTCGCCCAGGCAGCCAGTTCCCAGACAATAATTAACAGCAAACCAATCTGGGGGACGTAGCTATAGCGGTCGGCATACGCCTGGACCCCCACCTGCATCACTCCGAGGACCGGGAGGACCGAAATCACATACCACAGCCAACCCCATAGCCGCCACGGGGCCTGTCCCCTTCCCCGCCAGACCCAGAACGTGATCAACAGCGCGAGGCAGAGGCTGCCATAAACCCACATCCAGTTGAGATTGGGCCCGGGATGCGGATACATCGGGATCAGACCCGTCGGGATGAATGTCTTCCAGATGTAAAAGGCCAGACCTTGCGAGGCATTTCCAAGTTTTTCAGCCCATGTCAGGTCGTTCTCGCCGCTGACCGCTCCGGACGCTTTCTGTGCATAGATCGTCAGCAGACCATCAAAGAAGGAAAGCAGTAGCAACGGGATTTTTTCCGCTACTGCCCGCACCGGCGTGATGAGCGTGATTCCGGGCTGCGGGGGAAACGAGAAGCCTCCCGGATTCAACCGTCCCAATGGCCAGACATCGATCAGCAGCAGCAACAGGGGGAGTGTCACCAGCATTGGCTTGGCCAGCAGACCAAGCAGGAACAGGCCCGCCACGCCGACATATCGACCGACAGACGGTCCGCGGCAGTATCGCGTATAGACGATCAGCGACAGCAGGCAGAAAAGGGTACTCAGCACATCTTTGCGTTCGGAGATCCAGGCAACGGATTCGACATGCAGGGGATGGACCGCGAACAGCAGGGCGAGGGCAGCGCTGCGCCAGGTGGCGTCCGTCAACTGTCGCAGCCAATAGTAGAGAAGCAGGACATTCAGCAAGTGCAGCACCAGGTTCGTCAGGTGCAGACCTTGAGCGCCGCGTCCGAAGAGAGAGACATCGAGCAGCAGCGACAGCCACGTCAGGGGAATGTAGTTCCCCATGTCGAACGTGCGGAACGCGTATTGAATTGTCTGGAAATTGAGTCCCTGAACGACGTACGAGTTTTTATAGACATAGTCCGGATCGTCCAGGTCGACGAATTCCAGTTTCATCACGCCGCTGTAAGCCGCGAGGGTGACAAGGGTCAAAGTGAGCGGAATCAGCCAGTTTTTGCGTTGCAGCATGGTGGAAGGTATTGGCGGAGCGGCGAAAGGAATGCCTGGACAACCGGCGATTATAGAGACGCATGCTGACAAACTGCCAACCACTCATTCCACAGTCCGATGTCGGCGAGGAGTGGCACGAAACGGATCACCGGTTATGCTGAGAGCCGACATCCGGACGAGCCCTGCCTCGCCTCGATTTGTCGCGGGCCCTCTCCTTCAGGGCATTTGCGGAGTGAAACTCATCTCCTTCACGCCGTGAATTGCCGTTACCAGCTGCTCGAGGAAAATTCGATGAAGCGAAATGCCGTTGCGGTTGTTTGTCTGACATGGACTCTGGCATGGGTCTGCTCACCCGTCTGGGGAGCTCCTCCCGGATTTCAGGAACTGGCGATTGGTGATGCGGCTCCCGATTTCAAGCTTCCTGGTGTCGATGGGAAGGAGCACTCGCTTTCCGATTTCTCGCAATCAAAGTTGCTGGCGGTCGTCTTCACCTGCAATCACTGTCCGACTGCGCAGGCCTACGAAGAGCGTTTGAACAAACTCCATCAGGACTACAAAGACCGGGGAGTCGCGCTGGTCGTGATCTCCCCCAATGACGCCAAGGCAGTTCGATTGGACGAATTGGGGTACACGGAGTTTGGGGACTCGCTGGAGGAAATGAAACTCCGCGCCGAGGACCAGGGCTTCAATTTCCCGTTCCTGTACGATGGCGAACACCAGAAAGTGTCACTGGCCTATGGCGTTCTCGCGACTCCGCATGCCTATCTGTTTGATGAACAGCGCAAGCTCCAGTACTCGGGACGCATCGACGACAATGACATTCGTGAACCGTCAAGCCACGATCTGCGAAATGCGATTGACGCGCTGTTGGCGGGCAAACCGGTCGCAGTCCCGAAAACTCGCGTCTTCGGTTGCTCCACCAAATGGTCGGACAAGCGGTCGCAGGTGGCCGAGTCACTGGCCAAGTGGAATGCGGAGCCGGTGGAACTCAAGGATCTGGACGAAGCAGCACTCAAGAAGCTGGTCAAGAACGACACCAGCGAACTGCTGGTCGTCAATCTGTGGGCGAGCTGGTGTGGACCCTGCGTGGCCGAACTTCCCGAGTTTGTCACGATCAACCGGATGTATCGAAAGCGGAATTTTGAGCTGGTGACGATCTGTCTCGATGAACCCGAGCAGCGCGACGCCTCACTGAAAATTCTGCAGGAACACCATGTTTCATGCCAGAATTACATTTCGACGATTCCCAGCAAGGATCGCTTCGCAGATCTGCTGGATGCGAAGTGGAGCGGCTCACTCCCTTACACGATCCTGATCGCTCCGGGGGGCGAAGTCATCGAGCGGATCGACGGAGAAGCGGACCCGCTGGCGCTCAAGCGTTCGATTCTCAAGTTCCTCGGACGCACACGGCTGAATGATCCCCCACGTGCAGCCAACACGAATAAGAAGTAGTTTGGCGTCCCGCTCCCGTTGCGGTCACAAAGGGACCTACCGAGAGGAAGCCAGAGTTTTCCCGGCCACGTTCTGCTTCGATGACGCGGCTGGAGAGGCGCAAAAACTGAGGCACGGTGTTGACACGTCCTAGCGGGGTGGATGTGAACAAGCACCGTGCCTGCAGAGTTTGCTACGCTGAGTGTCGCTTCGAAAAGTGAGTTCGTCTCCCCGGTTGGTCCCTCCAGAACAGGAACAACTGCGCTCAGCCTATTTCGCGTCGGACTTCAGCTCGAAGTTGATCTCATTCACTCCCCCCTTCACTTCCGCTGTCAGGACGGAATTGTTGTTATAAGCCGAGGGGACGCGCTCCGGGATCATTTTCATCTTGCCGGTCGTCCGGTCCTCGAGCATGTCGTGCGTGCTGATCCGAACCGTATGCGGACCGATGGCAGCCCCGGGAACGTCGAACAGATATTCCAGTTCGAAATTCCCCTCGGCATCGGTCCTTCCGTTGGAGGGGCGACCGAAATTGGGTTCAAAGGTCACCCTGGCTGCATCAAGTGGTTTTCCATCCAGCAGCACGCGCCCCTTGACCAGTCCAATCTCTGGCAGATCCCCCCCCGCGCCGCATCCGGAAAGACCAGCAAGCAGCAACGGTACGACCGCCACAACCCAGCGGCCCTTCTCCAGGAACGCCGATCGAGTGCGTGCGACAAGGGGGCCTAGATTGGCTCGGGCAGCCACGAGAGGGGGCGAGAGAGTGGGCTGTACCGGGAAATCGATACGATGCCGCATGAGACTTTCCTTTCCTGGTCAGGGGAAGGTTTGTGCGTCCCCTGTCTGCTGACTGTTTGCGATATGCTCCTTGAGCCATCCACCTTGGTGGAGCGCCTGGGATGTGCCGCCAGATCGCCAGGCGCCTCCAAGTTTCGCTCTCGAGCATTCTGTTTTTTGAGCGACCCGTTCTTGTCACGCGGAACGGAACATTTCAGCACACGAAACGCTCGCTGCGCGGACACTGGAAAGAGCAACCTGCTCTAGAATTCTCCGACAACGTTATTGTCAGCGATGCCTGAAAGGGCCTGATAGGTTTTGAAGTCCATGTTCTCGCTGATGAACCGGACCGCACCATCAGCCATGACGAACTGGGCACCCCCTGTATGCAGGCTGCTGAACCAGCTGCGATATCCGAAGTTGACAGCGCTGGCGGTGTTCATGTGGTATCCGGTTGACCCGGCGACCTCCAGCATCCCCTGGAATCCACTGCCGTCCTGGCTGCCGTGGCTGACTCCGGCCCAGTGCGTGTAGGTATCTGCGGTCGCCTCACGGTTCGATGCCCGCTCACCGACGATAAACGTATTGCTGGTTCCGTCGGTGATGTCACGAATCGGCGTGCCGACATTTCGTCCCGCGAAGACACCGGGCATCTTGTTGTTTTGGTTGGTCTTCAGATAGTAAGCCCGCGGACCATTGCCGTTCACGCCGGGATAATTCGTGCGCGAAGTCATCTTCCCTGCGATGGCCTGCGTGGACAGCACAGGCGCAGTGTCAGTCGGGCAGCGGAGCATTGGAAAATTTGTCTGCAGCACCTGCAGTGACGTTGCGTCATTAATCGCATTACGCAACCGCTGCGGTCCCGGTCGCAGCTGGTTATAGGCACCGGTGAGATCCATGTAAGGGAACAGGAAAACGTTCCAGCCCCAGCTCGGTTCCGTACTGGTTGTTCCGAGCTGCTCATCGAAGATGATCATCGGAGGAAACTGACCGACGGTGTCGTGATAGTTATGCAGCGCCAAGCCGAGCTGCTTAAGGTTGTTTTTGCACTGTGTCCGTCTGGCAGATTCCCGTGCCTGCTGGACCGCCGGCAGGAGCAACGCAATCAGCACCGCAATAATGGCGATCACCACCAGAAGCTCAATGAGTGTGAAACCTCGACGCTTAGTCATCAGAAAATCTCCGGAGTCGCAAGTGATACTTAAGAAATGAGAGCAGATCTGAACAGAAATCGAATGGGCCGTGCTCACAACTTGCGTGATGTGATCATTCTAGTCGGCAGCACGAAAACGCACATAAAAATCTGCGCCGTCAGACAGTTGCTGAGAGGTCACTGTCAGTAGCGCTCATGACAGGTCAATTCAACGGCAACCGGCCCGCGCCGGAATTGTCCGGTCAAGCTGCAGCACTCATCGAGTGTGACACCTGAGGCAGAATGCATGGGGCGTAAATCCGGTTTCACTTCAGCCAGCTGTCGGCTGCCTGACTTTGATCTCGCGAGGGCTTCCCTCTGGAGAAAGGGGCGTGTGAGTTGAAAGGGAAGTGTCAACCGCATCGTGCCACGACGTGCCGATGCGAATTTCATCAATGATGAATTCCGCGCCAGTGGTATAAAGCAGAACCGTGTCGAAGACGGTGTCATCGAACGAGGGTTCTGTCATACAGGTCCAGGTGAACGGCTCTGCGTCCGGGATCGGGGAATTTGCGGGGAAAATCCGCATCAACACCTGATCCGGTGTCGTTTTTCCCGTGACGATTTTGGCCACAAAGAAGCAGCTTTCCCGCAAGCTGATCGGGGGGGCTGTCAGAAAGTTCTGAGCGTTGTGAGAGACGATCGGCATTCGTTCCGAATTGACGCCAAACAGGATTCGGCGATTCCGCGTGCTGCCGTTGGCTTCGGCAATTGTCGTTCTCAGCGACAGGCTCCCGTATTGCAGCGTCTCTTCATCCAGGTCGGCTTCCTTCTGGAAGTAAAAGCTGACGTAGTAGACGGAGTCTTCATCCATCCGGATGGGGCGGGCCAGTGTGCGGCGGGCAATGTTCCGGGCAGGAGCCAGCTTGAGTGCACCTCTCGATTCCGGGGTGTCGCGCCCCACAAATTCCAGCGAGGTCTCGGGGAGATGCACAGCCCGCGAGAGGGCTTGCCGTCCCGCTTGATGAATCCAGGAATCTGCCCATCCGAAGCCTCCGGACTGCCACTTCGACGGAGGTTCTGTTCGCTGAAAGCCGTCATAGGCAATCAGTTCGCCTTGCGGCTCGGCAGTTGGTGCCGGGATCTTGATCCCCCGGTGAAACTGTTCCGGAGACATGGTGATGTGGGCCATTCCCTCTGCCGTGATCTTAAGTGCGTGTCCGGCTTCCAGAAATTCGCTCTCCAGCTCAGCGTCGGAGTGTTCCACCTGGATCGCACCGCTGAAGACGTGGACTTCGGTGTCTCCCGAGGCGGCCACTGCCACCCCGTACTCGGTGCCGATGTCGTAGACCGTCGTGGTCGGAGTCATCAGCTCGAACTCGGTTGCAAACTCCTGACAATGCAGGACCGCTTTGCCCGTGACAAGCCGGGCGCTCGTCCGGGAGAGAATCTGGAATTCGGCGGGCCCTTCCAGAATCACGCGGATTCCGGAATCGAACCGCAATTCGAGCAGGCCTGATTGCAGTTCGAGGATTTGAGCTGTCAGCCGGGAGCCATGCAGCAAGGGGGATTTGTCCTGTGCCCAGACGCAGTCCTTCGACTGCACGACGGTTGCCACGAGCGCCGGGGAGGAAGGTGCGATGACCAGTGTCTGCTGATTCGCGTAGGCCATCCACGGGGCGATTCCCCATTGAGCCCAGACCATTCCCAGCGCAATCACCGCGGAGGTGACTGCGGTCAGAACGTAGCCCAGGTAGGGCCATCTGCGGGGCGAATGGGTGGGGGGAGCCATCGTTTCCCCCAGCAGCGACTGGTGCGCTGCTGCGATTTCGTGCATCCCCTGATCCACATCGAGCAGGTCGTAATAGATCTGTCGCGCCTGGGGATCTGTCGAAAGGACCTTTTCCACTTCTGCGATCTGCGCATCACTCGCCTCACCCAGGCTGAATGCCTGGAGATTTCGGTAAAAGTCGAGTGGATAGTCAGATCGGGAGTTCAAGAGAATGCAACTTTCCTGACGCCAAGGCGGCGCGGAGAACTTGTGGGTGAAGTAAAGATCTGATGAAGGACGGGTCAGGTTGCCGGGCTGTGGATCACTGTGTTTCTGCGAACGCAGGCTGCCAGATCCCGTCGCAATTGCGTCAGCCGGTTATAAATCGTTTGCACGGCCTTGCCGGTCTGCTCCGCGATGTCACGCACGCTGCTGTCGATTGAGTACGCCTGCATGATCAACTGCCGGTCCGGTTGAGGCAGCTTGTCGACGCAATCGATCAGTTGATCCAGGCGGCTTTTCTGGGAGGTCAGGTGTTCCAGACGCTCGCGCGCCATGGTTTCGATCAGCTCCTGATTGAACGTCAGACAGTTCCGGTATTTCGTTCGTCGGTAATTGCAGACCGTGAAAAATGCGATCCCCGAGGCCCACGCGAAGAAGTCGCGGTCACGTTCAAATTCATCAAACTTCGACCAGAGTGTCAGACTCACCTTCTGGTACAGGTCTTCAGCGTCCTGCCGGTGCGGTACAAAGGCGCGGATGTAGCCCAGAATGCGTGCATGATTCTGCACCAACAGCGAAACGAATTGCTGATGCGCTTCGAAGTGATCTGGCTGAACGGGGAGATCGGACACTTCCGCACCTCTCGTTGTGGTCAATCGAATGAACAAAACAAGCCATGCACTCAGCCCGCACTCCAACAAGCCCCTCTCAATCAGAGGGGACATGTCTGTTGCCCCCGTTTGGAACCTCAGCTTTCGCTGGCGGGGCAGATGTTTTCCTGTAAAGACATTGTTTCCTGCTGTGGGACTTCTACCGACAAATTTTCCCGGATTTCTTCCCAGACTTGCCGCAATGCGAGTGTCTCTCTCGGAAGCCGATCGCACTCTCCCTGCGCGGAACTGGCGGAGGTGGCTCATCTGGTGCCGTCTGCGACTCACTGGATCCTGCTGCAACGGCAAATCCTGCGGGAGTTTATGGGAATTCATCCCTTCTGGCGGGAGTGAGACCGAAGCTGCACAGATCCCCTTGGTGCGGTCTGGAGGGAGTCGATAGCCTATGCTGCCGGGAAACAGAGCAGCCGCTGGGAATCCCTACGGCCGGGGCGGGCGGGTGACGATTCCGCTTGGGAGAAGCGTCGCCAAGATGCAAAACACAGGAAGTGAACTATGGAAGTACGGGACCGCGTTGTCATTGTGACCGGCGGAGCGAACGGAATCGGCAAGGCCATCTGCCATGCACTGGCCCGGGCCGGGGCGCGGCAGGTGATTGTCGCCGACCTGAATGAATCCGCGGCGACTCAGCTGGCCGGGGAAATCAGCGGGACCGCCTGCCGCTGCGACGTCAGTGTGGAAGCAGACATCCAGAGACTGGTGCAGCTGGCTGAAGACAGATTTGGCGGAGTAGACATCTTCATTTCCAATGCCGGCGTCACAATGAAAGGGGGACCGGAGGTTCCCGACTCGGAGTGGCTCCGGTTATGGAATGTCAATCTGATGTCTCACGTCTACGCAGCCCGTGCTGTTCTTCCCGGAATGCTCGCGCGTGGCGAGGGTTATCTGGTGCAGGTTTCTTCCGCGGCGGGGCTGCTGACCGAAATCGGCTCCGCTCCTTATTCCGTCACGAAGCACGCAGTCGTTTCCTTCGCGGAATGGTTGTCGGTGCACTATCAGAAGCAGGGGCTGAAGGTCTCGTGTGTCTGCCCGGCGGGAGTCGCCACCGACTTTCTGGATCTCGATGATCCGGTGCACCAGTTCCTGCATATGAGCGCGGTTACCGCGGATCAGGTGGCGGAATCAGTGCTTGCCGGAATTCGGGAGGAGCGCTTCCTGATTCTGCCTCATCCGGAAGTGGAAGAGTTCTTCGCCTATAAAACCAAAGACTACGAGAAGTGGCTGAAGAACTTCGCCCGGGTCAACGAGAAACTGAAAAAGAAAATCGCCGCGCAGGAAAAAGCGGCGGGAGAAGTGTCTGCTGATCAGCCCGAGTAATGAAGCATGTTGACGATGGACTGATCCGTTCTTGCCGCGCCGCTGCGAGTATTTCACCTGATGAAACGCTGGAAGCACACGGACTGCAGACTGCCACTTTCCCTTTGACTCGATCGACGCAATTTCAGGGAGCCTGCGGAGTGAGTTCAATCCGCTGCTGCTCAACCTTGAAGTTCAGTCGAAGTGGACTGCAGGCCTGCTGCAGCAGCTCTTCGAGGGAAACATCTTTGACCATGAGCGAGATCCGCGTTTCCAGATCGATCCCGGCTGCACGCAGGGCCTGGCGATCATATTCGACATTCAGCCCCCGTTGTTGAAGAAGATCGAGCAGAGCGGAGAATGGCTGGTCGACCATCGTCAGCTGGTAGGTCATGACCTTTCTCGAAGGAGAAGGGCGTGGCTGCGGTCGCCGCTCACCCAGCAATTCCCCCAGCCGCTCATGTTGCTCCACGCTCCCCCGCGCGAAGATTTTTCGGCCGATCAGCTGGACGTCGAAGCCGGGAATCTCAGACTGAATATCGGCCACTGTCAGAGCAGTTCGACCGGCCGGAACGGAATGCTCCTGCTCAAGGATCGGCCTCACGGCCGCAGGGACGAATTGAACTTCTGACGCACTCTGCCAATTGAGGTCAAGTGAAAACTGGGCAGCGATCAGAGCGAGGGCTTCCCCGGTGCTGGCATCGGACAGCACTCCTTCCGCCCAGAGGTCGTGGGGGATTGCCTCCGGATTCGTGATCGTCACCTTTCCCTGCTGGGCGATTCGCAGGACCAATTCGCGCGGTTCAGTGAAGTCTTCCCAGCGGATCAGACGTCGCGGGTTCGCTGCGGGGCGTGTGGCTGCTCGTTTTCTTTGCGCAGCCAGTTGCTGCTCCGCGAGGATCACCCGGGTTCTCAACGTCGCAATTTGTTCTTTGGGGCCGAAGTGGATCGTGTCGGCGACGGAGCAGACATCGGCGCCCAAGGGGATGGCCAGCTGCCGCAACGCCTCGTCGACACGTGCGGCATCGATCGACACATTCACGCGCTGGGTGGGATCCAGGCGTCGGTCGAGCCAGATGGCCACACCCTCCCCGCGTGACAGCTGCGTGAGAAAGTCTCGTAATTCGACATCGTTCTGATCGACTGAAAGTCGGGACTGGAGCTTGCGCTGAAACTCCGCCTGACGAGCCGGAGCGAAGGGTGTCGGTGCGGGGGGCCAGGCTCCAAGCGTCGAGCAGAGGATCAACCCGCAGGCGACCGGGGTCCAGGCGAGTCGCAAAAAATGGATGAGTCCGCACATCAGCTGAGCGTCCCTTTTCTTCCTGCAGCGATTGTGCTCAATGGAGGCGACACGCGGGGCTGGGCGTGGATCGTGGTCCGACTCTTCAGTCGACAAGCTTGGCATCAGTTCTGCCACCCGATAAAGTTCGCATTTGCTTTCCCACGTAGCCCGAGCGAGCCTGCGTCAACGTCGATGACCACGTGCACCACACCAGCCCGGGTTCTGATTCTATCAGGGCCCAGCGGCGTCGGAAAAACCACAATTGTCAAGCAATTGCTGGAATCGTCGCCGGTTCCGCTGGAACTGTCGGTTTCGGCAACGACCCGGCCCCCCCGCCAGCACGAGGTGGACGGTCAGGATTACTATTTCCTCGACAAAGAGGAGTTCGACCGCTGCCGGCAACGCGACGAATTCGTGGAATGTGCGGAAGTTCACAAGAGCGGCCACTGGTACGGTACCCTCAAAAGCGAGGTGGAGCGAATCAGCAGTCAGCAGAAATGGGTCCTGCTGGAGATTGACGTCGAGGGGGCCCAGAATGTGATGCGGCTGTATCCCGAAGCGGTGTCAGTGTTTCTGCAAACTCCATCGGTCGATGAATATGAGCGGCGGCTCCGTGCGCGAGGGACAGAATCCGAGGAAGTGATTCAGCGCCGGTTGCGGACTGCCCGCGAAGAGCTAGAATACGTGGCTTCGTATCGATACAGAGTCATTAATGACGATCTCGGCCGTGCGGTGCGGGAAATCCGTGACGTGCTGGCAGCGAGGGAGGCGGAACTGAATGCTCGATGAGCTCAAAGAAGACATTATTGCCAAGAAGGTCGGTGGACGCTTCAAGCTGTCCACGCTGATTCAGAAGCGGCTCGTCCAGCTGAATCGGGGAGCTCCACCGCTGGTGGAAACCCAGGGCAAGCCGACGATGGCGACGGTGATTGAAGAAATCCTGACCGACAAGATCTATCTGGACGCCAGCCACAACGTGGTTGTCGCTCAGGACAACGCTCCCGATCTGGACCGCCTGCTCGAAGACGGCCCGGATCTCGACTGAGTGGATTTCCCTCTGCAGTGAGGCGGGACCAAGTGAAATGGGACCGGATCGGTTCCGCTGAGACGGATCAATCGACTGGCCACAGCTTCCCGTGAATTGTTGCCAGCCCGTGAGAAATCAAAAGCCCGGTCAGAGTCTGGCCGGGTTTTTTTCTGGCAGGCGGCCATTTCAGGCGCCCGCACTGCCAGCGTCCTGATGCCCATTTGCCGAGTGCCGCGCTGGCAAAGACCCGTCGATCAGAAATCGAGTGGCTCGATGCAGACAGCTCCCGCAGACTCTTCTGTCCGGCTGACTCCCCGCATGCGTGTGCGGGACTGGCTGGGCACGAAGGTTCCCCGGCATGTCTTCGCACGGATTCCGGGGGTCATGTGTCGTCTCCCCGGAGCGGGACGCGAACTTTCACTCACCTTCGATGATGGTCCGCATCCGGTCGGGACACCGTTGCTGCTCGCCGCGCTGCGAGAGTTTCAGGCTCCCGCCACGTTCTTTCTGCTGGGGGAGCGGGCCCGCCGCTGGCCGGACCTGGTTCGGCAGATCCTCAATGAAGGACATGTTCTGGGAAATCATTCCTGGGCGCATCTGGATTGCTGGAAATCAACCCCGCAGAAGATCTTTCGGGAGTTCTCCGCCTGCCAGCAGTTGCTGGAAGAGATGTCGGGCGAACCGGTTCGCTGGTTGCGTCCCCCTTTCGGCCATATCAAGCGTCCCCTCTTCGGCTGGGGAACGAAAAAGCAGGTGCAGACGGTCCTCTGGGATGTCATCCCCCCCGACTACAGCCCTGTTCACGATGTTGATCGTCTGCAGTGGATTTGTCACCGGCACCTGCGCAACGGCTCGATCATCTGTCTGCACGACAACGACAACTCCGCGCAGGTGACGCCGGAGTTCCTACGGCGGATGATCCCGCAGGCGCTACACGAGGGCTGGACCTTTGTGCCCCTGCGAGGTGTTCCAGCACAGCGGACTGACTGACTTTTACGGAATCTCAACCGCCGTGCTTGGGGACGCCTGCATTGCGTGAGGAGAGGAACGCGTGCGGAGCATTCAGGCCTGCAGGTTATCCCACGGAGTGCGGCGCGGACGGGAGAGCATCGTGTTGGCCGACTCCTGGTTGGTGAATTGCTCTCGGGAGTTGTTCCACTCGTAGACCGTTCCCGGTCCCGTCTCGGGAAAGCGGCGGATCGCGACATTCCCGATATGGCAGAGCGTGGCCGACGCGTGACCCACTTCCACCGGAGCAACCGGGTCCTGACGGGACTTCACGCAGTCGATGAAGTTCTGCATGTGGTAAATGTTGGCCTTGTCGTTTTCGCTGGCTGGGGGAAGTCCTTCCAGAAGTTCCGGTCGCGACGCGGTCGTCCCTTTGTAACCAGTCTGCAGCCAGCCATCTTCACCCTCGAAGCGGACCTGCACCGACACCGTGGGGTCGGTGGCACAGATCAGCTCGACGCCGTTCGCATAGACGATCCGCAGGTCCGAAACGGTGGCGGTGTTGAACAGACTGCCTGCGGGCAGGAACTCGGCCTTGCGGCATTCGATCTGCAGATCGGAACCGTGATCGATCCCCAGTCCCCAGTGCGCCATGTCATTGGAATGGGCACCAAAGTTGGCCATCTGTGCGCCGGAATAGTCGTAGTTGAAACGGAACCGGTACAGGCAACGGTCATGGTGATACGGAACCACTGGTGCCGGGCCGAGCCACATGTCGTAATCAAAGCCTTCGGGAACGGGCTCGGGTTGCCAGCCTGGACCGGGACCGACCTTGTTGTTCTTGCCGATCGTTGTCAGCACCCGATGAATCTTGCCGATCGCTCCGTTACGGGCCGCCTCGCAGATGAACCGACTGCGGGGGCTCGAACGTTCATGCGAACCGGTCTGAAGGACGCGATTGTGCTTGCGGACTTCGTTCACCATTTCGCGACCTCCGGCGACGGTGAGCGACATCGGTTTTTCGCAGTAGATGTCTTTGCCCGCGCGGGCCGCGCGAATGGTCATGATCTCATGCCAGTGATCCGGCGCCACAATAAAGACGGCATCCACGTCATCCCGGGCCAGGACCTCTCGAAAGTCGTGGTGGGCTCGACAGCTGCTGCCCGCAGCGACCCCGGATTTCTTGCTCTCGGCGGCGGCGGCATCGACCGCTGCTTTGGCTGGCTCAACACCGCAGAACTGATCGTCCATGCGGTAGCCAAGACTTCCCCGGTTGACGTCGCATACCCCCACGACCTGCCCCAGGTCCGCCTTGAGAAACCGCCCCAGCAGATTCATTCCCTGATTGCCGGTGCCGAGAAACGCAACCTGAATGCGGTTGCTCGGGGCGGCAGCTCCCGACAGCGGCGTGCGGATGAAGAGGGGCGCCGTTCCGGCTGCCAGCATCGTGCGAATGAAACTGCGCCGGGAAAACGATCTGTGCTGCATGGACGAGAGCCCTTCGTCTGGGGTGCGGGTCGTTTCCATCAACTTCAGTGTATGTCCGCAGGGACCGTGAAAGCAAATTTAATTATATAGAATCAGCGTTCGCGCCGGCTGTATCGCATCATTCGGTTGGCTGTCAGCAGCGCCGCGAGCGCAACAAAAAACCGCCGGCAATTGGCTGCCGACGGTCTTGTGTGACTTCGTTTTGGAAGGCGTGCCGGTTACTTCAGCACAGTGACTGCCGCATCCCACAGCCACTGCGGCGAAACGAACAGCACGATGGTTGCGATCGCACAAACGCCCCCTGCGATCTTGGCCGGGACATTCAGCGGCTGCACTTCGCTCGACTGCGGCGGATCCAGATACATCACCGCGACCAGCCGCAGGTAGTAGAAGGCTGCGATGGCGGCATTGACTGCCAGGCAGATCGCCAGCACACGTCCGAGTTCACTTCCTTCAGACCAGGCCGCGAAGAACAGATTCAGCTTACCGAGCATCCCCACCGTCGGGGGAAGCCCCATCAGACTGAACAGGCAGACCGCCAGCAGCAGTCCGATCAGCGGCTGGGTTCGACCCAGTCCTGCGAGTTCGCTATCGCTCTGCACCGGCTTCGACAGGCTGCCGGCCGCTGCCAGCAACGCGAACACACCGACCGTCATCAGGCCATACGAGACCAGATAGAACAGCATTGCACTGACGCCGCTGAATCCACTGCCACTGCCGATGGACAGGCCGACGAGCATGTAACCGGCGTGGGCCACGCTGGAGTACGCCATCAGCCGATGCAGATTCCGCTGTCGCAGTGCCATCAGGTTGCCGCCGAACATGGTGACGAGTGCCAGCACCGTCAACACGCCGCGCACGGGAGTCGTCGGAATCCATTCGCTGAGGTGGAACGCACCGTCGGCGATCGGGATGATCCGCAGGAGCGCTGCGAAGCCGACGACCTTCGGGACGAATGACAACATCCCCGCAGCCGACGATGTCACACCCTGGAAAACGTCCGGAGCATAGAAGTGAAACGGCACCGCGGTGATGCGGAAGCCAAGTCCTGCGATCAGGCAGGCCAGGGCCACCCGAATTGGGAGTGAGTCGGATGCAAAGGCCTTGTCCGAGGCGGCTGTCGCGATGGCGGTCAGGTTGGTGGTCCCGGCGACGCCGAACAGCCACGCCATTCCGAACAGGACAAAGGCGGAGGAAAAGATGCTGAGCAGGAAGTATTTGACGGTGGCTTCCCGCATCGCACGGTCACGCTGCGGAAGGTAAAGCAGGACATACGTCGGAATACTCACGAGTTCCAATCCGAGGAACAAGGTGACCAGGTCATTGGCGAGCGCGACGAAATTGACGCCCGCCACGATTGCCAACAGGCAGGCGTGAGCTTCGGCGGAGTGCACATCGTCGATCTGGTTCCAGATCATCAGCGCCAGCACGACGCCGCTGACCAGTGAGACGCCGCGAATAAACCAGGTCAGCTGGTCGACGCGGAATGGCCCCACACCCGGCTCGGCCGCGGTGGTCGGATACCAGGTGAACAGTGCAATTCCCAGTGACAACAGCGCCAGTGTCCCCCAGCGATGGCGGAGGCCGACGCTGTTCTCGGCGGTGCCGTCTGTCAGAAACGGGCCGGTCAAAAACATGACGCAGACCGTCAGCAGCAGAACGATTTCAGGAATGATCAGGCCCGGGGCCTGATTGATCAGATCAATCATGTGCAACTGTCCTGGCGAGTTGAGCGTGCAGGGCAACCCGCTCCGAGGGATGGCTTGGCGTGTCGAGGGTGTGCAGGCTTGTCACCTGCCGGTCAGCTGTCGGAACAGACGATTGTTCCGACTCGGTCTGCTCCGCAACTTGGGGTGCGGTTTTGTCGTACAGTTTGGCGACGGCGGCGACGTCGGGCTCAATCAGCTCGATCAGCGGCGCGGGATAGACTCCCAGAGCCAGACAGAGGACCGCCAGCGGAATCAGCGAGGAGAATTCCCGCAGGTTCATGTCTTCGATGTGGTGTTCACCGTGGGCTGGTTCTTTCAGCTTTCCGAAGAAGGCGAACTGCACCATTGTCAGCAGGTACCAGGCACCCAGCACCACGCCCAGGGAGCCGAGCACCGTGTACAGAATATGCTGCTTGAACATGCCGGCCAGCGACAGGAATTCGCCGACAAAGCCGTTGAGCCCCGGCAGGCCGATGCTGGCCATGGAGATGAAGACCATGCTGCAGGCGATGAGCGGCAACCGCGAAGCGAGACCGCCCAGATCGTCCATCTGCCGGGTGTGGTAACGGTCGTAGACCATCCCGACGAGAAGGAACAAGGCCCCGGTCGAGAGACCGTGGTTGATCATCTGCAGGACGCCTCCGGTCAGTCCTTCCACATTCAGTGCGAACAGGCCCAGCATGCAGAAGCCCAGGTGAGCCACACTACTGTAGGCCACGAGTTTCTTGATGTCGCGCTGGGCCAGAGCGCACAGCGAACCGTAAATGATCCCGATCACCGACAGCAGGCCGATCAGCGGCAGACCCATATTGAAACAGGCCTCCGGCAGCATCGGCAGGCAGATTCGCAGGAAACCGAAGCTTCCCAGCTTCAGCAGCACGCCCGCCAGCAGCACCGAACCGGCCGTCGGAGCTTCCACGTGGGCCAGCGGCAACCATGTATGGAAGGGAAAGACCGGAACCTTGATGAGGAACCCGGCGGACAGCATGAAGAACAGCACCAGCTGCTGCGAAGACGAGAGCGGATGTGCCTGCAGCCAGTTCGCCAGATCCGGGATCGAGCAGGGGGTCGCCAGACCCGCCGACGAAGTGATCAGGACCAGCGACACCAGTCCGAGCAGGGTGACCAGGCTCCCGGCGAGGGTGTACAGGAAGAACTTGATCGCTGCATACCGCTTCTGCGGTCCCCCCCACAGAGCGATGAGGAAGAACAGCGGAATCAGCGTCAGCTCGAAAAAGACGTAGAACATGACCACGTCAAAGGCACAGAAGACCCCCACGAGTCCGGTTTCCAGAATCATGAGAGCGGTATAAAAGTCCGCCTCCCGATCAGTGATCGATTCCCACGAGATCAGAATGGAGGAGACCGTCAGCAGAGCGGTCAGCGCGATCATCGCCACGCTGATACCGTCGAGACCAAAATGCATTTCCAGGCGGACCGGAACTCCACCGGTCGACGTCTGCGGAGTAAACCAGGCGACGCGCTGTTCCACCTTGGGCTGCACGGGGGAGCCGTTCGAGGGGGTTTGCGGCGCGGAGCGGTATTCATGCACCAGCGCCACGGCCGCCGTGAGGGTGATCAGGCTCCCCCCCAGGGCAATCCAGCGGGCTGTTCGCGAACCGCTCAGCGAGTTGCGAAACAGCATCAGCAGCACCGCGGCAGCGATCGGACATGCCAGGCAGAAATACAACAGTGTGATCATTCGCGGTCAACTGAAAATTACGAGGATGAATTCTGAGGAGTTCGGCCCACCAGGGCCACCTGTGATCAGGGAACCTGTTACCAGAACTTTCCGAGCATCAGCAGGACACCAAGTACCACGCCGGTCCACATCACCATCGAATACGAGGGAATCAGTCCGTTCTGCAGCCGGCGCGGGATGGCACTCACCAGACGGGGAAGATGCCCCACGCCGTCGACGATGTTGTCGATGACACCTTTGTCGAACAGGGTGGCCAGCCAGGCCACCGCCCGCAGCGGAGCCACGACGATCGCCCAGAGGATTTCGTCGAGGTAAAACTTATTCAGTGACAGCAGGTACAGCGGTTTGATGGCCTTGGCGATCTGCCCGGGCAGGGCCGGAGCTGCGACGTAGAAGTACCACGCTCCGGCAATCCCGGCTCCCGCGATCAGGGCGCTGATCAGCATCAGTGAGAGGTGCAGTCCGTGCGGGTGAACTTCCACCAGTCCCTGAGTATGGCCGAGATAGTTCAGGAAGAGGTGAGTCGGTCCCAGCACGAGACCGGCAAACAGTGCGAACAGGGCCAGAATCCGGAGGGGAATGGCCATCGCCGGGGGCGCATCGTGCGGGTGATGGCCCGCTTCTTCCGGAATCTTCTCTTCGCCCCAGAAGGTCATGAAGTAGGCGCGGAACGTGTAGAAGGCTGTCAGCAGAGCTGAGAAGGCCGCCACACCGAAAATGATCTTGTAATACGTTCCATAGTCTTCGTGGTGAGTCGCTGCGGAGAGGACAGCCAGGATGTCGTCCTTACTCCAGAAACCGGCGAGCAGCGGGACCCCTGCCAGAGCTGCGGCTCCGCACAGGAACGTCCAGTGGGTAATCGGGAGCACCTTCCGGAGACCGCTGAAACGACGCATGTCAATGATGTCACCCATGGAGTGCATCACGCTTCCCGCTGCTAGGAACAGCAACGCCTTGAAGAACGCGTGGGTGTACAGGTGGAACATCCCGGCGGTCACCGCGAAGGTGGCTGCTTCCATTCCGCCGACACCGGCTCCGAGGGCCATGAACATGAAACCGAGCTGGCTGACCGTCGAATAGGCCAGTACGCGCTTGAGGTCGTTCTGCGTCAGAGCTGTCAGCGCGGCAATCAGGGCGGTGATGGCACCGACGCTGGCCACGATCACCTGTGCGGTGGGGGAGTGGACGAACAGCGGCGTACACCGGGTCACCATGTAGACCCCGGCGGTGACCATCGTGGCAGCGTGGATCAACGCGGAAACAGGGGTCGGACCTTCCATCGCGTCAGGCAACCAGACCTGCAGCGGGAACTGAGCCGATTTTCCCATCGCTCCCAGGAAGAGGAGCAGACAGATTGTGGTAATCAGGCAGGGGTTGGCAGCGGCAATTTCGGCAATCCGCTGCGGGTTGCCGAGAACATCGAGAAAGTTCACGGAGCCGAAAGTGGTCCAGATCAGCAAGATCCCCAGCAGAAATCCAAAGTCACCCACGCGGTTGACGACGAAGGCTTTCTTCGCGGCGGCGGCGGCACTCGGTTTCTGGAACCAGAAGCCGATCAGCAGGTAGCTGCACAGACCGACCAGTTCCCAGCCGGCGAACAACATCACGAAGTTGCTCGACAGGACGAGGAAGCACATCGAGAAGACGAACATCGACACGGCTGCGAAGAACCGGGCGTAGCCGCGATCGCCGTGCATGTAACCACTGGCAAAGACCGACACCAGAAAACTGACCCCTGTCACCATGACCAGCATCAGTGCGGTCACGGCGTCGGCAGCCAGATCGATGCGGACGTTCAGTCCTCCGACTTTGAAGAACTCGTAACCGGTCGCGATGAAGGTGTCTTTGGCCGAGAAGAGTGATGGGACCGAGGAAACCAGCGTGATGACCGAACAGACGAACGCCACAGCCAGGGCTGTCCAGCAGAACACATGGCTGCGTTCTTTCAGGAGCTTCGGCCCGAGCAGTCCCGTCAGCACCGCGGAAACGAGCGGAGCGCCCGGGATCAACCAGAGGATCAGTTCTTTTGTGGAATCGGACATAATGTCAGACGTTCGATCTAAATCTGGCGATCGGCTTGGCAAAGGCCTCGCCGGGAAGTTCTAGGGAGCCTGAGGACGTGAACGACGGACGGCGTTGACGGGTCGACAGGCGCTGGACTTTAAACCTTCGGCGACTCGGTCGACGGGGTCTGTTGAGTGGGAGTCGAAACCAGATCCCGCTCCAAGGGTATGCGTGGGGAAGGGGAATGTCCTTCCAACGGCGGAGGGGGGACCGGCATTCCGGTTTTCATATCGAAGACTGGAGCGGCACCCGAGGGGTACAGCTTCGGCCAGTTTTCCACAGGCTGCGGAATCTTGTCGGCATCTCCCGGATCAACCGGAGGTGGCAGATCCGGCTCGCGGAGTGCCGTCCACAGGTTGATGTCCAGAGAGTTGGACTTCTGGTACAGGGCGAGGATCAGTGCCAGGGCCAGACCGGCCTCGCAGGCAGCAATCGTCAGGACAAAGATCGTGAACACCTGACCTTCGAGGGTATGGTGCATCGATCCGAAGGTCACCAGCGTCAACGAGACCCCGTGCAGCATCAATTCGGCTGACAGGATAATCATGATCAGGTTGCGGCGAGTGAGGAATCCGATCGCTCCGATGACGAAGAGCGCGGCTCCGACTGCCAGATAAGGTTCATACTCGCCGGTCATAACGTCCCTTGTCTCTTCCGCGGGGCGATCGCAATTGCACCGATGCACGCAATCAGCAGCACGGTTCCACCCAGTTCGACGGCAAACAGATAATCACCAAACAGCGAACGGCCTAAACCGTGCATCGTTCCGAGCGGTTGATCGGCCGACTGACGGCTGAACACGTTGGCGGCCGGGACCGGGGCGTTTGCCGCCGGCTTGGCCCAGTCGTGCAGCGTGGTCAGCAGAGCCCCCAGCAGAACGAACGCGGTTGCGGTCGCCAGCAGTGGTTGCCGCGTCCGCTGGTCGTAAATCGAAACTCCACTCTGCTGGGCCAGCATCATCACGAACAGGAAGGTGACGATGATCGCTCCGGCATACACAATGATGGTTGTCGCTGCCAGAAATGGAGCTGACTGCAACAGGAACAGACCGCAGGTCGACAGAGTCGCCAGTGCGAACCACAGTGCGCCATAGACCGGCTTGCGGCTGCAGATCATGAGGATGCTGCACAGGACTGCACCGCCGCCAAACAGCCAGAACAGGGAATGCGATACGACAGCCGCCTCCGGCTTATGGAAGGTCATCGATAGGGCGATCAGCCCGGCCAGCGACAGCAGGAGACCGACAAGATTCGGACGCTGAGCCCGGGACGGGAGCATCCACCAGATTCCCGCCGCCAGGGCGACGAGCGAACTGAACAACAACAGGTGATTCTGAATCCAGCTCATGAGCGGTGTTCCTCCTCTGCGGTGGAGGTGGAAGGAGGAGCAATCACTCCGGAGGAAGCTGCCTGGGCAGCACGGTCCTGCGGTTCGACCGACGTGGCCGGTCCCAGCGGAGGGAGGCTGTTGAAGGCAGCCGCCGGTCCCAGCTTGCCACGACGGGTGCGGACCGGATCCATCGGGTCGTCTTTGGTCTGGTCAAAGACCGAAAGCAGTTTTTCGCGGTTGAAGACCATCTCGGCACGGGTCGTCCCGGTCAGGTCGTAGATATGCGTCAACTCGATGGCATCGACGGGGCAGGCTTCTTCGCACATGCCGCAGTAGATGCACCGGAGTTCATCCAGGACGAATGTTTTGGGGAACTTGTCCCGGTCGGGCCATTCCGGCGGAGCGGCCTGAGCTTCAATCGAGATGCAGTCGGCCGGGCAGGCGGTGGCGCAGAGCATGCAGGCGACGCATTTCACGCGGCCCTGCTCATCGCGGTTCAGGCGATGCACACCACGGTAGTGTTGCGGCAGTTCCGGTTTGATTTCCGGGTACGACTGCGTGACCGGTTTGTAATGCGTCACGTGGCGGACAGTCGTCTTCAATCCCTCGATGATCGCGGGGATGAAGGTCGCTTCCCAGAACCCGAGTTCGGGTTCATCAATCCAGGTGACTTGTTCAGGCGAGATGGGCATGAATTTCACTCAGCACTATGGAATCGTGACAGGCGGGGAACTGAGAGTTTCCAGTGCTGCGACTGGCAGAATCTCAGGTTGCTGTCTGTCCGTTGTTCGTGTCCTCTCGTGGGATGTTCTCTCTGCGAGCGTCCGCACTCACTCAGTGAGCGAGTGTCCGGGCGTGGCTTTCGTGTTCGGCTACGTGACCGCGGAGCGGCTGAGCAGTTTCGTGTCGGCCGCGGGCACTGATCTCGGCACGCTTGGCATTCACACTGATCACGCCCGCCAGGGCCAGCAGCAGGCAGGAGAACGGCAGCAGCCACCATTCATTCCAGCCGAACTGCTTGACCACCATGACGGCCAGGATGTTAACCATCGACAGCGGAATAAGCACCTTCCAAGCAAGCCCCATCAGCTGGTCAAAGCGGAATCTTGGAATCGTCCAGCGAAGGAGCATGATCAGGACGATGATCATGCCGACTTTGGTCAGCAGGACACCGATCTTCACCAGCCAGGCAAAGGCGTAAGTACTGTTGGCATCCGCAATCCACGGGAAGTGCCAGCCGCCGAAGAACAGGATGGCAGTCAGGAAGCTGACCGTAATCACGTGTGTGTACTCGCCCAGGAAGAACAGGGCGAACTTCATCGAGCTGTATTCGGTATGGAATCCACCGATCAACTCCTGCTCACACTCCGACAGGTCGAAGGGGAGACGGTTGGACTCGGCGAGGGCACTGGTGAAGAAAATCAGACCGGCGAGCGGCTGCGACCAGATGAACCAGCTGGAGAAGCCTCCGGCCACCTGCTGCGCCTGCAGGGTTTCCAGATTCATGCTGCCTGCCAGAATCGCAACCCCGACAATCGACATCCCCAGGGGAATCTCGTAACTGATGACCTGAGCACTGGCCCGCATCGAACCGAGTGCACTGTATTTGTTGTTGGAAGCCCAGCCTCCGAGGATCACCCCGTACACGGAAAGACTGCCGAGAGCGAAAATATAAACCAGGCCGATATCGATGTTCGGTGCAATGACAAACCGCAGCCACGACGGGGCTTCCTCAACCGGCCCAAACGGTATCACGGCAAACGCCAGAAATGCGGTAAAGGCAGTGATTGTCGGAGCAATGACGAACAGGATTCTGTCGACATGCGCCGGTGTGACGTCTTCTTTCAACAGGAACTTCATCCCGTCCGCCACCGGCTGCAAGAGCCCGGCGGGACCGACCCGGTTGGGACCGATCCGGTCCTGCATCCAGGCGGAGAGCTTTCGCTCCAGCAGGATGAGGTACATACACGCGGTCAGAATGCCACCCATGGCGACCGCGATTGTCAGGAGTGTCGTAATCAGTTCTTGCATGTGACTTGCTGCTTATCGCATGGATCGGTCCGTGCGGACCGCATGATTTCAACCTTTGGTGGAACCGGCACCGACGGCGGTCTGGAGTTCCACGAAGACACCGGTCTCCGCTTTGGTTTCGTTGAGGACGGCCAGCGACGGAATCGCTTCGGCAATTTCCTTCCGCAGCGAGGCGGCTCGATACAGGCCGGTGCGCTCCGTCAATTCCCACAGAATGCGGCCATCCGGTCGGGAATCGCCCGGGCCCCGGACCGCCCGATGAATGTGCTGGGCGAGTCCCTTGTAGTTGACGAAGGTGCCGTCTTTCTCGGCGAACGCTCCGCCGGGAAGGACCCATGTGGCCACTGCAGTCGCTGGGGACGGCAGGAGATCCTGTACGACGAGCTTGGCCTTGCCGAGGCTGGCTGCCTGAGCTTCGGTGATCCAGTTGCCCGGGTCACCGCCGAGGCAATAGATCAGGCTCAGCTGGTCTCCGGCCGCCTGAGTCAAAATGTCGGCAAACGTGGCCGGCTTCTTGGTGAAGTGCTGAATCACCAGTTCGACGCCGCGGCGATTGGGGCACTTCTCTGCCCGAATCGTAAAGCGGGTCGGCTCGATCGGCTCCCCGTGCACATTCTTCGGGTATTTGTCGTCTTCGCCTTCGACTCGCACCGGGCCGACTGCCAGCTGGCAGCCCGGAGCGATGCGGGTGAAGTATTCGCAGAGGAGCCATGCCTCTTCCACGGTGGCCCACGGAGAAATCACCGCTGCCAGACGATGCGGAGCCCGCTTGCTGACTTCCGAGATCAGCTTGCGGATCGAACCGAACGCGGCTTCCCAGTCGCCGGTGATGACACGGTCGGCGTCCCGCCATTCGGGTGAGCGGAGGCGGTTTTCGTCCTGAATGTACTTGAAGCCAAATCGACCTTCATCGCACATGAAGCTTCCCTGTGCCTGGGGATTGACCCGAGGCCGCAGGCGATACACGTGATCTTCATTCTGATCGACATGAATGCTGCAGCCGGTGCTGCAGTTCGGGCAGACGCTGTCGGAGGACTTCAGCCACCACACGCGCTGCTTGTAGAGGAAGTCTTTACTGCACAAGGCACCGACCGGACAGAGGTCGACGACGTTGCCGGCGAGTTTGTTGTTCACCGGATGACCGGGGAAAATGTCGATTTCGGCATGTGTGCCGCGGTTGATGATCTGCAGCTCGGCACTGCCGCTCACTTCGCGGGTGAAGCGGACGCAGCGGCTGCACATGATGCACCGGTCGGTGAACAGCGTAATCTGGTCACCGATGTAGTCTTTGTCCGGCTTCTGGTTTTTGGGTTCCTGCAGACGACTGTAGCCACGTCCGTAGCGGAAGCTGTAGTCCTGCAGGTAGCACTCACCCGCCTGGTCGCAGGTCGGGCAGTCCAGCGGATGGTTCAGCAGCAGATATTCAAGAGTGGCCTTCTGGGCCGCCCGCACTTTCGGGCTGTCGGCGACGACCACGGTCCCTTCCTTGACCGGTGTCTGGCAGCCGGGAACGAGCTTGGGCTGCATCGCCACCGTGCCGTCCGGCTTCATATCGCCGACTTCGACCAGACACATGCGGCAGCTGGCCACCACGGTCAGTTCCGGGTGATAGCAGTAGGCCGGGATTTCGAAGCCGATCTTCTGGGCGGCCTGAATGCAGTTCAGGCGCTCGTTAGGATCGAGTTCGATGGGCTGATTGTTGATATACGCTGTGGGCATGTGCAGTCGTCTTGGACGGTATTGGAAAATTCAGGAGCCGGTCCGCATCACTCCGTGGCAATGTTGTCGGCTGGCTTGGGGTTACAAACCTTTCGGCTCGCTGGGCTTTCCTGTGGTCGAAGTCTTCGGTCAGTGTGCAGCGGCGGCCATCAGTTCCTGTGCCGGGGTGATCGTGCGCCGGCCGCTGCGGATGTACTCTTCAAACTCGCCGCGGAATTTGGCCATGCAGTTCTTGACGGGCCAGGCGGCACCGTCGGAGAGACCGCAAATCGTGGTTCCCGGGATAATTCCCATCGAGCCACCCACTTCGGCCAGCAGGTCGAGGTCTTCGAGCTTCCCGTGACCGGAGCGGATACGCTCCAGAATACGGGTCATCCAGGAAGTCCCTTCGCGGCAGGGGGTGCACTGGCCGCAGGATTCGTGTGAGAAGAACCGGCAGCAGTTGTACAGCACGTCGACCATGCTGGTCTCGTCATCCACCACCACGACGGCGGCGGTTCCGAGTCCCAGACAGCCTGCTTTGCCCGGGCCATTGAAGTCGAGCGGGGTGTCCAGCTCGTCTCCGGAGAGGAAGCCCATGCTGATCCCTCCGGGGACGACGGCTTTGGCTTTGCGTCCCTTCCAGACTCCGCCGGCATGTTCGTCAATCAGTTCGCGGGCGGTCACTCCCATCGGAAGTTCGACGCAGCCCGGTTTGTTCACATGGCCGCTGATGCAGTACAACTTCGGCCCGAGGCTGCCGATGTCGCGCGGGTTGTTGGGATCGGGCTGGACTCCGATCGAACGGAACCAGTCACTTCCTTTGGCCAGAATCTGCGTGACACAGCAGAGTGTTTCAATGTTGTTGACGATCGTCGGCTTGCGAAACAGCCCTTCAATCGCGGGAAACGGGGGCTTGATGCGGGGCCAGGCCCGCTTCCCTTCGAGGCTTTCGATGAGGCCGGTTTCCTCGCCGCAGATGTAAGCCGCGGCACCCCGGTGCAGGTGGACATCGAGATCGAAACCGCTTCCGAGGATGTTCTTCCCCAGCAGCCCGGCGGCGTAGCACTCTTTGATCGCCTGATCGAGCACGCGATAGCTCTTGCCGTATTCATAACGGATGTAGAGATAGGCGGTGTTCGAGCGGATGGCGTGGCAGCAGATCGCGATCCCTTCCAGAATCTGGTGGGGATCAAGTTCCATCAGGATGCGGTTGTTGAACGTGCCCGGTTCGCTTTCGTCGGCGTTCACCGCGAGATAGATCGGCCCCTTGTGGTCTTTGGGAAGGAAGGTCCATTTCAGACCGGTGGGAAAGCCGGCTCCCCCCCGTCCCCGCAGGCCGGAGCTTTTCACCATCTCGGTGACATCGGCCGGAGCCATGCCGAGCGCTTTGCGGAGCGCCTCGTAGCCGCCGTCGGCACGATAAGTTTCGAGCGAGGCGGAGTTCGGCTTGTTGACTCTGGCGAGCAGAACGGGTTCAAACGCGGGCACGGGACAATCCAGAATGAGGGGTCAGGGACGAGGAATCAGAGGGCACTTCAGTCCCATACCGAATTCATTGTAAAAGCACGGGAATCAACTCGCGGTATAATAGGATGGCATTACAAATTTGTTCTTTGCTTCAGTCTGACCTCCATCGATCAAGAAATAAAGATCGATAACAGGTGTACGCTGATTACGAGAAATCGAATATTTTTGCATCGTCTGTACAACTTCTCGTAAATTGTCATCAGAGTGTTTTTTCAGATCCGGCACGATGCCAAGCTTGACGGCTACTCCCATCACAACGCTGTCGGGTTTTGCACAATCAAATCCGAAGTCTGACAGAAGATGGCACAATGTAGTGACATTTTGAAACGATGGCATTTTCACCGCTTTGAATTCGCGTTGAACTTCATCAAAGGCGGCCCAAAAGGCATCAATCTCTTCTAGGTTAGTGATTTGGTTTGGAAGCTTTTTCGCCATCAGGTAGCCCATCAAAGATCCGTGCTTGGATGCAATTTGTTCCAGCTTTCCTCCGCACTCAACCATCCGCGTAATCTTCTTCTTGAAACGAATGGAACTCAGTCGGGGCCAATGATCTCTAATAACGATTTCTGGGTTCAGCTTCGCAATCTTGTTCGGCGAATAGCTCATTAATGCACGGTCCAGGTCACCTCTTTCAAGCATTTCGGCAACAAGTTTAGATTGAGCCCCCTCACTGAATGCAATCAGCTCGATCATTCGTTTCAGGACGCGATCGTCTGGCAGATCGTAATCCGGCTTTTTTTCTCTCCTTGCCACCTCACGTGAAAATTCAGGTTCGATTGCATGTCGTTTCACGCGCTCAACAATTAAGTCGATTTTCCGAAACAACATTGAGTTGTTGTCGTCGGTCGGCGAGTGCTGGGGGAGAATTGTCATTAACAACATCCATCAGTGACGAACTGAGGAACTTCACTTACGGCTTCTTGACGATGTCAAGCACCGCTTTCTCGGTCATATCCATATGACATTCATCGTTCACCAGAATGCAGGGAGCCCCTTCGCAGGCACCCAGGCATTCGGCAAACTCCAGTGTCACCTTCCCGTCGGCGGTCGTGCCGCCGGGAGTCACATTCAGCTTTTCGCACACGCCCCGCAGTAGTTCTTCGCCACCCCGCAGGGCACACGAAATACTGCGACAGACCCAAACCCGCTTTTCCCCGTAGGGGTGTTTCTCATCCCGGAAGAAACCGTAGAACGACATGGTGTCGTAGACTTCGGCCGGCGAGAGTTCAAGAAGTTCCGCAATCTCTTCCATGGCAGCCATGGAGACGCTGTGGTGCGCGTGATGCACGATATGCAACGCGGGGAGCGTCACAGCGCGTTTGTTCGGATACTTCGGGAATTCGGCCCGAATCTCGTTTCGGATTTCTTCGCTTAAGACTGGCATGTCGTCCTGATCCAAGACCCCGAGCTGTCCGGGGGTAAACTGCCTGCTGAACAGGAGCCGGGCTCCCGTTCCGATATCTGTTCTGATCTGCTGCCGGGTCGGGCATTCGGCTGGCTGCCGACTCTTCCCGACCCGCTGACGCTCGCGGAACCTGCCGTTCGTTCAGGACCTCAGCGGTCCAGTTCCGCGGCAATCACGTTCAAACTTCCCAGCACAGCCACCACATCGCTGAGCTGATGTCCCCGGATCATGTGCGGGAACGTGGCAAAGTGGATGAATGACGGCGGACGGCAACGGGCCCGGTAGGCTCGCGTCGTGCCGTCACCCACGATGTAAAATCCGAGTTCCCCGGCTGGGGATTCTGTCACCGCGTAAATTTCTTCGTGTGGAACCTCGAAGCCTCGGTTGGGCATCAGCACTTCGAAGTGCTGAATCAACCCTTCGATGCTGCGGTACACAGCCGGTTTGGCCGGCAGCACCACGTCGGTGTCGGACTGCACGTTCACCGGTCCGGAGGGAATGTTGTCAATCGCCTGATTGATCAGCTTCACGCTCTCAAGCATCTCTTCCATGCGGACGAGATACCGGGCGTAGCAGTCACCGGCTGTCGAGCAGACCACTTTGAAATCGAGATCGGGATAGGCCAGGTACGGCTGGTCTTTGCGGAGGTCGCGGACGACTCCACTGGCACGGGCGAGCGGTCCGGTGACGCTCATGTTGTTTGCATCTTCTTTCGTCAGCACGCCGATCCCCTTCAGGCGGTCGATGAAGATGCGGTTGCGGGTCAGCAGCTTGTGGATTTCGGCATGCACGCCCAGGAATTCGCGGGTGAACTTCTTCACTTTCTCGACCCAGTCGAGAGTGACGTCGAAGAGCACGCCACCGACGCGGGTGTAGCTGCTGTGGAAGCGCTGACCCGAGGCGTATTCGACGATGTCGTAGATGTTTTCCCGCTGCTGGAAGGCATACAGGAAGGCGGTGAAGGCCCCCAGGTCGAGACCGGTGGCCCCGACGTTCAGCAGGTGGTCGTGCATCCGCATCAGCTCCGCGAGAATTGTGCGGAGGTACTTGCAGCGCGGTGTCAGTTCGATTCCCAGCAGCTTCTCGACCGCATGATGCCAGGCGATTTCGTTGGCCAGCGGTGAGATGTAGTTCATGCGGTCGACGATGGTCACATACTGGTTGAAGTCCAGATGTTCGCCGAGCTTTTCGAAGCCGCTGTGCAGATAGCCGATGTGCGGCACTGCATCGATCACAGTTTCGCCATCGAGTGTCAGCACCAGCCGCAGAGTGGTGTGAGTCGCCGGATGCTGGGGCCCGAAGTTCAGGGTCCAGGAATATTCCTTTTCAGGAACTTCGGGCGGCGTGGTATCGAGCTGTGTCAGGGGCATGGCTGGAAATCAGGTCCGGATACGCGGTGTCTTGTTGCACAGTTCAGGCTGGCCGCGGAGTCCAAACTCGTCCGGGCGGCCGCTTCGGTCTCACGTGCCCCTAACTTTCGGCACGTGTAATCACCGGGAAGTTGTGCCGCTCACCGCGGCCCTTCAGGGGGTAATCCTTCCGCAACGGGAAGGCGGTAAATTCATCGGGCATCAGAATCCGACGCAGGTCCGGATGTCCTTCAAAGCGGATGCCGAACATGTCGAAGACTTCTCGCTCCAGCCAGTCGGCCCCTTTCCACAGCGGATAGACGCTGGGAAGCTGCGGCTCGGGGAGATTCAAGAAGGTCTTGATGATCAGCCGTTCGTTGACCGCCGTATTGACCAGCACGTAGATCACGCCGAAGCGGTCGGCGGCGTCGCCGTATTCGAGGTAATCGACCGCTGTGATTTCGGCCAGCAGGTCAAACCCGTAGTCGACCTTCAGGCATTCCAGAATGGGATACAGCTGTGCTGCCGGCACAACGATGCGGCGATTGTCGCGAAACGTACTTTCGCTGAGACCATCGCCAAATTTCGCCTGAAGTGCACTCAGCTCAACCATTCCAACATTCCGAGTCTGAAGAAAGGAACTGCCCCACGAACCTGCGGGGTTGGCTGCGATCCCTCTTGAGGAACCGCCGCCAGCCGGGTCAAGACTTGTGACCACCCCCGCCGAACTGCGGAGGAGTGTAGATTTCGAGGCCTGTCACCCGCGGGGCTTCGCGAGCCCGGCGGATTTCCTCGATATCGTAGGTCGGTGGACCCGTCGGGACGGTGCGGCTGGCAAACTCATTCGCCAGGAACGTTCCAGTTTTCTTGATCCGCTGCTGTGTTTCGATCACCGCGGCGAGCAACTGTTCCGGCCGCGGAGGACAGCCGGGAACGTACATGTCGACCGGAATGAACCGGTCCACCCCCTGCACCACGGCATAGGTGTCGAACACCCCGCCGGTACAGGCACAGGCTCCCATGGAGATGCACCACTTCGGCTCCGGCATCTGCAGCCAGATCCGCTGCAGCACGGGGAGCATTTTCATGACCACGCGACCGGCCACGATCAGCAGATCGCATTGCCGGGGGCTGAACCGCATCACTTCCGCTCCGAAACGGGCGATGTCGTGACGCGAAGCGGCGGTGGCCATCAATTCAATCCCGCAGCAGGCAGTGGCGAAGGGCATCGGCCACAGGCTGTTGGAACGGGCCCAGTTGGCAGCGGCGTCCAGCTGGGTCAAAAACACATTTTCCGGCAGTCCTAACGCCAACGGAACACCCCTTTACGCCAGGCGTACACAAAAGCAATCGCCAGCGTCGCCATGAAGACCAGCATTACGCCGAACACAGTCGTACGCAGGGCTGGATCGATTCCTGCGGCGTCGTATGCGCTGACCGACCACGGGTAGAGAAACAGAAGTTCCACGTCAAAGACGAGAAACAAAATGGCAACCAGGTAGAACTTGATGTCAAACGGATGGCGGGCATCGCCGATCGGATCGACCCCGGACTCGTAGGGCATGTCCTTGATAGGGGTTCTCTTGCGCGGCCCGATGAGGTGTGTCAGAATGAGATTTGTTGCGACAAATCCCACCAGGACAACCGCATACACCAGCAGAGGCGGGAGAGAGGGCATACAGTCCGTTTGACCTGCGATGTAGTAAATCTTGGAATCGGGAACGCTGCCAGGATGGTCGGCGATTCCGTCTGAAAGACAGATATTCGGCGAGTCATCCGTGCTTCCGATACGGGGATGTCGTGAAAATTCTGCCAGGCGTCCCCGGGCGGATCACCGTCGCGGATTCTAGGGAAGGGGGGCGCCCCTCACAAGCAATCCTCACAGGTGGGAAAAAATCCCACTCACTGTCTTAAATAAGATATCAGTAAATGCTTAAATGAGTTGCGTCGGAGTCTTGAGTTCCCCGCCCCCCCTGTGTCGTCTCACTGCCATCCGTCCGTCGACCCCTGCTGTGGGACACCGGGGCTCCTCCCGCAGCCGTGACCTGCCGACGCACGTTGTTGCGATTCAGTGTCAGTCGACTGGTGATTCCGGTTAGACTTCTCTTCGTTCCTCTGTCGCTGGTCACCGAGCCGTTGCGAGCCAATGCCCGAGTTGCCCGAAATCACCGCTTACATGGAGGCACTCGCTCCCCGAGTCGTCGCAACACAATTACTAAAAGTGAGAATTGCGAGCCCGTTTGTTCTGCGGACGTTCGATCCCCCGCTTGAAGGCACCTTCGGGCAAAATGTCGTCGAGTTGCGGCGGCTCGGTAAACGGATCGCGATCGGGCTCGAGAACGGTCTCTGGTTGGTCATTCATTTGATGATCGCCGGTCGACTGCAGTGGCAGCCCGCTGGGGTAGGGGCCTCCCGTCAGGGGATTGCCAGGTTTGAATTCGGTACGGGGACTCTCACGCTGACGGAGGCGGGATCTCGGAAACGGGCTTCGCTGCATGTCGTCACCAACTCGGGGCTGCTGTCGCACGATCCCGGTGGGATTGACGTTCTCACCTGCGGGCTTGAGGAATTTACGCAAGCTTTGACCACGACAAATCGGACCGTCAAACGGCAATTGACGAATCCCCTGCTTTTCAGCGGCATCGGGAACGCCTATTCAGATGAAATCCTGCATCGGGCACGGATTTCCCCCGTTCGGCAGACGCAGGAGCTGTCGACCGAGGAAATTGCCCGTCTGCACGAGGCGGTCCGCACGGTCCTGGTCGAGGGAATCGACCGGCTCAAGAAGGAAACGGGGACCGGCTTTCCGCTAAAAGTGACGGCCTTTCATCCTCAAATGGCGGTGCATGGGAAGTTTGGCGAGCCCTGTCCGGTATGTGGCTCGCTGATTCAGCGCATCGTCTACGCAGAGAACGAGACAAACTATTGTGCCAGTTGGCAGAACGATGGAAAAGTGCTGGCGGACCGCTCTCTGTCACGGCTACTGAAGGAGGACTGGCCGCGACGCATTGAAGATTGGGAGTAGCATCACCAAACTCAGACGCCGATTGCCGGTCAGTTTCCTTCCCGTCTGCGGGAAACCAAGCCTCAGCAGGCTGCGGAGTTGCGAGGACGGATCAACGTTTTACAATGTGGCGGCGTCCGGACGTGACCGTCGGGTCCCCGGAGGCAGACGACTGCGAAACCTTTCACAGCACCTTACTCGGGCACGTGTGACGTTATGAGCACATGGTTTCGGAATGTCTTCGGTGCCGTTTCCACGGTGCTCCACGGAATGTGGATCACGTTATTGACGATGGGGAAGACGTACCATCGCAAGGCGTTTACCGAAATCTACGAGTATCCGGAGCGGCCGGTTCCGGTCAAAGCCCGGTACCGTGGCTTTCACCGCTTCGATCTCACGACCTGCATCGGCTGCGAGAAATGTGCGGTCGCCTGTCCGGTCGACTGTATCTATATCGACAAGGTGAAGAGCCCCGTCGGCAAGGGGTTCCGGATCGATGGCTTTACGATCGACTACACCAAGTGCATGTTCTGCGCACTGTGTGTCGACCCGTGTCCGGTCGACTGCATTTTCATGGGGTCCAATCACGACCTCAGCTGTTACAGTCGCGATGGCTGCATCGTCGACTACGCCAAGCTGCCGCTGCAAATCGCCTGGGGGCAGTCGACGCTGAATCCGACTGCCGTGGCGGAATCAAAGGTTCTCTACCAGCCGGTCTGGGTGAAGGGAGAACCGAGTCCCTTCGAGTACCCGCAGCCCCAGTAACCAGTCCGCACTGATGATTTCCCCCAGCGGTGAATTGATTCTTCCAAGGATGACGGCGGTTCCATGACAGACCTCGCATTGCACCTGCTGCTGTTCACGATTGCCGGAGCGGTGCTGGTGATCGCCCCGCTGGTCCTGGGCTGGCTGGTCCGTCCCAAGTTGCCGACTGCGGAAAAACTGGCTCCGTATGAATGCGGCGAGCCAGCGATCGGCTCGAGTTACATTCAGTTCGACATCCGGTTTTACGTGGTGGCGCTGCTGTTCATCATTTTCGATGTGGAAGTGGCGTTCTTCTTCCCGTGGAGCACTGTTTTCGGCGGAGCAACTCAACTCGCCGATGAACGGCTCTCCGAAGTGGCCCGCAACAACCTGACCGACAAACTGCTCAACCTCACTCCTGGGACGACGACGACCGAAACCGCAATCTCGGCAGCCAATGGACTGTCGATGGCCTGGCTGGGACTGGCCGACATCCTGGTCTTTTTTGGTGTCTTGCTGGTCGGCTTCGCTTATGTCTGGAAACGCGGAGATCTGGACTGGGTGCGGGCTCTGGTCGAAAAATCGCGAGAAGCCCGTCTGCGGACGCGGGTGCCGGTCCTGGCGGAGCAGACTCCGCCGCGCGAACTGGTCTCGTGAACCGACAACTGACTTGCGGCGGCAGTCCTCGCAAGAACCTGACAGCTTCTACAAAGCTTCTACACTGAGACGATCAATGACGATTCAGGAAATCTGCTCCGTGCTGCTGGAGAAGTTCGGCGAACAGGTCATTACCGGAATCAAAACAGAAGCCAAAGATCCCTGGATTGAAGTCGCCCCGGCCTCCGTCGCCGAGGTGGCGACCTTTCTGAAGCACGACCCGCGACTGCGGTTCGATTCGCTCTGCGATCTGACGGGGGTCGATTATCTCGAAACCGATCCCAAACTGGCTCCCAAATTTCCATACCAGCCGCATCTGGAAGTGGTTTATCACCTCTACAGTCTGTCGCTGAAACACCGACTGACGATGAAGGCGCTTCTCCCCCGCTGGCTCAATGACCAACCGGGTCAACTTCCCGAAATCCCCTCGGTTTCGGGAGTGTGGGCCATCGCCGACTGGCATGAGCGGGAAGCCTTCGACCTGGTGGGCATCCGCTTTCTGAATCACCCGAATCTGGTCCGTATTCTGTGCGTGGATGACTGGGTGGGCCACCCGCTCCGCAAGGACTACGAATTCCCGCTTGAGTATCATGGCATGCGCGGCAAGTAGCATATTCCCGGCGGTCAACATTCTTCCGCTTCATCACCTCGACTCCATCTCTTCCTATGACGACTCAGCTTGAAGACCAACGCGTGATCGAGTTCGACGTCCGCACGGACGAGATGCTCGTGAACATGGGGCCACAGCATCCCAGCACGCACGGAGTGCTGCGGCTGCTGCTGCGGACCGATGGCGAAATCGTGCATGAAGTCGTCCCGCACATCGGTTACCTGCATCGCTGTGCGGAGAAAATCGGCGAGAACCTGACCGGGCCCCAGTGGATTCCCTACTCGGACCGGATGGATTACCTCGCAGCCATGAACATGAATCTCGGTATGGCGCTCGCCTTCGAGAAGCTGCTCGCCATCGAAGTTCCCGAGAAAGCGATGGTGGTGCGGCTGATCATCTCGGAACTCAACCGCATCGCCAGCCACCTCGTCGGCATGGGAGCCTATGGGTTGGACCTTGGCAGCTTCAGTCCGTTTTTGTATGCCTTTCGTGAACGGGAAATTATTCTCGATCTGTTTGAAGAAGTCTGCGGCGCACGGCTGACCTATAGCTACATCACACTCGGCGGGGCCACACACGATCTCCCGAAGCAGATTGAAATCCCGGAAGGACTCGCCGCACTCACCGGGCATCCGCCGGGAACGGTGATGTCCTGGTCGGATGCGGTTCTGCACTTCCTGAACTGGCTCGAAAAGCGGATTGCCGAATACCACGCGCTGCTGACCCGAAACTCGATTTTCATTAAGCGGACCGCGGGCATCGGCGTGCTCCCGGCGGAGATGGCAATCGACTACGGCTGCACCGGACCGGTGCTTCGCGGCAGCGGGGTTGATTTCGACCTGCGGCGGGATGGCGAAGCCATCTACACGCGGATGTATGCCGGTTACGACTTCAAGATTCCGGTCGCTCCGTTTGGTGGCCTGGGGCCGATTCCACCGGAAGTGGTCCTGGGTGACAACTGGTGCCGGTTCTTTGTCAGGATGATCGAAGTGGTGGAATCGATCAAACTGGTGCGGCAAGGGCTGGCCAAATACCCCACCGCGGCCGGTGCACATCGAGTCGCTTACAAGATGGCGACCAAGTTGCCGGTTGATGAGGCCTATCTGGAAACCGAGTGTCCGCGCGGGCAGATGGGGTTTTACATCGTGGGCGACGGTCAGGCAGAACCGCTGCGGGCACGGGCGAAAAGCTCCTGCTTCTGTAACCTGTCGATCACGGGGCCGCTCTGCGAAGGGGTGTTGATTGCCGACATTCCCGCCATTGTCGGTTCGCTGGATATCGTGATGGGTGAGATCGACCGCTAAGAGTAAGATCGACACTGACCTGCAGCATCAGCGGGCCTCCGTCTCTCGATCTGGCTGCGGGGAAAATCGCCCGTTCATTCACCTCGGTGCACGTCTGAGGTCGTTCGCGTTTGGCTCTGCAGCGATTCTCCATCTCCCCGTCTGATGTCGGGGTCAGATGTCGTCGATGGCGACGAGCCTCCGGCACTCAAGCATTTTGACTTCGGATTGCCCCGTCCTCGCCACGCGGAAATCAGCATTTCATCACACGAACCGCTCGCTGCGACGAGACAGGAAAGAGCGACCTGCGCTCAGCTGGGAATTTCGTTTCGATTGGCTGGATTGCGCTCCGGCTGCGATGCCGCAAATGGTGCCGGGAAGGTTCGACTCCCTGTCTTCCAGGGTGAGTGCCGTGCGGTTTGCTGACAAAACGACCCAATGCATTTACGCATATTCGGAATGAATAGGCGGCGATTTGCAGTACAACACATCCAGGGTTAAGCATGCCTTGACGTGATGAATGCCGGGAAGTTCGTCGATTTCAGGTCCGAAGTGTCGTTGAGGGACGACACAACAAAACCGGGTCGACGAACGCATCTCTTGGGGGCCAAAAGGTCTACGGGCAACTCTCGCGCTGAAGGCCACTTTCTGTTCTCGCGATTTTGTCGGATTCCTTTTCGTATCGTAGTAGTTCAGGAGACGCACATGCATCGTCGGCATCGTTCCGGATTCACGCTGATCGAATTGTTAGTCGTGATCGCGATTATTGCGGTGCTGATTGCACTGCTGCTCCCCGCAGTTCAGCAGGCGCGCGAAGCCGCCCGCAGAACCCAGTGTCGCAATAACTTCAAACAGATTGGCATCGCTCTCCATAACTATCACGATCAATTTCAGGTCTTTCCCCCTGGCAGCATCAATCATGTCACAGGAGGAATCGGGTGTGCCAATGGCAGTTGTCCTTCTCCTGTCTGGGCCTGGGGGGCGTTCATTCTGCCCATGATGGACCAGGCCGGTATGTACAACGGCATGCAGGTCGGCGCCCGACAGCCCTCTGTCGCTCTGGCGGCGTCCCCCGAACTGTTCAAGTCACCTGTTCAGGGGTATCGATGTCCGTCAGACGTCGGTCCCCTGATTATGGAACACACTTTCAACACCGTGACCGACACCGCGGGAGTGAGCCACGGGACTCTCGTGTCGAACTATGTCGGAAACGTGGGTGCGTTTATTCGGACCGACGCAGCACAGCCCACAACGGGAGACGACACAGATCGCTTCACCGGAATCTTCGCACATCGCAGCAGTGTCGGGGTGCGGGACATCACCGATGGGACGTCCAACACCATCATGCTGAGCGAACGGGCGTACTGGATGGGGCGGGTTGAATGCGCAGCCGCAAATGCCTTCGTCACTCGTAGTACCACCAACATGGATACGTATCACTCCTCCCAGCCTCTGGCCGTCACCGGACGCGGAGCCACGGTGATCAATGCTCCGGAGGGACGACGCCAGACAACTTCGAACTTCCTCATCAGCTGCGGGGTCGGATTCTCCAGCAATCACGAAGGAGGAATTTTTATCAGTCTGGCAGATGGCAGCGTTCGGTTTATGTCCGAAAACATCAACCACTCACCGTTCAACACCCTGAACAGTGCCTTCGAGCGCTTGCTGGCTCGGGATGACGGTCAGATGATCGGTGAATTTTGAGAACGCAGACATGAAAAAGAGGTTTGAGACGCTCAGAAACTGCTGATGCAAGGACCGGGACAATGCACTGCCGCATCGCCTCGGTCCAGCATTTTCCTGGTCATTGGATTCCCGCCGAGTTGATCCCCCGTTCTGCCTTCCAGACTTGGTTCCCCTCAAAACTCCTTTTCAGCGCCGCTCAGACCGGCGTCGATGTCTGCTCGATCTGCAAACTCGCCTGCCACTTCAGTTTCTCCTCTGTGGTAGACTGGGGTGAGGTGCGAACGTGATTCCAACCGAAAAATCGGATGAGCGATGAACTGTTTCCCATTCTTCCGCCCCGGGAATAACAAGCCTTCGCTCCGCAGCTGCCGCCTGCTCGCAGGGAGCCTGTTGTGCGGGATGTTCGTTGTCAGCATGGCTTGGGGCGACGACCGGATTCGCTTTAATCAAGATGTCCGGCCGATTCTTTCCGACAAGTGTTTTCATTGTCATGGACCGGATGCGGGCAATCGGAAGGCCGACTTGAGGCTGGACGAGCGGGAGGCGGCCTTGGCTGCTCATGCCTTGACTCCAGGGATGCCGAGCGACAGTGAGCTGCTCAGACGGGTGCAGAGCGAAGATGACTCCGAACGGATGCCCCCCGCAGAGTCACCACTGGGACGACTCACCCCTCAGGAGATTGAAACACTCCGCCGCTGGATTGAAGCAGGGGCGGAATACGAGCCGCACTGGTCATTCAACGCTCCTGCACCAACCGGGCACTTCTCACGAGTTCAGACGACTTCAGACCTCTCTGCCGCGATCGACGCCACGGTCGAAGAGACCCTCAACAAGCGGAGACTGACGCTGCAGCCCCAGGCGTCCCGGAAAACTCTGATCCGGCGGTTAACTTTCGATCTCACCGGTCTTCCCCCCACTCCGGAGGAGATTGCTGCATATCTGGCAGATGATTCGCTTCAGGCAACCGAGAAACTCGTTGATCGTCTGCTGGCCTCTCCCCGCTTCGGCGAACGGATGGCGGTCGATTGGCTCGATCTCTCCCGTTACGCCGACAGCTACGGGTTTCAGGTCGATCGCGAACGGAACGTCTGGCCCTGGCGGGATTGGGTGGTCTCTGCCCTGAACCGGAATCTGCCGTTTGACCAGTTCATCACCTGGCAGCTGGCCGGAGATCTGCTGGAGCAGCCGACTGATGAACAGATCCTCGCGACCGCGTTTCAGCGGATGCACCAGCAGGAGTCCGAAGGGGGAAGCATCGAAGAAGAATATCGCGTGGAATATGTTTGCGATCGGGTGCAGACCTTTGCGACGGCGTTCCTCGGACTGACGTTTGAATGTGCCCGCTGTCACGATCACAAATTCGATCCCATCACGCAGCGGGATTATTTCCAGCTGTTCGCGATGTTCCAGAACATTGACGAGGCGGGACTCTACACGTTTCGTCCCATTGCGACCCCGACTCCCAATCTGCCACTCACGACCAATTCGCAGAAGGCCCGTCTGGCGGAACTGCGGGCGGAGGTCCGGCAACAGGAACGGCAGTTGGGGGCGTTAGCCGACTCCCGTCTGGGGGAGTTCGACAGCTGGCTGGCATCACGCACAGCGGAAGTGCCCTCTCCATTCACGATTTCTGCGGAGCTGGGGCGATACCCGTTCGACAAACTCGAGGGGGGAAAGTCTGAAAACGTTCTCGCAGCCGACCGTCCCGCCAGTATGGACGACTCCACTCGGCTTGTGGCGGGGCGTTCAGGGCAGGTTCTGGAAATTTCGTCCGATGAACCGGTCAATCTGATGGACGGTGTGTTCTCACGAGATGAACCGTTCTCCATTTCCGTCTGGCTGCGGATACCGGAGATTAAGGAACGTTCAGTCATTCTGCATCGCTCCAAAGCGGTGACCGATGTGGCGAGCCGCGGCTACGAACTGACGATTGAACAGGGGCGACTCCGCTGGTCGTTGATTCATTTCTGGCCTGGAAACGCGATTTCGATTGAGACCAGTGACTCGATTCCTGTCGGGGAATGGACGCATGTCGTCCTCAGCAACGACGGTAGCAGTCGGGCGGAAGGGCTGCGACTGTTCCTGAATGGCAAGCCGGCCAAAGTCGAAGTCGTTCGCGATGGACTGACAAAATCCATTACCAGTGGCGAAGAACCGAAGGGCATGCAACTGGGAGCGCGTCATCGCGATCGCAGCTTTACCGGCGGACAGATGGACGACCTGCGGATTTTCGGTCGGGCGCTGACTCCGCTGGAAGTGCTTGCCACATACGATGAGCCGGTTGTCAGGGAGCTGCTCGCGAAAGACGCGGCTCAATGGACTCCCCAAGAGCGGCAGCTTGTTTACCGCTATTACCTGGAGACGTTCGATTCCGCATGGTCACAGCGCTCGCAGGGACTGCTGGCGGCCCGGAAAGCCCTGACGACGTTCGAGGATGGTCTCACCGAGATCATGGTGATGGAGGAACTTCCCGAACCGAAGCCGGCTTTTATTCTGAACCGGGGGGAGTATTCGCAGCGGGGTGAACCGGTGACGTCGAATGTCCCGGAATGGATTCTCCCCTTCTCCGGGGAACTCCCCCGTAATCGTCTCGGGTTGGCGAAGTGGATCACTGATCCCCGTCATCCGTTGACGGCGCGGGTGATCGTCAACCGCTTCTGGCAATCGTTGTTTGGACGCGGGCTGGTCAAAACCGCTGAAGACTTCGGGAGTCAGGGGGAGCGACCGGTCTATCCCCAGATTCTGGACGGACTCGCCTTCCATTTCAGCCACCACGGCTGGGACATGAAGGCATTGCTCAAAGCGATCGTCCTGAGCCGCACGTACCAGCAAAGCAGTGACGCCACTGCCGCAGCTTGGGAAGCGGACCCGGAAAACGCGTGGCTCGCCCGCGGGCCCCATTTCCGTCTGTCGGCAGAGATGATTCGTGATAACGCACTGGCTGTGTCTGGATTGCTCTCCGACACTGCCGGTGGCCCTCCGGTTTCTCCTTATGAAATGACCGAGGCCTACAAGCCGGTCAAAGTCAGCAAAGGGGACGGTGTCTATCGCAGAACTCTCTATACGCAGTGGCGTCGGACCTCTCCTCCTCCCGCATTGGTCGCGTTTGGAGCACCGACCCGTGCGGTCTGCGTCGCCCGGCGAGAACCGACCGATTCACCATTGCAGGCCTTTGTGCTCTTCAACGGAATCCAATACGTCGAAGCGGCCCGGGTGCTGGGAGAAAAGCTGCATCGGGATGCAAAGGGTGAACTCCCGGAGATGCTCACGCAAGGGATGCTGCGCTGTCTGGGACGCGAGCCCGATGAGATCGAAATCTCCATTCTGACCCGGCTCTATCAGGAGCAACTCGACCATTTCCAGAGTCATCCAAATGAAGCCAAAGAGCTGCTGGCGATCGGCAGCACACCTCGCGATTCCACAATTCCCGAAGAGGCGGCCGCCGCAGCCACGATTCTCGCCCAGGCTCTGCTCACTCATGACGGGACGATCATGCTCCGCTAGCCTCAACGGATGAGTGCAGGCACGGATTAATTTGAACGGGCAACTCCGACTCAGAACGGACGAATCGGCGGGCCATCAGGAAGCAAAAATGACCACCCCCTTCAACTCAACAGAATTCGCATCACTGCCGCAGTGCGAGGCAGGTTCGACTCCTTCTCGCCGCCGGTTCCTCACGCAGGCAGGGATGGGTCTCGGTGGCGTGGCGCTGGCCGAGATGCTCGCCCGCGACGCCCAGGCGGCGCCGGAGCGGGGAGTGCTCCAAAACCTCCACCTGCCGGCGAAGGCCAAGCGGGTCATCTATCTGTTCATGTCGGGGGCTCCGTCACAGATGGATCTGTTCGACTACAAGCCGGTGCTGAATGAGCGGCACGGTGAGCAGTTGCCTGATTCCGTCCGGGCCGGGCAGCGACTGACCGGCATGTCCGGACATCAGAGTTCGATCCCGATGGTCGGCTCCCCCTTTCGATTCCGGCAGCACGGCCAGTCGGGAGCCTGGCTGAGCGACCTGCTGCCCCACACGTCGCAGATTGTCGATGACATCTGCATTATCCGGACGATGTATACCGAGGCCATTAATCACGGCCCCGGGGTGACTTTCATGCAGACCGGAACCCAGATTCCCGGTCGTCCCAGTATCGGAGCCTGGCTGAGTTACGGACTGGGACGAGCCAGTGAGAATCTTCCGGCATTTGTGGTGATGACATCCGGCGGCGCCGGCGGCCAGCCGCTGGGGGCTCATCTCTGGGGGAGCGGGTTCATGCCCGCGCGGCATCAGGGGATCGAGTTCCGGGCTGCAGCCGATCCTGTGCTCTATCTCCGGAATCCTGCGGGGGTCAGTGCGCAGAGCCGCAGGATGCTGCTCGACCGGATGAACGACCTGCATCACCATCAGAATGAACTCACTCCCGATGCGGAAATCGAGGCCCGGATTCAGCACTACGAAATGGCCTACCAGATGCAGTCGAGCGTGCCCGAAGCGGTTGACCTCAGTCAGGAGCCCCGCACGGTCCTTGATCTGTATGGCCCGGATGTCGAAAAACCGGGGAGTTTTGCCGCCAACTGTCTGCTGGCCCGGCGGTTGGCTGAGAGAGGGGTCCGATTTATTCAGCTGTATCACAAAGACTGGGATCACCACTCCAATCTCCCGGAGATGCTTCCCGCAAGGTGCCGGGAATGTGATCAGCCCGCGGCAGCCCTCATTCTCGATCTGAAGCAGCGTGGCCTGCTCGACGATACGCTCGTCATCTGGGGGGGAGAATTTGGCCGGACGAGTTATTGTCAGGGAAAACTTCGAACTCAGTTCGGTCGCGATCATCATCCCCGCTGCTTTTCCATCTGGATGGCAGGGGGAGGGATTCGGCCCGGCACGGTCTACGGCGAGACGGACGAACTCAGTTACAACGTCGCGACGGATGGAGTCCACATCCATGATCTGCATGCGACGATTCTGAGGCAGCTGGGAATTGATCACGAGCAGCTGACCTACAAATTCCAGGGTCGCCGCTATCGGCTGACCGATGTTCACGGCAAGGTGGTTGTGGGAATTCTCACGTAGGGCCTTCTGACGGGCCCCTGTTCGACATGCGGAGAGAGACTGCGGAGCCCACGAAAATCGCGCTGCGCGGAGACTGGAAAGAGCAACCTGCGCTATTCCCGGCGGAAAAACGACTTTCTACAATGGCATGCTTTCACCGCCTGTCGATGAAGTGAGCCCATGCAGATTGTCCCTTATCCGCATCCCGCACTGCTGTACAAATCTGTTGATGTTCAGCAGATCGACGGCGTGCTGCGCCGTACCGTCAGCAAAATGTTTGAGCTGATGTATGAAGCGAAGGGAATCGGTCTGGCGGCCAATCAGGTAGGGCTTCCGTTCCGGTTTTTCATCGTGAACCTTGGAGAACGACAAGGGGAAGATGACGAAGAAATGGTCTTCCTGAATCCCCGGATTCTCCGCAAAAAAGGGAGCCAGGTTGGCGAAGAGGGCTGTCTGAGCCTGCCCGGTTTGTACGGCGACGTGCGCCGCGCCGAGAGTCTGGTGATCGAGGCCTTTGACCTCGATGGGCAAGGTTTCGAGATGGATCTCAACGACCTGGAAGCCCGTGTGGTCCAGCACGAAGGGGACCACCTCGACGGCATCCTCTTTACGGATCGGATGCGTGAAGAGGGAGCGAGCACACACGTCGACGTCCACATCCCCAAGTATGTCGCCGCTTATCAACAGGCCCAGCGCGAAGGGCTTGTCCCGCCTGATGAAGAGATCCGACGGGAGCTGGATCAGATGGCCCGCAGCGGAAAAATCCCTGAAGATTTTCCCGACCGCAGCTTCCCCAAGATTCCTGCTCCGAAACTGGAGTAGGAGAGCCGGGGGCTTTCTGGCCCCCGAGATTTCTCTATCTGAGGTCCGTGAGGCACTGTCCGTATTCCGCTGAGTGCAAACCAGACGCGACCAGCGGAATCGCGAATCGATGGCCGGTGCCGCCTCTCTGCGGTCGTGCCCGATTCAGGACAGGGATTCAGCGGGCCCGCCAGAAGTCATGCTCGGCCACATTCAGTGCGATGCGTGTCGGTTCCACGAGTTCCCGGAATCGTCGCGCGTCGTTGGGATAGCCGCGGGTTGGTTTCACATCCGGACATTTCCCCAGCCAGAAATCGTTGAACAGGTCCATCGCGAGTTCACGGACGTACTTCGAGACAATCGAAGCGCACGCCACCGGCAGATGTTGTTCTCCCTGCATCTGAAATCGCAATTCGGTCGACCCCACCCGATAACGACTGATTTCCCGTTTCTCTTCCACTCGAAAAATCATCTGGCCGTCCAGCACTTCTGACAGCAGTTCATCGTAGCGGTTGCGGCCCCCGTGCTTATCGCCCACGAACACGGTCGGAGTGGAGTCATCGGGTGACCAGGTTCGCCGCAACAGCTGGAACGCCAGACGGGACAACATCAGCCCTTTGCTGCCATGTTCTTCCGTCAGCCGATTGAATCGCGGTTCCACGACCACATCGCTGTGCACCTCCAGCAGTTCCACCCCGCACTTCTCCATGCAGCGGAGTAACTGCTCGCTCGCAGCTTCGACCTCCTCCGGAGTGGCTGCGACGGGCAGCTGCTGATCTTTCTCGTACCACGGCGGAAGAATGGCCGCGCCCGACGGCGACGATTCGCTTCCCACCAGTTGAGTCCACAGCTCGTGCAGACTGGCGGGCTGCCAGCCGAGGCATCGCAAAAGTGCCAGGGCGGACCGTTCCAGCGAGCGGAAGCCGTCTTTCCCGGTAAAGACGATCTTGGAATCGGCCAGGTGCAGCTTTCCCTTTTTCGTCGCCACCGCCTCGACCGCTCCTTTCAGCAGTCGATAGAACGGGCAGGCCCCCGGTTCGGCGGGAGTCTTCCATTTGGTGACGGTCAGCAGCAGCGGACCGAGGTTCGGACCGTACCCCGCCTCATCCATCCCGATAAAGTATCCGCCCCGCTGCAGGTTATTTCCCGATGCAGAAGCGGCTGAAGATGCGATCGAGGATGTCATCCGTGTAGACCTGTCCCACAATGCGGCCGAGGTGCTCCAGCACCTCACGTAATTCCAGTGCGATCAGTTCATCGCCGGCCCGTTCCCCGGTCAATTCGCACGCTCGCTGCACGCTCAGCAGGGCATGATGAAGGCTTTCTGCACAGCGGGCTGCGGTGGACGAGATCATCTCGGAACCGGAGGCCTCTGTCGAGAGTCGCCGCACAATCTCCTGTTGCAACGGCACCAGTCCCGACAGCTGTTCCGCCGAGACTGCCAGACGCTGCTCAATCTCGCCGATCGAACCGAGATCGGACTTCGTTTGAATTTCGAGCACCGGTGTTCCGGAGTCTCTGCATTCCGCCAGAAAACGTGCATTCGCTTCTGCTTCACGGGCATCCATCACCCCGGGTGTGCACCAGATGATGAGATGCGCCCGCTGCAGCTGATCGATTCGCAGTCCGGCAGCTGCCGCTTCAATGCCGTCGCGAGGAACTTCACATCCGGCGGTATCCAGCAGCTCCCACACGACACCGTCCTGCTGGAGCGTCGCGGAGAGGTAATCACGCGTCGTGCCTGCGATCGGCGAGACGAGTGCGGCATTCGTTCCCGCCAGCCGGTTGAACAGAGTGCTTTTCCCGGCGTTGGGCAGGCCAGCGAGCACCACCTTGAACCGCCCGGTCGATTGCATTCGCTGCTGCGATTGTTGCAGCAACCGCTGCAGAACGGTTTCACCTTCCCGCAGTCGGCGGGTCAGCTCCGGACGCTGAACGAATTCAATATCTTCCTCGACGAAATCAAGACCTGCTTCCAGGTCGGCCAGATGCAGCAGCAATTGCTCGCGGAGATCAGCAATTCGCCCTGAGATCCCCCCCGCGAGTTGACCCAGTGCGGTGCTCAAAGCCGCGGACGAGCCCGCATCAATGACCCCCAGCACCGCTTCCGCCTGTACGAGATCAATGCGTCCTGCCAGGAACGCCCGCAATGTGAATTCGCCCGGCTGCGCAGGACGGGCGCCGTGGTGATATAACGCGGTCAGAACTTCGTTCAGCAGGGGGGGCGATCCCGGGAGATGCAGTTCCGCGAGCGGTTCGCCCGTGAAGCTCCGCGCCGTCGGCCAGAGCAGCAGGTTTCCGGCGAACAGCAATTCTCCCCCCGCCACAGGAATCTCGATCGGGTAACTTCGGGAGCGGGTGCGGCTCCAGCTGTCGGACTTCAGGCCGAGTCGTTCCAGGACGGCGATTACGCCGGGTCCGCTGATTCGCAAAATCCCACGCTCTGCCGGACCGGGAGCAGAAGCAATGGCAGCGATGGTTTCGGACGGGGACCAGGTCATGAACGCAATCGGGACTCTGCAACAGCCAGAAAGACGTGTGGTCCGCACCACACTCAGGGGGAGAGCGATCGGACGAGAACATTTTGAGTTTTGGTTGCCCCGTTCTCACCACGCGGATATGAGCATTTCACCAGGCGAAACGCTTGCTGCGCGGGGACTGGAAAGAGCAACCTGCTCGGGAAAGTTTAACCGGCAACGATCGAAGATGTCACTCCGCAGCCCGCTTCTCTCCCTGACAGGGATGCGAACCGTTGAATCGGTCCAACATTCCGTCTGGATGTTGCGTAAGATAGATGTGGACGGCCTGTGTGTCGGGCCCGCGGTTCAGGAAGTTCTCCCACATGCATCCCACGTCTCCCGCAACGACTTCCGGATTTCTGACCCGACCTGCTTCGACAGGCTGGGAAGCGCTCACGTTGCCGGAGTTGCCGCAGGCGGTCGTCTGGGTCTGGTTCAAGCCTCCCCAGGCACCGCAGGATCTTGTCCTGCAGATTCCTGATGAGACGTACGCCGCGTGGGGAAACTGGTTGACCTTGCGTCGACTGCTTGCCGCCGCGGGAATCGATCCGCGTGAGGTTCATTTCTGGGTTGCAGCCGGGCTGACGATCGATGCCCTGCAGGGGCAGCAACCGTGGTTCGATCAGCCGCTCCCGCCGCGCCAACCTTGGGGAGATCCCACGATTTCCATTCGCATGGTCAGCTCTTCACCGAGTTTGCCCGCGTTTGAATCGTCGCCGGCGGCGGAAATCTCACGGACGGCAGTGCCGGCGGATGCGCATTCGGCTCGGATGCTGGCGGCCATTGACGCCGACTGGAAAGCCACGCTGCTGCTGGAATCTCAACTGACCGCAGCCCGCAAGCAGCTCAGCAATGCACAGGGGCGGCTGCAGTCGATGAGCCGCGAACTGACGACGGAGGAAGCGATGGCCGCCGATTCGCTCGACAAGAAGGACTGGCAGGATGCCCGGCGATTCTTGCGGGATGCGGCGGCGCATGTCTCACGCTATATCCGGGAGTTTGACATCGGTTTCACGAGTGCGGCCGGTCAGCGAAACCGCTTCGAGGAGATCTACCGCGAACAGATTGTTCCGCAAAAACCGTTTGCGGGACTGGCCGCCGCTGCGCAGGAGTTCGAGACGTATCGCAAAATCAATCAGTCCTTGCTGGGGAAGATTCAGACCGTCCTCTCGAACGCAGGACGCGATGGGGAAATGCGGGCTCAGCAGGTGCTGTCGCGAATCGCCGCCAAGATCCGCAAATCGAAGAAGAGGTGAACGCCGCGGTCACGGTTTGTCGGTGAGTGCGTACCGTTCCATGAAGTAGCAGAGACAGTCCTGCCGGATGACCCGTTCATCGAGCGTGAGCATCGAGGGGAGCAGGCGCTTCTTCAGTCGAATGGAACTTCCCTGCTCCGTCAGGTAATCAGCGGTGCAGTTCCGACCCGTTCCATCGTGCACGACCAGCCGACCGGTGGAACCTGGCTTCCGGATTGCAATTTCCGAACCGGGACCAATCTCGCAGAAATTCGAGCGGTCGAGATCGGTGGGAAACACCAGTTCCGCATCGGCATCTCCAAACCCGATCGATACGTCGTCCGGAACTTTCACCGTCGCCACGGTATGAAACAGATGCAGGTCTCCCTCGGGGACTGGATGATCGGGGAGGTCGGCCAGATGCAGGCAGGCGTTCAGAAGTTCAACCGCCCGCTCGACTCCACTCGCATCGCCGACCTTGCCGCATTCGCAGGTGATCGCCGGACAGATGGGAGCAAAGGCCATTGTCTGCACGCCGCGTGGCTGCGTGAAGTAAACGACGGTCCGGCTGAAGAGGGTGGCCAGCTGCAGATGGGACGACGATGTGTCGCAGACGCAGGCGTAATGCGGATTCACGCCGGTGTTGTTGTGCAGGTCGATGCTGACGAAGAGATCCCTTCGTCGCATCTGCGCTACCACCCGAGCCATCATTTCCTGTTCCGGCCCGGGTGGCTCTTCGCTTCCCGGCCAGACGCGGTTGTAGTCGGGCTGGTGTGGGAGTCTCCGTAAGCCCTGTGCAGCGGCTGCAACATTTCCGACAAAGATCGAGAGCCCTCTGGGCAGGACGGTGCCGAGGAATCGGGAGAGAAGTTGCTGGACCGCCCGCAGGCCCACATCTTCGTTGCCGTGGAGCAGGATGGAGACAAACACGGGACGGGGACGAAGCCCCGAAAGGTGAATCAGTGCGGGGCGCGGAAAGATCTGCCGAATCGTGGCCGCAGTCGTCTTCAGGAAGCCGGCAGGAAGTTCGTGGAAGACATCATATTCCATCATGCGTTACGCCGGTCCTTCAGAGGGGAAATTGCTGCGGGTGAGAGAGGACAAACCAGCTGAGTCTTCACTTGCATTAGACTGTCCATTCATGCACAGGAGCACCCGCTTTCTGGTTCGCCAGATACTGGCGAGTGAGCGCCGACGTGTCCCGACCGTGGCGACGAACAAACTTTTGTTGCCAATCGGCACCATTCTGTCCGGTTTCCGCGCGCCGGGCGATGATCTGGAGATAATGATTTCGATCGGCGGCGTCGATCTCGAGTGCGGCCAGTCCCTGATCGGCCAGACCAAGAATATCGTCGAGGATCAATTCACGGACTGGAACCCGTTGGCCGTCGGTCCAGACCAGTTGGGCCTGCAGACCATCGCGGCAGGCCATCTGGAAATTCGCGGCGGCCACTTCAAATGGAATCTGCGTTTCCGGGGGAGGGTCCTGTTGTGACAGCGCGTGGACCAGTCCGGCAGCCAGGGCGACGTTGGCGAACATGTCGACCAGCGTGGGACCTGCGGGCATCACCCGGTGTTCGACTCGCAAGTGCGGTTGTCCGCTCTCTTCGAATCCGATCAAGGGACGGTTCCAACGCCAGATGGTGCCATTATGCAGTCGGACATGGGGGAGATACTCGATCGGCTCCTGCTGCTCCATGGGCAGCAGCACCGGATGACAGCTGCGATTTTCGAGGAAAAACTCTTCCAGAGACTCCAGCGCATAGCCGGTGCCGAAGTGAACTCGGGGGAACAGCCCGCCGATTTCGACCGACTGCTCAAACAACGGAACTCGGGTTTCCGCCCAGAGAAGTTTGCCAAAGAGGAGCGGCGAGTTGGCGGCAATGGCGTTCATGACGGCCGACGCAATGACCGCTGCGTTGTAGTAACGGACCGATTGACTGAGTGGAACCTGAAAATGAATCTGCAGGGAAGTCGCTGCTGATTCGAGCATCACATCATGGTGCTCCAGACGAAACTTCTCCTGGCCGTCGATCCGGATCTGCAACGGTCGACCCCGTCGGAGTCTGAGCACCTGCTCATTCAGGGCACGATAGCGCTGGCTGTCGGACATTGATTCCAGAGTCAGGTGTTCCAGTTGCAGGGTGGGAAGGATGCCGATCGCAGCCACCTGCAGTTCGTGTTCTCCGGCAACACGCTGGGCAGCCTGCCACGTTTCCGAGAGATCTTTCTGCATCAGCCGCAGGGCGATTCCCGTTAACGGCTGCGGTTCCACATTGAATTCAATGGTGTGCCGCGCCAGCTCCGCAACGACCAGCGGTGAATCCATGCTCCGCAGGAACTCGGCATTTCTGGGCTGGGGAGCCCCAGTCGCGTCGACGAGCCAGGCCTCCAGCTCCAGTCCGATGACCGGCGGTCGCTCCGCAAACCGGTTGGTCCTGAACGACTCGTGGAGGAGCGCCATCTCCGAGACGAGTCGCCTTTCAAAGCGGACGAAGTCGCTGCGGGAAAAATGAGACTGAGCGATTTCTTGTCCCATGAGACCTCCCAATCGAACGGGTCGAAGCAAGTGGGCGTATCCTCGGCCGCGTGCTGAGAATTCTGACTGCGGCCGAATTTGGCCGGAGATGACTGCTGCAAAACGCGGTCCCTGACTTGGGAGAGGAGATTTGGTCACATGCTTTTGGAGGCTCGTAACGGGTTGACGGTACGTCCCTTACGCCCCGCAGCCCCGTCAGAAACCGCGTGATTCCTACAAGATATCAGTCGATTTGGATTCTACCTGATCGGTAGAAACTTCCCAGCTTATTAGTTGCCACCCCAAGAGGGCGCTGGTACATCTGATTTCACACTTTTCACAGCAAAAGTGCTCCACTCGTAACGGTGGCCAAGATGCCGGGCCCTGTTCCAATCGAGAGTGGTCGTCACGGAAGACGGCATCAACGTATTCAGGATTTAGCTGAGAGGAACGAAATGAAGAAGTTATTCGCGCTGGCATTGGTGTTGGGAGCCGCGACTGCGGGTTGGGCACGGGAGCCGATGTTTTCATCGTCCGAGTCCTTGGCCATGCAGCCGACACCGGTCCAGCCACAGGGGGCTGCGCAGAACCTGATCCCGGTTCCGGAAGATCATATCCCCGCCACCGGCGGCACGATTGTTCCCGGTTACCTGGCCCCGTCCGCTGGACTGCAGCCCGGAACGATCATCTGCAACGCCGATTGTGCCGGCAGCCTGCAGCTGTACCGCGCCATCAAGGTTCGTGCTCCCCGGAACATTGCTCCGTGTGCTGTCGAGAAGATCGTCAGCGTTCCGGATCCGTGCAACCCCTGCCGTTGCGTGCTGATCCCGATTTGTGTTCCCCCTTGCAAAGCGGAATGCATCACCTGCAGCAAGCAGGGGGACCGGGTCACCTTCGACTACGGGAAGTACAGTGTTGACGTCACCGCTCGCCGCGGCGGGCTGGTTGTGACCTACCACGACTGATTTTGAGAAGACCGCCGTTTCGACGGCTTGTCCCCCACGAGTTTGATTTCCATGAAGCCGTCGTCCCCAGTGGGGCGACGGTTTTTTTCTTTGTGGGTGTCCCGATCTGGTCAATTGCCGCCACGATGGCGTGCTGGCGTTCCCCAGTTTTCCTGTGCTTCCTGATTTGTAGTGTCATCGGGAGCACCTGATCGGTTTTCGCGCGATTCGACGCGGCGTTACATCCGTTGCGGGCGAAAAAGTCAGAATAACTGATCCAGACGGAACAGCTTTACCGATGACAGAGACAACATCATTCGATCGAGTCCGCGCCGGGGCACCGGTGAATGTCAGAGCCGCTCGCGGAACTGACTGCGGAACACTCACAAAGACTGAAGGAGTGAGTCCATGCTTCTGCCACGGAAATGGGCACTGGGCCTCGGGTTGCTGGCTGCAGCACCGAGCCTGACAGTGGCTGGCCCCCTTGACTCGGCTAAGCCGGGCACGGGTAAGCCGGAGGCCGCTGCACAGTCGCCGGAAATGAACAACCAGCAGGTCGCCGAGAAAATCGCACAGGCGCTCGGCAAGGCCAAACTGGTCCACAAAAACGTCCAGATTGAGTACAAATCTGGAACCGCCACGATCAGTGGGGAAATCAAAGACGCCAGCCAGCGGGCTCTGGTGACCAAAATCGCCAGCACTGTTCCCGAAGTGCAGACGGTCGAAAACCTTCTGCAGCTGATGGAAGTGTCCACTCCGGCTGCAGGCCGTCCGGTCCAGCAGGCTGCTGCGGTCCACTCCGAAGCACAGTCTGTGCAGCGGGCAGACTTCCAGGGGAACGCCGCACGCGGTGTTCGCCAGGTCAGCTATGATCCGCAGACAACCATGTCGAACCAGTCGGTGGCTCAGAGCATTGCCGACTCACTGACCAGTGCCGGGCTGAGTGGCTACGACATTGAAGTCCGCTTCAAGAGCGGGATTGCCAGCCTCATCGGTTCTGTCGACGACAAGAATCAGGTGATGCGGGCCGAGCAGGCTGCCGGAAGTGTTCCGGGAGTCAATCAGGTTCTGAACCGGCTGACTGTCCGCGGTCGTCCGGTCGACATTCAGGCGAACGGCGGCTTCAATCCGCAGTACGCTCAGGGCCCGCAGATGGGCGGATATCCTGGCCAGCAGCAGGGTTACCCGATCCAGCAGGTGCAGGGACAGGGAATGGCTCCTCCAGCCATGGCTCAGGGGATGCCTCCGGGAATGCACCCGGGCATGGCTCCCGGTGTTCCTCCCCAGCCGATGGGTGCCGGCATGCCGCAGTACGGCAATGTCCAGCAGACCGGTCACCACATGTACAACCAGCCAAATCTGCCGGAGAACGCTTGGCCGACCTACGCGGCCTACGACAACTCCGCAGCCATCACCTACCCGAGTCAGTACGACGCCAGCGCCTGGCCGTACATCGGCCCCTACTACCCTTACCCGCAGGTCCCGATGGGCTGGCGGAAGTCGACCCTCGAATGGGACGACGGGAACTGGAGCCTGAAATTTGACTCGAAAACCGACAAATGGTGGTGGTTCCTGAATCCTCACAACTGGCACTGATTGCCGGTTGGCGGAAGCACAGTCCGTTCGAATGATGATGACCCTCCGAGCTTCGGAGGGTCTCTTTTTTCCCGGACCGCGCTTCAAAACAGGTAAGCTGGCGGATTCTCACCGAGCTCGGCGAGGAGAAACCGGTCTTTCAGCAATCGTCGCCGGAAAACTAGACTGGCCTCTCTCCACGGATGGTGCCTCGCGCAGCGGTTCAACTGCATTCCCCATGCAGTCACCTGCTGCAGAACGCGAGGATTCCGAACGGCTCCCGCCGGTCGGAAATGATCAGGAAGGATCCAGAACCGATGTTGCGACCTTTTACCCGGGCAGTCTGTTGCGTCCCCGCATTGGCGTTCTGCCTGCTGGCTCAAGACGGATTGCTTCGTGCGCAGGAAATGCCGGCACAGCGCCCCCAGGGAATGCCGCAGGCCGTCCCGCAGGGCCAGGCTCAAACCGGTGCTGTGGAAGCGCCTGTCATCCCGAATCTGACGCCCGTGCCCGATGCCCTGCTCCAGATGTGGGAACAGAAGTCCTCGCAGCTTCCCAAGATGCAAGGTGAGTTTGTTCGACGCGAGTATGAATCAACCTTCCAGGTCGTGAAGTTTGCGGAGGGAGAGTATTTCTACGAGATTCCGGACAAGGGCCGACTGGAACTCAGGACGCCCCCCGCGTCAAAAATTCCGACAGGTCCCGTCGTCAATCAAGCCAAGAATTACGCACCTCAGGCAGATGTTCCCAAAGTCTGGGTTTGTAACGGTGCCGAAATCCTTGATATCGATCCGGTCGCCAAGTCTTACAATCGTGTTCAGATTCCCGAACAGTTAAGAGGAACCCGGATCGGCGAAGGACCATTGCCATTCCTCTTTGGCATGAAGGCGGACCGGCTGAAGAACCGGTATACCCTCGGGCTGGGGGCGTTTCACAATCCGGAAAAGATGATTCACATCGTCGCCTATCCCAAAATGTGGGCTGAACAGCGGGAGTTTCAGCGGGCCGAAGTGTTGCTCAATCCCCAGACGTTCCTGCCGACCCATGTGAAGATGTGGGATCCTTCAGGCAACAAAGAGACGCTTTACCAATTCACAAAACATGAGAAGGCCTCCTTCTCACTGATGAATCCCCTCTCTTATAATCTGCTGGGATACACACTGCTGCAGGACGCGAAAGCTCCCCCCGAAGGAGCCTTCGGCGACCAGCGAGACGCCACAGGTCCCAGCCCGGGAGGTCGGATTATCCGATGAACAAGGCGATCCGCATTCATGACCCGATCAGTGGAGCCACCGCCCAGGTCGCTCCGGCGCTCGGCTTCAACTGCTTCGACTTCACCGCAATCGTGGATGGTCAGCCGGTCAGTGTGATCGACGCTCCGGCAGACTTTCTGAGCGGCGGGTATCGCCCCAGCGGCTTCGGCATTCCCATTCTGTTTCCGTTTCCCAACCGGGTGAAGGAAGGGAAGTTCACCTTTGAAGGGGTGGACTATCAGATGCCTCTCTCGCCGGGGCATCCCAACACGATTCACGGCTTCTGTTATGACCGCCCCTGGCGGGTGATTCAGCAGACAAAGGATTCCGTGACCGGGCAGTTTCAGCTGTCGGTCGACGATCCGGGCCGCCGCGCCGGTTGGCCCGCCGACTTTCACTTCGAGGTCCGCTATCGCGTGGCGGAGAATCGACTCGAAACCCAGTTCCGCATTGAGAACGTGGATGCCGGTCCTCTCCCGTGGGGACTCGGGACACATGCTTACTTCAAGCTTCCCTTCGGTGCGGCAAGTGCGCCGGAGAATTGCGTTTTCTCCGTGCCGGTGTCAGAGAAATGGGAACTGACCGATTGCCTGCCGACCGGTCGTCGGGTCGCCGTGGAAAACCGGGATCCGCTGCGGACCGGAGCCCGCTTTGGGACGCAGCCTTTCGACGATGCGTTCACCGGCTGGCAGTCAGACGGCGGAACCGTGCGAGCCGCCATTCTTGATGAAAAAGCGGGTATCGAACTGACTCAGGTCTGTGATGGCCAGCTGTTCCGGGATGCTGTCGTGTTCACTCCTCCCGGCCGCAACGCCGTGTGTCTGGAGCCGTACACCTGCATCACTGATGCGATCAATCTGCAGGCTCGGGATGTCAACGCGGGACTGAATGTCCTCGCTCCCGGTCAGACCGTGCAGACGTGGATTGCCATTCAGGTGAACCGCGTTCTCGCGTGATGCGGGCTGCGTGATGGGCCCCGCTCTGTATTGTCTTCGTGCCGAAAGAACTTTCAGAGCAGCGGAAGCAGCATCTCTTCATTGGCTCCAGGGCATTTTGTTCTTTGATCGACCCGTTCTTCCCACGCGGAATTGGGCATTTCATCACACAAAACGCTGGCTGCGCGGGCCCTGCAAAGAGCAACCTGCTCTAAAGCAAGCGGCTGAGCCGCTGCCAGAGCGTCTTCTGCTGCGGTGGATTGATGAACGTCAGCAGATCAGCATGCAGCTGGTCCGATGTCTGATAGCGGTCTTCTCGTTTGCGGGCCATCAGCTTGAGGATGATTCGCTCCAGCTCCGGTGGAATCCCGGGATTCAAGGCTCTCGGAGGACGGGGAGACTGGCTGAGAATGGTGTCGATCAGACGTTCCCGGTCCGGGGCCTGAAAAGCCGGTATCAGCGTGCAGAGTTCGTAGAGTGTCGCGCCGATCGCGTACAGGTCGCTCCGTTCATCGACCTCTCCATAAAACTGTTCGGGGGCCATGTAGCGGACCGTCCCGGCCAGCGGTTCCGACTCGGTGTTCAGGGCATGGTCCTGTCCGATGGCGAGCCCGAAATCGGTGATCCAGATTTTGCCGTCGACGTCGATCAGCAGATTTCCCGGTTTGATATCCCGGTGCAGCGTTCCCTGCTTATGCGCGTAGCGAACTGCGGAGACCACCTGTGCCGCAATCTTCGCCAGTTGCATCCACGAGTCGTGCCGTAGCAGTCTTTTGCTCTGCTTTTGATCGCGGAGGGTGCGGGTCAGAGCGGGATGGGTTTCCTGAATCAGGTCCTCGAGCGAGATTACCCCCTGATCACGTTTCCACCGCTCCACCAGGCGATCCAGGCTCACACCTTCCACGAGTTGCATGACGTAGTAATAGCGGTCATCCTGTTCGCCGAAGCTGAAGATCGGCACGATGTGGGCGTGCTGCAGATTCGCGACAATGCGGGCTTCACGCTGAAACTGTTCCGCCCAGCGAGACTTCTTCGCAAATTTCCACGGGAGGAGTTTAATGGCGACCCTGCGGCCGATCGATCCCTGCTCCGCTTCGAAGACGACTCCCATTCCACCGCGGGCGATCTCCCGCAGGATCCGGCACTCCCCCAGATGCGTAAACGAAAATTCCCGCGGGATCACTTTCTGAATGGAGCGGATTTCCTGATGTGATTTCCAGCCTTCCATCGCTTCGACCAGCTGCAGGAAGTCTCGCAATTCGTCCGCGAGGTGCGGCTCGCGGGCGATGTACTCGTCGATGGTGACGATTTCACCCGAACGGAGCCGTTGGAGATACTCGGAGGCGATCACTTCCAGCTGGTCTCTCCCCTGTGAGGAGTCGCGGCGGGGAAGTCCGACCAGTTCCGCTTCGTGGTGTTCAGATTCCGGAGAGTCTTCTGCCATCATGCTTATCGAGAGATTCAAAGGGGAGGCGTCTGCCGGGGGGGAACCTTTGGGAGATGGACCACGACTCCCCGCTCGAGTTCAGGACATTCTGGGCATTGATCCACCGATGTCCGCCGCTTGAAGGAGTCTGGTTTCTCAAGGGAGCTCCGAACCACGCGGCAAGGACATCGTCTGTCCAGAATACCAAACGCTCCCCCGGAAGCTGTGTCAACATTGGGGACGTTCAGCATCAATCTTCTGGCGGGTGAGGTGTTTTCCCGTCGGCCGTTTCCCATTCCCGGGCCAGCTGTTCGACCATTTCAATGGCCTCATCACGCGTGTGAATCTGGCTGTTCAGCTGCGCATCGCGAACGGTGTCGAGCCATGTCCGGAACTGCGGACCGGGGCGATGTCCGAGGGCGATCAGGTCGCGCCCGCCGATCAACTCCGGAGGACTGAGTTCTTCGGCTGGAGTCAGTCGCAAAAATTCTTCGATCTGCTCGAACGGGAGGAGGCTCTTTCCCTCGATTTCGGCCAGCCTTCGTTCCAGATGAAGGAGTGAAGAAAACTGCGGGTGGCTGGCGAGTCGCTTCCGAACCGACAACGGTTGTTGCAGTGAGGCGGGGATTGCGTCACGGTGTCGACTGAGCCACCCGATCCGGTCGGTTTCGTCATTCGAGAGTTTCAATCGACGACAGACGAAAAAAACGCTGCCGCTCTCAGGCCGATCGACGTTTCGTCGTTCTTCGCCCGGGGGAGTATCGCGGAGCAGGGCTGCCAGCGCGACCTCGAATGAGACGTCCCCCAGCCGTTGTTGTAAGTGCAGCAGCTGGTTCCAACGGTCTGACGATTTCGTCCAGGAGAAGTTGACCACTTCCGGCAGCACTTCAGCCAGCAGGTGCAGCTCTGCGCACATTTTCATTGCCATGTCGCGTGTCGGGTGCCCCAGCATCTTGCGGAGTTCCTGAGCGATCCGTTCCGCGCTGACAATGCGAATGGCACTCGACATTTGTGAGATCACTCGAGCAGTGTCCGCATCAAGTGCGTATCCCAGTCGCGCAGCAAAGCGCACGGCACGGAGCATTCGAAGTTTGTCTTCCTCCATTCGCTCCGCGGGATCTCCGATCGCCCGGACGATTTTCTGCTCCAGATCCTGCTTCCCCCCGACGAAATCATGAATCTTGTCGGTCAGCGGATCGTAGAACATTCCGTTGATTGTGAAGTCGCGTCGGAGCGCATCTTCACGCGGGGAGGAGAACTCGACCGATTGAGGTCGGCGACCGTCATGGTAGGGGCCATCCTTGCGGAATGTGGCGACTTCCACCTGACACGCGTTTGCCGGCCCCAGCACAATGATCACTCCAAAGCTCTCTCCCACGGCGAGAGTCCGCTTCATTCCGAACAACCGCCGCACCTGTTGAGGCGTGGCGCTGGTGGCGACATCATAATCCTGTGGATGCGCGTTCCGCAGCAGATCGCGCACGCAGCCACCCGCCCAATACGCAACATGCCCGTTGGCCGTCAGCTTCCGGACCACTTCAATCGAGAACTCCCGGGAAAAGTCAGACATACGTGCTGGCGTTGGCAACGGGAAAATGCCGTTGTTGGGCATCGGGACTGGTGATTCAGGCTGCGATTGATTGAAATGGACGCGCAAGCGGCCAATCAGCATACTACGCCCCAAGGGCGCAATGACACCAGCAGGCTGTCGTGGCGAATGAACTTTCTCTACAGGCACTCCACAAAATCGGGGATGTAACGGATGTCACTGGCAGGCAAGTCGGTCTTGGTTACGGGCGGAGGATCGGGAATCGGTGCGGCTTGCGCGCTGGCGCTGGCCGGTGCAGGCTGCCGGGTGGCGATCGCGGGCCGCAGGGAAGAAGTCCTGAAGGCGACAGCCGCTCAGTTTGCAGGCCAGCCTGGCATCCTCACGAAGGGGGTTGACGTCGCGAATCGCGCGCAGGTCAAAGAACTCGTTGCCTGGGCAGAGGAGCAGTTCGGCCAGATCGATATTCTCATCAACAGCGCCGGAACGAACGTTCCCAAACGGCGGTTGGACAATCTCGATCCCGATGACTGGGACCGCCTGATGGATATCAACGCCACCGGCACGTTCAACTGCATCATCGCAGCCTTGCCGAAAATGCGGGAACGTCAGGACGGCCAGATCTTCAACATTTCTTCGGTGTCGGGCTTGCGTGCGAACCCACTGGGCGGAGTCATGTATAACGCCTCCAAATTTGCGGCAACCGGGCTGGGGATGAGTATCGCCAGTGAAGAGCGAGTGAACGGCATTCGGGTCACGAATGTGTACCCGGGTGAAGTGGATACTCCGATTCTGGTCAATCGCCCTTCTCCGGTGACCGATGAACACCGCGCCCGCATTCTGAAGCCTGATGATGTGGCGGAGATGGTGCTCGCCATTGCGCAGCTCCCTCCCCGGGCTCATGTCTCGGAGATCGTCATTAAGCCGACCTGGCAGGATTATTTCTAGGCCGCGCGACTTGTCTCCGCGCACGTGTTGGGACAGGAGAGGGGAGGGGCGGAAGCCGGCTCGGCCGGGGTCTGATTCGCGCATCCGCAATCAGTCCTCTGGGATTTCTGGCAGAATGAGTCAGCGCTCTTCCGGTTCTGGGACGTCAATCTGTCCGAGAGCCGTTTCCGCAGGTGACGGCACAGGGCAATCACGGTGGCGCATTGAGTTCGGGTCTTCCGCCCCATCCGTGGTGCACAGGATCGGTCGTGCTGGACGGTGAGTGATTGACTTTTCGGGCCCTGCAGACGACAAAACATGTGGTGGCGAACGCTCGCAAGAGAATTGCGCCCAACCCTGAAAATGGATTGACAAGGAATGAATATGCCGTTGCAAACCGGATGGCGAGGCCTGTTTTGTTTTCTTCTGTTCTGGTCGAGCGTGGCCTGCGCGGAAGAATCTCCACTGACCTTCTACACCAACAGCGTGGATGTCCTCATTCGGGTTCGGGAGCCCGATCAAACTCTTTCGCAGCTCGCCGAGCTCATCGACAAAATCCAGCCCGGAGCCGGTGGCCTGGTGACATCCAACACCGAGCCGTTGGGGCGGCTGATTTCCAATCCCAATCTGACCGGTGTCGACCAGAGTCGCGACTGGTACGTCGGGATCTACGCTCAAGAAGGTGAGCCCCCCACGATCGTTTTTGCAATCCCGGCTGTGGAAACCAAAGACCTCGTCGCGGCGCTTCCCGAAGGGACCGCCAGCGTCGTCAAAGGCAACTGGGTGGTCTACACCGACGCGGAGACGGTGATCCAGCCGGAAGGGGACGCCCATGCCGTCGGTCTCGTCACCGGAAAATCCCTGGAATATTTCAAGCAGGGGAACGTTTCCCTGTTCGTGAACGTGGAGCATCTGGCAACAGTTTATGCTTCGCAACTGGAGTTGATGGAAGATCGCGCGCTCGAGCAGCTGAACGCGTTGAGGTTTCAGGAAGCCCCGTCCGGAATCAATCTGCAGGCCATCATGGAAATGTATTCCAAGATGGCGGAAGTTTTCTTTCAGGGGATTCGCGATGCCCAGTTCTACAGCCTGAATCTCACAGCGGATGCCCAGGGCCTGTCCGTTGATGATGTGCTGACAGTGAAACGTGATTCCGGAGCGAGCCAGATTCTGGCATCCAATCAGCCTGCGGCACTCTCGCTGATCAACAAGCTGCCAAACGATGGCGTCGCCTATTACGGGGTTGCCGGCGCGATGAAGCCGGTTGTGAAGTGGGCATTGACATTTTCAGCGGATACCCTGCCCGAAGGGGCCTCTCGGGATTCCATGAAGTCATGGATCTCGAAGATGGATGGCCTCGAGTTCGGACCGATGGTGGCTGCCTGCCAGCTTGAAGAGTCCGATTCCGGTCTGCTGAAGTTTTTCACTGTCGGGGAGTCATCGACCGTCGACGGCGTGAAGAAGTTTTCCCGCGAAATCGCCGAGTCGATGGGGACCTTGAGTTATCCCGGCTTCACCCAGGAGTCTCGTCTGCAGATCGACGCCGAAAAATTCGGGACGCATCAGGCCGACATTCTCACGGTGACGCAGAAATTCGAGGAGAATGCGGATCCGTTCGGGATGCAGGAAAAAATGAGAACCTTGATGTTTGGCTCTGAGGGGATGCAGACACGCACGGTGTATCTGTCAGACAAGTATTGCCAGACGATGGGGGGCGGCAGCGCTGCGATGACCGACCTGCTGGCCTCGCTCGATTCCACCCGGTCCAATGGGCTCGGCAATCTGCGTGAGGAGATGTTCCCGGAAGCCAACCTGCTGCTGTTTCTGGACATCCCGGTGGCGATTAGCGTGAGCCTGAAGGAAATCTCCAAAACGGGAGATGCCCGCATTCCATTCAACGAACAGATGGTTGATAACCTCAACCTGCGTCGGTCGTATTTGGGATACGCGGTGACCACAGACGCCACCACGGTGAAAACCCGGCTGCGTGTTCCCGTGGAACAGATCCAGGGGTTCGCGAAACTCGGGCTGATGTTCGCGAGTCTGCAGCGTCAGTTCTAGAGCAGGTTGCCCTCTTTGGTTCTCCCCCGCAGAGGTGTGAACTCCGAGGAAACCTGTTCCTGGAAGACTCCTGCGATCTGAGCCGTTAGCGGTGAACATCGGACAGTCCACGCTGTCCCGGATGCCAGTTTCATGCCAGAGGGGCCGCGTCAGCGCGGTTGACTCTGGCTTTTTTGTTGGAACTGCGCTGCGTGCTCGTAACGATTGAACTGGTCAGACGGGCAACATCGGCTGGGAGGACTTTTCGGGAAGAAGCCTCTCGAGGTTTCGGTGGAAGAGGAATTGACTAACGACAATCGTCACGTCCGGAAAATTGGGCATCGCTGCCGTTCCGGGAGCAGGGCGCGGGGCTGCTACAGCAGTCATGACCAGACAGGTTTCTGCAAACTTTGTCGGTTTCGTATTTGCAAAATCTTGTTCAGCTTCCCTAAATGCCGATCGAAGAGAGTGGTGAATGGGCTCGATCCATCACCACTACTTTTAAGTCTGGTCTCAATTACTGAGGCCCCGCACAGGGGAAATACATATGGTCGCCACCGAGAGTCCAATCAGCCTTCTGCTTCTGGAACGGCTCTGCATCGATATGCGAGCTCACCTGCAGTCCACATTGCCACCTGAACCGGCCGTTCGACCCACCACGAAGGCGGTCACCCAGCGAATCGCCGACAAGGGGCGACTGCTGATCTCGATCGCCGCCGCGGGCCTGACCGCGCTGCTGGAGATGACGACGTACCGATAGGCAGGCAGAACGGCCTCAAGTGACGTTCCCCGTCAGAGAGTGGCGCGCCGGGAGCGGAAACGCAAAACGCAATTCAACTCTGACTCGCGGACACAGGGGGCCGCCCAAATTGCGACAGTCAGTGAAGGGACGCGGGCGACAATTTTTGTCGCCCGCTTTCGTTTTTGAGGAACTGGGGGGCACACCCTTTCGGAGCCGAGCCGCTGCAACTTCATGGCTGGGGCGAAGGGGCCTGTTCTCGATCCGGTTGCTCTTTCCAGTGCCCACGCCGCAAGCGTTTCATCTGGCGAAAGGCTGACTGCCGTGTGGCCGGGACGGGGCCATCAAACGTCAGAACAGACTAACTCTTCTTGAGTGTGTACTCCGCCCACAGCGCTGCACCCAGCGCGCCGGCGTCGTCTTCGAGAGTCGCTCGCACCACCTTGAATGAATCTTTGTAAGCGGGCATCGCACGCTTCACCGCCGATTTGGTGACCTGTGTCAGAAAGAGATCGGGCATCGCTTCCACCAGCCCGCCGCCCAGGACGACAATCTCCGGTGAGATCAGATTCACCACGCCGCCGATCGCGATTCCGATATAGCGGGCGGCTTCGCGAATAATGTCCTCGACGCTCTTGTCGCCAGCGGTGATGGCACTCGACAGGACTCCACTGCGGATTTCAGCGATATCCGTTCCCGCGTTCTCCATAACGTGAGGGGCATCACCCCGATAGGCCGCCCGGGCCACCTGCGAAGCAATCGCCAGCCGGCTGGCAACCGATTCCAGGCAACCACGCTGTCCGCAACCGCAGCGAGGTCCGTTCGACATCACCTGCAGATGGCCAATCTCGAAACAGGAGGCAGTCGCGCCGCGGAGAATCTCCCCTTTGTAAACGCAGCCGCCGCCAATGCCGGTTCCCGCGAACACTCCGATGGCACAGCGGGCTCCCTTGGCGGCTCCCTGGCGGAACTCGGCATAGGTTCCCGCATCGACATCATTCAGCACAGCCACGGGGCAGCCCAGGGCCTCCTGCAGATGTTTCTTGAGCGGAACACCCTGCCAGCCGAGATTGGGGAGATCGAGGATGGTCCCCTTTTCCATATCAATCGGTCCCGGACAGCCAATTCCCAATCCGTACAAGGAACTGGTGGTCGCGTTCCCTTTTGTGAGCGTTTCCTGGATCAGTTCGATGATCCGTTCCACTCCTCCCTTGGCGCCGCTCCCCGCCTTCGTCCGCTTTCGCTCGCGGGCGACGACTTTCCAGTCCGCATCGTAGAGCTGGCAGAGCATTTTCGTGCCACCCAGATCGAATCCGAGCCAGTAGCGCGGCGTGTCAGTCGTTGACATCACAGTCCTTTCGGATGCTGAAGGGACGCATTTGCGAGGTTGGTCTCCAGACCGGAACCGGTCGGACAGTGACCGTTCAGAAACCAGCGGATGATCGTTTCAAGTGCCGCCAGATTCTGTTCCGGAGTGATGCCTCGACTGCTCTGGGCGAGATGCGTAAACAGGAAGTGGAACCGGGCCTGGCCGGAACTGGCCAGACGCAGTCCAGTATACAGCAGATGATTACAAAGGTACTCACCCGCGTTGAGGCTGACCTCCGCAAAATACCCGCTTGCCGAGAGAAACTTCTGCAATCGATACAAATCGATCGAGGCGAAAATTTCCTCTGGCCCTTCCGGTTCAATCGGATAATTAATGCGGATTTCACCAGCGTTGTCTGGAAGTTCGCGATGATTCCGGTTGATTCCCCGGCGTTCCAGCTGATAGTCCGCTTCCTGCCGACCGACTCCAAACGACAGCACCACATCTGGCTTCGTCTCTTCCAGTGCGAGGGAGAATTCCGGCTCGATCCGTGCGTACTCCACAGACAACAGCCGGCATTCGAGGTGCGCCTCCGGCAGATTCAGCCTCCCGTGCTCGACGAGTTCGAGCAGTTGCTGCGACGGATTGGATTCGCAGCCCGGAAACGGAGGAAAGCCTGTGATCAGAAACCGCATAGAACATCTCTCAGCAGATTTTCAGACTCATGTTGAGTTCCCCAGTGTCCGGCGATCGGAATCACATCGCGCGGCAGGCGACCACAATCGGGCGAGGCGGTGTCGCGCGCTGTCGATCAGCGAGTATGTCACCGGAGTGACCAGCAGTGCCAGCAGCAGACTGAAGAGCTGACCGCCGATGATCACCTTGGCCATGCTGGCACGGGCACCGGCACCGGGACCCTGACCGATCGCAATGGGAACCATGGCTGCAATCAGCATCACTGTTGTCATCAGGATCGGACGAAGACGGGTGTGGTTTGCTTCGAGAATGGCGGCATCTTTTTCCATTCCGGCCCGGCGGAGTTCATTCGTCTTGTCGACCTGCAGGATGCCATTTTTCTTCACGATTCCAATCAGCATGAACAACCCGAACATGGCATACAGGTCCATCGGCGTACGGAAGAGCAGCAGCGACAGCAGCCCGAACGGAATCGTCACCGGCAGGGCTGCGAGAATACTGACGGGGTCCATCCAGCTTTCAAACTGGGCAGCCAGAATCAGGTACATGAACATGATGCTCAATCCGAGCGCCACGGCGAAGTAGTAGGCGGTCTCTCCCAGCATTTCCGCCTGTCCTCCGTACGAGACTTCGTACTCGGGAGGGAGATTCATTTCCCGCACTAGACGATTGGCCTGATCAATGGCATCCTTCAGGCTGACATCTTCCGGATGGGCACGCAGCGTAACCGTTCGCTGGCGGTTGAAGCGTTCAATCTGGCTGGGGCCGCGTGCTTCGGTCAGATCCGCCAGGCTGGTCAGCTGCACCAGGCCGGCGGTGGGTGACGGAATCGTGAGGTACTCCAGATTCTGGGGGTTGTCGCGGAAGGCTTTATCGGCCCGCAGCCAGACGTCGTACTGTTCGGCCCCTTCCTTGTAGCGGGAGACGATCTGTCCCCCCACCAGCGTGTTCAGGCTGCTGGAAACCGTCTGGACCGGGATGCCGAGATCGCTGGCCCGGTCCCGGTCGATCACCACCTGCAGCTCAGGTTTTCGCAGCGACAGCGTCGTATCCACGTCGACGAGTCCGGGAATATTGCGCAGCCCTTCGGCCAGTCGCTCCGAATACTCCGCGAGCCGATCCAGATCCGGCCCCTGCAGGCTCATCTGGAAAATGCGGCTGTCCCCTTGCGCTCCCCCACCGATCACGGCCACATCCATCACAGCGGTGCGCAGTTCGGGGTAGTCTTCCAGAATCCGCCGCGCCCGTTTCATCACATCGAACTGTGAGTATTGCCGCGAGCGCAGATCGCGGAGGGCAATGTGAATGGAGCTGCGGGTCACATCTCCCGTCCCTTTGCCGCCGCCGCCTCCCTGCCCGACCACGGTGAAACGGTGCGTGACTCCCGGCAAGGTCGACAGCCGCTGTTCGATTTCTCTCACGACGGCTGCGGCGCGTTGGAGCGTATATCCTTCGGGAGTGGTGATGCTCACCTGAAATTCACTCTGGTCGTCGCGAGGGACCATGTTGACCCCCATCACCGAGGCGATCGGGACCGTGGACAGGACCACGAGCAGGCAGACGAACATCGTCAGAATGCGATGTCGCAGCGCGAAGCGGAGTGAGTAACCGTACGCTTTGTCGATCACCTGGTAGATCCAGCCCGACTTGGACGCGGCCTCACCTCCGTGTGATGCTTCCAGCTTCAGAAAGCGAGAACAGAGCATCGGCGTCAGCGTGAACGAGACGAACAGGCTCATCAGGATGGCAAAGGCGACTGTCAGACCAAAGCTGCTGAAGAAGCGGCCCACCATCCCCCCCATGAAGGCCACCGGCAGAAAGATCACCACCAGCGACAGGCTGGTCGCCAGCACCGCGAGGGCAATCTCGCTGGTCCCCTTGCGGGCAGCGGCCATCGCATCCATGCCGTATTCTTCCATATAGCGGAAGATATTTTCGTGCACGACGACGGCATCGTCGATCACAATTCCGATGGCCAGAATCAACCCCAGCATCGTGATGTTGTTCAGCGTGAAACCCATGTACTGCATGAACAGAAACGTCGGTATAATCGACGTCGGGATGGCCAGCGTGGCGATAATGGTGGTCCGCCAGTCACGGATGAAAATCAGGATCGTGCCCGAAACGAGGACCGCTGCCAGCAGCAGGTGGAACTGCACTTCATCCATCGATTCGCGGATGAACTGTGACTGGTCCTGAATGATCTCGATCTGAATGTCTTCCGGCAGCGATTTGCTGATTTTCGCGAGCTGCTTCCGGACGGCATCCGAAATCGCAACGGTGTTCGTTCCCGACTGCTTCAGGACGAACAGGCTGACCGCGTTCTGATCATCCAGAGTGCTCAGACCTCGCGGGACCTCGATCGAATCTTCCGCACGCCCCACATCCCGGATGCGGATGGGGAAGCCGTCGCGCGAGACGATAATCAGGTCATTGAACTCCTCGGTGTTCTGGATGCGGCCCAACGTGCGCAGCACCAGCTCGCGCGGTCCCTGATCAATCAGTCCGCCGGGGAGTTCCAGATTCTGGCGAACCAGTGCCAGCCGGACGTCTTCCACCGAGAGTCTGAGTGCTGCCAGCCGATCGAGATCGAGAATGACATTCACCGCGCGGCTGCGTCCGCCGGAGAGGTTGATTGCACCGACACCGGGAACTGTCTGCAGTTGCTCCTGAATGCGGCGCTTCGCGATTTCCGTCACTTCCCGTTCATCGCGTCGACCGGAGACACCGATCGTCATGATCGGCGAGGCATCCATGTCAAACTTGTTGACGATGGGAGTTTCGAGATCTTCCGGGAGCTGTTTGAGCACCGTGGACACCTTGTCCCGCACTTCCTGAGCGGCAATATCCACATCCTTGTCGAGGATGAAGCGGATCAGAATGGTGGAGACACCTTCGCTGCTGGTGGAGCGCAGCTCATCGATTCCGGCAATCGTATTGACCGCTTCTTCGAGCGGCTTGGAGACGGTGGTCTCCATCTCTTCCGCGCTGGCCCCTGCCAGAGTTGAAGTGATGGAGACAATCGGAAAATCGACCTTGGGAAACAGGTCGACTCCGAGTTCGGTGTAGGCCACGAGCCCGAGCACTACAGGCATTGCCATGAGTACCCAGGTGAAGACCGGTCGACGGATACAGACTTCCGAAATATTCATATCAGCTCGATGTTTTCGCAGCAGTGCGCGAGCGGTTCAGTGCTCAATTCCGACCGGCGGGAGGCTTACTCGTGCTGGCGTTCGTCTGTCGCTGCAGGTTCGGCGGCCACGGTCTCACTGGTCGGGACTGGTCCCGAGGGGCGAACGGAAATGGGAGTTTCATTCGCGAGTGCGAACTGTCCACTGGTGACGACAACCGCGCCCGAGGGGAGCCGGGGTTGCGCAATTTCGGCCCAGTCTGTGGTCTGGACTCCGGGGGTCACCAGAACTTCGCGGGCCCGCCCCTTCTCGACCAGAAAAATCTTGATCACACCGGCGTAGCGGACGAGCGCCGCCAAGGGGACCGTCGGAGCGTTGTCATCGCGTCGAATCTCGATGATGGCTTTGGCGAAGCTCCCCGCCTTCAAACGGGAGTCGGGGTTTTCCACTTGAATTTCCACCTGAAACGTGCGGGTGGCGGGATCGACTGAGGGGTGAATCAATGTGACGGTGCCGGGGAACGGGGCAGGAAACGCAGCCACGTGGACATCCACAGATTGTCCGACCCGCACATCGTTCGTATACCGTTCAGGGATCGGAACTCGGAGTTTCAGCGTACTGTCGATGGCCACTTTGCAGATTCGGTCGCCCACTCGCAGGAACGAACCCTCCGCCACGGAACGCTCGGTCAGCAGATAGGTCACCGGTTTGTCTCCGGGCAGGACTGCGACATGCGGAGTCGGCGTGCGGATAACCGTGTCCGAAAGTTTCTGCTCGGCGATCGCCAGCGCTGATTGCCGTGATTCCACCATCGCCAGTCCCGATTCGGCGATCAGCAGCTGGTTGGCCCGGTTGGCTTCGGCGGTCCGGAATTCATTGACCGCGTTCTCGACATCATCGTCGGAGACCGCTTTCTGCGAGCCCAGTCGCAGCATCCGGTCCATCTTGATCTTGGCCTGCTCCACGCGCAGCTGTGCCAGCACCACCGCAGGAACAGAGGCGAGTTCGAAGGAGGGGCCCGGGGGACCATTCAGTCCCAGTTTGGCCCGTTCGACCTGCAGGTCCCCCCGAGACTGTTTGACGACCAGTTCGAGGTCGGTCGGATCGAGTTCGACGAGAACTTCATTCGGTTTGACCCGATCCGCGACTTCGTGATGGACTCGCAGCACGCGGCCATCCACTTTGGCACTGATGACGACTTCTTCAAACCCGTGCAGTGTGCCGACCGCTTCAATCACCCGTTTGAGAGATCGTTCTGTGACCGGTTCCGCAGTGACGACAATGCCGGCCGGTTTGTTGAGCAGCGATGGGTTCTCTTCGGGAAGTGCTTCGCGTGTGTCTGCCTCCCAGGGACTGGCTTTTGCCAGCCAGAACCCACTTCCCGCTCCCACCATCAGCAGAAAAATCCAGCTGGCTACCGTCCAGAACGAACCCCCTTTCGCAGCCGGAGCAGATTCCACCGGTCCGGGATCGGCAGCGGGAGCGATTTCGATTCTTGGAAGCGACTCGGACATGTGTTCTTTCCAGTCTCTGCCCCGAATGCTGGCAGAGAGATGTGTATTGCGAAGGTGTGGAAGGAGGCGAACAGCTCGCCCTCTCCTTCTCAGGTGGCGGTCGACTTCCCGTCACGTGCAATCTTGCGGAACAGCACCAGGAAGATCTCCTGTTCATCACTGGTTAATGGACTCAGCAGGGTACGGTGCAGCTGCAACCGCATTTTCTCGAACGAATTCCAGACCTTCTTTCCGGAAGGGGTCAGCTCCGCATACACGATCCGTCGGTCAGTGCTCGAGCGTTCCCGCTTTGCCAGCCGCTTGTCCACAAGTCCATCGACGATGGTGGTGACCGAATTCACGGCCAGCGACAGGTACCCGGCCAGATCCCGCATGCTGCGGGCCCCTGCCTTGCCGAGGTACTCCACAACCCGAAGCTCCTGATGATTGAGATGGGCATGGGGTCCGCTGAGAAACTTGGTGTTCACGGCCTGAAACCGGCAAAGAATCTCCTGCACGAGCTTTTCCATCTCGCGGGCATGCTGGTCGAGCCGTTTCACGTCGCCTCCGAACATTTCGAACTTCGAACTATTCGATCGTACGCTCGTGTGGGGAACCAAGTCAATTGCGACTCTGGAAATCTCTCCTGATGGAAAGGCGGGAGCAGGCCCCGTCTGCCTTGCTGAAAACTCCCGCGTGTCGTCAGGAGATGTCGAGCACGAGTCAGCAGGCTCTATTCATATTTCCAGTCGGGATCGTCGGGATGCTTCAGGTCCCAGAGTGGCCGCCGGCTGCGAACTGCGGGCAGCACTTCAAAATTGTAAGTCGGCGGGGGCGAGGTGGTGGACCACTCCAGCGTCCACGCATTCCAAGGGTCGTCACCCGCTGGGAGGCCATGTCGCCAGGACCAGACGATGTTCCCGAGGAAGAGCACGAAGCTAGGGGCCTGAATGAGTGCCCCCAGTGTTGAGAGCTGATTCCACAATGCCCAGCCGCGATCCGGTTCATATAAATAGATTCGACGCGGCATCCCCAGCAGGCCGGAGATGTGCATCGGTCCGAACGTCAGCAGAAATCCAATCAGCAGCAGCCAGAACTGCCAGCGGGCAATCCGTTCGTTCAGCCTTCGACCGGTCACTTTCGGATACCAGTAATGAATTCCCGCCAGCAGTCCGAAGAGCGTTCCCCCGATCAGGACCCAGTGGAAATGCCCGACGACGAAGTAGCTGTCGGAGAGCTGAAAGTCGAACGGGGCAATTGCCAGCATGATGCCGGTCAGCCCGCCAATCAGGAACATCGACAGGAAGCCGCAGGCAAAGAGCATCGGCGACGCCATCCAGATCCGTCCCCCATACATCGTGGCCAGCCAGTTAAAGAACTTGATGCCCGTGGGGACGGAGACGAGCAGGCTGGCTGCGGCGAAATAGAGATCGAGAGTCCGGCTCATTCCGACCGTGAACATGTGGTGAGACCAGACCCCGAAGCTGATGAACGCGATGGCCGCGGTAGCCGCAGCCATGAATTCGTAACCGAACAGGACCTTCCGGGAGAACACCGGGATCACCTCCGAGATCATGCCAAACGCCGGCAGGATCAGGATGTAGACTTCCGGGTGACCGAAGAACCAGAACAGGTGTTGCCAGAGATAAGCAGACCCGCCGTTCTGCACATCAAAGAAATGGGCTCCCAGATTCCGGTCGAACAGCACCATGATCAGGGCTGCGGTCAAGGGGGGCATGACGATCACGATCTGCACCGCGGTCCAGAGCATCGTCCAGACGAAGAAGGGAATCTTGCGGAACGTCATGCCCGGAGCCCGCAGGCAGCAGATCGTCGCCACAAAGTTGATGCCCCCCGTCAGCGTGCCGATGCCACTGACCAGCAGTCCCAGTGCCCACAGGTCCGTCGCCGATGTGCGGGCAAATGTTTTTTCCGTCAGCGGTGCATAGGCGAACCAGCCGATGGCGGGAGCGCCGCCGGTCAGGTAGCTCGAGTAGACGAGCAGTCCTCCCAGAAACGTGGCCCAGAATCCAAACGCGTTCAGGCGGGGAAACGCCATGTCGCGGGCCCCGATCATGAGAGGGGTCAGGTAGTTGCCGATCCCGATCAGAATGGGCATCCCCACGAAGAAGACCATGGTCGTCCCATGCATCGTGAAGAGCTGATTGAAAACATCGGGTGAAAGGAAATCGTGTCGGGGCTGCACGAGTTGCCAGCGCATCAGCAATGCCTCGCAGCCAGCAATCACCAGAAAGACGAGACTCATGCCGATGTACATGAGGCCGATCTGTTTGTGGTCGACAGTGGAGAGCCGCGACGACTCGTGCGCCACGGTTTCAATCCGGGGTGTGCTCTGTGTGAGGCCCATCGGCAGGGGATGTGTGGTCGACATTTCGTTCTGAAACAGCTTGATCCGGGATCAGGTGACACGTTCTGGTCTCGATGCAGCCTGGCTGCGACTGATCAAGATCACGGGGCGAATGAAAATCTCTATCGCAGGGTCTCCAGATAGTTCACAAGAGTGTCCAGCTGTGCTTCGGAGAGTCCGAACGCCGGCATCAGGCAGCCCGGCTTGATCTCCTGCGGGTTGTGCACCCAGCGTCTGAGGTTCTCCTTCGAGTTGGGGAGAACTCCCGACGCCAGGGTCTCGCGGCTCATCAGATGTGTCAGGTTGGGAGCATACATTCCCCGGGCAACCGTACCCTGAACCGCGTGGCAGTTGACGCACGACAGGGACAGGAACAATTCCCGGCCGGCTGCCGTGTCGGCATCCGTAGCCGCTGGCTGCTGCTCGCGTGCCAGCCAGCGTTCAAACTGCTCAACTGGCTCCGCAATGACACGCAGCAACATGCCGGCATGCTGCGTGCCGCAGTACTCCGCGCACTGCCCGAGATACGTTCCCGGTTCAGTCGCCTCGAACCACATGGTGTTCACGCGGCCTGGGATCAGATCGGTTTTGCCCGCCAGCCGGGGGACCCAGAAACTGTGGCAGACGTCGGCCGACTTCAGCGAGAGATAGACGTGATGTGGGCGGCCGTTTTCGCTCACCGGAATATGAAGTTCGTTAGCGGTGGTGAACTTGACCGTCTGACCGTTGTAATGTTGATACTGGAACTCCCACCACCACTGTCGACCGACCACGGTGACGAACAGAGCCCCGTCGTCAGGGTGCGGAGCAGGCGGCTCGACTTCCACTTCCCACAGCGTGCGGGTGGTGACCAGGATCAGGATGAAAACAATCATGATCGGCCCGGCGATCCAGGCCACCTCGATCGGAAGACTGCCGTAGACCTGCGCCGGTTCAGCGGGATCGGGGGTGGCGACCCGAAAGCGGGCAATGCAGTACACCAGAACTCCGCCGACAACGCACAGAATGCCTCCCGTGATCGCCAGCACCAACACCGACACGTCGACCAGAGAGGAAGCGGAGGGGGAAGCGGGATGAAAAATCGACAGGTCGGCCTGCGATTGCACTGCTGCTGAAGCCCACCCCTCGGCCACGTCCATGCAATGTCCCCGCTCCTGATTGGCTCGACACGTCTGCCGGTTCAGTCAGACGCGATATTGGACTCTCCTTGCCCCGTACCGGACAAGGGATTTCCCGGAGCGTACGATACACGAAATCAGTTGCGAATGAACTTTTCGTGCTTCCGCAAATCATCCAGTTTTTCGAACAAAGTGGCCGAGCAGCCCTGTGTTCGTCCAACTGCCCGATGTAGCACATCGGCGTCACCCATCCACTCACGAACATTGTGTCGCTCGGAAACAATCCGGCTCATTTTGAGCAGTGCCGGCGACAGCTCTTCGCGGAGCTGCTGCAACATCAGCCCTGCCAGGTGTTCCGCCTCTTTACTGAGTCGATGAACCAGTTCGCGGTCTTCGAAGCGCTCTTGAGGATTCAGCTCGCGGAACTTCTGTTCGGCCGCCGCGTTTTTTCGTTCGACTTCGGCCACGTCCACAAGTCGTCCGAACGGCTTTGTCGCGCGTTTCGCGGATTCCACGAGTTCCCGGGCCTTGAGTAGTCCGGAGCGGGCTTTCTCAAAATCGGGTTTGATTTGCAGGGCCCGCTCGAAGTTCTGGATCGCCTGTGAATAGCTTTTGAGTTCAATCAGCACTTTTCCGAGATTCGAGTACGCTTCGTGCATTTCGGGGTCGTATCTGATGGCTTCCTTGTAAGCGGAGACAGCCATTTGTAATTGCTGGGAGCCTCGTTGGGCGATCCCGAGATTGTAATACGCCTCGGCCGACCGACGGTCGCGTGCCAGTGCCTGCCGTAAGATCTTGATCGCCTGCTGGTAATCTCCCATGCGGTTGCAGACCGCTCCCTGGTTGATCAGCGGTTCAATGCTTTTCGGGTTGAGTGCCGCCACTTTCTTGAAGTGTGTCAGGGCGAGATCGTAGTTCTGCTGCAGAAAGGCGATCCGGGCGATCCCCTCGTGGGCCGCGATGGTATCGGGGAATTTCGACACCGCCTCCTGGTAGGCCGCGATTGCCCCCTGTGCATCGCGCTGCTTCAGGCAGGCTTTGGCTCGCAGACAATGTTCCTCAGCCGACACGGTCGAAGACGACATCAGCACCCCCTGCAAGAGAGTCGGCGGCCTTGCGGACCGCCCAGTCCGGCAACCGTCCAGCTTGTCCCTCCCGATCGGCCCGGACGTACTACTCATTGTGGAACGGGTCAATGAATGTTGAACCGCTCGCCGGGTGGCTCGGAGAAGATACACTGGCGCAAAAGTACTATAACGGACGCAAATTCTGGTTGGCAAACACTTTTCCCGGGGAATCCACTGCTGTGCGACGCTGGGCGAGCGGAATTGCCCCGCGAGATTGAACTCCACACGCAGCACCTCCATAATCCGCCCCCAGAGTGATTTTTCGAACATGCAGAATCACTGCTGACACTCGACAGCCCCGGCTGTCGCTTCCTGTTTCTCCGTTTCTGTCTGAGATTCATGTCCAATCCCGAACTCGATCGTCTCCGCTGGGAGAAATTTCCTGTCCTGAACGACGGCTTTGTCTGTCTGGTCGACTGCATGGGAGACGACAGCGCCGTTGTCCAGGCAGCACGGGTGAGTTACGGAGCGGGGACAAAGAAGGTTTCCGACGACCGCACGCTGATTCGCTATCTGCTGCGGCACCGCCACACCACACCGTTCGAAATGGCAGAAATTAAGCTGCTGGTGCGGGTGCCGATGGACTGCTGGCGGCAGTGGATTCGTCATCGCACCGCCAACGTCAACGAGTACAGCACTCGCTATTCGGTTGCGATCGATTCGGCGCAGCAGACTCCGGAGGATGAATGGCGCTCGCAGGCGACGACCAATCGCCAGGGGAGTGAAGGATTTCTCGACTCCGGGATCGGTGCACAGCTTTCAGCCAGTGAGCAGGAGTTTCAAGACGCCGCCCGCAAGCTGTATCAGGATCGGCTTGATGCCGGAGTCGCTCGCGAACAGGCCCGCAAGGACCTCCCCCTCTGTACTTACACGGAAGCCTACTGGAAAGTCGACCTGCACAATCTCCTGCATTTCCTCGCGTTGCGAATGGATTCCCATGCGCAGCTGGAAATTCGGGAATACGCGACCACGATCGGCGAGAAGATCATCGCTCCCCTGTTTCCTGTGGTCTGGGAAGCGTTCCAGGATTACCGGATGCGGGCTATGTTCCTGAGCCGGCTCGATCTGGAAGTGATTCAGCGGCTGCAGGCCCATGCTGCGGAGCAGCGTCTGGTTCCTCCTTTTTCCGAGGAAGCGTTTCTGCATTGTGAAGATCCGTCGTGGGCCGGACTCAGTCGTTCGCGAGAACGGGATGAGTGCCGGGCCAAGCTGACCCGGCTCGGCATTCTGAGCGGCAACTGACCGCGGCGGGAGCATTCTGCTCTGCCGGTTTGTGGATGGCGACGCGCCGCACCGGTGGGGGGCTGGTGCGCGTCTTCAACCTGCATTCCGGAAGTGTCAAATTACTCGACCGCGCGGAGTCGGAAAGAGCGCCGGGGAATTCGAAACGTGGGGACCATCTGCGGGACGTGAACAAATTTCCGGCAATTGATTGACATTCCGGGGGTGGTCGTACAGGATATTTCCCAGAGTCCTGTCTACCTGCCGGGAGGGAGTTCCCGGTCACTTTGATCGAAGGATTGATTTCGCCATCACCAGCTCCAGATTTAACCGAGGCTGTTAAATCCTGTCTTCCCTGGTTCCGTTCAGCTCACATTCCCCTGAGAGGCTATTATGTCCGCCGTGCGGATTCCGGTCATCGGAATCGTGGGTGGAATTGGATCCGGCAAATCGACCGTCACCGCAGCGCTGGCGCAGCATTTTCGTTGCGTTCGTCTCGATGCGGATGCGGCCGGTCACAAGGCATTGAAACTGCCCGAGGTGAAGAATCAATTGCGACAGGTGTTCGGCGAGGACGTGTTTGATTCGCACGGGGAGATCAGTCGTCCGCAGATTGCCAGCCGAGTGTTTGGCGATGCCCCCGCACAACAGCAGGCGCGCCAGCGTCTGGAACAGATTGTCCATCCCGTCATCCGGGCGGAAATTTACGCCGAGTTGAAACAACATCAGACAGGGCGCGACTGCGACCTCATCCTGCTGGATGCAGCCCTCCTGCTGGAATCCGGCTGGGCCGAGGTCTGTGACGCAGTGGTGTTCATCGAGACTCCGCTGGAGCAGCGGCAGCAGCGGGTCGCCTCGCGAGGCTGGGACGCTGCCGAGTTGAAACGGCGCGAGGCGAGCCAGATGGACCTGCAGGAAAAGCGTCGCCGGGCTGATCTTGAGATTGATAATTCCCGCTCAGTAGAAAACGCGGCCACCCAGCTGGCCAATTGGCTGAAGACCCGTTTTTTTCCAACACAATCGCCGACATCACAGTATCCTCTGAATTCGAAATCTGAATTGAACTAATCCTGAATGTTGCCGCAGCCGTTCATCTGTAATGGCTCGTTAAACCGCACCTCTCTCATCTCCGCGAAAATATCTCCGTCGAGGATCTCATGCCCCGTCCAACGACACCCCCGATCACCCGTTCCAAACCGGTCGACTCCGATGCTGTTGAATCCCGACAGCAGGACGTTGAAACGGACAACGAAGATCTGGATGCCATCTACGATCCGTCGGATTCCCGCTACGAAGAAGCCAAGCGGGGCGATATTCACATCGCCGCGCTCCAGCGGATGACGATGAAAGAGCTCATCGAACTCGCCCGCGCCGAGAACGTCAGCGAATTCAACGGACTCAAAAAACAGGACCTCATCTTCCGCATTCTCAAAGAGCGGACCAAGATGAATGGCCTGATGTTCGGGGAAGGGACGCTGGAGATCCTGCCGGACGGATTCGGATTTCTGCGCAGCCCTGACTACCACTATCTGCCCTGTCCCGATGATATTTACGTGTCTCCCAGCCAGATCCGTAGGTTCGGTCTGCGGACGGGAGCAACGGTGGCGGGGCAGATTCGTCCCCCCAAGGAAAACGAACGCTATTTCGCGCTGCTGCGCGTGGAAGCGATTAATGGCGAAGATCCGAATCTGGTGCCGATCAAGGTCCCGTTCGACGATCTCACTCCGCTGCATCCGAAAGACCGGCTGAAGCTCACTACCGATCCGGCGGAACTGAGTACCCGCATTGTCGACATCGTCGCTCCGATCGGCTTTGGACAGCGCGGACTGATCGTCTCCCCTCCGCGTGCTGGTAAAACCGTTCTGCTGCAACGGCTTGCCAAAGCGGTCCTGGAAGGGCACCCCGAAGCCTATGTGATTGTGCTGCTGATTGATGAGCGGCCTGAAGAAGTGACCGATATGGAACGTCAGGTGAAGGGGGACCACTGCGAAGTGATCTCCAGCACCTTCGATGAACCTCCCAGCCGGCACATTCAGGTCTCCGAAATGGTGATCGAGAAGGCAAAGCGGATGGTCGAATACGGCCATGATGTGGTGATCTTCCTTGATTCCATCACGCGGCTGGCCCGCGCCTACAACACCGAGTGCCCCAATTCCGGCAAGATTCTGACCGGGGGGGTCGATGCCAACGCCCTGCAGCATCCCAAGCGGTTCTTCGGTGCAGCCCGGGCTGTCGAAGAAGGGGGCAGCCTCACCATCATCGCCACGGCGCTCGTCGACACCGGTTCGAAAATGGACGAAGTGATCTTCGAAGAGTTCAAGGGAACGGGCAACACCGAACTGCACCTCGATCGCCGCATGGTCGAGAAGCGGGTCTGGCCCGCGATCGACGTCAACAAGTCGGGCACCCGTCGTGAAGAGCTGTTGATGGGTGAAGATGAACTGCGCCGGGTCTGGATTCTCCGTCGCGTCCTCAACGACATGAGCCCGGTCGAGGCGATGGAGCTGCTGACCAACCGGATGCGCCGCACCAAGTCCAATGACGAGTTTCTGCTGTCCATGAATCTCAGTTGAGCAGCGGGCACAGATCGCACGTCGCCGCGTTGGCACTCCTGATCGGAGTCACGGGGCGAGGGGGTGCGGTGTCGAAGTACCGACCGACGGTGGATAGTCATTGGCCATGGGACGCAAACGGACTTAAAAAGCCGATCGGGGGGCGAAACCCCGGCGGCTTCGCTCCCCGGTACGTGTGCGCACAGCTGTGGTGATCTGGCTACCTGACGACGAAGTTGATCATCTTCTTCGGCACGCAGACCACCTTCACGATCGTCTTGCCAGCCAACTGACCCTGTACCGCTTCATCCGCTTCGGCAAGGGCCTGCATGGCAGCGGCATCGGCAGTGGCGGGGACTTTGATTTTCGTCCGCAGCTTCCCGTTCACCTGCACCGGAATTTCAATCTCGGCTTCGGCCAGCCGGGCCTCATCGTGAACCGGCCACGGATGGTAGGCCAGACTTTCCGAATGACCAAGTACACTCCACAGCTCTTCCGCCAGATGCGGAGCAAACGGGGAGAGTAACAACACGAACTGCTCAAGTGCCGCTTTCGGCCGGACATCGAGACTGGTGAAGGCGTTCGTGAATTCCATCATTCTGCTGATGGCGGTGTTGAACGACAACTTGGCGATGTCTTCCGTCACCAGTTTGATCGTGCGATGCAGAATGCGGTCCTGCTCGGGGGTGAGCGGCACATCCTGCACGGCCGGGCTGAGCGCCACACTCTCGGCAGCATCGTCGACAGCCATGCGCCAGACACGACCGAGGAAGCGGTACACCCCTTCCACGCCGCTCATGCTCCAGGGCTTGGTCTGTTCCAGCGGGCCCATGAACATTTCGTACAGCCGCAAGGCGTCAGCGCCATAGGTGCGGACCACGTCATCCGGGTTGATCACATTGCCGCGCGACTTCGACATCTTGAATGCGCGGCTCTCGACAACAATGTCGGGCTGGGCTTTCAGAACGAGATCGTTTCCGCGCTTTTCAACCTGCTCGGCAGTGAGTACGACCGACAGCACCGGTTTGCCGGTGCGGGTGTCGAGTTCGTCGCGCACGTCTTTGGCGGAAACGAAGGTCTCGGTCGCTGTTCCCTGCGGCGAGGCCTCGACATAGCCGGTGATTTCGGCCTCGCCCAGAATCATCCCCTGGTTGACCAGTTTCTGGAACGGCTCTGCCGTTGAAACATGTCCACGATCGAACAGCACCTTGTGCCAGAACCGGGAATAGAGCAGATGCAGCACCGCATGTTCCGCGCCTCCGATATAGAGGTCGACCGGCAGCCAGTATTTTTCGAGCTCCGGATCAATGAACCGTGTGGAGTTTCTGTTGTCGGCAAACCGCAGATAGTACCAGCAGCTCCCCGCCCACTGCGGCATGCTGTTGGTTTCCCGCTTCAGACGAGTGCCATCTTCCGCAGTCTTATACAGCCAACTGTCGGGGGCCCACGAAAGTGGTGGGTCCGGCGTTCCCTTGGGCTTGAAGTCTTCCATTTCCGGCAACGTCACCGGCAGATTCTCGGGAGCCTCGGGCCGGACTCGACCTGTCAGATTTCCGTCGGCGTCCAGCTCATGCCAAATGGGGAACGGTTCGCCCCAGTACCGCTGCCGGGAGAACAACCAGTCGCGGAGGCGATAGTTCACCGCTTCCCGACCGAGCCCGTGGGCTGCGAGGTGTTCGGTGATTCGACGTTTGAACTCAGCGGTGGGGAGGCCGTTGAACTCTCCTGAATTGATGGCAAGGCCTAAATCGGTAAAGGCGCTTTCCGTGGGGACTTCGCTCCCATCCGCAGGTCCAACAACCTGAATGATCGGCAGGTTGAACTGCTGTGCGAATTCCCAGTCCCGTTCATCGTGCGCCGGGACCGCCATGATGGCGCCGGTGCCGTAGCTGCTCAGGACGTAGTCCGCGATCCAGATCGGAATCGCTTCCCCGTTGACCGGGTTGATGGCATAGGCCCCAGTAAATTCGCCCGTCTTTTCTTTTGCCAGATCCGTCCGGTCGAGATCGGATTTCAGAGCCGCCTTTCGACGATATTCCTCAACACGCGACCGCTGTTCGCTGGTGGTGATCTGGTCGACGAGCGGGTGCTCCGGAGCGAGAACCATATACGTCGCCCCGTACAACGTGTCGGGCCGCGTTGTGTAAACACGAATCACTCCCGCTTCGGGAGTTCTCGGGAATCCGGACTGGGCGCGAACCGATTTCCAGCTCTCGAAATTCTGTGACGGGGTTCCGTCCGGTGACGCAAAACCGTCCACCAGAAAATCGACTTCCGCACCGGCACTGCGGCCGATCCAGTTCCGCTGCAGCAGCTTGACAGACTCGGGCCAGTCGACCGACTCCAGCTCGGAGATGAGTCGTTCGGCATACGCGGTGATGCGCAGCATCCACTGCCGCAACTGCCGTCGTTCCACCGGATGGTTTCCGCGATCACTCTTGCCGTCGGCGGTCACTTCCTCGTTGGCCAGCACCGTCCCCAGTGCGGGGCACCAGTTGACCGGAGCTTCGGACTGATAGGCCAGCCGGAACTCATCCTGATAGGCGCGCACAGCCGGGCTGGTCAGAGGAGCACCGGGGCATTCCTGTTCTCCCTGTGCCCGCACAACGGCCGGAATCGGCAACTCGGAAATCGGCCGCCCTTTGCCGATACGCATCTGCCCATCAGGTCCGATCCAGGTGAATTCCGGGTCGTACCAGGTGTCGAACAGCTGCAGGAAAATCCACTGGGTCCACTGGTAGTAGTCTTCATCCGTGGTGGAGATTTCCCGGCTCCAGTCATAGCTGAAGCCGAGCATTTTCAGCTGGCGGCGGAAGTTATCGATGTTTTCGGTCGTCGTCACCCGGGGGTGAGTTCCGGTGTTGATCGCGTGTTGCTCTGCAGGCAGGCCGAATGCATCCCACCCCATCGGGTGCAGCACATGTTTTCCCTGCATGCGGGCTGCCCGACAGACAATGTCGGTGGCGGTGTAGCCTTCCGGATGACCGACGTGCAGACCCGCCCCCGACGGATAAGGGAACATGTCGAGCGCATACAGCTTGCCGGTCGAATTTTCGCGGGGCTGGTTCGACGTCACAAAAGTGCCGTGCTCTTCCCAATAAGCTTGCCACCTGGCTTCAATCCGTTTGGCGTCGTAACGGGGCATGATGTACTGACTGCTTTTGTCTGAATGAAAGGCGAAACTGGAAAACGGCAGTGTAAACGCCGCCGACCTCCCTCGCGAGGGGAGACGCCGGGATCTGTGTCCGGTTCTGCGTCTGTCGGAAAACGGAGAAGGGGTTCCCGGTTCGAGAGCCCCACCGAGCGGCTTTTGATCTCTGTAGTGCCCCACATTGCGGAGTGTGGAAGCTACCGGACGGTCACCTGGCTGAGGGCAGGTTGCTCTTCCGGCGCCGGCGCAGCAGGCGTTTCGTGAGATAAAAAGGCCAATTCCGCGTGGCGAGTGCGGGAGATCAAAAATCAAAAGCCTCTAGAAATTCCAGAGATCGATGTACCACATGAGCCAGCGGTAGAAGGGGGGACAGATTGCGGCCAGCAGCCAGAGGGGGGTGTAGAAAATCAGCAGGAACCGGGAGCTGTAGCCGTTTACCGAAGAATGCCAGCGCCAGAAGAGGGGACCGAATGCCGCGACATACAGGCAGAAAAAGATAAACGCCCATTCGAGCCGTGCCACGACCTGCCGCCAGTATTCCCCTCGGTCGGGAGCAGTCTGGTGGTGAGTCAGGATCGAATTTGAACTGTCTGCCCCCGACATGGCGGCGTTATCCATTGATGAGCGCAAATCAGTGGCCGACATGGCCCTGTGGAAGGAACCCACTGATTATTGTAGGGGGAAATGTCCCATAAACTCCAGTTGGAAAAGTGTTTGCACTCAAAACGCTGCGCCATAGCGGATCAGCGCCGTCGGCGACTGCGAATCGTCACCAATCCCCGAGCGGTACTCGAGTTCGCGTCCAAAGACATAGCCCGCTTCGAGCAGCCAGCGCGATTCGTCGGCGTTCACACTCTCAAAGCCCAGAATCAGCCGGTAGTCCCGATAGGTGACCATGTCCCCGACGCCGTTTTGCCGTTCAATCGCCCAGGTGCCCCCGCCCAGTTCCCCAGCCAGATACAGCCAGGCTTCACGTTCCGACGAGAGCCACACCCGCTTCGCAACCTTGGGACGAGGAAACATCGCTTCAATCCGAATATTTTCCGACGGTTGCCAGATTGCTCCGGCGACCGGCAACGCCACGATATCTTCCCGATCCAGATAGAGAAAGCCCCCGGAGAACTTCAGCTGCGAAGACCACTCATAAAACAGGATCGCTCGTCCTGTCATACGAAATGCGTCGGACGAATCGTTCTCAAAGTCTGTGTAATACCCGGGCCCCACCCCTACGACGCCGGTCCACTGGTCTCCGAATTTGAAGAAGACCGACCAGTCCAGCGACAGATCGTACAATTGCGGAGGAAGATCGGGCGTCGTCGGGCCGGTCAGGAAATTCCAGCCGAAGCGGGGTGTCACCTGCACCACCGGCTGGCCGTCGATTTCGAACGCGACCAGCGTCGATTTCCAGTCGAGGGTGGTCATTCCCAGATCTTCGCCCGGAGCGGGCAATACACTGAGAGTGAACGAATTCTCTTTGAAGGGAGTGCTTCCCCATGCCTCTTCCGTCCCGGGAGCGGGGAGGGGGTTCCAGCGGGGAAACGCGTAGTGCCCCTTGGGGTCGACATCGCGGGCTGCGTTGTCTTCGAGAGGTTGCTGTGATACCTGCAGAATCCCGCGCTGCTCATCATCCTCCGCAAAGGGGAGCTTCAGGGGCTCTGACTCATACGCCTCGGGGGGCAGCAAATCGGGTTCCGGCGGGAAAGCCCGTCCTTCGATCACCGCTTCCACATCGGGGGCGATGTATGGAAATGGCTGCCCCGGAAGAAACAGATAGGGGTAATGCTGAATGGGTGCTCGCGGGAGGTCATCCGCCACGATTTCAGAGGCAAACGTGGCGCGACAACACAGTGCCAGCAGACCGGCCAGAAGCTGTGCGAGACTTGGCCACTTGGTCCGCGCCATCATTCGAGTATCCGCCATCAGCCTCAGTAACATGTGGCGGCAATCTCTGCCGCTTTTCGGCATTGCACCTGCCGCCACTGGGACTTCTCAAGACTCTTCTGGCGACGCGATCAGCGCCGGGAATTTCCGTATGACATCGGCTGCCCGCAGCGGGAAGATATCGTTTTTCCCAAAGAACGAGTCAATCAGAATTCATTTGTGTTTTCGACATGAGACATTTCAACGGCGGGAACTGCGGGTCCGCTCCAAATTCAATATCATGAGTCCATGTCCGCGTCTTTCGCCAATCCGCAACATGCTTCAATTCGCCGCATTGCCGTGCTGGGAGCGGGAATTACCGGTCTGGCAGCAGCGCAGCGACTCATTGACCTGTCGCAAAAAAGCAACAGCCCAATTCGAGTGACAGTTTTTGAAGCCTGTTCCCGCGCGGGAGGAGTCTTTGGATCGGAGCGAATTGGGGATTACCTGATCGAGCGGGGTGCCGATTCGTTCATTACCAACAAGCCGGGGGGAGTCGCTCTCTGTCGTCGACTCGGCCTGCTCGACGAGCTGATTCCGACCGATGCGACTTACCGTCAATCGTTGATCCTGCATCGGGGAAAGCCGGTTCCGATTCCCGCCGGTTTCAACCTGCTCGCACCGACACAGATCTGGCCGATGCTCACGACCCCCTTGCTGAGCTGGCGGGGAAAACTGCGGCTGGCTGCGGAGCGTTGGGTTCCCGCGAGACAGTCCGCTGATGATGAAAGCCTGGCGGCATTCGTTCGACGACGATTGGGAGCGGAAGTGCTCGAACGGATCGTGCAGCCGCTTGTCGGGGGCATTTACACGTCCGATCCCGAGCAGCTGAGCCTGCGGTCGACGCTTCCCCGCTTCGTTGAGATGGAGCAGAAGTACGGAAGTCTGATTCGGGGATTGCGGGCCCAGGCAGCCGTGAGTCGGTCAACGGCCGACGCCAATGGAGCCCGATACGATCTGTTTATGACACCGCGAACCGGAATGCAGCGTCTGCTCGATGCACTGACGGAGTCGATTCGCCCGCATGTCGAACTGCGACTGAATTCACCGGTCGACAGGCTGACCCGTCAACAACAAGGGTGGCAGGTGACCACGGCGGGGCGCCCCGCTGAGGACTTTGAAGGGGTGATTCTGGCGCTCCCCGCCCAGACATCGGCCACGGTGCTGAATGACTCGGTGCCCGCCGCTGCAGAGGCCCTCCGAAAGATCGATCAGGCCTCCAGTGCGATCGTGGTCTCCGGGCACTCGCTGTCCGATTTTGATCATCCACTCAACGCGTTCGGATTGGTCATTCCCCATCAGGAGCGGCGGCGGATTCTCGCCATCTCCTTCCTGAGCCGAAAATTCCCGGACCGGGCTCCCCCCGGCAAAGTCATTCTCCGGACCTTCGTCGGGGGAGCGATGCAGCCGGAAGAATTTCACCGGACCGATGCCGAAATCATTGCGACTGTGCAGGCGGAACTCCAGTCGCTGTTCAACGTCCGTCGCGAGCCGGAATTTGCGGTGGTCGCCCGCTATCCGAAGGCGATGCCGCAGTACACGCTGGGCCACCAGTCCCGGGTTTCCGCCATCCGCGAGGCGGTCGCCACTCAGCTGGGGCTGCAACTCGCCGGGAACTACTTTGAAGGAGTGGGAGTTCCCGACTGCATCAGCAGTGGAGAACAGGCCGCGGAGAAGCTGCTGGCCGATCTCGCGGCGATGCCCGTGGTTCACCTGCACTCCTGAGTCGGTGGAGTCGCGGCCGGCGCTGGGGAACGCCGAGGAATTCCGAGGGGAGAGGGAGACCGCCCCTGAGGTGGGTCCGGCCCCAAAATTCGGGCGGCTGCTGGACACCCGATTCTCCAGAGTCCAAACTACCCGCTTTCCGCTGAACTTGATCCCCGTTCCGTGTGTCCGGGAGATCTGTTTCCCAGATCGTTCGAGACTCTGTAACGTTCTTTCCAACTGGCGAATACGATGAATTTTGAAACGCGCTGCGTCCATACCGGTGTTGACAAGGATCAGGCTTACCACAGCTGCATCACCCCGATTTATCCGAGCTCCACGTTTGCCTGGGAAGACCTGAAAACCCATCACGGCTACGAATACACCCGCAGCGGCAACCCGACCCGTACTGCTCTCGAAGAAAACCTGATGGCACTGGAAGGGGGGATCTCCTGCCGGGCGACCTGCACCGGGATGTCTGCCATTCTGACGGCGATGCAGCTTTTCAAGCCGGGCGACCACATCATCGCCGGTCACGACATTTACGGCGGAACCTATCGGCTGTTCGCCAGTATTCTCACCGAACAGGGCTATCGCTTCTCGTTCGTCAACATGCAGGATCCGGAAAACGTCCGCAAGGCGATTCTGCCGCAGACCAAGGGGATCTGGATTGAAACCCCGAGCAACCCGCTGCTGAATATTGTCGATATCGCCGCGATCGCTGCGGTCGCACAGAAGGCCGGTTGCATCACGATCGCCGACAACACCTTCCTGTCCCCCTACCTGCAGCGGCCGATGGAACTCGGTGTCGATGTCGTGGTGCACTCGACAACGAAGTATCTGAACGGGCACTCCGATGTTGTGGGGGGCTGCGTGATCACCAAAGATCAGGGGCATGCTGAACGGATCGCCTACATTGTGAACGCGATGGGGCTCGGCTGCAGCCCGTTCGATGCCTGGCTGGTGCTGCGGGGAGTGAAGACTCTCGGACCGCGTATGGAAGCCCATCAGCGCGGAGCGAAGGCCGTTGTGGAGATGCTCGACAAGCACCCCAAGGTCGAGAAGGTCTATTACCCCGGTTTGACTTCGCATCCGCAGCACGAGCTCGCCAAGCGGCAGCAGAAGGGCTTTGGAGCGATGCTCAGCTTCGACGTAAAGGGGGGCCGCCCGGAAGCGGAACGGTTCTTCAAGGGACTCAAAATGTTCCAGCTGGCAGAGTCGCTCGGCGGAGTCGAATCGCTCGTGGAATATCCCGAAACGATGAGCCACGCCTCCATGACTCTCGAAGCCCGTCGGGAAGCGGGCATTTCGGAACGGACGATCCGGGTCTCCATCGGGATCGAGCATCCGGACGATCTGGTGGCCGACCTGCAAGGGGCTCTGTCCGGGGTTTGAGTTTCGCCCGGAACTTGATTCTTTCCAGTTGATCAGGAAGTGAACCGGCCGTGAGAGCGGTCGGTTCTATTTTTTTTGCACCGCTCCGGTGCTGCGATGCCGCATCGCGACGGACGGAATCGGCGGCACTCCGCCGTCTCCTCTACATTGCCGCAGTAATCTGGGCGAGCCCTTCGAGTACGGCGTCCAGATCATCGGCCGTGGTGAACGGACCAGAGCTCAGACGCACCGTTCCTCCGGCAGCAAGTGTTCCGAGCTGTTCATGAGCCAACGGGGCACAGTGCAGACCGGCGCGCGTTTCGACTCCGAAATGTTCTTCCAGCAGAGTGGCGAGGATCTGCGGAGAGATGCGGTCTGAAGAAAGACTGATGACCGCAGTCCGCTGCTCCCGCGGGAGATGCACACGGAGCCCGGGGAGACCGACCAGTGCCTCAAGAAACTCCTCCGGAAATGGGGACTCCCGCCGGGGAGCGCCCACTGTTCGCATCACTCTCTCTTCGAGATAATCCAACGCTGCGCTCAGTCCGAAAAGGGCCGGCGCATTATGATTCCCTGCTTCGTAGCGATCCGGACCTGACTCCGGTTGCCGGGGAGATTCGCTGTGGGTGCCGGTCCCACCTTGACGGAATGGCTGCAGCTGGGAAATCAGTTCGCCGCGGCAGAGGAGCAAGCCGGTTCCCAATGGCGCCAGGAGCCCCTTGTGTGCGGGACAGGCGAGAAGATCGACATTCAGGTCCTGGAACGAAACGGGATGATGGCCGGCCGTCTGAGCCGCATCCAGCAGGACGAGGGCCCCGTGAGCATGGGCGAGACGGACAATCTCCTCCACGGGCTGAAGGACTCCGGTGGCATTCGAGGCATGCGTGACGACCACGAGTCGCGTCGGTGTCCGCAGCAATTCTTCGAGATGAGCCAGGTCGATCCCCCCTTGCTCAGTCCCTCGGACACAGTTGGCGGTGATCTGCTGCCGCTGCTGCAGGAACTCCAGCGGTCGAAGAACGGAGTTATGTTCCCAGGGGGAATGGATGACCCGGTCCCCCGGACGGAGCAGGCCGTGAATCGCGAGATTCAGGGAGTCGGTTCCGCTGTAGGTGAAGGCGAGCTGGTCCTGAGGACGTCCCCCCAGAAAGCGGCTCGCCTGGAGCCGGCACTTCTCGACGACCCGCTGGACTTCGACCGCAGCCCGCGATGAGCCCCGACCGACGGCTGTTCCCAGTTCCCGCTGGTAGCGATCCACCGCCTGATAGACCGCTTCCGGCTTGGGCCAGCTGGTGGCTGCGTTGTCGAGGTAAATCCTGCGTTGCGGCATCCCACTCACTCAAGGATCGGACTGTGAGCATGTTGAATTGCGATGGCCCCGTCCTCGCCACACCGAGGTCCGTGTTTTACCAGACGAACCGCCTGCTGCGCTGGCGCAGGAAAGAGCCACCTGCTTTCGCGAACAACCGGCTCCAGGGCATTTTGTTTTTTGATCGACCCGTACTTGCCACGCGGAACTGAGCATTTCATCCCACGGAACGGTTGCTGCGCGGGCACCGGAAAGAGCAACCCGCGCTAACGATCGCGGACGGGGTTAGTGAGCTGGCTCAGATACCGGGAAATCTGTGGAGCAAGTTCCCCCAGCCGAGTCCACGCCTCACGCCGAACCCGCAGATAGTCTCCCTCATGGGTGTGCATTTCGTCGGTTGGCAGGCTCAAGGCGGCGACGAGTTCGGTCCGCAGGTAGTCGAGCATGTCCGAGACCTCTGCGGTTTGCAGGGCACTCAGCTTTGACGGGGGAGTTGGCGGGCCCGATGGGAACGCCGTGCCACGGTCAAAGGGATCATTCGGGTCGGCGACATTGGCCTGCAGGATGGCAGCGATCGGCGTGAGATCGGCGGTCGTCGCGGAAGATTCTCCGAGCCCGACAAGCAGCACGCAGCGTCCGACCATGATCAGATCGCCCGGTCGCAGCACCCGCATCCGTACGGGGTGGCCGTTCACGCGGGTCCCATTGGTGCTGTCGAGGTCCGTCAGAATGATTCGTCCGGAATCTTCCTGGACTTTGACGTGAAAGCGACTGATCCGCTCATCATTGAGCTGAATATCGTTGTCTTCTTCGCGGCCGATCGTCAGGGGAGTCGCCAGGTCGCGGAACACGGCCCCTGCTTCCAATCCTTCGATCACCTGAAACGTGAGTAAAGCCATAGCTGAGAGAATACAGGAATTCAGGTGAATAAAGGATGGGAACAATTTGCCGGAGGCCGCCTCCCTCACCGCCGTCTGCCGTGAGGGGGAGGCACCGTTTCCAACCGGCGACTATAACTCCAGTGCCCCCTGGATGGTATCGAGGAGCTGATCGCGACGTGGAGGTTTCCTGAGGACGGAAAACGTTCGCAAGGCCTGTGCCTGCGTTCGCATTTCGTCCGTGACATCAGAGCTCATCAGGATGCAGGGAAGGTCGAGCCGGTGCCGACGCATCCAGCGGATCGCATCCAGTCCGGACAGGATCTGCATATGCATGTCGAACAGTGCCAGATCGATGATTTCCGATTCCACGATCTCGAGTGCCTGCTCCGCAGATTCGACAGCGACCGTCTCGAAATACGGAGAAACAATCTCCACGACCGTCTCCCGGAAACCGGGATCGTCATCGGCAATCAGCAGCCTGACATTTCGACGTGAATCCATCACGGATCTGATTCCTTCATGGGGACCCAGCTGCGTTTCCGAACGCACGGCGCTCGTCACGCCGGTGGCCGCGCTGCTGAAGTGTCTCTTTATCTTATGCAGAACGCTTTGCCAAATGACATGGCAATTCGGTTCGGAATTTGCTTTCCCGATGCCCGGGGGCAACCCCCAGGGGACTGCCGCTGATTTTCCTCAGCTACCCAAATTCCAAAATCCCAGCAATTTCCAGCGACCGTTCGCAGACTTCGTCACGATCTTCCCCTTGGCCTCTCTCCGCACGAACCCTGAGGACCCGGCAATGTCGCTTCCGACGGTGATTGACCAGCACGCACGCCGACACTTTTCGAACCAGTTCCTGAGCGATGTTCTCACCGGGCTGGCCCGTCCGCTGAAGCGGATTCCGGCACGCTATCTCTACGACGCGCGGGGTTCTGAGCTGTTCCAGCAGATCTGCGAGCTGGAAGAGTATTATCCCGCCCGGACCGAGTTGGCGATCATGGAGAAAAATCAGGAGAGCATGGCCAACCTGATCGGCAGTCACAAGGTTCTGGTCGAACTGGGGAGCGGTGAGAGCCTCAAAGTCGGGATCCTGCTGCGGGCACTCAAGCACACACAGGCTTACGTGCCGATCGACATTTCTGCTACAGCGCTGGACCACGCGGTGGCGGACATCAACTCCGACTTTCCGTATCTGGAAATTGCTCCGGCCTGCAGAGATTACCTGCTGGAGTTGCCTCTTCCTGAGAATCTCCGTGCGGCCTCATCGGGGACGGTGGTCTACTATCCCGGTTCGGGTTTGGGAAGCCTCGCTCCCGCCAGCGCGCTGCGACTGTTGAAGCAGGTGCGGCAACTCTGCTGCGAGCAGGGAGGTTTCCTGGTGGGACTCGATCTGCAGCAAGATGCGGAAATCATCGAGCGGGCGTACAACGATGCATCAGGACTGACGGCTGAATTCAATCTGAATCTGCTCCGACGGCTGAATCGCGAACTGGGAGCGACATTCGATCTCACGCAGTTCGAGCATCGCGCGGTCTACGACCCGCAGCGTCGCCGGGTCGAATTGCGGCTTGTCAGCCTTTGCCACCAGTCGGTGCAGATTGGAGGAGAGTCGACCCGGTTTTTCCCCGGCGAAGCGATTTGCACCAAGGTCTCTTACAAGTTCACCCTTCCGGGTTTTGCGCGGCTAGCGCGACGCGCCGGTTGGGCCATCGAGCGGAGCTGGCGTGACGACGCTGGCTGGTTCGCCGTTGTGTACCTCACTCCTCTCTGACGGAATGAACTCCGCTACTGTCCCCGTCGGGATGAATCTTCCGCCGCTCACGAATTTGCCCCGCCGCATGGCATTTATTGATCACCATGAGTTTACCCACCGCAGCCTTCGGCAATTCAATCTTCTTGTCCTTCCGACAGCCTCCCGGGCGCCAATACGGCCAATCGGTCACCGTCGAGCAATCGACCACTGTCGAGGTGTTTCCCCTCGCGGCATGGGGAGTCTGTCCGTGCAGCACTGACCGCGCAAATCTTCGGCATCGTCCGGGAACGAGCCCGCACCCGGGAAGCCTCTCTCCGGGATTTGTGTCACCGATGGAACATTTCGGCGAATACAATTCGAGGTTGCCATGCAGTCAACGGGTGCTGCGGGGCGGACCGTGCATTTCGCCACATTCGCATCCGTGCACGACATTTCGTAAGTTCAATGTTGCGGAGAGGCGGGTGCCGTTTTCCGGCGTTCGTCTCGCCCGCTGAGAGTTTTGGATCTCAACAGCACTTCAGCTTCCCACACCTCGAAATTTTCAACAGATCTCAGCGGAGCAACGTCATGGTTCAATGGACATCCGGCAGGCGCAGTGAAAATGTCGAGGATCGTCGCAGCATGGGGGGACGGGGCATGGCGATCGGAGGGGGTGGCGGCCTCCTGATGGTGGTGCTGATCCTGTTTCTGACCGGGGGCGATCTCGGGAAAGCACTGCAGTTCTTCCTCCAGAATCAGGTTGCTGTTCAACAGGCTCCCGATCAGGGGACCCAGCCACAGGATCCTCAGGAGGAGAGTCTATTCGAATTCGCGCGGGTCATTCTGGCGGATACCGAAGATGTCTGGGGGCAGGTTTTTGCCCAGCAGTTGAAATCGCGATATCAGCCTCCGGTGATGGTCTTTTTCCGGGACAGAGTTGTTTCCGGCTGCGGGCCCGCCACCGCAGCGGCAGGCCCGTTCTATTGCCCTGCCGACGGGAAGCTCTATCTGGACCTCTCGTTCTACCGCGATCTGGATGAAAAGCTGGGCGCTCCCGGAGACTTTGCCCAAGCCTACGTCATCGCGCATGAGGTCGGTCACCATGTGCAGAACCTGCTCGGGACCAGCCAGAAAGTGCAGCAGATGCGCAATCAGCTGAGCGAAGCGGAATACAACCGGTTATCAGTGATGCTTGAGCTGCAAGCGGATTTTTATGCTGGGGTCTGGGCGCATTACGCGGATAAGCAGCGGAAGATCATCGAGGCGGGAGACATCGAAGAAGGAATCAACGCCGCCGCAGCCATCGGCGATGACACGCTGCAGAAGCGTCAACGTGGCTACGCGGATCAGGAATCGTTCACCCACGGAAGTTCAGCGCAGCGGGTCAAGTGGTTTCGAAAAGGCTACGAGACGGGGGACATGCGTCAGGGAGATACCTTCAACGCGCCAGACCTGTAGGTGAGCAGCCCCGGAGAAAATGAAATCGATTCGCTGGGAAGTCTGTTGAGTCCGGTTCCATGCCGATCAAGTTTCGTTGCACACATTGCCGTCAGTTGCTGGGAATCTCGCGAGCCAAGGCCGGGAGTGCCACCGATTGTCCGACCTGTGGACGCGCGATTCGCGTTCCCGACCTGAACGGCCGCGTGGCGCCGCTTCCTCCTCCCCGGCTGAATCTTGAAGACGACGATCTGGTGCACGCCCTGGATGCGCTGGCGGGAATTGAAAAAGGGACTCAACAGGTTGTCGGACGATTCCCACCTCCGGCGGCGGTCGCAGTGCTCCCGGAACCGCAACAACGCATTGCCGTCACACCCGAACTCGTTCCGCACGATGTCAGACCATCGAACCAGGGCGATGTCGAGGAAGACTTGCTGGCAAGGCTCTCCGAGATTCCTGTCACAGCCCCCCATCGCCCCCCGGCAGCGGAGGGAGTGGAGCGGTTCGCGTCGCTGATCCTGATAGGGCTCTGTCTGGCGTCACTCGCCTGCGGCATCTGGCTGGGCCGGGTCCTGTTTCGAGGGACGTCAGAGGCCGCGCCGGCAGCCGCTGCCGCCGCTAGGGAACCGGCTCCGCAACCTGCGGCTGCACCCCGTTCGCACGTCCGGGGGACAGTGCGTTATCAGGCTCCTACAGGAGATCGGCTGGTGGATCGGGGAGCACGCATTCTCGCCTTGCCGCTGCTGCGTGTCGGGACGGTGCGGCTCGCTGGTGCCGGATTTCGTGTGGGAGCGAGTGATGCAGATCAGGCGGTGCTCGCTGCCTCAGCGACCGCACTGCAAGGGGGCTTCACGACCGTTGACGCTCAGGGGCAGTTTCAGCTTGATGTCGCGGAACGTGGCCGCTACGGCGTGTTGATTGCCTCGCGCTATCAGCCGGGGGACGACACAGCCACGCTTCCCGTCGACCTACAGGCGTTTCTGGATCGCTACTTCGAGCAGCCGGGACAGGTGCTTGGAAAGGTCCGTTACGATTATCGCGAAGTCGATCTGGAGCCCGGCAAACCGGTCGTTGTCGAAGTCGATTTCGACCGGGTCGCTCCGTAGCCCCCCGCGCGAGGCGGGTCTGCGACCTGGCTCTACAGGGAGCGATTCTGCAGTGCGGAGAAATTCTGGCTGGCCAGCATTCCGAAGAGGATGGCCAGGTAGAAATCCTTCCAGGCGACAATGGCCAAGATCGCCACGACTCCCGCGACCAGTGCTCCCAGTGTGCATGTGTAGCGGTCTCCCCGACGCGGATTCAGCCACCCGAAAAACTGCTGCGACAGCCGTCCCCCATCCAGCGGCAGGACGGGAAGCAGGTTCATCACACTCCAGAAGAAGTTGATGTAGAGCAGGTCAAAAATCAAAGCCTTATAGACACGCAGGCTGTTTTCAGGAATCCACCGGCTGAGGGGATCGCCAAGGAAGAAATAATAGACCGTCAGCACCCCGAACAGCAGGAATCCGGCCAGTGGTCCTGCGGCGGTGATCAGGACCGATTGCCAACGGCTTTCCGGTCGCCAGTTCTCATACATCGCCAGCCCGCCGAACTGGTACAGCAGAATTCGAGGACGAAAGCCGAAGTACTGAGCGGTCCAGGCGTGCCCCAGTTCGTGAAACAAGATCGATACGAGCACCGCAGCGATCCAGACGACGAGAAATTCGATTCCTTCCTCGAGCGCGCTCATCCCGAGGAGCGATGAGCCGACCCAGAACCAGATCGAAACCGTGACGGGAATTCTCCCGATCCTGAAGTTCCAATCGTAGTCGGAGGGAGCAACCGGACCGAGCATGTTTTCCTCAGCACTTTTCGAGTTCTTCTCTACGAGGAACCGGCACGCCGACCGACTCATCCCGCCTGTCTCAAACGAGCTGCATTAGAGCAGATTCGGCTGCGTTGTACCCGCGAGCTGTCTTCTGACCTTCCGATTCGTCGGTCACGTCCATGCGGAGACAGGCCAGAGCAAGCAACATTACTGAAACACCATCCAGCGCCAGCTGGCGTCGTCGTGAAGTTCCAGACTGGCATCATGGACCCGGGGGTCGACTTCCCGGTCACTGATCGAGATGCAGGTGATGCCCCGTTTGGCCAGCAATTGCAACACCCGGCTCTCGGTTTCAACCGTCAGACCGGAATCGAGGTGTTCCAGGAACACGAATTCCGGCCGCGCCAAAAGCACACGGGCCACCGCCAGCAGTTGCTCCTCGGCAAAATTCATCTGCTCGTGCCAGTTGTCGTGCGTTTCTGTACAAACCTTGTCAATCAGCCGGGGGCTGAGCCCCACGTCCCTCAGGACCTGTTGCAGTTCTTCATCCGTGACAGCCTGGTCGCAATCGGGGGAAACGAGATATTCCCTCATCGTCCCCCGGGGAAGGAATGGCTGCTCCGGCAGATAGGCAGTTTTCTGGGGAGGAGGGCGGTCAATACAGCCCGATCCTGAGTCGTTCAACCCGGCGACCGCCCGGAACAGGGCCTGTTTGGCGGCTCCGTTCGGCCCGTGGACCAGCACGCGTTTTCCTTTGGGAAACACCACATTCAATTTTTTGATCAGCAGATGTTCGGTCTGCTTCCCCGCCCACAGCGTGACGTCGTTGAAGACGAACCGATCTTCCACCAGATTGCAGGTCAGGTATCCCCCCACGGGGTGCTGCGCGTTGGATTCGATGGCCTTTACGAATTCTTCCAGCCGCGCGACGACGGTGGCATAAGCGGAAATGGACTGGAACTGTGTCACGATCAGTGAGAAGGCAGCAGTGAGTGTCGAGAACGCGATGGCCGACTGCGCAATCACTCCGAACTCCACACCTTCGCGGATGAACAGCGGAGCGACAATCAGCGCAGGCAACAACTGAATCATGTAGTTGTAGCCCGTCGTGAAAAAACCCAGGTTCCGGTTCACGGCAATGATCCGCATGAGGTTGCGAATCAGGCGGTCAATCCGGGTCAATAATCGGGAGCGCATACGTCCCTGCTGTCCGGTCAGGGCGATCGAGTCGGCGTTGTCGCGCAGGCGGATCAATTCCGAGCGGAAATCGGCTTCGAAGTCGGCCTGCATGTAATTCAGCCGCACCAGCGGTCGTCCCAGCAGAATGGTCATTCCGGAACCGAACAGCGCGTAGACGACAGCGACTAGAAACAGAGTCGGGCTGATCTCCCAGAGAACTCCCGAGAAGGCCACTGCGGTCATGACGCTGTTGAGTGTCATCAGCACGAACGACAGCGTCGTGACGGTCAGTGATTTCACATCTTCCGCGATCCGCTGATCAGGATTGGTGAGCGAAGAGTCGGACTTCAGCCGGACGTACACCTGCTGGTCCACGTACAACTTGGTCACCACACGCGTGAGCCAGTCGCGCCACAGCAACCCGAGCCGTTCTTCTGTATAGCGGAAGAGCACGGCCAGAACGGTTGCCATGGAAAAGCCGGCGGCCGACAGCCAGGCAAATTTGACGAACCCCGGCGAATCGCGGAGTTGAATCGCCGACATGAAATAACGGCTGAAGTAGCTGTTCAGCACGTTCATGCCATTGATGGCAAGCATCAGGATGATCAGCAGGGCAATCAGCAGCCGCGCTTTGCCCCCCTCACGCGAGCGGAGGAACATCGCGATTGACGAGCCGAGCTGACGCAATGTCTGACGACTGAGGGGGGCGCCCTTGTCTATCATGAATGAACCGAACTCAAGGCGGAATTCCGAGCACCCCATCCCAAGAGTGCTGCCCGACAGGTCTAGTGGATTTCGGTTCAAAATCCAATGCGACCGCCGGTGGACCTCGTTGCGGAAGCCCTGCAGCGCCGGTTTGACCGTCAGGCGAGTCCAGTCAGGCGATCAATGTGGGACATCGGTTGGACGTGGGGGGGGAACGCAGCAGCCGATCCTCTCGGATTCCGGTTGGCGAGACATCCTCGGTTTTGATCGTTCGCTTCTCGTGCCCGGAAAGGCGCAGTTCATCTCACCAAACGCTTGCTGCGCGGGCACGGAAATTGCCACCTGCTTTAAAGACCGCGTTGATTGCGGATCACGGGCGGTCGGCCGGCAGGGCCCCTTTCCAGCCTGCATTCAACAAGGCTGCCATCTCTTCACGGGCCCGTGCGTAGGAGGGCTGGTCGACCACATTCCGGGTTTCCCACGGATCTTTTTCCAGATCGAACAGCGCGAACTCGCCGCTGGGATACTCGAAGTAACTGAATCGCCGGTTCCGCACCATCTCGCCGGGATCACGTGATCCCCCCGACATGAAGACCGCGGACTTCCACGGACGCTCGGGCTCTTCAAGAAGCGGGACAAAGCTGAGCCCTTCCAGCCCCGAGGGAACTTTCGCGTGCGTCAATTCCCCGATCGTCGGAATCAGATCGACCAGTTCCACAAACTGGTGTGATGCTGAACCGTTGGCCGGTGCTCCCGGAACCCGCACGATGAGCGGAACCCGACGGGTCGCTTCCAGCATCGAATACTTGGACCAGAAATGGTGGTCTCCGAGATGGAATCCATGATCTCCGAGGAAGATGACGATGGTCCGGTCACTGAGTCCGGTCTCATCCAGTGTTCGCAGGATGTCGCCGATGTTGTCATCCACGAAGCTGACACAGGCGTAATAGGCGGCAATGGTTTCCCGCATCTGCTGTGGAGTCGGTTGCTGCTCATAGAAGATGTCCGGGTTCCCTCCCTCCGACCGCTTCACGTAATGACTGGGCATGTTCTGAAACGTTTCCGGCGCCGCAGGGGGGAGCGGGATCTGCTCGGGATCGTACATGTCCACGTACTGTTTCGGGGAGATCAACGGCGTATGAGGCTTGGATTGTGACACCGCCAGAAAGAACCGTTGATCCGGGGCCTTGGCGAATTCACGGAGCAAGGCCGATGCCGATTGTGACATGCGGTAGTCGTGCTCCTCTTTACGGGCGAAGCCGGAATCTCCATAGCGATCCGAGTGCTTCCGCTTCCAGACACGGTATTCCGGGCTCTTTTCATCGGCCGGAGCTTTCTCCCAGCCACGACGGACCGGGGGATAGTTCAGAATCGGGCCCGGCCCCGTCCAGCCGTCCGGCTTTTTGTGAAACTCAATGCGGTCAAACGTGGACATGTACCGCATCCCGTAGTCTCCGTGGAACAGCTTTCCCACATCCGCCGTAACGAATCCCGCGTTCTTGAGAATTTCGGGCAACGTCAACGTCCCGGGGGGCACAACGTCCTGCATCACCTGATTGTTGTTGAAGATCCCCGTGGTCGACGGACGCAGCCCTGTCAAAAACGAACTTCTTGAGGGGTTACAGCTGATCGCCTGACAGTACGCCGAATCGAACCGGACTCCGCTGCGGGCCAATTGGTCGATATTCGGTGTCTTGCAGATCGTGTTGCCATAGCAGCCGAAGACTCCGGCATTGCAGTCTTCAATGTTGATGAACAGCACGTTCATCCGGCCTGTTTCGGGGAGGGCTCCCCAGCTCGAAGTGCCGCTGAGGAAGAGAAGGACCATTGTCGCAATCAAAGGACGCATCATGAGAGATCTCACTGCACAGCGGGACGGACGAGAAGTCGAAGGCGGCCCGGCACCGAACATCTGAACTCCGGTGACCCTTCAGGGTTGTGGGAGCCGACGTGCGTCGCCTGTGACGATGTTAGAGCAATTTCATTCCCGATTCATCCGTCCCTGCTGCGCGGAGTTGAGCTTTCCCTCAATTGGCACGCCGACGGTGTGGGACGTGAAGGGCACGAGCTGTGCAGATGGGCACGTTTTTCTGTAAGGAACAAAGCGTATTCGCCGCATCTTGACCCGTCGAAATGACGTTCGAATCTTCACGGTTTCGCCTTCGGCGCTGCCGACGTCAATTCAAAGTCGAAGCGGTTCGATCCCGGCTTTACTTCGCGGAACAGTTCCGTCCGGGTGTTGTATCGGGCCGGGACTTTGATCCGGGCAGCAGTGGGCTGGTCATCCGATGGCCAGACGATGATTGAGACCGAGTGATTCCCGACGATGGCCCCCTTCTCATGACGGTTGAACGAGAGGTGGTATTGCCCTTCACTGTTGGTCACGTCCGTGGAGATGGTTCCGATTTCTCCTTCAGGCTGGAAAACAACACTCGCACCGACAAGAGGTTGACCGTCGTAGGTGACGGTCCCCCCGACATCTCCCAGTTGAAATTCCTGCTGCGAACAGCCGGCCATCAGCAGCAGGAGCGCCGCAGACCCACAGATTCCCCACATCGTTCGTGTCTTCCTGGTGAGCTGTCTTGTCAAATTTCGCATCGCAACTGACATCACTCCTCCTTCATAAGGAAGACTTCGAGCGTTAGGGAGGTCACCTGAGAGGACAAATCCGCCGGGACTGGCCAGAGTTCCTCGTTCTAGAATTCGCCAACAGTCAGCCCATCATTTCGGCGCAACAGCCGCTGATAGGTTCCCATTTTGGCCATGTCTTCCGGAACGTCGCTGGACCCGCCGGTGCTGCGGAAGTGCATGTTCTCACTCAAAAAGGCGACATGGCCGTCGGCGAAGACGAACTGAGCCCCTCCAGCATGACTGCTGGTAAACCCTTTGTGGCAGAAGTCGCTCCCCTCGGGAGTCGGGAAATTGATCTTTGCATCGTTCTGGGCTCCTCCCATCACGTTGGCCACTCCGCTTCTTCCGTCGTTGTTGTAGCGGTTCACCCCGGCCCAGACGCCGGCGGTGCAGACCCAGTCCCGTTCTCCGACCAGCAGCGTGTTGCTGGAACCATCTGTAATGTCGCGGAGAGAGATTCTGCTGCTCCCCATCAGGATGCCATAGCCATCGGAGTTACCCACGAGATGGGAGTCTGAATTGCGCACCCGCGTTCCCGCGACGCCGATATAATTGGATGTCCCCAGTGTCGCCGAATTGTCCGGAAAACTGCTCTTGTAGCTGCTGTCAAAGTTCCGGTTGTCCCCTGTATTGATGTCTGGAGCGACGTCGGTGGGGCAGCGAAATACCGGGAGGACGGTTCGAGTCAGAACAGCTGAGGAACTGTCGAGCAGCACCTGATTCAGGGTTCGGTTGCCGACTCCCAGCGAGTTGTACAGGGGAGCCTGATCGAGGTTCGGGAGGATCAATGATCCCCACCCCCAGGACGCCTGTTTCTGGCTGCCCGTCAGAGGCAGCCCGGGATCGGCATTGTGGACATTTCCAGGAGGAAAGACGTTATGCACCTCATGATAGTTGTGAAGCGCCAGGCCAATCTGCTTCAGGTTGTTCTTGCACTGGGAGCGCCGGGCCGCTTCCCGTGCCTGCTGAACAGCGGGGAGCAGCAGGGCAATGAGAACTGCAATAATGGCAATGACGACTAGTAATTCAATGAGCGTGAACGCGCGGCTGGTCTTCATCAATCGAGGACTGGGCTGCTGCAGCATGGACTGCCTCCCAAAGAGAAACAATGAATGGAAACGCTGGTGAGCCTGACAAAAGCAGGGGGGACCCCTGGCGAAATCTGAAAACTGGTACCACGTCGCGGGTGACTCCGTGACGGACGGACTGTTCCGGGAGTCCGCTCTGGGGACTTGGAAAATGGTTCAGGTTTTCCGATGCAGGACCCTCGCCAACTCCGGAGATGTTCCGACGCTCTGGTCGTGTCGTCCGCAGTCAGGAGGCTGTGACAATCCGATGTGGATGGATAGGAATTCGCGTGTCGGAAGAGAACGGGGCGACCCGTCCCAATGAGAATTGCGTTGCGATAAGCCCATGATGCTTTGTACTGAATCACGTCCAGTCATCACGTAACCATGTCCCGTTGACCTCCTCACCGGCGAACGCCATCCTGCGAGCGGACGTTGAAAGTCCGAAAAGACGCCCGCTGGACTGTGAATTGGTCTTGGGGTGAAAGTGAAAACAAGCTGGTCCAACGACACAGGCTGCTCTCTCCGCGTCGATGCAGCGCGTGTCGCGCTACCCGGAGGGAGAAGAGCAAAATCAGATGATGAATACGATCAGAATGAAATGTTTCCGTCGGCGATGCCCTACCGCTGACATTTGATAACATGTTTTTGAGATATCATATGTGGTCTCGCTGATGCAATGGGAATCGGTTGATCTCGCGCAGTTTTTTACAAGTTGTGGTCATTTCATGGCACGATCCAGCCAAGCATGGTGTTTTCGTCTCATTCTTCTCTGCATTGGTGCCGCCGCGTTCTATGTGATGCGAACAAGCGAGCCACCTCCGCCGATCCCGCCGCAGACCACCACGGCCATTGAACCTCAAACAGGAGCACCCCCCGTGAGCTCAAATCCGGTCGAACCGAAATTCAACGAGTTGACCCCTGCCGAAGAGTACGTGATCCGGCACAAAGGAACCGAACCCCCCTTCAGTGGGGAGTACACCACGCTGCGAGGGCCGGGGACGTATTTGTGTCGTCAGTGCAATGCCCCACTGTACCGGGCACACGATCAGTTCGAGAGCCACTGCGGCTGGCCCAGCTTTGATGATGAGATCCCGGGGGCTGTGCGACGCCATCTGGATGCCGACGGTCGACGGACTGAAATCGTGTGCGAGAACTGCGGCGGTCATCTCGGGCACGTGTTTCTGGGGGAGATGATGACCAAGAAAAACACCCGCCACTGCGTGAATTCGCTCTCGATCAAGTACGTTCCAGAAGGTGCCCCTCTGCCGGATGTGATTCCGGCGAAGTGAGCCTGTTCCGCCGGCAACAAACTTTTCAAGTTGGCGCGCTCAGGCGGGCGGGCAGTTGCTCCGCCGTCCTGCTGAGGGAAAGAAAAGCCGCCAAACGCAGTCCCCGGGCGTTTGGCGGTGCGGACGCGCTTTCTATAGATTGAACAGCTGCTGAGCGTTCGTGCCGAGGATTTTGGATTCCGTCTCAGCGGGGAGATTCAGGCTGCGCAGGTCTTCCAGAATCAGGCTGGGCTCTACCCAGGGATGATCACTGGAGAAGAGCAGCCGGTCCGGCCCCGAGAATTTGATGGCGAACTCCATCGCTTCCGGCAATGGCGAAACGATGTCCATGTAGATGCTGCGCAGATATTCGCTCGGCTTTCGCTGCAGATTCTGATTGCTTCGCTTGAGAACCTTGATCTGGTGATCCATCCGGCCACAGATGTAGGGCAAGGTCCCTCCCAGATGCGGACAGACCAGCTTGAGCCTGGGATGGACATCCAGCAGGCCCGAAGCAACGATCCGCGCAAGCGAGATGGTGTTCTCAAACATGTTGCCCAGTGTGCTGGTCAATTCGTAGCCTTTGACCTGCTCGGTGGTCATCGGCAGGGCGGGATGCAGGAGAACCGGCAGGCCCAATTCTTCCGCGCGGGCAAACATCCACCGGAACTGGGGTTCATCCGGCCACGCGCCGGCCAGATTTGTGTAGAGCAGAATTCCCTTCATTCCCAACTGTTTGACGCAGCGGTCCAGCTCGCGGTCGGCAGCCGCTTCGTCCTGCAGAGGAAGCACGCATAGGCCGCGGAATCGGGTGGGATGCTGAGCGACAATGCTCGCCACCGAGTCATTGAACAGTCTGGCAGCTGCCGGACCTTCTGTGCCGAACCATTCCGGGCCCGGATCATTGGTGCTGAGCATCGTGATGTCGATGCCACAGGCATCCATGGCTGCGAGTTTCGCATTCACGTCCAGATAGAAGGCCGGCACCTTGCGCAGCCAGTCTCCCATCTTCAGAATCGTGACACCGTCTTTCTCGTAGACCACCGGATCCGAGTTGCGCTTGCGCATCATGTCGAGCACTTCCGGCAGGAACAGATGGCTCTGGCAATCGACGACCAGCGACTTCTTGCCCATTGCCGGGGGCGTGCTCCCCTCCTTCGGCTGTGCTTCGGCGGACTTTGCTGCCATCTGCAACAGGGCGGCTGCTCCGCTGGCCTTCAGAAAATTTCTTCGTCCCAGACTGGCATCGGAAGAAGCAGAGGGAGTGTCGGACGTGAGGTGATTCATAGTCATTCCAGTGAGCAAAAACCGGCACAGAGAGGAGCGAGGATTTAGCATCTCAATGAGGCGTGCCGAGAGAACTAAATCATACACTAGAAGATGCTAATGGGTGATTCAATCCTGAAAGCAGAACCTGTGACGAATCGAGGTGGAGCACCAGGAGGGGGCGCAGGGACCAAAAAAGCATGTGCCGAAACGCAACGTCTGCTGGCGTCTGACGCAATTGTCTGCTACCACTCCCATAGCGTAATCCGGCCCAGCACCCTCCGTCGCCTCACGGTTGCCATGCCCAGCTGTTTCGATGACCTCTGCCCGGTCGATCCCTCTCCGGCAGCCAGAAAGCTGTTGTGGCACGCACTGTCGGTTGGTCGGGTCTGGCGGGATGAGCCCGAAACGCACGCGGCACGGGACAAAGCGGGGATGTTCCTCTTCTGGGTCGAGGAAGGGAAAGGCGAACTCCGGGTGGCCGAGACGACCTGGAAGCTCACCAACGCCACGAATCTCTGGCTGCTCGATCTCGGAACTCCCCGTGCCTATCTCCCCGGACCGGGGGAACGTCTTGTCACATTTGGAGTTCGGTTCGGTGGGCCGGCACTTCACGAGTGGAAAGATGCCCTCATCGGCAAGGGTCAGATCTCCTTCAAGAACGGGGCCGGGATCAAAGCGGTTCGCAAAGATCTGCGACAGATTCGCGAGTTGGCCGTCCGTCGGCCGGCGGGGTATGAGTGGCTGGTCCACGAGTGCCTGACGCGTGCCCTGGGGCTGCTTCTTGCAGAACGTCAGATTCTGACCGCGCCAGTTGACGTCGAGATTCCCCTGCCTGTCTCTCGGGTACTCGATGCAGTGCTGCAGGACCCCTCGCGAGCATGGCGGGCTGCCGAGCTTGCGAAGATCGCCGGAGTCAGTTACTCGGGTTTGCGGGCGATGTTCCGCTCAGCGCAACAGGAAAGCCTGTCGGGGTTTCTGCAACGAACTCGTCTGCATCAGGCACGCTTTCTGATGGCCAGTGAAGGGCTGTCGATGAAAGAGATCGCGGCCCGTCTCGACTTCTCCAGCGAGTACTACTTCAGCCAGTGGTTCCGCCGTCAAACCGGCTCCAGTCCCACCAAATTCCGCCAAAGTCTTCGCGACTGAGCTCGGGTGGCAATTTTCATAAGACATTTGTCAGCTTTGCCATGCCTCTCGCGGGGACCATCTGCCACCATTGATTCTGCGGTTCCATCTGGTGGGGGATGCCTGGTCGTAAGACTCATTCGTCTTTTTGCGAGACTGTTGTCTCCGCAGCATTGCCTCTTCCTGGTCACCAGGCGAGGGCCGCGGTTGCTAATATCGGACGATAATTATCCGGCGGGATCGTGGTCTGCGCTGCGCTAATGCGCGTGTTCACGTTAAGTCTTCGCCATTGCGTGTTTTTACTATTTCGCTGTCCGATGATTTAGCATGAAATCGCTGGGTGATTCTGGCGTCCACTTCGCTCCTCGTGCATGGGGAACCGGGCAGGATTGGCCACCCTTCGATTGCCCCGCCCCGGGCTCTCGTTTGGGATCAATGTGTGGAGCTGTTAGACTCAGCGACTGCAGACGAGAGCGGACGTCGAGTCGGTTGAGCCGCTTGGCTTATTCGCTCCGTCCTTTTTGTTCCTCAGGGGCCCTCCTTCATGCAGCGATCTTCAGTTTCAACGGCTTTGTCTCTCGCGCTCTCTGATTGCGTACTGGCGACCCAGGCAATCCGATTCTCCTTTGCCTGTCTGTTCAAATGCCTGGTCGTCTGGCTCGGGCTCGAACTTCTCGCGCCGGTGGCGTGTGAGGCGCAGTGGGCCCGGCACACGATCGACAACTCGTCACGCGGGGCGGACGGAACGCGGCTTCTGGACATCAACGGCGACGGATTGATTGACATCGCCACTGGCTGGGAGCAGGGAGGGCAGACTCGCATCATGCTTCATCCGGGCAAGGACCGGGTTCGCGAAGAATGGCCCTCGTGTCCCGTCGGCAGAACGAAAGCTGTCGAAGACGCGGTCTTCGCCGATCTGGATGGGGACGGTGCGGTGGATGTGATCTCCTGCTGTGAAGGGGAGGAGCGGCAGATCTTCATCTGCTGGAGCCCCGAGGAAAAATCGCGGATGCTGAACCCGACAGCCTGGACAAGAACCTCGCTGCCGGCTGCGGCGGAGCGGATGCGGTGGATGTACGCACTCCCCGCGCAGATTGATGGAAACCACGGCCTTGACCTGTTCGCCGGAGGAAAGGGGCCGGGGGCGGCAATCGGTTGGTTCGAGGCTCCGTCTCAGCCTCGCAAGCTGGAGGACTGGACATGGCATGCTCTCCGGAACTGTGGATGGCTGATGTCGCTGGAAGCGGCGGACATGGACGGCGATGGAGATCTCGATCTCGTCTTTTCGGACCGCCGTGGAGACCGGAAAGGAGTTTATTGGCTGGAGCGGCCCCAGAATCAGCAGGAGCTGCGTCAGCCGTGGAAAGAGCACGTGATCGGCGGAGTCGGTGAGGAGCAAATGTTCCTCACACTGGCTGATCTGGATCAGGATGGATTGCAGGATGTTCTCGTTGCCACGAAACCCTCTGCAGTCACATGGTTCCGCCGACTCGACGGCTCTGGAGAACGTTGGGAGTCTTACACGATTCCGTTTGATGCGGTGAATGGAACTGCAAAAGCGGTGAGCGTGGGGGACATTGATCTGGACGGTCAACTCGATCTGGTTATCAGCTGTGAAACGGCACAGGCACCGCTGCACGGCCTCTCGTGGATGTCGTACGAAGGTTCACCCATGAGCGGGACGTGGAAGACGCATCCGGTAGGGGGAGTCGACGGGGTGAAGCACGACCTGTGCCCGCTGGTCGATTTGGATGGAGATGGGGATCTCGACGTAATTACCTCGGAAGAAGTGACCGGGCTGGGAGTTGTCTGGTACGAGAATCCAACCCGTTAGGGCAGGTTGTTCGTTCCAGTCGCAGGACAACAGGCGATTCGCCTCGTGAAATGCTGGCCTCTTCCTGGCGTGGGAAGTCACAGGCAGGATCTTGGACCGACAGTCGCTTCTGTTTCGGTCTCATTCTGGCGCGGCTGGGGGGTGAAACCCGCGGGGGCTGGTTCCACCCGGTGCTGCCAGCCAAGTCACCCAAGTGTCGAGGTTGAGGGCTTGGGGATCGAAGCGCCCACGCGGGCACTCTCGCTGCATTTTGCAGGCAAGAACCGCAATCGTCCCAGTACTGAATGGGACGATCTTGTGGAAAACCGAGTGTTTCAGGCGGAAAACCGAGTGTTTCAGGCGGAAAACCGAGTGTTTCAGGCGGAAAACGGGCAAGCTCTGAAATGGGGCGGCGAACCTCCGCCCCATGTTGATTCACAGCTGGAATTTCGGAACGCATCAAAATTCACAAGACATTTGGCAGTTTTCGCATGTCATCTTCGTCGATGTGTGACATACCATTTCAATGAATCCTGATGTTTCGATTTGTTAATTCTCGGTTGGTGATCCATCGGGCCTCGCATTCATCAAAATAAGGGGGAAGAGACGCTCATGAGAAACAAGCTCCGTCTGTCGAAGTCTGGCTTTACGCTAATTGAGCTGCTGGTCGTGATTGCCATCATTGCTGTGTTGATCGCCTTGCTGCTGCCTGCCGTACAGCAGGCTCGGGAAGCCGCCCGACGCTCGCAGTGCAAGAACAATCTGAAGCAGATGGGTCTGGCGCTGCATAACTATCTCGATGTGCATGGAACATTTCCGCCGGCCTGTGTGTTCAACTCGAACCCCGGCTGGCCTGCGAGTGGTTCCGCCCGGCCTGCAGCGTTCGGCTGGGGAGCCCTGATTCTTCCCTATCTGGATCAGGCCCCGTTGTTCGACCAGTTGGGAGTCAACACGCGGACTTTGGATCAGGTGCTCGCCAGTTCGACTCTCGCCCCCCTGACCCGCACTCCGTTGCCGGTCTACAGGTGCCCGTCTGATATTGCTCCCCCCATTAATACCGGAGAGGGACGGGAGTTCCCTTCCGCTTACAAGAACAACTTCCCTGATGGAGTCTCCGCTGTCGGGACATCCAACTATGTGGCTAACTCCGGTGTTCAGCTGTCAAACATTGACGGTTACCTGCGGGAAGACAATCCGAAGCGAGGCTGGGGAATGATGATGGGGGCCAGCAGCATCCGCATCCGTGACGTCACCGACGGGACCAGCAACACCATCATGGTCGGGGAACGGGATTGGGTAGCCTTTGCAGCAGCCTGGGTGGGTGTTGGTAAGCCGGATAACGATGGTCGTTCCAATGCGGGAATTGTGATGGGGAACAGCCAGAACTCGAAACTGAATATGTACAACGACCCCGGTGACGAAAATGCAGAACGGGGTTTCGGCAGCTCCCACGAAGGGGGCGCTCAATTTCTCTTCGCTGACGGGCATGTAGCGTTCATCAGCGAGAACATCCACTACAACAAGCCGAGCAATACGGAGAAAGAACTCTGTCCTCCTGATATTGGCGTGTATCAGCGGCTGCTTCGCCGCGAAGACGGTTTGACCGTCGGCGAGTACTAAGATCCGCATGTGATCCGATCGAGGTCAGCCACGTGTGCGGTATGACTCTGAAGTCATACCGCACATCTTTCCTCCTCTTTCTGGTCTGCATCGATTTCTCTTCGGCCGCGCCCACCGCCAAGGTGCCGCTGGTTCATACGACACATTTTTCAGACTGGGATCCATGAATACCGAGAATCGCCGCCACAAATCTCTTTCTGTGAGTCCACGTCTTGTTCGGGCATTTGTGATCTTCAGCGTCACGGTTGTGCTTGTCGGCTGCGGAGGGGGCCACCCGTTCGAGCTGGGCGAGGTCCGGGGGCGAGTCACGCTCGACGGTGTGCCGGTACCTGGAGCAACACTGGAGTTTTCTCCGAAGACTGACAACGGAACGATTTCTACGGCTGTGACGAACGCGAATGGAGAGTACGAGTTGCACTTCAATCGTCGTGAACTCGGCGCGATCATTGGGAGTCACTCCGTCACGGTCAACACCTGGCCGAGCGAGGTGAATCCGCGACCGGTGCGAATTCCAAGCAAGTATACGTCCGGAGACGAACTCCCCGCTGAAGTGAAACCGGGTAAGAACGAGCTGAACTTCGACCTGGTCTCCGATGGCAAAGGGAAATAGTGATCTGATCCGAACGCTGGCAGCAGATAACCGGATGATCGGAAGGGGCGGGCCATTCACCTGAACTTGACGCGCCGAGGAAGGCATGAGTGATCGTTGTGTGGGTGTGATTGGCCTGGGTTTGATGGGGACGGCAATCTCGGAGCGATTTCTCGAACGGGGTTATACCGTCAAAGTCTGGAACCGCACCCGGGAGAAGGCAGATTCTCTAATTCAGCGGGGGGCCGTCTGGTCCGAAAACCCGGCAGACAGCTGCCGGCGAGTTGTCATCAGTCTGTATTCCAGTGATGTTGTTTCGAAAGTCGTACAGCGACTGGAAGGAACTCTTCGGCGAGGTCAGTTTCTCGTCGATACCACCACAGGACGGCCTGATGCAAGTGCCGAGCTGGGATCACGTCTGGCCAGCCGGGGAGTGAATTACCTCGATGCGCCGATCTCCGGCTCAAGCGAGCAGACCCGCCGTGGCGAAGCGACCGTGCTGGTGGGAGGCGAGCGAGCGGCGTTCGAAGCCTGTTCCGACCTGTGGCCTGTCCTGGGAAACCGGGTGATTCATGTCGGTCAGTGTGGCAATGCCGCCAGAATGAAATTGATCAGCAATCTTGTCCTGGGGCTCAGCCGGGTCGCACTGGCGGAAGGCTTGGTGCTGGCGGAAGCCTTCGGTCTTGATCTGCAGCAGTCGCTGGAAGTGATGAAAGCCAGTGCCGCATATTCCAGAACGATGGAGTCCAAAGGCCAGAAGATGCTGCGGCACGACTACAGCGTGCAGGCCCGGGTGGCTCAACATTTAAAGGACGTCCACTTGATGCTCCAGGAGTCGGAGCGGACCGGGCATTCCCTCCCGATGTCCAAGACACACATGCAGATCCTCGAACGGGCAGTGGAAGCTGGCTGGGGTGAGCTTGATAATAGTGCTGTCTACAGCTCACTCAAAGGTCTTCGTCCCGCATGAATTCGACACCACTTTCTTCCGGCGCCCGGGTCGCGGTGCTGGTTGCCGCATTTTTGGGGCTGGTCTTCGATGGCGTTGAACTGGGTCTGATGCCGGTTGCGTCGCTCTCCGTTTCCAAAGCGTTACTTGGTGATGACTACACTCCGGTGCTGGGGGGGGACTGGTTTGCCCGCTTCACCGCAGCGTTGATGCTGGGGGCGGCCATCGGGGGCATTGTCTTTGGGAATCTCGGTGACCGCATTGGGCGGACCCGGGCCATGGGGCTGAGCATCCTGTTTTACTCCTGTTTTGCCGCGATGGGATCGCTGGTCAAGACGCAGGAGCAGATGATGGTCCTGCGTTTTCTGGTGGGATTGGGTGTCGGCGGGATGTGGCCCAACGGAATGGCCCTCGTCTCGGAATGCTGGCCAAACGCCTCCCGGCCCCTGGTTTCGGGAGTGATGAGCGCGGGGCTGAACTTCGGCATTCTGTTGTTGTCACAGATCGCCCGGATCTGGCCCATTACACCCGAGTCATGGAAGTGGCTGTTTTACATTGCGGGAATGCCCGCATTTCTGGGAATTCTGGTGCTGACCGTCCTCCCGGAATCCCCCCGCTGGCTGGCTTCGCGCGGCGCGACGAAAGCGGCCGCTCCGCCGGTGCGGGAGTTGTTCAGTTCAAGTCTCTGGAAGATTACCCTGGCCGGAATCGTCGTCAGTTCGGTTCCGATGATCGGCGCCTGGGCATCGAGCAAATGGATGATTCCCTGGGCCGACAAGATCGCCGGCAGTGAATTCCCCAATTACAAAGCCTCGACGCAGGGATGGTGGGCCCTGGGGGCCACGCTCGGGAGTTTCTTCGGTTCGCAGTTGGCGGGCCGGATGGGGCGACGAATCAGTTACGCGTTGATCAGCGTGGGGGCGTGCATTTTGACCGTGGCGATGTTCCAGTGGACCGCTCCGCTCGAACCCTCGTTCTTCCCGATCGTCTTTGCTCAGGGGTTCGTCTCCACGCTGCTGTTTGGCTGGCTGGCGTTGTACCTCCCCGAGCTGTATCCGACACGGGTTCGCGCGAGCGGCAGTGGACTGGCTTATAACTCCGGTCGGTTTGCGACAGCCTGCGGCGTGCTGGCGGTCGGGCTGTTGTTTACCGCTCTGGGGGGGAACTACCCCCGGGTGGGAAGTATTTCGGCAATGATCTATGGCGTCGGTCTGCTGACAATCTGGTTTATGCCGGAGACCTCACGGACCGGGTTGAAGGACTGAAAACATGGGGACTTCCTGGTTCACACGGGAAACAGTGGCTGCTGCCCGGCGTCGGCTGTGGAACTGCGGGAAAGGTCTGCTGCTGGCCGTTCCACTTCTGTCGGCAGCACCGGCAATTGCTGACGACTTCTTCGATCCGACAGCGGACCGCGACGCACTGCCGCATGTCCCCGAAGGATTCGAAGTCACAATGTTCGCCCGCGAGCCCCTCGTGCGTCAGCCCTGTTCCATGGCGTTCGACGCCAAAGGACGGCTGTATGTGGGAATGGGCCCGCAATACCGCAATCCCAAACCGAACACCCCGGGGGATAGCGTTGTCATTGTCAGCGATAAAAACGGAGACGGGATCGCTGATGAGACCAAAGTCTTCGCCACCGGCTTCAACGCCATTCAGGGAATGGCCTGGCATGGTCGCGATCTTTGGGTCGCCAACGCGCCCGATCTGACAGTCGTCCGTGACCTCGATGGTGACGATGAGGCGGACGAGTACGTCATGCTCTACACCGACCTGGGGAATCTGGAGCACGGACTCCACGGGTTGAACTGGGCTCCGGATGGCCGGCTTTACATGAGCAAGGGGAATGCCAAGGGGCTGACTCTGCCGGGCCGGGTCGCACCGAAACCGTTTCTCGAACTGTGGGGAGTCACTGCTCCGGAAGGAACTCCGGACTTTCCCCCACCGAAGACGTTTACCAAAGAAACCTATCGGCACACTTATCACGATCCTGCGGATGACTGGGGATTGGAAGGGGGCGTTCTCCGCTGCGACGACGGGGGAACCAACCTGGAAATCATTTCTCGCGGCTTCCGCAATCCGTGGGATATCACCATGGATGATACGTTCAATTGGCTGGGCACCGACAATGATCAAACACTGGGCGACCGGGTGTTCATGCCGTTCCCGACCGCGCACTTCGGATGGAATCACCCCTGGAGTACCCATTTGACCGATGCGCCGCATCTTCCGACGGCGCCGAGCAGCGGGCCGCTGTTCGAAGGCTCGGGTACCGGCATGATCTACGGGAATGCACTGCAGTTTCCGCCTGAATACAGGAATGTCTTCTTCATCAATGACTGGCTGCGTAAAACGACCTTTATCTGGAAGCCGGAATGGGACGGCGCTCTGATGCGTCCCGCGGGTGGGGACTGGGAACCGTTTGTCGAAGGCCGGAATTCGTTGTTCCGCCCGACGGATATGGAGATCGGACCGGATGGGGCGTTGTGGATTCTTGGCTGGAGTGCCAGCTACGGTGTCGTCTACAAGAACGGCGAGATGAGCAACGAAGGACGGGTCTTTCGTGTCGCCTGGAAAGGGGCCACGCCGCCGAAGGAGACCGCTCCCCGGGATCAGCCCCTGCAGGCCTGGACTGTCAGCCAACTGGTGAATGAATTCGACAGTCCTCTTCCGGTTCGCCGGATCGATGCACAGGACGAACTGGTTCGTCGGGGACTGACGATTCAGGGGGAACTGAAGGAACTGCTGAATCGGAAAGAACAATCACGGGCCTTGCAGACCTGGACGATCTGGACCTTGGGGCGCATCGCCCCTACGGACGCCAGCCTGACCAAGTACTTCGAAACGTTCCTGCAGCCCGGCACCAAATCGGACTTCAATCTGCAGCTGCAGGCCATCCGGATTCTCGCCGATCGCGTCGTCAGAACGGGCGAAGAGCAGCCGCTGCCTGATGTGGTGCTTGCTCAGCTGAAGAGTCCGGAACCCCGTCTCCGAGCCGCTGCAGTGTTTGCCGTCTGGGAGACACGGCAGGTCGCTGCCGAATCCCAACTGCTGGATCTGCTCTCGAGCGAGCAGGACACGATTACGTTTTACTCAGCCTGGCAGACACTGCGGCTGCTGGTCTCCACGGATCGACTCAAGTCGCTGCTGGAAGATTCCCGCGGAGGAGTTCGACTCGGGGCGTTTCTGGCGCTGTTGGAAACCCACGCGCTGGATGTGCCGCTGGTCACCGCATTCTCGTCCGATCAGGATGAGCGCGTGCGGGAAGTCGCGGCGCTCTGGCTGTCGAAATCGGCGGATGGTTCCAATGTGCTGCAGGTCCGCGGCAAGCCGGTTGATAATGTGCCGAGCGCCCCCAGCAGCTCCAAGGCCAAGCTGCTCCGCAAGCTGAAGACTGGAAGCGGTCAGAAGTACCGGTTTGTCAGCGATGGCCTGAAAGCAGGGACCGAGCCCTTTATCGATCGCAAGTACACGCTCAAGTCGATTCCCAAGGAACTGGAAGGGGCGGAGTTCATTCGAACCGCCAATGACGATGATGGCTCGCGTGGCCCGGACTTCCTGACGTTCGAATCACTGTTGCCCGTGCGGGTGTGGGTTGGCTTCGACACCCGGATGAAGTCGCTCCCTGCCTGGGCAGCGGAGTTCACGCCGGTCGAAGGGACAGCCCGGGGACATGACTGGGAATACCGTTTTGTCACTCGCGACTTTCCCGCCGGCCGGATCTCGCTGGGAGGCAACACCGACGACGGGAAAGAAGGGGGCAAATGCCAGTACCTGGTGGCGGTTAAACCGACACCTCTGCCGACCTATCCCGCTGCTCCGACGGTCGACGAAACATTGGCCCTGCTCGAGAAAGCAGACCCGCAACGGGGCGAGATCCTGTTCGCGCACACGGGGGGAGCCGGATGTTTTCGTTGTCACAGTCTGGATGAAAAGCAGAACGGCTTTGGTCCGAATCTGGCCGGAATCGGTCAACGGTCCTCTCCGCTGCACATTGCCCAGTCCATCATCGATCCCAACGCGGTGATTACGGAAGGCTTCAATCTCCAGCAGATTCTCACGGATGATGGACTCATGCATGCCGGTGTCCTGCTGGAAGAGAGTGGTCTCACTGTGACACTCGGTCTCCCGACCGGGGAAGCTGTTCGTATCAACAAGAAGTCGATCGAATCCCGGCAGTCCGCGAAAATCTCGGCGATGCCCCCGCTGGGAACGACGTTGACGGCGGCACAGGTCGCTGACCTGACCGCATTTCTGATGACACAGAAAGCCGCTCCCAAGTCGAAAAAGGCCACTGCGACCACGGCTCCCGTCGCTCCCGCGAAAGCAAAAGAGCCGGCAACCGCTATGGTTCGTCGAACCGATTCCAGCAACGATGAAGCCCCTCCTGCCCCTGTCGAGGAGCGGGGACTGGGGGCCCAGTTGCAGGACGACCGCATCCGTCTGACGTTGGACGGCGCCCCCATTGGAGAATTTGTCTATCAGGACAAACTGATTCGCCGTCCTTACTTCATCAACATTCGACTTCCGGGCGGACCGCAGCTGACGCGAAATTTCCCGCCGGTCAAAGGACAGGATCCGACCGACCATGCCGACATGCATCCCGGGGTCTGGCTGGGCTTCGGGGACATCAACAGCCAGGACTTCTGGCGGAATCGGGGACGTATCGAACACGACAAAATCTCGCAGCCGCCGACCGTGTCCGGAAATGAATTGTCGTTCGTGACGGTGGGAAAGCTGGTTTCCGATTCTGGCGAGCCGATTTGCCGGATGGAAAACAGAATCCGGATTCAGGCGGCTGATGGCGGCTGGCGGTTGAACTGGAATGCTGTGTTCTTCGCTGACCAGCACGAATTGAAGTTTGGGGATCAGGAAGAGATGGGCTTTGGTGTGCGGGTGGCGACTCCGATCAGTGAGAAGAAAGGGGGCCATCTGCTCAGCAGCGAAGGGGGCCAGTCGGCGAAAGCGATCTGGGGCAAGCCCGCGAAATGGTGCGATTACTCCGGAACAATCGACGGGAAGCCGTGCGGTGTGACGCTCCTGACCGGTCCCGGAAACTTCCGCAAGAGCTGGTGGCATGTTCGTGACTACGGACTGGCCGTTGCCAATCCCTTTGGGCAAGCCGCCATGAAGCAAGGGGAAAAGAGCGAGATTGTGGTTCCGCGGGGAGACTCTCTGGAACTCGAGTTTGCAGCCGTATTTCACTCCGGCAGCCAATATGATCCAGCTCAGGCGTACGCTGACTTCGTCGCTTCCGAAAAAAAGAAGCCCTGACAACGTGTGTGAAGCCCCCTCGGTTGAAGTGTGCCGGCGATGTTGTTGACAGCATCGTCGGCACACTTTGTGACATCCCGTGGATCTGTCAGGGCTGGCAGAAGTGAATGAATGAGGACACTGGAAGCTGCCTGGATACAGCAGCGCGACATCGTCACTTGGGAAGGGCCAGCCAGGGAAGAACAACGGCTGACCAACTGTTTGCATCGGTCATTGAGGGTGGACCCGGCTTTTTCAGACCACGGGGAATGAACTCGGTCTGTTCAGCTAATAATTCCGTGAGTGGATCCAGCGATTGCGAAAGATTGGACCGGGCGACCGGCAGACTCGCGGAGGCCAGCCGGGAGAAGTCACTCGGTTCGCGTGTGGCCAGCAGGATGACGTGTCGCATCCCGTGAATTCTGGGTTCATCATCGCTCCCGTTGCACTGGAACGGGTCACTCAATCGCGATTCTCCCGGCCGCAGTAACTGCTCTTCCGTCGCTCCCGGCTGATAGGGCAGAACCAGATCGATTCCAAGATTGCTGTCGACATGCAGGACCGTGATGTACGCAGGCGAACCGGTGGTGGGGTCTTCCAGATTGGTGACTCGAAACGCGTAAAAGTCGCCGTCGCGTACGACCTGACTTCCCGACCGATGGCGATCACCGGTCATTGGCCAGACATGACTGCTGAGAATGTTGAACTGATCATCGAGTTCCACCCGCACCAGTTCCAACCGCAGCTGCGGTTGTCCCTGCTGAGAATGACTTCCGCTGGCAGCGACTCGCAGCAGATTCCGGGCCCGATGAATCTGCTTGAGCATGTCCAGCAGCTTTCGCTCCTGATCAGCATTTCGTAAATCAATCGGCCCCCAGCCCCCCGTGAGCGGGCCCGCGGACTTCTCGCGGAGAAGGGCCTCACCGATCAGGGGGAACAGCGCTGCCTGCTCTCCGGAGATGCGGAGCAACACGTCTGCCGACTCCGCTTCGTTCACCCAGTGTAACCAGGGCTTTGCCGGTGCTTTGACTCCATCGGGCTGCGCAGCATCTTCCAGAACGCGTTGAATCATATCCGGAATCACCGGATCGCCGGAGCTGAGTGCTGGGCCATCCTGACCCCGGCCAAGTGCCCGGACCACCCGCACCCGCAGCGGGAAAGTACCCGGGTCGTGTCGGCGTTCCAGGGCATAGCCGACGGCCAGTCCGGCTGGCCAGGTGACGTTGATCTTTTCGCTCTCTTGCCAGTTGAACAACCGTCCGGTCGCGGTCACTCCGGAAACTCCGGTAACTTCGAGCCAGGTGAGTGAGGGCTGAGCTCCGTTGTCGGCAATCGATGTTGTCGGCACGGGCTGCTCATACAGTTCAAACAGCGAGCCGGTGGTGATTCCGTGCAAGGCTCCTGCCTGCAGTGTCACCGTTGCCGGATCGTTGGAGTTCGGTCGGACCATCCAGACGGGGGGATGGTCCAGGGCAGGATCCGCTGCCAGCACCACTCCCTGACCGTTCCCTTCGAGTTGAGGAGTCGGCGCAGGGACGACGCCTGCCTGACGATACTGAAGGATCAATGACTCGCGCAGGGCATCGTACGTCAGACCGGATGCGGTTGGCTGCTGGTTGAGGATCTGGGTCACAAACCGGGAGAGCAGACCGTAGTGTTCACCCTCCTCCTGGAACTCCGGTTCTTTTTCGAATGATTGACAGGCGGACAGGACGACCACTCCTTCCGGCAATCGTTGTGGAGTGACGGAGGGGAGCTGCGCTGCATCGGCAGTGCGGGTCGGATTGGTCTCCCGTTCGAGTGAACGAAAGCGGGTCGGTCCCCGTGCTCCCGTGCCTGAGTGGCAGCAATCCAGAATCAGCCAGAGCTGTGCTCGACCGTTCGCGCACAAGTCGGCGGCAAAGCGGTTGATTTCATCATCCCGCAGATCTTGCGGGCCTCCCTGTTCCGTGGCATCAGCCGGGACGAGCGTCTCATCCAGTCCATCAAGTTCATCGGCATCGGGGTGTCCAGCAGGCTGATCGGGAATCTGGGAGCCATGCCCGCTGAAGTGAAAGACGCACTGGGCAGGAGCAGATTCTCTCGGCAGGCTGGCAACTTTCTGTTGGAGCAGTGCCAGTTCGTGACGAATCCTTTCACCGGTGGCAGTTTCGTTCGACAACGTCACGATGTGTTCCGGGAGGAACCGATATCGTTCAATCAGCACATCGCGCATGATGCGGGTATCGTTGACGCAGCCTTGCAGCTGGCTGTGGTGGGGGAGCTGCGGGTAGGAATCGATCCCGACTAGCAGCGCGAATCGCGGAACCGGGTTTGACTGGGCTGAGAGAGGAGTGTCCGCTGCCGCAGTTGAAACTGCGGAGAAAAGTCCGCAGAACAGCACAAACGCTCGCGATTGCCGTCGTGTCGAGGGTCGTTGCCGCATCACCGATTTCTGTCGAATTCGTGAAACTCGCCTGCATTCTCACCTGGCAACAGGATTTCCCGTTGGCAGGACGTGCGTGCTGCGTGAGTCGAGAACAATTCTTATGGATCTTAAGGATTCAGTCGAGACGCTCCAGAGGGGAGCGCAGGATTAAGTCCCGGAGGGGCAATGAGAGGCACCGGCCGTGAAACAGGACACCCTGCCTGTCCTGACGGACCAAACGGCAACGGACCAAACGGCAACGGACCAAACGGCAACGGACCAAACGGCAACGGACCGAGCCACCGGACCGAGCCACCGGACCGACAAACCAGAAATTCATTCCGGTTTTTCGCAATAAGCGAACATGACAGTCATGGGCTCCTGCTGATCCCGTTGAATCTTCATGACGAGTGTCTGAGGCCAGTCTCCGACAAACATCTTTCGTATGGTGGGGACCTTTTCATGAGTGTCGATTTTCTCGCCATTCATTTCCAGCAGCGAGTCCCCTACACGGATCTCATACCAGTCGGCCAGTGAGTCCTTTTTTACTGCTGTGACTTGCACTCCTGCGGGAGTCGTTTTCAGTGTCAGCCCCAGTCGATCTGCTGGAACGACAAATGCCGATCCGACGGACCGGGACGCGGTAGCGAAGGCATGCGGCTGCTGTGCGAGTGGCTCCATCTTCGCAGTCGGTCGCAGCCGCTTGTCACGCGCGAGCAGGTCTTTGGAGTCAGTCTCCACGCTCGCTTTCACCCGTTCCCAGGCTTCTGCCCAGGTGGGGACGGCGTCCTGATCGGCGTCGATGGACTCCGGAGGGAGGGTAAAGAGTTGAAACACTGCGTTTGTGAAAATACCACCGTATTGATTGCCGTATGCGGGTTTCCCCAGATCGGCAGCAGTCAGGTCCATGGTCCCCTCATGCCGCAGCAGCAGGTAGCGTACGGTGTCGCTGTTGACGGGACCTGGCGCGAACGCAACGGGGATCTCTTCGAAGATGCTGCAGCAATCGGTCAGAATGACATTGAGCCGCGCCTGCTTTTCCTGAATCAGCTTCACGACGGTATTCCGCGAGAGATTTGCGGTCTGCATCGTCAGCACATGCCCCAGCTTGTCGTCGATGGCACCGTGGCCCGCGTAATAGAACAAGATGGTGTCGGCAGGATCGACCTGCAGATTCTTGAGCGCTGCGATGACATTTTCAGGCGTCGCCTCATCACCCTCAAGAACTTTGATGGAGCGGCGACCCGCGGGGAGACCCGCTTCCAATGTGCCGACGACGTTGATTTTGTCGGTCGATACATGCTTCCCGATGCGGGGATCGTTGGTGTCCGCTACCACGAGCAGATGTACGAGCCGGCCATCACCTTCGGCGCCGTAGACAACTCCCCTTTCCGCTGTGATGGTTGCCACCATCATCACCACACCTGATACGAAGAGCCCCTGCCGCATCCGCCTGCTCCTGCCTGTTTCTGCCAACCGATTTGCCGTGGTTGATGACCTGCCGGCTGTTTAGTGCATACCTCTTCTGCCAACAAGCCTAATCGTCATGCTGTAAGGACATCGCAAGCAGTCGTACTGCTCTTTCAAGTGAGCGGCCAGACTTACGGGGTAATAGCCGGCAGCGGCGGGTCGGCAGGGACTCGTTTCCGGAACGAGATGATGTGCTGACGGGGGAGTGTTTCCAGCGTCTCGACCCACTCCAGTCCCAGTTCCGGAAGCGATGCCTCCAGCTTGACCTGTGCTTCCGACATCTTGTGGATTTCCTTGATCGGAATCGCCGGGTTCTCCTTACGGTATTCCACAAAAATTACCCGGCCCGATGGCTTCAGCGAGGCTGCAATCGCCGACAGCATTTCAAACGGAAAATTAAATTCGTGGTACACGTCCACCATGATTGCCAGATCGATCGAGCCCTCATCAAGATTCGGAGTTTTGACCGTCCCTTTCACGGGTTGAACATTTTCAATCGACAGCTGTTTGCATTTGATCTCGATGGCCCTCAACATCTCTGGCTGAATATCGACCGCGTAAACTTGACCGCCCGGGCCAACAACCTTCGCCATCATCAGGCTGATCACACCCGAGCCGGCACCGATATCGGCGACCGCCATGCCAGGCTGCAGCTTTAACGACTCAACCAGCAACGTCAGACCCTCTTCCGCTTCCCGTTCCGGTCGCTCCAGCCAGTCAATGGCCTGATGTCCCATTACCCGGGCGATTTCGCGACCCATGTAGAACTTGCCGATGCCGTTCGGATCATGGTTGCGATGAAACTCGTAACGTGAGGGGACTTTGACCTTATCCGCCGGGTCTTCCGCACTTGCCAAACGGGTCCATGCACAGAGAAAGAACAGGATTCGCAGGCATTGTCTCATTTCTGTTTCCTAGAACAGGTTGCTCGTTCCCGTGCCTGCGCAGCAAGCGTTTCGTATCAAGAAATGCCGACTTCCGCTTGGCGAGGACGGAGCGAACAGATGTCAAAAGGCTCTCTTCACTCGGACTGTACAGTCGGGGGAACACGTTGGCGGGGAAAAATCGATTCCCGGCTGAATGCGCGGAATGGGATGAACAGAGCAGCTTCACACTTATTGTTCGCCAGCTTGCCGGTTCTGCTGCAGGGGATGGGCCTGCTCGAACGTCAGCCCGTCGCGACAGAATGTACCATGTTCAATAAAATGCAGAATCTGCGCGACGACATCCCGCTTAAAGACGAGTTCCGTATGTCGGCCCGGCAGCACAATATGGTCCGCTTCGCATTCCAGATGTGTGCTCGGTTCGCTGACGAGGTGGTCCCGGTCTGCGGCAATAATTCCGACCTCAATCTTCAGGCTGCGGGTCAGGGTGTTGACGAGGCTGTCTTCGCGGTCCGACAGCTCCTCCACCAGATTGGTTAACCACCTGAGCCGACTTCCCAACGAGGTGGCCACGTGTGAGCCCGAATTTGGCGGAGTCAGCATGATCAGCTTCCGGAGCGAGGGAAGTTCGACATTAGCGGCAACCGCCCGGGCGATAATCGACCCCATGCTGTGACCGACGATGTATAGCGGCACGGTCGGGGGCGTCTGCTGCTGAAGCTCCTGAAATCGCTGTTCGAAATGCGGAATCAGCCGTTGCAGCGACTGACGGATGCTTCCGTATCCCCAGTTCTCAACGAGATATCCGGCGTTCGCCAGCCGGCGGGCGAGAAGCCACATCACCCAGCTGTGCACTCCCAGTCCATGCAGAACAACAATTCGTCCCTTGATTTCGGACGGGTTGCATTTCATTCGCGAGGCATCCGGCATGGTCGTCTCACACGTTGTGGACTGGAAAGATTCGTGTCGGGTTCAGTTTACCTGAAGATCTCCCGACGGGAACAGCCTCGGGCGAACGCTGCCCCCGGGGGGGGCCGGGAAAAGGGAACGAGAGGTCACTTGCGCCCCTTCCCGGCGCCTCAGAGGGGGACCCGCATCGGTCACTCGCTGTTGGCTCCCCTGTTTCCCTCTGACCTCCGGGCGAACCACCTTCAATGGAGAATGCTGACTGCTGGGGCGGTGTCGAGGTGCGTCGGGGAAATACGGGGTTCCGCAGGTGCCCCCGAGAGGAACAGTCGCCATCATCGGCAATGGATATTAACACTAAGAATACCCATTACTTATGTCGAAGGTGATGTGAGCGCACCGAGAACTTAGGCGCTAATTCCCGGAGTTTTACTGGAATGACTTGCATTTGGTTCGAATGGTGAACAAAATGCCACAGTGCGGCGTCCGAGGGCTCGGGGCTTCGCTGCATTCTATCGCTTTGGGCATCTCTTGAGGGCAATGTTAAGATGCAGAGGGTTCGGTCCTGCTTCGCGCGATTGCAGCTCGTCCTGTTTCTGGCAGCGGCTCTCCTCGTCGGGTGTGAGCGTCCACCCGGAAGCCCACCCTCTTCGCCGGAAGCTGCAGCCTCCGACTCCGCAGCTGAAAAGAAATCAGCAGAACAGAAAGCTGCAGAACCGGTGCCACCTGCTTCATCGGCCACGGATCCCGCAGTCCCTTCATCCACGGATTCTTCGAAGCCCCCCGCACAGCTGCAACCGGAGGCGACACCTTCCGGTGAGGGGACCCCTCCCGGCTTGAACTCCGGAAGCTCCAGGGAGGCCGGCCAGGGTCACAGGCTCCCTAAACCGAATCGCGATGCGGATCTGCTGCAGGCGCGTCAGCTGTTTCAGCAATCCAAATCCAAGCGTTCCCGCAGCGATGCCTCCGGGGCCTTTGTCGATGCACGCAACGCGTGGAATCTCTGTCAGGGAATGAAAGACCCAACGTGTCAGGAATTAGCGGCCCAGATTCGGGCCGAGATGGACCAGTTGGCCGAACAGCTCTCAGCCGAAACACGCAGCCTCCCGGTCAATGAAAATCGCCCTCTGATCCTGAAATAGCCACCTGCATCCGCCCGTCGAGTCTGAAAATGGCAATGTCCCCTCCTGAATCGCGTCAGTACGGTTGTCTTGAACGAGTGACTTGTCCTCATTGCTGGGAGACATTTCCCCCGGAACGAATCCTCTGGATCGCCGAACATGGAGATCTGCTGGGTGATCCGATGCTTGGCCAACAGGACCAGCAGCGGTTTCTGCCCACCCGCTTCAATGTCGCGGGCGAGGCTCTTGATGCCCGGGGATTTCCGTGTCATGCCCTGGCCTGTCCCAAATGCCATTTGCCTGTCCCTCGGCCGATGGTGGAGCTGGAACCTTTGTTCCTTTCCATTCTCGGCGCACCCGCGAGCGGGAAATCTTATTTTCTCGCTTCGATGACCTGGCAGCTGAGGCAGACGCTCTCCGCAGCTTTCGCCGTGTCGTTTTCCGATGCGGACCCGGCGCTCAACCAGAATCTGAATGACTATGAAGAATCGCTGTTCCTGAATCCGCGGGCCAATGAACTCTGTTCTCTGGCCAGCCTGATCCGAAAGACAGAAGAACAGGGGGAATTGTACGACACCGTGTCGTACGGAGCTCAAACGGTCAGTTATCCCCGACCGTTTCTGTTCTCCATGCAGCCGCAAAGCGACCATCCCAACGGAGCCAAAGCGGAGCAGCTGGGCCGCGTGGTCTGCCTGTATGACAACGCCGGAGAGTCCTTTCAGCCCGGCAAGGACGCCATCAGCAGCCCCGTCACCCGGCACATGGCCCATTCGCGGGCGTTGCTGTTCGTGTTCGATCCGACACAGGATGCACGCTTCCGGAATGATATGGAGCTGGGAGAAAAGAAATTCCGCCAGCATGATGTCCAGCATCGGCTGACTCGTCAGGAGCCGATTCTCCAGGAAGCGGCGGCCCGCATTCGCCGCTATGCCAAGCTCCGGCAAACCGAAAAACATCATCGCCCCCTGATCGTCGTTCTCACGAAATATGACATGTGGTCCCATCTGCTGACCCCGCTCATTGGAGAGGAAGATTCCAGCGAACCCTGGAAACCGGTGGGAGTCGGAGCGAACGGCAGCGGTCTGAACGCCCTCGATGTCACACGCATCGAACGCTACTCGGGGTTCTGTCGACGGCTGATGCAGAAAGCCTGCCCTGACATCGTGGCCGCCGCCGAAAGCTTCGCCAAGGAGGTGATCTATCTGCCGGCCAGCGCTGTCGGCTGGTGTACCCGCGCCGCCCGTACGGACGGACAGCTTTACATGCGTCCGGCCGAGGCCAAGCCGTTCTGGGTGACGGTCCCGTTTCTGTATGCGCTTTATCGCTGTCATCCCGGGCTGATTCCGACTCTCAAGCGGAAAGGCGAGACGCCATGATTCAGGAACTCCTTTACACGTCCGCCCCCAAAGGGTTGAAACCGGGGAGCCGTGGCTTCTGCACCGTCGTCAGTTCTGCGGGAATGGCCGCTCCGGTGGCGATGACGCTGGAAGGGCTCAGCGGTTACCGCCCCGTCTATCCTCCCGATGATCCCCGCGTGCGACAGAATCCGGTCGTCTGGTCCCACCTGCTGATGTCACTGGGGGGAAAACGGTCCAGCATTCTCTCCCGGGTCTCCGACTACGGACTCGATTATTCCCAGCGGACTAATAAGCTCGCGCATCATGTTGTCCTCGACGCGTCCGATCGTCCCCCCGCCGGGCCTGCGTGGCTGGTCTCTCAACCCGACTGGATGCGGGCTCACTGGGACGGAGAACTGGCGATCGTGCCGGCTGGTCGTCAGGTTCCACGAGGAGAGCAACCCCCAGCCGTCTGCACCGCGTGGAAGCAGGCGACTGGAGACGCGGGGTGGGCAGGTGTGCTGGCGGAGTCCTTCCTGAAAGCTCCCGACCGCCCGGCCTATCTGATCTTCGCTCCGGGAATGGACATGCTGGCCCTGATCGGAGAAGCGCTGGCATTGCTCCCACCGGAACGCCGCTGGGAGGTGACGTTCAGCACGTACTTTACGAAGATTCCGAACGGGGCGACCTGCAACTGGCGCTGCGTCCTGGCCGATTCACCGGAAGCCAACGAATCGCGAAGGTTCGTACAGTCGCTCCGTTTGAATCTCTGCGAGCCACTGGGACCGGCGACCGGCGGAGAACTGGTCGAGGCGTCCAGAACGGGACGACTGCGTGCGCGGCCAGCGGAAGCCCCTGCCGCACTGCCGGTAAGCCCGATCCCCCCGCCACCAGGGGTTGGGGAGCTGAGGATCGACAGGCAGCGTGAGCAGCCCCGTCGCGATGTTCCGGACCGTGTCCAGCCTCCAAGTGTGATGCCACGCCCCCCGGCAAAGGCGAGTTCGGCCAAGAAGTTTATCGTTGTCTGGACGGCTTGCCTACTCCTCCTCTCTGCGGGAGGGGCGGGATGGTACTTGACTCATCGTCCCGGTCGCACGGGGGGCCAGCCTGTTCCCATTGCACTGGAAAAACAGGTGGCTTCGACACCAGAAAAAGGCACGGATATCCGTAAGCCTTCTGTTGAAAGTGGAAGTCAGGCCGCTGTCAAAGTCACGGAATCGCCGGTGAAAGTTCCGGAGAAGGAGCCGTCCCCACCCGCCATCGAGCAAAAAGATGCCAGCGAAATGGTGGCCACCGCAGAGAGTTCAGAGCCCTCCGCACCGGAGAAGCCAGCGGCGGTCGCAGCGGAGAATTCGGCGTCCGCGGCACCGGAGAAGCCAGAGCCCCCTGCACCGGAGATGCCGGCGGCTCCTGCTGATGAGAATCCGAAGAGTGAAACCGTTGCGACAAAGGAGGCTGTTGCAGCGAACAACGCGCGAGACAAATGGCTTGCGGATGTCGAGTATTGGGACATCGCTAAGACCACAATATACACACTCGCGAACGGTTTCGGGAAATTTACGGGTGGTCCGGAGGTAATTGCCACACTATGGCTACCTGCTGATATGTGCGGAAGTGATAAATTTCGGTCCTCTGGCAGCCGTTTTGATCGCAATGATCTTGGAGATTGGAAGGAGGTGATGCGTGTGAACTTGGAATCCTTCGCTGAGGAATCTCTCCAGTCACTGAAGTTAACTGCAGTCAAGAAGTCTGAGGGGATTTCCTTGAGGTCAATGAGTAGGGGTGTTCTTCAGTTGTCCACCGTAGGAGGTGGTAATAAGTACGTATTGCTTCACAGTCGCCCGGTTGTCTCTAGGAGTGACTCTGCAAGAAGGATTCTGTCACTGGTGATGGATGCGACTTATCCTGACCAGGAAAAGATGTGTAGGTTGCGTGTAGATCAAATGCGTCTGAACATTCTTGGTAAAGATTGTAATGTCGCGATTCCTCATGGTCATGTAGCAACCGGTGAGGCTGGTGCCGTTTCCATTAAATTGCGAATCCCTGCCATTGAGGTCGCGGGTGAACTTGTGAATAAGTATCAGGGGATCTTCGGGGAAAGCGCAGCAGATGCGGCAAATGGTGCCTTTGTAGTGCTGGAAGTGGTTGTGGGCCGTATAGATGTGGATGGAGTTGCCGCGATTTCGGTTGCAGTCAACGTGCTAGAGGAGTCGCTACAGAATTGGCTCGTAAAGGTTGGGAACGGGTTTTCAAAGGCGGTAGATTCAGATAGTACTGCTTCGTCACGTCAATTGAAGAAAATGGGTGATGTTGATATGTGTTCGGGCGGGTACAAGGTGATTTGTGATGGCAATATTAGTGCGATTAATAGTGCAATTGAAGGTTATAAGAACGTGGTGATGAGTCAGAAGCTGTCGGCTGAAGAAAAGAAAGTGAATGCGGAAAAGCAGGGAAAACTCACTACGCTTAAGGAACAGATTGAGAGTCTAAAGGGTTTTGATCGAGAGGCCTCCGAACTCTTGGAGAAATGTCGGTCCGCCACTGTTGAGTCGCTGGTGATTTCTCAGGAGGCAACGAATGACAATGAAACGAAGTTCGTTCCGTTAGTGGTTTATCGACGAGCTGAAGAACAAGCGACGGGAGCAGGCCAATGACCGATTATCAGCAGATCGTCGACGAAATTCGTTTCGCTTTGCAGTCCGAAGACTGTGAACTGACGGAAGACCTCCGTCAGGCCAGCAGTGTCTACGCCGCAGCCTGTCAGGAAGTCAATCAGCAGCTTCGCAAAATTGCTTCCTACCTCGATGGCGGCCTCCGCTCGGAAGCGATTCAGCTGGCAGAGGGGCCACCGAACCTCCTCGACATCATCCGCATTCTCAATTTTCCTGAGGTCAAGGAATGGGCCGACGTCGTGGCCCTCTACGACCTCCCCCGCAGCGAGCCGATCCTTCGTGATGTCGTCGACAAACTCAATGAAGCACTCGTCGTCGATCAGCCGCTGCAGAAGTTGATGTCCCGTCATCGACTGCTGGCGCTCGTGCGAGCGCCTCTGCGCATCAGACTCGGCGTGCTCCGGGAATTGATGGAAGCGGACCCGGAAACCCCCTGGTGGGAAGAAGATGTCCGGGAGTTCGAACGGGCCCGCTTTCAGGAGGTCGCCTTGGCGGCCCGAGACGCCATTCGGGCGGGAAGCCTCGATCAGCTGCGACAGCTGCAGTCCGATTTCCACGGTGTCAAATGGCTCGAGAAGCCGCCGCAGAAGCTCGTGACGAGTGTCCGCGCGGGAGTCGCCGAACTGACCAGTAAACTCGCCCGTCGTGAAGTGGATGAACTGGCGACGTCGCTGGAGTCCGCATTCTCTGAACTCGATCTGCCATTGGCCCGGCAGCTGCGACCCCGCTGGCAGGAGGCCTTCCAGCAATCGGGACTCACTCCGAATGATCCGGTCGTGCAGCAGGTCGCGCCGATTCTGGGCTGGCTGCAGGATGAAGATGCACGGGAAGCGATGGAGCGACGTTATCAGCAGTCGATTCGGGAGTTCGAGTCGGCACTCAACTCCGAGGCCCCTCTGGAAGATCTCGAACGCCGGCTGCATGAGATTCGCAGGCTGGACCGCGATCTTCCGGAACTGCTCTCCACGCGGTACATCAGTCGACGCGACAGTCTGCTGCTGGCCAAGACGCGGGTTCACCGACTGAAAATTGGTTCGGCTGTGATTGGGGCGCTGTTGCTGATCGGCCTGGTGTCGGTGCTCGTTCATCATCAGCGCCGGAGCAGCAGCATGGCGCGTACAGCAGGGCATGTGGAAAGCCTGCTCAGTAACAAGCAGTTTGAAGAAGCCCGCAACGTGCTTCAGCAGCGGGGAGATGTGGCGGACTGGGATCGTCTGATCGCTTTGCAGGCCCGGCTCGATCGGGAGCAGGGTGAGGATCAGGAACGCAGCCAGCGATTGCAGACAGAACTGCAAAAGGCCCGTGACGCGTCGTCCCATGCCGAGGCACAAGTTGCTCTGGCTCGCGCCAAAACGTATCTGACACGGGCGGATGAGGAACTGGAATTTAATCGCGTGCAGCAGGACTGGGAAAAGCGGCATCAACAGGATCTGGCGGAGCGCGAGAAGAAGATTCAACAGGGAATCCAGAGGGTGACGGCGGACCTCGTCAAGGTGGAACAGGAGATGGGGACCGGGACCGGCCGCGAAGAACTGGGCGCAATTTTGTCGGCTGCGGCGGAGAGCCTGGCCCAGCTGCAGGCCGGCACCTTTGGTCTGCGGCCAGAACTCGCCAGCCAATTGAAATTACTCGCCTCCCGTCAGTCCGAACTGGAAGGATTACGGAACCAGCGGTTGCTCCGCGACCGACGGCAGCAGGAATTGACTCGGGCTGCGCTGATTCCGTCCGGTCAATCGAATCCGGATGGGGCGGTGCTGCAGCTGCGCAAGGCATTACTGGCTTACGCTGACACACTGCAGCAGGAGAGCGTTGTCAGTGCGCTCCGGGCGAGTGCGGACGAAGATGCCTACTGGCGATCAGCATTCGCCTGGAGCCAGATGGCGAATCCGTGGACGGACGTCTGGCCGGAAGATCCTTCCGTTGTGGCCAATCGTGCTGCAGCAATTCAGGAGTTCCTCAAGCGGGATTCCGGAGCTCCGGACGCCCGCATGGCGTCCAGGTACCTCGACCAGTTTCGGGCCCTGCAGGCCCGTGACGGACATGGAAATGAGACGGAGAATAATCTGAAGGAGCGTTTCCTCCGGATCTACAGCAATCCGTTGATCGCCAGCTCGTGGTGCTTCCGGACGAAAGATGGTCGGGTCTACTATAGCCCGGAAAAGCGGCGGCTCCCCTCCGGAAAGCTGCTGACATTTCGATACTTCACCGGGTACGGGAAAGAGGAGGTTGCGGTTCAGAATCGGGTGCACGAGGAGGATCTGACTTCACTCGAGTCGGTGACGTCTCCTTCGAGTGCGATTGCGGCTCAGGTTGTGGGAAAGCTTTCGAACCTTCGTCCCGAGGAATGGAATGACTTCTGCCGGGATGTGGCGCTGTTGCTGCTCGCGACGGAAGACCTCAACCCTTTCCTGAAGATGGACTTGCTGCGTCGGGATCTGGAAGCGGCTGCTGAGGGGGACGTGTTTCTTCGAGATGAATTGGCCGCCCACCTGAAGTTACTGCAGGATGCGTCCATCAACCCATTAGCACAATGGATGAATCCCGATGACAAGGAGGGGAAGCGGGCGAGCGAAGCGGCCGCGGAGATCCTGGCGAAATTTCTCCGTCTCTCTCCGCTCGACGCCGTGTGGAAAAATGCTGATGTGGCACGAACAGAATTTGCCGCGGGGTTGCGGCGTCCTGTGATGATCGTGGGCTGGTTGAATCAGCAGGAGGGACACTGGCGCTGCCAGACGGAGTGGAAGCCGGACCGCGACTATGAGCTGAGAGTGGTTGTTCTCAACGAGGACAAATCCGCGAGCCAATGGCGAAACGTCGGCGAAGTCTCCGGAGGCAAGCTATTGATGAGGTCGGAGGTCAACTCGTTCCTCTCCCCGGGGCGTGCCGTGTTTGCGGTCCCACGAGAGGCTCGGGCTGTCGTGCGCCGTTAACCATTCCTTTCGTAAATCTGAACTCCAGAAATCGAGACCGGCCATGTCTGACCTGATGAGCGGAAGGCATTTCGTTCGTATTAATGGAAAAGTGCTGGGTCCTTTTGAGATGGACCAGCTCCGTTCGCTGCGCGATCGGGGTCGTCTGCATGCCGATCATGAAATCTCCACGGATCGACGCAAATGGGAGCCGGTCTCCCGTCTGGAGGGGTTGTTCGAAGCTCCCCGTTCGGCGCCAGCGAAGACAAAGCTGTCTGATGAAATGGAAGCGATCACCGCAGCGGAGAATGAAAGCTCTGAGAAAGGGTGGTTTTACTCGCGCGATGGCGTTCAGGATGGACCGGTCACACTGAAGCGGCTGCGGAAGCTGGCTCGCGAAGGAACCCTGAAACCTGATGACCTGATCTGGCGCGATGGGATGTCGGAGTGGGTCGCCGCAGCGGACGAGGAAAGTCTGACCTTCGGAACCTCGAAAAGCGGGGTCGTACGTGATGCGGGGCAGTCGACAGGGCAAACGCCAATCTGGGACGCCCTGTTGGGAGCGGTGCGCGAGATGTTTCAGGCCGATTCGCTGGAACGCTTCTATGTCACCTTTCTGAAGATCGGTGGGATTTCGATGACGGTTGTCGCACTGATCTGGGCCGTCTTCAGTGTGATCGTTGCCATTAAACTGGACAGCCTGGAATCGCTTCTTTGGGGAGCCATCGGCGTGGCCGGCATTGCCACGGCGAAGTATGTCGCCGTTCAGTTGGCGATGGCCTCCGATGAGCTGATCAAGTCCACTCCGAACACACTCTCTTCGGTAAGGTTTCTGTCCACCGTTGCTGCCCGCTGTCTGCTGGTGGCCTTTTCCTTGTCGGCGATTGGCTTCTTCTATGTGTCGAAGTTCTCGGCCGGGATTCTCAACTGGAATACGATTGACGAGCGCTGGTTCATTATTGCGTTTGCGATTCAGTTCCCGCTGTCGGCTCTCTTCACGGCCGTTTCGGCACTTCAGCCGGGTTCCCTGAATATCTCGATTCAGCCGGGAGCCCGGGCCGGATATGAAGGGATTGCCGTTCGGTTCTTCAATCTGAAATTGTTCGCCCGGTTTGCCGCATTCTGGTTTGGCACGGGTGCGGTCCTTGGTGTCGTGGCGATCTTGTGGGGGTTAGTGCAAATCAATCGGGGTGAGACCTACATCGCCAGGGGGATCGGGGCTGCAACATTTGGAGCCGCTCTGGCCTGCGGGGCCGTGGCGGTTCCTTGTCTGGCGTATTACCTGCTGACGCGTCTGTCCATCAATCTGGAAGTGAAGCAGGCCATTCTGGCAGTGGCGGCGCGTGAGAAGTGATCGCGGTTTTTGGAGGATCTCTCCGGCGGCGAAGAATCGTACGTGCATTATCAGAATCAGAACGCTCTTCAACACACGACGGTGAACGGGATGGCTGCAAGGGCTTATTTCGTAAAAAGTGGTTCAAAAGTTCTCGGACCGTTCAGTCGGGAGCAGCTGGGCTCATTGCAGGCACGGGGGCGCCTGAGCGCGGAGCATCTGGTCTCGACGGACCGAAGGAATTGGCGGCCCTACGAAGAGTTGGCGGAGGAGTCGCCCCCCGCCGAGGTGCTCGACCGGGAACTGCCGAGCGGGGAGGAGTGGTTTTATGCGCAGGATCATCAGCAGTCCGGCCCAGTCTCGCGAGCGCAGATTCAGCTCTTGATTGATGAAGGAACCCTGTCGGGTGACACGCTGGTCTGGAAGGAGGGATATCCAGAGTGGATTCGCGCCGGGAGCATTTTTGAAGTCGATCGGTCCCCGTTGCCGCCGCAGGTCCCGTCAAAGAACCGTTCAGTCGCGGCACGCGATCAAAGCTCGCTGCAGGCGCAGTCAGTCAAATTCTGTACGAGTTGCGGGCTGCAGATCCATCTGATGTCAACGGTCTGCCCGCGCTGTCGCAGTGCCCAACCGGTGGCGATGGTGCCAACAATGCAGTCATCGACTTTCATAGTAAAGCCACATCGGGAACGCAAAGACAAAGTCGTGGCCGGATTGCTCGCGCTCCTCCTCGGAGGGATGGGGGCGCATCACTTCTACCTCGGGAACGTGGGACTGGGATTGGTGTATTTGTTGTTTGTCTGGACATTTATCCCTGCGCTCGTCTCGTTGGTGGAGGGAATCAGGTACCTCACCATGAGCAGCGCAGAATTTGACGCATCCTATAATTCTTAGTGAATTCATTCTGCAAGCATGTCGAATCCTCCGTCACTTGCCCGTTCCATCTCCTGGTATCGTTCGGATCCAGAACAGAAACTGCTGTTCCGGGGAAGCCGGTTCACGCAGGTCAATAACTACTGCTCGCTCCTGATGGGAATCATCGCGACCGGTTTTTTCTACCTCGCTCTAATTCCACTGAAGTCGACTTACTTCGCTGAGATGTTTACCGAGCGGGGCTTTGTCCCCTACACAATTGTGCTGCTCTTCTTCTGGGCGGCTGCCATCCTCATCTTGAAGACATTCAAGCTGCGTCTGCAGGAAAGGGCGCTCGACTTTTCGGTCGCCCCGGAAAATCCCGAGTTTGTGCTCTCACCGACCACCGTGGGTGATGTCGTGCAGCGTGTGTATGGCATTGTTGATGAGCCGCGGCAGTTTATTCTCTTCAACCGGATTGAAATCGCCTTGGCGAATCTTAAGAACCTGGGGCGTGTCTCGGATCTTGATGAGATCCTGCGGTCACAGGGGGAGCAGGATGAGTCGACTGTCGAAACGAGCTACTCTGTCGCCAACGGACTTGTCTGGGCAATACCTGTCCTCGGCTTCATCGGGACGGTTCAGGGGTTGTCACAGTCGATCGGAGGGTTCGGCACCGTCCTCGCCACCACGCAGGAATTGAGCGAGATCAAGTCGTCACTGCAGCTGGTGACTGCGGGTCTGGCTGTGGCCTTTGAGACGACTCTGCAGGGACTGGTCGCCGCGCTGGTCATTCAACTGTGGTTGACCGTCACAAAGAAGCAAGAGGAGGAATTTCTCGACCGCTGCAGTGAATACTGCGTCCGGAACATTGTCGGCCGACTGAGATTGACTCCTTATCAGACGGAGTCTGTGCCATGAGTCGACGGCGGCGCAAGACCGGCGCAGCCATTACGCTGTTTTCGTTTCAGGACATCATCATGTCCACCAGCGGCATTGTGATCATGATCGCACTGCTGCTGAGCCTGGAACTGATTCAACGACGAGGTGCCGCTGCAGATGCGGTCATTCCGGACAGTTCGTCCAGACTGCGGCAGGACATCGCGCAGGCTCAGCAGGAGATCGCTGCGATTGAAGAACGCCTCAAGGCTTCCGATGAGCTGGTGCGCGGAGCCTCCGGGTTCTCGCGCGTGGAACTGCAATCGCAGGTTCAGAACCGAAAGGACGAGAACGCCGCACTCAAGCAGCAGCTGGATGCAGCGCACAGCGAATTACGTCGGTGGGCACAGGCGGAGCCGGAGTTGGCACGTCTCCGGCAGGAGTTCATCGAAGTGGAGCAATCGCTGCAGCAGGCCCGCAGCGAGGGGGCAGCAGTGCAGCGTGAGCTGGACGAGGTCATTCAGAATGATCGGCCTGTTTTTTCAATGCCGCGTGGTTCCCGACAGGCCGGCTGGCTGGTCGACATTTCGGAGACCCGGATTCAGGTGGCGCCGCTGGAACGGGCAGCGGTTCCCTTGGTTTTTGAGCGAAAAGGGAAATTTCTGCTCGGTCAGGAGGGGGCGGATGAGCAGTTTCTGCAGTGGGCGGGAAGAGAAGCGGCAGGGAGCTATTTTTTCCTGATGGTTCGTCCTCAAGGGCTGGCACACTTTCGCAAAATTGCCAAACAATTCGATCAGAATCAGACCGGTTACGGATTCGATCTCCTGGATTCGGAGCAGATTCTGCTCCACCCCGAACGGGGAGCTGTGCAGTGAAACGTCAACGTTCCCAGCCAGCGGACAGTCTGGAACTGCTTCTCGATACCATCTGCAATACGTTCGGAGGTGTGCTGTTTATCGCGATTCTGGTGGTGATTCTGCTGCGGCTGAGCGGGAATTCCGAGGAGGTCCCGGCTGCAGATCCTTCTGTAACCCAGCAGCTCCAGGACGAACTGCATCTGCTGAACGAACGGCGAATGCAGTTACACGAGATCGCACAGAATCAGTCGCGGACATTGTCTGAACTGGTCCCGGCCGACCGGAAACAGTTGCTGGAGACATTGAATGTGGAAGAAGCGCGGCATTCCAGTCTGAGCAATGAAGTGCAGTCAGCCCGGGAACGGCTCAGTGCGCTCCAGCAGGATCAGGAAACGCTCGAGTGGACAGTCAGACAGAAACAGACTGAACTGCAGCAGGCACAGGCTCGCAACGAGCAGCTGCAAACGGAACTGGACAACGAGCGGCAATCGCGCCACCAGGAGTTGCGGACTTCCATTCTGCGGTCGCCGGGTGGCAAGCGGCAGGTCGGGGTCGTGCTCCAGTACGGTCGCCTGTACATCTGGCATCAATATGATGCGTCAGGGTTTTCCAGCGGCCTGAATACAGCCGACTTTCTTGTTTTGGATCGTGGACTCCTGCAAACGGTGACCACGCCGAATCCCACTGCGGGGGTCGTGGTCGATGGCAGCTCCGCATCACGTCAGCAGATTCTGAAGTCCCTGTTGAAGTTTCGGCCCGCTGTCCAATATCTCGCGGTCATTGTTCGTCCCGATTCCTATGGATCGTTCAGGTATTTGCGCGACGCATTGACTGAAGGGGGCTTTGAGTATCAACTCATTCCCTCTCTGGCAGACGAGGAGTTTGTCGATCGCGGCGGCAGAGGTGGACAGGTCCAGTAATCCAGAACCGGCTGCCCACTCAAATTCCCCCGGAACATTACGCTTGCCGAAGAGCCCGGTCCGCATGACATGGCCGAATCATCCAACTGGCGCTTGACTTGAGATTGCAGGCTTCAAAGGCATTTGGAGCGAGGCGGCAGAAATTCGGCCACCAATCGGGATTGGTCTCTGACTCGCCGCCACACTTGTTCCCAGGCTTTTACAGCTATCTCTAAAGGCCGTCGACCACCGTATACTCTGCCGCATCGGTCGGGGCGGGGAGCAGTTCCGCCCGCAGCACTCCCGACGGACGTTTGCTCCGGTCGATCTTGAAGACCACAGTGTGTATCCCCGGCGTCAGCGTCAGGAGGGATTCCCGTTCACCAATCAGGCGTTTGCCGTCGACGAAGAGAGCCAGGCCGTCCATGGAGTCCACAGTCAGTACTGCGTTTCCCGCTTTCGTGCAGTTGACTTCACCATAGACGTAAGCAAGCGTCTGTTTGTTTTGCGGAATCAATTCATTCAGGGGGAGATTGCCGTTGGCCAGTGCGTAAATGGGCACCCACGAGGCTTCTTTGATCGCTTTGTTCAGTCGTCCTCCCGAAGGATCGGATTTGGCCAGATCTTTCGGAATCTCGGTCAACATCCGGAAACGCTGAAACCGGGGGGTCTTGCGAATCTCGTTCTCTCCCGGCTTACCCAGAGAGGAGAGAAAGGCAACCAGATCGACAAATTCATCGCGGGTCATCAGGTTGGTCAAGCCCTGCGGCATGAGGGATTTTCCAGGCTGTTCCACGTCGATTTCCGCAATGGGAATCGCATTCAGCTTTCCGTTCGCATCCCGAAGCAGGAGGGTGGAAGCGTCGCGGCTGGCGACGATCCCCTGGTGAATGCGGCCGTCATCGGTGGCGACGATCATGGTGACATAAGCTTCTTTAATCGCCTGATCGGGATCGTTCACCGAGTGAACGAGAAACTCCAGCGGTGAAATCGCTCCAACGGAACTCAGTTCCGGGCCGATATCTCCGCCCGCCTTGTGAATGGAATGGCAGCGGTAGCAGCCGAGGTCGTTTCGTCGGAAGACTGCTTCTCCCTTCTTCGCGTCACCCTTGGCGGCAATTTCCTTGACGAGACCTTCGATCTGGTCGGGAGTAAACAGCGGCTTTTTGCTGCCGACCCCCACGATGTCCGAAAGGACGCGACTCAAGGGCTCTTCGGATCGGCCGATGGAGGTCAGGTGTCGCAGCACAAGCACCGCGACCTCTACGCTCGGCGGATTGGCTTGCAATTCGGCGGACAGGATGCGATTTCCGTCTCGGAATTCCAGCAGTGGATCGATGCAGGGGGCCGGTTCCGTTCCTTCTGGCAGCGTTTTCAGGATCGAGGCGGAGAGGCGGGCTGCTTCTTTCAGTTCCACAGTTGCCAGCAGTGGCAGGGCGGCCATTCGCTGGGGGAGCGAGTGTTTTTCATCGGCCAACTGGTTGACCAGCGTCACCGAAAGTTTTCGGTCTAGCAGCAGCATTGCGGCGAGGGCCTTGCTGCGGGTTGCCGGGTTGGTGTTGTCATCACGCACCAAGTCGGCGAGCAGCGGAACGAATTTGGTTTGCCGCCAGAGGCCCGCGAGTTCGATGGCGGGGGCGTTCAGCGGTGATGCGGGGTCTTTGATCCACGGTTCCAGTGCGGCCAGGTCGCCGGACGGCTTCACCTTGCGGAACTGGGCGGCCTGGGCAAGTTCTTCCAGTGCGGCCTGTTTTCGCTCCAGTGACCACTTGTCATCAGTGGCGATGAAGTGAAAAACAGCCTGCAGGTCATCCCCCTTGCCTCGCTCGCAGATCATGCGGACGACGGCTGCCTGTCGATCCGGAGGAACCCGGCCACTTTCCAGGAGTCTCAGCCCAGCCTGCGCGGCCGGTGAATTCTGTGCCTGCAGGGGGGGAGTCCTGGTCGTCAGCAGGAAGGCGGTCAGGCAGAACGTGATAAGCGGCAGTCTGGCGAATGTCATAAGACAAGCAGCTTTCTGGGCGGGAGTCAGGCAGAACGTTCAGGGATCAGCAACGACTGTTGGATCATCCTAGTTTTATTACTTCCGGAGGGGCGATGCCAGCGGTGGACGGAATGTCTGCTGGTTTTCGCAGAATGTGAGTTCGGGAAGGCTGGTGAAAAAAAACGGATCGGTCAGGCATTTAGGACAATCCGCGTTCCATCTAATGGACCGACTGCAGCACGAATGGGGAAATCTTTGCCGGTGCAGGAAAGCGGAAACCGATCACATACAAGCGGGCAAGAATGTTTTCGGTTTCATTTCGCCACGATCAAACAGAGGGTCCGACGCATGGCGCGTTCGAGACGGGCCGGAACATCATTCCGGCGCAATTTCCTGGCATCTCTCATCGCCGCCAGTGCAGTGGGATTCGCCCAGTTGAACTTTGATCCCGTCCCGAGCGGCAGCAGTCCCCATGCTCGTGCGGCCATGATCGGCCCCCCGACAACGTCGGTGCTGGCGGCCCCCAAGCTGGTCGCGACCGCTTCTCTCAATCAATCGGCGACTCCGCTGATGGAAGAAGGGAGCCGACTGGTCGAAATTCCTCATGATCCCGCATTGCTCCGCGGAGTCTGGGGTCTCAAGCTGACCTCCGCTCTGCTGGCGAAGGGGTGCAGCGAGTTCGCACGGATCTCCGACTACACCGCCGTGATGTACAAGCAGGAGCGGATCAGAGGCACGCTTGGCGAGGGGCAGAACATCGACCTGAAAATTCGTCATGAACCGTTCAGTGTCTACATGAAATGGTTGTCCGGTGACCGGGGTCGACAGTGCATCTATGTCGACGGACAGAACGAAGGGAAATTGCTCGTGCAGCCCGGAGGCATCCGGGGACGGGCGACCGGTGTGCTGAGCATCGATCCCAACGGCAGTCTGGCGTTGGCTGAGTCGCGGCATCCGATCACCATGGCCGGGCTGCTGGGACTGGCAGAGACCATTCTCGAATACCAGCGCCGTGATCTGGAACGGGCGGGGGGATTCACCTGCGAACTGCGGGATAACCAGACCTTCGAAAACCGGCCCTGCTACCTGTGCATCACGGAATACGACAACGAGAAGACAAATCCTGAATACCGGAAGTCGATGATTTTTATCGACAAGGAGCTGTCGATGCCCATCTGTGTGAAGAACTACGGCTGGGGCCGCGATGTGAATCCCGAGACGATCGACGAAGAAACGCTCATCGAGTTCTATGCCTATTCGGAACTCAAGACGATGCAACAGCTAGGTTCGGCCGACTTTGACCAGCATAACAAAGAGTACAAGCTGCGGGTGAAGAAGTAAGCTGGGCCGAGCCAGTGTCAACAAATGAAGAAACCCCGTGCACGTCGTGAGACCTGCACGGGGTCATTTTCGTTCAAGCGATCTCAACCGAGATTACTTGGGGGCTTCCGGCAGAGCACCGACGTCGCAGGAGAGCTGGCACTCGTTGCCATCGCACTCGTCGGTACGATCGGTGAAGGCACTTCCGTAAACGATCGACTTGAAAGCAGCGGCGTTGCCCAGAGTCTTGTGAGCGCCCATACCTTCGTAGTAGAAGCTCTGGTTGATGCTGCCGATGGCTTCAGCAACGTCGTTCAGTTCGTTCACGACAGCGTGCTGAACTTCGCTCAGACCGACGATCATGCCGATCACGACGATGGTGGCCACGAGGACGAGTTCGGCGGAGACGATGAAACCAGCTTCATCATTGAGCAGTTGACGCAACATGATTGGAGTTCCCGTAAATTTCTTTGTGATGGTGTACCGCAGGGACGTTTCTCACCAGAGAAGCCATCCCGCCTCCGCAATCAGGTCTGATCCACCTTCTTGCAGTGGTTCTCCGTGCCATGCTTGGCCCATGGCGACGGAGGAAGCGACAGGGGCCAGCCTGTCACTCCAAAGACAAGTGCTGCTGCAAACGCCTCAGCCAGCCTGTCCACACCGCTCGGGCCGTCCTGCAAGACACCCGGCAGCGTGCCGGGCGTTGTTGTTCAACATCCCGGTACGGCTGACAAAAAGCACCCTCCATGCCGATCTGTCTGGCGTGGTGCCATTTGGCATCATGCGGAGTGCGTCCCGTGGACTCGGAATGAGCAGAATCACTAGGAAAAGCAGTCGTTTTAAAGAAAACAGCGCATGTTTCAGGAAGACGACAACAGCATGCGGCTCCGGGTGTTGTGTTTCGAAAATGAAACATTGCGAGCGCTTCGGCATCGCAGACTTTGAACAGCACTGATTGCCAGCCCGGCAGGGAGTCATGGAGCGGCGTCGTTCAATCACGCGTTCCGGAGTCTGTGTTTGCAGCTCTTCAGGAGATATTGAAAGCGGGAGAGACCGGGCGCCGTCGTCCCGAAGAGGCGTCGGGAAATCAATCTTTGGATCTTGCCCGAACCAATCGAGGATTGCGCTGCTCTGAATCGTGAAGTGGCGGCCGCAGTGCCGGTGAACTGATCATATTGGAGCGTCAGAGGGTCCGGGAGACCGTTACAGAAAATTGCGAAAATCAGCGGATTGGTCTTGATGGACAAACTGGTTTTGCAAGAATGATTTTGTTGTTCCGTGCCCCACGCAGCACGGAGGGACTGGAGCCGCGATGAAGCCGGACCGGCGAGCCGGAAGAAGCGGATAACTCAAAGTAGAAAGGAGGTGGTCCTGTGCAAGATCAGAGTAGTAGCCAACAACGAGGTGGCGCTGTCTAAGACAGTCGGCGGGCTGTCGCCTGACAGCCACCGGGAAAGCGGTGTCGGGACTGGCTCCGACAGGTTCTCGCTTTCCAGCTGCGACCGCTTGTCGCAGCAACCTCGGGATCACAGATCCTCGAGAATATGAGGCTCGGTTTCGCAAGAGGCCGAGCCTTCTTTTTTGGCGATGCGTGAGGAAACGGTTCACCCCCAGCGCCCCCTCCGCGCGAGCGCTTCGCCCTGACCCACTCGATTGGTGAGTGTCTCCTGTTGTTCGCTCTGCCGCAATCGACAGGCCCCGTGACACAGGTCTTCCATCGGGCCTCGCACTTCGCGGAACCGAAAAAAACGACATTCGCAGGGCCGGATTCACCGTCGGGTGAGCCTGTCCAAGGTTTGCGGAGTGGAGGTCGTCGTCCGGCTTGAGGCCAGTGTCCGGGGTAAAATCCACCCGATCTCAGTTCCTTGTCGCGACAGAAGGTGCGATCGAGCACTTCTTTCGATGCACTGGCGGGAATCTCGCAGCAGATCATCGAGTTTGGCATCGCTGCGGGTTGGCGGCCCTCACGGCTCGCCTAAAATGCAGCAGGTGCAGTTGCCTGGCAATCTGCGTCGTTGCTCCCCCCGTCTGCCTGCGACCTTTCCTCACCTGGAGTTTTCATGTCGAATCGTCCCCAATCGCTGGGCGAGCTGAAGGCCAGCGGATATCGATCCATCCCCGTCAAGCAGGAGATGCGCCAGAATCTGATCGCCCGGCTGCGACGCAAAGAGCCACTGTTCCCGGGAATTCTCGGCTACGACCAGACCGTCTTTCCGCAGATCATCAACGGCATTCTGGCGCAGCACGACATGCTCTTTCTGGGACTGCGCGGGCAGGGGAAGACCCGCATGCTCCGGATGCTGACACAGTTTCTGGATGAGGCGCTCCCCGTGATTGCCGGTTCGGAGATTCACGATGATCCGCTGGCTCCGCTGTCGAAATATGCCCGCGACGTGGTGGCCAGCCAGGGGGACCGGACGCCGATTGCCTGGGTGGGACGCGATGAACGCTATCACGAGAAGCTGGCGACGCCTGACGTGACCATTGCTGACCTCATTGGCGAGGTCGATCTGATCAAGCACGCCGAAGGACGTCACCTCGCAGATGAAGATGTCATGCATTTCGGCCTGATCCCCCGCAGCCATCGGGGGATCTTCTGTATCAATGAACTTCCGGATCTGGCTCCGAAGATCCAGGTGGGCCTGTTCAATGTTCTGGAAGAACGCGATATCCAGATTCGCGGCTTTACCGTGCGGTTGCCGCTCGATCTGTGCATGGTCTTCTCCGCCAATCCCGAGGACTACACCAACCGCGGGCGGATCGTCACGCCGCTCAAGGATCGCATCGGTGCAGTGGTTCGCACGCATTATCCACTGGAACGGGAACTCGGAATGCAGATTGTCGCCGAGCAGGCCTGGACACGCCGTGACACGGTCGCGGTGATTGTGCCGCGACTGCTGCAGGAGATTGTTGAAGAGATCAGCCGCCTGGCCCGTACCAGTCCGCATGTCAATCAGGCTTCCGGCGTCAGCGTGCGCATGTCGATTGCCAACATGGAGACCCTGATCTCCAATGCAGAGCGACGAGCGCTGGCCCAGTCGCAGTCCCGGACTCTGGCCCGGATCAGTGACCTGTTCTGGCTGGCGGCCAGCTCCCGCGGGAAACTGGAATTGTCCATGTCGGAGGAGAGTGGTGATGAAGACCTGCTCATCCAGCGAATCATCGAAGAAGCGATCAAGAACGTCTTCGACCAGTACACGACGGTGAAACGGTTCAGCAATGTGGTGGACCACGTCGGTTCCGGCCAATCACTGAAGCTCGACGCCGAAGCTGGCGCTGAACAGCTGCTGCAGACTGTCGGCAAGATTCGGGGTTTTCACGATCAGTTGCAGACGCTGGCTGCCGAGATCGATCCGGAACTGGCCCGCAGCGAGGATGCCCAGGAGTTTCAGGCTGTCGTTGTGGAACTGGTCCTGAACAGCCTTTACGCCCACAATCGCCTCAATCGCAAAGTGACCGGAGGGGAGTCGACGTTTGGACGATGAATCGAAAGTCGATGCGGGAAGCCCCGCCGGACCTCACGACGATCGAATGCTCTCGCGGCGGATTGAAGCTTCTCTTGCGGCGGATTGAAGCTTCTCTTGCGGTGTGACTGATGTTTCAGTGTGGCTCGCGGAGGAGCCGATTACGCGCTGATTGGCCAGTCGAACCGCTCCAGGTCGGAATGCTTCCGGCTCCAAGTGCCTTTCGTCCACACGTGAGACGCAGGGACTGGAAAGTGTCTCGTGTTCCAGTGATGCGTTCATCGTCAACTGGACGCGGTCACAAAGAGCAATGTTGCAATTGCTTCATGCGGGAAGAATTCCGTGTTCCCAGGGGGTGCAGTGGCGTGTCAGTGGTGGAGTAGTGCGCGCGCAGTGAGCAGGTGCAGTCAGGTCATTTTTTGGAGAGAGGCGGCGGGAACAGGAATTAAGAAACAGGGAGTTGCCGCGGTCCCCTGTGATGGGTGTTGGTATGTGGATGTGTTGTTCTGTTGCGCAAAAAAGAGCAAGACGTAAAGTTTTGAGGAACAATGCATTAAAAGGGCTTGTTGAATTCGCGAACAAAATAGTTCGTGAAAAAAACGTTCGTTCGGCTAATGCCCGAATGGAGTGCAAACCCTTCCATGATCAATCGTACTTCGCGAATCCCACCGAGCATCGACGAGTCGAATCTGAATTCGACCGCCAGAGCGGATGAGCGGTTCTGTCAGGAATTGACAGGAGCGCAGCACGTTCTGATGAGCTTCGTGTTTTCGCTGATCCGCGATCCTCATCTGTCGCGAGACATTGTGCAGGAAACCAATCTCGCCCTGTGGAAGAAGCGCCGGGACTATCAGCCCGAGCTCAACTTCCGCTCCTGGGCGCTCCGATTTGCCTACCTGCATACGCTCGCGGCGCTCAAGACGCGTCGACGCAGTCGGCTGACTTTCGATCAGGAACTGGTGGATCAGCTGGTGGAAGAAGTCGGTGAGATTTACGAAGGGCTGGATGAGAACCTGCTGCATCTTCGGAGCTGCCTTAAAAAGCTGCCACACCAGCAGCGTCAGGTGATCCGTCTGCATTATCGCGAAATGCGCTCCATCAGTGATCTGGCGAAGAAGCTTGGGCGATCTGTGTCTGCCGTGGGGATGACTTTGCACAGGGCGCGACTCGCCCTGATGCATTGCTTCCAGGCCTCGGCTGAGGGGCGATAATGTTTGGAACACCCACAGGACGAAGAGAACATCCGGAGGGGCCACAGCCCAACTTCGAAGACCTCGTACGCAAGGCGTTCGAGGGGACCATCGTCGAATCCGAGTTTGATCGACTTCAGCAGGAGCTGCGGGAGAGTCCTGAGAATCGCCGCTTCTATCTCGATTATGCTTCGGTCCATGCCCTGCTGACTCTGGACTACGATGAAACCAATCCTCTGTCACTGAAAGAGCCCCAGCCACGCCGACTGCTGCAGGGATCATTGGTGGCTGCGGCCAGCCTGCTCGTCTGCCTGGGTTTGTGGTTGGGACTTCGTTCCCGCCAAGTGGATTCCTCTTCGGTTGCCACCGCGGAGGGTCCTGCCGCCCCCGTGGTTCAGTCCTCCACCACTCCTGCGGTCTTCCCGGTCGCAGAAGTCTTGCGGATCGTGACTCCGCAGTCCGATTTTTCCACCCGCATCAGGGAGCTGGGACGCAGTCTGCTCCCCAATGAAACGGTGGAGATCGGCAATGAACTGGCGCACGTCAGATTCAAGTCGGGCGCGAACTTGGTCCTGCAAGGCCCGGCGTCGTTGAAGGTCAGCACTCCGCTCCGCTGCCAATTACGCTCGGGCATCGCAACCTGCGAGGTCCCGCCGGAAGCAATGGGCTTCACCGTCCAGCTCGCAGGGGCGGACATTGTGGACCTGGGAACCTCATTCGGGGTCAGTCAGCTGCCCGGACAATCCGGCGAAGTCTCGGTGTTCTCGGGCAAGATTCAGGCCTATTCACTCAGCCTGGATGGAGGATCGCAGCCGGGGCCGGTGGTAGAGCAGAACGCCGCGCTCCAACTGCATGACGGGGAGACGCCCTGGCGCGAAATTCCTTTCGATAGTCGAAAATACTCTGCCGCACTGGGCCTTCAACGCGGCATTCTGAGCACGTCTTCCGGGGTCCAGTATCTCGACACGCCCCCTGCAGACCTGCTTCCGGGTTCTCTGGAGAGCAGCGACCGTGTTTTTCTGTTCTTCGAGCAGAACAACATCCAGTGGCCTGAAGATCTGCATGTCGACAGTGTCGGCCGCCCGGCTGATTCGGAAGAGTCGAGGCCCGTCTTCGAAGAGTGGAAAGCTGACGGCGGGGTCTCCATCGCCACGATCTCTGCACAGGAAGAAGTTCTGGCAGAGGCAATGCCGACAACGCGACACAACCTCACCAGCTTCCTCCTCCACTATGACCCGCCGGGTGAACCGGTTGTTCCCGCCTACGACAGCGGAGAAGAGAGTGAGTTTGACCGGGAAGGCCAGATTTCCTTCGCCGGAAAGATCGTGGGCCTCATGTGGCGCGACCAGACACTGGCCGCGACTGATGCTGTTGCGGGAGCGGTCCACACGGCCTATTGCACGGGAATGGGGCTGCACCGCAGCCTGAGTAAAGGGAGCACGATCGAAGTGTCGCCGGACCAACGCACACTGAAGTTCAAATTCCTCTCCCGCAAGGAATCACGAATTGCCCTCAAAGGGATTGATGAACTGAGGATTCTCATCGAGATGGACTCTGATGCTGTCAATCAGAGTCCGGTATCGCCCTCGTCATAACGATTACCGAGTTCGCTGGACCCCTCCCCTGAACGGGAGAAGTTCGGCTGAAAGACGCACTGCGACACAGCCCAGACCGCGCCAGAGCTGCGCTCACGTGGATGCGGACTGTCGCCAAGCTGTCACCACATTTCTTGATCCACTTCACGATCTGTTCGCATTCTGCGGAGTTATTGCCATTTTGTGTTCCGGAGAGTTTAAATGAAGCCCCTCAATCGTCAGCGCTTAGGTTTTACCCTCATCGAACTTCTAGTGGTCATCGCGATCATTGCCGTGCTGATCGCCTTGCTCCTGCCGGCGGTACAGCAGGCGCGAGAAGCAGCCCGCCGCTCGCAGTGCAAAAACAACCTGAAACAGATCGGGTTGGCCATGCACAACTACCATGACGTGTTCAACCTGTTTCCACCTGGCCTGATCATGCAACGGGCCGACCCGGACTACACCGACGGGGGAAATGACAAGAACGTGGAAAGCTGGGCCTGGGGCGCGTTTTTGCTTCCCTATGTGGAGCAGGGAGCGTTGTACAACCAGCTGGGAATTGGGAACGGGACCCGTCTCGACACGATCATCAACAACACGGATCTGGAAAACACGCCGCTTGCCGTCTACCGCTGTCCGTCTGATATCGGTCCGGCAATTCGTGAGTATTCGGGTTATGCCCAGTGGGCCACCTCGAACTACAAGGCTTGCACCGGACACCGTCGCGATGCGCTGACCCTCAGTGTCGTGCCGGAAGCCCGGAGTGGAATCTTCTGGCAGGACAGCAAGATCGGTATCCGCGATGTGACGGACGGAACGAGCAATACCATTCTTGTGGGTGAGATCGCTTACCAGCGAGGAGTTCTCCTGCCCCGGGCCGCGGTGTGGATCGGTTCGCTGCGGGCCTGTGGAGGCAATTCCGCCAAGGACGTGTTTGCCAACGCTCGTGGTGCCATCAATCACTCCAACAATGTTTCAAATGAGCTGAACGAAAGCTTCAGCAGCGTGCATACCGGCGGAGCCCAGTTTGTCTTCGGAGACGGCTCGGTCCGGTTTATCTCCGAGAACATTCACTATGTGACCAACGGCTCGAACAACACCAGCGTCGTCGACAGCACGTATGAGCGATTGACGGCTCGCGAAGATGGCCAGCCTGTCGGCGACTTCTAGTGCAGGCGGCATGGTGTTTTTCCCCGGACTGCGCGACTGATCGCTGCGCAGTTCCGAATCAGAAGGAAACAGAGGACGGTGCCGGAGTGCAGTACGTGCATGTCCGGCACGGCCACCTCGATTCTCCGGATCTGGGTGGAACTCGGTATCCGGAGGGCCCCTGTCTGAAGGGCGCAAGGGAAGACATGACGGGCATCGCCCGCTTACGGAGCGATGCCTTTGAGAGCAGATTGCTCTTCACCCTTTCCCCCGCAGTGGTCGTCCCGGTTGTTCAGGAGCCCGACTCGCCCCGGTGGAAGCGGGCAGGCAAATATCAAGTGCAATGGAAATGTTGGGGAGGTGCCAAGGTGTTCAAGGTTCACGGAATCCGTCGCCTGCTGGCGAGCGTCATGCTGCTGGCACTGGTGGGGTGCGGCAGGGGAGATGCCCCTGATGTCGCTTCAGTCGAAGGAACGGTCACACTGGACGGTCGCCCGCTGGAAAGAGCGACGGTGACATTCCAGCCCGAAGGGGGGCGACCTTCCTTCGGGACTACCGATGCCGCGGGCAAGTACCGCATGGTCTATACCATGGATAAGAGCGGAGTGATGCTCGGCCCGAACAAAGTCTATATCCGGACCCGGTTCGAAGATGACAACGGCCGAGTTGTTCAGCAGGAATTTCTGCCGGCCAAATATCATGACCGATCGGAACTCACCGCCAATGTGGAAAACAAACCGAACGTGATTGATTTCGCCTTGACCAGTAAATGATCCCGCACTGGTTCAATCGCTGAACCAGATTCTATCTTGTCTCGAACTCGCCGAGAGAAAGTGAGTCTCCTATGTCGAAGGCACCCCTGACGCCTGATCGCCGCCAGTTTTTGCAGACCCTGACCGCCGGTGCGGCGCTCAGTCCTTCATTGCTGCTCTGGAATCAGCAGGCCCGGGCAGACAAGCCGACTTCGCACCTCGTCACGGGTGACATCGTGCGAACGAGCGGAGAGCTCTCCGCAGACGGTTCGAAGCTGATCGAGTCGCAACGGGAAATTCCCGTCGCGGGAACGACCGACGTCATCGTCTGTGGCGGTGGACCGGCCGGAATCGGTGCTGCCCTGGGTGCTGCGCGGGCCGGCGCCAGCGTGCGACTCATTGAGATGGCGGGCTGTCTGGGAGGAGTCTGGACCGCAGGGTTGCTCACACGTATTATCGACGGACACAGCAAGTCGGGTGTGATGAAAGAGATCCTGAACGGTCTGGCCGAACGGGGAAGTGACGTCGCCAAAAAGTCAAAGGGCGAAATCTACGACCCGGAGCTGTGCAAGCTGCTCCTCGAGGAAATGTGTGTCAAAGACGGAGTCAAGATTCACCTGCACACGCATCTCGTCGGCGCGGTTCTGAATGACCGGAATCAGATTGTCGGCGTGCTGACCGAATCGAAATCGGGTCGTCAGGCCTGGGTCGCGCAGCGGTTTGTCGATTGTTCGGGCGACGGTGATCTGGCAGCACAGGCAGGCTGTTCCTTCGACCTGGGAGTCGGAGAAAAGTGTGAATGCCAGCCGATGTCGATGATCGCCCTGCTGACCGGTGTTGATCCGACCAAGATCACGGAGTTTATCCGTGAAACGGGTGAATCGGCCAAACCCAAGCTGCGGAAACTGATGCAGCAGGCAGGCGTTGATCCCTCGTATTCAGCGCCGACCCTTCGGCATCTTCACAGCGGCATCTATTCGCTGATGACCAACCACGAGTACGGTGTCTCCGCGATGGACGAAGGTCAGATCACAGAGGCCACGATCCGTGCTCGGGCCGAGGTGCATCACATCGTGAATACGCTCCGCAAGCTGGGTGATCCGTGGACGAACCTGGCTGTCGTGGCGACTGCCGAGCAGATCGGCGTCCGCGAGGGTCGGCGGATTCGAGGTCGGTACACCGTGACGGGTGAAGATATCGTGGCGGGTGCGACTCATCCTGATTCGGTCTGCCGCGTGAATTTCGGATTCGACGTCCACAACGTCTTCTCCGACGGCAGCAATCCGGTCGACGTTGCCAAGTTTCGCAAAATGGGATCGAAGCCCTATGACGTTCCGCTCGCTGCGCTGATTGCGGCCGATGTCGATGGCCTGCTGATGGCTGGTCGCTGTATCAGCGGAGACTTCATTGCCCACTCCAGCTATCGGGTCACCGGGAATTCCGTTCCGATGGGAGAAGCCGCCGGGAAGGTGGCGGCAGTGTCCGTTCAGAAAGGTGTGATGCCGCATGAAATTTCGTATGCTGAGTTGGCTCAGAACGGATGACCTGGACTGAAGCGCGGTTCAGCGAGTCGAGAGTCGAGTCGTTTCGAAAAAATCAGGTCCCACCGGTGATTCGTCATCGGTGGGATTTATTTCGTCAGTGTGTCACGTCACAGGGAGCGGATGATGAAATCTTTCTGCCGGCGATTGTTTCCAGTGGTCTTGGCATTCCTGACTCTCTCACTGCGACCTCACCTGTTGCCTGCGCAGCAGACATCGCTGACAACGCCGGTCAAGAGTGCCGATGTTGTCATTTATGGGGCGACACCGGGCGGGATTGCAGCAGCGATTGCCGCCGCTCGAAATGGTCATTCGGTGCTCCTGCTTGAGCCGACATCGCGAATGGGTGGAATGGCCACTAATGGGCTGTCGCATCCCGATTTTCGGACACTCGAATCGCTGTCGGGCCTGTTCCTCGAGCTGAACCGCCGGACCGAACAGTATTACACCAGGGAGTACGGGGCAGATTCCCAGCAGGTGAAAGATTCGTTGCACGGAACACATGCGGAACCCAAAGTCGCCCTCCAGCTGTTTCGCGAAATGCTGAAGGAGTATCCGAATCTGCAGGTGCAGGATCACAAGCTGCTGACAGGCGTGACGGCTGAGAAGACGGGTGAAGGGTTTCAGATTTCGCGCCTCGCTTTGAAAGATCGTGATGGCTCGGAATTCGCCGTTTCGGGGAAGATCTTCATCGACGCCACCTATGAGGGAGATCTGCTGGCGCTGGCAAAAATTCCCTACAGCCTGGGCCGTGAAGGGAAAGCGGAATATCAGGAGGAGCTGGCGCCTGCGCAGGGGGATTCCGAGGTTCAGGGTTACAACTTCCGGTTGTGTATGACGAGCAATCCCGAGAACCGCGTCTTGCCGGAAAAGCCCGATGGCTATGACCGTGAGCAATTCACCGGGCTCCTGGAACTGATTCGTCAGGGAACCATTAAACAGGCCTGCTTCATTGCTTCTGGCGGCTCGAATCCGTCGGCCATCTACAAGATTCAGAAGCCGGTTCTGCCGAACCTCAAGCATGATGTGAACGATATGTCACGCGCTCCGGTCAGGTTGTCACTGACCAATGTCAGTCATGACTGGGCGGAAGCGGACACCGCTCGACGTGAGGAACTCTTCCAGGATCTCGTGCGACATAACCTGGGGATGCTGTACTTCCTGCAGAATGATGAGGAAGTGCCTGAATCGATTCGAATCCCCGCCCGGGAATTCGGCCTGTGCCGGGATGAGTTTGTCGACTCCGGATTTCTCCCCGTGCAGATCTATGTCCGCGAAGCCCGACGCATGAAAGGCCGGCATGTTTTCACGCAGCACGATGTTGCAGCCTCTTCTGACGGCGTTAGAGCCAAATTTCAGCCTGATGCCATCGCCATGGGAGATTATGGGCTGAATTGTCATGGCACCGGCCACCAGGGACCCCGATTTGGCGGGACTCACACCGGAGAGTTTTATCAGGCGACCGCTCCGTACCAGATTCCCTATGGAGTTCTGCTCCCGCCGGACCGGGGAAATCTTCTCGTGCCGGTGGCGATCTCCTCATCGCATATCGGTTTCTGTGCACTCCGTTACGAGCCGATCTGGATGGGGCTTGGTGAAGCGGCCGGCACGGCAGCGCATCTTTCTCTCAAGCATCATCAACCTTTGGACAAGATCGATCCGGCGGAGATCCGGCAATCGCTGCACGCCGCAGGCGCTGCCACCATCTATGTCAGTGACGTCTTGCCGGATTCACCGGATTTTGTCGCCGTACAGTGGTGGGGCTCCGCAGGAGGTTTGCACCATACGGAAGCTGCTGCAGGCAAGTACGGAACGCGTGGAAAGTCCTACACCGGCCAGTACGCGCATGCCTTTCCATGGCATGAGGCTCAATTGAACAGGGACCTCGCACCGGAATTGCGGGAACGCTGGCTGAAGCTGGCGGCTGAACTGAAGATCGATGCCGGAAAACTGGAGCAGTCCCGGACCCGGGGCGACTTCATCCGGACCGCGTACCAGCTGGCTCATCAGCGTGAGAAATCCTCTCGCCCCAATTCTGACTGAAGGTCCGGAATCAGTTGGGTCAAAGTTCTTCTCCCCCGGTAATGTGCAGCAGTTCGCCGGTGACGAAATCCGCCTTGAGCAGATAGAGAGCCCCGAGTGCGATGTCTTCCGGGGCTCCGGTTCGCTTGAGAGGATTTCTCTCCGCGAGAGCTTCAAACTGCTGCTGTGTCTCTCCGGGAGCCGGAAGAATGGGGCCTGGGCAGATCCCGTTGACCCGGATCCGCGGACCGAGTTCCTGAGCGAGTAATTTCGTCTGCGCCACAAACGCTGCTTTCGCCTGTGTGTAAGCGGCCTGACCGGGAATCGGACGTTCTCCCCGCCAGTCGACGATATTGACCACCGCGGCGGAAGTGTCAGGAGGAAGCCGCTTGACCATCTGCTGGGTGAGAAAGAAAGGGGCCTTCAGGTTAATGGTGAAATGCCGATCCCAATTCTCCTCGTCGGTCGAGAGGAGTGTTCCCTGTTCAAAGATCGCTGCACTGTTGATGAGAATGGTGATCGGTCCCAGTTGCTGAGTGGCGGCCTCGAGCACATGTGCCGCAGCTCGGACCGGTTGCAGCAGTTCCGCCTGAACAGCACAGGCCGAGACTCCCAGTTGCTGGAATTCCTGAACGGCTTCAGACGCCTCCGTGGCCGATGTTCCATAGTGCACACAGACGTTGACCCCTTCCCGCGCCAGAGCGCGTCCGATCTCTCGACCGATTCGGATGGCGCCACCGGTGACAATTGCTGATCTGCCCGCCAGAATCATATGAAGTCCTGTTGCGAATCATCCCTGGCCTGCGAGCGGCCTTCTGCTTCCGTTCGCGGATTGTAGCCGTTTCAGTTGCGGGTTCATGTCTCACGCCGATTCCAATCAGCCAGTCTCCGGGAGGCAGGTCCCGCGGCGGCTCGCCTTTTGTATCACCGATCTGGATCCGGGAGGGGCTGAACGGGCACTCGTGCAGCTGGTGCAGCATCTCGACCGCCGGGAATGGGACCCGATCGTCTACTGCCTCGGACCCGAGGGTGAACTGGCGGCTGTTTTGAGAGGGGCCGGTGTCCCGGTGGAGTGCTTTGGCGCCCGGCCGTCGCAATTGGTTTCGGTGATTCGGCGCCTTAGCGGGCGGCTGAGAGAGTCCCGGCCCTGTCTGCTGCAGTGCTTCCTGTTTCACGCCAACATTGTGGGACGTATCGCCGGTCGTCTGGCCGGAGTTCCCGTCATCGTCGCGGGGCACCGTGTGGCGGAGAAGGATCAACGCTGGCACCTCTGGCTCGAACGCTGGACGAAGCGCTGGGTCGATCATCACGTTTGCGTGAGTGCGGGAGTGGCGAAGCACATCGAACAGCAGACGGGGGCGACTGCGGACCGGATCAGCGTGATTCCGAACGGGGTCGAAATGCTGTCGCCAGGGGGATTGCTCCCTTCGCTCCGGCAGGAACTTGGAATTCCGCCGGAAACGTTTCTGCTGCTGGCGGTCGGTCGGCTCCATCGTCAGAAGGGCTTCCTCCTGCTGCTGGAGGTCATCCAGACGCTCGTTTCCAAGGGGCGGAACATTTGTCTGGCGGTGATCGGTGAAGGGCCGCAGCGGGCCGAGCTGGAGTCCAGAATCGCCGATCTGGAAATCGGCGGGTCGGTCGTCCTCCTCGGTTATCGATCGGAAGCCAGGCGCTGGATGGGGGGAGCCGACGCGTTTGTCCTGTCGTCCGAATGGGAGGGAATGCCGAACGTCGTCCTGGAGGCGATGGCAGCCGGTCTGCCCGTGATTTCAACGCCAGTGGAAGGGATCTCTGAACTGATCCGGGACGGGGAGACGGGGATCGTCGTAAGTCCAGTAACGGTTGAGCACTTCGCCCAGAAGATTGAACAACTTGTCGACATGCCCGACAGGGGCAGGAAGCTGGGGGACAAGTCGCAAGCCTCTGTGCAGGCGTTGTTTACGTGGTCATCAGTTACGCGAAGCTACGAAGCTCTTTACCGCCGGTTGTTGTAGGAATCGGACTCGGCGTGAAACTCAGATGGAGGCTGTTTTCAGTGCCAAACAGCCATAAAAAATTCAGAAACTTTCAATTCCATATGCCATTGGAGCCTACGACACAATCGACCGGATGAAGCTTCGATGGGGGGGCGGTTCCGCTTGACGCGAACGGGCTGGTGCGTATCTTTTGAGGCCGTGTGGGGATCGAAAAGGGGAGTGTGAAATTGGGGCGTCAGCCCTCCAACTCCCGGTGCGGACAATGTCTGAACTTGATCCGGATCCTCGGCTCGGCCGAAGCCTGAACCTGCGCCCATTGCTTGGGTTGCATCGTTCAGGGGACGAACTCAAGGGCTTGAGCCTGCGAAGTCGTTGCGACCTGACACGACCAATAGAATCTGCTGCTCCCGGATGGAGCACCGACCCTGTTTTGCGCAACAGGGTTCCCCCAGGACTTGGGGAATCTGCAGTGAGAACTGCGGGACCGCGCGCCTGAGACACGCCGGCAGGGAACCCTGTTGGTGACCACGGACGAGAAGTCATCGAGAGCTTCCGCTTGCTACCGGGCTTGCGGATACAGCAGCCAGGATGTGCTGCTACCTTTCGGGCAGCTGGGATTGGCTCCTTCCTCGCCAGTCTGCCAGCCTTTCGCCCCCAGATGACGCTGCACGGACGCGGCGTGGGGGCGAAGGGCTTTTTTTCATTCTCCGGTGAATCTCCCGTGTCCCCCTTGTGGAAGCGATCCCCTGAGCGGCCCGGACCTGCCTTGTGGGGAACGCCAAAAGGCCATTGAGCCATTCCGTCACCTCTCGCTTAACGTCACTGCCGGGTTTGATTCTCTGGCAGACGATTCCCGGGCCATCCACAACCGAGACGCTCCAGGTTTCAAATTCATCAAAAGTCACGTGCCGTCACGGACTTCTCCTCCCGCACTTTCACCAAGACCAATCGCCTGCGGATGAGCCGTGGCGGTGGGATTGCAAGCAATGTTCGGGAAAGAGAATGCGCTGTGCGGACAGACGGAGAGCTGTGTCGGCTCGCCCCCTCCAATACATTGCGAAACGCGAACACAAGCCCTGCGTTCCGAATAACGCTCCCCCCTCAGCTCAATTCAGATTCATCCCTCCGGGACAGATCAACTGTCGGAAGCGAAGTAGTCGATCAGAGAGACGTCCAATGCCACCGAGACAACGCATCAAAGTGGATCGATTGACGGCCTTCGATTTCAGGCGAATTCCGGGGAAGGGCTTGGATTCACGGATTTTTCTTGGTAGCTTCATTTCAGCTGTGACGCGAATTGCGCTATTTGGTTGGGGAATCGAAAGCAGCAAATTGCATCAGCGACCGTGCAAGGGAAGTGCACGGATTCAGTGAGGTTCGTGGTTGGGGTCGCCAGCCGGCGTCGCCTGTCTTTGCGCATGCAGAGCGGGATTGTGTTCTCAACAATGTGAATGAAACAACGACTGTTTCAGATTGTTCAGGACGGTCACCTGCAGGTTTCATGAATGGAAGAGTTTTTACTCGGGTATCAGGTCAACCCGCCGACATGGTTCTACCTGTCGACGTTGTTGATCCTTGCGGTCTATTTCCGGTTCACGCGATTTCTTTCGCTCCGGAATGTGGACTTGGTGCTACTGCTGTCAGCTTCGCCCGGGCTGATTTTTGTGAACTCCCAAAGCAGCGGGACCCAGTCGATTGGCCATGCATGGCTGTTCGTCATGGCCTGTCTGTTTCTGGTTCGCCTGTTTGTTGATCCATTTCTGAGTCGACGTCCTTATCTCGGCCAGAATCTGAATTCGCAGGGAATGGGATTTCTGTGCGTGGCGGCGTTCGCCTTCCTGACCGCGCAGGCCATTACCAGCTCACTCCCGAAAGCGACTCAGGACACGCTGGAGCGGGGGGCGAACATCGTTAATCGGACTCCTGAGAGCCCCGATCCCCAGAACCAGCCGAGCGCCGGCCCCGCCGCGGCAGTGATCGCCGCATCTGTAAATTTTGTCTTCGAAGATCTGGCGGCCCGCATTCTGGCGATTCTTGCCCACGCTGCCGTGATTACCGGACTCTGGTTCGTCGGCCGGAATCTGTTCGCCGACAAGTCGCTGGGGCTGGCGATGGCGACCCTTTACCTGCTGCTCCCCTGTACCGCGTACAACGTCGGCCAGTTCAATCACGTGCTCCCTGCCGCCCTGATTGTCTGGGCCTTTGTCTGTTTCCGCAAACCGGTCGTTTCCGGTGTTCTGCTGGGGCTGGCTTGCGGGACAACCACGTTTCCGGTCTTCCTGCTCCCCATCTGGGCCAACTACTACGGCCGTCGGCAGGCACTTCGCTTCGTGATGGCTCTCTGTGGTGTCGCCATTGCTCTGCTGCTGAGCATTGCCATGACCTCTACCGATTCCAATTCATTCCTGCAGCGGACGATCGGTTCCCTCAATCTGGCACTGGCGGCATTTTCCGGCGTGCAAGTGAACACCGGATTCTGGGGAGATATGAACTATCTGTCGGTCTACCGGTTACCGGTGATCGTCGCCTATTTCGTCATGCTGTTCGTGATGGCACTCTGGCCCAAAGTCAAAACGCTGGAAGTGCTGCTGGCCTGGTCGACTGCAGCGGTTGTCGGGACGCAGTTGTGGTATCCCCAGGAAGGGGGAGTGTACGTACTGTGGTATCTCCCGCTGCTGCTGATGGTGATGTTCCGGCCCCGACTGGTGCAGCTGGCGAGCAGTTCCACTCCCGGTGATCTTTCGGAAGCAAGCAGTATCTCCACCGGAAAGTCAGGACAGCATCCGCTGATGACACGAACCTCGGCCAATCGCAATCTGCAGATGTATCGCTGATGCGAGGTTTAATTTCGCTGGGACGCGTTCGCCCGATCGGGTGCCTTGTTTTCCTGAGTGAACAGGACGGAGTGCGTTCTCGCTCGGTGCCTCGGTGAACAGCGATTGTGGTCTTGAGGGCAGGTTGCTCGTTCCACTGTCCGCGCGCAGCAGGCGTTTCGTGCGGTGCAATGCTCGCTTCCACGTGGCGAGAACGGGGACATCGAACGCGAAGATGCGTTAACGTGCATCCCGAAGGACAGCCGCGAACCATTGCGGAGACTCCGGTCGCGCAGATTCACTGCGGTGAACAATCTGCAACCGTGTCTGATGCTCCAGCCAGTCGCGGACGGCGTCCCGCTCAAGGTCTCCCCCCGCGTGTCCCGGATAGGCAATCACGGACAGCAATCCGCCCGGCTTCAGCAGAGCGGTCGCGGCCATCAGAGCTTCAAGAGTCGATTTCGATTTGGTGACGACCTCTTTGTCGCTCCCCGGCAGGTAGCCGAGATTGAAGAGCATCACGTCGATCTGCTGATGGAACGGAAGAGGAATGATTCTCAGCAGCTCGGCGTGGTTCGCCTGAAGCACGACCGTGTTCATCAGTCCCGCCGATGCAATCCGCTCACGTGTGGCCGAGACTGCCGCCGATTGAATGTCGATTGCAAAAACGTGTCCTTCGGGCCCCACGAGCTGCGCAAGAAACAATGTGTCATGACCGTTGCCGGCGGTGGCATCGACCGCGATCCCCCCCGCGGGCACAGTCTGACTGACCAGTGCGTGGGCTTGCCGTGTCAGCGGAACCATCGAGCCACATCTCCCTCAACTGGAATGGCTTGATCGTTCAAGAGCAGCTGGACCAGCCGCGTACTCCACGTCGGCGCCAGGAGTGATCCCTTGGCACCCAACCCATTCAGGATCCCGACCTGTGGCAAGTCCGGATGCAGGCCGACGACAGGGTGGAAATCCCGAATCACGGGGCGAACCGCTCCCCGCTGATCGACCACCTTGAGTGGAAGGTCAAGAAGCTGTGCACTCTTCTGCAGGAGTTCGGTCCGCCCAGCAGTCGTGGGCTGATTCGTCAGGTCGTGCCATTCGAATGTGGCACCGATCCGGAACAGCGGCTTCTGCTCGGGGGCGATCCAGATTCGGTCGTGGATCGCACGGTGCTCGTGCAGTTCCGGAATACTGACGGTCAGGATTTCGCCTTTGGCAGCGCGAAAGGGAACGCGGGCAAACCCGCAGGGAAGTTCGGGGACATATCCCTGGCAGAGGATCAGCCGGTTTGCCGTCAGATTCAGTTTTGGAATCTGAATCGCTTTCGCATGAAACGTCACGTCGACCGGCAGGTTGAGGTCTCCATGAAAATACAGCTGTTCGCTTTCGAAAAATTTGCGTGAGGTTTGCAGATACGTGCCGACATCGAGTCGGGCTGTCGGCTTCATCACAAACCCACCGAAGGGTGCCCGCAGGGCGCCACCGAGGCGGAGATCGCTGGCGTCCACGCGTGCGGCGAACTCGGGTTGTTGCAGCCTGCGCTGGAACAAATCCCGTTGAGCTTCATCGGCAAACAGACGGATCGATTCTCCGACCCGGAACAGGTCGACCTGCAGTAACTGCTCGAGCTGTCGATAGAATTGCAGCGCTGCAGGCCACAACACTTCCCATTCGTGCGTCTTCGCCAGTCGAGGGCCGGTAATCGGGGTGATCAACCCGGCGGCCACACGGGACGCTGTGTCTCGCTCACCACGATCCACAATCGCAATCCGCATCCCCGCTTCCCGCAGCTGCCAGGCGAGCGTGGTGCCAGCCAGTCCTTGCCCCACGATGATGACGTCATAATGGGAAGGTGAGCCAGCCATCGGGGGATTATAAAAGACGTCGTCCGGTTGGCGAAGTGACTCCCCACACTGGGCCGGAGTGCCGGTCGAGCAAGTCGATCGCCATCAACAGGTTATCAACAGCCGCCACGGCAGGCTTCTTCACAGAGAAACCCGACAGGAATTGGACGACTCAGCGGGTGACTCCCCGCCCGCCGCAATGACGCCCTGATCTCCAAAACGGCAGATTCGCAAACTTTGACGTGGAGGGAATTGTTTTTCGGCGGACCTCAGTGCGAACGGCGTGGTGTGTTTGATCCGCCGTCTGAACTCCAGTATGTTCAATGTTGCTGGACTGGATTCGAACGATCCAAGCCGGGGAGACCACTTCCCGCTCCTGCTGCCACACTCCGCTACGGCTTCGAACCATATGTCTTCATCGGCGTTCTCCAATAATCACGACATTCTCAGTTCTCCCTGTCTGCAGGGTGAACGTGTCGCCTTCACGGGGACGCTGGCTTCGATGACTCATGCGCAGGCAGCCGCCCTCGTGGCGGAGCACGGAGGGACCGCAGCCGAACATGTCAGCCGCCAGATCACGATGCTGGTGATTGGCGAAGAGGGGTGGCCACTCGAAGACAACGGACAACCGTCGGTGAAGCTGCAGCAGGCAGAGCGCTGGCGCGAAGCGGGTGTGGAAATTGAACTCCTCAACGAATCGCAGTGGCTGGGGCTGCTGGGGTTGAATGATCATCGTGACGAAGTGCACCGCCTGTACACGCCGGCAATGCTGTCATCCATTCTCGGCGTCAATGTGCATGTGATTCGCCGCTGGGCCCGCATGGGGCTGATTCGTCCGATCAGGCACGTTTATCGTCTTCCTTATTTTGATTTTCGCGAGGTCAGCTCTGCCCGCAGGTTGAATGACCTTCTCGAATCGGGAATTCCCCGCAAGGATCTGGAAGAGAGTCTGCGGAGACTGCCGGCAGTTCAGCGGGGGAACGAACGTCCGTTGGAGCAGCTGCAGATTCTTGCCCATCATCTCGGTGTGGTGGTTCGGGATGAACATGGACTGGTGATGCCCGGGTCCGGGCAACGACTGATTGATTTTGATGGTGTGACGGAAGAGGACCCGGTGGAAGAGACGCCGGTCAACGAACTCCCATCGATTCGTCTGGTTCCCAAGGCGTTGTCCTCGGACGAGCCTCGTGACTGGCTGATCGAAGGTTGCCGTCTGTATGACGCTGGCCGGCTGAATGATGCTCTGGAAGCCTTCAGGCTGGCGGCGCGCTCCTCTCCGGGGAGTGCGGATGTCCATTTCCAGTTGGGCGAGTGTCTGTACCGGATGGGGAATACCGAAGGCGCAATCGAACGCTACTACTCGGCCGTGGAGCATGATCGCGACTTTCTCGAGGCGTGGACGCAGATTGGCTGCCTGCATCGAGAGCTGAATGCGCCGCAGGCGGCTCGCGGTGCGTTTCAGATCGCTCTGGATCTTCTTCCTGATTATCCGGATGCCCATTTTCACATGGCGGAAACGCTGCACGATCTGGGAGATGAACCGCAGGCCCGCATTCACTGGCAGGAGTACCTGCAGCACGACTCGCGCGGCCCTTGGGCGGACATTGCCCGCCAGCGTCTGGATGGCGAGGACGCTTCCTGAACGTCAGACGCTGTCGTCTGCCTTGTTTTGATGGAAACGCTGCCCGGGTGACCTGACCCTGTCCCCGTTGGCGTGGCTTGGGGAACGTTTTTTCGGCCCCGGTCGTCGATTTTCGGCAAGGCGATTACAATAGCGCCTCATGAGCACGCCCTCCGAATGCACGCTGACCGCCACTGAGCCCTGTCCGACACCTCTGGCCTGGCAGGAGGTCTGTCACTCGGTCTCTGAGTCGGCAGAATCGCGAGTCATTGAATTTGCTGGCGGTGAGGTGGAAGTGGTGGAGTTCGGGGCGGGACCGCCGCTGGTGGTGCTCCCCGCACTGGCAGCCAGTCCACGGCTCTTCTTTCTTACAGCGTGGCTGCTCAAGGACGCGTACCGCGTGGTGATGCTGGGGCATCCGGTCTGGAAGAAACGCCCCCCGGTCCAGCGGCTTTTCGATGAGACCGTCACGATTTCCGCCGCTGCGATCCGCCACCGATGTCCGTCAGGAGCGCCGGTGTACGCCTCTTCCTGGGGAGGCCAGGTAGCGTTACGGATGATGAGCCGTGAACCTCAGCTGATTCACCGGCTGCTGCTGCAGGGAACGTGGGGATTGCGGGAGTTCAGTCGCCTCGAATGGCTGCTGCTGCAGGTCGGTCGGCGCTGGCCGGGACGACTCCGCCGACTTCCCTTCTGGACGGCCACCCAGTTGCAAAATCACCGCCGCTGGTTTCCCCCTTTCGATGAAACGCGGCTGGGATTTCTGCTCAATGAGCTGGGGGTGGTGCCGGTCCGTGATGCCGCTGCCCGACAGCTGGCTGCGGCGGTGGACCTGCGGGCCGACCTGTCAGCGGTGCGTCAGCCGGTCCTGGTTCTCCGCTGCGAAGGGGACGGTCAACGGACCAGCGCCGCCAACGACGAGTTGCAGTCCCTGCTTCCGCAGGCTCGAAGCGAAGAAATGTTTACGTCCGGACACTATCCTTACCTGACTCACCCGCATCGACTGGTCAAGATCGTGCGGAACTTTTTGACATCACCTTCAACCTGATGAGATCATGAGCGCCACGACTTCCCAGCTGCCGGAACCTCTCGATGTCATCGCCGTCGGCGCCCATCCCGATGATGTGGAAATTGCGGTGGGAGGAACGCTTGCGAAGCTGGTGCGGCAGGGATATCGGGTCGGGATTGTCGATCTGACCGATGGTGAGCCGACTCCCAATAGTCCGGGTCCGGAAGTCCGCTTGGCCGAAGCACAGGCCGCAGCCCAGGTTCTTGGAATTCAGTATCGCAAGACCCTCGATCTGCCGAACCGGAAGCTGTTCGACTGTTACGAAGCCCGCGTGGCGTTGGCAAAAATCCTGCGGACCTATCGTCCCAAAATTGTGATGGGGATCGCCGATAAAACCCCATTGGCCTCTCCCGACCACTGGCAGGCGATGCAGATTACCGACGCAGCGGTTTTTTATTCCCGCTTGACGAAATGGGATGGCGAATTCGATGGACTGCCGGTGCATACCATCCGGCAGCTGCTGTGGTATCCGCTCAATTTCGGCACCAGCTGGATGGCGGAGGCGGCCGGGTCGATGGTGGTCGACATTTCCGACACACTGGACCAGAAGCTGGCTGCCGTGCGGGAATACAAAACACAGTTCCCGCCCGCGAAAGACCGCGTTTTTCAGATGGTGGAAAGCCAGGCTCGAGTACTGGGACATGCCGCTGGGGTGCAGGCTGCTGAACTTCTGATTGCTCCCAAGCCGGTCGTGATTCGCGATCTGGTGGAGACATTTACAGGAACAGCCGCGCCCCGCACCAATCTGGATGAAAGTACGCAGGCCGTGCGCTGATCCGTCATCTCGTTACTGATCGCCGTGGGAAGAGCTGCTCGCCCCGGGACGGAGTTCGATTTCCTGTCCCAGTCGGGCACTTTCCTCGGCAGCCTGCAGCAGCGCCTGGGCACGAACGACGTCGCCAATATCCGGTACCGGGACCAGCCCGCCCGCCAGACGACGACCGAACAGATCGATCATCACATCTTCGGCAGACCGATCAGACGTCAGCGATTCCTTCTCGACTCCCCGGCCTGTCTGCCATTCGAGCGTCTCTTCGCCGGTGATGTGAATCCGGCCGTGTCGGCAGGTCACTTCGCTTCCGCAGATCGGGAATTTCGTGAGGGGGCCGTCTTCGATGGTCAGCCGGACGGAGACCGGTCGCCCTTCCCGATTCATCCGGCGAAACCGGATCACCAGCTGCTCGCCGTTGGTGCTGCTCTCTACCGATCTCGCCTCAGACTGCATGACGTTGCAGCACCAGTCGATGGCCATCAACCGGGGAAAGGGGGTCTCCGCCGGCAGTCGGCAGACGACTTCCATCTGTTCGATGGCCCCCAGTTGCGTGGCGGTCAGCTCCCGGAGCCGGAGGGTGGAACGGGCCCACCGGTGGGCGAGTTCCGGCATGACGAGTGTGCGGGTGAGGAACGCGAAATGTTGGAGCCGACTCAGGTCGAGCGCTGCGATTTTCTCCAGAACCGAGGCCAGAACCAGTGAGGGACGCTGTGAACCGGCCGATAGAATCATCGGCTCGACACCCATCCACTTCACTTCGGCGACGACGACTCCCCGTGATCGCTTCAGCACGCCATCGAGGCTGGCGGACGGCGTCATCATCAGGCGACGGGCTTCTTCGGCTGCGTCGTCGAGACAAGGATCGAACAGCTCGCTCAGGCAGAGTCTGCGCTGGCGCAGCACCGCATTAACGGCTGGACTCCGGGTCGCCGGCCCAACACCGATCAAACCAACTTGAATGACGGCAGCCCCCATGTGCAGATACGGATTCCCTTCTCGTCACGGGGTCAGGAAGTGCTCATCCAAATGTCCTTCAGCGGACAACTTTCGGGAAGATGCTCCCGAAGCCGGATGCTATCGCCCCGGGAAAGAAAATGAAACCGCCGTTGGGATGTCCTGGGTGGGTGAGGGAAATTCCTCTGGGCGGCTGCTCTTTCCTGTCCACTCCCAGCAGATGATTTCGTCAGCTGAATGGCTCATCCGTGCGTGGCGGGAACGGGGCGATCAGGCGACAGCGTCCTGCTGTTGGAAGCGGACTGCAAACCCCGACCTCCCCCAAGATGCGGAGTGTGTGTTGGAGTGGTGGTAGCGACTGTAATCATCAGGCTGCTGATGTCGAAGCGGGAGCAGCGACGCGGCCTCGGTCGAGGTAAGTCTCCGCAAGTTGAGCAATTCTGCATCAACTGGACAGAAAGCGAGGTAGCATAAACGGACGCTGCCTTCGGCTCTGTGGGTGTACGCTCCGGAATCCTCATGGATTGCCGTGATGAGGTCCCGGCCGGTTGGGCAGATTGATTGTCGGTGATGCCAGAACTCGTCGTTGTGATCCAGTGGAATTCTTCAGGAGGCTGAAATGTTACATGCAGTGTGTCGGCGTTGGTGGGTTCTGCTGTTGCGCGGATTGTGTGCGATTGCACTGGGAATCAGTGCGATTGCCTGGCCCGGTATCACGCTGGTCTCCCTGATGCTGGTCTACGGGGCCTTCTGCCTGGCGGAAGGGATCACCGGGATCATGATCGGCGTCGGCTCGGGGCCGCAGGGACGAGTCTGGTGGCCGATGGTGCTGTTCGGGCTGGTGTCAGTCGCAGCCGGGATCCTGGCGATCATGAACCCGCCGGCGATGGCCCAGGCGCTGATTACTGTTCTGGCAATCGTGTCGATTGTGCGCGGGGTGCTGGAGATTTCCTCAGCAATCGCCCTGCGCAAGGAGATCGACGATGAATGGGTGCTCATCCTGTCGGGAGCGCTCTCCATCGCATTCGGGGGCTTGCTGCTCGCGAAGCCGGGAGCCGGAATTGAAGCGATGATCCTGCTCTTCGGATTCTATGTGACGGTGATCGGGGTGACGGCAGTCGCACTCTCACTGCGACTGCGACGCCTCGGCCGCAAACATGGCGACCCGACGGCCGAGACGGTGTGATCTCCAGCGAGTCTTCTGTCCGTCGAAAAGCACGAGCCCGCTCCTGCACAGGTCCGCGGGCTCTGTCCGTTTCACCGTGACAGCGTGATCCGCTTCCGCTGCAGTTCCTGATTGTCGCACCGGAGGACCAGGTCGTAGTCACCCGGTTCGAAGGCTTCGAGCATTGTGTAGTAGAACGTGGCGCGGGCCTGTTCGCGCGGAACGACGTCGCCCAGACGTTCGATAACACGGTTGTTGGCGTCATGCAGATTGACTTCGACCCAGATATCTTCGTGCGGCTGAACCAGTCGACATTGAATCCGCACGATTTCGCCATATTTGAATTTCGAGCAGCGGTCGGCCAGCACACCGCCGACCAGCGTTGTTCCGACATCGTATGAGAAGACCTTGTCCCGGGGGGAGACCGCAACGTCGTTCCGGAGCAGTTCCGCAGCCCGCTCGTCGGAGAGCGCAGGGAGCTGCATTTTTCCCTGAGGACCACGCTCGCGGAAGGGGTCGCGTGTGGCTTCCGCTGCCACGCCGAGCGAAGAGACGACAACCAGTACGGCAGCAAAACCCGGAATGGTTCCCAGCACTCCGAGCCAGCCTCCACGCGCGGTGGAGCCGGGAGCCGTGGTGGCATCGGCCAGTCGGCCTGTCAATTTCTGAAGGGCTCGACCGCGTCCAGCAACCCATTCCCCGATGCCGCGCGCTTCACGCTCGGAGAGGAAGGTGCTGTAAGTGGCGATGAAGATGAGCGGGAACACCACCAGCCCCAGCGTGAACATCGTCATCAGGTGAAAGACAATTCCCAGACTGATCATGATCACGCGGGACCAGCCACGCCACGCGAGAAACAAAAATGTCGCTTCCCACAGCAGAGTGACATAGCACATCACCACAATCAAAGCGGGGAATAGTGTCAGGAATTCTCCCAGCGGATTGGCCATGTTCACGTTGGTCAATAACCAGTACGACAGTTGGTCACCATTGAAATAGCTGGGCGTGTGCAGCTTGGTGGCCGCTGCACCGAGATAGATCAAGCCGAGCAGCATCTGCACGAGGCGACGGGGCCAGCGTGGGGAGCGGAGTTCGGATTCGGGAACCGGCCCGCGCAGCCAGGCGTCGATCGACCAGACTTTCCCGCAGTCGGAGAGTGTGAGCAGAAACAGAAAATGGGTTCCTGCGATGGTGAACTTCGCCATCGTCCCCAGCGCATCGAGCAGACCGAAATAAGGATACAGAAGGGCCGACATCGCCAGACAGAAACGGGTCTTCCAGCCGAGCATCGCCGAGGTCAGCACAAACACGAACAATGTGTAGAGGGCGACCGCTCCCCAGCCGGGAAGAATCGGCAGCAGATCGGTATGCCCATAGCCCTCCCAGAAGGGGGCGGGGATGCCATCGGTCGAGTACAGTTCGCGGGCGTGAAACCAGCGGGGAAGCACGCCGAACATCAGTCCAAAGGGAACGAGAATGCGCATCAGCGCCAGTGCGTAAGGAACCTCGGGGGCGTAGAACCAGTTCTCAACCCGCTGCAGATCGCGCCGGATGCGTTGTTTCATTGTGGAATCGGTCATAGGAGCAACCTTGCTGGTCCCGTATCAGTCCGGGGAAGTCGCGAGTCGGCACTCTGAGAGGGGGAACGAAGTCTGCGCGTCAATCGTACAGTGTCTAAGGATCAGCAGCGGGCACGCTGTAATTGACCGGCTCAACCGAGTTGAAGCCCCGAGCCGAAAACGACTGCGTATTCACGTACGACTGCCCGCGGGCGACATCTTCCCGTAAGCGGGGGTTATTGATGATCGAGCGATGGGCGAGGAGTGCCGCCCAGGAGATGTTCCGTCCGGTGCATTCGCCGTCGGGTTCGTAGACTCCTCGCAGGTAGTAGTAGGACCGCGGATGACGCGGCTCATCGAAACGCCGCTTCCACACGGCATCGGGCATGTTGTATTTCTTGGACCAGGCTTCTTCGACCAGAAAGACGCGCGTGATCGGCTCATGCTCGGTATGGGCAAGCGTATGTGCGGCAAAGCGCCCGGCATAGGCGGCGTTGACGTCGTAGTGATGGCGACGGTCAGCCCCATAGGGAATGAACTCGCCCCACGGGGGCGCGGCATCGTAGTACTGGCCGCTCATCCCTTCGGCCACCAGATGGCGGCGCATTTCAAAGCTTTCCCAGCCGCAGAACATGTCCCAGACGATGAAGTACATCCCCAGGTGCGCGTTCTCTTTAAAGCCGATGGCGTGGGCAAAAATTCCCCAGCCAATCGCCGACAGGTAACCTGCAATCAGCAGGTGCGTCCCCCAGCGTTTCATCGCAGCCTCCTTGCTGCCGAAGTCAACGGGACGCGCTCAGCACTTCAGCGGCCGACAGCCCGCCCCATCAGGACGGGGAAACTATCGGGAATGGCTGAAATCGGGTCAAGATGAGAGTCGGTGTTTGCCGAGGGCGAGACGCCCGTCCGCCATTCCGAGCAGGGCGCCGCTGCTTACGGGGCGGCTGCGGCGGGCATTTCTTCTTCGATTTTTCCCCCCGGCTGGACTTCTTCATCCATGCTCATGACGTAAACAACCATGCCGATCAGCATCAGTACGATCGCCAGAATGAACAACTTGCTCTTCCCCTTGCCTTGCGGCGCCGGGTGCGAAGAGTGCCCATGATCGCTGTGGTGATGGCCGTGATGTTCGTGATGCTGATTCATGGGATTGAACTGGTTGATTTCGACGATGGGGGTCAGAAGTGCAAGTGTAGCCCACACTGGGGATTTTGTGCAGGGATTCGTAAGACATCTGCCCGGCAGTGGTTGGACCGACCCGGAAACACAGTGCAGCGTGACTGATTCCTGCAGACGCTGAAACCCGGGAAATCAGGGCAGGCGGCACGACTGATGCAAAGGCCCGGGCCTTCCCTTTCACACAGCCGCCAGACCGTCCAGATCGGGCGCGGAGATTGACACCCTCCGACGATCGGATCAAGATGACATCATGCCGCAGCGGGTCCGCCACCCGAGTGACGGAGCATCTGCGGCTGGCGGTCGTTGCGCCTCGCGGAGAAGCCCTCGGTGTCGCAGTGGAATGCCAGAAAATCTCAGTCGTTCAGGACAGTGATCCCGGGTGGACAACAGTCGGACCATGCAGCGTGAGCCAACTGATCCCCTGGATGCGCTCCTGATCCTCGGGACCTATCAGCTGCGCGGCAGTTTCTCGCGTGCGTTATCGCTGGCCAGCCGCCTTCCTCCGGAGCGGGTCAAAATCCGCCTGCTCAGCACTGACCCGGTGCAGGTGACCACGCAACGTGGTCAGCAATTGAATTCGCTGGCGTACCGTTCTCTGCTCTGGCCGGGACTGGGACGATTGACACGCCGCTGGGCCTGGTCTGATCTCCGTCGCGATCCTCCCGATCTGATCGACATTCAGCATCGTCGGATGTTACCGCTCGGAAACTGGCTCGCCAGAAAGCTGCAGCGACCCTACCTCGTCACCGTTCACGATTACCTTCGCGAGCGAGAGAGGTTTATCGTCGATTTGCAGTGGTGCCGTCGGATTATCGCTGTGAGCGAGTCGGTCAGAAGTGAATTGCTCGACCGGACCCGCTTGCCGGAAGAACTGGTGACCGTGATTGCCAGCGGTGTGCAGCCGCCCGAAGAATCTCAGCTGCTCCCCATCCTTTCTGCCGGGCGAAGCCCTGTGATTGGAACGGCCGGACCGCTGGAAGCGGGCAAGGGGCTGCGGCATTTTCTCCGTGCGGCTGCCATTATCCTGAAACAACAGCCGAATGCCATGTTCGTCGTTGCCGGTTCGGGACCGGAAGAGAGTTCACTCCGCCGGCTGGCAATGGAACTGCAGATTTCCCAATCGCTGACAATTCTTCCTAACCTGCATGATTTCAGCCCCGCTCTGCGAGCGATGGACATCTTTGTTCTGCCGGCGCTCAAACAAGGATTGGGAACGACGATGCTACAGGCGATGTCCTGCGGATTGCCGGTGATCGGAACAGAATCAGGAGGGGTCTTCAGTGTGGTGACGGATGGAGTCACCGGCCTGCTGATTCCCCCCTCCGATGAAGAGAAACTTGCCGAGCGCGTGTTGCACCTGCTGACCCATCCGGACGAGGCCCGTCAGCTTGGAAGCAATGCCCGGCAACGCGTGATGGAACATTTCCACGTGGATCAGATGATCAATGCGACAGTGGAGCTGTACGAGCACATTACGGAGAATGTGACACCGAGCAGCTCCACTCGAACCACTTGAGCCTGTTTGGACTTGGTTCCGTCTCAGTCAGCCCGCTTTCCCCGAAGGGAACAATCACGGAGCTGAAGCGGAGGGATTCGGGTCGCGGCCAGAAGTGTTACGCAGCGCGGCGTTCTTTCCGCTGATCCGCCTGTGTGGACCGCAGTCGATCCCGCCAGCCGTTTTCGTGTTGTTCACGCAGCCGCTGCAGACCTTCTGACAGCAACGGCATCGGCACGCAGAGGGCCAGGCGGATTTTCTTGGTCTGCAGGGAACATTCCCCTTCCGCGAAGCCTTGCGGAAGTTCGCTCAGGCTGGATTCTTTCCGCATTGCGAGCCAGCGGAGGTCGAACAGGTCGGCGAGCCGCTGTGCAAACTGCAGGGGGCTGGATCGTTCCGCACCGGCGATGTGATAGATCCCGCTGAGCTGCTCGGTGCAGGCCCGTTCCAGAATCAGGGCGAGATCAGTCGCCAGAATCGGTGTCGAATGACGAATATGGTCCTGCTGAACGATGCGCCGGGTTTCCACGTCCTTCAGCATGGTTTCGATCCAGCCGGCGTCACCGGCGGGAGACCAGCCGAAGGCGTTGGTCCGGATCACAAGGGCCTGCGGACAATGTTCCAGAACCTGCATTTCCGCCGCACGAATGGCCTGTGACGGATAGCTGGCACAGAAGCCCGGACTCTCTTCATCGTGGAACATCCAGGGGCCGGTGAAGACGGCGTCGGATGAGATCATGATCAGTCGCTTGCCTGCTTCGCGACAGGCAATCGCCCACTGATGGGCGTCACCGACCATTTCGTCCTTAATCAGTGATTTTGTATTCGGTTCCCAGGCGGAACGTGCGGCTGCACCGCAATAGACAATCCAGTCGGCCTTCGAGCTGTCGATCGCCTTGCGCGGGGCATCGGCGGGGTCGAGGGCGTTGCAGTTGGCGATTTCATATCCCGATTCAGGCGCCCAGGTCGTGACGTTGTACCGGTCTGAGAGAGTTGCCGCGAGATTTGCGCCGACGATCGTGTCGACTCCAACCACTAAAAAGCTATCCACGCGGTGCCTCCATGCCTGGCGTGTAGAAAACTGATCGCGCCCGTCGCAATCGTTCGCGTCTCTGCCCTCCGGCTGAGACGGGGCGGAGTATATTCCTCCCCCAAAAAATCAGCCAAGATCAATCGGCAGGAATTACCGATCGTCAGGCGGTACCCTTGTACTTCTTGCAAAGTCGCACTCACAGCTTTCCCTGTTTATCATTCTGTGAATCTGGCTCAATTCAGCAGCCTCACTGCCACATTTATGGACGAAGGGTCTCACTCAGTGACGCTGACACTTGAACAGGTTGCCCAGCTGGCCCCCGATGAGCAGGTGCTTACCTCAGCCCGTCAACTACTGGCGGTACGCTACTGGAGTTCACTCGGCCAGAACCTGCAGGCGCTGTGGGGCCTCTGTCAGGGGAGCGCGGTTTATCAGGTCACGGTCGATCTCCAGCAGTTTGCTTATCGCTGCAATTGTCCCAGTCGAAAACGCCCCTGTCGGCATGTCATCGGACTGTTGCTGCTGGCCTCCCTGACTCCCGAATTGTTGCCCAGTGGTGATGGACCGGCGTGGGTGAACGACTGGCTCGAGCAGCGGGCTGCCCGTCGCGACAAGGCTTCACGAGCCTCTGAAACCCGCGAAGAGAAGACCGTCGACACCGCTGCACGTCAGAAACGAGTTGACCAGCGGATCGGTCGCGTCCGCGGTGGTGTCGATCAACTCAAGCTCTGGTTGTCGGATCTGGTACGACAGGGATTGGGGCGTCCGGAGGTCCGGCAGGCGGAGTTCTGGGAGAATCAAGCCCGGCGGCTCGTCGACGCTCAGGCTCCCGGTTTGGCAGGCCGACTCCGCAGCCTGTCGGAGATCCCGTCATCCGGAGGAGACTGGCCGGAGAGGCTGCTCGCCGAACTCGGCCGACTCATACTGCTCCTGCACGCTTTCGATCGGCTCGAAGACCTCGAGCCCCCGCTGCAGGCGGAAGTTCGTCAGCTGATCGGCTGGACCGTCAGTCAGCAGGAACTGGAGCAGACGGGTGAACCGGTGAGCGACCGCTGGTTCGTGCTGGGGCAGCGGGTCACGGATGATGACCGGGTACAGACGCAGCGCTCGTGGCTGTTAGGACTTGAGAGCCAACGGACAGCATTACTCCTGCAGTTCGCCCCGGGATCGCAACCATTTCCAGAATTCATTGAACCGGGAACCGTGCAGCCCGCGGTCATGATCTATTACCCCGGAACGTCACGGCAACGCGTGCGCCTGCAGCAACGCCTCGGTGACAGCCAGCCTCTCAGTGAAGATCTCCCCGGACAGCAGTTGATCGCCGACTGGTTAGATCTCTATGCAGAGGGACTGGCGAGAACTCCCTGGCTGAACTCACAAGGTGGTGTTCTCAAGGGAGTGCAGTTGTCACAACGGGGAGACCGCTGGTTCGTGCGCGATTCCGCGGGGGACTCACTGCCGCTGGGAGTCCGGGAGCCGTGGGAACTGTTAGCGGAGAGCGGCGGCGCTCCCTTCGATCTCATGGCAGAATGGAACGGCGATCAGCTGCTGCCTCTCGGCAGGTTGATCAACGGTCGCTATCGCACGATTGATGCTGCGGCGCCAACGGCCCCGTTGGCCGGAAGTCGAGGGGGGGGACGATGAATCCTCTGGCGAAGGCGGCACTGGTCGGGACGGCACGGCATCCGGAAATTCCGTTGGATGTGCACGATGGCGGAGAGCAGTTACTGGTGGGATCCCCCTTCGCGCGCGATGATTTGTTCCTGTTGCTCCGGGCTGGGATTGCAGCCACGCGACAACGTGCGGGTTATCGGCCCGATAAGATTCCTCCGCTGGAACCGGCACCGATTGATCCGCAAGAGGTACAAGAACCCGCCAGACTGGAGATGCTTCGAACAATCTTCGCGCTGGGGAAAATCGAACTGATCCCGGAAGTCTCGCTGATTCTGCAGCAGCAGAACCTGACTTTCCCGGCCGAGTTGCTGCCGACGCTTTTGAATCTCACGGAACCGAAACTGCGGAACGCAGTTCGAGGGGCGTTAGGAAGTCGAGCCGCCTGGCTCAGCCGGTTTCACTCCGGATGGGAATGGATCACTTCGGATTTGGCGGTGATTGATCCGGTCCAGTTGCGACAGACGTGGGACGAAGGATCGCTGGCGGAACGTGTCGCAGCGTTGAACCGACTCCGGGAAGTCCCGGAACAGAGCGCGCACGCGCTGGAGGGGCTGCAGGAGACCTTCAACAGCGAGAAGGCGGAATCACGTCGGCGATTGCTGGAAGCTCTGCGGTCGGGGCTCTCGGCTGCGGACCTCCCGTTTCTGAAAGAGGTCAGAAAAGATCGGAGTGAAACGGTCAGAAAGTTCGCCCAACAATTGGAGCTTCTGATTCCCGAGAGCGAGCTGGCCCACGAATTATGGCAAACCGCCCGCACACTCCTGAGCAGTCGAGCCGGCATGCTGGGGGGAAACAAGATTGAGGCGGTGCTGCCCGAACAGGATTCGCCGCTGGCCGACAGGTCGGCGACTGGCGCTGCGCCGCAGGGAGTTGGCGAGCGCGCGTGGTGGCTGCGGAACTGGTTGTCTCTCGTGTCACCGCAGCTCTGGGTTCAGCAGTTTCAACTTGCGCCGGCCGACCTAGTGAGGGGCGCGCTGAAGGGGGGAAATGCGGAAGACCTTCTTGCCGGATGGACAAAAGCGGTTTTGCGATTCCACAACGTTGTCCCGCAGACGGAAGCCTGGCTCCTTCCGCTCTGGGAGGCGTGGATGTTCCTGTACCAGTCGCCTCAAGGGTTCAGTGCCGACATTGCCGAGTCGATCACCCAACTGAGTCGACTGTTGTCGACAGAACAACTGACGCCCGGGCTGATGCAGCTGTTGAAGAAACTGCGCGAAGTCAACAGCCACTTCGTACCGAACCTGCTTGAACAGATTGCACGCCCCTGGTCGCTTGAACTCTCCCGGGCGTATCTGCATCTGACGCGGGAAGTCTTCAAGCGACACAACGATTCGGCGGCGATCCGCTGGGCGGCCACATTGTCATTTGCTTCGGTCGCACTTGCGCCGCAGGCGCTGGAAGAGGCACTGCAGCCCTGGACGATGCCTCCCGGAAATCGCTTCCTCGCGGCCGCCTCGCTGGAGAGGGAACTGCAAAAGTTCGGCGAGGTCGTTCGGCTGCGTCGGGACCTTCATCAGCTGTTTCAACCCGTTTGATCGAAGCCATCATTCCAGCGGCATCACCGGCAATTGCCTGGAGGCTGCGAACTTGCGGGTCGTCAGAGTGATGGATTTGCTCTCTTCGTTCAGAGAGACCGCCATCTCCTTCCCGGCTTCCTGATAGTTTTTGACTATGGTGAGAATCGCCTGCTGCGCGGGGACCCGTCCCAGGTTGATGGTCTGCGGCATATTGCGTGTATAACCGGCATCCTTCAGGGCATCGCCATCGATGACCAGCTGCAGCTTGATTTCATCACAGAGGTACTGCATCGCCTGTTCGAGGGGCATGTTTTTGAACTCAGCGTCGACCGGCAATTGCAGACGCTGGGCGGCGCTGTCGGGAAGGGCCGGGCCTGCCGAGGAACCGGGCATGGCGGCCACCGGAGTGAAATCAGTGCGAGCGACTTCATGAATCGTGAAGAGGGTCGCCAGTGCCAGATTGGGGGCCGCCTTCTCCGGCAGGACTGTTGTCAGCACAAGGAGTTTGGGCTGCGGATTCAGCACGGTCGCTTCCCGGACCGCCTCCAGCATCGCCGGGAAACGTCCGATCAACTGGCGGAACCGCAACTCCTGAGGCGCGAGCTTCAGGCAGACTTCTTTCCACATGGATTCCGGGAGTTCTTTCAGCCGAGTCTGCATTTCTTTAGCCAGACGAGAAGCGTCGGAAGTGCTGGCCGGTCGTAACTGCACTTCAGAATGTAGATAGGGATCGTCGTGGATCGACCAGCTCACGGTCTCCACATTGTCACCGAACCAGTCGAGCACTTTGCCAACCGGCTGTGCGGCGACCTGCGGAAGAAGTGCGTCGGCGTGGATCCGGAGATCGTCCAGGTTGCCGACCACACTGAACAAGCGCAGCTGGTCCGTGTTCCCGAGCAGCTGTGCCATTCCGGCGGTCACCTCAGGGTTGGGGGTCTCGGTCCAGTTCAGCATTTCGTCGGCCAGTGCCACCGGACCGATCGCCATTGTCCGGTCATCCCTGACCAGATAGGCCCGATCCCCCGCTTTCTGAATTCCTCCCAGCGAGTTGCCAACGTTGATGTCCGGGAACCTCTCCGCATAACTTTTGAGCTGGGCGGAAGGAGGGAGTCGCACCACTGCACACAGTTGCGGCTCAGTCCCCCGGGCTCCGAGAATCAGTCCGATGGTCAGCTCATCAATCTCTCCCGCGGGGATTCGGCACAGGTCTTCAATCCGGGTGGCGAGCCAGTTTGTCACGTCCTCGGTCAGACTGGCCCGCAGCGTGCGGTACTGAGGGGCCTCCGACCAGAACAGTGCGGGGCGGAGATGCACCAGCAGATTGACTCCCCCGGGCATCAACAGCAGCTGGATCGGTTTGCCGTCGGTCGGCTGGAATTCCTCGACCAGTTTGAAGTTCTGCTGTAAATCTTTCCTGGAATACACCTGCAAATCGGTGACGGGGCCCGCGGCCACTTCCTGGGGCTGTGGTTGGGGGAGAGCTGCGACGGGCTGACTTAAAAAGCGGAAGAGCAGTCCTCCGATCATCAGCACGGCGACGACTCCTCCCGCGATCAGCGCCGGTCCGGTCCAGCGAGGGGAGGTCCGCGATTTGGACTGTCTCGCGGTCGTTGTCCGTCGGGATTCCATCTGGGCCAACTGCTCGAACAGGTCCCCTGCCGGAGCGGGAGCGGCGGTCTCGGGAGGGGCGAGCGGAGGTTCGGGCGGGGTGGGGGACGGGTCAGATCGGGGCCGTTCAGGGGGAGACACGCGGCCTGTCGTCGATTCCGCTTCCGGTTCGGCCAGAACAAAGGGCTGGCTGCAACCGGGGCATTTCACCTTTTTCCCCAGCAGGGAACGATTCTCGATCTTGAGGCGTCGCTGACAGTGGGGGCAGTGAATGGAGAGCGGTGAACTCGTCATGTGGCCAATACACGCATGAATTCAGGGGGCGTCACTTGGGGAACGTCTGGTGATTACTTTACACTGCGGCCAAGGCAGCTCACCACGGATCCACGGGAATCGATGATGACACTTTCCACTTTTGCTCCGATTGAACCTCCACGTCGAACCCTGATGGGGCCCGGTCCCAGTGACACTTCGCCGCGCGCGCTGGCCGCGCTGGCGGCTCCGACCGTCGGACATCTTGATCCGTACTTCCTCAAAATCATGGATGAGACGCAGCAGATGCTGCGGAAAGTTTTCCAGACCGAGAACCGGCTGACGCTGGCGGTGAGCGGGACTGGCAGCGCCGGGATGGAAACCTGCTTTGTGAATCTTCTCGAACCGGGTGACCGGGTGCTGGTCGGCGTCAATGGAGTTTTCGGCGGACGCATGGCCGATGTCGCTGCCCGCTGTGGAGCGGAAGTCCGCAAGCTCGAACGGCCATTTGGCGAAGTCTTCAGCCCCGACGAGGTCCGCGCTGCTGTCGAAGCGTTTCAACCCAAGCTGGTGGCCCTCGTCCATGCGGAAACTTCGACTGGGGCACTGCAGCCGCTGGAAGAGATTTCAGAAATCGTGCACCGCAACGGCGCGTTGCTGCTGACTGACCATGTCACCTCTCTGGGAGGGCTACCGGTCAAGATCGACGAATGGCAGATCGATGCCGCCTATTCCGGCACGCAGAAATGTCTCAGCTGTCCTCCGGGACTCTCGCCGGTGACATTCAGCGAGCGGGCTGTGGCGGTGATGGAGGCGCGGAAAACAAAGATTCAGAGCTGGTATCTCGACATGGGAATGGTTCGCAACTACTGGAGCAATCTATCGCGGGCTTACCATCACACCGCTCCGATCAATATGAACTATGCGTTGCATCAGGCACTCCGCGAAGTGCTCGAAGAGGGACTGGAGGCCCGGTTCGCCCGGCACCGTCGCAATCATCTGGCGCTGCGGGCGGGCCTCGAAGCGCTGGGACTGCAGTACGCAGTGGCAGAACAGCACCGCCTGCCGATGCTGAATGCAGTGACCATTCCTGAAGGGATCGATGACAAGGGAGTGCGGGGCCGGTTGCTGAGCGAATTCGGCATCGAAATTGGTGCCGGACTCGGACCGATGGCCGGCAAGACTTGGCGCGTCGGTCTGATGGGAGAAACCTGCCAGCCGCGGAACGTCCTGCTGTTCCTGGCGGCACTGGAAAGCTGTCTGGCGGAACAGGGTCGTCCTGCTCCGGCGGGTGCTGGAGTGGCCGCCGCCAACGCCGCCTATGCGGGAATGAAGTAAGCCCGTGAGAACCGCGGGAAAAGAGTCTGCGATCCGCCACTGCCCGGTCGCAGAAGAGAAGAGATGTGAAGTCACGATTCGAATTTGAACGAAAGAAGTCTGATGTCCGTTGAAGCTGCTGTCCGCGATGCCGCCGGTGCCGTGCTGGATCCTGTACTGGGTCAGTCCCTGAGCAAACTCAAATTTCTGAGCGGAGTGGATGCGACACCCGAACGGGCGACAGTTCAGGTCGACCTCCCCACCCCCGCCTACCCCGCGCGGGAAACGTTGAGCGCAGCGATCCGGCAGGCGGTCACCGCCAAGGTCCCTGAACTCAAAACGGTCGACGTCAACTACCGCGTTGTGGTGAAAGGCAAGCAGGCCGGAGGCAACATTGGCCTGTCGATCAAGAACATCATCGCGGTCGGAAGCGGCAAGGGAGGCGTGGGCAAATCGACTGTGGCGGCCAGCATCGCTTACGGCCTGCAGCAGTGGGGAGCCAAAGTCGGTCTGATGGATGCCGACGTCTACGGCCCCAGCGTGCCGCATCTGTGTGGCGTTTCCGGGCAACCCGAAATCCGCCAGTACCAGACTCCCGATGGACGGATGTTCGAACGGATTCAGCCTATCGAAGCCGCCGGGCTGAAAGTGATGTCGATGGGCTTCATGGTGGAAGAAGATCAGGCTGTGATCTGGCGGGGACCGATGCTGCACAAGGCGCTCAGTCAGTTCCTGCAGCAGACGGAATGGGGCGATCTGGATTATCTGATCATCGATATGCCCCCCGGAACAGGAGACGTTTCGCTGACTCTGTCACAAATGGTGTCACTGGCCGGAGCGGTAGTGGTCTGCTCACCCCAGCAGGTAGCCCTGCTGGATGCGGGGAAGGCCATTACCATGTTCAACACGGTCAAGATTCCGGTGCTGGGCATGGTGGAGAACATGACCGGTGAAGTGTTTGGCCGGGGAGGCGCGAAGGCCAAAGCCGCGGCGATGGGGGTGCCGTTTCTGGGTGAAGTGCCTTCCGATCCGATCATCCGCATTCGAGGCGACGAAGGGCAGATCCACGCCCTCGTGACGGAGCCGAACCCGGTCCGCGATACTCTCATGGCGATTTCGAGCGCGGTGGCGATGCAGCTGGCCAAGCAGCTGATCGAGAATCCGACCATGCCGACGCTCGAACTGCTTTAGAGAAATTCACCCCCAGCGACCGCGGTTGATTTTTGCCCATCGGGCTGATGCCGGGGCCTCACAATGTCAGTCAGAACCGGTGGTCGGGGAGTCTCCCGACACCGGTTTTTCTCTTTAAGGGGGGGGGGCGACTTTCCGGGGCCCGTGCTTCGGTCAAGAATCCCAGCCCGCTCCAACGAAAGCGGCGGCATCGGCGGCGATCGTCATCGGGAGGGGATCGTCTCGGGGGCGGACGCCGGTGTCGAACTGCCGACGGGGGGCCGTCGTTCAATCAGCAGCCGGGCGAGCTCCAGCACGTACGACTCCAGTGCGTCGTAGTATTCGTCTTCGGTGAGCAGGGATTTCCGCGAGCGGAGCAGGGCCATTTCCTGCTCGATCTCGCTTCGTCGTGCGATCTGTTCCGGTGTGAGTTGTCGATCAAGATCATTCGGAATCAGGTGCCACTGATTGGCGAGCAGACCGTCGGGCAGCTGATTCGGCACTTCTTTGTACTGAACCGGTCGCGTTCCCCGGAATGCGGTAGCGGGAAGGGGGCGGGCATCTCCATTGTCGTCGATGACCGCGTGCTCAGTTGCGAGTCGACCATCGGCTTCGTAGAACGCTTCTGTTTCACGAGCCGCAAAGAGAAAAGCTTCGAGCAGGGAGACTTGTTCATTTTTGTCGAGGTCTGCCAGCGGATTGGACAGAGCACTCGCCATAAACCCACCGAACCGGGAAAAGTTCTCTTCATTTCCGGATTGCGTGGCGGTGATGACGACTCGTCCTGGTCTGGCCACGGGGCGCAGGAACGGAGCGCTGCTGGAGAAACAGTCGATGACCGCCATCGGCCGGTCGAACGGTGTGAGCAGTCGACCCAGTTCATCGGCTTCGAGGTCGGGGCCGGGCAGGTTGAATTTCGGGAAGCGGCCGTCGAAAGTCCCATGCCCGATCAGCACGATCCACAACGGACGGAGCGAATGAGGGTCGAGTGCTGCGAGTCGCTCTCGAAAGGCGTCCAGCGTTGCAGGGGCATCGGGAGTGAGTCCTATTGCGTGAACGGACAACTCCCCGCGCGCTGCAGCTTCCGCCCATTGCCTGCCCCACGTTTGGAACTGCTCGCCGTACTCGGGAGTACCGGCAGAACCGACCACGAGAATCAGATCACCGCGCGATGCCGGTTCCGGAGGGACTTCGAATGCCACCGTCGATAGAAATAGCCACCCCAGCCAATTCATGCGAACCCCCTCCAGCGGCGCAGTCCCCATTCCGTGGCGAGCAACATCATGACGAGCATTAACAGCCAGGGCTGATGCCACAACGGAGTTGTTTCCGTCTGCATGACCGGAAGATCCTGTCGCAGAAGTCGAGTGCTCAAATCGTCCAGCTCACTGAACCGCACGACCTCTCCATCCGTCTTTCGGGCCAGTGTTTCCAGCAGGGGCACGTTCAGGCCAACCTGTCGGAACTCTTCCCGGAGCGGATCACTGGTCCACCCACTTTCCTGCTTCATCGGGGGGAGGCCCTCATCACCCGGCAGGGAAACCCGTGCGAGATACGGACCGGCCAGACGGGAGACCACTTCCACTTCAAAAAGTCCCGCTTCATTCAAACTTGGCTCCGCGGAGAGCGGGACCTGTTTGCCGTCGGGCTGTTCAACAAGAATGTCGAGCCGGGCGGAATCCTGCGGCTGGAATTCGGCATCCCTCACCCGGATTTTCAGCAGTGTGGCGGGATAGATCCCCCGAGTCACGGCTTCGGTCGTGAGTTCGAGCCGTCGGGGAACATCCCCCACCAGCCAGCGAATCATCTGTCGCCACGATTTCCCCGCATCGTCAGGAGCTTCGGGAGTGGAACGCATCGACCATTTCCAGAGATCCCCTCCAAGAACAGCGGCCGATCGACCGCGTCCGTACTGCTGCACGACAAGTGCCGGATAGGTTTTGCCGTCCGCCGACTGGACCTCTGCCATCAACCTCGCCCCGGGTTTCAGGCTTCGAGTCGCATTCAATTGAGTCAGTGCTGCGGTCTCTTTGAGTCGCTGCCGTTCCTCCACTTCGTTGTCGCGCAGGCGGAACGAAGGTTCCAGCCAGCCTTCACGCGTCAGGTTCCACTTCAGCGGTCCTTCGGGAACCGCATCGGCTGCATCGAGGTAGACCGGCAAGGCATCGGCGACAGGCGTTCCCTGCCAGTGTCCATGCCGGTAGGTGTCGCGTCCCCCCAGCATGAGCAGGCCCCCGCCCCGTTCGGAGACAAACCTGTCGAGCAGCGACAGTTGGTCGTGTGTCAGGAAGCTGGCTTCAACGTCATCCAGAATCACGGCGTCATACTGAAAGAGTTCTGCGCGGGTTTTGGGAAACCCGCCCTGGAGTTCCCGTTCATCGCGGGTATTGAGCCGGATCAGCACCGGCTGGTCATAGGCTTCGGTCTCTTCATCCGCTTCACCCTTAAAACCGCGGAAGAGGGGATTGCTCGATTCTCCTACCCGTCCCCGAAAATCAAAGCGGGCTTCTTTGGTGGCAATGCGAATCAGACTGATCAGCTGCAAGCGCGGATCTTCCGCGAGGGCTCGATTGAGAAACTTGTGTTCCCAGTTCGGACGCCCTGCGAGATACAGGATGCGATGTACCCGTGAGTCTCGATTCACCGCGACCAGTCGGTGATTGTTCAGCAGCGTGGCCTCCTGGTTCAGGCGGGCATTCTCGCGGGAACCGGGAGAGTGTGTGAACGCGACGGAGAGCTCATAAAACTGCACGCCGGGGTGCTGCGGTTTGATCTGGAATTCCGCCGTCGCCTGACCGTCACGTGTGGTGACCTGTCGAAACTCGATGTGAGGCGATTCGGCCTCTGCCCCTGGAGGCCGCAGGGTGACGATCACCTCTTCGGGAGTGAGGAGGGTGGAACTGATCTCTGCCCGCAAGGTGACCGGCGCATCTTCAAAATTCGACTGGCTCACGGAAACCTGACGAATCGCGAGGTCTGCAAGCTGCCGATTGTCATCGGGAATGGCACAATAAAGAGGGACACGATGGTCATAGCCGGTGAGTTCATTTCCACTGGTCGGATTGCCGTCGGTGAAGAGCAGTACCGCCGCCAGCGGTTTTCCGCTGAATCGCGACGTTAATGTCGCGAGAGCCTCTTTCAGATTCGTTGCGGGACTCTCGAAGGTGAGATCCTGAAAACTTTCCACGCGGTCCAGTGAGGCTCCGAAGCAGTAGCGCCTGACATCGAAGTCCTGAGCCATCCGGACCTGCCATGATGCATCCGGCTCTGTCAGAAAATTGCGAATCACATCGCCGCGGGACTCTTGGGAATTTGGACTCTGTCGTACCTGCTGGCTGGCACTCTGGTCCGCGAGCATGACAACGATATTCTCCCCCGGGCGGGCACGTTGGCTGGTCGAACGGGGATCAAGCAGGCAGAGGGCCAGAATTGCGAGGGAAGTCGCTTTCAGGGAAAAGAAGAGCCATTTCCAGAATGGCGGGAGAACGCTGTTCCAGCTGAGAATGACGAGTAAGACGAGACTGAAGACCAGAGCGGAAAGGACAACGCCGCTCCAGCTTGGATTTCCCAGGACGATCGCGCTGCTCGTTGCTGCCCAATGCAAACGCAGTTCTCCAAATTCAGTCGGCTGTCCGGACCACGTCGCCGTGACGGCCTCACGTTTCAGCGTGAGTCGTCAGCGTCAAAAAATCCTTCACAGGACATCTCATGCAATCACTTCACGAGCAGGACTCCCCCGGAGTCACCTGACACCATATGCTGGCTGGGGACAGGTCGCAAGTTTGACGCCGGTGCCCGCTCACCTGCCGAGACTTACGGGACTCTCGAAAACGTCTTCGACTGGTATCCCGCCCATCGAGTTGCCATCATGCGGGACCTGGCAATTGCGGCGCGAACCCGAAGGTCCCGGAGGGCTCCTCTCCACATGCGGTCGTGCTCTGTTTTATGGAACCCTGTCCGCGGGGGGACGGGTCTGTCAATTCATTGGAAGTCGCAGATTCAGAAGAATCCCGGGCGTCGCGGAAGGATCGGTCATGGCGTGGGTGTTGCTGGTGATTGCAGGTCTGCTCGAGACCGGGTGGGCCATTGGTCTGAAGTATACGGAAGGCTTTACACGCCTTGTCCCCAGCATCCTGACGATTCTGGGAATTATCGCGAGCATGTTTCTGCTCGCGGTCGCTGCCAAAACCCTCCCCATCGGAACGGCCTATGCCGTCTGGGTGGGAATCGGAGCGGCCGGGGCGGTGATTCTGGGTATCGTGCTCCTCGGTGAGCCTGTCAGTCTTCCCCGGATGTTCTTTCTGGCGCTGCTACTCGTCTCGATCGTCGGGCTCAAAATGACTGCGAAATGAGTCGAGCAACTGCTGCAGCGGATTTTCGGGGGGTGGCGGCGGAGTGCAAACTCTCAGCTTTTGCGGATGCACGATCACGTCCAGCGGCGTGTGACCGATCGTGTCTCCATCGGCCGTGAGCGGGAGAGGCGGATGGCCTTCGATTCGGATGGTTCGACCCTGCCGAAACTCGATCAGATCGTGATTCAGGTAATCCGAGAGCAAATAGTCGGCGGTGAGGCTCGCGATTTCGACCGGTTCTCCATCGAGAATGAGGACCACGTCCGCCAGACCGTCATCAATTTCCGCCCGCGGCGAGACCTGCAGTCCACCGCCGGACATTCGACCATTCGCCAGGAAAAGATTGAGGACCCTGAATGTTTCCGGTGATTGGCCGTCGCAGGTAAGCCGCACCGTGAAGGGCTCCATATTTTGCAGCACGTCGACCACTCCCCGTAAATAGGCGAGTGCTCCCCACCGTTCCTTCATCTCGTCGTTCATCGCTTCGAGATACTTGCCGGAATTACCGCCGGTGATCATGTTGGTGACCCAGCGGGTTCCGGAGTCACTCCGGCACTCCAGAACATCGACCCATCGGGTTCGCTCCGGGTCGAGCGCTGCCACGGCGGCGGCGGAATCAAACGGAATCCCCAGAGTCCGGGCGAAATCATTCCCAGTCCCCAGCGGCAGCACGCCGAGTGGGACCGGTTGTTCGAATCGCAGCAACGCTTGAACGGCGGCGCTGATGGTGCCATCGCCTCCGGCGGCCACAAGCACGTTTCCGTGTCGCTGTGCTCTTTCCACGGCTCGCTCAAGTTCCGAATGATCGTGTGTTTCGATGATGTGAAACCGCGAGTCCTGCTGCAGCAGCGGCAGGATATCGGCAGCACGGTCCGCGGACGCTGTGGAGGGATGCCAGATCACGGTCATCGCATTCTGCTGGGAATCACGATTCGACACGCAACGCTCCTTCGCTGGAAGATGTCAGTGCGCTGGACTTTCTCAGGAAAGGGAGTCTGTGGTTGGATTGTCGAGCTGTCGGGCTGCGTCGACGAGCAGTCGCAGCGTCTGCTCCAGCTGCTGCTGGTTGGCGATCACACTGCGAAGTCGAAGAGTCAGCCGATTGCCGGAAAGGGTGAGCTGGTCGTACACATCCTGCTGGACCAGATGGAGAAAACTCCGGCGGCGACTTTCGTTCCAATAGGAAAGTGCTGCTGGTCCCGTGTCGCTGGTGAGATGGACATTACGGTCGAACTCCTCATCACCGGTCAGCAGTCGCTCTTCCGCAAGATTGGAGAGATCGCCGATCAGTCCCGGAGCCGCCTCCGCCTTCAGTCCCTGGGGAAGGTTGGCCAACTCCACTTCCATCAGCGTCAAAACGACTCCTCCATTGGCGTCGGAACTTTCATCGGAATTGCGAAGCGTGACATGCCGGCCGGCGAGTTGGCCGGTCACCTGCGGGCCCTCTGCTGTCTGACGAAACGTCAATCGAAGTCGCCGCGACAGCTTTTGCCATTCGCTGGCCCGTTGCCGACGCAATAGCCGGACAACCCCGATCGTTCCGAGGAAAACGAACACTGCCAGCAGTCCCCAACCGCAGAGCTGCTGCCAGGAGATCGCCAAGAGTGCGTTCATGTTCCGACCCAGACCGTTTTGATGTTCACGAACTCCCGAATGCCAAATTCCCCGAGTTCCCGCCCATATCCGGAGTTCTTGACTCCTCCGAAAGGGAGGCTGGGATCCGACTTGACGAAGTCATTGATAAAGACGCAGCCCGACTGAATACTGGCTGCCAGCGCCTCAGCCCGCTGGACGTCGTCTGTCCAAAGACTGGCGCCCAGTCCGTACGACGAACGATTCGCCACCGCGAGGGCCTCGTCGACCGAGCGGAATGAGGTCACCGCCATCACCGGACCAAACGTCTCCTCCTGAAAGGCTGTCATCTCGGGGGTGACATGGGTGAGAACAGTCGGCTCGTAAAACCACCCTTCGCGATCTGGTCGGCTCCCCCCGGTGGTCAGCTTGGCACCCTGGTGAACGCTGGACAGCACCTGCTCGTGCAGCGTCTCCCGGAGGTCCTCCCGTGCGAGTGGTCCCATCTGGACCCCCTGGTGTGTGGGGTCGCCGATTTTCAGGTTTCGACAGGTTTCCGTGACTCCGTCAATGAATTCACTGGCGATCCGCGCATCAACCAGAAAACGTTTCGCCGCGATGCAACTCTGACCGTTATTGAGCGTGCGGGACTGGACCGCCTGTGAAATGGCCCTGTCGAGATCGGCGTCGGCCAGCACGATGAACGGGTCGGAACCCCCGAGCTCAAGAACACATTTTTTTAAATGTTGACCAGCCACTTGTGCGACCGCTCTTCCTGCCCCCTCACTTCCAGTGAGTGTCACCGCCCGAATCTGGGGGGCGGCGATCACTTCTGAAATCGCATTTCGGTCCACAAGCAATGTCGTGAATACACCGGGGGGAAACCCTGACTGCTCAAACAGCTGTTCAATCGCCACCGCGGAGCCGGAAACATTGGCGGCGTGTTTCAGCAGGCCGACATTCCCCGCCAGCAGACCCGGCACGGCAAACCGCAGCACTTGCCAGAACGGGAAGTTCCACGGCATCACCGCCAGCACCGGACCGAGTGGATCAAACCGGACCGAGCTGCGCGCTGCCTTGTTGCCGAAGACCCGTTGCGGACGCAGGAAGTCAGCGACCGTCTCGCGATAGTAATCACACAGGACCGCACATTTCTCAATTTCTGCCTGGGCCTGCGCAATCGGCTTCCCCATCTCAGACGTGATGAGGTGGGCCAGCTCGGCCGTCTCTTGACGCAGCCTCTCTGCCAGTTGGCCGATCAGCTGCCGTCGGTAATCAAGATCTGTCCGAGACCAGTCAGCGTACGCGCTGTCTGCAGCTTCGAGCTTCATGCGAAGTTCGTTCGACGAGAGAGTGGGATACGTTGCCAGCAGCGCTTCTGTCGCCGGATTGATCGACTGCAGCACCTTAGACATTCATAAGTCTCCTGCCGCGGTTTTCAGAACCGTGATATTCAGGGAGGGCATGAAGCAGGTGACGGTTGAGCAATTGACGTACCACGAAAACGTGCGACGGGCGGTCAGGATTGCAAGTCATTTCCGAACGCGTCCGGATCGGCGTCTCCTGTCTCTCTGCCCAAGAGACCGTGTGAATCAGACCGCTCCTCCAGTTCGCGGACGACGACGCGTTGGCTGCGGACCGCAATGATTTCGACCGCCTTGCCCGATTCGATGACCATGCCATCGCTGACGGCATGCAGCCGTTCATCTCCGACTTTCACCAGTCCGCCCGGGGTCATGCGGTTCAACGCGGTCCCCTGCTGCCCGATCAGGGACATCAGATGTTCCTGTTCCCTTGAAAACGGAATGACGTCTTCCTCTTTTGGGGCGGAGAGAAGAATTCCGTCTCCCAGAGAGGTGCGGGCAAGAAGCTGAAATGCGCCGACAATCGTCGCGGGGATCAGAAAGATGACGCTGCCTAAAAAGATCCACCAATGCCGGGGAGAGGTCTCATGCCAGGTTTGCCAGGCGAAATAAATCGATCCCCCCAGGCAGGCCAGGCTGAGAATTGCAATGATTCCACCGGAAGGGACGAACAGTTCGGCAAAGATCAGACCGAGCCCGACAGCGAGCAGCACAAACACAAGAATTTCATGATTCATAAAGGGGTTCCGATTGGGTTCGGAATTCATCCTCGCTCAGTTTTCGATCCAGAACATTCACAGTTTAGAGCGTCCGCTCCATTTGTGCAGCGGAACTGAAGTTGGGAGAGAAGACGTTTCTGAAATGGAGAATCGGAACAGGGAAATCTGAATTCCGTGACGAATTCCGTCGTTACTCTCGGTGCTCACGCCGGAGTTCGGGCGATCGGTTTCAATCATCGGGAGTTCCTGCGTCGGCCGCCGGGAACGTCTCGTGCTCCGATTCCGGGATTTTTCAGGCTTTTGCCGTCATTTCCCGTTACGGTTGAACCGGAATGCGGTCACCATCAAGATAGCCGCAGTCGCCAGCTCTGCAGAGCCGGTGACCCTGACACCTTTTCGTTCTGCCGAGTTCGCGTCCCGTTTTTCTTGTCGAAAGACCTGTTGTCCGGACAGTGGCATGAGCTGCCCGCTCAGAAGCAAATGATCAGCCCCTTGAGCACCGAATCCGCCCCTTCCCCTTCCAGCGTCGACAAGTCCGGTGACCGCGTTCAGCGGATGTTCGGCCAGATCGCCGACCGCTACGACCTGATGAACCATCTGCTTTCGGGAGGTGTTGATATCTACTGGCGGTCTTACACCGTCAGGACGGTCGCCCCCCGCGGGACGGCTCCAATCCTCGACGTCTGTACCGGCACGGGAGATCTGGCACTCGCCTACTGGCGGGCAGCCGGCCGGCAGGTGGCGGTGACCGGGACCGATTTCACTCCCCGGATGCTGGAGCTGTCGCGCGAGAAGTTCGCCCGCATTCAGCGCGACAGCGGAACGGCGGCAGTCGAGTTCATTCAGGCTGACACCCAGCACCTCCCTTTCCCGGATGATCAGTTTCAGATTGTGTCGGTCGCCTTCGGGTTGCGGAATGTCAACGACACCCGGGTTGGGCTGAAGGAGATGCTGCGGGTCTGTCAGCCGGGAGGACGGGTTGCCATCCTGGAGTTCTCGCAGCCGACTCTTCCCGGCCTGGCGGGACTGTACCGGTGGTATTTCCGCAACGTGCTGCCTCGAGTCGGACAGCTGTTTGCCAAGAATCGCGAAGACGCTTACCACTACCTCCCCGCATCGGTTTCTGAATTTCCGTGTGGGGCGAAGCTCGCGGCGATCATGGAAGAATGCGGCCTCCGTCGAGTGACGTTCACGCCCCTGACCTTTGGGATCGCCACGCTGTACGTGGGTGAGAAGCAAAGCTGACACGACGGTCCGCAGCTGTCCCCGGGCGAAATCGCAGGGGACGCGAACGTTCTGCCGGCTTTTCCAGGCGTGCAGAAAAAAAGAACATGCCCGGCGATTCAGAAGAAAGTGGCTTCCTTGCCGCGTGCCATCCCTGGTCACCGAGTGTGGGGCTCGGGGTGTGTTGAGTGTGCGCTTTCTTTTGGTCGCCGGGCATGTTCGAAACCCGGTTGGTTGTGGGAATTTGTCCCCTGGGACGGGTCTGCACAGCTGCTCTTCCCTGGCAGGCTGTGAAACCGTGAAAGCATGTTTGACGTCGCAGCTTCCCTGCTCGCATGCAGCGTTGTGCTGTTCCTCCGTGAAGCGACAGACCGCTGAGCTGCAAACTGCGCGGGACGGGTGAGAGCAGGTTGCTCTAACTCGAAAGATTGCGGAACAGTTCACCGAATTCCGGCATATCGGATTTCAGCTGTTCCAGCCAGGCCCTGGGGTTCCAGATCTCAACGCAGATCACCGCGCCGACGACCATGACGTCACCCCCTTTGTCCACGTCCAGAAACTCCCGGAATCCCTCGGGAATCAGCAGACGGGAACGATTGGCCAGCGTGACTTCTGTGGACCGTGTGGAAAGAAGCCGCCCGAGACGCTGGACGTCGGTCCATCGCTGTTCCATACGCCCGGCGCGAATCTTCTCGCGGATGAGTGACACTCCATCGTTCATCCGCTCTCGCCAGTCGCCTGCTTTCCACAGGCTCAGACAACCGTAGCGTTCCTTCGCGACGATGGTCTCACCAGCTTGATCCGTGATCCCTTGTGCAAGTTCCGTCGGAAGCGTCAGGCGGAAGCGGTCATCGAGCGTGCGTCGAAATTCTCCGGTCAGGAAGGATTGAGGAGTTTCGGGCATCGCACTGCGGCCGGCTGAAGATCTGTCACATCTGGAACTACACTACTGGGTTCAATTCCCACTTTCAACCGGGTTTTAAAAGAGCGTTTGGGCGTGTTTCCCACGAGCAGGATGATACCCGTCCAGGCCGCACGGTCAATCCGGTTGTGCTGGTTTTCAGGAATTTCCGCAGAAGTTCCTCAAGCAGTTCGCGTGCGCAGGAATTTAGCCTCAAGAATTGGGCAGCTTTCCCACTGCTCAGCAAAGCACGAGTGTTGCTCCCGGGCGGGTCTTTCCACGCGAGATGAGAATGCTCTCCCGCTGCGGTGTGACGCCCAACGTTTGCGCACCTGGCGGACGGATCAAACGCCGTGCTGCGCGGCGTCAACTCGACCTTCAAAACACAAATGGCACGCTGATGCAGGATCAGCGTGCCATCGTGAAGATATCGAATGAGTCCGTCGCGGAGGCTTCCGCGGATTACTTCTCGAGCTTGATGAAGGCCAGCGCGTTGTTGCTGTTCATCGGGATCACCAGCTGATGCTGCTTCGAGTCGTAGCACATCGAAGCGGCGCTCGGGATGCCCGCAGCGATGATCTTCGCTGCCTGGCCCGGGCGGATTTCGGAAACGCTGCCGTAGCGGACACTACTGACGTACTTCGTGCCATCAGGCAGCACGACGACACCGTCGTTCCCGCTTTCCACGGTCTGTTCGGTTTTGAGCAGCTTGCCGGATGCGGCATCGAATGTCAGCACATTGTTGTCGCCGACGTTGACGACCACCACGTGGCCGTCATTGTCGATGGCTACTCCGTTGGGATTGATCAGCGGAGCCCCTTCCACAAACTTGGAGACTTCGCCGGCGGGGGTGATCTTGTAGACAATGCTGTCCGGGCGTGTGTTGGAGACGAAGATGGTTCCGTCCTTGCTGACGGCGATGCCGTTCAGCACTTTGGCCCCTTCAACGGGATACGATTTCAGAGGCTTGCCCGATGTCAGATCGAACGTTCTGACGACGTCGATGTCTGCGGCGTACAGCACGTTCCCCTGAATGGCACTGCCGAGCGGCTGGTTCAATGTCAGGCCGTCGCGACTGGCGCCGATCCATTTGGACGTATGCACGGTCCCGTCCGGATTGAGCAGGGAAACATAGCCGTCGTTCTCTTCCTGGTTCTGTGGAACCCCGGCATTCATGACGACGATCAGATTTCTGGCAGGGTCGAACGTGCAGCTTTCTGCAAAGCGGAAACTCCCGTAGACCTTCACATTGTCTGAGAGTGGAATGAACTTCCCGGCTTCGTTTTTCGAGCCGAGTGGCTTGCCCGCTTCAAATCCCTTTTTCCCATCCTTGTTGGGATTCTGGGCTGTCGCCAAGTTGCTGCAGAGCGAAATCAGGCACGTCGCGGCTACAAGTTTCAGTTTCATTGTCGGCTTTCTTCGGGCGGGAGTCACTGCATAGGATGATCATCGCTGGGGAACTCGACAGGTGTATTGGAATCGACGGGCCTGTTCAAGGATCAGCAGCGATTCATGCATTCGGGGAAGGCGTCGCTGCTGAACGCTGGTCTGAGAGTGTCAATCCGACAAGCCGTCCGCTCGTCAGTGCCCACGCAATATGCAGCCCATGTCCCCAGAGAATCTGTCCCCCCAGTCCCACCTGTCCGACGGCATACAGTCCCGGGATGGGCTGGAGACTTTCATTCAGGACCTCCAGTCGGCGGGAGATGGCGGCACCTCCTTCGGTCGTCGTGAAGTAAGCCCGGGCGGGACCGAGCAGAACCCACTTTTCTCCGAGCAGCTTGATAGGCAATCGCGTTCGCCCCCACGGATCTGAGGCCTGTTCTTCGACAGTCTGGTTGTATTGGGCGACGGTTCGGAGCAGGGACTCTTTCGGCAGCCCCGCTTGCGGTGCGAGTGCCTCCAGCGACTTCGCGGTAACCGAAATGTCGGGACGTAATTTCAGATAATCCGAAACGTAAGCATAGGCAATGCGTGGAGCTGTCGAAATAAACTTCGGCCACGCGCTGTAGAGTTGAATGAGTTGCTCATCGAGCAGCACATAACACCGCTTCTCCGGTTGCCGGGCAATGGCCAGGTCCCGCTCCGTCGCAGCACATTCGTTGCAGAAGCGTTCGCCGCGACGGTTGACGAGAATCGCACCGTCGTGGAACAGAGAATCTTCCGGATGCTGCCACGTCACCAGCAGCTGCTTGATCACGGATCGGACCAAGAACTGAGGAACGAGCGGCAACAGCAGACCGAGAAGCCGATTGAGTCGTGGGCTCGAGAGGCGCTGAATCAGGCGCGCTCGTGGGGGAGGTTCGAACCGGAGTTCCGGACCATAGGTGACATCCATATTCAGGAGTTGTGCTCCGGCCTGTCGGGCCAGCTCGTGCCCATCCCCCGTTGCGGTGGGGTTCACCCCTTCGATTTCGGCGTATTCCGGCCCCTTAAACTCCGAGAGCAGTTTCTGCCCGCTTGCGTAATCTCCCGTGGCCAGGACGACTCCCCGACGGGCCTGCCAGCGGCGTTCGCCGTCCGTTGTCTCGGCGACGACACCCGTCACCTTCCCCTCATCGAACTGCAGCGAACGGACCCTCGTCTGGCACAGGATCTCTCCTCCAAGTGCTTGCAGCCGGGCCCGCAGCGTGGCGATATAGGCTTTGGCGTTGGGAACGACATTGTGCATCCGCTGCACCCGGTTGGGTGGTTCGGGATTCGGCCCCTGAAAGACCAGCCCCAGAGATTCCAGCCAGCTGTAAGTCTCCGCGGTCTGTGTCAGGAACCAGCTACGAAGCTCTTCATTATTACGGGCCTCGATCGGAGCCGGCGCGAATCTGCCGGCGTCGGTCTGATGCCAGTCAACGTGATCGGCAATTCCCTGGCGCTGTTGCAGCCCGGTTCCGGCCGCCGTAAACGAACCGATGGCAATGGCTGTCGTTCCTCCCGGTTGCGGATTCTTCTCCAGAACCAGGACCTGCAAGCCCGCTTCGGCCGCACTGACTGCTGCCGCCAGTCCGCTCCCTCCCGCGCCGATGACGACGACATCGTAAACGATCCGGTTGAGCGAGGTTTGCCCAGCCATGTGAATCTCCTGACGGCAGAATGAGAGGTTCGTTGTGGCCGTGAGTTTCACAACCACGAAGACAACAGGTCGACAGCCGGATTCCGGCGCGTTGTCCCGAAAGACAATGAGAACAGCGTGAAAAGTTTTGCCGGATCGCGGACTTCAGCGATCCGGGTCTGCAATGCCCACGAGCGAATGTGTCGTCCCCAGGAGCATCGAGACGAAAAGCAGCGAGCGAATGGGCGTGGATTGTGCCGAGGCAATCTCGGCTGATCAAGTGAGTTGGTCGGCCATTCTTCAGCGAAACTTTACTCCGCCTGCGGGCCGCCCGGCGAAGGGATCATCAGGCGATGTCCGTATCTGCCGATGGGAAAAACGCTTTCAGCACGAGATGGCCCGTACGGGTTCGCGCTGCGAGGGCATCGTCTGGCGGCAGGTTGCAACACCGCCGCTGGTCTCAGTGCGGCTGCAGTTTGCAGTTGAGAATTTCGTCCGGAAAAATTCGGAAAAAGATGTCCAGAAAAACGGGCGGACTGTTCAATGTGTATCACCAGTTTATCAGGGCTCATCGATGCGAGAAGACGCTCAAAGTCAATTCGTGATGCTCTATCTGAATAGTCAGCATTCCATTCGACAGATCTTGCGTCTGTTGCTGCGCGATCATCGCCTGCTGGATGATGCCTGTCAGGCGGTTGCGATGCGCCTCTGGGAGTTGTTCGAGACGTACGATCCGCTCAGGCCGTTTGATGTCTGGGCCCGGGGAGTTGCGGCGAAAGTGGTCCTTGAACTGCAGCGAGGGGAACGCCGCGCCCCCTTTCCGGTGGCAGAGGAAGCTGCCCAGGCGCTGCTCGAAGGCTTTCAGCGGCACCGAGTCAGCTCTGTCCCCCCGTCCAGGCAACTGGATGCGCTGGAGGCTTGTCTTGAGATTCTGCCCAGTTCGACCCGACAGCTGGTTCTGAAACGTTATGAACAGGCACTGCCTGTTGATGAGGTCGCGATCCAGATGAATCGGACTGTTGAAGCGACTTACAAGGCCCTGCAAAGAACATTGCGTCAGTTGGGAGATTGTGTGCGCACCCGCATGTCGGTTGATCCTCCCGAAGTCAGGGGGGCCCGGCTGTGAATTCCCGTCAGGAACTGATCGTTCGGGCACTGGAAGGTTCGCTCTCTGAAGTCGAGCATGAGTCCCTGCTCGGGGAGGTGGCCCGCGATCCCGCATTTGTGGACGAGCTGCTGTCTTGTGTGCTGATTGACGATTTGCTGCAACAGCGGCTGGAATCGAGTCGGGGAGCGGTTCATCCGGGGCGGCTCAATGGATTCCTTTCCGCAGCGCGGGTCGACCGCCAGGGAGCTGCGTCTGCGTTACCGAAAAAGTCGGGGGAGCCTGCGCGTCCCGCGCGGGGGGCGTCCTTCGCGTTGGCGGCACTGCTGGGAGTGATCCTCGTGCTGATGGTTCTGCCCCTGTCGTGGCCGGGTAATCATGGCCGTGCGAGGCCGACACGGACGATGCCGCTTCAGCCTGTCGCCCGGTTTACGCGGTCGGTCAATGTCGAGTGGGCTCCGGGTGCCCATCGCTGGTCAGTCGGCGACATTCTGACTGGGGCGGATGTGGTGGACATGATTGACGGTCGGGTCGAACTGACTTTCGAGTCGGGTGCCATCATGATCCTGGCCGGGCCGACGACAGTCGAAGTCCAGACACCCCTGATCGCCTCGCTTTCAAAGGGAACGGCGACTGTTCGCGTCGATCATCCTGAAGCTCTTGAATTTCGCGTCGTGACTCCCTTCGCTGAGGTGGTTGACCTGGGAACGGAGTTTGGTGTGCGGGTCGGGCCCGAGACCGAAGAGACAGAAGTGGCTGTGTTTGAGGGGGCAGTGGACCTCAAAACGATAGGACACGACCAGCATAATCGGCAGAAAGCACGGACCCTCACCGTGGGGGAAGCGGTTCGGGTGAACAAAAGCGGGGATCTGGACCGGCTGGTCTCTGTGGAGACGGACGCGTTTCCGGTGGGCAATCAGATTTTCAATGTGCTGAGAAACCGGCCTCCTCTCATTGTGGGGGTCTCCGATGACTTTCGCACTCCTGAGGCCGCCAAGTTCTACCGGATCTCCCGGCAGGGATTACGGGAAGATGTGCGAGCGTTCGTCGACCGTCCACACGAATGGAACGGTGTCACGGCGGTGGGAATCCCAGCGTTTCTCCGGGGAGCCGATTACATCGCCACGTTCAATGCGGACAAGTTTGAATCTCCCTCGATCACTGTGGTCCTCGCGGAGCCGGCGAACCTGTACGTTTTCTACGACGATCGACTCCATTCTCCGGAGTGGTTGAAACGAGACTTTGAGAAGACTCCGTTCAAAATTGGTCTGGATGAAGCTCCCGGTTGGGGGCCCCGGATCACAGGGCTGGGTGTCGGTCCCGGCAAGAATATCGACAGTCTGTTCTCAATCTGGCGGAAGCGGGTGCATCAGGCGGGGCCGGTGACCCTGGGGCCAATGGGACCACAAAAGATCGAGAACCGCGGTTGCGCGATGTACGGGATTGCTGCAACTCCCCTGTCGGTTGAGGGCGAGAATTGAATGCGGCAGGAGTTTTGGGGAACTGCCCGGCTGCAAATGGGTTCATTGTCTGTCATTGAAGTCTTCGCACTGCATTTGTTCATCAAACCGAGGGGCTGTGATGAGGTTTCGCCGTCAAGCGTTCACATTGATCGAATTGCTCGTTGTTATCGCCATTATCGCGGTCTTGATCGCACTGCTGTTGCCGGCTGTGCAGCAGGCCCGCGAAGCGGCCCGGCGCTCTCAGTGTAAGAACCAACTGAAGCAGATCGGGCTGGCGATGCACAACTACCACGATGTTTACTCCACACTTCCCATGGGGATTCAGACGGCCAACGCAGTGAAGAATGCTCCCGGCGCTCTGGGACGGGGAACCGGGTTTTCCTGGACAGCCGCGATCCTCCCGTACGTCGATGCGACGACGGTTTACAATCAGTTCGACTTCAACTATCCGATTGCGAACACGGCGTATCCCCAATCGGTCGCCAACGCCAAGGTGGCCGCCACTCCCCTCCCCTGGGCTCGCTGCCCATCGGACATCATCCCGGAGACCTTCGACCGTGGAAACGCAGGCGATGTCGGAGCCATCCCGGCGCACGCCACCTGCAGTTATAAGGCCAATATTGCTGGCTACACCGGGGTCGGTGACTTGGGATCCAATCAGGATCGCCGGAATGGTGTGTTTCTCGAAGGCTTCGGACATCCACTTCGCAACCTGACTGACGGCACGTCCAACACCATCATGGTGGGGGAAGTCACGTGGACGATCTCGAAGCATGGGGCGCTCTATGGATACGTGAAGCTGAGCGGCTCAAATGCCGGATTTAATACCTCCAGCCAGACCCGCTGTTGTGTCAGCTACGGGGAAGTCCCGATCAATCCTCCGGTTGTTTCCGAAAACCCCGGGGATAACGACGATGCGGATGGCTCATTCCATAGTCTGCACGAGGGGGGGGCTCAGTTCCTGTTCTGCGACGGCTCGGTCCGGTTCATCAGCGAGAACATCCAGAACACCAAGATGCAGTGGAGCAGCAGCAACCCCTATGACCGGAATAACGGTGGGGTTGGCTACGGGATTTACCAACGACTGTTTTCGAAAGCCGATGGGTTGCCTGTCGGTGAATTCTGATGGTCGCGGCGGGGGACAAGTCTCCCCGGTGAACTGCCCAACGGCCGTGTGCCAGAATCGAATCTGCAGGTGATGTGTTGCCTGGTCCTCATTCGACCTGTTCTGATCGTTATTGGAGTCCAATGTCCTCTGGAATTCGCGTGCTCGCGCTGCTGGTGTTGGTCGGCGTGATGACTGGCTGTCAGAAGGGGCCGGAACTCTCCCGAGTGAGAGGAAAGGTGACGCTGGACGGAAATCCGCTGCCGATGGCAACAGTGGAATTTATCCCTGACAATGGCCGTCCCGGACAGGCCCAGACCAACGCCGCGGGGGAATACGAGATCCTGCATACCCGGAATCGCCAGGGGGCACTGGCGGGCAGACACAAGGTCCGCATTTCAACGTGGCGACAACCGGAAGTGGATGCGCAGGACCGCGTGACCCATCATCCAGAGACACTGCCGGCCCGCTACAACTATGAATCGGAACTGACGTTCGATGTCCAGCCGGGACGCGATAACATCGCTAACTTTGATCTTAAGTCGGGTGGAAAAATTGTACAGCCGCCGAAATAACCTGACCGTAGCGATGTTGCAGTGTTGCCACCGTACGACATCAGCCAGATCCAAGTTGGCGTGACATCCCTCAGTCGATCCCTTGTCAGACTCCTCCTTACTTGCTGCTAAAAAGGTCGGAAGCATGCTTACCCGCCGCCTCGCGCTTCGGATGATGTTGACTGTCGCTGCTGTCTGGGCAATTCCAGCCGATGCGGCTGAACCGCGTCGTCCGAATGTTCTGTTTATTATGGCCGATGACCTGAATTGCAACCTGGGTTGTTACGGAGATCCGCTGGCGGTGTCGCCGAATATTGATCGGCTGGCCCAACATGCTGTCCGGTTTGATCGGGCCTATTGTCAATATCCCGTCTGCAACGGATCGCGATCGTCGATGCTGAGCGGAACCCGGACCGATACGACCGGCATCAGCAATAATGCGACGCCGACCCGGGCCAATCTCGCGCAGCATGTTTTTCTGCCGCAGGCCTTCCGGAATGCCGGCTATCGAACGGTGAAGTTCGGAAAGATCTATCATGCTGTCTTGAATTCGGGCGATCTATTTGAAGATCCCGCCAGCTGGGATGAAGACCTGCGGGAAGATTCGTCTGCCAAAAATCCCCCTGAGGAGCAGATCCGCGAAACTTATAAGAAGCTCTCCGCGATCCGGCTGAAGTGTGCTGACGAAGTGGCCTGGGATGGCAAGATCGCCCGACTGGCGGTCAAGGCTCTGAATGATCTCTCCGCAAAAGATCAGCCGTTCTTTTTAGCAGTCGGCTTCCGTCGACCCCACACGCCCTATATGTCACCTGACAGCTATTGGGATCTGTTCAATCCGGAGAACCTGCCCGGACCTGTCGAGCCGGAAGGGCACGTCAGCCTCATTCCTCCCTCGGCTCTGAAGCAGAATTCCCCCGTCACCCGGCGGGGAATTGACGAGAAGGACTGGCGACAGATCCGTCAGGCCTACCGTGCGGCGATCGCTTACATGGATGCGCAGGTCGGTCTGCTGCTCGACGCGGTCGACAAGCAGAATCTGTGGGACAACACCATCGTGGTCTTCGTCAGCGATCACGGATATCACCTCGGGGAACATGGCGGGTTGTGGCACAAGGGAACACTTTTTGAGGAAGCGACGCGGGTCCCTTACCTGGTCGCCGCGCCGGGGGGAAAGAAGGGGGTTGTTTCGGAAGCGCTGGTGGAACTGGTTGACCTGTATCCGACGTTGACCTCCCTGTGTGGAGTTCCGGCTCCTTCTTCTCTGGAAGGTTCCAGTTTTGCTCCGTTGCTGAAAGATCCGGAGCTGCCGTGGAAAACGGGTGCGTTCACGGTCGTGGTCCGTGGCAATCAGGAGAGTAGCCCCAAGTTCTCTGAACCAGTCAGTGATCCTCAAAAGTTCGCGGAGAAGAGCCGGAAGAAAAACGAGGATCGCGGTAGCTCAAGTGTGACCGGCAGAACCGTCCGTACGGATCGCTGGCGGTATACCGAATGGAACGAGGGACGCGACGGAGTTGAGCTGTACGATCACGACAATGACCCGCGCGAATACCGGAACCTCGCCAACGATCCCGCCTCGGCACAGGTTCGTCAGGAGCTGAGTGCCCTGTTGAAGAGTGGCTGGTCCGCGTGCGTTCCCCCGGCAGCAAAATAAACTTCAGCCGGGACGGGGGACGTTCCACTCTCCCGTCCGGGAGCACGTGAAGCTTCCCCTCGTGACAATTTTTGCACGCGATTCCCGGACTCCCTCCTGTCTGGCACGGGGGGATTGTCCAGCGGAATGCTCCTGGTCGGTCTCGGCGAGAATCGTGATTCAGCGTTGAGCGGCATGGCCACTGTCGGATCGGCGGTGGCTTCGAATACCTCTTCCTTCGGAATTCTTCATGAGACTTCACAACCGCCCGCTTGTGTCCGGGCTGAGCCTCCTCTGTCTGGTGCTTTATTCAGGCGGACAGCTTCCGGCTGCAGAACCCCGGATTCAGCAATTGACGCAAGGTCCGAGGCATCACTTCTTCGGGTATATTGGCCATGTGCGCACGACACCCTGGAACGCGAGCGGGCGATATCTCCTCGGCCTCAGCACGGAATTTCAGGACCGCATGCCGACCGGGGAAGATGTCGCGGAGATTTTTCTGGTCGACACTCAGAATGGCAATGCGTTGATTCCCGTCGAGAAGACGCGTGGCTGGAACTTTCAGCAGGGGACGATGTTCTACTGGAACCCTCAGGCCCCGGAGACCGAGTTTTTCTTTAACGACCGGGATCCCGCCAGTCATGAAATCTTCACGGTGCTCTACGAGTACAAACCGGGTGAGGGTCGACGCAAGAAAGAGTACCGCTTTCCGGGACGGACGATTGCCAATGGGGGCGTTTCCCCTGTCGGCGGTCGTTATGCCGCGATCAACTATGGAAGGATGGCCCGTCTGCGGGAAGTGACTGGCTATCCCGGAGCAGCGGACTGGACGAAAGACGTTCTCCATCCGAAAGATGATGGGGTTTTTGTGGTGGACGTCGCATCGGGGAAAGAGAAGCTGCTCGTCTCGTTTGAGAAGCTGGCAGAAGAGCTGCGCCCTTCCCGGCCTGACATCGACGGCATCGGCCTGTTCATCAACCACACTCTCTGGAGCCCTGACGGAAAGCGGTTGTTCTTCTTCTGTCGAGGGAATTTCGATCAGAAGGCGAGCCAGATTAATGTCCCGTTCGTGATCAACGCCGATGGGACCGGTCTCAAGAGACTGAAGCATCACTTCGGTGGTCATCCCGAATGGCTCGACGATCACCGCATGATCGGCAAGTGGGACAAGCTGCAGGGGATTTATGATGTCGACACACAGGACTTCGTCGGCAGCATCGGCGAGGCTTCAACTTTCGCCGATCCGGAGGGAGATGTGGCGCTCTCCGCCGACAATCGCTGGTTCGTCAACGGCAGCAGTCGGCGCAACGGCGAAAACCGTTATACGTTTTATCGCATGGCCGATGGACTCACGCTGCGTGCGGGGCCCCTTTCGCGGGGGAAGTGGGTCTCCGGCTCGCTGAGAATCGATCCGGCCCCCACCTGGAACCGGACAGCGTCCGCCGTGCTGGTGACCGCCATCGCCGATGACGAACAGCAGACCCGGCAGATGTTTCTCATTGAACTTCCGGAAGAGGCAGCCAGCAGCCGCTGAACATTGCCGATTCCCGGTTGTGTCAGTGCAACGCTCTCTGTGGATCGGTCGCTGGCAGCTGTGCGGCACTTCCCAGGACCCTCACGAGTTCTGCCGGGGTGGTCTGCCCGTTGGTGACGGCGATCTCGCCACGTTGCCTGAGCGGGATCATCCCGGCCGAGATGGCGAGCTGTTCGATCTGTTCGGAGTCGTCCCGATTCAGAATGGCGCGGCCCAGCCCCTTCAGGTTGGGCTGCAGCAATTCGGCTAGCACAATTCGTCCCCGGTAACCGGTGTGGCGACATTCCGGACATCCCTGCGAACCCTGTTGCAGGCAGGGGCAGGATCTCCGCATCAGTCGCTGAGCGAGGAGGGCACTCAGCCCGCTTCTGAGGACATAAGGTTCGATCTGCATGTCGGAGAGACGTGCGATGGCGTCTGCTGCGGTTGCTGAGTGAAAGGAACTCAGCACCAGATGTCCGGTCAGAGATGCCTGAAAGACAATTTGGGCTGTCTCACGATCACGAATCTCACCGACCATGATCACTTCTGGATCCTGCCGCAGCAACGAGGCGAGGCCCCGCTGGTATGTGAACTCGCCGTCTGGCTTGACCTGCGACTGCGATGTCCCCGGGAGCAGCGCTTCAATCGGATCTTCCAACGTGCAGAGACTTCGTCGCGTCGGGGATTGCTGCTGGATGTGTCGCAGACAGGCATAGAGTGTCGTCGTCTTTCCGGAACCTGCCGGCCCGCAGACAATCAACAGGCCGGAGGTGTCGGAGAGAATTCCCTGAATAGTAGTTTCGACTTCCCGGGGAAGCCCCAGGTCTCCGAGCAGTCGATAGCTTCCGGAGCCGACAAAGAGCCGGACGACTCCTTTCTCACCGTGAACCGTCGGGAATGTGCTGACCCGCATTTCGAGTTGCTCTTCGCCGGTCCGGATTCGTCCTTCCTGGGGAATGTCGGTCCGGTAAGTGAGCAGGTGGGCGAGCACCTTCAGCCGCGTGACCACATTTCCCGGGAGATGGCGGATTTCCGTGAGCGGATGCAGCACGCCATCGATCCGCAGCAGGCATTGCAGCTCCAGCCCGCCGTTTTCGGGAATCAGATGGAGATCGCTGGCACGATGGCTGCGGGCGAATTCCAGCAGCCGATCGACCACCTGAACCGGCTCGTTGCGGAGGGGAGCCGGGATGGCCTGTTGCAGCCGGTCGAACTCTTCGCGAATGGAAACGCTCATAAAACCCCGGAAATGTCAAATTAGGCGCTCTGATGATCGGCAGACTTGGCCGTCCCTGTCAACGAAAGTGTGCCGAACCGGAGGTCTGCCTGCTGGGGATCTCTGATTCATGTTAGAAGCCCGCTGTTTGTCTCGTTCCCTCGTCAATGTTTCGCGATAGCCAGGATTCACGCACGTGCGCAGCTCCAGAGTGATTCTATTGGCGGGCCTGGCGTTCCAGTGGTTTACGACCGGAAATGCCATTGCCACTGAACCAAATCCCGGTAGTGGCTCAAATCTTCCGAATTCTTCGGCCTTGGGGACTGCCCCCGCTGCCGGAACAATTGTCCCCCCGCCCCCCGGCCCCCCGGCTGTCGGGGTGACTCCGACTCCCGCCCCGTCGGCTCCTGCACAACCTCCGGGAGCCGTCCCCGCTCCGGGAGCACAGGTCACTCCACCCGCCGTCCCTGCTGCGACACAAGGGCCGGCACCGGCGGTGGTTCCAGCTCAGGTGGTTCCTCCGCCTCAATCGGTCACCCCGACAACTCCCGCTGCAGGGACCCCAGTACCGACCCCGTCACCGGTCCCCGCACCTTCCGCTCCTGTTCCCGTGGCGGCGGCCGTCCCCGCTGCAGCCAGCTCCAATCCGACTGCGATCGCTCCCCCCACCGGAGCAGCAGCCTCCGCGCCGATTCCCGGAGCTCCCGTCTCCCCTGTCAGCCCGAATGGGGCCGCCCCGGCCGCATTGCCTCCGTCTGCAACCGGGGCGAACGTTCCCGCGGCCATGACGATCGAAGAGGGCTTTGTATCGCTCCTTTCTCCCGCAGGGCTGGCCGGCTGGATGGTCCACGATGGGCGACAGCAGGCCTGGCAACGGGAAGAGAATGTGATCAGCTGCGTCGGTGTCGGCGGTGGCTGGCTGCGGACAGAGAAAGAGTACAGCGATTTTGTTCTGCGTCTGGACTACCGGATTCAGGAAGGGGGAAATACGGGAATCGGAGTTCGGACTCCGCAGGCAGGCGATCCCACTCTTTCCGGACTGGAGATTCAGCTGCTGGATGATTCCGCTCCCAAGTATGCCAATCTCCGACCGGACCAGTACACCGGGAGCCTGTACTACCATGTCGCTCCCCGGACTCGGGCCCGGCTCAACCCCGTGGGGGAATGGAACAGCTGCGAAATCTGTTGCGTGGGAGATGACCTGACAATCGTCATTAACGGAGAAGTCGTTAATCAGATCCGGCTTTCGCAGGGGAAAGCTCCGCAGGGGACGGAGGGAACTGCCAAGGCACAACCGAATTCGCTGTCTTCTCGTCCCCCTGTCGGTTATCTCGCGCTGCAAAGTCACTCGAGTCGAATCGACTTCCGCAATCCGCGGATCAAGGATCTGACGGTTCAGACCAAATCGGGCCTGCTGTTTGTCGACATTGCCCCCGGAAATGGCGAAGAGGTCGGCCCGCAGGCGACGGTGACGGTTCACTACGTCGGTCAGTTGGCGGACGGCAAGCGATTCAGCGACACCCGTGATTTCGGTGAGCCGGTCACGGTTCCCCTGGCAGCGGTGATTCCGGGCTGGCGAGAGGGGATCGGCGGAATGAAAGTCGGGGGGAAACGACGTCTGATTGTGCCGCCGGCGCTCGGTTATGGCAGCGCGGGGGTGGAGAATTTAATCCCCCCGGACGCGACTTTGGTATTCGAAGTCGAATTGTGTGGATTCCAGCGGTAAGGTAAGTGCAGGGCGAAAGTTGACTTTCGTCCCTGAAACATCTCATGATTAAGTGTTGCGAGACTGGGCCCCTCCCGCCGGGAATTCGCTCCGGCAGAGGCTCTGTTCCCTTCGTGGCATTTCATTGAGCGTTTGACCGCTTCACCGTTTCAGGAAAGTCCATGAGTCAGTCGTCAGCCAAAGAAGCTCCCTGTCCCGATTGTGGCGAGATGGTCCGCGTGAACTCGCTGCGCTGCTGGAATTGTGGCGCGTTCATGAATCGGGAGCTGGAACAACGCTATTTGGCCATGCAGGCGAATCCGGCTCCCACGATTTTCAGCGAACTGCCCGCCGATGAAGCACATGCCCTCGATGACGTGAATAGTGGCGAGGATGACGATTTCGAACTCTCGCTTCCGGTCGCCAAAGCCGCTCCCAAAAGCGTGGCGGTGAAGCCGGCTGAAGAGCCCGAAACATTTGCCATTGCTCAGGATCCCGAGGAGCCGGCAGCTTCTGAATCTGCCGCTCAACCTGCCGCCAAACCTGCCACCGCGGAAGCATCGCGTTCAGCTCCCGGCGAACCGGATGTGGCTCACTCCGTCGCGACCGGCGGTGACGCCCTCCTCGATATTGCGATCCAGGAAGAACGGGATCAGAAGAAACGGGGCAAACTGCGTCGGCCGGCGGGAGGGATGCGGACTGCCACCGGTGGGCTGATCATTTACTGTCCTTACGGCTGTAAGGTGGAAGTCAAAGACCAGCATCGAGGCATGACGGGTAAGTGTCCGCGCTGTGGAGCTCCGTTTATCGTGCCGATCGACCCTCCTCAGTACAAGAAGCAGGAGGAGACCGCTCCGACTCCCGAACAGGCGGCCGCTGCGGCTGCTGCTCCCGGCGCGATTCAGATTTGGATTCCCGATCTGCATCTGCACATCGTGAACCCGGCGAATCTGAAGCTGAAGCCGGACAGTCTGCTCAAGGATTTCACCGAGGTCGATGTCGGTTTTTCGAAAGAGAAGCTCTTTGTCGGTGCGCTTGCGAAGAAGGCTGCGGGACTCTTTGCCAAAGGTCCCAAGAAAGACGAAGTCCGGGCGGCGCTGCTCGCCTACGCACAGGAACTCAAGCCGCTGGCCGATGCGCCGGTCGACCAGAAGTATCTCTATTCCAATGATCAGGTCGGACAGATCAAAGTCGTGCAGCCGGCGGCCTCGCGGGCCAATTCGCTGTTCCACGGAGTACTGGTATTCGGCGAAGGCCGGATCGCCATTCAGCTGCCCGAGTCGGATCAGGTCAAGGATCTGGCCTATCTGTCGATGGGACTGACTCAGTTCTGGAGCTTTGCCAAGGCACTTGAGAACATTTACGGCGTGTCAGGATTGGGGGCCGATTGCGGGATTCCGATGGAGGCCCGTTATTCGCTCTATAAATGCCACTATCTCGACGTGCCGATCAAGGCGCTCGAAGATGTTGAGTACTACAAGGCCGACCCGAGTGCCCAGCTGGAAGTCGCGGGCTATCGCTGCGGCTCGTGCAAGCTGGCTGTGAGTGAGACCGGACGCAAGAAGGAAAACCTCGGCGGCAAGTCTCCCAAGGGAATCGCCAAGGCGAAGTGCCCGAAGTGCAGCAGCAAGATGGGCGAGCATCTGCTGTACAGTCTCAAGTCGGATATCGCCCAGCCGTCGATGAACGAGTGATCAACCTCGTCTGGCTGTGCTCGAAATAACCTGAAGAACCTGTTTCCTGGCTGCGGGGGACAGGTTCTCTTGACGTCACCCGTTCCAGTCGCGACGCTGTTCGTCAGCGAGGCCGGAGGCCATCGCTCCGGTTGAGCCCGGGTTACGGTCTCGATCGGAGTCTTGCCCTTCTCTGTCGCTGTGAATGTTGAACGTTGTTCCCGGTCACCGCTCGAGCGGTTGGTCCGCAATTCCAGAGAAGTCTTCGAGTCGCCAGAGCTGCAGATTCCGTCAGATAACCGGTTTGCCGGGCGACAGAAGGATCGATATGCCACTCCCCGATCCCCCCGATGAGATCTCGCCGCAGCAGCTGGAGAAGTGTCAGCTGATTCTCGGGCACCGCTTCCGCAATCCCGGATTGCTGCTCCGCTGTCTGACCCATGCCTCGGCGGCTCGTACGCGACTGGAATCCAATGAGCGGCTCGAGTTTCTCGGTGATGCCATTCTCGGTGCCGTTGTCTGCGAGATGCTGTTTCAGCGGTTTCCGGAGAGTTCTGAAGGGGAGCTGACCCGCATCAAGTCCGTGGTCGTCAGCCGCTCGACCTGTGCCCGAATTGTGCAGGAACTTCGTTTGCAGGAGTTCTTTATCCTCGGCAAAGGGATCGCCACGAATGCCCAGATGCCGACCTCGATTCTGGCAACCGCGTTCGAAGCGTTGATCGGCGGCGTCTATCTGGATGCCGGTTATGAAGCTGCCCGGGAATTCATCCGTCGCATGATTCTCGATGAAGTCGATGCGGCGGCGGAATCGGCGATCGGCGTGAATTACAAGAGTCTGTTTCAGCAGCGGACGCAACGGACATTCGGCGAAACTCCGCTCTATCAGGTTCTCGACGAAAAAGGGCCGGACCACTCGAAATGTTTTCAGGTCGGTGCAGTCGTCGGCAATCGTGTGTTCCCACCCGCCTGGGGTTCGAGTAAAAAAATTGCCGAGCAACGGGCTGCGCATAATGCGCTTTCCGATCTCGATGGCGAGCCGCTGCCGCATGTGAACACGGATTTCGAGGGGGACGAGGCACTCGAAGACGAGGAAACGCCCGCCTGATTCATGACCTACCCTGCAGGAAGGTCCTGAGAAATCTCTGCTACTGAAAGATCAGCAGCGTCGGCACCGGGCTGTGCATATCGTCCGTCCACAGGACTTCCTTGCGTCCCATCGGCGAGGCGATCGCCTGGAATTTCGGGTTCTTCAGGGAAGCGGAATCTCGCGACAGCAGAACCCAGCGATTGGTCAGAATGCTTTGTCCCAGATTATTGGGCTGATTGAGGTTCAGCGATTGCAGTCCGAGTTCACGGGCGAGTGCGTTCAGAGGGAGCCGGAGGTCGAAAAACTTGTTAGAGATGTGGACCGCCAGAATGCCGTCAGGCCGCAGATGCTTCAAATAGACGGTCAGAGCTTCCCGGGTCAGGAGGTGCGCCGGAATTGCGTCTCCGGCGAACGCATCGAGAACAAGAATGTCGTAGTTCTGCGGCGGGAGATTTTCGAGGCTGAGCCGGGCGTCGCCCGGAATGACCTGCACCTTGCCTGCCGCCTGATCGAGACAGGTAAAGGACTCCTGTGCCCATTCCGTGACCAGAGGATTGATTTCGAAGAAGTCGAACTCGTCTCCCGGTCGGGAGTAAAGGGCCAGTGTGCCGATCCCCAGTCCAATGACACCGACCCGACGGGGCTGGCCGGCATGATGGTCGGTCAAGGCGATGCCGATGCCGCTCCCGGTGCCATAGTAAGTTGAGGGGACAGCCCGCAGTTGCTCTGCGGTGTGCTGTCGACCGTGGAGGATATCTCCGTACCCCAACTCGAGGTAAGGCCCCAGCGGATGGTCGCTCCCTGCCAGCCGAAGCCGAAGCGGTCCGTAAAAATTCCGCCCCAGCATGTAAACACTGGAATACTCCAGCCGCACATCCATCAGCAGTCCGAAGAAGATCCCCAGTCCGAGTGCCACCAGTCCGTACCACGGGCCGCGGTTGTCCCAGACGTTGTGCAATCGGGATTGCGGGTCCCGCCAGCAGGCGACGAGGAACAGAAGATAACAGCCCATCAGGCCGAGATGGAGTTCGAGGTTCAAGTGAAAAATGCGGGGGGCAATCAGGCCCGTGAAAATCCCTCCCAGTGCTCCCCCTGCCGCCACCCAGAGATAAAACTCCGTGAGGCGGGCAGCCGGCGGTTTGATCCGGACCAATTCACCGTGACACGTCATGCAGCAGCTCAAATAGAGCAGCAGGTAGATCCCCAGCTTCATTCCGAAGGTGACCGAGCCATAAGTGGCGATGCTCATCGACCAGCAGGTCAGTCCGAGGCTCAGGACGAGCAGCGTCCCCCAGACCCGGCGGTGATAGAAGCGGTCGCCTGAAAAACAGACAATCAGGGTGACAAGGTAGATTGTCAGCGGAAGGATCCACAGAAAGGGAAAGGCTCCCAGATCCATGAACAGTTTGCTGGTGATCGCCGGCAGCAGGAGTGTGGGAATCAGCGCGAGCAGCAACCACATCACCCGGGTCCCGACGAAGACCGAGGGAGCGGATTCCTGCAGCCGGGGAGCTGCGTGATCGGCACCATTCCAGACACGTCGACCGCACCAGGCGGTCGTGAGCACATAGGCGACAAAGCTCCAGTACCAGAGGCTCGCCTGTCGTGAAGCGGGAATCAGCCACTCGATCACGAATGGATAGGTGACCAGGGCCAGCAGCGAACCGGCATTCGACAGGGCGTACAAGCGGTAGGGAACGATTCCAGGCGACAGGCGTCGAAACCATTCCTGCAGCAGCGGGCCGGTTGCGCAGAGCAGGAAGTAAGGCAGGCCGATGTGGTAGAGCAGGACCGTCAGAATATGCAGCTCGGGGCTCTCCGTGCCGGTCGGCTTGAATTCCGGAGAGAGCTTGACGGGAGCGGTCACGCAGGCGAGCACCAACAGCCCGAGGTAAGTGACCACCTGAGCTCTCAGCGATGCCCAGCGGGCGAGAGCAAAGGCGAAGGCGTATCCAAAAAACAGCAGGGTCTGGAAGAACAGCAGGCAGACGGTCCAGACCTGCATGCTCCCCCCGTGCCAGGGAAGAATCAGCTTGCTGATGACCGGTTGAATCTGGAAGACCAGCCACGCCCCCAGAAAAATGGGGAGGGAAAACTCCCGAATTCCAGACGCTGGCTCTGATTTCGTCTGTGGCACCTGGTCGGCCATGCGGCAATCCGAATCAAAAAATGCGAAGGGAAGGAAGAGTGTAGAACCTTCCTTCATATCGGGTCGGAGGTCGCTCAGCAAGACGCTCAGACGTGTCGGGCGTCATTCGTCTCGCGGTCAGATTTTGAGGAATATCTGACGTCGGTAGAGGAACCTGCAAATCATCAGGACCAAGCCCATGGACACCAGTGCGGTCAACAGTTCCCCGGCGCCAATTCCCACATGCTTTTCCAGCAGTCGATGAATCGGCCCGCCTGTGATACGGAATGCCAGTCGATTGAAGTTGATAATGTTGGTCAGCAGGTAAACCGTAATGGCATTGGCCCCGATCCAGATAAAGGGGGTTGTCCATTTCCGGAATCCCCCGACATCCACCACAAGATAGAACAATCCCAGCAGCAGCAAGCTCCAGCCGCCTGCAACCAGAACGAACGAACTGGTCCAGACCTTTTTGATGATCGGGAATTGATAGGACCACCCCCACCCGGCGGCCAGCGCCAACGCTCCCGCCAGCAGAAGAAAGAGAACCTTCTGCCCTGGTTTCAGTGTGGGATTTCTGAGCAGTAGTCCTGCAAAAACTCCCAGCAGGCAGGTCGCGACTGCCGGAAATGTGCTCAGTAAGCCCTCTGGATCGTAATGCCGGTTTCCATGCTTCGTCATCGGGAGGTACTGGGCATCCACCCAACCGGTGATGTTGTCTTTCTCGGAGAATCGCTCTGCTCCCTCCGGGAGTGGAGCGAAGGACATCACAGCCCAGTACGTGACCAGAATTCCGACGGTCCAGAGGACGAGTCCGCGGGTCCGGAACGTAGCGAACAGTATGGACGCAAACAGGTAGGCCAATGCAATCCGCTGGAGCACCCCCATGAGTCGGGGTGCGCTCTGACCCTCGCTCGACCACCCTCCGTTGTAGATCATTCCGAGAATGAACAGGATCGTCGCCCGGCGGAAGACTTTGATCAGTGTGGCCCGCTTTCCCACGGTTTCAATTGAGCGCGTCAGCGAGAAGACGAGTGACGTTCCGACCAGAAAAACAAACAGCGGAAAAATCAGATCGTAGAAGCGAAAACCTTCCCATTTCACATGGGAGAACTGTTTTGTGAATTGCTGCAGGGTCGGGTGAGAGATCAATTTGCCGAGGGCATTGATGATTTTCTCTCCTCCCGCAATCCAGAACATATCGAAGCCTCGCAGGGCATCGATGGAGAGCACACGCTGGCCAGGCAATGAAGGGGTGGCTGCCGCGGTCGCTGAAGAGGGAGTGACCAGGCTGGGAAGAACAGCGGCGGACGACGTCATTTCGACTCCTGAACTGAACCGGCGGGGATCATAGAGAAAGTTTCAACAAAAGTCGCGTGATCAATTCGAGCGCCGGAAAATGTCCGGCTGCCACCGCGGGTCGTGGAAATTGGATGAAATCCCGGCTTCCCGATTGGCTTGTTCGCGAGGTTGCGTTACTTTTCTCTCATCCACTGCAGTTGGTGAATATCGGAGCGGCCGTGAGCTAACAGGTCTGCCTGTGGTGGATGCCCCCCTGCTGAGATCGGGAGCCAGAGATGCGAGTGTTAATGGCCAGCTCGGAAGCCGTCCCTTTCGCCAAGACGGGCGGACTGGCGGACGTCGCCACTGGACTGGCAAAGGCGATGTCGGACGCGGGACATGAAGTCTCGCTGATCATTCCCTGCCATCGCCGATTTATTCCCGAGCATCTGCGGGGAGAAGCGGTCGCCCTGATCAGCGTGGAACTGGGAAATACGATCGTCAAGGCGACAGTCCGCCGCACGTTGCTGAAGGGATCGCAGGTCGAAGTGCTGCTCATCGACCAGCCGAACTTTTTTGATCGCCGACAGCTGTACACCGAGAACGGGACCGACTACGCCGACAACGCGGAACGCTACCTGTTCTTCAGTCGGGCTGTGGTGGAGATCGCTCAGACACTGACCCGCCCTCAGGTCATTCACGCCAACGACTGGCAGACGGCCCTGATCCCTGCGCTCGTGTCTTACGACCGGTTACGTGGCGGACGGCTCTCCGGCGTCGGCACAGTGCTCACCATTCACAATATGGCGTTCCACGGTCAATTTCCCTCGTGGCAGATGGAACTGACCAGCCTTCCGCAGGACTATTTCAACTACCATCAGCTGGAATACTATGGCCAGCTGAACCTGCTCAAAGGGGGAATTGCCCTGGCCGATATGGTAACGACGGTCAGCCCGACCTATGCGCGGGAAATCTGTCGGCCTGAATTCGGCGTGGGCCTCGATCCGCTGTTGCTGGATCGTGGTGATTCGCTTGTCGGCATCCTGAACGGTGTCGACATGACGGAATGGAATCCAGCGACAGATCCGCATCTCAAGCATCGCTACACGGCAGCGACGGTGCATCAGGAAAAGCCGAAGTGCAAAGCGGCTCTGCAGACCGAACTGGGGTTGAAAACCGGCGGGAACTCATTGCTGTTCAGCATGGTTTCGCGGCTCACAGATCAGAAAGGTCTCGACCTGATCACCATGAAAGCCGATGAAATGCTGAAGGCCGATCTGCAGCTGGCGTTTCTCGGAACGGGGGAACGCTGGTGTGAAGACGCGCTGCAGCAACTGGCGGAGCGCTATCCCGGCCGTGTGGCGGTGAAGATCGGCTTTGATGAAGGTCTGGCACACCGGCTGGAAGCGGGGGCGGATGCTTATCTGATGCCGAGCCGATTCGAGCCCTGCGGCCTGAACCAACAGTACAGTTTGATCTATGGAACCGTTCCCGTTGTGCATACTGTCGGAGGGCTGGCAGATTCCGTCGTCGATGCGAATCAGGAGAACATCGCCAACGGGACGGCGACCGGTTTCCAGTTTCGGGATTATCACCCGGACGCGTTTCTGGAAGCGGTCTGGCGGGCCGTGGGACTTTACGAACATCATCAGGACGACTGGAAGCAGGTGATGCGCAACGGCATGACACGCGACCTGTCCTGGCGAAACAGCGCACTACAGTATTTGCAGGTTTACGAACGAGCGGTTGCGCGAGCGCAGCAGTCGTAATCGCCTTCACGCGCCGGAGCCTCTCCGGCTGAATAACGAAATATATTGATCCCATGCAGCCAGTGGCTCTTGCATTATTCTGGCATCAACATCAGCCCTACTATCCCGATGATGTCACGGGAGAAACGCTGATGCCCTGGGTCCGTCTGCACGGCACCAAGGACTACATCGGCATGGCTCTGCACGTAAAAGAAGTGCCGGAGTTCCGCTGCTCGATGAATCTGGTTCCCAGTCTGTTGCTGCAGATTGAGCGTTACCTCAATGGGGGGAGTGATCGCCAGCTGGATGTCTCTCGTCTGCCGGCTGACAGCCTCTCGCAGGCGGATGCGTACTATCTGCTGGATCATTTTTTCATGGCCAACGAGGCGACCATGATCCGGCCGTTTCCCCGTTACCATGAACTGTATCAGCGACGGGCGCTGGGGCGCGAAAGTGCCGCCGAAGCCTTGCACCGCTTTAACGCTCAGGACCTTCGCGATCTGCAGGTCTGGAATAACCTCACCTGGATCCACGAGCTCGTTTTCGAGCGGGATCACGACCTTCAGGAGTTTCGCCAGAAGGGACGGGACTACACCGAGAAGGAGAAAACGTGGTTGCTGAAGCGGCAACTCGAAATCCTCGGCGATGTCATTCCCTTACATCGGGAACTGGCCGAAGGAGGACAGCTGGAACTGACCACGACTCCCTTCTATCACCCGATCCTTCCGCTGCTGTGGGACAAGAAATGCGCGCGTGAGGGGATGCCGGGATGTCCCCTTCCCAGATACACGCAGGCGTATCGTGAGGACGTCGCCCGACACATCCAGAAAGCGGTGCAGTACCACATCGAGCTGTTTGGGATTCCGCCGCGGGGGATGTGGCCTTCGGAAGGTTCGGTCTCGCAGGAGATCATCGCTCCCATTGCGGAAGCCGGCATCGAATGGATCGCCACCGACGAGGAAATTCTCACGCATTCCACCGACGGGTTTGTGCATCGCGATGGTGCCGGACTGGTCAATCGCCCGGAGATGCTCTATCGCCCCTGGCGAGTCGAACAGGAAGGAAAGCCGCTCCAGATTCTCTTCCGTGATCATGGCCTCAGCGACCTGATCGGCTTCCATTATCAGCGGAATGACGCTCGCTGGGCCGCCGGGGACCTGCTGGGGAAAGTCAAGGAAATCGGTCGCAGCGTGGCGACGAGTTCTCCTGAGCGGCCGGCGCTGGTTCCGATCATTCTCGATGGGGAGAACTGCTGGGAATATTACCCCGACGGGGGTGTCTCGTTCCTGCGGAATCTCTACCGTCAGGCGGCGCACGACAAGGACATCGCGCCGATGCGGGTCAGCGAATACCTGGCCAAATATCCTGCGGTTCACAAAATTGGCCGGCTGTTTGCCGGCAGCTGGATCAACCACGACTTCTACATCTGGATCGGTCATCAGGATGACCGCGATGCGTGGGATCTCGTGCACATCACGCGAGAATTCCTGATCAAGGCGGAGAAGAGCAACAAGTTTTCCAAGGAAGTCGTCCAGCGAGCCTGGGACGAAATGATGATTGCCGAAGGGAGCGACTGGTTCTGGTGGTATGGTGACGATCATAACTCCGCACAGGATGCTCTGTTCGATGAACTCTTCCGTCGACACCTGCGTAACGTCTACACGCTGTTCGGAGAAGCTCCCCCATCCGCATTGCTGAAGCCCGTGGCTCGCGCGGAGCGGCGACACATCCACACGAGTCCCCGGGCCTTTGTGAATGCCCGGGTCGACGGGCGGATTTCCTACTTCGAATGGCTGAATGCCGGACATTACGAAGCGGGGAGCGAGCGCGGCACCATGACCATGGTGAGTGACGGCACGATTCGCCACATTTACTTTGGCTTCAATCACGAATCATTTTTTGTCCGGATCGATACTCCGGCGCGGGCGGCTATGGACCTGCAGGAATACGATGAACTCAAGCTGCGGTTCATCGAGCCCTATGGAACCGAAATTCACGTCCGGTTCAACGCTGGGAAGACCCCGACGGTGGCAGTCACGATCGACCACAAAGATGTGAAAGCTCTCAATTGTCAGGCATCGCTCGATAAAGTGCTCGAGGTGGCGGTCCCCTGGAAGGCACTGGGAGTGGATGTCGGCCAGAGACTGCACATGGCAGCCGAGCTTGTGAAAGGGAACGAAGTTCTGGAGCGAACTCCGAGCGAAGGAACCATCGACCTTGCGGTTCCTTCTCCCGATTTCGAGATGCACATGTGGCAGGCGTAACCGCACGCTTCGTGCGGGCGCTTGCACGCCAAGGAAACGAGCGACCTGACCTGCGTGTGGGCAGGTCGCTTTGTTCCGGACTTTAAGGGGTTGCGCCAGCGAACGGCAGAACGGACCGCGAACACGCGGACTTTGGCCTGACCGGTTCCCGTCGCGAGGAATCGTTCTCTTTTCGAGCCGAAACCCGCGCTCCGTGCGCCGTAGCAAGAGCAACCGGCGCTAGACAACCGGCCACAGGTCGCCGAGAATCTTCCGTTGAAACGCGGTCAATTCGGCGATTCCCTGTTCCGCGAGGTCGAGCTGGGCATTCAGTTTCTTCCGGTCGAAGACTTCACGTTCCGCCGTCCCCTGGACTTCGATGAACGAGCCTTGGCCGGTCATGATGACATTCATGTCGACGTCAGCCTGGCTGTCTTCCACGTAATCGAGATCCAGAGCCGGTTCGCCCTGCACCACGCCGACGCTGATCGCCGCCACGCTGCCGCGAAACACTTTGCGGAAGTCGAATCCCGGGGCGGTCACCGCGGCGACGGCATCGACAAGTGCGATAAACCCGCCTGTAATGCTGAGTGTCCGCGTCCCCCCGTCGGCTTCGAGGACATCGCAGTCGACGGTAATCATGCGTGGTCCCAGTGCCTGAAAATCAACGACGGCACGCAGACTGCGACCGATCAGACGCTGAATCTCCGTCGCCCGTCCATCTGTACGGCGATCTTTCCGGGGTGCGGTGCAGCCGGGCAGCATGTTGTACTCGGCGCTCACCCAACCGGTCGGATTCAATTCCTTCTTTTTCCAGGGGGGGAGGTCTTCGCTGACACTGGCGGTGCAGAGAATGGTCGTTCGGCCCGCCCGAATCAGCAGCCGTCCGGCCGCTGCTCCGTAATAGGGACGTTCAATGTGCAGAGGGCGCAGCTCGTTCGCCGCGCGGCCGTCGTGTCGAGGCATGTTCAATTCCGATGTTGAGAGAGTCGTGACGGATCGGAGTGTAGGGGGGACGAGGAACGGTGAAAACCGACTCGAGCGCCGCCAGATCCACCAGGAGCTGCAAGGTCCGATTGCGGCAACTGCGGGAAAACGTCACTTCCCTTTGCCAAGGAAGGTGCGAATCGAATCGTAGATGCCGTCCTTGTTGTCAATCTCACTCAGCACAAGATTTTCATGCTTGTCCACGAGTCGCCGCAGATCCTTGATGTACTCACCACTCCCATAGGGGCTTTCCACCTGCCCGTAACAAAACAGATTGCAGACCGACAGCAGCTTGTCAGTCAGGAACTTTGAACACTCCTTGCTGTCTTCCCCCCAGTTGTCGCCGTCGGAGAACTGGAAGCAGTAAATGTTCCACTCGGCGGGGGGAAAGTCGCGGCTGATGATCTCGGCTGTTTTCTGATAGGCCGATGAAATTCGCGTCCCTCCAGATTCACGCACGCGGTAGAACGTCTCTTCATCGACTTCATGAGCGACGGCATCGTGTACGACATACCGGCGCTGAATGCCGTCGTACTGGCTGCGCAGCCAGGTATCGATCCAGAAGGCTTCAATGCGGACGATCTCTTTCTGGTCGTCGGTCATGGAGCCCGAGACATCCATGATGTAAATGATCGCTGCATTGGCTTGCGGTTCTTGCACCGTCGTCCAGCTGCGAAACCGTTCATCTTCCTTGTTGGGGATAATGATGGGCCGTGCCGGATCGTAGCTGCCGCTGGCGATATTGCGTTTAAGAGCTTCCTTGTACGTCCGCTTGAAGTGCCGCAACGAGTCCGGACCGGAGCGGGAGACGGTGTTGTACTTGTCTTTCTGCGATTTCAGTGAGTCTTTGCCTTTGGGGACAATGTTGGGGAGCGCCAGTTCCGCTCCAAGCATTTCGGCAAGTTCCTCCAGCGTGACTTCCACTTCGCGGACATGCTGACCCGGTTCACTGCCTGCCTGACCTGTGCCATCGGCGGGGTCTTGTCCCTTGCCGATCGGCTGGCCGACCTTGCCTTCTCCCTGACCGGTTCCCCCCGAACCTTTCTGCCCATGCTGAAAGTGGGGAATGTCGATATTCGGTACGGGAATGCTCACCGTCTCGCGTCCTTTGCGGCCGAGCATCTCGCCGTGATTCACGTAGCGCTTGAGGTCCTTCCGGATCTTGCCACGGACGATTTCGTTAAACCGGCGAAGCTCACGGTCGATCGATCGAGTCATGGAATGCACTCCCCGAGTCTGGAAACTGCAAGGCGGGCCTGCTGCCATTGTACGCCGAACCCGCAGCAGCGGTCACGGTCGATTTTCCGATAAGGCCCGAACTGTCCGACCCAGATCCAATTTTCAGGCGTTTCCACCTTTTGTGGTTTCGGTCTCGTCCGGTGGCCGTGTGTGTTTCGACACTCAGAGGATGCCGTGGACCGGAACAGCGAATGTTCAAACTTTTGTAGGGAGCGGGTGAGATGTTCCCACGACGCGACCGTTGAAGAAGTGTCGTAGGGTGACAGTTCAGCGCGCGGGGAAATAGCGTCTGCAGAGCGGTGCCCACAGACGACCGATGAGGCCTCGCCAGCGGCCGGAAGCGAACGTGTCGTTCAGAATCAGAAAGCCAAAAGCGACCAACGTGATCAGCGTCCACTGGCAACGGGTGCGAAGGTTGTCATCGGTGACAAGGAGTTCAATCCAGGCGGGGACGGGACTCGGTTCCGCAATGGCAGAAGTTGTGACGGCTGTTACGGGCTGGTGCGGATGAAAGTCGAGACCATCCTCGACGACCAGCAAACTGCTCGGCCGCTCGCCACTCAGTTCCGTCCGGATCATCCGTGCCACGAAATCGGGATCGGTCTGGAGAGCGCGGGCCACCAGGTCCAGCTGCTCCACTTCCTGTTGCAACAGCGAGAGTTGATGGGCATTGCGATCGAACTTGTCTTTCAATCGCTGTGTGGCGACATAGCGGGGGGACAGGCAGATGATGGCCAGCAGAAAGCCGGCAGCATAGAGGGACATCCAGAACAGTAGCGTCCAGCCCCAGCCTAACCCGCCTGCGGCCTCATCGGTCAGCGCATCGTCTTGCTCGATGTCAGGCATGGGAATGGCACTGAAACACGACCTCAGGCTCGCAACGTCACGTGCACTTTACTGCGACCACGGAGGGTGGCTCGCCACGGTGGTCACGAAGTTGTGCGCGGTCTGCAGAAGAATGAGCCCCTTGCCAACGATTAACGGGCCGTCGGCAGCAGTGCCCCGTTCAGAGAGGCGTTCTCTGAACGGCTGTTCGAGCCAGCCGAGGCCTGCATCTGTTCGACGATCTTCAGGTTCTCGGCGAGAACATTCCGCATTCGCACGTACAGGTCGTCCAGCTTCTTTCGCAGAACGTCGATCTCGGATAACTGCTTGTTGCGACTGGCTTCATGTTTGCGGACGGTCTCCACCAGTCCGTCCACGATTTCCGGAATGGTTCCGGGGATTGCCGCCGGGTCACCATTCAACTCGACCATCCGCTGATCGAGTGCCGCCTGCGACTCCTGATTCTGCTTCTGCACCACGCTCAACTGGTTCTTCTGGATGTCGAGCCGGGCCTGAGCAATCACTGTCTGGGCTTCAAGGTCACCAATCGTGCTGAGCCAGTTACCGGGCAGAGTCTGACGGATGTGGTACTGGCCACGGGGCCAAGCGTCCATTTCTCCCGGATAGGGAGCACGAATCAGCTGCGCAGCACTCCGACCGGCTGCAATGTCGACCAATTGGAATTCACCGAGAAACCGGGTCTGCCCGGAAGGTTCTGAGCCGAATACGAAAGCCACGGGCCGGGCCGATTTTTCGAGGTCCGCGGGAACCCGGATTCCGGAGGCCGTGCCGACTCCAATTTCTACGATTCCGTCACTTCCCGGCTGGGGGCCGGAATTGTTCGCGACCCAGACATCACCCCACTCGTGGACGAGACGCTGCCGGTCGGCTTCAAGGTTTTGCACCTTGCGACGCAGGGCTTCGAGCTGTTCCGCATTCTGGCGGACCCGGGTCTGACGGGTTTCAACCTCTTTGAGCCAGCGGTGCCGGATATCCAGCAACTGTGCCGAAAAAACGACGGCGACAAGCACCAGCAGAATGCACAACCCAAGGAGGACTTTTCCCAAAATATGCATCAGCTTGGCCCACCTTCGGGGTACTGACCGAACGTCAAAATACATGCGCAGACGCGCTGCAGTCTGACATCGACACGCGTCTGCTCCCCTCCCCAGAACTTTGGAAATTGGACGGAATCTGCCGGTTATCCGAGTTCAAGGGAGTTCCTTGATCCTAAACCCGATCTCCGGCGACGGTCAAGCTGCCGGTCGGGCGAGCAGGAGGGAATCGTCAAACTGCGGAGGATTTTAGGGATGCAGCCACAGAGTTCGGCTGGGATTGTCGGAGCGATTCTCCCGTTGGCAGCAGTCATGCCCTCCCCCGGCAGTTCGCTGACGGGATCACGCAGCGGTCCGAATCTCTCCGTTGTCGCGGACGTCGTCAAATTTGACGGCAATCCGTTTCGAGACCCCCGCCTGCTCCATGGTCACGCCGTAGAGGACGTCGGCTGCCGTCATGGTCCGCTTGCGGTGGGTGATGACGATAAACTGCGTCATCGAGACAAACTCTTTGAGGACGGTCACATACCGATCGACGTTGGCTTCATCGAGGGCGGCATCCACTTCGTCGAGAATGCAGTAAGGGCTGGGTTTGCTGCGGAACATGGCGAACAGCAGACCGACCGCAGTCATGGTTTTTTCACCGCCGCTCAGCAGCGACATGGACCGCAATTCTTTTCCGGGTGGACGGGCGACGATATCAATTCCGCACTCCAGCACATCATCCGGGTTTTCCAGAATGATATCCGCATCTCCCCCGCCGAAGAGCTTGCGGAAGAGTTCCTGAAAGTGGCCCCGAATCGTTTCAAACGTCTCGATAAAGATTCGTTTGCTTTCGTGGTTGATGCGACGAATGATTTCCTCGAGCGAGCCCTTGGCTTCCTGCAGGTCCTTCAACTGGGTGCTGAGGGACTGATAGCGGTTCTCGAGCTCTTCGAGGCTTTCGAGAGCGTCCGTATTCACGTTCCCCATCATTTTGATCTTGCGACGGAGCCGATCGACGCGGGCTTCGAGTTCCGGACGGACTTCCTCGAAGGAAGGGACCAGGGCAGAAGTTCCCGCACTCTCTTCCGTCTCGAGTGCGGGTTCGCCCGCCTCTTCAATCACAGCCCGGCTGGAGGCGCTGCCGTACTGCTCGACAAGGAATTGCTGGTAGGCGGAGACTCCCGAGTTCGCCAGTTCTTCAAGCGACAGCTGAAACTCTTCGTAGATCCGGTCGGACAATGTTTTCAGCTGATGCTGCTGTTTTTGCACCTCGAATTCGAGCGCATGCTGGCGATCGACGAGAAGACGACGCTGCTTGTGGTGGGTCTCCTCCACGCGGGCGGTTTCGCTGCGGTTTCGACGCAGCTCGTCCCGCTCCGCCAGAAACCCGCGCAGTCCCTGTGCAATGGCTTCCAGCTTTAAGGCATGGAGCGCCTGTCCTGCCTCCGCGGCCAGGATCTCGAACTCGGCTTTCTGCCGGCTACGTTGTGTCTCCTGCAGTCGACGGGAGATTTCGTCCACCTGCTGCTGCCGGCCCTGTTGATCCCGTGCGAGACGTGACTGGGTATCACGCAGACTTTTCAGCCGTTCCTCATGCTTGGCCAGTTCCAGTTGTTCGGATTTCATGCTCTGATGAGTCTGTTGCAGCAACGCGGTCACTTCTTCCATGTGCTGCTGGTCGGCATCGAGAGCGGCGACCACTTCCTGTTCGGCCAACTCCAGCGCCGCGATCTTCTCGTCGGCCTGCTGGCGTTCTGCTGCCAGTTGCTCGGAACGTTCCGCCAGCTGGGCCAGCTGCGCAGCCAACTCGGAGCAATCCCGTTCGATGCGGTCCACTTCCTGAGCCTGCCCGGACAGACGCGTGGCACACTCGGTGACGGCGTTGGAAAGCCGTTGCAGCTCGGCTTCCAGACTGGTCAGTTCTCCCGAGCGATTCTCCAGATTCTCTGTGAGAATCGCGTGGCGTTCGGTCGCCGCTTCAATACTCCGATGCAGCTGCTGGATTTCGTTCTTCAGCTGTCGCAATTCGCTCTTGCGGGAGATGATCGAGGACTCATGGGGCATCGTCCCGACGAACAATTGTTGGTCGGCTCCGATTAACTCCCCCTGCAGCGTGACGAAGCGTAAGTGAGGGGGCGATGACTCCATGACCCGGCAGGCGACGTCGAGCGTCTCCACGATCCATGTGTCGCCCAGAACACTTGTGGCGAGCCCTTCCGCCGGTTCCCGTTCTTTGACCAGCCGGTCGGCCCGTCCATAGACTCCTGGAGTTCCTGTCAGGTCGTATTCGTTCAGCCGTAGCTTGAGCACGCGGGAGACGGAATTCTCGGGCTGGAAGGGGGCAATGGAGACAAAGCCGACCCGGCCTTCAATCGGGGGAGCACCTCGATTCAGGTACTCGATCATTGAGTCCAGTGAAGAGACTGCGATCAGCTGCGCGCGCTCTCCGAGTGCGGCATCGATAATGGGAGCAAGGTCCATCGGAACTTCGATCAGATCCCGGACCAGCCCCAGGACCTTGTTCCACGGGGGATAGTGGGAGGTCTCCGATCGCTTCAGAATCTCGCGAACACCAATCGCGATGCCTTCCTGCTTTTGCTCCAGTTCTTCAAGGACGGTCAAGCGGGCTTCCGCAGCACTGCGGCGTTCACGCAGATCGCGGAGACTGCGGGTCGTTTCATCACGTTGCTGAATCAGTCGGGTGCGGGCTGTCTGCGAGTTGCTGAGCAGATCCCGATGCCCCTTGAGCGCCGCCTCGGCGAGGTCCAGCGCGTTCTGCTGCGATTCCCGCTCCTGCCGTGCGGCCGCCAGAAGCTGCTGCGCGGTTTCTCGACGCTGCTGCAACTGATCCTGATTCTGCAGGAGTGATTCCGCCTGCGATCCGATCACGACGAGCCGCTCTCCCCAGCGTCGACGTTCGGCCTGGGCAGCGGCCAGTTCTCGCCGTTGCAGGGAGATGCGCTGTCGACGTTCTTCAGCCAGCTGGTCCAGCTCACTCAACTGGGATTCGCGTTGATTCAGTTCCACCTGCGAACGGAGGAACTGCTCTTCGAACTCCGCGAGCCGTTTTGATGTTCCCAGGAGTTCGATGCGGGCGAAATCGACCTGTCTGACCAGTTCGAAGCGTTGCCGTCGAAGACGTCCGAGCTCGATCTGAATTTCTTCGCAGCGCGCCGTCTGATGACGAATCGTCGCTTCGTGTGCGGCGATGACGGTTTTCTCAGCCGCGAGTTCCCGTTCCCGCCGCCCGACCTCGTTTTCGAGCCAGTGCAGTCTCTCATCGGATTGACGTCGACCCGCTTCGAGCGACTGAATGTGCCCTTGAACTTCGTTGAGCTGTGCGGTCAGTTCTTCGATTTCGTTGAACTGAACGTCGAGATTGCGTGCCAGCAGTCGGCAGTCATCGGCGGCAAGTCCGGTCCAGGCGGCTTTCAGCTCGACCGAGAGTTCGCGAAAGCGTGCCGCTTTCGTAGCCTGCGACCGTGTGGAGTTCAGCTGGCTTTCCACCTGATCGACAATATCCGTCAGTCGCAACAGGTTCTGTGCGACCCGCTCCAGCCGACGCTCGGCGTCAACCCGACGCGATTTGAATTTGCTGATCCCCGCCGCTTCTTCGAACACCAGTCGTCGGGTTGTCGGATTGGCTTGCAGGATCTGATCGACGCGACCCTGTTCGATGATGCTGTATGCCGCGGTCCCAGCCCCTGTTCCCATAAACAGGTCGCGGATGTCCTTGAGTCGGACAGAGGCCCGGTTCAGCAGATATTCGGAATCGCCACTCTGGTACAGTCGGCGCCCGATCTGTACCTGTGCCGCATCGATCCCCAGCAAACCGTTCGCATTATCGAACGTCAGCGTGGCTTCGGCGAATCCGCTGCCCCGGCGACCGGCGGCACCATTGAAGATGACGTCCGACATCTCCTTGCCGCGCAGGCTTTTGGCGCTCTGGTCACCCAAAATCCACTTAATGGCATCGACGACATTGCTCTTGCCGCTCCCGTTAGGGCCCACGACGCACGTAATCCCCGGCGAAAACTCGAACAGCGTTCGGTCCGCGAAGCTCTTGAAGCCGAACAGTTCCAGGGACTTGAGCATGGGAAAACAACGCCGTTGTCACCCTGCCGCCCGAAGACAGCAGGGTGACCGTTCGATGACTACTCCAGGGAGGGGGTAAACTCGACTCGGCCCGCTTCCGCAGCGGTTTCGACCGGCTGCGGTGGAGGTTCTTCTGTCGAGGGAGCGGGATCTTCGCTGAGACCGGCGGGAGGTGTCCAGCCGGCATCCGCCGACTCGGATTCCGGATTCTTCGCCGAGCCTTTCTTTTTCGGTTCCTTGGTTTCCAGAAACGATTTGAGTGGCGGCGTCTCGTTGGGTGTGGCGACCTCTTCTTCCTCGGTCTGCCGACCCTCAAACATATTGGGGGTCATTGCCGAGCCACCAATCTGGACCGACTCTCCGGTCGCGGCTTCTCCCGAACCGGAATCTGCTGCTTCGGTTCGGGCGGGCCGGGTATAGGTTCTGCCCGGTCGCGGGAGCGCGTCGATCGCGACTTGGCCCTGAAGATTCCGTGACTGTTGAGCCTGCACCAGCAGCTCGACGATGTCCGGATAAGTGGCTCCCAGTTCGGTGGCGGCCCGAATGACCTGCAGTACATTGGCCGAGACTGTCCGGCTCTGTTCCGGTTCATTGGCGGCGATTCGGCGGAGAGTGACCATCTTGGTGCGAGGATTCCCCTGCACGAGAATGCGGCTCCCTGCACGGGCGACCATCGGCATCTGGAATTCCTGCTCGTCGCCGAAGACGACGATTTCCGCCTTCTTGTGACGGGTGATGTGCACGAGCGGAATGCCTGTCGATTCGATCGGATGCAGGGTGAAGTTCCCGGGCATCTCGACTCCCTGAACGACTGGATCGTTGGGGGACATCGTGGAGAAGGCGCGGAAGGCTCCATAGCGGGTTTCCACGCTGTCGACGTTCATCAGGTCTCGCAGAGCCACTCCGGCCGCACCGTCTTCGAGGGCCGCCAGGGCAGCGAGTGCAAAGATACGGAATGCGGGTTCCTTCTCCGCAGATTCCTTCAATGCGGGAACACCGTCAGTGTTGCCGAGGTAAGCGAGGGCCATGCCGGCGTGGAAGCGTGCTTCCAGATCGGGTGAAGTGAGACCGGTTTTCAGCGTGGGAATCGCTTCGGGGCCAATCGCCTCCAGCTGGAGGGACGCCTTTTCCGCCGTCGGGCCAAACTGGATCTGCTCAGCTAGCTCCTGCAGGCGAATGTGCCGTTCCACCGGCGTCTCTTTCAGACGCATATGGCGGATACACTGCAGGTATCGCTGATAGTTGTCGCGATAGCGGTCGGCCACAACAAGCTCAATGGTCGAATCGGTTTTGGCTTTGGCCAGGGGCCGCTGGATTCCATAGTCGTCATAGTCATGAAACCGCCGACCAATGCGGTTGGCGATTTCCGATGACATACGAACGGTGGCGTAGTCGCTGCGGATGGCGATGGTGAGATTGCGATCGTCGGAGTTGTAGGTTGCTCCGGCGGGAATGCGACCGCGGCGGCGGCCCTGGGTCTCGGACGCTTTGGAGTCGTTCCCCAGAGAGTCGACCAGAATTGGACCGGTAGCGATGGCGATTTCGCGGCCTTCATGAACGGAGCCGTCGATCAGGGCATGTTCCTGCAGGTGGCAGGGCATCAGCCAGCCTCCGGCGAGGCTGGTGGATTCCGAGCCTTCCGGCAGAGTCACTTCGACGTCGAGCTTGTCACCTTTGCGGACGATGGGGGGGACCCAGGCGGTCACAATTACCAGTGCTGTGTCCGCCGAACGCAGCTCCTTGTTGGGGTCTTTGACACCCTTCTTGCGCATGTCTTCGAGGAGCTTTGCGCGCAGCGGCGAGGCTGGCGGGTCTTCTCCTGTGCCGTTGAGCCGGGAGACCATCGCCACGCCCTGAATCTTGATGGCGCCGAGTGTGGAGTCGGCGATCTTGATATAGTCGCCGATCAGACGCGAGTGGCCGTTCTCACCCTGCAGAGCGCCACGGACTTTTTTCTTGAGAACGTCTTCTTTCTTCTCGAACTTCGAGACGAGATTCAGTTCGTGACAACCGTGGAGAAGTCCGGCGAACAGAAAGAGGAACAAGCTGAGGCGTCTTGCCTGCATGGCGAATCACTCCCGGCTGAGAATCGCGGCCATCATGACCGCAGTCCGTCGCTTGGGTGAGAGATGGGAGGGGGAAGGGATGTTCAGGAAGGGATCCGGAACATAGGAGAGCGGGAATTCGAGGGTCAAGAGGGATTGAGCCCATCCTCCTGCGGCGGCCGAGATTCGGGCAACTTTGAGCCAAAGGCTGATATATAGTGATTCGCCTGAAAGCCCCGTCGGTGAAATCTGCCGGTTCCAGCCCTGTGGGATCGGAGGAACCCGCTGCGAATCCACCAGGAGCGAAACGCGCTGAGCGGATCACCGCCGGGATACAGGGACGGACCGGGGCCGGAATTGTCAGTCCCTCCTCTTGCTTCAAAATGTGATTTCGTGCTATCTCTCCGCGCCTCATCTGCTGACATCTCCCCTTATCCCTTCCCATCACTCCCCCCCCCCGCGACAGTTTTCATGCTGGTCTGGCAGCCGTCGTTGTCCCTGTGTGGACCGCAGCTTCCCGTCGAACCAGTTCAGAATGCCAGTTCGTGAGCGGCATGCAGGATCACCGGACATGTGGTGTGAACACTGCCTGACTGATATCGCAACAGAAGTCTCACAGGACGGACAGAATCTGCTCTGTACGACCTGCGGAAATGTCGTTCACAAGGTGCATGTCCCCAGCCTGCATCCGGAGACCCGGTCCGCTCGGGAAATTCTGGAACGCTGGGCCAAAGAGCAGCAGGCGGTGAAAGAAGCCCGCAAGTCCTCACCGACCGATGCGGAGCTGCAGGACGCTCTGGCCAATGTTCTCAACCGGCCATTGGCTTCCAAGAGAGAGGTCAGCAGAGCGCAGGAACAAACGAGCCATTCGCTGCCCGAAGTTCCCCGAGAACCTGTGATCCTCAGTCAGCCGGAGATCAAGCCACCCGCAGCCGATCAGAAAATCGAAGTTCCGCCCGCAGTGCCGGTGTTGCCGACCGTTCCGGTGCCCCCACCGGCAGAACCTGCCGTGCAGCCCGCCCTCGAGACGCCGGTTTCCACTGCAGACAAAGTGATTTCGGAAGCGGCCACGGTCACCTCGCTCCCGACAGAGTACGAAGGCAAGAAGCTCCGGTTCGACGTCGAGCATCAGGCTCCCGAAGGTCCGGCCAAACCGCAGCGGGAAAGGAAGCGTCGCCCCCGGATGCTGGATAAGATTCCCCAGTCCGCGGTCCCCGTTGAGGCAACCTCCCCCCCAGTTCCGGAAATTCCGCCGGCATCCCCTCTTCCTTCCCCTCAGGCTGCCGCAATGCGACCGAATTACACGTTGGATGAGTCTCACGCATCGGTTCCGGATCCACACTTCGACATCCGGAAGGCAGCTCGGCCGTCGACATCCTACCCGGGTCGAGCCGAAGCAGTCTGGGGCCAGTTGCTGGCCTATGGCGGCGTCGGCCTGCTGACTGTCGGCACGGTGCTGGTGCTGTGGGGATACTTTGGAGGAATCGAGAACTATGCCTCGACCGGCTGGCTGGTGGCCACGGCCGGCAACATGATCCTGCTTCTGGGAATCGTCACGCTGGTATCCGGCGGGATGCAGCAGACGACACATGAAGTGTCCCAGCGGATTGAACACCTCGGGGGCCGGATGGTCCGCATCGAAGAGTCAACGGATCGCATTCTCAAGGGGCCACATTTCCGTCGTCGCAAGAGTCGGCGCGGCAGCGCCGCCACTCGCGAGCAGAAATCGGATGCAGCCTGAACGACTGTTGTCGGAAAACATCATTTCCGACTGATCCCCCTTTCCCGAAGAGATTGAAATTCGAATCCAAAAACCTGACCGATCTGCTCTGGCCCCGTTTGAAGTTTCAATGTTATCTTGAGTCTCCGCAGAACTATTTTTCCGTTTATTCCGTTCGATGGAGATTTGAGACGATGGCCGGAACCGTGCACACGGGATCCAACGACAAGTTCCGCAGCGGCTGGGATGCAATCTTTCAGAAGAAGAGTTCCAAGTCGAAGACTGGCAGCCAGGCTGCCCCCGCGGCAGCAGCCAAGAAATCCAAGAAAAAATAGCTCACAGGAAGTGAGCTCACCTAGACAGTGGAGGTCTCGAGTATGCCTTTCAACGAACACCAGTCCCCAGAAGATCAGAATCTGCTTTCTATTGACATGGCCGAAGACGATTACGAAGTCATCACCAGTGAAGATGTCGATCGCGTGCTCGACAGCCTCGATCAGCTGATTGCCTCCACAACCAGCGAAAACATTCGTGTCTTTCTCGAAGAAGCAGCCGACAACATCTACTCGCTCGTCTATTCCGACGAAGAGCTGGATGCCGACGGCAGCGAAGAGCAGGACGAAGCCGCCTAGACCAGGCTGCTCTTCCCATTGCGTGCAGCCAGCATTTCAGGGTATGAAATGCGCACCTCCGCGTGGCAAGGCAGCTCTGAATCAGAAATGATTCACCGACCTGAAGTCAGGCTGAAAAGAAAAAAGGGGCCACCATGACTGGTGGCTCCTTTTGTATTGGAGACTTGCTCTTTCGCCTCCGCTTCAGGCGGGGCATCGGCGACCGCCACGTCTTCACCGTTTCGCTGGACTTCTCAGCCGTACTTCACCGCGTCGCAACGAATCGCCGAGTGTGCGGATGCGAATCAGGCAGCCCCGCGGGAGAGCGGGTGTTCTCCCATCGGCGGGCTGCGTTCAATTCGCTTGCCGAAAAGCCGCAACGTCAGGCTGCTGGCGCACTCTGCATCCCCTTGCGAATTTTCAGGTTGACCAGTTCCACGCAGAGAGCAAAGCCCATCGCGAAGTAGGGGTATCCCTTGCCGACATGGAAACCGGCCGATTCGATCACAAGAATTGACCCAATCACAATCAGGAAGGCCAGGGCGAGCACCTTGATGGTCGGGTTCTGTTCCACAAAGCGGCCGACCGCACCCGCGAAGAACATCATCACCCCGACAGCCGCGATCACGGCCGCCATCATCACCCACAACTCATCGACGAGTCCCACGGCGGTGATCACGGAATCGAGCGAAAAGACGATGTCCAGAATGGCGATCTGAACCAGCACCTTCTGCAGACTGATCTTCTCCGGCACTCCGCGATGGTCCTCCGATCCGTGGATCATGGCGCGGATTTCCTTGATACTGCTGAAGACCAGGAAGGCTCCGCCAATCAGCAGAATCAGATCCCGTACGGAGACGTCATCCATCTCATTGACGATCCGTGTTTCAGTCTCGGTTTCAGGAGTCGGCCGCACCGCGTTGTCGGAAGTCCCCTCCAGAGGGATTTCTGTCGGGGCCGTGCCGTCCTGTGCGTGAGGAATCTCCGGGGCCGCCTGCACGGCTCCGCTGGCCACCCATGACGGGGGAACCCCCAGATCCGTGAGGTGGATAATCGGCTGCGTCAGCCCCATGATCCATTTCAGTGAACAGAGGAGCAACAGGCGGGTGATCATGGCCGCGCCGAGTCCCAGGCGACGTGCAAACTCCCTTTGATGGGCAGGCAGCTTTCCGCACAGGATGCTGATGAAAATGATGTTGTCGATGCCCAGCACGATTTCCAGTGCGGTCAGAACGACAACTGAAATGATAACCTGCATCAAGCTGCCTCAAGATTTCTGGTCGAAATTGGATTTGACAGGGACTGACTCAGCGAACGGGGAGAGACGAACACGAGATCATCAGATCCGCGCCGATTGCCCCATTCGATGAAAGTTTCTCGAACGACGGCAATGAGCGCGGATCACGCTGCTGAGTCACACCTGCCGGATTATTTCTTCACAAACTTGTAAATGCCCCGTCCATTGGGAGCGACGGTGCAGAAGTAGGTTTCCCCGTTGGCGTCCTCACCGAAGCTCAGGATCGGAAGTCCGTTGCTGGGCACGCTTTCATTGGAAATCACGACGTTCTTTTCCGTGTCGTACTTCAGAGCCCAGACCAGCCCCGTGACATAGTCGGCGTACAGGTATTTGCCTTCCAGTTCGGGACGGGCCTTGCCGCGATAGACATTCCCACCGGTGATGGATTTGCCCAGCAGGTGGTCGTATTCCCAGATCGGTTGTTCGAGCTTTTCCTCGCGGGCGATCTTGCGGTTGTAGAAGGGGTGTTCCCCTTCGACCATGTTCCAGCCGTAGTTTCCACCCTTCTTGATCAGGAAAATTTCTTCCCAGAGGTTCTGGCCGACTTCGCCGCACCACAGGTCGCCGGTCTTGCTGTCGAAGGCGATCCGCCACGGATTGCGAACCCCGTAAGCGTAGATTTCCGGAGCCGCCGAGGAGTCGCCGACAAACGGATTGTCTTTCGGAATGCCGTAGTTCTGACCCTCAGCCGGATGGTCGACGTCGATCCGCAGGATCTTGCCGAGCAGGGTATTCAGCTTCTGGCCGTTTCCGTGGGGGTCACGGCCTGAGCCTCCGTCACCCAGTGCAATATAAAGGTTTCCGTCCGGTCCGAAGACCACGGTCCCCCCATTGTGATTCCAGAACGGCTGATCGATCCGCATGATTTCCAGTTCGGATTTTGGATCGGCTTTGCCGTCCTTGACCGTAAAACGGGAGACGATAGAGATCAGGCCGGGCTTGGCGGTGTAATACAGATAGACGTAGCCGTTCTTCTTGAAATCGGGATGGAAGGCAATCCCCAGGAGTCCCTGCTCGTTCGCCCTGTCCGAATACTCGACCTTGTCACGGATATCGAGTACGAGCTTGGCGTTCTCAACGTCGGGATGGTTGTCGAACGAGTACACGGCTCCCCATTGATCCCCGACGTAAATCTTATTGCTGTCGTCATTCGGGGAGGCGAGGAAGATTGTGCGGAAGGGACGCGGACGACCGTCGGCGTCGACCGGTTCCCAGCCTTCCAGCTTCAGTTTGGGAAACGCCAGTTCGGCTTTCAGGTCGAGTGTGGCATCAGATGGATTGGGGACAGCACCGTTCTCCAGTCGTGGACGAATCTTGATGTTCCGGAAGGCAACTTCGTCGCCGTGGTCCTGCAGGCAGATGTGGCCCTTCAATGTCTTGCCAAAGTTGGGCCAGGATTTGAATTTGCTGTCGGCGATTCGCTTGTTCCAGTCATCACTTCCAATCTGGAATGTCTCGTAGGGAATTCCGTTCATGTAGACTTCGCACTGTTTCGGTCCGATCGCCAGGAACAGCGAATTCCATTCACCAGCAGGGCGAGTGGCGTCGATCACTCCCCCATTTTTGTCTGCCTTGGGGGAGTACAGCTGGTACAGCCAGCCTGCTTTCTGCTTGTCCTTCCCCTTCTGATTGTCCTGGATCTGGATTTCGGGACCGGTCTGGTACGGCTGGGGATCCGTTTCCTGGACCATAAACATCACTCCGCTATTTCCCCCTTCGGAGATTTTGTATTCCAACTGCAGGTCGAAGTATTCGTACTTGTCCTTCGTAATCAGGTTCCCCGCCTTGTCTTTGCGAACCAGAGCCCCGTCCTCGACCACCCAGTTCGGGTTGGCGGCTTCTTCCTTGTAGTTTCTCCAGCCGTCGGTCGTCTTGCCGTCGAACAACAGCTTCCAGCCCCCCCGCTTCTCAAAGGCGTTTAACTCATTGGGACCTTCGGCGAAGACGATTCCGGCCTGCAAGAGGGTACAGAATGCGATGGCTGCGAATAGGTAGTTCTTCATGTCCGTCTGGGTTCCTGAGTGAGTGGTGAGGCGGGTGTGGCCCGCCCGGGGGACCGGGTGGGTAGACGCGGGATCTCATACCTGGGACGAAAACGAATCGCGATACTATCGGAGGCATCCCTGATCCGCAAAGCAACTGCCACCGATCTGCTGTAAACTGTTTTGTGAGGAGCGGTCGGGGGCGAGGCGCGGAACCCACACCCTTGTCGCTACCCGCATTGCGGTTCGCATTCGGGAGAATCCCGGTTCGAATCCCGGAGCCGGTCACTGTTGCTGGATGCGGTTTCGCCCTAAAGTGGGAGCGATCACAAATTTTGCGTGGGTAGATGTCGTGGCCAATGAGAGTGAACTGATCACGCAGCTTTTGTCGCTGACCGTCACCCTGCCGCTGGTCGCCAGCCTGATCTTCTGGGTCTGGGGGATGCGGCAGCTGGTTCAGGGAAGGCCGCTGCTCCCCGCCCGTTTCCGGAGCCCGGACAGGACGGTCCCTCCTGCAATCATCGTGTTTACCGGTCTGTGGATCGTGATGAACCTGGTGCAGTCTGCTCCTCCGCCCGGGGACTTCGATTCCGGCCAGATCCTCGCCAATGCCCGAGTCCAGTTCTATTTGATGTGCGGACTGGCGGGGACATTGCTGCTGCTGTTTACTCTCCTTTGTCGTCGACCCTTGCAGCTTGTCAAACTCGGATTTCGAGTGGACCATCTGACAGAGCAGGTGTCAATCGGTGTCATAGGGGCGATTGCTTCGCTTGTGCCTGTGCTGCTGACCCTGTTGCTGACGTATCCCCTGAGATCCGAAGAGACAGTCCATGCGTTGCTGCGGCTGCTGGCCGAGCGGGGATTTACGTCGGAGATGATTCCGATTGTCGTGCTGGCGGTGGTACTGGCTCCCCTGCTGGAGGAACTGATGTACCGCGTCACGTTGCAGAACTGGCTGGTCGATCATTTGAACCCCGTCGGGGGGATTGTCCTGACCTCGCTGATCTTTGCCTGCGCCCACGGATTTCCGGATTCGATCGGAATCTTTGTTCTCGCCCTCGGGCTGGGGTACGTTTATCACCGGAGCCGAAGCGTGCTGGCCGTCATGCTGATGCACTCGCTGTTCAATGCCTACAATGTCTGGAGCGTTCTGGTTTCCCAGTTGCAGGAGTCCGGAGCCTGACCGTCGCGGGAATCGATTCGACGGCGAATGGTGTGGGCGAGAGTTTTGACCGGCCACGGGTGTCAGATCTACAGGGGACTCTGCTGCTGATGTCGATTGTTCCGACTGCTTTTCTGTTTCGATATACCCTCCCGGTCCAGCGTGTCGATCGACTGCCGCGTGCGAAAGCGCCGCTGCTCGCCCTCCCGGAGAGTTGCCGCGTTCCCTGGCCTTCCCAACTGGATGACCCACAGCAGTTTGCTGAACTGTCACTGGCTTGGAATCCTCAGGGACTGGCCGTCCAGGTGACGGTCACCGGCAGCCAAGAAGCGCCGATTGGCCTCCCCGAGACGGCGAACCCTTACGACGCGGTACTGGTGTGGATTGATACGCGCGACACACAGACACTGCATCGCGGTACCCGCTTTTGCCATCACTTCGGTGCGATTCCGACGGGCGGGGGCAAAGCCGGTGACGAACCGGTGATGAAGCAGGTGTCGGTTCCCCGGGCTCGTGAAGAAGCCCCGGCAGCTGATCCCGATTCCTTCCTTGTGGAAGCGGATGTCCGGCCGGACGGGTATCGGCTGAGCCTGTGGTTTTCGGCAGACGCGTTGCACGGTTTTGATCCTGCCACGCAGCCGCGACTCGGCTTTTACATCACCGTCCACGCCCGGCATCAAGGGAAGCAGGTTCTCTCGGTGCCGGATGATTTCCCTTATGAGGCAGACCCGAGCCAATGGGTCAGCCTGGAACTGAAAGACGTCTAGCGGGCTGTCTGGCGGGGGGCCGACCGGAGAATCGGTCCGTGCGAACGTTGCCAGCACCTGACGGCGGGGGCACTCTCCCGAGTGGAAGGCCCCGGGCTGTGACGGCGCCTGCGAGACTCTGCCGCTCAGGGGACTGTCGGAGCCGTGGCGAGCAGGTCGTCAATCAGCCGCAACAGGACTTCCTGCGTCACCTGAATGTCGACCGCCTGCCGGCCCGGATGTCCGGTCGTCGACTGGTAACGCTTCATGACGAAATGACCCGATCCGGAAGAGGAGAGCATCATCTCGTAGTACTGAGTGCCGCTCGATTGCTGTTGCGGCGGCGTGGAGCGGATCAGCACATGGCCTGCCGCAGGATCGAACTCCAGCGGGCCGATATTTTCCAGCAGATAAGTAATTTTTCGGCTGAGCGCTTCCGCCCATTTCTTCAGGGCATCAAAAGGCGAATTCTGAAGCTGCGGGACAAAGAGGGCCAGCTCCGAGAATGCGCAGCTCAGCGTATCGACGGCGGTCAACTCAATGCGCAGACTTAACCCGGACGGTTCACTGACCTGCAACGAAGTCGGCATCGCCGTTCCCGCTGCACGCAATGATTTCAGTTCGAGTTCAACCTGGCTGGATAAACCCATTCGAGAAACTCCGCAGCTTCAGATGCCGCTCTCAGAAGCGCCCGTTGTGAATCTCGCTCTGTTTTCAGAACAGAGTGCGAACTCACTATTCTATTCCCGCGGCAGCACATCAGGCTAGAGCAGGTTGCTCTTGCGAAGTGCTGGGCCATGTGTTCTCGATTCATCAATGGCACACGCCCCGTGGTGAGCACGTGGTGATTTTCTCCCGAAGCGGGGGTGCGGAGCCCCGATTTTCACCACAGAGGCACGGAGGACACTGAGAAAAGCAGGGGGCAACCTGCGCTTCCCGCGATCTCAGGGTTTCCACCTGCTGTCCCGTGACCCTCGTGGTGAAACCGCTTGAAAGCATCTCGGAATTCACGAGAGGGTTTTGACTTTTGAGGCCCCGTTCTTGCCTCGCGGAATTGAGCATTTCATCACACGAAACGCTTGCTGGGCGGTCACTGGAAAAAGCAACCTGCTCTAGCGGATCGTTTTTGGAGCGATTTGCCCTTCCGGAATGAGAGTCTTGTATTCGCGCTGGTCCATCCGGCGATCGAAGTCCGCTTTGGCTGCCGCGCGCAGATCGGCATCCTGCAGAAGTTGGATCGCCGTCGTAGCCAATGTTTTCGCGGCGTAAAGAGCACCCTTCTCGCCGATCGAGGACCCGGCATAGGAGACAATCTGCCAGCTATGACCTGGAGCCTCAGCACCCTGGCAGACTGCATAAAACCCGCTCGTCGGAATCTTCCAGCTGATGTCCCCCACATCGGTCGAACCACGCGATCCCACGAGCCCTGCCGCTTCAACATCTTCTTTCAGGACCTTGGAAACGGGTTTGGAGTTGCCGTTCAGAGAAAGTTCCTGAATCCTGGTGGCGAATTCATGTTCCTCCGGAGTGAACTGCGGCGCCCCGAGCTTTCTCAGGTTCGAGTCAATGGCTTCTCCGATGGGAGTGTTCCCAATGACTTCATGGCAATCCGTATCGATCTGGACGTCCACACGAGTCTGGGTCATTAAAGCCGCTCCCTCTGCAATCTGCTTCACCCACGCGAAATTCTCTTCGACGGTTTCATGCGCATTGGCGCGGATGTAGTACCAGACAGTGGCCTCCGGCGGAACGATATTCGGCTGTCCGCCCCCGTTCGTGATGACGTAGTGCAGGCGGGCATCTTCGGTGATGTGTTCCCGCATGTAGTTCGTCCCGACATTCATCAGTTCGACGGCATCGAGTGCACTGCGACCTTGGGTGGGAGTTCCCGATGCGTGCGAGGCGGTTCCGTGAAACGTGAACTTCACAGAGAGCGCTGCCTTGGCTCCGCCGGGGTTGGCGGCATTTCGTCCACCCGGATGCCAGTGGAGGCAGGCATCGAGATCGTCGAACTGACCGTCGAGCAGCATGTACACCTTCCCAATGAGTGTTTCTTCCGCCGGCGTCCCGTAAATTCGAATGGTGCCGGGAAGCTGGTGTTTGTCCATCGCCTCCTTCAATGCCAGACCCGCGCCCAGACTCGCGGTCCCCAGGAGGTTGTGCCCGCAGCCATGCCCCGGACGTCCCTCTTCCAGGGGCTCACGATAGGGAACGGATTGCTGGGAGAGTTCAGGGAGTGCATCGTACTCCGCCAGAATTCCGATGATGGGAGATCCTGACCCATAGGTCGCCACGAAGGCGGTCGGCATGTTCGAGACACCGGTCTCGACGGTGAATCCGTTCTGCCGCAGTTTCGCGACAAGCAGCGCGGCAGACTGTTTTTCCTCCAGTCCGACTTCAGCAAACTTCCAGATCGAGCGGCTGACTTCTTTCAACTCTTCCGCCCGTCGATCAATTTCCGAGAGTGCCGTTTGCTGCGGTTCGTTGAACGGTGGGGAATTGGGATCGTTTGCCCAGACAGCAGACAGGAACATCGCGAAGTACAGTGAAAGGAAAGCGGCACGGACAAGTCGCATAAGTCAGAAGCTCCCGCAAACCAGCATGAAGAATGAATGCTGTCGGGAGTCTAATCTGTCAGTTGTCGTTGCGACAGCGAGCATTGTGGACGTAAGGCGAGCGCGAACGTTCGTGAACCCCGCACGGCAACGGCATCGATGGCTTTTAGAGGCTGGCGAGGGCCGTGTCGAGATTGCGGGTTGCGAGCATTACCCGATTGCGTCCTTCACGCTTGGCGGCGTAGAGGGCGGCATCGACCTGGCTGAGCAGGTCGCCTGCGGTGACACCGTGGAGCGGGCAACTCCCCACACCGACTGAGACCGACATCTGGAGAGAGTAATCTCCGATGGAGACCGGTTGTTCATGAACCGCGCGAAGGACTTCATCTGCCATGCGCTTGGCTCCTGCCAGGGAGACTTCCGGCAGAAGCACGGCGAACTCTTCACCACCAAAGCGTGCCACCAGCGGTCGATCTGCGACACGGCCCCGTTGCACAGTGCGCTGAATGATCTGGGCGATAGCCTTTAAGGCGGCGTCGCCGGCAGGATGGCCATAGGTATCGTTGACCGACTTGAAATGGTCGACGTCGATCAGCAGCAGACTGCAGGCCTCGTGAGAGAGCTCACACTGCCGCAGCAGCTTCCTCAGTTCCTGATCAAACGTGTGGCGATTCGCCACCTGGGTCAGGGCATCGCGCCGGGCCCGGTCTTCGAGCTGCATACGGTTCAGTTCCCGCTCCAGCGTCTGCATCAGAAACTGGGTCGCCCAGAGAATCAGTTCCTCGTGGACCTGTCCGGCGCAGACCTGATCGCGACTGGTGAGAATCAGCAGGCCGGATTGGTTGGAGAGGTGATTCGCGGGAGCGAACACGACCGTCTGCAGCAGCAGTTCCCCCTCCGAGGGAATCATGCCGGTGAGATTCAGATTCAGTAAACGGGAGGGTGGGGCGTGCCTTGCAATGAGCAACTCCTCAAGCTGCTGCCAGCGGGCAAAGGTATGGGAGTCGACGGACCGGCCACCCGTCGCGAAATGACTGACGGGCAAGGCGTCGACCCGGTCATCAAGGTACAGACTCGCCCGCTCAAATCCGGTCAGGGTCGCCAGACGTGAGAGAAATTCTTCCAGCAGTTCCCGCGGCGAACTGAAAGCGATATCGGTGACCGTCCGCAATTCCAGCATGTCGCGGACAAGGGCCGTTTCCTGCGGAGTCCAGTGATGCTGCATGGCCACGGGCCACGACATTCCCTGGACCAGCCGCGCCAATTGTTCGCAGTCGTCGTGATCCGAGCCGCTGATGCAGGGAATCCCCGAAGTGACCAGAACCGGATCAAGTGGCGTGCCTTGGCCACATTGGAACGCGAACAGCTGCCGCCAGTCTCCCGTCGGATGGGAGGGGGTGATCTGAAAATCACTCTGGTCGGCGGAGAGCTCCAGCCAGGAATTCTCCTTGAGTCTGCGGCCGACAGAACGGGAGAGCGTCAGCGTGCGCCGAGCGGCTCCTTCCTTGGAGTGGTTCTGCAGCGTCTGCCCATTCGGAGAGATGAGCCACGCTTCAAAGTTGCCTGCATAAGCGGTGGCGTCCGTTAGCAGGTGAACGACCGATTCCCAGGAATGTTCCCGATTCGACGTGCTGCGCAGCCAGGCGATTTCGAATCGCTGGGCGGCATTTTCGCGAGTCAGTTCGATCAACCGCGCGGCAGCGGGCGGATCTGTGCTTTCATTGGTGGACTGTCCGCGGTGCATCCTTTCCACGGTCAGCCAGTGCCGCAGGAAACTGATCCCTGCGGTCAACAACATGAGTCCGCCGACGACAGTGGCGGAAAACGCAACGAACTCTGACACGGCAAATCCTTTAGACAAAATCAGAGAACTGGAGAATAAAGCGAGAGAATGACTTCTGGGGAGATCTGCAGAACGAATAGCTGGAAAAATCGATGTTGACGGGACGCAACGTCTCCGTCCGATTGATACAATCGCTACGGAATCGGACATGGGGCAATGAATCCGGAGTTCTCGGGGAAATCAGACCTCCTGCCGGGTTCACGGATTGCATCACTTTGAGGGGAGAGATACCGCTCAATGACCACATCGACACAGCCGGGTGATGACCGGTCCCGTCTGCTGTTGACCCTGCTGTTGGCGCTCGGCATTTTTGCCGTGGGGTTTCTCATTGACCGTGCTATCGTGTCATGGCTGCTGTTCGTGGCCCTGCAGGTGCTGGCGCTGACGCTGAACCGGGGCCGCATGGTGTGGCGGTTCGCGTTCCTGTTCATGGGATTGTGTCTGATTCAGTATGCCTGGTCGGAACACACTTGGAACGACAGGGAATTCGCAATCATCACCAATCTGGCGCTGTCGATTTTCGTCATCTGGACAACTGCGTTTCTGGGAAAAAACTGGGCAACGACACAGGACCGGATCCTCGCGGCGAACGAGACGCTCGACTTCCGGATTCGCGAACGGACCCGGGAGTTGCAGCAGGCTGTCGACGATTTGCAGCGGGAAGCCTCTCACCGGGAGCAGACTCAGGCCGCACTGGCTTACGAGAAGATTCTGCTCGACGGGCTGATGGACGCAGTTCCCGACAATATCTATTTCAAGGACCGGGAAGGACGCTTTCTGCGCATTAACCGGGCCAAGGCGGTCCGCTCCGGACTCTCTTCTCCGGAAGAGGCTGTCGGCAGGACCGACTACGACTTCTTCCAGTCCGAGCACGCCGCAGCGACGATGCGTCTGGAAGCAGAGATCATCAGCAGCGGGCAACCTCTCATCAATCATGAAGAGCGTCTGGTCTGGCCGGACGGGCGTGTCTCCTGGGCTTCAACGACAAAGGTGCCGTTGCGGCATCCCGATGGCACGGTGCTGGGCACACTGGGGATCTCACGCGATATCACCGAACTGCACGAAACCGGTGAAGCACTGCAGGTGCAGCGGGATCGCCTGCGGACGCTGATCGACCATCTGCCGGACTATGTGTTTATCAAAGATGCAGATTCTCGGTTTGTGACCGTGAACCGCGCCCACATTCAGATGTTCGCCGCGCAGAACGAAAGTGAAATCATCGGCAAGGACGACTTCGATTTCGTCAGCCGGGAACAGGCGGAACAGTTCCGCGCCGATGACAGGCATGTGATGCAGACCGGGCGGACCTTGTTCAACCGGGAAGAAGGGCAGGTCCTTCCCAACGGTGAAAAGCGGTGGGTCATTACGACGAAGGTTCCGCTTCGCAATCCGGAAGGGCAAATTGTCGGGCTGGTTGGAATCGCCCGCGACATTACGAATCGTAAACGAGCAGAACAGGAATTGCGGGCTGCCAAGGAAGCCGCGGAGGTCGCCAATCGGGCCAAAAGCGAATTTCTGGCGAATATGAGCCATGAAATCCGCACCCCGATGAACGCCATCATCGGTATGTCGGAGCTGGTACTCGACACCAACCTGACCGCGCAGCAGCGGGACTATCTGGAAACAGTCATCAATTCCGCTGAGTCGCTGATGGGAATCATCAACGACATTCTCGACTTCTCGAAGATCGAGTCCGGGCGGTTTGAACTCGACGATTACCCGATCGAGGTGCGGGAATGGCTGGGAGATTCCATTAAGCCGCTGGCGATTCGCGCGCACGCCAAGCAGCTGGAGCTCGCCTGTCACATCGCACCGGACATCCCGCGATTCATCCGCGGGGACGGATTGCGACTGCGGCAGATTGTGGTGAATCTGCTGGGGAACGCGATCAAGTTTACGCCGGCTGGTGAAGTCCTGCTGGATGTGCGACTGCAGTCGATCGAGGATTCGCGGCTGGTGCTGCATTTTCGCGTTTCCGATACGGGCATCGGCATCTCGCCGGATCAGCAGGAGCGGGTCTTTGAGGCGTTCGAGCAGGCCGACATGTCGACGACCCGCAACTACGGCGGGACTGGTCTGGGACTGGCGATCTCGTCGCGGCTGGTCAAGCTGATGGGAGGACAGATCTGGGTCGAGAGTGAACTGGGAGCGGGAAGTACGTTCCATTTCACTGCCAATTTCGGAGCCGTTGATCCCGAGGAGGTTCCGACCCGCAGCGAAGACATCAGTGCTCTGGAAGGTCTGAAGGTGCTGATCGTTGACGACAACGAGACCAATCGCCGCATTCTGGAAGAGATGTGCGAGAACTGGCGGATGAGACCCGCCACCGTCAGCGGCGCGATGGACGCCATCGACGCCCTGCACACAGCATTTGATAGCGGCGAACCGTATGATCTGGTGATTACCGACGCGAGCATGCCCGAAGTCGACGGGTTTGCCATGGCGGAATCGATTCACCACGATGACCGCATCGGCAGCACCCTCGTCATGATGCTCAGCTCGATGGACCGGCAGCACGATATCGCCCGCTGCGAGGAACTGGGGATTCGTTCCTATCTGACGAAGCCGATCAAGCAGTCCGATCTCTTCGACGCGATTGTTTCTGTGCTCGACCTGTCTGTCATCCCCGACGCTCGTCCGCTCACGACCAGCAGCCAGCTGCCGCAAGTGCGGCCTCTGCGCATCCTGCTGGCGGAAGACAGTCTCGCCAATCAGAAGCTGGCGGTCGGCCTGCTCTCCCGCTGGGGCCATCAGACCACGGTGGCGAATAATGGACGTGAGGCCCTGGAGGCGGTTCAACGCGAGCCGTTCGATATCGTTCTGATGGACGTGCAGATGCCGGAAATCGATGGACTTTCGGCGACGCAACAAATCCGGCAACTGCAGTCGACCGGAAAACTGCGGCCTCTCCCGATCGTCGCCATGACAGCCCATGCGATGAAAGGAGATCGCGAACGGTGTCTGGAGGCGGGGATGGATGACTATGTCTCCAAGCCGGTCCGGCCGCTCGATCTGGCGAGCGTGCTGGCTCACTTCTGCGGTGAGGACTCCAGCGTGCAGGAGAGCAGGACTCACCTTCCCGAAACGGATGAGGCGAGGGCGTTTGAGAACTCGGATTCAAAGGTGCCAGAGAATCACGAAGCGAGCGCAGGAAATCAGGAACCAACGCGGTCCTCCATCAACTGGGGAACGTTCCTGAAAAATGTCCAGGGAGATCAACAATTGGCGCGCGATGTGGCGCAGGCATATCTGGAAGAAACCCCAGGCTTGGTCGATCAACTTGCCCAAGCGCTGCTGCAGTCCGATGACAAGACTGCCCGGCGACTGGCGCACACGATCAAGGGATCGCTGCGAACGCTCGGGTCTCCCTCGGAAACGAAGCTGAGTGAGCTGGAGCAGCTGCTCAGTGTTCCGGACTGGGAGGCGGCACAAAGGATGTTTGCTGCGCTCCCCCTTGAACTGGAGCAGGTGGAAGCCGCCGTCCGTGCGCAGCTGGAGCAGTCAGCCTGACCTGCCATGTCCGGTGAGTTTCTGGCTGCGGGAAGAGACCCAGGTGTTCGCGTGACCCCGAATCGGTTCCGGTCCATCGCTCAACCCCGCTCCGTGAGGTCGACCGGAGTTTCGCGGATTCCGTCGATCACACGCTGTAAGGGGGCAGCGGGAGCCGGTTCCTTTGCAGTAGCCGCTTGTGAGGGGCGACTCGCCGGTGCCGGCCAGTGATGGGGCCGGAAGTCGCGCATGGCCACCAACCGGTGGTGGGGGGATGGCTCCCCGCCTGTCGTCTTGTCCCCACCGGTATACTTTCCGCGAGTCATTTCCTTCCCGGGATTTCCCAGCGCCTGCCGGATCTGTTCGCACGCCTGTTGAGCGTCAACGTAGGGAAAGAAATCGTTCAGTCGGCTGCCAGGAGTGGCACTGATCAACGACAGCCCGGCCAGCGCCATCGCCCGGCGGCAGAGACGGAGATACTGCACGACGCGGAAATAATGGAAGTCCGTTTGAATGGCGGCGGCGAGCGGCTTGACTTCATCGAAATGATACTGCGGCGAGGTGCCTGCCGATTCGAGGGAGGAGCGGCTGATGCCCGCCCGTTCACACCGTTTCACCAAGTCTCCCAATAATTCTCCGGGCTGCGGTCGAATGTCCGACTTCGCCGCCAGAGTCAGGAGCGATGTGGAAGGAGCGACCCTCAATTCGCAACCGGCGAGGTACAGCGTACGAAAGCCCAGTTGCCAGGCAATCACGATCGCCTGGATCAGCGAGTCCTGCCAGTCCGTGATCCCGTCTGCACTCGTCAGAAAGTCATGGAAACCTTGTTCTTTCCGCCGCTCAAAAAAGAACAGCCCCGGAGCCTCGCAGACTTTGTAGGTCGTGTCGGGAATCAGATCCATCGCCCGGCAGCCATGCACGAATTTGATAATGGCGGGATCGAGATAGATCGACCGTTGAAATCGGGAGGTCGGGTCGTAGCTTGTCCAGAACTGAGGACGAAGCAGCCCGGAGCCCGCCAGATTCAGTGCGAATTTCGGCCCCGGAGTGGCCACCATCTCGGCAATGGGGAGCGTCGCCAGTGAGGGTCCTCCGCCAATGATCCAGCAGGGGGTGGCTGTCGGCCCGGCAAACAGATTCCCGAGCTCAATCGCGAGACGGGTCCCGTCGGTCTGCTGTCGATAGAACATGTCAGGGTCCCCTCGTTCCAACTTGCCCGGACAGAATTGACTGACGCGAAATGCAATTCACGTGCTCAGTCGCTCCAAACGAAGGTCAGCCCTTCGGAGCTGTCACTCGACTGCAATGCAGAGGACATCCCGCCGCTGGAAGGGGGCAGGCCGCTCGAATCACTTTCTCCCGAGGAACCCCCGCTGCTGGAGCCTCGCTCGGGAGACGAAGCCCCTCCCGACGAACTCTCGCCGCTTTCCGGGAAGCTGCCCGATGAATCGCTCAGTCCCGAGGTGATTTTTCCATCCGATGAACCCTCGCTTTCTCCCGAAAGGCCCTCCCCGGAAGACCCGTTGGTTCCGGACAAATCTTCGTCGCTCGACTCATCGATTCCGGAGGAGTCGCCCGAAGACGCGGCATCACCGGACGACGCTCCTCTGGACGAGTCTGGCGATGAGGATTCGGGCCAACTTGAAGCGCCCGAAGAACTGGCCCCGATGGCTCCCGAGCTTCCTCCCCCTGAGGGAAGGTCGGTCGATTCCGTCGCTCCTTCTGAATCTGTGCCTTCAGAGGTCAGGTTGTCCGAGGATGCGGATTCCGGACCGCTGGATTCGTCCGGTTCACTGTCGGTTTCACCGCTGGAGACTTCACCGGAAATACCGGACTCTCCCCCCGATGAGCCGGTCGAGTGATGAGGATCGCTCCCATTTCCCCCGGAATCGTTGTTGTCCCCTGAGGAGCCGGAGTCCGCCGAGTCGCCTGGACCATCGTCATCGGGGAGTGATGACGGGAGACTGACGGGGCCACCGGCGAGCACCTGTTCCGGCAGTTCCCAGCGTTCATCCTGGGGAGGCTCCGGCCAGAGTTCCCGGGGGTTGTCCGGTCCCAGCTCGAGTCGATAGCGGACCGTATTCTCAAACAGCACCCGCACCGTTTCGAGTCGAGCGGTGATCAGCTCATTCCCGAGACGGTCTTCCAGGCGAATTCGTCCTTCCCATGGACGCAGCAGCGCCGATTGGGGAACGGTCTCCAGCAGATATCGGCTCAGAGGCTGGGAGTAAATCCGGAAGAACTCGCGGGCGAAGGCAAGGGAATCCTCCTGCGTTCTGATCCAGGGGAGCCAGAGCCGAATCCGGCGATCCCCATAGTCTTGCCGACTGAGGGGCTGCACGTAGTTTCCCCGCCAGCGGTAAGAACGTCGGGCGATCATGTCGGAATGCTCGCGCTGGTCGTAGACGTAGTCTCCTGTCAGGAGGATGCGATTGAACAGAGTCTCGGAATCACGGATTTCAGTCAGAGCCACGAGATCCCGCTCTTCACGCAGCGTGGCCAGAACCTGCTGCCGCGGTCGGAGAAAATAGAACTTGCCGGCGGCATCCACTCCCCAGGTTGCCGACTGCGCACGGATGGCGAGATCCTTGATCAGAGCGCGGATCGATTCTTCTCCGCGGAGCTTCAAACTGGAAACGGGGGCGGCGAGCTGAGGGACCTCAATCAATCCCGGGGTGTACTGGATGTGTGAATCGGCCGCGTACTGGGTCAGCAGCAGGGCCACGACCTGTTCGGCGGAGGTGACGGCGTCGACGGTCTCGCCGGGGTAATCGGGATCCAGACCGAAGAGATCGGTCGCTCCGTAGCGATGAGGCTTGCGCCCCTCGGCCGCTGCGCCAAAACCTCCCGGGAAGATTTCGTTCAGTTCGATGGCCATCCCTTCCAGTCGCAACCGGATGCGGGCCGGGAGTTCCGCTCGTCGTTCTTCGACCCTTCCGAGATACCAGCGCACGCCGGCTTGGGCCTCGAAGCTGATCCAGTCGCCGATTTCGATTTCGGCGCGCAGCTCGAAGTCGTCGCTCAGCACGACCTCTGCGGAGCCGCACCCTCCCTGCCGTCGAAGTTCAAACCAGCAGGATTTGACGGCCCGCGGCGAGATGATCTGGGAGGCCCCGTCGGGTTGGGGACCATGATGGAGGAGTCTTCGCTGGAATGTCATGGCGGACTCGATCGGAGACAGGGACCGTAAGAGGGCTCGTTCTGCCCAGCTTGGTGATGGAGGCGGGCCACTACTCAGGGGAGCGGGCCGTCGTAGAGGACGGGATCAGCGGCGTGAATGACCACCGCATACGAGTAGATCCGCTGGTTGGAGAGATCGACCTCCAACCGCATCGTCGAGCATTTGCGAAAGTGCCGCACGTCCTCTCCCTCCGGCGCGTGGTACAGAGCGAGTGTGTAGAGGCTGTCCGCTCCCCCCTGCAGCGCCCCGCGCAGTTCCACCAGCGATTCCAGCATCGCTTCTTCGGTCAGTTTCAGTTCCCCTTCGTGACTGCCGATCTGACCTTCCAGCGTGATCTCGACCCCATCGAGGGAGACTCCCGAGATCAGGTCGCCATCGACGCGGGGGATTTTGAACTTCTGAAAGTCCCAACTGTCCCGCAGTCGACAGGTCAGGATGGGACGGGGGAGTTCAAGGATATGGGCGTCACGGACGATTGCCGGTTGAAATTCAAGCATGGACTCGCTCGTCAGGGAAAGTGTGCGTTCGAGAATGTTGTGCAGCACGGTGGAAACTTGCTCTGATGCCGAGTCAGAGCCGACTTCGCACGCGCGTTCTGATGTTCGTGCATCGACATGGGCACATCACGAGGACGGGAAAGAGCAACCTGCTCTAGCCGCGACGCGTTCTCAGCCCGATTCCCTGTCGCCGCAGATCGTCGACCAGCGAGCCGACATCGGCCGACTCACGGACATGAATCTCGATCCCGCCGAAGTGGTTGGTCGTGGCTGGAGAGTGAAGTGCAGAAGAGAGATGCGGTTGTCGGTGAGGGGGATTCCCGGGGCGGGGGATGGGGTCGGGAGCAGGCCAGCCACGCAGGGGCGGACCTGCGATTCCCAAAGGGTCCGTGGCCGGCAATGTCACGAAAAGTTGAGGAACTGGCTGGGGGAGCTTCGGCGGAGCAGGGACTCTCGGATCACGGACATCCTGTCGCGATCCGGAAGAAACGGAATGAACGGAGCTGTTGAGCGTATCGAGAAACGGCGTTCCCAACTGAGCGACAGCTTCGCGGCTCAGGACATATTCCCCTGCGGTCAATCGCGTCGAGACCTGGTCGATCCCGGTCGGCCCGCTGACCAGCCCCCCTGTCGCATATCCCCGGGGTGCGGACGCCTCACTGACGATCGATGCCGCTGTGGCGGTGAAGTCCGGTGCTGACGGGGCCCTGTTACTCCCCCAACCTGCCAGCGACAGCCCCTGCAATTGCAATGCCGTTTGCTGGGCAGCGGCCATCAACTGCTGCAGTGCGGCGAGTGCCGGCTGCACGTTCAGTGAGATCGGCACTTGCGACAGACCCCCCAGCTGCTGGCGAAGCCGTTCGACCTGCGTCCCGAGGGCCTGCAATGGACGGGAGACCTCGCTCAGCCGACTGGCGTTCTCATCGACCCCGACGTTCAAACCGGATGTCTGCGACAGTCGACTCTGAAGATCCTCCAGTAAGTCGGCGACATCTGTCAGTTCCTGTCGCAGCTCGGAGCTGTCACCGAGAATGCGGACCGTGAGCGACTCGGTAAACGACATGGGCATCGGCTCCCGCGAAGTGGATGGAGAGGGACTCGAACTCCTGATTCCCCCGGTAGGCACTGCCGGCCTTAGAGCAGGTGGCTCGTTCCAGTGCCCGCGCAACAAGCGTTTCGTGAGCTGAAATGCTCAGTGCCGCGTGGCAAGAACGGGTCGATCAAAAAACAAAATGCCTCAGCTGGAGATCCGCGAGATCGTCGGCGCGATCTGGAAGGCCTTCCCGGTGAAGGCAATCAAATTGGCGTCATCTCCTTCGGAAAGAGTCAGGGATTCGCGGTAGACCTTGGCAAACGTCACTTTTTCGGAGGCGACTCCCGCCGGATCAATCACCGTGAACTCCAACGTCAGCGTCTGCTGCTCGCCCGCGGACGAAGTGCTGACGACACCGGCGCCGGATTGAAACGTCAACATCTCGTACAGCTGCAGCGGATCACCGGAAGAATTGGCCTTGCCCACCAGTTGGGTCCATTTGGCGGTGAACGTCAATGAGACGGACTCCTCATCCCCCTTGCGGGTATGCCCCGCCGAGATGGAACCACGATCCTTCACTTCAATCGTCTGAGTCCGCTGCGTCCAGGAGAGGTCTCCTTCATCAAGCAGCACGGTCAGGGTGGCCGGCGACTCCGCACCATCTTTGATTTTCAGCTCGCCATCGCGCAGATTGCGGGTGATGTTGGAAACTGCCATGAAGTCGGTCCTTTCAGAATGAGTTGCTTCAAGAAAAATCGGTCGCCATCAGAGCGGCATCGGCTCCGGGGAGCCTGGTCAGGGTTCAAAGGGAACCGCTTCCGCCACCGCTGTGAGGGAGACGACGAGGTGTTGCAGCGTCAGTCGCGAGTCTCCTTCCTTCTCACGGCTGAGATCGCGCAGCTGCGATTCTCGCAGTCGCAGAAATCCTGCGGTAAGCGGTGGAGTGTCACCTGTGAGAAGTGGAAACTTCTGCTGGCAGAGCCCTTCGCGAATCTGGTCCACCAGTTCCATGACGCGAAGCTTGTTCGCGCTCCGGGAGAAGCAGTGGACATCGACGAGCAGACGCATCGTTGTCGCCCCTGGAACACGTTGTGGTTCTTCCTCTGCGGCGGTGATCCAGAACTCGTACCAGCAATCCAGTCCCGCGGCGATGAGCGGGACACCGGGAAACTGGGTCGGAACTCCGGCCGGTGCCGAAGCCGCCCAGAACTTTTGCAATTCTCGGGAAATGAGAGTGATTGATAACATGCGGAGTCCAGTGGAAATCGCGACCGGTCAGAACTGTGGACGCGGGAGCGTTTTTGGTCGGCTTGAATCCAGGTGACAGGCCGGTTCAGCGGCCGAGTCGAAACCAGCCTGCAATCGTCGGCATGATCTTGAGCAGGCCCCGTCGAACCATCGCAGCCGGGGCTCGACGCTGCGTGCCATATTCAAGAAGTGAGACATACTGCACCTGGTTGACCGCGGCCGCTTCCGTCAGATCGGCCTCGTCGCTGCGAAGCAGTCCCCCCTGTCGGCGTCCCTCGGCCGTGGCGGTGGGATGGTCCCCTTCCCAGCCTGCGGGGGCGGTTCCTCCCAATTGTTCCAGTGACGAGACCCAGGCGGCGCGGCTCCGGGCCGTATCGACCGGGTTCAGAGGAATGATCTGCCGCAAGGTATTTCGCAGGATGGTCTCGACGAGTTGACGGCGGTGAAGCGGGAGGTCGTGGGCCAAGCTGCGCAGCCGGGGAGAAGCTCCGTTCTGCACGTCGATGCGAAGATTCATGCGAGGTGGCTCCGTGGCAAGTGACCCGAATTGGCAGGGCGTGTCGGGCTTGAGATCATCTGCTGCAGCGAAGGAGTCGCTTTGAACAGGCCTACGACATCCGCTCTCCCCGGCATTCCAGCGCGAGAATTCCGGGAAGACTGGAATCGACAAGTGAGTGGACTTCGACGGTGAACTCCCGCAACCTCAGTCTCGCTGATGTCAATGCGATCTGCCGGGGCAGGTCCGCTTCACGAACCAGTAAGGTCACTCGCAGGAGAGGCGCGTCGGCCACAGGCTGTTTCCGTTCTTCCGAGCTCCCTTCCAGGACGAGCACCGGCAACTCTGTGGCAAACTCTGATTCTTCCAGCTGTCCCGTTTCCGGGTCATAGTAGCGCGAGACCTCCACCAGCATGGCTGGTTCCGACCAGTCCGCGAACATCTGCTGTGTCGAAGCCAACGCCATCTGTTGAATTGCGGACATCGTTGTTCCTCGAGAGCATGCTGATGTCGGTGAGGGCATTTTGACTTTTGGTGTCTCCGTCCTCTCGCTGCGGAGCGGTCGGTCGGATCAAGTAGCGCGTTGCCGGGACCAGCGGGCTCAACCGCGCCTTGAACGCTGGACGAGTGAGGCGGTCCCTACAGATACTTGTCGAGTGCAGCACTGACGACCCCCCCGAGAATAAAGGTCATCATCGCCAGGAACGGAGTCAGGTTCTGCTGCCAGCGCTCCACCGCCCGCAAACGTTGCTCGTGATCCAGTTTGATTTCCGTCAGTGCGCCCATCGTGACCCGCAGCCCTTCCAGATGGGCATTCACCTGACTCAACGATTCCACCAGCCGGTCCAGCGATTCATCAGCCATCGGACAGCACACCTGTTGTCGTTGCGGGCCCAGTCGATTTGACGTTACAGAGAGAATTTGGAATGCCCGCGGACCGCGATCATGTTGATTTCACGATGCAGAGTTCCGAAGATGGCGACTCGCATCGCCCGGCTGAACCTTGAAACTGCTGCCGATCCAGCCAGTGGGCTCCCGGGAATCAGGTCGATCCGCAATCGCAATTGGCCTGGGACACGACCCATCCGGGGCGTTGATTTAACAGCTGTTGGTAGTGATTTCTCGCTTCCAGCAGTGCCTGCAGATTGGCGCCTCGATCTGTTGATTGGCCAGCACGTCCGCCAATCGCGTACTTGAGTGCCGAAAGCTTTCCATCCCGGACCAGGTTCAGGATGTCGAGGTCGATCTGCTGCAGGATTCCCTGAATCTGTTCGTTCGTCAGCTCGGTCCCCGTGACCGCATTCAGATTGTCGAGATCGCTCACGTTTCCGTTCCTGATAGAGTGGCCGAATCGGAATCGTCTGTCGCTTCCGGATTGGGCTTGAAGATGAATTCGATTTCGCGGCCACGGCCGCCCGGTTCTTCGGGAATGTGGTGCGGCCCCAGGCCGTCATCCGACGTTACAATTCTCAGACGGAATGGCTCACTTCGGCGAGTGGCCAGCCGGTCCATCACAGGTCAAAATGCTCGGGCCGAACGCACTCTTCGTGCTGGCGGAGTTGCTCGTACGCCAGCAGTCGCAATTGATCCCCGTAGTCCCGCTGGGAAAAGTCTTCTTCTGCGAGATGAAGGCGTTCACACACCCGCAGCACGTGATAGTTCAGAGTCCGCGGTAGACGCAGACGTTCCTTCAGCTCGACTCGTTCTCCGCCTGCTGCGAAAAATTTTGCTGCGCGTGTGCCAAATGCTCTTCCAGCAGATTGCTGAGCCGGCAAACTTCCCTGCATAGCAGAATCAGATCACCCGCCGTGAAGCCGGCCTGTTCCATTTCAGTAAACAGGTTGTCGGCGTAAATCGGCCAACCTTCCGCGCTGACCGGAACTGGGGAGTCAAACGTGAGGCAGGGGTCCCCCCGCAGCGACTCGGCCACCGCCAGCACCGCGACCCGCTGATGATAACGATCCAGATCGCGCCGGAAGTCGGGTTGATTCACGTCCTGCAGCGTCACCGCATTTCCCTGCGCATCACGCTGCGGCTTGCCTCCCGCATCACGGGCAATCTTGAGAGGCGGCACCGGCAGCACGATTCCCCGCTCCCGCAATCGCTGGTGGAAGCCCAGCGACAGCGGCTGCAATTGCAGCATCAAGGGGTCTCCTCCCACTCGGGGAAGAGCGTAAGTCCGGACCAGAGTGTTCGTCAGCGGGGCGCCATTGAGTTTCATGGAGAGCGTCGTTGCAGGATCGAAGGTCGTTTCAGGACTGAGCTTCAATCAAGCAGCGAAGGTTGCGCAGGAAATCGTTCTGGAATCGTCAGCAGGGGAGGCAGACGTGAAACCAGAATTCGCAGCGGACACAGCTTCGGCCGACAGTTTGGGGAGACACGGCGGCGAGTGTTTTGACTTTGTCTCTGCCTCGTGCCCGCCGTGGGGAGCGGCGCGTTCGATCAATCGCGACGCCACGAATTGCGGCAGCTGGAAAGACGGCGCTAACCAGCGACGTCCGGTCCGGAGCGCGAACTCAGGCGGGCAGCGAGTGCCTGCTCGGCAATGCAGACAATCGCCAGCAGCACCAGCAGGAACCAGCGAATCTCGGAGCCGGGAGATTCGCTCCGGATCCAGTCAAAGTTGCCCGCCGGTTGAATTGTGATCGATGTCTTTTCACCCAGTTCGCGGAACAAGGCGGCATCATCGGCGATGGCCAGTGATCCTTCCGTGGCAGGAACATTGAAGGCATACAACTGCCGGTCCTGCTTCTGATCCTGACCAGTTAGAATCAGCGAATAGATCCCTGGCCGCCCGGTTTCTGTGAAGGTCGTTCGCATCTCCACCGAATCTCCCTCGGCCACAGTCTGGCTGTCCCGTTCCGCCTGGAGATGAGTCACCTGATCGTCGGGATTCATGACCTCGACATCGGGCTGGTACAGCGCCTGGTTGAACGTCATCTGAATCGGGGTGCCGGTCTCGAGCTGAGGGAAGGCCCGATCCTTGCGGATCAGCCGTTTGGCGAGTTCGAGCTGCAGCACGACAAAACTGAACCCTGCCGGACCATTGGCCCAGTTCGACCAGACGAGGCCATCAGAATTCTGTAACGGTCCCGCTGCGGTCAGACAGGTAAAGACCATGCCTTTGCCTAGTTTGTGCTCCAGCATCAGGGGGCGACCGGCGAGGGTCGCCACCACGTTGACGTCACGAGCCAGCGGCGCCAGATCCCCTTCGCTCGCAGCCAGCGGATACATCAAATTGATGAACACCAGATCGAGGATGGAAACTTCACCCCCCGTCATCAGGCTGAACAGGGGATGCTTCGCCGGAGCGATCGAGGGACCGATCGCAGTCGAACCGGAACGCTCGATCTGCACCGGTGCGGAACCGAGCCTCGCGGGGAACAACCCCTCGGCCGGAGAGAACAGCTTGTCGTTGTAGAAGACCGGATTAACGGCATCTCCCAGATACCAGATCAGGCCCGCCCCGGCACGGACTTCCTTTTCGAGCGCTGCCACAGCATCCGGCTCCAGCTGCGGCACGTTGATCAGATAGATGAGATGATAGTGATCCAGCGGGATCCGTCGCAGATCTTCAGGACTGCGGATCTCCGGAGCGAATCCGGTGATCGACTTGTCCGCAGCCAGTGCGTCGGCGATGTATTGAGCCTGTTCGGCACCGGGCGATCCATCCACGATCAGCACGGGATTGTCGGCGGGGACATCGACCGCGAGAAAACGCTGATTGTCGACCTCCAGGGCATCATCTCCGATCGTCAGTCGCACCTGATGCGGCTGAGCCGTGTCGAAGACAACGTCGAATGTCTTGACCGATTCCTGCCCGGGGGCAATCGTCTGGAAATCGATGGTCCGGGGGAGCCGAACACCGTCAATCAGCACCGAAGCGCGAATATCCGCCGCTTCCCGCGTTCCCCAATTCCGGACCGTGGCGGAGAGAGTCACGGGGACACCGGCCGCTGCGACTTCCACAGCTCCTCCCAGCTGGACGATGCCGAGATTCTCGTGAGCATCGGCAATGCAGCGGACCAGATTCAGCCGCATGCCTGCCTGGTCCATACTCTGCAGGGCAGACACCGACCCTTTATTGTCGAGCCAGTTCACGGCCCGGAAGTCGGAAAGAATATGCACGTGACGGACGGACGAACGGTCATCCGCCAGTCTCTGCCGCGCCGCTTCCAGGACCATCGCGGGATCGGCCGACTGATAGCTGCACTCCAGCCCTGCCAGTCTTTCGGTGATCTCCGCGAGGAGTGACTCGTCGACAATGCGCTCACTGAGTCCCGCCACCGTTTTGTCGGGAGCCGACATCAGTAACAGAGAGAGCACCTGCGAACCAGGCCGCCGGGCCCCTTCCGCAGCAATCCGCCGGACCACTTCTTTGGCGGTCTCGAACACGTTCCCTTCGCCCGCGCGGTCCCGCATCGATGCCGTGTCGTCGAGAATGACAAGGTGATGCGAACGCGCTCCCTGAAACAGCGAGAGCTGTTCCGGATCGATAATCAATCGCGCCAGCAGGGCAACCACCAGCAGCATCAGCGCCAGCCGCAGCAGCAGGAGCAGCAATTGCTCAAGCAGCACGCGGCGGCGATTCCGCTTCTGACTGGCCAGCAGAAACTCCATCGCCGCAAAGCGGACCCGTCGATAATTCAACCTGTTGATCAGGTGAATCAGGATGGGCGCTGCCAGCAGCGCCATGCCGGGCCAGAAAAAAGCAGGATTGAGGAAGTGCTGCAGGATCCAGTTCGACATCTGCGTTCGGGCCGGTTATGCGGATGGGGGCAATCGAGTGTAGTCGATCGACCCGGTGGCGTCGCCCGCAACCGAGGCGGTTCGAACAGTGGCCCGCAAATTCCCAGTAGGCCAGTACCGAAGACTGGAATCCGAAAATTGGCTGAGAGGACGATCCTTCATGGCGATGCTCATCAACTTCATGTTGATCGCGACATCTCAGGCAGGGTGTGCCGGGAGGCATTGTTCTCAACGAAACCTTGCTCTGCACATTCAGGTGACTATCCCGGGCCTGTGTGATAGCCTGACCTGCTTAGCCGGCCAGCAAACCAGGTTTGCGGGTCATGAGGGTGTTCAAGTCTTTTCAGAGGGTCAACGTGATGTTGCGAACATGGTCAGTTGTTGCTGCCGCAGCCTGTCTGCTTCCAGGAATTACGGCAGCAGCCCCTCCCGGCTTCAATTACGATGAAGCCAAAGTTCCCCCTTACGAGATCCCCTCAGCCCTGCAGACTCTGGATGGCCAGCAGATCACGACCGCGGAAGAATGGGAACAGAAGCAGCGTCCCGCCCTGTTGAAACTCTTTACGGAACAGGTCTACGGCAAGCTGCCTCCTGCTCCGCCTGCGTCGGCCATTGAATACAAGGTGGTGGAATCGAGCGACAACGCGCTGGATGGCAAAGCGATTCGCAAGCAGGTGGAGATTACGATCGCGAAGAAGGAAGGCCTGCCCGACAAAAAGGTCATGCTCCTGCTGTATATCCCCAAGGCCGACCGTCCTGCCCCTGCCTTTCTCGGCATGAGTTTTACCGGCAACCATGCCGCTATTGACGATCCCGATGTGATTCTCAACGAGAACTGGATCCGCAATAACCCCAAGGTCAAAATCAAAAATAACAAGGCTTCAGAAGCAGCGCGCGGGTCCGGTTCCTCGCGGTGGGCGATTCGAGAAGCGATTGATCGCGGCTATGCCGTCGGCATGATTTTCTATGGCGACACCGAGCCAGATCGCAACGACGGCAATGAAACGGGCCCGCAGCCCTACTTCTTCAAGCCGGGCCAGACGGAGTTGGAGGCGGATGAATGGGGAGCCATCGGAGCGTGGGCCTGGACCCTCAGTCGGGCCCTTGACTACCTCGAGCAGGACCCGGATATCAACGCTAAACAGGTGGCTGTACTCGGACATTCTCGCCTGGGTAAGACGTCGTTGTGGGCAGGAGCCTCCGATCCCCGTTTCGCCCTCGTGATCTCCAACAACTCCGGCTGTTCGGGGGCCGCTCTGAGCCGGCGGATCTTTGGTGAAACCGTGGGACGCATCAATTCCTCGTTCCCGCACTGGTTCTGCAAGAACTACGGGCAGTACAGCGATAATGAAAATGCATTCCCCGGCGACCAGCACATGTTGCTGGCGCTCATCGCCCCGCGTCCACTCTATGTCGCCAGCGCGGAACTCGATCTCTGGGCAGATCCCAAGGGAGAATTCCTGTCCGCGGTGCATGCCGACCCGGTCTACCGCCTGCTGGGGAAACCCGGATTTGGAGGAGACTCCGCTCCGCAGGAGATGCCTCCAGTCGATCACCCTCTGAAAACTGGAACGATCGGCTACCACGTCCGGTCTGGTGATCACGACATCAACGCGTACGACTGGGCACAGTACCTTGATTTCGCCGATCTGCACTTTCGGGGAAAGGCCCCGGCATCTGCTTCGAAATAGTCCTGTTCGGTTGCTGTTCCTCACCGTTTGAAGTGGTGAGCCGACATCACCAAGCAGTAAAAAAAGACCCCGGGTTCCCGCGCACGGCAGGAACTCCGGGTTTTTTAATGCGCAGTCTGTTCTGGTTGATCAGTTCGCGGCTATGCCGTACGGCGGGCTGCCTCGGCGAGGGGAACAGACAACGGGGCATTGAGCTGCGGGGCGACCCGTTCGGGCAAGGCTTTCCGTGTCCATTTCAGCACTGCGGTGCGGGGGGCCTGCAGTGCTCGCAGACGCTCGATTCCCACCCATTCCGCAAAGACCTGCCAGACCGGCGTGCTGGTTGGCTCGTGAATCAGACTCACCAGCCCGACTGCGACAAATCGCAGAAGGATGCTGACCAGAAACAGCACGTGGTAGCCGGTCACCAGGTGGCCGGAAATCGTGGTCTGCCAGCCGGTCATCGAGGCCAGCCAGATCCCGGATGCGACAGAAGTCACCCCACCCACAAGACCCGCAACTGCGGTTCCGGCGGCGATGTACGTCGTCCGGTTGGCGGTCGGGGAGTTTTTCAGCAGATAGCTGTTCGTGGCAATGGCGATCCCGGTGTTGAGTGCCATGTCGAGCATGAAGATCGGTCCGAGCAGCCAGAACACTAACCCGGGGCGCTGCGGTACAAGAAGTAGCGCGATCATGTTGATGGATTTCAGGGCGATGGACAGAATCATCACAAACCGGCTGCCATACCGCTCTGCGGTGCGACCGATCCAGGTAGAGCAAAGTGCCCCTCCAACCCAGGAAAAGACCCACAGCCACAGCAACTGATCCGCAGACATTCCGACATAATCCAGCAGATACATGGAGATAAACGGCGCCCCGATCATCGAGGCCAGATTCCAGAAACTGGTGAACCCGATAAAGGATCGGAAGCCGGCATGACGGAACGGCGCGGACAGCAGTTCCCATAGACCGGCATCCGGCACGCGGGTGACCGGCGGTTCTTTGATCTTCAGGAACAGCAGAATGTCGATCACTCCCATCAGGGAGCAGACCAGCATGATCATCGCGAAACCGTCCCGAATGTTGCTCGCGTAAAACCGCAGGTAATACCCCGCAATGATCAGGGAGCCGGCAGCCGCGAGCTGCATCCACAGGTAGCGCACACCCCAGTAATGACTCAGCCCCCGATGCGGGAGATAATCCCCCATCCAGGAGAGCCAGAGCGGGGAAGCAAAGTGCTGCACCGCCTGAGAAACCGCCCAGACCCCGATCAGCGTCCACAGCCAGACGTTGTCGGAGATCTCCGGAAACAGCCAGGCTCCTGCGACAGCGGGGATGCACATCAGTCGACCGACGATGTTGCACCAGAACCAGACCGGCCGGCGATAGGTCAGCCGGTTTCCCAGCCATGCAGCCAGAAACTGGACGAACAGCATCCCCGTCGGCAAGGCACCAAGCAGGCCGATGTGCAGCCCGTTGCCTCCGAGTGAGCGGGCATACTGAATCGAGGCGGAACAATTCATGAGCTGGGTAAACGCCATTCCCAGACAGCCCCCGATGACAATTGCCACCCGGGCCTGACGCAACGTCCACACCGACATTCCTCTGACCTCGATCCCTTTCCAATGAGGCTGCTGTTGAATTCCATCCGTTCCGCACACGTGGCGGGGATGAAAGCAGCAGTAGACACCAGACACGCTCGGCTGGTTCAGCGCTTGGGCGAACTCAGCGACACAGACACGACACATCTCCAGAGCACGATGTGTCAACGAAATTTCTGGCTCTCGCGTGAACCCCTGTCGAAGTTAAAATTCAGCCCGCTTGAATGGGTGACAGATTCTACCAGGGAACTTCCATCAGGCCAACAATTTGGCGCGCCAGCTGGTCCACCGCATTCTGGGTGGCCGTGGCTTGCGACTGGCCCGGTTCCGGAGCAAAACTCGTGTTCGCGATCGCATCGGCCACCAGTGCTCCGACCGGCATCTGACGCTGCGCCAGGATGGTTCCCGTTCGCAGATCTTCCCACGTCACTTCGATCGCAATCGAGAATTCGTATTCGCGACCGTCGTCGTATTTGTTCTGATTGATATTTCGCTTCCCGACATCGATGATGCGGCCCGACAGGCGGGTGTCCGCCTGGTCCGGCCCCACCAGCTTGAACGGCGTTAAGGCGATCTGCTTCTGAACAGCCTCCGTCAGCCGCAGTTCGTAGCCTCGTCGAAAGGTCTCATTGGTGAAGGTCGGCACGTGGACGGTCCGCACTTCGGGGCCCATCGGGTTCCCCATGAGGTACCCGCAGCCACTTTGGATTCCGATCAGCCAGAACAGGCCGACGGCCAGTAAAGTGCGACGAGACAGAATGTTCAGCAGACGACTCACGATTTCAACCTCAATCTCCCCTTGCCAGATTCCACCTGGCTCAGGACTTCATTCCATCGGTCAGTTCTCGAGCGATGCACGCCCGGGGAACGTCTGATCATTCGTCGTGGGAATCTGGATATCTTCCTCGTCCGGCTCGATCCGCTTGAGATCCGGCTTCGTTTCCAGTTTTCGAAGGGGATTCCACCAGCCCCCTTCCTTCTGACCTTTTTCAGGCAGGGGAACCATTCCCGGTTCCGTGGTTCCACCATTCGGCAGGCGCTGAGGCTCACCCTGCGGGGCTGCAGGAGGAGTTTGCGGCTGCGACGGCGTGGCGGGCTTCTGCTGGGGCTGCGGTGCTGCAGCGACTGCTCCGCGTTTCCGGGACCAGGGCCAATTCGAGTCTTGCCGGTTCCGGTACTTTTCGTCCAGCTCCGCCAGTGTTTGGCGGGCCCTTTCGGCGTACTGGGAATCGGGATAGCGGTTGATAATCAGATTGCAGTGCAGGGCAATCGCTGGATCTTGCCGCTTGGCTTTATAAAACTCCACCACTTCCCACAGACGCGCGACCTTGGCGTCTTTCAGAAGTTCCATTTCCCGTTCCACCTGCTTGCGCTGTTCGGGAGTCAGATCCGCGAACACCTGCAGCATGGTCGCCTTGAGCTCCATCGCTTCATCAAGAGTCCGACCGTCGTACGCCGCCCCCTGATACGAAGCCAGCGACACCGCAGACCCAAGGTAAAAGGCATCTTTCAGATGCGGACTGTCCGGGTAGTTTTCCCGCAGCATGGAGTACAGGCGTCGTGCCTCGACGAAATCTTCAGTCCGCAGGTTGTGGCTGGCGGCGAGCATCAGGGCATCATCCGCGAGTTTCCCCGTCGAATCATGCAGCCAGATTGACCGCAGGGCCTGTTCTCCCCGACCGTAAGTATCGAACAGGGGCCGGGTGGAATCGGTCAGATTCGGGAGGACCGGCACACGGGTCGTCGCGGAGGGCTTCTTCTTCGGCTGTTCCGTCGCGGCCAACTGGTCGTTATTGGCCAGTTTGAGTTCTGCATCGCCGCTGGGGCCGACATCTTCTTCGAAGTCGAGCCAGTAGCGGGCAATCTTGAACAGGCTGCGGGTCACCTGATCCAGATGCCGTGACGAAGGATAGCGCGTCAGCAGATCGTCGTAGCTGTTCTGGGCGTCGGGATATTTCTTCTGGGAAAACTGCGACTGAGCCGTCATGAAGATGGCATCTTCTTCGATCGGGTCGCCAAAGCTGCTGTAGGGGTCGTACTCTTCCTTTTTCGACCAGCCCATATTCCGCTTGAATTTTGCCATGCCCGACTCGTATTTGGCACGGCGGTCCTTGGCGAGCTGGCTGAACTCCTTTTCCGCTTCTGCGAATTTTCCGGCATCGTACTTTTCCTGTGCCGCATCAAAGCGGGCCAGTGCCGCCTTGGTTTCCGCATCGCCGTTCTTGGCCAGTTCTTCGCGGTTCCGTTTCCAGAGAGTGCCGTTGAGGGCCCGTTCGGTCGGCCCTCGTGTTCCTTGAATCGAGTAGCGCGGGTCGGCGTCGATCGCCGCCATTTCCTCCGCTGCCGAGCGATGAAACGGAGAGAGCGAACCGCAACCGGCAAGCAGGCCAGTCCCAGCCGCCAGCGATAGCGTCAGAACGCTGCGCAGCTGCCACTTTGGGGCTCGCGTTGGTCGTAACATCAAACCACTTCCATGTGGAGGATGATGAATCGGCGAAGGGGGGAATCGGGCTTCAGGACAGGTGAAAACCGAGAGCAGGACAGTTTTCTATTATCGGCGGTTTTGTGAGTCGCGAATTTCAAAATCGATCAGGGGGAGTGTTTTCGGTCGTCGCCCGCAAACGTGTGAAATTGCTGCGGTCAGCAGCCGTCGAATCTCTTTTCGTTGTTGTACGGAGACCACAATCCGACCCGTGACCTCATCCTCGGATTCCAAAAGTTTCCGCAGGATGACCAGCGAGCCGGAGTGGAATTCGGAGGTTTGATAATCCGAACGCCCACAGCTTGAACAGATCAATCCGCTTTGGGAGACCCAAAATCGGGCTGCAGCGTCCGGTTCGATCAGATTCTGGCAGATTGTGCAGGTGTCAAAATCGGGGAGCTGGCCAATCTCGCGAAGGACGGCGAGTTCAAAGCGGCTTACAGCAACGAATGCGGATTCGTCGATCGACAATCGATTGAGCGCCTCAACCGCCGCAGCGTACAGCTCCGGGTGAGGATCATGCTCTTCGGTCAACGAGCTGAGCAGCTCTGCAACATAATAGCCTGAATAGAGATGCGACAGACTTTTGTTGAGAGGCTGAAACCGTCGGACGAGTCGGGCTTCGGTGAGCAGATCGAGTCCTCCCGTCGATTTCTTCAGAAAGACGATGTCGCATTCGGCCAGCAGATCCAGCGAAACCTCGAAGGAGCTTTTCAGCCGTTTGGCCCCCTTCGCCAGACACGAAATTTTGCCGAAATCCCGGCTGAAGAGAGTCACGACCCGGCTCGATTCACTGAAATCGGCCTGCCGGATGACGATAGCCCGCGATTTTTCTGTCGACATGAAGTTACTGGGGAGAGGCTGCTCAAGCGGTCGTTCGTCCGCAAGGGGCTTTCAACAAGAAGGCTCCCGGCACAGACTCTGACAGCAATGACGGAGCGGTTTCAACCTGGGGGACGCGGATTTCGCCATCAAGCGGGAGTCCGCACTGAAGGCGGCGCTCCGCTGCGGCGGGAGGTCATCCATGCCGCCAGCTTCCCAAGGTAGGCCTCTCTCAGTTTTCGTTCAATGGTCGGGTTGACGCCCCCTGGCGGAGTGCGTTCAGGCCCCCTTCTGCGAAGAAGCGATTCAGTTCGACGACCGCCGGACCCATCAGAAACAGAAACACCGCCGGCATCAGGCAGATCACCGTGGGAAACAACAGCTTGAACGTCGCCGAGTTGGCCTTTTCGTCCGCCCGCTGCCGCAGACTTTCCCGCATACTGTCGCTGTAATCGGCGAGTGCCTCGGAAACACTGGTTCCCATCTGCTCGGTCTGAATCAGCAGCGAAGTGAACGAGTGGACGTCCGGAACGTCGACCCGGCGGCTGAAGTTGGAGAGGGCCTGCGAAAAGCTGCCGACGCGAGCCTGATCGGTGACGATGCTCAATTCTTTGGAGAGGGCCGGGTAAACCGGCTTCAGTTCCCGACCGACGCGGCCAATCGCCGTCGGCACGGTCATCCCCTGCGAGACACACATGTTGAGGAGATCGAGCATGTCCGGCATGGCGATCTCGATTTCGTGCAGACGCTGCCGGGCCTGCCCACGAATATAGAGTGCCGGAAGTGCCCACCCGAGAATCGGTCCGACGATCAGACCGATCATCATCAGCGGCTCCAGCCGTTCAGGAACGACCACGAGCAGGAGACCGAAAAACAGGATCGGCAGAATGATTCCCAGATAGCGCAGCGCGGCGAAGTTGCTCCACGACTGCACGGAGTAGTGCCCCGCGTTGAGCAGCGCTTTCTGGAGCTCGCGGCGGCTGTTTTCAGAGGTCGGGCTCAGCGAGGCCAGCACGGGCGTCACGGTGCCGAACCGGTAATCGTCCGGATCGGCATAAGGAAGTGTTTCGTCGAGCTCGTGCGGACGCACATCGCTCGCTCCCGGTTCTGCCGGCCAGAAGCTCTTGAAATGACTCGTCGACGATTCAAATCGGGTATAGGGAACAGCCGGTTCCAAAGGCGAGGGGGCTGGACGGGGTGCAGCCGCTTCTTTGAGAATGGTCGCCACGGGTTGCTTCTCGGCAGCCGCTGACGGGGCTTTGCTCTCGGCTTGCGGCACCTTTCTCGAAACGGCGGACGTCTGTGTGGGTGAAGTCCGCGGACGCATTTTCGGCGCGGACTGCGAGTCGGCGGCCCGTCGCCGCCGACGTTGAATCCACTTGTAGAGCAGATACACGCCAATTGCGATTCCGGTTCCGATCGCCATCTGAATGAGCTGGTTCGTATCCATTTGCCACTTTCACAAGCGTTGGGAGATGAGGCTGCCGATGACGTCCAGGCACTACACCTGACGGCTCTGCGACAGCACACGGATCACCCAGATGGCTCCGATGAATTCCAGGAAGAAGGCCGCAAGCGTTGTTCGCAGGCCCCAGCTGGAATTCAGCAAGGTGTTGAGATAGTTCGGATCACGGAAGACGAAGAAGGCGAGAATCGCCGGCGGCAGAGTGATCATCAGGATCGCCGTCGCACGGCTGGCTGCGGTGGCGGCTCTGAGGCGTCCCTGAAACTCCATACGATCCCGCAATGTCTGGGATAGACGCTGCAGCACGCGAACGAGGTCTCCCCCGGTCTGCCGATGCACCGACAGGGCCGTGGAAAGAATACTGGTTCCCACCAATCCGGTGCGAAACGGCAGGTCTTTGAGAGCCGCATCCACATTCATCCCCAGCGCGAGTTTGCGGGTGCAGATCCGCAATTCCGATCCAAGTGGGCTGGGGGTGTCGTTCGCGACCATCACCATACAGTTTTCCAGACTGCGGCCGGTTTTGGCGGCACGCGCCAGTTCATCAATCATGGGGGGAAGCTGTCGGGCCATCTGCCCCTGTCGACGCGATCTCCAGAACATGGCGAAGACCGTAGGGATCAGGAAGCCGACAAACGCTCCCATCGCCGTGGTCAGAAAGTTTTCCTGCAGAACGAAGATCAAGCCCCCCAGCGTCAAACTGGAGCAGATTGACAGCGCCAGCATCATGGCCGGAGAGATCCCCATCCCCGCCTGAACCATCAGGGTGTCGAACCAGTTGTTCAGCTGATTGCCGGCCGAACGATCCCCTTCGACGGCATAAGTCTCGTCGACGCGCAGGATGTCGGCGTAATCGCTTCGTGGTGTCAGAACAGGAGGCGCCATGGCACATTCTTTATCTGATGCGGAGGTCCGGTCGAGCAGCTCAAGAACCCGTTCAGCTCTCTGCCCGAGTGGCGGCCGCGGTCTGTTACTTCAAAAACTGATCGGTGTGGTACTCAACGCCGGTCTTCAGTTCGCGCGCGGCGAACATGCGAGGATTGAGGTCGTAGCCTTTGGCGGCCATCCGCCGCAGGCAGGTCGGCTCGTAGCCCGTGGCATAAAACGAACCGAGCGTTTTTCCGGAGCTGTCCACGCCCGCCATCCGGAAGACAAAAATGTCCTCCAGGTCGAATTCTCCATTGCTGATTCCGACCAGTTCGGAAATCCGCATGACTTTACGTTCCCCGCTGCTGAGTCGAGCGATGTGCACGAAAATCTGGATGGCAGCGGCGATATACTGACGGGCCACATGCGGCGGCAGCTCGGCTCCCGACAGGGCGATCATCAGCTCCAGTCGGTGCAGGGCGTCGCGGGTATCGTTGGCGTGGACGGTACTCATCGAGCCATCGTGACCGGTGTTCATGGCCTGCAGCATATCAAGCACTTCACCACCGCGGGCTTCCCCCACGATGATCCGGTCCGGCCGCATACGCAGACTGTTGCGCAGCAGATCGCGCGGCGTCACGAGCCCTTTTCCTTCCACGTTGGGAAGTCGTGTTTCCAGTCCCACCACGTCCGCCTGCTGCAGCTGCAACTCGGCGGTTTCCTCGATGGTGATGACGCGTTCCGACGCGGGAATAAACCGGCTCAGGTTATTGAGCATCGTCGTCTTTCCCGCACCGGTACCGCCGGACAGCAGGATGTTCAGTCGGGACCGCACCACATGCAGCAGGAAGTCGGCCATCTCCGGGGCCAGCGTGCCGCTCTGCACCATGTCTTCGATGCGGACAATCTGGGTCTTGAAGCGGCGAATGGAGAGTGTCGGGCCACGCAAGGCGAGCGGCGGAATCACAGCGTGAAGACGGGAGCCGTCCGACAGCTTGGCGTCGACCATCGGTGACACTTCGTCGATCCGGCGGCCCGCCTGTCCGACTAGCCGCTGAATGAAGTGCAGCAGGTGGGCATCATCCGCAAAATGGACGTCGGTCCGTTCCAGCAGACCGTTCCGTTCAATGAACACCGAGTTGTAACCGTTCACCAGCACGTCGCTGACCTCAGGATCATCCATCAGCTTCTGCAGGGGGCCGAAACCATAGATCTCATCCAGCAGTTCGTGGGTCATCCGGGCGCGGTCCCGGTCTGACAGGTTGGCTTCGGGATGTCGCGACACCAGATGCGATGTCAGCGACTCCAGCTGCCGGCGAAATTCCGATTCCCCCAGCTCTCCCGCCTTCGACATATCGATCGAGTCGACAATCTGGCGATGCAGCTGTGTCTTGAGCTGCTGAAACTGCAGCGAACTCTCTGCGGGTTTGTCTCCGATGGCGACCATCGTGTGGATCCTCTGGGCGGGATGAGAACCGGACCGATCCTATCCCAAGGCAAATTTTGACCTGATGTTTCGACTTACTGAGTCACCGACAGCTTGTAGATATACGGATTGCCGACGGCGTCTTTCTGGTACAGGGCGTCCTCGTCCAGCACCGCAGTTCGTGTGGCAACGACCGCTGCCTGCAGCACAATTTGCAGCCCCTCTTCGCCGGAATGGACTGCCATGATCCGACCGGCTGCCAGGCGGACACACTTCACTTTCCCAACTCCCTGATCGTTCAATTCCTTCAGCGGCTCGTAGAGCACGATGATCCGGGGGATACCGATCTGATTTTCCAGTTCGGCCTGCGGCATGCCGGTGAAATCGTTGGTGCAGTCGACGGGCAGCGGCCCCCCCTGCAACGAGAATTCACCCCCGAATGACTCCAGATCTTCCAGCCGCCAACCGTCGTGGAACTGCCGCTGCAGAATGTCGTCGCGCAGTTGGCTTCCGATGTCGACGATGACGGCGTTACCCGCTCCTTCTTTGGGACGCGGCACCAGCGTGATTTCCGTCAGCCCGTCTGCCTCTTCGAGAACCTCGCGGGTCTTTGCATCCCACGCGTAGTTGTCGGCCCCCTGCCGCTCTTCGATATCGCGCTTCCAGGTCGGTTGACGGGGATCAGCACTCTTTTCGAGCACACCGATCGGCCACGCCGGCACAGCAGCCGCGGCGGGGGGATGAAGACCTTTGATCCGGTTCGAGATTGAGGCTTCCGCTGTGACATTCACGTTGGCGGTCGGCTGCCCCATCAGATAGGGGAGAAAGACCTGCACCGGATTCTGATGATTCTCGTCGCGGTGGCTGATAACAAGTGCTGAGGTCGGAAACTCGTCCGTTTCCTCGCTCTCCTGATCACCGGTGGAGGGATCGTAAGTAGTTCGCCCCAGTCGCAGATCCAGCAGCGGTGCCTGTCGACTTGAAAGTGCGCGGCGGGTGAGCGGATCATCGGCGAGCATTTCATCCGCCCGTTCCCGCGCCGCCTGAGCGGGCAGCGTTCCATCGGGTGACGCTTTCAGCAGTTCATCGCTCGCCAGGCTCTGTGCGGCAGAGAGTGCGACCGCCTGGGCCAGAGTTCGCAGCTCTTCCTGTGTCGAACTGAGCCACAACAGGTTCAACACCCAGGCGAGACACCCCCCAGCCACCAGAATGGCGATCGCATACGCAGGCAGCAAAGAGCCCGAGCGCGGATGCGGCGCAATGTACTGGATGCGGGAATTCATCATGTGTCAGCCATTCCCGACGCGGGAGGTTTCACTCGAAGTTCACGATGGATCGTGCCTGGTTCCCCTGCGGCAGTCGATGGAACGCCCGCCATTCTGGGGAGTGGGCATGTCTTCCTGTGAGAAGTCATGCCCTCCTCCTCTTTGTGAACCGACCCGCACACGCGGATTCGGCAATTCTCTCGCGACCCTGAATCAATAGGTCGCCCGATCTGCGGCGGCAGACGGTCCGGGAACCGTGTTGGCACGGCCACTCGGTGGCGGACCACCCCGGGATCGTCCCGAGCCTCCGCTCGTGCTGCCGGTTTCAGGATTACCGGAACCGACGCCTACGGCGGCATCACCATAACTCCGGACGCCATCCTTGAAGCGAATCACTTCGCGGCTGGCACCCGGATAAATTTCCGTGGTGAAGGGAGGAGTCGGTGCAGGTTCTTCCGGTTTAGGACCGATTCCCAGAATCTGGTACAGGGTGGCCCGGTTCTCATCGCCGACGGCGACGACTCCGGTCCCTTTCCCTTCCCCAGTGTAAACCAGACTGAGGCTCCCTTTGTCTTTGGCCAGCAGCACGATGTTGGCCTGCTCGGGAGTCAGTTCCAGCGTGACGGTGGTGGTCCCGCGGGAAGAGGAAGACGTGCCGGTCGACAGACCGTTCTTGGCAAGGACCTTGACCCCCTTGAACAACGTCAGGATCAGTCCCCCATTGTCATCGGAATCGGGATAGCTGGATGGAATAAAGTGGACATCGACATACTGCCCGGGCTGCACGCCGTCGTCACTGCTGAGCGAAATCGTGACCGCTCGCATTCCCGGCTCGAGTGCCAGCGGAGGACCTTCTCCCGGCGGATAAAGATCGTTCGTGCTGATCGGCTGCGCCGAAGCAATGGGAGATTTCACAATGCGTCCCAGCAGCACGCGGTTCGTTTTCACGATATCGCGTGTCAGCTTGGATTGGCGAATCGGCCCCAAACCGAGGTGTGCCTCGGTAATGCGGGTTCCCGGCTTCAGCTCCGCGAGTGCCATCGGCACGTTCACGACAGGGTCCTGCGGAGCCTCTTCGCGCGCCAGCAGTTTCTTTCCAAAGTACATGGCCACCAGAAGTCCAATGACTCCCAGCATGCCCATGGTCAGCAGAGCGGGTGACAAACGTCTCACTGCAGCGTCTCCGGTTACCGCGTAACGGCCGTTGTTTCAATTACTCTTTCAGGACTCGACTCTCAGAGATGATCTCGCGTCCCTGCAGGTTGTAACCAATGGCCCACAACAGATTGGGAGCGGCAGCGGTCATCGGGACACGCACCGCCACGACCACTTCATCGCCGGGAGCCGTCCCGAGTTGTGATTCCACGGAGTAAGAGGTGCCGAACCGGCCCCCCAGAGTCTGTTCCACTTCCAGTTCGATATCTTCTTCCTGAACTCCATTGAGAGCCGCGAGTCGGGCTCCCGCGCGGGCGGCCTGCACAACGTCTCCACGGGCCGCAAACAGGAAGGAGAACTCGAACAGTGCCGCAATCAGCAACAGCAGGATCGGCAGGGCCAGCACGAGTTCCATGCTGATCATTCCCTGCCGTCGGTCTCTGCCAGGCTGTCTGCGTGATGATCTCATGTCCCCTCCACCGTTGAGGTGCTGGTCGGGACTGACGTCACCCGTTCCGCTTTCAGCGAGTTGTTCAGCTTGGGCACGTTCCACAGCACCACGATCCATGTGGCAATGGCCATGGGAGTCGCATAAGCCATGACGCGACGTTTCAGCTTGTCTTCACGTGATTCCGGTGCCTTGCTGGTCACGTTCTTGCCAGTTGCCAGAAACTTAGAACGCGTTTTGCGGAAGCCTTGCGTGATGACGTTCCAGAAGACCACGCCGACGGTCCCGAACAACACCAGCAAGGTGCTGACCAGCAGGACCCTTAATGTCAGATGGAAACCGAGCCAGACGCTGAGGGCCCCCATCAGCTTGACGTCACCGCCTCCCCCTCCTCCGACAAACCACAGGATAAACAGCAGTCCGAAGCCCGCGAGAAAGCCCAAAGCGGCGGAGCCCAGGTGTTCCCAGCCATACAGCAGAGACATCACCAACTGATAGACCCATCCGGCAAAAAACATCGGAATGGTCAGTTTGTTGGGGATGCGGCAGGTCCGAATATCTGAGAATGCGGCGACGGCGGTGAACACGCCGACGGCAACAACGAGAACGAGAATCGCGGGACTGAGATCGAACATGCCGATAGCCTTTTGGATCACACTCGGAAATCACTTCCCGAAGGGGAATGATGCAACGCTACCTCATAAATTGTGCCCGCGCAGCAACTCTGAAGGATTGCGCACCTTTCCCATGTTGATTCTCGGCATCAGAAACAAGAAACCGGAAATCTCTATCGGCAGAATCTGCGGGTTGAGGGGAGCTGACCCCTCGTCCCTCACGTCGTAGGAGAAAGAAGGATGCTGACGGTCTCTCCGACTGCAGTGATTTTTGCGATCAAAGCGATTTTTCCGGATTTACCGTTGCAGCGAATTTCGGCAGTTCAGCGAAAGTCCCACTTCTTTCGCTAACAAAAAACGTGATTTTCATCTTCCAGCGATGTGATGGGTCACGAAATGCCGATTCAAGGTGAAGAGTCAGCCGTCTCCGGCTGGGTCTCGAATTCTGTCAAGGGCAACATTTCGGGCGTGCGGCAACGACCGGGATCCTTGCTTCTGAGTCTTTCTAACAGGACATCCAAAGCTATGCGCAAATACTCTTATTTCGCTCGCCTCGCCGCATGTGCCGCGGGCCTGAGCGTCGTGATCCCCGCAGTGGCCCTCCAGGCTGGTGAAAAGCCCGCCAGCACCCGGCAGATTGGCAGCGATGTCGTTCTGGTGGGGGGAACCCTCAAAGGTCAATATGTCACCGCCACCGGTGCCCCGATTGACGGTGCTCAGATCGTCGTCCGTCAGGGAACCCGGGAAATTTCCCGCACCACGACCGACGCCAAAGGGGTCTTCACCGTCAGCAACCTGAAAACGGGTGCTTACGAAATCCAGTCTCCCAACGGACTCGAAGTCGTCCGCGCCTGGGATTCCAACGTCGCCCCCGCCAACTCTGCGCAGTCGGCCACGATTGTGAAGTCCGGAGTGGTCCGCGGGCAGGGTGGTTCCAACACGACTCTGACCTACGTCGGCGTGGGACTGGGTGCCATCGGTGCCACGACCGGGATCATCGCCCTGGCAGAAGATGACGACCACAGCCACCGCACCGTCAGCCCGTAAGCGGGAGGGGACTCGCGACCGGTGGTTGCAGACGGGGAAGCAAGTGATCCGTGCAGGGACAACACTTCCGCGACCAACCTCGTCCCGCCAGCCCGCTCCGATTCCCTGACATGTTTGCGAACGTACCCGCACATTCCTGGCAATGTGCGGGTTCTTTCATTTTCAGTCATGTCTTCGTGACGGGCTGGCCGATTTCTTCGGTCCCGGCAAAGTGCTGATGTGGCGGTCCCCATCCCGTTGAGACGCCTGATTTCGCGCGGTGCCGAATCGACCGATCCGATGCAGACCATGCTTCGCAGGACAGACAATGAGCCGGTCTTCTTCAGACCCTACCACGCTGGATGAGCTACACACCTATATCCATCGCACGCTGTGCGACGCGGAAAACCTGTTGAGCGACCAGTTTGTCACCCGCGTTTCCCCGCTCTTCTCTCAGGGGAAACCGTGCGGTCTGGAATATTCTCTGCAGGGACTGCGCAGCGTCCGACTCACTGCCATCTGGGCCGCCGATCCCAACGTCGTCTATTTCTATGACGCCCGCGGTGAACGATTCCAGAAGGTGAAGCTGAAACACCGGCTACCGCTCCCCGAGACGCCGACAGCCGCTGCCGGCTGAGGATTTCTCAGTGGGCTGCCGGCCGAGAGACAAAGAGCAATCCCTGCAAGGCGAGATAGATTCCCAGCGGCAGAAAGACCGCCACCCACAGCAGGGATACGATTCTCTCGTACCACGGGCCTGGGAGATTTCTTACATTCAGCCGGTTGCCGACATCGCGCAGCTGCGACTGTTCCAGTTGCGTCATAATCAGCTGACGACGGGCATTGGCCAATTCGTCATCGGGAGTCGATTCGACGATGAGGACCGGGCTGGTCTGAGACCAATGACGAGCGATCTCCTGCAGGTGGGCACGGCCGGCATCCGTTAGCTGCGGCTGCTGATCAACAAACTCTGTATCCCGCAGTATGAACCCCGCGTTCTGTGAGCGACGGTACTCCCGGTCTCGGGGATCGATGAGCTTCGCGAGTCCCAGCAGCGCCACAGTTCCGAACAGAGCCCATAACAGTGCACCGCAGCCAATGGCTGTCATCTGCGATTTGAACTGACTTCGCTCCGAGACGTCTTCATAGTGGAGATCGATGGTCCGCCGACGCTGATGAGAACGCCGTGCGGCGGCCGCCAGCTCACCGAGTTGCAATATGTCTTCCCAGCGTGGTGTCGAGCCCTGAAGAGGCTTAATCAACTCCTGCAGTTGTGAGCCCGCATCGGCATTCATGGCGTCTTCCAGAGGAATCACTTCGGCCGATTCCACCTGCCGTTCTGTCGACCGCTGCTCGCGAGCGCTGACTTCGATCCTCTCCTGTTGTTGATGGACTGTCAGCCGCCATTCGGCTTTCGGTCCGGAAGTGAGGGTCCAGCGAGCCTCCGGCAGCCCGTCTCCACGCAGGACAACCTCAACCTGCTGCGGATCAGTCCCGGGGTGTCCGGAACATTGCATCGTCACCTGCGTGTGACGGCCGCACAGAGTGCGAATCCAGTCAAGGTCCTGCAGCAGCCAGCGGTCGACCAGTGCGGGGTTTAGGCCGCTGCCGATTGGGACTGACGGAACGCCGCGAACGAATTCCAGTTTCCAGTAGGGGGCGCCGGTTGATTCGTCGGGAGGAGCGGCGAACCTTCGGGCAACTTCACGAACCCCCGATGTCATGAGGGGGCGAATCAAATCGGGATGGTCCTGCCAGATCCGCATCGACTGAAACAAGGCCGGTGGACCAGCAACAGTATCGGTGACGATCCACAACGGCACCTTCCGCTGCGCCAACTGGTGCATGGCGGCCACAATCTCAGCGGATGTGCCGGCAACCAACACTGCGTCGGGCATCTCTTCCGTCAACAGCAGGTCCCAGCTTTCCACGACATCCAGTTCAGGAAAATCGTTTTGTAGTCTCTGTTGCCACTCGGCACTTTCTCCCCAAGCCCGGATTTGCGGAGTTCCACTCAGCTGCAAAGCGGCGTGCAGAAACGGCCAGGCTGCCCGATCGCCAATCAGAGCGACGAGTTTCATGCTTTCCAACTTTGGCAGGAGGCTTTCGGAAACGTGTCCGCAAAGTACGGTTTCTCTCGTTCCGCCCGAGATCGGCTGACGGGACTGAAGTGCACCGCCTCACTGTGATGACTGCAGTAGTATTAGAACAAGTTGTTCGGCATACTGCCTGCCACCTGCAGTTCACTCTCAGAATCTGAGCCGAATCCAGCAAAGCACAACGAAATGCCCATTACATTGACGCTGCGTGCCCCGGGGGCCCTCCCCGTCGATGTCTCGTCGCTGCGGCTCGATCAGCTTTGCGGCCAGGACGAGTCCACCGCCGCCCGGACCGTGATTGGCATTGGGAACCGGCAGCTCCCCTGTGGCGAGATCTTTCATGTGAGCGGGTCTGCTGCGGCGGATCAGCTGCTGATTTTTGAGGGAGACTGCCGCAACGTTCAGGGGATTGGAACCGGGCACGCTGTGGGCCGCATTCGTGTTCTAGGTTCCGCGGGGGTTCGTCTTGGGGAAGAGATGCGCGGCGGCGAAATTGTTGTCGAGGGAGATGCGGGCGACCGGGTCGGCGTTCAGATGCGGAGCGGACGCATTCGCATCCAGGGGAATGCCGGAAATCGGGTCGGCGCGGCGGACTGCGGCGCTCGAAAAGGGATGACCGGCGGCGAAATTCTGATCGCCGGTCACGCGGGGCACGAGATCGGCCAAGCGATGCGCCGAGGGGTCATTGCGGTGGGCGGGCAGGCAGGCGATGCGGCCGGTGCCAGCATGATTGCCGGGACGATCCTGATTTTCGGATCGGTCGGCCGACTTCCCGGCGCCAACATGAAGCGGGGGACGATCGGCCTGCTCAGCCCCCGCCAACAACCTGAACTGCTCCCGACATTCCGCTATGCCACGACCGAGCGGTTCGTGGCGATGCACCTGACTCTCCGTTCTCTGCAGCGGCTGGGATTCGTCGTCCCGGAACCCTGCCTGTCAGCCGAATTTGATCTCTATCGGGGAGATTTCCTCGAACTCGGCAAAGGCGAGATCCTGACGATGGCAGGCTGAGCGACCGGAAGGGGGAACGCAGGAGCCCCTGCGTTGGCACTCCATCCGTGCAGCATCGCGAATATTGATCGCGTTCCGATACCGCACGGACTCCTGCCTGCCGGATGCGTCAGGCGCCTCCTCCGCTCTGCAGTTTTTCGAGCCGCTGGCGTGCATCTTTATAATCGTAATCGTGGACAATGATTTCGCCGTAATATTTCTCCGCGGCGGCCTTGTCCCCGAGTTCGTCTTCGCAAATCCGCCCCAGCAGGTAGTAGCACTCTTTGTAAAGGTCGATGTCGTTCTCTGGACTCAGATCCGGGAGCGCCCGTTCGAACTGGCCGCGGGCCAGCGACGGCTTCTTGTCATAGACGAAGCTCTTCCCCAGGGCGACCAGCGACTTGGTCTTCATTCGTGGATCCTGAGCCGATTTCTGCAAGAGCGGGATCGCCTGAGACCATTTCTGCAGCTGCATCAGCAGCAGTGCCAATTCATACTTGATGTTCAGATTGGACGGATAACGGTCGACCCGTGCCGTAAGAATTTCGATTCTGCGGGTCCGGAAGTCGATCGACATCTGCGCGACCTGCTTGCGATCCTCATCGCTCCCACTGGCGGACGCCTTTTCTTTCGCGGCGTCCAGTTGGTACTTCGTCATGAGCAGTTCATAATCTTCGGCCTGCTCGCGGACGGAGGGATCATTCCCCGACACTTCCTCGGCGGTCTTCATGACCTCATACGCGTCTTCGAACTTTCGGGCCGATTTCAAATGAGACGCGAGCTTCAGATAGTGCTCGATCTTGGTCGGCTCTTTCCGGATCGCGTGCCGCAGGTCGGTCTCCGCATCCTGACCGGGAGCGACCGACTCACCCCGCCGACCGGCGGTGGCACCTCGATTGGAGGCCACGTCACGCGTGTTTTGAGCGTCGGTATAACCGCCGCGGTCCGTGGTCTTCTCGGTCTGCAGCTCGGTAATTTTACGGCTCGCGGTCATGTCGGCCGGTTCCAGTTTGTGAACCTGCTCCCAGACCTTGATCGCATCGTCGTACTCACGGCGCTCGCGCAGCAACTCCGCCAGTTTTGTCAGCAACGCTTTGTCTCGGGGGGCTGCCTTACAGGCTTCCATGAGCGCAAACCGGGCGATATCGGTTCGCTCCAGCTTGACGGAGGCTTCTGCAAGTTCCTCGTTGAGCTGCGTATCCCACGGGTTGACGAGAAACCCTTCTTCGCAGGCCCGCGAAACCTCATCCCAGTCTCCAGCGGTCTTGGCCTTCTTGATGCGGCTGCGGATGCCCATCAGCTTGGTGCGCTCGAATGTCCCGCCCCCTTTGCCGTTGTCGTTGTATTTCTTCTTCGTCGACTGTCGCAACAATTGACGGTAAGTCAGATTCTGGGGCTTGAGCTTGACGCAGGACAGGAACATCTCCATCGCGAGTCCCCAGTTCTGCTTGTTGATCGCGTCATTTCCACGGCGAAAACACTCTGCTGCCCATCGATCTTCGTCGGCCACTCTCGGCTCTCCCAATATCCGCACTGAACCTGAATCGACTTGACCGGGCGGCACCGCAGGACCCTTCCGGCCAGATGTCTATTCTAGGCAAACTGGTTCGTGCCGGGCTATCGACTTCGGCGATTCTCAGCTCATTGTCCGGCTAAAAGTCCGCTTCCAACTCCCTGTCGGAGTGCCGGGGGCAAATGCGGCAACCTGCCCCGGTTCTGCGAACGGGACACCAGTTTTCAAATGGCGGACTCACTGCTACCATGCCGCGTGAGTACCGAGAGGGGTATCCGTTGCTGCCGACGGACCGGATCCATCCACGCTGAGGGAAGACACGCTGTGGAAGGTGGGCGACAGGACGTTAGACCCGGCGTCGCCACAAACCGGAAGGATGGACCCCACTGGACAGTTTCAGGGATCAAGGAACGAATCATGCTCCGTCGAGCCGCTGACCTCTTTTGCGCAGGGATGTTGATCATGACAATGCTGACTCCGGCCGCCCGGGGAGCCGAACCCAGGCTGGTGACTTCGGTCGAAGGGATTTCGGAATATGAGCTGGAAAACGGCCTGAAAATCCTCCTGTTTCCGGATCCTTCGAAGTCTCAGGTCACTGTCAATCTGACGGTTTTTGTCGGATCGCGACATGAAGGCTACGGCGAAGCGGGCATGGCTCACCTGCTGGAGCACATGCTGTTCAAAGGAACGCCAACCTTCCCGCAGATCCCGAAAGTCCTCAAAGACCACGGAGCCGATTTCAACGGCACCACTTCGCTGGACCGCACCAACTATTATGAGACTCTCCCTGCCAGCGATGCCAATCTGGAATTCGCGATCACCCTCGAAGCCGACCGCATGGTCAACAGCTACGTCAAGGGTGAAGACCTGGCGACCGAGATGACCGTGGTCCGCAACGAGTTTGAACGTGGAGAAAACTCTCCGCGGGGAATTCTCGACCAGCGCGTCATGAGCGCCGCCTACGAATGGCACAACTACGGCAAGTCGACGATCGGAAATCGCGCTGATATCGAACGGGTTCCCATCGAAAGTCTGCAGCGGTTCTACAAGAAGTATTATCAGCCTGACAACGCGATGCTGATTGTCGCGGGGGCTTTTGATCCGGAATTCGCGCTGAAGCTGATTCAGGAGAAATTCGGAGCGATTCCCCGTCCCGAGCGTGTGCTGGATCAGACCTATACCGAAGAGCCGGCACAGGACGGCGAACGGCTGGTGACGTTGCGTCGCGTCGGTGATGTCGGCCTTGCGGAAGCGGTCTATCACATTCCGTCCGGAGCCAGCCCCGAGTACCCCGCGATCGACTGCCTGGCCTACATCCTCACCTCGACCCCCTCAGGCCGGCTCTACAAGGCGCTGGTGGAAACCAAACTCGCCTCACGCGTCAGTGGCTATGCCGATTCACTGCATGATCCGGGAGTTCTGAAGGCGATGGCCGAAGCCGCGCCCGGCGTCGAGCCACGTGATCTGCTGGGCAAGATGCTGGAAGTGATCGAGTCGACAGGCGAGCAGGGTGTGACCGAAGAAGAAGTCGAACGGGCCAAACGCTACTGGATGAAGATCTGGGAAATGTCGCTGACCGATAGTGCCGGACTGGCCCGATATCTCAGCGAATGGGCCGCGCAGGGGGACTGGCGACTGATGTTCCTCTACCGCGACCGGTTGGAACAGGTGACTGTCGAAAGCGTCAATGCGGCAGCCAGGCAATACCTTCGCCAGAACAATCGCACTGCTGGAATCTTCATCCCGACCAAGGTTCCCGAGCGGGTCTCGGTCCCCAAGACTCCTGATCTGGCTGAGATGATCGGTGACTACAAAGGTCGCGAAGTCGTCGCTGCGGGAGAGGCGTTCGACGTCTCGTACGAAAATATCGAGCAGCGCACGCAGCGTGTCATTCTTCCTTCCGGCGTGAAAGCGGCTTTCCTTCCCAAGAAGACCCGGGCCGAGGCCGTCGTCGTCCGACTGAGCCTGCGTTACGGAACAGCGGAATCACTGCAGGGACTCGCGCTGGCCTGTGAAGCCCTCCCGCATCTCATGTTGCGAGGGACCAAGCAACTGACGCGGCAGCAGATTCAGGATGAACTCGACAAATCCAAAACGCAGCTGACCGTCCCGTTTCAGGGGGCATCGGCCGGCAACGCCGTTTTCGAGATGGTCACCCGTCGCGAACATCTGCCTGCTGCCCTGGAACTGTTGCGGCAAGTGGTCCGTGAAGCCACGCTTCCCGCTGCCGAACTTGAATTGATTCGCACGCAGCGTCTCAGCAGCTATGAACAACAGCTGTCCGATCCGTCAGCGCTCGCGCAGAACGGGCTGTCGCGGGCCCTGAACGCCGCCTATCCGCCCAACGATGTCCGGTACGTGGCCTCACCGGCCGAGGAACTCGAGCGCTGGAAGGCGCTGCAGCGGGATTCCGTTGTCCGCCTGTATGACAACTTCCTCGGCGGGAACTACGGCGAAGTCGTGGTGATCGGCGATTTCGAAACGGCGGAGATTCAGCCGCTCGTGGAAAAGATCTTCTCCAATTGGTCTGCGAAGGAAGTGTTTGCTCACATTCCGCGCACCGGCAACGTGGCGGTGCGTTCCAACCACGAAGAAATCCGGACTCCTGACAAGGAGAACGCCACCCTGATGGCCGGCAGCGTCTTTCCGATGCTCGACAACAATCCGGATTATCCGGGATTGATCATCGGCAACTTCGTGCTGGGCCACAGCGGCCTCTCTTCTCGACTGGGGGATCGTGTCCGACAGAAAGAAGGGCTTTCCTACGGTGTCGGCTCGGTGGTCCGGTCCTCGGCACTCGACCAGCGGACTACCTTCCTGATGTACGCCATCTTCAATCCGACCAACACGACCAAGGTGGAGACCGCGATCCAGGAAGAAGTGGCGCTCCTGCTCAAGGAGGGGATTACCGAAGAGGAACTTCAGGCCGCCAAGAAAGGCTACCTGGAGGGACAGCTCATCGAACGCAATGATGACAGTTACATCGCCTCGCTGCTGACATCTTCGCTGTACCTGAACCGTGACCTGTTGTTCTACTCGACACGGGACCAGCAGATTCAGCAACTGACTGTCGCACAGGTCGGAGAGACCATGCGGAAATGGATCGATCCTTCAAAAATCGTGACGGTCGTCGCCGGCGACTTCAAGAAAGAGTAGTCACGCAATTACGGTCTCTGCAGCGTGCTTCGCATGCTGCAGGGACCACTTTTGAGGGCCGTTTGCTCATTGCCTCGCCTCAGCAGCGTATTTCTGTACGACAGAAAGCCTCTTCTTCCAGGACGGCAATGGGTGAAGGAATATGCTCTCAGTTTCGATATCAGCCCGAATTACAGGCTTCGGGCAACGCTGCTCGGCGGCCGCGACGTGCGGCCGGAAGATTCGTCGATGATCTTCTGGTCCAGCTGACCCAGTCTTCAGATTCCGCGTGATCGACGAGTCGGCCCGCTTCCTGATTTCGAATCGGAAGGCATCGACTGCGGACAGACGCAACTTTCCCCGTTCAGAACCGGAGCTCCCATGACCGATCCCGCAAATGCCCCTTTCCAGACAACCGGAAGCGGCCTGAAGTACAGAATTCTGGCAGCGGGCAGTGGCAAATCTCCCACCGCCAGCAGTGCCGTCACCTGTCATTACCGGGGGTGGCTCGATAACGGCAATGAGTTCGACAGCTCGTTCGGCGGGGCCCCCGTCACCTTTCCATTGAACCGTGTGATTCCCGGCTGGACGGAAGGACTGCAACTCGTCCAGGAAGGGGGAAGGGTCGAACTGGAAATCCCGTCGAATCTTGGCTACGGTCCTCGAGGAATGCCTCCCGTCATTCCAGGTGGAGCAACACTCCATTTCGAGGTCGAATTGCTTGAGGTCAGGTAATTCATCTCATTCGGCCAGGCCACTTCCCGTCTGGATTCATCTCCCAGTTTCTCAACCGAATTTTCAGTGCGAGCCTTTATGAGAACTCTTCTCACTGGTTGCCTTGTTGCGTCATTACTGTCGAGTTGCGTATCGGGTCCGGAAGAAGAGGCCACCAGGGCCGAAATCCGTGAGCAGGAATTGGTCGAGGTCGCAGAGCCGCAGCTCGATGTCATTCCTGCTGCCAATGAAGCAGCAGCCGAAGCGCCGGCGGACACGGAGTTCAAGACGACAGCCAGCGGCCTGCAGTACAAGATCATCAAGCCGGGCAACGCGCGGAAGCCGACTGCCAGCTCCAATGTCACCTGCCATTACAAAGGCTGGCTCGACAACGGTCGCGAATTCGACAGCAGCTACAAGCGAAATGAGCCCTTTCGGACCTCGCTGGGGGGAGTCATCCCCGCCTGGACGGAAGGGATGCAACTCATTGGCGAAGGGGGAGAAGTCGAATTGATCGCTCCTCCGCAACTGGCCTATGGTCCTCGTGGAATGCCTCCCGTGATCCCGGCGAACGCAACCCTGCACTTCCGAGTAGAACTGATCAAAGTGAACTGAGTGACGGCCGACGAAACCTCAGGCTGATCAACGAAAAAAGCCCGCCGACAGTGGTCAGCGGGCTTTCATTTTTTTGGCAGGTCGACGTTGCTACTTGGTCGCATCTGCGGCTGGCTCCGCAGCCTTTTCCGCTTCGTTGGCCTTCTCTGCCTCTTTCAGGCGCCAAGGAGGGAGGGAAACCGGAGGAGGCTCGAGCGGCAGGAGGTAAGCCCATGTCTCGCTCAGGTCTTTGTCTCCATCCTTGAGCGTCAGCTTCAGTTCAACCGGCCCTTCGCCCGTCGGCTTCACCGTGAGATTTGTCGTCCAGACGCCCGGGACGCGTTCTTCCACTTTCGACGACGTCACTTCACCTCGAATGGAAGTGATTGCTGCTGTTGGGATGCGGCCATCCGCCGGAGCAGAACCGCCGGTGAAGTCGATCGCCAGCTTGATGATCCCCGGCTGATCGCGGCTCACACGGTAGGCGCTCGCCTTTTTCAACGTGTGGTTGGCCCGATCCCCGGCAAAGAACGAAATCCGGTACGAGAGATCGACCGGCTTCCCGGGTTCCGGTTTCTGATCCGGAACCCACCAGACCGCAACGTTGTCGATCCCTTCATGTGGAGCGGGGAGTTCCAGCAGCTCGACTGCTCCCGGACCCCAGTCCGATTTCGGTTCAATCCAGACGCCGGGACGGGAATGGTAGAGCGCCTCATCATCGAGGTAGTGTGACTTCGTCCGGTCACGCTGCAGCAGACCGAAACCTCGCACCCCGGGATAGCTGAGATGCACCAGCGACGGATAACTCTGCCGACAGAGTGCCCGCCATAACCAGGTCCCGTCGGCCGTTTCAATCTGGAGTCCGTCCGAATCATGGACTTCCGGTCGGTGATCTCCTTGAGGCCCATCGAGTCCATCTCCCCACATCCACATGCTGCTCAGCGGGGCGAAGCCGACCTTTTCCGGAGTGTTCCGGAAATAGAGCGTGGCCCGAACGTCGATGTCGGTCGACTCGGTCCCCGGAATCAGGTGAAACTCATAGGCACCGGTGACGCTGGGGCTGTCCAACAGAGCCAGCACTTTGAGAGACGTGTCTCCCGGTGCGGGTTCGGTGATCCAGTATTCGCGAAAGACCGGGAACTCTTCCGCCTTGGGAAGACCACAATCGATCGCCAGGCCACGAGCCGATGTTCCCAGCCCGCCCACTGCCGGGCGAGCCCGGAAGTAGCTGGCTCCGACAAAGCTGAAAATCTCTTCGAGCTTTACCTGTCCGGGAAAACAGGCATTGACACGAAATCCTGCAAATCCCAGATCGTCAGGAATCGGGAGATCCTTGGTGAACTCACGATACTGGAAGTAGTTCTTCGAAAAGGGGAGCGGCTGCTCCTGACCGTCGACGATCAGATTGATCGTGACGTCGTCATGATGCACATACCCTTTGTGGTAGAAACCGATCCGGTAGGGGAGGATCGTATCTCCCCAAATTGCCTTCGTGTCGTCGAACCCGATACGTCGAAACGCGTCGTAGTTCATGTGCTCGGGAGACAGACACTCGGGCACCGGAGGCTGCTGGCGATACTCGCTCGCAGCCAGCGTGCGGGCGGCTGCCTGCAACTGATCGAAGCTCTTGACCGGGTTAACGGTCAAGCGGTTGTCGGCTGCCTGTACGACGCCGAGCATGCACAGCAACAGGGCAGATCCCGACAGTTGGCTGCGCCAGTGGCGCACCATCATGACCATTCGCATCAAGGCAATGACCCTTCGATAAAGTTCGCGGCGACTTTGGGTTTCAGAGCGGACCGTCAGTCGCTCCCGTTCACACTCTCGTGAAGCGGATGCCGCGAAAACCGGATTCAGAAGCAATTTTCAGGCAATCGAGGGTATCCCAGCGGAGCAGAACGTCAAGCCCCGTTGCCGCGGCATTGAATCTCCGTACGCGATCGGGACGACTCCGTCCGGAATGATGGCGCAGCCTGAATCCAATGCATCAGTTCCCGGCTGCGCGTCGCCCGTGGTGATCCACTTTCTCCAGCGATTCAACAGGCAAGTCCGCTCCCGTTGCAAGCCCCTCAGTCAATTCAGCGCCACCAACAGCAAGCGACGGGCTGAAGGCTCAACCCGTCGCGGCGTCAACATCGTGAAACAGTAGCAGACTTTACGGCTCGAGCAGCCCCTCTCGAATTGCCATTCGGGACAGCTCCACACGGTCATGAATACAAAGCCGCTTCATCAGCCGGTACTTCTGGCTGTCAACCGCCTTTTCGGTCAGCTGCATGCGGGTTGCAATATCACGGACACTCAGCCCGCTGGCGAGATGTCGGAGAACGTCCAGCTGGCGTGAAGAGAGCTTCATGAGGTCCAGCTTCTGGCGACAACGGAGTCGACCCGTTTGCGGATCTGCTTCCAGGCGGGCCAGCGCTTCGTCGCAGAAGACCTGCTTGCCCTGAGTCGCTCGATTTAAAGCGTCGCACAGAAAGGAGATCGGTCCACCTTTGATGAGAAATCCGGCGCAGTGCAGCGAGAGCGCTCGATGCAGATGTAGGTCTGACAGCATCCCGCTCAGGAAGATGACTGGGAAATGCCCGACTTGCCGAAACATCTCGGCGGCAATATCGAAACCACTTTGTCCCGGCAGCTGGACGTCGATCAGGGCGACATCCGGACGAGACTGCACTGCCAGCGAAATGGCAGCCTCCGGAGTGGTGGCAATTCCTGAAGTTCTCAGGGTTTCGGACAAATCAATTGCCCGCCCCAGGGCCTGTGCCACCATTTCGTGGTCGTCGACAATCAGGACGGACTTCAAGTCTGTTGATTCGCTCAACACGATTCACGACCTCATCTCTCAGGCAGGAAAACGAACTCGTTCACGGAAAAATCATTAATGCCCGCAAAGTCAGTTCAGCAGTCTCATCAGGTGGGGGAATCACAAAGTCAAATGTTGCAATATTAAACGTGTGTGGCCTATGTTTCCAAGGCAGGAAACCGGCGAACGACCTAATTGACCTTCGGTGTTCCAACAGTGAGGGGAGTCAAAAGATGTCGACAATAGATCCAATGGAAGCAGGCCCCTTGGCCGCGCCGGTTCGTCAGCTGATCTCCCGGTTCTCGATTGTCATTCCGGCCTTTACGCTCCTTGGAATGGGGGTCGGGGCAACGCTTCCCCCCGGATTTGCCGCCATCACGTTTGGCTCTGGGATCGTCGGTATTATTGCTTTTGCCTACTTTGAAATGCAGAGCCGCCAGTCGAGCCCATCCCACGAAAAAGGGATCGACGAACTTGAGAATCGATTATATCGCCACACCCGTGACGGCGAGTGAGATTCCAGCCATCGGGACGCTCTGAACAGAGAATTCTCATCCTCGGGGGCGTTCTCTGATATGCCAGTCGGCGTTTGTGGAACTTGCTGCGAAAAGCCTCAGTCCACATGTGTCCCCTGCAGACGCTTCAGGGAAATGTGTCGAAATTGCAATGGCCGGTCTCCGTTCCGGAATTCGGCACGGACCGTTGGTGCAAAACGGCTGTTGCACACCGTCCTGGAAACGAGTGCCGCGTTAAGCCCACCCAGGATGCCGGCACCGCAGGGCTACGGCTTCTTGCGCAGGGAGAGGGGGGGCGACAAAATTTCCTGAATCAGGATCGCGTCGCGGACTCCTTTTCGAGAGCGCAGTGCAGACATCATCGCCGCTGCGGGTGAGCGATAGGTTTCGTGGGTCGCTTTAAATGCTGTCGGGCGGTGGGCTGCCTCACTGCTTTCCCCCAGAACCGTTGTTGCTGCAGAGATTTTCTCTTTCGAAACAGGTGCCGCAGCGGGAACCACAGGCTGACGAGGGGGGGCCGCTTTCTTCGCTGCTGCGGGCTGCTGGCGATTGGCTCCTTTGTTCCGCTGTTGTTTCTGCTTCTTCCCGGTCTGTTCTTTCCAGATCTCTTCCCGACTACGGTGGCTCTCCTGCGGGACGGGAGAGGGTGCCCGACGTTCCTCCGGTTGAGGAATCTGGGCGGTCGGGCCACCACGTTGTCCCTGCTTCAGAAAGCGATCGATTTCCTGCTGGATGAGGTCTCTCCGGGCGTTCCCCTCTGCATTGGCGGGTCGCGGCCGGGGCGGTCCTCCTCCTGGCGGTTTGACCCCAGTAATGAGATTGCGAATCCAGCCGACGATCATAAAGAAGATCGCTGCGACCCAGATCACTCCATCGATGTCGACGGCGAGTGTCACCGGCAATGGAATCATGTCATCGGGCCTTCAGGGTGAATTCACAGATCGTGAGATCAGCAACCATGCTGCAGAAAATGGGGCTCGCGAAACGTGACTTCGAACTGGTATGCACCAGACGTACCGTCCCTGGGTTATTCAGCTGATTCGCTTCCCGGACGGGGCGACTTCGTCTCCGACTCCCGCAATGGCGGACCGCATTGATGTGTCGGCCTGCACATTCTTCAATTCATAGTAATCCATCAGCCCGAGTTTTCCCTGACGGAATGCGTTGGAGATCGCCATCGGCACCTCTGCTTCCGACAGAACCACGGCCGCCCGGTTTTCTGTCGTCAGTGCGACCATTTCCTGTTCCTGGGCCGCTGCTGCGGCTCGACGCTGCTCTGCGCGGGCCTGGGCGACCCGCATGTCCGCTTCTGCCTGGTCAGCCTGCAGGCGGGCACCGATATTGTCACCCACATCGATATCGGCAATGTCAATCGAAACAATCTCGAAGGCGGTTTGCGCTTCCAGCCCCTGATTCAGCACTGTCTGTGAAATGCGGTCCGGGAATTCCAGCACCTGCTTGTACGAAGGGGTCGAGCCGATCGCCTGAACGATCCCCTGACCGACGCGTGCAATGACGGTTTCTTCGGTGGCTCCCCCGATCAGCTGTTGGATATTCGTCCGCACCGTCACACGAGCGCGGGCCTTCAGCTGCACACCGTCTGCTGCCACAGCATCCAGAGTGCCGACGCTTTTCTTCGGGTCGGGGCAGTCGATGACTTTGGGATAGACGCTGGTCCGCACCGCGTCGAGCACATCTCGCCCCGCCAGATCGATGGCCTGTGCGACCTGCCAATCCATGTCAATCCCTGCGCGGTGCGCCGCGACGAGTGCCCGAATCACATTCGGCACATTCCCCCCCGCGAGGTAATGGGCCTCCAGTGCGCGGGTGGTGATTCCAAATGCCTCGGTCAGACCCGCCTGGGTCGCCATAATTTTCGAGCGGACAATGATCGTCGGGTTCACTTTGCGGAACGGCATCACGATCAGTTCCCGGAGTTTGACTCGGGCTCCGGTCAGAATGCACTGCACCCACAGCCCCAGATACTTCGCGAAGATGGCGAAGCCGACAATCAGCACCAGACAGGCGATGATTAAACCGAAAACAACCCAGCCACTGGTCATTTCGCTGCCTTGCAGGGGGTCCGAGAGTTCAATTCTTCACAACGCCAAAAGCCATGTGTACTTGCGCTATTGCATTGCGTCAAGGGACCGGGGAGGAGCCGTTTTCCGGCCGTCGCTGTTCCTCCGCTTGATCCAACCCGATCGGGGAAGGGAGGCAAGGGATAAACGGACCTGCGTGTTGTTGGGGGGCGGGAACGGTCCGAGAGTGCTTATTTCGATTTCCCCGCAGCGGGTGGGGCCCCGCCCGCCGGGTTCTCTTCCGTGACTTCCGCCGACTTGTCTCCCACTTTCTCTTTCACCGTGGGGATGACATAGAAAATCAGAGCAGCAATCACGCCAGCCGACGCCAGAACCGTCAGGGCCAGTCCCAGGATCACTCCCGGCCCCAGGCCGTTTTTGCGACGTTCTTCACGCTGCTGGCGTTTTCTCTCTTCCGCCTGCTGCTTGGCGAGCACCGCTGGATCGATGACTTCGATTTCTTCGTGAGAGAACGAGTCGAGATTCAGACTCAGCAAATCTCCCTGCTCGTCAGACGGTTTGCCCGACTTTTTCCCCTTCGCTGTCCCTTTTTTCTCTTCACCGACAACGGACGGCTTTTTGCATTGCGGACATTTGATTTTTTTGCCTTGGAACTCGTCCTTCAGCCGACTCTGGAAGCCGCATTCACAACGAAAATCAATGGGCATGCGAAACTCACACTCTCTGCGCTGACTGCCGAGACTTGCAAAACCGAGGCTGACTTTGCCGTGAGATTAGTGTTCGAGCCCATCCAAGTCACGTATCGAGGCGGAAGGCACTCTGAATTTTCCGATACCTCTCGCCCTCCGCTGGTCAATTTCGCGTTCGCCATGACAATCGGAAAGAACCCGATATGATGGGTGGGACCAAGCTCTCCGGGATCCCCTGCGGAACGAATTCATGATCTATGTCTGGGCATCCCTGCTTTTAGTCGTCAATTCGCTGAGCCTTGCCAGCAATCTGTTTTCGCTCCCCGGAAACTGGTTGATGCTGGTTTTTGGGAGCCTCTATCTTTACCTGCAGCCGGCCGACATCCACCCTCGGCTCGAAGCGAGTGTTCTGATCGCAGGACTGATCATTGCCATTGGCGGAGAGGTCTGGGAGTTCGTGGCGAGTGCCGCGGGGGCGAAGAAGCAGGGGGGCAGCCGCCGCGGTGCGGCATTTTCGATTGTCGCGTCCATTGTGGGAAGCATTGTCGGCGCTTCTCTGGGATTGCCGATTCCGGTCGTCGGTCCCATCATTGGGGCTGTGGGAGGGGGAGCCATTGGTGCTTTTGCCGGAGCTTACTACGGGGAACGGGACCGGAATCATCAGGAGCGAATGGCAATCGGGACCGGGGCCTTTGTGGGTCGCCTGATGGGAACTGCCGGCAAGCTGATCTGCGGGCTGTTGATTCTCGTCCTCCTCACGCTCGATTCATTCGTCGATTTCTAGGGCAATTTGACTTTTGATTGCCCCGTTCTGGCCCCGCGGCCGTCGGCCTTTTACCAGGCGAAACGCTGGCTGCGCGGGCACTGAACAGAGCAATTCGCTCTCGCCCAGATCCCGAGTCAGCGACGATTCCAATTGGCGAGTCCGGCCACTCATGTGACACGCTGAGACCACCGAACTTTGACGCGACGGCCCCTAGCTGTTGAGCACCTTGCGAAGCTGGTTCATCTGGGCCTGGACCCGGTCCTCGACATAGGCCATCGCCTTCTGGACCTTGGCCTGCGCAGCCGGGTCGTCGCGATGAATTCCCATGAGAATCTCGAACATCCCCTCCGCGGAAATGCTGTCGAATTCAGGGGCCCATTCTTCAAGGCCAATATCTTTGAACATCCAGCATTTCGGTGAACGATCTTCTGAGAATGTGTGCAGGATGGGTGTCCCGACCGTCAGCGCCATGATCGGCGAATGCGGTTCGTGACAGACCACCGTGTGGGCGCGGGCGAAGAAAGAGCAGGCTTCATCAGCACTCCAGGATTCGTCGAAGGTGACCACATGCCGCTTCAACTCGCGAGGCAGCGGATCGGAGATGAACTTCTTGTTGTAAATCATCTCCTTGCGTGCCTCGGGGGCAATCACCACCTTCCCGCCTGTTTCCTTCACCCACATGCTGATCAGGTCCTGATAGACCTTCGCGCGGCGTTTATCGTCGGCAATGTTTTCGGGCGTCGGATGAAGCGGATTCAGCTTCTGCGGACGTTTGTCGTCGACACCGGGTGAAGAGGGACTGTGCGTTCGCAGCTGGATGGTGATGAATTTTTTCTCTTCCAAGCCGTGCTTTTTCATCCGCGCGATCGCTTTTTCTTCATCGCGGACGTCGATCCCGAAGCAGCCATCCGCTGCAAACTCCGTAAACGGCGCATTGACGCGTGCCGCTTGCAGGGGCTGCAGCGATTTCGTTTCGCGACAATAGATGAATGACGCGGTGTTCAGCGCCGCAATCCGTTCTTCTTTGCCCGGGCCATTGACCATGTCAGGAAAGAACGAGTTTCAGTGAGATGATGAGCTGCTGGCGCGAACAGGGCATTCAGATTGCCATCGCTGACTTTGGAACCGGCTTCTCTTCGATGGCTTCACTCAGCCAGCTGCCGTTGGACCTGCTGAAAATCGACCGTGCGTTCATCAGCAGGATTGCCTCATCCCGCAAAGGCTCCCGCATCGTCCAGACAATTCTCGCTCTGGCCGCTAATCTGGGACTGGAAGTGATCGCCGAAGGGATCGAGTCGAGCGAGCAGTGCGAAGAACTTCGCAATATGGGGTGTCAGTACGCTCAGGGATTTCATTTTTCTCCACCGCTCCTCGCTGACAAGGTGCATCAGCTGATTCTGCTTCCGGCATGCGGAGGGCGCGAGCGACGAATGTTGCCTGTCTGACCGTGACGATCAGTCTGCCTGCGGAATGGAAGAGTCCGATGCCGGCAGATCGCGATGCAGCCCCTGCTCCCACTCCGACCGAAAACGTTTTTCGACCACGTCCGCTCCCACAACGGATCTCTTCGCCCATTCCAGCTGAAGTTCCTTGTGTTCCCGCTCCGACAGCTGCCAGGGAATTTGCCCGGCGTGCAGCCGGCGAGTCGTCTCCTGGAGACAAAGCGCCGCAGCGACGGAGACGTTAAAGCTCTCGACGAAACCATACATCGGCAGGTGGACGCAAAGATCCGCAGCCGCGATCGCCTCTGAGGGAAGGCCTTGCTTTTCAGTGCCGAAGCAGAGTGCCACCGGTCGATCGAGCGGAAGTTCCTGAATCGGCCGGCTGCTTCCTGACACGACAGTTGCCACCACCCGGTAACCGGCCTTCTTGACCGAATCCAGGCAGACCGGAAGCGCATCAGGTCCGCGGTAATGCTGTAGCGTCAACCAGCGGTCCGTGCCGAGTGAGATTTCGGGATTGGTCTCAAACTCATGTTCCGTTTCGGCGATGTGCACATTCTGAATGCCAAACGCTTCACACGTTCGAAGGATCGCACTGGCGTTGTGCTGCTGGTAGAGATCTGCCAGCACCACCGTCACCCAGCGGGTTCGTCGACGAAGGACTTCATCGAATCGCTCCATGCGCCGCGGTGTGACGATCTGCTGCAGATAGCGATACAAGGCGAGTTCGTATGGGGGCATGTTCGTGGTTCATCCCGGCGGCACGGTCAGTGTGGTGCACTCGGGGGCCAATCAAAAGAATGGAAAGACTACCGCAGATCCAGCGGATCGATATCGATCGTTAATTCGACTTCCGGATGGATATTCAGTCGCGGCACCGCGGCTGTCCAGAGCGCTTGGATCAGTTCCAGCTGCGGAGCCGTCATCTGAAAATGGTAACGGAAATACTTTCGCAGTCGGGTCACCGGGGCCGGCGCGGGACCGAGAATCCGCACTGCCGATCCGCTTTCTGCTGCAATCCCCCGCACCAGATCCGTGATCCGACGGGTCTCCTGCTGGACGATTCTGTCGTCGAGCGACCGCAGAATCACGCGGGCCATCATCGTAAACGGAGGAGCCTGAATCTGCCGACGAATCTCCAGTTCCCTCTTGGCAAACCCATTGTAATCGTGCTGGGCAGCGAACTGGATGACAGGATCATCAGGGTTCATCGTCTGCACGAAGACGCGGCCTTCACGGTCCCCCCGCCCCGTCCGTCCCGCCACCTGCGCAATCAGTTGAAACGTCCGTTCCGCCGCCCGCAAGTCCGGTTGATGCAGAAGCGTGTCGGCATCGACCACTCCCACCATCGTCACGTTGGGAAAATCCAGCCCCTTGGCGATCATTTGCGTGCCGAGCAGAATATCGATCTTCCCCTGCCGGAACGCATCGAGTGCGGCATCGTGACTTCCCGGTTTGCGCATCGAGTCACTATCCATGCGAATCACGCGGGCATCCGGAAACTTGATTTTGACTTCGGCCTCCAGCTTTTGCGTCCCTGTTCCCAAAAATCGCATTCCGGGCTGTGCACAGGTGGGGCAGCGTTCGGGAACGGTTGTCTGGTGCTCACAGCTGTGGCAGAGGAGGACTTCGCGATCCCGATGCCAGGTCAGGGTCAGATCGCAGTCCGGACAGCGGATGCCGCCGCATTTGGGACACCACATGACCGGTGAGAAGCCGCGCAGGTTCAGAAACAGAATCACCTGTCCTTGCGACTCAAGTGCTCTCGTGATCCCCTGCCCGAGTGCCCGGCCGATGGCGTGCCGTTTGGAGATTAAAGGATCGTTCCGGATGTCCACCAGTGTCACCCGGGGAAGCGGTCGACGCTCCACTCGCTGCAGCATGGGAAGTAGAATGTCCGTTCCCGCCTGTGTGCGGACCAGGGATTCCAGCGTCGGCGTCGCCGAACCGAGAATCAACGGGATGTTCTCACGGCGGGCCCGTTCCCGTGCCACGTCTCGCGCATGATACCGGGGAGTGGTCTGCTGTTTGAACGTGGTTTCATGCTCTTCATCGATGACGATCAGTCCCAGATGCGGAGTCGGGGCAAAGATCGCGCTGCGCGCACCGACGATCACCTGCACGCGCCCCTGCGCAATCTCCTGCCAGTGCCAATGGCGATCGGCGTCCGAAAGATGGCTGTGAAGGACCGCGACGGAATCAAACCGGGCACGAAAACGCCGGATGGTCTGCGGAGTGAGGCTGATCTCGGGGACCAGGACGATCGCCTGCCGTCCATAGCTGATCACTTCGCGGATGGCCTGAATGTACACTTCGGTTTTGCCGCTGCCGGTGATGCCATGCATCAGCACGGTCTCGTGACGCTGATTCCTTAACAGGTCGACCAGGCAATCGAGTGCGGCCTGTTGCTCCTCGTTGAGTTTCAGATCGGCCTGCTTCTCGACATCGAGCGATCGGGCTTCGCCCACACTGCTGCGACGACGGAGGGGGACAATCAGGCCTTTCTTGCGCAGCGTTTCGATGGGTGAAGTTCCGCACGCGGCAGCCTGAGTCAGTTCCTCCACCGTTAAGGGTGCGTCGCTCGCAGCGAGCAGATCGAGAATCGCCTGCTGCTTGGGGGGCAGCTTTCTGCCTGTCGCGACCCCATCAGCAGCCAGTTCAAAGCAGACAATCTCACGGGTTCCCGCTTGCCTTTTCACTCCGGCGGGGATCACGCTGTCGAGTACCTGTCCCCAACTGCAGAGGTAACGCTCACTGATCCAGCGGGTCAGTTCCAGCATTCCTGCGGAGATCAGAGGTGTGCGGTCACAGATCTCGGAAATGGATTTCAGCCGCTTTCCGGAGAAGCCCTCGGTGACCAGACCGACGCAATATCCGAGTGTCGCCTGATCGCCCCGACCAAAGGGAACCTGCACCCGCTGGCCCGGTTCGATCAGCTCCCGCAGTGAATCGGGGACAAGATAATGGTAGGCTGTGTCCAGTGGACGGTTGAACACAACCTGGGCGATCAGCCGGTCCTCTGCAGCCGCAACTTCCCAGTCGGGCTGTTCGATCTCCGTGAAGAGGAGTCCGGGTTGTCGGGGGCGTGAGGTCACCGCGGTTGGCTCGTTGATCGAAAGTATTGATAATTCTGGGTTTACCGTACGATTCGTCTCGAATCCCAGGGGAGAGGGAGATCGGTCGGCGCCGAACATGCCGGCAATTTGTGACAGCTGGGGAGACAGGGGGCAATTATTGCCGTCCGCCTCCACGGACGAAATGGCGTGCATCGAGTTTATCGACTCCGACAGCGATCGGCAAAAAGGAGCAGTCCCTTCCGCTTCGCTGTCCACAAAGTCGATTGCCCTTGTTCGGGCCCTTTGAATTCCATAGCGTTCCCGCACCAATTCGCCGGTTTCGCTCCTGATCCGGCAACCTGTCCCTCCCCTCCCGTCGTTCGCTCAGACTGCCTGTCGGCAAGGATGCCGCGATGGCCCGTTGGCCGCGACAATTCGGCATTGCTTACCTCGCCTTGAGTGCGGGGTGTGTCTCGCTGGGCCGGCCGGTCAGTTTCTCTCCCAAATCGCACCCTGGTCAAAAGCCTGAAGCGCAGGCGGCACGTCAGGATGCCCCCCCTGCGAATCCCGTGGATCCGGTGGCCTCGACAACCAATGGTTCGGCCCGGCACGACCCGGCCACGAGAATGCTGATCGACGCCGAACTGAAGGATGCGACTCCTCAGGAGCGGGCGGAGTGGCTGGCCTATCTGGAAACAGTCAGCGCGGACAAAGTCCCCTACATCCTCAAAGCGAGACGCATCGAAGTCAGTCGACGGACCGAGCTGCTCGCGAAATCGACTTCATCGCCCACTGTCACTCCCGCCAGCCACGCTGAACCGGGCGGTCCGATCCCGCACATCATTCCCGGCGCATCCTCGGCCCTGGCCCAGGTTTCCGCAGCCGACACCACTCCCGGTCAGGAAACCCACCCCACGACCGCCTGGTCGGACCGCTTCAAGCTGGACCGCAATGCCCTCTGGCCGGAGCGTTCTGCTTTCGGTCTGCCGAAGAAGCCGATGACGGATTCCCATGCGGTGCAGGCGAGTGCGACCGCCCCACACGAAATTTACGATCCGGTCACGACCACTCCCCCTCCGAGTGACGTCCGTCTGACTCCGGGAGCCGCACTCTGGGAAGACGAACTCCGCAAGCTGATTTCTCTGCTGGAGGCCGAAACGTCCTCGGCAGCGGCCGACGCCAGCACACTCGAAAGCCGCGAGCACCTGCGCAAGCAGGTCGCCTTTCGGCTCCTCTTGCTCGTGGCAAATGAACCCGAGAAAGCCCAGCAGGCCATTCCCGGCATTTCTCCGGCGGAGCAGGAGTTCTGGTCCACGCTGTTCGTCGGGTTGTCCCAATTGCTGGATCAATCGAACTCGCTCGATCCGACGGAACGAGCGACGCAGACGATCATGCATCTGCGCACGGCTGCCAATCAGCTGCAGCAGTCGGCCCGCCTCCAGTTGAGAAACGTCACGTTCTGCGAACAGATCAACAGCTTCGGGAACTACCAGCCCTTTGAAACCGATCACTTCCGGCCGGGACAGCCTCTGCTGATCTACGCCGAGGTGCGGAACTTCAGCAGCGAGCCCACGATCTCCGGCTATTACCGGACCCGAATCAAATCGACGATTGAAATTTCCAAAAGTGGAAGCGACGGCGAGGTCGTCGACCAGAATACGTTCGATGCCACGGAAGACCTGAGCCGCACGCTGCGGTCCGATTACTATCACAGCTACCGCGTCGATCTCCCTGCTCATCTTCAGCCCGGTTCCTACATTCTGAAACTGACGATCCAGGATGAGCTGACAGGCCGTGCCGCACTGGAAACCATCGGCTTTCAGATTCAGTAGAGCCTGCGGGAAGCTCGGTGAAATAACAGGGATGCCGGCTGGTATCCTGTGACGACGCTGAGTGCAACGTGGCTCAGTCCGGCAGGTCGAAACGGTTCTCCGGAGCTCAACCCGAAAGCATTGCCGCAACTTGCACAGCGGAGGGATGCAGAGTGAGCGTTTCCAGCGGCGAAACACTGGCCAGAAAGAGCCCGCAGGCGAACGCGTTCTAATGGGCGGGACGTTGTGCCGAGAGCCGTCTGACTTCCAGCAGCCCCCGCATTTTTCCGGTTTCCGGATCAATGGACTGCAACCCCTGCAGCAAGACGTCTGTCGGCACCCAGTAAGGCTCGTACCAGCGACGATCAGGATCGAGAATCAGGACCCGATCATTTTTCTCGTCGAATGCTCCGAGAGGAGCCATGTGCCCGACCGCCCCTTCCGGATCTTCAGTCAGCGCACTCTGCAGGAAGTTTGCGAGGAGAATGTCACTGTCGCCCGCTTCATTTCGTCTCAAATGCTCACGCAATTCGTTGAGAGCCGTGTCGGCAGGACCCTCGTAACGGATGATCTGGACCTCGATCGGATCGGTCTTGAAGTGCCGGCTCAGCGGAGGGAAGATTCCCGCCACATCGGCGAGATCGAGCCCCGGCCCGGTCGGTGAGGCTTTGTCCCGCAGCTCTGCGCTGGGGATGGCCGCAAGGACATTGGCGGGCGTGGCGAGCTCTGTCGCCCCCGACAGGGACTGATGGACCCGGAGGGCGTTCAGCGCCATCGCGACAGTCGTGATCGTGCAGGAATGGTCATCCGGTTGAGCCACGTAATACGGAATCAGCGCCCAGAAGTCGGGCGCCGCCTGAGTCTGAAGATGTTCCCGCGACTGGGTCAGACGCACGACTTTTGATCCGTATTTCGGTCGCATCATTTCTCCTGCAATGGTCTCGGCAGGTCTGCCCTGTCCGCTGAGGAGCAGTATCGACACCCAGACGAGACAAGCTGACAAAAGGTTTCCGAACCGCCGTAACCTCCCCGGACTGCAGACGTCCACCTGCGCTGCTGACAGCACTTGCCCACAACCCTCGACCATAAAGGACCTCTGCTTTACTGTATGCGTGCTGCCCGAGACCTCTGATTGCACGCTGTTGCGAAATTGCAATGGCAGTGCGGCAGTCCGTGGGACAGCCAACATTGATCATCGACTTCTTTCACAGATCCGGCAACTATGACACTCCGCATTGGTCTCGGCCATGACACCCATCGCCTGCAGCCGGGAGGGCCGCTCACGATCGGCGGCGTTGTTGTTCCCCATGAGCAGGGATTCGTGGCGCACAGCGATGGAGATGTGCTGCTGCATGCGCTGATTGATGCCATTCTCGGGGCACTTGCCTGGGGCGATATTGGCGAGTGGTTTCCAGATACCGCTCCCGAGTTCCGAGGGGCCGACTCCACAAAACTCTTGGAAAAGGTCCTCGAGCGGGTCCGGGCAGAGGGCTGGGAGTTCGTGAACGTGGACAGCATCCTCTTTGCGCAGCGGCCTAAGCTCTCTCCTTATAAGGATCCGATCCGGCTGCGTGTCGCCGGGCTGCTGGGAATTCCGGTTTCGCAGGTGAACGTCAAAGCGAAAACCGGGGAGCGGGTGGGCCCGATCGGTCGCGAGGAAGCAATCTCGGCGGAGGTCGTCGTTCTGCTGAACCGAAGTGCGCATGTCGGGTAATCGCGTCGGTGGACAGATCAGAAATTTTTTCCCGGGAGAGCGTTTCGCGCAGCTTCGCTTGAAGTGCATTGCAACTGGAATGGCAGTAGTATTGAATAGCAGGCACTCTGCACGAGACGGTCGGGTGACACCGGCCCCCGACCCACAATAATCCGTTCCAGGATCTGGAGACCGGAAGAGATGAAGTCTTCCTCGACAATCTGCTGGTTGCGATTCGGCCCTTTCCTTGTCGCATGCCTGCTCCTGCAGTCCCAATGGATTGACTCACCACCGCTGCCCGCTGCGGAGCCGCAACCGCCGACTTCCGCCGCCAACAGGGAAGTGGAAGCGGTGATGCAGAACTTCAAGGGGAGAGGAGCCTTGGGTGATGGGAGTCTGCCAATGACTCCTGAGCAGGCACTGCAGCAGTTTCGGTTGGCCGATGGCCTCGAAATTGACCTGCTGGCTGCCGAACCGGAAGTCATGCAGCCGGTTTATCTTTCATTCGATGCCAAAGGGCGGATGTGGGTCGTGCAATACCTGCAATATCCCTTCCCGGCCGGTTTAAAGGTGACTCGGTACGATCAGTACCTGCGAGCCGTTTTTGACGATGTTCCCCGTCCACCGCCGCACCACGTCAAAGGAAAAGACCGCGTCTCGGTCTTTGAAGACACCGATGGCGACGGCAAGTATGACTCGTCACGTGTGGTCATCGACGGATTAAATATTGCCACCGCCGCTCTGGCAGGTCGCGGTGGAATCTGGGTCATGAACACTCCGTATCTGCTCTTCTATCCGGATGCCAATGAGGATGGTATTCCCGATGGCGATCCGGTTGTCCATCTGAGCGGCTTCGGACTGGAAGACACCCACGCTGTGGCTAACAGTCTGGCCTGGGGACCGGATGGCTGGCTCTATGGAGCAATGGGGTCGACCACCACAGCGACCGTCTCGTCGAAGGTGTCGAAGAATGTCGCTGTTGAAGGACAGCACATCTGGCGCTATCACCCGGAGACGACGGTCTTCGAAGTCTTTGGCGAAGGGGGAGGCAATACCTTCTCGGTGGAATTCGACAAGGAGGGTCGACTCTTCTCGGGGACGAATCATGGTTCCACACGAGGCATGTTCTATCCCCAGGGATCGTTTGGGGAAAAGAATTTCGGCAAGCATGGACCACTCACGAATCCCTATGCCTTCGGCTACTTCCACCACATGAAGCATCAGGGGGATCAGGTCCGGTTTCCGCAGACTTTCGTAATCTACGAAGGGGGAACTCTGCCGGAGATTTACGACAAGACCGTGATCGCAGCCAACGCACTGCATCACCGGGTCTGGGGGAGTGAACTGCAGCGAGACGGCTCCACGTACAGGACCACCGATCTCCCGGTGCTCTGTGACACGAAAGACACATGGTTTCGCCCGGTCGACATCAAAGTGGGGCCGGATGGGGCACTGTATCTGGCGGACTGGTACGACACCCGTCTGACGCACGTCGACCCGCGCGATAACTGGCATAAGGAGAGTGGCCGGCTGTATCGCATTCAGGGGAAGAGTGCCTCAGATCAGAAGCTTGTCGACCTGACGAAGGTCCCCAATTCAGAGTTGATTGTCCTGTTTTCTCATCCCAACAAGTGGCAGCGTTTCACCGCCTCGCGCGTTCTCGCCGACCGGCTGCGGGCCACACCCGAGTCTGCTGAATCCCAGACAACTCTCAAGCAGTTGCACCAACTCCTCACCGAACGGGCCTCCTCCGGGCTCGAAGCGCTGTGGACCTTGCACAGTGCCCATCAGATTCACGAGCAGCAACTCGGCGATCTGCTCTCTCATCCCAACCCGGATGTGCGTCGCTGGAGCGTCCGGCTCCTCGGGGACGACCGTGTCGTCACCCCTTCCACTGGTCGGACGCTGGCAGCGCTCGCTCAAAGCGAGCAGGATGTCCAGGTCCGCTCCCAGCTGGCATCATCCGCCAAGCGGTTCACGACTTCCGTGGCACTCCCGATCCTGCAGTCGCTGATCAACCATGATGAAGATGCCAAAGATCCTCATCTTCCCCTGCTGATCTGGTGGGCGTTGGAGGGGCACTGCGGCACGGAACTGGTTCAGCGATCTGCCCATATCGGAGTCGCTCTGGCGCCGGAAGAGTCCATTCCCCCACGCGACCAGGTTTTCGCGATGATCGCCTCCCCGGAAATCTGGGAGAAGCCGATCTTCCGCGACTGGATCGCAAAACGCCTGATGCAGCGCTTTGCTCTGGACGGAATCCGCCAGATGACCCGCAGCGAAGATCCAACAGCACTCGCCACTTGCGAGCGGCTCCTCTCGGTTGCTCCCGCCCGGATGCGACCTGTGCTGATGGCGGGCTTTCTGGAATCGTATCACGGTCGGAAAATGACCAGTCTCCCCGCGGGCCTGCAGCAGGCAATCAGCGCCTACCAGCAGTCGCTGGGGGAGACCGATATCGTGCTCGGAGTACGACTGGGGCAGCAGGAGTCGATCGATCAGGCACTGGCTCTGATTGCGAACGAGAAAGGGGATCTGTCGACGCGGCTGATGCTCATTGAAACGTTTGGAGGCATTGAAATCGAGAAGGCCGTGCCGGTCCTGGTCCGCCTGCTGAAAAGTCCTTCCAACGGGATCAAACGGGCCGCGCTGCAGGCGCTGACCCGTTACTCAAATCCGCAGATCGGAGAAGACATCTGCGGGGCCTGCCATTCCACGCTGACCGAAGAGGATGGCCTGCGCGAGGCGGCATACCGCGTGCTGGCCACGCGTGAGCCCTGGACGGAAAAACTGTTGAATGAATTCGAAAAGCGTCGACTCGTGAGCACGAGCGTTCCGGTGGACGTGGTGCAGCAGATGCGACTGCACGCCAATCCGAAGGTCCAGGCCCGGATCGACCACCTGTGGGGGAAATCGCGGCTGACCTCCGCGGAGAAGGTCGAGGAAATGGAACGACTGCGTCAGCTGCTGCTGACCCCCCCGACCGCCGGTCCCGATGAAGAGTCCCAGCTCGCGGAAGGGCGCAAACTGTTTACACAACGATGCGCTGCCTGCCATACGCTGTTCGCCGAAGGGGGCCAAACCGGGCCCAACCTGACAGGCTATGAACGCACCAATCTGGATTTTCTGCTGCTGGCGATTTCCGATCCCTCCGCGGGAATTCGCGAAGAGTACACCCAGTTCCAGGTGGTGACCGAAGATGGTCGGGTGATGACCGGACTGATCACCGACCGCAATGCCAGCAGCATCACTCTCCGCAGTGCCGACGGGAAATCGACGAATATTCCGCTCGAAGACATCGAAACTCTGCAGGCCATGTCGACATCCATGATGCCGGAAGGACTTCTGAAGGACCTGACCGAGGCGCAGACTCTGTCCCTGTTCCGTTACCTGATGTCGCGCACTCCTCCCAGTTCGCTCGACAGTGCGCCACAAAAACCTTGAGATTGCTCGGCATCGCGTGAAGCGGAATCCCGCCAGTGTCCCATCCCGCAGGCGGCACCGTGGCCGACTGCGCTGACAGTGCATATGATTCCCACCAACCGACTGCCGCGGACCCGCAGCCTCACAGATCAGGAATGGTGAGCAGTCATGGTCTCATGCGACCTGACCACCCCTGAAGTGTTGACGAGAGAACCCGCCTCCCGTTCCGCTCTCGTTCCACTGGCTGCCTCCGCGTCCCGTCGGCAATGAGAGTTTGTTGCCGGAGTGATGATTCGCCGGCCGCATCCCTAACCTGCCCCCTGCCGAGTTCTTTAACAGATGGACTGCCAGATGACTTTCAGGACTGCCGTTCGATTTCTGTCGGTACTGTCAGTCGGCATTGTGCTCTCCCTGAAGCCGGGATCGTCCCTCGGAGCGGATCCAAAAAAATTCGAGCTGCTGCCCAACGACCGCGTCGTATTTCTCGGAGCGGAGTTGACCGAGCAGGAAATCAAACACAACTTTCTCGAGGCGGCGCTTCTCTCGCAGTGGCCGGATCGAAATTTGACGTTCCGGAATCTGGGCTGGGCCGGGGACATACCGACCGCCGTCGCCCGAGGCTACTTCGGTGGGGCTGCCGAGGGATACCGGCGTCTGCTGGAAGAAATTGACCGCCTACAACCGACGGTTGTCTTTGTCGCCTATGGAGAGAACCTGACGGAGAGCACCGAAGAGGATCTGCAGGAATTTTTCAAAGGCTACACGCAGCTCATTCAGGACTTGACCGGTCGGAAGCTGCGACTGGTTCTGCTGGGGCCTCCACTGGCGGAGGCGAAATCCGCTCCACTTCCAGACGTCACTGCGCTCAATCAATCACGTCGACTTCTCGGAGACAGGCTTCGCAAATTTGCCGATGAACATCAGCTCCCCTATGTCGATCGCATGAGTCCAGCAGTCGACACGCTTCCCCAGGCCGATCACGCTCCCCTGACGTACGATACCATTCGTTATACGGCCGCGGGCTATCGCCGACTCGCTCAGGTCACCCTGTTCGAGCTGGGGCTGGCATCGGCCGCGATCAACAATCTCGATGCCGAGCTCCTGAAACTGATCCAGCGCAAGAACGATCTCTATTTCCACCAGTATCGTCCGCAGAACGAAACGTATCTCCGGGGTTTTCGCAAATATGAACAGGGGCAGAACGCCCGCGAAATCGCCGAATTCGATCCGCTGATCCAGCGCGCCGAAGAACGGGTGACCGCGCACCTTCTGAATCAGCCGGTCCCCCCGGAGATGACTCTCCCGGAGCCGGCGCCGCTGGCATTCAAACCACTCACCCCGGAAGATCAGCTCAAGACGTTTCGTCCAGCCGACGGGCTTGAGGTCCGGCTGTTTGCCGCCGAACCGTTGATTTCCAATCCGATCCAGATGAACTTCGACAGCCGTGGGAGGCTGTGGGTTGCGAGCAGTCCGATCTATCCGCAATTGCGACCGGGGGCGGAACCGAACGACTCGATCGTCATCCTTGAAGATCGCGACGGGGACGGGCTGGCCGAGACCAGGACGGTGTTCGCCGAAGGTTTGCTGATTCCGACCGCCGTCCTGCCCGACGAGCAGGGGGGAGCATTCGTCGCCAACTCGACCGAGTTGCTCTATCTCAAAGATACCGATGGAGACGGTGTCGCCGATGAGCGGCATGTCCTGCTTTCCGGCTTTGGAACGGAAGACACGCATCACATCCTCCACACGTTCCGCTGGTCGCCGGATGTGCTCCTCTCGTTCAATCAGTCGATTTATATTCACAGCCACATCGAGACCCCGTACGGCATCGAACGGATGCTTGGTTCGGGAATCTGGCGGTATCGGCCACAGACCGCCCGCGCTGCGCAGGTGATGCACGGCCTGGTAAATCCGTGGGGGCTGATCTTCGATCGCTGGGGTCAGAGCTTCGCCACCGACGGCGCCGGCAGCGACGGCATTAATTACGCCTTTCCCGGTGCTGCCTACCCGAGCGCTGTCGGCTTCGACCGGGTGCTGAGGGGGATGAATCCGGGACAGCCGAAACATTGCGGGCTCGAAATCATCAGCGGTCGACATTTCCCCGAGACCTGGCAGGATCTCCTCGTGACAGCCGATTTTCGTGGCAATCGAATCAACTCGTTCCGGCTCACGCCCGAGAAGTCCGGCTATATCTCCACTCAAGGTTCCGATCTGCTGACCAGCAGCGACCGCGCCTTCCGGCCCGTGGACATCAAACTGGCGCCCGATGGAACGCTGTACGTCGCCGACTGGCACGATTCGATTATTAATCATGGAGAAGTCGATTTCCGAGATCCCCGACGGGATGATCGTCACGGCCGCATCTGGCGGATCGTGGCCAAAGATCGAGAGACCCTCGCTCCCCCGCAGCTGGAAACGGCCACGATTTCCGAACTGCTGGAAATGCTCAAGTCTCCCGAGCAATGGACCCGGCAGATGGCCCGGGTTCAGTTGACGCTGCGTGATCCGAACGAAGTTCGCAGCTCACTTGACAATTGGATTCGACAGCTTCAGGTGGGCGACGATCAACTGCGGCTGGAAGCGCTGTGGACCGGTCAGGCGCTGGGCCAGATTCCTGAAGAACTTCTGCGTGAGATCCTGACATCAACAGAACCCCGGGCCCGAGCAGCAGGGATCCGCGCACTCTCGCAGGCCACGCAGGAGGGTTTTGGCCTGCCCGGCGGCTACGATTCACTCAGCTGGTTTGAAAAGGCTGTGGCGGACGACCACCCGCAGGTCCGGCTCGAGGCAGTCAACGCACTGCGAGCGATCGGGACCGTGCGTGCCGTTGGGCTGGCCATGCGGGCCCTCGATCAACCGATGGATCCGTATCTCGACTACGCACTCAGCCTGACAATGAAACGGACGCAGGCCAACTGGCTTCCCATGCTGAGTGCGGGAAAGGGCGACCTCGCGGACAGTCCGGAGAAGGCCCTGTTTGCACTGCTGGCTGTCGACAATGCATCGACGCTGGAAGGGCTCATGAAGTTGTTGACAGGCAATGCCATTCCCGCCGGGAAGCTGGACGCCGTTCTGGCCAGTGTTGGAAAGTTTGCGGGCCCCGGTGACGTCCAGGCACTGTTCAAGCGGGCAACGACTCACCCAGACGAGCGGCAGGCGATTCTGCAGGCACTTGTCACCGCCGCTTCCAAACGGGACGTCGTGCCGACGGGTGACGTCAGCGGCCTGCGGCAGTTCCTGACGAATGCGGATGCACTGCGCCTCGCCGGATACTGGAAGCAGAAGGACTTGCAGCCGCAACTCGTCCGGATCGCGACTGATGAATCGCAATCCGACACATTGCGACATGGGGCGATTGACGGGCTGGCAGCCCTGAAGGATGGCCAGGCCCTGCGTCAAATCGGGGAGAACGTGGCGATTCGCGTCCCCATCCGCAGGCTGGCGGTCGTCTCGCTGCTTTCCGTCTCATCAAAAGCCGCGGCGGATCAGGCTGTCCACATGCTTCAGGGCTTTGATGAAGCGGACAGTGCCGAAATCACCGCTTTGCTCGAAGGATTTCTATCGGCGAAGTCGGGGCCCCGTGAGCTGGCTCGGGCTCTGGAACACCAGAAAATTCCAGCCGCTGTGGCCTCGCTCGGAATTCGTGTGGCCGAGTCGAAAGGGAATCGTGGCATTCCGGTGGTCGATGCGCTGCGCACGGCAGGAGGCCTGACTCGTATCGACAAATCACTGACCGCCGAGCAAATGACGGCGCTTTTGAAGGAAGTCGAGGCTGCGGGAAATCCGGCCCGTGGCGAAGTCATTTACCGGCGGAAGGAATTGACCTGTATGAACTGTCATTCCATTGGGGGCGCGGGAGGGCTGGTGGGGCCCGACATGCTCTCGCTGGGGGCGAGTTCACCGGTCGATTACATCGTGCAGTCGTTGCTGGAGCCTTCGGCGAAAATCAAAGAGGGGTACCACACGGTTTCGATTGCCACGACCGATGGGAAAGTTCTCAACGGAGTGCTCGTGCGGGAAGGATCGGACAATGTGGTCATCCGCGATGCGCAGGGCAAAGAACTGACGATCCCCACTGCGGAAATCGACGAGCGGGTCATGAGTCCTGTTTCCATCATGCCGGCCGATCTGACCGGAAAACTGGCCCGCGACGAATTCGTCGACCTCGTCGCGTTTCTCTCCGCACTGGGCAAAGAAGGGAAATACAAAGTTCCCCAAAACCGCTTTGTTCGTCGCTGGACAACGCCCGCTGGTGAGCAGATCCTCAGCCAGGTGAACGGTCAGCTGGCGGCGACCGATTTCCCGGCCGAGCGCTCGGTGCTGTTCACGCTGCAGGTCACGACCCCCGGGAAGATCGGCCTGAAGGTCAATTCGGAACGTGCACTGTACCTCACACTCGACGGGGCTGATCAGAATCTGCTGGCTGAGAAAGCAGTGACAGTGGTTGATCTCCCGGCCGGGTTGCACACCTTCAAGCTAAGCATGTTCGGTCACCGTCGCGACCCGATCTCGATCGAGATCATCGACCTCGATGGAGAAGCGGGCCATGCGGAAGTGGTGAACCGTTAGAGCATTTTCATTTGAACTGCCTGGGCCAGCGCACGGGAGCAATGCCTAGGCATCAATAACTCGGTTCCGGAGCGGCAATCGCTGTCGTCTTTCCCCGAGGTTCAAACTCCGGAAAGACATAGGGATTCTCCGTGACCACCGGTTTGCTGGTGGTCGTGCGCTGCGGCTTGTCTTCGGCCTTCGGGGCCCGCGCCTGCACACCGAGCAGCTGATCTCCGACCTTGATGCTGGAAATCCGCAACGCGGAATTCGAGGCGAGCGACAGTGCAGTCCGACCCTCCGACAGGCCCGCTCCACCGGGCTTCAGCGTCAGGGTCACAATGGTGTCATCCGGATAGGTCAACTCCATTTGCACTTCCCGTGCGGTCTGCCCGTTCAGTCGGAGACCCCGCGAATCGCTGGCGGTGTATCGCAGATCGTAGTAACCCTGTCCGTTGGTGACGTGCGGCTGCGGCAGACGGACACCATCCTGATAAACATCGAGCTTGGCCAGATGCAGCTGCCAGCTGCTTCCCACGCGGAGCATCAACTGATCCGAACTCAGTGAGGAACGCGGGTAGGCTTCCAGCGACGCAACGATGTTGTTGACGACGACGGGCGGGACGCGGTCCACCCCCACCAGCGCCGCGCAGCGCAGCAGGACCGGTGCAGGCAAATGGGCCACCGCTTCGGCATTGTTCAAGAGGCTGACGAGTTTTTCATTTTCGTGTGAAAAGTAATACAGCGACGCCAGAAACACATGGCTCTGTGACTTCTCGAGACCGACGTCAATGTTACGGAGGATGGCATCTTCCGCATCGGGAATCTGCCCGTGACGCTGCAGAATGCGAGCCGACATCAGGTTGGCTTCCCACACGTCGGTCGAGTAGGCCAGCGACTTGCGGGCTGAATCGACTGCGGTTTTCCGGCCCAGATAGTCTTCAATCGCCGCCATGTTGGCCATGGCGGTCGAGAGCAGTTCATCCTTGCGGAAGTGGCCGTTGCCAATCTTCTCCAGCCGCTGGTACTGCTCGGCCGCTTCCGAGAGCTCACCGAGTTCCTGTTGCGTTCGGGCGACGTGATACCAGTAGGGAGGATAGGCTTCCATATAGTTTTCCATTCGCCGCAGCACGCGCAACCGCACCGCCGGGTCGTTCTCCTGCATCGCTTTTTCGAGCTGATCGAGGTCATCACCGCGGACCAGCCAGCGATCGGGGATATTCTTCTTGCGGGCCAGTTTCCAGAACGTGTCCAGAAACTGGTTGGAGCGCTGCACAACGCTCGCCACGCGGTTCTTCTCGATCTTGAACAGATCGGTATCCCGCTGAAACGTCTTGGAGCGGTAATCCCACCAGCTGTTGGCGCCGGTCTTGACCGCGCTGCCGAACTGGGCGGTCAGCAGGTCGGTCCCGAACGCCACCGCATCCCAGGTCACCTGTCGCCGGATATTGGCCGTATGGTTCTTCTGGTACATGCTGCGTTCTTTGTCGACGAGACCGATCTGGCTGATCTCATCGAGCACGGAGGAATACAGCGCAATCACCTCAGGATCGTTGACGCGACCGAGGTTCAGATTGTTGAGGATCTTTTCCTGCTCCTCGCGGAGCACAGTTTCCGTGGGGTATTTGCGAATGCGATGAAACGAAGCGCGGCAGTAATTCAACGCCACGGCGGTCGCCATCGAACCTTCGTTCGGCTTCTCCTCTGCGAGAACCGGTGCAACAAGCAACGTCACGATCAGCACTCCCCGAATCAGCGGAGAGATGATTCTGTGATGCAGGAACGGGTTGATCATGGAAATCTGTCGCGGAATGTGAATACGTCAAAGCAGTGGACGTCATTCCCACTCTACCCTTCCCATCGAAGGGCTGCAGAACTCCTCTGGCAGTTCGCATACCCATTCCGGGAAAAGCGTGAGCGATAACGGTCAGTGAAGATTTCGGTCCCCCGCACATCTTTTCTGACCGCAGTAATCGCTCCAGATTGCACGAATCGACGTGCACGCTGTTGCTCGACCGGCAGAATCGGCCGGAATCGCTGCCGGCGCCCCTTCCCGCCGTCGGCGGGATTTGCAACGCAGTTTGCAAGTTTTGCACAGCGATTGAGGAGAGAAGCCCGATGCTGAGACTTCCCGCCCCCCGTCCCGCGGCGGCCGCATTCCGATCGGGAAGCTCCACACAAGGGGCTGTCCTCGTGCCGCTGTTATTTCGCTCCCAGATTGGTCGCCACCAGCGAGTAGACCCACGGGATCAGGTAGTAGAGGCCGACTCCCACCGCTGCGAGAGCCGCGAGGTAGACAACAAGGCTCATCATTCCCAGAGTGTTGTTCAACATGTTGTGCAGCGCGCGCCAGATCTTGCGCCGTTCGTACTGCTTGGCCAGTTTGTTGTATTCCGTTTTGAGGCTCTTCTCCTGCACGTGGGCATGCAGGCGGGTGAGCATTTTGCGGGCTTCTTCATCAAATGCAGGAATCTGAGCCAGGGGGAGGAATGGTCCTTTGGCGTTCACGCTGGCCCTGGTTTTCTCGTCGAATTTGTCGTTCTTCATCGCGGTCATCACCTGCACCGCCGTCATCTTCATAATGCTCGGTTTCCCCTTGGCATCCGGAACCTGCACAAACCAGCTGGTCTCGAATTTCGACGTGGGTGCCGACTTGGCGCCGGCTGGCGTGGTTCCGGACTTTTTCTGGGGAGCAAGGCCCGGCCGGGTCTGTCCCCCGATGATCGTCGAGGCGGCTTTGCGACGGACCACCACCCGTTGATCGTCGGAAATGAACGTGAGCGCCTCCGATTCCAGCCCGAGGGACTCCAGGTCCTTGATGAAGTCGGCACAACTCTGGTAGCGATGCTGAGGATCGGCGGCCATCGCCTTGTCGATCATCAGGTTCAATCGATCGGGGACTTCATTATTCAGACGCCGGGCGGGAGTAAACGTCCCCTTTTCCTTGTTGGTGATCAACTCCAGAATCGATCCGCCAGCGAAGGGGGTCTTGCCGGTGACGAAATGATACAGCGTGCACCCCAGTGCGTAGACATCGCAGCGCCGATCAACCCGCTTGGCATTCCGCGCCTGTTCGGGGGCCATGTAATGGGGCGTTCCCAGCCCTGTGCCGCTTTGAGTCAGCGACATGTCCTCGTCGTCGACCGCCTTCGCGAGGCCCAGGTCGGCGACCTTCACGACACCTTTCCTGGTGACGAGGATATTGTCCGGCTTGATATCGCGATGCACCATGTTCAGCTCATGCGCATAATGCAGTGCCTCGCCGCAGATGATCGTCACCAGCAGTGCATCCGGGAGGGGAATCTTTCCCAGCTGATTCAGCCAATCCTGCATGCTTTTGCCGTCGATCAGCTCCATCGCGACATAGTGATTCCCTTTGTGTTCACTGACGGCATAACAGCTCACCACATTGGGGTGGGCGATTTTTGCCATCGAGCGGGCTTCACGAATAAAGCGATCCACAAAGCCCGGTTTGGCTGCAATTTCCCGAGCCATGACCTTCACAGCGCAGTCGCGGTCGAGGCTGATCTGGTGCGCGAGATACACGACACCCATCCCCCCTTTACCCAGCTGACGTTTTAGCTCGAAGTCACCCAGTGTAACCGTTTTCTTCGCGGCATCAGTGTTCTCGCCAGCCATCGAATCGCCCCTTGGATTGGTGTCGCCCGAACGAAATGGAGAGAAATGAAAGCAGCGACACGACTGTGAGTGGAACCGGCGATGACCCGGAAATCGGTCGAACGACCGCGGCAGAAGGTCCTCCGATTCAATCGCTGGCAATTATGTCCGGAGATATCAGCGGATGCCAATGAATCCGGAAATTTGATCGGTCTCCAGGCGTTGACGCGGCTTGACCGGACTGCGGTTCGCCCGCACAATCGCAGAACATGCTGACACGACGCACACTCACGCTGGTGATTCTGCTGATTGTCCCGCTCGTGGTGTATCTCGGGCTGGGAGCTTACGCGCTCTGGCAGACGGGCCTGTTTCTGCAGACGTTCTGGATTCTGCCTGCGTTCTGGATCCTGACCTGGTTCGTTTCCATGCTCTGGGTGCAGGACAAACCGCTCCATGTGCTGGAATCGCCGTTACCGCCGCGGCACTTTACCCGTCGCGATGAAGAGGCCCTGCAGATCGTTCGGCGCTACCAGCAGCGCGTCGATGAACTCAATCCTGATCAGCTGACCGACTATCAGTTCTACGCCGATCTTTCGCAGGAGCTGGCGCAGGAACTCGCCCGGCATTACCATCCCCGGTCGACCGACCCGGTCTCGAATCTGACCGTTCTTGAAGTTCTGGCTGCGGCCCGGCTGGCGCTCGACGACCTGGAAAGCTGGATGCTGGATTCCATGCCCGGAAGCCAGCTCGTCACCATTCGACAGTGGCGCTGGCTGCGACACGCTCCCAAGTGGGTCCGGCGCATCCAGAACACCGCCTGGGCTGCGGGGATGCTGATCAACCCGGCGAACGTGCTGAAATATTTTACCTCGCAGATGACGGTCGGCCCGATCGCCGAAGAGGTGCAGACGGAGCTGCTGGCTGCGATTTACCTCCGTTTTGTTCGCCAGGTCGGCTTCTATCTGATCGAAATGAACAGCGGCCGTCTGCGGGGGGGAGCGGACCGTTATCGTCAGACCTTTGGCCAGGGGCTGGATGCCTACGGCCAGACACGCTCCCTGCCGCCGCAACTGGCTCCTGAATCATTGACGGTCGTCCTTGTGGGGCAAGTCAAGGCGGGGAAATCGAGTCTGGTCAACGCCCTGATCGGCCAGAAGGTGGCGAGTTCCGATGTTCTTCCCGAAACTCGTCACGTGGCGCGGTACCGTGTGCAGGTCCCCGAGACGGAGGTCCAGCTGACACTCCTCGACACGCCCGGTTACGCCGATGCCGGCGCGACCCGCGAACAGATGCAGGAGGTGCAGCAGGCACTCCATGATGCCGACGTTGTCCTCCTCGTGCTCGATGCCCACTCTCCCGCCAAAGCCGCAGATCGGAAGGTAATGGATGACCTGAAGCGCTGGTATGACGGTCAGCATGCACTCAAGCCCTCACCGGTGGTGATCTGCCTGACACACATCGATCTCTTGAGTCCAGCGCTGGAATGGAACCCGCCCTACCAGTGGCAGGCTCCCCAGTCCCGGAAGGAGCATTCCATCCATGACGCTGTCGAGTACGTCCGCAGCCAGTTCTCGGATGTCACCCGAAGTGTCGTCCCGGTCTGTTCCGATGTAGAGCGGGGCCGGTCGAGCCGTGTGATTGAGGATTTGTTCCCGGCGTTATTGTCCGTACTGAGCGAAGGGCAAATGGCTTCGCTGATCAGGACTTATCACGAGCAACTGGATCGCGAGCGATGGAATTCCGTTCTCCGGCAACTCCGCAATAGCGGCAAAAATCTGCTGAGAGTCTGGGTCGAAGAGCGGCTCGGCGGCGACAGCCAACCCGATGGTCCTCCTTAGCGGGCGAATGCAGATAAAACGGCTCATCTTATTATGCAGGAATTGCTTGCGACGAATTCCCCGCAAAATCGCCTCTGAAATCGCATCGGCCTTCTCCAATTTTTTCAGTCTTTCCCATCTTGCGTGCCTAGAATTGTTTAGGTCAAGAAGCCCGTTGGATTGGAAGGGGAATGACGACTCTTGGGGTTTTGACTGTACGATGCATTCGCTAAACATCAACTTTTGAAAGTCCCTCCGAATCGCATCAACACAGACTGAATAGTTCGCATCCGAATGGTCGATGATTCCAGCATGAAGCCGGAATGACTGATTCGGGCCCGCCCTGAGATTCCTCCCCGCAAGGAAGTGGAGAAAGGAGCCCACCGTGTTAACGTTGCTCGGCAAGCAGATGTCGCTGTGCGACACGCTGGACCGCAGAGCCTTCCTGCGAATCGGCAGCCTGGCGATGGGTGGACTGACCCTTCCCCAGATGCTGCGTGCAGAACAGCAGCACGGGCTGAACGGGCACGGCAAGGGGATCATCATGATCTACCTTCCCGGCGGCCCTCCACATCAGGATATGTGGGACATCAAGATGGACGCCCCCGCCGAAGTCCGGGGCGAATTCACTTCGATTCAGACCAAAGTTCCTGGCGTCGAAATCTGCGAACACTTTCCGCGTCTGGCGTCCTGCGCCGACAAAGTGACCTTTATCCGCTCGGTTGTCGGCGCAACTGGACAGCACTACGCCTTTCAATGCCTGACCGGCCAGGACAATCGGAATCAGCCTCCCGGTGGCTGGCCGGCTCTGGGGTCTGTGCTCTCCAAGGTGCAGGGCGCTCGCGATCCGGCGCTCCCGGCCTACGTGGGGCTCTCCCCGAAGATGGGATTCATGCCCTGGGCCGATAACGGCTCCCCAGGGTTTCTCGGACTGGCCCATGCACCATTTACCCCCGCGGGAGACGGGAAAGAAGATCTCGTTCTCAATGGCATTACACTCGACCGGCTGAAGAACCGGCAGCAGGTGCTGGGGGCGTTTGATCGCTTTCGATCCTCGGTCGATCAGTCCGGCATGATGCGGGGGCTCGATGCCTTCAACCAGCAGGCCTTCGGCATCCTGACATCGAGCAAGCTCGCCGATGCTCTCAACCTCGAAGCCGAGCCGCGAGAACTGCGTGATCGTTACGGTTACGGAGAGGATCGCCTGCAGGAAGACGGCAGCACCCGGCTGCTGACCAACTTTCTCCTCGCTCGTCGCCTGATTGAAGCCGGGGTGCGCTGTGTCTCGCTCTCCTTCAGCCGCTGGGACTGGCATTACAACAACTTCGTTCACGCCCGCCAGGACTTCCCGATGCTCGATCAGGCGGTCAGTGCCCTGATTGAGGATTTGGACCACCGCGGGTTGCTGGATGACGTTTCCGTCGTCGTGTGGGGCGAGTTCGGTCGAACCCCCAAAATCAACGTCAACGCCGGACGGGACCACTGGCCGCAGGTCTCCTGTGCGATGCTCGCCGGGGGAGGAATGCGGCACGGACAGGTGATCGGTGCCACAAACCGTCTCGGAGAAACGGTGACCGAACGGCCCGTCCATTTTCAGGAGATCTTCGCGACGCTCTACAAGTCGCTGGGGATCGACACCGATCAGTTGACTCTCCCGGACCTGCAGGGTCGACCGCGATTTCTGGTCGACCAGAACAAATATCGCCCCATGCCTGAGTTGATCTGAGTGATCCTGTCGAAGCAGGTCCACTTCTTCGGACTCGTTCCGGGAAGCGATCTCCATGCGGCCGCTGCCGGTTCCCCGGCAAGCTTCAGCCCGTACGGTCGACAGCCTCCGGATGCCGGGAGTCTCTTTCCACATGGACTCCCAGGCGACGTCGCGGCGAGATGCCCGTTGCCGACCGACGCCGCCTCCTGTCGGCAGCTTCTCTTGAGAACACGGAGGACGACACTGCAAAGCAATCGCGACGACTTCGGCCAATGGATTCGCGAAGTCTCGGGCGGCGTCCTTTGTGTCGATCCGCAAGGATGTCATCAGGCCATTGAGAACATGGTGAGTTTCGGCTTCGGGGAAGTCCCCTGCACTCTGACGAGCGACGACATCTCCTGGCTGCTCTGTCGCCTGAAGGAGTTGAGACGGCAGCAAATCAGGGAGCTCAATCTGGGTGCGATGGTCTTCTACGCGTGGCTCGACGAACAGTCCGGGACATTACGGACCAGCCTCATCACGGGAGACGAAACTGCGAAACTCCCTTTCGGGTGCCCAATCCGCTGTCACACCGATCTGACCCTCACAGCCGATGAGGTCGTGGGCTGCCCGTATCTCAAGGGAATTCCATACTCGGAACTCGAAGAGGTCGGTCCGGATGAATTGCCAGAGATCGGGCCGCCCCTAAATGTGTATGTCGAAGTTCTGAACGCTGACGGCCCCGGCGCTGCTTGAGAACATCTCAGATCGCGTGGAAGTAACCGCGTGACTCGATCGCAGTTGAGAACTCGCTTTGGCGCTGGTTCTGGATTGAGCATTGACGGATTCGGTCTGCAGGGCGGCCCTATTCGGATCGGTAGACAGCCTGTTGAATAATATATATGTTGTCGATAACTCGTGTGGAGTTTTGTCTCACCGGCTGCGGCGTCCACTGCTGCCGCCCCCACATAGGACGTCGGCCATGCGCTGCACCTGCTCTCCATTGCCCCTTTCGCGCGCTGCGGCGATTCTGGCGGGCCTGCTGGCTTGCTCTTTGAATTCGCATGTCATCGCCCAGCTCCCCGCAGCTGTGAACCCTTCACCTGCCGCCAACCGTCAGTCGACGCTCCCGATCAAGCCCGGTCCGGACTACGGGAGAGTTCTCGTTCCGACCGTGGCGACCGATCTGCAGTTCATCGCGAACACTTTCGAGAATGCCTCTCCGTTGTGGTACGAAATCGACGGGGAGGGGAACATTCAGCTCTATTTCGTGTACGACCACGAATATGCCGCTCCCAACCGGGCGATGCTGCATTTTCACTTTCGCGTGCATGCGAAGCCGGGGTCGACGCTGAACCTCGATGTGAACAATCTGAACAACGTCTGGAACGGTCTGAACTCGATGGTGGGGGACGCGACGAAATCCTTTGTGACATCGGCCGACGGCATCCACTGGGAACCGCATCGCACTCAAAGCCTGCCGGGAAACCGGGTCCGTCTGCAGATCACCATGCCGGGGCCGATTCTCTATATCGCCCGCATCGAACCCTATCGCCTTTCCGATCTCGACAAGTTACTGACGTCGATTGCCGGGCATCCTCTGGTCGAAATCAAAAATATCGGGAAGACGGTCGACAATCGTCCGCTGGAGATTGTCCGGGTTGGCAAAGAGGATGCTCCTTATCGCATCTTCCTGCGTGCCCGGGCTCATCCCTGGGAGTCGGGAGGGAGCTGGGTCGTGGAAGGTCTCATTCAACGACTCCTGAAAGGCGATGATGACGCCCGGAAATTTCTGGAACGCTACTGCGTCTACATCATGCCGATGGCCAACAAGGATGGGGTCGTGCTCGGGCGCAGCCGTTTCAACGGAATGGGACGGGACCTCAACCGGAACTGGGAAGAACCGGCAAATGCGGAACTTGCTCCCGAGAACTATGCGCTGGAACAATGGCTGGAAGAGATGATCCGCAACGGTAAGAAGCCGCATCTGGCGATCGAGCTGCACAACGATGGCAACGGGAAACTGCACTTCTCCAAGCCTGATATTCCGGAAGTCGAGCGGTATCTGCAGCGGATGAAAACTCTCGAAGGGCTGCTGGTGGTGCATACCTGGTTCCGGGAAGGTTCGATCATGCCGAATGCTTATACCAATTCCGGAACACTTGGCGGGGGGTGGCTCTCCCGATACGGGATCGACGGGCTCGTTCACGAACTCAATTGCAATTGGATTGCCGGACTGGAAGATTTTCCCTCAGCTGAGCACTGGAAGGATTACGGGGGCGATCTGGCCACAGTCTTCTACGAGTATCTCGCTGCGACCAAGCCGTGAAATTCCGCAGAAATCCCGCCCGTTACGCAACTCTGCCTGAACCTGATACCATCGGGGCTAGATGCGGGCAGCGAACGGATCGCTGTCGGCTTTCCGGAATCGCGCGGGATGAGGTTGATGGCAGTCGAGCTGCAGAATTCGTTGCGGGATGCACTCTCACAGATTGTTGGTGAAGAGGGGTTGTTGTCGGCTCTCGATGAGCGAATGGTGTACGAGTGCGACGGCTACGTCGTCGAGAAGCGCGTGCCCGACCTCGTCGTGTTCCCGCGAACGACGCAGCAGATTTCCGACATCGTCCGGGTCTGCCGGAAATTCGATGTTCCGTTCGTCCCCCGGGGAGCCGGAACCAGCCTCGCCGGCGGGACTCTTTCCGTCGGGGGTGGGGTGATGATCTGCACCACGCGGATGAAGAACGTGCTGGAGATCAATACTCGCGACCGTTACGCCGTGGTCGAACCGGGGATGATCAATCTGCATCTGACCCAGAAACTGAAAGGGACGGGCTTTCACTTCGCCCCCGACCCCTCTTCGCAGGGAGCCTGCACAATCGGCGGCAACGTGGCCACGAACTCCGGGGGACCTCACACCCTGAAATACGGTGTGACAGTCAACCACGTGCTCGGAGTCGAAGTCGTGCTGCCCGATGGAGAGGTCGTTCAGTTCGGCGGCCCCTGCCAGGAGCCGTCGGGCTATGATCTGACCGGGTTGTTTGTCGGCAGCGAAGGCACCTTCGGGATCGTTTCCAAAATCTGGGTCAGACTCACCCGCGATGCTGTTGGCGTGCGAACCATGCTGGCCGTTTTCGAAACGGTGCAGGCTGCCACCGAAGCGATCAGCGGCATTATCGGCGCTGGTATTGTTCCCGCCGCACTGGAGATGATGGACCAGGGGATCATCGGTGCTCTCGAGGAAGCCTTCCACTTCGGATTCCCGCTCGATGCCGGTGCCGTGCTGCTGATCGAAGTCGACGGACTCGAAGTGGCGATGGACGCCGAAGGGGCACAGGTGATCGAAATCTGTGAGCAGCATCACGCTCGGGAGGTGCGTCGTTCCCGTACGGCGGAAGAGCGGATCCTGCTGTGGAAATGTCGCAAGCAGGCGTTCGGAGCGATCGGGCGACTGGCCCCCAGCTGCTGCACGCAGGATGGGGTTGTTCCGCGGACCCGCCTGCCCGAGATTCTGCAGGCGATTGAGGAGACCAGCCGACGACATCACATTCGCATCGTCAACGTTTTTCATGCGGGCGATGGAAACATTCACCCGGTGCTGCTGTTTGATGAGCGCGATGGAGAGCAAGTGAAGCGGGTCATCGCGGCGGGAGATGAGATTCTGCTGAAGTGCATTGAACTGGGAGGGAGCGTGACCGGAGAACATGGAATCGGCGTGGAGAAGATCAACCTGATGAACAGGCTGTTCACCGATTCGGATCTGGCGGTCATGGCCGACATCCGGCAGGTCTTCAACCCCGAGGGGCGATGCAATCCGAAGAAGCTTCTGCCGACAGCGGGAGCGTGTGGCATGGAACATATCGAGCGCTCCGGAACCGCTCGCCGCGCCGCCCTGTAATTATGGCGTCCACGCGCGGATCGGCGCATCTCCCGTAGCGTGTCACTGGTCGCTGACCAGCCCTTCCATCTGCACGACTTCAAAATCGCCGCCGTGGACCTTCTTCAAGGTGCGCAGGGCATCGTCATTCCAGCGCGGGTCGGGTGCTCCGGAGATAAACCAGTCGCTTCCATTGTCGGCGAGAAACATTCCGTATTTCTTCAGGGCGGTGAGTACGACCTGGGCTTCCGGCGGGAATGGAGTCAGATCGAAATCCTTTTTCAGGCGGACCCGCATTCCCAGCGGCGGCAATGAAGGGTCGGTGTGCCGACTGGCCCAGTGCCGGGCCGGGGGGACATAGGCCCGACGTGTTTTCGCGACCGTAAAACGCAGCGCGTGTTTGATCTCCTTCTGTTCCACGATTTCGTCGTAACGGGCCAGTCCGGGAAAGATGGGAAGCCCCGCAGCGTCGGCGCTCGTCCAGCCTTCAGGGCGGAGGTCATTCGTTTTCAGGTCAAAAATGGCGCCGCACTCCGCCCGCCAGAGTCGGCCATTGGCAATCGGAAAGGCCCGGAACAGTTCGTACAGCTTCCAGTCATCCCGGTCGATCACGAGGACGTGGCGGTCTCCATCGACGTTGGGATCTCCTTCGATCATGGCATCACCGGGAATTGGATACGGACCAGGATCACTTTCATCCCCATAGGCCGTGTAGGCAATAGGGGCCTTGGGCTGTGTGCCGGAAACCACGACATAAGGGATGCCGATGGGGGCACCGTTCCATTCTCCCGAACCGAAGTCGGGGTGGACGTTCTTGTCCCGGCCGATTTTGTTGATGATCACATCGGACATCGGGTCGACCGGCAGATGGTCGATGGGCTGATTCCAGGGGTTGTCGGGAGGGAAGGGGAGCTTGCCTCCGAGCGAGGCGCCGTGCCCCAGATGGACCACGTCCTTTTCGTAGGGCTTCGGAAGTGGGAGCCTTGCCTGTACGGTATCCGCATCTTTGGGGACCTGGACCGGAGTCTCCGGGATGGCAGACTGGGCAGAAATGGCAGGATCGGTATTCGGCTTCAGGGGGCGTCCCTGATACAGTGCCGACGAACCGGCAAGCAAGCCTGATTCGTCCGCATCGGCCCCCTTCCGGTCGAGGACAATGACCGTACCCAGTACGGCGGCGACAACCGCCGCTAAAGCCAATACATCAGCGTGCTTCAGCAACTTCCGCATTTTCGGAGACCCTGTCGAGGCGCAACCCGCGTCTACCTTCAACATTTAGGTGCGAAATTGCCCCCAGGCAACACAGTTTCCCTGAATTGCCGGATTTCCCTCGTTGCACCGAGCCACAGAATGCAATTTCCGGAACGGTCGAACAGCGTGAATTCGTAAATTCGATCTCTTCTCATCCCAGGCAGGCGGGTAAACTTACGGGCCGGCAGCGATTGTTGCCGGCTCACCAGCACGGGCGCAGGGGTCTCCCCGCATGTTAAGTTCCATCTTTAACTCTCTGTCCGGACGAAGTTCTTCGGCCCGCAGTGCAGGTTTTGGGCGAAAAGGGTGGTCCGCTCTGGCGCTCGCCACCGCTCCAACTCTCTTCGCGTCAATCACAGCCTTCGCCCAGCCAGCCTCTCCCGTCCGCGTTCGTGGAACGGAGGTGCTGCAGCGATTGGCCGACGATCACCAGATCTGCATTCTTCTGGGTGAAGGGTTCGCCAATCGAATTGTCGAGACGGACAATCTGGATGAAGGACCGGTTTCCAATCAGGAGCCCGGGATGACGATTCGTGGGAGCCAGCGGACCACCGCCACCACGTCGTTCGATGCTGTCCCTGATCCCCGGGCAGCCAAATTCGAAATTCTGCTCAACGGCCAGACGCTGCACCACACTGTCGTGACCACTCCCCAGGCGACCGTGCATCTGGACGGGGCGTCGCAGTTCCAGCTTTCCAAGCAGGTCGAATTCGATGGCCGGATGCTCACGACCCGCAGTCCGTCTGCCTACCTGACGACCAACCAGCGTCCGGTCGGGGCGATGACCGCCGTCAGCGGCATTCCCATTCTGGGGCGGATTGCCACAAACACCGTGTTGAACGCGGTGGAGCAGCGTCGTCCCTCGACGGACTGGCTGACCGCCATGCGGATTACCAGCCATGTCGGTCCCCGATTCAACAATGAGCTGGACCAGCAGCTTTCGAAAATCAATGACCGGCTCAGTTCATTTAAGCGTCTGCTGGCGATGAAGGGTCTCGACCCGGAAATTGTCCGCGCTTCGTCGACCGATGATGCGGTGCTCTGGGCGGCGAGCTTCCGATCGACGCTGTCGACTCCGACGTTCGCCCCGGTGCAGGATGCCTGGCCCGTTCCGGCCGACCCGTTTCAGGGGAAGCCGGTCGTCCCGGTGCCGGACCTTGCTGCCAAAAGCCGACGGACTCCATGGCAGGCTGCGAGCCTGTCGTCGGCAGATGTCTCGGTCAGTGACCAGCTGATTGTCAGTATTCACGAGTCATTGCTGGACGATGTCCTGTCGCGGTTCTCGCTGGCGGGTCGCGAAATTTCCGATGCCTCCCTCGGCAAGCTGCTGCAGGGGGATCTTTCCGGAGGACTCAACGAACCGCCGCAGATGGCCACGCTGATCCTCGACTCCGAGCGTCCTTTTTCCTTGAGTTTCTACGGCAATGAAATTCTGCTCGAGATCCGGCTCGCGGTCCGGCTGACCGTCGGGAAGGAAATGCCGCCGCAGATCATTACGCTCTCCATTGTCCCGGTCCTCACCGGCGACAATGTCGAGATCCGCCCCACATTGAAATCCATTAAACCGGTGAATCCTGACAACGTGGTGACGATGGCGGCCCTTGTCGAGCCGGTGCTCAAGCAGAAAATCACGGAGAGCCTCAAGAACGTCACACTGCCGGCGACATTCAGCCTGCCCCCAAAAGGGAATCAGCCTCCCGTTGTGATCCGGACTTACAGCGTCTCCATGCGTGAAGGTCGGCTGAACGTCATTCTGGAAGCGGCTCCCAAGGCCTCGAACGTGGTCGGAATTCCCGGGATCTACGATCCGAAGTGAACGTTGGCGACTTGTTCTCAGCATTGCGGGAAGCGGTCTGCTGGCAGAGAGAGGACCTGCTGTCAGCCCTTCTCCGTCAGCACCCTGCGCACCTCTTCGAACATCGTGAGATCCTCGCGGGTGGCGATGACAAAGATCCGTCCCCGGGAGCGAGGGAGCGCGATCTCCTGATCCGGACGGCAGCGGACATTCGCAGCATTGTCGATCTGAAGTCCCAGACACTCGAGCCCCTCGCAGGTCCGGCGACGGATCTCGCTGGAATTTTCCCCCACTCCCGCGGTAAAAACCAGCGCATCCAGGCCCCCCATCGTCACCGCCAACGCTCCAATTGCCTGCCGCAGGCGATGGACGTAGATGTCGACTGCCAGACGGGCCGCCGGCTGTCCCGCCTCGGCCGCCCCCTCCACCTGCCGCATGTCGCCGGAAATTCCAGAGACTCCCAGCAGTCCTGAGCGACGATTCAGAATCGTTTCGACATCGTCTGCGGTCAGTCCCTGTCCCTGCACATGCAGGACCACGCCGGGATCGATCGACCCCGAGCGTGTTCCCATCATCAGCCCTTCCAGTGGGGTGAACCCCATGGTGGTCTCAACCGATTTGCCGGACTGGACCGCTGTCGAGGAACAACCATTCCCGAGATGGCAGATCACGATTTTCAGATCGGACAGCGGGCGGTTCATCAACTCAGCCACCCGGCGGGCGCAGTAGGCATGGCTCAGCCCATGAAAGCCATATCTGCGGATTCCCCAGTCCTGTGTCCATTCCTGCGGCACGGGGTAGGTGTACGCTGCCGGCGGAAGAGTGGCATGAAATGCCGTGTCGAAGATGGCAATTTGCGGGACACCCGGAAGTGCGGTCTCGGCGGCAGCGAGCGTTTCCAGACTGGGCGGGTTATGCAACGGCGCGAGCTCCACGAGCGCTGAAATCTGGTCGCGGACTTCCGGAGTCATGAGGACACCGGAAGTGAATTTCCCCCCGTGGACGATCCGATGTCCCACCGCAGCCACTTCGCCGGCGCGAGCAGAACCTCCAGGGAGCAGATCCTCAATGACTTGCCGGACGGCCTGCGCGAAGCCTTTCCAGTCTGCATTTTGCCGGGTCTTCTCTTCGCCCTCCGGCTGCAGCTGGTACTGCGTCGGCGAGCTGGACCAGTCCACGGTCGCACTGCTGCGAGTGGCCCCGCTGGCAGCATCGGCCAGAGTCGCCTTGAGGCTGCTGGAGCCGGCGTTCAGGAGGAGAATCTTCATGACACCAGAATGCCTTGCGGTCGTCACAACTTCTGAACCAACGGGAGGCTGTTCTCATTTGCGCCGTCCCCCGCCAGTCAGTCGTTGTCCCCTTCCGTCGACGTATTGCGGGAAGTGCGGGGTGACTTCTGTCCCCATTTCCAGCCGCTGATCTCCGGCATGTCGTCTCCGTATTCCGCGATATACCGCTTGTGGTCGATCAGTTTTTCCTGCAGGGCCTGCTTGAAATAGGCGGCACGTGCTCCCAGCTGCGGGAGACGATCAATCACATCGCCGACGAGATGGAAACGGTCGAGGCTGTTGAGCACCACCATGTCGAAGGGAGTCGTGGTGGTCCCTTCCTCTTTGTATCCACGAACGTGCAGATTGCTGTGATTGGTGCGGCGATACGTCAGCCGATGAATCAGCGAGGGATAGCCGTGAAACGCGAAAATAACCGGCTTGTCTTTGGTGAACAGGGTGTCGAAATCGCGATCACTCAGTCCGTGTGGATGCTCACTGGCGGGCTGCAGCTTCATCAGATTGACCACGTTGACCACACGCACTTTCAGTTCGGGGAGATGCTCGCGGAGCAGACTGACCGCCGCCAGTGTCTCCAGCGTCGGGACGTCACCACAACAGGCGAGGACGACATCAGGATCGCAGCCTTTGTCGTTGCTGGCCCAGTCCCAGATGCCGATTCCCTGTGTGCAATGCTTCACTGCCTGATCCATGGTCAGCCACTGCGGTGCCGGTTGTTTGCCGGCGACGATGACGTTGATGTAGTTGCGGCTGCGCAGGCAATGGTCGGTGACTGAAAGCAGACAGTTCGCATCGGGCGGCAGATAGACGCGGATCACCTCCGCTTTCTTGTTCACCACATGGTCGAGGAATCCCGGATCCTGGTGTGAGAAGCCGTTGTGATCCTGACGCCACACATGCGAGCTGAGCAGATAGTTGAAAGAGGCGATCGATCTCCGCCAGTCAATCTGGTTGCAGACCTTCAGCCACTTCGCGTGCTGATTGAACATCGAGTCGATGATGTGGATGAACGCTTCGTAGCACGAAAAGAATCCGTGGCGGCCGGTTAACAGATAGCCTTCAAGCCAGCCCTGACACTGATGCTCGCTCAGGACCTCCATAATTCGCCCATCCGGGGAGAGATGGTCATCTTCCGGATAGATCTCCGCCATATAACAGCGGTTCGTGACGTCGAGCACATCCTGCCAGCGGTTGGAATTATTTTCATCAGGGCTGAACAGGCGGAAGTTACTGCTGTTCAAATTCAGCTTCATGACGTCACGCAGGTACTTGCCCATCACCCGCGTTGACTCGGCCTGAGTGGCACCCGGAGAGGTAACCTCCACCGCATAGTCGCAGAAGTCCGGCAGCTTCAGGTCCCGCAACAGCAGGCCGCCGTTCGCATGAGGATTGGCACTCATCCGGCGCGGGCCCCGGGGAGCCAGATCGGCCAGTTCGTCGAGGAATTTTCCGTTGGCATCGAAGAGTTCTTCGGGGCGGTAGCTCTGCATCCAGCCTTCGAGGATGCGAATGTGCTCGGGTTTGTCCATATCTCCCATTGGGACCTGATGACTGCGCCAGTAGTCTTCACATTTCTTGCCATCGATCTCCGGCGGACAGGTCCAGCCCTTGGGAGTCCGGAACACAATCAACGGCCACGCCGGACGGCGCACGACTCCTTGTGACCGCGCTTCCTTCCAGATGTTCTGAATCTCGGCGAGGGCCTCATCCATGACCGCGGCGAGTTCCTGATGGACGAGTTCCGGGTCATGTCCTTCGACGAAATAAGGCCTGTAGCCCATGCCTTCGAAGTACTTTTGCAGCTCATCGCGGGGAATTCGGGCCAGAAAGCAGGGATTGGCGATCTTGTAACCGTTCAGATGCAGGATCGGCAGCACAGCCCCATCGCGGGCCGGGTTAAGGAACTTGTTACCGTGCCAGCCGGTGGCGAGCGGTCCGGTTTCTGCTTCGCCGTCGCCGACGATGCAGGCCACAATCAGATCGGGATTGTCGAACGCTGCTCCATAAGCATGGCTGAGGGCGTAGCCGAGTTCCCCCCCTTCATGAATGCTCCCCGGTGTTTCAGGAGCAACATGGCTCGGGATTCCGCCGGGAAAACTGAACTGTTTGAAGAGTCGCTTCAGTCCCTGCGTATCCTGACTGATATTCGGATAAAACTCGCTGTACGTTCCTTCCAGATAGGCATGTGCCACCAGCGACGGGCCACCGTGGCCCGGACCGATGACATAAATCATGTTGAGATCATCCCGTTTGATGACCCGGTTCAGGTGCACATACAACATATTCAGACCGGGGGAAGTCCCCCAGTGACCGAGCAGTCTGGGTTTGATGTGCCGGCGTTCGAGGGGCTGCCTGAGCAGAGGATTATCCAGCAGATAAATCTGCCCGACCGAAAGATAATTCGACGCCCGCCAGTAAGCGTCGAGCTTGCGTAATTCTTCGGTTGAAAGTGGCACCGGAAGTGTGCGGGTAGAGCGAGCTTGAGGGATTGCAGTCGACAACGATGGACTCCTGCAGGGGGACTTCAACCAACCCGTCGAAGTTGAGAACAGAGAACGTTCGGATGCGCCTGGTTGCGGATGCGCGAACGAAATCAACCTGATCGACCTTCGGCATTATGCCCTTTCTCCGGGAACAGAGAAAGGCATTCCCGGAATTCGCGATCGTTAACGCGGGTCGTGACGAAAAGTCACAGCCTGTTGAGTGATTGCTCCACAACGCCCATCTTCCGCGGTGGTGCAAACTTGCGAGGGGCCTAGGGATGTGGGAGACTTCGCGCTGATCGCTGTTTCTCCCATTCTGGAATGGCTACCGATGTCCAAGAAACTTCTGGCTGTCGTGCTGCTCGGCCTCGCAGGCACCGCTTTTGCCGGATATCAGGTCTGGCAATCGTTGCAGTCGCCCCTGCCTGCAGGGATCGTTTCAGGAAATGGTCGGATTGAGGCCAAGCTCGTTGATATTGCCGCCCGTGAATCGCTGCGGGTGAAGAAAATTCTTGTCAAGGAAGGGGCACTCGTCAGCCGGGATCAGGTGCTGGTCGAGATGGATATTTCGACACTCGCCGCCGAACTGGCCGAAGCCAAGGCGAGTGTGGCCTCTGCGAAGGAGCGGGTTGCGGTCAACACTTCGTCGATTGTTCGTCGCAAGAGCGAGCTGGCTCTCGCTCAGATCGAATTCGACCGTTACAAGAAACTGCTGGACACGGCGGCCGGGACGCAACAGGAGTTTGATCGTCGGCACGCCAATCTGCAGGTGCAGATTGCTTCGCTCGCCGAAGATGAGGCCAAGTTGCGAACTGCGATGCAGGAAGTGGAAGTTGCCGAAGCGAACGAAGCAAAAATTCAAACCCGCATCGACGACGCAACGTTGAAATCGCCCGTCCGTGGACGCGTGCTGTATCGGCTGGCGGAAGAAGGAGAAGTGTTGAGCGCGGGGGGTAAGGCCCTGACGCTGGTCAACCTCGAAGATGTCTACATGGAGATCTTTCTCCCGGCGGAGTGGGCCTCGCGTTTGAAAATCGGTGCGGAAGCCCGCGTGACGGTCGATCACGCCCCTGGCCGTGCCGCGGCGGGGACGGTCAGCTTTGTCTCTCCCGAGGCCCAATTCACTCCCAAACAGGTGGAAACAAAAAGCGAACGGGAAAAGCTGATGTTCCGGGTCAAGATTCAGGTTCCCGAAGAACTTGTCTCTTCCTACATCGAACGGGTTAAAACCGGAGTGCGCGGTGTCGGCTATGTGAAAGTTGACGAATCTGCCCAGTGGCCCGCATTTCTTCAGAATCTGGTTTCACCGCCCGAAAAGCTCGCACCGGTCAGTCCATCGGCGACGGCAGCAGACAATCCCAATGCCGTCCCGGATTCTCCCGCCGCCGGGAAATGACGTTGCCGCAGGTTCTCCACCTCTCCTTGATCGCGACCTCATGATGTCCGTAGACCCCGCGAGCGGCAACTCCGTTGTTTCGGTGACAGAGGTTACGCACCGCTACGGTCGAACTCTCGCGCTCGACAGCCTGTCCCTGCAGATCCCCCGCGGACAGATGGTGGGAATCGTCGGTCCCGACGGCGTGGGCAAGTCGACACTGATGGCCTTGATCGCCGGTTCGAAGGTGATTCAGCAGGGACGGGTGATCGTTCTGGATGGAGATATGGCCGACGCGCGGCACCGGCGAGAAGCCTGTCCCCGAATCGCCTATATGCCGCAGGGACTCGGCAAGAATCTCTATCTGGAATTGAGTGTTTACGACAACGTCGACTTCATGGCGCAGCTGTTCGGCCTGACCGCGGCCGAACGGCCCGCACGCATCCAGGCCCTGCTGCAGGCAACCGGTCTGGCCCCCTTTGCCCATCGTCCTGCCGGAAAGCTCTCGGGGGGGATGAAGCAGAAAGTCGGCCTGTGCGGAGCACTCGTTCACGACCCGGATCTGTTGATTCTCGATGAGCCGACGACTGGGGTTGATCCTCTTTCCCGAAGGCAGTTCTGGTCGCTGATCGATGAAATCCGGGAGCAGCGCCCCGGCATGAGCGTGGTGATCTCGACCGCCTACATGGACGAAGCCCAGCAATGGGACTGGATCGTCGCTATGGATGACGGCAAAGTGCTGGCGACCGGGGCTCCCATCCAGCTGATGCAGCAGACCCGGACGACCGATCTTGAAAAATGCTTCGTCGCCTTGCTTCCGGAAGAACGGCGTATGGGACACCAGGAACTGGTGATTCCCCCGCGTGGAGACAATCTGACCGAAGTTGTCATCGATGCGCAGGGGCTGACCCGCCGGTTCGGCGATTTTGTGGCAGTCGATCACGTCACACTGTCCATTCAGCGGGGAGAAATCTTCGGGTTTCTCGGATCGAACGGCTGCGGGAAGTCGACCACCATGAAGATGCTGACCGGTTTGCTCCCTCCGACAGAGGGAACCGCAACGCTCTTTGGAAATTCGGTGGAGGCCGGGAGTCTGGAGGTCCGGCAGAATCTCGGCTACATGACTCAGGCATTTTCGCTTTATGGCGAACTGACCGTGCTGGAAAATCTCGTTCTGGATGCGAGGCTTTTCCACCTGCCCGCAGACAAAGCGAAGGAGCGGATTGAAGAGCTGGTGGAGAAATTTGGCCTGAGGGATCATCTCCATGCCCCTGCCGGGGAACTGCCGATGGGCCTGCGTCAACGGTTGTCGCTGGCCGTCGCGGTGCTGCACGGGCCGGAGATCCTGATTCTGGATGAACCGACGTCCGGGGTCGATCCTGTGGCGCGGGACAGCTTCTGGGAACTGTTGATCGAGATGTCGCGTGAGCAGGGGGTGACCATCTTCATCACAACTCACTTCATGAATGAAGGAATGCGCTGCGACCGGATTTCACTGATGCATGCCGGTCAGGTGTTGGCCTGCGATACTCCGCAAAAGCTGATCGACGGACGGGGTGCGGCCAATCTGGAAGAAGCATTCATCGGTTACATGGAAGATGCCGTTGCCGAGAATGTGCGGGGAGATGCCCAAGAAGGACTCGCAGCCGAAGCAACCCCACCCATCGCCGCTGCCGAGCATTCCTCCCCTTCCGGCTCTCAGGTCGCGATCGGGCGAATGTTGGCCTACACCCGCAACGAAACAGTACAAATTCTCCGCGATCCGGTGCGGCTACTGTTCGCCTTCGTGGGCTCGGCGCTGCTGATGCTCGCTTTCGGATTCGGGCTGACCACCGACATCGAACACATTCGCTACGCCACGATGGATCTCGACCAGTCTCCGGAGAGTCGGGCTTTTCTTGAACAGTTCGCCGGCACAAGCCGCTATTTCAACCGCATGCCGCCGGTCCAGTCAGCCGGAGAAGCGCTGCAGCAGCTGCAGTCGGACAAGATCTCTCTGCTGCTCGAGATTCCGCCCAATTTCGGGAGAAACCTCCGAAAAGGAGTTCCGGCCGAAGTGCTGGCTCAGGTCGACGGAGCCGACACGTTTCGCGGGGAGAATATTGCGCAGTACGTGCAGGGAGTGCAGTACACCATGCTGAGTGATCCGGCGAACGGACTGCAGTTCCACTCGCCGGTGGGGAGGGCGCAGATTGAGGACCGCTACGTGTACAATCCTTCGTTTGAAAGCATTTACTCCATTGTTCCCAGTGTGCCCGCTCTGCTGCTGATTCTGATTCCCGCGATTCTGATGGCGGTCAGCATTGTGCGTGAAAAAGAGCTGGGCTCGATGATCAACTTCTACGTCACTCCGACACGACGAATCGAGTACCTGCTAGGGAAACAGATTCCCTACATCTTGATCGGGATGATCAACTTTCTGATTCTGGTCGGAATGGCATTGTTCGTCTTCGGGGTACCGATCAAGGGGAGCTTCCTGATGCTGCTCGCCTGTACGCTTCTCTATGTGACGGTCACCACCGGCATCGGCATGCTGATTTCCACCTTCACCAGCAGTCAGGTCGCGGCGGTCTTCATCACAGCCATCATCACCATTATGCCCACGATTCAGTTCTCGGGACTGATGCAGCCGGTGTCGACTCTGGAAGGGCGGGCCCGCCTGATCGGAGCGATCTGGCCCACGACCTACTACATGCATTCCAGCGTGGGGGCGTATACCAAAGGTCTGCGGGCAGGCCTGATGCTGCCGGACCTCATGTTCCTCGCCTGCTGTATTCCTGTTCTCTGGCTGCTCAGCATGATCGGTTTGAGAAAGCAGGAACGATGAACTCGAAATCGCTTCTCAACATCTTCTGGCTGGGAATCAAGGAGCTGCGGAGCCTCTTCAGCGACATGGTCATGTTGCTGTTTGTGATCTACGCCTTTACGGGAGCCATTTACATCCAGGCGACGGGGACGTCGAGTGAGGTCAACAATGCCTCGCTGGCGTTCGTCGACGAGGACGGCTCAACGCTGTCAAAAGAGCTCATGAACTCATTCTATCCGCCTCGCTTTCAGCAACCGCAGCTAATTCAGGCGAGCGAAGTTGAAAACGCGATGGACCGGGGAAAGTTCATGTTCGTGGTGGTCATTCCGCCCCGGTTTGAACTTGATCTGCGCGCCGGACGCGATGCTTCGATTCAGCTCAACATCGATGCGACGGCCATGCAGCAGGCAGGGGTCGGCTCAGGATATATCAGGAACATTCTGACGGAACGCGTGACCAGCTTTCTATCACGCACCGATCAGCGGTACGAACCTCCGGTCAATCTGGTGATTCGGAAACTGTTCAACCCGAACGGCGTTTCTGCCTGGCGGACGGGAGTCGTGGCGATCATTAATCAAATCACCCTGCTGACCGTGGTGCTGACTGGAGCGGCGGTCTTGCGCGAAAGGGAACATGGCACGCTCGAACATCTGCTGGTGATGCCTCTCAGTGCCTTCGAAATCGCCATGGCCAAAGTGCTGGCAAACGGCTTCGTGATTCTGCTGGCCACGGTGGCGTCGCTGTTTCTGGTGGTGAAGTGGGCGTTGCAAGTCCCCTTCGCAGGCTCGCTCCCCCTTTGGCTCTCGGGAGTGATCCTGTATCTGTTTTTCGCGACAGCTCTGGGAATTTTTCTAGGGACAATCGCTCGGTCCATGGCGCAGTTCTCGCTGCTGATCATCCTGATTGTCATTGTGCTGCAACTGCTCTCTGGGGGGACCACTCCCGTGGAGAGTCAGCCACGCTGGCTGCAATACCTGACATTCCTGCTTCCCTCGCGCCACTTCGTCAGTTTTTCGCAGGTGATCATTTATCGCGGCGGTGGACTGAACGCGGTCTGGCCACAATTTCTGATGGTTGGTGGCATGGGACTGGCGTTCTTTATCTACAGTCTGGGGTTGTTCAGGAAATCGATCGCGGTGACGAAATAAGTGGCCGGATGCTCCAATGCAGGTTGCATCAATCCTGCAGTTCGAAATGGAAGTGATTCTCCCCCGACTCAAGGACTTCGACTGTCAGCTTCGAAGTGTCGGGAGAACCGTACCGCTCCGGAATCAACCAGCGTGCACGCGCAGGCGGGAGACTGTCGACTGCGGCGACTGGCATTTTTGCGATGGCCTCGTTGACTTCGGCAGCGGTCATGCCCACGAGCTTGGTACCCGGAAAGTCCACCTCAAACCGGGAAATCGAAACTCGCTGCGACCCCGGAACAGCACCATCTCCACGCTCAAATGTGGAGAGATTAAATTTTCCGTTTGCGTCTGTCGTCGCTGAGGCGGACCGTCCCGCATCCGTACAGGTAAACGTGACCACAGCTTCGGCCAGCGGCTTGCCTTTGTACAAGATTTCGCCAGTGACCGGGACACGCTTCGGACGGTTACGTGTCCATTTATCTTCCCGTGTGCATCCGGTCATCACGGTGAGAACGATGGCCGCGGAGGTCATCCATACAGCGCCCCGCCGGATTCGAGTCAGGTCATTGATCATCGCGAACAGCTCTTTGCGTAAGGTTCACGTTCAGGTCCCGGGAACGATCAGTCAATTGTCCGAACGGGCTCGAGCGTGGTGACTATTGATTGCCTCGCCCTCGCCATGCGGAAGTCAGTCTTTCACCACACGAATCGCTTGCTGCGCGGATACTGGAAAGAGCAGTCTGCTCTAGAAATCGCCGATGACCTCACCTCCGGAGATCGTTCCCAACGCGCCCCAGACGCCGTAGGGACTCGGGCCCTCGAAATTCAGCGAAGGGGATGTGGCGGCGGTGTTGCCTGTGTCGATGTTCTGGCTGATGAAGCGAACCGAGCCGTCGACCAGCAAGGCATGTACGCCTCCCGGATGTCTGCTTTGGGCGGAATAGATGCCCCAGCTGCTCGTGCTGGTTCCGCAGCTCGGACTATTGGGCGGCAGGACCGTCGTGAAGCCGCTCGACCCCGGATAGCTGTCGAAGGCGAGCCGAAACTGTCCCGCTGCTTCAGTGCCAACGACATAGGTGGACTTGAAGTCGATCCCGTCGCTTCCGACTGCTTCCAGACAGAGTCGCGGATTCAAGTGGATATTGGGAATGACAGCCATGCTCCCCATGACTTCCGTAGGCCGATCGGTCGCGTTCACGCGCTCCGACAGCGCCAGTGTGTTGCTTGTGCCGTCCGTCACATCGCGGACACCCTTCTGTCGCGCATTCATCGCGGTGGTAGGATGGTTGCTTCCCCAGAACAGCCCACGGCTCTGCGGATTGACATTGTTATTGATCAGGTCGCCCAGACAGAAGACATAATGAGTGGTTGAGGAACCGCCGAACGGGCCACTCTGCCCTCGCGGATTTCGCAGGGGATTTGTCGAGGGACAGAGCAGGAATTTTGGCTGATACCGTGCACTGAATGGTCCATAGGCGGTATCGGTGGGGCCACCCATGAACGGTCCATAGGTGTAGCCGTCCGGGCCGGTCCAGGACCCACTGATCATGCTGTACAGGGGGCCCTCATCCACATAGGGCAAGATCGAGGCGAATGGACTCATCCGTCTGTCGTTGGCGAGATTTCCGGTAGACCTGTTGATCGGTCCTCCACCGACCCCCGGGAAGACTGTGTGGGCATCGTGGTAGTTGTGCAGAGCCAGGCCGATTTGTTTGAGATTATTTTTGCATTGGGTGCGGCGGGCCGCCTCGCGCGCCTGCTGGACTGCGGGGAGCAGCAGAGCCACCAGCACGGCAATAATCGCGATCACCACCAGCAGCTCAATGAGGGTAAATGCCGGCCTGACATGTCTTCGTCGATCGTTCCGACCATTGACAATCATAATCCCTCTCCTGCAACCGGAATTGATAATGAAGTGAGAAAGAAGCTTCTCGTTGAGTCGATGAAGCCGAGTGAAATGGTCCGCTGTCTGCTCTGCATGCTCCTCGAAGCCGGCTGAGGCGCCATCACCCGGCCGCCTCAACGATAGGGTGTCGTCATCTGAAAATACGTTTCGATTTCAGCCCCACTGAGGGCACGACCGAGCATGACAAATTCATCCATTCTGCCGCTGAATCGGCGAGGGGAATACTTGGGATAGCCTTTCCAGTTTCCGATCTGGGCCGGGCCCAGCAGCACGGGAATCGGCTCTGGAATGTGAGTTTCGTTGTCGCAACGGCCATTGATATAGAGCCGCGCCAGCTGACTGTCGGCATCGTAAACGACTGCCAGATGAATCCAGCGTCCCAGGTCGCCCGACAGTGAGGAGCGTGCAGAAGCCAGTCGTGCCTCGCTGCGCCGTGTCTCGTCCTCGACCGGTGCCCCGTTGATGGCGAAGCGCATCAGGTCGTGAAGGTGTTCGTTGTTATAGATCAGCCAGTGGATCTGCCCGCGCGCATCCCATCCGTCCGCGGAATAGATCGAGTTCCCCCGTTCCAGGACGTGGTTGAGACGAACCCACGTCATCAACGTCAATTGCTGCACCCGCTTTTCAACGTTCAGTTTGACATGGTCGTTGAACTCGATGAACTCGACCGCTGTTCTGCCGGGGAAGCGTCCCTGGACGAGTCGTGCGCCCACGATCTCCCCGCCGCTCTCGGCGAAGTGAGCATCGTTCCCCGGCTCAAAATCGGCAAACACCAGCAGCTTCGGGTCCTGTTTCAGTGTCGCCACCGCGTGGAGGGAACGGTTTACCTGACCTGCCCGCAGAGCTGCGGAGAGAGATGTGACCTCTTCAGGCTGAACAAAAGTGGCATTGCGCGGGCTGCAGGTCTCTGTCGTCCCGGCGCGCCCAAATCGCAATGATTCGGTGGCGAACAGTTTCCGTCGTTCTCCTGATTTAATGGCCCCGGCCGCGACCTTCCCTTCCAGAACATGCACTTCCGACCGCAGTTCCTTTGTCACGTCGATGGCGAAGCGGGTCCCCAGATCGAGGACGTCCATGTCCGGTGTGATCACCCGCAGCCCCTGAACTCCATCGCGAACGTGGGCCGTAATCCGTCCATAGACCACACATAATGTTTTGGAATCCCGAATCTCAAATCGCGCGGGAGCTTCCACCACCACATTGGCCGAGGCCCTGTGAAAGCGGAGTTCCACGAGCCCGCGCGTCAACTCATATCGGTGTCCGATCAGGTTCTGACGGGAGAACAACTCGACAGACGCTTCCTCCTCACTCGAGGCGGGAAACAATGGTTTTTCAGATTCCGAGGCTTCCTGTGACGTGAGATCGGAGAGTTCCGCAAGCTGCTGACCAACACCCCGCACAAACTCGACCTGGGGACGGCTCATCCACCAGAGCCCGGCGATCAGGAGTGCGAGTGTAATTGCCGCACAACCTCCCAGCACTGTCCGTCGACTCGGACGGTTGCTCCGACCCTCCACTGGCCCCGAGGGATTTCGCGCTCGCAGAAGGGCCCTGTCCGCAGGGATCGCCGCGTCAGCTGGGGTGTGGTCGATGGCATCGGGGATTGCAGCGGATGAGGCACGTTCCACTGCGGCCGGTTCACAGTCTGCCAGGCCGAGTTCCGCATGGATCTCTGCAAATCTCAGAAAACGTCGACGGCTGGAGGAGTTGACCAACAGCTCCTGCTCGAGCCGCTCGACTTCTTCGCGAGTCGCTTCGCCGTCGAAAAGCCGTTCGGCAATTTCGAGGATCCAGTTGGAGTCTTCGCGATGCATGTTTCGGAACTTTCGATACGCGGACAGTCCGAACGGTCTTATCGATCAGGTCATGCTCGAGGAAGTTGCTCTTTTCAGTCCCCACGCAGCCAGCGTTTCATATCGTGAAATGTGGACTTCCGCGTGGCCATGACTGGGTATTCAAAATCACAAGGCTCCAACAGGTCACTCCCAGGCGGTCTTACATGGCAGGGGATACTTCACTCCGTATAACAGCAAGGGATCGATCAAAGGTCACAGTGTTCTAGCACTCCTCGGGTAATTTCGATTCCACACATTGCAGCAGTGCTCGACGCATCACTTTCAGCGCCTTATGCACGGCATGGATCGACCGGTTCCAGCGTGCTGCAATGGAGGCATACGAGCAGCCTTCACCATAAAACAGGCGAATCAATTCGTGCTGTCGCACCGTCAACCGCCTCAGGCACTCTTCGAACGCGGTCTGCTGGCTTGTCGATTCACTGACAAGTTCGCCGGCATCGTTGGCCAGACTCTCCAGCAGCGACTCACTGAACGTCAGCCGTTCTTTTTTTCTGGTTCGCCAATACTTCAACAGCTGGCGGCGGGCGATACCGATCGCCCAGTTCGAAAAGTCTCCTCCCTGGCGAAATGACGGGAACCGCCGCCACAGCACCAGACTCGTCTCCTGGAACAGGTCTCCGGCGTCAGCCCGGTCATAGACCATGATGCGGATGTATTTCAGGAGCTTCAGCTGCACAGGCACGTAGAGCTTGAGGAACGCTTCGTACTTCGCGTCGGTCTGCAAGGTGAGCGTGGCCTGTGTTGGCGACCGGGAGAAGGCTGGCATAAGGGACGCTCCGCGGATCGAAAGCCAGACGAACCCAAAGCATTCATATTATCTTGTACTGATATATTGCTCCGTCCAGCCAAAACCGGTACCAATCCCGACGGTGAACCTGACGAAATTCGTCAAATTCCTGCTGCGACGACATTTCCACCCGCCTCTCGTCGCAGATTTCATGCGGATCCGCTGAGGAGAGACTGAAGTCTCCTCCTCAAACTCGCGGTGCGCCTCCCCGCTTAATTTCGAAAGAGAGCTTCCTCCCGCGGGAGATTGCCCACATTCCAGGTATTCTTGAAACCGGGGTCCCGCGGCCAGAGCCGGACGATTTTCCCGGGACGAAATCCTTCCAGCAGCAGTGAAGGCTGGAAAGTGACGCGGACACCACTCGCTCCGGGATGCTCCGCTGCCACGCGCACGGCGGTCCCGGGACCTTCTTTGCTGTCGTTAACCTGGTCATAAGTGCGCAGAGAATCGTCCGCGACGGCTGCTCGAAACAAACTGGCGGCCAGGAAATCTTCGTACAAGACGGGGTCCATGCCTCCGAACAGCATGACCGAAACCTTGCCGGCTTGATTGTCGACTCCATCGACCAGTCCCACCAGTCCGTGCTGCCGCATTTGGTACCGGTGCCTGGCGAACTGCTGCCGAGTCGCCACGGCCCGGCTCTCGTCATCAATCCAGATATCGGTACATCGGCCGGGCCCCGTCAGCGTGCAGGCAGTCAGATTCAAGACGACAGTCTGCCCGGGCTGCAGGGCGTCGAGTGTGCAAACAGAGCGCCCCTTCCAGATGTGGGCGTCTTCGCCCAGTTCAAACTTCGTCGGCCTGGCATCGATTGTCCCATCGGCACCGACCGCGACGACCATCAATGTTTCGCTATCAGGCTGAACAGCTTCGATGCGCCACAGTCGTCCTGTGCGGGATGCGTAGCTGAAATCATCTTCCAGTCGGCTGACACGAGTGAATGCCAGGTAGGGGCTGGTTTTGCGCGGGCCGAGATGATGCGAGTACATCGGCTCGTAGCGCGAAACCGGTTCTCCTTCGAAAAATTCGGCGCGCAGGTGAGTCCCCAGCGGAATGTCGCGCAGGTCAGCGGGAGCACCGTGGGAACTCACCGTGCCGAAGGGGAACAATGCAAAGGGGAGCGGCCGGTCCCACTGTCCTCGCGTCTGGTCGTCGCCACGGTCTACGCGCAGCACTCCCTGTCGATTGACGTGATCGACTTCGATCAGTTCCCCCCAGATCACCCGTTCGGCGCCTGCTGGGAGAGCGCCGTCCGGAGTCTGTTCTCCCGCCTGGTTCGGGACCGGATGGGTCAGCAGTGCGAGCAAAAGGCAAACGCGGAGAGCGGTCATCCTCCCACCTCCGAGACCGGGCCCAGACTGTCAACGAATTTTTCGACAGGAACTTCCATCTTCTGCACCATCGTCAGCAGCAGATTGCTGAGACGGGCCTTGTCGTCCAGCGGCCGTGAGCAGATCCGGTAATGACTGGTGGCGTCTGCCAACTGGTACTGCTTGACGACAGGCAGGTTGTAATCGATGTGCTGCCCGTGCCTGAGCCCCAGACCGCTGCCGCCAGCCAGGATTGTCGGGAGGTTGGCGTTGCCATGGCTGTGGCCATAGCTCATGCCGCTGCCGAGCAGGACCATCGTCCTGTCGAGCAGCATTCCGTCACCATCCGCAACCCCCTGCAAGCGGTCAAGAAAGTAAGCGAACTGGTCCACAATGAAGGCATCTGCCTGGCTCAGCCGCCGCATTTGCTCGGGATCACCGTTGTGATGCGAGAGGCCGTGGCGGTCCTGCGGGATGCCGATCTCAGGCAGCGCCAATCCATTGGCTTCGTTCCCGCTCTGGAAAGTGACCACGCGTGTCATGTCCGTCTGCAGGGCCAGAACGATCAGATCGTACATGGTCCGGTAATAGTCCCCGGCGTCCGTCTTCGGGACGTTTCGCTGGAGTCGGGCTTTCGTGGCGGCATCGACTTTCGGTTTGGGAACATTCAGCCAGGCCTCCAGTCGTTCGGTGCGGACTTCGACTTCACGGACCGATTCCAGGTATTCGTTAAGCTTCGTCCGATCGTCGCGGCCGATCCGGCGTCGCAGGCCATCGGCGTTTTCGCGGACGAGATCGAGCACACTCAATCGTCGTTCCAGTTGGTTCCGTCTCGCGGCAACTCCCCCGTGCTCCACTTCGAACAGCCGGTCGAAGATCTGCCGGGGGTTGTCTTCGGCAGGGAGCGCGATCCCATCGCGGGACCAGGCGAGCGTCCGTTGATTTCCGCTGACGTTCGCCAGCTCGAGCGAAGGAATTCGCGTATGCCGAGATGTACTCTCCGAGATGAGCTGATCACAGGAAATAGTGTTGCGGAAGCCTCCGACTTTCTGGTTGATGCGGGCCGCGGTGAGCCAGACTTTTTCACACTCGTGAGCACTTCCGATCGCGTTCGGGTGATGCAGTCCACTGATCGGAGTAATCTTGGAGCGGTGCCGCTCCAGCGATTTGAGTGGTTCGCTCAACTCATAGTCGCGGCCGGCCTTGGTAATCTGCCACGTCAGGACGTTGACCCCATTGGGAATATAAACGAACACGCTGCGGCGAGGCTTTTCCGAAGTCGGCGTGGCCCCCAACAGGGGCCGCATGCAGTCGAGCAGCGGGAGCGCAACGGCCGCCCCCAGCCCGCGGAGAAGATGTCGGCGATTGAGAAGCCATTTGTGAGTAATGATGTTGCTCATATGGTTCCGGGATCGGGGTTGTGGATCGGGGCTTTCGGAACGATGACGAATCGTCGGCCTTCCCGGCCTTCTTCTCACGGGCTGGAACGTTCAGTCCGACATCAACGCTTTTGGAACAGGTCCGATAAAACGAGGGCCTCGATCAGTGCCGGGAGGCGATAGTCCGCTTCTGCGCCTTGCCGGGCGATTTCTTCGAGGGTGGCGCGGTCGTCGTAAGTCATTGGCCGCCGGAGTGCATACACGGCCAGTTTTTCAGTCAAGGTTGCGGTAAACTGTTCGAGATCATCCCGCAGCAAATGCTTGAACTCGGTGGCGTCGGCAAACGTCCGCCCGTCCGGTAGTTCGCCACTGGGGTCGACGGGGGGATTGTCTCCCAGTCCATCGCCGACGATTTCATGCGTGCGCCAACGACCGATGGCATCGTAATTTTCGAAGGCCAGACCGAGGGGATCGATTTGACGATGACACGCCGCACAACTGGCGTTCTGCGTATGGGCCCTCAGTTTTTCTCGCAGCGTCGCCTTGGGGCGATCGGACGGGGTGGGCTCGATGGCATCAACACTCGCCGGTGGAGGAGGAGGAGATTTGCCGAAGATCGACTCGAGCACCCATTTGCCGCGATGAACGGGCCGGTGCCTGACTCCGTCCGACGTCAGCGTGAGGACGGAGGCCTGAGTCAGCACTCCCCCGCGGCGATCATTCGGACCCAGAGGAACACGGACAAACCGGTCCGGGTTCGCGCCAGGAGTCAATTCAAAGTCAGCGATGTCATAGTGCGTCGCCAGTCGCAGATTGAGCATGGTCCAGTCGGAATCCAGAAATTCCTGCAGACTCAGATTCTCACGCAAGACCTCCCCAAAGAAGCTGGTGGTCTCGCCGATCATGCTCTTTTCCAGATAAGCGTCGTAGTCCGGATAGAGTTTCCTGTCGGGGGGAAACATTCCGAGCAACTGCAATTGCAACCATTGCCGGGGGAAGCTTTCAACAAACCGCTGTGATTTCGGATCGGCCAGCATCCTCGCCACCTGCGAGCGGAGCACCTCCGGCCTGTGCAGAATTCCCTGTTCTGCCGCCTCAAACAGCACGCCATCCGGCATGCTGCTCCACAGGAAATACGACAGACGAGAAGCCAACTCCCAATCGTTGATCTGCAGTGAGTCGCTGCGGGCCTCCCCTTCGACGAGATAGCAGAAGTCACTGGAACAGAGGATCGCCATCCGCGCCGAGTTCAGGGCGTCTGCGAATGGCTCTCCGCGGGCCAGCCCGGTGTGGACGAGTTGAACCAGCGGATCAATTTCAACGGACCGGGCGGGGCGTCGGTATGCGAGGCTCGCAAAGCGGGTCAGGTAGCGCTGCAGCTGGGAGAGTTCGTTCGCATCTACGGGAGAGTCAATCGCCAGATCTGTCGGGACGCGGGGGGCCAGCGGCCCTTCCCATTCGATCCAGTCGAGAATCAGAAACGGGTACAGCGGCTTCCCTTCTTCGTCGGTCAGCTTGATCTGCCACGGATCGCGACCTTCCTTGACGGTCAGGAACGGCAGGCTCGTCCGGGATGTTGCCGGAGAAACCGAAGGGCCGGGGACGGCATTGCTCACCAGGATGTCATGGCTTCCCGCTGGAAGGTGTGTCTCAAACTCGAGGATGACCGGCTGGTCTTCTGCAGTGACCACATCCTGCTCGAAGAGCACCCGATCCAGTTCAATCGCATAGAAGCGAAGATGCGGGGCGAGGCCGCGTGTCGGCTTGAGACCGCTCAACTGCACTCGCACGCGATAAACACCGGCCGCTGGCAGTGACTGCCCGGGGCCTCCGCGACCGAGAATTTGGGCACCCGGCCACAGCTCGACCCGCACTCTGTCAGCGACGCCCCGGCGGGTGGACTCCGTGCGTTCCGCATCCGTCCCCCGCAAGGTGAAGGCATCACGATGGCGTTGAAGAGTCGTGGGGCGCTGGGAGGGAAATGCCTCTGCCAGAATTCGATCGGCAACTGCGTAGTACTTCTCAACATGCGCCGGCGACAGGGAGAGCACGGAGCCGATCCGCTCAACTCCATGCCATGTGTCGTCGGGCAGCAGCCCGTTGGGATCGGCCACATCGACGTGCACACCCAGCAGATCATAGATCGTGTGGGCATATTCCTCGCGAGTCAGGCGATGCAGACTCACCGGGTCTCGCCGAGCATGCCTGGCACCTTCGGCCTGGGTGAACTTTGTCGCAATCCAGTCGATCACAGCCAGCAACTCGACCGGATCTGGTTGTGGTTCGTCCGCCGGAGGCATCGCCCCCGAGTTGAGGCGGTTGCGAATATCTTCCCAATGCGTCACGTTCATCGGTTCGACGAAATCGTGCGGCAGCGTGTCCAGCCGCAGTTCTCCCTCCTGCAGCTTGTCGCTGTGACACTTGTGGCAGTGCTTTTTGAAAAAACGCTCCACGTGATGATCAGACGGAGCTTCCGCCGCTGAGAGTCCAGCGATGGAGCGAATCCCGGTGAACGAGACTGCCAGCAGGAGGGCGAGATACAACGGGCGACGGAGACCGGCGGTCAGTCTCTTGCTCCCGTCACGAAGGAACGGCCTGGCTGAGAGTGATGAGCGGGGGGGCTCGCAGAGAGCGTTCGTCGACCGGGAGCGATGATCATCCAGTTGAAGTAAACTGTTCATCGGTCACTTCTTGGGAGGGATCTCGGCGTCCGCGGAAGGCCGGTGGCAGGCAGACGAACGTCCCTATGTATTGCGCACGCGGTAGCAATCGGGTACCGCGAATCGGTTCCTGCGCACGATTTTCGACCGGTTGGTCTGTCTGAGCCTACCGTCGCGAAGAAGTCACACCGCATCCGTGCGACATCCCGACGGCTCGTCGCGTATGTCTTTGAAGAGACCAGAGAGCACGGGCCAGCAATGGGCTTCGTCGGTGAGGCGCCGTTGAGACCGCTGAAGAGAGAATGGTCAGCGCGAATGCCGCTCATAAACAAAAAAATCCCCGGCCTGAGGGTTCAGACCGGGGACGCCGATTTACAGGAGATTGACCACCTTATCGGCCAGCCCCTTCTCGCCGAGTGATTTCTCACCCAGAACGATGCTGAGCTTACCGTTTGAGGCGATCTTCTCCAGGACTTCCAGTTCACGCAGACGCATGAGGACCGGATTGTCCGCCAGCAGCTTGGCCGTGTTGGCCTGGGACCGCATGGCGGCAGTTTCCTCGCGTCGCGAGATCAGGTTGGCTTCGGACGCCTTTCGGGCTTCCGTGACCTTGTTCATCAGGTCTTTCATTTCGCCTGGCAGAATCACATCCCGGATTCCGACCGAAGCGATTTCCAGACCCAGTTCGCCCGCCCGACGACGGACGTTCTCCTCGATCTCCTTCGCGACCCGATCCTTGTCGGTCAGGAAGTTATCGAGTTCGCAGGCCCCGACCACTCCTCGCAGGACGAGCTGCGTTTCGCGGTAAAGTGCCTGTCGTACATCGTCAGTCTGGCTGACCGCCTTGCGGGGATCGACCACCTTGTAGGTTGCAACGGCATTCAGCCGCAGCGTGACCTTGTCGGCGGTCATGATCTCCTGACCTCCGATGTCGACCATCGATTCCCGCAGGTCGACTTCGACCACTTTGGCTTCTGATTGTCCCTTCCAGAAGGCGTACAGGCCCGGGCCCAACGTCTCCACGTACCGACCGTCGATGAACAACACTCCGGCCTTGTCCCGTTCCACCGTGCAGACGTCCAGCACCCGCGCAGACAACGGCGAACGGGTCACGACCTTCAGTTCCTCATGCAGAAACCGCACAGTCCGCGCATCGACCACCTCGACTCGGACAGCCTTCTGTCCCGTCCAGTAGGCATACAGGCCGGCAGGCAGGACATGGCTGAATCGGCCTTCGATCCAGACCAGTGCCCGCTCATGATCTTTCAGATCCAGAACGATAGCCCGGTCCTTCAAGACACCCGACTTGACAATCAGATCGAGTTTTTCGTGAGTCAGCCACGGATCCCGCTGCGAGACAGTGTCCATCCGGATCTTGCCGAATGGGTCGAAGAACCAGTGGACACCGGATGTCCGCAATCCCTGGAAGTCGTCTTCCCGGAACAGGAGTCCCATCTCGTAGCTGCGGATTTTGTAACGCTTGAGCAGAAACATGGTTGACCTCCCCGGCGGAGCCGGATTGTGCCGAGAGTTGTTTTGCCGGGCACAGACGGCAGTGGTGCGGCATCAATGCCACGTTGAATTCAGAATTGACACCATCCGAAGGCAGAGCGTTCGCCGATCACACGGACGAATCGCGGAGTGCGTTTGCGTGAACGTCTTCAAGTCCTTCGGAGTGTTTCGGCTTTGAATCGCCCGCCGCAGTCTCCCGTGGGATTCTGCTTCGGAAGCAATCCATCGCGTGGACACCCTTCGGATGCTGAGGAACAAACACGACCTTCACGCACTACAGGGCGTCGTGACGTGTTGCCGGGGACTGAACCGATCGCAGCGCCGAAGCGTCGCGAAGCGGTGCGCAGGCACCCGGTCCAGAATCGTCCGCCGGCTGATCCAACAAACGTCTGCCTCCTTCAGGCTTCATGGTCGGAAAGATTTGTCACCTTTCCGTGGAGTCGGTTACCAGCCGACAGGTTGGTGATCGGTACAGGAGTCGAACCTGTGACTTCCAGATGATGAGTCTGGTGCTCTGACCGTCTGAGCTAACCGTTTCTGACGTCGCCGTTTCAGAACCCATTACGGAACAGGCAGTCCCGAACTCTTCCGAGTGGGCTGCATGCCGCTGGACGAACGACATCAAGGAACCTTGCTTACAAAGAGACACTGGTGGGAGTCGAACCCACTTGAACCGGTTTGCAGCCGGTCGCCTCGCCGTCTGGCTCCGGCGTCGAAAACGAAATATGCCCTTGCGAGGAGTCGAACCTCGTCTACGACCTTCGCAAAGTCGCGTGCGCTTCCCTCACACTCCAAGGACTGATCAATGAACTGCCCCGTCGAGAAATCGAATCCCGTCTCGCAATTCCGAAGACCGCGGTTGAATTCCATAGAATTCGTGCCTGCGTCCTCAAGAGATCGAACTGGAGAGCCCTGCCTGTCAGACCGATGTTGAGAGACCACGACACCCCGTGACACCGTCTCCAGACGGAAGGTTCTCACCTTTCCGCGAAATTTCGGCCGGAACTCTTGGCCAGCCGTCGTCAACACCGGGGCACAAAGCAGAAGAAGACGTTAAGTGCCAGCAATTCGAGCCCGCAGGTTGATCATCTTGCTCAGCGAACGATGGCGTGAGCCTTCGCTCAGACTCTCGCTGCAACCTGCTCTAAAAACCGCCCCCCACACCGGATGAGCGATTGAAGTCGACGTAGTTCTTCGACGGGATGAAGGTAATCATCCGCGCATCGGTCTGGCTGGCCGGTTCACCCGGTTGCCGCTGGAACCAGAGGTGGGCATCTTTTCCCAGCCCCCGCATCACCAGTTTGTCGTTCATCTGATCGTATTCCGTAATGTCTGCCACGGCGCGGAAGAATCGCCCTTCGATTTCGGTCCCTTCTGAGGCGATCATTTTGAACATCGGAGTCGGGTCCTGACGAACCTGCTCGATGGTCAGCTTAGGGCATTTCAGTAGAACTCCGTTTTCCGCTTCGGTTGTCTTCTCCGACAACTGATCCGCCTTGAATGTGCTGAAGGCTTCCGCCACGGGCCCGGACAGAACCTCCACTCGATCGAACAGTTCGATCAGATTCTGTTTTTGGTTCCCCGACATCCGGTCGAAGCGGACGCGGGTGTGCCGCCAACGGGGAGTATTTCGAACAGCGGGCTGATTGGCTTCAGCCCCCTGTGTACGAGCGAAGCGGGCGGTGTCAGCGCTCCAGATGTTGAACTCTCCCGGGCCTGCTCCTCCCATGTCTCCCGTGGCGTAGTCGAACTGAAACTGCGACAGACTTCCCTGACTGACGGTACTCAGACGGGTTCCCTCATATTGCAGCGTCTGGAACCGGACCTGGTGTTTGGCGAGGAGGCGTTCGAGAGTGGGAGGGGGAGCGTCTCGCTGGGGATCAATGAACGAGATTTTCTGATTGAGACGGGCGGAGAGACTTTCGCATTCGACCACCGCGGTGTTTCCGGCGGTGCCGTTCATGGTGCATTTCACCTGACCAAAGCAGCTGGCGGTCTGGCCATCGAAATCCATTCGCTCCCACCAGTAGACAGTGACTTCGGACGGCGTGCTGAGCAGCCGACCTTCGAGGTCGGTCGACAGGGGCATCCTGCAACTGCCGGGACCGAGAATCTCCACGCAGTTGTCGGCCCGTTTGAGGATCATCTGCCGATCCGCACTGATCCGGGCGGCTCCGAGTTGAACGGTGGCAGGCGTGATGGTTTCGCCACGCTCGTTGATGGAACCGAACAGCGTCACCGTCTGCTGGACGTTCCCCTCATTCACCAGATCAACGGCAGCCCCTTTGAAATCGAGGGGGCCATCGACCTTCATTTCGCCAATGGAAGAGGCCGTTTTCTGCTGCTGGGAGAGGTTGATATTTCCTTCGCCAATCCCACGACGCAGGTCAATGCGTCCTTCCAGCGGATCATGAATCACGACCAGCTTGACCTGATCCCCCTCCATGACCCAAGGAGGATCTTTCTCGGAAGAATCGCTCCGATTGCCACGTCGATTCCGCTCCCGTTCCGTCTCCGGAGCGAGCGTCCCCGGTTGAATCAGGATATCGATCAGATTCGCCCGGTGAACTTCGAGCTGCGAGGAAATCAGCCCGATGTCTCCGCGAGCAAGCACACGGTGGAGGGGAAGCGGGCGGTTGAGAAAATTCGTGTTGGCCTGTTTCTCAAAAAGGCGTTTGAGGTCGATCCACGCCTGCAGATCTCCCGCTTCCACTCCGCAGACTTCGGGGACGAGCACACGAATCTTGGAAGGAATCCAGAGTCGATGCAGTCCAGTGGCGGGATCGGGTTCCAGCTTGAGCCCGCCGGCCCAGATCCCTTGTGTGGGAGCGGTCTCCGGGCTGGTGGGATCCTGGAAGTCGAACTGGCCATTGCCGCGGCACTCCAGGCGTGCGAGCTGCTGGTCCTCCGTGTGGGTGATTTCGATATACGGAGAATAGACGTTGGCGCTCTCCCGTTTGACGTGCACCAGTTCATCATCCTGAAGGGTGATGGTGCGACGGGGAAGATCGTAGATCAAATCCTGTGACTCGATCTGCAGCTGGTTCTCTTCGCTGAAGACCTTCACACGGGAGTTCCGCGAACGGTTTTGACTGGGGGTCGCCCGCAGCTTGCGGAACGTCAGCCCTTCGAACAGCGATTTCATCTGCTGCTGAGGTTGACGATCCATGTTTTCGGATGTTGCCTGATCGAACTCCAGCCCCAGCCAGCCGCAGTTGAGACGATCGGTGAGTGTCGACTTCTCTTTGGGGTAGGTGCGGGTAATCTCCACCTGTGAGGCGAACTCCGCGACATGTCGCGCGGTGTCGTAGGAGAGCGATCCACTGACGACATGGACGTGAAACGGTGTCTGATTCTGTTTGTACTGCAGGTCGAGCACGACATCACGCCGCAGCAACATACCGGCGACTCCCGACACCCGCGGAAGCGTATCACCCAGTGATCCGGTCGGGTCCGGGATCAGAGAGACATCCAGGCCGACGGCTGTCCCCGCCAGCTGGAGCTCGCTTTTCTCACTCGGGCCATATCGGAATTTCACGGGACCGTCGCTGTAGAGGTGCGCCGGGTCCTCGGTAAAGATGAAGTTCTCTCCGGCAATCGCCAGATTGTCAGGTCCGTCGATCGTCACCGCGCCGTCGAGCTTGATTCCCAGAATGCGGCCCGCTTTGTCGCCGGCGAGGCTAATCGCCTGACCGAAGAACGGGTTTTCAAAAGTGATTCGACCCGTCTGGGCAATCATCCGGTAGGGAGCAGCATCGGGGCGTTTGGGGTCGTGCCAGAGGAGAGCGATGGGGGTCAGCTGGACGCTACGGCGGTCTGCCTGATGGCGGTCATACTTCTGTGTGAAGAAGAACAGAGACTCCTTCTGCATCACCTGCACGTCCTGAGACTGTGTCCAGGGTGCATCGGCAAAGTGCCGCGAAGCGACTTCGGTAATGATCGCCGGACGAGAGGTCGACTCGGGCAGCACAGCAGGAGGAGCCTGAGTGACCGCTTCGCCAATCTGGGCCACCACCGTCACTTTGTAGAGCTGATACGCGCCGATCAGCCCCAGCAGTGCGACTGTGGTGATGACCCAACGGCTCATGACAAGCTCCTTCTGACTCGCAGCGCTGACGTGGGTGGGCGGATTAATCGCCGGAGTCGGTCGGGAGCCAACCGATCACGTCGGTGATGTCGATCAGGCCAACGATTCTGCGCTGATCATCCACCACCGGCAGTTCGCTGATCTTTCGCTCTGCCAGCAGGTCGATCACATCCGAGAAGATGGCGTTGTCGCGGACGGCGAGGGGGTTTTTGGTCATCACGGTGGCAATCGGCTGGTCGAGGACGCTGTCCTGCCGGGTTTCCAGCAGTCGGGCCAGATCGCTGTCGGTGAAAATGCCGGTGAGAGACTGATCGACGGCCATTAACAGCACCGCGCCGCTCCGCCGACCGGGACGGGCTGCCTGGGTAATGACTTCCCGCACCGTGGCGGAATCAGTGGCGATTCGCAATTGGTCGCGCGGCCGCATGATCTGCGTGACCGGCTTCAGTTTTTGCCCCAGACTCCCGCCGGGATGAAACTTCGCAAAGTTCTGCGGGGAGAATCCGCGTGCTTCGCTGGCAACGAGTGCCAGTGCATCCCCGACAGCCAGCATCGACGTTGTACTCGTGGTCGGGGCCAATCCCCACGGACACGCTTCACGGACCGGGCCGATTTCAATCACCACATCGGAATGCGAGGCCAGCGAGTTCTGATCGGTCGCGGTGATGGCGATGATGCGGACTCCCATTGACCGGATGGTGGGAAGAATCGCGAGGATTTCTTCGGTTTCACCGCTGTTCGAGAGGGCGAGCAGAATGTCGTTGGCGTGCAGCGATCCGAGGTCGCCATGAACCGCTTCCGCGGGATGCAGGAAATGAGCTCGCGTGCCGGTCGAGGAGAGGGTGGCAGAAATTTTCTGACCGATGAGTCCTGCTTTTCCCATCCCGCAGACGATGACACTGCCCGTGCAACCGAGCAGCATGTCGACGGCCACGCAGAAACTGGCGTCCAGTTGACGCGACAGTGTCTGCAGAGCTTCGGCTTCCTGCCGGATAATTCCCCGACCGGAGCGCAGCTGCTCCATCTGATTAAACGGGATGACTGATTTTTCCGCAGCGCTCACCGGGGCATCCTGCACGAGGTCTGAAGCGGAGCGATGCTTCCTGCATCGCAGCAAGGGGTAGTGTACCCCCGGTTGGAAAAAATGGTCAACGGGGATTCCGCAGTGGCTGGAGTCGGAGGAGGGCTGTCTGCCTGCAGCGTAAACTGCATGCGGGTAGCGGCTTGTGTCGAATCTGCGGGCGGGGTGGCCGGGGTCACGGCTGGCAAACCGGTGCGCCCCCTGTCGCGGGAAGAAAGCCTGCGGTTGGCGGAGGCGACGTTGATCCCGGAGAAGTGACTTGCAAGAATAGCCGACTTCCCGATGAATTTCTGACGTATCTCCGTTTTGGAAAGTCGATTCCGATGCCACTGAAGGAACATGTGTTACAACGGCAACTGGCCCGCGCTCAGGCACATCTGAGCACGGTCGAAAAGCGAATGGAAAAGGTCGAGCAGCGCAAGCATGCCAAATGGCGCCGGGCTCAGGCCCGGATCGATCAGATTCAGGCTCGGCTCGCTAGCCGGGCTGGTTCCGCCGGCAGCGGAGAAGCCGCTGCGGAAGAGGCTTGATGACGCAGTCGGCTGCGGGGAGTCGTCCGCTTTGACGACTCCCGCAAGACCTCACTCGAGGTTCACATCTCAGTGTCCTGGCTCGCCGGTCGGCTGAGGCAGAATCCCGAGGTCATCTCTCATCCACTCAATGCAGCGCAGGGGCCACTTCCCGAAGGGAATCCCATTGCGGGAACTCATCCCCCCTCCGTGGACACCCTTTCCGTAAATGTGCATCTCCACCGGAATTTTCGCTTCGAACAGGGCGTTGTAGAACTCGACCGTCTGTCGCGCATGTGAGGCATCGCCGATTCCCGGGCAGACAAGAAACGTCGGCGGAGCATCAGACGGAATCTTGCTGAAGTCCCACGGTTTCCATCCCGGATAGATCAATATCGAGAAATCGGGTCGGGAACTCACCCGGTCAAGCGGGTCAACAGCGTCGGGGTTACCGGGCCGGTAATTGACTGTAGCACGTGCCCCCTGTGCTCCTCCGGCGGAAAATCCCAGGATTCCGATCTTGTCGGGGTCGACACCCCAGGCTTTGGCATGGGCGCGGACCATCTGCATCGCCCGGAGCGTGTCCGCCTGCCCTTCGACACCCGCCTCGTAGGGCTGGATCCGGTAACGCAGAACAAATGCCGTGATTCCCTGTGAGTTCAGCCAGCGGGCGGGCTCATGCCCTTCTGATGAGATCACGATCCGGCGATTGCCCCCGCCCCCCGCCACGATCACGCCGATGCCAGTCCGCTTGTCATCGGGTGCCGGCCACACTTCAATCGACGGGTTGTGAATGTTCTCCACAGCCTGGACTTCATCCGGGACGTTCTTCCTCATCGTCAGTTTTTCAGCGAGGTCCGTTCCCCGCACGACCAGCTTCTCGGGGGGCCACAGAAGGACAACCTGTTTCCCGGGAGCGAGGGGGCGCGGCACTTCGACTGCAACGGCCTGCCCAAACGCCATTCGGCTGACAAGTGTGACGAGAGTCAAGACGCTGAACTCGATTCGCGAACAACGAGCGCGGAGCATCGTTCATCCTCGGGAATAGGGTGGAACTATGAGGCAGGACGCAACGGGCACTGCCTGAACAGGCAACTCTGCAAATTCAGGCAGTGATCAGGAGGTCGTGATCACGAGGCAGTTGTTTTCCGCGTCAGTCAGTTTGCTTCGTAGGGAGTTTCTTTTTCCGCGGAGGCACCGATCGACTGACGCAACGCCTCGGCCGCAGCAGCGACCGTCTTTTCAGGTCCGGTCAGCTTGAGGAAGAAATTGCCGTGATCGGGAGTCTGCAGCATGACGCCGATCATCTTGTAACCGGGAGCCGGCTTGGTCTTCATCGCCATCGGAGGGCCATCCGGTTTTTTGTAGGTCCCAGTGAGGTCCGCTAGAATGTAGGTGCCCTGTTCGCACTTTCCCTGCGTCATCTTGGCGGCGCGTCCGGTCGCTTCGAATTGCTCGACCCAGCGCCCGATATTGGCAGCCACGGTCCCGCCGAACGGACCGGAGACCACCAGTTCTGCCGGTTCACTGTCCCCCTCCACCGGATCGATCGCAAATTGAGCCAGCCGGAAGTTGGAACTCAGTTGTTGCTGCTTCCAGCTCTTGGGGACGTTGAGAGAGATATCCTTGGCTTTCACGTTGACGGTCTCTTCGGCCTGAAGGGCCAGCGGGAGAGCCAGAACTGCAATCAACGCGACAGCACGAACGCGGTCTAGAGCCAGCATGAGGCAACCTGTCAGTTAGAAAGGGCCGGGAGGAATTTGGTCTCGCCTGTTGATTGTTGAGTGCGGAGACCTGCATTTCAATCGTGGAGACCGGCACCGCCCAGATTCAGGTCGGGGCGCGGCACAAGTTGATCCCGCCCGGGACTCAAGAGGGCCAGTTCCCCAAGTGTGTGTCCGGTGAGTGGGACCCAAAAGTTCGCATCCAGTTCAGCCAATGGAACCGCCAGGAATGGCCGGTCCCTGATTGCCGGATCGGGAATTGTCAGGAGGGGCGTGGACACGACAACGTCTTCATAGATTGCGATGTCGAGATCGATCGTCCGGGGAGCATTCTTATTGTCGGGATCACGCACCCGACCGAGGTCCGACTCAATGCGACGCAGCAGGCTGTGCATTCGTTCGGGGGGGAGATCCGTGGTCAGCAGCACCGCCGCATTACAGAAACGGGCTTGCTGCAGATAACCGACAGGCTCCGACTCCCAGACCGAAGAGACTTTCAGAACCCTGGCGATCGACCGGAGTTTGCGGACAGCGGCGGGGAGGTGTCTCTCCGGATCGATATTGGATCCGAGAGCGACAAACACCCGGGATTCGCCGAGGATCGACTCAGTCATGGCGGCTGCGCTCAATCTGAACCCCCACCGTCCGGGCGAAACGGAGGGCTCCCGGCTTCTCGACGGTCACCCAGACCCGCTGGACCCGATCATTCTTCAGGCACGTGGCGGCGATCGCTTCCGCGAGACGTTCCACCAGCAGAAAACTGGATCCTTCCACAAGTTCGATGATCTGCTTGCACAATGTTCGGTAGTTCAATGTCTGTGCGATGTCATCGCTTTCACCGGCGGCGCGCAGATCGGTTTGCAGGCGGAGGGAAATGACGACATCCTGGCGGTTCTCCCGTTCTTCGGGATTGATCCCGATGATGGTGCGCAGCAGCAGGTCTTTGATCTCAATGGAATCGGGCATGTCGGGTTCCAGTTGTCGAGCGATTCAGGCCTTTATACCCGTTGCGGGAGTGAACCTCAAATTTCGTCCGCCGTGGTGACAACAATCGAACCAAAATTCGCCAATTGACCCCGATCGCAGACGAAGTTGCCCCGCCGGCAGGGCGGGGGAAGTTGACCTGACCGGGTGTGCGGGTACACTCGCTGCTTCGTCACCCACCGAGGAAGAGAGATGTCGGCAATCAGGATGCGCAAAGAAGACCTGCCGGAAGGGGAGGTGCTCTGCAGTTACTGCACGGCCAAATGCTGCCGGTATTTCGCCCTGCCGATCGACACTCCCGAAACCTATGAGGATTTCAGCCACCTGCGGTGGTACATGCTGCATGGTCGAGTGGCCCTGTTTGTGGAGAACGAAACCTGGTTTCTGATGGTCTACGCCGACTGCAAGCACCTGCGTTCGGACCACCTGTGCGGAATCTACGAAGACCGCCCGCAGATCTGCCGGAGTTACTCGACCGACAATTGCGAGTATGATGACGATGCGGTCTACGACAAATATTTTGAAACCCCGGAACAGCTGTGGGAATACGCGCTCGCCATTCTGCCCATGCAGACCGAACGGCGATTCTCGACCAGGCCTGTCCCGGTGAAAGACGTCCGGTTGCCGGTCATTGCCTGAGACCGCACGCAGCGTCAGTGCGTGCCTGCCTCGGGTCCTCAATCCCATGAATCACTCTGGAGCTGACGCCCCGGTCGGCGGTGAAATCTCGTGTCTGAACTGATCAAAGCACAAACCCTTAAGGGCTTTCGTGACTATCTCCCCGAGGCGATGCTCGCGCGTGAGCATCTGATGGAGACGGCGCGGCGGGTCTATCGCAGCTATGGATTCAGCCCTATCGATACGCCCGCGCTGGAATATGCGGAAATCCTGCTGGGCAAGGGGAGCGATGAAACAGACAAGCAGCTGTTTCGCTTCATTGATCAGGGGGATCGTGATGTCGCCATGCGGTTCGACCTGACGATTCCGTTTGCCCGCTTTGCCGCCCAGAACATCGGCGTCTTGGGGACTCCTTTTAAGCGCTATCACATCGGAACCGTGTGGCGCGCGGAGAAACCTCAGAAAGGACGCTACCGCGAATTCATGCAGTGCGATTTCGACAGCATCGGCACCGAGGCCAATGCGTCCGACATCGAAACGCTCATGGTGATTCACGACCTGATGGAGGCGCTCGGCTTTTCATCCTTCACGATTCGCGTCAATCACCGTCAACTGCTCAACGGCCTGCTGGAGAAACTCGGATTGGCGGAGAAGTCTGTCGGTGTCCTGCGGGCGCTCGACAAGCTGCCCAAGATCGGCCGCGCCAAGGTGACTGAAGAGCTGGTGACGCAGGTCGGAATCTCCTCCGAGAATGCCGAACAGGTCCTCAGTTTTGCCGGACTGAAAGGGACACCGCAGGATATCCTCGATCAGGTGGCTCCGCTGGTCGCGGGGAATGAACGGGGGGAGGATGGCATCGCCAAGTTGCGGGAGCTGTTCGACGTCTGCCGGACGGCGGGCCTTCCCGAAGAACGCATTGCGCTGGATGTCTCGATCGCCCGCGGACTCGATTATTACACCGGGACCATTTACGAAACGTTCCTCGGTGACCTGCCCGGAATCGGCAGCGTCTGTTCCGGGGGGCGTTACGACAATCTGGCGGGACTCTTCACCAAAGAAAAACTCCCGGGCGTCGGCGCCAGCCTCGGCCTCGATCGACTGTTGGCGGCGATGGAAGAACTTGGGCTCGTTCAGCAACTCTCGACGTCCGCGCAGGTGCTGGTGACAATGTTCGACGAGTCAAGGCTGGCGGATTACATGCGTCTGGGGCGGACGTTGCGCCGCTCCGGTATCTCCACCGAGGTTTATCCGCTGGCTCGCAAACTGCAAAAACAACTGCAGTACGCCAATCGCAAGCGGTTTCGTGCAGCGGTGATTGCCGGGTCGAACGAGTTCGATCGCGGAGTTTGGACGGTGAAAGATCTGGAAACCGGAGAACAGCATGAAGTCTCTGATTCCGGTCTCGTGACGCTCCTGCATACGATCCTCAGTCATTGATCCACTCAGAATTTGAGTCACAAGCAGCCCGCCGCTGGTCTGTGGAGAAATCGGAAACGGACGATGTGGGCGATTCATCGAATTCGACTGCAGGGACCGTGGGAGGTGACTCCTCCCGGGGCAGCTTCCGACCATTGGGAAACGCTGCAGATTCCCGCCACGTGGGAAGAGGCGTTCGGGGAGCGGCGCGGACCCGTGACATTTCGCCGTCGCTTCAATGCACCCACCGGACTGGAAGACGGTGATCGGCTTTTTATCCGTCTGCCGGAAGATTGTGGCTCCGTGCAGCGGCTGTCGCTGAATGAGGAGGAGCGATCTGCCGGAGCAGAGGAACTCTGGCAGTTCGACGTGACCGAGGCAATTCGTCCGTTCAACCTGTTGCAGTTCACTCTGGCAGGAGAAAGCGATGCCCGGGGTCTCTGGGCTCCGGTCCAGCTGGAGATTCATACAAGGAAATGAGACGGCCGCGATGGCCTCGTCTCTCCGTTCATCTGGACGTGTCGTCTGTGAGGAAGTTAAGGTGCATCCTGCGGCAGCGCATTGCTCCAAAGTATAACCGGAGGACCGGAGGATCTTCCGCCCCTCTGAATTCCAGAGCGACAAAATCGGATCGAGATTTAAGATGACCAACCGCGGCGCGGACCTCAACTTTCCCGGAAAGCGGGGCCCCTGCTCCGCGGGCACTGGAAAGAGCAACCTGCTCTCATAGAGATTATGTCCGAGCTCCCTCCCATCACTCACAAGCGCAGGTCCAAATGGACCCCTTGGCTCATGCTGTTTGCAGGGCCGGTGCTGTTGGCAGTCCAGATCGTTTCCACTGAAGTGATCAGCCCTTGGGCTTGCACCGAGGGGCAGTTCTGGGTGATCGATGCGATTACAAGTGGATGTTTGCTGATCACCGGATTTCTGACCTGCCTTGGGTTCTGGCCCGGGGGAGCCGGGGAAGAAACAACCGATCGTCCCGTGCCCAAGCCGGACCGCTTCTGGCTGGCGGCAGGGGTTGTGAACTTCCTCTCCTCCGTGTTGATCATTATCAAGTGGATGGCAATGATTCTCGACAATCCCTGCTGGCGGTGAACCTGCGGGGAACGTGCGCTGTCGTCTTTCTTGCACACCGATTCGCCCGACTGACGGGTTCGCGGCTTTTCTCTCGACACAGAATCGGGAATGGAACGGCTGAGTTGAAAACTCCCGGGGAATGCACACTGACGACGCATCTGGAAATCAATGAGCAGCTTTCGGTTCCGCTGGAGGAACTGAGCTTCGCGTACGTCCGCAGTTCCGGTCCCGGGGGGCAAAACGTCAACAAAGTGAATTCCCAGGTGCAGCTGAGCTGGAATGTCTCGACGACAACAGCCCTCCCGGCAGATGTTCATGAGCGGCTGAAGTCGGCTGAGAAGGGCCGGATCTCCAAGGCTGGGATCCTCAGAATCGATTGCCAGACGTCTCGCGATCGGGAGAAGAATCGTGCGGAATGTCTCGACCGGTTGAAGACGATGATCATGGCGGTCGCGAAACCTCCGAAGAAGCGCCGAAAAACCCGTGCGACCAAGGCGTCGCGAGAACGGCGGCTGCAATCCAAACAGCAGCGGGGTGACCTCAAACGTTCACGACGCAGCCCTCGTCAGGACGATTAAAGCAGGTTGCTTCTTCCTGAGCCCGCGCCGCAAGCGCTTCGTGTGATCAGCTACTCATCTCCCCCTCGCGAGAGCGGGGCCATCAACAGCGAATCTGTTCTCACACCTCGCTGCAGCCGGACGAGTGGCCCCCACTGCTTCACACGAGCAGGCTTTCCAGATACGTGCGCGAGCTCAGGATCAGGTCCGTCGACTGCTGCGTGTTTTCCATGATGGGAATTCCGCGGGGCACGGGATGCATGAAGATCTGGGTCCACCCGTTGAACTCAATGCTCTGCAGCGCCGAGAGCAACGGCCGGAAATCGAGCGTGCCCCGTCCGGGAAGCTGCTTCAGCTCCTGCTCTTTCGGTAACTTCTGGCTGCAACCATCTCCATGCTCCCAGGCGTAGAAGTGGACCAGCTTCGGTCCCAGATCACGGATTAAAGTGGCGATCAACTCGGGGTCCTGCGGCAGATGATAGGGGGCGAAAGCGATTCCCAGTCCGGGTGACTTGGAGAACTCTGCCAGATAGCGGAGTGAATCAGGACTCTCGATCAATGCGTTTCCATGATTCTCAATGGCGATGGTGACGCCGTGGTCTTCCGCGAATTTCACATGCTCATCAAGTTTCTTGACAAAGTTCTGCACCTGTTCCCGCAGCGTGGCCCCTTCTGCCGGCTTTGAACCGCAAACGATCATTTTGCCGCCGAACCGGTTCAGAAACAGCACTTCCTCCTGAAGTTTGAATGGCCCCAGATCATACCGGGTGGTCATGCCGAGCCGGGTGCCATACTGATCCAGCAATTCCCGCAGCTTTTCCTCACCCATCTGCGCCGCTTGTTCGCGTTGATTGCCGTGACGCTTCGGCCAGAGATCGATTGAATCGGCCCCGATTTTGACTACCTCGGGGAGCACCTCGGCCAGCGGGGCCATACCGTAGATGCTGGAAGCCAGACTGTAGTTGAGCGTGAAGCCGGAACGACTCTTTCCGTCCGCATGAGTCAGTGGGCCGCCGAACGTGGCAGCAGCAGCCCCGGTAACCAGTGTTTGACAGGCTTGTCGACGGGTGAGCATGCGATGGGACCGCCATGAGCAAGGAGGGAATCGATCGATGAACAGGCAGAATAGGGTGGGCCAGTTCAAGTCGTCATTCCGCAATTCCTTCTTTCCCTTCCGGATTCTTGTCTCCACGCGCACTGCCGCGATACGAGCCGGGGGTCAGTCCGACCGAAGACTTGAAGCGTTCGCAAAGGAGTTGGGCCGAACCGAATCCGGTCCGACGAGCGATGCTGTCGAGATTCCAGTCGGTCTCACGCAACAGGATTTTCGCCCGCTCGATCTTGATATGGTTGATTTCCGCCTGTGGGGACCGCCCGAGCAGTCCGCGGACTTTTCGCTCAAGTGAACTCCGGGACATCGGCACTTGCTGCAGCACATCCTGGACGGAGATCCCCGCGCAGGCCTGCTGGCGGATAAAGTACAGCGCTTTGGCCAGTTCCCGATCCTCGATGGCCAGAATATCGGAACTCGGACGGACCGTGATCCCCAACGGTGGGACCAGTAGGTGTTCGCTGGGAGGGACGCCACCTGACATCATCGATTCCAGCAGTTCCGCCGCCTGAAATCCGATCCGTTCCGCATTAAACCGGACGCTCGACATGGGAGGAATCGAAACCTCACAGAGAGTTTCATCGTCTTCGACGCCGACGACCGCAACTTCCTCCGGCACTGAGATCCCCGCGCGACGACAGGCATCGAGCAGCCAGAATCCAAGCTGATCTGTGCAGGCCATCACGCCTACCGGCTTGGGCAGCGAGTGCAACCAGTCGACGAGATCTTCCTGATGCCGTTCCCAGTCGGTCGGACATTCCCGATGCCCGGGAGCCTGATGTCGGCTGACCGTAAAACCGGCGACTTCGATCGCTTGGTGAAAGCTGGCCCGTCGCTGTTCGAAGTAGATCTCGGTATTGATGTCGTAGAAAGCAAAATTCCGGAATCCCCGTTCCAGCAGGTGCTCTGCCACCATCCGGCCGACAGCCGCATTGTCGACGCCGATGAATGGGAAATCATGTTTCAGACGCGTTGCCCGCAACTCCACTGTTGGAACGCCGACTTCGCCCAGTAAGTCGGCGGTTTTCTGGCTTCCCGTCCGTGTCAGAATTCCTTCACCTCGCCACGTCTGCAGCCACGCGGGGACATCAGACTCCAAGGCACGGAGTTCGAGAAACACCGACCAGGGACCATGCAGCGTGAGATAGCGCCGTACCCCCAGCAGCAGTCCCCGGCCGTAAGAACGCGAGGTCTCGATCAGAATTGCCACGTGAGGAATATGACGGCGCCCTGGAACCACGTCCGCACCCTGATCAGAGAAATAACAAGAATCGATCGGCCAGTGGCAGCAGCCTCGTCGGTGAAACTCCGGCAGATTGAGTCGCCGTCGTGCTGGTGCGGGAACGAGACCAAACGACCTCTGTGGTTTGCTCCGCGCACGAACAACCATCAAGGATCAACACATATCAGTCTGTCGATGGAACTGCAATTCTCTGCGAAGTGATCGGACTCAATATTTGACAGGCGTCCCTTCCCGAAAATGTCTTCGGCGACGACGTCCTTTGAGTCCTCGGATTTGAAGTCGCTCGTGTGCCCGAGGCCGCAAACGCAAACAAAGCGAGAGTGCCGACGGAGGCTCAGGCTGCGTGACCATGCAGAACCAGCAAGGATCGGCGAGCCTGACAACAACGCTGAATCGATTTACGCAGAATCGGAATGCACCTGTTCATTGAACGGGTAAAACATATCAAGGTGAAAGCACACTTTGAACCGATCTCCTGTCTCAGAGGAACATTCTGCACGGGAGGAGTTCTGCGGGATTCTCGCAGATTCCTCCGGCTGTGGACCGTTCGTTTGCGTTATTGCACTCACACCGGCGGAGTAACCGATGCAGGCACGATGTTGGAGTTTCGGACTGCTGGGCCTGCTGGTCGGTCTGGTGGGGTGTGGCAATCAGGGACCACCTTTGGCAGACGTGACCGGAGTTGTCACTTATCAGGAGCAGCCACTGGTCGGAGCCGCGGTCGTCTTCAGTCCGAAGTCAGACCAGATCGATGCCGGGAATTCCTGGGGCATCACCGACGCCAATGGCCGGTACACTCTCAAGTTCGGAAGATCACGAGATGGCGCCTGGATCGGGGACCACGTCGTGGTGATTGAGCATCCGACTCGGTCCAACTATGACCTCGCTGCGGTCGTCCGCGAGTCCGGGAACGAAATCAACTTCGTGCTCGAACCTCCCAAACGAGGCGAGGTTCGCGGTTCGAAAGAAATGCGAGACTCGGCCGCAGACGTTCCCATTACTGCTCCTTGAACCCCTTACAGCGACTCAGTTCCAGCGAACTCCGGAGACACCGCTCTCATGAATCAGGTTCTTATTATCATTGGTGATGCATCGGAGACGTTGGACACCCTGTACCCCTATTACCGGTTGCAGGAAGAGGGCTTCGAGCCTGTCGTCGCCGCACCGGAGCGTCGCCCTTATCAGATGGTGATGCATGAGGTTCGTCCGGGGTGGACCATTACCAAGGAATGGGAAGGGTATACACTCGAGGCGAAGATCGCTTTCAGGGAGATCAATCCCGATAACTACGACGGCATTTTCTTCAGCGGAGGACGGGCACCTGAATATATTCGTGATGACCCGGATCTGATTCGAATTACCAGACACTTCTTTGACTTCAACAAGCCGATTGCCTCGGTCTGTCACGGTGTGGAAATTCCCGCCCGGGCCGGTTGCGTCAAAGGGCGGCGGATGACAACGGTCAAGAAGTGCCGCTTCGACCTGGAAGTCTGCGGCGGGATTTACGTGGACGAACCGTGTGTGGTCGACGGTAACCTCGTCTCCGGAAGAACCTATCACGACAACGGCGTTTATCTTCGGCCCTGGATCAATCTGCTGCTGGCCGCGCGGGCACTTCGGCTGGAAGGTCGTCGAACCGCGAGTTAGTGCATTTTGACGATTAAACAAGCGGTATTCGCCACGCAGGCATGTGCCTTTGACCAGCGGGGATGCGCGCTGCGTGGTCAGGACAAGCAGCAAACTCCACTGACGTCTGTTCAGGGGAAACGCGACGGCGTTTGAGGGATCAGCCTTGATTGCATTGCAGGTTTTCCGCCGCCACACCGTCGGAAGTCTTTGAGATTCAATCGGGATCCGGCTGTCCGGCTCCTGTTTCCAGCCAGTTCGACTTCATAGCAACGTCAACCTGAACCGGCCCGGCGGGATTCCATTTCGCAGGCTGGCAGCAGCGACCGTCAGCGGGACGGGATCTCACCTGTTCCGCTCAGATGGACCTGTTCGATGAACTGCGACGAACGCCGCTCGATGGCGGCTCGACGCGTTTCCCTCCTCACTGAACCGACTCGCTTCATCACGACTGCAGCAATTGTCTGCAACCAGAAACCGGGAGAACACGTTATGAGTTCCATTCAGGCCAACCGTCGGCAATTTCTGGCTGCCTCCGCGACTGCGGCTGCCGCGATGCTTCCGATCCCCTACACCTTCACCGCAAATGCCGCGGAGAAGACCCTGCCTCGATCTGCGAATGACCGGTTTCGCATTGGCGCGATCGGCATGAAATATCAGGGATCGGTCATCACCGAGAAAGCGCAGGCCCACGGCGATATCGTCGCGATTTGCGATGTGGACAGTCAGATTGCGGAGAAAGCCAAAGCCCAGTTTGGGGGAAAGGCTGACCTTTACGAGAACTATCATGATCTGCTGGCCCGACCCGATATCGATGTCGTCATGATCGGGACCCCCGACCATTGGCATACTCCGATGGTGATCGACGCCTGCCGGGCCGGCAAAGACGTCTACTGCGAAAAGCCTCTCACGCTGACGATCGATGAGGGGAAGCGGATGAAGCACGCCATTCAGGAAACGGGCCGGGTGCTCCAGGTCGGTTCCTGGCAGCGGAGTGATCATCGTTTCCGGATGGCCTGCGAGCTCGTTCGCGCCGGCCGGATTGGTCAGGTCCGCCGGGTCAGTGTCGTTCTGGGGAAGAACAAGACCGGTGGTCCGTTTCAGCCGCAGCAGCCTCCCGCACATCTGAACTGGAATCTCTGGCAGGGGCAGACACCGGATACTCCTTACATTCCGGAACGCAGCCACTACACCTTCCGCTGGTGGTATGAGTATTCCGGGGGGCAGATGACCGACTGGGGAGCCCATCACGTCGACATCGCACTGTGGGGGATCGGCATGGATCGCTCCGGGCCGGTCCAGATTCAGGGGACCGCCGAGTTTCCGGATGTCACGAACGGCTACAACGTCGCGACCCGCTTCTCCGTCCGTTATCTGTTCGAGAATGGGATCGAAATGACCGTCCTCGACTCCGGTCGCAATGGAGTTCTCTTTGAAGGGGATGGGGGGCGGATCTTCGTGAACCGCGAGAACCTGTCAGGCAGGCCGGTCGAAGACCTCGTCAAACAGCCTTTCGGCAACGAGGACTTTGCACTCTACCCGAATGACAATCATGACCGGCCGGACCGGGTGGGGAAGCTCGATGCCATTATCAACCACATGGGGAATTTCTTTGACTGCGTGCAGTCGCGGAAGACACCGATTTCCGATGTGGAGAGCCAGCACCGCAGCGTCTCGGCCTGTCATCTCGCAAACATCTCGATGCGGCTGAAACGGCCTCTGAAATGGGCTCCTGACACGGAGACGTTCGTGCAGGACGATGAAGCCAATACCTGGTTGTCCCGTGAACAGCGGAAGGGATTCGAGATTCCCAGTTAGAGCCATGAGAGCTGATGGATGCGCGGGAACGGGGAGTCGCAACCTGCTCGGACCGACCGCGCATAAAAAAACTCCTCCTCCACAGGGGAAGAGGAGTTTCTGGCGATCCGCACCATGCGCACTCGGTGCTTTCCGCTCCCCGATTCGATCGACATCAACAGTGTCTTCAGCGGACGGATCTGCGGCATCGAATGTCCAGCCGGATCGGAATCGCACGGGCCACCACCTCGTCGTGCTGAAACGTGATCGCCGTGCTGAGAGAATCGTTCGCCTTGATGATCGGTCCCGTCAGGGGAGGACGAATCCGGATTCCTCCCGGCGGGACGTGATCGAGACCGGACACCTCGACTTCGATCTGCCTAGGTGACGGTGAACGGAGTTTGAGATTCAACGGTCCCCAGCGTGTCGGCAGCTGCTGCACCGAGACCCCCTCCGAAGACTGCAACCAGTCACCCGGAATTCCCGCGCCGACGATCAGGGCCTCGCTGACCGGACATTCATACGCCAACAGGGACGTGAACGATAGCATGAATTCCGCTCCAATCCACGTATGCGGCAGGTCACCGAGGTGACCGGGAGTCCGTCTTTTGCGCCACGAGATCTCGGGCCATTGGTTCCACTGTCGGGGACGACGGTCATTGAGATAAAACTGCAGGAGTTCCACCGCTTCGTTACGCATCCCCAGCCGCACCAGGGCGCCGATGATCCTTATTTCATATGCGGAGTAATTCTTCCACGGAAACTCTCCATCGCGTCGACGCCGAAGATCGCTCACAAACAGTTCAAACATCGCCCGCAAGGGAGCTGGGGGCAGGAGTGCGGTTCCGGCAATTTCGATGGCGTTGGCGGTCGCTGTCGGATCGTAATCGGCCCACTCCACTGATCCGGGAACGTAGTCGAGTCCTTTGTCCGCGATGACCAGTTCGAGAGATTCCGTCAACGACCTTTCCAGATCGGCCGCCTGTTCTCTCCAGCGCTGCGAGTCGGTGTGACTGTCGAGTTCAATTGCAATGAGCACCGCATCACGCAATCCCCGGAGCGCCCAGAAGTCGTCCCAGTAAGAATGGACAGGCTGCGCCAGATAGCCTTCATGACTCGCCGATTCCGGTAACAGTCCCCTGCAGGCGCGATGTTGCGGCTGCTGATATTCACTGGTCAGTCGCTGCTTCCTGAGTTTCGTGATGAAATCGGCCGCTTTGCGGACAAACGGCCAGAGCTCCCGCAGAAAGGCTCTGTCTCGCAAAAATCGGAAGACTTCTGCCACTCCGTAGATCAACTGGCCATGACTGTCATGTTCCACCAGCCAGTCTGCCCCGTTGCGATCCACACAGCAGGGAACGAATCCATCCTCGCGCTGAAAGGGGGCATACCATCGCAAAAAGTTGGCGAAAGCATCCTGGTCACCGCTGCGCAGGAGTGCGGTCCCCATGATGACACCGTCCCGAATCCACGAACGTGTGTAGCGGCGGGGCCCCGGTTGAATCGCGTTGCCATCCCGGTTGATGAGCATCTGCCCGGCGGCTGTCTGGAATGTTTCCGCTGCTGCCACGCCCAGAGCGGTCGGGAGTCGAAACTCGACGGAGCCTGTACGCTGCTGGAGAACCCGCACCGCTGACGCATAAGCCTCTCCGCCATTCGTCGCTGCGAGCTCTTTCAATTCGTCACGGGTCAGGCGACCTGCATTGCCGAAGGGGATAGAGAGAAAAAACTCCTGTTCAGCATTTCCCGCGAGTGAAACGTCATAGCGCAGGGCTCCCATCCCCAATCCCGATTGATCGCGGATTGAGGTTGCTGCAGGAAGCTCCCCTTCTGCCAGACGGGCGGTGATGACCTCCTGCTCCAGAGTGCAGGCACCAAAACCGTCAGGTGGTGAGTGAGGCACAACAACCTTCTGCTGGTTGATTCGGACGACTCCTCGCCTCCAATCAAGTTCATGAATCGGACCGATTCCGCCGATCGACTGCCAATGTTGCCACGGGGGGCTGACCTGATGCGGCCGCAACGCCAGAAACAACTTCGCATTGATGGTTCGCGACGTTCTGTTGCGGAGGCGGTAAAGCAGGTGAGCAATCGAGTTGTCCCCTTCACCGGTGGCAAACAGCGTGATGCCCAGCTCCCATTGTTCCGAACGCCAGAGAACGGTCGGAATGGGAAGTCGCTTTTCAGCCAGTCGAACTGATCTGCGGACCTGTGCCCAACTGATGAGTTGCTTGCCCATATACAGGAATGGCTCAATCGAGAATGATCCCCGGTCCGGTTCGGCGAGGCCATCTTCATTGAGCAGCGCACAGGTGTTGCCATCGGGGACCCCGGTGCAGGTCCAGTAACTCTGTTCGCGTAGCAGCGGTCGGGGAAACCAGCCGCGCGGAGAGCGTTTTGCAATCGCGAACAGAAAGTCATCCGGGGTTCGCGAAAAGTCAAATGGCTGGATCTCGAGACGACGTATGGATGAAGGCTGCTGAAAACGGAGCCGCAGGTATCGCGATTCCCCACCGGTGAGCGGAAGATACGTCGTTTTTCCCAGTGCCTGATTGGTCTTTGTCAGTTTCCGCCATTGCTCGCCATCGTCCGAGGCATCGATGGAGACCGATCGTTTTTCGCTCCGCTGGCGCCAGTCGATCACAACCCCGCCATATTCCCGGACTCGATGGAAATCGAACTGCAGCCAGGGCTGCTGATCGGTGCTGGCGGGAGTCCAGCCACTCACTCCCTTGGCCGTGATGCGGACGCTGCGACGCAAGCCTGACGAGGCGGTCACGGTCGGGGGTTGCCGACTACTCCGGTTTTCATAACGGAGATCCTCGAGCCAGATGCTCCCCCGTCCGCCGGCAGTCGAACCGGCATTGAGCACAAACTCCAGACTTCCGAGCCAGCGCGGTGTCCCCCCGCCGTCAGGGCCCCAGGCGAATTCCAGCTGACGACTGCTCAGGTCAAGCGAGGTCCCTTCGGGGACAAATGGAAAGCTCTCCTGTTCCCAGCGCCACACATTTTCCCGGCTTCGGTCGGTGACTTTGAATTCCAGCTTGTAAGGGGCCGAATCTCCTCCAATCCGGAAGTGGAACGAGTAAGCGGGGGGAAGCGGCCGATCGAAGGCCCGCTGAAATCCGACAAACCCCGCCTCGCCGCGAAAGTCGAAATCCAGTCGCAGCCGACTTCCCGCCGACCCGGGTTCGCGATGCAACTCAACCTGAGCCTGTCCGGAAGCAAATGGGCTCCAGCCCGCGAGGGAAGAGAAGTCGTCGAGAATCCGGATGCTCATGTCGCCTCTTCCTGTCGCCAGCCGCGCAAGATCTCACTCCGGCAGCTTAGGACGGAGATGCGGAAAGTCGAGTCCGAATGACTGCGGAGGAGACGGTGCCCGGTTTTCGAGAATTGAGGATTTCCCCAAAACAGAACCGCCGGCAGTGGAGGAATCGGTCAGCGGGGGAGTATGCTGTCGGGCTCATGACCCGTCCCGATTCCAGTACCGCTCCCATGTTGATTGATACCCACGCCCATCTCGATGAGCAGTCTTTTGAAGCCGATCTGACCGAAGTGCTCGAGCGGGCTCGCGCTCAGGGAGTGGAATCGATCTTCACGATCGGAGTGACAAGGGAAAGCAGTCAGGCAGCCTTGCTCCTGGCGAAACAGCACCCGCAGCTGCGGGCAGTCGTGGGAATTCAGCCGAACTATGTGGCCCAGGCCCGGGAAGACGATTTCGAGATCATCGCGGCACTCGCGAGCGATCCGCATGTTGTCGCTGTGGGAGAAACCGGCCTCGACCGCTACTGGGATTCGTCCCCGATCGAGCTGCAGCGTGACTACTTCCACCGACACGTCGAGTTATCGCGGCAGGTGAACAAGCCGTTTATCGTGCATTGCCGCGACGCGGATGAGGATGTCGTCGCGCTCCTGCAGGAAGAAGCGGGAAACGGACCGCTCGTCGGTGTGATGCACTCCTTTTGCGGAAGTCTCGAAACCGCCGAAGCCTGCCTGCAGCTGGGGCTGATGATCTCCTTTGCAGGAATGTTGACTTTTAAAAGCAATCAGCAGCTGCGCGACGTCGCCAAAGCGATTCCACTGGACCGGCTGCTGGTCGAAACCGACTCTCCCTATCTGGCCCCCGTTCCGATGCGCGGGAAACGCAATGAGCCGGCCCATGTGGTGCACACCGCCCGGTGCCTCGCGGAAGTGCATGGAATGGCATTGGAAGATCTGGCACGTCAGACCACCGCGAACACGCGCCGACTTTTTGGTCTGTAGAACCTGGGGTCGTTCTCTTTGAACGAGAGAGCGTGGACATTCAGTCTGGTGCAAAATTCACTTTTCCTTGAGACTGGGTTGATCTCAAGGAGTAGAATCATGAGTCGTCGCCGCCACGAACTGACGGATGCTCAGTGGGAGTAGGTCAAGGACCTGTTGCCCGGAAAAGAGAGCGACCCCGGTCGGACTGCGGCCGACAATCGGCTGTTTCTGGATGCGGTGATTGATGTCTTGAAGACAGGCATTCCCTGGTCGGACCTACCGGCCCGCTACGGCAAGCCCAACACCGTCTGGAAACGATTTGATCGCTGGTGTGCTAACGGAATCTGGGAGAAGCTGTCCAAGGCCTGATCCGATCCCGATCTGGAGGAGTTTCATCTGGATTCCAGCAGTGTCAAAGCCCATCTGGCTCGCAGCCATGATCACAGGGGCGTTTTGAATGTCCGTACCACCTAGACGTCATCGCGTCGCTGACGCGTTATTTGGGCACGAGAGAGCATTCCCCCCCAAGGCCCCCGTCAGTTGGCACCGACGTCACCTAGTCCCGATGTCACGGGTCCGAATGTTCCAACGAATCCCAAGAGTCCAGAAGCAGCTGGCTGGGCCATTTGTGTGTCATTGGATAGGGTCTGCGCTCAAGGTCCCATGAGAGACCACAAAGAATTCCGACAACGTCAGCGCTTGCGACGTGGATGAGTTTCTCGCCCGAATACGGCGGACGCCTTCTTCCCTGTGCGTCCACGGACTCACTCATACGCGAATATTCCCGAAAAGCATCTCGTATCCGAATGCGATCATCAGGGTTCAGCAAACCTTGCGATCTCCAAGTGAAACCCTGGTGCCAGGCCCAACGGTTCCCGCCATGGATCTCAGCGATCAGCTTCTCAATGCGATCTTGTCTCACTGTTTGGCGAAAACAGACAAAGCACAGAACCGATAAGACGATTGCAATGGACGCGACGGCCCATGGCTGTCGCTGAAGCATGCGACAAGCGTCGCCCCAGTGAATCCCTGTCATAGAAGCACACTCGCAAAGCGAATTCTTTCAATGACACATTGTCGACTGAATTCGCTTGCGCTGTCAAGAACTCACGCGGTTCAGGAGAGTGCTGAGCCTCTAAAACTGCAGCAATCGGGGCTCGCTTCTCCGACCGCCGCAACCGTGCGTGGTGACGAACTTGGAACCGTGCCCAGAACAGGCGTGAGAGAAAAGCAGACGACGGCGTTCCGTCACGGATGAGTGGTGGGCACCGGCAAACACCCGCTGCGCCAACCAGACACCGTTCAGGACATGGTCCGCACGTCACGGAACGCAGTTCCTGGCTGAACGTGATTGAACAGTGGCTATAGGACATCACCCAGAACCGGATTCGTCACGGCGTGTTCAACAGCGTTGAGCAACTGCAAGCAGCCATCAAGCAGTACATCGACCACCACAATGCGAATCCAAAGTCGTTCGTTTGGACGAAGAAGGCCGAGGAGATCCTCGAAAAAGTCGCCCGAGCCAGGAAAGCCCTGAATAACATCCCATCTGTGTGAGACACGACACTCGCGCCCTGTGCGTTGGTGAGGTAACCTGCGTCATCTCAACTTTCAGGAAGGTGATGATGCAGCCCTATTCGAAGGAGTTCAGAGGTGACGTCCTGGCTGTCCGCGATGCCGGGGGCGGGATGTGAGAGGTCTCGCTGAAGTTCAAGGTCTGCGAGTCGTGGGACCGCCGCATCGAGCAGGAACGATGGGAGCAGAACAAGACAGCCCCTTGCCTGACCCGCAAACGAACCCCACGTTGGCCTGATGCCGATCGACAGCGGGCCCTCTGGAAATTGATGCAGTCAGGACTGGACCCCGACAAGCTCGTTTTGCTCGATGAAACCTGTGGGAAAACCAACATGCCCCGTCCTCGTGGTCGGACGCCCAGGGGGGAGCGACTGCTTTGTCATACTCCTCACGGACACTGGAAAACCACGACGACCCTTGCAGGCTTAAGGCTGAGCGGCCTGACTGCTCCGCTGGTGATTGAAGGAGCGGTGAATGGTGCGGTCTTTGTGAACTGCGTCCGCCAGCACCGGTCTCCAACGCGGGGGGCATGTGGCATCCTGATCATGGACAACCTCTTCTGCCACAAGGTTGCAGGTGTGCGGGAAGCGGTCGAGGCTCGGGCGCACACGTGGTGTCTCTACCTCCCGACAGCCCGGATTTCAATCCGATCGAGCTGGTGATTTCCAGGTTCAAATGGTTGGTGCGGAGTGCGTGGAGTCGTTGTGGGAGACCTGCGGCCAGTTGCTCGACAAGTTCACTGCCACAGAATGTGCAAATGACATCCGACACTGTGGGTACCGCGACGCGTAAATGAGATGTGCGCTAGCGCGGAGTAAACTGGAAGCGTGTTGACTGCGAAAAGAATTCCAGGGGATTGCGGTAGACGATCTTCTGAATTTTTTCGTCGCTGTGACCCCGGCGACGCATCTCCTGAATGAAATCAGGGACCGCCAGCGGATTGGAAGGCCCCCAGTCTCCTGCGGAGTTGACCATGATCCGGTCATCTCCATATTGCTCGATGATGTCGGCTGCCCGTGCCGGCGTGCATTTGGTGGTGGGATAAAGAGTCATCCCGCACCAGAATCCCGCCTCTTTCGCCAGGCGAACGGTGTGCTCCTCCACGTGATCGATGCAGACCCGTTCCGGCTGCAGGTCTCCGCGCTCCTGCAGCATATCGATGATCATCCGGGTCCCTTTGTATTTGTCCTGCAGATGCGGCGTGTGTATCAGAACGAGTTCATTCGTCTTCGCAGCCAGATCCAGATGCTCGCGAAAGATGGTCGACTCATTCGGGGTATTTTTGTTGAGCCCGATCTCGCCGATTCCCAGTACGCCAGGTCGATCCAGGAACTCGGGAATCATCGCGATCACTTCCCGCGCCAGCGGAATGTTCTCCGCTTCTTTGGCGTTGATACACAGCCAGGTGTAGTGCTGAATACCGCTCCATCCGGCCCGTTTCGGTTCGAACTCTGTCAGTTGCCGAAAGTAATCCCGAAAGCCATCGACCGTTCCCCGATCGAATCCGGCCCAGAACGCCGGCTCGCTGACGGCAACGCATCCCATGCGCACCATGCGTTCGTAGTCGTCGGTCGTACGGGAAACCATATGGACATGCGGATCGATGTAATTCATGGTGTCGAACGTGTCTCGGATTCATTCACGGACAAAGATGGCAGCCTGCCGAGGTGTCGAATACGGCATTCAGACGCGTAATTCAAGAGATCCTCACGCGACGTCGGCGGCCTCTTTGCAGTGTATCGCTTCAGACGAATCAATTCAGCTGCATGAGCACGAGACTCTCGCTCGACGAGAGCATTTTCAGGGTTCGATTCCCGCCATACCGAGTTGTGCTGCTCATCAGAGGGAACTCGCGATGCGCAGGGCTATTAAGACAGCCTGCCACGCCGGTCACGTACCCGGTTGACGGTAAGCAAACAGACTGCTGCCAGCGCAGGGAGCGCGAATCTGTTCCGGACTTCGAATTGAGTTCGGCCGGGAGATCGTCCATCCCTTGAAGCGGCGGAGACGAGGAGCAGATTGCCCCGGACGTCTCTACGTCCGGCAGACCCGTTTTTCGCCGAGAACCTTGCCCACAGGAGATCCGGCCCACAGAGAAGCGAGACGTTCAATTGCGGTGGTCTTGTCGATCGTGGAGCCGACACAGGCGGCGTGCTGGCGCTGTTCGACGAGCTCGGCCAGCCTGCGGTCGACATCTGTACGCTGACTTCTCACGGCTCGTCGCAAAACAACCCGCATCGCCACTTCAGCTGATTTAACACTCAGTTCTCTCATGAGAACTATTCCTTGTGAGACCAGCTCCAGCACCCACACAATGTGACCAGACTCCGTCACACGGTTTTCAGGAAGGAGGAGACGGTTGACCTTGTGAACGCGGGAAATTCGTGAAAGGAATTCCCACCTCAGGTGCTCCATCATTCAGCTTACGGTGTGCGATCAGACTTGACCGACGAAGCAAGCCAGGATTCACAGCAGATCGGCCACCCTTACTGGATTGCACGGATTGCAATGACCCCAACGACCGGCCCAAGATTCAAAATTGAACATTGACTGGCCGCGAATTTGATTCCGGCCTTTCACAGAGGGTTGCCCATCCGGAAAGGGTTACAGGAATCAAAATTTCAGTCTTTCTACAGCATCAGAACCTCCAGAACGCCCCCGGCATCCCCCCCGCGGCGCACGGAATGATCATCTGAGCAGCAGCGGACATCTGCCAGTCGTCCCGACCGCTGCAAATCGGCCAAGATTTTAAAAGAATTTTGCGCGTTGCAAAGTGCTGCGACAATGAACTTTAACGTACCTCGTCAGCGAACGATTTTGCAGCAATCTCCAAGTTCACGGGTGAAAGAATGCGCATCAATTGAGCTCAAAGAGTGACTGGGTTCTGAGAACCGCCAAGTCGTCCGGGAAAGTGTGGAAAGTGTGTACAACAAGCATCTTCTCACTCCCTTCCACCTGCACCAGACTCAGGGGCCCGGCCAATAGCCGATGCGGCGAGGGAAACTGATACGAGACAAAAGCCCGTGCCGCCTCCCGCTCCAGTTCCATCTGAACGCGGGTAAACACGCCGAACTCGACCGTATCGACCTGCCCTGCAAAGTGATACGGGACCGGTGTCTTCGACTCGAACAGCAGCTCCTCATTGTCACGAAAAAAGTAGGTCTGCTGCAATCCGTAAGTCGACAGAACCTGCGAATCCGGTGCAGTCACTTCAACCACGCTCTTCCCGTCCACAGTCATCTGCAGATAATGGCCCCCTTGACACAATCCCAGACTGGCCTGGTACCGGTCTGTCCGAATCCGTCCCACGACCGCGGGGCTGAAGAGTTCCGGGTGCAGCGGACGCTCGAAGAAGCGGTAAGATGTTTCCGCGATACTTGGTCGCAATGATTTCGTGGGCATGGGGAGGGACACCTTCTCTGGAGGTCGATCAAAGTTCGTCACGTCCCGTCAGTTGCTCTCAAGTATAGGCCTCCTCCAGACAGCTTCGAAGTGGCAACCCGTCGACTTTCGGTAACTCGGACCGATTTCGCAAATCGGTGTTCGGCCGGCTTGCAAATGGTCGAGCTCCGGCTCCCTGGCAACTCCGCCGCAACGGCTGCCACGGCATGGTCGAGCGGAGAACTCGACCCGAACCAGCCTTTTTCGGCAACGCCTGCCGAAGATCCCCCTGTTGGGACACTCCCCGTCCGACCCGGATTGACCCTCACTCTCCCGCCTCCTAGAAGACGATGATTCTGCCTTCCTCTGGATCGTCGACCGACCATGTTTTCCGGACCGCGACTGACAATGCGATGCCTGCTCGTCTGTCTCGTCCTCGGGGGGGCCGGATGCCCGCTCTGGACAGCGGATGTCGGCACGCAGATTGTCCGCAAGTCGCCACTCCCCCCGATTCTGGCCCCTCGGGAAGCGATCGAACTGGAAGTCTACTTTGTCGACCGCCCCATCGGTGATCCCCTCATCGGGGAAGGACTGTGGTCGTCGCTGATTGCGATCTCATCGGTCACACCAGCGGTCCGGGAGAGTCTGACGGCGGATGGCTTTCGATTTGCGCTCAGCCCATCCCGCCCGCCCCGGCCCTTGCAATCCCTGATGGAAATGTCACGTCGCGGTGGAACGTACGCTCGGGCTTCGGTCCGCCGGTACACGGTGCAGACAGGGCAGGAAACTCTTCTCGTCGCCAGTGAGGTTCCGAATGGTACCCCGCTCGTCCGCCGGGGCAGCGAGGGGGTGCAGACCGTGGAACTGAATTCCGGCAAATGCATTTTGCGAATCCAGGCAGATCGGATTGAGGATGGCTGGTCCAAGCTGGTGATGATCCCGGAGATTCACCACGGAGAGGACATGCTTCGGCCACAAGCGAACGATCTGGACTGGACGTACCAGCAGGGGCAGCGAAAGCTCACGTTTCACGAAGATCGACTCTCCGCCGAAGTAAACACCGGGGAGATGCTGGTGATCGGCCTGAATCCCGATTCGCCCGATGCCTTGGCTTCTCACTTCTTTCGAAGCGATGTTTCACAGGGAATGGAGCGGTTGGTTCTCATTCGTGTGGCCGACATGCGTAAAATCGAAGGAGTACGCACCGGGGAATAATTCAGGTCTTTCCCGCCGTGCCAAGGCTCGATCGCTGTCCCCGCCACCCGGTTGTCCCCTTCGACGATCTGGCTTGCTTTCACACTGTCGGCACGATCACTGAAACCTGCCACCGTTGCCTCCAGGAACTTCCCAAGTTTGGCATCGGCTTGCCGATCTTCGGAAACGTCAGGAAAGCCTCGTACGGCATCCCCCGACATCACGATAATCGTCAGGGACGCCCGGCAACCATCAGCGACGAGCGATCCGGGATGGCGTTCCCCGGTCGAAGTTCGACCCGCCGTTTACCAGGGACCGGCAGTGTTCGACCGCTTCTGTGAGGAAGAACGGATGACGAAGTTTGTACTCACCACGATCGGCAGCTCAGGGGACGTCTTTCCGATGGTGGGGCTGGCACTCCAGCTTCGCCAGCGGGGACATGATGTCCTCCTTGTGACGAACGGTCACTTTGCGCCCCTGGCGGAAAAGTACAACCTTCCCTTTGAGCCACTCGGGATGCCGGAGGAGTATTCGCAGTGCATCAGCAGCCCTGACCTGTGGCATCCGCAAAAGGCTTTCAGGCACGTTTACTCTTATTTCCGCCCTCAGCTGAAACGACAGCACGAGATTCTGGTGGAGCAGAATCAGAATCGCCGCGTGGTGGCGATTGCCAGCTGCCTGTGTTTCGGGGCGCGGGTCGCGCAGGAATCGCATGGCATCCCGCTTCTCACAGTCCACTTGCAACCCTCCGTCATCTGGAGCGATCTCGTCCCACCGACCATCGCCGGACTGGCCGGGCCCCGCTGGTTCAAAAGCCTTCTGTTTCGCTTTGGTGAGAAATTCGCCGTCGATGCCGTGGTCTGTCCGTTCCTCAATGAATGGAGACGGGAGCTGCGTCTCTCTCCGATCCGGCAGATCACCCGGTGGTGGAACTCCCCTGAAGGGGTTCTCTGCCTCTTTCCCGACTGGTTCGCACCCCCACAGGCTGACTGGCCGCACCGTCTGATTCAGACAGACTTTCCTCTCTGGAACGATCAGTCCGAGCAGCCACTCGACAGGGAGATCGAGCACTTTCTGCACACCGGTGAACCACCAATCGTGTTTACTCCGGGGTCTGCCAACCTGCACGGGCGTGCCTTCTTTGAAACGGCCCTGCAAACGGTTCAATCCACGGGCCACCGAGCCCTGTTTTTAACGCAGCATCCGGAGCAGGTTCCGAATGTCCTGCCACCGACCGTCCGGCATTTCGCGTATGCACCGTTGGATCGTCTGCTTCCGCAGGCTGCCGCATTTGTGCACCACGGGGGAATTGGCTCGACCTCGCAGGCACTCCTCGCGGGCATCCCGCAAGTGGCGATGCCGTTGGCTCACGACCAGTTCGATAACGCAGCGCGGATTGAGTCGCTGCAAGTCGGACGGGGACTGCCGGCAAGAGCATTCAAGGCTCCCGCCCTGACCAGCATAGTGAGCGAACTTCTGGGATCAACTGCGGTCGCGAACGCTTGCCAGACAATGCGAGAACGCCTTGCTTCCCGTTCAGGGCTCGCCGATTCCGTGGCGGCCATTGAAGCGCGATTCTGCGAACCGAGAGCGATCTGAATTGCCCCTTCGCGAATCGATGAATTCCGCGGGGCGTCGCACTTCATCCTGTGTGCCCCCGGGGACATTCTGCCGGACTGCGTTGCTGCGCCTCGAACCTGCTCCAGATCATCGTGCGGTAACTGTCGATCCAGTTGCCCAAAATCCCTAGAGCCTGTTATGAACTTGTCTGTATGAGAAAGTGAGCGTGCTTGAGCAGGAGGGCGACCATCGCGACCCAGTGCCAGCCGGCGAGGACTTCCGCCAGGCGTTCGTAGTCTCTCGCCAGTCGCCGGGAGCGTCCCAGCCAGGGGAACGTTCGTTCCACCACCCAGCGCCGGGGGAGCAGGACAAAGCCTCGTCTGGCCCTGGCATGTTTCACCACCCGCAGTTGAACCCCTTGTTCCGCCGCAGCGTCTTCTGCGGTTTCACCCGTGTCCCCTTGATCGACATACGCCACTTCCACGGTCTCTCCGGTCACCGCTTGCACTGCTTCGCGCAGCGACCTGCGCCCGCTCCTGCTCATTGGCAGGCGTGACTTTCACCGCCAGCAAATGGCCCAGCGTGTCGATGGCAATGTGAATCTTCGAGCCTTTCCGGCGCTTGTGGCCATCGTATCCTGCCCGCTTTCCGTTCACCGGCGTCGACTGCAGCACGCGACCGTCCAGAATGATTCCGCTGGGGTCTTCCTCGCGCCCTTCGACCACGCGGGCGATCGCTTGCAGGTCATGTGCGATGTCCTCGAAGACACCGGCCTGCAGCCAGCGACGCGCCTGCTGATCAACCACCGGCCAGGGAGGAAATTCATGCGGCATGAATCTCCACTGCGCTCCCGTACTCACCAGCCAGCGCATGGCGTTGAAGACCAACCGCAGCGAGTGGACTCGTTGCGGAGAGTCTTCACGTAACCAATGCCAGATACGGGGCGAGAAACGCCCATTCTTCGTCCGTGACATCACTCGGGTAGGCTGTGGCTTGCTCATTCACGCACACTTCCGCAACGTCAACACTTGAGTCCATAACCGACTCTGATGTAATGGAGGGTCTGAAGAAATCTGCCGAGATCCTGTTTCTGCTGACGACTAATCGTCCGGAGGCACTCGAGCAGGCGCTGTCCGCTCGTCCGGAACGAGTTGATCAGGCGATTGAGTTCCCTCTCCCGGATGGAGAGGGGAGGAAGAAACTCGTCCGTCTGTACTCATCGGGAATGGAACGGCCGACAGAGATTCTGGAGCACATCGTCCCTCGAACCGAAAATGTCGGTGCGGCATTCATCAAGGAACTGATGCGCCGGGCGGTTCAGTTTCAACTGGAGCACGATGCAGCGAGTCGCATCCAGCTTGTCGACGTCGAGTCGGCACTCGACGAAATGCGGTTCAGGGCGGCTCCCTGAATCTGAAGCTGCTCGGTGCCGAAGGTTCCTTGACGACTGCCTCTTCGGCGCCGGTGTGAAGACTGAGAATCTGTCCCCAGGTCACGATTGCGGCGACGCAGGAGAATCTGCTGCGAAGCGCATAAAAACGGCAGGCGGCTTGGGGAGAGGGGGAATCCCAAGCCGCCGCCGTCGTTCAGTGCGCCGCACATGCGCACCAAGGGGAGCAGACTCAAAAGGTGACCAGGTCCGGGACAAGAGCGAAGCTGCAATTCGTCGTCTGTCTGGATGGGAAGTCAGAGTTCCTCGCCACGCCTTTGATGTACTCGCTAAAAAGCAAAGGCCGCGCCAAAGTGTTGCCGAGTCCAGCCACCGGCCCCCTGTAAGTGCTGGCCGCGGCTGAAACTTCAGGCTTTTTGCTGAAATTTCGGCAAGACATTTTTTTACAGGCGAGCCCGGAACCGCCCGCGAGAGGAGCGACTGGCGTCACGCTGCCAAGAGAAGCAGCAACGGACGCTCAGGAAATAAGCGATGTATGACGACGCTTGCAGACCGCCAGGACGAGTCATTCGGGAAGGAGACGAATTTGCCGCGATCTTCACGCCGCTGTCGACATCAGTTCTTCCGCAGCCGCTTCAATTTCAACGGCACTAATTGTTTCCCGGTTGTCGACAAAGCCGACGAGCAGCGACAAATCACACAGCTGATTGATGCGGCGCGGAATTCCCTGCGACAGCTCCCACAAGGTCTGTGCAGAACGGAGATTGAACAGATTGGTGTCCCGTCCGGCGACGCTCAGTCGCTGTTGCACATACGGAAGTACTTCTTCCCGGGCGAGCGGTTCCAGTGCGGCGCGAACAACAATCCGCTGATCCAGTGCCCCCAGTCGCTGCAGCTTAGAAAGGAGTTCGGTTCGCCCCGACAGGACGAGGGAGAAATCGGCTCGGCCGGCCTCGCGGAGATTGAGCAACAGCCGCAGCGTCTGCAGGTGCGCAAGATCCAGCAGATGGGCATCGTCAATGACAAACGTGACATGCTGTCCGGAAGAACGGAGTTCGACGAGCCGATCTTCCAGGTGTCGGAGGACCTGTTCTTCAGGCTGTTCCGATGAAGCGAGAACACCCAGTCGGCTGGCAAAATACGCCATTGTCCCGGCTGGAGATAACTGCGGGAAAACCAGCCGGATCACGACGCCCAGTCCGTTCTCCGTCAGTTCGCTTTCGAGAACGTGGGTCAGAAATGACTTCCCGAGACCATGTTCCCCGACAAGCAGTCCAATCCCCTTGCGCTGCTCGATCAGATAGCGCAACTTCAGCAATCCGGCCTGATGGGTCCGGCTGGGATAAAAAAATTCGGGAGCGGCCTCTTCCTCGAACGGACGGCGGCTGATCTTCCAATGCGCTTCATACATGCGGGGAACCACACTTTTCAGGAATGTCGAGCTCCGTGTTCACGGAGCCAGTTTGTAATCGTCAGCGGGATTCCAGCATTTCAATTCGTCCCGACAGCCAGACAGCCTCGGGGACATTCGAGTCAGATGACGCTGCGAAGGCGGCAGGAACAAGAGCTTCACGGTTCGTGCCCACCCGCTCGCGCATCAGAGGGGAGACAGTGAGCACGGCCGCCCGCAGGGGCTGCTCACTGTCAACAAGTGTCTGCGGTGGAATCTGAAGGGGTTCGGCGATGGAGGTCGACGAAAGTTCCTCACGAGAGCGTGTGAGTTCTGGCGGGGCGACTGTCCCGGCCTGCGGCTCCAGCAAAGGGACGCGATCTTCCGAAGTGACGACAACTACGTCATCGGACCAGAATGTGGTCAGACCTGCCACGAAGCAAACGGCAGCCAGCCAGAAACAATGCTGTGGGCGAAGCTTGGCCATGGACAGTTCCCTGAGAGCAGATCGCACCCGTTGAGGTTGCGCATCGTCTGGTTCCTGAACCGGCTGTGGTGAACCCACAACCAGACGCGCTCGGGATCTCGAGGTGAATCGCTCCAATGAGCCGACACGACGCAGCGCCGACTCCGAAGATTCCTTCTTCCCAATCGACAACCGGATGCGCAGACTTGACGAAAATCCGGACAATAGCGGTTGTAACGGAGGCGGTTGCTTGAAACTCGGATTCAAGACCGGCGATACTCCCCCAATTGTTGGCCCCTAGCCTTCACCGGAAAACGACACATGCTGATTCCACACTGCGACACCCATCCGATGGTGCGACACCTCCGAAGCCTCGTCCCTCTGCTGATTCTCTGCTTCGCACCGTTGCCTGTTCAGGCTGCAGAACCCGCATCAGCCGATCCTTATGGGGAATTCAAGGTGGGACTGCAGTCTTATACGCTGCGGAATTTCGATCTTCCCGAGGCGCTGAAACAGTGTGAGAAGCTAGGGATCAAGTATCTCGAAGGCTACCCGCGGCATCTGCCTGTCACGACAGTCCCCGCGCAGATGAGCGGCTACCGGCAACAACTGGAACAGGCGGGCATCACCCTGATGAGCTACGGCGTGGTTCCCCTCGACGCCAATGAAGCGAAAACCCGGTCGTATTTCGATTTCGCGAAGGGAGTGGGGCTGACCTGCATTGTGGCCAATCCGCAGAAGAACAAAGAAACTTTCGATCTGCTGGAGAAGCTGGTGGAGGAGTATCAGATTCCGATTGCGATTCACAATCACGGTCCGGGAAGCACCTATTCTACTGTGGAAGATGTGCTGAAATGGGTGGAGGGACGGCATCCGCTGATCGGCGCCTGCGTCGACACCGGGCATTACCTGCGGAGCGATCAGGACCCGGTCGAGGTGATCCGCAAGCTCGGAAATCGTGTGTACGATGTTCACCTGAAGGACGTCCGCTCGATTCAAACCGAAGAAGAAAAGGCGCGGCTTGAGAAGGAACTCCCCAGGAATCGGGCCGAACAGTTGCGCAAGGAAGGGAAGATCTTCACGATTCTGGGAGAAGGGGAACTCAACATTGTGGGTGTTCTCCGAGCCCTTCGTGGTCTGCAGTACAAAAATCTGCTGGCACTCGAATATGAAGAAAACCCGCAAAATCCCCTTTCTGATGTGGAACTGAGTCTTTCCAATCTGCGCGAGGCGGTGGCCTATCTCGACAGTTCGGAAACCGGTTTCGTTCCGCTGTGGGACGGCAAATCCTTCGCCAACTGGACTGCGAACGAGCACCCTGAAAGCTGGAAGATTGTCGATGGTGAACTGGTCGCTCATGGGGAGCGGAGCCATCTCCTTTACACCGGTCCGTTGGCACCATTCACAAATTTTGAACTCAAAGTGGACGTGATGGCAGAGCCGGGAAGCAATGGCGGAATTCATTTCCACACTGCGTCACAGCCAACCGGCTGGCTGGCACAGGGACACGAGGCCCAGGTGAACAACACCTACGAAAAGGATGTTCAGAAAACGGGCAGCCTGTATGGCATTCAGCCGAACACACGCCAATTACTGCCGGACAATACGTGGTGGACCCAGCACATCATCGTGGACGGCAAGCACGTGATCATCAAAGTCGATGGAAAAACGATTGTCGATTACATTGAGCCGGAGAACCTCGATCCCTCTCGCAAGTATCCTGACCGCAAGCTCGGGAGTGGCACCATCGCACTGCAGGGGCACGATCCCAAGAGCACCGTTCACTATCGCAATATTCGCATCAAGACATTGCCCGAGAGTGGACAGCAGCCCTGATCGCCGGATCATACTGACTTGACCGGGATCCCGCCGCGAAATTTCCCGGCGTGATTTGCCGGTCGGAGTTCCTCGCGTCACCTCAGGATCACAAGCGGCAACCGGAGAATTCGGCGATTTTTGAAGCTCTTTCCGGAGACGAAGGCTGGAGAGACTTGGCTGCCTGCCGAAAGAGACTCAGATATGTCCAATCCACAACGCGCCGCTCGACAGATGCTCAACGACCTGCGTGCTGCGGGTCTGACCCACCTGCCACGCGCTCCCCGTCGACCTGCCCCTCCCGTTGCGGGAACCGCTTCCTTATTGTCTGAAGCTCCTCCTGAAGATATGCCCAAGAAAAAAACGGAACCTCTTCCGCCTGCAGCCAAGTCCCCCCAGCCCGTCAATCTCGTGCGCAACACAGCCTCTCCGGCAGTCCGCACGAAGAAGCTCAAGGAACTGGCGGGATGCGTCGCCGACTGCGTTCGCTGTCCTGAGCTGGCACGCACCCGGACTCAGACGGTCTTCGGAGTCGGTAACCCGACAGCCCGGGTGATGTTTATCGGGGAAGCTCCCGGAGCCGATGAAGACCGGACCGGGGAGCCGTTCGTCGGTCGGGCCGGACAGCTGCTCACCAAGATCATCGAGGCGTGTGGCTGGCAGCGATCCGATCTGTACATCTGCAATATTCTGCGTTGCCGCCCTCCTGAAAATCGCACTCCTTCCGAGACGGAAGCGGCCAACTGCCGCGAATATCTCGACGGGCAGATTTCGATTGTCGATCCCGATTACATCGTCTGCTGGGGAACCTGCGCTGCGCAGAACCTGCTTGCCAGTGTGGAGCCCATCGGCAAAATGCGGGGGCGATTCTTTCAGCACGGACGCGCGAAGGTCCTGTGTACCTATCACCCTTCATACCTGCTGCGGAACCCCGCTGCGAAAAAGCCGGTGTGGGAAGACATGAAGCTGCTGCTGAATGAAATGGGGCTGAAACCCCCGGTGAGTTGAGAACCTCCACACATTTTTCCGGTGCGGGCCTCCCTTCATCACACCGATTGAATTGAAGTTTCCATGCGATTGCTCGTTACCGCCGGGCCGACTCGTGAATACCTGGACGATGTCCGCTATCTCTCCAACGCCAGCAGTGGTCGGATGGGCTACGCCATCGCGCAGGCAGCGATTGATCGCGGCTGGGAAGTGGTCCTCATCAGCGGACCGGTGGAACTCCCTCCGCTCTCGGGCTGCGAGTTCGTGCCGGTCGTCACCACTTCCGAGATGCGAGACGCAGCCGTGCGACTCTTTCCCGAATGTCAGGCTGTGATTGCGGCAGCCGCCGTGTGCGATTACAAGCCACGCGAACGGATTGCCGGCAAGCTCTCCAAGACGGGAGGTCCGATCACCCTTGAGATGATTGAAACCGACGACGTGCTGGCCGAGCTGGGACGGGCAAAAGAGCATCGCTGGGTCGTCGGTTTCGCTCTGGAAGCCCAGAATCCTCGCGAGAATGCCCTGCAGAAACTGCGTCGCAAAAACTGTGACTGGATTGTCCTGAATCATCCCAGCGCGATCGGTTCCAGTGAAAACACCGTCGAGTTCCTGAACCAACAGGGGGAAACGGTGGCTCACTGGTCGGGCTCCAAAGAGCGCGTCGCCAGTGAATTGATCGGTTGGCTGGCTGGGCGACCAGCGCCCCCAATCCGCGGGGATCGTTGAGTTCTTCAGCAAGCGGGCCGAAGACAATCGATTGGAACGGGAATTCTCCTGTAACAGAGCGAAACCCCGCCCCCGTTTGTCAGGCGTTCGCTGACAAGGGGACACGATTGGCCCGTCATTTGCGTGTCAACTCACCGTCAGAGCGATCGCCCATCGGATCGCGATCTGCGGGGCCAATAAAGACATGCAGGAGGCCATTCTCATGAACACGACACATCACACCAGTCACGACCCGATTGCAAGCCAGGCTCAACGTGGGTTCTTCATTCATGCTGGAATCTACGTGGGAGTCATGTGCGGACTTGCATTTCTGAATTTCCGCAATAATCCCGACAATCTCTGGTTCCTCTGGCCGCTGGCAGGCTGGGGATTGGGGGTCATCGCACACGGAATTCAGGCCTATCGGCTCCCTGAACCGATGCGGCAGCGGATTGCCCACCGGATGGAGCGACGGGAAGCCCGCAAAGAGCACCGCGAAGCACGGCGCGGATAAGCGTTGCCATCTTAGATCACTCTGCATCGATGATCACCCCTGATATGGAGGGTTGATCATCGATTTCTTCATGACGCCAATTCTCCCGCCGCAGAGGGTGAATTCTGCGAACTTCGGGCCAGTGATGGGCTCCAGAGTGATGACTTTTTCGGCTTCGGCGTCTGGGTGAAGACGCCTTGCATGTTCGTTTGACCGGCGCTAAAAGGGATTTGAGTGCGGTCACTCTTTCCCATGCTCGGGCAGCAAGTGTTTCCTCTGATGAAACGCTGAACTCCGAGCGGCGAGGACGGGTAATCTCAACTCAAAAATGCTCCAGACCCAGGCAATCTGGACGAACATCCTGCTGGATCTCTTTCCCATTCATCGCTCTGAGGGCTGCGAGTTCATGCCTTACAATCTGATCCCAACATCCGACGCCACCGCGATCCTACCGACCGGCGAAAAGACACCTCCGATCACCGTCATCGGTACGGCACCGATCCGTGACACCTTCGACGAGCTGTGCCTGCAGCAGGCGATCAATTCGCGTCTCGCGCCGGGAGTGACCGATCTCGTCCTCAACCCGGATGCCCATTGCGGATACGGAGCGCCGGTCGGTTGCGTTCTGGTCTCACCGACCCACGTTTACCCGGGACCGGTCGGTGTCGATATTAAATGAGCCAGTTTCACAACCTTTAGATTACTGAACAGGATTGGCAAGGGATGTGCTTATGAGCAGGGTGAAAGGAGTCTTTCATGCTCATTACTCTGTCGAAATGGCCCGCGAGACGGCGGCCGAACAGGACAGGGTCCAGGACGGCCCCGAAGCCCTTTCTCTCTGATGCACAATGGTTTCTGATCGCGGATCTGTTTCCTGATCTTCCGGTGGGACCGCGTGGAGGACGCCCTTGGCGATCTTCTCGTGAGTGCTTGGAAGGCGTTCTGTGGGTACTGATTACAGGGGCCCGTTGGAAAGATTTACCAGAACGATACCCCTCACCAGTCACCTGTTGGCGACGCCATCGTGACTGGACTCGAAACGGGGTCTTTCGTGCAGCCTGGGATCGATTGCTCAGCAAGCTGCTACAGCGACGTGGCATCGACTGGGAAGAAGCGATCGGTGATGGCTCGTTTTCACGGGCAAAAAAAGGGGTGACGACGTGGGACGTTGTCATCGTGGCAACGGAACCCGCATCCTCCTCCTGACTGATGGACGAGGCATTCCACTCTCGGCATATACCACCTCTGCCAATTACAGCGAGGTGACCACGATCCAAACATTGATTGATCAATGCCCTCCACACGGCAAGCCGCGTCGCCTGCTGTACGATAAAGCTGCCGATGCCGACTGGTTGAGGGAACATCTTCTGTCCCGTGGCATCGAACTGATCTGCCCGCACCGAGACAAACGAACCAAGCCTCGACTGCAGGACGGTCGAGCATTGCGGCGATACGAACGCCGATACCGAATTGAGCGCACTTTCAGTTGGCTGCAGAACTGCCGCCGATTGATCACTCGCTGGGAATACTACGCCGAACTGTTCGAAGGCTTCGTTCACTTAGCCTGCCTGTACACCATCATCAAAGGGTTGTGAAACTACCTCATATTCATACGATGTCGTCAGTCCGTCGGGACTCGTCTGTGACATCAGTGTGCCTGTGTTGACATTGTAGCTTGAACGCGTGATGCGTCCTCTGCTGTCTGTGACTTTTGTCTGCTGCCGGATCTGCAAGTCCCATTCATAGGCCACGCTGGTGCCATCAGGCAGAATTTGTCGTCGCATCAGACCGCTGGGAGAGAACTCCGTCACGGTCGATGAGCCGACTTGGTCTACGACAGTTGTTGTGTGATTGTAGATGTCGTAGGAGTAACCCAGCACTCCCCCGTCCGGTCTGGTCTCGCTGAGCAGACGTCCGTTGCGGTAATAATTATAAGCTGTCTGGCCGAGTCCCGGAATGGAACTACTCCCACCAGGAGCTGTCACACTGCTGAGAAGCCCCTGCAGCTCGTTCCCTGAAGGGAAATAGGCGTAGGTCGTGATCGCTTGGGCAGTGCCGGCTCCCGGGCCTGCGACTCCGATCAGACGCTTATTACCGGACCCGGCATCCTGATAGGTGTAGGTCCAGGTTCGGGACGCGTTGTCGGTAACCGATGTGATCTGGTTGCCGGTGTAGGTGTAAGTGAGTAACGTGAGGGGACTGCCGACGTTTGTGGTGTCTTGAACAGTCTGGATTTTGCCGCTGCTGCGGTTGATGGATAAGACATTGCCGTTGCGGTCCTGCAGCTTCGTGAGATAGGCACGGCTCGATCCGGATGTTGTGAACGTGCGGGTGAGCCCGTGCTGATCAGTCAAGGTGTAAACACTGCCGCTGAGCGTCAGTGTTGTACCGAGCAATACATCCGGGACAGCAAACGTCGTGGATGTCAGCTTGAGGAACTGATACCGGGCTCCTTGGTTTGTCATCCAAGTCAGGTTATTGCCGCTGATTTCCAATGTGTCACTGTAAGAGTGTGCAACGTTGATCCCGAAACCGTAGTCGTCTGTCGGGGCGGTACTCTTTCGGGAAATGTAGGTGCGCTCGACAGCCACACGCGGACCGATAGACGGCAAGACCACATCAGTGTCAGTACGACGCAAAATGCCACTGAACAGGTCCGCTGCGAAATCAACTGCCTTGGTGGGAATGTCGGCGGTCGGAGTATCCTGAGCCACTCCGCCACGGTAGAGCTGATTGTCCGCTTCGGAATAAACTAGCGATTCGAACACGGGATAACTGAAGTTGTGGTCCTGCACAAAGAAGACCGAACCCATTCCGACTTCCATGCGAACCCGCCGCAGGGGAACAGTCACTACACGGCTGATCGGCCCCGCAACGGAATCCAACTCCGCAAGAATGACGTCTTCCGCCGCAGTCGAGTGGTCCAGTGTCGCCCGCAAGGCCGTCGCGTTGGCATAAACGGTGGATGTGCCGAGATCGACGTACGTTCCGGTGGAAGTCCGCTGCAGACGCAAAATTGTGTCGCCAGTGGAGACAGCGTTGCGAAAGCCGTCCGCGGCGGTCAGCGTGTGAGTGCCAGTAATAGCCCCCAGGGTGAGTCCTTCCAGCTGAGACAACAGGAACATGGCCGCTTGGCTGCGCTCCTGTTGAGCACTCTGCGTCGCGTCAGCCGAAGATCCGTCAATGGGGACTGGAATATAGCTCTGCTGAGGTTGATCCATTCGCAGCTTGGTGGGAGCGTAGTAGAACTGGCGGTCAGTTGAGGTGCTGACGTTCCGCTCGGAAGTCACCAGCCCAATGGTGGCAAATTTCTCAACCCAAATTGCTCCAGTCGACAATGCGAGCAATCGTAAATCGCGTGCTGACCGGTGAGCGTAGTCGGCAGCTGCTAGTTGCTGGGCCGCAATGACAATGGCTTCTTTTTCGCTCGTATTCGGGCTCGAGACAAATTGAACATTATTAAGAAGTGTCCGATAGTTCTGCACGTCTTGTGCGGAATATTGAGACCCTGCGATCGCAACCGTCGCGATGCCGTTTGCGGGGACATATAGCTCATCTGTTTGAATGGTGCTTCCACCGAGCAGTGTCTCAGCTGTCAAGGTTGCCGCTTGCCCATTGGTCGCAAAATTGGTGGTGTTCGAGCCGACATACAGGACTACCTTTGAAGATGCGCTGGGATTGCTGAGGAAATAGATATTCTGGCGGTTGACTTCTGGAAGCCGGAGAATGACGGGAGTGAATGTGGTGCCCCCGTTCTTTAGCGTCAGGCGGACTCGGTGAACTTCAGCATCAGCCCAGCTTGTGCTATACACGGCGCTGACCACTGCGTAGGGCAAAGCAGGAAAGGCAGCAGAGGTTGTTCCGAGGATCGACCGCTGCGGACGCATGTGGTTGCCGAGATTGGGTGACGTGGACGTGTTCCCGATGGCATCGAAAATCCGGGTGTCGATCTGGTCGAGATCAATGTCAAGATGGTAAAGGCTGATGTATGTGCTGCCGTAGGTCCTAATCCCGAAGTACCCGCGGTTCTGCTCGATAATCTTGATTCCTGTCGTCGGATGGGCTGGCGTCGCATCTCGAAGTGACAGAGTCAGCTCTTTGGGGGCCTCCCCCTGGGGAGTGATTTTCCAATACAGCGTGTCTCCAGAAATTCGAGCTTCCAGCAGCACCCGACTGGCGGCAGGATTTGGATTGGACTGAAGTGTAGTATTCGTGGTCGAATTGGATGAAGCGATCAACTCCTGTCCACTTGAGCCCGTATCGACGCCATGGCGGAACCATCTCAGCTTGGTGTCTTGAACTCGCAGTTCGTAACTGGTTGAACCGTTGAGGCGAAAAAGCATGCTGAAGTCGATGTTACCTGGTACACCAATATCTGCTACAACGTGTCCGTTTACTCCTTGAGCTTCATTGAAGAGCAACGAAGAGTTTCTCCAGACTTTGGCGTACGCGGGAGACCCCGTAATCGGTTCCGTGCTGCCGCTGGTGACCGTTAATGATCCAGGAAGCGTTTTCGTTCCGGCATAGCTGGCAAAGTCGGCTGAGAAGGAGAGGTTCTGTTGAAATGTGCCAAAAAAATCTTCGTCAAAAGTTGTGACGACATCGTCATCGGTGTTGGGAGCAATGTCTTCCAGCGATGTCGTGTAGGATTTGAAGGAGGGATCCAGAGGCTGCCAGATCTGGCCAGTAGGCCCGGGCATGTAGGCGACGAGCCATGCATGTGCAAATTTTACCCCGGTGGTGACGTCTCCGACCTTCTCCTCCTGAGGGTTCAGCCCCGCCCGAGAAAGAACAGCAATGCTGGCGCTGAGCGATTCTGTCCCCAGCCAATTATTCAGCTGGGCAATTTGGGTTGAATTGTAGAATCTGACAGTGCTACTCACGAAGCGTGTCTCCACCACGCTGGTGATCAAGGAGTTGAAATAATTCTGCTGATCCCACGCGTTTCCCACCTTCGTGCTCGCCACAGCATCGATCCCGCGCATCCAACCGTAAGATGGTGTAAAACCGATCGTATTCCGCACTAAATCGTATGCCGACATCACCTCCCGCCAGCGATGGTCGTAATCGATCAACTTGACCGACGGGGTCAATGCCGACGTCAGCGGGGTAAGCCACCCAATACTGGAAACACTCGAGGAGCGCAAGGTCGACGTTGTCCATGTGCTGCCTGTGGTCCAAAAGGCGACCTTGTCTCCACCAGTCACCTGCTGAACGAGATCGGCTTTGCCATCGTGGTTGATGTCGAAAGCCACAGCGGAACTGCCAACATTGGTCCCTGCAACCGTACTGGTACTAGTGCTGAAAGATTCGCCAGACGAGAAGCTGATGTGCCATTGTGTGGAAACATAGGCTGCCAGATCATCCCGCCCGTCGCCATTGAAGTCGCCGGTGAGCAAGTTCGAAGCGGCCGATCCTCCCAGCCAGTTGCCATAGTTGCGCGTCTCGAATCGGTTCCCTGTCGATATCGCCACGCGCCAATCCCCAGTCCCCGTGCGCGCCGCGACGTCATCTCTGCCATCGCCGTTGAAGTCTCCCACGGCGATGTTTTGGGCACCAAGGTCGAATGTCCATGTCGCCCACGCACTTGCCTGGAATGAAGTTCCAGTGGAAATGAAGACGTGCCACTTCTTTGTGGAGGACTCCCAGGCAACCACATCGCTACGGCCATCGCCATTGAAATCGCCGACTCGTGCCTGCAGCCAGCCCAATGTCTGAAGGGATCCTGTTGACGAAACCGGGTAAGAAACCGTTGCGAATGAAGTTCCGGTCGACCGTGAAACGGTCCAGATATTTGCCGCGAGGTCCGGGACGACTAGGTCATCGCGTCCATCGCCATTAAAGTCCCCTGAGAGGACGAATCCGGAATTATTGGTGGTACTCGTGCTGCCCCAGTTCTGGAACGATGAGAGTGCTGCGCCTTGGGACAATTCGACTTTCCAAGTTTCAGGAGTTCCCGATCTCGTGGCGACGTCCTGGCGACCATCACCATTGAAGTCACCTAACGCGTAAGTGTCCGTGAGTAGCACTCGCGATTCGAGACACTCCAGCTGGTTCGCAGCCTGTAACTTCCTTCGCCTGCGTCGGTTCGTCGAGTAACACCATCCTTGCATGCGCCTCGCCACGAACTCCCCCCCATGACGGAATCAGCATTAAATCGCCCTCCTGAACGAACCACGTGAGTAATGTGTGGCAAAGCCAGCCCTAGGGAAACCTGGCAAATGACTGACGCACCTGGAGCCCGGTGTGTACCAGTCACGGTAGGCGAGTCATTTTTGCGAGGATCCAAGTTGTATCAGGTTTAACACGGAAATTCTACAAAGAGGTTTTATAGCCGCTCAATTGCGTCGAACAGCCCGCCTTCGGGGGCCATGCGACCAAACGGTCTTATCAATTTTTCGATGAGGTAGCTTTGCCCTGTTGAAAACATCTCTTGAGTCGGCGATTCGCTGCGCTACAACGCATGGCATGAGCCCGACATCACGGACGCACATTCTGCTGGAAGTCGCGCCCCTGTCGATGAGGATCGGACGCCAGTACGTGGCTTCGTATTCGCACCTCAAGAGTCCTCACAAGTTCACGCAGGAGCAACTCCTCACCTGCCTGATCCTGCGGGCGTACCTGAAGACGACCTACCGGGGTGTGATCGAGTTCCTGGAAGTCGCTGAACTTTTCAGCAGCGAATCGGGCTGAAGACGCTGCCGCATTATTCCACGCTCAAGAAGATTGCTGATCGCTCCAACGTACTCGACATCGTGGATGTGATGTTGCACGAACTGGTGCAGAAGTTTGCCCTGGACGCTGAGGAAGCCGCCATCGACTCGACCGGGAGGGAGACGACTGCGGCGAGTGCCCACTACCAGTCCCGCAGCGGAAGAAAGCGGTCCAAATACGTGAAACTCTCGGTTTGCGTGCTGGCCGGATCGCTGATCCCCAGTGGACTGGCAGTGAGCTGGGGACCGTGCCATGACAAAGCCGAGACCGCTAATGTCCTGGCCAAGGCAGCGACGAGTTCCCAGCCGCTAAGAGTGTTTGCCGATGCGGGCTATGATGCCGAATGGATCCATCGATTCTGCCGGGAGGACTGGCAAGTGGAGAGTGTCATCAAGGCGGGGGTGCATTGCGCGGATGGGAGCGTGCGTGGGAAGTATCGCTCGCGAATGACACCTCAGACGCTGAAGGAAAAAGGTTACGGCCGGCGTTGGTTGGTGGAATCGTTCCTGAGCGGTCTGAAACGGACAACGAGATCAACATTCACGGCAAGGCGGGAGCGCAGCCTGTTCGTCGAAGCGGGTCTGCGGGTGCTGGCCTACGCCCTTCGGCGTTAGGACAAATGCAGCAACCAAGGTCCTTTCAACAGGGCAAGCCAGTTTCAAAACTGCTTGAAGGGGATCATTAGGCAGGCCAGGTGGACGCAACCTTTGAACAAGTGGGTGTAGTACTCATGTCGGACCATCAGCCGACGGCAGTACTGCAGCCTGCTGATGGTGCGTTCCACGATCCAGCGGGGACGGTACCGCCGCAGCTTGCGGCCGTCCTGCGTCTTCCGTCTTCTGCGGCCTTTGCGGTGCGTGCAGATTAGCTCGATGCCACGCTGCCCGAGCGAACTCCGCAGCCAGTCAGCGTCGGCAGCATTGTCGTAGAGCAGCCGCTGGGGGCGCTTGTCGAGAACTCGCACCATCAAGCAGCGTCTCGATCGTGTTCACTTCCTCATGACTGGCAAACGTGACGAAGGTGGACAGGGGCAGGCCACGACCGTCCACGAACAGTTCAATCTTCGATCCCTTGCCCCGCTTGATGTTGCCGACGTCTTCACCTCTTTTTTGCAGGCGAAAACTTGGCATCGGCCATCGCCTGGTCCCATTTGATCAGCTGCCGCCGGTCAAGTTGCAGGAACAGTCGCTCCCAGGCCTGCAGCAGCACGCCGGACTCTGTCCAGTCCTTCAGTCGCCGCCAGCACGTTGCAGGACGGGGATACCAGTCTGGTAAGAGTTTCCATTGGGCGCCGGAGGTGCGGATCCACCGGACCCCTTCCAGGCAGGCCCGGGATCGGTTCTGGGGCGGCCGCCCGCTGGCGAAGGGTCGGGATTGGCGAACAGATCGTGGATCAGACCCCATTGGGAATCCGAAATAAACGGGGGCGGGGCCGTCCTGACCCCTGTCCATGTGGCCGACGTTTTGCCGGCCACATGGACAGGGTAATCAGCATGCGAGTGTCTCCTTTCACTCCCTCCGGAATGCAACTTGCCTGCCAATCCGTTTAACACTCACAAAGTTTTGCAACTGGGTCTAGAGCCTGTTATGTACTCAAGTGTTGCCGTTGCGGTAGTTTGCGTGAATGATCAAGCCACGGACGGCCTACCCGTTTGATGTCACGGACGAAGAATGGGCGTTTCTCGCCCCGTATCTGGCATTGGGACGTGCAGACTCCCCACAACGAGTCCATTCGCTGCGGTTGGTCTTCAACGCCATGCGCTGGCTGGTGAGAACGGGAGCGCAGTGGAGATTCATGCCGCATGAATTTCCTCCCTGGCCGGTGGTTGATCAGCAGCCGCGTCGCTGGCTGCAGGCCGGTGTCTTCGAGGACATCGCACATGACCTGCGAGCGATCGCCCGCGTGGTCGAAGGGCGCGAGGAAGACCCCAGCGGAATCATTCTGGACGGTCGCGTGCTGCAGTCGACGCCGGTGAACGGAAAGCGGGCAGGATACGATGGCCACAAGCGCCGGAAAGGCTCGAAGATTCACATTGCCATCGACACGCTGGGCCATTTGCTGGCGGTGAAAGTCACGCCTGCCAATGAGCAGGAGCGGGCGCAGGTCGCTGCGCTGTGCGAAGCAGTGCCAGCGGTGACCGGAGAGACCGTGGAAGTGGCGTATGTCGATCAAGGGGACACGGGTGAAACCGCAGAAGACGCTGCGGCGGAACAAGGGATTCAACTGCGGGTGGTGAAACATGCCAGGGCCAGACGAGGCTTTGTCCTGCTCCCCCGGCGCTGGGTGGTGGAACGAACGTTCCCCTGGCTGGGACGCTCCCGGCGACTGGCGAGAGACTACGAACGCCTGGCGGAAGTCCTCGCCGGCTGGCACTGGGTCGCGATGGTCGCCCTCCTGCTCAAGCACGCTCACTTCCTCATGCAGACAAGTTCATAACAGGCTCTAGACACATTGCCTTTCATGGTAATTACTTATAATTATCGTTGTGCCGGATGACTGGCCGGGGCCGGGTCAATGTCATCGGCGTTAATTATCCCTTCGCAAAGCAACCGGCGCAGTTCAGCGATGATTCTCGGCCGATTCGTCGACAGCAACTCCTGGAGTGTTACAGAGTCAAGCCGCACTCCTTGTGGCTCCTCTCTGCCAGCAGCCCTTAGCTCTGCGACCGCAGCAACATGCAAAAGCGTCTCAACAAAACTCAGTCTCACAGCCGGTGGCGTCCCAGGATGACTGGCTAAATCAGAAACGCTCGCCACAACGCCCAGCAGCCCCGCTGCGACGTTTTCTGCCCCATCGCCCTCGCCTCCCGCCTCCGGCTTTAGCGATCGCCTGACGGCCAGCAGAATGGCTTCGGACGTGTTTCCTGCGCGGATCGCCGTCGCGACCTTCGCAATTGCCCGGATTTGCTCTCGCCTCGCTGATTGGCGGGCGGCATGGCGGCGACGGCGCTGGCGCTCGGTGGGGGTGAGGGTCATCGCTATATGCCTTTACCGCATTTGGGACACGGTTGTTCGAAAGCTGGACTTATTCTGACGTTAAGTTGCCCGGAACAGATTTGGCACCACTCATTGCACGAGTGGTAACCTGATACAGATAAATCTGGATGGGCCAGCTTGGCAGAACTCCTTTACCTACCCTCCATCGCGAAGATCGCGAAGATCGCGAAGATATTGTCAAATGCAGGATGTGCATGGTATGCAGGGTCTGTTTCCCACTGGGTGCTTAGTTCATTTTTGTAGTGAATATCGTCTGACTCACGCGCTGGATGATGGAGAACAGACCCTGCAGATCCTGCAGATCCTGCAGACCCTGCAGACCCTGCAGAGGCGATCCGCCACCGGTTGACGTTTGTGCGGTCGCTGGATGATTCCAGGCACTTCCCTCCAATTACGCGGCCTTTGAATCGGCGCAACTGGTTCCCCACTCTCCGACTGTCCTTTGGAGTCAGGACTGCGAGTCCGCAAAGTTCAAGCAGTGCAGATCGGACGAGTTCGAATCTTTCCGTATTTGTGTCGAGGAGTTTGACCAATGCCGCTGAGGTGAGTCCTTCGTTATCCGGATCAACCTCGGACCATCCGGCAAACAGATCCCTGAGCGCCGCTGCGTCTCGATCGGATGATTTGGCGAGCTCTTGGCGTGTGCTCCCGGGGTCGGGGAGGCCAATCCAAACTAATGTGTTTCTGATCAGTTCAGACCATTCCTCAAATGAGCCCCACGGGGGGAGCTTGTAGTCAGGTTTGCCGGCGACCATAAAAGCTCTAAGGATGGTCAAGCTGGCGGCTAGCAAGTGGGAGCGATGCTCGCGAATATGTCTGAGTAGTTTGACGTGCTTGAAGCCACGTCGCTCTTCAGGATTCTCAAGTGACGAGTCAAGTCGAATATGGCAGATCCGTCGAGACGTATCGGCTAAAAGAACGACGTTGTTACCAGTTGCAAACCACACCGCACGGAGAGGGGCCTCGACGATCTCATTGGCACCCAGCCGCCTATCCTTCCAGCTGGTGGAGGTCAGGGCTGCGTCCAGCGAGGCGGACCCTAAAGTGGTTCCGATGTTGTCAATTAGAACAGTGGGATCTCCAGCAATGGCAATCGCCAGGATCCGCTTGCGTGCCTCATCATCTGAATCCGGATTACTGAAACGAGGCATCGGACGGCCAGTAACGATAACCGAGATCGCATCAGTAAGCAGGCTCTTTCCACTGCCTCGCACATTGGCGTCGACCAGAAACATAGGCGATGGTCCGTTGAACGCTCTCCTTGCGAGCACAGTCAATAGCCCCGCCAGCCAGGCTGAACGGTGCTCGGGCTTCGCAAACGGAAAGTCAGTCACGACATCTAACAGCAGGTCGCGCGCTGCAAGTGCATCACGCTGAGTTGGGGAATCATCGACATAGGGAACTTCCCCATCTGGCTCGAACAAAAGCGACGTGGAAGGATCCCAGCCTGGGACATTCAGAATTGAACCGTCAGGCCGAAGGATTGGTGTCTCGGTGATTCCCGAGAGCGGCCTGAGCTGATTCCAAAAACCTCTCGTATGGATGGAGCTCACAGCGAATGCAGGCGGAGGGCATTGGTCCATTCCTTCTTCGTTGTCCCGATAAAAATAACATTTAGACGCGAGCCGCTCCCGAAGATAGCCTGCTGAGATCGTTTTGATTCGGGGCGTTCCTGCTGATCTGCAAATTCCCAGTTCTTCGTTGTCGGTGATTTCCCGTATGACATGAACTAGTTCGCCGGATCGCTTGTAAAGGGAATCGTCGGACGCGAGCGCGTCGAGAGTCTGCTCGATAACGACATGCTCATTGGGAGTGACTTCAATTCGAGCACGATTGTCGTGGTCGGCTAGGGACACTGAGGCTGGAACGGGATGGTTCGGGGCAATGCGCCCGATTGCTCCCACGGAGTGAACCCGTTCACGTGGCGTGGACTCAACCAGCCGCTCCAGATCCTCCCACGTGTGCCCCTCGCTGATCCAGTTGTACAGATCCTTTCCCTTCTTGGGCTCGATCTGGTCGTAGAGCTGGACATTCTGGACGGACTTGGCGTGCCCCTGCGCAGCGTGAATCCACTTCTCAGCCCCCTGTTGCCCGGGTGTGTCGGCGTCGTGGATGACAATCACATGGATGCCCGCGAAGCACTTGGCGACTTCCTGGGGGAGGGTCGTTTCGTGGGCGCCGCAGGCATTGGTAATGATGGCGACGTGCCGGCGTTTCGCTTCCGTCAGCAGAGACATGGCTGCCAGCATGTCACTGTAGCCCTCCACCTTGATCACCACTTTGGCCTGGCCATTGGCAATGAGGTTGAGACCTTCCCAGTTGGACAGGCCGGACGGCGTTCCGACAGACATCCGCTTCTGGGGCTCGCCCCGCTTGTCCCGCAGGTCCTGCCCGTCCGCCCGCTGGATCATGTACCCGCGGTGAGCGGAGTTCGTCAGGCCCGGTCCGTAGAACGGGATGGCGATGACGTAGTAGGGCTCGTCGGAATACTTCGGCCAGCGGGCCAGCATCGCCCCTGCCCGCTGCAGGTCGGTGAACCGGAACAGGGGGTAGCGGCGAAGGAATCCCCGGCAGTTCAGTGGGGTGATCGCTCCGACAATTTCGACCTGATCCCGGGTTGAGTCCTCCGGCCTCTTGGGGAGTTTGACGTCGGTCAGGACCGCGAAGTGCTGGAGGGCGTCGTACCAGTCATGGTAGGGCCCAAACTGCACCTGAGCATCCCAGAAGGACAGGGTCCGGCCGATCGCTCCGGAATCCTTGTAAAACCCGGTGTCAATGTTGATGGCTGCGGAGGGCTTGTTGTCGACCCGCCCGAGAGCGTACGCCTGCAGCCAGCCGGATTCTCGGACAGAGGCGTTTTCGGGAATCTGGAGACCGATCCGCCGGTATTCCTCCCGGACGTCAATGGCGGAAAGAATCCGCTGCTTGGCCTCTTCGATTTTGACACGCGCGACTTCTTTCGATTTATTCTTGGCAGAGACCACACTCAGGCCTCCGCTCGAACAGGAACCATTGAAATAACGTGAAGAGCGCTCACCAATACGCTTCTCGCACCTTCAGGAGAGCGAGAAGCCAGTTCGAGCCTGAGGATGTTGTCGCCGATATCACGGGCAGTCCCGATTTGGTCACACAGATACTCCTCGCCGTTCACAAGTCGTACTCGCATTAAATTGCAGAGCTTACGGCGAGATGCGCGCATGGATATCATTGTAAAACTCTCCAGTTGATTTTCGCCGAGTGCCAGCGGCGGAAGTAGATTTCTCAACAGCCTGCGAACGCAATTCGCGGGCTGTTGGCGTCTTAGCTCTTAAAGTAGCCCAGCGGCACGCAGCGCGTCGTCGGAATCGCTGCAATTGCGTTCGCTGTCAGGCTCCCCTGAAAGATTGGCTGCGGTCTGGCGGTTTATGAAATCCGCAAAGGCTTGCACGGAACAGCACCACCGTCCCGCGATCTGCACAGCGTCAAGGTGCCCTCCTCGGACACCTTTTTTTATCCACCGCCAAAGCGTTGCCGGGGAAACTCGTTTACCTAAAACTCTTAAGCAGAGTTCGTTCACAGCCACGAGGCGCAGGCCGTTGTCAATTGCCGAAGCGGTGATTGCGTTGCAGTCGCGGTTTCGGGACTGTCTCGTTTTTTTAGCGAGCGTAGACATTGCGTGCTCCGTTCAGTGTGTGCTTGTAATGCACGGATTAGAGCAATCGCGAGGGGACAATTCGGGGACAGCGACTGTCCCTATTTTTGTCCCCCTAGGCGGCGAATAGTGATGTGCTCCATTTCGAGTGTCATTTCCCATCCGCTGCCAGCAGTCGCCTCGTTGAATTCCCTCTGCCACTTCTTCGCTGTTTCGACCTTTATGGCGTGGGCATGGTCGTCAGACGCATCAATCAAGCTGATCGAGTGGTTTGAGCAGTACCAGCATTTCAATGCCGCTTTTCTTGCTCGAGGAGTCAGCCTGTAATCCACTCCTCCCAGTCGGATTCCGTGGGGAGTCGGTCCATCTGGGGGTGGTGCAGGTGATATGAAAGCCGCCCCAGAATCTTTTGAAAGTTCTCCCATCCGGGATACTTCCGTGTGTAGCCGCTGCAATTCATGCAGTGCATCTAGCATGCTCACTGAACTCACATCAAGTGAAGGAATTGCCCCTTGAAAGTCCTGGAGCATCATTACTGCCGCGCATGCTCCGCGGATCTCCTTCCAGTACATGCCAGCTGCCGCCTTTTCACGCTGCAGCGGGAGATTATCCACGTCCCAAACATGAATTGCTTGGATCTGCAGTGATAGAAACTGAGCCACTGCAGCCGGGGTCCATTCAGCCGGGACCCGTTGGTAATCTCGCAACTCAAGCGGGAGAGTGTCGGGCCTAATGACACCAGAATCGGATAAATTGAGGAGGAGCGGGAATGGGTCTGGCAGCTGATGCCACAGCTGTTCAAACGTTTGAAAATCCTCTTCCGAAGCGTGTTGAAGTCTGCCCGGAGCAAGTTGACGGGATGCAGCTGGTGGAGACTTATCGATATGGCCTTGCCCGAGCACATCTACTGGTTTAGGGATATCGGAGTTGGCCGTGGTCCGGAGTTTTTTCCCCATGATGATCGCCTGAAATCGAAAGCCTGAGAATCAGAACAAGAGAAGCCGGGAAGCTGCTCAGGCAAGCAACGTTCACCCCGTCGGGCTATCCCGGCTCTCAGTCAGCGTAGAGTCACCCGATCCGGGCCACAACCGCTCTGGCGGCACTCAGGTCGCGCTCCGCATAAATTTCGGAAGTCACAGCGCTGGAATGCCCCAGCGTGACTCGAGCGGCTTCAATCCCAAACTCGCGTCTCGCACGGGTCGCGAAGTTGTGTCTTAACTGGTTTGGGGACCAGCAGTTCTTTTCTCGCCAGTCCGACGCCTGTTGCCTCAATTTTTGTCGGTATGATTCTCGGAATTCGGGGGTGAGGTTCTCCGTGCTATTCACGTGCTCGGTCACATGTCTCAGTTCCTCGGGCATCCCAAAAGCGAGTTCGCAGCCCCGAATAATCGCTCGCCCGTAACTGAACTCCGAGTAGGTTTCTCCGCCGCGGCGAGCTTCGGTGTCGGCAGGTGAAAACAGAAACGCCTGAAGATCCGGCTTCAGGAACTCCCGGAGAATCGCTTGTCCGGCTGGTCCGATGGCCACAATCCGCCGCTTTCCATGGTGCTCTGTCTTGTGGCTGCTGGGGACGTACTCCCAGATTTCTCCGCTGGTGTTCAGGTCGCAGCCTCGCAATGATCCGGACTTCGCCCGGTCGCATACCTGTTGCCAGTTGGAGCTGAATCATTCCCCATACGGGGCGGCTCACATGGGGTTTGACTGCCGCAATCCAGGCTTCTGGAACTGGGGTGACTGGGGTCGATTCACGAGCGTTGGTTCTGCCCGCTTCCAGCCCGTCCAGGGTCCCGAGCCCCAAGTACGTATTGAGGGGCACCAGTTCCTCCGCTGCAGCCCATTTGAACAATCGCCGGATTCGGCCGATGTGCCGATTGATTGATGTACGGACGTAGCCGGCCTCAATCATCGACTGCCTGACGCCCCGCAGAAGCTTGGGGGAGAAGTCGGCTGCTTTCAGGTTGCGGTGCAACTTGTTCAGATGCTTGATGGCAATGCGGACAGCCCCAACCTCGCTGGTGACTTTGCCAGCTTTGACGTAATGCCGTTTGCATCTCTGTAGATAGATCAGTGTCAGCTGTCGGATCGTCAAATCCTTGGGGACACCTGACGCACCCTGCTGCCACTCGTGGATCAGCCGGGAATACCGCTCGTAGCTTTCTGGCGAGCCGTGCTTCCCCAGCCAGTGGTCTTTGCCCTGAATTCGGACTCGGGCCTGTCCAGAAGGCTTGTGAAGCAGATAACCCGGAACCTTGGATTTCGGCATATTTGCAACCTTTCGTTTTCACCCATTGTGGTAGTTGGGTGGTAGAAACGGTGTTGCACTGCCGCTAGCAGGTAGCCGTAAATCACGGCTCAACAAGGATTTAAAAAGTGCCCCCGCAAGGACTCGAACCTTGGACCAATTGATTAAGAGTCCAGCAGACGAGCTAGGCTAGGGGCTGACGGGTGTTTGAATGCTGGATTTTAGGCCAGTTGGGGATGATACAATTCTGGCATCCGACGCCTTATTGAAGAAATAACTGCAACAGTTGGCGCAACACTCATGTAGGCGCGGCCTACCCCGACGGGGGGAAAACTGGTTTCCCGACCAGCTGGCCGCTGCCTTTTTTTTCGGGATCGCCTCGGGAGGCGGGAGATGTCTGTCTGGTCGCTCAGTGAAAACGGCTTACTGCCAATCGCTACCGCGCTGAAAGATTTTGCTGACTTCTGTTACTCACCAGAACACCTGCGACTCGCTGAAAGGCTAAGGACCCATTGGGATCGCCCGAGCATTGCGATTTCTCGTGTCACCTACGAGGCCATAAACACCGGAAGCTATGGGGAATTTTCACGCTTGCAGATCGTCGTGGATCAGCTGAACAGAATAGGTTACTCCGCTGATCGAGAGCAACTTGTGCGGCGTATAGAAACTCTGATTTCAGGACTGCGGAAATGGGAGGACGCAGCCCTGGAAGGGCTGGATTGGCGGGAAAGCGACATCTCAATAGCTAAATACGAGAACCCCTCAGTCTCGGTCAACATGTACGATCTCTTTGGAGAAGAGCTCTGTCACGACCTGGGCGATATCACTGAACAGGCAGACGAGACTTCTCGCTGGATTCAACTTCTGGTTGCCACCATCCGGGGCAAGCATGGTCAGGGGACGCAGAAGACTGAAAATCAGGCTCGCTCAACCCCTGGGGATCAACCTGGATACCTCGGGCTCTCTGTGGATCGCGCGCGAGGGGAAGTGCGGCGAGTTGGTTTCAAGCCGACCGTTTATCTTGGAAGCGAATCAGCAGCGCTGCATATGTTTCTGGTGGCTTTTAACGCGGGAGAAAAGGGGGCGACAACAGAAGAACTCCTGAAAAATTATCCTGCTGATCAACGTTCTACACACAGGGCCAACGTCAAGAGAAACGTTAACAACAAACTTCACGTGCTGGACGTGCGATTAAAATTAGGTAGCTCCCTAGTGCTGGAAGAAATTCCGCCGTTGTGATGCAACGCATCATATTTCATGTCTCGCGTGCATCATATTCACCCTGAGAAGATTGGCCCACTAGACAGCAATCACGCTGTCTTCTGATTGGAGCCAACAATGCCTTCTGCAACTGCTGATTCTGCCGTTATCCGAGACGACGAGACATACCTCCTTGCCGACTTTATGAAGCGAGTCGGACTGGGGCGGTGGGCGATCCGAGCCGCCCGCCGTGACGGGTTGAATGTGATTCACAAACATGGCCGCGCATATGTCCGCGGATCGGACTGGAATGCTTACCTGGCGCAGCCGGGGCAGCAGTCGTGAATCTCCCAGCCGACGAGCAAGCCGAGCGATACATCGTCGCCTGCACCCTACATCAGCGTCGGGACGTTCCGGTCGATCCAGCCTGGCTCGCCCACGAGGGACGGAGGGCGTTGTTCATCACTGTCAGCATTTTGGGACAGCGCGGCCACCTGCATCCCGTGCCGCGATTTGGAGACCCGGGGGAGATCTCGAGGGCTGTGCGAGCGAACGCGGCACTTGTTGCAAATGCGGCTGAGCGGATCGGCATTTGGAACGTGGTGGGTTCCGCACTCGATGAGGCCCGCTGGTGTCTCTCGGTCTGCACCTGTCCGGAATTCGGCGAGTTTCACGCCGACCGGCTGCGCGACTGTTTCGAACGACGCGAGCGGCTGCTGGAGCTGCAAAGCGAGATGGAACTCTTACTGAGCGCATGAAATATGCCCGCGAGGCTGTGGCGGCCAATCGCGGGCAATCGAGAAGGTTCGACAGCAATGATACACGTCGCAAACAATGGATTCCAGCGGCAACCGGACGGTCAGGCGGGGAATCTCCCGATTGTCCCCCGGACCCTCGCTGAGATGCAGGCAATGTATCCAACCGAGGCGGAACCGGTCATCGAAGGGATCGCCCGCCTGGGTGATATCTGCAACATCGTCAGCGCCTCCAAAGTCGGAAAGACATGGTTCGTCTACTGCCTGGCTCTCAGCATCGTGACCGGGCACAGGTGGCTCGGTCGACGGGTCAAGCGGGGACGGGTGCTGATTGTTGACTACGAGCTGCAGCCAGCCACGATCTGGCATCGTCTCCGTATTGTTGCCGAGGCGATGGGAGTCCGCTTTGAAGACGTGGCTGAACAAGTTGACGTTGTCTCTCTTCGCGGCCAAATGGTGGACTTGCCGACGCTCAGTGCCAAACTTGTGGACCGCGTACCCCACGGTAAATACGTGGCGGTCATCCTGGATGCACTCTACCGGGCCATGCCAGCGGCTGGCGGTGAGAACGACAACGCATCGATGGCGGCAGCGTACTGCCTGGCCTGCCAGTTCGGAGAGAGCACGGGGGCCGCATGGTTCCTGGTGCATCATTCCAGCAAGGGCGACCAGTCCGGAAAGCGGGTCACCGATGTTGGCGCCGGGGCCGGTGCACAATCCCGTGCCGCAGACGTTCACATGATCCTCAGAGAGCACGAGGAGAACGACTGTGTAGTCTTCGCAGCCGTGGTCCGTTCCTTCCTGCCAGTTGAACCGCAGGTGCTGCGGTGGTGTTTCCCGCTCTGGCAGCCGCAGGAACATCTGAACCCGCTCGACCTGAAGAAACCCAAAGGGTCAGGGGATGAGCGACAGGAGCGGCAGGACCGACAGGGACGCGAAACCCTCATCAAGGCATTTAAACCCGGCGAGAAGCGAAACAGGAAGCAACTCCGGGAAGCCACAGGGATGGGACACGACAGGCTGAACAAGCTGATCCGGCAACTCCTGGACTCTGAAGAGATCCGGATTGCCGAGACGACCACAGCCAAAAACAACGAGTCAGTCGAATGGTTCAGTTTAACGGTCTAACGGTCTGTTTGACGGTCTGTACCGTCGGACCGTATCGGACCGTTTAACGGTCTGTACGGTCCCCCTAAAGGGGTAGACCGTACCGTACCGTGTTTTAACGGTCTGCGAGGCGGACCAATGGAAGGAGCGAAGATGCACTACGAAATTGCTTGTCCATCATGCTACAGCGAAGTCTTCACACCGATCGATGATCGCCACGTGGTCTGCGACTCCTGCCGGCGAGTGTTCAAGCTGCCGACGTTACCGGACTCTGACACCGGTCCCGAGCACGTGGACCTGCAATGCCACGAGCCCTTCGCCCAGTGCTATGAATGAATCCAGACGACTCAACCCACGTCCAGCCAGCACAACGCGGCAGATGCGATCCTGGGGCCCCTGGGGAGGGGGTGGGTCGGAAGGTCGCCGATCGACCGCTGGTAACCGCATGTGAAGCAGCGCGTGTGTTTTGGCAAGTTTTGAAGGTTTTTTTCGCGCTGGCCGGGGAGGAGCCCCCCCCCTGCTCTAACCCTGACAAAAACACGCGACACTTCACATGCGGTTACCACGGAAATCGCTCGAAGGTCGCCCACTACCCCCTGGCAACGAGGTGTCCATGACGGGAAATCAATGCGAAGCGTGCGGGCAGGGTCACCTGGTCGTCTACTGCACCCGGCGGATCGGGGACAGCGTGAAACGCTATCACAACTGCTGGCTCTGCGGTGCGCGGCCGGAGAATAATATCACGGTCGCTCCCGCCAATGCTAAATCCCGCGCCCGTACCAGATCTAGTACAACCATTTCCCCAGTAGGCACTTCCCGAGAGTAAAATATGCATATGCAACCACAACAAACCATCTTCAGTGAGTCGACAATTAGCCTGCCGATGGCGTTTCGGGAGGTCTACCTCACCGACGCGGAGCTGCGGCAACTGCTAAAGCTCAGTGAGTCACAATTCTGGAATGCGGTCAAACGGTGTTTCATTCCCCCCGGGCTCGAGCTGGTGGCTGCCGACCGGTTCATTCTTGTCTGGGAGCGCCAGCTGATCGCCGACTGGATGGCCGCTGGATTTCCTGCGGCGCCCGGGGTGGTGGAGCGGGACGCAGAAATGAGCCGCTTCCTGAAGGAGTGCGTCGCGGCGGAACATCCCGAATTGAATCTTCCCTTGAACACAAAAAGTGAACTCAACTAACGGAGTTGAAATGTCGCAAGCAAGTGTCAATGAAAAGCTGCGGGCCCGGGCCCGCGCGAGTGACCTGAATGATCGCCGAAGGGCGATTGACGCGGAACAGGAAGCCATTGAGCAGAAGGCGATTGCCGAGAACGGCGGCAAGTTCACCGACGCCAGCCGTGCCGCTTACGACAAGCTCACTGAAGAGCACAGGACGATTGTTAAGGAACTGGAAGAACTGAGCCCACTTCTTGTGGGGCGCGTGACTGAATCCGGCCCCTGGGAACCAACTTCGTCGCAAAAAGGAAATTCAATGCTTCACACCCTACAGAACGACCCGCTTGCGTCACGCCGGTCCTCCAACCTGTTCCCGAGAGAAAGCCTCAGCACTCACGGCTATTGTTCGGTGGAGCAGTTTCTGAAGGAGGTCGGCTCCGGCCGGTACTCCGAGAGGCTCGCCAGCCTATCGCAGGGGGAATACTCGGACCCCTACGGCGGATTTGCTGTTCCCACGCAATTCAGTGCTGAGTTGATGGACATCAGTCTTGAAAATGAGATCGTCCGGCCACGGGCACGGGTTGTGCCAATGACCACCAAAGAGTTGGAAACGCCACGCTGGGACGGTCAGGACCACACAACCGGGGTTTTGTACGGGGGGCTGCGGGGCTATTGGGGCATGGAAACTCAGACCGTTGCGGAGAGCAACGCGGCAATGGAATTGATGACGCTCACCGCTCATCGCTTGATGCTCTTGCTGACAGCCACGAACGAACTCCTTGCCGATGCTCCGGGCTTCCAGCAGCCTTTGAACGCAGCGATCGGTTCATCGCTGGGCTGGCAACTGGATGACGCCTTCCTGAACGGGACCGGTGTCGGTCAGCCGCTGGGAATTCTTCATGATCCGGCGGCTATCACTATCAGCAAAGAGGTGGGACAGGCCGCCAACACGATCAATTACGAGAACCTGAAAAAGATGTTCTCCCGGATGCACGACGCGGGCCGCTCCCGGGCTGTCTGGATTGCCAATTCGTCAGCCATCCCCGCGCTGCTGTCACTCGTTCAGACGGTGGGGACCGGCGGTGACACGATCCCGGTCATGACCGAGGGGCCGGATGGCTTCAAAATCCTGACTCGACCGGTGCTCTTCACTGAGAAGTTGCCAGCGATCGGCACGAAGGGAGATATCGTGTTCGCGGACCTGTCGCAGTACGTTGTCGGCTTGCGACAGGAAATGCGCATCGACTACTCGCCGTTCAGCAAGTTTGAGTCGAACCAAATACTGTTCCGGGCGATGGCGCGAGTCGATGGCCGGGGCTCCTGGAAAACGGTCCTGACTCCCAAGAACGGGCCGACTCAAAGCTGGGTGGTCACCCTGGAAACCCGAAGCTAATCGTTATCCATGTCTGTCCCGGCTTGCTTGCTGCCGGACAGAGAGCCGCGCCGTCCTGAACAGCGGCGCGGCTTTTCTCTTACCCCCAAAGGTGCAAGATGTCAGATTTCTCAATCACCCTTCCGCCGGACCCTGAAGATGCCCGACGAGTCCGCGAAGCCTTTGCAGGCGGAATCAACATCACCCTTCCCGACGGCTCGCCGTTTTCGATTGAGGGGGGCCGGCTGGTGTCCGATCCGGATAACGTCCTGTTCCTCGACCCTGATAATCGCGATGGCGAGGCGCAGGGATGAAGGACACCTACCAAACCAAGCTGGAACTGGGAGGGGGAAGGGGACCGGGGCAAGCGGTCTTCCGGATCTATCGCACGACGGAGAACTGCGAGAAGCATGTGCATGCCGAATGGCGGAACATGTACTGGTTCCTGCCGACGCACAACAATCCGTTCCGGCTGCATTGGACGGCGGATCAGGCCGGGCAGAAGTGGCTGCCGAGTTGCATTTGCGTGAGGCCGAAAAGGAGCCTGGTGGGGAGCTGCAACGGGACTGTCGTCCCTCCCGCCTTTATTGTCTCTCATGGGCCAGAAAGTCCGTGGGGAGATTCTGCAGGACAGTTTGCAGTCACATTAAGGCCAGAAGATACCTTCAGGCAATCCAGCACTGACGTTTACGAGCGGACATCCAATCTGTGCTTCATGTTCTACCAGAAGGATATTGATTACGAATCCGGGTTCCCTGGCGCCCTGTTTCGAATCAGCATCTTTGACTACTGGCCAGATGACCCGGGGGCTCCACACACAGCCGTCTACGTTGAAATTCATAGCATCGAATTCGGTTCGACGAACCCTCAAGTGTCAAATGCTCCAGACCTGGACAAGAACGGATTCCCAACAACATCTGAAGAACCCGAAGGGGCGAGATACCCCATTGGTCCGGCGGCGTTCACGGGACGAGCGGGCGACGCGCTGGGCTGGCCGCCGGAAACAGTCGAGGGTGTCCGCGACTATATCGACTCACCGCATAAGCTGGTACATTCCGCGCTGGGCGATCAGATGAGGATTCGTCTGACGCCAGCCTTCTGACTGCCGATGTGTGTGCTTGCCGCGTGGCCGGAAGGATTCAAATGCGCCAATTGACGCATTTGCAGCTGACCCCCAAACAGACAGCAGCTTCAAGGAATCAACTTGTGCTATCACAAGTTCCGACACCCGCCTCGGTCGCGATGGCAAGGCTGGCAGGGCTTCCTGGCTCAGATCTGGAGATATCGCTTTCGCCATACCAATAATTGATCCCGAAGACCGCACTCTCCAACTCCGGGACGGGAAAGGCCGATGATGATATTTATGGACGTGGTGTCTTCATATGGTTCAATTTTTCGGATGTACCCAGCGCACCAAAAGCCGTCATCGACTCGCGGCGAGATGTAAGCCGCTTCGTGCCTTGGGACATAGCCAAGAGGCTCAACCAACTCCTCCAGCCATACTTGAATTGCGTGGCAATCATATGGGTTGGAAGGCTCGCGAATGAGAATCAAGAGGTCTCCGACTTTTGCAAACGTAGCTGCCCGAATTCTCCGACGCTCGGCCCACAGTCCGGCCACGTACGTGCTGATGTATTCCGTGTTCTGATGACTTGGCCACTTCGGATGTTGCGGAGCCATCGGTTACCTCACTTCCGCTTACCCTTTCCTTGATCTGCCAGCGCTTGCTCGGCTGCTTCATCGGCGATGATCCGCAGCCAGTCCGACAGTGTGCGCTTGGCTTGTCTCGCAGCCCTCTCCCAATTCCGCTTCTGGTCAGGGGTGCAGCGACCAAAGAATCGTTCGGTGCGGCTTTTTTCGTCGTCGTCCATCGGGGCATTGTGCGTACAGCGTGCGGACTTGACAAGATGTCGCACAGTGTGCAATTCTGTACGCACAGTGGCAGCCATTCGTGCGAGGAGTGGTTGCCGGTAGAATTCAAACACCCGGGCATAGCCTGGAACTGACCCGCTGCTGTGATGCTCGCACCATCCGGCCAGCGGGTTTTTCTTTTGCCGCAGAGGACGGCCTGAACCGGGCAGCGTGCTGATTCCCAAAGCACAGCGCAAAAAGAAAGCCGACAGGAATGGTTCCCATCGGCTCATATCACCCGTCCTGCCGATTTCTTGGTCGATAGCAGCAGGGCAAGTCAGGAGATTTTCAATGGGACGTAAGACAAAGTCAATGCGGAAACCGGTCAAGTTGCTGAATCCCAATGATCCCCGCTGGGACTGGTGTTTCGGCCTGCCTCTGCCGGACAAGCTCGCTCTGATTGCCACAGGCGACCGGACGGCCGTCCCTGCTGCGATGCGGGAGACGGGCCATTGTTAGTCGTCAGCCGCAAGCCGAGTGAACAGATCCAGATCGGCGATGACGTGGTCATCACCATCGTCCGGATCAGCGACAAGGCCGTCCGGGTGGGCATCGACGCTCCCCGGTCCATCAACATCATCCGCAGAAATGCACCTGCACCGGTTGAACGCAAGGAATGCCATCCAGACATCTGCATTCCCGAGATCGACCGCAGCAGGCTCATAGGAGAAAAAGTCTATGCGTAGGCCAACCAGCAGAACCTACTACCTGATTCGCGACAAGAAGACACCCAAACAGACGCCAACGTGTGGCTGTGCGGGGGGAAGCTCACGGAGAAGTGGCTGAGTAGAAACCTGCCCCTGTGCCCCCGGTGGTGCGCTGCCGGGGGATTACTTTAAGTTGAAAGTGAAACCATGAACGAAGAGATCCGGGTGCATGTCGCCGACTACGGCCGGACCATGCTCTACATGAGATACACCGACCCGTTCACCGGCAAAGCTGTTGCCAAATCGACGGGAACAAGCAACCGCAAGGAAGCGACGAAGGTAGCCGCAGTTTGGGAAGCGGAATTGCGTGAGGGTCGGTACAAGTCCCCCCTCAAGGTGACGTGGCAGGAGTTCACCAGCCGTCACCAGAACGAAGCGCAGCGAGAAATGGCAATCCAGACGCAGAATCAGTATTTCGTCACATTCAACAGCATTGATGCGGAAATGTCCCCGAAGCGGTTGGCGGACATGACAGCGTCCAAGATTGGGGAGTGGCAGACGAAGCTTCGGAAGCGGGGACTGTCAGAGAACACCGTTAAAAGCTATTCGGCGCACCTGAAGGCGGCGCTGTCATGGGCCAAGGATGTCGGCCTCCTGCACGAAGCTCCGAAAATCCGGATGCCATCCCGGGCCAAGGGCGGCAAGGTGATGAAAGGGCGGGCTGTCACTGCGGAAGAGTTCGACCGCATGATCGAGAAAACAGCCAGCATTGTCACAGAGACGCACGCTGCGGGCTGGAAACGCTCTTTGTGGGGGCTGTGGTGGTCAGGGTTGCGACTCGGTGAAGCGGTCAACCTCTCCTGGGACGTTGGGGGCATCCGGGTTGAGATGATCGACGGAGCGGCATTTCTCGCGATCGAGGCGGACAGCCAGAAATCGAACGAGGATCAGTTACTGACCTTGGCTCCCGAATTCGAAGAGTGGTTGCAGGCCGTCCCGCAGGACGAGAGAACCGGGCATGTCTTCCCGTTTCCGATGCAGCGGGGCCAGCATCGACGTATCGACACCATCAGCCGGACCATCACAGCCATCGGCAAGGCTGCAGGCGTGGTCGTTCACCGAGGAAAGAGGCTGGGAACTGAGTACGTCAAATACGCCAGTGCCCACGACCTGCGAAGGGCATTCGGGACACGCTGGGCGCCCAAGATGATGCCCGTCGACCTGCAGCAGCTGATGCGGCATGCGGACATCAAAACGACTCTTGGCTACTACGTCACCCGGGATGCTCAGTCACTGCGGGACCGGATTCGGGAGTGCTCAGGTAACACCTTGCGCAACACCCCTCAAAAAGAAACGGCTTGCGACGATGGAGAATCTGCCGCAAGCCGTTGAACTGTTTGCACTTAAAAAGTGCCCCCGCAAGGACTCGAACCTTGGACCAATTGATTAAGAGTCAATTGCTCTACCAACTGAGCTACAGGGGCAGATCGCATCTCTCAACGCGATTTCCCGACTGCCACACTCGTAAACCGATGCGGCGGAAGGGAGACGACTACCTCGCCTCAAGTGCGAAATGGTGCGTGGATCCAAAGTCTAATCAGTCCGACTCGTTTGGCAAGTCAGCCGCGAAAGAAGATTGAGGGACTTGCGCGCGGGCCGCTCTGTCCGGAGGCGAGTTATCGGGAACTCTGAAGAAGCCGGGGCAGCCCTGCCGCAGGCAGATAGCGAGGCGCTGGTCGCGTACGGGGTGAGAACCGTTTGACATTTGCTGGCCTCGTCCTCGCCCACGCGGAACTCTAAATTTCACCAGGCGAAATGCCGGCTGCGAGGCCATGGGAAAGATCAGCCTGCTCTACCTGTCCATGAAGTCCAGCTGGATCTGTATGATTTCTTCCGAGCGGGCGAAGAACGCGTCGAGGATTCGAGGGTCGAAGTGGGTGCCGCGTCCCTCTTCCAGTATGGCGAAGCATTTCTCGCGGGAGAACGCGGGTTTGTATGACCGTCGGGTGCTGAGGGCATCGTAGACGTCGGCAACCGCCGTCATTCTCCCTTCAATCGGGATATCCTCTCCCTTCAGCCCGAGTGGATAGCCGGTGCCGTCGTAACGCTCGTGATGCGTCTGCGCGATGCGGGCTGCCAGCATCAGCAAGGGCGAGCTCGGGACGTGCAGCATGCTCGCACCCATCCGGACATGGGAGCGAAGGATCGCCGCTTCCTGTTGGGGAAGTGGCTGAATGATCTCTTTGCCGATCGCGCAATGCGTCTTCATGAGCTCGTACTGGCTGTCGTCGAGTTTTGCAGGCTTGTGCAGAATGGCATCGGGGATCCCGATTTTTCCGATATCGTGCAGCTGGGCAGCCAACTCAAGAATTTCGATTCGGGAGGGGCTGAACCCCAACTCCTGCGCGATCACGCTGACGTACTTCCCGACCCGCATCACATGATGACCAGTATCGTCATCGCGGAATTCCCCCGCGCGGGCGAGGCAATGCACCACTTCTTCACGCGAGGCGGCGAGTTCACCGGTACGCTTGCGCACCTGATCTTCCAGCCATTCGGCATGGCTGGCGAGCTGGTCCCGGTAGTGTTTGTTCTGGAGGAGATTGCGGACGCGGGGGAGCAATTCGGTTGGGTCCACAGGCTTTGCCAAAAAGTCAGAGACCCCCAGCTCAAGGCAGACCTGTTTGACATCTCGATCGGTCGAGTCGGTCAACATGACGACCGGAGTGTATTGAAACGCCTGATCGAGACTCATCACGTGAAGGATGTCGATCCCGCTGATTTCGGGCATCACGACATCCAGCAGGACGAGATCGGGTTTCTCCTTCCGGATCATTTCAACTGCTTCGGACGATTCGGTGGTCGTCACAAAGTGAGCATAACCGGCCTCGGTCAGATGCTGACGCAGGCTGCGGACCTGAGCGGGTTCATCGTCGACAATGACGATCCGGGACGATTTGGTGCAGAGCGACTTCTTCGAGATGGACGTGTCGAGAGAACGCTGTAACGAAGAGACGCTGACTAATCGCGAATCGGCTGCAGATCGATGTGGCTGGAATTCGGCGAGTGCCATGACCTGTGTTCAGTTCTGAGTCGGGAGTCGGGGGGCAATCGTCAGGCGAGACAGTCAGACCGCTCTCAGCGTGCGGAAAGTTGCAAGAAAACTTGCGGTCCGAGGGTTCTCCCGCTCGCAGGGGCCAATCAAGCTGATACGGCTCGATGAGGTTTAGCTTGGAGAACAGCCCGTGGCGGTCACTTTCAAACCTGCAGTCCACGGAATTTCGCTTTCTTCCGGGAAAGATTCCGACAACACGGTTTCTTCGTCAGAGACGATACTGTCCAACACAGAATCTGGTTGGGAGATTGCGGGCAGCTGCAGGGTCGCCGGTGGCAGCGATTCGTCGGGCAACACTCGCCGCGTTCATTTGATTTACGCAAGTCATTGTGCCACATATTCTTGACTACACTTCGTTCTGCTGCTGCGGAGGAAGAACGACGATTACCGCCTGCCGCTTGTGATCCCCATGCCGACGACTATGATTCAGTCGCAGTTGTCTACCCGGCCACTATCCCCGCACCGCGATTGTCGAACCGTTTCACAATGCAGCATCGCCAAAATCACGGCCCCCGGCCGCATCCGTTTCAACCACCGCAGGGAGCCCTGGCACTGCTGGCGGGGTCTGCCAACAAGATTCTGGCTCAGCGGGTCGCCGACCAGCTGGGAGTCAGGCTGACTCCCTGTGAAGCTCACTATTTCAGTGAGGGGAACGTCTTCGTCCGTATTCTTGAGAACGTGCGCGGGCGTGACTGCTACATCATTCAGGGGACTCATCAGCCCGTGAATGACAATTTCATGGAGTTGCTGTTCTGGGTCGACGCTCTCAAGCGGGCCAGCGCGCAACAGGTGACGGCGGTGGTTCCCTTTTTCAGCTATGCGAAAGGGGACAAGAAAGATGAGCCGCGGGTTTCGATTCGTGCCCGCGTCTGTGCGGACTGCATTGAAGCGGCCGGGGCGGATCGCTGCCTGATGATGGATCTGCACACGCCGCAAATTCAGGGATTTTTTCATATCCCGGTTGACCACCTCTACGCCCGGTACGTGATTTGTGATCACATCCGCACGTTGAACATTCCCAATCTGGTGGTCTGCAGCCCGGATGTCGGATTCGCCAAAAGTGCATCGGCGTATGCGAATTACCTGGGAGCTCCGGTCGTCATCGGAAACAAGACCCGTCGCGATCACACAGAACGGGCTCAGGTGCTGGAGCTGATCGGCGATGTCCGCAATAAGAACGTCCTGATTGTCGACGACTTCACGATCTCCGGCGGGACGTTGATTGCGATGGCGGACCTGCTGAAAGAGCGGGGAGCCAACGACATTTATGCGGCCGTCTCGCATGGTGCACTCTCGAAGGGAGTCGCTCCCAAGATCGCTGCCAGCCAGATCAAGCAATTGTTTATGACGGACACGATCGAACGGCAGCACGATCCGCTTCCTCACAACATTTCGGTGGTTTCGGTGGCGAAACTGTTTGCGGAAGCGATTCAGTCGATTCACGACCGGACAAGCGTTTCCCAGCTGTTCCCGGATACTCCGGAACTGTGAGACGGCGCTCATCGATTACACGGACGGGAGCGACGCGTCTCACGAGCGTACCGGGTTCAGCAGTCTGGTTCGGTATGTTCGCCCCAACGGAGCCGGAATGTCGGGCTCGCTGCCAGTGGAGGGATTTTCCCCGAGGCAAAGAGAGGCCTGACGACGGGGAACTGAGTCAGAGCGCGGTGTCGGTGTTTGACAGCCCGCTCAGTCGTGACGAGCATTGCCTTTTAATGAGGCGAGTTCACACTGGGGCCCCGGGAAAGAGCAATCTGCTCGAATGGAAATGCAAATGTGGGTCGAGCCGCGGCCTCAGGTGAGAGGCGGTGGAACTTGCCCCGAAAGCTGGATCAGTCGTTATGAGCCAATACGAAAAGCTCGCAGAGCGGGATGAAATTCCGAATCTCGGTCGAAAAGCGGTCATCATCAACGATGAGATCCCGGCGTTATTGCTGCGGGCCGGTGATGACTACTATTGTGTCGAAGATGTCTGCTCTCATGACGGACAGCCGCTGACGGATGGGCCTTTTGACGGGCGTGAAATCACTTGCCCAAGGCATGGTGCCCGGTTCGAGGCGGCGACGGGAAAAGCGGTGTGGATGCCGGCCACGGAAGCCATCCGGGTCTTTGAAGTCGAAGTTCGGGACGACGGGATTTACGCCCGGGACCCGGAAGCAGGCTGAGCAGATGTTGCAGATGACAAAGACGCAACGTCCCTTGCGGGCATCCGAAATTTCCGCGGGAAACGTGGATTTTCCTGAACTTTCCTCACCGGGCTTCAGGAATTCGGTCTAAAATCAGACCGCCGTCACACATCTTCTCTGGCCCATCAAGCGGAAAAACGTGACATGCCAATGGTCATGATACCTCTTGCGGGTGGCCGCCCGATCGTGCTCGAGAAGGCGATCATTTTCTTCGGACGGGGAGCCGAATGCGATGTGGTGCTGACAGCCAGTCGCAAAGTTTCCCGCAAGCATTGTTGCGTCGCCCAAATTGAGGACTATCACGTCGTCCGCGATCTCGGCAGCATGAATGGTGTGCGGGTGAACGATCAGCTGGTTGATACGGAGCAGCGGCTCAGCGCAGGGGATGAGGTCTGGGTTGGAGATGTCGGGTTTCGGCTGCAGTTTGTGGAGGCCCCGCAGGCCGGTGCGGCGAATGCCAAGAGCAAAAAACCTGCACCCGTTGTGGATCCCCGCTACCTCAGTCTTGATATTCCGGTTGTGATTCCCGAAGAAGGGGCCCCGTTCGGTGGGGATGCGAAGCGCCCCCGTAAGGGAATCCCGAGTGATGAAATCATCGAAATCGGCGACGACGACATCATCGAATAGGACAGGCGGCTCTTTCCCGCTTTTGCCCAACGCGACGGTAATCAACCGACTGGCGGAGAGTTCGCTCACGCCAGGCAGGATCGTATGGCCGCCGCGTGGTGATCGACGTCCTGTCTGTCTCGAGCATCCTGATTTTTGATTGCCCGCTGCGCGGATCTCAGCATTTCACCCGACGAAACGCTGGCTGCGCGGGCACTGGAAAGAGCTTCCTGATCTAAGCCTGATCGGGGTCATATTGCTGCACAAACTCATGGAGCAGCGCGATTTCTCCGACCAAATGCGCGTTGAAGCGTTCGTGCTCCCTCTCGGGGATGACGAATTCGCGGAATCCCCGGCCCCCCGCTTCCCGGAATTCCAAGCGTTCCAGATATTCTTTCTCCACGTGGAAGCGGAGAACGTAGCCCGCATACTCGGAGTTCGCCCGGCGTGTCTGTTCGCGCGCTATTCTGATGGCGTACGCTTCGGACAGCACGGGAGTGAAGGTTGCCATTCCTTTTTGTGAAAGCGGTAACCGGACCCATCCCGCGCCGGCGATGAAATCCAGTTCCGGCTGCCCAACCGAACAGTACAGCGTGACGACATGCCGGGCATTCATCACCAGACTCTTCACTCCGCTTTTGATCATGCTCTGTGTCAGCACGACTTCGCCGGCCCGAACTTGCGAGAGGATCGAGCCGGCAAACGGATTTGTGGGGTCATTCTGTCGTTGTCTGGGGGCAGCTTCGGTCAACATCGCTCCATTGTCCTCGCGGGTTGCTTCACGGTCACGTCCGTCGGCTGTTCTTCCAGAACAGCCCGCCACAGCGTGTCAGTGACGAGAGTTTTCAAGGCGGCAGCAGGTTCGCAGCGTGGCCGGAATTCCGGAGAGTTTTCATTGCATTCCGCCACCGTCTCAATTGTTTCCGGGGCTCTCTCTATTGCATAATGAATCAAGGCTCTCCGATGGATTGCAGGCTGAGGGGAGAGAGGATGCTCCAAGGCATCCTCGCCGGGACGGCCGGGGATTTTCCCGCGGCCCCTCCAGTTGCCTCTCGATGATCGCGACATTCACGATTGGTCTGACTGACTTTGAAGAGGTGGCGGGATGAAAATTTTGCTGGCAACAGACGGTTCCGAGCACTCGCTTACTGCAGAAAAGTTTCTAGAGAAGTTCCCCTGGGGACAGCAGCCCGACGTGATACTGATTCACGTCGCTCCGATTCCGATGGCCGATGTCAGTCATGTCTACGAGGAGTACTGCAAGGAGGGAGAGAAGCTGCTGCAGGAGGCGGCGCTGCGGTGTGCCAACTGGGCCCGGCGGGTCGAACGCCGCATGTTGTCCGGAAATGCCGCCCAGCATCTGGTGACGACGGCAGAAGTACAGGGAGCCGATCTGCTGGTTCTGGGGGCCCGTGGACTCGGGGGCGTCGGTCGATTTCTGCTCGGCAGCACTTCGGAAAAAGTTGCCAAGCTGGCCCCCTGCTCCGTGCTGATTGTCCGCCCCTGCGAATCGTCAGCCGGCTGTCCTTTGCGCAGGGTGTTGATTGCCACCGATGAATCAGGCCCCGCACAGGCAGCCGCCCGGCGATTTGGCCGGTTTCCACTCGGAAAAGACTGCGAAATCACGGTCATGACCGTGATGCCCGACGTCAGCTCTTACTACAGCCTGACCCGCTCAGCAATCTCCGATTCCACATTCGAAGTTCGTCGCCAGCAATTTGAGCAATCACTGCAGGAGCTGGCGACCGAGTTGCAACCGACGGGGGCCTCCACCAAGGTTGTCGTTCGCGAATCGATCAACCCCGCGCAGGAGATTCTGGAGGTCGCGAAAGATCACAAGTCGGAACTGATTGTGATGGGGAATACAGGGCTTTCCGGTTGGGAACGACTGCTGCTGGGCAGTGTCTCCCTGCGCGTGCTGCAACATGCGCCCTGTTCGGTCTGGATCGGTCGGTCCCCTGCAGGGGCAGAGGGCTGATTACGAGCCGCTGCGTGCTCGCTCTGTCCTTTCCGACAGAACGAGCACTGTTTTGCCCGACACCCGGTAACACGCTGCGAGCGCACCCGCAGGAGCAACCACTCTATCCCTTTGCGGGAGGTGCAAATCCCCGACGCATCGTGTTCTCGCTGACGTTCATCGGCAGCAGGAACTGCAGCAGGTAGTCCGGCCCGCCAGCCTTGGTTCCGATTCCCGACATGCGAAACCCGCCAAAGGGCTGTCGTTGCACGATCGCGCCGGTAATTCCTCGGTTCAAGTACAGATTGCCGACGGCAAATTCCTCGCGGGCACGCTGCAGGTTCTTGGGGCTGCGGCTGAAGACACCACCGGTCAGGGCATACGCGGTGGAGTTCGCCAGCGTCAGTGCCTGATCGAAATTCTTGGCCCGCAGCACCGACAGCACGGGGCCAAAGATCTCGCTCTGTGCTAAACGGGAGTCAGGTTCGACGTTCGCAAAGACGTGCGGACCGATGAAATACCCTTCTTTCGTCAACTTGCCGAGATCGGTTTCGACGACCGCGAGGGACTCGTCTTTGCCGATCGCGATGTAGTCCTGAATCCGCTGAAACGCGTCCTGATCGATCACCGGGCCGAGGTCGCTTCCCGGGGCTTCCGCCGGACCGACAATCAGACTTTCGCAGGCGGCCTTCAACCGCTCCAGAAAAACGTCGTACACCCCGCCGAGCACAATCACCCGTGAACAGGCGGAACATTTCTGTCCCGAATAGCCGAAGGCACTGCTGACAACATTCTGCACGGCATCATCCAGATCCGCATCTTCATCGATGATGATGCTGTTCTTGCCTCCCATCTCGGCGATCACCTTCTTCACGCTCAGCTGCTGGGGGTGAACTTCCGCCGCCAGGCGATTGATTTCCAATCCCACTTCGCGCGAGCCGGTGAAGGCGATGATTTCAACGTCCGGGTGTCCTGCCAGCACCGGCCCCACTTCCGGGCCGTATCCGGGCAAGTAGTTCAACACGCCCGTCGGCAGCCCGGCGTCGCGGCCGATTTCCATCAGCTTGGCGGCGACGATGGACGATTGCTCCGAAGGCTTCAGGACCACGGTGTTCCCCGTGACCAGAGCTGCGGCGGCCATCCCGGTCAGAATTGCGAGCGGAAAATTCCACGGCGCGATGACGACACAGACTCCCCGGGACCGGTAGAAGTAGCGGTTCTCTTCGCCGGGGTAATCACAGGTCAGGATGTTGTCGAGCTGCCGCATCGTGAGGGCGTAGTAATTGCAGAAGTCGATCGCTTCCGCGACATCGCCATCCGCCTCTTTCCAGGGCTTGCCGCACTCATGGACCATCCACGCCGCCAGCTCGAACCGGCGACGGCGCATTTCGTTCGCCATCAATTCCAGGTATTCCGCCCGATGGCCGGCGGGAACTTTCCGCCACTGCTGCCAGGCCCTGCGCGCGGACTCCACAGCCTGAGCCGCATGATCTGCTGTCGCCGCCGCGACGCTCCCGACCGTCTGCGACATGTGTGACGGATTGCGGGAGATGATGTGGGTGCGACTGTCGATCGCCTTCCCGTTAATCACGAGCGGATAGTCTCCGCCAAACCGGTCGCCGACGTCCGACAGCGCCTGCAGCATCTCTTCCTGATTGTTCTTCCGACTGAAATCGGTCAGCGGCTCATTCTGAAACCGCACCACGGCAACCGATCCGGTCTGGTCAGCCTGCGACATCAACTGCTCCTTGTGATTGCAATCCCGCAGGATCATCAGCGACGGGGTTTACGTCAAGTTGTCTGGAACAGATTTCGACGAGTTCCCACGCTCCGGCCGATTCCATATCCTGAGCCATACGCCATGAAGAGGCTGAAATGGCAATTTTGATCTCTTTCGAGACTTGACGAACCGGACTGGACCCCCATGCAATTCGATCTTCCCGCCATTCAGCAGGCCCTGACTGCGTTTCAGATCGACGGCTGGCTGCTGTACGATTTTCGCGGGATCAACCCCCTCGCTCGACGCATTCTGCAGCTCTCGCCGAACAGCATCGGCTCGCGGCGGGTTGTGTACGGGATTCCCGCCACCGGAACGCCGTACAAGCTCGTCCACGCGATTGAACAGGAGACGCTGGACCACCTGCCGGGCGAGGATCATGTCTATCTGCGCTGGCAGGAGTTCGCGGCGGGGATCGAGAATTTCGTTCGCGGAAAGCGGACAGTCGCGATGGAGTACTCCCCGCAGGCCGGGAATCCGTATATCTCGCGAGTGGATGCCGGGACCATCGAACTCGCACAAAGCTTCGGAACCGAGATTGTCTCTTCCGGGAACCTGATTCAGCTCTTCGAAGCAGTCTGGGATGATTCGCAATGGGTCATGCACCAGCAGGCTGCGGTGGTGACCCATCAGGCCTTCGGGGTGGCGTGGCACCTGATTGCTGAGCGGACTCGTGAGGGAGGGATGGTCACTGAATCCGAAGTCCGGGCGGCGATCATGCGCTACTTCGAAGCCCATCAGGTGACCACATATCATGCCCCGATCGTCGCCCGAAATGAGCACAGCGGCCTTCCCCACTACGAGACCGGCACTGGGACCGACTGCAACATTCGACAGGGGGATTTTGTCCTGATCGACCTGTGGGGCAAGCTCGATCGTCCACGCAGTGTTTACAGCGACCTCACACGGACGGGCTATGTCGGGGAGACAGTCCCCGAGCGCTTTGAGAAGATTTTCCAGATTGTGGCTGCTGCGCGGGATGCCGGAATCGAGAAGATCCGACAGGCTTTCGCGACGGGAACGCCCCTCCCCGGAGCGGAGGTCGATGACGTCGTGCGGGCAGTCATCGAACAGGCCGGTTTCGGTAAGTACTTCACGCATCGAACCGGTCACAGTATTGGCGAAGATCTCCACGGCAACGGAGCCCACATCGACAATCTGGAGACCCGCGAAGACCGCTTGCTGCTGCCCGGTACCTGTTTCTCGATCGAGCCGGGAATTTATCTGCCGGACTTTGGAATCCGGAGCGAAGTCAATGTCTTCATCGACAAGCAGGGTGCGGTCCACGTGACGGGGGGTGAAATTCAACGCGAGGTCTATCCAATCCTGCATGGCAGGTAAGGATCGCTTGCCGCAAATGGCGTTGCCCCTGCTGATCATCGCACGGTGCTGACCGGGGTCTCACGGCAGGCTGGAGGACCGACCGTACAGCGAGCGTCCGAACAGGGATTGCCAGTGCCTCGAACCACGGGACTGCTGGAAGCGTGTGAACGCGATGCCAGCGGATCAACTCGCTCGCTGTTCAGTCAATCTGTTGATCGCTTGCTGGTTTACGCTTCACTCGTCCGGTCTGCGTGATTACTGTTTAATGTTAAACTCACATTCCTTGAGCGCGAATCGCAGTCGCAGCATGTTGTTGCGGGAGATATGTTTTTTGGCCAGCTGCAGGAATTTCAGGCCGCTCATTCGGCACAGCACGGAGGTGATGCCATCGGTAATCTCCACATCGGTGATATATAATGTTTCCAGGTGCGGCAAGGTGGCCAACGCCTGGAAGCCTCGCTCGGTAAATTCACCCTCAAGGGAGAGGGTGTGGAGCTTTGTGAGAGAACCGAAGTGCTCCAGTCCCTTGTCGGTTAATCTGCAGCCTTCCGACCAGAGTGTATGGAGCTTGGGGGCCGCGATTCGGAGTACTCCTGCATCCGTCATTTTGGTGCCTGCCAGGCAGAGGACTTCTAGCGCTGGCAGGGAGGCGGTAACGTCCGTGCCGAGATTCACCGGATTCCCCCGTAGATCAATCTCCGTCAGCAGGGGATGACCGGCCAGCTTTCTCAGGCCGTCGTCCGTCAGGCCGGATTCATGGACGTAAAGACTTTTGAGATTCGGACATTGCCGGACCCATGCGAACGCCGCATCGGCGTTTTTCAGGGTCAGGGTGAGCGTGTGAAGCTCCGGGAAGGCCGGCAAGTACAACAGCCCCTCGCCGGTGACTCGAGTCTCCTGGATCACCAGGCTCTTCAACCGGGAACATCCCCTGAGGTACTGCAAGTCTGCATTCGAGATGTTGCAGCGGCTGGCACTGAAATGCACCAGGTGCGGCATGTTTGCGACATGTGAGATATACTCCGATGCATTCTCGGTGCCCGTGAACCAGGCCCGTGTAAACTGATCCTCCTCGTTGCGGTCCGTGCCGACGTTCCTTTCCCATAAGTAATCGTGAAGTTCCTGATTGGTCATGCCCCCTCCGTTTTCCCATACCTTGGTCTCACCGGGGCGCGAAGTCAATGTGGTCGAACGGAGCCTGAACAGCGAAGTCTTCCGGAAACTCCGGGAAGCCTCGGGGCTGGAAGGTCGCGAACTGCTTCCTCTCAGGGTTTTCGAGGCCGCTGTGTTAGGGGCCAACCCTGAGCGGGGCGTTGACTCCGGAAGCGGAGCCCCACAGCTTTCAGGATGAGTCTGCTTAGTACCTGTCCGCTCCAGCCAGTGACGGGTACTAAGCACACAGTATTCGCCGCACTGGGCTCCGTGAGGAACGGGAGCTCGCCAGTCACACGCCTGTTGAGAAGTGCTGCTGGGACCTGAGTCAGTTCCGGCAGTGCACGTTGACTGAAGTCTCTGTGGTCTCGCAGTGTGGCGTGCACGGCGGTCGATTCGCGATCTGAAATGTCTCTGTGGTCGCTTGGCTGCAGCTGTTCGTGGCGTTGTCTTGTCGCAACCTGAGCGGCGAGAATTTTCTGTCGCGACCTGACGGACGCCGACTTACGTAAGCCATGAGGTCAGAGTCAGTTACGGTTCTGGCTTCAAACGGTGCCCCCCTTCGAAACGATCTATAGCATCGGGAGTTCCCCATGGGGAATCGAAAAAAACGAAAAAAGATCGACAGATCAACGGGGGCTGCTGCCAATCTTACCAACAAGGCGTCGAGCTTCCTTTCATTCAGGGACAAGACGGTGCGGCATCAGCACGAAGAATTTGTGAAAGCGTTTACGGCGATTCACCGCCAGTTGTACGCCTATGTCGTCGCGCTGACGCCGCAATTGCATGATGCCGATGACGTGTTTCAGCGCACATCTCTCGCCTTGTGGGAACGCTGGACCGAATTCGACCCGCAGCGGGACTTCCTGGCGTGGGCAGCGGGCGTGGCACGCATTCAGGCCAAGAACTACCTGACCCGTGGCGGTCGACTGGGCGAGGCGCTCGATGAGTCGACCGCTTGTCAGATCGCCGATGTGCTGCAGAAATCGGGAGCGGTGATCGATCGACGACTCGATTTGCTGCACGGTTGCCTGCAGCGGCTGACTGAGCCTCAACGAGCACTGCTGAAACGCTGCTACGCTGAGAATGCCGGCTTTGAATTACGTTCGATCGCTGAGGAAATGCAGATCACCGCCAACTCGCTCTATCAGCGTCTGAAGCGGCTGCGGGAAATGTTGCACGAGTGTATCGACCGGGGCCTGGTGGCGGAGCGTGGGGCATGACAGCGACACCACGTGAAGATTTTTTCGGCCAGCTGCCGGAAGATCAGGAACTCCGCGAACTGGTCGCTGCCCATTGTCATGGAGTGGCGACTTCTGAGCAGCGGCAGGCATTGCACGCACGTCTCGCAGTCGATGAATTCGCCCGTGAATTTTATCTCGCACACGTCTCTCTGCATGCCGAGTTGTTCCTGCGGGCTGCTACGTTTCCGGAGTCATTGTCGCGAACGCTTCCCTCTGATACGAGTCCGGTTGCGGCCAACCCTCGGCGGTCCCGGTCCCGGCGACTTGCCCGTTCTCTGCTGGTGGTGGGCGCGCTGGCGATTCTGCCATTGATCGCCTGTCTGCTGCAGCCCGGTAAGGTGGTCGCCTGGCAGTTGTCGCCTGAACCAGGTGGCCCGAGGATGCCGCTGCGAGCCGGGGCACTTGTTCAACCGGTCAGTCAGTCGACGACGATTGAGTTCCCCAGCGGAGTCCAGGTGGGACTGCTGGCGGATTCCAGTCTCCAGATTCTCTCGGAAGATCGAGTCCGACTGAACGCCGGTCAGATCCATGCAGATGTCGGAGACAGGGGACGGGGATTCACTGTTCTGACTGCCACCGCCGAGGTGGTCGATCTGGGAACAACGTTTGGAGTCGCAGTTTCCCGGACCTTGGATACCGATGTGGTTGTTTTCAGCGGCGAAGTCGCTGTCGAAACAGGGCGAACCCGGAAATCGAGTCTCCCCCGTCTGTTGCAGGGAGAGGCCATTCGGGTTGATGCGAAGGGGGGCAATTCACGCATCTCCGAGATCTGGGAGGGAACTTCGCCGGAGAAATGGTCCACTCGTAAGATGGCTCTTGTCCGTTCTCCTATTGTTTCCGTTGAAGACAACCGGCCACCGCGCACGTCGACAAAATACTACGCGATTGTGCCAGGCGGCTTCCGGGAAGACGCAAAAGTCTATGTGGATCGCCCCTATGAATGGAACAGCCTCACGAAGGAGGGTCTGCCTCCCGAATTGCAGGGGGCGGACTACATTCGCACCTTCAACGAAGACAAGTTCCTGCCAGACTTCCAACTCACACTGACCCTGTCCTCACCGGCAGAGGTTTATCTGCTGGTCGACCCCCGACATCTCACGCCGGAATGGCTTCTGCGGGACTTCGAATTGAAAGACTGGAAGGTTGGTCTCGATCTCGGCCGCAAGCTGGGACAGCCGGGCCTTCCCGCTCCTCCACCCGGAATCTCTGCGGATCGCATGCTCGGCAAGGGGGCGGGGGAATCGGTCGACATTCCGATGGCAGTCTGGAAGCGGAAGACCACGGGTGCGGGGCGTGTTCTGCTGGGGGCCAACGGTGCCCGGTCCGAAGAATTATTGCAGGCGGAAGTTGATGCCGGCTCCATGTATGGAATCGTTGTTCGCCCGATCGATTATTGAAATTGAATTGTTTTGCTCTGGCATTAAAAACTTTGTTCTTGTTTGACAGGATGTGACATGGCTGGGTGCAGAAGAGTTTTGGAGAGTCCTGGAATTCCCGTACGGCGTCGGGGGTTCACACTGATTGAACTGCTGGTGGTGATCGCCATTATCGCTGTGCTGATCGCACTGCTGCTGCCTGCCGTGCAGCAGGCTCGCGAAGCGGCACGACGCACCCAGTGCAAGAACATCATGAAGCAGTGGGGACTGGCGCTGCATAATTATCACGATGTCATGTCGACCCTCCCGATGGGGTCGATTGGGATCAACACCGCGACCGCCAGCCAGGTCGGCTTCCATGTCCTGCTGCTCCCCTACATCGACCAGGGAGCGCTCTACAATCAGTTCGACCTGAGTCGATCTGTCCTGGAATCCCCCAATCTCGATCTGGCCCAGAAGGTGACGCCGCTGAACTTCTGCCCGAGTGCAAGCGAGTTGCAGCAGCGTGCCACCGATGATGAGGCTTCCGCGACAATCCACTACTACGGCGTGTCCGGAGCGAAGGGGCCCCGTCCCGCTCCCCTGACAGGCAGGTACGATTGTCGGCATGGCAACAACACCGACAGTTCAGCAGTGTGCATTGGCAGCACTCCCAGTCTCGGGGGCGTTGCAACCAATGGCATGCTGACCGTAAACCAGTCGATCGGATTTCGCGATTGCACCGATGGCCTGACAAACACATTTCTGATGGGTGAAATCTCCTCGCCGGTCGCTACCAACCGGAGTGGCCATTGGCGTGCCTGGACCCGTGGATCCAATAAGGCTTCCTCCAATCACAGCTCGTGTTCGCACAAGAACGTGACGGTGGGAATCGAGCGTTTTTCGGGACAGGCGACATCCGGTCCGCGATTTAACGACACGCCCTTCGGCAGCCAACACACCGGTGGAACGCACTTCCTGATGGGTGATGGCAGTGTCCGCTTTGTCTCAGAAAATGTGGACTTCACCACCTACCAGTCAGCCGCAAGCCGGTCCGACGGCGAGCAATATCAGCTGGCTCAATAGTTTCGGGTGTGGCGGAAGAGCCACGACGTTTTATCGCAGAGCTCTTCCGCCATTCTGTTCATCGCCCTCGAACGTGACATGAATTTTCAGCCAAAATGATTCGTTTTCCACAACAGTTGATGACAACTTTTCAGACCGGCTTCGTGGCCGTCTGCCTGCTCGCACTCGGAGGATGTGCCGGTTCGGACGGTATCGACCTGCGGGATCTTTCCGGTCGAGCCACATTCGACGGAGCCCCCATCGTGTACGGCACGATTCAATTCGTTCCGAACGCGGAGAAAAATCACTCGGGCCCGCTGGGGTCTGCGGAGATTATCGACGGGGTTTACGATACGCGGCTCTCCGGCAAAGGAATTGTGCGCGGCCCCTATCTGCTGCGGGTGACGGCCTTCACCAAGCGGCCGCCGCCAATCGTCGACGACAAGAATCCGGGCCCCATCATTCCGACGGTATTCGACGAGTATTCCGTCGAGGCTGTCCTGGATGCAGAGACCTTTGACTTTGACGTTCCTGCCTCGGCAAGACGCGGCGGACGATGATTCGTCTGCTGAATGAGCCCGGACCTTTCGGGGCTCACTCGACGGGCCGGAATGGAGATCTCCAACTCCCGGCTGAATGTCGAATTCGGAGTTCTGCTGTTCGACCAGCCCGTGAATGCAACCACCGTCTCACCTGACTGCCTCTGATCCCTACCTTCCCCAGGATTCAACATGCCATCTTTTCCCGCCAGTAATGACCGCCGTCGATTTCTGAAACATCTGGCGACCGGTGCCATTGTCAGTACGGCCGCACTGCGCTCGACGCAGGGGGCTGGATCGGAGTCGACCTCCATCGCCACTCAGGCAAACAGCCCCCAGAGCGGCAGCGTGCTGAGGACCTTTGGCGAAGTCCGCCCTGGCGAAGTCTTCGTCGAAGCGGCCCGCCAGGTGCCCGTGGGCGGCGACGCCGACGTGATTGTCTGTGGTGCGGGACCGGCGGGAATTGGTGCTGCCCTCGCTGCCGCTCGCGCGGGAGCGACGACGCGGCTGATTGAGTTCGCGGGCTGTCTGGGAGGAGTCTGGACCGCTGGCTTGCTGACCAAAATCATCGATGCCCGCAACAAGTCGGGAATTATGAAAGAGATCCTTGCTGATCTGGCAGCCCGAGGAGGCCCGGTTGCAAAGAACACCGCTGGTGAAGTGTATGATCCGGAGCTGCTCAAGGTGATCCTTGAGGAAAAGTGCGGCGAAGCGGGTGTCAAAATTCACTTGCACACCCAACTCGTGGGAGCGGTCACCGATGACCGCAATCGCCTGATTGCGGTTGTCACCGAATCCAAGTCGGGACGGCAGGCATGGACAGCTGACCGGTTCATCGACTGTACCGGAGATGGTGACCTGGCGGCCCAGGCCGGCTGTCAGTTCGACGTCGGCCTGGGCGCGAACTGCGAATGCCAGCCCATGTCAATGATGGCTCTGCTGACCGGCCTGAACGAACAGGACGTTTCCGAGTTCATTCGCGAGAACGGCGCCCAAGCCAAAGCGCGGATGCACCGTCTGATGCGGGAAGCCAACATTCCTCACTCCTTCCGCAACCCGACGCTGCGACATCTCCACAGCGGAATTTACTCGATCATGACGAATCAGGAATATGGGGTGTCGGCAACAGATGCTGCCCAGATTACGGAAGCGACCATTCGCTCCCGGGCGGAGATCCATCAGATTGTCGATGGATTGCGGAAACTGGGCGGGCCCTGGAAGAACCTCGCTGTTGTCGCCACTGCAGAGCAGATTGGCGTCCGCGAAGGTCGACGAATTCGTGGGCGTTATCTGATCACCGGAAAGGACATTGTCAACGGGCTCACCCATCCGGACGGAGTGTGCACCGCACGCTTCGGCTTCGATGTGCATAACGTGCACCCGGAAGGGAACCCACAGGCCGTCTTGAACGAGATCACAGGCAGACCCCAGCCTTATGTCATTCCGTTACCCGCATTGATTGCCGCCGACGTGGATGGCCTGATGATGGCGGGTCGCTGCATTAGCGGCGACTTCATTGCCCATTCCAGCTACCGCGTGACGGGGAATGCTGTCCCGATGGGAGAAGCTGCCGGCCTGACCTCGGTTGTTTCGTTGAAGCGAGGCGTGATGCCTCACGAACTCTCGTGGTCTGATGTGCACCCCGAGCAACTCTGATTCGCTCTGCGTGGCCGCACTTGCACGGCCGGTCTGGTCATGGGAGCGAGTCGTTGGTGCTCGCTCCCATGTGCCTGCTGATTCGCTGTCTCGAAGTTGAATCGGAACAACGACGTTTCTGACAACGCCTGCGGTGGACCGTTTGCACTCTCTTTCGAGTGCGGTCCTGGCTTTCAGGACATTCATCCTGGAGTGCAGGCTGGGATACTTTCCCGGAGCGAAGGAAGCTGAAGCAGAGGTTTCACCACCGAGGCCCAGAGGTGCCGGTCAGCGTTGACGCGATACCAGGTGAAGCCGTCTGCTCTCAGGACAGCCTCTCAGGGAGGCGAGAGTCGAAACTCAAACTGGGCCCCTTTGGCTTCAACAGTCACTTCCACCGGTTCCACCTTGCTCGAGCAGGGGATCGCCGGGGGGACGACATCCTTTTCGTATTCTTTTTCCAGTGCAGCAATCTCTGCCTCGGACAGTGAGCTCCGCATGTCGGGCATCACTTTTCGCTTGCCGGTCGGGGGCATCACAAACAGCACCTGATGTCGACCGGTAACGACGCCTTTGGCTTCCGTCCCACCGGTGCTGGTCAGGGAAAACGAACCATCTTCGCCGACTTTTCCATAGGCTTCCCGTCCCGGCTGTCCGGCCGGTCGACCCGACGCAGTTGGATCATCAACCGGCAAGAACTTGATGGTTCCCCCAACCGCCGGCTTCCCTTCGCAGGTCAGCACCTTCCCGGTGACTGGAACCAGCGCGTAAGGATCTGTTCCGCAGCCACTCAGCAGCGTCGCGAGGGCAGCCAGTTGAAAAGGACGATTCCAGTTCCAAAGCTTCTTAATGGCCGTCATGTCTCGTCGATCCTGATCAAACTTCCGATTGATATAGAACTCACTTGGAACAAGGAGAATCTCCGCAGACATCCTGACGCGTCGCGGCCCTTGATTGACCCGCCCCCGTCACGAGAGAAGAGCAAACGGCTTGGGCGGGAGGCCGCGCGTCGCGGAGCGAAAGAAGGGTTTGCACGGGCAATCTGTCCAATGCAAACCCCTTCTGACGGGTTGTGTCGGATCGTGCGATCAGAACTCGCCGATCGGCTGTCCGTCATCCCGATAGTACAATCGCTGGTAGATCGAGATCGTTTCGGGGCGCGTCCGTAGGCAGGTCACCCGGGGAGTGGCGGCGGTGCAATCGTGCTGCTGCAGGTTCTCACTCACGAACCGGACTGAGCCGTCGGCCATGCAGAACTGGACTCCGCCGGCGTGCATGCTGTTCGTGGAAGCTCGGCGATTCATATCCGCCTGGCCGTCGCCGGGGTTGTTCCCGGTGTTCACTCCTCCGGAACTGGTCATGAACTCAGTGAGAATCGACAGGTTCATGCCGGGAAACGGGTCAAACCGGACGGAGTGTGCTCCCCCCGTCTGTGCCCACCACTGCGCCGCGATGCTGTTGAAGTCCGGACCAATTCTCCAGGAACGCTCACCAAACATGAACGTATTCGATGTTCCGTCGGTGACATCCCGCATGGCGACGCAGGTATTGGATTTGGTCTTGTCGTCGCTGGCACCCCGGTCGTGGACAATGGAGCCGTTGAAGGGGTAGTTCGATTTCGGAAAGTTGCCGAATGAGGGGTTGAGAGCGGGCCCGTTATCCGATGGGCAGTTAAAGACGGGGACGATCGTCTGGATGTACTTGCTCTTAAGCCCGTTTGCGGTGGCAGAACCATTAACCATGTCCGTCGCTGCGACGCCTCCCCCATTCGCCGAACCATCGACCAGGTGAGTCGCATCAATCCGCAGTCCGGGCTGCACCAGGTTGTAAACTGCTGTCTGATCGAGGTAGGGGAGCAGCATCCCCCCGGGGCCCCACATATTGTTAGGAACGGTCGTGATCGAAGGATTCAGCGACACGCAACCGATCGGAAATCGTCCGGTCACATCATGGTAGTTGTGCATCGCCAACCCCAGTTGCTTGAGGTTGTTCTTACACTGCGACCGACGGGCCGCTTCGCGGGCCTGCTGCACCGCGGGGAGCAGCAACGAGATCAGTACGGCGATAATGGCAATCACCACCAGCAGTTCAATGAGCGTAAAGCCCAGTCTGAGGTTTCGCTTCATCAGCTTCTCCAATAGATATTGATAGAGATGAGACTCAACTGATCAGTGCATGAGCCGATCATTGTAATATCAGATGAATATCGACGGACACCCAATCTGATTTGCTTCCATCTTACCGATATTCAATTGGGCTTAACGATTCGAAGCAAAACCGGCACCCTGAATGAACGATAGCGGTGGCGTTTCAAGTCGCCCGAGGGGATCCGGGGAAGAAAAGAAGTGCCGACAAAAAGCCGATTCGCTTTTGATGTCCCCGTTCTCGTCACGCAGAAATAAGGACTTAATCACACGAATCGACTGCTATGCGGTCAGAGGAAAAAGCCACCTGCTCTAGCCGATCAGTGACGACGGCGAGTTCAACGGTCGGCGAGCGTTCAGAATCCAGCAGGGAAGCCAGGAAAAGAGAGCGAGCAGGCTGAGCTCGATGAGCGGGACACCACTGCCGGGCGATCGATGCTGAGTGGCGCTCCCCCAGAAATTGTCGAGCGTGAACCAAGCGATCAAAAAGGCGAAGACAAGCGCCGCGACGTTGTACGGCTTCAGCCGTTGATATCGGTCCAACTCGGGATGATTCTGCCGTTCTTCGTTCACGGAAGACCAGAGTGAACGCAACAGGCTGACTGTCAGGAGCAATTCCAATGTGTTCGCCAAACCCAGCAGTTCCAATCCGAGCCAGACAGGCCACGGACGTTGCAGGCGCTCCCTGGCTTCCGGCGGGACAACACGCCCAAATGGTTTTGGATCCGATTTCAACCGGGCCCCCGCGTCGTGGACTCCCTGAATTGCAGAAGGAATGCTCAATAGCATTCCCACATTGAGCAGACCATTGAGCAACGCCAAAATGGAGAGGGACAGCCTCAGCCAGCCTTGGGGAATCGAACGGTGAGTTGCCGCGTTGTCCGTCATGTCTGACCTGCCGATCAGTCAAGTGCCTTGGACAACTTGTATAAGTCCGCAGGCACATCAGAGGACGCCGTTCGCCGGCCGAGCCGAACTGTCCGTCGACCATTGATCAAGGGCCTGAATTGATCAGGGCCTTCATCTCGCGCACCGCCCGTTCGAATCCGACCATCACAGCCCGGGCCACAATGCTGTGGCCGATGTTCAGTTCATCCACTCCCTGGATTCTGGCCACCGGGACGACATTCCGATAGGTCAATCCGTGCCCCATGTGGAGCACCAGCCCCTGCTGCAGCGCTGCATCACTCGCCTGAATCAGCTGGCGGAGTTCTGTCTGTTGATCCAGTTCGGTGGGTGCATCGGCGTAGCGCCCTGTGTGGAGCTCCACAGCATGCACGCCCAGATCGCGCGACGCCTTGATCTGCTCGGGATCCGGGTCAATAAACAGGCTGACTTCCAGCCCCGCTGCCGTCAGTTGGTCAATACAGCGTTTGACACGTTCACGGTTCCCGATGACATCCAGCCCTCCCTCCGTGGTCACTTCCTGACGTTTCTCAGGGACCAGTGTGCATTGCTGCGGACGAATCTGCAGGGCGATCTGAGTGATCTCGTCCTCAGCGGCCATCTCCAGATTCAGTTTGACCTGCACTGTCTCTTTGAGCACTCGCAGATCGCGGTCCTGGATATGCCGACGGTCTTCGCGCAGATGCACGGTAATGACGTCGGCGCCTCCAAGTTCCGCCAACGCCGCCGCCCAGACTGGATCAGGCTCAATGGTCTTTCTCGCCTGACGGATGGTGGCGACATGATCAATATTCACGCCGAGTCTGGCCATGTCTGTTCCTGATGCCTGTTCCTGATGTCTGTGCAATCTGTCGGGAATCGCGCTGTCACTGCCGCCGCGAGCACGGCTGTGATGTGCCGCCAGCGGGTTGAACCCGCACGAAGGGATTCAGATCATTTTGCTTGTTGATCGACGCGTTTTCGCCACGCAAGAGCAGGAGTTCTCTCACACACAACACCTGCTGCGGGAGGACTGAAAACTCAACGCGTTCGCTGTGGTGCGCCGCTGCACACCCCAGGATGCTTCTGGCGACACACGACACTTCCGGTTGATCGGCGAGATCAATCAGTTCTACCGACGATAAAATGGAAGCGCGACGACGGTGGCAGGTTCACGCTTGCCACGAATATCGACCTCCACCCGCGTCCCCGGAGCAGCATATTCCGCCGGGAGAAAACCCATCGCCAGCGAAACTTCGAGCGTCGGCGAAAACGTTCCCGAAGTGACGTATCCCACGGAGCGATCGTTGACGATCAATTCAGCACCCTGACGGGCAATGCGTTTGCCATCGAGCTTCAGGCCGACCCGCTGCGGCAGATCTTCCTGCTGGGAAATCTTGTCGAGTGCCTCCCGTCCAATGAAATCCCCTTTATTCAGTTTGACTCCAAACCCGAGGGCAGCGGTGAACGGATCGACCGACTCGTCCATCTCGTGCCCGTACAGGGGCATGGCCGCTTCCAGACGCAGGGTATCCCGGCAGCCGAGACCGCAGGCCGCGATGCCATCAGGTTCACCGGCCTCCATCAACTTTGCCCAGACCTGCTCACCCTGGGCGTTGTCGACCGTGATTTCGAAGCCATCTTCACCCGTATAGCCGGTGCGGCTGATCACTGCCGGGAAACCCATGACGGTTCCCTGAGCGGCACGGTAATACTTGATGCTCGCAAGATCACAGTCCGTCAAGGGCTGCAGGAGTTCCTGCGATTTCGGCCCCTGAATGGCGATCATGCAGGTGTCGAGCGTGCGGTCTTCGAAGTTCAGCGAGTCGCCGTTGCGATTCTGCTCGATCCAGTGCACGATCTTCTCACGGTTGGCACCGTTGACCACGAGCAGACATTCATTCTCGAAGCGATAGATCAAAACGTCGTCGAGAATGCCACCGTCACACTTGCAGACGAGCGAGTAGCGCACCATGCCGGGGGACATTTTCGCCACATGATTTGTCAGAATCCGGTCCAGAAACCGGATGTGATCCTGCCCGGAAAACCACAATCGTCCCATATGGGAGATATCAAAGAGACCGACACGTCGACGGATGGCGTGATGTTCATCGACAATCGTTGTAAACTGAATGGGCATGTGCCAGCCGGCAAATTCCACCATTCGGGCGCCGTTGCGCGTGTGCCAGTCATGAAGCGCCGTCTGAAACATCGAATCCCTTTTTCATCCTGAATCGAAACACCTGATCCGGCCATGTCGCGCCGCTGAACGCCAGCGACATCATCGTCTCCAGTCTGGTTTTCTCAAGTCCTCCACACGACTTTTTTCAGGAGACCGTTATGCCCGACTTTGCGCTCGAGGTTGCACAGCCACAGTCACTGGGGTTCTGTCCCCGGCGGTGGAAGAGAGTTCTTGAAACGGCCGAAAAACTCTGCCACGACAAGAAGCTCGTGGCATTAGGACTGGAGGTTCAAAGACACGGGCTGACAACCGGCCCCCATTTTTTTGGACATGAGAAACTGAATGGGGGAGGCTCCCCTTCACCGGAAACTTATTTCCTCGTCGCGTCCCTGACGAAGCCCGTCACAGCCATGGCGGTGATGTTGCTGGTGGAGCGCGGATTGCTGACGCTGAACCAGCGGGTCTGTGAGCTGATTCCGGAATTTCGGGATGCCGCGAAACGTCCCATGACAGTCCGTCATCTGCTGACTCACACGTCCGGTCTGCCGGACATGTTGCCGAACAATCAGGAATTACGAAAGAACCATGCGTCGCTGGCGCGGTTTGTCAGTGAAAGTTGTGAGGCGGAGCTGAATTTCCCACCCGGTCGGGGAGCTCAGTATCAGAGCATGGGTTACGCCGTGCTGGGGCCGATCATCGAGCAGGTGACTGGCGAGAGCTATCGTCGATTCATGCGTCGGGAACTGTTCGAACCTCTCGGCATGCAGCAGACCTGGATGGGCCTGCCGGACGATCTGCTGGAGTCTGCCCGGATCGCTGAGGTCCAGGTCCCGGAATCCCAGCGGGGGGGCGAGGACTGGAACTGGAACAGCCGATATTGGCTGCAGTTGGGGGTTCCCTGGGGGGGGCTGATCAGTACGGTGAGCGATATGAGCCGCTTCTGCCGCGCCATGTTGCAGGGGGGGACAAGTGCTGATGGAGGGAGACTCTTTTCGCCAGCCACGATTCAACTGGCCACAACAAACCGACTCGGTGATTTTCCCTCCATGCCGGAAGCGGATCGCCGTACGCGGGGCTGGGGGCTGGGGTGGCGTCTGAACTGGTCCGACCACCGGGGGACTTTTGGCGATCTTGTTCCGGCTCACGCCTACGGTCACTGGGGCGCGACGGGCACGCTGGCTTGGATCGACCCGCTTCGGGAACTGGCCGTGGTCATGCTCTCGACCACTCCACTCACCGACGACGGATCTCCGCTGGTCGGTTTGTCGAATTCCATTGCTGCCGCGCTGGAAGGGAGCTGATCTGTTCCGTACGTCCGCCGGGAAGGTCTGCAGCTTTGCAGGTTTTCCCGGCGGGCGATGCTCGGTCAGATGGCTCCTTATCCGGGGGGCCAGCTGAGTTCCCGTTCACCGAGCACATGCAGATGCAGGTGAAACACGGTCTGGCCCGCATCCGCACCGGTGTTGATGACCGTGCGGAAGCCCTTTTTCAATCCCAGTTGTTGAGCGAGCTTGGCGGCGACGAGGAGGAGGTGCCCCAGTAAGGGAGCCTGGGCCTCGGTCGCTTCGGCCAGTGAGGGGATTTCTTCCCGCGGAATAACCAGCAGGTGCACCGGAGCCTGCGGATTGACATCCCGGAAGGCGAGGCACTGCTCGTCCTGATACAGAATGTCTGCCGGAATCTCACCGTCGATAATACGCTTGAAGATTGTTTTCTCGGCCATTTTGCTGCTCGCTGCGGGTTTCTACGCTGTTCTCGTCGGCAGGATCTGTGAAGCAGGCAGATCAGATTGCGAATCCCGGCCATCGCCCCGTTCTCCCCGCCCTCGGCCTGCGAGTGCATTCTATCTTTAAACAGCTGAATACAAGTCACCTCAATTTCGTTCTCACGACCCGGCGACCGCGCTGTGCTGAGCGTGCCGCCACCGGCGCAGGTTTTCCTTGCCAATGGCCGTCTCGCAAGTTTTGGGGCGAGACAGCAGGACGACTCTCCGGGGCGAGAGCGGGAAGTCTAAATTTCAGAATCCTTTCATCGAGGACTGCTGACATGAAAGGCCGAATTCTCGACAGGCCTTCGCGGCGTTCCGGGGCAGTCGTCGTGGAGATGGCGCTGATCCTCCCGTTCTTTCTGACGGTCCTGTGGGCCATCGTCGAGTTCGGCAGGGCCATGATGGTCGGACAGCTGATGACGACAGCGGCACGGCAGGGGACCCGCGCGGCGATCCTTGAAGGATCATCGAACGGGGCGGTGACGACGGAGGTCCGGTCGTTCCTCGTGGCCTCAATTGGTGGGCGACTGCAGGCAAGCGATATCACGGTGGTGATTGAAGTCACTCCTGCTGCGGGGAATCCTGACCCCGGAAATCAGCTCGCCGCAGCCGGAATGCGTGACGTCTGCAAGGTGACCTGCACGGTTCCTTATTCTCGGGTGGGCTACATGACCGGCCGCTATCTCAAAAACTCGAAGCTGCGGGGCACCTGCTCGATGCGCCACGAGTAGCAGCAGGCCACTCCGCTGCTTGTTGCCGCGCGCAATCCAATCTCGCGACTCCCGCGTCAATTCCTCTTTCTGCAACGGAGTGCATCAGCTCGCCCCCCGAACGCCCACCGGCACTCTCCGGTCAGAGTACGAAAGCCGAGCCGGAGCAAGTGCCGCGCAACGCCTGTTGGCTGCCCCATTTAACCGGCATTCTCGCAAGGGCTTACGGCCAGCCACACATGCCCGGACGTGGCATTTCTGAAAATTTCCCCGCTTTTTGCCCAAGATTTCGCACTCGACAGCGAATCACCCTCAACGGGGAGGATGGCGACAACTCAGGAGCGAAGTCGGATGTTTTTCAGGAGTTCTACCATGATGATCGGAAAAGTGGCCAAAGGGGCCTTTGCGACGGCCGTCCTCGGCGGCCTGATCTTCGGAAAAGATCTTTTCAGCTACACCCGCGCCGGGGTGATGTCCGCGCGCGACAAGATTCGGGCGGAAGTCCCGATCGAGTTCGAAATCGAACGGGCCCGACGGGATGTCGAGCGGCTGTTGCCGGAAGTCCGACGCTCCATGCATGTCATCGCAGAGGAGCAGGTCGCGGTTGCCCAACTGAAGGAAGGGATCAATCGTCGCGAAGAGTCGCTCGCCAAACAGGAAGAGGCGATCCTCTCACTCACCGCGGATCTCAAGCAGAAAGACTCCAAGTTGATTTATGCCGGCCGACGGTATCAGCCGCACGAGGTGGAAAAAGACCTCGCCGAGCGTTTCAACCGGTATAAGATTGCGGAGGATACGGTCAAGCGCGAACAGCAGTTGCTCTCCGCCAAGGAGGCAGCGCTGAAGGCGAACCGCGACACCCTGGAAGGGATGCTCTCCCAGAAGAAGGACCTCGAAGTGCAACTGGAACGGTTGGAAGCCCGGCTGCGGACGATCGCCGCCCGGAAACAGATTCAGGGATTGGAGATCGATGATTCGCACCTGTCCCGGGTCAAGGCTCTGATCGCCAAGATCGAAAACCGGCTCGATGTGGAAGATGCAGTCCTTGCGGCGGATGGGGAACTGAGTGGTCTGATCCCTGTCGAACGCGAAGAGGCTACGGACACGAAAGACGTGACCCATCAGGTGGAGGCCTATTTCGGAAACCGGCTCAGCCCGGCGGTGGTCGCCCACTGAGGGGCGGTTGGCTGCAGAGATGATGACCGGGGTCGATTCGCACGGAGATCTGGCGATTTTCGTGCGAATCACCGAAAATGAATCATCCTCCTGGATGCGAACCACGTATTTCGTGAAGGCCCGCGAGAATCCAGGGTGAGATCTCGCTTCCGTCCGCAGGACATCACTTCCATGAAGTTCGCTTTTCCTCCTGAATCCCGGCCGCTGGATGGCTTCACGATCAAACGTGCCATCTATCGTGGCGGATTTGGCGAGGTCTATTACGGACTCTCGGACTCCGGACGGGAAGTCGCACTCAAACTTTTGCAGAACAACAGCGACATCGAGTTGCGGGGTGTGCAGCAATGTCTGAATCTCTCACACCCCAATCTGGTGACGATCTTCGATGTCCGGCAGGATGAGTCGGGAGATCACTGGATCATCATGGAGTACATCGCCGGCGACACGCTCGATCAGGTGCTGCGTCGCTATCCGCAGGGAATGCCTGTCGAGCAGGTCCGACACTGGCTGCAGGGCATCGCCGGGGGGACTGAGTTTCTCCATCAGCGCGGACTGGTCCATCGTGACCTGAAGCCGGCGAACATTTTTCTGGATGGAACCACGGTCAAGATTGGTGATGTCGGTCTGTCGAAGTTTCTCGCGCCGAGTGCCAAGAGCGCACACACCCAGAGCGTGGGGACTGTCTACTACATGGCCCCTGAAGTGGCTAAAGGACGGTACGGAAAAGGGGTCGACGTTTATGCGGCGGGGATCATTCTTTACGAGATGTTGACAGGCAACGTGCCGTTCGAGGGTGAGTCGACCGGCGAAATCCTGATGAAGCACCTGACGGAACTTCCGGATCTCTCACGGCTGCCTCCCCGCCTGCAGCAGGTTGTGGGAAAAGCACTTCACAAGGATGCCGCACAGCGTTACGCATCGCTGATCGAGTTGGAAAATGCGTTCGTCGCTGCCGTCACCGGGAAAGAACCTGCCGTGTCGTTGCCAATCACCAACTCTCTCGGTGCCGGAAAGCAGGAGAGTGGGCCTGCGAAAAAACACCCGTTCGACCGCCCGTTTTCACTGCCGCATGTCGCAGTCTGGGTGGCGATGATCTTTCTGCTCACACATGCGGTGCCGATGATGGTTCCGCTCGCCATCCTCGCCGGCGTGGCGTTTGCAGGATATCGCGGGGGATCGCTTTCCAACCGATACCTGTTAAAGACAACCGGCACATCGCTGCTCGCGTGGAGTTGTTTCGGACTGGGGGCCATCAGCGGGCTGGTCAGCTTACGATTTCCTCATCGGCCCCCGGACTGGAATGAAGGTGCCCTCGTCCTGCAACTGATGGCTGCAGCGTTTGTCGCGGCGGGGTTGTGGGTGAAAATTCGGGGCCAGCGAGCAGCGCTTCCACTTGCCGTCCAAGGCCTGCCCGTGGAGAGAAAAGTTGACGCGCGGCCGAGGCAACCGCGCTTGCAATCAACGGCTGCTTTTTTAGCCGTCCCCTTCTGTGGCCTCCTGACTGGAGTGTTCTGGATGCTGATGCCCAACGCGTTTCACAACGTGAATGCTGACGGCTCCCTGAACGTCGTCGGTGTCGGCTATTTTCTGGCGGTCAGCATTCTGGCGGCGTGGGGAATTCTGGCCTGCTCCGGAAATTCCCTGAGGAATCGTTCGTCCGGAATGCAGCGGCTGATTGCAGGAGTCGTGGTGGGGGGACTGGCATCAAGCTTGATCAGCTTTTTGATGCTGGACGATGGGTTCCTGGCGGGGGGAGCGAGGCAAACCGCGTTGTTCCGACATCTCGGCCGGTTTCCCCTGCAGACTTCGGACGGGCCGACGACGCTCGGCTTCTGTCTGTTCTTTGGAACCTTTTTCTGCATGCGGAACTGGCGGTCGCTGACGAATCCGCTGCGACGATCTCAATTTCGAATTGGCGCAGTCATCAAGACCGCCTTCATTGCCTGGCTGATTACCAAGGTTTTTGTTTTTCCGACGGGCGTCGCGGTGAGCTGGGGAACGCTCCTCGCCTGCACTCTGCAGCTGGCATCACCGTGGAATCCGGAGAAACGGAACGGCGAGGCTGTCAACTAATTCCCTTTGACGCAGGGCCAAGTCTCCTTTCAACCGGGAGAGCGGTCTCTCATCAATCGAACTGCCTGCGGCAAGAAGCCGGGAACGGAACACTCGCCCGCAGTCGTTAACAAAGAATCGCCATGACCTCCTTTGCAAAGACGATTTCACTGGCGTGGTGCCTGAGCGTGGGGCTCTGCGGAGTCGTGCAGTCAGATGAAATTCCCGTTCCGGGTCGCGCCTTGTCAATCGTGAACGCGACCCCGAAACCGATCAGCGTGGAGGAATACGCCTACAAGGGTGGGCAGCTCCACCCAGTGAAACGGCCGGCCGGGGATACGCTTGAGCTCCCCGCCTGGACGACCAATCCGTCGGCGCTGAATGGCGACGAACTGGTCATCGCATCACAGCGGTTCGCCACTCTGGAAGAAGCCGGGGAACATGGAACACATGAGCTGCAAAACAAAGTGAATGCACAAGTCAGAAAGAGGCTGCCGCGCTCTGCCAGGTTCGAACCAACGATTGCCGAGTTGGCTGCTCTGGGAGTCGTCACAGCGGAATGTCGCGTTACCTGGCCGCTGGAAGTAGGGGGTTTCACGGAGCCTGTTCATCAGATTTACTGGCGGGTGCGGCTGGATGAAGAGACTACGCTTCGGCTCGTCGTACGCAACAAGCCGCTGGAGCAACGGAACCGATTGTTTCTCGTGGCCGGGGGCTTCGCATGTGTCTGGGGAGTGATGGGGTGGCGCTCACTGTCCGATCGTCGTCGCAACGGCAGCGTCCTGTAAGCGCCGTCCGCATGACGTCGAGCGCAGATTGCTCTTTCCGGTGCCCGCGAAGCATGCATCTCGTCTGCTGAAATGCTGACGTCCGCGTGGCGAGGGCCGAGTCATCAAAGGTCAGAATGCGCCCGATCTACGAACCCGAGCTGACCTTGACTGCGGTGTCGGCTGGCGTTCTGGGGAGCGCTGTCGGACGAACGACCGGCTTCTCACGCATGCTGGCGCCATACTGCGTTCCTCTCCAGGTGACGCGATGTGTCATGCAGAGCCAGATCGCCCGGAACAGAATGGCTGACATCACCGTGAACGCGACGGGGTAAAACGCCAGGTAACGTCGCTGGTTGTTGGTCAGCCGGTAGAGGGGGGCGGTGACGATCAGAATCAGAGCAATGTGAATGTTTGCCAGAGAGAACCAGATCCACGCTTTCGGATTGGGATCAGGCGAGAGCAGGTTGACCAGCGAGGCGGGCCAGGCAACGAAAGCCGAGATCACAATCGTTCCCAGCCCCAGCGTTAGCATGATCAGCCGCCACGGCTTCTTGTCGACCGAGCCGTACAGAATCCGGCTCCATCCCCGATAAACCTCGCCGAGTGAACCGAACATCCGCGTCTGCGTCAGCTCTGCAGCCAAAGCAACCTTCAACGTGTGGTCCCGGCTCTTGATATTCCGCGCCAGTTGCATGTCTTCGACGAACTCGGTGCGGACCGATTCATGCCCGCCGATATCGTCATAGGCACTGCGGCGGAACAACATGTACTGTCCGTTGCCATAAGCGGAGGTCCGGCAGCGGGGGTTGTTGGTCCGCAGCGGATCGTTGAAGAAGCTCGAGACGACGCAGGCCATCGGATGCACGACCCGCTCCCAGAAGGAGATCGACGTCATCGTCGGGATCAGAGTGACCAGATCGGCCCGCTCCTTTTCTGCGTATTCGAGGACGATCGACAGGTTGTCAGGATGATGCTGTGTATCGGCATCGACGAACAGCAACCATTCCCCATTGACCTGCTGGGAGCCGACATGCAGCGCATGGTTCTTCCCCGTCCAGCCATCGGGGAGATGTTCGATCTGCAGCAGGCGAACCCGTGGGTCGCGGTTTGCGATCTCACGAACGATTTGCGGTGTCTCGTCGGTACTTCGGTCGTCGATGACCAGCAGCTCAAAGCTGGGATAATTCTGTTCCAGCAGTGAGTCGAGGCACTTGCGGATGTTGCCAGCTTCGTTCCGGGCCGGGACCAGAATGCTGACGGAGGGAACCCGCTGCCGCCCCCAGCGCTCCGATTGCGTCGTGAGTCGGACCATCCGGCGCAGGCCCCATGACGTCATCAGCAGAATGACGACCCATGTCAACACAATGAATGCGTATGGCAGCAGCAATTCATTTATCACGGATGGAGACTACTGGATTCAGGGTTGAGCAGACTGCCCGCAACGTGTCGTGAGTGGTCAGCGTTTTCGCGAGGGGAAGAATGTCGACAAATGATTCTCCAACCCTCAATTCCTTCGCCCGGTTGCAGGGATCATGTCAAGTGCACGACGGTTTCGCAATCGATTGAGACTCGATGTGGCAAATTCGCGAATTGCTCCGGTGTTCTCCTGTCGAGTGTCGCGGGATCGTGATTACCGATCGACCTCATCGTGTCTGTTTTGCTTCGTCTTGCGGTATTGCAACTCACGTCCTGAGAAGGATGAAAGCACGACTTCGTCAGTGGATATTTTTCAGGGAACGATCTGCTGCAGGACGAGCGTTGCTATTGTTCGACTCGCACCGCTGAACTGTTACGGAAGCGAGGAGCGAAATGATTTTCCAGCAGGTCAATCAGTCGTGGAAGATGAATCGGCTTGGCCACGTATTCGTCCATTCCGGCGGCGAGAAACCGCTCCCGGTCTCCTTCCATCGCGTGTGCCGTCATGGCAATGATCGGCACGCTGCGCAGTTGTTCACTGGAGAGATTGCGGATGAACTCCGTCACCTGAACGCCGTCCATCCGGGGCATCTGCACATCCATGAGAATGGCGTCAAACAGCTGAGTGCTGGCCAGCACGGCCGCTTCTCTGCCATCGCCAGCAATCTCGACAACGTGTCCACGCTTGGAGAGCACAGTCCGTAACAACTTCTGGTTCGCCGGAATGTCTTCCGCCACGAGGATCTTCAGAATTTCTTCCGGTGGTGCGGTCATGTTTGCCGCCAGCACCCGTTGCGGAGTGTCCGGCCGGGGCTCCGTCAAAGCCAGGGCGCGCTGCAGTTCACGTTCGGTGACCGGCTTCTCCAGGCACTGAATCCGGGGAAGTGATTCCAGCCACTTTCCGTGCAGTTGACGATCGGCCGACGAAATCAACAGCAGCAGCCGCTCCGTTACATTCTGCGCGAGCAGACGGGACACCTCTTCCCGGGATGCGTCGTCATTCCAGTTGAGAAGACAAACCGAATAGGGGGACTCCCGTGTCCTCTGCAGACTGAACAGCTCCTGCAAATCGGGCAGGAGGAGCGGTTCAATCTGACATCTCCTGCAGGCGGCGGCCATGATCCGGCCTTGCAGGGAGCAACAGCCGACAAGCGGAACCTGAGCACCTCTCAGGCTGAGGTTGGGGGGCTCGGCGGGGAGAGCCGGGGGCGTTTCCGGAACCGCTGGCAGCTGCAAGGTGAACGAGAAGCGGCTCCCCTGTCCGAGTGAACTGTCGACCCAGATTCGGCCTCCCATTTTGGAAACGAGGTCGGAAGCAATGGAGAGGCCCAGACCCGTGCCGCCGTAATTGCGGGTCAGCGAGGAATCAGCTTGCGTGAAGGGCGCAAAAATCTTCAGCTGGTCGTTGGAAGAAATGCCGATCCCGGTATCGACGATGGAGAACGTTAATGCGGGGGTTTCGACAGGCTCGAGTCCCGGCTCGACAGTCAGGACGACCTCGCCGCGCGGGGTAAACTTGATCGCGTTGCCGATGAGGTTCATCAGGATCTGTCGCACACGCAGAGCGTCACCCAGCACGGCCCGGGGAAGCGTGGCCGGGAAATCACAGGTCAGTTCCAGTCCTTTCTCGAATGCCCGGACCGACAGTGCTTTCACGGTCTCCTCGACGACCTCCCGCAGATCGAACGGTGCAATCTCGAGCTGAAATTTCCCCGCCTCCAGTCGTGACAGATCGAGAATCTCATTCAGAAGATCGAGCAGCGCATACGCGGAAGACTGGGCGGTTGTGAGGTAATCACGCGCAGCCGCGCCGATGTTCTCATCCAGCGCGAGGTCGGTCATGCCGATGATGGCATTCATCGGCGTCCGCAATTCGTGGCTGACGACGGCGAGAAACTCACTCTTGGCCTGATTCGCCTTCTCGGCAGCGACCCGGGCAGACTGGGCTTCCGCGAGAGCAACCTGCTCCTCCGCCCGCCGCTGAATTTCGCGTCGCATGCGGAACAGTTCCACGAAGACCTTGACCTTCGCCCGCAGGATTTCCGGGACCACCGGAGTCATGATGTAATCCACGGCGCCCAGCGAATAACTCTGCAGCGCCCGCGCATCGTCGTAATAGCTGGTTACAAAGATGATCGGCACGTGTTCGGAACGTTTTCGCTGCCGTACAAGGGCCGCAGTTTCGAAGCCGTCGATGTCGGGCATATTGACGTCGAGCAGAATGACGGCGTAGTCCTCGGTCAGCAGATTCCGCAGAGCATCACGGCCGGATGTGACTGTAACGAGATCCTGCTGTAACTCTTCCAGTACAGCTTCGATGGCCAGGAGCTTGCTGGGCTCGTCGTCAACGATCAGGATTTTGATTCGCTCTTCAAGATCCATTGCATCTGTGTGCCCGTTGGAGTGGTCGTGGGGCTTCGGAATGTGAGTGCTGGCCGGCAATTCGACTCGCATCCTCCAATGCCGCTCATCAGCCCGAGGATTCCCCAACACTATTCAAATCGTCTTCAGCATCTGTGCAACGGCACTTCAACGCTTTTTGGGGAATTGAACAGAATGGGTTCCGTTTCTGAGTGTGTCACTCCGCAGCGTTTCAGGGAAGAGGCGGCAGCGCCGTCTGGCAAAGCCAACTCCGCAGGACTGCCAGCAACTGATCTGTATTGACGGGTTTCGACAAATAGTCCCAGGCGCCCGCTTCCAGACACTTGTCCCGGTCTCCCTTCATCGCCTTGGCCGTGACAGCAATCATCGGAAGGTTGCGAAATCTCGGCTGCTGGCGGATCGCCTTGATTGTATCGATCCCGTCCATTTCCGGCATCATGATGTCCATCAGAACAATCTCGATCTCGGCATCTCCCTGCAGAATGGCGATGGCATCCTTGCCGTTTTCGGCGGAGCTGATGACCATGTTCTGCCGTTCCAGCACGCTCGCAAGGGCAAAAATGTTGCGAATGTCGTCATCCACAATCAACACTTTCCGACCGCTCAGAACCGGCTCCGGATTGTGCAGACGTTCGATGATCATCCGTGACTGATCCGGTAATCGCAGCAGGGGCTGACGGAGGAAAAAGGACAACGCGTCAGTCAACTGGTCGAGGCTCGTGACCTGTTTGACGGGCATGCGTCGGACCAGTTTGCCCAGTTCGGCTGAAGGCTCCAGCTGGTTCTGCTCACGCATGACAACAAGTGAAGTGACAGGACACCGCTGCGTTTCCAACTGTTCATTCAGTTCAGTCAGCACCGATCTGTCCTTGAATTCCCCCAGCACCAGACAGTCGACCGGACGGCTGTTGATCACCTGACGGGCTTCTGCAGAACTCAGCGCCAGCGTCACCTCGACTTGCTGCATGGCTGCCAGCTGCAGCACTTTCTCCCGCCGATCCTGATTCTCATCGAGTAACAGAATGTGGCGCCGGGAGCGATTAAGATATTCATGGATTCCGTGAATCGCACCATCGAGCTGATCGCGCGTCGAGACCGGTTTCTGCAGCAGGCCGATCGCTCCCATGCGGCGCCCCCGTTCCACGTCGTCACTTCCGGAGATGATCGAAACGGGAAGGTGCCGTGTCGCGAGGTCCGCCTGGAGATGTTCGAACACCCGCCAGCCGTCAATATCGGGCAGACGGATGTCGAGAGTGATCGCGTCGGGCTGATACTCTTTCGCCAGTGCCAGCGCGGTGGCTCCCCGCGTGGCGACGATCACCTTGAATCCTTTCTCCCGCGCTGATTCCGCCAGCATGCGAGCAAAGCTTTCATCGTTGTCAACGATTAGCAGCGTACGGTCATCGGCTTCGATCGATTCACGGTCATCGGCCACCTCGTGGGCAGCCAGCTCTTCATCCTCGTCGACTTCCGTCACAATCTCCGGGAGCGAAATCTTTGGCAAAGTGGCTGTGAACTCCGGCTCTCGCACAGGAGCCCGCAGTCCGGCGGGAGGGGTGGCATAATCACGTGGCAGGTACAGAGTGAAGGTGCTTCCCTGCCCCGGCGCGCTGACAAGCGTGATTTCCCCTCCCAGCAACCGGGCAATCTCACGACTGATGGCCAGTCCCAATCCGGTCCCTCCGTACTTGCGACTGGTACTGCCGTCCGCCTGTTGGAACGCTTCAAAAATGATCTGCTGTTTTTCCGAGGGGATTCCAATTCCCGTATCGGAAACGGAAAATGCGACGACCGCTTCAGCGCCGTTCAAGCGGGCGCTCGCTGCGCTCCAGCCGGTCCGGGCGATCTCGACATTGAGTGAGACCTTTCCCCGGCTGGTGAACTTGAAGGCATTGGAGAGGAGGTTCTTGACCACCTGCTGCAGCCGCTTCGAGTCGGTAATCATCGAAGCGGGGAGCGTCGGCGAGAAGTGGCTGGTGAACTCCACTCCTTTCGATTCCGCCATGTGTCGGAACGTCCGCTCGACATAGCGTCGCAGCTCGCTGAGATGCACTTCACCGGCATCGACGACGACCGTTCCCGATTCAATCTTGGAGAGATCGAGGATGTCGTTGATGAGCATCAGCAGGTCGTTGCCGGCGGAATGAATTGTCTTGGAATATTCCGTCTGCTTGTTCGTCAGATTGCCATCGGGATTCTTCGCCAGCTGATCGGACAGGATGAGCAGGCTGTTGAGTGGTGTCCGCAATTCGTGCGACATGTTGGCAAGGAATTCAGACTTGTACTTCGAAGTGAGTGCAAGTTGCTCCGCCTTTTCCTCCAGCGCCTGCCGGGCCTGTTCGATCTCGTGATTTTTGCGTTCCACTTCGGCGTTCTGATGTGCCAGCAGCTGCGCTTTCTCCTGCAGCTCGGTGTTGGTCTGCTGCAGTTCCTGTTGCCGGCTTTGCAATTCTGTCGCCAGTGATTGCGACTGCTGCAGGAGATTCTCGGTCCGCATATTGGCTTCGATCGTGTTCAGCACGATCCCGATACTCTCCATGAGCTGATCGAGAAAGACCTGATGGGTCGGATTGAAGCGTTCAATTGAGGCGAGTTCCAGGACTGCCTTGACCTGACCTTCAAAGACGACCGGCAGCACGATCACGCTGAGAGGAGCAGTGCTGCCGAGGCCGGACGAGATCCGAATATAGTCAGGGGGCAGGCTGTTAAGCAGAATCTTCTGTTTTTCGAGGGCACACTGACCGATCAGACCTTCGCCCAGCTCCAGCTCATGTCCCCGCTTCTTGGGACGTTCGTGAGCATAGCTGGCGAGCAGTCGCAGATGGGGGCGGGAGTTGGCTCCCTCCAGCGTGTAGAACACCGCATGCTGAGCGCCGACCACCGGCGCCAGTTCCGACAGAATCAGCCGGCCGACCGTTAACAGATCTTTCTGCCCCTGCAGCATCCGGCTGAATTTCGCGAGGTTGGTTTTCAGCCAGTCCTGCTCACTGTTCTTGAGAGTCGTATCTTTGAGATTGCGGATCATCTCATTGATGTTGTCCTTGAGCGCTGCGACTTCTCCCGAAGCATCCACGCGAATGGTCCGGGTCAGATCCCCCTTGGTCACCGCGGTGGCGACTTCGGCAATCGCCCGGACCTGTGTTGTCAGGTTGGCGGCCAGCTGGTTGACGTTATCGGTCAGGTCTTTCCAGGTTCCCGCTGCTCCGGGGACGCGCGCCTGCCCTCCCAGCTGACCTTCCACTCCCACTTCGCGGGCGACCGTGGTCACCTGATCGGCAAATGTTGCCAGCGTGTCGATCATGCCATTGATCGTATCAGCCAGCGCGGCGATTTCCCCTTTGGCATCGACCGTAAGCTTCTGCTTGAGATCACCATGAGCCACTGAGGTCACCACTTTGGCGATCCCGCGGACCTGGCTCGTCAGGTTACTTGCCATCGAGTTGACACTATCGGTCAGGTCCTTCCAGGTTCCGGCGACACCTTTCACCTGCGCCTGCCCGCCGAGCTTCCCTTCCGTCCCGACTTCGCGGGCCACACGTGTCACTTCCGAGGCAAAGGAACTGAGCTGATCCACCATCGTGTTGATCGTCTTCTTCAGCTCCAGAATTTCCCCCTGCACGTCGACGGTAATGGTCTTCGACAAATCTCCGTTGGCCACGGCTGTCGTCACCTCCGCAATGTTCCGCACCTGGCCGGTCAGGTTACGTGCCATGGAATTGACGCTGTCGGTCAGATCCTTCCACGTTCCGGCGACGCCGCGCACGTCGGCCTGCCCGCCGAGCTTTCCTTCTGTTCCCACTTCGCGGGCAACACGTGTCACCTCGGCCGCGAAGGAGCGGAGCTGATCCACCATCGTATTGATGGTGTTCTTCAGTTCCAGAATTTCCCCGCGCACATCGACGGTAATCTTTTTGGAAAGGTCTCCGTTGGCGACAGCGGTCGTCACGTCTGCAATGTTCCGCACCTGCCCGGTCAGATTTCCGGCCATGGAATTGACGCTGTCGGTCAGGTCTTTCCAGGTTCCGGCCACCCCTTTCACATCAGCCTGCCCGCCGAGCTTTCCTTCCGTTCCCACTTCACGGGCGACACGTGTCACTTCGGCCGCGAAAGAGCGGAGCTGATCCACCATCGTGTTAATGGTGTTCTTCAGCTCCAGAATTTCGCCACGCACATCGACGGTGATCTTTTTGGAAAGGTCGCCGTTGGCGACGGCCGTTGTCACATCTGCAATATTGCGGACCTGAGCGGTCAGGTTCCCAGCCATGGAGTTGACGCTGTCGGTCAGGTCTTTCCAGGTTCCGGCCACCCCTTTCACATCAGCCTGTCCACCGAGTTTTCCTTCTGTCCCGACCTCGCGGGCCACGCGCGTCACCTCCGCAGCAAAGGATCGCAACTGATCCACCATCGTGTTGATCGTGTTCTTGAGCTCGAGGATCTCTCCCTGCACATCGACCGTGATTTTTTTAGAAAGGTCGCCGTTGGCGACGGCGGTGGTCACTTCGGCAATGTTTCTCACCTGCCCCGTGAGGTTGCGGGCCATGGAGTTAACACTGTCGGTGAGGTCTTTCCAGGTTCCGGCGCCCCCCTTCACGTTGGCCTGCCCACCGAGCTTTCCTTCCGTCCCGACCTCGCGGGCGACGCGTGTCACCTCCGAGGCGAACGAGCTAAGCTGGTCCACCATGGTGTTGATGGTGTTCTTGAGCTCAAGAATTTCTCCTTGCACATCGACTGTAATCTTCTTCGAGAGATCGCCGTTGGCGACGGCGGTCGTCACCTCCGCGATGTTCCGGACCTGAGCGGTCAGATTCCCTGCCATGGAGTTGACGCTATCGGTCAGGTCTTTCCATGTTCCGGCGCCCCCCTTCACGTTGGCCTGGCCGCCGAGCTTCCCTTCCGTCCCCACTTCGCGGGCCACGCGTGTCACTTCCGAGGCAAACGAGCTGAGCTGATCCACCATCGTGTTGACGGTGTTCTTGAGCTCGAGAATTTCGCCCTGCACATCCACGGTAATTTTCTTCGAGAGATCACCATTCGCTACCGCGGTTGTCACGGCAGCGATATTGCGCACCTGACTGGTGAGATTCCGCGCCATGGAATTGACGTTGTCGGTCAAATCTTTCCACGTTCCCGAGGCCCCTTCCACGCGAGCCTGCCCGCCGAGCTTTCCTTCTGTCCCCACTTCGCGGGCGACACGGGTCACCTCGGAGGCGAACGAACGCAGCTGATCGACCATGGTGTTGATCGTATCTTTGAGCTCGAGAAACTCGCCGCGCACATCGACGGTGATCTTTTTCGCCAGATCACCGTTGGCCACCGCAGTGGTCACCGTGGCGATGTTGCGTACCTGTGCGGTCAGATTTCCCGCCATCAGATTCACGCTGTCGGTCAGATCCTTCCACGTGCCCGCGACCCCTTTCACCTTCGCCTGCCCGCCAAGCTTCCCTTCGGTTCCGACTTCGCGGGCCACACGGGTCACCTCGGATGCAAAAGAACCGAGCTGGTGGACCATCCGGTTGACCACTTTGGCTGTCCGCAGGAACTCCCCTTCGAGCGGACGGCCATCATTGTCGTGGGACATCGTCTGGGATAGATCTCCCTGAGCAACTGCACCGATCACGCGGGCTGTTTCGCTGATCGGCTGAACCAGACTTCCGATCAGCGCGTTGACGGAATGAGCTGCGTCAGACCAGGATCCTCCCACGTCTCCGAATGAGACGCGATGATGAATCTTGCCTTCAATGCCGACAATCCGGCTGGCCCGCTCCAGCTCCTGAGCGGCGCGCTGGTTGGTCTCGGTGACCTCGTTGAACGCATCCGCAATTTTGCCGGCGACACCGGTCCACTCCACCGGCAGCCGGACGGTGAAGTCACCATTCTTGAGCGCGGTCAGTGCTCTGAGCAGTTCTCCGGCATCCAGATCCTGAACCGGCGGGGCGTGCAGCAGCGACATCGACGTTCTCCGAACGTGAAGCAGGCAAGTTCCAGACCTGGGAACGCTGGGCAAAGCGCAGCGGGTTCCCAGGTCCGCACAAAAGCATCTTCCCCTCCGGGAGACGGGGCGTCAAACCGGGGTGGGGCCCGTTATCCAGAATCGGGGATAAAAAGTATATCCGCGACGCAGGCGTCTCCGTCGCCCAGCGACCAAATTCGCCAGAACTGGTGTCGAAGCGAGAGCGTTTCAGCTTGCCTGAGAATCAATCAGATACTGTCGGCCGACCGCTTCAAACTGCTCGAGCTGCTGATTGATCCACGAATCGTCGCGGCCCAGTTCACGAGCCATCACGCGGGCCACGCGCGGAGCTGCGGAAAGCGCGGCGGGCGCATCAACAAACAACAGGCGGGCACGCCGGGCGAGAACATCTTCCACCTGCCGAGCCATCTCTTCGCGCACAGCCTGCACGACAAATTCATCGGAAACAACGACGGGAGATGCCGGTGCGGATTGAACGTTGTCGGGAATGAGCCGCAACGTATCGGTCACACAGGGACGTGCGGGCAGCTCGCCCGCGCCGATCGCAGCCGCGACGGTATCAGCCGCCATCCGCCGATAAGTGGTCCATTTGCCACCGGTGACATTCACCAGTCCGCTGCGCGACACCCCGACGACATGGTCGCGCGAGAGCTTGGACGTGACTGTCGTGTCCGCCGCTTTGACCAGTGGCCTCACGCCGACAAACACACTGCGGATGTCCCGTCGTTCCGGAATGCGATTGAGATACTTCCCGGCATAGGTCAACAGATAGTCAATTTCGTCAGCCCGGGCGCGGGGTTCGGATAACGTTCCATTGACCGGCGTATCCGTCGTGCCGACGAGGGCGTAGCCATGCCAGGGGATTACGAACAACACCCGGCCGTCATCGGTTTTAGGAACAATGATCGCCGCATTTCCCGGAAGAAATTCCCGGTCCAGGACGATATGAACGCCCTGACTGGGCAGGAGCGTCGAGCTGTGCTGCGGCTCGTCGAGTTGGCGTATGGCATCGGTGAAGACGCCCGTGGCATTGATCACGGCCCGCGCGGGCAATTCAAATTCGCGACCGGTTTCGGAATCGCGGGCCGCCACGCCGGCGACTTTTCCCTGCCGCTTGAGCAGCCCAATGACCGGAAACTGATTGAGAATCGTGGCCCCATGATCGGCGGCCGCCTGCGCGATCGCCACGGCCAGCCGGGCATCGTCAAACTGGGCATCGAAATAAGAGACCCCGCCGTAGAGAGACGTCGTTTGAATGGTCGGAATCCGGTTTCGAACTTCCGCCAGGGAAAGGCTGCGAGAACGCTCGACTCCCAGTTTTCCCGCCAGCAGGTCATACGCTTTCAGGCCGACTGCGTAGAACCCGGTTTCGAAAAACGATCGGGTCGGGATGATAAATTCCAGCGGACGAACGAGACCCGGCGCATTCCGCAGCAACAAGCCCCGTTCATGCAGGGATTCCCGGACGAGGGATACGTTTCCCTGCTTCAGATAGCGGACGCCCCCATGAATCAGCTTTGTGCTGCGGCTCGAGGTTCCCTGCGCAAAGTCCTTCGATTCAAGCAGCAGTGTTTTATAGCCCCGCGTCACCGCATCGAGGGCGGTGCCCAGCCCCGTCGCACCGCCGCCGATGACGATGACGTCCCAGACTGTTCCGGGAAGTTCATTCAGAGATCGATCGCGATCCAGCATGGCGGGGCCGAAATGGTGAGGCTCAGGAAACGGACAACAACTCTCCAAACTATCAGAGCATTTTGTATTTTGATCGACCCGTTCCTGCCACGCGAGCACTGGAAAGAGCAACCTGCGCTAAAACGCCTGGCACCGCGGGGAGGGGGAGACGGTGCGGACAGGGCAGCAGCCTGACCGGTACCGATCAGCCTCGCGGGCGAGGCAGCCTCCTGTACCCGACTGAAGAAATCACCGTTTCACAACGATCCAGATGAGAGCTGGTCGATGGGTCCCGTCTGCGGGCCGGCCCGGGAATGTCCCCAGGGCGTGGCATCGATATCGACGATGCGACATCAATTCGCCTGAACCTGACTGACGGTCAATCCCCGCTCGGTCCACTCCTTGGTGGCAAACGATCCGTACTGAGTCGGCTCGTAGACACCGACAATGTCCACATCCGTGCCAGTGCTCGGGATCAGAGAGGTCAGTCCGGTCAGGTCATAGGCGGCATTCACGAGCAGTCGCCGCAGTCCCTCATCCAGAAAGTCCGTGGAACTTCCCAGAGTCGATGTCAAAGCCCGGCCGGGCTTCCCTCCCGGAAGCTGATAAGTCCGGGTCCAGACGACAGGCATGACCTCTTTGTCGGCCACCTGCTTACTGTCGGTCGGACGCATGCCAAAGAAACGGTCCTCGGGCTGATATTCCCCCTCACGTTTGATGACGTGTCCCAGTAGTAACGGTCGCGTTCCTTCCGGCAGCGGCGTCCGTACGCCGTACACGTCAGTCGATGTCCAGATTTCTCCATTGGGAATCCCGGACAGGATCGGATCTTTTTCCGCTTCTGGGGCGACGGTTGTGCGGGTGCTTTCGTGTCGATGTGTGCCGTGGTGGTTGACCCACTTTTCGCCGAGGACCAGCCGGCCGAAGCCATCATTCCAGGTCTTGTCGGGCCCACGATGGTCATTGCTGTAATGGTCCCAGGGACCCGGCTCTTTGAACTTGAAGGCGTGCGTGGCCGTGCGCAGGCCGATCACCGGTCGACCCGATTTGAGGTAGTCATCGATCTGTTTCATCTGGTCATCAGGAAGTTCGCGAAATCGGGTGAACAGGATCATCAGATCGGCGTCCTTCAGATTCTCCAGCCCCGGAATGTTGTTGCGGACATTGGGGTTAATGAAACCGGTCGCGGGGTCGATCGCGAACAGTACGGTGCACTTGAACCCGTGACGTTCTGCAAGAATCTTCGCGAGCTGAGGCAGGGCTTCTTCCGAGCGGTATTCTTCATCACCGGAAATCAGCACCACGTGCTTTCCCAGTCCAGGACCCTTCTGCCCCTGATATTGGACCCACTGCTTGCCAGCGGGAATCGCAGCTCCCTTGTTCAGTTCTTTAATGCGAACGTTTTTCCAGCGGACCTGCTTGCCGATCTTGGATGCGTCATTTCCCACCCCATGCACCTGCAGGGCAATCAGACCGCTCGGATTCCAGTCGTCCGTCAAATCGGAGGCCGGAACGCCATTGAGAAAGGTCTTGATGCGGTTTCCGTTGCACTCAATTCGAACCTTGTTCCATTCGTTCTGCTTGAACGCTTTCTGGGCGGCCGCATGTTCTTCGCCGGTCAGGGAGACGAGCCAGCCGCGACGGGATTCATCATAGATCCCCGCGGACCAGGCACGCGGACTGGGATCGATTTCACACTGATAGCCGTGAACTCGCCCCGCGGCGACTGTTTTCTTCGTGACCTCGCCGGTCTTTTCATCCTTCACTTCATAGGTCTTCGGCTCATCGAAGACCTGACTTCGAAACTGGATTCCGGAGTTGAGCAGCGGATCAACCTTGAACTCCAGCTCGAGGATGAAGTCCCCGTAATCGCGCGCGGTGCACAGGAAGCTGTTTTCAGTTTTCGGAACCGAGGTGCCAACGATCTCGTCTCCCTCGATCGTGTAGACTGCCTTGCCCCCCTTCTGCTTCCAGCCCTCGAAGTCCTTTCCGTTAAAAAGCGGAACGAACCCATCCTCAGCCTGTGCAAGTCCGGGCAGCACGAGCAGTGCAATGCACGCGAGCCAACGCAAAGAAATCACCATCAGCATTCCCTCAACCAGGCGGAAGAAAAACAACGGACAGCAGTCAGGGAACCTGTCTGGGAGGCACGGCCGCGTGTTCCAGAACAAAGGTTCCATGCTTGTTGGAGGCTACCACATCGAGCAGCCCATCGCCATTCATATCAACGACTTCGAATTGAGTTCCGATGCCGCTATTGTCGTCGATCTGGTGCTTCTTCCAGATCGGTCGCCCCTCCTGCCGTGAAAGTTCGAACCAGAACAAGACCGGCGGTTGATCCTCGCCCGGATCCTTTCCGCCATGCGCGAGATGACGTCGGCCGGTAACCAGGTCAGGGAGCCCATCGCCGTTCATGTCCGCGAGCACCAGCGCATGGGTCTGGCTGAAACTTTGATCGATCAGATGCGTTTTCCAGAGACTGTCGCCGACACCTCCTTCCGGCGGCAGTTGTTCATGCCACCAGATGCCGAACTTGTGGGCCGAAGAACTGACGAGATCCTGATCTCCATCGCCATCGAAGTCGAACGCAAACATCTGGGCGCAAGGTTCGCCGAAACTGGCCGGGTGGAAAATCCAGAGATGCGAGACATCTCCCGGTTCTCCACGCCACCAGCCGGTCGGCATGAACAGATCGTTGTGACCATCGTTGTTCAGATCACCCGCTCCCAGTCCATGCCCGAACCTTTTTCCTTCGGGGAAATTATCGTTTGAGATCTTGCGAATCTGCCACGGGTCGGTCGGCACTGGCCCACGCTTGGCGTAGGCAAAGGCCTGTTTGTCGACCGCGCAAATCAGTTCCCGCTGGCCGTCGCCATCCAGATCCACATATTGCGGGCTTTCGTTGTTGGTTTCCGGAATCATGAGATGCCGGGTCCACTCACCCGTGAGACTCCCGTTTTCCACTTTGCCGGGATTCCGGAACCAGTCGGTCGACTTGCCGGGATACCCGGCGACAATGACATCGACCCAGCCGTCACCATCGACATCGTCGGCGAAATTCAGAAAGGACTCGCTGTAGCCTTTGGGATCAAATTCCGGTGCTTCCTTGAGAATCAGTCGTTGCTTCCACGAGCGGCTGCCGTCACTGTTTTTCACTTGTTCGTACCAGACTCCCCCAGTCGCCACATCAAAGTCGCCATCATTATCGAGGTCCGAAACGGCACATCCTTCCGAGCGAAACAGGTCATCCAGCTCGGTCCGCTGCCATGTGATCTTCTGTCCGGTTGTCGGCAACGACTGCGGCCAGGTCCCCGGTTGTGATCCGCCAGCGGCGAAGTCCGGAAGAGGATTGAGCGGCTGGAGCTGCAGGCTTCGAAAACGGATCTCGAACGCAGGACCGGAGTGCAACTGCAACGCCAAATGCCCGGTGTGCGGCGGGAGCGGATCGACGAAATCGAATGTCTGCTGTCCATTCAGGAAGCCCTGAACTCGCGAATTGACAGCCACGATTTCGTACCGGGTCCATTCGCCGGGGATGACAGTCGACTCGGCCCCTCCCGGACAGAGAGTTTTCCGTCCGTTTTCTTCGTAGAGTTGTCCCCAGTAGCCTTTTCCGATGTCGGCCTGAAAACCTCGCATCTCTCCATCGGGAAGTGTTTCACTGCGGAACTGGATGCCGCTGTTGGCGGCATTGTTACTCAGCTTCACCTCGCAGGTGAAACGGAAGTTCATGATGGGAGATTGCTGAATGAGAAACACATTGTGCTTCAAACCCGGGCTGCGGCCGACAATCTCCCCCTGTTCGACGCTCCAGTACTTTTCCTCCCCGGGGCGACTGGCTTTCCAGTCCGCCAGGCTCTGGCCGTTAAAGAAGGTCTCCGCCTGAAGCGGCGTGAACGCCATGCAGAAGTGTGACAGCACTCCGGCAAACAGAACGCAGAGAGAAGCACGGTGTGGCATGGACAGAGCCTAAAACAGGTGGTCAACGCATGAGTGAACTTTCCCGTGTATCTTGAAATGAGGACGTCTGCCTCTCAAGTCACTTCGGTGCGTGCTCGCGGCTGGCTGAGAAACTGCCGAAGTCTGGCAATCAGTTGTTCCGGGGCATCTTCGAAGACGTAGTGTCCGGCCTGCGGCAAGCGCAGCACTTCCGCCTGCGGAAAGCGCTCGATCCATTCATTGAGAAAGTTCGTGGTGAAGCACCAGTCCCGCTCCCCCCACATCAAAAGCCAGGGATGCTGACGAAATTGTGCGAGCGAGTTTTCCACGTTGACCAGCGTCTGGTAGGTGGGATGCGATTCCTTCAAAGGGATCTCCTGCACAAACCGATGTACCGCCAACCGGTTCGACCACGAACTGTAAGGAAACAGGTAGCCGTGGCGGATCGCCGACGTCATGCGTGAACTGTCTTCGACCGCCATACCGAGGGCGGCCTGACTGAAGAGGTTCAGCCCCCGGACCCCCAGTGCGCCGAAGAGCGGAATCCGGCAGACTGCGATCCGGAGCGGAATCTCCTGAGAACGAAAGGCCGCCGTATTCAGCATCACAAACTGCTTGAATCGCTGCGGAGCACAACCCGCAGCTCCCATCCCAATGCAGCCTCCCCAGTCATGCCCGATCAGGGTGATCTCACGCAGGTCGAGTCCCTGCACCAGTCGACCGAGATTGGCAATGTGTTGATCAATGCGATAGCCGTAATTCTGTGGCTTGTCGGAAAGTCCCATGCCGAGGTGATCGACGGCGATGCAGCGGTAGTCCTTCGAGAGGTCCTTGATAAAGTTCCGCCAGGCGAAGCTCCATGTCGGGTTCCCGTGTACGAACAGGAGGACCGGCCCTTGACCTTCATCCACGTAGCTGTAACGGAGACCATCCAGATCGAGCGATCGCGGGACGAAGGGATATTCGGACAGAATGTCGGGTGGGAGCGATACAGTCACGATGCAGGTCGATTCTAGGGAACTTCACGAAACAGAGGGAGGAGCTGTGCAGCGGGACGTTTCCCGTTCTCCGGCATTTGGCGACAGCCTGGACGAAACCGTCCTATCGACCGGGCGAACGGAGCTGTGGAGGGAGTCCCGCTGTCGAGGCAATATACCGCCCGCCGGAGGTCGCCGACAATTCGTAGTGCATGACGCGTGAAGCAAACAAGTTCGCGACCGGAAATTACCGACGAATTTCGGGCATTTCGATTTGTGGGGGAATCGCTCTCTTTTCGCGGAGTGGATTTTCGAGTCGGGACAGACTCGCGGCAAACTCCCGGAGAGGAGAGAGCCCGCCATAACGGTAGCCCCCAAGTGGAGAGGAAAACTTTTCCGCAAGCCGGAAGATCCTTCCTGGTTGTCGTAGCGCATCGGTTTCCCGAAAGAACCTTCACCCGAACTTCTGTCTCCTCAACTTGCGGTCCCCCAGCAGCTTGGAGGACTCCTGCGGAGATTGCCGGTTCCGGTTCCCTCTGAATGGAACGCGACGTGCTTGGGGAATTCGTCCGGCAAGCAGTGCCAACCGACTCAAACCACCGAGAGCCACTGGGCGTGACCCCCGCAATCCGACACGACGCTGGAGCAAGGCTGGGCACTCTTCCGTTGGGAGAGCGTTCGGATCTCATGTGCCCGCGCGGATGGGGAGAAATCGCCGACCGGGATCCGTGTGCCGAATTTCCGTGGCAGAAGGACGTCGACACGTCGCAACGCAGGGCGGTTGAATCTGGGGCGGACCTCCCCACGGGCGAGGAGCGGGAGTCGCGTTCAGAGAAATCCCCTTCGAACGAAGCGGGGGCATCACTCGCTACGCACCCCGGCGGAGTGGTGCGGAGATCCCATTTGCTTCCCGGTCGTTCCTCCTGGAAACGCATTTCGAACCAGGGAGAGTCGAGCCTCAGCGCAGGTCCGAAGAAAGAGGCTGAGGAAGGAACCTTCTCGCTGTTTGCCGGACCGCTCACCGGAAACACGCTGCCGGTTCCGCAGGGGGACCTCACCGTCGGAAGGACGACAGCCGGTGCGGAAGCGAAAGACTCGGCGATCGTTGTCGACATGTCGTCCTGCTCCGTTTCCGTCGCTAATGGAGATGGGAAACAGGCAGCCCCTGATGCAGTCACCCAGTCTGGCGCAGCAGACATCGCCGGCCGTGAATCTGCCCCGCGACAGGGCTCACAGCCCGATGAGTTGTCGGGGGCTGCTGCAGAGAGTCCCGACGAGAATCAGGAGCGTTTCCCGCTCGTCGATCCCGCCGGGACAGTTGTCATGGACACTGCTCTGAACGAGAACCTGACACCCGGACATGTGACGACTGCGCCGGAAGGGCTCCCGGTTGACTTACCCCCACTCTCTCCCTTCGGTGGAGTCGAGTCGGTCTCGTTGGCGACTAATTCGTTTGCGCGTGGCAATGATCCCCGTCCAGAAGCTCATGTCCGTTCCGCCGCTCCTGCGACCTCTGACTCGCTGGCGATACCAACGCCATTCCTCTGGGAGGAGCAGAGCGGAGTCCCGACGCAGCCGCAGGACGACGTTTACGGCATCGGTTCACAGATCGTCTTCGAAACAGTCCAGCACGCAGCCGCCGACTTTCGTCCGGGGTCGCGGGACATCACTCTGCGACTCGATCCTCCGGAACTGGGAGAGGTGACGGTGGAACTCCACCGTCCACTCCACGGCGATCTGATTGTGCGCATCTCCGCGATCCGACCGGAAACACAACTCTTACTGGACCGGCACCAGTCTGAAATTGCTCAGGCGCTGGCCGGTCAGGGATTCACGTTCGACAATTCCTCGTTCACGTCCTCCGGGTCCGGAGAGCGCGAGGAGCCCCCCTCCGGCTCTCTGTTCCACATCTTCGGGCAGACCTCTTCGACGTCGCGACCGACATCGCTCCCCCCGCAACGGCACTTCTCGCTGTTCGGTGGTCAGATCAATTTCATTGCATGACGAGAACAGCCTCAGCAGACATTGCTTCCATTTCAGGATCACCAGATGGCCAGCACCGATTTCAATGCCAACCTTGGCCGCCAGCAGTTTCTGCAATTGATGGTCAGTCAGCTGCAGTACCAGAATCCGCTGGAGCCCGTGAATCAGCAGGATTTTCTCGGCCAACTGGCCCAGTTCTCCGTCCTGGATGGTGTGGAGTCGCTCAACGTCCGGTTCGCCGACATGCTTAAGCTGCAGACTCTGTCGCAGGGAACCAGTCTTGTCGGCAAGACCATCAGCTATCGCGATGGCAGCGGTGCGATTGTCACGGGAGAGGTCCGCGAAGCCCGCGTGGTCGACGGGGCGTTGTCGTTAACGGTGGACAACTCCACCGTTTCACTCGACGACGTAATCTCCATCGTCACGCCCCATGCCGCCCCCTGAGCGAGGGCGTGTTCCCATTGCAGGTTTTCAGCTTTCAACTTCGAGGCATCAAGGAAGACGCATTTCATGGCTAACTCACTTTTCACCGGCGTCGCCGGCCTTGCTTCCCATCAGAAAATGATTGAAATCGTCGGGAACAATCTCGCCAATCTGAACACGGTCGGGTTCAAGTCCCGAACGGCTGTCTTCTCGGACGTTCTCTATGAAACCGTGCGGGGCGGAACCGGCGGAGCGGCGGGAGTCAGTGGGGGCACCAATCCGATTCAGATTGGGACCGGCAGCAAGCTCTCCACCATGCGTACGAACTTCACCTCCGGCAATATGGAAGCCACGGGGGGGGATCTGGATCTCGCGATTGATGGGGACGGCTTCTTCGTCGTGAACTCCGGGACGGGGCCCCTCTACACGCGTGCCGGAACCTTCCAGATTGACAAGAACGGCCTGCTGGTCGACTCCGCCACGGGGTATCCCGTGCAGCGTTTCGGACTGGTCGGCGAACCCTACGGGACGGAGCCGGCATTCCAGACCGCCGGAAATACAAACATTCAGATCCCCATCGGGGCAGCCATTCCCGGCGCTGCCACAAAGTCGATCACCGTCACCGGCAATCTCCCCTATAATGGCGCGGCTCCCACGACGGAGGTCCTCGAATCCAGTCCCTGGACGACGGGAAGTGCCGCTGCCGTTGAGGGGACATTGCTGAATGACCTCGACTTCATCACGACACCCTTCCAGGCGGGCGACACCCTGACCATCAGCGGGACCGATGTCGATGGCTCGGCGGTCTCGGTTTCACTGGCGGTGAACGGCTCGACGACGGTCGGTGATCTGCTTGCCCAATTGAACACCTCGTTTACGGGAGCGACCGCTTCTCTGGGGACTGATGGCCGACTGTCTCTGACAGCCGATGAACCGGGCGAAGCCTTTCTCAGCCTCTCCTTCAAAAATGGCACGGCGAATGTCGGTGAAGCAGACTTCACAGCGGCCCCACTGGTCGTCTCAACCGCAGGCCGAGGGGGCGAGACCGTGCGCGGTGGACTCCCCGTGTACGATGAACGGGGAGGTGTCCATACGATCAATTTCGAGTTCACCAAGCAGGCCGATCAGACCTGGACCTTCACCGCCACGATGGACCCGGCCGATGGAACTGTGCTGGATGGCGTGGTCTCGGGGATTACGTTCGGGAGCAACGGCGCGTTCGTCAGCGCAGACGCTTCCGGAATTGGCGACATGCTCCTGAAAATTCAGTTCGTCGGCCAGACCGAGCCCAGCACGCTCGACGTTAAGTTCTCGAGTGGTGACGGTCAGATCAACAACAGCCTGAACTCGCTGGCGGGGCAGGGGGCAGTGGCCGCCTTTCAAGATGGCCGGGCCAATGGCGTCCTGACCAGCGTGCAGGTCGACAGCACCGGCATGCTAAAGGGAATTGCCAGCAACGGCCGATCGTTTCCGCTGGCGCAACTGGCGATCAGTTCGTTTCGCAATGCACAGGGGCTGGAAAGTGCGGGCTCCAATTTCTTCCGGTCCAGCCTCAGCAGTGGAGATGCCCAGCTGGGCGTCGCCAGTTCCAACGGACGGGGAGTGGTTCAATCAGGGCAACTCGAGCAGTCAAACGTCGAAATTGCAGTCGAATTCACTCGGCTCATCATTGCCCAGCGGGGCTTCTCGGCGAACGCCCGGACCATCACGGTCACCAACGACATGCTGCAGGAGCTGACGAACCTGATCCGCTAGCAGGTTGCTCACTCCGGGAGTCGTGGCGCCCGGTTTTCGCATCCGATCAGCGCCACTTCGTGCGGCAGAGAGTAGACAAGTACAGGTCTGAGAGCCAACCTGTACGCCCGTCTAGAATTAAGCTGGGTGCGGCAGTTGCTGAATTGTCCAGGATTCATGCGCCGGCACCCCCAAACGCACACAAGACGTATGACAGCTACATCTTACGGAATCAGCTGCATGATGGGAGGGATAGAAAACTGGGCGATAATTCATTTGCATCCTAGAATCCGGTCTTAATAGTTCGCATACGTCTGATATGATCAGCGGCGCGAACCTCGACGATCGGAAACAGGAGCGGAATGATGGAATATCGTGTCTTAACAGCCCTTCCGGTCTTCAACGAGGAGAAGCATCTGCAGGAGGTGCTGGCAGAAGTTCAGCGCTACAGCGACGATGTTCTGGTGGTGGATGACGGCTCAACCGACCGCACGCCTGAGCTGCTCGCGCAGATTCCGAATGTCTCTGTGATTCGCCACGAGAAGAATCAGGGTTACGGGGCGGGGCTGCGAAGTGCGTTCGATTTTGCGATCCGGATGGGTTACGACGTTCTGGTCACGATCGATTGCGATGGCCAGCATCAACCGCAGCTGATTCCCAAGCTGGCCGCTGAAGTGTTCCCTCCGCTGGCCGAGCCGTGGGACATCGTGTCCGGCAGCCGCTATCTCGAAATCTTTGACGACAACTCCGTTCCCCCCGCCCAGCGACGGGCGATCAATGTCGAGATCACGCGACAGCTCAACCAATGCTTTGACCTCAATCTCACGGATGCGTTCTGCGGGTTTAAGGCCTATCGCGTTGAATCGCTCAAAAAGTTCGACGTCACGGAACTCGGCTATGCCATGCCGTTGCAGTTCTGGGTGCAGGCGGTCCGTCAGGGATTGCGGATCAAGGAATTTCCTGTCCCATTGATCTATCTTGATGAGAATCGCTCGTTCGGTGGCTCGCTCGACGATGCGGATCGGCGGCTTCGCTATTATCGGGAAGTGCTTAAGCGGGAAATGGAAGCTCAGCAACTGGAATGTGGCCGGCCGTAAGGCCTGCCGCTGGCACAGGGAGAGACCATGAGATATCGTTTCATGGCTGCGGCCCGAACGCTTTAAGCCACCTCCTGTTTGTTTCCGGCAGCCTGTCGTTGCCCGACGGTTTCCTCATACGGCGAAGAAATGACTCTCGCGTTGCCTGACGTCTGTGTTCCATCGGTCGGCAGGATTCGCGCTCCGCAGCAATCCGGAGAGTTGCTGAGCGTCCCAGCGCTGTGTGAGGGTATGCAGATTGCCCGAGCGAATCGCCAACTGCTGGCGGAAGTCCCGTTCGAACTGGATGGCCATTCCCTTTCCGAAATGCGGGTCTGGAGCCGCCGCGAGTGCCTGGAGGCGTCGCAGCGGTGGATGACTTCCATCCTCGGAACTCCATCGCCCGAACTGCCGACCGACGATCAGTTACTGTTTGCCACAGGTCACCAGCCGCAGCTCAACCATGCCGGTGTCTGGATGAAGAACGTTGCCGTCTCCGCGATGGCGCGCTCAGCGGCGGGAGTCGGGCTCAATCTAATTGTCGATAACGATGTCGCCTCCCGGCAAACGGTGACCATACCCGCCGGGACCGCCGCACAGCCGCAGTTCGGCGTCGTCGCCTATGACGATCCCCAGCCTCAACAACCGTGGGAAGCGTTGCGGATCCAGAACCGTCCGTTCTTCGAGAGCTTCGCGGAGCGTGTTGACGAGTCGATTGCCCCCTGGGGACTGCGATCAACGTTGTCCTCGACATGGCCCGAAGTGGTTGAGTTGTCGCGGCGTCAGAATTCGCTGGCGGTCTGCCTTTCGGCCTGTCGGCATCTGCAGGAAGCCGAGTGGGGCCTCCAGAACTTTGAATTACCGATCAGCGAACTCTCTCAGACCGCTCCGTTTCTGGCCTTCATAGCTCACTTCTGTCGCCATCACGAACAACTTTTCGAAATCTACAACTCCGCCGTCCATGACTACCGACGCCGGCACAAGATCCGCAACCTGCATCATCCCGTGCCGGATCTGAAAGTGACTGACGGCTGGTTCGAGATCCCCTTCTGGATCTGGAAATCAGGTGATCTCAACCGACGACGATTGCTGGTTCGACGTGTGGGACAGGTCATTGAACTGGGGACCCGCGACGGGAAACTGGCCGAGTTGCCTGTGGCTGCCGGAGACAACATCGCATTGACGGAACTGCAACAGCACTACCGGCTGCGGCCCCGCGCGATCACCACCACGCTTTTCTCGCGGCTGTGCCTCAGTGACCTTTTCGTCCACGGGATCGGCGGCGCGAAGTACGATGAAATTGCGGACTTCTTCCTGACCCAGTTGGGGATCACGCCTCCTCGTTTTCTCACACTGACAGCCACTCTGCATCTGCCGGTGGAGTCTGCCACCGTCAGCGAGTCGGATCTGCGGCAATTGCGCCGACTGCTTCGCGAACTGAAAACACAGGGGGATTCGACCGATCATTCAGACGAGGCCGAAGCTCTGCGTCAGCTTCGTTCGAGCCTGCTGGACGAAGCCCGACTGCAGCGTTCGCTCGGTCTTTCGAAGAAGGAACGCCGCAGCCGCCGCACCGAGAACCGGGCGCGACACCTGCGGCTGAAGGAGATTCAGCACGCACTGGTCACGCGTGCCGCCGAACGAATTGCCGCTGTGCAGCAGCAAATCGATGATGGGACCCGTCAGCTGGCAGCCAACCGGGTGCTCAAGAGTCGCGAGTACGCGGCGGTTCTCTTTCCGGAGTCGCAGCTGCGGGAGTTAGTCGAGCGGACAAGCTCCATGGTCGTCTGCCAGCGGCGTCAGAACCCGCAGGCGAATTCTCACTGAGTGTTCCCAGCGGTGTTTCCGCCGGTCTCTGCGAACGTCAGCGCATCCCCGCCATTTCCCGATCACGCCGGGCTTCCCATTCGTCGAGGGTGCAGATCACTTCCCGGCATTTGGAACCGTTGTAGTTCCCCACAATGCCATCTTCGGCCATGTGATCGATCATCCGCGCACCACGGCCGTAGCCGACACCGAGGGCCCGCTGCAGCAACGAAACGCTGCCGCGCCCCTCGCGGATGACGACTTCAACCGCTTCGTCGTACATATCGTCCCGTTCACGCGGTCCGTCGGAGTCCTTGGCTTTGGCAGCCAGCGCAGCCTTCGTGGCCTGTTCGATCTCCGGGCTGTACTGCGGCGGGTAATCGGAGTAGAAGTCGATCACCGCATTGACCTCTTCATCGCTGATGTAGGTTCCCTGAGCGCGGGTCAGATTGCTCGTTCCCGGTGCAAGGTACAACATGTCGCCGTTCCCCAGCAGCCGTTCGGCTCCCATTTCATCGAGCACGACGCGACTGTCGACACGGCTGGCGACCTGGAAGGAGATTCTGGCCGGCAGGTTCGACTTGATCAGGCCGGTGATGACGTCGACGGTTGGCTTCTGTGTCGCCAGAACCAGATGGATTCCGACCGCGCGGGATTTCTGTGCCAGACGGATGATGTGTGATTCGACTTCCTTACCGGAGGTCATCAGCAGGTCGGCCATTTCGTCCGCAATGATGACGATGTACGGCATCCGTTCCGGGATGGCGTCCGCTTCGGCGTCATCGGGATTGATCTGCAGGCGATCGAGGACCTCCTCTTTGCCGAGTTTGTTGTAGCTGTCGAGATGCCGGACGCCGACCTTCGCCAACAGGTCGTAGCGCTCTTCCATTTTGTCGACGGCCCAGGCGAGGACCGCTTCCGCCTTCTTCATGTCGGTAATGACCGGATTCATGAGATGCGGAATGCGCGTGTAAGGGCTCAACTCGACCATTTTGGGGTCGATCATCAGCATCCGCACGTCGTCAGGCGTGCGGGTCATCAGAATGGAAGTGATCAGTGTGTTGAGACAGACGCTCTTACCCGTTCCCGTGCGACCGGCAATAAGCAGGTGCGGCATTTTGGCCAGATCGACCACCATCGGTCGACCACTGACATCCTTCCCGAGATAGATCGGAATCCGCATCGCATTCGACTTGTCACCGCAGGCGGTGATCAGTTCTTTCATGCGGACGGTCACTTGCTTCTCGTTCGGAACTTCGACGCCGACCGTGTTCTTGCCCGGAATCGGGGAGACCACGCGCACCGCCGGTACACGCAACGCGATCGCCAGGTCGTCCTGCAGGTTGGAGACCTTGGAGACCCGCAACCCTGGCTCCAGATCGAGTTCAAACTGGGTCACGACCGGCCCGGTGTCGATTTCGGTCACTTTCACCTTCAGGCCGAACTGCTCGAACGTCCGTTCCAGAGTCGCGGCGGCCTGCTGTGCTTTCGCAGCGAGCAGCTCGAACGGAAACTCTTCCGCTTCTTCGAGGATTTCAATCGGAGGAAGATCGACCTGTCCGAAGATCTGCGTAGCAGGTGCCGGCTTATGAATTGGATTCACGATCGCCTGAGTGGCGACCGGAGGATTGACTTTGAAAGCTGTCGGGACCGGTTCGGGCTGCGGAACAGGCTCGGGTTCGACCGCCACAACAGGTGCGGGCGCGGGAGCGCTCACCGGCAGCGGCGCGGGTTCCGTCACCTTCACCACCGTCACAGCCGCTTTCATCGGCGGCGCAGCCACAGCCGGCGCACTCACTTCAACGGCGGGAGTCGATTTCTTCGGCCGTGAGAAAGGCCAGAAGAGAACCTTGCAGGTCATCTTCAGCATCGCAAACAGAATCCGCAGCAGGAACGCTTCGGTCGAGAGCAGCATCCCCACACAAAACAGTGTGCCAATGACAACAAGAGAGCCGACAGTGGAGAAGTGCTCCGTCAGGATGATTCGTCCCCAGGCTCCCAGATAACCTCCCGAGCCGACCAGCGGCGCGAAGGGGAGTCGCGGAACAAACAGCTGCAGCAGCAGACAGAGCGACAGCAGCACGGACCCCGCGCCGACCAGTCGAACAAAAGGATCGCGCACGGGCTGCCGGGCGAAGAGTCCGAGATCGAGCGCCGCCAGACTCATCACGCCAAACCAGGCGGCAAGTCCAAACGCGTTCATCAGTCCATGCGAGAGGAATGCTCCCGTCGGCCCACACAGGTTGTGCACGTCCAGCCGGGCTGGAAATGCCATCCGTGAGGGGGGATCGGCCGGATCATGGCTGTACAGTGCCAAGGCTGTGAAGATTGTCACAGCCAGCAGAGCCAGCGCCATGAGGTCGGATTTGAGACGTTGGTAATCGATCATGGTGTGCAGCGCTGCAGTCCGCGCAGACCGCGAGCGCCTCCCACTTCCACTATGCGGATCTTGTGGAGTCTTCCGAAATTTTGTGTGCTGCGTGTTGTGTCGCTTGTGTTCGCACCATTCGTGCCGCTCAAGTCGGGGAGAATGGCGTTAGGGAAGCCTACACCCCCCAGCGGGACGTGATGAAAAAACTCAACGGCCGTAGAAAGTTTAGCCGGAGTGCGGAGACGAAGTTCGGATTTGACCGAGTTGGATGCGTCGTAGGAACTGGGGAAACCTGAACGACGTCGGGAACGGGCGCAGTCTCAGGGAGAATGGACACTGCTGGAGAAGGGCTCATCCCGGAGTTCACGATGAGATCCGAGGAACGTGTGAGGAGCGTCTGCTTTGGAAGAAGGCGGACTGCTTGCTCCTCTTCCTTTTCAGAATCAACGTCCTGATTGCCTAGCCATCTGCGGCTTCGGATCGACTCACTCGGGCGGACCCGCGCGCAAGAATTGCGACTCCGGCCACCAGGGAACCGACGAGATTGGCGACCAGATCCCAGCCGGTGTTCTCGTAACCCCCGACATTTGTCTCGGGCAGAATCACGGTGGCGATAAACTCGATCACCTCATTGAAGGCGCCAAAACCCATCCCGGCCATGATGCAGAGCAGGACCAGTCCCGGCGACGGACTGAGGTCGACTCCGCGGTTCGCCAATGCCCGTTGCAGTCCCTGCCAGCAAATCCATGTTGTCAGCCCAAAGCCGTAGGCGTGAACGACTTGATCGAACTTCAATCGCCCCGGAATCAGCCACCAGTTATAGAGGACCGGGTCCGCTCCTGCGCTGACTGTCCATTTGGAGGGAATCGTCGCGAGGCCACCCAGCATGTGCAGGAGCCCCCAGAGCGAAAGACCCCAGAGCGAAAGCGGATGGAGTCGAACCTGAAGGTGCAGGAGCGTGACCAGCGTCAGCACGATCACCAGCACCGCGACATAAATTAAAAACTCGCTGTTTCCCCGCTGCAAAGAGATGACAAACGCCGGAAGGATATAAGCGACGGTGAACAGCGCCGCTGCCCAATCGGATTTCGAGAAGGCGATGAGCGGACGTTTCCGGTTGTGCGTCATTGAGGAAAAGTTCATCGGATATCGTTCCTAGCGAAGAAGGGAGGGGGATGCAAGGAAACCATCAAAATCCGTTGAATCGAGGGAAACTGCACTCTTTATTATTGCAGCAGCGATCTGCTACACTCCGCACATCGTAAGGACTTGTGCGGATCGGGGGATGGCCCTCTCCGCAGGCCTGACGAGCATCTTTTAAGGCAGGCTAGAGATCAATGGAATCGAAATTGTACGTGGGCAACTTGTCCTACTCGACGACTGAGGATGATCTGCGCGATCTCTTCACTCAGGCGGGGAATGTGAAGTCCGTATCATTGATCAAAGATCGTGAAACGGGACGGTCGAAGGGATTCGCGTTTGTGGAAATGACGACCTCAGATGAGGCCCAGAAGGCGATCGACCAGTTGCATGGAGCTCAGTTCCAGACACGTACGCTGACTGTGAACATCGCTCGTCCTCGTGAAGAGCGTCCGCGTGGAGGCGGAGGATTCGGTGGCGGCGGCGGTGATCGTCGCGGAGGCGGCGGTGGAGGACGGGGACGTGACGACGGTGGCCGTCGTCGCGACTGGTAATCCGATCCCAGCCGCAGCAGATTCAGTCCTACGATCTCGTCTGGCAGTTCACAGTCGTGCGCTGCTAGACGATTTTTTCATCCGGTGATTTCGAGGACTGGGAAACTTTCACTCTGCAGGTTCGCTCGGCCTGCAGGTGAATCCTCCTCACACCGGATGTTGGGCGCCGTAGGTTTCGACGTCCTTCATGCTGACCGCGAAGCGCAGCAGCTCCAGCCTGTGAGCTACTGCAGCAAGTCAACCGCAACGACGCCTGAGCGGTGGCGTTATCCCTCTCCCCGCATTTCTTTCAGAAAGCGTGACGGAGCGGAAGGGCGAGGCTTGCCCCACTTCCGCCGACTCTCGGCACGTGTCAACGTCAAGGACTCCTGAGCGCGCGTGACGCCGACGTAGGCCAGTCGGCGTTCTTCCGCGATTTCCCCATCGGCTCCGTCGATGGTCCGCTTGTGCGGCAGCAGTCCTTCTTCCATGCCCACCAGATACACCCGCGGGAATTCCAGGCCTTTGGCACTGTGCAGGGTCATCAGCTTCACTGCGTCGGCATTGGCCATCGCCTCCTTGTCCGGTTCTTCATCACGGCGCTCCAGGGCGATGCCCGACAGATAGTCGTGCAGAGACGGAGAGGAGGCGCGGTCCACATAGTCCGCCAGCGAGTTCACATAGTCTTCGAGGACCGCTTTCCGCTGGGCCTGCTGTTGTTCGTCCTTGTACTGACGTTCGATTTCCCGTTCGTATCCCACCTCTTCGAGCAGACTTTTGACGAGTTGCGGCAAGTGCGTGGGATGCTCAGTGAATCGTGTCCGCCACTGGGCAAACTGCGACCGCAGCCGCTTGATCGCCTCACCCGCTTTAATTGAAATCTCCCCGCTCTCCACAGCTCCGTCGACGGAATCCCAGAACGTGGCTCCCACTTTGACGGCACGGGCCAGCACCTTTTCCGCCACGGCATCACTGATCCCGCGTGCGGGTGTATTCACAATCCGCAACAGCGCCTGCTCGTCGTCATCGCGGGAAATGACCTTCAGGTAACAGAGGAGATCCTTGATCTCCTTGCGATCATAAAACGACTGACTCCCCATCAGCACATATGGAATCTGTTGTCGACGCAGTTCCGATTCGAACAGCCGCGGCTGCTCATTGGTTCGAAACAGAATGGCGAAGTTGACGAGTGGAATTCCTTTTTTCAGATGCAGGAAACGGATCTCCGCGACCACCTTCTCCGCCTCCAGCTGCTCATCGGGATATTCATTGAACCGAACCTCCTCCCGTGCCGGCTTGTTGGCCCGGAGCACCTTCCCATGGCGGTCGCGATTGTGGCTGACAAGGCTGTTGGCGACCTCAATGATTCTGTCGGTGCAGCGGTAGTTCTCTTCGAGTCGAATGACTTTGGCACCGGGGAAACATTGCGAAAAGCCGAGGATGTGCCGCACATCCGCACCACGCCAGCCGTAAATTGACTGATCATCGTCTCCCACCACACACAGGTTCCGATGTTCTCGAACGAGCGCTTCGACAATGCGGAACTGGATTCCGTTTGTATCCTGATACTCGTCGATCTGGACATGGCTGAAGCGGTTCTGGTGCTTCCGGAGCACTTCCGGAAAATCGATCAGCAATTGGTCGGTCAACAGCAGCAAATCATCGAAATCGACCGAGCCCGACGCCTTCAGAGCCTGCTGGTAACGTCGATACCCCATCGCCGCCAGATACTCTTTGTCGTCTTCGGCGATGTCGGCGGCGCGATCGGTGGCCAGTCCGGCGGATTTCCATTTGCTGATGATGGAGAGAAAGTCTCCCGGCCGCAGGGCTTTTTCCGTGATGCGGATATCGCGGAGAACTTTTCGGGCCAGCCCTTCCTGATCACCCCGGTCGAGAATGGTGAACTTCGAGGGATACCCCAGCTGTGTGATGTCCTGCCGCAGGATATCGACGCACAGCGAGTGGAACGTCGAGATCCACGGACGCTGACGGGACTTGCCGGTGAGGGCCTGCGTCCGCTCCAGCATCTCTTTGGCGGCTTTATTGGTGAACGTCACCGAGAGGATTTGATCGGGGCGGACCCCCGAACGCATGAGCTGCACCATGCGCACGGTAATTACCCGGGTTTTGCCCGTCCCCGCACCCGCGAGCACCAGAACAGGTCCATCCAAGGTTTTCACCGCTTCCCGCTGAGCGGCATTCAGCTTCGACAAATCCATGACATCTCAGTCGTTACAGTACGAGGCACCGGAGACACGTTCCGGTGCAGAATTTTAAAGGGGTTCCCCCGCGGGGAAACAGGGCAGCGGGTCGGGCGAAACGATCCGATCGGGAGACGAACTGAGCGTGCACCGCTTCGTTCGTCACAGTCAGAAAGAGTCTTACGCGAGGATTGCCCTTTGCAGCTTTCCCATCTTGGTCCGTCTGGATCGATTGTAACGACTATCGGCCCGGCAAACTCGCCAGCATCTTACCCAATCGTCACGACCATTATAAACAGCACCGAAATCGACGTAAGTCCTTGCCCTAAAATGAGTCCTGAGATGCTCAAGCGCTTCAATCAGACCCGCCGATAGGGTTAGTCAGTCCCCTCGAACCGAACTCTTCGTACGTCAGAGTGATCGTTGCCGAGGTAGTCACCGAGTCAGGAAGGCTCAGCAGGGGATGGGTGGTGCTCCGACGGCGACGCGGGGTTCTCACGGAGGAACCAGGACGTTCACCAGTCGAATTTTTTTGCCGTCAATGCAAGCAGGTAAACGCTGGGTCGGTCGATGGTCGGCCGCCGCGAAGCTTACCGAACTGCGACATCTGTGGCGGAACGTGCTCTTTGTCCATGAAAGGCACGCTCCAAGACGCTACCGGTGTGAGGACGGCGCCAAAAGTAAAATGTCCCCAAGGGAAGGAGACGCTGCATTATGAAGTCCATGAAGACCTTTGTTGCTGTGGCTGCACTGGTCGCGCTGAGCACCAATGCTCAAGCGGGCCTGTTTGGTCACCTCAAGGGCTGCGGCGCGTCCAAATGTTGTGACTGCGCCCCCACCTTTCAGCCCGAATGTTGTAAGCCGACGATCGTTCGGCCCTGTCATCGTAACGTGTACAATTATCAGCGTTCCTGCGCCAAGCCGCTGGGATGCTGCGACAACGCCTGCGACAACGGTTGCGGTCCTGTGTCGAACGGCTGCCTGAACAATGGCGGCGCCTGTGACAACGGCGGAAACGGCTGCGTCAACGGCAATGCCTGCGTGAACGGAAACGGCTGCGTCAATGGTAACGCCTGCGGCGCTCCCTGCGGTAACGGCAATGGTTGCATCAACGGCGATGCCTGCGGTGCACCTTGCGGTAACGGCAACGGCTGCGTCAATGGCAATGCCTGCGACAACGGCAACGGCTGCCACAACACCTGCGGTGCTCCGGCTGATCCGGGCTGCGGTGCTCCCTGTGACAGCGCCTGCTGCCCGACCGTTGATCCTTGCGAAATTGCAGAGCTGATTTATCAGTCTCAGACCGCTTGCTATCCTCGCCAGCGGAAGGCTGCTCTTCGCAAGCTCGGCAACCGCTATGACTGCGTCTGCAACCCGGAAATCATCAGCGCCTTCGTCTACGCCCTGAACGACGCTGATCACCGCGTCCGTGCTGCCGCTGCTGACGAAATCGGTGACCAGGTTCGCAAGAACCCCTGCTGCTGCAGCCAGTGCACCGTGAGTGCTCTGACCGTGGCTCTGGCCGACTGTGATCGTGGTGTCCGCCGCCAGGCCGAACAGGCCCTGAAGGCTTGCGGATACGACATCATCGACGGAAACTGCGACACCTGCTGCGAAACCGGATGCGTGGCCAGCTGCTCCCCCGTGAGCCAGCCGGCAACTCATTCGCAACAGCCGACCCAGTCCACGACTGGCCCGGCTCCGGCTCCTCCGGTTGAAGGCGAACGGGCATACTTCCCGAAACGCCAGGCAGAACAGACCGCTCGCCCGGCTTCAGTCCGCAAGAGCCTGAACAACCTGTTCAGCCTCGCTCACTGATCCAAGTCTGACCACCTCGGTCAATCCGACAACGAAGAGTTCGATCGAAACGGCCCTTAACCGGGCCGTTTCTTTTTTTGCGCGCCCCCCTTTGGCCGCACAGGCGTTCAAAAAAGGGTCGCACCGGGGAATTCCCGGACTATTCTGGGGGAGGAAAGAGAGCAGAGGCCCCGCACGCGGACAAGGCTCGCCTGGACCGCCTTCCGGTCTCGATTCCACCTCATTGAGCCACGATCGCCTGCGACCTGGCGGAATCGCCCTGCTCATCTTATCGCTCACTTTGGAATCGTGAGGCATCCGCTCGCCTGTTGGACCGGTTCACTCTAAGATCAGTTCGCGGCGCCACACGAGCCCATGCCGCACGACATCCGACCGCTGCAGCGAGAATCGACCCGCTCATGAAAGAATATGTTGAAATCGACGGCATCCGCCTTCACCTCGGACATCCCGATGCCTCTGCCGGCGAATGGATTGGACAACGGGAAGTTCTCAAGCAGCTGCTTGCCTGCTGGCTGGTTGTCGATCCCCGCGATCTTCCCCTGACCCCGCGCCTGCTCGGAACGCCAGGAATTGGAAAGACCACGCTCGCGATCGCCGCGGCGCATGCCCGCAAGCAAGAGCTGTACATCTACCAGTGCACCGCCGATACCCGTCCGGAAGATCTGCTGGTGACTCCGGTGCTGGCCGAAAGTGGAAAGATCCAGTACCAGGCTTCACCGCTGGTGACCGCCATGATTCGGGGGGGCGTCTGCGTTCTCGATGAAGGGAACCGGATGAACGAAAAGTCGTGGGCGAGTCTGGCACCGCTGCTCGATCACCGGCGGTATGTGGAATCGATCGTGGCCGGAATCACCATTCCCGCGCACGCCGACTTCCGGTGTGCGGTGACGATGAATGATGACGATTCCACCTTCGAGATCCCCGATTACATCCTGAGCCGCCTGCAGCCAACGCTCACGCTGGGCTTTCCTTCGCGGGAAGACGAACTCGCCATTCTCAAGTACCACCTCCCGTTCTCGGACGCCGAGATGCTCAATCTCACCGTTGAGTTTCTGCAGCAGTCACACGAGTTGAAGCTCGATTTTTCAACCCGCGACGGGATTAACGTGTTGCGGTTTGCGTTGAAGCAACTGGCGGCCGATCCGACCCACCCCTTATCGAAAGATGCTGCCTGGCGAGACTCGCTGGAGAAATGCCTTGGTCAGGATGCACTCGACCTGCAATCGCTGGCGGAGCGGAAGCGGCAGTCGTTGGGAGGAAATGCGATTCCGATGGGGCTGGGCGACTTCTTCTTCAATCCCGACCATCCGCTGCACCCGGATTATGAGCCGGATGAGGACGACGAGGAGGGGGACGAGGATCTCGATCTGTGATCGGGGCCGAGGTCTGCACGTCCCGCTGTTGTGAAGTGGCCCCCCGGCCTTTCAAAAGTGACGTCGCAGGGCTGGCTCGGGTGTGCCCGGGAAAGTTTCAGCGCTGAAACAGGCGCGTCCAGCGACGATCCTGCTCCGGCTCCTTGGTCGGAGGCTCGGGAGGATTCTTCTGGGCAGCGGCGGCGTCCGCCAGACCCGCCGGCGTGAGTCCCATCTTGCGAATGTGCCCTTCCAGCTGCTGCTTGATCTGGGTGAGTCGCGCCCGTTCCCGGGTCAAGGTGGCGCGTTCCAGAGAGTTGGCGATTTCCGCCTGCCGCAGCTGTTCGCGCAGCGTGGCCTCCAGTGCCGTCAGCCGGATCTTCAACTCCTCAGGGACATTGACCAGCACATCCCAGTCGGGAAAGGGATTGCGGTTGGACTCCGCGTTCCGGAGCCGACTGGTGAGAAATTGGATGTGGAGATCGCGTGATTCGATGGCCTGCCACAGCTGGGTTTTATCCGCTTCGGCACTGATCGGATGAGGAGCCTCCGGGATGGGAATTTCGACATCGGTGATCTTCTGCTGATCGATGATGACGGTTTCCTGCGCTGGGTCAGGCGTCTGTTCGACGATCGCAGGTGCAGGGGGTGGCTCTTCCACTCCCGCTTCCCGCATCAAACGTGCCTTGGCAGCTTCCCAGAAGCTTTCATCTCCGCCTGTGGCTTTTGCGGGGGCGGCCTTCGGAGCGGGAGCGGTCGGTGCTGACTCCATTGCGATTCGGCTGCGCACCGGCTCGCCGCGTGCAAGGATCGCCAAAATCTGATCGATTCCGTTTTCGATCTTGAGAATGCGGTCTGTCGGCTGCAATTCGCTCCACTCGGCCAGGGCGGATTCGAGCTTGCCGGAGAGCTCTTCCTGTTGGCGGGCCGCCTCATGGGCAGAGGAATGGCCGGAGCCGAGTCGGTCGGCGCCGGAGCGTTTGAGCCGATCCAGCTGTTCGACCGCCTTCTCAAGCTGCGAAGTCAACGCGGCGATCAGATCGTCCTTCTGGGCGATTTGGGCCGAGACAGCTTTTGATTGTTCGCGCGACGAACCCATGAATGCTCTATTCTCTCCGTGAGATTTCTGGTGGACCACCGGGCGCCTCGCTCTGGTAACCCACCCTCAACGCTCACTGATCCCGATCGAGCGGTGTCCGCTTGCTTTCCGGGAGTTATTCCGTGGTACCAGCCGCCCGCCGGAACTGAGACCACGTTCTGTCTTCAGGATCTGCCTCGACCTCGCTGCCCAGCCGAGGCTTTTCATTCAGGGAAAAGCCGTGCATCGGCAGCATCAGAACAGGCAACCTGCTCCAGTCTATGTCATGAATAGCGGAATGCTTCCCGATTACCACATGCACTTCCATCCGGGTGAGAACGGATGAGCGAGCGATCGGCTTGATACCGCTGTAATCGTTGTAATCGGTAGAAATGCGTTCCTGAAGCAGATGACGCCGGTCCGGGGATGCGACGAACGTGCCGTACGGATTCCGTGAGGAGATTCCCTCGGTTGCGACGAAGGCGACTCCCCTCAGTCCATTGCCGGTTCGCTATTTCACCCGCAGATCGACCGACTGCTTGGCGAGATGCTGCAGCACAGCCTCGATCACCATGGTGGCTGCCAGATAGCGGCGGACGAGTCGTAACGGCTGGTCAGGTGTCTCTGCGACACTCAACGTTCTCCGTTGCACCACGGGAACGTTGCTCGCCCGAGTCACGACCCCAATGTAAATCACCCCGTCCAGACCATCAGGAGCACCCGGGCCGACATGGCCGGTGACGGATGCCGCGATGTCGGCTTCGGGGGTTTTCTGCAAAACCAGTTTGCACATCTGCTCGGCCACTCGTGGACTGACCGGGCCGATATTGGGGTTCTCCAGATCGCTCCGGGCAATGCCCAGCCACTCGGCTTTGGTCTCGTTGCGGTAGGTGACCGATGAGCCGCAGAAGAAGTCGGACGAACCGGGAATGTCGGTCAGCGCTGCGGCGATTGTCCCGCCGGTGCAGCTTTCCGCCAGCACCAGCTTCAATTGACGCGCCTTCAGCTCCCGCGCCAAAACGTTGACCGCAGTCCACAATCGCCCATCCACCACCGACATACTTCGCTCCTTCGGCAACCTATTCTGCTTCAGGCCGTTGGCTGCCCCCGGACGGATCCAGTCAGCCTCCTCATCGACAGGTTGCCCAGCGCAGTGTGACGAGGGGAGTCCAACCATCAAGGGAAGACACATTCGCTGAGTAGAGCTAGGTTCGCCGAAAATTGCGAGACACATTTCCGCCGAATTCCTCGAGGGGCAGCTCCGGCTGCCGTCCACTCTGGACAACGCATCAATGATCTGTAAAGCGTTCCGCAGGTCAGGTCGCTCCGCGGCGAGTGGTGCTCATGTGCCGCGCTCTCTTCGGGAATGACCATTGGTCAATCGTGAAGTCGCTCGACGCGAAGAGTCGACGGAATGAGCTGCGGATCTGTGCCATCGAGGCTGTGGGCGATCGACGGCCGGATCAACGATCAAATGCTCTACACATGCAGCACTGTTCGTCGATCGGCTGAGCCGACCGACGAGACCTGACCGGAGGCTTCCAGCTGGTTGGCCTCCTCGCGAATCCCCTCGAAACCAGCACGCAAGGTCTGCAGGATGCTCAGTGCGTTTTCCCAGCCCGTGAGCCCCGGGCTGTTGACCTGTTCAATGCAGAAGACACAGAGGTCATGGATCCGCTGGGCCACTTCGCCGCTGCCGACATCAATTCCATCAAGCAGCAGCAGCAACAGCTTTGTCACGCGAAACCGCTGTTGGAGCAGTTCGGCCTGTCCGCCCCGCCCCCCCTCGTCGATCCCGGCCTCCAGACCAGCGATGGTTGCATCGTAGATCGCGAGCAACATTTCGATTCTGGTCCAGCCGGCAGAGGCGTTGCGACGGTACGCATGAAACGATTGCATGAACTTCAGACTCCTGACAGACCAGCGAGACGATGAGGGGGCGAATCGAAACTATTTTCCAATGCTGCTGAGGCCCGCCAGCTGCGCGCCCAGCAGCGAACTGGTGTTCTGCATGCTGGCGATCGCCGACTCCAGCGCGGTGAATTGTCGGGTGATATCGTCCTTCTGGCGATCAAACGTTGCCTGCTGACGATCGAGGCTCTTCTGGATGCTTTCCAGCTGAGAAGTCAACGTGGACCCGATCGCCTGGAAGGTCCCCTTGGAACTCGACATGTCGACGAGGACCTGATCCAGCATGGAGGCCAGCCCCCGGGAAATCCGGATTTCGGACGTCGCTCCACTCGCCACCTGCGCTGGTGAAAGCGTGACCCGCACCTGCAGATCAGCGGTGTTGGCATTGTCCGCATCGCCGGAAAGGATGCGACCGCGGCCAGTGGCATTTTCCTGCTGACCGTTCACGAGGAAGTACCCGGCCACATCAACGCCGGTGTCTGCTTCGCCTCCGGTCAATCCGAGTATTCCCAGTGCGGAGCCGTCGACCACCGTGACGCGTGACGAGCTACCGTAACTGTCCGAGGTCAACGTCAGCTCACCGCCTGTCCCGATCGCGGCGGTCAGAGCCCGTCCTGTCAGGTCAGGATGCTGATTCACCACGGTTTGCAGCTGCCGTGCCAGATCAGCAGGCGCGTAGGTTCCCCGGGCAAGAGTCACCGTCAGATCCGTCCCGTCCAGATTCAAACGAAGAGTCTCGTTTGTGGCGTCGATCGTCGTCGAGGGGGCGAGGGGGTTGGCGCCTGCGATCGTCGCCCGTTCTGCTGCCTGGGTGATCTGAACCCGATAGGGTGTTGATGAGCTTTTGGTTCGGGCACTCCCCAACAGGAACGACACATTGCCGCTGTCGCTGGTCCCATCGAGAGCAAACAACTTCCGCAGATCTCCTGAGGTGACACCCGACACTTTGCCTGCGATGACGCTCTCCAGCCTGCCCGAGTCAACTACGAGGCTCCCGTTATCGGCGACGGTAATTCCCAGCGAACTCAACCGGTTCGCTTTCGCCGACAGCCCGGGCACCACAGACTGAATCGTCGATTGCAGCTCATTCTTGATCTGACTGATGGAGCGGTCCCCCAGTAGAATTCCCGCCTGCTTGGTCTCGGCGTCGAAACTGGTGTATTTCGAGATCAGATCCAGCACACCATTGTAAGCGGATACGAAGTCCTGAACCGCGGTCGCTGCTCCGCTCGTGTCCTGTGCCACATTGACCGTCACCGTTTTTCCGGCATCGGCTGCGAGCAGGTTCAGCGTCACTCCGGAGATCAGATCACTGACGGTGTTGGTCGACTTGTTGACAACAAGCGCCCCCGGCCCATCTCCCAATCGGATTTGCGCATCCGTGGCGGCCTGCACAGGATAATCAAAATCAAACTCGGGACGAGCGGTCTCTCCATCCGATGCGGTGAGACTGTTTACCACGCTAATCGACTTGCCTTGACCGGTTTCCGTTGAAGTCAGCAGGAGACGGTAGGCGTTCCCCCCGGTGGATCCGTCCTGCACCACGCTGGCTGAAACACCGACGTTCGCGAAATTGATGGCATTCGCCAGTCCGGCAAGCGTATTGTTCGTTCCATCGATGGTGATGTCCGCAGCGGGGCGTCCGCCAATGCGAACCGTAAAGGTCCCCTGGGTGATGGCGGCGTCCGCATCGTTGAACCCTTGCGAAGCGACCTGATGGGCTTTGGCCAGCGATTCGATTTTCAGTTGATAGCTGCCGGTCACCGCCCGCGACGCCGCCGTGGCCAGCACCGCATTGGAATCGGAAACGCTAACGGTTCGGCTGTCGAAGACGCTGTTTTGCGTTCGGCTGAGCTGACCGATCGTCGTCCGCAGTGAGACCAGCTGGGCCTCGAGCGTCTGAAATGCTGCCTGTTTCAGTTGGACATTCTGCTTCCGGGAGTTGAACTGATCAATCTGCTTCTGCTGCACATCGAGCAGACCGGAGATGATGTTATCCGTGTCGATCCCGGAGATCAGTCCGCTGATATTGATCGCCATGACAGGTTCCGGCAGGGATCAGAGTGGATTACGACACGAGATGCGTGAAACTGCTGCAATCTCTGGGCTGAGTGTCGGACGGTGCTTTCAGATTCTGCAACGCGGCGGGAATTCGGTTTGTTGCAGCGCACAAAGCCGCGTGGCGAATACGGGTCGATCCAAAAATTAAAATGCTCTCTTAGCATCGACTCAATCAGAAAACCCGCTGAAGGAATCGTTGCAGATTCTCCAGCGGGCTTCGTTTCAGTTCACACGATCCGCAACCGGATCAATCACTGCAGCAGTCGCAGCACCAGCTGTGGAATCTGGTTGGCGTTTCCGAGTACCGACGTTCCGGCCTGCACGAGCACCTGATTCTTGGTGAAGTTCGCGATTTCGGCGGCGAAATCGGTATCACGAATCACGGATTCGGCATTGGTCGTATTTTCCAGTGTCGTCCGCAGGTTGTTGGAAGTGCTCGAAAGAGTGTTGTTCTGGAACGCTCCCAGGTCGCCTCGCAGGTTGGTGATGTCGTTGATCGCGGAATCGATGATCCCGATCGCGTCCTGAGCCTTCGAGGCGGAGTTCACTTCGATTTCCGACAGGTTGTTAAACTGGTTGCCGGTCACTCCGATCCCCAGCGAATCAGCGCTGACTTTGCTGATCGCGACCTTTGCGGTCTGGTTCTGGTTCGGTCCGATCTGGAAGACCAGTGAATTGTCGCTCACGGTCACGTTCCCCTGAGCACCGGTGACCGACTTTGCGGCGTCCAGCGGATCGGTTGCGAACTTCAGTGACAGTCCCTTGACTGCTCCACTTGTGGCGGTCAATACGTTCCCGACACCGGTGTAGGTGACGCCGCCGACGGTTCCGGCGATATCAACGCCGTTGTCTGTGAGCAGGCCAATTCCGAAGCCGCTGCTGTCGTCTGCGGCAGCCACGTTGGAGGTCACGCTGATCTTGGCTGCGGAGCCGAAGGCGGTCGTGCTCAGGCGGGTATCGCCGCTGACGATGTCCGCCTTCACACCGGTCTGGGCGGTGTATTCATTAATGCGGGAGACGACCTGATCCTGGGTGAGCCCTGCGGAGAGTGAAATCGACACACCGTTCACGGTCAGGATTTCATCGGAAGCGAGCGGATCGGTCTGTCCTTCGCCGGCGACGACGTTGGCCCGCTCTGCAGCGGTTGTCACCACCACTGCGTAGGCTCCGGCGGTTGTGTCCGATGTCCCCTTGAGGAAGGTCACATCGGCATCGGTGACGGTCCCGGTCACACCGGCTGAACCGTCGAGCAGCTTCTTCGTCCCGAATTGCGTATTGCTGGCGATGCGGTTGATCGTATCGAGAGCGTTATTGATTTCAGCCTGATTGGCGGCGAGAGCGTCTTCGTCGTTGACGCCGGCATTGGCGGAATCGAGAGCGAGGCTGCGGACTTTGACGAGGAGATCGTTAATCTCACCCAGTGCTCCTTCCGCCGTCTGGACGAGCGAAACGGCCTTTTCCGAGTTGTCAATCGCCTGGCGAAGACCAGCGATCTGGGCACGCTGCTTTTCCGAAATTACGAGGGCGGCCGGGCCGTCAGCTCCGCGATTCACCTTGAGGCCCGATGACAACCGTTCGACTGACTGGGACAGAGCGCTATTGGCTTTGGTCAGGTTATTCTGGGCATTAATGGAAAGGACGTTGTTAGCAATCGTAAAAGCCATTGATCATACCTTGCTGTGGGTGAGTCCGTCAGGTCCTGATGACGCTACGTCCCTGTAGCTGATACTCCCCATCCTGGGATCATGATCTCAATGACATTCACGGACGGTTCAAAAAAACTCGTGTCTCAACTCTGTATTCGCGAGCCGCTCGGCAGCTTCCCGTGTTCCGTACTCGCCACGAATCAGTTTCGCTTTCGCTGCCTCCACTGCGCTGGCGCGAACCAAAGGTTGACTTTGGAACCGCTCGATCAATCCGGAATATTGCGAACTCGGACCACCTGCATCGGTGGTCGAGCGTTCCTTGCGCGGACCGTCAGTCGCGGCCAGACCCGTTCCCTGTGAAGCACCTCCGGGACGCACTGGTCCCTTCGGTTCCACATGGTGTGGTTCAAGGTCGTACCGACGAATCTGCATGAAACACTCACAGTCAGAACACGTGACGGCAAAGTTATCGAAGCGAATTCGTACAACTTGCTAATTTTTTAATCAGATTGAAGAAAATCCCCCGGGCCGCACCGATGAGAGAATATGCGGGTTACGCCGATCGTAGGGCCAACCGCGACTCCGGATGCAGTGCCATGAGTCCTCTTCACACCCTTTCGCAAGACAACAGCGTGCCGACCCGCGTGGTCGATGTGCTCAAAACGCTGGGCTTTTGCCTGACATCAGTGGCAATGGCAGCCGGCGCAGCGGGGCTGGGGCTGCAGCTTCTCTCTCGGGAAGTGACCTCCAGCAGGCCTGACGTTGTCATTTCACCTGCTCAAGAGCCATCGCTTTTAGCATTGCAGGAGAATGTGCGATTGTTGCGTGTTTCCACACCTGTTCGAAACGGCAACGCCTCCTTAGTACAGCAAGTGGCCCATTTTAATACAGAGACTTCTCGGCCACCTCAGAGCCAGGTGATCGGACGTGAACAGCGAGCGACTGAACTGGCCCAGAATTCAACAGCTCCGCACCACAGTTCGGAATCGAACAGCGACGTCTCCCATCCGTTGGAGGATTCCGCAACAACTCTCCTTCCTGAGGAGGCGAGCCAGCTCCCCGAGTTGCGGGAGTTTGAGACACTCTCTGAACCGCAGATCGATCCGCTTGAACAACTGGCACAGGGAGATGAACTTCTGCTCGAGGGGAACAGCCGACTGGCGTTGCACCTCTACCTTCCACTTGTTGGACAGGCAAGTGGATTGTTTGAGGCCCATCTCCGACTGAGAATCGGTCTTTGCGATGAAGCTCTCGGAGACCTTCGACAGGCACAAATCGAGTATCGCCGGGTTGTCGAGCTGAAGCCCGATTCCAATCTGCTGGAAGCTGCCATTCTGGGACAGGCACGGGTCTGGTCGTTGTCCAGTCGCCGGGAACTGGCGATTGCCACGCTCTACCGGGCGTTACTGGAAGGAAGTCATCCCCGTCGCGACGCGCTGAATTCCCCTTTTCCCCATCAGCTGGGGCTGTTGCTGGCGAGCCGGATCGAAAACTCCGAAACACCTGTGGAACGGCAAGACGAGCCGTTGCAGGTGCGTCAGCTCTCTGTTTTCCAGCCGGTGACCCGGCCGGAAGTCGTTCTCGCGGAGTTGACTGCTCCCCTCCCCCCCTCGCCGGCGGTCGCTCCGCTCATTCCCCACGGAATTACCGTGGTGCAACAATCCCGCCGGACCGTCGACGATACGGTGCTGGATGTCGATCTTGGGCGCCTCACTGTTCCGGAGATCCTTCAGCAGGTGGCACAGCAGACTGGATTTCAATTAAGCCTCCCCGCCACTGCTCAACTCCAGCTGCAGGAACACACGCTGCAATGCCATTACCGCAATCTGCCCCTCGGAATCGTGCTGGATGCATTGCTTGCCCCGTATGAAATGATCTGGATGACAGGAAAGGGGGAGCAGATTGTTGTGCTCCCCGCACAGCAGGCAAGCGGCGAAGAGATCGAACAATATCGTCACCATTCCGCCGAGCGAACATTGCGATTCGCAGGACTGAGCGCGCCGGAGCATCCGTGGAATGCGATCTCCCTGATGGAATTGGGCCGCCTCGCGTTCCAGGCGAATGAGCCGGAGCAGGCAATTCGTCAGTTGACTCAGTCTCTCGAGACCTTCCCCCGGGGGGAACATGTGGCTCTGGCATGGTTCAACATTGCCAAGCTGAGACTGGCTCAAGGGGAAGCAGCGACCGCACTGCAGGCCTTTCAGCGTGCTGTTGATCTGTTGTCGGGACATACTCTGGAACCAATCGCCTATCTGTTTCTGGGTCGGATCCAGTTGGAGCAGGAAGCACCGCGAGAGGCGATCGCGCCGCTGACACGGGCACTCGCCCTTTCAGTCGGAAGCCGCTTCGAGTCGGTCTCGGCGCTGACTCTGTCCTGTGCCTATGTTTTGCTGGGTCATCATCAGCGTGCGAATCAGATTCTGGTGGACCACCGTCCGGCATTCACGCAACCCGCCCATCTCGACCAGGCCGCGTTTCTGGCGAGCCTGATCCGCTACCGCGCTGCAGCTGAACAGCGCGAGCAACTGCGCGAAGGGGGAACCATGATCGCAGCGTTGTCCAATCTGCAACTGTCCAGATGCTTCGGAGGACAATGGCCTTATCTGGCGGGGCTGGCGTTCCGCGACACCGGAATGGTTCCCGAAGAGATTAAAGTCTTTCAGCAATGTCTTGAGACCTCGTATCCCTTCGCCCTGCAGAATCAGATGAGGTCCTCGCTCATTCAGGATGCCGGGCCGACCAGCTCACTGGCGTCGCCGCAGGGAGGCGCAGCGTTACCGCCGAATCTTCGCTATCACGCCCTGATCGCCGATGCCGCACTGGCCTACCGCGATGGAGACCTGCCGTGCGCTCTCTCCCAGTGCTCGGAAATTGTTCGTGATGCCAAAGTTCCCGATCCAGCTCGGCGGGAAGCGCTGAAGCTGATGGGCTATGTCTTCCAGGTTCAGGGAGATCATCGCCGGGCGGTGCAGTGCTTCACGGGCGTGCTGCCAACTGAACAGCCGGCTCCGGCGACCTCGCAACGAGGAGTCCACCCATGAACAGTTCTCTTCCTCGTTTGTGTCTTCGTGGCGGAATCGCACTCGGTTTTGTCGCAATTTTGCAGCTGCTGCCGTCGGGTTTCGCTGCAGAGATTGTGACTACCGACAATCACCCCGCACCTTCCATCAGTCAGACCGCTTTGCCCCTGTTCGATGGCGAGGAGCTGTCACTGGAGCGCGAACTGCAGACCCTGAAGCAGCGGCGGTTCCACGAACTCAGACAACAACTGGAAGAACTGGCCCGGCATCTTGACGCCACACTCGCTCCAGCCACACCGACGACGGAGTTCTTTGAAGAGAGTCCGCAGACACTCAAGGAAGAGCTGGACACGGAGTCAGCTCCCCAACCGGTCCCCGCTCCGCAGCACTCCTCCACTGTAGCCCAGCCAGAGTCGCCACTCACATTTCCCGCATCCCCACCGGAACAGGGCCCGCCGATTCAGGATCCTCTCCACGGCCCTGTGGACCGGTGTGCGCTTGCGAGCAGCCTGTTCGGCACCGCTGAATACGAACTCTGCCTGCAGATCATCGAACAACTGGATTCCGCAAAACTGACACGTCCCGAACAGCTGTGGTGCGAATATCTCGTGGCGAGTTGTCACCGCAAGCTCGGCAACACAACCGAAGCGCAGAAGCATTATCGCCGTCTGATCACTCATGCTGATGCAGACTGGATCGGAGATTTATCCAAGTGGTGGTTGGCCAATCTGGATGAGAAAGCGCGCCTGCAGTCCGACGTTCAGGCACTCAAAACCACCCTTGCCAATTGGGAGGCAGAAATTGCTAAGTTTGAACAGAAGTCAAATTGAGGTCGAGCTGACGGCGGAGCTCCAGCGCCTCGAGCCGTACTATCGACGGGCTCTCGAGCTGATGATCGCTGAAGCCAAAATCCCTGCCACCTGTGCTGCGGATGTGACTGCGTGCTTGAACCGCCTGCAGCCACTCATGTCGCAGATTCAGGCGGCCGAGTCGAAGCTGGCACCGCTCCGCCTGAAGTGGTTGTCTGCCTCGACCCAGCCAGGACCGCAACTGAAAGCCTTACTGCAGGGGCACGAACATCTGCTGAAGCAGCTGATCCAGCACTTGAACGACCTGGAAGCCCGCGCCCGACAGCTGCGGAATCAACTTCTGCCTGCCCTCGATTCCGGCCTGCGACACCAGCAGATGCAACGGGCCTATCAGACACGCTGAAGCAAGTTGCCTTATTGCCCGCACAGCAAGTGTTTCGTCCCGTGAAAGCCTTGCTTCCCTATCGCGAGCCCCGGTTGAATTGACTCCAAAACGCTGACACCCTCAGCACGTTCGCTAACCAGGCTTTCCCTTTTCGACAGGACCTCCCGTGACCGGCGTGCCTCTTGTCTTTCAGTCACAAAAAATGCTGCAGCTGCTGGAACGTGTCCGGCGGTTTGCCCGTTGCGGGGCGACCGTACTGCTGCAGGGGGAGAGCGGCACCGGAAAGGAACTGCTCGCGCGACTGATCCATCAACACAGTCCCCGCCGCCACAATCCTTATTTGCGTGTCAATTGCTCCGCACTCTCTCTCACGCTGATTGAAAGTGAACTCTTCGGACACGAAGCGGGCTCCTTCACCGGAGCGCAGTCCCATCGGGTCGGCCGACTGGAAGAAACGGCAGCGGGAACGGTTCTGCTCGACGAAGTCGGGGAACTCCCGCTGCCACTCCAGGCGAAGCTGTTGCGGGTTCTGGAAGAACGGGAATTTCAGCGGGTGGGCAGCAATCAGTCACTGCGATTCGAGGGCCGCGTGGTCGCCGCCACCAATCGCGACTTGCAGCAGGAAGTCAGAGAGGGCCTCTTTCGCGGTGACCTGTATCACCGGCTGAATGTGCTCACGCTCGAAGTCCCCCCTCTCAGGCAACGTCCCGAAGATATCCCCGCACTGGTCAACCACTTTATTCAGCAGTCCCAACCGGAACTGGAACAGCCCGTGCGCGAAGTCTCTCGTCGCGTGATGCAACAGCTCTGCGACTATCCGTGGCCGGGGAATGTGCGCGAGCTGAAGAACGTCATTCTGCGCTGCTGTCTGCTCTCAACGACGAGCACGATTGAACGGATCGAGTTGCCCACCGAGGCCGAAGCCCCTTCGGAAGACCGGGAAGAAATGCCGTCGCCGTTCGATCGGCTCCCGCTTGATGAGATTGAGCGCCGAATCATTCTGCATCGGATTCAACGATTCCGCGGCAATAAGACCGAGGCTGCAGCTGATCTGGGGGTGACATCCCGAACCCTGCGGAACAAGGTTTCTCACTACCGCCGTCTGGGCTTCGTCCACTGAGGCGAGTTTGAGTCTGTTCTGATCCTTGCTCGGCCCCCCCCTCGCCACGCGGTGTTGTGCTGTTCAACAACCAAAGCGCCAGCCTCGCTCTGACTGGCGAGAGCAACCGGCTCCGGAAGCCGGATTGGACTGTTCAGGCAGGAGTGCGCCCACTGCCACGCTGCTCGGCATCGCCCTGTTCGACTTGCAAAGCCCCGATGTGGAGGCAATTCTTGTCAGGAGACAATGACGCTGCGGCGTAATTTCTGAAAGGCGACAGATGCGTGAAGTCCTCTCGAATCTGCTGTGGATTGGAAATGCGCGTGACGCCCGCGACGCCAGAGCTGTCATGAGAACAGGATTGGAAGCGGTTATCGATCTCGCTGTGGAGGAGCCGCCTGTTTGCCTGCCACGCGAGGTCATCTGTTGCCGGTTTCCTCTGCTGGACGGGGAAGGAAACTCGGCACTGATCATCAATTGCGCGATCGACCTGTTGGTGAGCCTGATCAGAGGCCATCGAAGAACTCTCATTGCCTGCAGTGGTGGAATGAGTCGCTCACCGCTGATGGCGAGTGCCGTCGTTGCAAGAATCGAAAATATTGGTCTGGATGACGGCATCCGATTTGTGACACGAACTGGTCCATGTGATCTCTCTCCCATGTTGTATGCGGCATTCAAAGAGCTGGTCGCCTAGAGAACCTGGCGCATTGCTCCTCGTTTCATCATCCGGCGGACAATGGTCATCCTCGATGGGATCGGCGGTTCACAGCAAATTCGACTGGCCGGTGGGATCTGCCGGGAGCGATGGTTGCGACAGATCGTCATCCCGACTCGGGCCTGCGTTGAACCTGTCGCAGGGGGGCTGTGAGTGCTTCCCCGTGCGCCGATCCTCATCGTTACTCGACGCGTGATGGTCGGGCTCCACGAACTTCCGCGTTGCCAGAATGGACCGGTTCCCTTGAAAACACCCGGCGGGCTCACAAAACTTGGTGACAACTCACTTCTCTCACCAAGGACTTGTGCTGATGGCCGATTGCCCGCTGCGCTCCGTGTGGTCCTGTCTTGTTTCCCTGTGCTGGCTGATGGTCGCGGGGACTGCTGTCTCTGCTCAGGGCCTCAAGACCGAGAACGTCTTTCTCATTACAACCGATGGCCTGCGCTGGCAAGAGGTGTTCACCGGGGCTGAGAAAGACCTCATGAACAAAAAGCATGGCGGAGTTGTGGCCGCCAAGGAGCTGGAGGACAGGTACTGGCGGGAGAGCCCGGAAGAACGTCGGGAGGCGCTGCTTCCGTTCTTCTGGGGGAAGATTGCCCGTGAGGGGCAACTCTTCGGGAACAGGAATGCGGGGAGCGAGGCGCAGATCACGAACGAGATGAAGTTTTCCTACCCGGGGTACAACGAGTTGCTGACGGGCTATGCGGATCCACTGATCACCAGCAACGACAAGGTGCCGAACCGGAATTTTACCGTGCTGGAATGGCTGCATCGCCAGCCTGAGTTTGACGGCAAAGTGGCAGCGTTCAGTGCGTGGGACGTGGTCCCGTTCATTATCAATCGCGAACGGTGTAACTTCCCGGTGATGGGAGGGTGGGAGCCGCTCCCGGAAGAACAGCCGAATGCGAGGCAACAGCTGTTGAATGATCTAATTGCGGATACCACCCGCCCCCACCGGGCTGAGGTCATCGATTCCTTTCTGTATCAGGCGGCGCGCGAGCATCTGCTGCGACATCAACCCCGTGTGATGATGATCGGATTTCTGGAAACCGACGCCTGGGGCCACGCGGGACGCTACGACAACCTCCTCAATTCGGCCCATGCCGTGGACACATACATTGAACGTCTGTGGAATCTCTGCCAGTCGCTGGACCAATACCGGGATAAGACAACATTCATCATCACGACCGATCATGGCCGGGGAACAGGACTTGTCGACTGGAAGAATCACGGCAAACAGATCGAACGGGCCGAGGAGATGTGGATGGCGTTTCTCGGACCCGATACGCCTCCTCTTGGAGAGCGCCAGAACTGCCAGCGCGTGACGCAAAATCAGATCGCCGCAACACTCGCTGCATTTCTGGGACAGCATTACCACGTCGAAGTCAATCGGGCGGCGGGCCCCATCGCCGACGTTCTGCCGAAGCAGCCTGAAAAGTGATCCGGGTGCCGCAGTCCTCCCAGACTGTGGCCGTGCAGTACCTCTCCTGCCGTCTGCATGCCCCATCAGATCCACCATTGGTGATTTTCGAAAGTCGCCCCCTGTGAACCGTTTTCTTCTGATTCTGGCTGCGGTCTTCTCTTTCATTACGGGTACCCAAGGTGCGGAGTCGACATCTCCGACTCCATCGGCTTCCCAACGCTGGAACATCCTGTTCATCACGATCGACGATCTGGGAAATGTGCTGGGTCGCACGCGACCGGCCGGTCTCGAAACACCCCATCTCGATCGATTGGCAAAACGGAGCGTCTTCTTCGAGCGGGCCTACTGTCAGATTCCCCTCTGCAATCCGAGCCGCGCTTCATTTCTGACGGGACAGTATCCGGATGCTCTCGGAGTCTACGATCTGAGTGCCCACTTCCGTGACCGCCACCCCGCCATCAAGACAATTCCCCAACAGTTCCGGGAGCGTGGCTGGGAAAGTGGCCGGGTGGGGAAGATTTTTCACTACGATGTCCCCGCACAGATCGGGTCCAACGGTCTCGATGATGCCGCGTCCTGGGATGTGGTGATCAATCCTCGTGGGAGGGATGTGATTGACGAGCCACACATTATTAATCCGACACCGTCTCGGCCGATCAGTGCCGCTCTGAGTTGGCTGGCGGCCAAGGGGAGTGATGCGGAGCAGACCGACGGGCTCATCGCCTCTGAAGCCATTCGATTACTGGGATTGTTTGGCGAACGGCCGTTTTTTCTGGGAGTCGGCTTCTTTCGTCCCCACACCCCCTACGTGGCACCCGAAAGCTATTTTTCCGTTGAAGACGCGGCAGCGTTGCAACTCCCGCGTTTTAAGCCTGCGGAGTGGGACACCATCCCTCCGGCAGCGATCCCGCATAACGTTCCGGCTCCGAACTACGGATTATCCGAAACGAATCTCAAGCATGCACTCCATGCGTATCGCGCCTGCGTTCGTTTCGTCGATGCTCAAGTCGGGAGGATTCTCGATGCGGTGGATCGTCTGCACCTGACGGAGTCCACGATTATCATTCTGTTAAGCGATCACGGCTATCATCTTGGCGAACACGGATTGTGGCAGAAACGGACTCTTTACGATCCCTCCAGCCGTGTCCCGCTGTTGATCTCCGTGCCGGGGTCTGCGGGAGTGGGGCAGACCTGTCCACGCGTTGTTCAGTTAATCGACATCTTTCCGACGCTGCTGGAGCTGACGAATCAGAATTTCGACGGCAGTCTTCCCGGAAAAAGCCTCGTTCCGCTCCTCTCTGATCCGCAGAAGGACTGGCCGCATCCCGCGTTTACCCAGATTCTTAGGCCTGGCCAAGACTCGGCAATCATGGGACGAGCAGTGACGATGGAAGACTATCGCTACATTGAATGGAACGAAGGGACGCAGGGTCGACAGCTGTTTAATCTTCAACTCGATCCTGAAGAACTCAACGATATGTCAGGACAGGATGAATACGCGCCTGTGATGAAGACGCTGCGTGACACGTTCGGCGAGTCTGTGCGCGGAACACCGCCGCAGACACCATACCAAAAAAGACGCCTCTGAACTGCCGGATTCTGAGGTCGCCTGAAAGCGTGACCTGCGTTGAGGCGGGGGATCATGGCCTGAACGTGATGCACCGATCGTCGCAGTGATGGAGACGACACGGTCGCAGCAGGAGGTCAGTCCCTTTTGGCCGCGCCAAGCCGTCCATCGTTAAGCCTGCAGGGTTACCCGGGAGCGAGCTTGTTGCTGAATGGGTGCCTGTCACATTCGGGCCACGTGGATTTTCCATGTTCACGACGTCTGCCGCTCACACGTCGAGCTAAACGATCTCCTGCCCGAATCTGACTCACGCGGGATGAATTGGTGATCAAGGAGTCGGGACCAGCTTTAGGGGATCCGCTACTTCTTCATTGAAACCGGCAGCTCATCGGCTCCGTCTTGGCCAACCTACTGGAGCCCCGAAACGACTTTAACGCTTAGTGAATCGGGGCGATTTTCCCATCGTGGTCAGCGCGGGCAATCTGCTCCCTCAAAATGAAGCAATTCGCAGCGGCGAGAGACGCGGGTCGGGGAACTTGTGGCGTTATAGAACAATTCATTTCAGAATTCTGTGAGGTGTAATGCCACTTCACTGAAAGATTCTACGGCGTCCTCTCGTAATCTTTGCGAAAAGCTGGCCGGCTGGCGCCTCATCCCCCTAACGAGGAAGGCTGTCCCGGCCTCTCCGAAATGGTTTATTTTCATCCCTTCATCTTCTGCAGTCTACTCGCCTATGACCGCAACGAGCGCTTCTTTGCTCCGCGACCTGAGAACGGGACTCGCTTCGGAGCGCTGGCCGGAGTTCGTTGAAACCTATGCTCCACTGATTGAGTCGACTGTCCGTCGTACGGGTGTCGCCGGCAGCGATGTCGACGACGTGGTTCAGGAGGTCCTGATTCAGTGTCTGCGGGCGATTCCCGGCAGGACTTATGACTCCAAGAAGGGGGGGCTGCGTCTCTGGCTGCGTCGCGTCACGATGAATAAGGCCTACGATCGTCTCCGTCAGCGAACTCAGTTGCGATCGCTGGAAGCCGCTGAGGATATTGCTGCGGAGAAACTTCCTGCATGCGAGGAGGAGTGGAATCGCGAGTGGCGCGCGCGGATGTTGCAGACCGCTTTTCAAACGGTGAGACAGCAGTTCCGGGAACGAACGTGGCTCTGTTTTTCAGGTCATATGCTCGAACGTCGCGCGGCAACCGAACTCAGCATGGCACTGGGGATCTCGGAAAATGCGGTCTACATCAACAGCTCGCGCGTCTTGAACCGGGTGAAGGAATTTTGCGCTGCTCAGGGTGAGGAGCTCCATGATGTCTTCACCCTGTAATCCACCGCACTCCTTGACGAGCCGAATCAATCCTGATGAGACGACGAATGATCCGGAATATATTCGCCACTATCGGGTGATCCGGCGCCTGAGCGAGGGGGGACAGGGAACTGTCTATCACGCTTATGACTCACGTCTCCGCCGCGATGTGGCGATCAAACTGGGACGGACAGCCCAGCCTCAAAGCGTCGCCAGCCTGAATCGAATGCTGGAGGAAGGGGCCTGGCTTGCAAGAATCAATCATCCCCGGACCCCACGGGTTTATGAATGTGGCCTGCAGTCAGGTTTCCCCTATCTGGTGCTGGAATACATTCCGGGAATGACCCTGGCGGAATATTCCCGCACCGGAAAGTTATCGAGCCAACGAATTGTTCGACTGATGAATGAGATTGCGAGCGGGGTCGCGGCAGCCCATCGCTCCGGTATTCTCCATCTTGATCTCAAACCGGAGAACGTGCTGGTCACCCTCGAAGGGACCTGCAGGTTGATCGACTTTGGGCTGGCCACCGAGCTTGCCCAATCAACTGAAACTCAACTTCTTGCTGTTGCGGGGACAACGAGCTACATGTCTCCGGAACAGCGAACGGGGGGCTGTTGCCGGCTTTCGGCACGGACAGATGTGTTCGGACTGGGAGGAATTCTTTTCTTTTTGTTGACTGGCAACGCGCCACTGGACTCGGAGCCATTGGCTGCCGATGCGGTTGCAATCCGACTGGAACAATCGTTTGTCCTGCTGCAGAAGCAAAAACGAAGTGATCCCTTCCTTGCAGCAATTTGTCGCCGGGCCCTGTCGGTCAAACCTGACAATCGTTTTGATGACGTGGAGGAATTCCAACGGCATCTGGCCTTGTGGGGTAGAAGGCCGACGTTTTTCCGATCAGCCTGTATCGCAGGACTGCTTCTCGCGACAGGGTTCACTGCAGAATGGACACTCAGCAACAGAACCTTATTGGCACCCTCGCCCCTGGAGATGATTACGTCATCCCATAAGGAACAGCGGAGAGTCGTCCGACTCGCGATTACCGCACAGTCTTCCCACAGCGTACGGATCGTGCTTGAGCCGCCGGGCAAACCGGCAGTTGTGCTCGACTGGACACTGGCAGAAGGGGCGTCGCCTCAACGCTTACAATCCAGCGAGCGATCGAGTGAACTTCATCAACGGCATCATCCCGTGAGAAAACGGATCCCATCCCTTCAACAGGCTGAGCTTCCAGCGGACTTTCGGCAGCTGAGGGGGATTCCGGCATTCTCTCCCGGGGAAGACCTTCTCCCCCGTCAGAGTGTGGATCTGCGAGATTTCTCATCAACGCCATCAGATGGTGCCCCGCAGATCAACCACGCGCCGCCGAATGCCGCCGTGATGCTGCAAACCGCCAAACGCGTGCTATGAGTCTTGCCCGTTCCGCGTTTGGTCATCTGCCGCAGCGCAGCCCGATTGCCGGGCACTGCGAACCTCGCGGAGTGGACCGGGCTCGGCGAACACCCAAGCCCCGAATCTTGTGACAGAGTCGCCAAAGTGTTTTTTCACTTTGTGAGCAACTCTGCGAACCCTTTTATTTCGTTCCTGTCTCATCATGAATTCCAGCGTTAGACCGCGGCGAGCCCTCCTCGTTCGCAAAACCAGACCTTTCCTCAGGGTTACTGAAATGTCTCCTCGCAGAGTTCATCGTCCGCTACGTGATGCATATGAACGAAATCAGTCCGGTCTCGGCTTGCGGGGCGAGTATCGGCACGTGTGACGACGTTCTGTTCGAGACAGGCCTTCCGGAGCCCGGTGTCAGCAGAACATCGGGCTTTTTGTGCATGACCATCAGCCGTCCTTGCCACGCGCAAGTCAGCATTTCACCGAGCGCACCGATGGCTGCATGGGCACTGGAAAGTACCACCTGCTTATTGGTGGTCTCTCCGGTTTCATGACAGAGTGCAACAGAGCGGCCTGCATTTCAGTAACGGCTCATTCGTCTATTGGTCAGGACACCGCTCTTTCACGGCGGAGAGATGGGTTCGATTCCCATACGAGTCAAACGCCGGAAACGTTGAGTTTCGGTCCCTGCAAGATCAGGAAGCATGTCGCCTGTTCACCTGGCAAGCATGTGACAGGGATGCCGAATTGACGCGTCGGCTGGGCATTGGCGAGCCCAGGTGGCTGTAACCCACCCGCCTCTGGCAACTACAGGTTCAACTCCTGTCCGACGCACTGAGTCAGATCACACATGGTCCTGCCCGACAGGTGTGTTATCCCGCATCAGAGAACTGGATGAAGGATGTCTGACAGCACTCAGACTCGACGTTATCGACTAGACGATGCCGATGAATTTTACGGAGCGGTTCAAGAATCGATTCCTGAACTCCAGCCGTGGATGCCCTGTTGCCACGGCAGGCGCGCAGCGAGACCGCACACGGGGTCGCACGCCGCCAAGCTGCCTGGGAACGTGGTGAAGAAAAAGCTTTCTGATCGTCGAGGCGGACGAGCGTCTGCTAGACGCGACGGGGGGGCATCGCTTCGCCTGCAGCAATGCCACCGCCGAGCTTGGATATTGTGTGAGATCCACTGCGACAAACCACGGTGTCACAACAGCCTCCTCCTCTGCCGATTCCCCCCGAGCGGCAAATTCCGCGAGAGCTGCTCGGATTGCTCCAGCGTTGTCTCCACAAGGAGTCAGCAGGACGACCTTCAAGCCTGATGGAAGTTCGTGCGAAACTGGACATGCTCCTGCAGCACGCTGGCCATCCATCGGCCTGAAGAGAGCCCGGATGCCCCTCTCTTGAACGGGCTACCAGTCGAACCCGGATGGCACGGACGGCGTGATCTCCAGAAAGTCGTGACCGGGGCTCTGCTCCTGCAAACTCAGACAGGCGACTCCCAGGGCGAAAGCCCGGTCGTCGTGGTGCAGCCCATCCTGAATGTGGTCAATCCGCACTTGCCCACCTTCCCGCTGTCGGAGGATTAGCGAGGCGAGTTCGGTCTCCAGGTCGTCACGCTGCTCGCCGGGGACTGCTCCACAACCGGGATACCAGGCAATCTGCTGATGCACGATCAGCTGTCGCAGCAAGAGCGCCAGTCGATGGTTCCCCGTCCCCCCCCGGAACGCAAAGCGTTCAACCGGATAGCGTGATTCGAGGCGCTGAATTGTCCCGAGCAGTTGATACTCATCCACAACGAACCGGATGCAGGGGAACGTGGCGGCAGACCGCTCCATCCAGTTCTCGACCCAGTCGACGCGGGTCGGGCTGGATTTCGTCGGTTTCACGACGTCCATCCGGTCGACCACGATCAGCTCGGCTTCACGATGACAGATACAGGCTGCGGTGTAGTCCCGCTTTTCGGCATAATCGACGGCTGCTACGTATTGTCGCCCGGCGAGGCCCGCTTCCGCCTGCAGTCTCGACGGATCGCGGCAGGCTTCCACTTCGGCAAGCGTGAGAAAGCTCCCTTCCGATTGCTGCCAATGATTCAGCCAGAGTCGCTCGAACACGCTCTCCGGGAGCATCTCCCGTTGCTCGGTCAGAGTGTCGTCGGTGATCCACGGGGCGTGCGGCCCATTCAATGAGGAGAAATGCCAGCCCGAATCGATTCGAGCATGTTCCCTAACGTCCCATTGCCAGCCCCGCCCGACGCCAGCGTTGGTGAGGATCGTCAGGACGCACTTTGGCTTTTTGGCAGCGGAGGAGAGCAATGAGTGCCAGAGATCTCCCTTCTTCCAGTGCGTCAACTCGTCACAGACGATAAAGTCCGGGAGGGCTCCGTAAGAACTCCGGGCATCTGAAGAGATCACTTCCAGCCAGCTTCCGGTCAGTTGGTTCCGCACCTGTCCTTCGAGAAAACAAAGCGGACTGAAAAAAGAGCGATTGGCCTCGGCAAGTCTTCGCAAAGAGTCACGAAGAAATCCGGCCTGACCGCGGTCGGCGGCGGCCGCAATCCCGTTGACCCGGGATCTGGCTGCGAGCAGAATCCAGCCGATCTGCAGAGCCATGTCGGTGGTTTTCGAGTGGCCTCGAGGTCGCTCGATATAGGCCCTCCGCACCGAGACTGGCTTGGACATCGGACGGCCGGCGAGGTCGCACCAGGCGGGATCGAGTGCTTCGAGGTCACGCAGCTGCCATTGCTGTAACACGGAAGCGAGTCTCTGCCGTTGATCTTCTGGGAGGCAGACGAGCTGGCGAAAAAACTCCGGGTCACGGAGAGCGCGTCGTTGCCGCAGCGAGTTCACCATCTGCAGCAAGGAGTTCAGGCGCAGCCTGCTTGATTTTGGCAATGAGTTCATCATCTGTCAGTTCGTCGATGCCCGGAGTCGCCGCGTCGCACTCTGCGGCAGGCCACTCCGGTGGAGGTTGGTTCTTGAGATAAAACGTCTGTGCGGCGACGCTCCCCTCCATCGCGGCGCGGTAGAGTGCCGCCGCCACATTCTCACTCATCAATCTTTGAATGCCGGCCAGTGAGCTGCGGAAGGAGTCGTCGTCTTCAGTCAGAGAGGTGACCGACAGCGGACTGATCCCCAGTTGCAGGCATGCGGCGGCGGGTGAAGCCCCCCGGGCGAGCAGCTGCAGATACTGCGATTGTTGCTCGCGACTCAGGCGGGGTGCCTCTCCCGTGAACAACAAGACGGGGGCCGCTGTCGTTTCACTGGCCGGTCTTGCGGAGCGCTGCTTGTGCGCGGTTGTCGAAGATGTAGTAGACCGGCTGCGCGTAGCGGCTTTTGCGGAACGTTTCCGGGGTGAGGAGGCGGACTTTTTGACCATGCTGAGGGCTCTTGCCGTAGATTCGGGAGTGTGAGATTCGGGACTTTTCTCTCCCGTGACAGATCCCCACCCGGACGAATCCCGCCCGCTCGAAGAACGGGTTGCAATGCCCCATCTCCGTCAGCGTTTCAATCCAGGGGTAAGGCATCAGCTCGCAGCAACGGCGGACAAAGTGGTGAGAGATCCCCACTCCACGGAACGTGGGATGAATCACCACTCGGGAGAGCATGACGAGTTCGGAATTGAGCGTTCGCAGCGGCGTCCGTTCCCATCTGCCACTGCGACCAAAGTATTTGTTGCGAAGAGAGAGCGATTTGGGAGGAGCGATGAAAATGCAGATCCCGATCGGTTGTTCCTGCCACCAGAGAAGAAAGGCTCCCCGAATCAGTCCGAGGTGGTGACTGCGGTAATGCCACCGAGAGAAATACGGCCAGTCGGATTTGGACGCGGTGGAGATCCAGAGATCCCCGGCGAGTCCCATTTTTTTTTAGACGGCTGGACGTTGGCTCGTGCCGTCACCTGAATCAAACCGTCGAGCGGGCAATGGACGACATAATTGGCATCCAGATCGGCAACGATGTCAACCTGTGTGGTCGCGCACAGAAATCCGGTCCCCGTTCTGTCGCAAATTCTTCGTAAATTCGCAGCAATGACAGCCGCGAGCTGGCGATCCAGCGTGGAGGTGAACTCATCCACAACGACCCAATCGGGCTTTCGGGCCAATGCCAGTGCCAGCCGGAATCGCGAACGCTGTCCGTCGGAGAGCTCCTGCGGTGTACGCAGCAGGAGCTGCGCTTCCCCTAAACCGCACAGGGTGAGCAGCTGCAGTGATTGCTGCAGCTCCAGAGGAATCAGATCGACAATGACCTTCTGCGGCAGGGGGGCATCGTCAATGACCTGCACAATATCCCCGCGTGACTGGAGCTCGGCTGCGGTGCCCCACAACAGGGACGACTTCCCGGATCCGCTGTCCCCCACGAACAGGACAATTTCTCCCCGCTCGATGGGCAGTTCGAGATCTTTGACAACAACGTGTTCGCCCACTTCGAAGTCCACACCGAAGTGGTCCATGACCTGTGCACTGCGACACGTGGAGGATTTTGGCAAAAAGCGATGTGCGACAGTCAGACGCATGACAAACTTCCTTGAGAGTTCGCGCTTGGAGAAGGAGGTCCCGATCCATTGAAGATCACCCGGAGGCCGCACGACGAAGGTGCAGCCGGACTTGGGGGAATTCGGCCAGAAGTTCATCAAGGTGCTGTTGCACGTCAGGCCAGTCATCCACGGGACATTCAAGCGTGACCTGCATTACGTCGGGATCTCCTTCGCAATCGTTCTCCCGACCGCTCGGCGCTTCCCATGCGGGAGCAAGCAGCATGTCTTTGAGCTGCTGATCGTCGAAGCCGGTCAGTGTCGTATCGAAATCGGGCAGGCTCTGCAGATCATTGATCAGCTCGATCAGCAATCCGGCATCCCAGTCGCTGGCAACCGCTGAGTTATTCAGCGTCACGTTGAGCGCCTTTTCCTTCTCCAGCGGGAGATCGACAATGACGCAATCGACTTCAGTCACTCCACGGCTTTTCAGCACAGCCAGACGCTGATGCCCCGCCACAACGTGTCCCGTCCTGCGATTCCACACAATCGGCTGCACCAGGTCGAACTCATCCAGTGAGCGCTCCAGCTTTTTCCACGCAGCATCTCCCGGCTTCAATTTCAGACGCGGGTTGTAAGGTGCAGGTTTGAGTTCAGTACAATCCAAACGCTGCCATTGCATGACAGTTTCCTTCCAGAACACTCTGGTGTTTGATGGATGTGAGCTCGCCCGGGGGGAGTGATGGCTGTTGGTCAGGCGAACGTCGCGCGGCGTGGGGATCAGAATGAAAACGGTGCTCGTGTGTCATCGAGATTCAGCGAATGACGGGTGCGACAGGAACCGTCGCGCTGAACTCGCCGAGCGGGCATCGTCCGTACTACGGCTGCGACACGCGTTCCGCCGCAGGTAGCATTCCTGCGCCGGTGAAGTGCGGGGCGGCTTCATTTGTCGCCCAGGCGAGATCGTGATCCAGGTCCAGAAACTCCGGGGCGGCCTGAAATTCTTCCCGCAGTTCTTGTTTGATGCGCGACAGACAGCGGGTGACATGCCCTTTCGGATGCCCAAACACATTGCCGATGCGGTCCAGCGGCCACCCCGCATTTTCTCTCAGGGCCAGCATGGCCAGATATTTCCAGCGTCTGGAGTCATCACCGGCGAAGTGATCATGAATCAGCTTCCAGAACTCGTCCGGCCCGGAGCGGGGCAGGAGAATCTTTGTTCCGTTGGACCGAGATACCGACATCCACTCTCCTCGTGTTGCTGCAGTCCCGATGGCACGGGTTTCAACCAGTGCTCAACCTGTTGCGCTCGCGGGCTCCGGCGCGGTTGCACAGCGTGACTCTGGTAAGACCGCCTTGAAAAGGGCAAAAGTGGAAAATTTATCTGCCCGATCGCTAACACCGTCAGCACTCCGCAGGTTCAAGTCCTGCTAAATCCGTATAAAGAGTTCCTTCAATTGCACCGTGAAGCCTCGATCTGCTTAACTGTTCGAATCGAGAGCATTTTGACGATTGATTGCGACATTCTCGTCACGCGGAAGTCGGCATTTCACCAGACGAACGCTGGCTGCGCGGGGAGTGGAAAGAGCAACCTGCTCTCATGACATTTCGCCGAGGATCATCATGCACCAGGCTGAAGCGCTGAGCCGTCGTTCATTTCTTGAAGGAGTCTCTCTTTCAGCCGCCGCGGGCGGTTTTTTACTGAATGGCTCTGACCTCACTTCCTCGAAGCTGCTCGCCCAGGGAACTCCCCCCGCAGCGATCAAGCCTCCCAATGTGGAGGAGCAGACGGTGCTGGGAGAGTATGCATCGTGGTTGGGCAACCTCGTCCCGCAGGACCGTCCTGCCGCGTTCTCCCTGCGGTCCGGAAAGTGGACCGACCTCGAACAGTGGCGCAAGGCCGCCCGGCAGCGGACACTCGAACGGCTGAATCCCGTGAGTATGGGAGGCGTGCCCGATGTCCGGATCGACTCCCACAGCGAATTTGATGGACTGCAGGTTGAACATCTCTCGTGGCAGCTTCCTGGTGGACCTCGGACGGAAGCAGTGCTACTGAAACCGGCCGGCGCGAAAGAGCCACTCCCCGGAATCCTCGGATTGCATGACCATGGCGGGAACAAGTTTCTCGGCTGGCGTAAAATCGTGATTGACAGCGACCAGCCCTGGCCGATTCAGAAGATTCATCAGCAACGAAGCTATGAAGGGGTGGCCTGGGCCAACGAGATCGCCAAACGAGGTTATGTTGTGCTCGTTCACGATGTCTTCCCCTTCGGCAGCCGCAGGATCCGGGTGGCGGATGTGCAGCAACGAATCCGTCGGGACGCTCAGGATCCTCAACCCGATGATCTCGACGGAATCGTAAAGTACAATCAGTTCGCCCGGGAGCACGAGCACATGATCGAAAAGAGCCTGCTCTGCGCCGGGACGACCTTCCCGGGAGTCTTTCTGCCGGAAGATCAGCGGGCGCTCGATGTCCTCTGTGCCCGCCCGGACGTCGACGCATCACGGGTCGGCTGTGCGGGCTTGTCCGGAGGCGGGCTGCGGACGGTGTATCTCGGTGGGATGGATGACCGGCTGCGGTGTGCGATCGCTGTGGGATTTATGTCTACGTGGCAGGACTTCCTGCTGTATAAATGCGTCAACCACACATGGATGACATACGCTCCACTGCTCCCGAATGATCTCGATTTCCCGGAAATTCTCGGACTTCGCGCACCGCTGGCAACAATGGTCCTCAGCTGCACAGAGGATCCTCTCTATTCGCCTGCCGAGATGCAGCGGGCCGACGAAATGTTGAAAGAGGTCTTCCGGCGTGCGAGGGCTCCAGAGCAGTATCGTGGTCTCTTTCACGCCGGCGGACACAAATTTGATCTCGCCATGCAGGCTGACGCGTTTGCGTGGTTTGATCAACACCTGAAGGGCTCGGCATAGCGATCGCCGTGCGTGCGAGAGTGCCCGGCCCCTTACTGGTAAGGGGTGCTCTGCTGGAAATAGGAACGAATTTCGTTTCCCTCGAACTCGCGGGCCAGGATGACCATTTCGTCCATTCGCCCGCACAGCCGACGCCGCTTTCGCTCAACAATCGGCCGCCAGTTCCCGATCTCGGCCGGACCGAGAACCGCATCCAGTGATTTCTCCAGCCGTGATTCCGTATCGAGCAAGCCGTCGACATACATCCGCGCTGTCTGCGTCTCGGCGTTGTAGGTGACCGCCAAATGGATCCATCGCGACAGCTGATCTCGGAGCGAGTGTTCCGAGTTCACCCACAGGGCAGTGCGGGGGCGTTTAGTTCCGGTCAGTCCCCCCGGACCGCCATGGATAGCAAATCGCATGGTCCCCCCGTTATCGATCATCCAGTGGACCTGCCCGACCGTATTCCATTCGTCGGTGTGGTACAGAGAGCTCATCCCCTCTGCCTGCAGCCTCTGATTCAACCGCACCCAGGTCATCATCGTGAATTGGCGAAGAGTCGGCTTCCAGTTCAGCCGGATCGCGTCGTCGGGGTTCAGAAAGTCGAAGGCCTGCCGACCGGGAAAACGTCCCTGGACCGAGCGGGGTCCGTTGTTGGTGCAATACGAACAGGTTTCCAGATGCGCGGTGCTGATCGTCACCAGGTGTGCGGCATCTGCCTGAATTCGGTAGCTCGCCAGATCGGCACTTCGGGCCTGTCCCGACAGCAGTCCCAGCTTGAGTGGAAGAATTTCTTCCGGCTGAATGAACGTGCCGGTCCGCAGCTCGCAACTATGCAATCGCTGTCCCCGACTGATCCGGAAGGCTTCGTTGGCACGCACCAGTGTGCTCGCACGGGTGAGCCCCGCATCCCCTGCTTCCACCTTTCCCTCATAGACATGAACTTCGGATGCTCCCTTCTCGGTCACATCGACGGCGAAACGGGTTCCCAGATCGAGCACATTCATTTCGGGTGTCAGCACCCGCAAACCGGATTTGCCATCGACCACGTGCGCGGAGACCCGACCCTTGTCGACATGCAGGGTTTTCGCATCGACAATGCTGAATGAGGCCGGAGCTTCCACAACCACGGCAGCTGCCGAACTTTCAAAACCGATTTCGACCAGTCCTTCCAGAAGCTGGAACCGTTTCCCCACCAGGTTACCCTGGGGAAGTTCCGGCTCAGCTGCGAAGCGGGGACCGACGCTCCGAACAAATCGGACCGATCCGGAAGCCGTGGCCCCCCAGGGTCGCAGAAACAACCCGGCTGCCGCCGCTAGGCCAGCTACAAGAACTCCACGACGGGCGAATCGGGGAACGCGGCTCCGCAGGGAACGACGGCTCGCGTCCCCATCGGCCTCAAGAGCCCGCTGAATCTCTTCCGTCCCGGGCCAGCCCCCGGGAACATCGTCAGTCAGCCCGAGCTGGGCATTCAGAAAGGCGTATTGCAGAAAGAGCCGACATTCCTCGCCGCCGGACTGCAGAATCTCTTCGAGTTCGTGCACTTCAATCTCGGTCGCGTGCCCGTCGATGACGCTGGCTGCCAGATCGAGCAGATAATGTTGAGAGTGCTTGCTCATGGAATGTGTGGCCTCACTGCTTTCTGGCAAGTTTCTGTTGGACACATTCAAGCAGCGACTGCCGCACCACACGGAGAGCCTTGTAAACAGCGTGGACAGAACGATCCCAGCTTTCGGCGATGGCTTCCGCTGGAAGTCCCTGAGCATAGAAATTTTGAATCAGTCCTTTGTGCCGGCGGGACAACTGGCTGACACAGGCATTGAGCGCAACCTGACGCGGGTCAATCTCGGAGACAAGATCACGGGCCTGTTCTGTCAGGCTGTCGAGCATCGGCAGAGTAAAGATATGTCGGTCGCGTTTGCGGGTGCGCCAGTACTTCAGCACCTGCAGGCGCGCAATTCCCAGCGCCCAGCTCTGAAAATCTCCCTGCCGAACAAATGTGGAATAGTTCTTCCACATCGCCAGACAGGCTTCCTGAAACACGTCATTGGCAGCCGAACCGTCAAAGACCATCGCCCTCACGTAGACCTGAACGCGGTGCTGTACGGGCGTGAAGTGGCGGAGAAACGTCTCGTAGTCGTCCGGAGTTTCGGAAGAACGGGCTTCGGCAGAAGTTTCGTCAGTCGTCGTCTTCATGGGAACCGTAGAAGATATCGAAATGCCGATGAGACAAGTGTTTTCAGGCTTTCCCGGGCCGTCCGAAGGATGTCAGCCATCAATCCGCTGCGGAAGGGACGGTCGAGAAAGAAACATTGTTCCCATGACCGGTTCCGAGGGACAGTCACTCCTCAGATAGATTGCGCGCGCAAGCATCGATTGATACCAACGCGTTGCGTTGTGGCATCAGCGGCATATCGTAACCGGTTTGGCTGTGGAGTGTTACGGAGTTCCTGAAACTTCAGGATTCAGGGCTGCGTAGCGCGACGCTCCCCTGCCCAACTCGATTCGCCCCGTTTCAGGGCTCGACCGGAGGCCACTCAGAACAGGGAGGCGATCGCAGTCCCGTGATCCGTGAGAGGAACGGGACGATTACTCGAGTCGAACGCACTCTTGGCGGGGTTGATTCCCATCGATGCCAGAATTGTCGCGTGGAAATCCGGGATGCTGACGGGGGCGTCCACAATCGCCATCGCTTTCTCGTCGGTGACGCCATAGGCCCCGCAGTGTTTCAATCCCCCTCCGGCCAGGACCAGAGTGAACGCCTTCCCGTGGTGTCCTCGTCCCCCTTTGCTGTCGAACTCTGCCGGCCGCCCGAATTCCGTTCCTACGACGATTAACGTCTTGTCGAGCAGTCGCCGCGATTGCAGATCCGAAATCAGGGCAGCGAGCGCCTGATCGAGTTCCTCGATCAGCAGATGCTGGTTTTCCTGCCCCTTGCCGTGGGTGTCCCACCCGGTTCCATTGCTGAAGTTGAGATTGTGAGAAATCTCGACGAATCGTACCCCTCGTTCGATCAGTCGGCGACCGACCAGACAGCGTTGACCGAAGCCCTGTCCGTAAAGATTCTGGACATCGTCGGATTCGCGCGTGAGGTCGAAGGTTTCCATGAAGGTCCCCGACGTCAATCGCTCGCTCTCACCAATCAGCGTCTCGTATGCCTGAATCTGTGCGGCACTCGCGTTCGCCGCCTCCGCGCGGAACATCGACAGCAATTCGCGTCGACGCTGTTCACGCCCTTCGCGAGTCATCTGCGAGCGTTGAAAGGCCGCCGGCCCCTTCTCGTGATCGGTGACATAGAGATAAGCCCCCTTCGTTCCCAGATAGCCGGCACCGCGTGAGCTGCTGGGATATCCGAGGACAACATAGCCCGGCATTTTGTCTGCGGCCGGGCCAAGTTCACTCGTGACGATCGATCCAATCGAGGGATATTCGATGGTTCCCGATGTGGGGCGACCCGTGTGGACCCGCAGCACGGCGGCAGCGTGCTCATCAATCACATCATGATGAACGGTCCGAACCGCTGTGACATGTTCCATCAGGTGGGCGGTGCGGGAGAGATGCTGGCAGACCTCTACTCCCGGAACGCTTGTCGAAATGCTGGGATAGTAAGAGCCCGGAATCTTCTCCTGGATGTCGCCCAGCTGCTTCGGATCGAACGTGTCGATCTGGGCCATTCCCCCTCCCAGCCAGAGGAACAGGCAGTGCTCGGCTGTTCCCATTGCGATCGGCAGCTCCGCTGCAGCCGCTCCCCGGGCTGCAATCCCGCCAGCGGCCAACCAGGCGGAAGCCTGAAGAAATGTACGACGTTGCATAAGAGAGAACTCCGACAGCAAATGGAAATCGTGGTCTTCCGGGGGGCTACAGGAGATCGGCGAATCAGGGCGAGTAAATGAACTCTGGAGCGTTGATGATCGCCCAGGCCAGATCTTCCAGACGTTCGCGCCAATCAGTCTGCAACGACGGGGAGGGCTCGGGCCCCTGCTGCAGCTGTCGGTTCTTTGCAAAAATAATCTCATCAGCCCCGGGGGCCAGATGATTTGACCAGGTGACATAGCTCGGCGAAAGACCGGCTGCGGGCATTTCACAAGGCTGCCCGGTTCCACAGGCGCGGTCGTCGAATTGAGGAGCGAGCAGATCCCGCGCTTGTTGTCGCTCCAGCTCGGTCGGCGTTCGCGTCAACAGCGACAGGAACAACTCGTCAATCAGCTCGTCCAGCGACTGCTGTTTCAAGGCCATCTGCTCCAGCGTTGATCCCGGAGTGATACGGACCATCCGTTGTACAAACAGTCCGTTGGCAATCGCTGCAGGTTGCGTGACCGCAATTTCGGGAGCACAGGGGGTCATTCCGTCTCCCCGCCCGCTGCGCCAGCCAAAGGCTTCAATCAGATCGACCAATGGCTGAGTTTCAGGCAAGGTGAGGCCGGGACGATCTCGCTCGTTCGTCAGATTTGCGAGCTGCCAGCAGCGCCGGACATACCCCAGATCGACCGAATTATTGCGAGATCGTGAGATATCGAGATCGAGGCTCATTCTCTCATCCGTCAGCGACTTCCCGAATGCCGAAGACAACGAGTCCGCAATCTGTGCCGGCTCAAGCATCCGCAAGGGAGGAGTGACGGCAGACGCCAATTCCGGCGCGGGAACCGCCCGCTGCTGATAGGCGTCACTGTTGAGGATCGTCCGTTCAATCCACTGCACATCGTAATTCCGGCTGACGAACTCGCGTGCCATCCAGTCGAGCAACAGAGAATCTTCGATGACAGCATGCTCCCAGTCTTCAGCAGGTTCCACCAAGCCGCGTCCCATCAGCCGCTTCCAGACCCGGTTGACGATCACCTGCGCAAAACGTTCGTTCTCGGGGCGAGTGATCTGCACGGCGACCTGGTCGCGCCAGCTTGCATCCTGAGGAATCATCCACTCCGGGGCAGGAGCATCGACCAGATCCTTGAAGGGCCACGCCGGGTCAATCCTTTCACCAACCTTCAGCGAGACCTGAATCAGTGGCTTGCGGGCCCCTTTGGTCAGAGCGTCGAGATCAACGCTGCTGCTGGCGGGGACCTCAATCCGGGCCCCTTTCAGCGCGGCTGCCAGCTCGAACAGTTCACGCTGTGTTGTTTTCTGGAACGGACTGTCGTGACAACGGGCGCACTTGGTCGTCATTCCCAGAAATGCGGAAGTGAGCACGACCCCCTTGGCCGCCATCGGCACATCGACGCCCGATGCCATCTCAAAACCCTTGGGGCCCCCAATGTTGTAACCCCCTTCCATGCGGATCAGCTCGGTGACGAACAGGTCAAACGGCTTGTTGTCGTGCAGCGCCTCGTAGATCCAGAACCGGAACGGCCCGGTGTTATTGAGCGTCGGATTGATGAGGTTCGGATTTTCACCCAGAACGTTCTGCCAGTACGAGGTCCAGTGATCCGCGTGACGGGGATCAGCCAGCAGGCGATCAATCACCAGTTCGCGACGCCGGTCTGCCGGAGCGGCTTCGAACTCCCGGATTTCGGCGATCGATGGAACAACTCCGACCGTATCGAGTGACACCTTGCGCAGGAATTCCAGATCCGTCAGCGGTTGAGCTGCAGTCCGCGGACGGGCAACTGCGGGGAGCTCAAGTTGCTGTGCTCCGTGTTCGATCCAGTTCCGCACCAGCTCAATCTCCCCGGCGGCGAGCGGTTCGCCTCCTTCTGCCGGGGGCATTCTCAATGACTCATCGCGACTGGCGATCCGCTCCAGCAGAACGCTCTGCTCGGGTTTGCCGGCCACAATCGCGACTCCGCCGCCGGGAAGGTCCTTGCTCAGCGAGTCCCACTCATCCAGCCGCAAATCCCCTTCTGCATCCTTCCCCCGATGGCAGCGGACACAGCGCTGCTCGAACAGGGTCCGCACCGCTGCGAATTCGCGTGCGGCGTTCCCGGTGTTGACGTCAGTCGTCGCCTGGGGCGACCCGGCAGACTGCGATTCTGAACGGGCTGCGAGAATTCGATCGATCGACACCGCGCCGTCGGACGACGTGGGCAGTTTGGGAACAGGATGCTCTGCCGCCCAGGCTGCAGCGTAGGTATGTCTCTCCTGCCAGTAGCCCTGCACCGTATCGAATGCTTCCTGACGACGCTGCTTTTCGAGCCTCTGCAGCTTTGCGTTTTCGGAATGGTAGTAACGCCACCACCCGGAATCGGAATAAGGATGCCCTTTCAACGCCGGCGAGAGGAGATAGAACTCTTTTTCGCCCTGCAGGCGGATACTGACGGTTGTCTCGTTGATCTCCGCGCGGCGGGTTTTCCCTCCGACGAGAAACGTGAACCGAATCTGATGTTCCCCCCCGGGGGATGTGAAGTCGACCAGTCGTTCAAAAATCCCGGGTGCCCGGTTCCGCAAGCCCGGGTCTTTCAGAAGCCGTTCATCTGCGATGCCGGCGAGATCATTGAAACTCCGGTTCGGTATTGCGGGCGTTTCCACCAGCGCTTCACCATCGATTTCGAGCCGCGATAATCCGAGCGAGCGAACCAGGAACTGATGCTGCCCCGCGGGCAGTTCGATGCTCGCAGTGGCCTTGACGGCGGTGACTGGGGGGCGGTCGTCGGCAACCCCGGTTGAGATGTAACGTGTGGGGAGCCGGAAAAATGCGAACGCATCATGGGAATAGGCTTCTTGAGGAGCGTCCAGCGACTCGGGGAAGACATTGTGATCCACAATTCCTTTATCGAAGATCTCAATGGCGACCGGTTCCGCGCCGAATGCCTGCGGAATCGAGACCAGCAGCAACAGGCCCCACAGATGGAACTTCGGCATACGAGCAGGTTTCTCGCTGTGTTGTACGGGTGACGTGGGTGCCCTTTGTCCCAGCTGACATGAACATGGGGACCTTCGACGATATTACGCAGGAACTTCTGTTTACTCGACAGCCCATTGATCAACAAATTGCGACCTGTCTGCAGAGCCGCGCCGGAGCAATGCACATCTGTGCACACCACAAGTTGCCGCGCAAATCGTCGCGGTTTACCCAAAATAGATCCGTATTGAATGTCGAGTTGACGGACCCTGCTGCGTAATCTCTTTCAGAGGCAAAATTTCATGCTCTCGCGAGAAGCCGCTACCGCCGCCTTGCTCGAAGAACGCCTGTCACTGACGGCGTTTGTGGCGATGATTACGCGCAGCTACCACCTCGCCGAAGATGTCTTTCAGGACATCTGCATGAAGTGTCTGACACGCGAGGAGGAATTCGAGTCCCGCGAGCACCTGCTCAACTGGGCTCGGCTGTCGGGACGAAACCGTGCCATCTCGTTGCTGAGGGTCCGAGAAGGCAAATACGATGGTCTCAGTCCGGAAATGCTGGAGTCGCTGTCGGCCGCGTGGCCAGACACCTGGCGAGGGCAGGTTCGTGAGCGTCAGGAACTGCTGGCGAAGTGCCTTGAAAAATTGACCGTCAACAATCGGGAGATTCTCCGTCTCCGCTATTTTGAAGGACGCTCCGGAACTGCTGTCGCGGAGGAGTTGGGACGCAAACTCCCCACCGTTCATCAGGCGCTGGCCCGCATTCACAAATCTCTGCGGGAATGTGTTCAGACTCAGCTCGCAGTCTGGGAGGGAAGGACGTGATTTCGATTCCTGATGAGTTCCGGAACGAACTGGAACGACTGGAGTTTCTGGAACAAGCCATCCGCTATCAGGATGGCAAGCTGCAGCCGGACGAACTCGAGGCGTTCGAGCAGGAAATCACCCGTGATCCGTCCCGGCAACAGGCATTTATCGAGTTTCAGCTGCAATCCGCATCCCTGCAAGAGGTGCTGCGACGGGAGGTCTATCACATTCCACTCGAGGAACCGCTCCGCTGTCCGGCGACGGTCTCATCTGGAAAATGGAAGTCCACTTTCGCCGCTGCGAGTGCGGTGATAATGGCAATTGTGGCCCTGGGACTCTGGAGCAGTCGACCAACGGGTTCTTTGCAAGTCGTTGAATCCCGTGGGATCGAAAACTCGTCCAGCGGAGTAGCCGTGCCCAGGGGATTGCCTTCGGTTCGCCTGGAAGAGGAGTCGCACGCACGCTTTTTCGGTACCACCACCCCCCCCGTCGGAAGTCCGCTGACACCGCAGCAGGACTACATGCTGCAGGCGGGGTTGATTCGGCTCACCTTTCCTTCCGGTGCGACAGCCATTCTCGAAGCTCCGGCAATGTTCCGGATTGTGGATCAGGATTGCCTCGCCATGGAGACCGGAGTCTGCTCCGTACACGCCCCCGCCGGAGCAGAAGGGTTTCGGGTTGTGACGCCGTTGACAGAAGTGGTCGACAGGGGAACTCGATTCTCCGTGAAGGTGCAGGACAATCAGGAAACGGAAGTTCACGTGATCGAAGGTGCGGCAGACCTGTATCCGACCGCATTGGTCGATTCCCCTCCAGCGGGCGGTACGGTTGCCGCGCTCCCATTGCCCGGCGCAGGAATCAGGCTGCAGGATCGTCAGGCACTGAAACTGGGGGGACTCGACGTTCCGGTCCCGGAGGCGACTCGTTTCAATCCGGAGAGCTATCGGCGAAAGCTTCCTGATCGGCTCGTCAGCTATCAGGCCAGTCGGGCTCCCGATGGGACTGCGGACGAGCTTCTGGGGCTGGATGTGCAACGGGGAGGGAGACTCTACTCCTACTCTGCGGACGATCTGATTCCGATCGCAGTCACTGCTTTCCGAGGCGAGTCGGAACCATCCCCGAACGGTCACCTGGCCGGCAACCAGGAACGCCCTGCAAACCCTCAAAGCTGGCTGGAGGACCGCAAACTCAATACGGGACTGATTAATTTCGGGGGCCAGGCCGAGCCATTGACCACCGATCCCGTTCTCCCATCCGGTCCCGATGAGATTCCGTCAGCCACACCCGGGCTGGCCATTCGCTTCCAGTCGCCGGTCGTCAACTCTGCCGGGCCTGATCTTGTGCTGTTCGAAATCCAGAGCTTCAGTAATCCCCCGGAAGGGGATCCGTTTCACGTCACGCCGATCCGCTTTCGTTCCGGGTTAAGAAGTCTGACGGTCAGGAAATTTGACCTGACAATGTCTTCCCCGGAAGCGCTGGAAGTAACGCCGTTCTGGCTGCACGTTTATCCCACTGAGATCCGTTCGCTGGCAGAGCTCTCCGAACGTTCGGCGGCTGTGCTGCCCCGAGGTCCGCAACGGAAATTCCGAGCCATCGGAGTGGGAATCGACCTTTCCGAACTGGGGTTTGCCGACGGAGAAGAGATTTCGGAACTCTTCATCCAGCATGCTGCAGTTGGGGCAGCTTCTCGCGTCGATCCGGTGCTGATTGCGGGGTTGCCTCGTCTCCTTGCTGCGGATCAGCCCAACAAGTAGGGCGCGCTCACTCCCGCGCCTCTTCCCAGGCCCCTTCTCGGGGTGTCTCCCTTTGTCGCAGGCCTGCGACTCCAGACGTGCGCATCCACAATTGGTACTGAAAGTGCATCCTCATTGACACCGCCGGCAGACATGTCAGTTTTCTACGACTGGCAAAGAAACTCTGATTCGTTTCGGAGGGGACATTGGCGGTGGCTGGCAGAGTAATGATATGGGGTGATGCGGAATGCGGCGGCACGGTGAAACCCGCAGCTGTGAGAAGCGAGTCGCCGATTAATCGCATATGACTATAATCCCTCTGTAAGTGCCGCATGCGACAGTAAAGGCGGGGAATTTTCAGCGCAGGCAGGCTGTCATCAATCAGTGAAATTTTTTGAGAGAAATGCAGGAGTGGCGCAAATGATGACGACACTTCCCGTCCAAGAGCAGGAACGAATGAACGCGTTGCAGTCGAAAACAACTTTGACCGAACTCGCTTACCAGGAGATTCGCCGACGAATTCTTAACCTTGAATTCGCTCCGGGCTCCGTGGTTTCCGAACGGATGCTGTCGGAAACACTGGGAATGGGAAAAGCTCCCATTCGGGCAGCGCTCATTCGACTGGCCGCTGAGCGGATCGTAACCATCGCATCCCGTCAGGGGATCGTCATTGCGACCGCCTCCATTCAGGACATCCTCGAGATGTTCCACATGCGGTTCGCCCTCGAGACGCTGATCGTCCGGGAGATTGCCGGCAAGCTGAATGAGGAGCAGCGTGCCCGGCTCGAAGCCAATGTCGACCATTACAAGGAACTCGCTGACGAAGGCAACGTCGAGCGGACGATCGCCATCGATTTTGAATTTCACCGGATGCTGGCAGAATTTCATGGCAACCGGCAGATGCTCCGGGTTCTGAACTCGGTCTACGATTTCCTCTATCGCGAAGTTCTTCAGGCACAGTCCACCACCGCGCAGCGCCTCCAGCAGGCCTACCACGAGCATCTCGCCATCGCGGAAGCGGTACTCCGGAACGATCCGCAGGCTGCCGAAGAAGCGATGAAGACCCATCTCCAATGTGGAGAACAAGTCCTGCTCTCGCGCAGTCCTCGCTGAGGGACGAAATTCGGATAAAGCGCAATTGAAATCGAGCGGCAACCCCTCTGACAGGTTGCCGCTTTTTTTCGTACCGGGCAGCAACGATCCCCCGCGTCGGCGCAAGCTGAGCAACCGGCCAGATCGTCCTCGCTCGAAAGGAGATCACGGGAACAGCCGCTCCGCTTCCGGCAGCGATGGGCCCACCCATCCCTCTCCATAGATGCGCACGACCCCTCCTTTGCGGAAGCCTTCCAGCATCAGACGGGGTTCCAGCACAAGCTGCACTCCTGAGTGGGCATACATGTTGGCGGGGACCTTCCGGCGTTCGACAAGCCGACAGTTCATCCCATCGATCCACGGTCGGTCAGTCTGCAGCGTCTCTTCCGCGACAGCCACTTTCACTTCCGCCCCTTCGGCAAACCCGGTCTTGAGCAGGTCCTGATTCTCACGATTGAACAGGGTCACCGTGAACTGCGTATCGGTCGTACTGTCGATCCAGCCGGCGATCCCACGTTCCTTGAGATAGTCTGCACGAATCTTCTTCTGCCGGGTCGTAGCGAATTCCTGACTCTCCGCGTCGAGCCAGATCTCTGCCGCGGGTCCTCTGCCACCCGACTTTGGCGGCTGTGTGTTGAACAGGATCGCCATGCCCGGCTGGATCTCCTCGAATGTGGCGGGCTCTCCCTGCCCCTTCCACAGCTTCGTATCACCCGCAACCTTCAGCACGCTGCTTCTGTCAGAGACTGTTTTTTTCGGAATGCTCTGCTGAGTGATCGTCAGCTCTTTGGTCTCGGGATTGACACCGTCCACACGGTACGTCCAGCTGTGGCTCGTAGCGGCGGTGTAGTCATCCAGCAGACTGCCGACGAGCGTGAACTCACCCGATTCATCGGGGTAGGTGTAGAACAGGAAGCGGGTCCCCAGCGGCAGATGGCGAAGTTCAGTTTCAGAACCGAGGTAGTTCGCAATTCCGAATGGCAGCATCCGGAACTCGACCACTTCTCCAGTCGGCACCCTCCGAAACTTTCCGGAACGCTGCAATTGATTAAACTCCAGCAACTCGCCGCTCACGCGGTTCTCGGCGTGAGAGGGTGGAAAGACTCCCCGTTGCAGCTGATACCAGGGGAGATGCTCGTTGGAAAAGTTCGTCCGGTAAGGAAAACGTTCATCCACCTTCGGTTGCGGGGCGTCGGCACCGAAACAGGTTCCGGTGACCAACAACAGCAACAGGCAAGTCGGCACGCGCATCATTCGAACTCAATCTGCTGGAACTTCACAAGAAACCAAATCGACACTGTGGGGAGAGCTGCTCCCCTGCTCCGTCAAACGATCTCCGAGATTGGACCGAGACTGTCCATGAACTTCTCTGCCGGCACATCCATCTTCTGCATCATGGTCAACAGCAGATTGCTCAGATGGGCCTTTTCATCCTTCGGCCTGGAGCAGAGAGCCCGCCATTCGTCCATTGTCAGGTCGTCGCCTTTCTTCGTGACCGCAGAGTTGTAGTCGACATGTTGCCTGTGCTTGATTCCCAATCCGCGGCCACCCGCGAGAACGATGGGCAGGTTGACGGTCGAGTGGCTATGGCCGTAGCTCATTCCGCTTCCAATCCGCACCATCGTGCTGTCGAGCAAGGGCTCACCCTGGTCGGCTGTGGCCTTCAGTTTGTCGAGGAAGTAGGAGAATTGCTTCATGAAGAACTCGTCAGTCTTGGTGAGGACTTCGGGATCGAAGTTGTGGTGAGACAACACGTGGCGATGCTGAGTAACGCCGATCTCCGGGATCGCCAGCCCGCCCCCTTCCAGTCCGCTCATGTACGTGACGCCCCGGGTCATATCTGTTCGCAGCGCGATGACGATCAGATCGAGCATGGTGAGGTAGTACTCTCCCGCCTCGACCTTCGGAACTTCCCGGTAGAAATACTGCAACCGGCATTATGGGAGTTCAAACCGGAAATGATTTTCCTGGCCTTCCCTGACCGAAACCGTTAAGCCGGATTTCTGGAAGCTGGAATACTTCTCGGGAATGATCCATTTGACCTCAACGCGGCGGCCATCACCATTCTCACCGCCTGAAGCTTTTGCGTTTTCTGGCGTCTTGTCGATAATATCGACTCGCCGAATCGCAACTGCCTGTTCGCCGGGGACCACGCCGTCAGCATTCTCAAAGGTTGTTAAAAAGAAGTTTCCGTTCTCATCGGTCATCCCGAAACCCGTCCGCTGGGCTTCCATATTCATGAATGTGACCTCAGCCATAGAGACAGGCTTCCCGTTGAGTGTCACCGTCCCTGTGGTCGGAACCACGTTCGGTCGATCCGTAGGCTTCTCCGTCCTGCAACCGGCAAGCGCTGAAATAAAAAATGAAAACACAAATAGAACGAATGCGTGCCGAATGCTTGCAGGCATTTCCTGATACCCACTTCTTTGAAGCGGCAGGCCCTGGGGCAATTCCGACGGAACAGCTCTCATTTCCGACAGGTCACTCATCGATACTCGCCTGAACGTGATAAACGGAATATTGATAAAGAAAGCATAAAGACGCGGTGTGACATCGGAGGGAGCACCGACTGCCTAAGCACTTCTCAGTGCATAAAACGGAACTGCTGCCTGTGAGGGACGGTCCCGAAGAAACCCGCTGCTGATGAAACACGGACTCGCTCGGAGCCACTGCGCTCCGGTTACTTGGTCATCCATGTTTCATCAGTGCCATCCCGCCCCAATCTCCCTTCGCAATGGATCTGCTCAGTCCGGGAACGACTGCCCGAGCATTCCGACGTTGGACTGCTCGACTAGTAGTCTTTGCCGACTTCATCCCCGTTCATGCTCCCCAGAGATCCCCAGATTCCGTAGGGGCTGATCCCCGTGTCAACGCCGGGAGCGCCGGAGTTGCCGCCGTCGATGTTCTGGCTGATGAACCGGACTGAACCGTCTGCGAGGACGGCGTTCACACCGCCAACGTGCAGGCTTGTCGGCGGGAAGGCTCCCGCGGCATTATTGGAGCCGCTTGACACCGCCATCATGCAGGACGGGCTATTCGGCGGCAAAACAGTATTAAACCCTGTGAAATAGCACATTCCGTCGTAGGCGCGGCTTCCCCCAGCTGCGCGGGAGGAAACGGTCAGAGTCGGCAGGTACTCACGAGTGGTCCAGTCGACTTGCGCCAGACAGAGAGCCGGATTGTTTTCCAGTCCGGCAACACTTTCCACAACACGCCCGTAGATCGAGCGGGAGCTGAAGGTGAAGGCCCGCTCGGACACCATGATCGTGTTCGACGTTCCGTCGGTCATGTCCTGGAAGCGGACAAAGCTGTCTGAGCCGAACAGTCCGCGCTTGCGATATCCACCGCGAATGTTCGTTCCGAGAATGTGGTCCCCATGGTTGTAGCAGTAGCTGGATGAAGCAAGTGTGTACCCCAGATTCACGTCTCCAACCGGACGATCCGACGGACAATGAAACATGGGAACCTGGTAGTCCGCACGGATGAACGTCCAGTTGACGTCGTTCGGCGCCAACCCGAACGCTGTAATCGACTGGGGTCCTGCCGGCGAGACGAAATTGATCGTCTGCGGAGTGCTGAGAAGGTTATACAACGCCGTCTGATCCAGAAATGGAAGGATCATCATCGTCGCGTTGAGGCGGCGGGTTGTATGTCCGGGGCCAGTCATCGCTGAAGGGAGTCCTTTATGCACATCCATGTAGTTGTGCAGAGCCAGACCGAACTGCTTCAGCTGATTCTTGCACTGGGTGCGGCGCGCGGCTTCTCGCGCCTGCTGGACTGCGGGAAGGAGGAGGGCAATCAGCACAGCGATAATGGCAATCACGACGAGCAGTTCAATTAATGTGAACCCGTGCGCGACAATCCGGTGACTCCTCGTACGTTGGGATAACATGGCTAATGATCCTTGAGCTGAAACAAGAAGGGATGATGGGCTCGAAGTCGAATCAGGAGGCAACCGTATCGGGCCGGTTCGGGATGCCTGCATTAACATCGTATTGTTATGTCGCGCGATAAAGACGAAGCAACGAATCGAGTGTATTAAAAATGTAGTCCTTCAATGGGACGCTCAGACGGAAGTGGATAAGGAGTGCTCGCTGTAAAGTATGACCGAACTTCGTCCCGTGAAAAAACGCGGGAAAACACCAGGAATTCATCCAGCCTCCCAGAGAGTTGCCGCCGCCTTCGTTGCTCGAAGGGACGCCAGTTTCCAATTTCCGCGGCCCCGAGTACCGCCTCCAGCGGCTTGGCCACTTGTGCCTCCACGTCCAATACTCCGTCGATATACATGCAGACCTTGCGGGAGTCGGCATCGTAGGTCACGCCGAGGTGAAGCCATCTCGCCACCCGATGATTCAAGGAGGATTCGGAGAAGACCCAGAGGGCAGTCGGAGAACGTCTGTCCTCATTTTTCCAGTCGGGTCCGCCGTGAATGGCAAACTGCATCCGACCGCGTGGGTCGACCATCCAGCCAATCTGTCCAACCTTGTTCCACTCGTCGGTATGAAAAAGGGAATCGGGTCCAGATTCAGACGGAAGGTTCATGCGAACCCAGGTCATCAGAGTGAATTGTCTAACGTGAGGAGCCCACTGCAGGCGGATGGCATCCTCCGGAGAATGAAAATCGAACCCCCAACGTCCGGGAAATCTTCCCTGCGCAAGGCGTGGACGTTTCTGATCACAAAAAACGCAGTCGTTGATCGCTTCGTGGGAAACGGTCAGCAGATGTGCCGGATCTTGCAATAACAGTGACGAGGCGTGCCCGGCCCGTTCGAGTTGACCAGCCTGGACTCCCATCGTCAGTTGAGCCAGTTCTTTGTGCTGTACGAATGTCGCGGGACGCAGGGGGCAGGTTTGCGGACCTTGACTGCGGCGGAAGCGGAGAGCTTCGTTGGCTCGTACAAGAGTGGGCTGCAAGGCTCGCTCGGCATCCGCAACTTCGACGGTCCCTTCAAACACGTGAACCTCGGAGATTCCCTCTTCCACTGCGGCAATTGCAAAGCAGGGCCCCGATTCCCTGACTTCCATTTCCGGGGTCAGCACCCGTACGAGCGAATTCTTCTCCGGGATCTGCATGACGACGCGGCCACTTTCAACCCACAGAGCAGGCCCCTCCAGGACGGTAAAGCGTGCCGGGGCTTCAATCACCGCCGAAGCTCCGGCGGGATGGAACGTGATTTCGATCAGCCCTTCTGACAGCTCACAGACCCTGCCTGTCAGATCGCGATTTTGAGGGTCGTGGTCGTTCAGGAATTTCGGCTGAACGCGACGAACGATGGTCGCCGTCGGCTTTTGCAGCGACCAGGGCCAAACGAGGGCTCCTCCGACCAGGGCTCCCCCTGCCGCCAATACTCGACGCCGTTCGTGAAACCAGGAGGATGGAGCACGGCGCAGATCACCAGCGGCCCTGTCGGAACGTCCCGACTGCTGGCGTGGAACTGCTTTAACCGTTCTAAAATGAGCTCCGTCCATCGATGCTTGACGTGCTTTCTGTCAGCGGTTCAAGGGAGGTTGTCGACCGAATTGCCGACGTGACAAATGCGAATTGGCTTGTGGGTATTACTTGCGCACATCAACCCCCATTAATACCTGAAAACGCTGATGCGTTCTGGGCGTGTCACCGTAAGGCATTACGCACAGGCGGCTTGCGCAATCACACGGCCAGACATTTTTTGAGGTTTTTCTGTTCCGGACGGAGACGGGAGAGGAATCCGGCTACCTCAGGCTTGGAATCTGCATTGCCGGATTGGCGATGAATTTCTCGGGCGGGAGGGGCCGAGGGGCACAGTAGGAGAAGTGGGGCAGAGAACATCGAGCGTGAGCGGAGAGTGCGCTGCGACACTGAAATAGAATGTGATAGTTCACTCGCCCCGTGCCTCAAACGACTGCAGAAGCCCCGCATAGTCGTCTGGGGTGTTCATATTCCGGAGCGAATGCAGGCCGGGGTCAATGACATCGAGTTGAGCAGCCGGCAGTAGACTCACTCGGCAGGTCGCCAGCAGACTACGAAGACTCCGCTCTCCTCGGTCCAGCAACGACTGAATTTCATCGCAGAGGGAGGTTCGATAGACCGCAGCCAGAGGTGCGGGGAATGTGCCATCGTGAGGGACCACCACCTCGACATCGCCTCGCAGCCGACTGGCTACGCCTCGGATGAAACGAGCCGTTTGCAGCGGCATATCCGCACTGGTGAGATAAATCGCCTCCAGTCCGGAAGGGAGTGCCTGCAGCCCGGTCAACAGTCCGGCGAGAGGTCCCTGATGCGTTTCGGGGTCACGTGCCACCAGCACACCGGCGGGCAGCTGGGGAAGCTGTTGATCTGTCGCGGCGACAACAACGACCGGAGAGACAGCGCCGCCGACGATCCTCGCCACACGTGCGACGGCGGTCTCAGCACCGAAGGCGAGCAGATGTTTGGGGGTGCCCATCCGGCTGCTGCGACCACCGCACAGGACGATCCCCCCCACAGAATCAATCATTGGAGATTCCGGTCATGGCTTCCTTCCTGACAACCGTTCCTGAAGTTTACTGGAGACGAGTCGTCCCCTTGGCCGGCTTCCGGTCCGTCAGTCGGACCCGGATCATCCAGTCCCCTTTTCCGGTGTACTCTTCGAGACCTTCTGTCGCAATTCCAGTATAGGAATGCGTCTCCTGCACACCTTCATCAATTCCCACATACACCCCCTTGGTCTGCTCGGGATTGAAAGCGACAGCGACATAAAAGATGTCGGGAACCTCCACCAGTGGAATTGTCAGACTCCTCCAGTTCAGGTTCGATTCTCGCGGGATCTTCGCATAGGGAACAGCAATTTCCTTGATCACCTTCTTTTCTTCATCCAGCAGCCAGATTTTGAAATCTTCCTTGGGAGCCTGGGGATAACCATAGCGGCTGCTGAAAATCTCGACGGCTTCCACTGTTCCTGGTAGGCCAGTTCGATCGAACTTCACCGCGTGTCCCGAGCCCGCGATGCTCCGCTTCGACTCGGCGGAATCATCGACATAGCTGAGGAGTTCGCGTTTGATCGGCGGCTGCTTAGCGGTTTGAGACTGGGCCAGCTCCAGTTGAAAGTCATCCCCGCCGGTCAACAGGGGGGCCACCACAGCAGGGGCGATGTCCGGCTGCTGGATCGGGGAGGGGGCAGGCTGTGGAATCAACTCTGGAGGATCTTTCGGGCTGACGGAGGGCGTGACAAAACTGGCAGCAGGTGACGCTGGCGGATCGACAGGAATCCGCCACAGATCGATCTGCCGCAGGCGTTCTTCGGTGACGTATCCGGTCGCCATTTCTGTCACGACATGTCCGCGTACACGGCAGATCGTAGGGATAACGTCGATGATCGTTGCCGACTGGACGTGCGAGACGTCATCAATATCGATGACGTGAATCGCCACCCCTTCCTTCTTCAGCTTCTCCAGCGTCGGCAGCATTCGCTGGCAGGGAGCACTCCACTTCGCGATCCAGACAATGATGCCATCCGCGAGCAGGACGTCTGGGATCGTACTTCCGACGTTCAGCCTGGTGGGCAGATACGGAGAGGGTGGGGGAGCCGGTTGTAAGGGACAGAGTTCTTTCAGACGCGCCTGCGCCAGAGCGGCGATGTTCTTCTCGCGGTGATTCAACGCTTTTTCCAAATCATCCAACCGCTGACGGGCGGACTGAATCTTTGAGCGATCGGCCTGGATCTGATTCTGCATCGCCAGCTCAATCATGCTGAGCAGTTGCTGCCGCAACCCGACGACTGAAGGATGCCCTTCGCCAAAGGAATTCAGCTGCTGATTCAATGCAGCGGCGAGAGCGGCAATTCCCTGCTCGAATACGGGGTCTGAGTTCCGGGAGACAGGCACTCCGGGCGGGATCGGCCGCAGGTGCGACATCATGACTTCGTCTGACGACGCCGGAACCTCGGCGGTCGGCCCGGCAGCGATCGTCGTGGGTCCCGTTCCAATGCAAACGACCACCAACGCGGAAATCCAGAGCAGTCTTCTGAGGAGTAAATGGGGAAGCATGGTGACTCCGTTTTCGGTTGAGTGGCTATTCGGGAAGAATTGCAGGGGTGAGGCCGAGATTTCGTTCCAGCAAGGTGATCTCTTGCAACGTCTCTTCCAGTCGGAGATTGAACTCGATGGGTGACACAGCGCGATCGTCGGGGGATACGGGCACCGACCTGGCTTGAACGCCCGACTGCGACTGCGGCGGCTGCAACATTCCGGACCCAACCATTTCGAATCCGAACATTTCTTCCCTGCCGGGTTGGTCAACCGACCCACCGGCCGCGAAAGGCGGATAGTTTTTCGGGGGGGCCAACGCAAACCACCAGAAGCCGATCGGCGCAATCAACTGGTAAATCCCGATTCCCCAGAGGGCCACAACAGCGGCGATCACGACGCTGCTCCGTCGTGTGCACCGCATCTGGAATATCGAGCGGATCGGAGCAAACGCTTGTCGAATCGTTGTCATTGGGATCATGGACCTCCTGCCGCGATGGGAGTGCAGCGGCTCGCCAGAAAAGATATCAGGGAGTGGAAAGCGGGTCGGTTGCTGAATGTGAGACAGGCACCCTTCCAGCAATTCAGCAAAGCCGGCGAGTTCCTGCACACGTTCTGTTGGTGACTTGGTGTGGAGCCGAATCACCAGAGTTTCGAGCCACTCCGGGATTTCCGGATTCAGATCGCGAATCGGATGCGGAGTTTCTTCGACAATTCTTTTGAGCAAGCCATACGTCGTGTCGGAGCGGAATGGGAGTCGGCCGGTGCACATCCGGTAGAGCACACTTCCCACACTGAAAATGTCGCTGCGGGCGTCAATCAAGTCATCGCGGGCCTGCTCCGGGGACATATATTGCGGCGTTCCCGCAATCATTCCCGTTCCCGTCAGCGAGGCATCATCGACCGCCCGTGCGAGGCCAAAATCGGTCAATAGCAACCGGTCAACACCCCGTTCCAACAGGATGTTCCCCGGTTTGATGTCGCGGTGGACCAGCCCCTGGGCATGGGCTGCCGCCAGCCCGCGACAGAGTTGCACGCTGAGTCGCAGGACATCGACGACTGGGAGGACACCTTCGCGATCGAGCCGTTGCTGCAGCGATTCACAGTCGACGTAGGGCATTGCGAAGTAGGGGAGCCGGCCCGTGGTGCTGACAGTCAGAATCGGCATCACATTGGGATGCAGAATCGCAGCGGCGGCTCGGGCTTCACGGGTGAACCGTTTGCGGGCAGCCCCGCTGCGTCCGAGATGGGGGGCCAACATCTTGACCGCCACCAGTCGGTTCAGCTCCGGCTGAAACCCCTTGAGAACAACAGCCATCCCCCCGCGATCGATGATCTCGAGAATCTCGATGTCCCCCAGGCGACCCAACGCGCCTTGGGTGGGGGATGGTTCAAGGAATTCCACCGCGAAGTCGAGATGCGAATCTGCATCACTTTCGGGATCAGCAGAATCATGTCCGTTCAATCGCAGACGGGGGTCACCTGAGGTGGGGACATCGGAGCCCTGTTCTCGAGTTGTCGTTTGTTTCGTCCGCAACCGCAGGGTGTCCGAGATCCGGCTCCACCACTCGCCGTCAGCGGCCATTTTCTCCTGTTGTTTCTGGCAGTCGGAGCACGCTGCCAGATGGGCAGCCAGCGACTCCTCCTGTGACTGAGTCAACTCTCCAGTGAGAGACAACCTTAATACGCTCAGATCACAGCTGGAATTTGGGCGGATCTTCATTTTTTTTAGACTTTTTACTGCTCGTGATTCACTGAACTCAGCCACAACCGCAGGACGCCGTTAGCCTTCTGGACATGAACGATCCTGTCCTGTGATGCGAATGAATACTATTAATCCCATGGAGTGAAGGCTGGGCGGGACTCGACCGGGCCTCCAGCCTTAAATGTGGTCGTCGATTTCACTTATTCTGCTGCGAATTCGAGCAACGATTCGGCTCCGCGCCATATAAATTGCACCCGGGGAGATTCCGAGGTCACTTGCGACCGAGACGACGGGCACCTGCTCGATTGCCGTACGCCAGAATGCCTCCCAGGAGGATGGGTGAAACTCGTGCCGTACCTGAGCGGCGGCCCAGTGAATCAGTTCCTCATCATAGCTGCGTTCCGCATCAGCCAACGCTCTCGGATCAGACGGCTCTGTGACGGCAATTTCTCCCGATCCTCCTGTCCCCTGCGGGTGCCTGCGTTCCTGAACCATAAACTTAATCACGACGTTCCGGGCGAGCCGTTGCAACCAGCGTCGGAACGATTCGGGCTGGCCGTCGCTTTTCCAATCCGCGACCGACTTTAAGACCGTCAACAGAATCTGCTGAGTCGCATCTGGCAGCTGTTGTCGGGGCACCCCCAGTCGGAGGCAGAACTGCCGAAGAAATACTTCGTAGGCGCTAATAAATGCGCACCAGGCATCGTGGTTCTGCGCATCTGACAGACGCACAATCAAGCTGGGATGAGTTTCTGGTGATTGAGAGGGAGGCATACTGAATTCAGTCCGTGACTGGTCCCATTTCTCACACAGAATTCTTCAGGATCGCGAAATTGGCGGTGGAACGAGGGAATCCGCCCTCCCTTATCGAACAGAAATGACCTGCCGAGCTGTGAAAGATCCGTTCTGGTTTCAGCGGCTCAGAGATCCGGTTCCATCTGACAGCGACCTTCTGCCACCTGTTGCCGGAATTGAAGTCGTCACGGGGTGCGGTTCGCGGAGAGTCGGGGGGCGTCGGTACTCTCTGCCGACCACTGCAACGCCCGACCACTGCAACGCCCGACCACTGCAACGCCCGACCACTGCAACGCCCGACCACTGCAACGCCCGACCACTGCAACGCCCGACCACTGCAACGCCCGACCACTGCAACGCCCGACCACTGCAACGCCCGACCACTGCAACGCCCGACCACTGCAACGCCCGACCACTGCAACGCCCGACCACTGCAACGCCCGACCACTGCAACGCCCGACCACTGCAACGCCCGACCACTGCAACGCCCGACCACTGCAACGCCCGACCACTGCAACGCCCGACCACTGCAACGCCCATCACAGGCGTGAATCCCAGAGCCGGCCGTCGTTCATCGGAAGATTGCGGGATGCTCCGTTCTTTCACACGGCGACTGTGGGAGCAGTGCTCCATTGGGGCAAATGTCGCGATGAGGAAACCAAGCGGATGAAACCATTTTGGACGTGGGATCCTGACGAATATTTCTCAAATATCGGGGAGAAAAAACAATGCCCTACGGAGAATATTGACCAGGGGGAACTCGTCCCGCCGAAGCCAGTTCAGAGTCTGGTCAGGGAGTTGCCCGTGAAGGTGGTCCTGTGTTAGATTAAAGCACCCGGTTTACCCATGTTCATGGGCGAAAGTCAACCCGCCTTCGGATGGTTGTCTCTCCGTCCCAGCTGGACGAATCACGCCTCCCGCTCGCCTGAGTTTGATTGACCGCCCCCCGATGATCCCCCTTCCTTCCTGATCAGAATCGTGACGCTGTCCCGAGATGCCACGAAGACCTGCATGAAATCAACAATGCAAATTCGAATCAACGGCTCCGGAAAAACCAGGTATCGGCGGGCGCTGGTCCTGTTGGCGATCGCAATCAGTGCCTCAGCCTCTGGTCGTGCTGCGGAGCCGTTGGACTTCAACCGCGATGTGCGGCCGATCCTGTCCGACAAGTGCATCTCGTGCCACGGCCCCGATGCGGCTCACCGGGCTGCCGATCTGCGATTGGACGACCGCGAGAGTGCTGTCGACTTCGGTGCCATTCAGCCGGGTGATCCTCATGCGAGTCTGATGATTCAACGCATCACCGCAGAGGAGGAATCGGAGCGCATGCCTCCTCCGGAATCCGGCAAGAAACTTTCACCAGGAGAAATCGAGATTCTGCAGCGCTGGATCCGTGAGGGAGCCCCCTATGCTCCCCACTGGGCCTATGTCCCTCCCCGGTGGACCGATCCTCCGGCGACGAAGCAGCCGACTGCAAACTGGATCGATGCCTTTGTTTTTTCGCCCCTCGAACGAGCCGGAAGGGAGCCCGCTCCGGCGGCAGATCCCCGGACGTTGGTGCGGCGACTGAACTTCGATTTGACGGGGCTTCCCCCGACCCCGGAAGAGGCTCAGCGCTTCATCGAGAGCAAGGATCCAGCAGCCTACGATCAACTCGTCGAGCAACTGATGGCGAGTCATCATTATGGCGAACGGATGGCGATCTTCTGGCTTGATCTGGTCCGTTATGCCGACACGGTCGGTTACCACGGCGATCAGCTGCACAGCGCATCACCGTATCGCGACTACGTGATCGACGCCTTCAACCGCAATCTCCCCTTCGACCAGTTCACCCGTGAGCAGATCGCCGGTGATCTGCTGCCGGAACCGAGCGTCGATCAGATCGTCGCCACGTGTTACAACCGCGTGCTGCAGACGTCCCATGAAGGTGGCCTGCAGCCCAAGGAATATGTGGCCATCTATGCTGCGGACAGGGTGAGAAACATTTCCGCCGTCTGGATGGGGGCCACCCTCGGCTGTGCACAATGTCATGACCATAAATACGACCCGTACACTGCCAAAGACTTCTACGCCCTGGCGGCCTTCTTTGCAGATGTCGACGACGAGAAGCATCTGAATGGTGACGGCAATGCCGACAAGTTTGTGGTCGCCAAGCGTAAGCCGGAAATGATGGTGAATTCCCGCCGGGAGCGTGAACGGCTTGCGGTGCTGGAGAAGCAAATTGCAGCACTCGGCAGCACCAGTGACGCGGCCCCTTCCGAGGAACTTGCGGCTCTGACCGCAGAACGGGACGCCATCCTCGCGGCCAAACGACGGGTGATGATTACTGAATCCCTAGTCACGCCGCGGATCCAGCGCATTCTCCCTCGCGGCGACTGGATGAATGACTCGGGAGAGATTGTGGAACCCGCTGTCCCCGAGTTCATGGGGACAGCCCGCGAAGAGGGCCGAGCCACACGACTGGATCTCGCCAACTGGCTGGTCGATACCGAAAACGGAATTGGGGGACTGACCGCCCGCGTGTTTGTGAACCGGGTCTGGGCGCTCTTTTTCGGGGCGGGTCTGTCTCACTCTCTGGAAGACTTCGGAGGTCAGGGAGAACCGCCGACCCATCCGGAATTGCTGGACAATCTCGCTGTTGAGTTCATCCGCAGTGGTTGGGACGTGAAGCAGCTGGTTCGACTGATCGTCAGCAGCGCAGCGTACCGACAGTCTTCTGTCGTGTCCTGGGAACTGCAGGCGGAAGATCCAGAGAATCGTTTGCTGGCACATCAGCAGAGCTGGAGACTTCCTGCTGAGAGTATTCGAGACACCGCACTCTTTGTGAGCGGGTTGCTCGTTGATGAGCCGGGTGGCGAGAGCGCCAAGCCCTACCAGCCGGCGGGCTACTATCGGTATCTGAACTTTCCTCGACGTGAGTATCTCCCGCACGAGGACCGCAATCAGTGGCGACGCGGAGTCTATATGCATTGGCAGCGGCAATTCCTGCATCCAATGCTGAAAGCGTTCGACGCCCCCTCCCGCGAAGAATGCACCGCCAAGCGGAACCGCTCCAACACACCCATTGCCGCGCTGGTGCTACTGAATGATCCTTCATTTGTCGAATGCTCCCGCATGCTGGCAGCCCGGACAATGAAATCGGGACAGGAGACAGACTCCGATCGTCTGAATTTTGCCTTCCGTCAGGTGACGTCGCGCGACCCTGATCAGGTCGAGTCAGAAGCCTTGCAGGCCTTGCTGCAGGGGGCCCGAGAAGATTTTAATTCGCATCCCGGGCGAGCCGAGTCGCTCCTGTCGATCGGGCTGTCACCCTCCCCGCCGGAACTCGATAAAGTGGAATTGGCCGCGTGGACGTCCGTGTGCCGGGCCTTGTTGAATCTCTCTGAAACCATGAGACGTGAGTGAAGCCATGCAGCCATTCGATCCCATCACTCGCCGGACGATGCTCTCCACCTCGGGGATCGGCTTCGGCGCCATGGCTCTTCAGGCCCTGTCACGTCCGGCCGCGGCAGCCAACGCTGTCTCACGCGGACTGGCGGAACTGCCACACCATCCCCCCAAGGCAAAGCGGGTGATTTATCTGTATATGTGCGGCGGGCCCAGCCATCTGGAAACATTCGACTATAAGCCGCATCTCGATGCCCTGAATGGACAGCCGATGCCCGACTCCTTCACCAAGGGGCAGCCGATCGCGCAGCTGCAGGGGAAGGAACTCAAAGTTCAGGGGCATCTGGCCAAGTTCCGTCAGCATGGTGAAAGTGGCCAGTGGATCAGTGACTTTCTCCCCTATCACGCCCACATCGCAGATGACATCACCGTCATCCGGTCGATGATCACCGACCAGATCAACCATGATCCGGCGCATACGCTGATGAATACCGGCACCGCGATCAGCGGTCGGCCGAGCCTGGGAAGCTGGGTCACTTACGGTCTGGGAAACGAAGCCGACGACCTTCCCGGGTATGTCGTGATGACCAGCTTTGCCGGTCGTGAACCGCAACCCCTCTCCCAGCGGATGTGGGGGAATGGCTTCCTTCCCGGTAAATTCCAGGGAGTGGAGTTCAACGCCTCGGGCGATCCTGTCCTCTATCTGGGAAATCCGCAGGGGATCACAACCGCACACCAGCGCTCCCTCGTCGACACCATTGCCGCGCTCGACCGTCACCGCAATTCCGAGCGTTTCAACGCCGACGTCGACACCCGGATCAGCCAGTACGAAATGGCCTTTAAAATGCAGGCCAGCGTCCCGGACCTGATGGACATATCGCGGGAGTCCAAGGAGACTCTCGACCTCTATGGCGCGACCCCGGGCGATGGATCTTTCGCATCCAACTGCCTCACTGCCCGCCGCCTCGCGGAACGGGGAGTTCGCTTCATCCAGTTGTTCCATCGCGACTGGGATCATCACGGGGGACTCGTGAAATACATGAATATGTGCTGCGGCGCTACGGACCGCGCGACATGGGCACTGATGACCGATCTGAAGCGGCGAGGCCTGCTCGACGACACTCTGATCATCTGGGGGGGTGAGTTCGGACGCACGCCGATGTTCCAGGACAAAGGGGGGCCCGGACGCGACCACCACATCAAGGGATTCTCGGTGTGGCTCGCCGGTGGCGGGATCAAACCGGGCCTCAGTTACGGGGCGACCGACGAATTGGGGTACAACGCAGTGGAGAATCCAGTGCACGTGCGGGATCTCCACGCCACGATTCTGCACCAGCTGGGCATCAACCACGAACGGTTCACCGTCAAATACCAGGGACTCGACACCAAGCTGACCGGCGTCGAACCTGCTCATCCGGTCTACGACATCCTGCAGTAGGGCCTGCTAGCCCGGCTCCTCAGCTGGTGATGGGAACGGCCGGGAATGGCGCGCCCGACCGCGGCACGCGGCTGGCGTGGGAGGGACTGCACAGGGAGCGCCGTCACTCCCCCAAACGCGGGTGTCGGTCATTCTGAACTTGGACGATGGCGGAGTCATCCAGCCACACAGCCAGCGTGGACGAGGAACACGTCATCACTCACCAATTTTCCCGATCTCCCTTCAGTCGCCGCGGACCCGTTGACGACGTACACTCCCCGCAGGGGAACATCTGTCGCTGAAGTCACGCCGCTTTGTCGACCGGTTCTCACCCCGAGGGGCAGGGCATGTCGACCGTCAAGCTGGTGTTGTTTGTATTGTTGGGCATTCTGGCCACGCTCTTCAGCGGTGTCTGGCTGCTGAACTCACGTCCGCGAGAACGCCACAATGTTCCGACTGCCTGGCAGATGCTTGTCGGATTCATCACCGATTTTCTGGATACGCTGGGAATCGGATCGTTCGCCGTCACTGCCACGCTCTATCGATTGCGCAAGACGGTTGCCGATGAACGGATTCCGGGAACGATGAATGTGGGTCATGCACTGCCCACGGTCGCCCAGGCTTTTATCTATATCACCCTGATTGAAGTTGATGCCCGCACGCTATTGGTGACCATCGTGTCGGCGGTCCTGGGAGCCTGGCTGGGGGCGGGGGTGGTGATTCAGTGGCCGCGCGTGTGGATTCAGCGGGGCATGGGGCTCGCATTGCTCGCCGCTGCGGGACTGCTCGCCGCCCGACTTATCGGCTTTTTACCTGCGGGGGGAACTGCCATCGCCCTTGACGGTCTGCCATTGGTTGTGGCGGTCATCGGTACGGCTCTCTTCGGAGCCCTGATGATGATCGGCGTGGGTGCCTATGCACCGATCATGATCATGGTCTGTCTACTCGGGATGAACCCCAAATCCGCCTTCCCGATCATGATGGGAGCCTGTGCGTTTCTGATGCCGACTTCCGGCATCCGCATTGTTCGGGCAGGGACGTTTGATTCGCGTGCCGCATGGGGACTGACCATTGGTGGAATCCCCGGTGTACTGCTGGCGGCTTACATCGTCAAGGAACTTCCGCTCGAGCTGATGAGCTGGCTCGTGCTGGCAATCGTGATCACGACAGCGGTGACAATCCTGATCGCCTCAACGCGAGCTGAACAGACTCCGGCAACGGTGACGACCGGTCCTGCTACACGAGTGGAAGGCGACGTGCAAACTGCGGCGCAGTAACGTTGCGGCGACCGAGAGCTGGTCCACTTCTTCGGAAAGACGGCTCCGCGGCAAGCGACGAACCTCACCCGCTCCCCTGATTGTCCGCTGGCTGCCGTGTTAAGACGTGCACTTGCGTACACACACTGCAACTGGTAAAATGTACACTCAGTTGCGTGTCGGGAATTCGGCCAAAACTGGACTGCAATATGGCGGACGGTACTGCTTTTGCAAAAGTTACCCGGCGTGACGTTCTCTCTCTCCCGCTTTTAAGGAAAAAGGTGGTTTATGTTGGTCCTCACACGGAAGAAACAAGAGTCCATTCGGATTGGCAACGACATTGAGGTGGTTGTGCTGGATGTCGGCCGCAACCGCGTTCGGCTCGGATTCCGTTGCCCTCCGCATATCTCTGTGAAGCGTGAGGAGTTAGCAAATCTCGAGGTCGAGATCCCACTCGGGGAGGGAGTGACTGCCGAGTTGGTTTGCGTCTAGCCGCGTTCCGATCTCAGCGACTGGATGGGTGAGAACAATTTGTTGCTTCCTCGACCGACGAGGACACCGGTGGCCGCTCAGCGGCCATTTTGTATTCTTGGCGACCAGTTTGGCGGCTGAACGTCCGGGTGATGAAATCAGCGCGCTGCGGTGGGCGACGACCAGCTTGCAGGGTGCTCTCCAACCCCGGTGGACTTCCTCGAGACGCACCTGAAGCGTGGAGGAAGTTACAAGAGATTCCGCAGCCCACGATGGTCACGTCCCCAGCGAGTAGACCAAAACCGCATAAGGGCCAACTGTGACATCACAGACGTCACCTGGCTGCCCAATGGAAACATCCGCAGCAGGTGTGTCGCCAAACAACGGGTGGTAGATCGTGGCGTCGCTATTCAGCCGGAGTTGCCACTCGCCCGCAGCGGGGAAATGGATCGACGCCGTCCGGGGTTCCCGACAGAAATTGGCGATCACGACCACATCATCCCCCGGTCCGTGGTCAAACCAGCGATGCCAAGCGAGGATGTGGGCAGCCTGATCCTCGTGGATAATGCCGAGGTTGGATGCGATCAAGCCGCGGGAATGGCCATCCACATTGCGTCGCAGCTGAATCAGATCGCGGAAGAGACGTACCACGCCCCGGAAATCGTTGGCTTTGTGCCAATCCACAGGAACCGTGTCCTGAAAGTAGCCGTCCTCCAGGAACTCCTGCCCCTGAAACAGCATCGGCACCCCGGGAGCAGTCAGCACGAGCGCTCCGCCCAGCGTCGCCCGTTTCATTGCGAACCAGTTTTCCGGGTCATCGGGCATCACTTCGCTGGGGATTCGGGCTTTGCCATTGGCCACTTCATCGTGCGATTCGGTATAGACGACCCGCTGATACGGATCGCCGTTGTAGTTCGCCTGCAGGGCTTCACGAACGACTTCCAGCGACCGATTCTCATCGGCGATTTCCGTCAGGATCGCCCGGATCGGGTGAACAAAACGGGCATCCCACTGGGTCGAAAATCCCGCTCCCCCATTTTCGGAAGACTGCGTCAAGCCGTCGTTGTTCTGCAAATCCTCAGCGATGGTGATTCGCCCGGGGAACTCCTTGCGGATCGACTGGTTGATCCATTGAGCCAGACTCCACCCATCGGGAAGAGCCTTGCCGGGATCGCCATCTCCTGCAACATGGCGGATGTAGAGGGTCATGTCGAACCGCAGACCATCGACGTGAAAATCCCGCAGCCACATCATCACATTGTCGTAGATGTAGGACCGCACCTCTCCTCGACCATAGTCAGGACGTGTCTTGCCCCACGGCGTGTCAGCCCGCCAGTCGTTATAGAAATAGATCCCCCCCAGGTCGTTTTCGCTCCAGCCATCGAACTGCCACAGGCTGAGATCGCTGGGACCGAAGTGGTTGTAGACGACGTCGAGCACAACGGCGATGCCGCGGCGATGGGCTTCACGGACGAAGCGTTTGAACGCTTCCGGCCCCCCGTAGGCGGATTCCACGGCAAAGATGTGAGCAGGATTGTAGCCCCACGAATAGTCGCCTGCGAATTCCGCAGCCGGCATGATTTCGACGCAGTTGATGCCCAACGTCTGCAGGTGATTCAGCTTGCGAATCGCCTGATCAAAGCCGGATGGCTCATCATCGTGCTTCGACTGGCCGAACGTCCCAATGTGCATCTCGTAGACGACAAGTTCGTTCAATGGAGCGATCTGGAATTGATCGTCCCCCCAGTCGAATTCCCCGTTGGAGATGATCCCGTTTCCGACCGAATTGGTGACGTCTCTGGCGTAAGGATCGATCCGACTGAACTCCTGCTCTCCGTTGCGAATGAGAAAGCGATACTCGTCACCGACTTTGGCCTCGGCCACTTCGGCATACCACTTCCCATCTTCTTCCGCCTGTAACGGGTGCGTGGCCGGGTTCCAGTCATTGAACGTCCCGATGACCGACACCTGCGTCGCATGCGGAGCCCAAACCCGGAAGGCAATCCGGTCGGTTCCGATCAGTGCCCCGAGTCCCTGAAGTTTTTCCGAGTCGGCAGTGGCAGGGGCCATAATTTCTTTCATGTTCTCGATTGTCGATTAACGAGGGTCGTGTCCAGGAGGTTGGCGTCGGCCCTTTAATCACCTCCCGCACCATGGAACCGTCCCATCGGCGCGAGTGCGACCCTGAGATGCTTCTGCACGCGGCACGAGAGTTACGTGCCCCTGACTCTCAAGCTAATCTGAGTTTGCAGTGGGGCAAGACGTTTTCTGACAGAGCGGTGCGAACTCCCTGCGGAGCATGACACAGCGGCTCGCATTGCCTGCAGAGATTCGTCTCCCCGTTTTCAGGAAGGCGACTGCCAGAAGATTGGCAGGGAAGACGCCCCATACCGATTATCGTCGGTCACATTCAAGGCTCGTTGGGGGAAACGAGAACCTGAGCCTTTAAAGCTGCGATGACCAATTGAACTTCTGCTTTCAGACGGGGAAGAGCTTCGCTGGCTGAGCCCAGGTCGTTTGCCTTGCCACTCAATTCAATCACCCGTGCTGCGGCTGTGGCGGCGTCGCCATCGAAGTTCGACGAGAGCCCTTTGATGCTATGTGCTGCCCTCATCACGACTTCTGAGTTCCCCGCCTGCAGGGCCTGCTCAATCTCGACCAGCAGCGGCGGAACATCTTCAAGATAGAATTCCGCCATATCTCGCAACAGTCCCTCATCCTCTCCCAGGCGTTCCAGAGCAGCTCTGATATTGATCGTGGCGACTTCCGGCTCGCGGATCGGAGCGCTCGACTGGAGCGAATTCACAAATTCGGAGGACATAAATCGGCGACTTCCATTCACTGCTCGAGGAGGATTGCCGGACTCATCCGGAATGCCTCAGCAATTGGTGTTCCAGACACTCCCCGATTGCGCGGTCCAATTTGGAAAATTCGCCAGTAAAAGACGACTCCCTGAGTTCCCTCGACGGCTCAAAATTCATCTTCCCCGCAGAGCCGGGAGACCTCGCGAATCTGCTCGAGCGCATCATCCAGATCGGGAACCTGAGCCCCGGACTGACGTCCCCCATCATCGCAGCGCTGTAACAGCATCAGTGTTTCGAAGTCCTCGTGCTGATGCAGTCGACGAGTGGCCCGGGCTCCCAGCGACTGCTCTCGCACCAGATGAGCTTCCATATGGTGTTCGATCAGCCAGTGGGTCCTGTCGGTGATCGTTCCCTCGAGTGCTTCGAGACCGGCCCGCACATGATCATGCGGATCAATCCCCTTACCCACATCGTGCAGTAAGGCTGCCAGCAGGAATTCCTCATCGTAAGGACGTTCCTGCATTGCGAGGTCGAAAACCTGCAGGCTGTGGTACAGGGCATCCCCTTCCGGATGATGAGTCCGCCCCTGCTTCACTTGCGCCAGCGGTAGCAACAGCATCCGGTAGATCTGAAAGCGATCGATTCGTGCGGTCGCCTCCTCGACAGCCGATTCCAGATCCTCGACCGACTGGTCCTGGCTGAGGAGTTCTTCCAGCTCCGTAATCGATGCCCTGTCAATCGGTTTGCCGGTAATAGAGCTGCGGAACACAACGTGGGCCTGGTCGGCGCCGTAAATCGTCAGCTCGATCGGGTACCGCTCGTGAATATGGATGTGTGTGAACATCCGGGGCTCGCCCCCTTTGCGGACCAGTTTCTGCTCCACGTCATAGTGGTAGCCCGCTTGTCGGAGCGTCCCTTCGATTGCTTCCAGACTGCTGGAAAACAAATGTAGATCAATGTCGCTCCCGGCCCGGACGTGACCGGTGAGAGTGCTGCCGATGAGACGGGGTCGGTAGTCGCCCAGCAGTCGCATCATCCCTAGAGCGACCAGCCGCATCTCGCGCAGCTTCGCAAAACGGTTTTCCCCCTCGTGCATCCAGGCAAACCGCTGGATTTCGTCCCGAATTTCAGCGTTCGATGGGAGTAGCGAAGGTTTGACCCAACCGCGGCAGACCGAGTGAGCGGCCCGCATTTTCGCGCGGTAATACTCAGTCTCCTGACGGGAATACATCAGGCGCAGCAGCTTCGAAGGTAATCTGCCTTCGGGTTTTGTCATTGCTCATTGAAGAGATGCGTCGATATTTTCCGCCCATCAAGGCGACGCAGGGCGATGTCGACCATAAATCGCTCATCGTGGAAATGCAAGTGCCGCTGAGCCGTCAACCGTTCAATCGGTCTTGACCGAGATGCGGCGCGGCTGCGATCGCTGGGTCCGGGGAAGGACCACTTCCAGGACACCATTCGTCAGCTTGGCGGTGATCTGTTCGTGATCCACATCGTCGCTCAGAATGAACGAACGGAGGAAATCACCGATATGGTATTCCTGGTGGATTAACTGACCTTCAGGGGCGGGGGAGTTCACCCGTCCCAGCAAGGTGAGTCGATTATCCTGCACCTGCAGTTCCAGACCGTCCCCCGTCACTCCGGGAAGATCGGCGCGGAGCACCAGGCCGACGTCCGTCTCGAAGATGTCGATCGGAGGAGTGCGGACCCATTTCTCCGGAGCGTTCTCGGCAGCGGGGTCGGCATCAACTGGGATTTGTCGGGACTTTGCGGACATGCTTACTCGGCCTCCGGCCTCGTCGGAATCACGTTGTGATGTTCGGTCACCTGAATCTGTCGCGGAGCAGTTGCCGGCAGCTTGGGAAGGTGAACCTTTAACAGCCCGTGGTTCAACTCGGCACGAATCTGATCTTCGTTGACCCGTTCCGGCAACGAGATCGAACGCTCCCACGCACCGGTTGGACGTTCGCTCCGGCGGAACTTTTCCTCAGGAACGTCCGTGCCGGTCGACCGCGTCCCCCTGAGCGTCATGGCTCCATCGGCGACATGAATTTCGAGGTCTTTGCCATCGCAGCCGGGGACTTCCGCGGTGATGATGTACTGATCCGCCGTTTCAAACACGTTGAGCGCCGGGAATGGACGTCCGAGACGTAAGCCTTCAAAAGCCAGATCCATCGTCCGGACCCAGCGGTCCATTTCACGCTCCAGATCCTGAAACGTGTGCAATGGATTTCCCCAGCGAAAAACCGGCATGATGACGACTGGCTCCTGAGACTGCGGAAACGGACGGAAGTCAGCAAAGCAACTCCCGCGCCTTGCACCCCAGCGATGCCCTGGAAACATTGTAATTCATTACCTGAATGCATCTTATGGATGATGCAAATCTGTCCGAAGCTTATAGGCTCGATCCCTTCATCTGCCAGATTGGCGGTGCGAGTATGGACGTTGACTCGAGAGATTCGACTCTATTTCGCCCCGCTCAGTGGCCTTGCCGGTTTGACTGGCGGTATTCATGACCTAGAGTTGCTGCGAAATAAAGCTGTCGCATCCTGTGACAGCAACTCGGACAAAGGGCTGATATGCGTTCCCTGCAATCCTTTCTGCGCGATGAAGATGGTCCCACCGCAGTAGAATACGCGGTAATGATCGGACTGATCATCACCGTCTGTGTGACCGCGATCCAACTCGTAGGAACGAAAACGAACGCGCTCTTCAACCGGGTGGACGCTGAGATTCAGAGCGCTGAGAGCTGAATTTGTCACAGCGCGAAGCGTCCTGCCTTCTTCCGGCGGACACTCTTCGATGGCGGCGAGCACGATGAAATGGCTTCCGTGGGTGGCAGTTGTTGTTCACGCTGCACTCGTCGGTGCCGTCATCAGAGTTGTCCAGGCTGATGCGGGAAACGGCGAATCTGCCGCCTTCTGGAACCTCTTCCTGTTGGTCGACTTTCCGGCCGGAATTCTAGCCCTCTCTGTCGCACCCTCGATTACCGAATGGGCAACGGCGCTGCTGGGGACCCGATTGCCCAAGGCAGCCGGGAAATACGAAATCGAATACCTCTGTGTGGTCCCTGCGCTGATCCTGCTTTTCGGCAGCTTGCAGTGGTTCTTCCTGCTGAGGTTCATCGTGTCCCGTTGGCGATCACGAGCTTGAATTCCTGATAAACAGTGCACTCTCCCCTTGAGTCCAAAACCAAAGACCTTCCCCGGTTTCCTGGAGAAGGTCTCATGCCCTGTTTCGGATTCAGCTGCGGTCGGATTGTTGACCTGTCGATGTTGCTCCAAGCAGCGGTGCCGATGACTGACCGCCGCTCACTGCTGAGCGAATCACCCGGCGTATTCGATCTTGACGGCGCGACCATTCTTCATCGATTCGTAGATCGCTTCGATGGCCAACAGATCGTTCAGGCCGTCGACACCGTCCGTGATGGGGGTCTTTCCCGTTGCGGCACAGACAGCGAGGTCATCCATCATCGAGCCGAAGTGGTCAACCTCGGGAAACTCCCGGGGAACCGTCTTCCCTTTTTCAAAGACGTTCATCTTCAGACCGCGACGGCTCAGTCCCGGTTCAAGTTCGAAGGAACCTTTCTCAGCATGAACCCGGAAGCGATTCAGGCCGGTTCCATAGCTGGAAACGCAGCTGGCCAGCACACCGCTCGGGAATTTCAGCTGGAACGTGACGGTGTCTTCCACATCGTGGAATCGCTTGTCGTCGTGGTTCGTCGATTCGAATGCGGTCACTTCCGTCGGATTCTCGCCTGAGAGATACCGGGCCGCATTCAGTGCGTAAATCCCGATGTCCATCATCGAACCTCCCCCGGCAGCTGTCTTCGACAATCTCCACTGATCCGGATTGCCGATGTTGAAGCCCGCCTCAGTCACAATCACGCGAGGGCTTCCGAGCACTTTCTCACGCACCATACGGATCATTTCCTGCGTGTACGGCTCGTAACGCAGGCGATAGGCCACCGAGAGCAACTTGTTCGCTTCCTTGCCGGCAGCGATCATTGTTTCGCACTCGCGCGAACTGATCGCCATCGGCTTTTCCACGAGCACGTGTTTGCCCGCCTTGAAGGCCCGGACCGTGTATTCGGCATGCAGGTTATTGGGGAGGACGATGTACACCGCATCGATCGCCGGGTTCTCCGCGATGCGATCGAACGTGTCGTAGGAATAAAGCCCGGACTCGGGGACGCCATACTTGGCCGCTGTTTCCCGGGCCTTGTTGACATCGCCGCTGACAAGCCCTGTTAACCGGGCATGTTTCATGTTCGCGAAGGCGGGGAGAATGTCGCTTTTCGTCAAAGCACCGATCCCGACCACGGCATAGCCAAATGGCTTGTCGCCTTCAGCCGCTGCGGTCGACTTTGTAAGGGACGTTGCCAGCGTGGCCGCAGCAATCGATGATCCGGCGGTCTTGAGGAAATCTCTGCGAGTCGGTTGTGTGTCGGACATGGAATGCTCGTCATCGTCGGGTGTGTCCGGTTCAACAGGATCTGACCGTTTGGGCCGTTCGAAACTGAGGCCCGTCCAAGCCGGACAGATGTCCTGCCAGTTGAACCGATAGGAAACAGGACTGCGACTGTCTTACCGACTCAAATCAAAATTTACCAGCAGGTCCTTCATTCCCGATGCCCTGAGGAACTTCGAGATCTCCCCCCCCCCTCGTGAGTCTGCAGAGGAGCGTGACGCTGCAGGCAGGGAGCAAGCGCACCGCCATGTCGTAGCGCTCTCTGCACAACGACCGCCCCACTGGACGAAGTGAGTTCCAAACGACATTCGGAACTGACCGATCGGGTCTGGCGGATCCGGCACCTGTCCCCAGTCCATCAGACCGTGATCACTCCAGGAACCGCTCGGACAATTTCCCACGACATTACCGCGGAGTCACGGAGTACTGTCGCATTTGGGCGCTCCGGTGTTCTCGCAACGGACGCAGCAGTGTGGTATCGATCGACTCGCGACGCTCCCGCCAGCAGACCGCGAGCTCCGGATACTTCTCAGCGAGTTGATCCATTAGCGTGAGCGACTTCTCAATCGTCAGGACGCTCTTCTCGGTATCGATCGGCTCGTAACGTGTTTTGCGGGAATCGTTCCACCGCAGCTGCCAGCGCTGTTCCAGCATCTCCAGCAGTCCGTTGAGCTGATCCCAGCGGGCGAAATCATCAGCCACCGCAGCCGGATGTTCGCAGATCAGATTGAGCGACGCAGTCACGTTGCGAACGGAATGGTCGTCGGCAGTGGCATAGTAGACCGTGTGCAGCCGATGAGCGAGCTGAGCTGCCGGATCCACAGCTTCCGCACGAGCCAGCAGTTCGGCAATCTCGTAGTGAGCGAAGATACTGATCAGCGGATCGAAGGGTTCCAGAAAGGCCGCCAGATCGCGGACGTCATCCAGTGGCGGGCGTTCACGTGTCGCCGCTTTTCCGAGTGCCACCAGATAGTCCTTGCGGGCCTGATCTTCCCGGTAGAGCTTGCGTGTCAGACCTTCGTGCTTGACCTGAATAATTTCTGAGCGGGGACGGTCGGTCAACAGCTTCTTCAATGCAGCCCGATAGGCCCAGGGCATGTCGGGGTTGTCTGTCTGTATCTGGCTGGCCATTTTCAAATCTTCAAGTCGACTCGTGATCTCCTGGGATTCAGGAACTTCACCGAGCAGACTTCCCAGCACTTTCCCCTGCTGGGCGAGCAGGCCGCGAGTCTTATCCGTCTTCGCATCCCAGCGAATAATTTCTGCCGGAAGGGAGAAGGCCATCCCCCCGTTGTCACAGCGGGGAAGAGTGGTCAACGTGCCGATCAGGTTCTCAACCCCTTCCGTTGTCAGCCCACCGCGAGACATCACAGTGGACCAGTCCCAACCGGCACTCGCCAGCGCTGTGCGGCACTGGGGAGACTTCAGCCGATCAATGCAGCCCATGTCGACGAGCGGGTTCACTTCATTGGTGGCGATCAGCAGAAACTCGCCGGGCACCGATTCCAGCAGCAGGATTTCCGGGAAGACGGACTTCACGGTGGCCAGCATTTGTTGCACCAGCCCCGGACCCAGATCGTAGTAACAGATCCGTTGACAGAGGAGGCCCCCCTCTTCCAGCAGACCGGCGACATGCTGGTAATACTCACGTGTCGACTGGGTGGCGGCTGCGGCCATTGCCGGCTGCGTCATCGGAGAAATGACGATGTCGTACTTGCAGGGTTGTTTGCTCTGCACAGCGAGAACGGGTTCCGCTTTATGAAAGCGGAATTCGGCTCCTCCGTCGAAACCAAACCGCTCATCCTGTTCCAGTTGCCAGGCCAGCATCGCGTGCGCACCGGCGTCACCGTCGCAGGTCGTGACCGTGTGGAGCGGCCAACTCTGGCAGGTCTGCAGAGTCGGTGTGTGAACTCCGAGAACCAGCACATGCTCCGGCCCGGGATGCAGCACCAGGGGCAGAATTGCGGGGAGAACATCCGCAGCGCTGTGAGGGCAGTACTCGGGATGAATTGACCGCAGTTCGGTCGCCAGTCCGTTACGACGGGCGACAATCTGGCTCCCTCGATATTTCCACGCCGTCCAGCGACTGGAAAGATCTTCAAAGGTCGCCAGGTGCCGACCATCGTCCAGGCTCGGAATTTTCCCGGAAGGGATGCTGGCCCGCAGAGCTGCAAAGGTTCGTGAAGAAAAGAGAATCTTGTCGGAGTTGGTGGAATTCACGCGGCCCGAGAACAGCAGACCCAGCAGACTTCCCGCCACGAGTGCCACACGGGTTCCCTGCGACACACGACCGGAGGAGAACTGGTAGCCGCTGCGACTCCAGCTCCAGATCCCCAGCGACAGCGCGCTCAAGATGGCGAGCAGAGAGACATGCCACACTCCCAGGCCGCTCAGCATCGCCAGACAGCAGGCACTTGCGCAGGTCGCAAGCCATAAATAAGGCTGAGCTGCCGGAGGTGCTGACGTCCCCGATAGCCGTCCCAGAACCAATCCGAAGGGGAGCGAAAACGACGCCAGCAGCCCGCAGCGAAGCAATGTCATGCCGCCGACATGCGAGATCCACGCGGTCGACTGCAGGCTGATTTCCATCCAGATTGAAACGGCGCTGACCAGCAGGCCAAGCGAAGCAGCAGTCAGCAAGGCCGATGTCGTCAGTTGCTGAGCGCGACGGGAAGACTTGTTCTGTGTTGAGCGTCGCCAGCCCAGCGCTCCCCCCACGCACAGCCCACAGAGTAACGCGGGCCAGTGAAGGGCATTCTTCTGGACGAACTGGGAGCCGACGAACGAGGCACAGGCCAGCCCCAGCCCGCAGACACTTGCGAGAAGGAACTGCGGACCGATCGCCATCCGGCCAAAGAGGGGGGACCGGGAGAGCGGTGCAGTGGGGGAATTTGAACTGGCTGCCAGTCCCATTCGCCAGTGCATCGCCGCAACCGCCACAGCGCTGCAGAGCGCCACCCAACGGAGCGAGCTGAAATTCATTCCCATCGACAGGACGACCGGAACAGCCACAAATCCGACCGCCGCGCCGAGCAGGCAAGCTCGTTGAGAGTTGTTCCGGGAGAATCGCTGCAGCGCGACGCCACAGCAGAGCAGAATCGGAAACAGACAGAGGAGTCCGGCACCGAAATGGATGCCAATCGAGATGGGACGATGATCCAGCTGTGCGAGGGACACGCCCGCCAGAACCTGTTGATATCGACTCAGAACTGAAGGAACGGCGAACATCCAGAGCGTCGCCAGGGCGAGCAGACTCCCGTTCACCCAGCGCTTGTCCGGCACCCATTGGATCAACATCGGCAAGGCGAGGCAGGCGACCGTAGCTGCCAGCAACAGACCGCAATCGGAGGAGGCTCCGATCCCGAGTGCCAGTTGCAGGCTGGTCAGCACCGGGATGCAAAGTGCCGCCGTGATCAAACCGGAGGCAAAACCTTGCAGTGTCTGAGAATGTGGAAGAAACCGAAGGAGAAAACTCACGCGGTTCATTGGCATCCTTGCCGGGCTCGGTCGACGGCATCCTGTCCTGCCGCTGCCGTGAATCGCAGCGGACCCTGCCGGAACTTTAATGAATCTTCCTGATTAACGAAAGATCTCTCCCCCAAAGTCTTTCGGTTGCGAGGTCGGGCGGCATTTGCTTTGCATTCTAACCGCTGAGCCCCTCAGCGGGCCCAGACGGCAGGGGAATCTATCTGTTCTAGGAGCACGTCGATGAAGAGGTTCCTGACATCGTTGGCAACTCTCGCTGCAGTTGCCGTAACATCCCAGAATTTTCAGAGTTACAGCTTCGGGCAGACACCGGAAGCCGTCCTGAAAGACCGATCGGCCTCGGAAGATATCAGCTTCGGCAGAATTATCAGTGTCGACGACCACCGCCTGAATATTCGAGATGGGGAAGTGAGTCGCTCGTTGAACCTTGTTCCCGAAACTGTCGTCGAAATTGATGGTCGACCGGTCAGATTGAGTGATCTGCCGCCGAATGCCCGCGTCCGGGTCCTGTACGATGTGACTCGTCCCAACACGGCCACACGCATTATCCTGATGCGGGATGAACCCGCGGTTCGCCCGCCAGCACCGGGAATCACAGGTCAACCGCTCGCTCCGCCTGCGGGTGAAGTGCCACTTCCGCCGGCGCCGCAGTCCGGAATTGATCCCTCCGCCCCCGCCGTCATTGCCAAGAATGACCCTGTGACCGCTGTTCCGCTTGGTGGAACATTTCAGACGACCGCGGAAGGGGTGCTGGTCCGCCTGCTCGATCAGGATGGCAGTGCCGCCCGTGCCGGCCTGCAGATCGGCGACCTGATCAAACGGGTCGGCGATCAGAATGTCGCGACCGTCGACGGCTTCTATCGGGCATTGCACCGCAGCGAACCACGAGCCCTTGTCCCGGTGACGTTTCTCCGCGATGGGCAGGAGCTGACCGCCGATGTGGCCCTTCCCGCCAACTTCCGCCCGCTGTTCACTGGCACCAAACCGCTCAGTCGGACCGAAGTTCCTCAGGTCCCGGTGATGACATCTGCCCAGCTCGGTTGGACGCTGGGGGAACGTGGAGAAGCAACACTGATCGTCGCAGTGCAGCCAGATAGCTCCGCCGCGCTGAGCGGATTGCGCGTGGGGGATGAAATTCTGACAATTCAAGGGGAGAAGGTTCTCTCCCCGGCTCATGCCCTGCAGCTGATTCAAGCCTATGGAGACAGCGCCAGCGTCACGGTGGAAGTCCGACGTAACGCGGAGAAAGTCACTCGGGGACTGCTGTTACCGTCCGCCACCACAATCGCGGCTCACAAATTGCCGACGGCAGATCAGGTGCCGATGTCCCCGGACGGGCGGGTTGACGAACTGATTCGCAACCAATTGGAAATGCAGCGAACACTGGATGAACTTCGGAATGAAATCCGGATGCTGAGAGGAGAAGTCTCCGCCCTGAGACAGGGACGTTAGTTCACTGATGCTCCGCTAGCTAGGCCGCTCCCGGACACGTCACAAGCGAGGGCGTGTCTGGGAATGTGGAGGCGGTGTGCCTCGCCATACGGATCTCAGCATTTCATCATGCAAAACGCATGCTGCACGGGGTCGGGAACATGCTGCCCCTTTCAATAGAGCCAGATGCGAGTTCCATCGATCAGCTCGCCCGAAGGCTGCGAGGTTCGCGTCTCTTTACCGAACAGCGTCCGAAGCGCCGGACGCTGGAACCAGATCTCTCCGGCTGTTCCGTTTGCCGGAGGGGACACGTTGACTTCTGGTCCTGCCGACCATTGATTCAGAATGGTATTCCAGGCGGATCCCCGTGCTCCCCGCCGGATGTGGATCGGGTCGGCTCCATACCAGTGCAGGGGCGGAGAGATCGACGGAGCATCATAAGCGACCGCCAGTTCGGCGAATTGCTCATCCAGTTCAAAGGCCATCGCTCTGAGTTCATTCCATGTCCTCCGGGCCCTTGGGAACAGAATGGACCGGGCGATGCGAAACCCGAAATTGGACAGCCGCATGAGCCGCTGCAGTGGCAACCGGACACAGAGCAGCTGTGACGAACAGGCGCGGATGCGCTGCATACAGGTCTCGACCTGTTGCAGGATGGAGGCCGGATCGTGGCCGTAGAGCAGGTCGTTTCCGACGTCGGTGATTAAGGCGAGGTTGTGCAGTGCGGGGGGCCGGCCGGCCAGATCGTCCCAGAGTGACGAGTCAACAATCGACGGGAGCCCACGATTGAGAACGTAGCTCCACTGACAGAAAGAGCGACCGTGTCCGTGAGCGGCGAAGATCTCAAGCGGGCCGGGGAGTGACTGTGCCAGTGAATGGACAATCAGCGGAAAGTTGATTGTCAGATTACTGGCACCGAGCAGGATCACGCGGCTTGCGACTGGTGCGGCGGGACAATCGCTCTCCGGTTGTGAAACTGTTGTCACCAGCCTTCCTCAATTCTGAGGGGGTTGCCGACCGGAGAGCCGTTCGCGGAGGAGTGCCGCGCGAACAGCATTTCGCTCGCTCGATTCCAGTGCCTCCCCGCGAATCTTCTGCAGGTGGGCAGGCTGCGTCTGGATGCACAGCTCATTGACCGTCGAGATTTCAATATCGTCGACGAGGCCGAGGTTGATACCCATGCGGACACTCGAGAGCAGCTCCATCGTCTCTTCCGTGGAGATCTGACGCGCACTGCTGAGCACGCCCATCGCCCGGGAGACCTGATCGTGCAGACGCTGCCGGTCTCCTTTTACGAGTGCGAGCCGCGCCTTCCGCTCGTAAGAGAGGATATCGGGAACCACACGCTTGAGGTTCTGAATAATCTGCTCTTCCGATTTGCCGAGCGTCACCTGATTGGAGATCTGGTAGAAATCTCCCATGGCCTGGCTCCCCTCGCCATAGAGCCCCCGCACAGCGAGGCTCATCTTGTGCATGGCCTGAAAGACTTTTTGGATCTCCTTGGTCATCACGAGTGCGGGCAGGTGCAGCATCACGCTGACGCGCATTCCCGTTCCGGCATTGGTCGGACAGGCGGTCAGATAGCCAAACTCGTCACTGAACGCGAAAGCAACCCGCTGTTCCAGTTCATCATCGATGGAATTAATCTGCTCCCAGCAGCTCTCCAGTGCGTAGCCGCTGCGCATCACCTGCATCCGGAGGTGATCTTCTTCGTTAATCATCAGGCTGACAGTTTCCTGCCGCCCGATGCAGGCGCCGCGGGCCCCCTGCGACTCGGCATGTTCCCGGCTGATCAGCTGCCGTTCCACCAGGAACAACCGGTTCACCTTCGACAGATCAGCGACATCGACATAGTCGAGCGGAGGATCGACGGAGAGTCTCGCGATGTGGTCGCGGAGGATTGTATTGACTTCAAACCGCGTCTTTTCGTCGGCGCGGGAGGGGAAGGGGAATTCGGCCAGATTCCTTGCGAGGCGGATCCGGCTGGAAACGACGATGTCAGATTCCGGACCGGTCCCGCGCAGCCATTCCCCACTGGTCCCTGTCAACTCATCCAGATCCACTGAATCGTTCTCCTCTGCCGGATGAAGCTCGAATTTCCGCAGCTTGCGGATCAGCTTCTTCCCCAATTTTCTACTACGTGAGACGTTCTGGCAACAGTCGCCCGCAAAAGAATCACGCGAACGTCCCGGTCGGGTCATCCGTCCGGGACGCTGCGTCTGCGGTGCACGAGAACACGTCAATCAGGACTTGTTTTTCAGGGCCTTCACGACCTTGGCCACTTCCTTGGAGTCCTGAGCCGCTTTCACGGATTCGTCCTTGTGAACGATTTTTCCGGTCTTGTCGATGACGAACGTCCAGCGGCTGGCAGAACCGCCGCGCACGAGCGGGATGGTTTTTCCATCGACTTCCACGTTGACCGTCCCTTCCTTCTTCTTGAAGGGGACACCGAAGGCTTCGGCCACTTTGCCTTCTGGATCCGCCAGCAGGGCGAAGTTCAGATTATGAGCCTTCTTGAACACCTTGTGATTTTCCACGCTGTCGCCGCTGACGCCGACAACTTCCACATCCAGTGCAGCCAGATCGGAAAGGTCATCGCGGAATCCGCACGCCTGCTTCGTGCAGCCGCCGGTCATATCGGCGGGATAGAAATAGACCACCAGGATTTTTTTGCCGACATGGTCTGCTGACTTCCAATCGGCACCCGTGTCGTCCTGAGCGGAGAACGTGGGGGCTTCGTCGCCGACCTTCTTGACGGCTTCTGCATGAGCCAGTTGGGAAAGTCCGACCAACATTAAAGCAGCGGAAAGCAGGCGCAAGCTCTTCATGACGACACTCCTGGGTGGTGGGATCAGTGCGGGACCGGCACAACTCGAATGCCCGCGGTCAGGCGGGATGGCCATTGGTCTGTTCGACTCTGAGCATAGACCCGGGCGAAGCGTGGAACAAGGATGCATTCCCGGCGACAACTTCGCTCGCTGTCTCTTCCGGTTCCGCTATTGTAGCAGGCCGTACAGAACCAGATTGACGCCGATGCGGACGGCATCTTCCGTCGTGTAGCCGGCACAGGCGGTCGTGGCCTGTCGTTCCAGTGCACAGCTGAGGTCATATTTACTGTACACGACCACATACCGGCCGTTGACCTGAATCCCCTCGAGGACCGGTTCGCCTACGGAGTCTTCCCCGGAAAGACCGGAGGTCCGCGGATTGCTGGAGGGGATGCGGCGGTGCACCCGGCGGATGTCGTAGCCCGCCTGCATATTGAAAATCTCATGATCCGCAGGAATGCGTTCGAGCTGCTTTCCGAACATCTGCTGAATCAGAATGCGGAAGCTGCCGTCGAACTGTGAGGCACCGCAGCAAGCGTCGGCGAAGAGAAATCCTCCATCCTCGAGATAGGTTTTCAGTGCCTGCTGCTCTTCAGGGCTAAGCTGAAAGTTCTTTCGGCCATGCATGTACAGCAGCGGATAGTCGGGCAGCAGCGGATCGGTCGCGGCGAGGTTCGGTGTCTCGGTGGCAGCTTCAAGCTGAACACCCCGCAAGGCGGTCTGCAGCCGGCGCAACGCATGAGGAGCGGTGTCCCATCCGCCCGAATGACGCAGGCGGGCCATCTGCAACTGGCCGCGCTGGAGCGGATTGTCATTCGACTGGGCGAGAATCTGGGGCCGTTGCAGCTTGTCCTGCACCTCCCGCCCCGTGGCATAGGCGATCACATTGACGCCGACCATCATCGATTTGCTGATCTGCGTTTTGACGGCCACCTGCCGGGCAGGTGGATCATGCTTCATCCACTTGTTCCAGCGGCAACCATGATCGAAGGGGGCGTAGACAATGGCGGTACGGCAGCCGAAATCGACTCCCCACAACTCGGGCGGCGCGGCGTCGACCGGGAATACGAACTCGCTGCGATAGACGTCATGTGTCGGCGGCAGTTTCGTCAGCTGATACTGCCCGTCGAACAACCGGTTCACAAGATCCCGGAATCCGGTGTCGAAGGTGGGGCTGTCGCAGTTCTGGACGGCGAAAATGAAGCCTCCTTCTTCCAGGTAGCGACGCAGCAGGTCAAGTTCGCGCCCCTGAATCGTTTCCAGATTGCCGGTGCCACTGAGATATTGAACCGGTGCCTGCAGCAGCGCCGCGACTCCTTCATCATTGGCCGCATTGCGGAGGTCGACCACCTGCCAGGTCAGGAGTGACGGCCACTTGGGCAGTGAAGAGGTGTATTCCATCAGGTTCGTGACATCCCGAGGGTGCTGATTCCAGTCCCGTCCCTGAACCTCGCCATCCCCCCCGCGGGGACCGTATTTCAGCTTGTTCACGACAACCGGTGACAGGCCTTTGGAGAGAAACAGCAGCGCCAGACTGGTGCTGATCGTGTCATCCTGTTCGAGCCCTCGACTTCTCCAGGTCCCTTCCCGGAGGTTCTGTCCCCGCACGAGAAAATCGGCGCCTTCACGGTACCAGTCGTGGTCGCCGAAGAACCGTCGGCCGGTAAATCGACCGGCCCGCTCCAACCCATAGAGGTAGTACAGAAGCCAGTTGTCCTGCCCCGGATTGGTGCCAATCTGAAAATGGTGAACCAGCCAGGTCGCCCCTGCCTCGATGGCCCGTTCGACCTCGGAGTCATCACGCTGACAGCACTGGAAGCGCCCCTCGGCATCGACGTCGGAATCATCCTGCAGCATGCCCGAGGTGATCGCGAGAGAAGCAATGCCAGCGACGGTCATGCTGCCGGTGAGTGCATTTCCGGGTGTGTAAGCCCACGCGGCTCCTCCGGGGCTGTCGACGCCGCCGACCTGCGTTCGCAGGAAATGCTGCTGCGCCCGTTCCCAGACCTCGCGGTTGACGGGAATTCCCGCAGCGGCCGCCTCGCGCAGGCCGAGAATCGCCATTTGCGTATTGCTGTTATCCCACCACCCCGCTTCCGCCTCGTATCCCCAGTTTCCTCCGTCGGCTCCGCGATGCTGGTTTTCCTCCAGCCGCGCGGACAGTCTGGAGATCTTTCCCAGGGCAGTCCGGTCACCCGAAGCGACCAGCGCCATGATCGTCATGGCGACGTCGTACGTTTTCACCGGATCGTGTTCCCCCCGTTTGAGCCAGCTGATCCCTTTCTGCACGGCGGCATGATCGCTGGGGAGACCGGAGCTGAGCAGGGCGAGTGTCGCGAGTGCGGTTGGACCGCTGTTGTAGGCGATCGACGTCGTCCACGTCCCATCATTGTTCTGAGCCCGGATCAGGGCCTGCTGGGCGCGGTTAATGGCATCGAGCACGCGCTCACGCCGAACATCGTCATCGCTCTGGGCCGAGGCGGACAGTGTCCAGCCCAGAAACAGCCCGATCAGCAGGGTCCAGCAGGCAGCCCGGTGAGAGTAACGAACCCTGAACGTCGCCGGACGCCACCTCAGAGGCTGATTCAGAAACGTCATGATCTTCCTGATGGAACGTTGATTCGATTCGAACTGTCAGTCCCGCGTGGAGATGTCCTCTTCATCGATCGGGAATCGCACTCCGCCTGCACAGGAAGGGGCAACCTGTTTCATGATATCGGGACAGTGACACGGAAAGAAGATGTACGTCAGCCAGATCGCTGATGTTGGAAACAGTTCTTCCGATCGCAGCAACGGCCTGATGGAGACGCTGAGGGTGCCCCCAGGATGCCGCCTCACGGGGCTGCTGCGGCACGTTCCCTTTTGCGCTGCTGAAAGTACACCCAGTTTCCGGCGAGGATCAGGGCGATCATCAGCACGTGAGCGACCGATTGCGGCGCCATTCTGCGGATGGCCTGCTGGTATTTCGGATCGGGATGCGCCCCGCCGTATTTTGCGTTGACGAGAGCTTCGTATTCGGCAGCCCCCTTGATGGCTCCCAGCATGCCCTGCATCTGCTTGGGAACGTAAGGGTAGAACAGCGGAGCCTGGACTCCGGTGCAGCCCGCCACCATGTGCAGCTTCGGGTAGGGTGTGACCGCATACTGCACCCACTCCTTGGTCCCCGGATAGGCACCGCTGACGTTGACGATCAGCTCCATATCCTGGATGTTCTCCACCTCTTTGCACATGGGGATCTGGTCGATATTGGTTCCGCGGGCATCCGTAGTATACAGCTGCCGCAGGTCGGTCATGATGACCTTGATCACCCCTTCGTAGCCCGACTTAAAGCCCAGATTCACATAGTCGTCGCCGTACGTCATTTCGGGAAAATCGGCGTTAACAACTTCGCGAATCGATTTTTCGATCATCTGGGGGCCGACGGGCACCAGCGTCAGGAAGTAGAGCTTCGCTTTTTTCTCACAACAGTGGCGGGCAAAAGAGAGGGCCATCGGCCCCAGCTCACCGTCAGTCGACGGATCGAAATCCCACGCCATCAGCACTTTTGAGCCGGGCGTGAGCTTCTCGATTTCATCAAACACCATCTGCGACTGGATGCTGGGAGTCTCGGCAAATGTCAGCTCGAGCAGCATCGGAATTGCGACAGAGAGCCCCATCAGCAGGTAGATCCAGCGGCGATCCAGATTTCGCAACAGTTCGTACATGGTGCATTCCGCAGGTCAGCGGCCGTTGGTGACATCACAACAGCCAGTGAGCAGGGTACCGGAGTTGCCGGGCAAACTGAAGACATCCGACAGGAGGCCTCGTTCTGTCTGCTTACCGGCGGTACTAGAGCATTTTGTTTTTTGATCGACTCGTTCTGGCCACGCGGAAATGAACATTTCATCGCACGAATCACTTGCTGCGCGGGCACTGGAAAGTGCCGCCTGCTCTAGCCGCCCCGTCCCCACGAACGCGAGCCCGTCGAGCCGTTGCCGCGCCAACGCTCCGCCTGCCGGGTCCCTTGCCCCGACGCACAGCCCTCCCAGTCCCGCGTCGGCCAGCGGCAGGCATGACGGTTGACATTCTCTCCCTTGAAGAACCAGGTCTGGTCAGCGGATCGCCAGATCGGGGGGGCGACATCTGTCGTCTGCCAACCGATCAGCCGTTTGAGGGCCTGAACAAGGAGGAGTGACAGCCCAAAGACTACAGCTCCCAATCCAACCAGCGGCAGCAGCAACGCTCCCAGTTCGAAAATATGTCGGGTGCGGGCGAAAATCGGCTTCCATGCCAGAAGGGTGGCCAGCGTCCCCAGACTCAGATAGGGGCCATAGGGAATCATCCGGTCACGCCGAAACAGGGAAGTCACAGCGACCACCAGAATCGCAAACAGGGGGGCGATGAAAAATGCGATCACCGTCGGCTGCCAGCCTAGAAAACTCCCCACCATAGCCATCAGGATCACATCGCCAAACCCCATCGCTTCCTGCTTCAGCATCCAGTGCCCGAGGATCCGGACCAGCCAGACGATTCCGCCGCCGATGACGAAGCCAGCCAGGCTGACTGCCAGCCCATGCAGGTGAGGATGAGCACTGATCCACGCCGGCACCCCCGGTCCGGAGAGCAGCGGGTGAATCCATTTGGGAGTGACACTCGCGAAGGACATTTCCAGATTCGGACTCTGGAACCAGACCGGAACAATGTTGAGCCGACCGATTGCCGTGCTCGCCACGACCGCCACAATCATCGCGGGCACGGTCGTCCCGTCGGGGATGATCCGCAGATCAAAGTCGATCATCGAAGCGACGAGTAAGGCTTCGATCAACACCATATGAAAGAAGTAGCGCAGAAGCACAAATTGTTCGACCGACAACGGCCCCAGTCCTGGAAACACCTGAGGACCGAGATCGCTGTCGAGACAGCTGGAACTGAGGGGGGCGAACATCCCGGTCGGAACTTCCAGATGGAAGACGAGTACCCATAGACAGGCATTCAGGAACTCGATGAGCGGATAGCGGGGAGAAATCCACATCCGACAGGCCCGGCACCTCCCTCGCAACTTCAGCCAGCCGAAGATCGGCAGGTTGTCGTACCAGCGGATCGGAGTTCGGCATCGGGGGCAGTTGGAGGGTTTTTCCCATAGGGAAGCCAGCTGGTCGCGCAGGCGGTCCCTTGTCGGAATCCGATAGATGCAGACGTTCAGGAAACTTCCGACAACCGCCCCGAGCAAGAAGAGTCCGAGGTCGATAAACCACAGCGGCAGGTCGAGTCGCAGGGTCACCGGACACCCCCGGTCAAAGGGGGAAGCCGGGCGACAATCTCGTCGACAATCCCGTCAATCGTCCGGTGATCGGTGGCCACCGCGATTGTCGCAGCCCGGGAATAAATCGGTTCCCGACGAGCCACCATCAGGGAGATTTCGGAGATCGGATCTTCCCCCGCCAGAGCGGGGCGTCGCAAGGCACTGTGCGGATCCTGCGAGAGCCGCTCGACAATGGTCGACACGGTCGCCTGCAGCCAGACGACCGGTCCCGCGGCCTGCATGGCCCGCTGATTGTCTTCGTTGACGACCGCCCCCCCGCCGGCAGACAGGACCAGCTGTTGTCGCCCCAGATGCTTGAAGAGTTCCATCTGCTCCAGATGGCGGAAGTGGGGCTCTCCGTGCTCCGCGAAAATTGCGGCAATCGACTTGCCGGCGTGCCGTTCGATCTCGGGATCGAGGTCGACAAAGTCCCACCGCAGGCGGTTCGCCAGCGAGGCAGCTACCGTGGTTTTTCCTGTGCCGCGGTAGCCGATCAACGAGATGACCATGGATGTTTCAACTGGCGGTAACAGGAGGACCAACAGCTTCGCGATCCTGAAAAGGAGTGCGTGAACTGGGGAGGTCGATTGTGCTGCGAGGGGACGTCGTCTCGCCGGGTGCTGGTAGGGAATTCAACTCCAATTGCGAGTCTCTGACAAGGATCGAAAAAACGAAAATGATCCGCGATGTCGGAAAATGACGAAAATGATTGGGACAGGCGGTGACGCTGACAGAGTCAGCTGACAAGAACGAGACTCGCGTGGATGAGGTACGGTTCAGGCTGGCAAATCGCTGACCAACGCCACTCACCTGCTCTGAATCGGACCGGGGGCCGACGTTGATCGAATTGTCCACTTCCGTCGCAGCGGAGGGCAGGGGGAGAAATGCTGTCATTCGAGACGTTGAAACCTCGTTTGACGAACGGAAGATTTGTCGTAAACTGCGAAATCTTACCGTAGATCCTGTCTTTGTTTACGTCGACCGTCCGACTGCATCGGGCGGATGGTCCTCAGCCGCATGTCGCCAAAGACACCAGAGAAAGTCGCACAAGGTCACCGTTCATGGCGCGAGACAGCCTCCCTCCGATGCTCGTCAGCCTGCTGAAGCAGGCGCGGCGCACGGCTGGTGAAGTTGACTGTCTTGCGACCATCCTGCTGACCGATGTCTCGTATGACTTCAAAGAAATCAAGGGGCTGCTGAAGCCGACGCCGCTCATGGTGGCCTCCCACGTCCCCGAAGTCCAGGAGGCCGTCAAGTCGGATGATGTTCCGCTGGTCCCCCTGATGCAGGAGCCGCAGACCCGCCAGGTCCAGCTGAGTCAGGCACTTCTTGAAGCTGTGGCCGATAACCTCCTGAAAACCGGCGACCGGGTCATTGCACTCTACTCGGGATTCGAACGGGACAGCATTGACACCTTCAGCATCATCAACCTGAGCGAGCGGCTGGCCCGTCTGACTGCCCGAGACCTGCAACGGCTGGAAACACAGGTCCCGCTGGGGACTCTTCGACGGGTCGTGGATCTGGCGGTGGAAATCGGTCGGGAAGGTCGCGAAAGCAAGAAGGTGGGGACGTTGTTTGTGGTCGGGAACCACCGCAAAGTCCTGGAGATGTCACACGAAGGGGTCCACGATCCATTTCGGGGCTATTCCAAAAAGGAACGTGCCATCTCAAACGCCCGCGTTCGGGAAAGTATCAAGGAGCTGTCCCAGATCGACGGCGCGTTTGTCATCTCCTCTGATGGTTTTGTCGTGGGCGCTGGACGCATTCTCGATGCCCCCGCGGAAGAACTGACCCTCTCCAAAGGACTGGGCGCCCGCCACTGGGCGGCCGCAGCGATCTCCAAGGCTACGAAATCAATCGCCATCGCGGTATCCGAGTCAACCGGGACAGTGCGGCTTTTCCAGAACGGCAGCGTCGTCCTGCGAATTGAACCGATGATGCAAGCCATGAAATGGCATGACGTCGACGTTGAACCGCCGGAAAGCTAGAGCACTTGGGCTTTTGAATGCCCCGTACTCGCCACGCGGAAGTCAGTATTCCACCCCACGAAACAATTCTTGCGCGGGCGCTGGAAAGAGCAACCTGCTTTAGATTGTATAGACCTTGAGTTGCGTCTGAGATGCCCGCTCGCCTTGGAGACAGTAGAAACGTCAAGGCGGAAATTAAAGCGTCGAGAAGACCGGCTGCTCACGTACCCCACGCGACTGCGAGAAGCGGCGGAGCGGGGACGAAGAGCCCCCAAAAAAGAAACTGACCGGTTGTCATGCCCCTCTTGGAGCAGGGAACCGGTCAGTTGATAGTTGATATTGTGATATTGGGGCCTCTTGCCAGACAGCCCCGGTGCGCGTCTGGTGATTTACACGGGAGGCTGCCCGTACTGCCGGTCAATCCGCTCCCACGCGTCCCTGGCTGCCGGTTCGGCTTCTTTCCACGTCAGCTTGGAAGTTCCCCGCCTTTGTTGCCAGTTTCTTTCGAGATCGGCCTGTGATTCTTCCCAAGTCCTGTCGGCATTGGCTGTTCGCGATTCCCAGCCATAGCGGTAAGCGGGCTGATAAGCCCCATAGTCGGCTCCTTCCTGGAAATAATCCCGTTCGGAAAAGTGCTCCTGCCAATAGGCGTCTTCGGCGGTCGGATCGATCTGTTCTGCAAGGGCTTTGCCTGCGTACCCACCGGCAACTCCACCGATGATCGCCCCGGCTGCAGCACCGACTGGGCCAGCAACCATTCCTGCTGCTGCACCTGCAGCAGCCCCGGCAACCGCCGCCCCGGCACCTGCTCCTACGGGGTGAGCACCGGGCTCACCCGTGAGCGGATCACGATTCTCATCTTTTACGACTTTCGCATCTTTTCGGTTCTTGCGCACTGCCATGTTGCTGGTCCTCCATCTGTCAGGGGATCGTTGATTGCGACACTTCTTTCCCCGCAATTTGCGTCAGGACGTTTTACGGCGACTCTTGTGCCATCGCCGTGGTCCCGGAAGATCGCGGAGGCACGTTTTGAGTCGCATCTGCTGACCTCGTTTGGATCTACTGAAATTTCCGTGAGCTCCCCAGTTCTCAGGAATCGGCGTTCCGGGGGAATTCCAGTGACCGGCATGGCTTCCGGGCAGACGATGTCATCCTGTTTTGCGCTGCGGCAAAGATCACCCTCCCACCGGGATCACCATTGCTGACCGTCTCTCCCGTGCCCAGATCCGTGGTCCCGGAATTGTGGGGTGTCCACGTTGAGTCGCGGGAACCGGCGGCATAAGATGCGGGGCTCACCCCCAGATCCCACCCACCAAATGCTGCACAACTCATTTGCAGTGCAGGGGAAAAGGAGTAGCCCGATGACTGGCCAGAAGATTGTCCTGATCGAGGACGACCGTGAAATCCAGCAGACTCTTCGTACGGTGCTGGAAGCGGCCGGCTACCGGGTGTTCGCGGCCAGTAATGGTGCCGATGGACAGAAAATCATCCAGGGAGAACACCCCGATCTGGTCATCACTGACATGATGATGCCGCGAATGGGGGGCTTTCCCGTGCTCGAATACCTGCGGACGCTGGACAACCCGCCGCGAGTCATCATGATCACGGCCAACGAAGGGGGGCGCCACAAGGCCTACGCAGAAATGCTGGGAGCGGTGGATTACCTCCGGAAGCCGTTCGCGATGGACGTGCTCCTCGAATCCGTGCGGAAAGCTCTCGAACAGTCCGAGGCCTCCGAAGAGGAAGAGGATGCGCCACTCCGTCGACGGGTGGCCAAGAAAAAGCCGCGAGACTAACGGCGAGCGGCTCTCGAGCACCTTGCCTTTTACGGGACCCGCTCACGCCTCACGGAACAGAGCATTTCATGACACGAAATACCTGCTGAGCGGGCACTGGAAAGAGCAAACTGCTCTCAGGCCAGGACTTCGCAATTTTGCGATTCAGAAACCGGAAACTGATTCATGATCTCAATGCAGATGGAAACATCCCGCCGCTGGCAGGACCTGGCACAACGGATTCTCGGCGGCGAACCGATTCAACGGGAACAGGCGCGGGAAATTCTGCTTGCGGATGATGACGAGCTGCTCGAACTGCTCGCCGCCGCCTTCACCTTGCGGAAGGCCTACTTCGGCAAGATGGTCCAGCTGTACTATCTGAAGAATGCCAAGAGCGGACTTTGCCCGGAAGACTGCGGCTATTGTTCCCAGTCGAAAATCTCCGATGCGCCGGTGGAGCGATATTCCATCGCCAACGAGCGGGTGCTGATGGAAGGCGCCCGCAAGGCGAAGGAAAGTCAGGCACGGACTTACTGCATCGTCGCCAGCGGTCGGGGACCGAGTGATCGCGAGGTGAACCACGTCTGCGATGTCGTCCGCAAGATCAAGGACGAGTTGGGGCTTCATGTCTGTGCGTGTCTTGGCTTGCTCAAGCCGGATCAGGCGCAGAAGCTGGCGGAGGCGGGTGTTGACCGGATCAACCACAACCTCAACACCTCGCGCCGGTACTATCAGGAAATCTGTACCACCCATACGTATCAGGACCGCATCGACACGCTCAAGGTCGTGCAGGAAGCGGGGATGGAGCTGTGCAGCGGGTTGATCGTGGGAATGGGAGAAGTCGACGAAGACATTCTCGACGCCGTGTTCGAGCTGCGGCAACTGGATGTGAAGTCGATTCCGGTGAATTTCCTGCATGCCATTGACGGCACGCCGCTGGCGCAGAAGGATGAACTCGATCCCCGTTACTGTCTGAAAGTTCTCTGCCTGCTGCGGATGGTGCATCCCAGTGTCGAAATCCGGATCGCCGGCGGGCGTGAGCTGAATCTTCGTTCAATGCAGGCGATGGGTCTGTACCCGGCCAACTCCCTCTTCGTGAGTGACTACCTGACGACCAAGGGACAGACCGCCGAAGAAGACTTCGCGATGGTCCGTGACCTCGGTTTCGAGATCGTCGTCGGAGGACACGAGGCGGCCCACGGTTAATTGCCGACCGACATGACGCAGGGCTCCCCCCTGCAATCCTTTCAATCGGAAGCGGTCGGTACTGGTCGACAGGTTGTCGGCTGCACCAGAATCGCGTCGCACCGGTTCTGACGAATACAGGATGGAATTCTCGTCAACCGTCCTCCTTCAAGATTGCTTCGCTGGAAGCGGTACGCCATGATAGTCTGAAGAGTTGAAACCCGATCGGCTGCATCCGGCATGCCGTCAGTTGACTGCTGTTGCCTGAAAAGTGGCCCTGTAAGTGCAGACCACCCGAGGCGGGGAAGCTCAACTTGCGCGATGTCTGGCAGCGAGTGAGCACACCGATCCGGTGAAACAGTCGGAGAAGTTGTCCCTGTCTTGCGGACGGATGCACAGCACATCAATCAGCGGCCTGTAGTGGGAAGTGGGCGTCTGCGTCATGGGGAAATTTCTAGAACTGAAATGGGGCTCACTCAGCATCACGGGGAACTTCCGCAGTAACAACGAGGACAAGTGCTTTATCGATTCCGGGGCACGCTTCTTCCTCGTGGCTGATGGCATGGGAGGACAGTGTGCGGGGGAAAAGGCCAGCGAACTGGCGATCGACATCGTCTCCGAGAAACTGGCCACTCAGACCGATTTTCAGCACGGGTCCAGCGCAGACATCATCAAGTCGATCGATCAGGCAGTCAGCGCAGCCAACTCGGAAATCATCGCTCTCGGTGAATTGGAACCCAGCTTCAAAAGCATGGGCACGACGATCACCTTTGTCGTTGTCGCCGGGGGCCAGTTGTATGTCGGTGGCGTCGGCGACAGCCGCACCTACCTTCTTCGGAGCGGAAGTCTGCAGCAGCTGACGGAAGACCACTCGTTAACACAGGCATTGGTCAAAGCGGGGACGATCACAGCCGAAGACGCCCGGACTCATCGCTACAAGAACGTGCTGTATCGCTATCTCGGCACCAAGGACGGTGGATCGGGAACGACACCCCGGGTCATTGATCCGCAGCCGGGAGACAAACTGCTGCTCTGCTCGGATGGGGTGTGTGACGGCGTCACCAATGACATCATCAAAGAGATTCTCGGGAAACGCGTCGATCCCCAGGTCGCGGCGGAAGAACTGGTTCAGGCTGCTCAGGACGGGGGATCTAAGGACAACATCACCTGCATCGTGCTGCATATTCTGTAGTTCAGCGGCCGCGGGGGAGGAATTGAATGCTTCACGGTCTGGCTCGCGGTCATCACTCGCCCCGCCTTCAGCGAGAGCGATCAGCGTTCTCTCGTTCTCCGTCTCAACACGCCCATTTGCTCTCTTGAAGGTTCCGGCGTCGTCGAGTCCATTTTGACATTTGCTGTTCGTCACGCAAAAGGCAGCATTTCACCAGGCGAAAGGCTGTCGGCGGGGGCACTGGAACGAGCAACCTGCTCTCTCGGAATTGAGGCTTGCCCCGCGCCTGTTTGTGAATCAGCCAGGAAAGAGGGACCACGAGTGCCGTCCGACTTTGAAGTTCTGCTTGGATCGCGATCACCTCAACGTCTTCAGTTGCTGTCGCTCCTGTTCCCCCGCGATCGAATTCGAGTGGCTCCGCCGCTCGATGCGGATGAGCCGGGGTTTTCCGGGATCTCGACGTTCGAAGAGATCTGCCGACAGTTGCAGGCGATTGCCAGCCGAAAACTCCAGGCAGTTCTCGAAGAGCAACGACCTTTTCCACAGAGTCTCGTCATCACGGCCGACACGACCATTGTTGCGCAGGCAACTGACGGCAGGTATTGTGTTCTGGAAAAGCCCGATGGCCCGAACTGGCAGCAAATAGTGCGCAGCTGGTTTCGGGACTATTACTTCGGCAGGGTCCATCAGGTCGCCACTGCCGTCAGTCTTCGACTGCCGGATGCGCTGCAGATACAGGAGTTTGTTTCCGTGACAGACGTGCGGTTTCGCCCCGCAGACGAGGCGCTTCTGGACTGGTACCTGCAGACGGAAGAACCGTTGGGCAAGGCGGGAGGATATGGGTTGCAGGGGGCTGGAGGAATGTTCGTGGAATCGGTTCACGGGAGCCTGAGCAATGTCATCGGCCTGCCGGTTGAGAAACTTTGGCAGGTCTGCAGGGAGCTGCAGTGACTGCGACCGACTCGTAACGGACTTCTGAAGCAGCCACCACCCGCCCCAACGATCAGGAACGTGATCGACATGGTGGCAAACGGGCTGGGCACGGAATCACGTGATCCTTCATTTTCGATCCATGCAGCCAACATCTGCCGGTAACATCGCAGGCCGCTCTGCTTGACAAAGAATCGATGCAGCCCTTCGATGATTGAGGTCACTGGCAGCCTCCATCACTTATGGACATCTGGGACCGCTGCCAATGCGGGCGACCGCCTTTCTCGTTGTGGGCGCTCAAGCTGCCAGGCAGTTGGGATGCGCACCACTTCTCACCGCGGGAACGGCTCATCGATCTTCAAGCGACCAGAGGGTCTTGCCGAGGGTGGAGTCGCCGCCAGCAAAACGGAACGGCTCCGCAGGCGATCAGACCGAGCGCGGAGATCACCAACCCGACAGGCCATGTCCACGGACGATAGGTCCATTCGATCCATTGTGGAGCGTCGCCCGGGCGGACATGGGCAACGCGGAAGGGAGAGCCCTCTCCAACCGAAACATCGGGGGATGCCGTGAGCTTCCATCCTGGGAAGTCCAGATCGCGGAGAATCAGTTGGCCCGGTTCACGAGCAAGGACCTCGACTCTGATGCGGTTGGGACTGACATCCAGAGACTGGATTTGATTCGACGTTTCCAATTCCGAAAACGAGACGCGTCCGACCGAACCCTTTAACGTATAGAGGTAAAAAGGTTCACTCCGGGCATAGCAGCGGTTCAGGACCGGATCGAATGGCCGGGAATGCAACTCGACCTGCCAGAGCGCTTCATCCAATGGCGATTGGAGCAGCAGATGCGTCACCCCCATGCGCCTGATCCGTTCCACGTCGTCAGCGACTTTTGCAGGGTCAGTCTCTGTAAAACCGGGACGAAATTCGTCCGCTTCATAGAGCGCAGGTCCCAGTCCCAGGTAGACGGGAACGGCCGATACCCCCAGCAGCGTGGGCATGTTGGCTCCCGGCGCAAACAGCCGAATTCTGCTTCCTGCCTCCGCGAACATCTGACGGAGGGGACTTTCCTGCAGGTGCTTGAGCGGCGGATCGTCGAGCAACGTGGCATAGAACACCTGCCGCCCTAAATAGGGCGAAGTACCGATGGCATATTGCCGACTGGCCGCCCACAGGTCCCCCGTTGTGATCGCGGTGATCAGCAACGCCACGACCGCCACACCACCACTCCGCAGACGAGTTCCGCGTAACAGCACATCCAGCGAGGCTCCCGCGAGGAGCGTCAAGGACCACGCCGCGATGAGTCCATACCGTCCGGGGCCGCGAAAGAAGCCGAATCCCGGCCAGCCTGAGAAATAATAGGTCGGCCAGCCCGTGGCCAGTAAAAGAGAAATCAGGATCAGGGCTCCCCAACCCGCCGGATGAGCGAGCGCAAGCTTCTGTCGCCAGCGCGGCACACCCAGCCCGAGAATCGCCAGCAGAAACGGAATCAGCCCGACATACAGCTGCGCTTCCACCTGATTGGTCACGTCCGGGACGACGCCCCATTTGGCCGTGGAGAGCAGCACATCAGCAGGCTCTTCGCCCGCATACCAGGCCCACGGCATCCAGAGCTGCGAAATGGCCTGAGGAGGAAGATGCCCGGAAGTGGCAGAAAACGAAGAGTGAGCATCTTCAGCTTCACGGGGACTCTGCGACTTCAGCTCCCAGCTGGGAATCAGTTGCACCGCAGCGATGAGAAACCCAATCACCACGCTGCCAGCCACCGGGAGGACGCGAGTGCGAAGGTCAACTCCACTGACCGGAGACGCTGCAGGTTCCACTGCCGTTGGTTCGTTCGCGGCGAAGCCGCTCAACCAGAACATCGCCGGCATGGTCAGCAGCGTGATGAACACCAGATTGTAATGCCCGGCGAGCAGGTCGAGCCCTAAGCTGACCGCGAGTACCACAAGCCAGCGGGGCCTGCGAGTCTGAAGGAATTTCAGCTGTGCCAGGAGAATCAATGAGAAGTACACGCCGCCAATAATCGCCCACTCCCAGCAGATGCGTGGCGGGAACCAGCCATAGGTGAACGCCGTCGCCGCCAGAATCGCCCCGGCAGTTGCCAACCGCAAGGCACGCGCCAGCGCAAAGGTGACAAGAAACATGGCGATGTAGTGTGCCAGCTGGCTGATGTTGTACGCCGTATTGACATCAAACATCCGGTACAGCAGGAGATTCGGGGGATAGAGTGCGGCGGTCTGGCTCTCACCCAGCACGGGATAACCATAGCCGACCTGCGAGTTCCACAACGGCAGAATTCCCTGCTGCAAGGCATCCGCAAGGTAGACCTTCTGCGGGAAGTAATAGGAATACAGATCACCGCCGACCAGCCCCCCACCGCTCCAGAGCGGGCCCCAGAAGATCCAGGAAAGGGCGACAGACCACAGGGTGGCGATCAGCCATTCTCCCCACGAGATTCGAGGCTGGGGCGAGCTGAGGCCTGTCGGCTGACCGGGCTGCGGGATTCGTCGGGTGGGCCGGACTGTTTTCTTTGACATAGCAGGTTAAACGGGGTGAGAAGAACCGTCATGCAGACGCCTGGACCGTGTCGGGCCACAGCTCCGGTTTCGCCCCTGAAATGGAAGCCTTAAGGTGACCGCCCCAGCGAGGAGTGCCAGTGCTTTCAGCCCGCTGAAACCTTTGCACTGACACTCACAAAGATGCGGTTGAATTTGGTCAACGCAGATCGTGAATCAGGTGCTGGCGCAGGGGATCCAACATGGACTTCGGCTTGCCATCAGCGCCGAGCAGTCCTCCGTTTGGAAACCGATGTGGCAGCCGATCGCTGAAATGACTCAGGAAAACGCCGGTGACCATCGGTTTGGCCAGCAAGAGGGGCACGACATATTCAATCCATTCGGATTGCGCTCCCTCCGACCAGGGAGATTTCCACGCCCCGTCGAGAATCTGCAGCTGTGTTTCAGTCCGCGAATCGGGCAGGCTTCCGGAAGGGCAGGCAATGTCCACATGCAGCTGGACCCCGATCTGACTCCAGAGATCGATCAGTTTGGAGATCGACAGCATATCGCGGGCGTAGCTGGCATGGGGGGCATAGCCGCAATTGATTTCGAGTACGACTCCCGCCAGGCCGAGATTCGAACGTGCGAGTGCATCGACGAACTGCAGTGGCGACAGTCGCTGCTGTCCACGTCGTTGATATTCTCCCCAGGGCTGGTCGATTCGCAGAAACAGCATCGCATTGTTGTCGGTCCGCCGGGCTGACTCCAGCACCCGGGCGACGATCGCGAGACGTTGCTCCTCGGTCAGCTGGAGAGCCCCTCCCGTATTTCCGTAGGCGGCCACTTCCCAGAGCCGGATCGTCCCCTGATATCGAGCCATTGCGGTCTCGATGAAATCGCAGATGAAGCTCGGGAGGTTCAGGAAATCCTGCTTCCACGGAGCGAGCCACTCCGGAAGTCCCTGCGGACTGAGATCAACGAGCGGCCCGCCCCGGCAGACGAGGCGGCTTTCTGTACAGTACCGGACCAGTTCGTCGACACTTTCCCACGCGATGTTGCCTTCTGATGATTCCAGGCTGCTCCAGCGGAAGGGAATTCCCGCTGCATTGAAGGCATGCTGAAATACCCCCTGACCGGAGACCGACAGGACATCATCATCGAGCTGGCAGCCAAGAAGTTTGGGGCTGTGATGCTGCGAATGGTGCAGACTGGTCATCCGCTGAATGACGTAGGCATCAGTGAGCAGAGAAGCGGCCTGAAAAGCCAGTTGCAGTGCTTCGGCTGCGTGCCCCGAGGTGATGAGTGGATCTTGCTGCGCGGCACTTCCACGGGCAAACGCCTGAAAGGCACGTCGCTGCAGATCGCGAAAGGCATCGGGCACCAGAAGGTTTGCCTGTTCCCAGGCAGCGGCCTGATCGCGGATTTCCGCGACTTTCCCCCGGGCGAGTTCAAGGAGGAGGTGATAAGGTTGATCACGTTCTCGAAGAGACGTGGTACTGACAACCGGCCGGCCGAATCCCGGGATGGGCCATGGGACATTGAATTTGGCGCTATCGCTCTGAGTGCGATGGCAGCTGATCAGATTGCCCTCGACCTCGACCCGAACCGGGAAGACGCGGCCATCCATGCCACTGAGATAGGCGAACGCGGCCTCGGGAACTGTCGCGAGTGCTTCCACCGGGTGGACGAGAAACCGCATCACACCCATAAATTATGTTCTCCACGTTTAGCGTGCATTCCCATGGTCCACGCCAGAGGAGGATTGCTCACGACCACCGCAACCGCTTGACAATCAGCACGTTGCGATGGCGATTTTAATGGTGGTTGCCAAGGCAGGCAAGTTGCGGCGCAACTCTTGCAAGAATCCGGTCAACTCTTGTTGTCCCAGGATGGCAGGAAATTGCGCGGACTTTGCGGAGTTTCCCGATGAGTCGGCCGGAATGTTTGCCCTGAATCAGCCAGATTGTCGCGCCGAAAGAAATGTTGAATTCGCTACAACGCGTGAAGGATTCACGCCCCTTCTCTAACCGGCGGGATTTGCCGCTGCGGGATGGGTGTACTGGATTCAATTCGACATACAGTCGATAAGTTCAAAAACTCTGTCGACGACGAGCCGGACACGACATCAAATTGTGAGCCGGCGGACAGTTAGCGCTCGCTGTCGCATGGACGGACGCACGCTCAACATCGTGATCGTGGACCGTATTTTCCGTCAAAAAGCCTTTCCATGCGATCAGTCACCACTCTACTGCAGATCATTTGCCTGCTGGCGATGGGGCTGCCGGTCTGGGCCGATGACACCCCGCTGCTCGCTCCCGATGTCATCAATCCGACTCCCGCAGTCGTCAATCCTGCGCCGGAGCACCGAGTCGATCTTCCCCCCACGCCGGAACTCCCAAGCCCGGGGGAGACCCCCGCTCCCGCACCGCCTCAGTACTGGATCGCCAGTAGCCGCTGCTCCGTGCAAAATTTTCATGAATCGGGACGGGGAAACTGGGGCCTGAATCTCTACGAACGGGCCGCAGATGGACAACTGCTCAGTTCGTCGATGCAGTCGATGACGAATCAACTGGTTCCCGGAGTGCCGGTTTGCATTTTTGTCCACGGCAGCTTCGTCGAATGGAAAGATGTCTGTAACGAAGGACACGCGGCTTACTCTCGAATCCGGGGCGCTTCCAATGCTCCCCTGCAGACAATCATCTTCACCTGGCCCAGTGACGGCCCGCGGACCGGCTGCTTTCCTGTGGACGTGGCTGTCCGAGGTCGGCAGGCCGATTTCAACGGCTTCCATCTGGCCTATCTGATTTCTCAGATTCCTCCTTCCTGTCCTGTCTCCATGATTGGCCATAGCCACGGAGCGCGGGTCATCTTTTCAGCGATGCATCTGGCCTGTGGTGGAGACATCGAGGGCTATCGATTCCCGTACAGTCTCGGCGCCGGTCGGCGCTATCGAATCGTCGTCGCAGCCGCTGCTCTGGACCACAACTGGCTGAACCCCGGGCAGCAGTTCGGCTACGCCCTGAATCCGGTGGAGTGTGTTCTGAATCTCCGGAACCGGCACGATCTGGCGCTGTCGCTGTATCCGGTCAGCCGACCGTTTGCCGGCCGGGCTCTCGCGCGATCAGGCTTTACCCGCTGGGACAAAACAAAGCTCGGTCCCAACGCCGCCAAGGTCCGGGACTATGACGTGACCGAATACGTGGGTCACCATCATTTCTGGCCGTTTTATTACAATCAGCCCGCGGTTATCGCCGCAGCGGTCCCTTACCTGTACTTCTACTGAACTCGAGTCGAGTCGCGAGTCTGCCTCCTGCTGCCCGCGCCTCGATGGATCAGGAGCGTCGCCGCTCCCCCTGCTCAGCGACTTCTCCCTTCTCAGCTGTCATCTCAGCGATTCCTGCTCAGTGCAGTCGGCTTTTTCCGATGCGGTGCATCAGCCGCGTGACCAGGCAACGAGGAGTCAACCGCAGACTGAAGCAGAGCAATCTGTTCAACAGACCTGGCATCACAATCCGCTTGCGACGTCTCATTCCGCGATATCCTGTCTCCACGACATCTGCCAGCTGCATCGTGTTGAGCTTGAAAACGAGGCTTTCGCTCATCCCGGCGGCGTCGGCAAATTCGGTTTTCGTCGGTCCGGGGCACAAACAGGTCACCGTCACCCCCGTCCCCTCGAGTTCTTCCGCCAGTGCCTCCGAGAAAGACAGGACAAATGCCTTGGTGGCGAAATAGACAGTGTTGCTCGGACCGGGCTGGAAAGCGGCGGTCGAACCAAGATTCAAGATCGTCCCCCGACGACGATCGATCATTCCTTTCACAAACAGATGCGACAGTTGCATGAGGGCCGACACGTTCAGCTGGACCATCTGGACCTGACGTTCCAGAGAGATGTCGAAGAAGTTTCCCGACTGCCCGAAGCCGGCGTTGTTGACCAGGACATCAACCTGTTTTCCACTGGCCTGAATCATCTCAAACAGCCTTGCCGGGGCACTCGGCTCGGAAAGATCCAGGCAAATCACGGTCGATTGTGTCTGGTATTTCTGCTGGAGTTCCTCTGCAAGTTCTCGCAGACGTTCTTCGCGGCGGGCGACGAGAATCAACTCACTCCCGTCGACCGCGAAGCGGCGGGCCAGTTCCAGGCCGATGCCGGCAGACGCACCAGTGATCAGGACAACTTCGGGCATTCAGGCACCTGACAGGAGAGACGTGTTCGCAACGAGTGCATTCTGTTTGTTCGCCGGACCCGTTCTCGCCACGCAGAGCGGCGTTCCTGATTCAGGAAACATCGCGTTGCGCAGGTCCGGATCGAGCAACCTGCTCGCGGTGGGGAGTATAGGCGCCGAGGGGAGCGGTGTCTTGCGACGCGGCGCCGCCTCCCGTGAGGTTCTCCCCGGTAGTCGATATCCGCCGGTCCCGATGAATTGGATTCATTCGCGCGACCGGCTAGCATTCCACTGCGAGTGAGGTCTTTCCGTATCCGCTGGGGAGTGAATTCCATGAAACGAGTCTGGTGCTGTTTTGTCGCGTGTCTGTGGTTGACTGCGCAAGTCTTCGCTCAGCCAGCTGCGCCTGTCAAAGAACACAAGAAGCCACTGGAAAAGCTGGACCTGCAGTCCGGTGACAGCATTGTCTTTCTCGGCGACAGCATCACGCATCAGCGTCTCTACACGCAGTACGTGGAAGACTATTTCTATACCCGCTTTCCCAATCTCCGGCTGAAGATCCACAATGCCGGAGTCGGCGGTGCGCGGGCAATCGATGCACTGGCCCGTTTTGACCAGGACGTGGCCGCCTATAAGCCGAAGTACGTCACGATCCTGCTGGGAATGAACGATGGCCGGTATTCCAGCTACAACGATGAGTACTTCACCACCTACCAGCGGGACATGACCAAGCTGATCGACAGGATCAAGGAGATCGGAGCAACTCCGATCCTGATCACACCGACCATGTTCGACCTGCGGGCCGAACACCTCAAGGAGAAGCAGACCGGGCGAACCGAATCGGCGCGGCTGTACAACAGCACGCTGGCCTACTATGGCGCGTGGCTGCGGGAAATTGCCCAGGAGCAGGGGGTCGGGTTTGTCGACATGTGGACTCCTCTCAATGCCATCACGCTGCAGCAGCGCAAGAGCGAGCCGAACTTCACATTGATTCCCGATGCCGTACACCCGGGTGCGAACGGACAGGTCATCATGGCGGAGTCGATCCTCAACGATCTCAAGCTGCCGAAGATGGTTTCCACGATTCAGCTGAACGAAGCTGCGGACGGTAAATGGTCGTCCAAAGCGAATGGAGGGAAACTCAGCGAGCTGTCGGGGAGTGCTGATTCTGTCAGTTTCACCTTTGCCGCCAAAGCACTGCCGCTGGTTCTGCCCCCTGAAGCCGAACTCGGAGCCAAGCTGGGGCAACTCGGGCACCGTTTCAGCCTGGAATCGCTGCAGGTCGTGGGGCTCGCCCCCGGTAGCTATCAGCTGACCATCGACGGTGCGGACTGCGGGATCTACAAGTCGGAAGCGCTGGCCCGTCGCGTCGAACTGCAGGGGGTTAGCACGACTCCACAGTATCAGCAGGCTCTGAAGGTGGCTGAGCTGAACAAGAAGCGAAACGAAGGCCCGATTCAGAAGCTGCGTGCGGAATGGTCGGTCTATCAGCGTTATTCACGGGCCAAACAGGCCGCTGAAGAAAATCCTCAGGATGGAGAGCTCAAAAAGCAGCTGGTCGCCGCTGAGGAAAAGATCAAAGGGATCGAGGAACGGGTCGCGCAGGCGAACGCCGATGCCAAGGCGATCGAAGACGAGATCTTCAAGGTCAACCAGCCGGTCCCGCACAAGTATGTGCTGACTCGGGTGAAGTGATCTTCTCGCTCTGGTGGAGTACGGCGTACGATTCCCCTCGAACGTCGTACTTCATCCGCGAATGTTCTCCAGATCCGGCAGCGTCTTGGGCCGGATCGGACACGGACGAACGGACTGCATGTTCCACGGACGGACCAGCTCGTTATTAAGTCTGGTGCTGGCGGCCACCTTTCTTCTGATCGTGGCGATCGGCATTTCCGGGATCGCGCGCACGGACGAACTGGAGTCGGGTGAATACGCTCCGCGGCAGGTTGTGTGGCTGATGCTCGGGATGGGGGCGTGCGCTCTCGCCTGCTTCGGAATTCCCTATCGAAGTCTGAAAAGCATCAGCTATCCTTTCTTCGCAGTGACGATCGTCCTGCTGGTTGCCGTCTATTTCTTCCCCGCGCGGCAAGGGGCAAGACGCTGGATTCCGCTGGGGTTCATGCTGATGCAGCCCTCGGAGTTCGCCAAGATCGCCTACATTCTGGCCCTGAGCCAGTATCTCATGTTCCGGAAGAATCATCGGACCGCCTTTGGCCTGATTCCCCCTTTCCTGATGACTGCAATTCCGGTCGTGCTGATCCTGAAGGAACCGGACCTGGGCACCGCGCTGCTGTTTTTTCCGGTGATGTACGCACTGCTTTTCGCGGCCGGGGCAAGACGCTGGCATCTCGCGTTGTCGATCGTTGCGGGAATTGTCCTGCTGCCGGCCCTCTGGCAGGTGATGAATGCGGAACAGAAATCCCGCGTGACCGCTTTGTTCCTGCAGCGCGACGGGGGGGAACCGGAAACAGGAGACGGTTACCACCTTTACCAGTCCAAGCAGCTGCTGGCGCTGGGCGGGGTCTGGGGGAGTGAATTCGGAGGAATGCCGCTGGAAGATCCCGCAGCCTATCACCTGCCTGCCGGGCACACCGATTTCGTGTACTGCCTGGTCGGCGAGCGGTGGGGATTACTCGGGACGCTCGGAGTTCTCTGCCTGTTCGGTATTGTCGTCATTGCCGGGTTACTGGTCGCCGCGCGGACGCGGGATCCGTTCGGTCGACTCGTGGCGACGGGGATCATCGCGATTATCACCGCCCAGGTCCTGATCAATACCTCAATGACCGTCGGCCTGACGCCGGTGACGGGATTGACGTTGCCGCTGATGAGCTACGGCGGCTCCAGCCTGCTGACCACCGGATTCGCCATCGGCATCCTGCTGAACATTGCCCGCGACCCCGGTTACGACGTCGCGGGGCAACCCTTCCAGTTCTCGTCATAAGGACGAGTTCGCAGTCCGCCGCGGCCCGCATGGGCTGCCCTAGGCGAATACGCGAGGACGAGTCCACCGATCACCGGTTGCCCGACGCGCAGTCCGCACAACAACTGCCAAGTGTGCAGGCAGATGTTTTCTTGACTGGAACGCATCGCGGATGCACCACCCGGTTCCTCGACGGCACGCGGTCGGCTACTGTGGCAGCGGAGGAGGTGTTGGAACCAGTCCGGCCGAAAATTGCGGGACCTGACCGGCTGGAGTCCAGTTCACCAGCGCAGGTGACCAGACCAGAGTTTCTGCAGTGACCCTGCCCGCCTGCAGAGCAGACTGCAACTGGGCGATATCGTAGGGGCCTTCGCTCTTTCCGTTGAGGGCCACATGCCAGACGTTCTGCGAGGGAAGCGGCGGAGGCGATGCCATGCCCGGCGCAGCCCCCTGGGCCATCCGGTTGGCCATGCCGAAGCCGAGACCCATTCCGAGTCCTTCCGACATCCCTCCCCCCGCCGGGTTCTCGGAGGCTGCGAGAATCGCCTTGCCCGTCTGAAATTGCTGGTAGGCATTCAGATCACCGATGACACCCATGCTCGAGCGGGCATCAAGTGCCTTCTCCACCTCTTCAGGAAAGGAGACATTCACGATGAACAGCTGTGGAATATCCAGACCGTATTCATCGTCAACCCGCTCAACGACCGTTTTGCGCAGCTGTTCGGAGAGATCCCGGTAGTGCGCCGCCAGATCGAGAGCACCGATTTTTGCAGAGCCGATCAGGTCGGAAAACGCCGAGGCAATCACCGACCGCAGCAGCTCGTTCATCTCGTTGACGTCAAAGTTCGATGCCGTCCCGATCAGAGCGGTCAGCAGCGCCCGGGGATCGACCGCCTTGAGGGTATATGTTCCGAACGCACGCAACCGGATCGGTCCGAAATCGGCATCCCGCAGCATGACCGGATTCGGAGTTCCCCACTTCAGGTCGGTGATCGTCCGCGTACTGACGAAATAGACTTCTGCTTTGAACGGACTGTTGAAACCATACTTCCAGCCTGCCAGCGTGCTGAGAATCGGCAGGTTTTCGGTGGTCAGGGTGTAGTGCCCCGGCTCAAAGACATCGGCCATCTTGCCACCGAGAACAAAGACCGCGATCTGTCCCGGTCGGACGATCAGCTGCGCACCGTTCTTGATTTCATTCTGATACCTCGGAAACCGCCAGGCAATCAGATGCCGTGAATCGTCGACCCATTCAATGATGTCGATCAATTCATTCCGCAGCTTGTCAAACAATCCCATCGAAGTCTCCTTCGTGTGCGAGCAACCTGATTGACCCGGAAGAGTTCCGTTGCCGCATCGTACTCTTTTCAAGTTGCGGGCAGCAACGATCTTCGTTCCCTGTGAGCAGGCCTCGACATGCTCGGAGATCGACCTGCAGCGGCCCATGATCTGGCGGGAACGACGCCTGGAGAGTACGTTGACTGAACCGACGAACCGCTCCGGTGGAGTTGTCCACGTTCGGAATGGAATCCACAACACATCGGTGATGGGGTTTGGTTCACTCTCCGATAACGACCAAGGGCAATCTGATGCAACGTCTGCTGCTCGCTGTTGTGGCTTCACTCCTTTCTGCCAACATGGTCTTGGGCCAGCAGGTGGAGATTGACCTGTGGCCTGCGGGAATGCCCGAGCCGATTGTGGCGGCCAATCCTCCGGAAGAAGTGGTCGTCGGTCAGAACAATGTGAGCCGCCGGTTCAATATTTCCCGGCCTCGTCTGGTGGTGCACGTTCCCCCTTCCGGCGTCGCACGCTCCGGCACGGGTGTGATCGTTGTTCCGGGGGGCGGCTTTACGAAGCTCGCTGATGTTCACGAGGGGGATCGGGTTTGCGCTTGGCTGGCCAATCAGGGAATTGTCGCCTTTAAACTGCTGTATCGCACCCCGACGAATGATCATGCCCAGCCCAACGCCGGCCCGGTGCAGGACGTTCAGAAAGGGATGATGATTGTGCGGGAACGTGCCAGGGAGTTTGAACTGGAGCCGGAACGGATTGGCCTCTTCGGCATCTCTTCGGGAGGACAGGCTTCGGTGATTGCCGCCACCAACCCTCCCACGTTTTCAGTGGAACAGGAAGCCATCAGCCACCGTCCCGATCTGTTGCTGCTGTTGTATCCCTTTCAGATTTACGATGCCAAAACCAAAACGCTGCGGCCGGAAATCAAAATCGAAAATGGCCTCCCTCCGACCTTCATCGCTCAGATGGGGGACGACAAAGGCTCTCTCGCTCAAGGGAGTGCATTACTCTATCTGGCTCTGATCGACCGGCGGATCCCCGCGGAACTTCACATCTACGAAAAGGGAGGGCACGGATTCGGCATGAACGCCGTGACCGATCGGCCTGGTACAAGCGACTGGCAGAACAGGGCGACTGACTGGCTACGGCTGCATGGGGCAGTAAGGTAGACCTCTGCACAGCTCGCGCTCACGTGGCCAGCCGAATTACGGTGATCCCAGCTCTCGTTCCCAATAAGCGCGCATCTCCGCGAGCTGTTCTCGAGAAATTTGTCCACTGCGAATCGTGGAGGCCTCGAATCGTTCGACGAATGACCGGTTCTGTGACATCCCCACGGCGGAGTTGTTGTAAAGCGGCACCGCTGCGAGTTCAACAGCGGACTTCCTTTCGCTCAAGGCAAACAGCATCATTTGGAGTTGGCGATCGATGTCCCAAGCGCCCGCCTGCTCCCATTCACTCAGAAGGGTGGCGGCCAAATGATCCAGCGTGAAGAGGACACCCGCCTCCGTCGCTGTTCGCGCCGCTGCTGTCAGGGCGATAACCTTCCTTTCGGCTGAGCCTGATTCGGTCCCCTCGGTATGCAGCTTGACCAGCAAGGGGAGCGCTCGTTCGCGGGCCACATCCGCATAAGCGAAACAGGCTGCCGCCAGCACCCGAAAATCGGGCTCCGGGGCCTGGTTCAGTACATCGATGGAATCCCGCAGCACCTCTTCGGCCTCTTCGGCCTCTTCTCCGCCGATTTTGGCCAGACAATAGAAATCACGACTGAGCCGATAACGGGGGAAATGCGGGGGCCGCAGGTGCTGCCGCACGTCGTTGACCAGTGGAGCAACAGCCCCCTGCTGATGGGCGATGATCGGCGCAGCGAAGGTCCTTTCGATATTCGCCATGTGGGGTGGCGCGACTCCCATCCAGTAGATCCGTCGCTCAAGAGTTCGTTCCCGGATGTAACTGGACACAATCAATACGGCAATGAGCAGCAGAGCCCCCTGATGCAGAAGTTTCCCCTTACGAATCGCGGCAGATCCGGGCTGTCCGGGCTCGGGAGGATAGAACGATCGTTTGATCAGGAACAGTCCCCATCCCAGCATCAGTAACCCGTCTCCGAAGTGGGGAATCACCGGAATGGAAAACAAGACATACACAACGATTCCCCACAAAGCCAGTCGCCAGACCGACGGGTCCCCTCGTAGCGCTGACGGAGAGTCACGGCCGACACTGAGGTTGATCGCGATTGCAAGAAGCCCCCAGATGATGAACACCGCAAGCAGCAGATCCAGAAAAGGAAAACGATAGAGCAGCATGGCATCGGCACAAGCGGGGCAAGCCATCGCAATCGCAGGTCGGCCAGTGATGATCACGACGAGAGTCAGGACTCTCACCCAGGTTTTTCGCTGCGCTGGTGTCATCGGCTCGCCCCTTCTGTTTGTTCCCGACAGCGGCATTGCTGATCCCATATGCCATGACGTGCGACGACGAGGCGGATTGCTCGATCCGGCCCAGATGCTTCGCGAGTTCCGATGAACGGCAGGCCGCTGATCTTCGGAAAACTCTTGCGTGAATCTAAAATCGAGCTGATTCCATCGTTACGAACCGGACCGGTTCCCAGTTGGACAAATTCAACGTCCCGGTTTCATTTTCAATGGTCCGCTGAACCAGTGCACACGGGGACCCTGGTTGCCCATCAATCGCACGAGCCGCTTCAGTGAGCCACCTGCTTCTTTGTTGAGAACGTCGCAATTTGTAAAAACGTCAGTCGTCTGGTCTGTTTCATCAGCAAATCGGTGGAATCCAGCTGGATTTGAAGCGCACGATCGGCCGATGCCATCCGTTGGTTTCCCCGGAAGGGGTGTCGGGATCGGTTGCCGGCTTCATGGTCGCCGCCGGCCGACGGTTCAAAAGCACAATCTCTCGCCATGAGGGAGGAGCCAACAGGCCTGCAAAGGTGCTCCCGAACGCGGGTTCCACCTGCAGTCAGATTTCAGAATTTGATCACCTCCCCCGCAATTGCAGGTTGATTCGAGTGGGCCAGAATGATCAAATAGGGTGTGCCCCGCCTGGAGTCCCCCTCCCTAATTTAGCTTGCCGCGCATGTGCCGACCCGTGTCCCTCACGAGTGGATTGCTGGTGCTGCTGCCTTTCGTCCTGACGATGGCAGCCCGTGGGAATGATCTTGCTGCAACCGGGGCACCTCTGGGTCTCAGTCCTGCCAACATCGAATTTGTGCAGTCGCACTGCGTCGGTTGTCATTCCGGAAAGTCTGCCGACGCGGGACTTGCACTCGATTTTGTGGAACCCGGAGCCAATCTGCGCGAGCATGGTGAGGCGCTGGAACGGGCCATGAACATGGTCTCCCGTGGGGAAATGCCCCCGGTTTCGGAAGAGCAGCCCTCTCTGGATGACCGCGAAATGTTCGTCACCGGAATCGAAGAGCTGCTGGACCGCATTGACCAGGCGACCCCTCCCGATCCCGGACGGGTCACGATGCGACGACTCAACCGAATGGAATACACCAACACCGTTCGTGATCTGCTCGGAATCGACTTTAATCCGGCACAGCACTTCCCCGCTGATGAGATTGCCAACGGTTTCGACAACAACGGCGACACTCTCAAGATCTCCCCGGTGTTGATGGAACGCTATCTCATCGCGGCCGAGAAAATCGCGCAGGGACTCCTCCCCGCCTCAAAAAATCAGCGCCGCGTCGATGCCGACGAACTCGAGTTTCAGCCGGTGACCGACATCCTGCTGAAGCAGGGGTATTATGAAATCAACAATTCCAAGGCAGATCTCAAAGGGGCGTTCTGGCTGGAAGAAAAACTGGCTCCCGGGAACTATGTGATCAGCACCCGGGCCTACGCGCAGGCACCACCCGAAACAAAGACCACACTTGCCGTCGTTGCGGTCGGCGAGAAGCTCAAGGGGAAGCTGGCTCCGGCGAACGTTCGTCAGCAGCTCCCCGGTCTGCAGGGTGAACCGTGCTGTGTGATCGAAATGGTTGAAATCACATCACGCGATTCCGCCACTCCGGCCGAGGTCAAGGTCAACCTTCCGCCGATGGAGGGGATTGAACGGATCGGGCTCGTTCTGGTCGACGAAGAAAAGTCGCCTCCGGTCGTGGTGCATGTCTCCGGAATTTCCATCGACGGGCCCTTCGATAAAGCGGCCTCACCTTGGCAGTCTAAAATTATCGCGCCGCCCGGTCTGTCGCAGTCCCAGCACAACCGTAAGCTGATCCGGGAGCTGCTCCCCCGTGCCTATCGTCGGGCTGTGTCGGATGAAGAAGTGGAGCGCTTATGCGCCTTGGCCGACTGGGCGGCGGAAAGTCACGCCAGCGTCGATGAACAATGGCGACTGATGCTCGAAGCGATTTTGGTGTCACCCAAATTTCTCTTCCGTGTTGAACTCGATGCCAACCCGACCAGTCGGGAAGTTCACCCGATTGACGACGTCCAGCTCGCGTCTCGTCTCTCGTACTTCCTCTGGAAAACGATGCCCGACGATGAGCTGCGGAATCTCGCCATTGCCGGCCAGCTCACGGAGAATCTGGACGCCCAGGTCATGCGGATGCTGAAGGATCCCCGGGGCAAGACTCTGACCGACGATTTCACCGAACAATGGCTGCAGCTGAAACTGCTGGAAGGATTTGCCCCCAACCAAAGACAGTTTCCCGATTTCAGCCGGAAGACCAAGGCCCTGTTGCTCACCGAAACCCAGATGTTCATGCGGACGCTCCTGCTGGAAAATCGGAACGTCACCGAAATCCTGGGAACGAATTTTACGTTTTTGAATGAGCCGCTGGCGAAGCACTACGGCATCGAAGATACGCACGGAAACCGGGCGGACATGCCCCCCATTGACGAACCCGGAGATCCGATCAAGGGGAACAGCTTCCGGCGGGTCACCTTCCCAAACGCCAATATGGGAGGAGTCCTGCGGCACGCCAGCGTCTTGTCGATTACATCGCAGCCGACCCGCACATCCCCCGTCAAGCGCGGCCATTGGGTGCTGGAGCAGCTTCTCGATTCCTCGCCCCCTCCAGCTCCTCCGAATGTCCCGAATCTGAATGAGCGGCGCGCCTCAAACGCCAGGAATCTCCGACAGGTACTGGAACTTCATCGGAGCGACCCGGCCTGTGCCGGCTGCCACGCGCGGATGGATCCAATTGGTTTTGCCCTCGAATACTATGATCCGGTCGGACGCCCCCGAATCGGACAGGACCTCGATCTGTCCGGAGAACTGCCGGGCGGCCAGAAGTTCAACGGGCCGGACGAGCTCATTGAGATTCTACGTGGTCGTCGCGATCAGTTCGTCCACTGCCTCAGCGAGAAACTGCTGACCTATGCACTCGGCCGCGGTCTGGAACGGAGTGATCGACCGGCGTTGCACCGGATTGTAAAAAACATGAAGCAGCACGATGACGGCTTCATGACCCTGGTACTCGAGATTGTCCATAGCGAACCGTTTCGCATGCGTCGCGGAGAAGCGTTGTAACAGTTGCGGCCTTCGATTCGGGAATTCGAATCGAACCAATCAAAGCCACAAGGAGAGGACATGGCATTCCGACCAATTTCACGCCGAACGGTGTTGCGCGGCCTGGGTGTTTCCATGGCACTTCCCTGGCTGGAAGCGATGGGGACCTCCGTTTCGTGGGCGGAAGCAACAGACATCCGCAAGGCATGCCCGAACCGGCTCGCTTTTATTTACGTTCCCAACGGCGTGCACATCTGGGACTGGACCCCTGCCGAAGAAGGGGAGCTGACGGAATTGACTCCCGTCCTGAAGCCGCTCGATCCGGTGAAAGAAAAGCTGCTCGTGCTGTCGGGATTGACCGCCGACAAAGCTCGCGCCAACGGCGACGGCGGAGGTGACCACGCCCGGGCTCTCGCCGCCTTCATGACCGGCGTGCAGCCTCGTAAAACCTCGGGAGCCGATTTTCGCGCCGGCATTTCCGCCGATCAGGTGGCGGCACAGAAAATTGGCCATCTGACCCGACTTCCTTCACTCGAACTGGGGGTCGATCCATCGGGCGTCGCCGGCAATTGCGATACGGGATACAACTGCGTTTACAGTTCGACAATGGCCTGGCGCTCGGAAAATCAGCCCATGCCGAAGGAGATTGATCCGCAAATCGTATTCGAGCGGCTGTTCGGGACCACGTCGGGCGGGCAGTCCGTGAATCGTGATCGCAAGCGAAAAAGCGTGCTTGATTTCGTTCGTGAAGACAGTGGCTCGCTGTCGAACAAGCTGGGGCGAAACGACCAGGCAAAGCTCGACGAATACTTCACGTCAATCCGCGAAATTGAAACCCGCATCGATCGGGCTGACAAGTTTCCGCCGCTTGCCCGTCCTGCCTATGAAATGCCCGCTGGCATCCCCCGGCAGTTCGAGGAACATCTGCGGCTCATGTGCGACATGATCGTTCTCGCCTTCCAGGCAGACATCACCCGTGTGACGACAATGCTGTTCGCCAACGAGGGAAGCAACCGCAGCTACCCGTTCGTCGGAGTCCCCGAGGCGCATCACTATTTGTCCCACCACCAGAAGGATCCGAACAAACTCGCCAAGATCCGGGACATCAATATTTTCCACGTCAAGCAGCTCTCTTATCTGCTGCAGAAACTGGATTCGATTCAGGAAGGGGATGGAACTCTGCTGGATCATTCCATGATCGTTTACGGCAGCGGCAATTCCGATGGAGATCGTCACAACCATGATGATCTCCCCATCGTCGTCGCCGGAGGAGGCGGAGGAACATTGAAAACCGGTCGCCATATCCGCTATCCCAAAGAGACTCCGCTCAACAATCTGTGGCTCTCGCTGCTCGACCGGATGGAGCTGCAAGTCGACTCGCTGGGTGACAGCACCGGCACGCTGCAGAATCTCGCGTAGGTCGGATCGTTCATGGCATCACAGGTATTGAGCGAACGCCGGATTTCAAGAGCGCCATGAGCTTCCCGTAGGGAATTCGAGGAACTGACGGGCCCTCTTTCGGACCTGCACGTCAGTGGGTGATGCGTTGTTGTCACGAGACGCCTCTGCGATCCGGCGGTTTTTCACGTCAATCGGTGGACCAGCACAACACCCTGCACACATCCAAGGTGCTTGACGTGACACGTTGACATGGCAATAGTGTGAAAGATGCGGAAGGCGCGCATCCATACTGAATCACAATGCCACTTCCGTCAGGTTCTCTGTCGATTCCTCCAGGAGCAAGCCGATGGCATCCTCTCGAACAGCCCGCCGGGATTTTCTGAAAACATCTGCAGCCGCACTCACACTCGCCGCCACGTCCCCCTGGCAATTCGGGGGAATGGCTCTTGCCGCAGAAGGTAAGGGGGTCGAACGCCGCCGGTTTGGCAAGACCGATATGGAAGTTGGCGTGCTGGGCTTTGGAGGAGCAGAGATCGGCTACAACAAGGTCGACCAGGACACGGTGACAAAACTCCTGAACGGAGCGATCGATTCTGGCCTGAATGTCATCGACACCGCCGAATGCTACGTCGATTCGGAAGTGCTGATTGGGAATGCGGTCGGAAATCGCCGAAAGGATTACTTCCTCTTCACAAAGTGTGGGCATGCACCGGAAGCCAAAGGCTGGACGAAGGACGCCATTCTGCGTTCGGTGGAACGGAGTTTGAAACGCCTCAAGACCGATGCCGTCGATCTCGTCAACCTGCATTCCTGTTCTCTCGATGAGCTGATGAAGGGCGAGTGCATCGAAGCGCTTGAGCAGGCGAAGAAAGAGGGGAAGACCCGCTACATCGGCTATAGCGGTGACGCCAAAGCGGCGCGTTATGCGGTGGAATGCGGCCGTTTCGACGCCCTTCAAACCTCACTCAATATCTGTGATCAGGAAGCGATTGAACTGACGCTCCCCATTGCGCGCGACCGCGAAATGGGCGTGATCTGCAAGCGGCCGATCGCCAATGCCGTCTGGCGGAATGAGAAGCCGCCGCAAAGCAATTATCACCTGGAGTACTGGAACCGCCTGCAGGACCTGAAGTACGACTTCGCGATGGGCGAGGCCGCCAAGGAACAGGGACCGAACGGACCGGCCGCCACCGCCATGCGTTTCACCGCGATGCAGCCGGGCGTCCATGTTTTGATCGTCGGCACGACGAAGCCGGAACGGTGGAAGGAAAATGCAGAGCTGATCTCCGCCGGGCCGCTGCCTGCCGAGGTTGAGAAATCGATCCGCAACCGCTGGAAAGAAGTCGCCAAGAACACTTGGACCGGCCAGACCTGAGCGTCCGTTCTGACTGCAGTTTGAAAGTCGCCCGACGACCCCGTTCCACAGCGGACAGGGTCGTCGGGCTCTTTTTCAAGTCTGATTCAGTCCGACAACAGACTGCCGGAAGCGTTCAATCTCCGCTGACAGACTGCGGCACATTCATCTGTCGGCGTTCACCGAATGCAGTTATAAATCTGGTCGGTTTGTCGGGATCGCTGAGAGTCCCGACTCGGTTGTCCCGAGCAGCTGAATTCAGCGGAGCGAGTTCGATATGTTTTCCTATCGTGGCCGGACGGCATTAATCACCGGGGCCTCTACCGGGATCGGAGCGGAGTTCGCCCGTGAGCTGTCTTCACGCGGCATGAACCTCATTCTCGTCGCCCGCAATCAGTCGGCACTGGACGCACTGGCCCAAAGTCTCGCTGCCAATTCCGGAGTGACGGTGCACGTCATTCCCAGTGATCTCAGCCGTGAATCGGCCCCCACCGAGATCGCAGCCGCCGTGACGGCGCTGGGCCTGCAGGTGGATCTGCTGGTGAACAACGCTGGCTTCATGACGTATGGCCCCTTTGAATCCATTCCTGCTGCACAGGACCATGCGCAGATCATGGTCAATACGGCCGCTCTCGTGGGGCTGACCCACGCCTTTCTCCCCGGAATGCTCGAACGTCAGTCCGGGGGAGTGATCAACGTCGCTTCAATCGCCGGATTCCAGCCGATCCCCTTTCTGGCGGTTTACGCGGCCACCAAGGCCTTCGTGATTTCGTTTTCTGTCGCCCTCTGGGAAGAATGCCGCGACCGGAACGTCTGTGTGTTGGGGCTCTGTCCCGGCACGACGACCACAGAACTTTTCGATCGCGCCAAGGCTCAACGGGCTGCACTTGGCAAGCCGCGGACCGTCCAACAGGTTGTCTCAACCGCTCTTCGTGGACTCGACCGCAAGCGCAGCCTGATCGTGGACGGGCTGAAAAACAGCCTGCTGTCCCACGGTCCGCGCGTGATCCCCCGCTGGTTTGCCGCACGCTGCGCCGGACAATCGATTCGTCCCCAGCGCTGAAAGGAGGCGGTTGCATTGCACTTCTGGCAGGCAGTCACCCGGGATTCGAGTTGAAACTCTCGTGCAGGGCTCGCACGCGAGGGGCAGAAGGACTAAAACGTGTGAAAGCGCTTCCTCATTTTGCGGCGTCCAGCACTGACTCGGGCCGTGACAGTTCTTTGATTTTGACGGCCTTGAAAGGGGCCCGTGCCCGGATTCTGCCGATTCCCTCATGATGAAGTTTCGAGAGAAAAAACGGACTGTCGCGGAGTGGAATGGCGAAACCATCGGCCCCGGTGAATCACGCGACCTGGCGCTGGATATGAGCGCCAGCTACAGCGGCCAGCATATTCTCATTCCCCTGCATGTCCGACGCGGCCTCCGGGAAGGCCCGACCGTTTTCGTCACGGCGGCTGTGCATGGAGATGAAATCAACGGGGCGGGCGCAATTCGCGAACTGATTCTCGACCCCTCACTGCAGCTCGAGGCGGGCAGTCTGATTCTGGTCCCGGTCGTCAACGTCCTCGGCTTCGAGCGGCACTCCCGGTATTTGCCGGATCGACGCGATCTGAACCGTTCGTTTCCCGGCAGCTCCAAGGGGAGCCTGGCGGCTCGACTCGCGCGGCTGATTCTGGATGAGATTGTGGAACGCTCTGACTACGGCATCGACCTCCACACCGCCGCTGTCCGCCGTACCAATTTCCCAAATACCCGAGGGGATCTTTCCCATCCGGAGATCCAGACTCTCGCCGAAGTGTTCGGCTGCGAATTGATCGTCAACGAGAAAGGTCCGACCGGCTGTTTGCGGCGCTCCGCCTGCGACGCAGGTTGCCCCACGTTTATTCTGGAAGCTGGTGAAGTCTGGAAGGCGGAAGCCCTGGTGATTGAATACGCCCTGCGCGGGATTCGCAACGTGCTGATGCACTTCGGCATGATTCAGGGAGTTCCCTCGCAGCCGCCGTTCCGAACCGTGATTCAGGAGACGCTCTGGGTCCGTTCCGATACCGCAGGCTTCCTGAAGTTTCATGTCGCTCCCGGCGACTTTGTTCGTCGTGGCGACCCGTTGGCGACGACCACCAGTCTGACGGGCCAGACCGGTGAGGTGCTCACAGCCCCACAGGGGGGCGTAGTACTCGGGATGACCACACTTCCGGTCACGTCTCCGGGGGAACCAGTGGTGCATATCGGACTGGTTCACGAAGGACAGGGAGAGGTGGAGCAGGTCATCCGCGCGCTGCCGCCCGACGCTCTGCATCATCGGATTCGCAGCGATTTGTCGAGCAGCATTATGGTCGTGCCGCCAGCGAGTCCCTCATCACCATCGGCAACTTCCTAAAAGGAATTGAGCGCCGGTTTGGCAGCCAATCAGCCAAGTCTTCCCGGCCATCTCCTGACCGGTCCACTACCCTGATCCCATCCATCTCCACCTCTTACGTCCCTTCGTCGGGAAAGTGAGCCCAGAGTGCCGCTGATGCTACGGATTGCCGGACATACGCAGGATTGATTCGCTCAGGGCAACAGGCCCGAATTTCTGCAAACGCACCTGTGTCGAGGGAGATGGTGACCGACTTCGCCATCATCGACGGGTGATAAGTGCCCTTCATCTCGCAGCTGAATCGTTGTGTTGGGATCGGCCGCCTCCCGCTGGGCACGGAGTCGCGGTACCAACAGCGCCGTTTCCCTGGCAGCCTGCGTCCCCATGAAATTCAGCGGTGCGATCGCACTTCCAGTAATCAATGTTCGGGCGTCCCTGCGAATGCGCCACGGTTGCTTATTCACGAGACGGATACATGACACGTTGCTTTCCGGGATCCATTCCTCAATGGACATCTCCTTGATGGGACCCTGAAATGAAATGCCGGTTGTCAATCCCTCCCTCCCGGGCGACGGCGCCACAATGTGGCCAGTAAGCTCCCCATAATGTTCTGCATCACGGTGCTGAAGACCGCGGGAACTGCTGCAAAAGGATGGGTGATGAAGTGTTTCGTGGCGAGCATGACTCCAACAGACGAGCTCGAGATGTCCGCCTGCCCGAAAGGGCACTTTGCAGTAATTAGAACCAGTGCCCGCAGAACGGGGGTTGTTTTACTGCTAAGCGGATTGATGCTCCCGGCTACGGCCACAGGCTTCCCTTCGAGCGCTGCTATGATTCGCAACATTTCTTTAGCTTCAAACATCTGCGAGCCCGCGCCTCTCCGATGCTTCCGCAGTACATTTTTCCCGGCTTTTCAAACTGGCTGCCAGACAGCGCTGGCTACTTCCTCAGTCCGTCAAGCAATCCGAATCTGAAGACAGATTGGACTCGCGCGATCTCATTCATCCGCCGACCCGCCGCGAACCTCTCCACGATGCGATCGGTGGTCCCCTTGAGTTCGCCGAACGATGTCAGTTGAGTTCTCCCGAATCAATCATTCGACGCTTGGCATTCAGGAATTTTCCACACGGGTCTCCCACGTTTATCACACTGGGACTGACGGCGAGAGAAATTCGCCCGGCACACAGGTCATCTTCCTGAGCCTTTGGAACCTGAGGGCCTCTTCGCCTGCCGTCCCTCTCGCCCTGAACAAGCCTGCCGTCCACTCGCTTCCCCCAACGCCAGAAGTCGTGAATCTTCCCCCGAATCTTTCTCATCCACTTCCTTCAATTATGAGGGGGCAATGAGAATTCCGGCGATGTCTTCTTCGATCTCCAAACTGGTTTGCGAGAACGGGATTTTTGGCTAGACTCTGCCACCATGACATCGACTCCAGACAAGGATTTAGTCGGTGCCGTCCCTTCCCGGTCTGAACCACCGGACGGGGCAACTTTAGTGCACATTTGCGCACTTAGGTGGTACGCGAGGTGTTTACACCAAGTACTGCCGACGCAGGTAAGTGATCGCTAACCGCATGATTCATGCGACCGGAGAGGTGACAGAGCGGCCGAATGTGCCGGTCTCGAAAACCGGTGTACCGGAAACGGTACCGGGGGTTCGAATCCCCCCCTCTCCGCTTGTAATACATTCGCCTTCCACAAGCCCCCGTCTGGGAACGACTTGCGGAAGGCGTTTTCTTTTTTGTCTCAGTGAGTGGGAAAACACTGGGACCAAACGCGTTCGATCTGTCGCTGATTCTCCCTCTGCCGACTTTCTCGCGGCACCTCCGGTTCAGTGAAAATTGAGACGACACTCTGCCGCCTCAAACGAAATTGATCGATTGCATCCGCTACAGGTTGTCGGCGGGTCGCAGGTGCCGGTAGTGATCGACCATTTCCGAATCCTTGTGGCCGACCCAGTCCATGACTTCGACCTCGGTGGCCCCCCTTCCGGAATGACTTACTCACAAAGTAATGCCGGGACGAGTGGATCGTGCCGTTCTGGAACCCGATCTCCCCAACCGGGACCGGAAACTCCTTCTTCAGGGGATTCCGGATTGCGCGGATGAAGATGGCCAGGACCTTGCGGTCCCGGAGTTTCCCTCCCTTGGCGCCGCGAAACACGAAGCCGTCGGGATGGCGAGCGAGTCCCCGCAACACTTCTTCGAGTTTAGTGGCGAGAGGCACAAGCCGGCTTCTCTTTCCTTTCGTCGTGCGGACCGTCCTCGCTTTCTGCTTGTGGTTGCTGAGCCGATTGTCCACGACATGAATTGCCTTAGCAGCGAAGCCGATGTCTTCCCAGCGCAGGGAGATCAGTTCACCAATCCGCACGCCAGTGCAAGCCAAGGTCGTGAGGATCGGACGAATCCATCGCCCGGCCATCGTTGTCTGGCAGCGTTCCAGCATTCGCTGGACCTCTGCAAACTCGTCACAGTAAGTCTCTGTTTCTTCAGGCTTGGCGAGCTTGAGATGGAACCGGAATTTGGCATCGAGAAGATATTCGCCAATGAGCCACTTCACGATGGAAACGAGTAGCATCAGCTCGAAGTAAAACGTCCGCGGTGCGTAGTTGTTCTTCTCCAGCCAGCGGCCGTAGTTCTCCGCCTGTTTCTTGTTGAAGTCCTGCCAGGTCCGGATTCCCAAGTTCTCGCAGAAGGCGATGTGCTTGTCTTTGACGGACATGTACTTCTTGTTCGTATTGCGGCTGACGCCGCCGAGTCCGGGTGGACGGTTGGAGTGTTCCAGAAACTTTTCGCGGCCTTCTTCGATTGTGATGGGTTCTGGGGCTTGTGCCGGAACCGCGACCATTGCCTCCTCGATCAGCCCGACTTCCCGAGCTTTCGCCTGGTCCAGACGTTGCAGGTTCTGGTAGGCGTCCTCTTCCGTTTTGGCATTCAGACTGTGTTTACCGAGATTTCGGGTTCCACTCCGTCCATCCGTGTAAAAGACGGAGCCGCGCTTAAATATCTTCCACGTAAAATACTGACATTGAATCGTTCTGGTGGATCGTTGTTTTGCCATGTCGATGAATCATGATTGTTCTCCTGAGAACAGTCAGCCCTAGCAGCCCGTTGAATTTCTCTCCGGTGTTTGACACCTCTGATCGGCTGCGGGCGGAAGTGGTTTGAACGCCTCAGGGAGGGACCGGAATGGGGTTGGGGAAGCGGGAAGAGGCACGGCAACAGGAGTTCTGGATGCCCACGGCCAGTCTCTCCAGCGGCCGGGGCAGGTCTTTGATGACAAGCTCAACCAGGTGCTCGCCCAAGCGAGGTTCGATCGAATTCCCGAAGACCTCTGCCGAACGTTCTACGCCCGAACTGGCCAGCTGTCGATTCCGCCGGGTGTATCCTTCCGCATGCTGAGCGAAGGCAGCACCACCAGGGACAGGGAACGGGTCTGATCGATCGGATGCGATCCTCACGACCGACGAGTTGCCGGTTTTTCACTAACCGATCTTCCACCACGGTGTTAAGATCGAAGATGTCCAATTTCCGTACCGTGTGAATCGGGGAATGCAAACCGGCATGTTTTCGCTCGCAACCGGCCGTCCATCGCGGTTCATGTTCCAGCTCCTGCTTCTTTGGGCATTCAGCACGTGCGCACCGGACTCGTGTTGTGCCGCCAAATCGAAAGCTGCCCCCCGGTCCCTGGCCGAGCTGAAGCAGACCATCCAGCGGGAAGCAGAGCGGACGGCGAATTCCGGACTGGCCCAGACGTCTGAGCAGCCGATCGTGCTGTGGACGGAAAAAGCGTTCATCGGCACCAGTAATGCTTTTTCGGAAACCGGGCTGCAGTACCTCCAGGCACTGGTCGTTGTCGGAAACGGAACAGATCGTCCCCTGAAGTTGCGTCCTACCGGCATCACCCTGGCAGCAGGCGGCAAGACATATGCGATGGAGTCGCGTCGGCGCGGCTTTACACCGCTTCCTTTCAATTCCCGATCTCCAGGCGCAGCCTTTCCCTATTTCACCGAGGCCGCTGAGATCGCACCGGGTGAGACGCGGACACTCGGGGTGATGTTTCTCGACCTCGAGGTGAATCCTCCCGTCCCTCAAATGCGGGTCCGGTTCGTCTTCGAAGATAATTCCGTGGCAGAGTTGGATCTCAACTCGCAGTTCAATGATCGCCTGGGGCTGACCGTCCGCCGAATTGGTCCTCATCAGGCTGCGGCGTTACTCACGATTCGAGGAGAATTGAATACGATCAATATTGATTATCTCGCGAATCAACTCAATGAAGTTTACGCCGCCGGAACACATCGAGCAGTTGTCGAATGGGCGCCCGGAGCCCCGGCTTGTGACGATCAGCTACTCGGCTGGCTGCTGCATTCGACAACCGTCGATGGTCGGACGAATCCCATCTTCCAGCGAATGTCCGTCCTTCCGGCGATGCGTCGGATCGTGCTCTCACAACTGCCGGAGCTCAATCAGGAAGCAATCGAGCATGAGGAGTTCAACAAGGATATTTTTCCCAAATCAGAACTCGCTGCCGCCGACCTGCTCTCCGACCTCTTGCAGGTCATTGATCGGCGAGCCCTCCTGCACGAACTGCGCAATGGGGATCCGGTACTGCAACCTGCTCTCATTCGTGCGGGGAGCCGACGTCTGGGACGTGAGATCCTGCCATTGATCCTGGAAATCCTCAATGGCGGTCAAAATGAGACTCTGCGCGAAGAGGCGATTCTGGCGCTGGGCAGGCAGTCCGATCCCGCATCCACGGAACGACTGCAGAAACTGCTCGAAGACCCCGCCACTTCGGTGCAGGAAACCGCCCTGCGGTCCCTGCTGAGTTCGGGGTCTCCTGACTCGCGTGAAGCAGTGCTCGGAGTTCTTCGCTCGCAGCGGATTGGCCTTCCGGCGGATCGGATCATCAGCCAGATGGTGCGGTACTATCACCCGGCGTGGGACGATTATCTGATCCAGCGGGTCACCGATCCGAATGCGGACGTGCGGTGCATCGCTCTCTCGGCATTAAACGTGGTGGGCCACTCGCAACTTCGCGACGTCTGTGTCCGCGCGCTGAAAGATCCCAACGAAAAAGTGCGTGAGACCGCCTTTGAAATTCTTGTGGATCGGCCGCAGAAGTCCGAGCAGCAGGCGGCGGTGCATTATGCGCTGGAGCGACTTCAAAAAGGCGAAGTCAGTCCTCCCGTGCTGTATCTGATTCACGACTTGCGCGAGCCACGGGCAGCGCCGCTGCTGCTTGAGTTGCTGAAGAAGCCGCATCCCCTCCGTCCGCAGATGATCAATGTCCTGGGCGATGTCGGGAGCGACGCTGATCTGCAGAAACTTCTGTCGCAGTTCGACAGATTTGAACCCGAAGAACAGGCAGCCATCACCGCCCTGGCGGGGTCTTTGTCGCCTGAAATGCAGATGGATCTCGCCGCCCGGGCCGTTAAATCCGAGGAGCCGGCCGTCAGGCAGTCAGCGCTCGAAATTCTTCGCCACAGCCGGAATCCGCAGTCACTGAAACTGATCGAGACGCTCTGCGAACGCGCAGACGCCGAGGAATACGACCGACTTTGCCGGACACTCGGCGAAATGGGAACAACCAGCACGTTGAAGCTGTTACGGAAGTTGCGTGAACGGGCGGCGGAGGCAAACGACGAGTTTCGAGTAGGAGTCGCTCGTCTCGGAATCGACATCTGGATGAAGCAGTCCCCCGGCTGGACCTACGTGCAGATCGGTGATCATCATTCGCGTGACGAACAATGGCTGCGGGGCGTCAACGCGTATTCGCTGGCACTGGAGATCGATGCCAACCTCCTCACCGCGTATTCACGTCGAGGAAGTGCCCACCTGCATCTTCAAGAGCTTGAGAGTGCCAGACAGGACTTCAGCCGGGCCCTTGAACTGGACCCGGAAGATCCTGAGTCACTCACTGGGATTGCGATCGTGTGGGCGATGTCTGGCGAGTGGAAAAGAGCTGTCGAGATTGTCGATAAGCATCACGAGGCGTACGCCAAGAACTTTATCTACCTGTACAACACCGCTTGTGTGTATGGCCGGGCCATCGAGACGTTGAAGAACCTTCCCCAGTCGGCCGAACGGGATCAGGACATTCGGAAACTGGAGGAACGGGCGATTGAGAAACTGCAGCTGGCCGTGGAACTAGGGTTCGACGACTTTGGGCATATGCAGAAGGACCCGGATCTGGCGACGCTCCAGGATCTGGAGAAGTTCAAGCTCATCATCCGCTCCCCCATCTGAATCAGGCCTTCTTCTGCTTCGCCGTGGTGTCAGTTCCGGTTCATCAGCTGAACGGCCCCTTGGTGATGGGAGGAAGAACCGCGACCGACGGGAGTCATCGAATCGCCTGCAACAGACCACGTGCCTTGTGCAGGGTCTCAAGGTATTCATCGGCCGGTTGCGACTGGGCGACGATGCCTCCCCCCGCCGGAAAGGCGAGCCAGCCTCCACGCTGCGTCATGGTTCGAATCAGAATGCTGCTGTCGGCAGTCCCGTCGAATCCGTGGTAAAACAGGCTCCCGCAGTACGCTCCCCGGGCGACCTGCTCCAGTTCAGTGATAATTTCCATCGCCCGGATTTTCGGAGCCCCTGTAATGGACCCACCGGGAAAGGTGGCCCGCAACAAGTCCCAGAACGTTGCCTCGGGCTGCAGCTGCCCCCGCACTTCTGAAACCAGGTGCGTCACCGTTTCATAGCTCTCAATCACGCAGAGTTCGGGAACGCGGACACTCCCCGCGCGACAGACCCGCGAAAGGTCGTTTCGCATCAGGTCGACAATCATCACATTCTCAGCGCGGTCCTTCTCACTTTCACGGAGTTCATCGCGGGTGAACAGGTCTGCTTCCGGCGTGCGACGACGACGACGGGTCCCTTTGATCGGTCGGGTGATGACTTCATTCTCACGCAACTGCAGAAAACGTTCAGGTGATGATGAGAGAACGGCCCAGTCTTCCCGCGCAAAGTACCCACCGAACGGAGCGGGATTTTCACTCCTTAATTGCAGGTATTGCTGAAGCGGGCTGAGCGTCGCACGAGCGAGCAGACGCTGCGAGAGATTCGCCTGAAAGATATCTCCGGCGTAGATGTATTCAATCACCTGTCTGACCGCTGCCAGATACCCTGCGCGGCTGAAGTTGCTGGTAACGGTCGGATTGCCATCCAGAGAAAATTGCGGCGACTGGAAAGTCACCAAAGGATATGCGGTGGATTCGGCAAGTACTGAAGGAGACGGGGCACTCAGGCTTCTCTGGACAGACTGGAGCCGGTCACGCGCGTGGGCCCGCTGCAGCGTCGGTGTTGATTCCGGGAACCCCTGGGCGATCAACCAGCAGCGTCCTTGGAGATGGTCCCAGGCCAGCACCCAGTCGTAAATTCCGACCGTAACGGCGGGAATCCGGAATTCATCGCAGCGAGGGACCGGCAGGCGCTCAAAGAACTGACCACACTCGTAGCTGAGCAGGCCCGCCGCGCCCCCCTGAAAGGGAGGAAGGTCGGGGACGCTTTCGCGTCGAGTGGGTTCGAGAAGCTGACGGATTGCGGCAAAGGGATCGTCACCGAAGACCGGCTCATCGATCGTGATGGACGCCGAGGGATCGGCACTCAGGAAGGAATATCTGCCAAGTCTTCCCGACGGGCGTGCACTGTCGAAGAGCACCAGCCCCGGCCAATGCTGAAACGCGACCAGCGCGGCGGGGACGGTGAGCGTCGAGGAAAGTTCCTGGATGAGGGGCAGCGCGGTCATGACTCCTCTCCTACGGCTTGAGTCCGTCGTCGACGCTCGTGCGCACTCTGTTCTGGCACCGTGAGAAATCCCCAGCGCAGGCTTTGATCCTGCGTATAGTGTTTCCCCAGAGTCAGTGCAGTGACCGCCTTTGAGAGTTCGTAGCCCAGGTAGAACGCATGCTCGATATCGAGACTGCCGTCACGATGGAAGGCATCGAACAGTTCGAACGCATCGGTCCCGCGCCAGTAGCCGTCGCGGTTCATGACGTGAATTTCGCCCCGCTCCACGAAGATCCGGTAATTGGGATCTTTCAATTGTCGTGCGAGATCGCTGAGGAACTGCTGGCCGACAATCGGAACGTTGGGGTCACGGAGTATGACCAGTTCCTGGCTGAGCCGCTTGGGGACGCTGCATTGCTCGATGGCGTATTTCACCATCCGACGAGCCCGGTCAAACTCGGCGACAGATGTTCTGGCCCAGTTGATCACCTGCGTCGTCAATACGCTGTGAATTTCAAGTTCCTGGCAGATGGCCGCCAGCAGAAAGTTCAGGCCCGCACTATCCACTTCTGTCATTTCGGTCAGATTGCCGATGCCCATCATCATGGCTGCTGTCGGCGCTTTGCGGCGGGTTTCGAAATATCGGGCGAGAGATTCTGCAAACCGAAAGCCGATCGGCTCGAGTATGGGATCAAGCCAGCAGCAGCGCCGCTGCTCGGCGAGTTGAGCAGCGGTCACAAACATTGGATCAAGGAGGGCAGGATCATCGGGAATGACGACGAACTCCGCATCGAGGTCGGCTGCCCAGTGCACGTTACTCTGATTGCAGCTGAGAACCATCTCCGCGCCGGCTGCAACAGCCTCTTCAACTTCCCTGCGGTCAAAACTGTCTACGGAGACGCGCAGGCCTTCGTCACGAAGCATTCTCACCGTGTCGCCGATCTGAGGCCACGACAGACCCGGAATGCAGCCCACATCAATGAGATCGGCACCGTCGCGGGCATAGCTGCGTGCGACTTCCAGAATTTCCCGACTGCTGAGCTGGGGGGTGTGATTTATTTCTGCCAGAATCTGAATGTCGTAGGTAGTCAGGTCAACCGGTTGCCGCCGCTGCAATCCAAAGTACTGCGGTAGATCGAGGATGTCTTTGGGGCCTCTCTCAAACGGGATGCCAAACTGCTGGTCCAGCTCGCCGAGGTCCCCCTGACACCACCCGGGCAGGAGCACGCGATCATAGGCGCGGTCGATCGTCAGTTTGCTGCGCAGCCAGCGCACGTGCATCAGGGCGCTTACGGAAATTCCGACGACCTGCACTTCGGCATGGATGCCCAGTGTGTCAGAGGTGGCTGCGACCACTTGCCGCACTAGCCCCTCCGCCAGGCGGCCCGTGACAAAAAGAATGCGCTCTTGCGTCGGCGTTGTCATGTCCTTAGAACCGCACCGGAACCTCTCGGAACTGCAATCGAGAGCATTCTGATTTCTGCGTGACCTGTCCTCGCCATGCGGCACTGGGACGGTCACTCTGCTCCCGCCTCAGCGAGATCATAGAGAATCTCCCGTTCCGGCGTCTGCTGCAGAGAAGTGGAACGGAAATTGGGGTGCAGGAATGGGCGGGTCCAGCACGCAGAACCGGTATTTGCCCCGCTCCGTGACCTGCGGGAACGCCGCCAGCCTGGAGTCGTTCTTATCTCCGTGGCGGCAGCACTCGGGGACGAAGGCCGGCACAGCAGGTGTGAGACGCGGAGGTCGCTCGCTGAAATCGATGAATCGGAGAACTCGGCTTTTCGAGTTCCGGCGACGGTTGCTGTCGGACGAATCGAAGTTTAATCGCGGAAATGAGACACGCTGCCAGGAGGATGGCAGCTGTCGTCATCGCGGTGAACTGCATCGCAATTGCGAAACTGGTCATCGGTTTCCTCCCCTGAGTCTGGCTGATTTCGGAACACTCCCGACATCATCGACTGGGAAGGTGAAACGCTCCTGAGGCGGACCTGAAAAATCCTTTATCTACCGCGATCCAGCATTTGATCTGCCCGCACGGGGCGGGCGCAGCGGTGCCTGGTGTCGCGTGGAAAACAAGTTTCGCAGGCACAGACAGGCAGAACGCACGACACAGCGGCGGCTTGAAGAACGTCCAATTATGACGAAAGGGAGTTCGTCACCCAGTTCGCGATTTGCCGGTCGAGCCACCCCATCCCACCGGGCATACAGAAGCCGAGATGGCCGCCGTGACGAGGAGCCAGCAGCTTCGTGGTGGATGAATATTCCGTTCGAAACTGCTCGAACGGAATCAGCGGATCGTCCTGTGCGGCAATGATGAGAGTGGGTGTTCGAATCGAAGTCAGAAACTGCTTCGCACTGGAACGGGCGTAATAGTCGGCAGCCGACTGGAAGCCACAGACAGGTGCGGTGAACGTGTCGTCAAACTCGTACAGGGTTCGGGGCCGTTGAACGAACCAGCTCTCGGGGATAATCGCATCGGGCCGTTGCTGCTTGCGGCTGTCGACGTCGCGGGTGCAGCTGCGGCAGAAATACCGGTCGTAAAGCCGGGCTAATCCCTTCTGCATGGAGGTGACGGTGAAGTTCAGATCGATGGGAGGGCAGACCGCCACCGCGCGATCGACATTTGGCACCTGTTCGGCCTGGTCCTGGTGTTCCCCCAGCAGCTTGAGCGTGACATTTCCCCCGAGTGAAAAGCCGATGACAGACAGAGGGGAACCGGGGCACTGGCGGTGAATTTCGGCAATCGCCGCAGCCAGATCGGCCGAGCGTCCACTGTGATAGGGATAGCGTGCGAGTCCTCCGCCGGCGCCGCAGCCCCGCCAGTCGAGCCGGAATGTTCTCACGGAATATCGGTTCAGAAGTCGGGCCACGCGAGACATATAGGGGCTGGCATGCGTTCCCCCCAGGCCGTGCAACAGTAGGGACACCCGATCAGCCGATTGCCAGTCACGGGGGGTGTCATCCTGATAGATCAGACGGTCCCCATCATCGAGCAGAACCTCGCCTGTGGTTGAGACCGTTGATGCCCGCAGGCGACGCTTTATAAACGGCGAATACAGATACCGGCTGGCAATCGTCTGGACATGCCCATTGCGGAAATACCAGGGGGGAGAAAACAGGTCTTTGCCGTCAAGACTTTCTGACGAATCCTCGGGCGTCATGCTAAACGTCATGGACTGGAGCCGGATGAATCAGAGTGAAAAGGAAGTGCGTGGTCAGTACAAAGCTCTCGGAGATCGCCACAGGTTGGTCAAACCATCACTGTTTCTGCTGGAGTCAGGGCGACACCGTAACCGGTGGCATCAGAAACTGCCACAGGGAACTCGATGGTGATTCTTACTTTCTGATCCGGACTGGAACCGCGTTCTCCTGGGGGAGACCGGGAGTGCTGCGACCGTCGGCGACATATTTCTCCAGCAATTGAGTCAACCGCGCGACAATCTCCGGATGGGCCTCCTGCAGATTGATCGTTTCCCCGATGTCGGTGCTCAGATCAAACAGCTGCACGGGGGGGAGGTCCTGATCGTTCTGTTCGGGCCGGGGAGCACTCCACCCGCCGGAACCGGGACAGAGGGCCAGCTTCCAGTTTCCTTCGCGGATCGCAAAGGCGCCGCGAACAGAATGATGAACGATCGCCGGACGAAGCCGATCGGAAGGCATTTCCCTGAGGTATGGGAGCAGGCTGTAGCTGTCCACCCCCGCTTCCGCAGGGAGCTCAATCTCCAGAATCTCGGCCAGAGTGGCCATCAGATCGGTCAGACAGACGATCTGGTCGCACTGACTGCCGGCCCGGACTTTCCCCGGCCAGCGTACGATGAACGGGATTCGGTGGCCCCCTTCGTAAATATCTGCCTTGTGCCCGCGGAAGTGATAGCTGGGATGGTGGCCTTTCGCAATCAACTCATCCATTTGTGCCGCGGGAGCGAATCCGTTGTCACTGGTCAAGACAACCAGTGTGTTGTCTGCCAGTCCGCACTGGTCGAGAGCACTTAAAATCTGCCCCAGGCTGTGATCGGTCGCAGCCACAAAATCGGCGTAGGGGGTGAGTCCGGTTTTTCCCCGCCATTCCTTAGCCGGCACCACGGGCGTGTGCGGTGAGGCGAACGGAAGATAAATGAAGAACGGTTTGCCGTTCTGGGCATCGGAGGCGCGGGCTCGAATGGTGTCGATCGTCTTCCGGGTCAGGGTCGGCAGCACTTCCACCGCTTCGAAATCGGGCGTCGCCGGACCTTTGCGGGTCTGTCTCTTCGGGCGGCCCAGGACCATCGGAAAACTCTTGCTCTCCGTCGGCGTTTCGATCGGCCGATCGTTGTGGATGAACACATAGGGAACCATGTCCAGCGATGCACTGATCCCAAAGTATTCATCAAAGCCGACGCTGCAGGGGCCATTGCTGATTGGCTGCGAGTAGTCCACATTCCACACCTGTTCGGGTGTTTCAATACTCAGCTCGGAAATCTCCTTGCCAGGGAGAACCGTCCAGTCCATTCCCAGATGCCATTTGCCGATGCATGTCGTGTGGTACCCGGCCGACTTGAGCAGGTCGGCGACGGTCAGGCGACCCGGCTCGATGAGTCTCGGACTCAGCCCACCGAGCACTCCGGATTGCAGCTTCGACCTCCAGCTGTACCGGCCGGTCATGATTCCGTAGCGTGTCGGCGAGCAGACCGCTGACCCGGAATGCGCATCGGTAAACTTCATTCCTTCTGCCGCCAGCCGGTTCATGTTCGGCGTCGGGATTTTGCCTTCCGGATTGAACGCCTGCACGTCGCCGTAGCCCAGATCATCGCAGAGAATGTAAAGCACATTCGGCTTCTCAGCCGGCGACGCAACGGGCAGGCTCCCCCCAAAAAGCCAGCTGACCACCAGAGCGACCAGGATTCTGCGCCGCCATCCGACGAGTCGAGCCACGCGGCTCCCGCAGCTTGGACAGGCTGAGTGATTCATCAATTCCTCCGGACCCGACTGGCGAACTCCGCAATCCGAAGCAGGGCTGCCGCGGACTGCCATTTTCCATGTGGCAGCATTTTGAATACATTCCCCGGAGAGGTCTACCCCGGTGATGATAGCATCACGTCGCCAGCGCGAATCGGCCTGGCGGGAATGAGGAGCAGGTGCTCAACACGTTGTTCGCGACCACAAAAATTTCATCGAGTGCACGGGCAGGCCAGCAGTCCGGGCGGCCGATGTTCCCCTTCAGAATCCAGATCCCATAACCAACTTCGGAGCCGCGATGACCACCGACTACAATCAGGGACGAACGGCCGAGCAGTACAAGCAGGCGAAGGAGCAGCCGTGGCGATCGCGGATTGAAGGCTATTCTCTGATGAACCGCATCGGCGCTCTGCAGGGATTGAAAGTCGTCGATATTGCCTGCGGCGAGGGACACATCACCCGTCAGTTGCGGCAGGGGGGAGCTCGGGAGGTTCTGGGGGTCGATATCTCGAAGCGCATGATCCAGCTGGCGCAGTCACAGGAAGACCGGCAGCAGCTGGGGATCGAATACCGAGTGGGTGATGCCCGCGATGTTGTCTCCTCACAGGATTTTGATCTCGCGGTCTCTGCGTGGCTGCTGGTTTACGCGCGCGATCGTGCCGAGCTGAACCAGATGTGCCGGGGAGTCGCCAGCTGGCTGCGTCCCGGAGGCCGGTTCGTGACATTTACGACGAATCCCGATTTGTATCACTTCGAGCCACGAGTCAATTACCAGCCGTACGGATTCGAGATCGCATTGGCGGAGCGGGTTCACGAGGGAGCGCCGATCTGGTGGCGGATTCCGGTGGGTGATTCCACGCTCGAAATTGAAAACTATTACCTGCCGATCTCAGCGTATGAAAAGGCCTTTCGAGCTGCCGGCTTTCGAAGTTGCTCGGTGTTGCTGCCGGAGCTGTCTCCCCCGCCTGATGGAATTGACGACAGCTCCCACTGGGCCGATTTCCTCCGGCACCCTCCCGCCATCCTCTTTGATTGTGTGAAAGCCTGAGCGACTATTCAGTCCCCCCGCAAATCCTCCAGGCTTCGGCGATCTGGCAGGGACTGAACCGCCGCGGTTCCGACTTTTCCAATCAGCGAATTGACGTTTCCCTTTCCGTCAGGGTGCACCCGGTTGCTGAGGAAAATAACGTACAGCTGCAACTCGGGATCGATCCAGAGCCCGGTTCCCGTGAATCCCCCGTGGCCCAGAGCCTGATCGCTCATGCCGTCTCCACGGTTGCCGGAATAGCCCGTCTGCCGATCCCAACCCCAGGTGCGGACTCCGGGGCCGGGGACCGGACGGGACATGAGCATGGCCTGAACAGTTTGTGGCTGAAGAACACGTTGGCCTTCGAGTTCTCCCTGTTTGAGGACCATTCGTGCGTAGCGGCTCAGGTCCGCTGCGGTGGAAAAGAGGCCGGCATGTCCGGCGACCCCGCCGAGGAGTCGCGCACGCGGGTCGTGGACAACACCCCTTAGCGACGTGGTGGGGCTCGCCGAGGTCGGGGCTATCCGCGGAAGAAATTCTTCCCGGGGAAGGTAACCCGTTTCAGTCATCTGCAGCGGCCGGTAGACCTCCTCGGCTACAAACTCATTCAGCGGTTTCCCCGCAATCGCTTCCACAAGCCGGCCGAGAACAATAAATCCGACATCGGAGTAGATGAATTTTTCCCCGACAGGAGCGGTCAAGGGGAGCTGGCAGATATTCTTCCACGCCTCCTCAGGTCCAGACTGATAGTCCCGCAGGGCATTGTCCGCCAACAGACCGGACGTGTGTGTCAGCAGGTGATGCACCGCGATCTGTTCTTTTCCCTGATTTCCAAATTCCGGGAGGAACTTGCAGACCAGTTGTTCGGGATCAAGTTGCTGACGGTCGAGGAGAACCATCACCGCGGTTGCAGTGGCCAGCGGCTTTGTCAGCGATGCCAGATCGAAGACGGTGTCCTGCGTCATCGCTTCCTTGACAGGCAACACCTGACGATTGCCGTAGGCCTGAAAATGGAGAATTTCATCTCCTTTCCCGATCAGCACGACCGCCCCCGGCATCTTCCCCAACTGCAGCCCCTCCGTAATCAGATCGTCAATCGCCGCGATCCGGGGAGACTGATTCTCCTGTTCGGCGCGTGCGGGACGCGCTGTCAGGAACAGACTCAGCATGATCACAGCAACGGACAAGGACCAGATCCAGCTCCGTGAGACGGAGGCCTGAGGAGACTGGGATTGTCGTTGACTCGCAGGGAGGTTCCGCACCGCAGCTTCTTTCTTTCTCAAATTCACGATCGCTCGACCTGGGGAGCAGGTCGCGGTGACTCATCCCCATGTCGCATTGTCTCTTGATCAAGTGCACAACTTTGGGTGGCGGGGTTCGCTCAATTGACGATCGAATACTCGCCAAAGGTCACTCTCCAAAATCATGACCGCGTTCGGAAACATGACACCGAGGAGTGATGTCCAGTGCAAGTCCGCAGCGGCGAACAACCAGACAGGATGTCACCTCTGCCGTTGCGTTTCAAGACGGACCGAAATCAGCTGGCCACTGTCCGCACCCGGATGAGACTTAAGCGGACCTGTGAACCATTCAGCAACCACCAATAATCAAAAAGAGGAAGCGGGGCTTCGCTTCCTCTTCGACCGATCGTGATGTCTCCCGGTAATTGCGACGGGCATTGCCGCCGTGGAGTCAGGGAAGCTGCGGCTTGATGGCCTGCCCGGAATCCGCATCCACCGGATATTGAGCGCCGGCCTCCTCCAGAGCAGCGATCAGAGCCTGCATCATTCGGCGCAGCTCTGCGGGATGTGAGGCCGCAAGATTCTTCTCTTCCCAGGGATCGGCTTCGAGGTCATACAACTGATAGTGTCCCCCTTCCGAAAGTTCGCTCGGAAAGTAGTGGTAGATGACCTTCCACTTGCCGTCACGGTAGGAGGTGAAGTGCGTTGAACGGTGATGGTGCGGGAAGTGCATCAGGAATGTCTGCGGATGAGAAGGATCCTGCTTTCCTTCCAGCAAAGTTGACATGTTGCGGCCATCCACGACCTGACTCTCGACCGGTTTGATTCCGGCGATTGCCGCGATTGTCGGAAAGAGGTCGCACACGGAGGCCATCTGGGTTTGAATGGCCCCGGCCGGAATCGAGAGCTTCTGCTGGTTCGGATTCGCAGGATTCCGCTTCGCCCAGGCGGCGATGAACGGCACCCTCATTCCCCCTTCGTAGTGGGTCCCCTTCTTTCCCCGAAACGGTGCGGAACTGGAGTAACCATGCTCATCGTTGCGAGGGGCATCGCTGCCATTGTCTCCGAGAAAGAAGACCAGCGTATTGTCAGCGATCCCTGACTTGTCGAGCTGATCGAGCAGATCCCCCAGTGACTTGTCCATTCCTTCAATCAGCGCTGCGAAGTTCCCCGCGTTGGGAAGTTCCGGATGCTTGGGATAATGATCGATGAAGCGAGGGTCGGCGTTGAACGGACCATGGACAGCGTAGTGAGAGAAGTACAGGAAAAAGGGCTTGTGAGCCTGTGCGGCATCGGCCACCTGGGCGTTCGCTTCCAGGGTGAGGGCTTCCGTCAGAAACAGACCGGAATCGTAATACTTCTCCATGCCGGGCACGGCATTCGGATCGAGTTTATTGTTCTTCCCCTTCCGCTTGTTGCCGTAATGCTGCTCCGACAGGTAACTGGCGGGGCGCCCCATGCCGCCACCGGCAATATTGACATCGAACCCGATCTGTTGAGGTTCACCCGCTTCGCCCGGCCCGAAGTGGGCCTTGCCGACATGAATGGTGCGAAAACCATTCGACTGCAGCAGCTTGGCTAAAGTCAGGTCCTCGCGCGACAGTCCTTCCCAGTTCCAGTCCGGAGGTCCATTCTTCGTCACGTTATTGACACCGGAGTGAATCCAGTTCGTCGTGTGGTGCCGGGCCGAAGTCTGCCCTGTCATGATGGAGACACGCGAGGGTGAGCAGACGCTCATCGCGGAAAACTGGTTGAAGCGGATTCCCTGTGCCGCCAGCCGTTCCATATTGGGTGTGCGGTAGTAGTCATTCAACGGGTAGCGTTTCGGCTTCCCCGATTCATCGGTCAGGAACGGCAGGGAGGTATCCATGATCCCCATGTCGTCCACCAGGAAGACCACAATGTTCGGTGGAGACTGCTTCTCGGCTGCATCACTGCGGCCGGTCACCATCAGCAATCCCGCCAAAGCCACCAGTCCCCAGGCACGCACTGAAAATCTCAACACATCCTGCTCCTTCCCAAATCGATGGTAAACACAACGAGTTGTCTCATCCTGCCGGACCGCGACCTTCGTGGACGCGGACTCCAGAGGCGGCAGGGTTGGCTGAATGGTATTCGAGAGGAAACGTCACTTTCCAGTGCCCCTCATCGCGACATTCGGGATGTCGCAGCTCCGCACCCGACTGGACTATCCCCGCTCAATGGGGTTGCCGGGCGAGTAAAGAAGCGAGAGCGGCCGCCAAGGCCCCGCTGTTCAGAGCTTAAGACCAGGACCGGCGGGCGGCTTCCTTGGCCGAGTGCATTCCGATCTCTGATCGATCCGGACTTACCCGCCGCACGAGAACATTCAAGTGACACAGGTTTTACTCGGCTCAACAACAAAAAAAGCCACGAACGCTTCGCTGTGAAGGTCCGTGGCTTGCATCGCAATTTCGACTCAGGACGCAGTCTCAGAATGTTCCGATGGGATTGGCGTCGTAGCGGTCACCCAGGTAACAGTAGGTCGGATAGTCGATGTTCTCGCTGAGGAAATGAACGGAACCATCCACCATGAGGAACTGGGCACCCCCAACGTGGTAGCTCGCATGGCTGCAGCCTACGGCACCATCGGCAGTGGGAACGAGTTCCAGCTCTCGCAAGTGCAGTGAATTCATCCGGACGTGGAAGTAGGAGACGCCGCCGGACTCGTCCCAGACGGAGCCCGTCTGGCAGTAGTGTGGCTTTGATTCGCCCAGGAGCATGGTATTCGATGTTCCGTCCGTCACGTCGCGGATGCGCAGCGCGGTCACTCCACGCCCGAACATACCACGCACGCTGGCGTTATCGAGGTGAGAGTTGATGAAGCCACCCCTGACCGGCCCATCAGGATTTCTGCAGAAACTTCGTCCAGTTGTGGGACAGTCTCGCGGCACGCCTGCACCGTTGTCCATCGTTCCGGCAACAGGCCGATAGTAGGCTTCCTGAGCATCGCCACCGGTCCCGGCAAATTGCTGTCCCTGAACACGCCTGCCAAGTCGCTCTAGCGGGTTGGAAGGACAGGTCGCCACGGGAAAATACTTCCCAATGATCAGTGCCCGGTTTCCACTCGTCGGTTCGACAGCCACGAAATTGAGGTTGAGACTGTTGTAGAGGCCAGCTTGGTCAATATACGGCAGCAGCATGGTAAACCAGTTGCCGGTGTGGTTGTCTCTCAAATACTTCGAACCGTCATCCATCGCGCTCCCCTGGACGAAACTTCCTGCGGTGGGAAACACGCCGTGCGTGTCGTGGTAGTTGTGAAACGCCAGCCCGAACTGTTTCAGATTGTTCTTGCACTGCGACCGGCGAGCCGCTTCACGGGCCTGTTGCACGGCTGGCAAGAGCAAGGCAATCAGCACTGCGATCACCGCGATAACCACAAGCAGCTCAATGAGGGTGAAGCCCCGTCTCTGTCGTTTCATTTTTACGTCCAAACAAAGTTAAGAATGAATCTCTTTCTAAGGCCGACGTGAGTCCAGCCGCTCAAAAAAGATGCAACTACCATCGTGGTCGTGTATATATCTGGTCCCAAAGAATGGTGTCAATGCTGAAGCGTTGGAATTTTTCTGTTGGGGCAGTTCTATTAATACGGACGGTCGTTCCGATGAATCCAATGTTTTTGCTGCGAAAGTGGCAGTCTGCAGACTTGGGCATCGTTCTGGAATTCGACTTTGCGTGTGGGGGATACTGCATTCACTTCGCGGCACTGAAGCTTCAACATGACGCAACGCTATATCTGCCCGATGGTTACAATCTGTTCTTGCGAATGCACCACCACGACAGTCGGTTGTCTGAGTGAGGTCATTAAGAGGTCGTCTGGGTGAGTTGAGGAAGGTCAGGAGGCTGTGGTCAGTCGCGGGTGCTCGAACCTGGCAACGCTCCGACCAGGTGGAGGAAATTCTCACCGTCCGCTGCTTGGGGGGCTCAAAATGAGACCACTCAGGGGACGTCCGATGCCCTGAAGCAGGGCCTTGAGTGCCAGCCGCCGTTTTGATCTCTGGGATGACCGAATCCATGTGCAGCGGGAAATGCGGCAATTCAGAGATTCGATTTGTGCTTGACTCCTTCTGCACGCCAACTCCGAAGAGAGTCGCCGCTCGTGAGGCGAACCTTCGGAGATCCCCCCCGAGCAACCAGGAACGCGGGCAATGCACTCTGCAGGAAAATCCTTTTGCTGACGTGAGTCGGGCTCGCCTTCGAGGAGTTCGTTCTCTCACCCCGAGCTTTTCCACAGCACGGCTCACCTCTCATGCCTCTCTAACATTTCAGCAGAAGGCGGCTTTCCCAAAGAGCGTCTGCCCCACAACCGAGGCAATTCACGGGGATTTTGGGGATTTTTGATTCTGTCGAATCAAAAATTGTTTCCCTGAATGTCTATTGTTCTTAAACTATGCGCTTACGATCTTTTGATTGTTGAAGCGTTTATCAGTCTTTCACTGTTCGGCAAGGGAACCTCATGCTTCGACCGACCCCTCTACCCCGACGATCGGCTTTCACACTCATTGAGTTGCTGGTCGTGATTGCGATCATTGCTGTGCTGATTGCGTTGCTGTTACCCGCAGTCCAGCAGGCACGCGAATCCGCCAGACGGACCCAATGCAAGAACCACCTCAAACAAGTTGGATTGGCACTTCACAACTATCACGATGACGCGATGGGGAATCTCGACGATGTCGCCAATAAAACAAACAAGTTGGATTGGCACTTCACAACTATCACGATACCCATCGGGTGTTCCCTTACGGCTACTTGTTCATCACGGGTGAAGGACGCGTCAGCAAGGTACGTGATTGCTGGTTTCAGCAGATCCTGCCCTACATCGATCAGGCTCCACTTTACAATCGGTACCAGGCCTTTAACGATCCTTACGAGAACTACAGCCTGCATCGCCTTGATCAGCCCGAGCTCCTTGTGCCGATCAGCTCATTGACTTGCCCGAGTGATCCCAACTCCCCCGGAATCGGAGCACGCTGCTCCAGTATTCGCGGTTTCCAGGGGAACTTCGGTGTGAATACCGGTGTCGGCCAGCGATACACCGTCAACGACTCAACCGGCAACATCACCGTTTCCAATGGCAACATTACCACGGCCGACGCAGGGGGACTGTTCGGCCGCGAGAAGGTGTACTCGATCCGTGACTGCACGGACGGGACCTCGAACACTCTGTTGGTGTCAGAGGGAATCGTCCGCACGAATGGTACGTCCAGCGCCTGTGGCGAACTGGGAGGATATTGGGGCGGGTCCCCCTACGGTGCCTATGGGTTCTCGACTGCAGAACCTCCCAACACCAGTGTTCCGGACCGGGTGTATTCCTGCAAATCCCGGAATGAGCGTTCCGCTCCGAACGGTGCCGCCTGCGAAGGAACCTCGACGGACGGCCTGACCGGTAACTGGAATTACGCCCGCAGCTACCACACCGGCGGGGTGCAGGCCACTCTCGCTGATGGCTCTGTGCGTTTCATTTCTGACAACATCAATCGCCAGAACTGGATGCGGCTGGGGCTGAGAGCTGATGGCCTCATCGTCGGCGAATTCTAGCCCATAGCGAACTTGAGGCTGCCGGGGCGGGATTCGCTCCGGCAGCTTTGTTTTATGACGTGTCTGGAAGACCGTTCTCCCGGACGATCGGGCCTCGAGTTGCTTGAGACGGGGCAGGCCGAAGCCCGGGTGCAGTACTGGTCGTCGCGTGTCAAACTCTGTCGGCACGCTCCCCCTCCCGTCTTCCGGGAGCGCTCCCGGTTTTGTTCTCCAGCCCTTTGATGATTTCGTTAGGCACTGTTTATCTTCGCGGAGAAGTCATGCATTGCGTTACTCGTCAGCACAGACTCTTGTGCACCCCGGTCTTACTGGGGCTTCTTTCGCTTGTCGGTTGTGGAAAGACAGACGTTCGTCCCGAATATCCCGTTGTTGGTGAAGTCACGTTTGACGGGTCTCCGGTCAGTGACGGACGCATTACGTTTCGTCAGACGACGGGCGAAGAACGTGCTTTCAGTGGTCGAATTGAGGAAGGGAAATATTCCCTGACGGCGGAACCCGGGCCCATGTCCGTGGTGATTACGGCGGCGCGCCCTTCCGGAAAATTTGACCGGTCGAACGATGTCCCTGTTCCCTTAGGCGAAATGTACATCCCCGCCAAATACAACAGCGAGACAACGCTCACGGCCGAAGTTGCGGCCACGGACAAAAACGTCTTCGACTTCAAGCTGGACAAGTGAACGATCACTTGTCTTAGAGGAATCGCTTCGGATTCCTGTGACGCGGAACGACAATTTTTTCACGTTGATGCTTCCTGGCGACCGGTGACGACCGAGTCACTGCGGCGGGTAAATTCCCGATGCCGGGTCGCGAGTCTGCGGGATGTGGCTGCCCGGTGCGTTGTGCTGTTTCGCACCGGGCGCACTCTCTGCCTCATTTCTGTCCAGATCGCTTTGGACCTGCCGTGCTTCCGCGCTCTTGCTGCCTGCACTGAAGCTGGCCTCCCTGGCCGTCGTCTCCTCGCTGCTGCTGCGCATGCAGCAACGGGCCCCCCTGCACCACTTCCCCCGACACACATCCATGCGTGCGGCGTGATCTTGCCCCATTGCATCAAAGAATCAATAGATTTGGAAATTTTTCTGCCTTGCTCTGTTTTTGTGGTCTCCCTCTGGGGTGGAACTGATATTTCCTAGAGCGACTCCACGATGTTGGGCGTACTGGTGACAGATCAGCGTCTTGTGATGGAATCGTGCAGAACCGTCACCCTGTTTCGCCGGGATCGGAGCCAGTGATTGCGAGTCACCCTGGAAGACCGTTGAATGCCACCTCACCTTGATGAGCTGATTCGTCGGACACAAGCTGGCGACGTCAATGCCTTTACGGAAGTTGTCAGGGCCTATCAGCGTGAACTTCGCGGCTGGTTGATTGCGCGTTGTCCGCCGGAAGCCGATGCGGACAGCTTGGCGCAGGAAGTCTTCCTGGATGCTTTCCATCGGATCGGAGAATTCACTCCGGGGACGGATTTTCGCGCCTGGATCTTCGCCATCTGCAGATATCGCCTGCTCGGGGAATGTACCCGCATCAAGCGGCGGCTGGACTACCGCAGCAAGTGCCTTTCCAACGTCATGCTTCTGGGGCTGGAGAATCGAATTCAGGACGAGGAGCCGCTGCGGCTCGATTACCTGAGAGAGTGTCTGGCAAATCTGGCGCAGCCGGTTCGGGAACTTCTCGAATGGCGGTACCGGGACGAGCTCTCCCTGATCGAAATTGCGGCTCGGGCAAATCGTTCGCTGGCAGCGACGAAAAAGTCGCTCTCCATCGTTCGGGCCAAGCTTCGAGAGTGTGTCTTGCGGAGACTGTCTCTGAACAGCTGAGGGGACGGGGCAATCCTGGGGTGATCCCGTATCTGGAAGGGCAGAGGAGTGGCGGTGAACGAGCAAAACGAGCAATTTGATCGGCTCTGGACCGACTATCTGGAAGGGGAGCTGGACGCCGACGGGGTGGCCGCGCTCGATTCCCTGCTGCTGGCGTCGGAAGATCTCCGCAACAGAGCCCTCGATCTGTACGGAGAACATCGACTGCTGGGCTGGTTGCTCAAGCAGGATGATGAGTCGCAATTCGTTGCAGCCACTTCGAACCTCTTGCATCAGGATGCAGGTCAATTCGTTGCCCGCGTGCAGGAACGTGTTCTGCAGAAGCTGGGGCGGGTCCCCGATCGAAATTCGATGGGCGCCTGCGAGATCAATTTGTCAGAGATTCACCTGCTGAAGAGTCGACGTCGGATTGCCACGATCGCGATGGCTCTGGGGGTCCTGGTCGCTGTTGGATGGATGGGTTGGATTGCCGCGAAGAACTCATCGCCCTTGGCAAAGACCGTCCCGCCCGCAGTACCGCTTCCTGAGGAACTGGCACTCACAGCGTTTCCGCCAACCGCCATCGCCCTCCTGGTCAACGAAGACCGCGCCCGGTTTGCCAGCCGGCCGAATTCAGAACCAGTCGTCTTCCCGGCGGGAGACTACGAACTCTCTGAAGGGATCGTGCATCTGCGATTTTCCAGTGGAGCGGACGTCGTCATTCCCGCACCGGCGCAATTCTCGATTGAAGACGGACTCAACATACAGCTCACCCGGGGGACGATCCGTGCGGTCGTGCCGCCGAGTGCCCACGGCTTCACCGTCGGAACCCCTGATGTGCTGTACGAAGACCTCGGAACCGAGTTCGGTATCACGGTCCAGCCAGATCGGGACGTCAACGAAGTGCATATCTTTGACGGTGAAGTGGATGTCAAGTCACCTCAGGGTGAGTTGCTTGCATCCCTCAAATACGGAGAGTCTGCTCGCGTCAGTCAGGGGCGCATTGTGGGCTCAGCGGAGCCTGTCGATCCGGATCAATTTCCGACTCCTGAAGCGATCCGATTCGGAATGTGGAAGGCCACACGAGAGGCCCTTGCCCGCGATCCGGATCTGCTCTGTTACTTCCCCTTTGAGACAGGGGCTGACGAAACGGTCCTGAAGGACGCCACGGGGCATCTCGATGGCGAGATTCAAGGGGCACGCTGGGTGACCGGCCGGTGGCCCGGAAAACAGGCTTTGCTGTTCGATCGACGCGGCGACCGCGTGACCCTCGAGATTCCAGGCGAGTACCGTCAGCTGACCATTGCCACCTGGCTCTGGGTTGATCGAATCGATCACTCGCTGAACGCCATTTTCAACACAGTAGACTGGACTTCAGAAGGAATCCACTTTCAATTCACCCGTCAGGCGCATCCGCATATTGGGTTTTACGGCAACGAGAACTACAAGTTTCCACCGGGGACGACCACGCGGCTGCAGGTCCCCAGGGGCCGATGGTGCCATCTGTGTGCGGTCATTAACCTCGACGAGCACCGCGCTGATGTCTATCTCGACGGCACCTTCGCGCATCACACCCCGATTGCAACCAGTGTGACGCATCTCCGTCCTGGCAGGTGCTCCGTGGGAGGGTGGATTAATCCTCACGGACATCCGGAAAGCACTGAACGCAGCTTATGTGGCCGCATTGACGAATTCACGATCTGGAAACGGGCGCTGACGGCGGACGAAGTCCTGCAGTGTGCGAAAAAGGGGCAGCCCGCTCCGGAGAATGTCATGTCTTTGTCGGCCGAATAACAATCCCCGTCTCTGCGCCTGCAGGGCGAAATCGATTCGTCATTGTTTGTTCTGTGTGTGTGTCACTCTCTCTCTGATTTCTCACTTCATGCCGGTTTCCAGTGATGTCGTGTTCGCATCCAGAAGGGTCCACCATGCCACTCTTTTCTCGAAAAATATGTCGCGCGTTTACGCTGATTGAATTGCTTGTCGTCATTGCGATCATTGCGGTTCTGATCGCATTGCTGTTGCCGGCAGTTCAACAGGCGCGAGAGGCTGCTCGCCGGTCCGCCTGCAAAAACAACATGAAGCAACTGGGGCTCGCCTTTCACAACTATCACGATGCCTATGGCCAGTTCCCGCCCGGCTGGATCGGACGACGCACCAATTACGATCCCGGTTCGCCAAACTGGTGCACAGGAAACAGCAATAAGCATCAGGCTCCCTGGACAGTGCTGATTCTGCCTTATCTGGAGCAGACCGGCGTCTACAACAACTTCGATCTCGATCTCCCCTTTTCCGCAGATGGGAACGAGACTCCTATGCCGAACGCCGCGGCACAAGTTCCGATGCCCATCTATCTTTGCCCCAGTGATGTCTCGATCCTGGTCCCGGTTCACCTGAGCTATATCGGTGTCATGGGCGGGGGGGAGCCGGATTGCTCCAACGGATCCGGGCTGCGGGTCTTCAGCCGGGCGGGAGTGCTCTATGCCAATTCCAGCATCAAATTCCGGGATCTGAATGACGGTTCGAGCAATGTCTACATTGTTGGGGAATCCGCCTATTTTCCCGATGCCATGTCGATACCCAACCGCGGGTGGGCTTCCAGTCCCAAGATGACAGCCAGTGCGCTCCCGCTGGTGAACGCCGTGGCTCTGGATCAGATTAACATCAATCTGGGCGTTCCCACGCCGGCCACTTACAACTCCCGTGGCTTCAGCAGTCATCACACCGGCGGGTGTCACATGCTCTACTGCGATGGGTCGGTGCGGTTCATGAGTCAGAACATCGATCTGGCAACGTATCAGAATCTGGCGAACCGTGACGATGCCCTGCCGATCGGCGGAGGTGGATTCTAATGCGGGCCAATGACCATCTGTGGAGGTGCCCCAACATCCTGCTGATGTTGTTGAGTGCGCTCGCGCTTCAGGGGTGCAATCCCGATTCGGGAGGGGCGTTTCAACGTTTTGATCTCACCGGGACTGTCATCTATGATCAGAAGCCTGTCCCGGTGGGGATCATTCGTTTTCTTCCGGATCAGAGTAAAGGGAACCAGGGCCCGGGGAGCAGCTGCCGAATTGTGGACGGAAAGTATCAGACGCCCCCCGGCCAGGGAGCGGTCTCCGGCGATGTGATTGTGCAGATTCTGGGATTTGCCAATCAGAAAGAGTTCGAACATGGCGAGCGGCCGCTCTTTCCCCAATATCAGACGGAGGCCTTGATCCCCAAGCAGGGAGGCACGATGGATTTCAACGTCCCCCTTCACCAGAAGTCGAAATGAGTTTCTCGTCCTGATGAGACACCAATCACAGATGGGGCTTCCGTCGAAAGGATGCTTGAAGCGACGCACGTTCGTGCAAACGGGCGGGTTGTTGCTTCTCGCTCCGTTCGTGGGGCCGCGAGATCTTCTGATTGCCGAGGACGGTGCTGGCAAGCCTGCGGTGCGCATTGGCCTGCTGACGGATGTGCATTACGCGGACAAAGACCGCCGCAACAACCGGTACTACCGAGAGAGTGTCGCGAAGATCGAGGAGGCGGGTGAGTGCTTTCGCAGCCAGAACGTCGACTTCATCGTGGAACTGGGCGATCTGATCGATTCGTTAATGAATCCTGAGCATGACCGCCATCAACTCACGACGATCGATTCCAAGCTCGCTGAAATCCATCCGGAGCGTCATTACGTCCTCGGCAACCACTGTGTGGAATCGCTCTCGAAACGGGAGTTTCTGGATCAGGTCCAGCAGGCGGCATCCTATTATTCATTTGACCGTGGGAATGTGCATTTTATCGTATTGGATGCCTGTTTTCGCAGCGACGGGGAGCCGTATCACCGTGAGAATTTCCGTTGGAATGACTCCCTGATTCCAGCGGAAGAGCTGGAATGGCTGCGAACAGACCTGGCCTCAACCTCGCTTTCCACTGTGGTGTTCGTCCATCAGCGAATCGACGTCAAGCCTCCCTACGGAATCCACAATGCTCCGGAGGTGCGGCGCATCCTTTCCGAGTCCGGAAAGGTCCGTGCGGTCTTTCAGGGGCATAGCCACCGGAATGATGTCAACGAGATCGATGGGGTGCATTACTGCACGCTCCAGGCTGTGATCGAAGGAACCGGAGCAGACAATAACAGCTACGGCATCCTCGACGTCTATACGGACGGTCGACTTCACCTCCAGGGGTACCGAAGACAGCAGACGCGGGATTTCATTTAGAGGCGTCTGCTTAGACCGTCGTTCTCCACTGCATCGGCGGGCCCGTCTGAACCGCGATGTCGTCCGGCAACACATTTTGCCCGCCCCTACCGTTCTTGTTGGCCGTTCGGCCGGACGTGATTTGATCGCCCGCTGCAGGACCTTCATCGCCCTCCGAGTTGCACAACAAGGTGTGTTTGAACGTGCCATCAACACGGCACCCAAGCAGAAGGTCACGAGGCGTCGAGCTGGTCGAGTCTTCGCTGAACATCAGCGCGAGACAGACCGGTAATCAGGATCATTTTTCGGGAGCCCATCTGTCCAGAGGTGACCGACAGCTGAGACTTCGCAATGTCCAATGCTTTCGCCAGCACCTTCAGGATCTCCTGATTCGCTTTCCCCTTCTCCGCCACCTGCGTGACCGCCACCTTCAGCCGGCCGTCATGAATGCCTTGAATCTGATTCCTGCGGGAGCCGGGCTGTCCCTGAACCGGCAGCAGCACCCCAGTGGGGGTCTCGATCAGCTCAATCGGCGATGGTCTGTTCATCTGACTCGTACGCAACTGGGACCTTTAACTGTCTGCAGGCGACAATTGGCTGTGCCACCACGCGAAATGTTGGGTGCGCGGGCACCGGGCAGAGCAACCTGCTCTCCACCCGGGAATTCGGAGTGGGACTGTCCCGAAATGGAAACCGCTCAGGCTTCGAAAAACCTGAGCGGCTCGAAAATCGGTTGTTCCACACTTGCTGGGAAGGCCCGCCCTGCGGAAGCAAACATTTCGACCGGCGAAATGCTGGCTGAACGGGGACTGGAAAGTGCAACCTGCCTCCAACAGGGATTGGTCCGCCTTAGTCGTCGAGACTCACGGTGACGGTCTTCAGTTCGGTGTAGTTGTTGAGTGCCGCAGCGCCGAGTTCGCGTCCCATGCCGGACATCTTGAATCCACCGAACGGAGCGGCTGCATCAAAGACATCGTAGCAGTTCACCCAAACGGTCCCGGCCCGCACCGAGGAGGCAATCTTGTGGGCCTTGGCGACATCACGGGTCCAGACCGCAGCAGCCAGGCCGTAGTTGGTCTTGTTGGCCCGTTCGACAACTTCATCGATACTCCGGAAGGGGAGCACGCTGAGTACCGGGCCAAAGATTTCGTCCGTGGCGATAGCCATGTCATCGGTGACGTTATCGAAGATCGTGGGCTCGATGAAGAACCCTTTGTCGCCGTGACGCTTGCCGCCGGTGACACACTTCGCACCGGCCTGATTGCCCCGGTCGATGTAGTCCATGATCTTGTTGAACTGATCGCGGTCGACCTGCGGGCCCTGTGTGGTCGCCGGGTCGAACGGATCTCCCAGCTTGCGGCTCTGGGCGCGAGCCACGAGCCGTTCGACGAAGTCCTTGTGCACCTTCTCTTCGACGAAGAGGCGGCTGCCGGCACAGCAGCATTGGCCCTGATTGAAGAACAGACCAAACTCGGCGCCGACCACTGCGGCTTCCTGATCGGCATCGGCGAACACGATGTTCGGGCTCTTGCCTCCCAGTTCGAAGGTGATCCGCTTCAGGGTTTGTGACGCATCCCGCATAATGATCTGTGCGGTCTCCGTCGACCCGGTGAAGGCAATTTTATCGACGTCCGGATGCTTGACGATCGCGGCCCCTGCATCGCCGAAGCCGGTGACAATGTTGATCACCCCGGCCGGAATTCCGGCTTCGAGTGCCAGTTCTGCCAGCCGCAGACAGGTCAGCGGCGTCTGCTCGGCCGGTTTCATGACGATGGTACATCCGGCAGCCAAAGCCGGTCCCCATTTCCAGGCCACCATCAACGCCGGGAAGTTCCAGGGAATAATCTGTCCGCAGACACCGACCGCTTCACGACGGGTGTAGCTGAAATAGTTGCCGCGCACCGGCAACGTCTCGCCACAGATCTTGTCCGCCCAACCGGCATAGTACCGGAGGCAGTCGATCACGCCGGGAATGTCACCGTTCAGCGAATCGCCAATCGGCTTTCCGTTGTCGAGCGTTTCGAGCGCAGCCAGTTCAACAATGTTCTTTTCGATGAGATCAGCCAGCTTGCCGATCAGGGCTCCGCGGTCACGGGCGTCCATGGTCCGCCATGGTCCGGTTTCGAATGCCTTGCGGGCCGCCTTGACCGCCAGATCCACATCCGCAGCATTCCCTTTGGCGACGTCGGCAATCTTTTCTTCGGTTGCCGGGTGATAGGTGGCGAATGTTTCACCGCTGACGGAATCCCGCCATTGGCCATCGATCAGCAACTGCGTCCGGCGAACTTCTGGAAGCTTGACCTTTTCTTTCGAGGCTTGCAGCACCGACATCTCTGACTCCCTAGGGGGGCGACCATCGTGATGACACGACGGTGTACGCTGATATGAACATTTCTGATTGCATTGAACCGCATTCCGTGCGGGCGGTCAACTGGTTGCCGCGTTGAAAAGCAACTTCCCTCACGAAACGTTGAAAGCCGCCTTCAAAGCCTGAAATCCGGCGGGTCCCTGCTCCGGCGCGACGACGGCGCTCATGCAGATTTCGCTGGTATTGATGAGCTGAATGTTGATCCCGGCGTCTGCCAGAGCGGTGAACATTTTTTCTCCCACTCCGGTATGCGTCCGCAGGCCGATTCCGGTGACACTCAGCTTGGCGATGCTTGGCTTCACGATGTAGCTCGCTTCCGGCCAGTTTGACAGGAAGCGATCCAGAACGCTCTGGCAGGCGGCGATTTCGCTGGATGGAATCGTGAACGAGACCTCTGCCTGGCGGCTATGGCTGACATTCTGGACGATCATGTCGACCATCACATTGCCATTCGCCACCGCGGTAAAGAGCTTCGTGCAGGAGCCGGGGACATCGGGAATGTTGCGGACGGTCACTAACGCCTGGCTTTCGTCGAGCAGGACGTCGCTGACGACAATGTCCTCCATGCTCGCGAGCCGTTTGACGACCGCCTGCAGCACATCCCCACCGTCGAGCTTCTGTTTTGCCGAGCGTGATTCGTTCGTGCATCCGATCGAAGGGACCGCGGCATCCGCAGCGTCCATATGGAACCCGCGATGCACCGCCTGCAGCGCCGCGTCACAACGGCTCCGGTCGACCAGCACGGAGATTTTGATTTCACTGGTCGTGATCATTTCCAGATTGATTTCCTGATCGGAAAGTGACTGGAACATTTGTGCCGCCACACCGGAATGGGTCAGCATCCCGCTGCCGACGACGGAAACCTTGGAGACGTGCGTCCCACTCCGGACGAAGCCGGCACCGAGCTCTTTGACGGCTGCTTCTGCAGCAGTGAGCGTTTCGGCGAGATCTCCTTCGGGAACGGTGAAGGTCACTTCGGCCAGTCCATTTGTGGCCACATTCTGGACCACCATATCGACAGGGATTTTGCGAGCTCCCATATTGGCGAAAATGGTTTTCATGACTCCCGGCACGTCCGGTAGCTCACCCAGCGTCACCCGGGCTTCGTTCCGGGCCATGGCCAGACCGGTCACGATCCGCGCTTCACTGCGATCGGAGATCAAGGTGCCGGCACCATCGTTGAAAGAGGGACGAACCCGCAGCGGCACCCGGAATTTCTTGGCGAACTCGATGGAACGGGAGTGCATCACCCCCGCGCCGAGGCTGGCAAGCTCCAGCATTTCATCGTAAGAAACTTCGTGAATCTTGCGGGCTTCACGGACGGCACGCGGGTCGGTGGTGAAGACCCCTTCCACGTCGGTATAGATCTCGCATTCCGTGGCCTGCAGTGCGGCTGCCAGAGCGGTCGCGGTGGTGTCACTGCCTCCCCGTCCCAGCGTGGTGATGTTGAACAGATCGTCGATTCCCTGAAAGCCGCAGGCGACAACAATCTCGCCGTTGTCGAGATGACGACGGATCCGGTCCGTCGAGATCGAACGGATCCGCGCCTTGGAAAACGTCGAATCAGTCACAATGCCGATCTGTCCGCCGGTCAAGCTGACCGCCTTTTCACCCAGCGCGTGAATCGACATCGCCACCAGTGCGACCGCTTCCTGCTCGCCGGTCGAGAGCAGCATGTCCATCTCGCGAGCGGAGGGTTTGTCAGAAATTTCCTCCGCGAGCCGAACCAGTTCATCGGTTTTATGGCCTCGCGCGGAAACCACCATCACGACCTGATGGCCCGCCTGTTTGGCAGCCACAGCCCGACGGGCGGCAGACTGAATCTTCTCGGCAGTGGCGACGCTGGTGCCGCCGAACTTCTGGACGACGATCGACATGAATTCAACTTCCCATCAATTGGCGGTCGGCATGACAAAGTGTGAAACAGCCAGTTCACCGACCGAATTTCAAGCGAAGGAGGATAGCAGAGCGACCGGAGAAAAATCGAATCCAGCCTGAATGGAATTCTCAGGGAAGGGGTTTCGCTGATTCTTACCAGGTGTCGCTCCCGCCCTCTATAATCAACGGCTGGAACCCGGGCTGTCTGATTCGAATCGAAGGGGAGGAGCGGTAATGGCGGTTGAACCTGTCCTGCTGAATGGAGAATGGAGACATTCGAGAGGAACAAAAACGTTTCGCCCGTTTAATCCTGCCCGACGGGAGGCGCTCCCCTTCGAGTTCCCGGTCAGTCCCTGGGAAGAGGTGGAATTTGCCTTACAGATCGCCGCCGACGCCTTTCAGCAGGTCCGGAACTGGCCCGGAGAGCGTTTTGCCCTGTTTCTCGAGGCGTACGCCCGTCAGGTCGAAGCCCGGGCTTCCGAGCTGATCGAAACCGCCCACCTCGAAACGGCGCTCCCGGTTTCGCCACGCTTGAAGGATGCAGAACTCCCCCGCACGATTTCCCAGCTGAAGCAGGGGGCCGCCGCCTGTCGCGAAGGAAGCTGGGGACTGCCGACGATCGACACCGCCGCCAACATCCGCTCGATCCTGGCCCCCATCGGCCCGGTAGCGGTGTTCGGCCCCAATAATTTTCCATTCGCGTTTAACAGCATCGCCGGAGGTGATTTTGTCGCGGCGGTGGCTGCGGGCAATCCGGTGTTGGCGAAGGGACATACGACTCACCCCCGCACCACGCAACTCTTCGCCGAGGCAGCCTTCGCCGCCGCCCGTGAAACCGACATGCCGCCGGGATTCATTCAACTGATCTATCGTACGTCACACGAGGATGGGGCGAGGCTGGTGTCCCATCCGCTGCTGGGGGCCACCGGCTACACCGGGGGGCGACACGCGGGGCTGACCTTGAAGGAGGCTGCTGACCGAGTCGGCAAGCCCATCTATCTGGAGTTGTCGAGTATCAACCCGGTGGTGATTCTGCCGGGTGCGGTCGCCGAACGAGGGGAGGCTCTCGTGAATGAACTTGTCACCAGCGCTCTCATGGGAGCCGGACAGTTCTGTACCAATCCGGCCTCGATTTTCATGCTGGCCAGTCCCGCGACGGATTCGTTTATCGAACAAGTGGCATCGCGCTACGATGCTGCGACGCCGGGGACGTTGCTGGGAGAAGGGGTAGAGCAAGCGTTGCGGGCGGGGATTGTTGCCCTGCAGCAGGCCGGGGCCATTCGGGTCACGGAGAAATCGGGGGGGGAGAAAGAACGGTGTGCGGTCGCCAATACCTTGCTGCGGGTCAGCGGCAGCCTGTTCCTCGAAAATCCCCATGCTCTCCAGACCGAAGCCTTCGGGAATTGCACGCTCGTCGTCGTCGCGGCGGATGAATCTGAGTTGCTGCAAGTACTGCGGGCACTGGAAGGGAATCTGACGGGTTGCATCTATTCCCATTCGCAGGGAGCGGACGATGCCTTGTACGCCAAAATCGAGCCGGAACTGCGGCAGCGGGTGGGCCGATTGCTGAATGACAAAATGCCGACCGGCGTGGCTGTCAGCCCGGCGATGAATCATGGCGGGCCGTTCCCATCCACGGGGCATCCGGGCTTTACGGCCGTCGGCATCCCGGCATCGCTGCGACGGTTTGCCATGCTGCAGTGCTATGACAACGTCCGTGAATCGCGGTTGCCTCCGCTCCTGAAAAATGAAAATCCGGGTGAACGGGCGTGGCGGCTGATCGACGGACAATGGACCCGCGACAGTCTCCCGACTTCATGATCCTGCGGAGGGGAGAGCGCGCTGCACGAGCCGAATCAACGATTCGCGGAACGGATCGCCGTGCGTCCCGTTTGCCCGGAACTCAGGTGGCATGCCCATTGGAGGAATGGCCGTTCGTTGAAGCGGCAGCGATGATCTTCTGCTGTTCGTTGGGGGGGACCAGTTCGTAGTGGCCAAATTCCATCGTGAAGGAGCCATGTCCCCCCGTCATGCTCGACAGTGAACGGGCATAGGTCATGACTTCACTGAGCGGTGCCTTGGCGTGGATCATGGTAAACCCGCCCGGGACTTCCTCCATCCCCTCCATGCGCCCCCTTCGCGTGTTCAGATCACCGGTGACGTCACCGATGCGCGAGTTCGGCACGGTGATTTCCAGTTGCATGATCGGCTCCAGCAGAGCCGGTTTCGCCTGCAGAAACAGCTCCTTGAAGCACGTACTCGCAGCGATTCGGAAGGCGGTTTCATTGCTGTCCACGGGATGGTCCTTGCCGAAGAACAGCTCGACCACCACATCCTGAACCTGACAGCCGGCAATCACCCCCTGTGTCATCTTTTCCCGGATCCCCTTTTCCACCGCGGGGATGTACTGATTGGGAACAGAGCCGCCACTGACCCGATCCACAAAGCAGAAGTTGATGGCTGGGTCGTAATGGTAGGACCGCAGGCTTTCGAAACGGTCCTTCACGAAGTACGTCTCCGGATCGATGCCCGCCGGGCAGTGTGAGACACGCAGATGCACTTCGGCAAACTGGCCGGACCCGCCCGATTGCTTCTTGTGGCGATAACTGCCTTCAGCGCTCCCATTCACCGTTTCCCGATAAGCGATCTTGGGCTGATGAATCAGCACGTCGACCTTTTCCCGATTGTGCAACCGGTTCTGGATCAGTTGCAGATGCAGCTCACTCATCCCCTCGATGACCATCTCGTGGGTCTGCTCTTCGCGATGAACCTTGAACGTTGGATCTTCTTCCTCAATCTTGTGCAGGGCATTGGAGATCTTGGCCTGATCCGCCCGGCTTTTCGGTTCGACAGCCAGTCCGAACATCGGTCGCGGAAATGCCATCGGCGGAGTCGTGATGCTGTCCGAGCCGTCCGAAATGGTGTCGCCGGTGTGCAGTTCGTCCACTTTGACAACCGCAGCCAGATTTCCGGCAATCGCTTCGTCGACCGCTTCGTACTGGCCCCCCTGAACGTCCATGAGCTGGTGGATCTTGATGGTCTTCTTCGTTCCGACCACGTGAATATTGGAATCCTTTTTCAGAGTCCCTGAAAAAATCCGCAGGTAACTGATGCGGGAAACGAAGGGATCGATTCTCGTCTTCACGACTTGAGCGACAAGGGGCCCATTCGGATCAGGATCGATGACCAGATCTTTCCCCTCCTTCAGAACATGCCGCTTCAATTGGGCGGGTGACGGGGCATAGCGGGCGATGCCGTCCATCAGCTCCGTCACGCCGATATCGGATTTCACCGCGGTGCAGAAGACAGGAATCAGCGTTCCCGCCACGATCGCCTTACGGATGGCACAGTCGATTTCTGCCGGCGACAGCTGTTCCCCATCGAGATAACGCAGCATCAGTTCTTCATTCGCTTCCACAGCGGCATCGAGCACCTGCTGGTGGGCCTGTCGAGGATCGATCGCGGCATCCACAGGAATCTGTTCGGGGAGGTGAACGGTATCGAGGACTCCGTGAATCTCCGCTCCCGTTCCCAATGGAATCGTCATAAATGCGCAGGCGTTGCCGAACTGCTCACGGATCTGCTCCAGCAGTCCGGGGAGGTCAACGTTTTCTCCATCACATTTGTTGACGACCAAAAACCGGGCCAGCCCCCGATTCCCCGCATGTTGAAAGGATTTCCGCGTATTGACCTCGATTCCGTGTGGGGCGTTGATCGTGATGAGAACGGTCTCCGCGGCATGCAGGGCACCGATCACTTGTCCCACGAAGTCGGGCATTCCCGGGGCGTCGATCAGATTGATGCGGGCGTTTTCATGTTCGAAGTGACAGATGTGGGAGGTAATCGAGTGATGTCGCTGCTTCTCATCTTCATCGATATCGAGCAGGCTGGTCCCTTCATCGGGGGAACCGATCCGCTTGTTCACTCCCGCCTTGTAAAGCATCAGATCGGCCAGTGAAGTCTTTCCCGTCGCTCCATGGCCGACGAGAACAATGTTGCGCAGTTCATCCACCGGGTGCCTGGGCATGAGAATCTCCTGATGAAAAAGAGAAATCCGCATGCAGCGGATCGGGGCGGGAATCAGCTTGTCGGCCGGCAGCATGCTCGCGGACCACACGACAGAGTCGGAAGGTGACCACCGGTCGGGAGCCGGGATGGAAGAATTCCGTCGAAGCCGGGTCAGGCTCCAGAGTCGGGTCAGCAAAGTCAGCCAGCAAGCTCATGGCGGAGAACCCTCCGAGCATGCAACGACGTTGATCAGCGACGACTGATGCAACTCTGACTCTCGCAGATCCCGCTCGAAAACTCAAACGGTTTTCCACGTCACTGCTACAAAAGAGGCCGTTTGCTCGGAACCTCCGGGAGGGCTCGTGGTTTCAGTGCTGCCGCGTGAGCCCCAGATCCTCGTAGATCGCGGAGTTGTAGTCACGAAATCTCTGATCGTGCTGTTTGTCGCCGGGAAGTCCGTTCGCCACCATACTGACGACCACTTGGTTCTCCGGATCTGCGAAGCCGATCGATGACTGTGCGCCCCCATGTCCGAACGAACTTTCGCCGGCGAATCGACCAAACCCGTAGGGAATTGTCTCAGCGCCGTAGCGGTTGGAGTTCACAATCAGTCCCAGTCCGAAGTCCACCTGATGCTGAAACGATTCATCCAGCAATCCTTCGCGCTGGCGGCTCGTCATGGCGGAGATGGTTTCCGGCTGCAGAATCGTTTCGCCGGCAGGTGAAGTTCCGCCGCGGAGGAGCATTTCATAGAACCGGCCCAGTTCCCGGATCGGTCCCCGCATCGATGCTCCCGGTGAGGGCCGGGTACAGGCGAGCCGCTCGTGGCTGTGCGTCGGAGTGAACTCCCCCTCCTTGACGTTGTAATTCCGGCCGATACGGAGTGCTGAGTTCTCCCAGACTTCTGTTGGCATCGCCATCCGGCTCTGGTTCATCTCGAGCGGCGTCAGAATTTCATCCTGGACGACCTGTTCAATCGGCTTGCCGGTCACCCGCTGCAACATCTCCCCCAGAATGAACCAGCTGCGTCCGGGATCGTAGGCCGCCCGTTTCCCGGGCTCCCAGTCCCGCTGCAGGGGGGACTGACAGACTTTCTCGATAATTTCATCCCAGCTGCGCTGAGGCCAACCGGTCAGAATCGGTCGCAGACCGACCGTGTGTGTCAGCAGATGCCACGGCGTGACCCGCTCTTTGCCGTTCTGCGCGAATTCCGGAATCACCTCCGCCACGGGCTGATCGAGGTCGAATTCTCCACTCTCGACATGCCGCAGGAACGCAACGGCAGTGATCGGCTTGCCCGCGCTCAGCCACAGCATCCAATGGTCCGTGGTTAGGGGCACATCCGGTTCATTCTCGCCGAGAGCGATGTCGGCAACGACCTGTCCGCGGTGCGAGACATACAGCTGAACACCCGGTTGCTGTCGTTCTGAGATCCCCTGCTCGATGAGGTGGATCGTCCGGGGCAGGCTGGCAGCGGCGGAAACAGACATGAACGGAGCAACAATCGCTGATGAGTGGTCGGTCGGTCAGGGGGGAGAACCTATGATCGATGCAATCGGCCGATTCTTCAAGGTCGCTGCGGAACCTTCAGAGTACGAGCCCGCAACCTGGCCCTTTGCCTGCCGGCAGGTCCATTCCCATCACGAGTCTGAAACCATACAACAGAAGAAAACCCTGAACCCCGGAGCTTTGTCAGCGTGTCGCACTCGATCTACCAGAATCCCCTGAATACCCGTTACGCCTCGCAGGAAATGAGCCGGATCTGGTCGGCTCAAACCAAGCATTCCACGTGGCGGAAGCTGTGGGTGGCGCTCGCGGAAGCGGAACAGGAGCTCGGTCTTGAAATCTCGGATGCGCAGCTGGCCGAACTCCGTTCGCAGGTGGACAACATCGATTTCGAAGCAGCGGCCCGCTACGAGAAGCAGGTGCGGCACGACGTCATGGCCCACGTGCACGCCTATGGCGATGTCTGCCCGCAATCGGCGGGAATCATTCACTGGGGGGCGACCTCCTGTTATGTCACCGACAATTCCGAACTGATGCAGATGCGGGACAGCCTGCAGCTCGTCCGTAAGCGGCTGGTGCAGGTGATCGACCGGTTGGCAAAGTTCGCAGCGGAGTACCGCGATCTCCCCTGTCTGGGCTTCACCCATCTGCAACCGGCCCAGCCGACCACGGTCGGCAAACGGGCGACATTATGGTGCTACGATCTCGTTCTGGATCTGGAGGAAGTCGAACATCGACTTGCCTCGCTGAAATTTCGCGGGGCAAAAGGGACCACCGGCACGCAGGCGACCTTCCTGACGCTCTTCGAGGGCAACCACGAGAAGGTTCGACAGCTCGATCGACGGGTCGCAGAGAAGATGGGCTTCGCAGAAACGTATGCCGTGACAGGGCAAACGTACTCTCGCAAGGTCGACGCGCAGGTCCTGGCGACGTTAAGCGGGATCGGCCAGTCCGCTCATAAGGCTGCCAGCGATTTGCGACTGCTGCAGAGCTGGAAAGAAATCGAGGAGCCGAAAGAGGACAAGCAGATCGGGTCCTCGGCGATGGCCTACAAACGGAATCCGATGCGGGCAGAGCGGATCTGTGCCCTGGCCCGCTTTGCGATGAGTCTTGCGGAGAACGGCGACCAGACCGCTGCCGTGCAGTGGATGGAACGGACCCTCGACGACAGTGCCAATCGCCGCCTGTCGATGCCGCAATCGTTTCTCGCCATCGATGCCGTTCTGATTCTGTACCGCAATATTGTCGAGGGACTTGAGGTCTATCCCAAAGTCATCGCCCGTCGACTTTCCGAAGAGTTGCCGTTTATGGCGACGGAAGAAATTCTGATGGCCGGAGTGCTCGCCGGGGGAGACCGACAGGTGCTGCACGAGCACGTGCGTGTGCATAGTGTCGAAGCCGCGAAGCAAGTTAAGCAGGAAGGGCTGGCGAACGACCTATTGTCGCGGCTGGCGGGAGATCCGCTGTTCGCCAAGGTCGACCTGACGGGAGCACTGGATGCAAGACGATTTGTCGGCCGCGCTCCAGAGCAGGTCGACGAGTTTGTCGGAGAAATTGTCCAGCCGATTCGTGACCGGTACGCCGGTGATCTTAATTCGCAGGCTGAAGAAATCCGGGTGTGATCCGCACGGAATCTGCCGCTTGCAGGGGAAGGGGCTTCTTCTGCAGCGGCCAGGTTTCGTCCCGCAGCCTCACGATCGGCAGTTCTCTCGAAGCCGTCGACGACGCTCGCCCCGGGGCGCCGATCGACTTCTCTACCGACGGACCTTCGAGTCGCTTCCCGAACGCGTTGCCTCAGTCCTTCATCGGCGGTGAGCAAGGCCCGCTGCGGCGTCAGCTCGGCGGGGACAGAAAATTGCTTGCACGCATCGCTGCCCAGCTGGGTAGCACCGCCGGTTCCCGGACCTGGGAAGCCCCTTTCCTTGCGGCGGTTTGATGCACGAAATCGTCTGTTTTTCTCTGATTTGACTTGAGTATCGTTCGGCGGCAACTAAACTCTCCAGCATAGTTGAGACTGAGTCTCAGTCGCGAGGTATTTCCCTCGGGTTACTATCTCCAGTATTCATCTGACATTGCGATTGTGAACATCGTGCGGGTCTCCATCCGGAATCTGTCGACCGTTCTTTTCAACGCGGTCGCCACACTGCTCGTGGCCGTGATTGCCGTCCGGGCAGATGAGCCGTCAGTTCCGTCCGACGCCGCTGCAGAAAAAGCTGCCCCGGCACCGGTGGCCACACCTCCGCGGACGACTCGCATTCAAGGCCGCAGCGGCTTCTTCGAGCGTGTCCCGGCGCGACCGGTCGAAACCCCCGAGCAACTCCGCGAACGAACCCAAAAGCTGCGAGAGCAATACCAGTCCCCCCCGGCGGAATGGCCCGCCCCTTTCGTGGACGAGGGGGTTCAATGGACAGAACTCGGACCTCTCCCCGCTCCCCAGCACCCCGAATCAAATGCCCCGTCGCGGAAAAAAATCAGCCTGGGAATGACGCTGTTCTTCGATCCGCGCGTTTCGCACAGCGGAGAAATGGCCTGCGCTTCGTGCCATGACCCTGACCTGGGATGGGCTGATGGCAAAACCGTTTCGTTTGGTCTCGGCCGATCTCCGTTGCGCCGCAACGCTCCCTCGGTCATGAATGCAGGTCTTTCCCCGACGCTCTTCTGGGATGGTCGAGCTGTGTCGCTGGAGGATCAGGCGGTGCAGGTTCTGACGAACCCCGAGGAAATGGGGAGCAGTGAAGAATTACTCGAGACACGGCTATCGGCAATCCCTGAGTACCGTGAAGCGTTTGCAGAGGTCTTTGGTGATTCCGAAGTCACACTGGAGAGGGTGGCCCAGGCGCTCGCCTGCTTCGAGCGGACTCTGGTGGGCGGACGATCTCCTTTCGATGCATTCCTGCGGGGAAAGCATGAACAGCTTTCCGACTCCGCCATCCGCGGTCTGGATCTGTTCCGTCGCGAGGCCCGCTGTCTGAACTGTCACCACGGTCCGCTGCTGACCGACCATCAGTTTCATGATGTCGGACTCAGCTACTATGGCCGGAAGTATGAAGATCTGGGGCGCTACGCCATCACGCAGGCAGCGGAGGACGTCGGCAAATTCCGGACCCCCACGCTGCGGAACGTCGCCCGGACCCAGCCTTCGATGCACAACGGGCTCTTCGACCTCGATGGTGTGCTGCGCATGTACAACATGGGCATGCCGACCCTCACTCCGAAAGTCGAACAGCAGGACGATCCGCTGTTTCCCAAAAAATCGCCGCTTCTCAAACCCTTGGGGCTGAATGCCCAGGATCTTGAGGATCTCGAAGCGTTTCTGGCTGCCCTGTCAGAACCACGCTCCCGGATCCGCCCCCCCCGCCTTCCAGGAATCACTGCCGAATCTCAAGAGTCCGCTTCTGAAAGCCTTGACGTCAGCAAGGCGCAGCCAGCATCTCCGAGCGACACAGCCCCTTAATCACGTCAACCGTTTCTGGTTGCCTGTTGAGGTGGTGACTGCTCTGCCAGCCACACTGCGGAATCGAACGTCTATTCACTGTGTGGAAACCACTATGCGCGTTGCATTCAACTATCGAATTCATCAGCCCCAGCGGGGCCGTTCCGGTTTTACTCTGATCGAGCTGCTGGTCGTCATTGCCATCATTGCCGTGCTCATCGCCATGCTGTTGCCGGCTGTGCAGCAGGCCCGTGAGGCCGCCCGACGCAACCAGTGCAAGAACAACCTGCACCAGATCGGACTCGGGTTTCACAACTTTGAGTCAACGCGTGGCTTCTTCCCGGGCTCCATGACAGCTGCCACAATCTCCAACAATGGCACGCACTACTGGGGAGCCCAGATTCTCCCCTATCTGGACAGCAACCCGCTGGCAGAGATTTATGACTACGACGTCAGCTATATCCATTACAACAACGCCCAGGCGATTGGCTACCACCTGCCGTATCATGTCTGCCCCAGCGATCCGGAAGGTTTCCGTTACAACGAAGGTGTTGGAACCAAGAATACCGCTCCGGAAGGGAGCCCGGAGCGGGCCAATGGCTGGAATGCTTCTGTCACCGACTACATCGGGGCGCAGGGGATCAACGCCAATATCCAGTTTTCCATGACTCCTCCGAAGTCGACCGAAACATTCTTTATCGGTGGGGGAAAGCTGCGGTATGCCCGGGATCTGGTCGACGGGATGTCCAACTCCATTATGTTGATGGAATCGGCTGGCCGGCCCAATGTTTATCTGAAGGGCGGACGGATCGGCAACGGCAAAAACTCCCTTTCCGGCTGGGCGGAATCTGTTCCCTGGTCCATTAATGCCTACACGACGGACGGTGTGGCTGCGACCGCCGCGAACAGGGGAAGCTGCCTCGTCAACTGCATCAACACCCGATCGGCCTACAGCTTCCATGCGGGAACCGCCAATATTCTGCTCGCAGATGGTTCCGTCCGCGGTGTCGCCGAGAATATCGCCATCGAGTCGATGGTGGCACTGCTGACGATTGATGCCGGTGACATTCTGGGTGAATTCTAAATAGAACCTCCTGAGCCAGTTTCACACCCCTTTGAGGATGGAGTACAGGCAAGCTAAGTGAACGAAGCCTTCGAACAGTTCCGCGTCGTATTCCCACCGGGTGATCAGGCGGCGGCAGTTCTGCAGCCCACTGAACGTGCGCTCGATCCGATAACGGGGTTCATAATGCCGCAACGAGCGACCGTCCTGCACCGGCGGCCTGGCCCGGTTGTCGCGGTGCGGGCAGATCAACTCGATCCCCCGGGCCTGCAGATGGTCGCGCAGCCAGTCGGCGTCGGCAGCCTTGTCGTAGAGCAGACGCTGCGGCTTGCCATGCGGAGGACGCTGATCGATCAGCGTTTCGATCGTGGTCACTTCGCTGTGATTGGCTGCAGTCGTGTACGCCGAGAGTGGTGTCCCTTGTCCGTCAGTCAGGAGGAGGATGCGGGTTCCGTTTCCACGATGACAACGTCCCACGTCGTCCCCCCCTTTTTTGCCCGTGCAAACGAGCCATCACCGATCGCTTCTTCCCAATCGATGCCGCGTTGCTGGAGCAGTTTGCTGAGCAGGCGGTCCCAGGCTGCCCGGAAGATTCCGTTGCGGGTCCAGTCCCGATGCCGACGCCAGCAGGTGGCTGGCGAGGGGTACCGTTCTGGTAGATCTTTCCAACGGGCTCCTGTAATTAATACCCAGAAAATCCCTTCCAAGCACTCGCGGGAGGAACGCGAAGGCCTACCCCCACGCGGTCCCACCGGCAGATCCGGGAACAGGTCTGCAATCAGAAGCCATTGTGCGTCAGAGAGAAAAGGTTTGGGGGCCGTCCTGGACCCTGTCCTGTTCGGCCGACGTTTTGCTGGCCGTTTCGACAGGGTGATGAGCATGGGTGTCTCTTTTTACCCTGGTTACAGGCAAACCCCTTGCCAATCCTGTTCAGTATCTTGAAGGTTGTGAAAATGGCTCATGGCATTATCAATGACAATTCACGGAATGGCTACCGCAACACTTGCCGCCTTGCCACTGACAGCGTCGGTGTGGTTCGTGATATGGCTAGACGCCAAAAAGATTAATACACGCAATCGCATATGGTTCATCGCGACCACTTTCATAACGTCGACCGCCTATTCGGCAGCCTTAATTGCGACGGTGTGCGCCGCCGCATGGTATGCTGTGGGAGCCGAGTTCTTTTGCGCTGCAATCCGCGATGGAGTAACGGTGCTGGATTTTATGCCTGCGTGGATTTTTATTCTTGGTTCCGTGCTGTGGATATTACGCGTTTCTAGACAAGTAATAAACAAACAGCACTAAATAGAACCTCAACGTCACCGGAGTGAGATTTATGCTGCTTTGGCGAAGGAGTGTCGCATGTCGAGGTAGTGATTGTTATTCACCTCGAACCATTCATACGCCTGGTCGATGAGCTCTTCCAAAGTCTGGCATTTGTGGTTTCTCGTGATCGTCTTGTGCAGGTGCCACCAGACCCGTTCAAGGAGATTTGTCTGCGGGGCATCCTTGGGCAGAAAGTGGATCTGAATCCGGTGGCGCCACTCCCGCAGGGACGCCTGCACTGCCCGTGAGTCGTGAAATCTGGCGTTGTCGCAAATAACGTGAATCTTCCGAGAGCCCCTGAGCCGGAAACGCAGGTTGTCCAGATGGGCCAGAAACTGGAGAGTGTTTCGTCGCCAGTGAGGACGACTCACCAGCAAGGTCCCGGTGCCCCAGATCAGCGAGCGGGCGACATGGCATTTGCGATTGTTTCCGGGAGTGACGACCTCGGCCTGCTGGCCTTTCCGCATCCACATGCTCCCGATCTTCGGGTTCAGGTTGGGATCCACTTCATCCTGAAAGACGGCCACCTCCTGGGGGACAGAGAGTCCAGCAGCAGCTGAATTCGCGGGAATTTCTCTGCATGTTCAGGGTCCACAGACCCCACGACCGGCCGGGGCCGACGCCAGACCAACCCCAGCCGGTGCAGGCTCCGGCGGATGGTTTCACCGCTGAGCCCAGTCCGGTTTCAAACGCCAGCAGGTGAGCGAGCGTCTCACACGACCACTGGGAGCGAAAATATCCAAAGTCACGGGGCGTGTGTTGCGGCACCCAGCGCAGGACCTGTGTCATCCAGACTGGAAAAGAACGCTGCGGAGACGGTTGTTGCAGAACAGCAGCGACTCCCCCTTGCATGAACAATTTCGACGTGGCCGAAATCAGGTCGAAGCTGCAAAACAGCACGGTTCTGATCTGTTGCCAGGTCAGAACCTGGGCCCGGAGCAGAACAAGATGAGCCCGTCGAGAAGTGGAGAGATCGGCTCCAGAGCGAGACGCCTGCAAAAGCATCTTGCGCTCCTGAGCTGTGAGCTGGAGACTGCCATCCATGGCTTGGCTCCTCGGACAGGGTTGTGTGAGAACTTCCCCAACCGTAGACCCAGCCTGTTTTCGTTCCTACACCAATCGGAAACGACACTCCGAAAACGATGTGGAGCTATTTAGGCAACCCCAGAAGCCAACTTTCCAGACTACGCTTTCGACATCGGACAACCCCTCCCCAGTTGTCCAGAATAAGAGGCTCCCCTGTCCGAAAAACACGAAGCAGGTCAGTGAGCCATCAGCTGATCAAGATTTGCGCATTGACCATATTACTTGATGGTCCGATGGAGGGGCTGCCTGCTGGTGAACCTCAGAAGTGGCCAATCGCTGATGGGTGTATTTTGCAGCGGATCCACGGGAAAAGTTCGCCTATTGCGACAGCCGTTCGAGGGCCTTAACTCCTTCAGTCGCAATAACATCTCCCCCCGGAGGGGCCAGGGGAGGGCGGAAGTTGATTCCGTTTCGCGCCGAGTAGCGGTAGAAGTACGAACTCATGTATTCCCGATCGGCGATGTTCGGACCGTCGGGAATGTAACCAAGCCCGTGATTGGCATAGCCGCAGGGAATCGTCAGCGGCAGCGAAGAGCCGGCCCGGATCTGGCGGCCGATGCCCAGAAAGGGTTCGCAGGGAATCCCCACCAGTCCCACGTCCCCCACTCGCATCACCCAGAGCTGCACGGGGTAAATGGTCGGCAGTGCAGGCGAAGAATTGGAAGTGTGCCATTCCAGAGCTGCGAGATACCAGTTACGAACCGGTTCCATCAGCCCGGCGCGGTACTGCGGTGAAAGGTCATGGGGGAAATTCATTCCAACGCAGAACAGTGCCTCTTCATCCCCAGAACGTGCGCGACGAATGAACTCTTCAATTTCCGCGAGATCCTGTTGGAGTTCTTTTATCGGAGGGAGTGGAGCCAAGGGGAGTTCGGCCACGGTCGTTTCAAATGCCAGATCATTGCGGTCGGATTTGCGGAGCTGCGTGACGGCCTGCAAGCAGCTCTCCGCCAGCAGCTCTCCAAACTCGGTGGCCCGTTTCACGCCTCCCCGGAACATCTCTTTGGAATTGACGTCACCGGCGCACCCCTGAAAAAACGCCACCGGAATCGGCTGCGGTGTTCCCAGCGACCGGCCAAGAATGTCGCAGGCAACCTGTGGGTAATCACCAAAGACGACGGGATTTTCCGGGGAAAAACTGGTGACAGGATGCCCCGTGAACTGGATCCAGGCAGCGACCGGCTCGCCAGCCAGATTCTTGAAAACCACGATCGGAGCCTGCGGATCAATGTCTCCCCGGAAATCAGTCGCAACCCGGACGCGATCTTCCTCCCGCATTAAAAACGTGGATCCGTCTGCGCGGCGCCCCTTCCGATTGTAAGTGATGCGATCTTCATGACCGACACCCCACCAGACTTCGACCGGCTGCAACTGGGAGGGCAACTCGCGGACAGCTTTCAGCAGTTCGTTGAGCAGTTCGGCGCCGATATCGTTCAGGGTGTCGGAGGTTCCTTCGGCGACCAGCGAGGTATCGCTATGATTGTGCGACGAAAAGAGGATGACGCAGTCTTCGGGAATTTTCAGCTCGGAACTTAATGCCCGGCGAATGATCTGCAGGGCTCCTCCGCTCATGTTGATCCAGTCGGTATTGACGCAGCAGAGGGTCGTGTCCGCATCCTGCAGCAGCGTGACGGTCGCTTTCAGAGGACCGGCGATTTCGGCCTTTTTGGGGAGCTTCGCCGAGTTGGATTTAATCACTTCACGCGGAGTGATGCCGAAGCGTTTAGCCGCCAGACGCAAAGGGGCCGGCTTGCCGTCCGCTGCTGTTGCCGGCAGCGGAGCAACGGCCAGAAGAAGCATCACCCCGGCGCAGATCCGGTGGAGAACTCTGGACAAGGAGAATGCATCGAGAGCTGGGGGCAGACCAGTTTCAATCGGCGAGTGATTCATGTGGAACCGTGTTTCATTCTGGCTGGGTGGGGAGATGCGGGACCGAGGCGAGTGCGAACCTTCAGGCCGGTCCTGTGTCTGGCTGCGAGGTCCACGTTTCAGGCAGCCGGCCGCCTGCTTCGCGTCCCCACAAATCCGATGAATTCATGAGCAGCTCGGAGATGTTCTCCTCCGGAATGTTTTCGGGGAGTGGCCGCAACCGCATGGGAACTCCCAGGGCCAGCGTGCGGGGAGGCACGTCTTTGTTAACCAGAGTCCCTGCGGCCACCATGGCCCCTGCCCCGATGGTGACTCCCGGACAGACGGTGACATGTCCGCCGATGGCAGCCCCCTGTTCGATGCGTGCCCCCCGCACGGGGGCGCGCTGCCGCATCGGGTATTTGTCGTTGAGGAACACGGTCCCCGGGCCGACGAAGACCAGGTCTCCAATCACTGTCGTGCTGGGAAGGTAGACATGGGCCATGATCTTGACCGAGTGACCGATCCGCACTTTCCCTTCCAGTGTGGACTGATGCAGGATGACAACTCCGTCACCGATGACGCATTGGGCACGAATAATAACGGAATGCCCGCAGGTAAACCGGTTCCCAATGACGGTGTCGGCATAGATGACACTGCCGGAGCGAATCACCGCGTCGTCTCCAATCGTCGTCGGAGCGGTCCAGCCTGGATATTCGTAGCCGAGCAGCACAAGCGGATCAATCTCCGCACGCTGGCCACAGAGAACATTCGATCGGACATTTTCTGTTTGCATGAGGGTCTTAAACAGGAGGGTGTCAGTTCGGGATCAGAACTACGGCTGTGCTGAGGCAGCGGCCTCGACTGTGGTGGGGGACGTCACGAATTCGTTCGTCAATGGTCCCGGTTGACCCTTGACGATGGCCTTCCAGGTGAATCGCCGTCCCGGGTGTGGCCGGCCGTCTTCAATCAGCAGACTGATGATCGCGGAGCTGACAATCGTTGTGACACACGGAACTGCGATCGCGAGCAGAATTGTGGGACCGGTCGAAAGGCCGAAAATATCTTTCCCCCAACTCCATAGAACAGCCGTCAGCAGCCCCAGCGTGACACCCACCAAGACGGAACGGGTCGTGCAGCGGGGAAGAAACATGCCGACAATAAACAGCGCTGCCAGAGGGCCGACGAACAAGTTGAAGAACCGGGGCATGAGGTCAATGATCGTCAACCCGCGCGAGCTGGCGATGTTGGCGACGAACACGGCGTTCAAGGCAACACCCAACGCGATCGCGATACTCAGATACCGGGCGAATTTCAGTGACTTACGTCCTCCTTCCTCATTGGATTTTCGGGTCAGGTCGGTGGTGACAACGGCGGTCACCGAGTTGACGCCTGCCTCCAGCGTCTGGATGGCATCACACAGGAAGGCGGAGATGACCAGCCCGGCGCAGCCCGCGGGAAGTTCGCTGCTGAGAAAGTGCGGGAAGAGCTTGTCTGCGGAGTTCGCGAGTGTCCAACCGGCGGGCATCCGCCCGGGATTCGCCAGATAAAACGCCAGCAAGGCGAAGCCGCACAGCACGAGCAGGGTAATCATCGTGATCTCGGCTGCGATGTTGATCAGGTAGCTGCGGCGAGCTGCGGACAGCGACGGGGTGGAAAAATAACGTTGCAGAACCACTTGATCGGAGCCGTGGGTACAGATGTCCCAGAAGAACCGGTTGATCATGGCGGTGACGATGGTCACTCGAACGGTCAGATCCCAGCTGAACAGCGGCGGGGTTGTGTGTTCGCTGTGAGTCGCAGCAGCGGTGTTCCACCATTGCACGGGAGTTTCACCCCCGTTGATCATCACTGCTCCGATGACCATCAATGTGCCGGCCAACAGCAACAGACATTGCAGGACATCGGTCCAGATCATCGCCTGAATGCCGCCGATGGATGTGTAGATGGCGGCAATGACGCCGACGGCAAGAATCCACCAGTACATGTCCGGACCCGGGAGAAATTCCAGATCGGGACCTTTCACGCGATCCAAGGCCATCGACGCGGCAAAGACCACCATGCTCATCCATCCCAGCCGCAGCAGGAGAAACAGGCTCGCCCCCATGACCCGGACCAGCCGGCTAAACCGGAATTCGAGGTATTCGTAGGCGCTGGTAAGCCGCAGCCTCATGAAGAATGGAATCCAGAGTTTCAGAACGACCAGGGCCGAAAGGGGAATCGCCAGATAGCTGCAGAAGTAGCCGATTCCATGCTTGATCACCTCGCCGGGAGCTCCGAGATAGGTGAGAGTGGAAAAGAGGGTCGCGAGAATGCTGAGGCCGACGGCAAACCAGGGAACGCTGCGCCCGCCGACGAAGAAATCGCTGACGGAATGCTGGCGACGACCAAACCAGAGAGCAATACCGAAGGTTATCAGCATGTAGGCTGCGATGGCGACAAAATCGAGGGTTTTGAGTCCCGTTTGAATTTGAAGTTCGTTTTCAGCCATCCTGCATTACACTTTCCGTTGAACGGGAGAAGGAGCTCACACGCACATCAGGCCACGGTCGCCAGCGTGGCACACGGACCAGACTTCACGACGGGGGATCACCAAACGTGACACAAGCACTGAACGTCGAGTCGGGGAAGTCCAGTGGACGATGTCCCGAGGTTGTAGCGTCTTGGGTAAGGCTGCGTTTTGCCAAGAATCGCAAACAGTAAGAAGAATTCAAAAGGATCGTACCACGTAAATACCATATTGCAACAACAGCACCGGACGAGTTTTGCAATTTGTTTCGACACTGAACCTGCGGGGAAGGCACGCTCGATATAATATATTTTAAACAAAAATGTTACATCAATGTTGAAGTTTTCTTCGAAGGCTTTTGCGATCGCCCTGGTCGACGGAAAGGATGGGGACGGGTTCGATTTTGACTTTCCCCTGTGAAGAAATAGAATGTGGTTCGAACAACTAGAAATTCAAGAAAGCCCGAATGTCCCCCTTCGAATCACTCTCTGATGCCTCGCTTGGAAAGATGCTGGCTGAGGATGGCATCCCCAAGCATGAGCGGTTGCGGGATTTTGTTGTACAGCAGATTGAAGCTGGAAAGATGCAGATCGGGGAGGCTCTGCCGCCGGAGATCCGCATCGCCGAACTGTTGGGAATCGCCCGGAGCACCGTCCGTCAGGCGCTGGCGACTTTGGAACGGGAGGGGATCGTCCGTCGCGTCCATGGAAAGGGCACATTTGTTCACGACCAGGCGCGACAGCGCCTCAAGAAAGGGCAGGACCTGTTCGCACTGATCGTCCCGGAAACCGGAGCAGGGTTCTATCCTTCGCTGCAGGTCAGCTTCGAAGAAGCCGCCGCAAATCAGCACAATCAGGTAATTGTCTGCAATTCGAACAACGAAATCGATCGCCAGGGAAACTCCATTCTGCAGTTGATGGATCTCCGCGTCGCCGGGGTTGCCATCGTCCCCACCACGTCGCCCGCGACACCGGCGTTTCACATCCGGCAGCTGCATGAACGCGGAATCCCCGTCGTTTGCTGTTCGCGGCCGGTCGACGGAGTGCAGGCCCCCTTGCTGGGAATTCCGTTTGAAGATGTTGGACAACAGGCGGGTCGACTCATCCGTGATGCAGGTCACCGTTCGACCGGATTTATTGCCGGCTTTGAATCCGCCTCCAGCAGGGCCTATGAGACCGGCTTCCGTCGCGCGCTTGGCCCACGCGTTCAGGTTGAAAGCTATTTTGGAGTTAACCCCAGTCCAGATGTGTCGTCACAGGAGGAGCCGCTGGAGCGGGAACTGAAGCGAATGCTCTCGTTGCCGGAACCGCCGACCGCACTCTTTGTCACGTTCGACTCACTCGCGGAACTGGTGTATCTGCTGTTGAACCGGCTCGGCCTGCGCATTCCCGAAGAGATCTCATTGGTAGGATTCGGGGCGGTACGTCGCCAGGGAGCGCTGATCAGCCGCCTGACGTCCGTAACCGTGGACGAGCGTCGCATGGGACGCGAAGCGATCGAGCTGCTGCAACTGATGCGCACTGGTGCTCTGCCGCTGGACGCGCATGAAGTTCGCATGCTGCCCTTGGATATCAGCGAGGGGAAGACCCTTGCTCCGCCCAAATACAGCCTGGAGCTGGCGGGCGAAAGTTAGCCCCGATCCCGGGGAAGCAGGGCGGCGTTTCAGCGACAATCCATGATTGAATGCTTGGTTTTCCACCGCCAGAACGCCAAACGTATTCGAGTTTCGCTATCGAGTCTCTTTTGCATCGATTTTCTCGCGGCAGTGGCGCTGGCGTTCAATGTGGAGCTTATTCCGGCTTGCGTAGCTGACTGTCGAGCCACCGCCATGTTTCCTGATAGAAGTCGACGCAACTCGTGTGAGTCAACTCAGAGTAATGCTTCAGGATTCTCTGGCCTTCAGGAATCTGTCTTGCGACCGCTTCAATGGTGGCGCTGGGGCACAGGGTATCTTTTCCGCCCGAACTCATCAGCACAGGAGCCCGCAGCCACCCGCACAGCAGCAACGGATCGAAGTACCTTAATGTGGCGAGAGCTGCAGCATCATTCCGATTGGCTTTCGTCAACAGTCGATTGACCAGAGATCCCTGAATCTCCGCTGCCAGCGGCATCGCACACAGAAACGGAACATGGGCGACTACTGCAGTAACACGGTGATCCAAACTGGCAACTGCCAGAGACAGTCCCCCTCCCTGGCTGGTCCCCACTAAAGCCAGACGGCTTGAATCCAGATCATCCCGAGTGCAGACGTAATCAATGGCTCGCATCAGGTCGGCAAAGGCTCCCTGATAATAGGCCCCTGCTGGTTGATCGAGTTTCGCGGTCAGCTTGTCGCCGGACCACTCAGACAGAACGCCGGATTCCCCCTGGCCACGTGGAAAAACCTGCAGGACGGCATAGCCTCGCTGGCATTCACTGAGCATGACCGCCTGCTGCTTTCCTCCATAGCCGGGCGAGGAGATGATGATCGGCCAGCGCGGGGCAGGTCCTTCGCCATGGACCGGAAGTGCCAGCAGGCATCGAAATCGCACCTGGTTCAAGCCCCGTAGTGTGATCCTCCACACGCGAAAGGGGACCGGTTCCTGAAGCGCCTCGACTTGGGGATCGGCTGGGACCTCATCCAGTTGCTCCCTGGTCTGCTGCCAGAAGCGTTGGACGTCATCGGCGCTCGAGGCAGCAGGATCACCGAGCGTCAGCAGGATGGCGATCAAGAGTTTGCACAGCCCTGCCTGCATTAGGTACCCCCTAGAGAGTGCGGCGAACTTGAACAAAGGCCGCAGCCGAGAAACAGAAGCCTGTTCTCGGCTGCGAACTCTTGCAAACCGCTACGGGAGCTTAGTCCACTTTGATCTTGGCGAGGTAGATATCTGTCTTCTTGTTTTCGTGAGTTGAGTAATAGCTCATCCAGACGAAACCGTCCTGGTAAACCAGTCCCGGATAGCTGGTGTCGCCACCAGAGGGGAGAGTGACGATTTCCGTCAGCTTGGCCTGAGCCGGGTCGAGTGACCACAACTGCGTCTTGGCTCCTCCGGGATAACGTCGGCCGCCGACGAGAATGCGACCATCCGGGAGTTGCAAAAACTGGGGGCCACCAACCCGCTCTTTGAGGCTGCGAAACGTCCACTCTGTGTACGGAGCTTTTGCAACTCCGAGCAACGCGGTCGTATCTTGCTCACCGTCGCGGCGAATGATCGCCAGAGCGGAATTGTCGGGCAGGAACAGTAGCGAAGATTCATTCACATACCCCTCGTTATTCAGTTGGGGGACCAGTGTGGTGAAGTGCTTGCCGTCCTCGCTGACATACAACCGTGTCGATCTGTTTTTCATGGTGGCATAGCCGATGCCATATGCCTTGCCATCATGCCACGTGAGGCGCCAGATCCAGTAGTCTGGATCTCCGATGGGAAGGGCCTCTCCCCAGTCGGTCCCATCCTTGGAATACCAGACAAACGACTGGTGGCTGCTCCCTTTCCTGTCGTGCCAGGCCCCCGCGCCACACAGGCAGAGGCGACCATCGGGGGCGACGCTGATCTTGGCATCCCGGAGATCGGCATCCGGTGCGGTCACCCGTGCTGCGGATTTCCAGGTCTTCGCGTCATCCGAGGTCAGCACGCGCAGCGCTCCGTCGGGAGAAATGTGCTTTTCACCTTCACGAAATACGCAGAACCACTTGCCGTCGTGATACAGCAGATCGGTGAACGCGTTATGGGGCGCTTCGCCCCAGATTTTCTGAACGTCAACGATCTTTCCCGACGTTTTTTCCGCAGCGGACAACCCCTGCGGAGCCAGCAAGGAGACTCCTGCCAGCAACAGATAAAACACTTTCATGCGAGACCCTTTTGTTGAATGGTTCTACGATCTTCACAACTGGGAGGCGGCATCGACCCGGAAGTCTGCGATCCGGAAATGCGCAGCAACTGCCTCGCATTCCGATTGAAAATCAATTCAATTTCCGGGTCCGTCAAACCGACCGTGCGGGATGCCTGCCGCAAGGCCATTAATGATTCGACCCCCAGTCGGACGGGGGCCGCAAAGCGATGGTGCGACCAGTCAATCCAGGTGTTGTCGACCCAGAGAAAGCCGTCGCCGATGGAGATGCAACGCCCCAGCAGTTCGCTGACTGGAAAATCCGTGCCAAAGAGCAGTCGCTCGGGGCCAAACGTCCGTAGAACAACTTCCAACGGGGCTGATTCACAGATGCACGACGTATCAAAATACAGGTTATCGAGCCCCTGCAGTTCGTGAGCGGCCTCAATCGTGTGATGGGCGCAAAATCCACGTCCGGCATGGGCGAGGACCACTCTCGCCTGCGGATACTCTCGGCACTTCTCCCGAAGATGGACCTGGTTCGTCAGGTCCGAGAGAGCTTGTCGCCGCACCAGATGCAGCATGATCACCAGTTCATAACGATCAGCCAGTTCCCACATCCAGCGGGGCAGATAACCAGGAATTTCTGCTTCATAGGTGTCACCACTTTCTGCAAACAGATGGTAGGGCTTGAAGCCGCTCCACCCTTCCTGCAACTGTGATTCGATTGCAACCGGATCGTCTTGCGGAGCGACGAGCAGCAGGCCCCTGTCGAGTGGACCGGTCAGTTCTGAACGCACAAAGTCATTCGCAGCACTCCGGTCCATGCCCACTTTCGGCAATCCAAAAAACAAGCCGCCAGATCGTTGTGCGGGAAGCCATTCCTCAAGCTGCTGCGCCCAGAGCAGCCGCGAGAGAGTCTGCTCTGGCTGCCGGTCTCCCAGCACTTTCAGCAATGCAGGGCCACCCCCCCCTGGGGGAGCCAGATGCGCGTGCGCATCGAACACCTCGGGAGGGACAAAGCCGGACAGTTTCTCGATCGCCCAGGCATTGGTTGCTGAACCGGGGGTCATCAATGTTGACCTCGCAATGTCATTGCCTGAAAAAAAGAAAATGCGACCACGTGTGGTGACCAATGTTTGGTTGACAGGGAAGCGGCTGTGGTTGAACCGACAGGCGCTGACGACGTTTCCATCCCCTCCCGGGAAAATCCCGAATTTTTAATTCTGTGGCGGGCCCTGTGGGTCAAAACTTGCGAAGCACGCCCGAAAACTACGCGAAGATGATGCTTTTTGTGGCAACTTGATCATAAAAGGTACCTACCTTTTGTCAATCCAGCGTCGACCAGGCTGTCGCTCGAGTCGACGAATCAGGATTCGTGAACGCCATTTTTTCAGTGTAATCACGACATTTTTCACAAGACTTGGAGTTGACGGCATAAAAACGACTTGTATGCTGAGATGCGTACCTCATGTAGGGGAGACGTATGGATCAGCTGAAGTCGACCGACCGCAAGCCTACCGTTCGTCGGCAGCAGGAAGTGTCGACTCAGCCGAAATACGAGCGGCTGCGAGATTTGGTCGCCGCGCAGATTCGTTCCGGTGAACTCCAGGCCGGAGAATTGCTCCCCTCCGAGCTTCAGTTTGCAGGAACACTGCAAATGGCGCGAAGCACCGTACGCCAGGCCCTGTCCTCACTGGAGCGGGATGGGCTCGTGCGAAGGGTTCACGGTAAGGGGACGTACGTGCATGAGCAGGCGCGGCAACGCCTGAAGGTTGGTCAGGACCTGTTGGCGCTCATCGTTCCCGAGACAGACTCGGGGTTCTACCCCGCCCTGCAGAAAAGTTTTGAAAACGCGGCGGCGGACGTTCACAACCAGGTGGTCGTCTGCAACTCTGGGAACGAAATCGACCGGCAGGGAAATTGCATTCTCCAGTTGATCGACCTGCAGGTGGCCGGCGTGGCGATCGTCCCGACTACGCGACCCCAGACGCCAGCATTTCAGATTCGCCAGCTGCAGCAGCATGGTATTCCGGTGGTCTGCTGTTCGCGTAAGGTGGAAGGAGTCCAGGCTCCCTTGCTGGCGATTCCGTTCGACGTGGTTGGTCGAACGGCTGGTCGGGCGATCGGTTCGCGCGGGCATCGACGCGTGGCGCTCGTTACGGGGGATCTCACCGAGTCGGTCACTCTGATGGAGCAGGCGTTTCGGCAGGCTCTGGGAGATCAGGTTGATCTGCAGGTGTGCTACGGGGCGGTCGCTTCGACTGTAGTGTCGAGGCACGAACAGGAACTGGAACAGATGCTGGACCGGCTGTTTGCCTTGCCGGCGCCACCAACAGCGATCTTTTGCACATTCGATTCGTATGCAGAGATGCTGTACGTACTGCTGGGACGAAGAGGGATCCGGATTCCGGAAGACGTCTCTCTCGTGGGGTTTGGTGGAGCCCGGCGCATTGGCGCGATCCAATCGCGTCTCGTTTCCGTCACGCTGGATGAAGAATTGCTGGGGCGTGAAGCCATTGATCTGCTGAACCGGATGCGGAGCGGGGAATTGCCGATTGATCTGGCAGTGACTCGCGATCTGCCGATTGGATTAAGTGAAGGGACCAGTCTGAAAACGTCTGGCATCACGGGCCGTCCCTGCTCATGATGCTGTGCTAGAAATTTGCGTTGTGCTTTGAAGTGAATACTTGTTGGTAACGCTCACCATTCGCTCGAGAATTTTTTTTATTTCACCATATCCAGGCGAAGGAGTTTGAATGATGCCGATTGCAAGAAAGCCCAAACGTTACTGCGGATTCACGCTGATTGAACTGCTCGTGGTCATTGCGATCATTGCCGTTCTGATTGCATTGCTGCTGCCTGCCGTGCAGCAGGCTCGGGAAGCCGCCCGCCGTTCCCAGTGCAAGAACAACCTGAAGCAGATGGGCCTGGCCCTGCATAACTATCTCGACACGTTCGGCGTGTTTCCGATCGGACATTGCTATCGGCCCAGTGGCAGCGCCGCGAGCGGCAACTCCGGCGGCGGAAAAGGCTGGAGCTGGGCCACGTTGCTGCTCCCCTATCTGGATGGTGGCAATGTGTACAACTCGCTGAATCTCAGCGCGACGATGGCGGATACGAAAGAGGGGAGTACGACTGCCGGACCGGTGTTCCCCGGCAGCAATAACAAGGCGTTTGTATCGACACCCATGCCCTGGGCGCTCTGTCCTTCCAGTGCCACCCCACTGACGGGAGCCAACGGAGGCACCGGGCTGCCGGGGCGTTTCGACGCATTGGCAACAACGAACTATAAGGCTTCCGCTGGATCGTTTCAGGGGAGTGAGTCCGGCTTTCAGAGCCACCCCTCGACGGAACGATACAATGGTCTGTTTTTCCGCGACAGCAACATCAGCCTGCGGGATGTCACGGACGGTTCGTCCAACACCATTGCGATTGGTGAGAACAATTGGGAGCTCAGCCAGATTGGTCGTCTTTATGGGGCAGTCGCACAAGCTGGGGGAACAACCAACGGCGGTTCTTTCTGGTTTCTCAGCAATGGCGAATGGCCGCTCAATCCTCCCGCAGGGTTAACACCTGCAACGAACTGGTATGACTATGGCTACCACAGTGCCCATAGGGGGGGAGCCCAATTCGTCTTTGCCGATGGCCACGTCTCATTCATCAGCGAGAACATTCATCACACTTTCCGCTGTTGGGGGAATAACTCAAACACGAACAACTCGAATTGCAGTGCAGCGACTCCGACTCTCGTTGCGGACGCGAATGCGGCCACTACTTACGGACTTTATCAAAGGCTGTTTTCGAGAGCTGACGGGTTCATCATCGGTGAATTCTGAGCGGGCTGATGTTGACGTCTGCGGAACAGTGAAGTGGAGAGAATGGGGTGACGGCCTAGCTGTCATGAAGTGAGGGTGCCCTCCCAGGTCTGTTGATCAACCGGATCCTCTTTCTCCCCTTCGAATCAGTCCCCCGGATGATCCCTGATCTTGACGTGGGATGATGCGTCTGTCGGAGCGTGTCGCGGAACAGATTTGTATGCAGCAGCATTTCGCTGTCGCGGTCGACCAGATCACCATGGAGTCAGAAATGTGTGGGTCTCGTTTCCTGTTGAACAGCACGATCTGCTGGCCGGGATTGTTCGCCGTATTACTCGCGGGATGCGGTGGAGCCGGGGTGCCGCTGACGGATGTCAGCGGCGTGGTCACGCTGGACGGAAAACCACTCCCCAAGGCAACGATTCAGTTCATGCGTGTTGACGAAAATGGACAGGGGATCAGCCGCCCTTCTGTCGCGACCACGGATAGTTCCGGACGGTACAAGATGCAATACAGTACCCAGCATCATGGTGTTCCCCCCGGCACCTATCGTGTGACCATTTCCACGTTTAAATCGGAGTCACTCGACAATCAGGAGCGGGTCATCCCCCGTGAGCCGGAACTCGTTCCCGAAGTCTACAATACGAAGTCTGAGCTGAGGGCCGACGTTTCCAAACGGACCACCATGGACTTCGACCTGAAGAGTGATGCGGGGCCGATTGTACAGCCGGATGGTCGGAAATAGTTGCCGGTCGTCAGAACGCAGCTGAAATTTCTGACCTTAAGCTCATTGGACTGTGATGACAGTGGGGCCACTCAAACTCTGGTGCATATCGATGGCATTCATTGCTGCGATTCACGCTCCCTTCGCACAGAGAGCGGATGCACAATTCACGGATGAGAAGATGACAAAGGAATTGAAAGATGCACTTCAGCTGCAGGGGACCTGGGTCAGCATTCATGCCGCTGATGCCCTGTTGCAGCTGGGAGAGCTTCAAACGGTTTGGAACGCGTTTGAGGCTCAGCAGGAAACGTCTGAACCACGCTACCGGATTGGCGTGTGGAGAACACTGGCAAAGTCGGCGCCAACCGATTCACAACGAGCGAAGTTCGTAGGGAGAATTCAGGAAGTCCTGCGCGATGATCAAGCTACAGATCAGCTCCATGCTGTTGAAGCGCTGGCCAAGCTGCGGTTGCCGATTGCACAGGAAGACCGGGAAGTTGTGCAACGGATGGCCTTTTCTTCCACCGATGCCGGCGCCCCATTCGCATTGTGGTGTCTGATGAATTCCGGCGATGCCACCGCGGCAGATCAGCTGGTGGCCTGCATCACGAGTCCGTTACCGGTCGCCAGGGCGCGGGCAGCTTATGTGCTCTGGCAACGGGGTGAGGTGACCGATGAACGGCGGGGTGCGATTGAACAGCAGCTTTCCAGCGAATCGGACGATTCTCCCGCAAAAGTGATGCTGACCGCTGCGTTGGGCGGTGAATCTGCATTGAAACTCGCACAGGAAGGGACCACAGCGGGAGCCCGTTCGATGGGGGCTATGGCGATTGTCGGAAATCAGTCTCAAGCGGCGCGGGACGCCCTTGAGAATCTGATGAAAGATCCGGATCAGGATCTGCGCGTCGCTGCTGCGTTTGCGTGGTTGAAAAACTTCTCAAAGTCCGCCGTGCCTGCCGGAGTGACCACACGATGAAGCTGTTGAAGGATGGCGGCCACCGTCTGTTCGAGAGCGATCCCGAAACAGGTCGCATTGTCTCTGAAATGCTGCTCGATCTCGAAACGCATGGCATGAATGCCGTGCGCAAGTACAGCCAGCGATTTGACCATTGGTCTCCCGGAAGTTTTGAACTCTCGGCCAGTGAAATCTCGCGTGCCGTTAGTTCGCTGCCGGAGCAGCTGATCGAAGACACTCGCTTCTGCCAGGAGAACGTCCGTCGTTTTGCGGAAGCCCAGCGGCAAACGCTGCTGCCGCTGGAGGTCGAGATTCGTCCTGGCGTGATTCTGGGACATCAACACATTCCGGTCGAAAGGGTGGGGAGCTACATCCCTGGCGGTCGTTACCCGATGTTCGGCTCAGCGCAAATGAGCATCATTCCCGCTAAGGTGGCCGGGGTGAAGCAGGTCTCAGCCTGCACTCCTCCTGTCGTCCGGGATGGAAAGCCCGTCGATCCCGGTTACTTTGCAGCCACCGTCTTTGCAATGCAGGCGGCCGGCGCGGACCGGATCTTCATTCTCGGGGGAGTTCCGGCACTGGCGATGATGGCTTTCGGGCTGGGGGACGTCGAGCCGGTTGACATCCTCTGCGGTGCCGGCAACAAGTTTGTCGCTGAAGCGAAGCGGCAACTGTTCGGTCGCTGCGGAATTGATCTGCTTGCCGGCCCGACCGAGATTCTGATCATTGCTGATGATTCCGCCGATCCCGAACTCGTCGCCTGTGACCTGCTCGGGCAGGCTGAACACGATCCCCACAGCGGGGTCTGTCTGATCTGTCTCAGCGAGGATTTCGGTCGCCGCACTATCGCCGAAGTTGAGCGGCAGTTAAAAGTGCTGCCGACGCGGGAAATTGCTTCGCAGTCCTGGCGCGATAACGGCATCGTCATGGTTGCCGACAGTCAGGCAGAAGCCGTGGCTCTCAGCGACGACTATGCTCCCGAGCATCTGGAACTGCACGTCAGTGACCTCGACGGGTATTTCAACAGCCTGAACAATTATGGTTCGCTTTTCATCGGGGAAGAGACCACCGTGGCCTACGGAGACAAGTCCATCGGCACCAATCATATTCTGCCGACCAGCCGGGCTGCCCGTTACACCGGTGGCGTATGGGTGGGCAAGTTTCTGAAGACCTGCACTTACCAGCGGATGACCCCAGCAGCGAGTCGGCAGGTTGGTGAAGTGACACAGCGGCAGTGCCTGGTCGAGCGGATGGAGGCTCACGCCCTGACCGCGGAGATTCGGGTAGAACGTTATGCTGTCGTCGGCACGCCCTGATTCTGCCGCAGGTCGGTTGAGTATCATGAGAAGACCTATCAGTGGGGATGAATGCCGTTGGGAAATCTGATTTGCCGTATCTGCGTGACGGTTGTCATGTTGGCTGCGGGAGGTAATGCGGGCCGCGGTGCCGTGCCGTCACGACCGAACGTGCTGCTGATCGTTTCCGAGGATCACAGTCCACAACTCGGGTGCGACGGTGATGGAGCGGCGCGCACTCCACGATTGGACACTTTGGCCGCCCATGGAGTGCGATTTGAGTGGGCCTTCGTCCCCTTTGCCGATTGCAGTCCTTCCTGCGCGTCATTTCTGACAGGCCACTTTCCTCACCAGAACGGGCAAATCGGACTGTGCGCTCACCGGTTCACCAGGTATGACGCAAGTGTGCCTGGTGCCTTTTCATCACTGAAGGCATCAGGCGATCGCATCGGGTTGATCGGCAATCTGCACGTTTTGCACGAAGAGAGTTTTCCCGTTGACGTCCGCGCCATTCCGGATGTGAACTTCAATCATCGGAACATCAGTGACTACGCGGCCGCGGCAGCCGGTTTCTTCGATCAGAGCGATCAGCCGTTCTTCGCATCCAATAACTTTGCGGACGCCCACCCCTGGGACCGTCGCAAGATTGAAGTTTATTTCTTTTACCTAAATGGAATTTGTCGGTGGCCAGAACCAGCCGTGTAATCGAAAACCTTAAGCAGGGTCTCCCGTCTCTGGGGGTTAGTCTGCATCTGAATGAGCCCTCCGTATACGAGCTGACGAGCCTGATGGGATTTGACGCCATCTGGCTCGACCTGGAGCATCACACTCATTCCGTGGAATCGGCCAGCCGGCTCATTCAGGCAGCCCGTGTGGGAGGAACGGATGTCGTCGCCCGTCCGGGAAAAGGAGAGTTCATGCGGATGGCGCGCCTGCTGGAAGCCGGCGCAGCCGGGATCATGTATCCCCGCTGCGATTCCGCCGCCGAGGCCGCCGAGGTCGTGAAGTGGGCCCGGTTCGCCCCCCTTGGCAAGCGTGGCTTCGACGGCAGCGGAGCCGATACAGCGTTTCTAATGACACCGATGAAGGAATACATCAAGCGCGCCAACGAAAACACGTATGTCATCATTCAGGTCGAAGAGCCGGAAGCTCTGGATCAGTCCGATGAGATTCTGGCCGTCCCCGGTGTGGATATGCTGATGTTCGGCCCGGCGGATTTCAGCGTTCTGACGGGTATCCCCGGCGAGTTCGGACATCCGAGTATCCAGTCTGGATTGGAACGGGTCGCCCGCGCGGCGCGTCAGGCGGGGAAACACTGGGCGGCGACGTGTGGAAGCCTCGATGTCGCTCACCAATATATTGAAATGGGTGCGCGGCTGGTATTTCACGGTTGCGATCTGGTCTACGTGAAGCAGGGACTCGACCAGTTACGGGAAGCCGCCGGAGAGAAGCTGGGGATGAAAATCGGTCCCCGCTCCCAGGGCACAAACAGCTATCTCGCGGGGAACTAGCGTGCCGGCATCATCTCACAAGATTGTCATTCTTGGAGCCGGCTCGATTGGTGAGCGGCACCTGCGCTGCTTTCTGGCGACGGAGCGGGCACAGGTCGGCTTTGTGGAGCCGCGCGCGGAACTGGCTGCCGAGATCGCCAGCCGCTACCCATCGGCGACGCTCCATGCATCCCTCAGTGCCGCCATTGCTGAAGGCGTGCAATCAGCAGTCATTGCCACGCCAGCGCCCTTGCACTTACCACAGGCGAATGAACTCGTGTCTGCCGGGCTCCATGTCCTGATTGAAAAGCCCTTAAGCATCAACCTGACTGGAGTCGATCAACTACTCGAGGCACGGGCACGGACGGAACGGATTGTGGCCGTGGCCTATGTCTATCGGGCGAACCCCGTGTTGACGGAGATGCGGCAGGCGTTGCAGAGTGGGCGATATGGCTTGCCGTTGCAGCTGGTGGCAACCTGTGGCCAGCACTTTCCAACGTATCGGCCAACTTATCACCAGACTTACTACACGCGACGGGAATCGGGAGGAGGAGCCGTTCAGGATGCACTCACCCACATTCTCAACGTCGGCGAATGGCTTGTCGGCCCTATCGACCGGGTCGTTGCGGATGTCGGGCATCAGGTCCTGCCGCATGTGGATGTCGAGGATACGGCTCATGTGCTCGCCCGGCATGGGCAAGTGATGGGGAACTACACACTCAATCAGCATCAGGCTCCCAATGAGGTGACCATCACAGTGGCCTGCGAGCGGGGAACCTTGCGGTTCGAAAGTCATCAGGCACGCTGGCGGGTGATGGAAACCCCCGACACCCCCTGGACCGATTCTGCACCCGTCACGCTCGCGCGGGACACCTTATTCATCCGTCAGGCGAATTCATTCCTGGATGCGATTGAAGGTCGGGCGGCCCCGCTTTGTTCTCTGGAAGAGGGAATCGCGACCTTGCAGACCAATCTGGCGGTACTCGCCAGCGCGGACCAGGGAACCTGGCAGCAGGCACCGGGAAAGCAAGAACCGGCATGAGCAATCCATCCGTTCAGGAACTGTTTAGCCTTGCCGGGAAGACCGCGCTGATCACCGGCGCGACCGGGCATCTGGGATCGGCGATGGCCCAAGCCCTTGCGGAGGCGGGAGCACGCGTCGTCGTCAGCAGCCGCCACATCGAAAAGGCGCAGGCGTTCGCGAATCAGCTGCCTGTTTCGCCGACAGGTCCGCACGCCGCTGTCCAGATTGATCAGACCTCCGAACTCTCTCTACAGCGGGGGATGGAAGCTGCCTGCGAAGCCGCAGACGGGATCGACATTCTCGTCAACAACGCCCATCAGGCATTAGGGAGCGACTGGACAACCGTGACCGGCGAACAGTTTCAGCAGCAGTTGGCGAATCTGACGGGGTATTTCCTTCTCGCACGGGCCTTCCGTGATCAGGCAGTCAACCGGCAGTCAGGGGGAAGCCTGATTTTCATTGGCTCGATGTATGGAGTGGTGGGCTCCTATCCGGATGCCTATGCCGGAATTGGGGCGGCCAGTCCGGTCGCCTATCATGCCCTGAAGGGCGGGATCGTGCAGATGACCCGTCACCTCGCGGTCTACTGGGCGGAGGACCGGATTCGGGTGAACTGTCTCAGTCCGGGGCCGTTTCCTTCCGGGAATGCCCCCCCCGAGATGGTGGAAAGGCTGAAAGCCAAATCTCCCATGAAGCGGATGGGGACGGCCTCAGAACTCAAGGGGGCCGTTGTATTTCTCGCCAGCGAGGCCGCCAGTTATGTGACGGGCCAGAATCTCGTAGTCGATGGAGGCTGGACAGCATGGTAGAGACTTTTCAATCCGCACGGGAAGCCGTTGCCCAGACCCCGTCGCTGGTCATCGACATCGCCACGGTCGACCGGAATATCCGTCGGCTGGCCGAGTACGCGGCCAGCCACCGCCTGCAGATTCGTCCTCACACCAAGACGCATAAGTCGTTGTCGTTCGCGGAGCGGCAACTTGCGGCCGGCGCGAGCGGACTGACAATTGCCAAGGTGGGGGAAGCGGAGACCATGTCCCGCGTCTCTTCCGATCTGCTGATAGCCTACCCCGCTGTGGATAGCGTTCGAGCACAGCGGATCGCTGAGCTGGCAAAGCGGCATACGGTGCGGGTCGCGGTCGATTCGTCCGCCGGTGCCCGCTCGCTGGCGACTGCGGCGCAGGCCGCCGGCTCCACGATCAGCGTGCTGGTGGATATTGACGTCGGGTTTCACCGCACAGGAGTGCAGAGTGCGCTGGATTCCCTGCTGCTAGCCCGAGAAGTCGTCTCCCTGAATCCGGCGCTCCGGCTCGGCGGACTTTTCTTTTATCCTGGCCATGTCTGGTCCTCGGGAGCCCAGCAGGCTACCGATCTGGGAAAGGTCGAAGCCATCATCAGTGAAGCGATCGATTGCTGGCGTCGCGACGGGCTGGAGGCACGCATTGTCTCCGGTGGCTCGACACCGACCGCGTTTCAGTCCCATCTAGTTTCGAGCCAGACCGAGATCCGCCCCGGGACTTACATCTTCAACGACATGAACACGGTGCAGGGGGGATTCTGCAGCCTCGAAGACTGTGCCGCTGGCATCGTTTGCACCATCGTCAGCACCACCGTTCCCGGCAAGGCGGTGATTGATGCCGGCACGAAGACATTGACCAGCGACCGGAATGTGACCAAACCCGAGTCCGGGCACGGTCTGGTGCTCGAATACCCTGGTGCCCGTCTGGTCCGCCTCAGTGAAGAACATGGCGAGATCGACCTCGCAGAATCGCCGGCGACTCCGCGGATCGGAGACCGGGTCACGATCATCCCGAATCATATCTGTCCCTGCATTAACCTGCAGGGAGTCGTCTGGGGCCAATACTCTGGGGGAGCATTGGAAAAAATCAACATTGACACGCGGGGGCTGCTGACATGACGGCATCGTCGACCACCCTGGCGGGAGTTCTGCCAGTCTTTCAAACACCGTTTCATGAAGATGAGACCATTGACAGCGACACGCTGGAGCGTGAGATCGACTGGCTGTTCGAGCGCGGCTCCGACGGCATTGTGATGGCAATGGTCTCCGAGGTTCTCCGGCTGGATGATCAGGAGCGGCGGCAACTGGCCGAACTGGCCTGCCGGTTTGCCCGGGGACGCGGAGCGGTCGTCATCAGTGTCGGCACTGAATCGACGACCACCGCCGTCCGCCTGTCGAAACACGCTGCAGACTGCGGGGCAACGGCACTCATGGCCATTCCCCCCATCTCGATCGGCCCGCTGGAGGATGAACTGTTCCGCTACTACGAGCGGATCGTCACGGCGACGCCGCTGCCAGTGATCGTGCAGGATGCCAGCGGGTACGTCGGCCGGCCGATGTCGATCGCGTTTCAGGCACAGTTGATGCGGACTTTCGGCGGCGACAGGATTCTGTTCAAGCCGGAAGCGACACCGATCGGTCCCCGTCTGTCGCAGCTACGGGACGGAACGGGAGGACAGGCTCGCATTTTTGAAGGGACCGGGGGAATCGCGCTGGCCGACAGCTTCCATCGTGGCATCGTCGGCACCATGCCCGGAGCCGACCTGATCACGGGCATCGTCGCTTTGTGGAAGGCACTCAGCGCCGGACGGGAACAGCAGGCTTATTCGCTGTCCATGCCGATCAGTGCGATTGTCGCGCTGCAGCACTCACTGGACGCATTCCTCGCCATTGAAAAATACCTGCTGGTGCAGCAGGGAGTCTTCCGCAACACCATCACCCGCGGGCCCCGGGGCTATCAACTCGATCCCGAAACACAACAGGAAGTCGACCGGCTCTTCAGGATTCTCGGCCGGACGATTGAGGAGCAGGCATGATTATCGATGTGCATAGCCACGTCTGGGAGTACCCGCTGCACTTTGGTGACGATTTTGTGAAGCAGGCAATGCGGGCTCGCGCCGGACAGGAAGTCGATCTGACCGTCCGCTACGAGGATTACCGCGCGACCTGTCCCCCGGAGACAAAGACCGTCGTCTTCGGCGGCAAGGCCCGACTGAGCGGTCAATGGGTCGAAGACGAATACGTTGCCAATTATGTCAGCAAGCATCCCGATACGCTGATCGGCTTCATGTGCCTGGACCCGACGCAGCCGGGCTGGGAACGGGAGATGCGACACGGGCATCAGGGACTGGGGCTGCGCGGCATCAAACTGCTGCCGATGTATGCCGGCTTTCGCCCCGACGATCCACTGCTGGACCCGATGTGGTCCTACGCCAGCCGGCACGAGCTGCCGGTGCTGCTGCACACCGGCACGACCTTCATCTCACAGGCGCCGCTGGAGTGCACGCTGCCGCGGCATCTGGACACGGTCGCGATCCGCTTTCCGGAAGTGAAGATGATTCTCGCCCATCTGGGGCATCCGTATGAAGGAGAGTGCATCGTCACCATCCGCAAGCATCCGAATCTGTATGCCGATGTCTCCGCCCTGCATTACCGTCCTTTCCAGCTGTATCAGTCGCTGATGCTGGTGCAGGAATACGGGGTGTGGAACAAGGTGTTGTTCGGCACCGATTACCCGTTCACCACCGTCAACGAATCCGTCAACGGGCTGCGAAAACTGAACAGCATGGTCGAAGGAACCAACCTCCCCCGGCTGAATGAAGACCAGTTGGAGAAAATGATTCACCGCGATTCCCTGACCCTGCTGGGGCTCGCCTGAGCGGTGAATCGAAGCCCGGAATTGGGAACGTCTGGGGCTTCCCGTCGCTCCAGCTCCGGCGATTCGTCGGCCTACGGTCCCTCATCAGCACTCCCCAACCCGTCGCGGCCGGCCCGCGAGTTTGACTTCGGAGATTGTGAACGAACCATGGCTTTGCAAAAAATCGGCGTCGTCGGACTGGGCTTGCTGGGACGGGGAATCGTCACCTGCCTGCTGTCGCGGGGATTGATTGTCTTCGCCACCGATCGAGTGGCTGCCGTCCGGGATTCCGCCCGGCAGCATATCACCGCGGCCATCGCAGAAATGCAGGCCCGGCAGGTCGTCTCAATGGAGACTGCCGCCGATTGGCCACAACGTTATCACGAGGTCGTTTCACTCGAGCAATTCGCCGACTGCGACTTTGTCATTGAAAGCGTGGCTGAAGATCTCGAAACCAAGCGAACGGTCTTCGCCCAATTGGAAACGGTCATCGGTTCCGAGATTCCGCTGGCGAGCAACACGTCGGCTCTGCCGATCACGTTGCTGCAGGGATCCTGCCGGCACCCCGAGCGGGTGGTGGGCATGCACTGGGCCGAGCCCTGCCATCTCACCATCTTTCTCGAAGTGATCCGTGGCGAACTGACCAACGACCAGACGGCACAGGCAGCCATCGAGCTGGGCAAAATCGCGGGCAAGGATCCCGCACTGGTAAAGAAAGACGTTCCCGGGTTCATCGTGAACCGGCTGGGCTATGCCATGTATCGAGAAGCGTTCTGGCTGCTGGAAAATGGCGTAGCGGATGTGGAGACGATCGATCGGGCGTTCCGGAACGCGCTGTCGGTCTGGGCGAATATCGCCGGACCGTTCCGCTGGATGGATCTGACAGGAGTTCCGGCCTATGCCCGCGTGATGGAACGGCTCTTCCCTGAATTGAGCCGCACACAGGAGGTCCCCTCCATGATGCACCAGCTGGTCGACGATGGGGCGCTCGGAATCGCGAACGGTCGCGGATTTTATGAATACACTCCGCAGCAAGCCCGGGCCTGGGAACACCTGTGGACGGAAAACGTCTGGAAGGTGAACCAGATGAGAGAAGAATTGAAAATGGAGGAATCCACATGATTCCGATCATCGACGCTCATCTCGATTTGTCGTGGAGCGCGCTGCAGTGGAATCGTGATCTGACGCTCTCCGTCGATCAGGTGCGGAGTGCTGAAGCACATATGACCGATCACCGCGCGCGCGGGCGCAACACGGTCACACTCCCGGAACTGCGCCGCGCCAGGGTCAGGTTGTGTCTCGGAACGGTCCTGGTCCGTTCCAAGCCGGAAGTCTGTCCGCCCGCCGGATTCAATCGCCGGGATCTCGATTTTCGCAATCAGCACATCGCCGCTTCAGTGGGGCGAGGGCAGGTGCAGTATTATCAGCTGCTCGAAGAGCTGGGCGAAATCGTGATGATCCGCACGCGTGAGGATCTGCAATCATTCTGGGAGCAGAAGACGGCTGACGGTCCCATCGGCCTGATTCTGGCCATGGAGGGGGCCGATCCAATTCTGACTCCGCAACATGCCCGAGAATGGTGGGATCTGGGGCTGCGCTGCGTCGGCCTGTCCCATTACGCACAAGGGCCGTATGCCATGGGGACCGGAGCGCAGGGACCGGTCACGCCGGTCGGCCGCGAACTGCTCCGGGAGTTTCAGAAGCTCGGGATGATTGTCGACCTGACTCACTGTGCAGAACCGGGCTTTTTTGAGATTGTCGACCACTATGAAGGTCCGGTGCTTGCGAGCCACAACATGTGTCGCAAACTCGTTCCGGGGGACCGGCAGTTCTCGGACGAGCAGATTCATCGCCTCATTCAGCGGAATGCGGTCATCGGCATGGCCTTCGATGCCTGGATGCTCTCCCCCGGTTGGGTCATCCATAAATCGCATCCTTCCGAAGTGAGCATCGAAGCGGCCGCTGATCATATTGACCATATCTGTCAGCTGGCCGGTAATACGCAGCATGTCGGCATCGGCAGCGATCTCGATGGCGGCTTCGGTACTGAGCAGACACCCGGAGATCTCGACACGATCGCCGACCTGCAGAAGTTGACCGGCATCCTGAGCCGGCGCGGCTATTCGCAACCGGACATCGAAGCCATCTTCTTTGGAAATTTCCTGCGACTCTTTTCCTTAGCATTGCCACAGGGGGGCAGCACCCGATGATCCGACAACGTGAACAAAAGCTCGAACAACTGGGTTTTCCCCTCGACCGCATCCCCGCAGAAGGGAGTCTGGTCGACGCGCTGACAGTTGTGAATGATATCGTCTATGCCTCGGGGCAGGTCCCATTTGACGGAACCGAACTGGTGAGCGTCGGTAAAGTTCCCACTGAAATTTCCGAGGAAGCGGCAACGCGGGCGGCCGCGCTGTGTGCTGCGAACGTCCTGCGAGTCGTGAGCAAGCATCTCGGCTCGCTTGATGTGATTGAACGGGTCGTCCGGATCACCGGATACGTCAATTCCACGCCTGACTTCACGAAACAGCATCTGATCATTAACGGCGCCTCCCAACTGGTCCGCGACGTCATGGGAGAGCAGGGACGTCACGCCCGCACGGCTCTCGGAATGGCGCAGCTGCCGCTCGGATCGAGCGTTGAAGTGGAAATGATTCTGCAGTTGAAGTCTGGTTATTCGAACTGAAATGGACATGCTGATGCTTCGGTTAGGGCTGTTGACGGTCTTGTTCTCTGCAGGGTTTTTGGGGTCCGCAGAGGCTCAGACTTCTGCGACACCCGTCGACATCGGCAATCGGCGCGAATTGTTTGTCGACCGGTTTCTGCTCGATTCTCTCCACGGACTTGAACTGCAACTGCAACGCCCGCAGGATGCCGGAGTCGCCTTTGCCTTCGATCACCCGTGGGAAGGGACTTTCAGCGGATATGTGACGATCATCCAGGATGGTGACCTGTATCGCGCCTATTACCGTGGCCATGCCCCCAAGACCGACAAGGTCTTCGACGGCAGTCCGGATGAATTGACCTGCTATGCCGAATCACGGGACGGCAAAGTCTGGACCAAGCCCGCTGTGGGACAATACGCTTATGACGGCTCCAAAGAAAACAACATCGTTTTGTCCAACGCCTCACCGGTGACGCATAACTTCTGTCCGTTTCTGGATACCAATCCCAACGCGGATCCGCAGCAGCGTTACAAGGCAATTGGGGGGATCGCCAAAACAGGACTGCACTGTTACGTCTCCGCGGATGGGCTGAACTGGCGACGTTTGCAGGACGGACCAATCTTCTCCGACAAAGGCTGGGTCTTCGATTCCCAGAACCTGGCCTTCTGGTCCCCGACGGAAAACTGTTACGTCTTGTACTACCGTCGCGTGTTGAACAAAGTCCGCGGAGTCGCCCGCGCCACGTCTGCCGACTTCATTAACTGGACGCCTCCCGAGGTGATGACATATTCAAACACAGGGAGCGAAATCCCCCGGTATCAGCTGTACACGAACCAGACCCAGCCGTATTTCCGCGCGCCGCATCTGTATCTGGCCACACCCGCCCGGTTCATGCAGGGGCGTCAAGTGCTGACGAAGGAGCAGGCGGAACAGATTGACGTTCACGCCCAGTACTTTGGTGACACGAGCGATGCGATGCTGATGACCTCGCGCGGCGGCAACCTGTATGACTGCACGTTCGAAGAAGGCTTTATCCGGCCGGGGATCGGCTATTCCAACTGGGTCTCCCGGACCAACTACCCCGCGTTGAACATCGTGCAGACCGGACTGAACGAGATGTCGCTGTACGTCAATCAGGACTACGGACAGCCGACCGCCCACCTGCGCCGCTACGCACTCCGGCTCGATGGACTGGGAGCTCTGCATGCCGGAGCCTCTTCCGGAACGGCCCTCACAAAGCCGCTCAACTTCAATGGCCAGCGACTCTCCCTGAACTTCGCCACATCGGCGGCCGGGGGAATCCGGATCGAGCTTCAGCAGCCTGACGGTACGCCGATTCCGGGCTATTCGCTCGCCGACAGCGTTGAACTGATTGGCAATGAACTGGATCGCACGGCGCTCTGGCAGGGGAAAGGCTCGGAACTCCCTCCCGGTCCAATTCGTATGCAGATCGAGATGCGGGATGCCGATCTGTTTTCGCTGCAGTTCACTGAAAATTGATGTCCTTAGATCCCACGATTGATCAGGACACCATCCCGGCTTCAGCGCGTTGCTGCTGTAGCGACTGCAGATAGCGCTGATGGGCCGCTTCATCGCGGCGGCAGCTGATTCCTTTGAATACCATCGCAAAGGAACGGCGGTGTCGCGTGGTGGAGCGGTTCGGCTCGGCACGGTGGATGGTCCAACCATGATGCACGGTGACATCTCCCGGCTGCAGATGGATCTCCACTTCATTTGTCAGATCAGCCTCGCCAAAATCGCTGATCCCCTGCGAAAAGCCGACAACCTTGCTCAGATGATGGGGACGGGGAGGCTGCAGATGTGACCCCTTCACATAGCGCAGGCACCCATTCTCGGCGTCAACGTCGTCGAGGGCGCACCAGATGGTCAGCACATTCGGCGGGACGAGCTTGAAGTAATAATTGTCCTGATGCGGAGGAGTGGGATGCGTCGTCTTCGGCGGCTTGTTGAACCATTCCGGATCATCACAATGGGCTGGCTCTTCCAGCATCGCCTCGGCGAGCTCTTTCCATTTCGGATTATCACAGTAGGCCCGAAAGAAATCGGAATTGGCTGCCATCGCCTGCAACTGCTTCAATGTGTCCGGTTGGCCCGGGGTCTCATAGAGAGCCACATTGCTGGCGAGTGTAGGAACGACGTTCTGAATGAACCCGTCCAGTTCCTGCCGCAACATCCCCAGTTCGGAAGGAGTGAGGAACTGGCGGACAATGGTGAACCCTTCGCGATCGTATTCGCTTTTGTGTTTGGCGTAGGGCATGCAATCTCCTCAAGGTCTGTCACCGGGCCGGAGGGGCCAGCGTGGAGCCGGCGGATAAAGTCAACGGCATCATGGAAACGGATTGATCGAACAAAGGACGCGCGCCGCTGCGCATTTCGCTGAGCAGCCGGACGGCGGTTCGCCCGAGTTCTTCTTCGTCAACGGCGACCGACACCAGTCGACTGGTGATCGCCCCTTCCCGCCACGTGCCCCCGAAACCGATCAGCGACATCTGATCGGGAATCGACACCCCCATGCGGTTCAACAGCACATAGATCAGTTCCGCTTCAGAGTCGAAAGGGGTGAATATCGCCGTCGGTGGTTCCGGGTGTTGCAGCAGCTTCGTGAGTGTCTGTTCGACGAACCGCTCATGCGCGGGAGTGATCTTGGCGGTGGAATCCCAGAAGACGAATTCCCTGGGGACGATTCCGCCCCCCGCTGCCAGCGTCTCCCGCAGCGCGTTTTCGTACGCCTCTGTGAATGGCGTCCGTTGTGCGCCGAGAAACGCCACTCGCCGATGTCCCGCCTCCCGCAGCGCGCGGGCGGCCATCTCACCGACGAGTGCCGGTGAAAATGTCACCAGCGGAGATTGAATCCCTTCCACGGGTCGGTGGCAGCAGACGACCGGTACTCCCCGGTCCTGGAGCGGGCGAATCTGATGGGCCGGCGTCGCCGGAATCGTCGTCGGCACGATGGCAATGCCGGCGATCTTCTGATCCAGGAGCTGCAGAATGGTATCCGCCTGCCGATGGGGATCGTTCTCAGTATCGCTGACGATGACTTGCAGCCTCAGGTCGGAGGAAGCATTTTGGAAACCCCGCAGCAGAGAGGGGTAGAAGCCGCTTCGCGTGTCGGGCACGAGCAGGGCAAAGATGTCGACCCCGGCATTCAGCCGTTTCAGGGCATCTTCGTGAATAAACGTACCGCGACCCGGAATACGGCGAATCATCCCCGCGTTTTCAAGTCCCGCCAGTGCCTGCCGGACCGTATTGCGAGACACCTGCGCTGTTTCGGCGAGGGCATGCTCGGTCGGGAGTGCTCCCCCCGGGCGAATGCGTCCTTCGCGAAGCTCGCGAATCAACCACGCTCTCAGCTGCTCGTGTTTCGGAAGTGTGTCGACTGCGTCCATCCCCCCTCGCCTTTATGTGCAGCTTTGTTCCGACAAATGTTTCACTGAGACATGCTCAACGTCACTGGCCCACAATCTGTCCACGTCCAAAAAAAAATTCTTTTGAGACTCATGTTCTATTGTTTTTTCAAAAGAAAAGCAGCCGCTTGCTTCGGTTTCTGCTTGATTCGCCATCAGTATTTCCTGGACCTGAATGCCGATTGTCTTGAAAAGATACCTACAAATCAAGTACAAACTCCTTCGGCGCTGACAAGTCTCCTCCAAACCAACTCCTCCGTCCCTGCAGGTCCCGAAACGGAGGTGACCAGAAAGGTTGCTGTCGATGTCTGACATGTTCAAGTGTTGGTCCGCCGCCCTGTTGTGCATGGCATTCTGCCTCTCGGCCATCGCTGAGGGGGCACCTCCCCAACGTGTGGAAGGGTTCGATCAGATCGAATTCCACTACGACGCCAGCAACGGCCGAGCCACTCGCGATTACCGCGGCATGGCCAAAGGTTTCACCACCGCCGCCTGGTGGGCTCCCGGCCAATGGAAGCAGAACGAAGTCATCTGGAAATCGGCCATCGTCCCCGAGAAAGAAGCGGCCACTTTTGTCTTTGTTGCCGCCAGTTCCCCTTTGCCCCCGGAACTCGCTCGAGGTCCCGAAGCGAAAATCAGTGTAAATGGTCATTATGCGGTGACTTTCACGCTGGGCTACAACCGCGACATCACTTGGGCCGACGGTGATTGCCGGCTCAAATACACCTCCAAGCGGGTCGAGTTTCCATTCACGGGGACGCATCGCCAGCAGGAGCTCAACGGTAACAGCGGTCTGTATGAACTGACTGTCCCCGCCTCCATGATCGAGGCGGGCAAGCCGGCCACAATCAAGGTCGAAATCCCCTCCTTTCCTGCCTGGGAGCGGGGATGGTTCATGATCAAGGAGCGCCGCGATGTGATGACCGAGACCGTCTCCTCTCTGCAGGGAGAAGTCGAAACACTCCGGCAGGACATGGTCGCAACGAATCAGAGCATTCAGGCGCTCGCCAATGCCCTCTACGGAGAGCAGCAGGCGAATCACGATTTTCAGCACACAGTCATTTACACCAACGGCCATCGCCACCTGCATCCCGCCGACCTGATCAAGCTGCAGAATGGCGAACTGCTGATGATGACTCGGGAAGCGACAGACCATTATGCCCGTGATGGAGAAGTCATCATGATCCGCTCCAAGGACGGCGGATTGACCTGGGGAGAACCGCAGACAATTGCTGCGATCAAGAATTTCGATGAACGGGAAGGGTGCGGCATTCAGTTGTCCGACGGCACGATCATCGTCGGCGTGTTCTATAACAACCTGTACCGCGACGACGGAACCTATATCTTCAACGATCGCCAGCATCTGCAGGAACCTCAGCGCCGGTTTCTCGGCAGCTATATCATCAGCTCCACGGATAATGGCCATACCTGGTCGGAGCCAGCTTACGTCGACACGACTGACATGCCATTCAAGAATGTGGAAGGACCGACCGATGCTCCCATCGAAATGCCGGACGGTTCCATCCTGATGGGACTGATCGGCTACAACTTTGACGGTGATGAAAAGAACCGCGCAGCGGTCCTGATTCGCTCGACCGACAAGGGAAAATCCTGGAAGTTCCACGCCGTCATGGCCGGCGACCCGAAGGGGCTGCTCGGCGGTTTCGTGGAGCCCGGGCTGGTGCGCACCAAATCGGGGCGGCTCATTGCCGGGCTCAGAAATCACGGTCAGGACCATGCCATCTGGATGACCTATTCCGACGACGAGGGACTCACCTGGACACCTCCGCAGAAAACCGATCTGCATGGGCATCCGGTCGATCTCATCCAGCTTGCGGATGGGAGGGTGATGGCAACCTACGGGATCCGCACTCCGCTGCACGCCCGACCGGGCGGCGTTCGTGCCTGCTTCAGCAATGACAATGGCGCGACCTGGGATTTGAGCACAGAAGTTCAGATCCGCAACGACTTCCTGAACTGGGACGTCGGCTATCCGGAATCCATTCAGCTCGAAGATGGCCGGATTCTGACCGTCTACTACTACAACCAGTCTGGCAAGTATTTCATCGGGGGAACTTTCTGGACCCCGTGATCCGAAACAATTTCTTCGGCGTCCGGTTTAGCGGCACACTTCAGGTCTGCCGCTAACAACCACCTTGCTCACCCGTTTCGAATACTGCCGTTCTGCAAGTCTTCGGGGGAATTCCCATGGTGATCACTGACGTTCGGACCACCTTACTGACAGGCCCCTGCACGAATGATCCGTTTCTCAGCGAAGCCCGTCAGCTGCGTAGCGTGGCGATGGTCGAGATCTTCACCGATACGGATTTGATTGGTATCGGCGAGACGTATGCCGGTTACTTCTGTCCCGAAGCGGTGCCGGCGATCGTCGATTTCTTCCGCCCGATTCTGATTGGCCAAACTGTCGACGATGTCCCCGAACTCTGGCGACGGATGTATCACTGCGGGAACTTCTGGTGTCGCGTCGGCCTGGGGGTATCCGTCCTGAACGGGATCGAAGCCGCACTTTGGGATCTGAAGGGAAAGCTGCTCGGACTCCCGGTTCACAGTGTCATCGGCAGCTGTCGCCATCAACGTCTTCCCTGTTATGCCACCGGGGGCCCCAGCAACTATCCACTCGACCGGCTGGCTGGCAAGATCGACCATTACTTCTCGCTCGGCTTTCGTGGCATCAAAGTCGGAGTCGGGAGCTATTCAAAAGAGAATGGGTGGTACATTCCCGGACAGCCGCAGGAAGCTGCGGAGTTTGAGGCCGCCAAACTGGACTTCATGCGAAAGAAGATCGGCCACGACGCCTGGCTGATGCTCGACGGACACATGGGGAACAGCCACAGCAACACCTGGAATGTGGAAACTGCCACGGCCGTCGCCAACGCTGCCGTCCCGTTTGACCTCTTCTTTCTCGAAGAGCCGTTGCACTACACCGATGCCGCTGGTTACGCAAAGCTCTGCGCCGCGACGGCACTCCCCATTGCCGGGGGAGAGTGCCTGACCGCCAGTTCCGAATGGCGGGCCTTCATCGATCAGGATTGCTTCGACATCGGACAGCCGGACGCTTCGTTCATGGGGGGACTTGGAGAGTTCCTGAAAGTCGCTGCCCAACTGGAAGCCCGATCCCGGTCGATCGCCACGCACGCGTGGGGGGCCGGCGCCTCGCTGATGCAGAACGTGCATGCCGGCTTCGCGGTCACTAACACCGCCATGCTGGAGGTGCCACCCGATTATGGACCGCTACATACGGAAATGATCGACGGCGGGCTGGTGATTCGGGACGGTTACGTGCTTCCTCCTGAACGTCCCGGACTGGGGATCGTCTTGACCGACGAGATCAAACGGCGGTTCCCGTTTATCCCCGGAACGGGAGAATTCAACAGCGTCCCCGGGAAGATCCTGAATCACTGAACGCCCTTTTAACGTGTCGCGATCAATCGTCACGAGGCTGAACAAATGGCTGTGAACTTATTGGTCGACATGCCTGTGAATCCGCAAAAGCTGGCGGAACTGCAGACGATTCCGGGCTTGCAGATTGACTGCCTCGAAAACCCGTCTGAAGAATTCCGGGAAATTGACCCGCAACGTCTGCGGGGAGTGCATGCGCTATTCTGCACCCGCCCCCCCACGAACTTCAGCGAGTTCGACAACCTGCAGTGGATCCAGCTTTCCTCCACCGGCTATACCCAGATTTTTGGTCTGGATCTGGTCAGTCGAGGAATCCGGGTGACAAACGCCCGTGGCTGCTTCGATGTTCCCATCGCAGAATGGAACATCGCCATGATGGTGAATCTCAGCCGCAACCTGCGTCAGATGCTCCACAACCAGGAGCAGGGGCGCTGGGACCGCAGCGCCGCATTTCAAAGCGAGCTGCGCGGTTCCGTCGTGGGCTTATGGGGCTATGGAGGGATTGGTCGTGAGACCGCACGATTGGCCAAACTCATGGGGCTCAAAGTGCATGTTCTCACCCGGCATGGCACTGGTTCTCGCGGCCTCATGTATGCGGTCCCCGGCACAGGAGATCCAGCAGGAACATTGCCCGATCGGGTGTTTACAGCGGAGGAGACCGCTGAGTTTCTGCAGGGACTCGACTTCCTGATCATTGCCTTGCCGCTCACCTCTGCTACGGAAGGAATGATCGGAGAACGGGAATTGAAGCTGCTCCCGAAGTCAGCGTTTGTATTGAATCCCTCCCGGGGGCCCATCATTCAACGCGCAGCACTCCTGAAGTCACTGCAGCAGAACTGGATCGCAGGGGCGGCACTGGATACCCATTATCAGTACCCGACACCTCCCGAAGACGAATTCTGGCGGCAGCCGAACGTGATCTTCACCCCCCACATTGCCGGCTCATCCCTGAATCCCAACTTTCTGGACAGGATCTGGGACATCCAGGTGCAGAACACGCGCCGCTTCATAGACCAGGCCCCGCTGCTTAACGAGTTGACTGTGGCACAGCTGCAGGGCAAATAAAACGCGATCCTTCGGTTCGGGCGTTTTCCGCAGCAGCGAAACCGACCGCGCCCCAGGCGCTTTCGGACCGAGTCAGAGACCTCGAGAAGCTCAATCAATCCCCGCTTGGGGGTCTTTCAATCAGCCCGCAGAGTCAGGCACGTGAGGAGTTGCTCCTGCGTGAACTCCTGAGGGCTGTTGCGATACGAATACGGCGTCACATGCCTCCGCGCAATCCACAGGGAGAGCGATGACTTCCAACAGGATGTTCGTGCGTGGCGGCTTGCTCATCAACCGCGTCGAGCGCATTCGTCACACCGGTTCCAGAAGACCTTTCAACAGAGCAAACGCAGTTCGGAAAGCGATCAATCCTTCCTGCATGTCGCCTCAAGCCAATTGATGGTCAAACGCCTCGCATAACACACTTATTGGACACCCTCTCAGAACGGTCGACGATGCACCCGGTTGGGACAGGATGGCCTGCCTTCCGTGAAATTCAAAGCAGCTGCGAGTGCTGATTCATCAAGCCACGAAGTCCCGGGCCGATCTCTCCGTCCCCAATCCGAGCAGACAAAAGGGGTGAGTTCGGTCAGGGTGATTTCGTAGTCCGGGCCACTCCCCGCTGTGCCGGATCACAAGGGTGAAGTACTCGCAATATGACAGGGGAAAAGCGAGGAGCTGCTTGTCGGGATTGCCGCAAATTTCACAAGTCAGCGTCTAGCAGTTCCTGGAATCCCTCAGGCCAAGAGCGATGCATCTTTCGGTAAGAGGCAACGATGGGAGGCCTCAAGAACTGGTTGCGAAGCGAACATCCATCGCCCGTCCGGAGCGCGGTCTGTCCGATCTCGTGACCCCTCAAGGTGTTCCAGAATCATGCAATAAATACGCAATCCTGCCGGCGTGCACGATTCCTGGGACACGGGGTGCAGATTTCCGACGTCCTGCCGAATTCCGGAATTCGATTTGCTTCTCACGGGAGGTGAATCGTTTCGGAGCGACCTCCCTTCGCCTTGGTCTGTTGAATCCTCGCGTCTGTCCTGCGACCGATCCCTTGGGCCGGAAAAATCATGGAAATCTCATGGCAAGTCTGACAAAAAAACTGCTCGTCGGAGTTGGCATCGCAGCCGGGGCAGCGCTCGCTGCCCGATCAATCGTGCGTCAGTCACGCTGGATTTCCCTTGAGGGGAAAACCGTCCTGCTGACCGGAGGGAGCCGGGGGCTGGGGCTCGTCATGGCACGGCAGCTGGTCGATGCGGGTGCCCGTGTCGCTCTCTGTGCGAGAACCGAAGCCGACCTGGATGTTGCGGCTGCTGAGCTGCGCGAGCGGGGGGGCGACGTCTTCGCAATCCCATGCGATGTCAGTGACCAGTCGCAAGTGCAGCGCATGGTGGAGGAAGTGCTCAAGGCATTTTCCCAGATCGACATTCTGATCAACTGCGCCGGCATTATTCAGGTAGGCCCTCTCGAAGCCATGACGACGCAAGACTTCGAAAAAATCATGCGGGTGAACTGCTGGGGGCCGCTGCACACCACTCTCGCGGTCCTGCCCCGCATGCGGGAGCGGGGGACTGGACGGATCGTCAACGTTTCCTCTTTCGGCGGGAAGCTGGCGATGCCTCACCTGCTCCCCTACGTCGTCAGCAAGTTTGCCCTCATCGGATTGTCACAGGGGATGCGGGCCGAGTTGCTGAAAGATGGAATTCTGGTGACGACAGCCATTCCCGGACTCATGCGGACCGGGAGCCCGCGGAATGCTCAGTTCAAAGGCCAGCATCGCAAAGAGTACGCCTGGTTCTCCATCGGCGATTCACTGCCAGGAATTTCGATGCCCGCTGAGGAGGCCGCCACCCAGATTCTTCAGGCCTGCCAGGCGGGAAGCCGTGAAGTTCTCGTTCGGCAGCCTTGGAACGTGATGATGCTCGCCCAGCAACTTGCACCCGGACTGGTGCAGGAATTCGCGAATCTGAGTGACCGACTGCTCCCCGCAATGGGGGGAATTGGTCAGGAGACGGCACTTGGTTATCAGAGTGAGTCTGTCTGGTCGCCATCCCTGTTGACGACACTGACGGAACAGGCCGCTGCAGAGAATAATGAACTCCGCCCGATATCTCCCTGAATCCTCTATCTCCACTGCGACTGCAGCCCGGTCAGCGAAGGAATCTTCCGCTGACGTTCAGGCGGGTCATCTCGCTGTGCAGCGGAATGGAAAGAAGTTTCGGCGCTTATTCATCAGCGATCTCCGGTGTCAATCCATTTGTCCGCATGCTGCCGGGAGAGTCGAACGAATTCACCCTTTGCGGTAAAACGCCCGGGGGCGATACAATATCTGGATCGATTGTTCGGCGAACTTCCGCCAGCGGGTGAAGGAGATGAGAGAAGAACGTTTTAAACGTGAGCTTGTTCCTGGAATTCCTTTCTCTGTGAGTCGGTCGGGAACGGAGACGTGGAGTCGGGCGCCGGAGCGCAAAGCCGGCTCCCGGTAAACTGAAGACGACGGGGGCGGAGGCGTTGTTCTCTATGCTGGACTGGATTTCAGCGATCTTCGAGACCGATGGATTTCCGCCTCGATGGGAATGCGGCACCGGGTGGGCAGATGCCCCGTTCTGGGGTTGGCTGCATATTCTGGCAGACCTCGGGACGTTTACAGCCTATGTCTGCATTCCGCTCGTGTTTATCTATTTTCTCAAGCGGCGGCCTGACCTGCCGATGACCCGGGTCTGGTGGTTGTTTGCGACATTTATCTTTGCTTGTGGCACGGTACATTTGCTGGAAGCGATTATTTTCTGGGTTCCGGTTTACCGGCTGTCGGCGGTCATCAAGCTGGTGACCGCCATTGCCTCGTGGGCAACTCTGCTTTCGTTGTTGCCGATGCTTCCGATCGTGCTGACGCTGCGCAGCCCCACGCAGTTGGAGAAGGAAGTCCGTGAGCGGACCGCTGAAGTCCGCGCTGCCCACCGGCGGATCCAGGAGAACGACGAACGGCTGCGACTGGCACTGCTGGCCGGTCGGATGGGAACCTGGAGCTGGAATCTTGAGCCGAACACGATGGAACTCGACGCGACCGAGATCGAGTTGACCGGCCTCGGGAAACGTTCGGGAACGATCACCGCCGAACAATATTTTGAGCGGGTCCACCGCGATGACCGCGAAGCTCTGGACCGTGCGCTGCGGGAGGCGATAGATGGGCTGGAGCACTTCAATCATCTGTTCCGGCTCTACATTCCCGAACGGGGGTACCGCTGGTTACAGGCGCGCGGCAGCGTGATCGGCTCTCCCGGCGGCAAAGCGGAACGGATGGTCGGGGTCAACTTCGACGTCACCGATCAGATGGCCGATCAGGAAGCCCTGCGGGTCCGGACACGGGCGATCGAGTTTGCGACGAACGGCATCGTCATTACCGATGCCCGGACCTCGGGAAATCCGATTATCTATGTGAATCCGGCGTTTCAGGTGCTCACAGGCTACCTGCTGGACCAAGTGATCGGGAAGAACTGCCGGTTCCTGCAGGGCCCGGAGACTGACCCGACCGCGGTCGACGAATTGCGCCAGGCCATTCGGAATCAGGTCGAATGTGAAGTGACGATACTGAATTACAGGCGCGATGGACAGCCCTTCTGGAATCATCTGCAGATCGCACCGGTGACCAACGATGACGGACTGGTGACGCACTTCATCGGCCTGCAGACAGATATCACAGATCGCGTGGCGAACGAGCGACGTCTCTTGGAGGCTCAGATCGTGGCGGAATCCGCCAACCGGGCCAAGAGCGAATTTCTCGCGAATATGAGCCATGAGATCCGCACGCCACTCACTGCGATTCTCGGCTGCGCGGACAGTCTGTGCCGGGAACTTTCTGGCGAAGCACCGCGGGCGACGGCCAAAACGATCCGTTCCCAGGGCCAACTGCTGATGGGAATTCTCAATGACGTCCTTGATCTCTCCAAAATCGAAGCGGGGAAGCTTGAGATCCATAAAGAGCCCTGCTCGATCATGGCCACGATCGCCGACGTGCGGTCGCTGATGGACCCGCAGGCGAGTGCCAAAGGACTGGAACTGATCACCTGCTTTGACACAGCGCTGCCGGAAGTGATCCACACGGACCCGCTTCGGTTTCGTCAGGTTCTTATTAACCTCACGAGTAATGCCATTAAATTTACTGAAAGGGGGAGAGTGGAACTCCGCATTCAGGCGGATTCGGAGAACTCCCTGCTGCAGGTCTCGGTCGTCGATACAGGCATCGGGATTCCTGCCGAAAGGTTGAGAGCGATCTTTGACGCCTTTACTCAGGTGGATGATTCGATCGTCCGCCGCGTGGGGGGGACAGGGCTGGGGCTGACAATCTGCCAGAGGCTGGTCCAGATGCTGGGAGGGGAGTTGACTGTTGTCAGCCAGCTGCACGAGGGGAGCATGTTCCGCTTTTCCATTCCATTTGGAATGGAGGGGGAGCAGTCCCTCTTCACCGTCGACGAACTGACCGAGCGTCGGTCTCAGAAGGAGTCAAATGAGTCGCTGGATGTCCGTATTCCGGCTCGCATCCTGATTGCCGAGGATACAAAAGCGATTCAATTTATGCTCAAGCGAATGCTGGAGCCGATCGTTGACGAAATTGTCGTTGTCAATCACGGAGCGGAAGCACTTGAGGCCCTTGATGCTGCCGATCCGGACGCCAATCCTTTCGCGCTGGTCCTGATGGATATGCAGATGCCCGTCATGAACGGCTATGACGCGACCGCGGAAATCCGGGCTCGAGGATATCAGCTTCCCGTCATCGCCCTGACTGCGGGAGCCATGGCCGGTGACCGTGAACGGTGTCTGGAGGTGGGCTGCTCGGACTATCTGGCGAAGCCGATCGACCGTGGAGCGCTGCTGGCAATGATGGTGACCTATTGCAATCAGGGTCTGCGGAAGCCACCATAAGAGCAGTGCGACGGATAGCGGTCCATTTTTGATTCGAAGTCCTGTCACTGCTGTCCGCCGAACACACCCGCATTCAAGCAGACGAATGCGGGCGCCGCCTTGCCGCAAACTCCAGAATAGCAATTATGGCCACGAAGCCGCGTGCGCTGATTATCGACGATGACCGGACAGTTCTGCATTTGGTGCAGAAGTCCCTCGAGAAGCTGGAGATTGATGTCCTCTCGGCCTCCTCGGCCGATGAAGGACTCAAATTGATTGCCGACCAACGGCCCGATGTCGTCCTGCTCGATATTCTGATGCCCCGGATGTCGGGGCTGGAAGTTTTCCGAAAGGTGCACGATCTCGATCGCCGCCTGCCGGTGATCTTTATCACCGCCGAAGCGGGGAGCGAAACCGCGATCGAAGCGATGCAGATGGGAGCCTACGATTATGTCGCCAAGCCGCTGGATCTGAATCGCCTGAATGCGCTCGTCGCGAAAGCTCTGGAAACCCGCAGGCTGATGAGTGTCCCTGTGGCGGTTCCCGTGCGCGAACAGGAGAAGTCTTCGAGTGCCACTGGTGATCTCTTTATCGGTCGCAGTTCGGGCATGCTGGAGGTGTTCAAAGCGATCGGGAGAGTCTCAAAACAGAACGTTACCGTGCTGATCCGGGGGGAAAGCGGAACGGGGAAAGAGCTGGTTGCCCGCGCTCTGTACCAATTCAGTGACCGTGCAAATCGTCCGTTTATGGCCGTGAATTGTGCAGCACTTCCCGACACCCTGCTGGAGTCGGAGCTGTTCGGTCATGAAAAGGGGGCGTTTACCAGCGCCGATCGACGACGCATCGGAAAATTTGAACAATGTAACGGCGGAACGCTGTTTCTGGACGAAGTGGGCGATATGTCTCCACTCGTGCAGGGGAAAGTGCTGCGGTTACTGCAGGAGCAGCGGTTCGAACGTGTCGGCGGTAACGAGACCATCGAGACCGATGTTCGCATCATGGCGGCGACGAATCAGCCGCTCGAAAACATGGTGGAACAGGGAGATTTTCGCAGCGATCTGTTTTACCGGCTGAACGTTGTCACCATCACGCTTCCACCGCTCCGGGAGCGTGCGGGGGATATTCCGTTGCTGCTGCAATACTTCCTGACGCGAGTTCGCAAAGAGCTGAATAAGCCGGAAATGGAAGGCATTTCTCCCGAAGCCCTGGAAATCCTGCAGCGTCACTCGTGGCCCGGCAATATCCGCGAGCTGCAGAGTGTGGTCCGGCAGTGTGTGTTGCGGGCGACCGGTCCGGTCATCGTCCCCGATTTCCTGCCGCAGACGGTACTCGAAGAGAGTGAAGTCCCGACTGCTGAGCCGCGTCTCTCCATTGCTCCCCTGGTGGAAGTAGAATTCGCGTCGGGACACCGTGAGGGGACACCTCCTCTGAATCTGAAAGACTTCATCGAGGCCCGGCTCGCAGCAGGAACAACGAACCTGTATGCCGAAGCGGTCGAGATGATGGAGCGGTTTCTCTTCACCCGCGTTTTGCAGGCGACCGGGGGGAATCAGACCAGGACTGCCGAGACGCTCGGCATCACACGAGGGAAAGTGCGCGATCGCATTGCCTCGTTCAATATCTCGCTCGGAAAGAATGTGACCATCGACGGCGATTGAGCGACAAGGACGTGACTGGACGCTGAGCGACCAGTCATGAAGGATGCGGTTCAACCGTCGCTCGCCCGCATCTCCTCAAGTTGGAACGAGTCCTCCGCAGAAGCGACTTTTCATCGTCAATGGTGCAAAAAATCACCTTTTCAAACGGTTGGCACGCCCGTTGCCCTAAGGTTTAACACCTTGCCGGACAACATTGTGGGAGTGGGACGATGAGAATTTTAGCCGTTTTGACGTTGGTAACGGCCGGTGCACTGACGCTGTGGGGAAACCCCAGCGTTGAGAGTGTCCCCCCCTCAGCAGCCCCCACTCCGGAGCAACCGAAAAGTGTCTCTCCGGCACAACCGGAAACTCCATCGACGTCCTTGCCGGTTGAAACAATTGCGCGCTACCGCCCGGCCCCGACCGCAGATGAAACATCTTCGGCGCGGCCTGTTGAGGATTCGCAACAGGGTTTACAAGAGCTGATCCACCGTCTGGAAAAATGCCTCACGGCCTGTCAATCGCTGCATTGCTACACCGCGACTCTGGAGCAGCAGGTCCGTATTAAAGGGACCCTCCGCGATGTGGAAATGGTGAGTTTGAAGGTCCGGCGTAGCCCCTTTAGCGTCTATATGCAGTGGCAAGAAGATGGGCAGGAAGTGCTTTATGTCGAGGGTCAGAACGACAACCGGCTGCTGGCGCGACCGACACGGGGGCTCGTCTCCTTGCGGGGTGTCTGGAAGCTGCGTCCTGACAGCCCTCAGGCCATGAAATCGTCCCGATACCCGGTGACGAAGTTGGGGATCGAGAAACTGACCGAAGAAATCCTGCAGTTCTATCAGGCTCGGCACTTCAGCCCAGAGGAACTGCGGATCGAGCAGTCACCGCATCAACAGGGGAAATCCGCCTGCCAGAAGTTTGTTGTGACGTTCAAATCTTCGGAAGTCGCTCGGGAATATTCCCGCTCGCAGCTCACTTTCTGTAACGACTCCAATCTCCTGATCGCTCTGGAGAATGAAGGCTGGTCCGATAAGGGCCGGCCGAATGGTCTGCTTGAGAAGTATCTTTATCACGACCTGAAGAGTGGAGAGGTCGAGGATCACGAATTCGAGTCCTCGAACCCCGCTTATCACTTCGCCCAGGACTGATCCGTCCGGGTCTGCCGAGTCTGTCTGACCGCTTCTTCCCGAGTGGCTGCCTGTGTTCAGCAGCCCAGGGGGAGCGCATCCTCACGTGGAGTACGCCCCATGTTGTCCTACGCCCTGACATTCCTGATTATCGCCATCGTCGCTGCGGTCCTTGGTTTCGGGACACTTTCCGGAATGGCCGCGACCGCTGCCAAGATCTGCTTTGTCGTGTTTGTGATTCTGTTCCTGATCTCGCTGGTGACGGGACGTCGCACCCCGACAGTTTAGAGCGCTTTGACTTTTGCTTGCCCAGTCTGCCATCGGAAAGCCAGCGTGTCCCTCTCTGGAACGCTGCTGGTGCACAGGGAGGTCTGCTGCTGTCAAGGCGATCTCTCCTCGTAAAGCAGATGGAATAAGCAAGTTGGTCCCCACGTGTTCGAGCGGGTGTCACCCTCCTCTGGAATGCTTTTTCCAAAGGTCTGCCATCTCCTTGCAGTCGCGGTGGACCGACACCTCGGTCTGAAAGCGTCGGTTGAACGAAAGGAAGCTGCCATGCGCGGCGTGATCATTCTCATCGCGATCGTCGTCATTATGGTCCTCGCCGGATGGCTGACATTCTATTCGTCGCGGGGTCAGGTGGGCGTATCCGTTGAGACGGAGAAGATCCAGAAAGATACGCAGATTCTTCTGGAAAAAGGGGAGCAGGCTGCGGACCGGGCGAGCCAGAAGATCGATGAGGCGATTCACACTCCGCGTGAATCGACCCCTCCCGAGAACTCAGGGCCGAGCGTTTCCCCCAAATCTGTCGACTCCAATCGCTAAGCTGGAGCGGGAGTCGTTTTCCCGTCTTGTTGAAAGTCCTGTCGCCCGCATTGGCAATTGCCGGTGCGGGTTTCTTTGTTTTAACTGGTCGGGTCGGCGACGGGAAATCAGAGGTCAATCCGCTCGACTGCGAGTACCTTGGGGCTTGAGCTCCGGGGACGACCGTTCGAACTCTCGCGTCGCGGCAGCTGGATGGTTATTCGAAGCACATCGCGGACGATTTCACTCAGGAAGGGAATCCCCGCTTGCAATTCTTCGCCATTTCTCAAATACTCACGCAACGTTGAATCGAGGCCCCGGCCCGGAAGCTCCAAAACTGCGTGGCAGATGTCTAATTTGCCTTCATAACCTCTCAGAGGTGTGGAGGATACGACAAGCACTCCGGTTGGAAGTGAGAATCTGAGTCGGTTCGATTCTACGGAGCCCGTATTCGTTCGATGCTTTCCCACTTCTGCGCCGCGAGAGGCTGGCTGCGGCATGCAGTTCGAAGGGGTGATGCAGCGATCACGCCAGTGGCCACCGTAGCTCAGCTGGCAGAGCAATGCTTTCGTAAAGCATAGGTCGTCGGTTCAAATCCGACCGGTGGCTCTTCGCCCCTGCTTTTTGGCGGGGGCTTTTTCATGCGCGGCTGACGGAGCCGGTTCAGCCCCGGCTCGACAACTGTCTGGTCTCTCCGGTGGTCCGAATGTCTGAATCACATTCCATTTCCACGCTTCGGCAGGATGCACTGGCCATCTGGCAGGCGGGGGTCGATGCCGTTGCTTCTGAGCGACTGGTCTCCCGGCAGATCTCCACCTGGAAAGGGGGGCTGACCGTCTGTGGCCACCGCTGGATCGCCAAGCCGCAAAGCCGTATCTGCGTTGTGGGGGCAGGCAAGGCGGGGGTCGGAATGGCGGTCGGTCTGGTGCGGGCACTCGGTCCCGAGTGGCTGTCGCGGACCAATGGCTGGATCAATGTTCCGGAAGACTGTCTGGAACCGTTCGATTCGAATCATCCCGCTGCCGATGCCACTCTCGCCAGTTGTTTTTCGATTCTTCGAGGCCCACGGGAGATTGCTGCGCTCCGGCAGCTTCCTGATCCGGGGGGCTTCTATCTTCTCGGGGCGCGACCGGCCGGACTCAATGAACCGACCGAAGCGGGGGTGTTCGGGACTCGTGAAATTCTTCGTCGCGTCAGCAGCCTCACTCCCGACGATCTCTGCCTGGTTCTGATTTCCGGAGGAGGCAGTGCGCTGCTTCCGGCGCCTGTGGAGGGAATCAGTCTCGCCGATAAGCAGCAGGTCACCCGCTTTCTGATGCGCTCCGGAGCCACCATTGATGAGCTCAATGCGGTCCGTCGCTCGCTCTCCGCGGTCAAAGGCGGTGGCCTGCTGCGTGCCTGTCGTGGAGGGCGGTTGATTTCGCTGATTATTTCCGATGTGAGTGGCGATCCCCTGGAAGTGATTGCCTCAGGACCAACGGTGAATGTCAAATCCGATCCGCAGCGGGCCCTCGAAGTTCTGAACCAATTCCTTGAGCGGTCTGGTGACTCCGCCGCGGTCCCGGCGGCAGTGTTCGAGGTTTTGACTCACCAGAGAAATCAGCAACAGGCACGGGGAACGAAGAGTTCACCAGTCCGCAGCGAGTTTGAAAACTGCATTATCGGCAACAACCGGACAGCAGTGACTGCCGCGGCGGGAGAAGCCGTGCGAAGAGGCTACCACGTGGCAGAGACGGAATGGGACAAGTCGGGAGACGCTGCCCAAACCGGCCGTGAGCTGTCGCAACGCCTGCTCCGGATTTCAAAAACTCCCACACCCGGCAATCGAATCGCCATCGTGAGCGGAGGTGAGCCAACAGTACAGCTATCGCGACACAGCGGGGAACAGAAAGGGGGCCGCAATCAGGAGCTGGTCCTCGCTGCTGCGGCCGAGTTCCTGAAGCTGCCCGACACATCGATCCCTCGAATCGCTCTCGTCTCCGGGGGGACCGATGGGGAGGATGGACCGACGGATGCCGCCGGTGCGGTGATCGATCGGGTCATCCTGGAAGAGATCCGGTCTACTCAGGTGCGGCCGGACGAATTCCTGCAGGCGAATAACTCTTACCCGTTTCTGGACCGGTTTGGAGCGCTGGTAAAAACCGGACCGACACACACCAATGTGATGGATCTGCGCGTCGGCCTGATCGACCGGGAGTGCTGATTTACGCTGGCCGTTCGCGATGATGCAGCCTCATTCGAAGCCCTTCGCAGAACCAGCGGGCCGGAACATCTCGACTGGCGACTGATCCGTTTTCACGACGCGGGGATGAGCAGTTCACCAAACGAAGCATGGGCGACCCGGGACTGAAGAGAGCGGCCTGCACTCAGCGGCACCTGTTCGCGATCGGCTGGTCCGTCTTAGGGCGGTCGCCCCGTTCGCCGGACATCACCGCTGCAACGGAGTCACCAATCGGTAGGAGCCCCGGAGGCTGATCGTCAGCTTGTTGGCTCGCAGCATCAAGGCAAAGGCCTGAGCCGGATCGGCGTTCACGAACTCGCCCGTGTAGTTGCCGGAGACTCCGGTCGTCATGACCTGCCAGCCCGCCTCTTCACCGAGTGTCCGGAACACGGTTTCCAAGGGGACGTCGATAAAGCGGAAGGTGCGACGGGCAGGATCCTCGACACGAACCACTTCGACGCCACGGGGACGGGGGGCGATCTGCGCCGCTTGTGCGACGCGCGTTTCTGGTTCCAGTGGCAGGATCCGGGCGACGTGCGCGGGTTCTTCCCGGGTCAGCTTCGGAGGCGGTGCGATCTGCTGCTGCGAGTCCTTCACTTCACGCTGCAACATCGACAATTGCAGTCGGAGGAGTTCCTGCTTGATGTCCATCAGGTCGGCCTGAGTCACAGCCGCCGGGTGGTAACCCGGGGCGACCGGATCAGGAACGGGGATGCTCCGGGGAGCCATCTCGGCGATTGGCATCGGCGGTGCAGCAGGGACAGCGGCCGGAGGAGCGGAGGTCACCCCGAGCGGCATCGACGGGTCAGCGGATGCGACCTGGAGGGGACGGGCGTTGACGGGAGCAGATTGAACTGGAGCTGCGGCAACCTGTGCCGGTTCCGACTGAACTTCCGGCAAGGGACTCGACTGCCCGGACGGGGCGTCCTGACCGGACTCTTTCAGCACATGGGCGAAGGGAAGCTGCGGCGATTTGTGCTTCGCCTGCATTGCCAGCCGGACCCGCTGCGGGCTTGGGATACCCAGTAACAGCGTCATCGCCAAGGCCAAGCCAAGCGCCCAAAATGCGGTCCGGAAAGGAGTTGTCGACATAGCGTGGCCGGAGCAGACGTAATCCGGGACCGCTGTTCAGATCGTTGACGCCACCATCACAAACAGTCGGCCGCACGTTCTCGTGAGCTGCTCTCCCCACATCATCGGACGGCATGCTGCCGGTTCTTCCGCGGATTCCATGAAATCCGACTTTTCGATGCAAAAAGCGACAGACCGGTTTCCAGACATGCGGTCGTTCGTGCAAGAGAGCCGACATCGGCGCAGCAAAAAACGCGGCAAGGTCCCCTCAAAGCTCCCAGCTTCTCCTTGCCGCGTTCGGATGTCGAACACGAATTTCGGGCAATCAGACCCTGGCCCAGACAGGGTGTTCCCCGTCCAGCGACGGCGAACATGCTGAACCATAGGTCACCGCTGGAAGGTGTCAAATTGAATTGATCGTTCCGGTCAAAGAATTTGGGCGCGTTACGGAACGGGGCGAAATCAGCTCGCAGACAGGGGGCCAGGAGGCAACTGTTCTGTTGAACAATCGACACGAATGCGATTCGGCAACTATCGCTGCGCGGGATGCTTGGAGCCGGCCGTGTCGCGCAGCGGCGTTCGCTCTGCGACGCTGTAGGTATCGCGCTCGGTGGCGGTATTGGCGACGATCAACTCTCCGAGCAGACCGAGAGAGATGACCTGCGCGCCGAGCAGTAATGCTGCAATCGAATAAAGCAGCAACGGGCGGCTTCCGATCGGCTCTGCAGAGACCAGATGCAGCACGTTCATGAGAAACCAGAGTCCACCACAGTAAAACATCCCCAGCAGACCGACGGCAAAACAGCCGACTCCGATTCCCCCGAGGAGGTGGAGCGGTCTCTGTCCGAACGCAGTGAGAAACTTGACCGTCAGGAGATCGAGAAAGCCGCGAAGGAAGCGACCGAAGCCATATTTCGAATGCCCGAATTGTCGTGGCCGGTGATGCACAACCGATTCGGTGACTTTGAAGCCCCGCGCGTGAGCGAGAACTGGAATGAAGCGATGCAGTTCTCCATACAGTCGCAGTTCCCGGGCGACCTGGGCACGAAACATTTTGATGCCGCAGTTGTGGTCGTGCAGCTTCAATCCGGTCAGTCGGCTCACCATCAGGTTGAACACGCGACTGGGGTAGACCTTGTGCCACGGATCGAGACGCCGACGTTTCCAGCCGTTAACGACATCGAAGCCCGCTTCAATCTTCTCGAGAAAACGGGGGATCTCGGCGGGATCATCCTGCAGGTCGGCGTCAATCATCATGACGAGTTCTCCGCGGACACAATTGAGTCCAGCGGTCAGCGCAGCGGCCTTGCCAAAGTTCCGCCGCAGGCGAATCCCGAAAACCCGGGAGTCCTGCTGGGCCAACCCCTGAACGATTTCCCAGGAACGATCGATCGAACCATCGTCCACAAAGATCATTTCCACTTCGATCTCGTGTTCTGTACAGACCTTGCAGATCTGGTCGTACAGCTCCCGCAGGCTGTCTTCTTCGTCGAGCAGCGGGATCACGATCGACAGCATCAGGAAACCTCTCAACGTTGCGCAGGAACCGGGGGCTCGGAAAGCGATTGTGCACCTAGCATATCGCGAAACAGGAGACAGAGACCAGCGGAATCGGCTCTCACCCGTCGGTCGAGCTCGAAGCTCAGAGGAATCAGGGGGCCATGCCGGATATTGTGTCCGGAGTCAAAAGATTTCCAGTCTCGTTCGCCCTGTCCCGTGCGGCGGATCGGCAGCTGTGGTGGACGCGGTGTTGACGGGGGCCAAATGGTCCAGATTGGCGAATTTGGTTCAAAACGCAATCACAGCCTCCGATCTGTTGGTGGAAAAAGTCCCCTAAAAGTCGTTCCGGGATTAACCGTTTTAATAGCCTGACCTCTCATGAATCCCTATACTGACCGCTCCCCGCCAAGGGGTTAGGTTGAGGAGGGGGCACGAGGCAGCCCACATCAGCCTCAATCATTCTGTAAAAACTCGGAGATCCAATATGTCGACAGTGGAAGCACTGCCCTACAAGGTCAAGAATCTGGCGCTGGCCGAACTCGGTCGGAAGGAAATCGAACTGGCCGAATACGAAATGCCAGGCTTGATGGCCCTGCGCAAGAAGTACGGCGCGAGCAAGCCGCTCAAGGGGGCCCGCATCGCTGGGTGCCTGCACATGACGATTCAGACCGCAGTGCTGATGGAGACGCTGATCGAACTCGGCGCTGAAGTCCGCTGGTCGAGCTGCAATATTTTCTCCACGCAGGATCACGCGGCAGCCGCCATGGCCGCTGCCGGCATTCCGACCTTTGCCTGGAAGGGCGAAACCGAAGAAGAGTTCAACTGGTGCATTGAGCAGACCCTGTTCTGGCCAGATGGCCAGCCGTTGAACATGATTCTCGACGACGGTGGGGACCTGACCCTCATGGTGCACGAGAAGTACCCGGAACTGCTCGCCGGCATCAAGGGGCTGACCGAAGAAACGACGACCGGCGTTCATCGGTTGCATCAGATGTTTGCTGCCGGAAAGCTGGGTCTGCCGTCCATCAATGTCAATGATTCGGTCACCAAGAGCAAGTTCGACAATTTGTACGGCTGCCGTGAATCGCTGGCCGACGGGATCAAACGCGCCACCGACGTCATGATCGCCGGCAAGGCGGTTGTGATCTGCGGATACGGAGACGTCGGTAAAGGCTGCGCGGACGCAATGGACGGCCTGGGTGCCCGCGTGATCGTCACCGAAATCGACCCGATCTGCGCCCTGCAGGCGGCAATGGAAGGCTATGAAGTCACCACGATGGAAGAAGCCGCTCCTTATGGCGACATCTTCGTGACCACGACCGGCTGCATCGACGTGATTACCGGCAAGCACCTCGAAGCGATGAAGCACAACGCCATCGTGTGCAACATCGGTCACTTCGATTCCGAAATCAACGTGGCCTACATGAAGAACCGCAAGGACATCCAGCGGGTCAATATCAAGACCGACGCTGACGTCGGCGGTCCGGTTGACAAGTACATTTTCCCGGATGGCAAGGCAGTGCTGGTCCTCGCCGAAGGGCGCCTGGTCAATCTGGGCTGTGCAACCGGTCACCCCTCGTTCGTGATGTCCAACAGCTTCACCAATCAGGTGCTGGGACAAATCGAGCTCTGGACCAAAGCCGATCAGTACGAAATTGGCGTGCACGTGCTGCCCAAGCATCTGGACGAGGAAGTGGCCCGCCTGCACCTCGACCAGCTGGGCGTCAAACTGACCAAGCTGACGCCGGAACAGGCGGAATACTTGGGCGTGCCGGTCACGGGACCGTTCAAGCCCGATTATTACCGGTACTAAGAGGCGGACACTCTTTCCAGCTCCCGAACGCCGTCTCCCGCTTGATCAACAGGGAGTTTCGCGTGGTGGGGTGAAAGGAAAGAATGCTCCACGAGCCTTCCAGGAGGCTTGGCATCGATTGGCCTGCCTGGCGTGAATCTTCGAAACGCGAAGCGGCATGGTTTCTGACCGTGCCGCTTTTGCATGCGCGAAAGAGACTCACCGGGCGCGTCTGGAGTGGGCTGCCGCGGATCACTGTCTCGCCGGTTCCCGTGATGGGCCGGACGGCTGCGGCAAATCAACGAATCAATAAGTTCCTGCGAGATGACGAAACCCGTTGCGTCAGGTAATCTGTGACCAGCATCGGAAGAGTTCGTCTCCCGGCCCGCCGGAACCCCTTGGCGACAGAGCTCGATGCATCCGTGTTTGATTCACCACTGTTCGACTCTTCAGTCGCAGAAGGTTCCTACCTTCACACCAGGGAAGCCACATGATCCGCACCTTCGTCTGCCTGCTGGGTACCTGCCTGATCGCAGCAACTGCCGTTGCCGCAGATCCTGCAGAACAGGGATTTGTCTCGATCTTTGATGGGAAATCACTGGCGGGCTGGCGAGGCGATGCCGCGATCTGGCGCGTCGAAGACGGAACCATTGTCGGTGAAACAACGCCCGAGAAGACGATCCCGCAGAATACGTTTCTGGTCTGGGATCAGGGTGAGGTCGATGACTTCGTTCTGAAACTGAAGTTCCGGATTTCCGGCGAGAAGGCGGCCAACAGCGGAGTGCAGATCCGGTCCAAGCAGCGTGAAGATGGCCGCATGATCGGTTATCAGGCAGATTTCGATCTGGCCGGCAAATGGGTCGGCGGAATCTATGAAGAACTCGGCCGCGGCGTGCTGGTCAGGCCGGGAACAAAACTTGTCGCCACGACGGAAAAGAAGCCCAAAGGAGAGGAACTCGTCTCGCGCGAGGAATTGGACAAACTCTATCATCAGGGGGAATGGAACGATCTCGTAATTCGCGCCGAGGGGCATCATCTGACCGTTCAGGTCAACGGCGTCACCACTGCCGACCTGACCGATCGCAATCCGGAAGCCGCGGTCTTCAAGGGACTGGTCGGACTGCAGGTGCACGCGGGACCACCCATGAAGGTCGAGTTCAAAGACATTGCCCTCAAACGTCTTCCGCTGCAGTTCGGGTTCAAGAAAGTCGTCCTCGTTGCCGGTTCCCGCAGCCACAGCTACTTCACCCACGAACACAGGGCGGGCTGCCTGCTTCTGCAGGAAGGAATCGACAATTCCCGGAAGGAGCAGGGACTCAAGGTCGTGACCTCTCTTTATACGGACGGCTGGCCGAAGGACCCGACTGCGTTCGATAATGCCGACGCAATCGTCTTCTACTGCGATGGCGGAGCCAAGCATCCTGTTGCCGCGCACCTCGATGAGATCGATCGGCTGGTAAATGAAAAGCAGGTGGGCGTCGTCTGTATCCACTACGGGGTCGAGATTCCCAAAGGGCCTGGGGGAGACCATTTTCTCAAGTGGATCGGCGGCTACTTCGAAACCAACTATTCGGTGAATCCCCACTGGACGGCCAGTTTCAGCGTGCTGCCGGTACATCCCGTGACGCGGGGTGTCAATCCGTTCGAGATGAATGACGAGTGGTACTACCACATGCGGTTTGTACCCCAGATGACGGGAGTCATGCCGATCCTGTCCGATATTCCGCCGCGCGAGACGTTGAATCGTCCGGAAGGTCCGCATTCCAGTAATCCCCATGTGCGTGAAGCGGTGCTGGTCCGGGAAGAGCCGCAGCATGTGGCCTGGGCGTATGAGCGTCCTGACAGCAAGGGACGGGGATTCGGATTCACGGGTGGACATTTTCATCAGAACTGGCAGAACGATGACTTCCGCAAACTCGTGCTGAACGCCATCGTGTGGACAGCCGGAGCGGATGTTCCCGCGACCGGTGTCGAATCGCCTACTCCCGACGAGGCCCGGCTCGAAGAGAATCAGGACGAGGCCAAACCGAAGAACTACAAGCACCCGGAGCCGGTGAAGTATCCCCCGTTGAAGGCCACTTCTCACCTTGAACGAATTCCGACCGGTGCCTGGCCGGAGGGGGTGCACGTTTCGACTGAAGTTCCGGAAAAAAAAAGGATGAGCCTCTCCCTGATGGCTGGCAATCGCTAATTGACCAGCCCGGCAATCCGCGACAGCAGCAGGCGATCCGGGAATATCTGCTGGACGATCGACAGACCTGGCGCAGCCGACGCGAGCTGCTGGCTGCGCTGGGAGAGTCGGAAGCGGGGAGTCGGTTGCTCCTCAAGCTGCTGAACGAGGCCGCACTGAGCGATCATCTGAAGATCACCGCGCAGGCCACACTTTCAATCTGCCGATTTCCTGCCCTGCACAAGGAGATCAAGGGGGCGGTCCCCGAGTTGCTGAACCGGGATGGCCAACCTCTTCCTCCCCTGTGGGAACTCGCCCGCAAACCGGGCGATCCGGTTCAGGGAAGAATTCTGTTTCATACGACTGCTGCCTGCATGAAGTGCCACCAGGTGAATGGTCTGGGGCTTGAGGTCGGCACGAACCTTTCGGAAGTGGGCAAAAGCAATTCGAAAGAGGGGCTGCTGCAATCGGTGTTGTACCCTTCCGCGCAGATCTCACCCGGTTACGAGACCTGGCTGATCGAGCGGACCGATGGTCGCCATACCGCGGGCCTGCTGATCAAGGAATCTCCGGAAGAATTGCAGCTGCGCGAAGCGACTGCGGAAGTGATTGCAATCCCGCGGCAGGAGATTGAGAACCGGATCCAGCAACCGGTCTCATTGATGCCGTCGGGGATTCAACGGTTGCTGACGACGCAGGAACTGATCGATCTCGTCGAATATCTGGCCACGCTCCAGCAACGTCGTCGCTGATGAGGACGGGGGGACGAGCCAGACGCCCTTGGGCGGTCGACAGGAGAGCGTCAGCGTGAGAGTGATTGGCGGCGAAAGTTCAGAGCGCGCCACTCCCGGTGACGACGACCCCAATCGTCCGTACCAGAATCTTGAAATCATTCCAGACGGTGAGGTTCTGCAGGTAGTGCAAATCGAAGGCGACCTTGCGTCGAAAGCTTTCAATCTCGTTGTCGTAGCCGTTCAGAATCTGTGCGACGCCGGTCAGTCCCGGTTTGAGGCCGAGTCGGTCGAGATATCCGGGAATCTCGTCGCTGAGTCCACGAATGAATTCTGGCCGCTCGGGTCGGGGACCGACCAGTGACATCTCGCCGATCAGCACGTTCCACAACTGAGGCAATTCATCGAGACGGGTCTTGCGCAGCAGCTTGCCAATGGGCGTAATGCGGCTGTCCCCTTTGACGGCGAATTTTGCACCATCTTTCTCGGCGTCCACCCGCATCGTGCGGAACTTGTAGAGAGTGAAGTGTCGTCCGTACGCGAATTCGGTTCGTCGGTCGCTGCCGGGGCGCCGGCGTTCCAGTTCGGGAGGAATGTCGATTTCGGTTTGTCGGCGGTCCGGCCCCGGGCGACGGAGGTTCAGTCCGACCCGCGTCTGACGAAAGATAACCGGGCCGCGTGAGGTCACTTTCACGAGCAGCGCGACGACCAGCATCACGGGGGCCAGCAGGATCAGCATTGAGGCAGCGACAGTGACATCCAGGAGCCGTTTGCCCAACTGGGTCCTTTCCGGGACGCAACGGATGTCGGTTCGGGGGCAGGGCAGGTTCAGCAGCGTGAACCACCAGACAGACCGAAACGGGTCTGTCCCTGCGAACTGGATGACGTCGTTGAGTGAAGGTGCTTCTTCGGCGTGACTTTCAGGAGAGTCGACGGACCGAGTGGTGGTGGCTGATGCGATCATGGGAGATTGAAGGTGAGTACCCATTGCGCGCTCCGGCAAGCGGAACGGAATTCCGGTTTTAGGGGTCGTGGTCAACACTACTTCATTGTTTGGGCAAAGTCTGATTTCTCAGGCGTTTCTTCGTAAAACTCGGGAAGTGACTGCTCGAAAACTACAAGGCTGTGGGTCGGGTTTTCCGTGGCGATTTGTTGCGCAAAAGAAACATTGGCGTAACCTGTGTCACGGGTTTCGGTTATGCGATCGCTCCCAGGGGCGAATTGCCCTCTGCGGGCTTCTCATGATTGACAGAACCCGCATATAATCTCTGAATTCCCTGTTCCCCGTCTTGGCCGAGGTGCGCTGAGGGGGGCCTGGCAACGGATGCCGGGTGTCGGTGAAACTGAGCGCCGACAATTGAATGTCATCTGAAGGTTGTATCATGCGAAGACGAGTCGTCGTCACCGGGCTGGGGTGCGTCACCCCGATCGGCAACAGTGTTCCCGAAATGTGGTCGGCACTGCAGCAAGGGAAGAGCGGCATCGATTTCATTACGCACTTTGACGCTTCCGGATTCCCGACAAAGTTCGCAGCCGAAGTCAAAAATTATCGCCTGGGCGATTACATCAGCCAGCCGGAACGCTTTGAATATGCCGGTCGCAACATCCGTTTTGCGATCGGAGCAGCCGTGCAGGCGGTTAAGGATGCAGGGATCGGCGATCAGAAGTTCGACCCGACCCGCTTTGGCGTGTATCTGGGTGCAGGGGAAGGTCAGCAGGACTTCCTGATGTTCATGGGGCTGATTGCCAACGCCCAGAAGAACGGCGAGTTCGATCTCGAGCAGTTCACCCGCGAGGGGTTGCAGAAGATGAATCCCCGTGAAGAGGTCGAACAGGAGCCCAACATGCCGGCCGGACACCTGGCCAGCCTGTTCAATGCCCAGGGGCCCAACCTCAACTGTCTGACAGCCTGTGCCGCATCCAGCCAGGCGATCGGCGAGGCGACCGAGATCATCCGTCAGGGAGAAGCAGACCTGATGCTCTCCGGCGGTGCGCACAGCATGATTCATCCGTTCGGGGTGACCGGCTTCAACCTGCTGACGGCGCTCTCGACCAATAATTCGAATCCGCGCGGAGCATCACGTCCCTTTGATCGGGACCGGGATGGCTTTGTGCTGGGCGAAGGGGCCGGGATGCTGATTCTCGAAGAACTCGAACATGCGAAACGCCGCGGCGCGCGCATCTACGGCGAGATCCTCGGCTATGGTTCTACGGCCGATGCTTACCGCATTACGGATATCCATCCGGAAGGGCGGGGGGCCACTGCGTGCATCAAGATGGCCCTGAAAGATGCTGGCTGCGAGCCAACCGATATCGATTACATCAACGCTCACGGCACCAGCACGGCGGTGAATGACAAGGTGGAAACGCTGGCGATCAAGCAGGCGTTTGGTGAGCAGGCCTATAAAACGCCGGTCTCCAGCACGAAGAGCATGATGGGACACCTGATTGCCGCTGCGGGCAGCGCGGAAGCGATTGTCTGTCTGATGACCATGAACGATGGCTGGATTCCACCGACTATCAACTACGAAACACCAGATCCACAATGCGATCTGGACTATGTCCCCAATCAGCCTCGCGATCTGAAGGTGCGCAAGTCGCTGTCCAACAGTTTCGGTTTCGGGGGACAGAATATCTCTCTGATCTTCTCACGCTTTGATGAGTGACGGTGGAGAGCACAAACGGGATCTGAATCAGTTACGGGCCAGTTTCTGATGAGAGAAAGTTGTGAATATCATGTCGCAATGGCAGCTCTGGCTGCTGGGGACGATTGGAGTTTTGGCAATCGTCGACCTGCTGATCCATCTTGGCTATTCCCTCTTTGCGATGCGGCGATTTGAAAATCGCCCGGCCTTTTTCGTTCAGTCCCCGCCGGAGGATGGCCCTCTGGCGGAGCCGCTGAGCATCCGGACCAAAGATGGGCTGACCCTTTCCGGGGGAGCCTATTTCCCGGCGGAAACTCCTCCACGCGGGGTAATTGTTTTTGCCCCGGAGACTGACGGACGATACGAGACCTCCATGAACTATGCGGGGGCTCTGGTCGACGCCGGTTTCGTGGTGATCGCCTTCAGTTTTCGTAACAGCGGAGAGAGTGAAACACTCTCGACGTACCAGGCGACTCACTGGATCACCCAGTACGAGGCGGATGACCTCCAGGCCGTGCTCGATTTTGTTCAGTCTCAGCCACAGTTCGAAGGGTTGCCGCTGGGGCTGGTCGGAATCAGTCGTGGTGCGGGAACGGCGCTGGCCGTGGGGGCGGCCCATCCTCGAGTTCAGGCGATCTGGGCTCAGGGGGCATATTCCACCCATTCCCTGGCGCTGCATTACTCGGTCGAGCGGATCGTGCAGTTCGTCGGCAGCTGGGGCCGATTCATTCCCCGCTGGCACATTCGAACCACGCTCTGGTTTACCTTCCGGTTGGCGGAAGCCAAGTTCGGAGCCAAGTTCATTTACCTCGAATCGCTCCTCCATAAGTGGAAAGGACGTCCGGTCAAGTTTGTCAGTGGCGCACGCGACAGTTACGTCCCGAGCCTCATCTCGCAGCGGCTGTGCCAGCTGAGCGGCCATTCACCCGACCAGGCCTGCTGGATCGTTCCGAAAGCAAAGCACAATATGGAGCGAGTCGCCGCCCCGCACGACTATGATGAGCGAATCGTTCAGTTCTTCGATCAGATGACCGAACCGCATTACGCTTCGCCGGTCCACACAGCGAGTGCACGTTAATTCCTGCTGTACTCGGCCAGCGGTCGGCGCCGGCTGTTCACCGGACATGGCAAGTCGACAGCGAAACCCTGTCGTGTGCGAGATGGTGGCGTACTGAGGTGAACCGGGACCGGGGGAGCGCTTTCAACCTGGTCAGAGCTCGATGATTTATCTGGATAACAACGCGTCAACGAGACTCGATCCTGAAGTGGCCGCCCGGATGGCGGAGCTGTCGCAGGTCGCTTTCGGAAATCCGGGGAGCCGTCACGCGGCCGGACGTAAAGCGCGGCAGATCCTTGAAGATGCGCGCGAGCAACTCGCAGAACTCGTTGACGCAGCCCCCGAAGAAGTCATCTTCACCTCAGGGGGGACCGAATCGAACCATCTGGCGATTCATGGACTCACCGGCAGTCAGCGCGGAGGATTACTGGTTTCCCCGGGGGAACATCCTTCGGTGGAAGAGCCTGTTCGCCGACTGGTGCATCAGGGATGGCAGAGACGCCCGTTGGCTATCGATGCACTGGGGCGACTCGCCGATTGCGGTGAGGTTTCACTCGATGGCATCGTTCTCGCTGTTGCCTTGCTGGCTCACAACGAAACGGGCGTCATCCAGGATCTGGGAACGCTGGCGATTCGATGCCGCGAGGCAGAGGTTCCGCTACACATCGATGCTGTCCAGGCTGTGGGAAAGATCGACGTCCGATTTCGTACCTCGCTGGCGGCCAGCATGTCGTTGGCGGCCCATAAGTTTCATGGGCCCCGCGGAATCGGCGCCTTGCTGTTGAGTCAAGGCTGTCGGCTGGTTCCTCAGATGCTGGGGGGGCATCAGGAACAGGGACGGCGGGCCGGAACAGAATCGGTTGTCCTGGCCGCCGGGATGGCAATGGCCCTCGCCCGTTGGAAGCAGCAGCAGACGGCTCGCACCGAGGCACTCACGGCACTGAGAGACCGCCTGCAGCGCAGCCTTGTCGAGACCTGTGCACCGGTGGTGATCAACGGAGACACGAGGCACCGTCTGCCGAACACCTTGCATCTCGCGTTCCCCGGCTGTGCGGCGGACGCATTGCTTGTGGCGCTCGATCTCGCTGGAATCTGCTGCTCCCTCGGCAGTGCCTGTGCGAGTGGATCGACCGAGCCGGCTCCCATTCTGCTGGCAATGGGGTTGCCGCGCGAGGTTTATGAGTCGTCGCTGCGGCTCAGCCTCAGTCATGAAAACACCACCGAAGAGGTCGACGAGGCGGTCCGGCGGATTGCTCATGTCGTCAAGAGACTCCGCGCCCGGGAGCGGTGATCAACGTCCGCACGGTCGCTGGGGGCTGCTTTTCGGGGGCCGGGGTTGTTTCAGGCGAATCCCGATTGGTAGACTTCGCCATCCCGTCGGGAGGTCTGGGAACGCCGTATAAAGGACTTCGGCCGTGTTGCTGACTCGCTCCATTCGCCGCAAACTTGCCTTGGCACTGGCACTCGTGCTCTGCCTCGTCAGCCTCTCGGCGGCCTGTAGTGTGCGTGGAGTCTACAGTTGCCGCCGCATGGTCCGTGACCTGGAACTGAGTATCAAAAATCTTCCCCGGCGCGACGGACTGGTCGCTACCGTGAGCGACGTTCTCAAGCCGTTCGCTCACGATTTCCCCGCCCCGATGCAATATGAAGAATTCCGCGACAACTTCGCGAAAGTCCGTGAGCGGGCACGGGAATTCGAAGACAACTGGAAATCGCTCGACGACTCGCTGCAGCACTCATACGCAGAAAACGGGACATATGCCCTGCTCTTTTCCTCGGTCTCCAGCTCGCTGAACGAGATCGAAAGTGGAATGTCCCGGCTGGCCGACTCACAAACCTATGAGCAACAAAAAAACTCTATTCTGCGCAGCGTGACACAGGTCATCTCCGCCATCGAGGCCCTGCCTGATCCGGCGAACCGATTGAACGAAAAGCTGCTGCAGGCTCGCTCGGATTACAGTCTGCAGTTGCGTCTGGTCTCGGGACTGGGGGCCTTTTCGGTGGTGCTGGTGATTGGGCTGATGTTCTGGGGCTACAACCTGATCTTCATGCCGCTCCGCAAACTGCATCATGGGGTCCGTCGCGTGGCCGATGGCGATTACTCGCATCGACTGAAAATCGACACGCAGTGCGAGATTTCGCATCTGGCTCATGCATTCAACCAGATGGCGCAACGGATTCAGGAAGAACAGCGAAATCAGTCGCGGGCCATTGAAGAACGAAGCAAGCAGCTGGTCCTCTCCGAGCGACTGGTCGGTGCGGGCTTCCTCGCTTCGGGGGTTGCCCACGAAATTAACAATCCTCTTTCCGTCATCATGACCGCAGCCTACGGGCTGGAAATGCGGCTCGATGATCAGGCTCTCTCCCAGCTCTCAGAAGCCGATCGTGCGGACATCCGTGAATACCTTGGACTGATTCAAAGTGAAGCGGAGCGCTGTGAACGGATTACCAAGAAGCTGCTCGATTTTTCGTACGGGAAGGATCAGGAACGAAACCGTTACGACGTTACAGCGATTGCGGCGGAGGTCGCTGCGATGGTGGGGCATTTAAGTCGATATCAGGATCGGAAGCTGACCCTGAGCCAGACACTCCCGCTCCATGCATGGGTCAATGCCGCCGAAATCAAGCAGGTGCTGCTGAATCTTGTCGCCAATGGACTGGACGCCACCGGCCCGGGGGGACGTGTCGAGATCGAACTGAGCGAATTGCCGGACGAGGTGGAGATCACGGTCCGGGACAATGGCTGTGGCATGACCCGGGAGCAGATGCAGCACATTTTTGAGCCGTTCTTTACGACGAAGGAAGTCGGTAAAGGGACCGGACTGGGGTTATCGATTACGCACCGCATCGTGCGCGACCACGGGGGGACGCTGGAAGTTCACAGTGCCGGGACGGGTCAGGGCTCGAGTTTCACGCTGCGGCTTCCCAAGGCGGCCCGCCGGAGTCAGGCGGCCTGAATTGTCTTCTTCAGCCCGTTGGCCGGCAAAGGGACGCCCTCCGCAGAATCTGGAGGAGCCGCTCACATCGTTTGCGGCTCGTGGGTCGCGCCAGCGTTCAACACCGAGGCGGGCGCAATCGGATCGGCCCCGGTTTTCTCACAGCCGCCACGACAGTAAGACCGCCGGCTGGATTTCTGAGAGCGGCGCGTCAAGGGATTGCGGCGATTTTTCGCCCAAAATCTCGTCTTGAGCAAATTCTGCCGATCCGCTTATATTTTCGCCAACATGACTGCGCGATAGGTCCATCCAAGGGGGGTGGAGCAGCCAGGGAGCAAGCATCCGACTGGGATTTTGCACCGTCTGCCGGAGTCGTGTCCCAAGGAGGGAAGTGGAATGAAATTGCATGGAGTGAAATTGCTGTTAGGTCTGGCTGTCGCTTCACTGACCGCCATTGCAGTTCAGGCAGAAGAACCAGCTTCGATTCCCGCGATCGATCCCGCTCTGCCGCCTTATCAGCGGGTTGAAGGACTGAAGGGAAAGCTGACCCTGATCGGCTCCGACACTCTGGGACAGATGGCCTCTGTCTGGGGACAGCACTTTCAGCAGCTCTATCCGGAAGTCAAAGTCGAAGTGGTCGTGAAAGGTTCTGTGAATGCCGTGGCTTCAGTCATGGATGGACAGGCCCAGATCGGCCTCCTGAGCCGTCAGATCAACCAGGATGAGATCGCACAGTTCCAGAAGCGATTCGGATATCTGCCGACCGTTCTCACACCTTCATTTGAGCCGATCGGAATCTATGTGCATCAGGATAATCCCATCACCTCGCTAACCATGCAGCAGCTGGATGCCATTTTCTCGACATCCCTGAAGCGGGGTGCTCCGAAGACCGCAACCACGTGGGGCGATGTCGGACTGGCTGGCAATTGGGCCACGGCTCCGATTGCCGTTCAGGGACGCACCCCCACGACCGGATCTCAGCTCTTCTTTCAGGCTGGCGTGCTCGGCGGCGGTGAGTTCCGGAAGGAAATGGTCAGCAATCCCAGCAATCTGGGCATGATCAAGGCGGTCGCAGCCAACCCGAACGCAATCGGTTTTGTCGGTGCGATTCACGAGATTCCCGGGGTCAAAGCGGTGCCGCTGGCCATGCAGCCCGGCAGCACCCCCATCGGTGTGCACAGCCACGGATATCCACTGGTGCGTCCGCTGCAGATCGTTCTCAACAACTCTCCCAAAGACAGCCTGTCCCCGCTGGAAGTGGAGTTCGTGAAGTTCATCTTCAGCAAGTCGGGACAGCAGGACGTGGTCATCAGCGGTTTCGCACCGATCAGCGGCGCTGCCACCGAAATCTCGCTGCAGGCGATCGGCGTGCATACCCTGAACTAGTTGAAATCCGGAGTATCACTTCTGTTCGGAACTGCAGCGCAGCCTGATTCCGTCGTGCCCCGCAGAGCTGTCGTCTGGACACAACAACGATCATCCTGCTCTTTACTGCAGAACATTATCTGACTTCATTCGAAACAATTCTCTCGCATTCGCGAGCCAGGAGCCTGATCATGAAAAGGATTTCATATATCTCTGCAGCGCTCGCTCTGGGAGCTGCCCTGACGATGACAAGTCAGACGCAAGCAATTAATCCCGGGCAGTCAACGACGACGCCAGCGCTGCAGCCCAATTACGGGATTGTGAACCCCGGTGTGCTGCCCGGCATCGGCTATTCCAACCCGGCCATCCAGAACGACCCGTTTCTCTCATCGAGCATTTACAACTCGGCTCCCATCTATCCGAGCATGGGAACCACGAACTTCAGCCCACTGATCAACCCGGGAGTTCCAAATCCGGACCCCCACGCATACCCAGACGGCCGCTCCCGGCAGATCGTTCCGGGATACAACCCGGGTAACCCGTCCAACAACCGCAAATGGCGGTTGGGGGTTTACTCCAAAGATCTGGACACCGGCGTCAAGATCATGGATGTGGTGAACGGCGGCGCTGCCCACCGGGCCGGGCTGGAAGTCAATGACCTCATCGTCTGTGTGAGTGGTTACCAGGTCGGGTATGTCGGCGGCCAGCTTTATGACTGTACTTCGGAATTCGATCGCAGCGCTGACCAGAACGGCTGGGTCAGTCTGCTGGTGCAGAACAACCGGAATGGCCAGCTGCAGCTCGTCTCGGTTCAACTGGATTCGAAGTTCTCGTCGCTGCGTGGGTCGATCGCTCTGCCGAACCGCCAGAACCTGCCGAACAATGCCCTGATCAATGTCGAACTGCAGGAAATTGTCGGCAATACCGCGCGGCCGGTGACTTTTGCGAGCACGCAGATCAACAATCTGACGCAGTACCCGATTCCGTTCTCGATCGACTTCGATCCGGCTCGGATGTCTCCGATGGGCCGCTACATTGTGTATGCGAGCTTGGTGTCCGGCAATCGCGAGGTTTATCGCACGACTCAGAATCTGCCGCCGATGATGCATGGACAGCCCCGCACGGTAAACCTGCAGCTGGAGCAGGTGCAATCCATGTATGACCCGCGCTCCAACTCGCTCGACCAGAGTGCACAGGTCGCGCAGATTGTGAACTGGTTCAATCTGTATCTGGGACGTAACCCGTCGGATCGCGAACTGGGGAACTGGCTGGAAGCCCTCCGCAACGGAGCTTCAATGGCGCAGGTGCAGCAGGAACTGCTGGGCAGTAATCAGTTCTTTAACGCCTGCAACGCCGACCGCCGGATGTATGTGGAGCGGGTCCATGAACTGATCGTCGGCCGTAAACCGAATCAGGAAGAACTGAACTACTGGTTGTCTCGCTACGACCAGAATGCAGCTCGCCGTGATTTTGCCCGCGACTTCCAGAATTCGATGGGCATTCAATAGCGGATGCTGCTCGTTTCGGTCTGTACGCATTCGGCTTTGAAAGTTCGCTGAATACCACTCCCCGTGTGACAAGATCGGGCCGATCGAAACCAGAATGTCTTAGTCCCCATCGTACGAACGGTCCGCCTGCCGTGCGATAAATCAAGTCGAACTGAGCCCGGATTCAAATTGAGTCCGGGCTTTTTCATTGCACGTCTGGGAATGTGAGCCGCAACAGTTCACTCTCGCGGGGCTCGCAGATGACTTCAAATCATCCGCAGCGGGGCAAGCAGCATCCAGAATGAGTTAAAACTCTCCAATCACCTCGTTGCCGCTGCGGGTTCCGAGTGCACGCCAGATGTCACGGCTGACATTGTCGCTCGCGAAACGGACGGAACCATCGCAAAGCCCGAGCATGACTCCCCCACTGTGACGACTGCGTGCGGCTGTCAGGCCGGAATTATGACTCGCATTCCCGCAGTCGAACTGGGTGGAATTCGGCGTATAGAAGTGGTTGTACAGGGTGTCGCCGTAATGCCCGTTGAGCCACTTTGCTCCTCTCATCCCGGACCATGTGGTGGAACCGGAGGAGACACAGACCGCCTCGCTGGTCAGCGTTCCGCCTGCGAGTTCCAGAACCTCACCTTGTGGCGATCGGGGTGAGCCACCCGGCTGGGAACTGGGAAGTCCTCCGGGCCCGAGAGTCTGCTCAGAGAAACAGGCAGTGTTCGATGTCCCATCGGTGATGTCCCTCAGGCGGGTTGCCGATCCCGAATACATGACGCCGTTTCCCTGGGAAATGTGGCTCGCATTCTCGACACCATCCCCTGTTGTCGCCGCGTAGTTGGTCGGGGCAAATTCGGAATCGGGAATCTGTCCGAAATCGCTGGGGCAAAGATAGGCAGGAATTCGGGTTCGTGCGGCGATCTCGTTCTGTTTCATCGGCGACGACGGAAGACCGAAATTGGGCGACGTGTTGAAGTCGAGTAATTGGTAGAGACTCCCGCCATCCATCAGCGGCAGGATCTGTGCCTGAACGGAAAAGACCTTCGGATAGTTGACCCGCCCGGGGGGCAGCACGCCGTGAGCGGACTCGTAATTGTGCAGCGCGAGCCCAATCTGTTTCAGGTTGTTTCGACATTGCGAACGCCGCGCAGCCTCACGCGCCTGCTGCACCGCCGGCAGCAGCAGTGACACCAGAACCGCGATGATGGCGATGACGACGAGCAGTTCGATCAGCGTGAAAGCTTGTACCCGCCGTACGAACACGCGCGATCGGCACGGCCCCTTGAGTTCCCCTCCCGTCGAAGAGTCACGGTGCTTCAGCGACAAGCCACGCTTGAACGCCGGGTTTTCTTCCGACAAATGGCCAGGCATCTTTGCGATGCGATCCGGAAAATGTTGATTCATGATGGTATTCATCACCCCGGATTGTCTCCGGGCCCCCAAGGCAGACCACTGGCCTGATATCACAGCAGGAACATGAAGAGCCTGCATCTGGCGGCGCGTGATGGCGCGCTCACACCGGAAAATGGACTGCTTGGAGAGCGAGCCTGATTGACCGAATGAGCGCGCGAACTCGCGCCGACAGAGCGACACACATTGCAACAACCACGTGAGAACCATTCCCTGGGGAGGATTGTGTCACCGCGCAGAACAGAGACCGCACATCCGCGAGGAGGCACATTGCCATTTCATCTCGAAATCGGCTGGCAACCTGGCGAGAGCATTTGGACTCGTGATTGCCTCTTCCTCGCTTCCGGAAGACAGCATTTCACCACACGAAACGCTGGCTGCGCGGACACTGGAAAGAGCAGCCTGCTCAAGGACACTTCCTTCTTGTCCGATCGCTGGCGGCCGTGCGTTGAAAAAGTCTGTCAGACAGACGCTCAATACGTTTAGCAGCGACCCGCATCGGCAGAGTTGGTTCCCAAAGTCAGGCCGGCGAGCGGGGCGGAGGAACCGGAGGGGGCAAGAAGGTCTCGGGAATGCGCAGCATCCCGGTCAGCGCTGGCTCCGTCGAGATGCCCTCTGGCGTGGGGATCACCATCGCGGCGTCGATAATCGTCCAGGGCATGGACGTCCACGACATCGTTGAGCCGCTGCACTGTTCCGCCAGCAGCCTGATCACATAGTGGTCTTCAGAGGCGTCTTCAGCCGACGCAAAAGTCTCGACCGGACGCCCGGTTGTTGTGGCAAGTGATTCGGAAGTCCCCTTCTTCTCGCAACAGCTGGATCGAACGGGTGCGGCACTCGCTTTGATCGTCTGAATCTGTGCCGTGCAGGTTTCCTGTCGAGCTGCAGCCAGCACAAAAGCGGGCAACGTCACGCGATTTTCTTTCGCCCACGCCAGTTTCTGTGAATTGGAAAAGCAGCAGCACGTTTTCCAACATTGGTCCGCTGAGCGACACCCGCAGGCTCGGTGCTGACAGGGGAACGGTCGCGAAAGGTCTTTCCTGGCAGCCGTTTCACTGCGCAGTTGCGGCAACGGCAACGGAAAGAGCAAAGCGATCCATCCGAGGCAGAGAAGCAACGACACCGCACGACGGGGCTCGCGCAACCCGTTCAGCGTTTGCCAGATTGTAACCCGCCGGCGCATCATGATGATTTCTCTGGCGCTGCCAGAGCCGCTGTTCCGGCTCGCTCTCCACTGGAAAGATTACGCTCAGAAGAGACCGCTGTCACGCGAGTCGGAGGAAATCGATGTTGTCCATCCCCATTTCTCGAACCTGAAAAAAGCGTTCTCGCGTTCTTGTCGACTGATTGCTGGTTCGACATCGCGCAGCTTCGAGAGAGTTTGGAAGGCGCGAGGCCATCCTCAGGGAGTACAAACGTCTTCCCCAGTCGACGGTTGAACTTCCCGGATGTTCTGTTCGGCTGAGATGAGCCCGTCAGTACCTGAAAACGACGCTTGAGTACCCGCCACCGCTGGATGGAGATTGACCTCGGTGTGGCAGACCGAAACGGCTGATTGACTCTGATCTGTCCATTTTCAGGAAACGAGACTGCGCCTTTCCTAGAATCCAAATGCACTGGACATGCACCGGAGAGGACCACCTTCAGGCGTGCCGTGGCTGGCCGGAAGCCTGGCAGACATTGTTCAGGACTGAGAGATCTCGCAGTGGGGTGCTCGATGCGAGATGTGCGATTTCCTGTCAGCCTCCGCTTTTGATCGGAAGTCCTCAGTTGGCTCTGGGGTAAGGATCACGCCCCTCCCGATCGGCCTCGGCTGAAAAATAGTTTTGCGCCTTTTGAGCCATGCGGCTCTTCATATCGGAATTCCACGGCTCGTTTCGGCGGTACCCAGCCATCTCTTTGGATTCCTGGGATAGACACAGGAAAAGCGCTGCACTCCAGCGACATGTTACTACTGGGACCTGTGAAGTGTCGGCAATCGATACCGGGGGATCTCGCCGTGAGTTCCTCCGTGTCGAGCCGACATGACGTGGTTCGTTTTCAGGTAGCCTTTGGACCGCGATGTTCTGGCTGCGGCTTGTGCAGCTCGGAGTGCCTGATAAAGAAATCTGGTAATCAACAGGAACATCAATTTCAGTGTGATTGCCAGCACGAGCCTCAGTCGACTTGTGATTTTCATGGTGCGAGCCCATGGTGAAAACTCGGTCGGGAAAGTCGCGCGGGGCCCGGTGCGGATCTGAATAGTGATCCATAAATCGGGTCGCATCTCGGTCAGTACGCGACATCAATGCGAAGCTTGTCGTGAATCCATGATGTCAACGAACTTCTCCAGTGCAAAGTGAATATCACTGGTGAGCTTACGAGACTCGTCAGACGACCTGCCCAGACAGCGGAGCCTACCAGAAATTCGATGATGTCCCGGTACGTTGTCTTCAGGGCGGCGTGCAGGATTAAGGAGGTCAACAATTGCTTCTGCGTGAACTTGGGCGGGCCTTTCAGATACGAATTATGGGGTGACTTATTTGCGTCCCGTCCGCATCGAGGGAGAAGTGCCTTCAATTAGATCATTCATTCGTGATGTCTCGCTCATGGAATGCGTTGCGGCACCACACAAATCAAGATTCAAGCCCTGTATCAACAGGGCAAGGGGAGTTCATAACAGGGTCAGGATGGCGTGGGCGAACCTCGACGGAGCCTCGGGCGAGAACCCGAGGAACAGGAACGGCTCGTTGATTTCCAATTCCATCAACAGGAATCGCCCGTCGCTGACCACTCCGTCAACCCGGGCGTACAGGAGCGGCGAATCCACTTTCGACAGAACGTCACGCGCCTGTGCGATCAGTTCGGGCGATGGGTTTCCGGACTGGTATCGCCCACCGTGCTGGTGCTGGATGCGGAAGTCTCCTGGTGCCGGACGTTTGACGACTGCGTGACTGTACTCCCCCCTGAAAAAAACGAGAGACCATTCCCCCTCTGAGACAATTTCGTCCATGAACGGTTGAACGAGAGTGTCACTCATGCCGCATTGCTCCTCAAACCGGGCTTGATCTCTGCCGGCCTCTGCGAGCGACGTCCTCCACGTCTGATGGGCTCCCGCGGACACGACGGGCTTCACGACCGCCTCCCTCCAACCCCGTGCTTCCAGAACCTGACGCAGTGGCCGCCGGTTTCCCATTGTCAGATACTCCAAGGGGACAATCTCGACCCCCTGTTCCGCCAGGTCCAACAGATATTTCTTGTGGATATTGGCGAGTACAGCTCGAGCGGGATTCCAGAGGTTGACCCCGGCCCTCTCGCAGGAGCGGAGCCAGTCTGCATACTGAACCGGGAGATGGTGGTAATTCCAAGGGGAGCGAATCACGACACCAGAGAATCGAGACCACTCGACGGTCGGGTCCTCCCAGGGGGCCGAGGCGACAGAAACTCCTTTTGATTGCAGGAGGTCCGTCACGACCATGTCGTCGTCGACGATGCCGGGTGATTCTTTATAAGTGACAAAGGCCACTGTGCTCACAAAACGCCTCTTGATGGCAACTTGTGCTGACGGTGAAGACGCGAGAGGAACGTTACCGTGATTCCAGTCGTGAGCGAGACATGATAGAGCGCCACGTTCTCCAGCAACATGATGGAATTGGCGGCGAGAAACTTTCGTGCCTTTCCGGCGCCTGATTCCCGAGGTATGGCCGGTGAGGATTGGGCTGGCGATTCCCGCACTGAGAGTGACAGGTCCCGATCGATTGGATTCCCTCCTCAATTTCTTGATCCACCTGGCGGCGACAGAAAAACCTCCGGGGACCGAACATTCGCCCCGCCAGTAGCGGACGAAGTTTTTCGCAGAGCAGGGCTTTTTCGGTCTTCAGGGATTGCTGGCGACGCGTGTTGTTGGGCTTCTGTGCCAAGTCACAGGATGAACCAATCAAATCCTCCAGACGCATGCGCCGGAAGCCGGAGGTTGTGAGATTCTCCGCTTTCGGCCACGGATGCTCATTACGTGCTGCACGTTCAAAAGCGACTCGAGCTGGTTCAACGCTTCCTTAAGCAGATTCGGCCTTAGGCGAGCGGAAGGAGCCCATGATCCTTGAAACTGCCATGCTCAGATCTCACCTCCAGGCGGCGGAACCGGCTGTGCCACGAGATCGCGAGTTCAATCTTTCAGCGACTGCCGTCTCTCTCCAGGCGTAATCAGAATTCCCCAATCAAACTTTCAAGGAGACTGGGGCAGAAAACGGCGGCAGGTCGACTGTCATAAAAAAAGCGACCGGCATGGCCCCGGCCGCTTTCAGGTTCATCCGCCGGAAACTGCATTCCGTAACGTGCTGAGGCCCCGCCTCAGAGAATGGGGGCGGTCTGCATTTCAAACTTGTTCTCAGTTGATTCGTTCCGCTGTCGACGGGTGGGTGAGTAGTCTCCGACTCGCACCACCCGACTCTCCGGCTGGAACTCCAGCAGCCGCAACCAACCATCACCTCCATTGGGACGCATCTGGAAGTTGACAACCATTTGCTGCACGTCGCGGCCGGAGGGAGTGCTGGTGACCAGCCTGCCCAGCCCGTCCTCCAGAACATGCCCGTTCATTGTCAGCACGAAATTTTCGTGCTTGCAAATCAGATTGTTCCATAACTCTTCGCCATCCATGACGTCCTGGTTGTTATTCTTCGCCACGGCGTAGCGATGCGGGTTCCACCGCTGAGCGTCCCCATAACGGGCCCAGTCTTCCCGGGTTCCATCGGAATGCAGATAGGCGTGAGTCGTCAGGATGACTTCGTGATCGGCGTTCCGGGAGACCACGTCGTTGGCCCAACGAACGACGTCGTGTCGGGGCCCAAATTCCAGTGCGAGCACCAGAAACTTCCGACCACCGGCCGAAAACCGGTGGTAGCTGTTGGTCATGCTTTCCGGTTCTTTGTCATAAGTGCCCCCAAAAGTCGGCATCGACCGGTAGTCTTTCACCGGAAAGTAGTCGTTCACCAGCGTTGTCCGATCCTGGCACTTGCCACCAGCCCCATAGTCGTGGTTGCCGGTGACAAAGCTATAGGGGACCCTGCCATCCAACGCTTTCAGGGCCGCAGCGGCGTTCACGTACTCTTTCGCCAGGTTATGGTTGGTCAGATCCCCGAGTTGGCAGACCCAGGCGATGTTCCTGGCCTCGGCGTTCTCCAGAATCCAGTCGGTCTGTGCCTTGGCGATTTCCGGACGACGTTCCGTGTAGTTCTGAATATCCGGCAGCACAACTACGGTGAAAGCACCGGGAGTGACCGGTGCCGGGACTCCGTCCACGAGCACACCATCAGCGTACGGGTCGGGCTTGGCATCCTCTGCCAGAACAAATGGATTGCAGCAGGACACGACGCCGAGTGTCATGCCTGCTTTCAGCAGATCGCGTCGAGAGATCGCGTTCATTTCACACTCCATACTCGGAAGGTTCAAAGGGGGGGAAACGGGGTGAGACAGCCAACGGCTGTGCGCACGAGACGAACTCAGCATCGCCCGCTGGACTCGTGCAGAATCAGCACTTCGTCCGGCAAGACGCTGGCTGCGCAGACAGGGGGCGAAGCAACTGCCCTTATTTCTGACTTGAGACCGGGGAGGGGGGAGCCGCGTGTGCCCCCGACTTTGCCGGCGCCTTGTCAGAGACACTGTTGATGAACTCCAAAGATCTAGTAATCACTTCCGGAGTGATCCCCATGTGCCCCGCGGTCTCGTAGTGATGGAACACATGAGGCGCGCTCTTCGCCTTCAACTCTTCCACCATTGCCAGAGCATTGGCGATGGGGACGGACTTGTCGTTATCGGCGTGAAAAATCAGCAGCGGTCGCATCTGGGCACTGACGTGACGAATCGGCGAAGCGTGCTCGCGGGCGACCGTGGAATCGACGCCTTGAGGTGTCCACAGATTTCCCCAGGGGCAGGTCAGCAGATCATGAGGTCCCGAAACACAGATGGAAGCACAGAAATCATCCCGGGCATCTTCCCAGCCGCCAGTTTTGGCGAAGTCGTTATTGCCGAGCGTGGCGGCCAGTGACACCATGTGCCCCCCCGCCGACTGCCCGATCAGAAAGATACGATCCTCGTCGATATTGTACTCTGCGGCGTGTGCATGGATGTAGCGGATGGCGCACTGTACATCCTGGTAACAGGCCGGTGGAGGGGAACAGGTCCGCAGCCGATAGTCGATTGTCATCGCGAAGAAACCCATCTCTGCCCACTGCTGGACGTTGATCGCCCCGTTATCTTTCTTCGTGCCTCGCGACCAGCGCCCCCCATGCACCGACAGAATGGCCGGAATTTTCTTTTCGGATTTGGGATAGGCAATATCAGCCAGTAACCCGGCCCCCAGAACCCGGCCGTAGACGACATCTTCCTTGCAGACAATTTCGGGCTGAGTCGAGCTCAGTTCCGAGGCTTGAGCTCGTGACGAGCTGAACACCAGCCCCTGCAGAACGAGAACAAGGGAAGTGGTGCACACAAAGACTTTCATATGGAATCCTCATCTGATTCCCCGATCGCTTTTCGCATCGGAGTTGCAGAACAAATGACAACGAGAATGACTGTAAACTCACAAAGACCAAGAAACGGAATGCGTGCCGTTTCTGCTTCAGCTGCTCAGATCGAAAACGAGATCTTTAGCACCTTGCTCGGGAATGGTGACTTCCAGACCGCTGTCCGTGGGGGAAGCATATTTGGACGGAATCTTGCGGATTGGCCCCATTGTGCTGGGGCGGGGGGGAGCAGGTTCCCCCGGAGCCGGAGGTTCCGGGGGATGAATGGTCACCAAGAACTCCCCCACAGGCATGCGTTCAATGCGAAACTTTCCATCAGCATCGAGAACGCCAAAAGCTCCAAGGCCCGATGATCGGGATTCAAACGCCACGACACCGTCCTGCAAGGGCTTGCCGTCAAGCGTCACTGTCCCTTCCGCCGTGGCAATCTTCACTTCGCGGACCGGGCCCGAGCACCCGCACATCAACAGGAGTGCAAGGATTCCAGAGACACTGAAAGTCGCCGATGGCCGCTGCACCCAGGGGCTCTGCAGGACTTCGCCCATAACAGAAGTATTATGCATATTGTCGATAACTTTTTAACAAAAGACGCTTTGCCAGTATTTTGCGACACACACAGTTGTCACAAGGGCGACGAATATCTTCCGGAACGAGATTGTTACGACGGGCGGGACAGCCCGTCGTAACGACCCGCGATCCCTTCTTGTTGCCGAGTGCTATTAAAACTCACCCAGCGGCAGGCCGTCATCGCGGGACCCCAACTTTAGAAACGTGCCGAAATCCATGACGTCCGCAACGAACCGTGCACTTCCATCGGCCAGCAGCGCATGGATGCCTCCCACGTGAGAACTTGTAAGAATCGTGTTGGCATCGTAGGCGTTATTGGAGCCGACGGAGACAGTCGGCGAGTTGTTAGCGTAGCGAATCGTCGTGGTCCCGGTTCCGAAAGCCTGACTACTCGCAGGAAGCGTCGTGAAATCACGGTAGGTTGTCGAGGCATTCCCCGAGGTATAGCCGGCCCAGCCTCCGAAATAATTGTTCCGGTAATCGAGGCCCTCGACCGGGCCGGACTGCTCGGCCACGATCATGGTGTTGGACGTGCCGTCGGTGACGTCCCGAACTCCCCAGGACATGTTGGGCATCAACAGTCCATTGCTGCAAAAGATGCCGCCGTAAGAGAGCTGGGTGGAACAGGTCCCGGCAGTTCGACCGGCCGGGTCCGGTGTGGCTCCCATAATACCAATATAGTCATGCGTTTGCCCCAGATCGAGATTGTTCATGGGCGGATCTGTTCCAGCCGCGGTGGTCCCCAGGAAGCTGGAAGGGCAGGCATAGGCCGGAACAACAAACCCCTTGAGAATGGAGTTCTTTTCTGTGCCGTACCCAAACGTTCCGGCAGGATTGCGCGATGCGAATCCGCCGATGTTATCGAGGCCTGCAAAGTCGAGCGCATTGTAGACATTGGCCTGATCCAGATAGGGCAGCAGGCTGACGCGCCAATTCGGCTTATTACGAGGGGCGAGTGTCCCCACGGGAAAGCGATTATAGACGTCGTGATAGTTGTGCAGCGCCAACCCCTGCTGCTTCAGGTTGTTCTTGCACTGGCTGCGACGGGCGGCCTCCCGGGCCTGCTGAACAGCAGGCAGCAGCAGTGCGATCAGCACCGCGATAATGGCAATAACCACCAGCAGCTCGATGAGCGTAAATGCACCGGAGCGCCGTCGGCTTGCGCTCTCCAGGTCAACAGGGTTACGAAAGGTAACAATAGACATAGGCACCCCAAACAATCCTGGCAGAAAAGAAGTGAAGTATGAACTTCGCCTGAACGCCGGCGATTTCGACTGATGTGATCAAGACTTGTCGTTGTAAGGGACCTGACCAGAGAGAAGATGAATAACTTATTAATAACCAGGTTTTGGCTGTCGAAATGTTTGTACGTCTATTATGCTTTTGGCCAATATTCACTCCAGGAGCGACAGATTGTTGATGCCCCGCCATCAGGGAATGGCCGGGGGAATCGACTCGTTAGTGGCTGAAGGGGACAGGGGAACAATCCGGAACCAGTCGAAGTTCCCCAGCCGCCCGCTGCTATGGTTCGCTTCCATCACGACGCGCAGCAATTGGCGGCCGGCCTGCAGCTCGACAGGTGCCGAGGTCACCGTCGCATACCAGTTCTCGACAGGTCCGTGCTCCAGCGTGGTGATCGGAATGGCGACAGAGGGAGTGATTGCGGGGTTGTCGGCATTCTCCACACCGATTTCAAACCGGAACTTCCCCCCTCTGAGCTGCGACCCGGCATGGGCTTGGATGACATATTGACCAGGCTGCTCGATGTCGACGGTATACGTCAGCCACTCGCCGGCCCGGGCTACTGAGACGTTGGTGATCGTCTGCTCGCCGAAGAGATACTGTTTCAGCTCCACGCTTTCGTTGGTGCGGTAGACGTTGGCCAGTGAATCTGGCGTTGTGTCGTAGTAGGCGACATCCTGTCCGCCCAGGTCGAAATCTTCCGCCTCGATGATCTGATCGACGTGAAACGGACGGCCCCGGAAAGGACGCGGGATCAGGTCCTGCGTCGCCGGGACGACCGCGGGATGATTTTCCCCGTCAGACGACACCACGATGCGCAACTGATCGGCTTCTCCCCGGGCAGTGCAGCGGACGGTCAATGTCTTACGATCGGCGCTCAGCCGTACCCAGTCATTCGGGGCAGGAGATTCATGCAGGTAGGGCAGGTTCCACTGGCCGCTCAGCCCGCGAATGGCATAGCTGGGGGAGAAATTGGAACTGAAACTTTCCTTTGCTGTTTTTCGAAAAATCGGGAAACCCTGATACTGCGTCTCACGACAGGCCAGCCACTCGTCACTCCCTGCCAGTTGATCGCCGCGAGCAATGACCGCCAGAATCGGCCGGTCAAACGAGACCGAACCTTCGACAACAACCGGCGACTGACGACTTCTTGAGCCGACGGGATCAAAATGGACCAGATAACTGTCGACATGGAGCCCCGCAGGCAGCCACGCGGAGCGGTTGTTGAAGGTCGTATACAACCCGGGCTCGGTCATCGTGACGGCGAGCGGGGAAACGAGTTCCTGATCCTCTCGTTCCAGGAAGAGAGTCAAAGAGTCATTGGCTTCGGTTCGGCCTTCTACGATGCTCGCGGGGGCGGGGTGAACAAAGCGCATGGCACCTGAAGTTTCGGCCACGAGACTGTTCAATCGCCATGCCCGTGAGAACCGTTTCGGGTTGAAGGCGATTTGCCTGACCGCCAGATTCGTCGCGGTGAAACCATTGGCCTCGCCGGTTGTCAGCGTGATCGGATTCCCCGGACTTCCTCGATCGGTGAAGTGGGGGCGCACTTCCACAGCCCCCTTGAAGACATGCACTTCACTCTCCCCATTGAAATCAGTGGAGAGCCCGAACTCTGTCCCCAGGTCAATCAGCTTGACCGTGGGAGTATCGATCATAAAACCGGTGTCCTCCGGAGAAACCTTGGCCACGAGCTGCCCGTGCCACAGCTGACGGCCGCCGTTCTGTGTGAATTCGATTTCAGTCGGTGCCTCGATCGTGGCTTCAGTCCCCCACGGAAACACGACCTTGGCCAGCCCTGACGAAAGGGTGTAGCGTCCTACGGACAACCAGTCTCCTTCCCCCAACGTGGCCACGACGCCGTTCACCTTCCAGGTACAGTCCGTGGAGCGAATAATCTTCGCAAAACGAGCCGGGGTTTCATTGGTGGCAGGTTTTTCCACCAACGTCGAGCGAGATGCCCACCAGCCGCAGGTCCCGCCGATCAGGAGCAGCAGGCTGCAGACACAAATCCCTGGAAGCAGTCGCAGTGACCGCTTCCAGCTCCTCTTCTCTCGAGAGACCTGCGGTGCTGCAAGATGGCCGCAGAGGACATACGGCACGACATCGTCGGTTAGCCGCGAAATCCAGGTGAAAACATCTTCGGTAGGATGCGGCCTTTCCACTCCCGGTTCGGAATCCGCAGGAAGTGGCGACTCCTCCTGTGTGACAGCCCCCTGTAATTCACGGATCAGCCGGCCTTCCCGCAGCTGACGGTGAATGGAAACACTGTCATAGACATACTGAACGTAGGCCCAGCGCGCATCGTCCGACTCGCAGACCAGTCGATCCAGTCGGGCCTGCTGCTCCTCAGATGCCACCCCCGCAATCACTGCGTCCGTCAGGGCGCCGATTTCATCGAACAGGTCAGACTCTGGACGGGAATGTCCGAACATTTCTACTCCAGCGGGCGGATCGCTCTCTCAACACATTGCCTCAATAGACGCCGCACCCGGGTCAGCGCCTGATACGTGGACACCACCGTCCGCCCCAACTTCCAGGCGACCTGCTCAATCGACAGTTCGCCGCCGTAGGCCAACTCCAACAGGTTTCGATGCGGGGGAGCCAATTGCTCCATGCAGTGTTCAATCGCCTCGAGCCGCAGCTTCAGCTGATCCGATTTGGCTTTCTGCATCACCGCGATTTGATCCATCGACGCATCACTGAATCGCATCCGCTCACGACGCATCCGGTTGCGATGATTGAGCACCTGATAGTGGGCAAAACCACACGCCCAGGCATAAAGATCGCGGGTCGAGTCCCATTCATCGATCCGCTGCAGCAGCCGCACATAGGTCTCCTGCAGAATCTCTTCAGCCAGTGCCCAGTCCAGCACGAGTGAAAAGATGTACGCATGCAACAGACGCTCGTGGCGAACGAGCTGTCGCAGAAACTCTTCACGATGCGAATTGCTCGCATGTGGCGAATCCGAGTCATACCCGTGGGCAGCCGCTGGGGGACGGCGATCTGCCATAAATGCGACTCCTGGGAGAGTGAGAGGCTCCGGAAATCAGCAGGTATAGACCGTGGTTCCGGATTTCTGACAATGATTATTGGGACTCAAACATAAAATTCCGAAGATTGACATTTCATCAGTGTGGCACGATCTGTGAAATGCTCTCGTCTCCCCGCGGGAAAAACCTTGTCTGTCTCGCCGAAATTGGATGCCGCCGATGCGGCCGCCCACGATTCGACCCTTTCTGAACCTCACCCGGGCGGATCGCATTCACGTTGACCGTCGTGATCGCCTTGCCACTCACAACTCGTTTTTTTTGCGAAGCACAACGAACTTGGAGCAGTCGGACTCACAAGTAGGGCCGAACTCCTGCACACGGGCATCGGAAGAACTGAATGTCCCCGGAAAGTGGCGTCACCCAGCGACAATCCGAATCAGACGGTTGGCTTCCAGCTCGCCACTTGAAATAGAACAAACAAACCTCGCGAGCGAGCTTCCGGAACATTCGGACATGCAGGTGTCCGTTCAATACAATCGCGGATCTCAACGGGAAAGGTAATGTGTGCACCGAATGTCGTTGCGTACCGATCGCAGACGTCGTCCTATCTTCCTCAACTTTGCAACGCGTTTCTGCTGCCGTATCAGGTGAGTGTCCTTCGACCTCCCACTTCGTCGTCGCACGAAAGCGCTGCATCAACGGACTTCTTCGCCGATGCAAACACAACCTGGATTTTTGGCGACGTTTGTTTGTCTCGTAGGGCTCTCTGCACCTCTTTGCGCGGAAGATTTGCCCGACCATTCCACTGCCACTCTTCCCAATACCCAGCCCCTCCAGCTGATTGAACCGTTAAACGAAGCGATGGTTCGCGGGATCTCGCTGTATGCCGAGCGCGAACTTGAACGGGCTCATCGGGAGCGCAAAGCCGGCTGGCTGAAGCATTCCCCGGACTCCGCGCAGGGGCAACAGGACCGCATGGCAGCCCGGGAACGTTTGAAAGAAATTATCGGTCTCCCCCGGCAGCTGGCGGAGTTGCCGACATTGCTGAGAAGCGGGAACGACCCCGCTGCCAGCGGTCACACGGCTCCCGGCGGATTGCTGGCTGGAAGCCGCGTCATCACCTGTCAATGGGATGCCTTCGAAGGAGTGACCGGCCGAGGGCTGCTGGCTGTGCCGACCAGTGTTCGTGGGGACAAAGCATCGAGCCTGCCCCTTGTCGTATTCATCCCCGATGCTGACCAGACACCGGAGGCGTGCTTCGGCCTGTCGCCGGGGATTTCTGAATCGCAGCAATTTGCGCGGCTGCTGGCGGAACAGGGGTGCCTGGTACTCTGCCCACTCCTGATCAACCGCGATTCCGAATTCACCTATCGCAATGCGGAACTGCCGCATCGCGAGTTTATTTATCGACTTTCATTTGACCTCGGCCAGCACCCTGTCGGTTATGACGTCGCGAAAATCCTGACCGGAATTGAAGCAGTCAAACGGGACCTCGACCGTCCGCTCTCAACAGTTGTGATCGGCACAAGTGAGGGTGGCCTGATCGCGCTCACCGCCGGGGCGATCGCACCGCAGTCCATTGAGGGAGTTGCCGTTCGGGGGTACTTCAATGAACGCACACAGGTCTGGAGAGAGCCGATCTACCGTAATCTGTACGGCCAGTTGCGTGAATTCGGCGATGCCGAAATGGCCAGCCTGATCGCTCCGCGGCCGCTGTTGATCGAGAACTGCGCTGTCCCGACGGTGACCCGGACTGCACTGCCCGATGGTCGACCATCACGGGCTGCGCCTGGAGAGATCCACACCCCTGATCAGGAGAGCGTTCAGCGCGAGTTCAACAGAGCTTCCGCATATTACCACCAGATGAACGCCGGACCGGCCGCGACATTACTGCTCAACACACACAGTAACGAAGCAGACAGCCGATCGCTGGCAGCGCTTGACCGGATCATTACTTCTGTGATTCCCGACTTTCACGTCCGGCCCCGCGAGGCTGACGTTACACGGACGTCCTTCGGAAATTCGGAAGCCTTTCAGAAGCAGCGGATGAAATCACAGGTCGAGGAACTCGTCCGCTATAGCCAGCGGATTCTCGATCGAAGTCAGAAGTTTCGGGAGGACCTCTGGCAGGACCTTCGCAGAGCGAGAACCGTTGAACAGCACATCTCGCTGTGCGACAAGTATCGCCAACTGGTCCATGAGACTTTTATTGGCACACTCCCTTCCGCTTCAGTCCCTGCAAATCCCCGTTCTCGAAAAGTCTTCGAGAATGCCGACTGCACCGGCTACGAAGTGATGCTTGATCTCCATCCTGCCGGCCCCCAGACTGCCGGCTCTGCACTTCAGGATCCAGGTGTCTTCGCCGGGGGAATTCTGCTCGTCCCCCATGATTTGAAACCGGGTGAAAAACGTCCGGTGGTGGTCTTTCAGCACGGGTTGGAAGGGACTCCGCAAGCGACCCTGGAGACCGACCCGAATTCGAGAGACTGGAAATACTACAAAGCAGCCAGCCTCGAACTGGCGAAACGGGGATTCGTGGTCTATGCCCCGCAGAATCCTTATCGCGGCGTTGACCGCTTCCGCATCCTGCAGCGCAAGAGCAACCCGCTCGGTCGATCGCTGTTCAGCTATATTGTCGAGCAGCACCGCCAGACGCTGAATTGGCTCGCCGGGCTCTCCTATGTCGATGCAGACCGGATCGCCTTCTATGGTCTGTCATACGGAGGAAAGACCGCGATGCGCGTCCCCATGCTGCTGGTTCCCGGTGAGAACAGACCTGGGTATTGCCTGTCGATCTGCTCCGCGGATTTCAATGATTGGATTCGCAAGAATGCGTCAGCGGAGAGTTCGTACTCGTATGTGTACACCAATGAGAACGAGATCTTCGAATGGAACATGGGCCATGTCGCCAATTATGGAGAGCTCGCCTGGCTGATGATTCCCAGACCATTCATGGTCGAACGGGGGATGGATGATCCCGTGGCGCCGGATGACTGGGTCTCCTCGGAATTTGCCCGGGCGCGTCGCCCCTACATCAAGCTGAATCTGGCCGATCTTGCTGAGATTGAAATTTTCAATGGCCCGCACACGATCAATGGCCAGGGGACTTACGATTTCCTCCACCACCATCTGAACTGGCCGAAGCGATCCACCAATGCATCTGTCGAAAGTGGTGAATCGAAATCGAATTAACAGTTCGTGAGTCAAAACTCAGGGTGCTGGCAATCCGGCCGCCCTTGCGGGCCACAGTCCGCCACGGCGGTGAGCTTCATCAGCAGAAAGTACGCCCCATCGCGACCCTGCTCCTACTATCCATGCACAATGGTCGCCACGATCACTCCCAGCGTGTCGACCGCAATGTGCCACTTGTGGGCCGTGATTTTCTAGCCGGCGTCGTATCTCTGTTCGTCTTCTCCTACGCCCGTTCGCACCGACTGGCTGTCGAGAATCGCGACGCTGGGGCGGTGCTTGTTCCGCCAGACACCCCCGCAACAACTGCCATGTCAGTTGTTGCAACTGCCTTGACAGCAGTGAACAAATCCATCACATTTGACCAAAACTGGTCAACGTGTCGGGTCTTTTCTTTGTGTGCTGTTGGAGTCCTTCGCAATATCGAAAATTAACTTCTTCTTCCTGAGTTGTGATGCGCTCGTCCCCAAGATCATCCCCGTCTTTCAATCTTGTCACGGAGTCAAGGCATGAAGCGTCGCCGAAAACAACAGGCTGGTTTTACACTCATTGAGCTCCTGGTGGTGATCGCCATCATTGGGGTCCTGGTGGCTCTGCTGCTGCCGGCAGTGCAGCAAGCTCGAGAATCGGCGCGTCGCAGTCAGTGCAAGAACAATCTCAAACAGATCGGGCTGGCACTTCACAACTACTACGACGCCCACAACAGTTTGCCTCCGAGCGCCATTCAGGACCGCCGGGTGAACACTGCTGAAGCAGGACTGTGGGCCTGGACGGCCATGATTCTGCCGTACGTCGATCAGGCTCCGATGTACAACCTCCTGAAAGTCGGGGATCAGCGGGTCAGCGATGCTTACCAGAAGAATCTGGCGGAGATGCAGGCCGGGATGCCGGTCTTCCGCTGCCCCTCGGACATCGGCCCCGTCACGCACAACGTGAACCGCTACTTCAAAGATCCCGTCACCTCGGAAGAGGTCTATCTGGCGGTCACCAACTATGTCGGTTCCAACAGCAATCGCGGAGTGATCCGGTGGACCTCACCCAATCCCCGTAACGGCAGCGACAACGTCAACACCGGTGGCGCCACGGGTGCCTTCGTTCCGAACGGTGCCGGCACTCCCGCTCGTGGTGCTCCCATCAAATTCAGTCACATCACCGACGGTCTGAGTAACACGTTTTTTGTCGGGGAGCGGGCTTACGAGATTGGCGGTGCTCCGGCTCGACCCGAGGCCGGAATTCTGTATGCCGTGGCGAACCACCATACGGCGGCCAGCCTCGCCGAAGGGCTCCTCGGCGGGTCCAACCAGTCCACAAATCATCGCGGGCAGAACACTGCCGTCGGGGCAGCCTGGCTCCCGTTGAACAGCACCATCACCGGCGAGCACAAGAGCGGATATAGCTCCAATCATGTGGGTGGCGTGCACTTTGTGATGGGTGATGGCTCTGTCCGGTTCATCAGCGAGAACATTTATCACGTCCCGGGGAATACCATTAACTGTACCCTGGGGTCCCTCATCGGCATCGCGGATGGTCTGGTGGTTGGGGAATTCTGACAGCGGATTGGAACGTCTGTATCGACAGGTCCCCTACGCTTCCGTATTCCACCCAAGACCATGAGGTGTCGCTTGAAGATTCCAGTTTTCACGAGACTCCCCTGCCTGCTGGCGTGGGGAGGAATTGCCCTGTTGCTCCCCGGATGCCACAGGGCTGACTTGGACATCGCTCCTGTCACGGGCATCGTCACTCTGGACGGCGTCCCACTGGAAGGAGCCGTGGTGGCCTTTTCCTCAGGGAAGGGGCGTCCTTCTCTGGCAGTGACACAGGAAGATGGCAGCTACGAGCTCACGTACACCGCCAGCAGGAAAGGGGCCCTCGTGGGTCCCCATACGGTCCGCATCACCACGGAGAGGAATCCTCAGGAGGGTTCCGGCAATCAGCCCGGAGTGAAAGGGATCAAGGAGTTTCTGCCTCCCCGCTATCACGAACAAACGGAATTAACCGCCAATGTGATTTCCGGCAGCAACAAGATTGATTTTGCGTTGACCAAATGAAGAGACCTCTCCCAGCGGGGGGCGATCACAATTGATCGTCCCCTGATTTTTCCTTCCTGGCCACGCCGTGACTCATCGGAAAAGCTGCCTAGACACTTTCCGGTCCTCCTCGCGCATTTTGACTCTTGAGTGTCCCGTTCTCGCTCGGCGGAAATGAGCCCTTCATCAGACGAACTGTGTGCCGCGCAGGACCGAGAGAGGAACTTGCTCGCCATCCATTCCGCTGGCTGAATCAACCTGCCAGCCACACCCTCCGAACCAGGAACTCGCCATGCACGATTTGAATCGACGCCACTTTCTTCAGGCTTCTCTGGCAGGGCTTTCCGCGATCCCTTTATTTGGCCACTCCTCGCTCATCTGGTCGAACGAAGCTGCAGCCGACGGATTCTTTCCGTTGAAGCCCAAGGATACACCCCCCGACTTCCGAAACGGGAACCCGGACACGCTGTTTCTCACGTGGCAGCGTGATCCGACCACGACCATTCTGCCAACATGGGTGTCCGGGGAACTGCCCGAGGCTCAGGCCCGGATTCACATCGCGAAGGTCGGCGAAGAAACCTGGTACACCTTCCCGACACAACGGCGCAACTACCCCGTTCCGGAACTTTTCGTTTATCGCGCGGAAGCGACTGGCCTCGAACCGGGCACGCAGTATCAGCTGAAGATCGGCACGGGAACCGAAATCCTGAGGTTCCAGACGATGCCCGCCAAAATCACCAACAGTTTTCAGTTCGTTTCTGGTGGAGACAGCGGCCCCAAGGACGATGCCCGAACGAGCAATCTGCTCGCAGCCAGTCAGGATCCCATGTTTGTCCTCATGGGTGGTGACATCGCCTATGACGTGACCAGCGCGGGAGCCCGTCCCGGAGCGAATCTCCAGTTCCTCAAGAACTATCGGGCGGACATGCTCGACTCCGCCAAACGCCTGATTCCCATCGTGCCGGCCATCGGAAATCACGAGGCAATTACCATCCGCGATGCCCGCGTGGCTCCGTTTTTCAGCGCACTCTACGCAGGACTGTTTCCCGAGCAGACCTATGCTACGCTCGATTTCGGTGACTACCTGAGCCTCGTCCTCCTTGATACCGGACACATCGCTCCCATCGACGAGGAGCAGACGTCGTGGCTGAATCACCAGCTGCGGGAACGCACCGAACGACCGCACCTGATCGTTGCTCAGCATGTCCCCTCCTATCCTTCGTACCGGTCGTTCGAGAAATCGGGCGTGGAGAGCCGCGAACACTGGGTGCCGCTGTTCGAAAAATTTAACGTCGACGTGGTCCTCGAGCATCACGACCATACGTTCAAACGGACTCACCCCCTGAAGGACGGTTTGATCGACAAGAACGGGTTGGTCTTTCTCGGCGACGGATCATGGGGCGCATTGCGTTCATTGCACGATGTTGAGCCGCGTCCCTATATGGCGTCAACCTCCTCGAATTATCATGTGACTCTGCACCGCATTGAAGGAGATCGGCGATTCCATATCGCCATGACTCATTCCGGTCGGCTTGTCGACATCTGCACGACACAGAAACGCCCCCAGCATCCGATGGGGCGGGGTGCCTGAATCCCAGGCGATCAGCACTGTCGGTTTTGACGTGGCAGCGATCGCGTTTGCTCCACCGCACTCCGTTGCCACGTTCATCACTCCCCTCACGGTCACAAACGATTGGTGAGCGGCGTGGATCGCGGCGCGGCCTGATAGTCAGTTCCTCCCGAAGGCGGGGGAACAAGCCTGTGCAGAACACCTGACATTTGGTTCCTCTCCTCATCCTCGGAACGTCTATGAACTCTTTCCTGAAGAACATATGCGCTGCAGGCCTGCTCCTGCTGTCACAACACCGCCCACAGGCATTCGCCAGAGATAAGTACAACTTCGATGAGGACAAAGTCTCTCCCTATACGCTGCCCGATCCCCTCCGAATGGAAGACGGCACGCCGGTGACCGATGCCGGGATGTGGCACGAGAAACGTCGACCGGAAATCCTCCGGCTGTTCGAGACACACGTCTACGGCAAACCGCCCGCAGCCCCTCAATCGATCGAATACAGAATCGTTGAGCAATCGGACGAAGCACTGAACGGCAAGGCGATTCGTAAGCAGGTCGAGATCGTGCTCGCGACCAAGCCGCAGCCCATCACCATGATGCTGTTGCTCTATGTCCCGAAGCGCCCGCATCCGGTCCCCGCGTTCCTGGGACTGAATTTTTGGGGGAATCAGGCAACCACGACGGATCCCGCCGTCCTCATGAACGCAAACTGGATGAGAGATGATCCGTTGAAAGGGATTGTCGAACACCGGGCCACTGAAGCCTCGCGGGGCGTGAATGTCAGTCGCTGGCCATACGAGAAGGCCATCGACCGCGGATACGCTGTCGGCACGATTTTCTATGGAGATCTGGATCCGGATTATGATGACGGCTTTCAGAACGGCATTCACCCTGCCTTCTATCGCGCGGGACAGACTCGTCCTGCCCCTGATGAATGGGGAAGTATCGGGGCCTGGGCGTGGGGGCTCAGCCGGGGGCTTGACTATCTGGAGAAAGATGAACTGATCGACGCCGGCCATGTGGCGGTGATCGGACATTCCCGACTCGGTAAAACCTCTTTATGGGCGGGAGCGACCGATCCCCGTTTCGCCATCGTGATTGCCAACGATTCCGGGTGTGCGGGGGCGGCCCTCAGTCGCCGCCAGTTCGGGCAGACGGTCGAGCAGATCCGCACCAAGTATGGGCAGTGGTTCTGCGGGAATTTCCAGCAGTATGGGGATCAGAATCCTCCTCCGGTCGACCAGCATCAGCTCATCAGCCTGATTGCTCCCCGTCCGGTCTACGTGGCGAGTGCTCATCTCGACCGTGGCGCGGACCCCAAGGGGGAATTTCTCGGAGCGCTCCACGCCGACCCGGTGTATCGGCTGCTCGGGACCAACGGAATGGGTGGCGAAGCCCCTCCCAGTGCGCAGCCTGCGGTCGATCAGCCACTGACGGGCTCAACAATTGGTTACCACGTGCGGACTGGCAATCACGACATCACCGAGTATGACTGGGCTCAATACCTCGATTTCGCGGATCGACACTTTCAGCATCCCACACCGTCGGTTCGCGAATGAGCCTGGAATGCCCCGATTGACTTGCGAAGGTCAGGGGCGAAGAGAGGGGCCGCCTCGCTCTATCGCGAGGGGACTCCTGCGGTCATCTTGCTGCGGGGCGCAGGCGTATCTACAATGCGACAGCGGAATAATCTTGCACCACAGGTCGAGGGATGGCCGGATGTTGAAGAGTTCTCAACAACTTTTTTGTCTCATTGCTCTCTTCTGTTTCGCCGGAACGCTTGTTCCCGGCACTGTCCGGGCTGAGGACGGGAAAGCAGCATCGACCGAGGCGAGTCCGGACAAGCCCGCGAAAACGACCGATGAAGAGTACTACGAGTTGATGCGGGTCTTCGTCGATACCTTTCAGGAAATCGACCGCAACTACGTGAAAGACGTCGACCGCAGAAAACTGATCGAGGGCGCCGTCCGCGGCATGCTCACCGAGCTCGATCCCTATTCGGATTACATTGCCCCCGAAGATCTCGACAAGTTCACCCAGGCCCTTTCACAGGAATTCACGGGCGTCGGGATTCGCGTGAATTTCGACGAAAAAGACCGGGCGATTGAAGTCGTCACCCCGCTGGCCGGCAGCCCCGCCTACGATGCGGGGATTCATTCCGGAGACCAGATCGTCGAAATCGACGGCAAGCCGGTCAAAGACTTCCCCCACCAGAAAGAACTGACCACCGCGGTCGAAATGCTGCAGGGCAAACAGGGGGAGAAAGTCGAACTGGGGATCGTCCGCGCGGGGGACAAAGACCGCAAGGTCGAACGCCTGGAGCTGATTCGCGACACGATTCATCTCGACACCGTGCTCGGCGACTCATGCGACAAAACCGGCAAATGGGAGCTGATGCTCGATCCGGAAAAGAAGATCGGGTATATCCGCATCACGCACTTCACCAGCCGCAGCGCTGCGGAAGTTCGCGAAGCACTCAAGAGTCTTCGCCGGCAGGGGATGAAGGGCCTGATCATCGACCTGCGTACGAACCCCGGCGGCCTGCTCCAGTCGGCGGTGGACATCTGCGATCTCTTCATTGAAGAGGGAACCATCGTTAGCACGGATGGCCGCAACAGCCTTCCCCGCAAGTGGACTGCCAAGAGCTTCGGTACCTTTACCGGCTTCCCGATTGCGGTACTGATCAATAAATACAGTGCCTCCGCCAGCGAAATTGTGAGTGCCTGTCTGCAGGATCACGGCCGAGCGGTCGTCATCGGCGAGCGCAGCTGGGGCAAAGGGAGCGTGCAGGACGTGATTGACCTGGAAGGGGGCAAAAGTGCCCTCAAGCTGACCACGGCCAGTTACCATCGCCCGAGCGGAAAAAACATTCACAAGTTCCCCAACGCCAAGGATGAAGACGAGTGGGGAGTCTCGCCGAATGAAGGCTATCGCATTGAGTATTCGATGCCCGAGTTCATGAAGTACCAGGAAGACCGCCGGCTGCGTGATATCCCCGGCAAAGGGGGCGAGAAACCGAAGTTCGATGATCGCCAGCTGAACGCTGCTCGTAAATACATCGAAGAACAGTTGGCAAAGGGGACGGCCGCTCCCAAGAATGAGGGACAGAAAGCGGACGACCAGAAGAAGGAGGACGAAGCTCCCCCCGCACCTGTCGAAACCAAGAAGGCAGCCCGGAATTTCTTCCGTCTGTATCCCGTGCCGGCAGGGCAGGCAACATGACGGAGTTGCAGTCGAGTCCACTGCCGCCACCGGTCGCGGCAGCGGATTCCGCATCGGTTGGTCCCTTGCTGGCGATTGAATCATCCTGCGATGAAACCGCTGCCGCAGTGGTCGACGAGCAACTGCGAGTGCTCAGCAGTGTCGTCGCCTCACAGGATGAACTGCATCAGCGGTTTGGCGGCGTCGTCCCGGAAATTGCATCACGCGCCCATCTGTCCCGCATTCTCCCGGTGATCCAGGCGGCACTGGAACGCGCGAAGATCTCCCTGTCACAGCTGTCGGCAGTTGCTGTGATGACGGAACCGGGACTTGTCGGGTCGCTGCTGGTCGGAGTGACTGCTGCCAAAACATTGGCGCTCGTCCTGAACAAGCCGCTGATTGCGGTCAATCATATTCATGCCCACCTGTACGCCTGCCGGATGATCGCCGAACGGGATGTCTTTCCGGCGATCGGACTTGTCGTCAGCGGGGGCCATACCAACCTGTATGACTGCAAATCGGCCATCGAATACGAACTGATTGGCTCGACCATCGACGATGCCGCCGGCGAAGCATTTGACAAAGCGGCCGCGCTCCTGGGGCTGCCCTATCCCGGAGGACCCTGGATTCAAAAGATCGCTCAGGGAGGGAACCGGAAAGCCTTCGATTTTCCCCGATCCTTCCTGCACGACGACCGGCTCGCCTTCAGTTTCAGCGGACTGAAAACCGCGCTCCGCTATACGGCGATCGGCCAACCGGGTTCGAAGCAGGTCATTCCCCCGCTGACGCCTGAACGCACCGCGGATCTGGCTGCGAGTTTTCAGGAGGCCGTTGTCGACGTCCTGATTGGGAAGTGCAGACAGGCACTCAAGCGGTATCGGCGCCGCACCCTCTGCATCGGCGGCGGTGTCGCTGCCAATGCCCGGTTTCGCGAGCGGCTGGAAGAGCTGCGGAAGAAAAACGGCATCGACGTGGTCATCGCCCCCCTGTCACTCTGCACCGACAACGCTGCGATGGGAGCGATTGCCTGGGAGCTGCTGCGTGCGGGCAAAACAGCTCCGCTCGATGTCGATGTCACTCCCGGACTCGTTCGGCAGGCCTGAAGCCCCGCTCCGCCCCCGAAGCCTGCTGCCTCCTGAGCGACTCAATCTCCGGGCCGATCCAGCGTCGGCAAAGCTCCGTAATAGGAATCTGCAGCCGGGCTGCTTCCTGCCGTAATGCCTTCCAGTCGGTCACCGGCAGGAAGATGGAGATCTGCTTGCGAACTTCCACTGCGGACATGCATTGCCTCTGATGATGGGGGCGGACGAGAAAAATCGCAGAGTCGGGCAGCTATCGATCGTGGCGTGGATCGCCACGTCGGTCAGCCGTTCGATTCAGACTGGGGGGGGCCCCCGACTTGGTTGCTCCCGGGACTTTCGCGACGCGGCGTTTGCGGCGACGCTGCACATGCGGCAGAGCCCGATCGATTCCCGGATCGTCGCAATCCCAGTCCTGCCGACTGATCTCCGGAGGAACAGGACGATCTGCATCCCAGCCCAGACGAACTTCCCGAACCATGATCCCAGCCTTTCCCTGAATGTGAACCTTGCCAGACAGCATTCCCCTGCCCGCTGCGATTTCTCAAACAGCCGTCCACCCGTTTCAGTCCGTGCAGCAACGGGCCCGTGGAATGGTTCATCCCAGTCAAACCGCTCCGGATAGCTCCGCGAAGGTTGCGCAGGACGCCCATCCGCGACGGCCCTGAAACATTGAGAACTCTGCACCGCTCCACCTTCCTCTCGCAGCAGCAAACGAGTCCGATTGTCGGGACCTGCTGCGACCCGGAAGCCGAAGAGCACAATGTGCTGAAGAAATACGTGCGGGGAGAGAAAACCTTTCAGGAATTTCTCAAAGGAGCAAGGCAGATCGCGACCGGCTCCGGAGAACTCGTCGGCCTATAGGGAACCGGGGCCGATTCCGGTGCTCGTGCCATATACGCTGGGACTGATAAAACGCACCACCCCGCGCATCAGCGACCGCCGGATCAAAAGTCAGACCGCGACTCCACCGGGGAGCATCGGTCCGCAGCGTCCCAGCAGATGACCGCCAGACCGGTTCAACTCTGGCCCGACGCCTTTGCATCCGCCTTTTCTTCTGCAGCACTCCGGCGGATATAAACCGGTTCCAGCGACCAGGCATCGTCACACTGGTTGCGGTCGGCGCGCTGAGAGGCCAGTCGGGCGACTGATGCCGCCTGCGGAGAACAGTCAGCGCCAGTCCGCAACGCCAACCCCTGCAAGTCCTCGGTCAGCTTTTCTACTCCCGGTCCGGAGACAGACTGCGACGAAGTGACGAGAGAGCGCCACTCGGCCAGTGCCACCAGCCGCGGAGGCGTGACGCAGCTCCAGTCCCCCTCGGTGCTCTGGTGGTATTCACCTGCGAAGAGGTCACCACGCAGGGCATCGTCGATGACCCACACCGACCGCACATCTGGCGGCGACTGCGAGGCCACCGCGAGAAAGGTATCGACTCCCACAATTCTGCAGCCGGTCGCAAAAGCGAAGGTCTTGGCGCAAACGCAGCCGGTGCGCAGCCCGGTGAAGCTTCCCGGACCGATACTGACACCCACCACATCAACATCGAATGACGTCAGCTGATGACGCAGGAGCAGCTCGCCGATCTCAGGGACCAGTGTTCGCGCATGTCGGCGACCGCTGGCAGACAGTTCCACGTTCTCGAGCAGCTCTCCATCCCGCAGCAGGGCAACGGAGCCGGCACGTCCCGAGGTTTCGATTCCGAGTGTGATCATGACAAAATGGGAGGCAGGGGACACGTTTCCATGTCCGGGCGGACGGCGATCCCACATCACATCGAGCCTGAACAGGGGCGCAGGCTCATGGGCCTGAGGCTCTGCTAGGGAGGAGCACCACCACTCACAAAAAAAGCCGCTTGCCCGTGAGGAGCAAACGGCTGAATCCATCGGCTCGTCAGTGAGCCGAGGCAAATGCTCGGGACAGGATTCGAACCTGCAAGCCCAGTTACGGGCACCAGCACCTCAAGCTGGCGCGTCTGCCAGTTTCGCCACCCGAGCGGTAGTCCGGTACTCTAATGGGGGACACGTGATGCAGCAACTCAGTTCGCCGCTGCGGAACGCGGAAAATTGCATTCTCATGTCCGGGGGGACTGCCGCAATGACCCCCACGTCCCCGTCAGGGTCGTAAATCCGTCAGCAGTCACATAATCCGCAGATGCTTCAGGACCTCTTCCGCAGACATCAGGTATCCGAGGTAGAATGGCCCGAACTCCGCATAACGGGCCGATGCCTCATCAAACCGCATTGTATAGACAATTTCCTTGATGTATTCCGGAGTCCGCCCCCACAGCGTGACACCCCATTCCCAGTCGTCGAAACCGGTTGACGCGGTAATCAACTGAGACACCTTGCCGGCGAACTTGATGCCGGACGTGGCGTGCTCCGCCATCAGCGCGGATCGGGCACTGAACGGCAGCTGATACCAGTTCGCCTGCGGATGCCGGATCTTGTTCATCGGATAGAAGCAGATCACCGGCCAGGCGGGGGCTTCCGGATACAACCGCTGCTGATTCATCATCGGCAACCGCTGTTCATAGGCCTTCACCTTGGCGGCATACGACGGATCATCAGGGGATGTCCCGGTCGCCTGCAGCTTTTCGGCGTACTGCTCCACCGTCGGGACGTATTCAGAGACCTCGGTAATCGAGACAAACGAATACGTCGGCTGCAGAGCGGCTCCCAGACGGGAGGCCCGCAGCCCCTGATGCACCGCATCGAGCTTGAGAGGATCCGGGTCAAGCAGCATCAGCCCCAGATCGGCCCGATGTCCCGAGACCGCGGAAACGAGCAGCCGCTGCGGTGCTCCTTCCCGTTCCGGATTCAGCAGGTCGATGACCTCCGCCGCCCCGGCTGCACGGTCCTCCGCAGACAGGGCAGCCAGAGCAGCCCGGTCCACGGAGTAATAAATGTGCAGGCAATGCCAGCCTTCCTGCAGACGAGTGGTCGGTTCTGGCAGGGGGGGAGCGGAATGTCCGGGGCGACTCATGACAGCCTTTCGAGCGGTCGCAGTCGGGATCTCCAACGTCGAAGGACGTCGAAATCAGCTCTTCAACAGGTCTCGCAGCACCTTGTGCAGAATGCCGCCGTTGCGGTAGTACTCGACTTCCACCGGGGTATCGATCCGGCAGGTGGTGACGAAGTGCACGTCTTCCCCGTTCGCACGGTGAGCGGTCACTTCCACAGCCTGTCCCGGCTTGAGGTCATCGTTCAGGGCGACGTCAAAGACCTCGGTGCCGTCGAACTCCAGCGCTTCGCGACTTTCACCAGGGCGGTACTGCAACGGCAGAATCCCCATCCCGATCAGGTTGGAACGGTGGATCCGCTCATAGCTTTCGGCGATGACCACCCGGATCCCCAGCTGCTGGGTTCCCTTGGCGGCCCAGTCGCGGGACGAACCGGTTCCGTATTCCTTACCGGCCAGAACAACGAGCGGCGTGTTGGTCTCCTTGTACTTCATCGCCACGTCGAAAATGGATCCCTGAGTGGCGGTCGGCAGGTGGACGCTGACGCCCCCTTCGGTCCCGGGAGCGAGCAGGTTCCGCAAGCGGATGTTGGCGAACGTTCCGCGGGTCATCACCCGATCGTTGCCGCGTCGGCTTCCGTAGCTGTTGAAGTCGACGGGGGGCACTCCATGCTCGATCAGGAATTTTCCTGCCGGGGAGTCTTTCTTGATGCTGCCGGCCGGGCTGATGTGGTCGGTCGTGCAGGAATCCCCCACGCTGACCAGCACCCGGGCCCCGGTCACCGACTGGATCGGGGACGGTGTCTTCGGGATGTCGACGAAGAACGGAGGCTCTTGAACGTAAGTGCTGTCTGCATCCCACTCGTAAAGGTCTCCCGTTCCGCTCTGAATCGCCTGCCACTGCTCGGGGCCTTCGGCCGCATGGGAGTATTCGCGGACGAACATCTCGGGATTCATGGCTGCGGCAACGGTGTCGGCAATTTCTTTCTGGCTGGGCCAGAGGTCTTTCAGATAGACCGGGTTCCCCTGCTGATCTTCCCCGATCGGTTCTTCGACGAGATCGATGTCGGTCGTTCCGGCGAGGGCATAGGCTACGACCAGCGGCGGGCTGGCGAGGTAGTTGGCCTTCACGTGCGGATTGACCCGTCCTTCGAAGTTCCGGTTGCCGGACAGGACCGAGCAGACCACCAGATCGTTCTCCTGAACGGCGTCGGCGATCGGGTCCGGCAGCGGACCGCTGTTACCGATACAGGTGGTGCAGCCATAGCCGACGGTCTGGAAGCCGAGTGCGTCGAGTGCTTCAGTCACACCGGCGCGCTTCAGATAGTCGGTGACGACGCGGCTTCCCGGAGCCAGTGAAGACTTCACCCACGGTTTCCGCTGGAGTCCCCGTTTAACGGCATTCCGGGCGACGAGTCCAGCCGCCATCATGACGCTGGGATTGCTGGTGTTGGTGCAGCTGGTGATGGCCGCAATGACCACGGCACCATGCTTCAGCTTGAACTGCTCTCCCTCGTATTCCACTTCCACGCCGTCGAGCCCCGGATCAGCAGACACTGCTGCTGCGGTCGCGAGCGCCGGGCCCCCTTCGTCGAGCATGGAGGCAGGAGTCGAATCGGCGGTGGGGGTCGATTTGCCGAACGTCGTCGACAGATCCTGCTCCCATTGGCTCTTCATGCCGGAGAGGAGGATGCGGTCCTGCGGACGCTTTGGCCCCGCCATCGAAGGTTCGACGTTCGCCAGATCGAGTTCCAGAGTGACGGTAAATTCCGGATCGGGAGTGTTTTCGGTCCGGAACATTCCCTGTTCCTTGTAGTAGCGTTCGACCAGATCGACCAGTTCCGGGCTGCGGCCGGTCCGTTCGAGGTAGCGGAGAGTTTCGGCGTCCACCGGGAAGAAGCCCATGGTCGCACCGTATTCCGGGGCCATGTTGGCGATGGTGGCGCGATCGGGCAGCGACATTCCCGCCAGTCCCGGACCGAAGAACTCCACGAACTTGCCGACCACACCCTGTCGTCGCAGCATCTGCGTCGCGGTCAGCACGAGGTCGGTCGCGGTGGAGCCTTCCGGCAGTTCCCCGGTCAGTTTGAAACCGACCACTTCCGGCAGCAGCATGTAAATCGGCTGGCCAAGCATTACCGCTTCCGCTTCGATCCCCCCCACACCCCAGCCGACAACCCCGAGGCCGTTGATCATGGTGGTGTGCGAGTCGGTCCCGACCAGTGAGTCCGGATAGGCGACGCCGTTACTCGTCAGCACCACGCTGGCGAGGTATTCCAGATTCACCTGATGCACGATCCCGGTGGCGGGAGGGACAACGCGGAAGTTCTGGAAGGCCTGCTGTCCCCACTTCAGGAACTGATAGCGTTCCTGATTCCGTTCGAACTCGCGATCGACGTTGATCTGCAGCGAATTGAAGGCGGCAAAGCTGTCGACCTGCACGCTGTGGTCGATCACCAGATCGCAGGGGACCAGCGGGTTGATCTTGCGCGGGTTCCCCCCCATGCGGACCATTGCCGCCCGCAACGCAGCGAGGTCGACCACGGCGGGAACGCCGGTGAAGTCCTGCAGCACGACCCGTCCGGGCATGAACGGGATTTCGGTGTTGGAGACCTGATGCGGAGACCAGTTCAGAATGTTCTGCACATCCTGGCGGCTGACGATGTAGTCATCGCAGTTGCGGAGCGCTGATTCCAGCAGCACGCGGATCGAGAACGGCAGCCGGGAGACTTCCCCGAGACCGGATTCGGTCAGTTTGTTCAGACGACTGATTTTGACGTCGCCCGCTTTGGTCTTGAGGACGGCTTCTGAACCGAACAAATTGGATGCGCTCATAATGGGGTTCAACTCCGGTGTGGCTGGATCGGGGCGTCGGGTGAGGACTCTCACGCTGCGGCCGCCCGGAAAATCAGGCTGCTGGGAGGGCAACCTGCGATCTCGCTCTCTTCGAATTCAGGGTGTCGGCACTATTTTGTCCGGTGTCGGAGCGGACTTCAAATCTGCTGAAAAAATGGTCAGTTTCCGGAACGAATCAACAACGTCTGATATCCCCCATCCGCGGGGGTTCCGGGCCAATGTTCACGGACGCTTTCGACCCGAAATTCGGGATGATCCGCCAGCACCGCGTGAACCACCCCTTCATTCTCGTCCTGATCGATGCTGCAGGTTGAATAGAGAATTTTTCCCCCCGGTTTGACGCGGGAAAGTGAGTCTCGCAGCAGCCGTTTTTGCAGGTCGACCAGTTCCGCCAGGGATGCCGGAACGAGTCGCCACCGGGCCTCGGCCCGTTTTCCCAGCACCCCGGTATTGGAGCAGGGGACATCCAGCAGGATGGCATCGAACGGTCCGGCGGGAAGATCTTCTCCTGACGGATGAATCTGCTGAACATGGACATTCTGCAACTTCAGTCTGGTCACATTCTCGTCGACCGAGCGGAGCCGGGCATCTGAAATGTCGCAGGCGATCACCTGTCCGCTGCCGCGCAGGCGTTCGGCCAGATGGGCGGTCTTCCCGCCGGGAGCAGAACAGACGTCGAGAATGGTGTCGCCCGGCTGGGGATCGAGCAGATCGACGGCGTTCATGGCCGATTCGTCCTGCACGCTGAACCAGCCCTCGCGAAACCCGGAAATATTGCCAACAACCGCGCTCCCCAGCAGGTTGATCGATTCCGGCAAGGGACCGGCGACAGCGGGAACGCCCGCCGCCTCCAGCACCTCCAGCATTTTCTCGCGCGTCGTCTGGAGAAGATTGACCCGCAGCGACATCCGCCCCTGCGTCGTCAGCCATAGACTGGTTCGCCGCAGCTTCTCGTTGTCCGCGAAGCGGGCGTGCCACCGATCGATCAGCCAGCGGGGGAGACTGGCGACTTCTGACAGCCAGGCCCGCGAATCGACGTGCGGGTCCGTAAAGACCGGACGTGCGAAACGGACCGCGCGAACGCTCCACTCCAGGCCCTGTAATTGAACCAGCGGAAGGAGATCTGCCCCATCGACCGATGGGCTCTCCGGCTGATCCGCACCGGCTTGAGTCAATTCCCGTTCCAGTGTCCGCAGGACACCGTTGATGAATGGTTTGGCGCGATCCTTCTTCACCAGATCGCACAGCTGCACTGTTTCATGAACCGCGGCATGGACCGGAATATGCGGCAGGCAGACAAGCTGGCAGCATCCCAGCCGCAGGAGCCACCACAACTCGTCTTCGACACTTTCGCGCGGACGCGAGACATATCTCGACAGGATCTTGTCGAGAGTCAAGCGACGACGGACCACTTCATTCGCCAGTTCGGTCGCCAATCGCCGTTCGCGCGGGTCGACCTGCCGGGCTTCGAAGAGTTCATCGAGAACCTTGGAAACGAAGGCGCCCCGCTGCTCAAAGGCCTGCAGCGCCAGAAACGCCAGCCAGCGCGCACTGGCCGCTGCGCCCGAAGGGGCTTTTGAACTGCGAGTCGACGATCGTCTGCGCGGCGACGTCATGTTTCGCCTCGACAGAGTTGATCCAGATCCGCGAAAAACTGAGGATACGTCTTGGACGTACAACCCGGGTCCGCGATCGAAATGCCCGGCGCCCGCAGCCCCAGCAGCGCGAAGCTCATCGCCATGCGGTGGTCGTCGTAGGTGTGGACGAGTGCCGGTTGTGGATTCCCGGGGTGAATCGTCATGCCGTCATCATGCTCTTCCGTGCGGATCCCGCAGCGATTGAGTTCCGTCACCACGGCAGCCACGCGGTCCGTTTCCTTGAGACGCATATGGGCGACGTTGCGGATGCGCGTCGGCCCACTGGCGAACGGAGCGACACAGGCCAAGGTCTGGGCGGTGTCACTGATGTCGTTCATATCGACGTCAATTCCCTGCAGCGCTCCCCCCCGCACCGTAATGGAATCGGATCTCCAGTCGACCGAGCAGCCCATCCGTTCGAGTGCGAGCACGAAACGAACATCCCCCTGCAGGGCCTCGCGATGCAGGCCGGTCACTGTGACTTCGCCTCCGGTGACCGCCGCTGCCGCAAAGAAATAGCTGGCGGCCGAGGCATCGGGTTCGATGTCATATTGCCGTCCGGTATAGGGATGGGACCGAACATGAAACACGTTGGGATGCGGCTCGCTGATGTGTGCCCCAAAGTCCTCCATCATCCGCAGCGTGATGTCCACATACGGGCGGGAGACCAGTTCTCCCAGCACTTCAATCGTGGCGTCGGACCAGGCCACCGGCGAGACCATGAGCAGGGCACTCAGGTACTGACTGGAAAGATTGCCGGCAACGTGCATCTTCCCGCCCGGGAGTCCCTGCGCGTTCACAATGACGGGCGGACAACCGTTGTCGAATTCGCAGACGATATCGAGCCCGACGCTGCGGAGCGTATTCACCAGTGGGGCGATGGGCCGCTCGCGCATCCGAGGATTGCCGTCGAGTCGATAATCGCCGTGCGCTGACGCGCAGAGCGCTGTCAGAAAACGGATACTGGTTCCGCTGTTTTCGCACCACAGGTCGGCGGTGTGGTTCGGCAATCGACCTTCGGTTCCAGGAATGACGATCGTCTGCTGTTCAAAATCAGTTTCAATCCCGACCCCCAACGCGGCGAGCCCGTCGGCCATGACCCTGGTGTCGACACTGTCGAGGACGCCGGTCAATCGGGTGGTCCCCCGAGCCAATGTCGCCAGAATCATTGCCCGGTTCGTAATGCTTTTGGATCCGGGAGGCCGGATTGTTCCCTGAATCGGCTTCGAAACAGGTGTCATCTGCAGAGAGGTCATTGCGTTCTGACGTTCTAACGCGACAAGGGACGAAGGGCAGGGTTCACGACGGGTGGAATTCAGCACAAAAACTCATCTTACGGGAGAAACCGCGACTTGTCGTGCGACTGCAGCCAGCGGCTGGGCTCGGTTCTTCCGGCTCGACGGCAGGACCACGATCCGACGGCGTGCCTGTCACGCACTTCCGGTTTATTGCAGCTGGACTCTGAGGATCAACACGCCTGTCATTTCCCCCCAAAAATCAGGCCGCGTCATAGCAGAATCGCTGCCTCATTCAAGCGGGAAAGCCTGAATCATTCACACTTTCCAACGAAGCGGCACATTTGAGACTGGATCGCGATGAATCCCCTGAAAACATTGAGTTTTCACTCTCGCGTTTCCGACGGGGGTTCGACAGAATCACCCGAGCGAAGAAATTTTTCGAGACACCCTGGCCTGACCCCGACCGATCCATTCCCGCGCTGAACCAGTTCGGCAACCGTTCGGATTTTGTCAGCCTCCGCGACCAGCACACGAGCCGGATCATGAATAATATTGTCTGTTTCATTCTGGGAGGGGGGAAAGGGACTCGTCTGGTCCCGCTTACCGCCGAGCGGTCGAAACCGGCTGTCCCGCTGGGCTGTAAGTACCGGCTCATTGATATTCCCATCTCCAACTGCATCAACAGTGGAATCCGCCGGATTTACCTGCTGACCCAGTTCAATTCGGTCAGCCTCCACCGACACATCCGACAGACCTACAATTTCGATCCTTTCTTCGGGGGATTTGTCGAGATTCTGGCCGCGCAGCAGACAAATGACGGCGCGGACTGGTATCAGGGGACAGCCGATGCCGTTCGCAAACAGCTCCGCTATCTGCAGCAGCCCGGCGTCGATTACGTCTTGATCCTCTCGGGTGACCAGCTGTACCGGATGGACTTCGACAAGATGCTGCAGACGCATCTCGACCATCAGGCCGATGTGACCATTGCCGCCCTGCCCATTTCCCAGGAAAAGGCGGGATCATTCGGGATCATGCGGCTGGGGGAAAACGGCCGTGTGAATGGCTTTCTGGAGAAGCCGAAGACCTCCAAGGAACTCGCCCAGTTCGAAACCGATCCGGCCTGGATCGAGGCGCAGGGGGTTCCCAGCGGCGGCCGGAATTACCTGGCCAGCATGGGTATTTACCTGTTCAACCGCGATGTCCTTGTGGAATCGCTGGACAAGACGAACTATCAGGACTTCGGTAAAGAGGTGTTTCCCGCCTCGATCCGCGCCAAGCATGTGCAGGTGCACCTGTTTGACGGATACTGGGAAGACATCGGAACGATCAAGGCCTTCTACGAGGCCAATCTCGATCTGCGTCTCGCGAATCCCCCGTTCAAGCTCGATTGTCCGACAGCACCGATTTTCACCCGGCCCCGCTGGTTGCCGCCGACCCGGATCGATGGCGCTCAGGTGACAAATAGCCTTCTCTCGGATGGATGCGTCCTCGAACCCGGGGTCGTGGTCGACAATAGCCTCGTCGGCCTGCGCAGCGTGATTGGCGAAAACGCCACCATTCGCCACTCCGTCCTGATGGGAGCTGATTTCTATCAGGGAGACAAACGGGCCACGCACGCTGATCCCACCGCCCCGCCGCTCGGGATCGGCGCCGGCTCCACAATCGAAGGAGCCATCGTCGACAAAAATGCCCGCATTGGCCGTAACGTCGTGGTCCGTTCGCCTTTGGCCAACCCACCGGACGGCCGCTGCGGGCCGATCGTCGTTCGTGACGGAGTGATCGTCATTCCCCGCGATGCGGTTCTGCCCGACGGGTGGAAGATGGACAAGATTGAACCCTGCCAGTTTTAGCGCAGGTTGCTCTTTTCAGCCCCCGCGCAGCAAGCGATCCGTATGCTGAAACGCTTGCTTCCGCGAGGGGAACGCCCAGACTGATTACCGGCGATGCCGTCGGGAACGGGACGGCTTCGGTTTGGAACTCTTCGATTTGCGAGAAGTTCTTCCCCGGGGCGCATCGGCCCGACGATGATCTCCCTCGCCGTTCTCGCGCCCCCGGGATTTTGAGCGCGAACTGGCGGTGACCAGCTGGAAGTTCAGCTCTCGTCGATCGACATCGACATGCGCGACTTCCACCTTCACCTGATCTCCCAGCCGAAACTGATGCCCGGTGCTGCGGGAGATCAGCGCCATCGCTGTCCGGTCGAAGTCGTAATCGTGCTTGGGAAGAGCGCTGATATGGACGAGCCCTTCCGCCGGAATCTCGACACCCCTGCAGAAGAAACCGAACCGGTCCACGCCCGTGATGGTGGCGTGCATCTGTTCGCCCACCCGTGATTCCAGATACGACAGCAGTTTGATTTTCGTCAACTCCCGCTCTGCCCGTTCTGCGCGGCGTTCCGTGGTCGAGCAGTGTCGTCCCAGCCGCAGCAGTTCTTCCATCCCCGGGCCGGCCGCTGCCTTGTTGCCCGTCAGTAACGACAGCATCTGGCGGTGAATCAGCAGATCGGGATAGCGTCGAATGGGACTGGTGAAGTGGCAGTAGTGCTCTTCCGCCAACGCGTAATGACCAAGGACCACCGGCGAATACTCGGCCTGCTTCAGGCTCCTCAGCAAGGCAAAGTTGATGGGGTGTTCTTCCGGCTGGCCTTTGACCCGCTCCAGGAGCTGCTGCAGATCGCGGCGACTCTGCACCTTCTTCATCGGGTAGCCGAGAATGGCGGCAAACGCGGCCAGTGCCGTCAGTTTCTGCAATGCGGGCTCACCATGTACGCGTCGCATCAGGGCTTGCCCCCGATCATTCAACTCCACCGCTACGGCGACATTGGCGGCCAGCATGAATTCCTCAATGATCTGATGACTTTCATCGTGCACCGTCTCATGAGCCCCGGTCACTTTCCCTTCCTTGTCAAGATCGAGCTTCACCTCGGGCATATCCAGTTCGAGTGCCCCGTGAGCGAAACGCCGTCGTCGCAGAATCATCGCCAGTTCGTGCATGTCGCAGAGCAGCTTGCGAATTTTGGCCGGCACTGATTTTCCTGCGGCGGTCTGCACAGCTTTCCCATCGTTCGCCTGTGAGGCAGTCACGATCGGCATCACCTCTTCATAGGCAAAGCGGCGATTCACCCTGATCGCCGATCGGGCGAAACGGGACGAGATCGGAATCCCTTCCGCGGAGAATTCCATAAAGGCGGACATCGTGTAGCGAAGCCGATCCTGCTGCAGAGAGGCCAGACCGTTCGAGATGATCTCCGGCAGCATGGGGATCACTTTGCTCGGCAGATAGACGCTGTTTCCCCGCTTCTGTGCCTCGCGATCCAGCTCGGTTCCCGGTTGCACAAAATGCGAAACGTCCGCAATGTGAACCCCCAGATGCCAGTGTCCGTTAGCCCAGCGTTCCAGCGAGATGGCATCATCAAAGTCGCGGGCATCGACGGGATCGATCGTCACTATCAGCATCCCCGTCAGGTCTTCACGCCCCTCTTCAATCTCCTCGCGGAAGTTTTCCGCTTCCAGTCGGGCTGCCGCGAGAACCGGCTCGGGAAACTCGTCCGGAATCCCGAACTCGTGGATGATCATCTGGGTGTCGACGCCCGGTTCACCGCGGGGCCCGAGGACTTTTGTCAGAACCCCCTCGCCAACCTGCCCGACGGCGGGAAACCGCAGCATTTCCACCACGACCTTGTCGCCGTCCTGAGCCCCTTTCGCCCCGGGATCACCCACGGAGATCGGTTCGCGATAATCTTTGCCGTCGATCCGGACCCAGCCCTGGTCCCCTTCTTCGAAGTAGGTGCCGACAAAAACGTTTGTCGCCCGCTCGACAACCTCCACGACGTACCCGCAACGCTGTCCCCCCGCCCGGCGGCGTTTGGTCAACTTGATCTGCACTTCATCGCCGCTCTGGGCATCACGCAGATCGTTTCGATCGACGAAAACGTCTCCCGGGAGGTCCGTCGGCTTGGGGTCATGCAGGATGACGAAGCCATCGCCACTGGAAATCTTTCGCAGGATTCCGAGATACACATCCGCGGGTCGCCGGGCCTGAATCCGCCCGGAGGTGGTCAGTCGAATGTCCCCGGCTGCAATCGCCCCCTGCAATGCTTCCTCGAACGCGGGCATCTTCTTTTTGGTGACGCCCAGTTTTTTCGCCAGCACCTTCGGCTTCATCGCCTGATAGGCAGGGGCCTGGACGAACTTGGCGATTTCGGATCGCAGACGGGACATGAAGACTCCACGAGCAAGAGTTCACTGCCGGGATGGCCAAGCCCCGACAGGCGAGGCAACAGCTTCGTTCAAGCTTATCAGGTCGCGTCAATGCAAACACACCCGACCAGAAATGGCCGGGTGTGCGAGTTTTCGAAGTTCGGGAAGCCCGTTTGATCATTCCTTGCGGAAGAAATCGCTGGGGCCCTTGTGGGTGTAGTACGGATAAACGACCGCTCCGCCGACCGCTCCCTGAGCCGGATAGACCAGGTCATTGGGACGCTTGTAAGAGTACGAATAGCCGTGCTTGGGATACCAGTTCAGATCGTTGCCGTTGCCGCAGCTCCGGCAGCCGTGCGGGCAGCCCCCATTGTTGGGGCAATTTCCGTGGGGGCAGTTGCCGTAATATTCACCACCTGCTGCACCCGCCCCACCCGGAGGACAGGCTTGACCACCGCGTGCCGGTGCGTACTGACCGACGTTTCCATTGTGGTAGGTTGTGGTTGTATTGTGATGCTCGTGATAGCAGTCGACCGCTTCATCCACCACGGCCCGAATCGGCTGATGGCCATGGCTGTAGGTCACGCCGGCACTGGGGACCAGTTCCGGGTTCTGGCCACGGGCGACAGTATTCATCGAAGTACAGCCGGCAGCGCTGAAAGAGGCCAGCAGGCACGCGGTCAGCATGTGTAAATTCAATCGCGTCATGTCTTTGTCCCCAAAGTCCCTGTGCGGTGGACTGCCCGGAGCCTCGGCCCGAACAGGCGGTATGCGACCGCTGCGGACATCGCCGCCCCTTCATCCCCCTGCGGAACGCATCACCCGATACGCTTCCGTCAACCGCTCGTCCCCCCCCTGTGGGGCTCTGCGGATTCCCTGTCGTTCGTTATCGGCATTTTGCACGACAAAATGCGAACAATCCGTGAGAAACGATAATTCGGCCCCTTCGGAAAAATTCGACGATCTTGCAGGATTCGCCCAGTCGGAATAGAGTACGGCGACGGCGTCTTTCACGCAGTTTGACCGTTATGGATTACGGTAAGTCCGCTCCTCCCGGGGCGGTTCTGTGAGCCGATTCGAGAATGCAAGCAGGGAGTGTGCGCGTGTTTGTTGCCGCTTCAACCAGGTGTTTTGCCGAACTGGATTTCTGGGAAGCTCTGAATCAGATCATCGACCTTGAGTTCGATAAGGTTGAGCTCTGGATTGACGAAAACGGAGCCCTGAAACCAGAAGAGATTCTGACAAATCCGGATGATTTTACCGCCCGCATCCGGGAACAGACCCGACTTTCGCCCGTCGCCTTTACTCTGGCTCACGACCTGGATCGGGCCTCGTTTCAGGGACTGTGTCGCGTCGCGAAGTCCCTGCGCATCACCCAGATCGTGCTCCCCTCGTCACCGCTGGGGACACCATTCAATTCGGAAATTGACCGCCTCCGCGATCTGGTCAAGTTTGCTTTGACCGACGGGATTCGTGTCGCCATTAAAACTCAGGCCGGACGGCTTTCGGGTGACCCGCACACAGCCGTCGAACTCTGCCAAGCTGTGGAAAAACTCGGGTTGGCCTTCGATCCCAGTTATTTCCTCGACGAAAAAACCGTCGACGCCATTCTCGATCTGGTTTCGCCCTACACCTTACACGTGCATCTACGTGATTCCACGCGGGAACAGTTGCAGGTTCAGGTCGGACTGGGGGAGGTCGACTACAGCAAACTCATCACGCAGCTGGAACGTCGTCGCTACACGCGAGCTCTCTCCGTCGAGATCCTCCCCGAGTTGATGCCGCTGGATCAACGTCCGCTTGAGCTGCGGAAGTTGAGAATGCTCATCGACTCCTTGCTGTAAGCCGAATGAAGTCCCTTCCACAGGCATCTGCCACTGAAACCGGTTGGAAAGCAGACGCGTGAAAGACCCACGGATTGAGCGGTTGGCCGATCTCCTGATTTCTCACAGTTGCGCCCTCAAGGCGGGAGAGCGGGTGCTGATCGAGGCCTTCGATCTGCCGGAACCGGATCTCGTCTGCAGACTGGTGGAAAAGGCGGCTGCCGCGGGAGCCCAGGCGTTCGTCTCCTGGAAGAACAATACGATTCTGCGGTCGCTGTACCAGTCGGCCACGCGGGAAGCGCTGCAACTGACGGGCGAACTCGAAGCAGCCGCCATGGCAAAGATGGATGCCTACATTGGCATCCGTGGCACGTCCAACAGTGAAGAGCTGTCGGACGTCCCCGGCTCGCAGCTGGATCTGGTCCAGTCCTGCATCTGGCAACCGGTCCACATTAACCTGCGGGTGGCGAAGACCAAGTGGGTTGTGCTCCGCTATCCCACCGCTTCGTTCGCACAGGCCGCCCGAATGAGCACCGCCGCGTTCGAAGACTTTTACTTCGAGGTCTGCACCGCCGACTATAAGTTGATGGCTCAGAATCAGGAGCCCCTCAAGCGCCGGATGGAAGCGGCGGATCGCATCCACATCAAGTCACCCGACACCGATCTCCAGTTTTCCGTCAAGGACATTCCGGTCGTCACCTGCAATGGCCGGCGCAATATCCCTGACGGTGAAGTCTTCACTGCCCCGGTGCGGGACAGTGTGAACGGCATTATCACCTATAACGCGCCGTCGCGGTATCAGGGAGTCATCTTCGAGCGGGTCTGCTTCGAGTTCAAGAACGGCAAGATCGTGAATGCCACCTGCCAGGGCGAGACTCGGCGCCTCAACGAGATTCTCGATGCCGATGAAGGGGCCCGCTACATCGGCGAGTGGTCGCTGGGATGCAACAACAACGTCAAGCGGCCGATGCTCGACACGCTGTTCGACGAGAAGATCGGCGGGTCGCTGCATTTCACCCCGGGAAATGCTTATGCCACGGCAGACAACGGCAACCGCAGCCAGGTCCACTGGGATCTGGTGCTGATCCAGACCCCCGCGTATGGGGGAGGCGAGGTCTGGTTCGATGGTGAACTGGTTCGCAAAGATGGCCGCTTTCTTCCTGAAGACCTGGTGCCGCTCAACGTGGGCCTCGACGCCTGACCGACCCGCGGGAGGTTTCGGTTCTTGAACGGGACCTTGTTGCTTCGTCCGCGCTGACCGCAGCCGTCCACTTCCGCAGAAGAGCAGGAAATCCGCGAACAGGCAGGGAATCCCGGATTACGGGTTTGTCAGCTCCTGCGGGGGAGTGACGTCCGTGTGTGCTGAAACCCGATGTTCTCCCGCGGGTGATTGTTGCGCGGATGATTGTTGATCGTGAGGAACCACGACGATCGCATACATCAGCGAAGAATCGGAATACGCATTCACTGATCCGAGCTCAACTGTCCCCGGCTGAGGGATTGAACGCTTCCAGAGAGAGAGTTGACGATCGACGGAGACTCCTGGCCCCACGCCGAGTCGCTCGGGTCCCGTGCTCACGGTTTGTTCGTCAATCCCCACCCCTTCGGGCATCAGAATGAATTCATTCTTCAGCCAGGAAGGGGGCGCCGTGCGGTCATCAAAAATCAGATACAGATCGGCCGGCCGGCTGAGCGTGATGGACAGCCGCAGGTCCAACTGCTTGTCGCCGTTGAAGGTCATCAGGTAGTCAGCGCCGAGAAGATAAGCAGGGAGTCCGGCCTCCGTCATTCCGTTAAACTCATGTGGACGGTCGACGTAAATCTTGGCGTCCTCTCCAAAAGCCCGCTCGGCGACACGATAGTAATTCAGGGAATCGACACTGCGGATGTTGTCCCGGACATCAACGATGAGCGGTTGCCGCGAGGGGAGTTGCTGCTTTGTCGGGAAGCTCGCATCCGTCACCAGGTAAAGGCGTTTGAGCACGCCGGATTCAATCAGGACCCCTTGACCTGTTTTCAGCTGGGTTTCCGTCCCCCCTTTATCGGGCCGGACGCCCACCACTCCTTTCACGACGGCGACTTCCGCAGTATTGTTATCTCCAATCGAGACCCCGAACTCCGTTCCATAGTCGGTAATCTGCGTCTCCGCCGCACGAATGCGGAACCCGGAAACCCCTTCAGGAACCGTCACGAACGCTTTGCCACGATGGAGCACGCAATTCATGCCGTCTTCGAGAGTGACTTCGCTCAGTCCCGCCAGCCGCATCCGGATGCCATTCAGAAACCGGATCTCCGCCTGCCGATTCTCCACAACCACGCGCTCTCCGAGGTGGATACGTCGGACCACCTGCGCCTCCGTCGCGTCACCTTCATGGTTAACGAGGTGCATTTCCCCAATCTGAGGTGCCGATGTGACCAGGCGGCTGCCGGGGCTGACTCCCGTCAGCGTCAAGTTGCCGGTCACGACGGCCGCGAAAAGCAGACAGGCCACGACAGCTGCAGCCTGTGACCAACGGCGTCGACGATGGCTCCCCCCGGCCGGCGTCTCAGACGCCCGGTCGCCTCCACTCTTACGAGACGGAAGGGCCTCCGTCAGATGGGCTTCGGAATACCTCGTCGAAACCTGTCGCAACTTGGCATGCAGCGCCACCTGCGTGGTGAAATAGTCACACGCCTCAGTGCTGCGGACAATGATTTCGCTCAGCTGCCGCCAGTCGGAAGGGGTGGCGCGGTCATCCAGAATTGCATTGACCAGTTGCGGCAATGGCTCATCGAGGGCTGGAGAATCACGCTCAGGCATGATTGGCCTCCGCTGTGACTTTGCCTGTCACACATTTCCAGAGTAAATCACGTAGCCGTTTCAGCTGCAGATATAATGAGTTCGGAGTCATCCCGATTTCACGAGCGACGTCCTGCAGCGGTGTCGATGACGCATAGCAATTTCGCAAGAGCTGCTGTTGTCGGGCCGGCAGACGGGCGACGCAGGCTTCGAGCGCACAAACTCTCTCCTCCAGCAACGTCTCCTGACGTTCGAAAGAGGCTCCCACCGCTTGCAGGGCTTCGTCAGTCAGCGTCAGCATGCGCCGACCCTGCTCACCCAGATACTTCTGAACTTCCATTCTGGCGAAGCCGACCGCCCAGGCGACAAATGGCCGGTCGGGGTCGAAGTTTTCCCGCTTGGTCCAGAGAGCCAGCGACACGCGCTGGAAGATCTCATCCACCGCTTCCCAGCCGGAGACCTGAGTCATCACGTAAGCATAAAGCTGACGTTGGCTTGCAGTGAATTCTTTGATGAAGAGCTCGTCCCGTCGGGCGGCCGATCCCGCTTCAGCAGACCTGGGGCACACCGGGCTCAGAGGTTCGTGCGTTGACATGGGGATGTTCGCATCAGGCGGGTCGCCACCATTCAATTGGACCATCTCTCTCCCGTCATTCCGGCGAAATCTGTCATCCGAATTGAAATTTTTGTTTCTGGCGTGGCCGCACCGTCCCTCTGGCTCGGTCTTCAGCTCCGTTCCGAGTCTGATCTCCCGCGCGCACCGCAGGTGTTTCCCTCGAGTGTACGAGAAAAATCCAAAAACAGATCGGGATTCGCAAATATCTCGACAGATTCAAGAAAGTCGATGGGAAGATACTTATCGGCCCACCATTCGGATTGGACCGAACAGCCTCATGGCTTGATCTGCTGTCACGTTCCCCTTGCTCATTTCGCTCTTCCGGAGGAGATTCAGCATGTCTCGGTACTCAACGCGTCGGGCATTTACGTTGATCGAGTTGCTTGTCGTCATCGCGATCATCGGTGTCTTGGTGGGCCTCTTACTCCCAGCGGTGCAGCAGGCCCGCGAGGCTGCCCGCCGCACACAATGCAAAAACAATCTCAAGCAGCTGGCGCTGGCTCTGCACAACTATCACGACACGTTCGCAACCTTCCCCCCGGGGTTGGTCGCCGTCGCCACAACCTACAACGTTGAAACAGAGGGCTTCAGCGGCTCCTCTGGCAGCGAGAAGGGTGGGCCCCGTGCCAAGCGGGGTGCGCCGGACTATGCCTGGACGTCGTTTGTACTCCCCTATATGGAGCAAACCGCCGTCTTTAACACGCTGGGCGTGAACAGCGTCGATGCGATGGACGCCATCAAGAGCGCCACCGTGCGGGAAGTGATCAGCAAGCCGATTCCGGCATTCCTCTGCCCATCCGACACGAAGCCCTCCGAGACCGAAAACCGCAAGTTCAAACCGGATGGCACGGTTAAGTGGGCACTCGTGGATAGCTCCGGCACTCAGTACAACGACATTCTCGCCCTGCAGAATTATGTGGGCAACATGGGGCGGGGACGAGACGCCCTCACTTGCTGCAGCGCGGATCGATGGTACCAAATGAACGTCGGTGCCTGGACAGAGGGACCGTTCAATGTGAACTCCCGCGTGAATATCCGCTCGATTACCGACGGGACATCGAACTCAATTCTGTTGGGGGAACGCGCCTGGACTTTCAATGCCGGGGGACGCGAGCTGCAGTCCAGCGCGGCAGCCTTGTTCTACACCCAGTCGATCAAGGGGCCCACAGAAGGACACGGGGCTTCCCATGCCCTCGGGATCGGGGGAGGGGGGATTAACTATCCCTATAACGAAACGGAAAGGCTTTCCGGCATCTTCACCTCCCGTCACACCGGCGGCTCACAGTTTGCCCTTTGCGATGGTTCCGTCCGCTTCATCAGCGAGAACGTCGACCACCGCACCGCAACCGGTGCTTACGATTCCACGTTTGAACGGCTGCTCGCCATTCAGGATGGTGGAACTCCCGGTGAGTTCTAAGGCATTTTGACCGAGGTCTGCCCTGCCTCTGAAAGCGAAACGATTCCTTCGGGCACTCGAAACGCTGGTTGTAGAGGCAGGGCTGCGGAGGCAGAGGTGAGGTGACAGCAACAGGGATGGGGCCGGCTCGACAGCGACGCTCCGGCCTCTCCCTGCACCCCCTCTCCAGAGGATCACTTCGAATCACGCGGAAGGTCGAATCCCATGAATTTCCTGATGAACCAAGTCCGATTGGCTGCCGGCCAGTTCCTTCTCTGGGGCCTGCTCGCCCTGTGTCTGTCTGGTTGCGGTGGCGAGAAGCTCAAGTTTTATGACGTTCATGGCTCTGTCACTCTCGATGGCAAGCCGGTCCGCTATGCGGAAATGCACATCGACCCTTCGTCCGAAGATGCGAACAGCGGCCGGACGGTGCATGTGAAGGTCATTAACGGCCAATACACAGCCCCCTTCAAAGTGGCAGGTGGGCCCGCGAAGTGGAATATCGCTGTCGTTGACGTCGATTCACTGGGGATCAAGGATCCCGACAACATGACGCCGATGGAAGATGAAAAGTTCCTGCGTGCGAAGAAGCTGACCTTCGAGAAAGAGATCGCCGTGGAACAGGAAGAAATCAATCTCGAGCTGTGAGCAGATGCCGGCCTGAGTAAGTCACTGTTCGAGCGAACCAGATTCACTTTCCATTCACGGGTTGACTTGCCGCGGTCATGACTCGCTGATTGCTTCCGACGCCGTTCGGACAGTCAATCAGCAGCTTTCCAAAGGGGCACGCCGGAGCAGCCGGGAAGAAACGGGCTGCAATCGCACGTCCAATTTCTTTTTCGGCTGCTTGCTGATTCCACAGTCAATCCCGATGCGGCAAGCGACATCTCACGCCCGGAGGATGGCCTCCGCTCACAGGGACGGAATTTCCCTGACAACGGGCCTGCTGATTTCACCCAAGGATCAGGTGTCCGTGCCGACGGAGGCCGCACTGACCTTCCCGGCCATCAGCGGATCGCTGGTCGTCCACTCCCCGGTTTCCAGTTTCCCGGCGTAACGTTTGACGAATCCGGGAAGCTGTGGGCTGGTGACCTGGATGTCGTACCAACCTCCCGAGGAACGAGTGTCGAACGAAATCATGCCGGTCTTCTCCTCTCCCGATTTCCATTGTTGCGCTGGGTGTCCGTAGGACAGGTCCGTCACGTCAAGGATCAACGGTGTCTCGTTTGATGGAGAATCAAGTTTGATTTGAAGCTGCGCCAATCCCGCTACCGGGGTCGAGGAGCGCTGCACCGCTTCGTGGAACTGCACCTGGCCGAGCGGATCACCCGCATTGCCGCGAAACTCCCGATAGTAGCCATTGGGACCGTGCACGCGCAGGTGATAACGCCCATCCTGGAAATCGCTGAGATCCCAGGAGTCTTCAACAGCACTTCCCGGCTCGACCCCATAGTATCTCACCTTGAGGCCACGGCTGGTAACGGCATAGACGATGAAGGGGGAGCCGGCGGCACGTTCGCCGAAACGCTCCTGACGCGCTTCAAAGCGAATTACAAACTGGCTGCGGCTTTCGCTGAGCGCTCCGTTGACTGCAAGCTCGTATGGGAGCGGGCAGGCGACACGGGTGTCGGGCTCCTGCCGGGGGAGTCGGGAGTCCTGTGGAACTTGTCGGATTTGTTCCACTTCGGCATCGGTCAACGGATCATAGCCCGCGGGGAGTCCTTTAAACCTCGAGTTGTAGATCTCTTCGATGTAGGTATCCCGCACGAGAAAATCATTGAGACCGGGCGATCCTTCCGCACTGGGGCGAAACGCGGCCGTCAGGTCACCACAAATAGCGCGGCGCCAAGGCGTGATATTCGTCTCGCGGACTTCACGTCCACTGCGGTGCGAGGCAATCTTCTCCAGCAACCGCAGCACCGAAGTGTGGTCGAAGACCTGCGAGCAGACAGCGCCTCCCCGACTCCAGGGAGAGGCGATAATCATCGGCACGCGGAAACCGAGACCGATCGAGTTGTCCCGCAGGCTCGACTTGGGCTTGTATTTGAAATCGGCGTCCCTCTCCAGATATTCGAACGCCGTGCTCAACCCGGGTGAACTCCGGCCGGTTTCCGGGCGATTGGGATGCGGCGCCTGAAACGGCGGAATGTGGTCGAAGTACCCATCATTTTCGTCGTAGGTCAGAATGAAAATCGTCTTCTTCCAGACGTCGGGATTACTCGTCAGGATGTTCAGGACTTCGGAGAGGTACCACTGCCCGAACCACGCATTGGATGGATGGTCGGAAAACCGGGCGGAAGGAACGATCCACGAGACGCCCGGAAGGGCCCCCTGTTCCACATCCTTCCGGAACTGATACAGCACATCTCCCCGGGGAACGTTGAGTCGGCGGGTTTCCGCTCCATCCCGATAGGAGAGTTCTTCGAGTCTGCGATAGTGGGAATCGCCGGAGTTTGTCGTAAACGCGCGGGCGTGCAGGCTCTTTTCACGCTCCGAGAGTTTGTCATAGGCAATCTGTGAAAACTCCTTGATATCCTGGAGCTGATCCGCCAGTCGCTGCTTCAACTTGTTGAGCTGTTTGGTCAGCGCCGCTGCTTCTTCTCCTGACTTTCCGGCGAGTTGCTCTTCCAGGAGGGCGATTTCCCCCGGCAGCGCTCGGTTGCTCTTCTCCAGATATTGCCGATGACGGGGATAGAAGCGGCTCTTGAACTGCAAAAAATGTTCAATCGGATTGTCCCCATAGTTCGAGAGCCAGCCCTCTTCTTCGCTCGACAGTCCCGTCGGCAGGTCGAGTTCGTTCTGGTAAATCTTCCAGGAGATCCCGGCATCCTGCAGTCGCTCCGGGAACGTCGTCCACTGCACCCATTTCCGGTATTCGCAGTCTTCATTCCGCACAATGATTTGGGCATCGTCCGTCTGGGCGGTCCGGCTGGTTCCCGTCCAGAGATACAGCCGGTTGGGAATCGTCCCCGTCAGGGTGGAGCAGAAATTCTGGTCGCAGATCGTAAAAGCATCCGCGAGTGCATAATAAAAGGGAATATCTTTGCGGGTGTGGTAGCCAAGGGTCAGCGGAATCGAGGCATAGTCCTTACGGCTCGATTTCTTAACATCGAGCCAGCGATCATGCAGCCCCTTGTTGGCGGCGTCGACCTGATCGGTCCAGCCATGGGGGAGTGAGCCCATCCACGTCACTTTGGTCTGCTTCATGTCGAGTTCGAAGGGGACATGACGGTCACCTTCCTTGCTCGTCTGCACAAAGACCGGATTGCCATCCGCCAGCCGGATGGCCCGGGGGTCATTGAAGCCGCGAACTCCACGGAGACTCCCGAAGGCATGGTCAAACGAACGGTTCTCCTGCATGAGGATCACAACGTGTTCCGCATCGAGAAACGAAGATCCCTGCTCCGGTTCGATCGCTGCGGCACGCTGGACCGCGGCGAGGAGACTTCCTTGCAGTCCGGCTGCACCAGCCAGAAAGGCCATATTCTGGAGAAAGTGACGGCGGGTTTGCATGAGTGCACCTGCGAGCCCTGGAACAGAAGGAGAACGTAACCGGAGGCCAATCAAGGGAACTCCGCGTGCGCGGCAAAATGGTGGCGACCGAGCAGAGTTATGATAGCGAACGGATCCGCTCGTTCCGAGGGAATCTCGCAGCCGATTCCGTTCCCGGATGAGCACAGAACGAGAGCACTGAAGCCACACCTGAGCGTCTCCCCTCGGAAAGGGAGTAGGTCCCGCCATCTGCAGCGACTTCAGCGGGAGACGTAGTAACTATTGGCCAGATCGTGCGGGAGTTGATGCACCCCCAGCAGTTCAAAGCCCGCCTCCTGCAGCATCCGGATGGCCAGTTCTTCACCCCACATCGTCCCGAGCCCCGCGCCATTCAGGGCCAGCGAGACCGTCATGCAGTGCATGCAGGAGATCGTATAAAGATAGGGCCCCAGCGGGTGCGTCAGATTCTTTTCAAGGTGGCTCGAGGCCTTGATGTCCTGCATCAGATAGCGGCCATTGGCCCGCAGCGACCGGCGGATCGAGGCCAGCACCGCCGCCGGCTCCGCCTGGTCATGAATGACGTCGAAAGAGGTAATGAAATCGAACTGCTGCGACCCATCGAGCTGGGAGATATCGCGCTGTTCGAAGCGAATGTTCTTCAGGCCCCGTGCATCGGCCAGCGACTGGGCAGCGGCAATCGCCTCCGCTGAAAAATCGTATCCGGCAAAACGGCTCGCCGGATAGGCGGCTGCCAGCTTCAGCAGAGCCCAGCCGGAACCGCAGCCGACATCGAGGACGTCAATCCCTTCCTGCAGCCTGCCGATCATGCCAGGGACCAGCGGCAAGATGTGGTCGAGCAGTGCCACGACGACGGTTTTCTCACTCTCCTCGGCCATGACTTCATGAAACCGGGGGAACTCCGAGTAGGGGACTCCGCCGCCGTTGCGGAAGCAGTTCAGGATCTGCTCTTCCACCTGGCCCAGGATCGGAATGAACTGCATCGACGCAGCGATGTTCAGTGAGCCAGGTGAGCGGACCAGAAAGGCGGCGTGCTCGGCAGGCAGAGAGTACGTCTGCTGCGCGGGATCGTAAATGACGATGCCACCGGTCGTGAGAGCCCCCAGCCACTCCCGGACGTAGCGTTCATTCAGCTGCAGCCGTTCCGCCAGACCAGCGGATGTCAACGCTTCCCCACGGCCCAGCGCGTCGAAGAGTCCAAGCCGGTGGCCGATGGAAATCATCAAGGCCAGACCGGCGGAATTCAGAATGCCCAGCAGTCGCTCAGCGAACTGGTCCGCGCGTGCGGAGTCGAACTGGGCCGATTGGCAGACAACACACATCCCAGATTCTCCCGCCAATCCGCTGAAAAGTTGTCAATCATCCATGACAGGATCATTGCAGATTCAGATTCGGACTGCAGGATCTCCTGATCTCCTCCCTGAAGAGGAAGTCTCAGGCCTTCTTCGCTTTTTCAGCGAGCAGGTGGGCCAGACGCGATTTGGTCCGAGCAGCGGTGTTCTTGTGAATCAGCTGCTTGGCTGCGGCTTTGTCGAGCTTCTTGGTCGCTTCCTGCAAAGCCGTCTGAGCAGCCTGGAGGTCGGTCGACTCAGCGAGCGTGCGCACCTTCTTCACGGCGGTGCGGAGCGTGGAACGCTGCTGACGATTGAGCAAACGACGCTTGGCGCTTTGACGCAGGGCCTTTTTGGCGCTGGGTGTATTGGGCATGGATCTTCAGTTGCCTTCAGGATTTCTGGACAATCGCCACCGACAGAATCTCCGTGCTCGCGGCAGCGAAACAGGAATGATAATGATCCGGTCACACCGGTTCCAGCGAGAAGGGAAGAAAATTACTCCTGTCCCTGCACGAGTTTCCGCTGAGTTGAATCGTTCCGCCGGTCCCATTCCGGAGAAGACGAGCGAAACCGACTGAACTCCGGCGAAACGCATGTCAAAAACCCGCCTCACACACGCACAAGAATTGTGGCACAAACAGGTTACAACATCTCTTCCCCTCGCAGCAGATCACGCACACGCTGCTCCCAGAATGAGAGTTCGTCGGCATCGATCGCTGCAGCCTGGGGCGCTCCGCCCTCCTCATTCGCCTCGGGTTGCTGGACGACAGGTGTTGGGGATGGCAGTTTCCCCGCGGGCAATGGATTGCCGGAGGGCAGGGGCGGCGTGGTTGGCTTTGCGGGTGCCGGTGCCGGAGGAGGACTGGAGGCGGGCGAGGGGGACCGCAGTTCTTTGTTCACGCCACGACGAATCGAATCGACATCGATACTCTCGAATTCTTTCAGCCACCGCTGCAGCTCTTCGTCAGACACCTCGCGGGGTCGCTCTCCACTCCGTTGCGGCGCAGTCTGTGCCTGCTGCTCACGCCCCAGACGATCTTCCAGCTGGTCCAGAAACTGATCGGAGTCCAATGCCTGGGCGCGGCAGACGCGTGCCACACGCTGCAGGCGATGATCGCTGGAAACAACGATGAGTTGTCGCGGAGAAAAATGCCCGTGAACGAGATCTTCAATGACGTCGTCCGCCTCGCGACCGGATGGTGAGAACAGGACCGTCATCCCCCAGGGGTGGCATTCCTGACGCGAAACATGCTGCGCATCCCGCGCGTCGAAGACGATCGTGGTTCGCTGCAGTTCCTCCGCTGTCAGCAATCGGCGGAGCAGTTTCAAAAGCCGGTCCCGGGCCCGTTCCAGATCCCCTGGCCCATAGCGGGCGCGTGCGAACCCCGCTGCATGCAGCAGGTTATAACCGTCGATAAGGAAATCGATCGACATGACGTAGGGACGCGATTCGGGAATGGCGAGCGGAGTTCCGTCCGCAGCAATTTCTCAATTTCTCCGCAGCCTCAGTTCAATTCCGAAGGAATCGGGATAAATTGTACTCGAACCAGTGCGGGAGCACTGCGCGGGGATCCGATCTGTCGCTCACCGCTCCCCGCCCCCGAGAGTGATGCCCCCGACCTCTGCCGACGCAACAGTTTTCTTCGGTGCTGAAAACCAGATGGCCAATTCCCCCCCGCAGCTGACGATTGCAGGCTGGCGAGAATGGATCGCACTCCCCGAACTGGGGGTTTCCGCCATTAAAACCAAGCTCGACACGGGAGCCCGCACCTCCGCAATTCACGCATTCGACATCGAATTTGTCACCCGGCGAGGACAAAAATGGGTTCGGTTCCAGATTCATCCGTGGCAGCGGCGAACTCGTGGTACGGTAACTGCTGAGGCACCGCTGTCGGGATACCGCGAGGTTCGCAGCTCCAGTGGACATGTCGACCTGCGGCCCTGCGTCTGCACGGATGTTCAGTTATTCGGCTCCGTTTTTCCCATCGAATTAACGTTGGCCAATCGCGACCAGATGGGGTTCCGCATGCTTTTGGGGCGCGAAGCCATTCGGGGACGATTCCTTGTTGACGCCGGCAGTTCCTATCGCGACAGTTCCCGCGTGCCGGTGAAGAACAGAAGCTGATTGCACACAGAGCCGTTGAATTACAGAGGTCCTGAATTTCAGACGGCCCGATTTTTTTCGTTTCACTGGCACCACACACTCCCTGGCTGTTACCGGCTGATTTATGTCCCCCGATGAAATTGAGCAGCCAGAACACTCTGCAGAGCAGGCTCCGACGGAACCGCCACGGCCGTTGAAAATCGCCATCCTTTCACGGAAGTCGTCGTTGTACTCGACGCGCCGACTCAAGGAAGCGGGCGAGAAGCGCGGGCATCGTGTCCATGTGATCGATTACCTCCGCTGCTACATGAACATCACCTCGCACCGCCCGACGATCATTTATTCGGGGCGGGAGCTGAACGATTACGACGCCGTCATTCCCCGCATCGGCGCGTCGAATACGTTCTACGGAACGGCGGTCGTCCGGCAGTTCGAGATGATGGGGATTTTCTCGGCCAACGAATCGCAGGCGATTACCCGCTCGCGCGACAAGCTGCGCTGCCTGCAGTTGCTTTCCCGCGATGGGATCGGCCTTCCGGTCTCGGGGTTTGCCCATTCCACGAAGGACATCGACGGCCTGATCGATATCGTGGGGGGCGCTCCACTGGTCGTGAAGCTCGTGGAAGGGACACAGGGGGTCGGGGTGATCCTCGCGGAAACCCGGAAGGCGGCGGAGGCGGTGATCGAGGCCTTCCGCGATCTGGAAGCAAATATTCTGGTTCAGGAGTTCATTCAGGAGGCGGCCGGCAGCGATCTGCGTTGCCTCGTCGTCGGAGGGAAGGTCGTCGCCGCGATGATGCGGACAGCCCGAGCGGGAGAGTTTCGTTCGAACCTTCATCGGGGAGGAACCGCCGTCAAGGTGAAGATCACTCCCGAGGAGCGGACGACAGCCGTCCGCGCGGCGAAATCGATGGGACTGCGGGTTGCCGGGGTGGACATCCTCCGTTCGCGGCACGGTCCCGTGGTGATGGAAGTCAACTCCTCACCGGGACTCGAAGGGATTGAAGGCGCCACGAAGATCGACGTGGCGAGCAAGATCATCGAGTTTGTCGAAAAGCATGCCGAGACCAGCGACACGAAAGATCGTGTGAAGGGATAGCGGGGGCCGGGACGGCGAGCAGCTGGAGAAAGTCAGGCTTCACGCGGCATCTGGCTTTACTCACTGGGCAAAGGTGGCGATCAGACCGGCCAGGTCCCCCGTCGCAGCGAGATTCTGAACGCGGCGGCGGAAGCCCCATGTGCCGAACGCTTCGGAGTAGCCGTGCTGATGGTCGACGATCATCAGTGCCTGCTGAATATCGTCCGCGGTGATTTCCGAACGACCACTCGTGACGGCGTGCCAGCGGGCAATCCAAAGCACTGCCGGGAAGACCAGCGCCAGGCTCTGGAACCCTTCCACCAGCGGAATCTGGTAGTAAGCGGGGCCGAAGAAATGGAGCCCCTGAATTTTCACGCGGAAGTAACGTGTCAGCAGCCTCTCGGATTCCTCCGGCACCCCTCCGAACGGGCCGGACAACGCGTTAAACGGCACCCCTCCTAACTGCTCGTGCAGGCGCGGCAGCGAGCCGGTCCCTTTCATCAGTCTCCAGGCGGCCAGCAGCTGCCGGAATCGTCCGCTCCACGTTTTATCAAGGGTGGCGGCGACATCTTTTCGAACATAGCGCCCGACCAGCAATCGAAACTGGGACATGCCTAAAGACGAGGGGGGCTCCGCAGGCGCCGGCACTTCTGAAATCTCACCCACCGACGCCTGACGAAGCAACGTCAACAGTTCTTCGAGACGACCACCCCGCATACTGGCCAGCCGCGCCTTGCCGATCAGATCTATCCAGAACAACGCCCTCAGCAGCTTCAGAGCAACGGGAGTCGTCGACTCTGCGAGACTCTCGTCGAGGTGCTGAACAATTCGCAGTGTATCGGTCCAGTCGAGAGTCGTCTTGCCCGTGATGGCGGGGGGAGGAGTCTCACGATAGCGGGGAGGGACAACCAGCTGCGCTAGCGTCTGCAGCTCCTTTTTCTGGTTGGTGAGCGGTTCTCCCCGGTTTCCGACCACGGACGGACAACTGAAACGGAGGCTGACGGCAACCTCTTTCCCAGCGGGGTGGAACGCGTAGGGATAAATCCGGCAGGCGAGGGGTTTCGCCGCTTCGCCAAATTTCGCATGGATCCGGCACAGGCCCTGCTCGTTCAGGAACACACAGGCACCATCAGTCTGCTGCGCGAGCCGCAGGGGAGATGAGCCGACCCAGGATTTGTCCTGAGCAAAGAGAGGTTGCCCGGCCGGAATTCCGCTCTCCGGCCCCCAGTTCTGGCTGAGAATCCGTTTCTGCTCGGCATCCGTAATGAGGACAGCATGTTGCCGGCAGCATCCGCCACAGTTGTGGCAGTTCCAGTTCTGGAGGATCGGCAATTGCAGCGGGATGCGGGACATGCGGAGATGATGGCCGAGGAAAGGCTGTTCGTCTATTGTTTGACGACAGGAAGAAAAGATGAACCTGTTTTCCGTTCAATTTGTCCAGACGGATGAACAGGTCCTGATTAGAATGTGAATGTCGGCCGGAAGAGCAGGCCGTCGGCCCCGCCCTTCGCGGCGGCGGTGATTCGCAGCACATCGAATTTTCAGGCAATCCACAGGAGCGCGAGCGCTTTGGGCGAACCACAACGGGAAACGTTAAAAGTTCACGGTCGGCAATGTGTTCTGGTCGCTGTCAGAGAACGCGACGTGAACCGGGATAAAGACCGTGTGTTTGACGAAATGCGCGGTCTTGTCGAGACCGCAGGTTCTGAGATTGTCGGAACGCTGATGCAGATCCGCGAGCGTCCGGACCCGGCGTCTTATATTGGCAAGGGGAAACTGGTCGAGCTGAAAGAGATCATCGGTGCGACCGGTGCCGACCTGATCGTCTTTGACAATCACCTTTCCCCGTCCCAAGGGAAGCACATCGAAGAGACGACAAAAACTCAGGTCGTCGATCGCAGCGAAGTGATTCTCGACATTTTCGCGACGCATGCCCGATCGTACGAGTCGAAACTGCAGGTGGAACTGGCGCAGCTCCTGTATATGCGGCCGCGTCTGACACGCATGTGGACCCACCTGGAACGAATCGAAGGGGGGATCGGCAGCGGAAAAGGTCCGGGGGAAAAGCAGCTCGAAACCGACCGCCGACTTGTCGACAAGCGGATCAGCGAACTCAAAAAGAAGCTGGAAACCGTTGAAAAACGTCGCGAGCTGCAGGTTGCCAGCCGCACAGATCACAAGACGATTTCACTGGTCGGTTACACGAACGCCGGCAAGAGCACACTGATGAATGCCCTGACGGGGGCCGATGTCTACGTGGCTAACAAGCTGTTTGCCACGCTCGACACCCGGACCCGGAAGTGGACGCTCCCTCACCTGGGGGATGTGCTGCTGAGCGACACCGTCGGTTTCATCCGTTCCTTGCCGCACCATCTGGTGGCGTCGTTCAAGTCGACGTTGGCGGAAGCCCGGCATGCCGATCTGCTCCTCCATGTGGTGGACGCCAGCCACCCTGAAGCCCAGCAGCAGATCGAAACCGTCAACCAGGTGCTGGAAGAGGTCGGTGTCGATGCCGCCGACCCCATTCTCGTACTGAACAAGATCGACCTCGCGGAAGACCGTTCGAAGGTGGACATTTTGCGGGCCAAGTTCCCGAACTCGGTGACGATCAGTGCCTTTGACGGGACGGGACTCGATCGCCTGACGCGGGCCGTTGCGGAGCGCTTGGCGGGAGACTATCTGGAAGTCCGCATCGAGACCGACGCCGGCAATGGTCGGGTCCACTCCTTCCTGATCGAACATGCGGACGTGCTGAAGACCGACTATCAGGAAAGCCGCGTGGTCTACGAATGCCGGCTTCCCAAGCGGTTTGTGCACACGCTGGAAAAGGTCGGGGCGGAGGTGTTGACGCTGGACGGCTTGCCGCTGACCCGCGACGATGCACTCGCGTTTTGAAAGTGCTGCAGCCATCCCCTCATCCCCTGCAAAATCCCCTAGCGAATGAATCGACAATCCACGGGCATCCCCGCCCTCGATGAACTTCTGGGAGGTGGACTGCTCCCGGGAACACTGGCCGTCGTGCTCGGAGCCACCGGCATCGGCAAAACCCAGCTGGGAATCCAGTACGCCCGCGCGGGCTTAGAGCAAGAGAGGGAGCCCGGCGTCCTCTTCGACATGACGACCAGAGGCGACTCGCAGAGTCATGCGGAGTATGCGCAGCGGCTCTTCGACTGGAAGGTCCGTCAGCGTCCGGCTGAGCTGTCTGCGTTTGTCCCCGAAGATGTCTTCGACAGGGACAAAGCCCGCTGGGATTTTTTGCACCTCTTTCAGCGAGCCGGTCGGCGGGTCACTATGTCGGACATGGACTTTGACCAGCAACGGGAATGGAAAGCCGAACTCAACCGGAAGCTGTCTGAAACCATTGCGTTTTTCTATGGAAATTTCGCCAATGGGGTCCGCCGCTGCGTGATCGACGGCATCGAGCCGACCGACCGAGCCAGTGACTCGTACCAGTTTGAACTGTTTGAATACATCTACCATCAGATTCTGCGCAAGGAACATGATTGGGTCGCCCGTGATCTCTTCCGTGCCCAGTTCCGAGCGCATGCGGAACAGGTGCAGGCCCACGCTTACGATCATCAATCGGTTGGCTGCCTGATGCTTTGCACCACGCATGAAGTGCTGCTGGACGACCTGCTGACCAGAAAGATCGAAAGCGGTGACGTGCTGACCAACGCCAACACGATCATCGTGATGGGCAAGGTGCGGGAGGGAACCCGGATGACCCGGGCTCTGCACGTGGCCAAGCACCGTGGCAGCGCGTGCGATGACAGTATCCGCACCTTCGAGATCACCGAAAAGGGGCTGGTGATCAAGTAGGTGAGGGGACTTTGACTTTTGATCGAATCGTCCTCACCACGCGAATGGCAGCCTTTCGCCCTGCGAGACTGCTGCTGCGAGACTGGAAAGAGCAAGCTGCTCCCGGTCGGGCGATTCGCTGAGCCAGTCAAGCAGGCACCTTTGAACGAATCGGGAGGCACACTGTCGGGAGTCGCGGAACGCACTCCAGTTCCCTGTAATGCAGCGTGAATCCGCCGAGGCATCTGTGTGACGCTGGCTGCTCTTCCACGAACAAAGGCCAGAGCAGAGGGGATCCCTCATACTCTGGCCTGATGAATTTGCAACGTCGGTCGCGACGGTCTATTTCTGGGAGATGCGATTCCGCACAGGGGCTACACTCTTCTGTTCGGTCGCAGGCTTTTCTTCCAGAGCTTTGCTCTGAGCGGTCGCGACAATCATCCGGGCAGCCTGCAGCTGGGCCGGGCTGAAGTAGGTCGGCGACATCGCGGGGTTGATATCGTCGGTCCGCTTGGCAGCGAGCTGTTCCCAACTCATCCCGCTGGAGACATGCCAGGCGGCTGCCTGAGCGGCACCCTGATCCAGTTCCCCTTTAGCGACCATCTGGACGAGAGACTGCACCACCGGGTCGGCTGAGAATTCGGCAACGGGAGCAACACGCAGCTTGGTGCGCGGCCCCGGTTCTGATTTTCCGTGTTCGAGGCAGACTGCGGTGTAGGGAACTCGCAGGGTCCGACCGGCTGGAATGGAGAAGAATCCGCCACCGGCACTGCTGCCGCCGCCGCCTCCCATCCCGCCAATGCCACCGCCGCCCATGCCTCCGCCGCTGGTTTGGGCACCGCCGCCACCCATCCCGCCTCCCATGCCTCCGCCCATCCCCATTCCGCCACCCATCCCCATGCCGCCAAACTGTGCGGAGATGGGAATGCCGACAAATCCCTCTTCGGGGACCTTGACGGTGACAGGAATATCCTGCTTATTGCTGATGAACAGGTGTCCGCCGAGCGAACTTTTGGCGACCATCTTGACCTCGAGTCGACCTTCGCTCATTCCGGTGAACATCTCGATCTGTTCAGCATTGGGATCGAAGGTGGACTTGGTCAGCGGACGTTCCGCGACAGCGGTCGATCCACCGCACAGCATGACTCCCATTCCCAGCGCCAATGCGACGACGCAACCGAAGGATACCGAGACCGATTTCATACTGATGCCCCTGACGCGGGAAAGGATCGTGGCGGAGAAACGGGTCGTGCCGATTCCTCCGCAGCTGTGGATCATGACAGCAACGCACCGGCCACGTGCGCAGCACGGCTCTTTGCGATGTTATCGATCCCGGAGGTCGAATCACAACGAATTCTTTCCCACTCTCCCTGAATTGCGACGATTCGCAGCGTCGTTCGTTGGAACGATCCGCAGATCTGTCGTTCCCGGAACACCGGCCCCGCGCGATTCCTGCAACAGTCGCTCAGCCGACATCCCTTCCCGATTTACGGAGCGCTCACAGCTTGAGTTTCGATCAGCTCGATCGCCTGTGAGGCCGCGGTCCCCAGTTCCCCCGACTGTTCGAACTTGATCTGCCGTAATTGGGGAACGGCCGGTTCCGCGGGCGGTCCAATTCTCCCGAGCAGTTCAATGACCAGCCGTGTCACTTCCGGCGGGTTTTCCTGTGCCAGAATCTTTTTCAGCGAGTCCAGATGCGGGATCGCCTCCGGTCCAATGCCACTCAGATTCATGGCCGCCATTTGCCGCAACTGGGGATCTGCCGATTCCAGCAATTGAATCAGAGTGGAGGTTGCCGCTGCAGTGTGATCCGGGCACTGCACCAGCGCCGCTGCGGCGTTTCCTCGAACAAACTCGGAGTCATCCTGCAAAGCCCCGGTCAGGGCCTTCACCGCGGGAGCCGCTTGTGGTCCAAACAGCGCGAGCAATGTCGCTGCCATCTCCCGCTCCATGAAGTCCCCGGACTGCAGGCGTTCCCCCAGGAAGGGAACAGTCTCCGGTCCGAGATTCACCAGTTCCTGCTGGGCCGCTTCCCATTCTGCCAGCTCGACACCCGGAGTGACCAGTTTTTGAAAGAGAGCCGAGGCTTTGTCGGACGTGGGGGTTGGCTGCGGAGCCGAGCGGACATTGAGAACGCCGGTTGACAGTTCGGCAGTTTTTGCCGGCTCGTGCTCAGAGCGCACGGTCATGACAGCCGATCTGTCCTCCGGAACATCGGTGGCAGCGGGAGATGCACCGCAGCCGGCCAGGCCGCAGTTGAGCAACACGACTCCCCAGATCCGGGATTTCCGCAAATACTGCTTCAGCATGACACAATCCATTCGCTTGATCGCTTCCCGGCGCAGCCCTGCGCAGGGGGAGGCCCCTTGTCCTCAGTATCGATATCGGCAATCGACCGGGCTTTTTCGTGGCTGGTTTTGAAAGTCTGTGATTCAGGAATCAAAATGAGCTGCGTGCACTTTGATATGTCGACTTGTCGCTGCGTTTTGACCTGCCGCCGGGGGCACTTCAGGGGCGATCCGAACTTCAAAAGTTCAACCGATTTCCCACGGTCGTTGGGACCGGAGAGTTGAAAACTGGCCCGGGCGCAACGAGAGTGATCGAAGAGTGCATGTGATCACCTTGGCAATTCCGGTTCGCGCATCCAGCCCGAACCGACTGACTTCAGCGCGGGATGCTGTCGCCCGAGACCCGGCAGTGCGCATCTCCTTTGATCAAAGCACACCCCTCTCGTCTAGGGAATGGGCGGTTCGAAAATCAGAATGCTGTCGCGGAGTCCATGAATGAGATTGTTTCCCCGCATCTGCCTGTTGCTGATCACATTCTCGATCGATGCCTTGGCGGCTGAGCCGGCGGACCTGCCGCCTCAGAATAAAACAGGAGCACCTCTTCCCCTCCTCGATGTGGACTGGGAGCACCCTTTCTTTCAGACTCGTTTTGAGACGGCGGCGGTCTTGTCGGATTGGTCGATGGAAGGTCCCGGGACCGCTTCCATTCGCGAGGGCAAGCTGATTCTGGAGACCGATGCCGCCCCCGAGGGAATACCTCTCGAAAAGAACCCCCATCACATTGTCTACTGGCTGAAGCGGGAGTTGCCGGCCGACTTTCTGATCGAGTTTCTGGTCAATCCCCGGAATCGGCAGCAGGGGCTCAATATCGTCTTCTTCAACGCGCGAGGACTGAACGGAGAAAGCATCTTCGACCCGGCACTTGCTGCCCGGGATGGAACGTTCAAGCAATATCACAGCGGCGATCTGAATAACTATCATGTTTCGTACTGGGCCGGAGACCGCGGGACTGCCCATATCCGCAAAAACAAAGGGGCATATCTGGTCGCGCAGGGAAACGACCTGGTGAACGGGGCTCCACAGGGAGTTCCGCAACAGGTGCGCATCTACAAGCGGGGCGGCCAGATTCGAGTGACCGTAGACGGTCGTCCCTCGGTCGCCTTTGATGACGATGGAGTCCAGTATGGGCCCGTGATTGAAAACTCCGGTTGGATGGGACTTCGCCAGATGGGGTGGACCCGCCACTGTGAATACGACGATTTGACTGTCTATCCTTTGCTGCCGACTGCGGCCGAAGTGAAATGACGCAAGCTCCGCACACAACACCCTGCCCGCAATTCAGAAATTGACTCAAGAATTGTCGGCTTCCAGCGCCAATCAAGTCAGACCAGGAGGGTTCCAATGTCCGCTCAGCGATTCCGGGTTGCCACGCTGCTTCAGTCTACTCCGCCCGGGACTTCGGTTGAAATCTCGGGCTGGGTTCGTACCCGGCGGGACTCGAAGCAGGGCTTCTCCTTCATCGAATTGAACGATGGTTCGTGCATGGCCAATCTGCAGGTCGTGGTCGACGGGCAGGTTCCCGGTTATGCGGAAACGATCAAACAGGTTTCCACGGGAAGCAGTCTTCGGCTCCGGGGTGAATTGAAAGAGTCCCCGGGAGCCAACCAGCGGGTCGAACTGCACGCTTCCTCCCTGGAACTGCTGGGAGGGGCCGACCCGGAAAAGTATCCGCTGCAGAAGAAGCGGCACAGCTTCGAATTTCTGCGCGAGATTGCCCATTTGCGTCCCCGGACCAACACGTTCGGGGCGATTGCCCGCGTCCGCAATTGCGTCAGCACCGCGATTCATGACTTCTTTCAGGAGCGTGGCTTCCTCTACGTGCACACGCCTCTCATCACCACCAGCGACTGTGAAGGAGCTGGCGAGATGTTCACGGTCACGACCTTACTCGGCGCAGAGTGTGAGTCGAAGGGTTTCAAACCCGGGTACCTCGACTTCACAGAAGATTTCTTCGGCAAGCGGGCGTCGCTGACAGTCTCCGGTCAACTGGAAGGGGAAATCTTCGCCTGCGCTGTCGGCCCCATTTACACATTTGGTCCCACATTCCGGGCCGAGAACTCGAATACGACACGTCATCTGGCCGAGTTCTGGATGATTGAGCCGGAGATGCCGTTCTACGAGCTGGTGGACGATATGGAGCTGGCGGAGAGCTTTATCAAATTCATCGTGCAGCGCTGTCTGGACCGCTGCGGCGATGACTTGCAGTTCTTCAATGACAGGATCGACAACACCGTCCTGCAGTCGTTGAAAACGATTCTCGAACACGACTTCAAACGAGTCTCTTACACCGAAGCGGTGCAGCTGCTTGAAGCGAGTGGGAAAACGTGGGAATACCCGGTCTCGTGGGGCATCAACCTGCAGGCCGAACACGAGCGCTGGCTGACAGAGGAGCATTTCCACCAGCCGATTATCGTGTACGATTATCCGCGGTCGTTGAAGCCCTTTTACATGTATTGCAACGACGACGACAAAACCGTCCGTGCGATGGACGTGCTTGTCCCGCGCGTCGGCGAAATCATCGGGGGAAGCCAACGCGAACATCGGCTGGACCGACTGGAATCACGCCTGATCGATTGCGGCTTGAATCCGGAAGATTACTGGTGGTACCTCGACCTCCGCCGCTACGGAACCGTACCGCACAGCGGATTCGGCCTCGGCCTGGAACGCATGATTCTGCTGCTGACCGGAATGCAGAACATTCGCGACGTCATTCCGTTTCCACGGACTCCCAAGAGTGCGGACTTCTAGCAGCCCGTTGAATTTCTCTCCGTGTTTGACACCCCTGATCACATCCTCCTCGTGTTTGCGCTGGCGGGTTTGATCCTCGTCCACTCCGCTCCCACACGGCTCACAGAGCCGGTGGCACCCCAGGTTTCACTCACTCAACCCGGGCACCCGGCCTCATAAAGAAAGAGGGAATGGACTCCCCGAATTCTGAGTTTCACGATGAAACGCCGGTAACTGCGAGGTTTGTACTTGCGATCGTTTGGAACGGGGCGAGTGGAGCTATTGGCGTAAATACTTAACGATCGGCAGTTAGCATTACAAACAGTTCGCAGGCCACACAACGTAAACTCGGTTGACACAACAATCGACACAGATTCGAAAGTACGTCTCTTTGGCTTTGAACGAGGCGGGCAATGAAGAAGACGTTCGACCAACTGCGGCTGTCCCCTTCAGAGGCCTAGCTTCTGGATCACCAGCTGACATCTCCCAGTGAAGCGTATCGCTCATACGTTGTACTGGAACCCATTACCCACCAGGGAATCACACGAGTTTCTGTCACCGCTCGTGACGAAAACATGAATGTCCTTTGGGGCCTTCGGTTCCGTAGGTCTTCCAACGTTTCAGCTGATAAAACGCAGGTTGTCGACGGAAGTCGTTGGTGCCAAAGAGTGTTGCAAGAGAGAATGGAAGCAGCGATCGATCGCCACGATTTCCAGATTTTACAGACTTTTATGAAGGATTACTAAGGATTCTCGGACAGTTTTCGGACAGCGATATCAATATTCGGTCTCAAAATTCTTTGCACTCTTCTTTGCTTAGCTACAAGACGTCTCTGACGGCTTTTTCTGTTTGTAGCGATACCCGCTTTGGGTTCTTCCAAATCGCCTTGTTTAGGCCATCCGTATCCGCTGTTTTCAACGACGAGGCGCTGTACAAACAAACTGCAACTCCAATCCAGAATACAGATTGAGACAATAGCGGAATGTCGACCATTTTCCACCCATTGCTGGCCCTGATTGCTTCGGTGACTGATCGTGAGCTGGCCCGGTATGTCGAGTTCCTGAAGGAAGAGAACAAGATTTTGCGGGCACGCATTCCTGGGCAGGTGCATACAAAGCCGCATGAGCGGGAACGTCTATTGGCACTGGGAAAGCAACTGGGACGAGCCATTGAATCGCTGCTGACGATTGTGAGCGTCTCGACGTTCTATCGCTGGCTACGGGAAGAGGGAGGACCAAAGCGGAAGAAGAACCCCAAAGGTGGCCAGCGGAAGCCCAGAGAACTGCGCGAACTGGTGATCCAGATCGCCAAGGCAACCGGCTTTGGGTACACACGGATCATTGGCGAACTTAGGAAGCTGGGCATCAAGAAGATCAGCCGTCAGACGGTCCGCAATATCCTCAAGGAGGAAGGAATCGTCCCCGGTCCAGATCGGACATCAGACAGCTGGGACAACTTCATCGAGAGGCATGCGAAGACACTCTGGGCCGTGGACTTCTTCAGTGTCAAAACCGTGACGACACAAGGGTTCAAAGAGATGTATGTGCTGGTCTGGCTGTGCATGACCACCCGGGAAATCATCGTCTCGGAATCCACGCAGCATCCGAACTCCGCATGGGTGACGAAACAGGCCGGACGGTTCCTTGATCAGACGCTTAGCCGTGACGAAAAGCCAAGCATCGTGATGCACGATCAGGACACGAAGTTTACCAAGGAATTCATAGAAAAACTGAAGCAGCACGGTGTGCGGAACAACAAATTGCCCAAAGCCAGCCCGAACTTGAATGGACGCTGTGAGAGTGATCTGCGTCAAATTTCTGTACCAGGTGCTATGAAGGTTTGTTTGGGGAATCTCCGCTGTGCCGGCGGAGTGAGGCCGTAGGCCGAACGCAGCTGGCACAGCGGGCCGCGCCGGGGACCGTCCCCGAGCACTGGGCCGCGTACTCGGCCGGGGTCGCATACCCCAGTGAGCTGTGCGGTCGGTGATGGTTATAATCCTCTCTCCACGCCTCGGTCAGACGCTTTGCTGCCGACAGGCTCTCGAATTCTTCCAGCCCCAGGAACTCGTCTCGCAACCGGCTGTGGAAGCTCTCCGCGTAACCGTTCTCCCAGGGACTTCCCGGAGCAATGGACAGCGACTGGATCTTCAGTCGGCCCAGCCAGCCCCGAATCGCTTTGGACACGAACTCCGGCCCATTGTCGCTACGAATGGCCTGGGGCACGCCCCGCATTGCAAACAACTCCGCCAGCGTGTCGATCACATCTTCGCTGGTCAGGCTCCGGGCCACCTTGAGCGCCAGGCACTCCCGGGTGTACTCATCCACTATGCTCAGCCACTTCAGTGGACTCCCGTTCGCTGTCCGGTCGAACACGAAGTCCCAGCACCACGTGTGGTCCTGGTGCTCGGCCTTCCGGCGCTGGCAGCCGTTCTCGCTGACTCCCAGGCCGCGGCGTTTCCGCCGCTTTCTCGGCACTTTCAGCCCTTCCCGACGCCACAAGCGATACACCCGCGTATCGCTGGCCCGCCACCCTTCGTTCCGCAACAGACTCCCGATCCGGCGGTACCCGAACCGGGGACGACGCCCCACCAGTTCCCGCATCCGTCTGGTCATGGGGCCTTCATCACTCCGAGGCTGTGACTCGTAACGCTGGCTGCTGCGCGGTTGATCAACCACTTCGCAGGCCCTGCGCTCCGACACCTCGAACGTCTGCTGCAGTTCCTTCACAGCGGCTCGCTTTCGAGAAGGGCTTACCAGTTTCCCTGCTGAAGATGCTTCAGCATCCGGTTGTCCAAGGTCAGCTCAGCGACCACTTCCTTGAGATGCTTGTTCTCGTCTTCCAGTTGCTTGAGGCGCCTGGCCTCCTCGGACTTCATTCCGCCGTACTGGTTCTTCCACCGCAGGTACGTCGCCCAACTGATCTCCAGAGCCTGCAGTACCGCAGCTTCGTCCTGGCCGGCGTTCAGCATCGCTTCGGCGTCCCGCAGCTTCTTGACAATCTGCTCGGGCGTATGCCGCTTCCTTCGCTTCGTCGTCATTCAAGGTCTCCTTCGCCCCCTCCGGGGCCGCTGGAAACCTTCATACCATCTGGATCAGGTTTTCAAAGGCAGGCCAAGAGGGCGATTTTCACCCTGAAAAATGAGTGCCTTCGTAAGTTCATTATTTTCGGCAAACGGCATCTGGACCATCTGCTGTCGGAGTTTACGGAATACTACAACACGACCCGATCCAGCATGGTCAGGGATCACCTTCCGCCAGTTCGCAGCGAACCGGAACAGGTCGAAACAGTCAAACTGGACCAGATCCGCGTGAAGTCGTACGTTGGCGGGTTAGTGCAGGGGTTTGAGAGAAAGGCGGCATAAGGATTGTCGGTCATCATCTGCTCGGGCATGCTCGATGTCACGTTTCCAGAGGAGTATTGCCATGGCCGATCACGATGATGTCTTTGCCGGCAAATTTCCCAATGGGTTTTCCATTCGTGATGAAGCGAATGCCCTTGTGGCCCTCGCGTTCCGGAACGGCCCGCTGGAAGATCTGCATGCAGGGAAGCACTCGCCGCTGCTGGACGATCCGTCTTTGAGCCGGATTACCGATGCCGAGATGAAGGTCTTGATGATCAATGCCTGCGAGAAGGTCGAACAACTGCTCAGGTTGAAACAGGACGATCCGACCGAATACGACCGTACCGTGAAGTCTGCCAGTTTCATCTACTGCCTGAGCTGGGAGCGGTAAGGGGCAGGGGGCATTCGGAGTGATTTCTTGACAGTTGCTGGGGAATCATGGCATGGGATTCGGGAACAAGGAGAATAGCCATGCCCAAACGATCGCAACCCGAACCGAAAGAATCCACACCAGCCCATCACAACGGCCCTGCTGCCACACTCCGTCAGGGGAACCTGAAATGCGTCATCTGGCGGAATCAGGGAGAACGAGGAGCCTGGTACAATGCCGAACTGGTCCGCACGTTCAAGGACGAAAGCGGATACCACGACACGAACAAGATCCCGGCCGATGATCTGTTGAGAGTGGCGTTTCTCGCGCAGCAGGCATTTGGCAAGGTTCAGGAACTGCGAGCAGTTGACCGCGAAGCTTCCAATTCCGATGGATCAGATGAACCCGCTCCGTACTGAACTGGCCCACTGTGTGAAATCATCGAATCAATCATTGGGGTTAAACCAATTTTCGATTTTTCTGTTTCAAATTTGAGGATGTGACCAGTCTTAAATCCGCAATTCCTTCTTTGTGATCTGTTACCCCTTCCGATTCGTCTTGTTCTTTGACTTTGCTTTTTCCTTTGATCGTCCGGCTCGCTCCAATTCCGCATCGGTCGGATAGCGGAATGCGATTTCACTCGGCTTCGCTGAGGCGACGATGAGCGAGAGCGTATCGCCAGCCTGCTTATCTAATGGAACTTCGTTGGTATTCTGCACCGGACCGGAGATGCCAGTTGCGACATGCCTTGCCTTCCAACCACCCTTTTTGGTTTTCTCCGTAAGTAATACTGCTTCAACGGTGCCTTTATTAGGCGTTGGCAAATCGATTGATTTTTGAACTTGCACCTGTGGTACTGTTGTTTGAGTCTTGGCTTCTGCTGATGAAGCTGCTATTTCCGAGGATGTTTCAGCAAAGCGGCCGTAGCCAACCGAAGTCTTTGCTCCAGCACCGAGCCATTGGAGGGCTGCCTTGAGCCAATCCTCGACGATTGGCAGGTATTCGTTAGCCGCTGGAGTTCTGGTGGCGAAAGAGAACAGGAACGGTGTCCCGACAGCGACAACCAGAAATGGGATTGGCACCGGACTGATCCAGTCGCCCGGTATATGCCCCTTTTGATAATAGTCGTCATAGTGAGGGGTCATCACATCGGCTTCTAACCGCACTGACCGCGTCGGCAGGGCGTCAAAGATGATCACGGACCCGACTTTTCCCTTCTGGTTGTCCTTGATATCTCCAGCCCCGAGGATTGCGTCGATCTGAGACCTGCGCTCCTGATCATCCTCCCAGTCACGCGCCCAAGCCCGCAGCAATCCCTTGATACCTGACCCCGGCAAATACGGAACGCCGAGTGTTGGATGCCAAGCAAACCCGTTTTCCACCGGATGCTCTTGCCCCAGCCCTGTCACAAAACGGCTTTCTGAATGAAGCTGCACGCAAACCCCATTCAGACTTTTCTCCACCATATCTTTTTGGCGACCAACATGCTGAGCAATCAACGATTGATCGCCGATCGGACGGCCGTTTGCCAGTTGGCTGATCCACTCGGCCTTTTGCTGCGCTGGAAGTGTCCAGCCACTTTGCCATTGATCGCAGAACTTGTCGTACCAAAGTCCGGCGTTAGAACAGTCAGGTTCGTAGTTTGATGCTGAATCACGGTAAAGAGGACGAACCATTTCACGCCCCCTTTCCTGAAAGATATGCTTGAGCAAACTTCTTGAGCCATTCCAGATAGGCCAGCGATTCGGATTGGGCACGAATGTATTCAGACTGGCCGTGGCCGATCACTGCATCAATCAACTCTTCCGCATCGTCCGGATACACCTTTGCCTCCTTAAGCAGCCAATCACTCAAATGATCATACAGGCGGCGGTGAGCACTCGTGTTCGTATCTTTATTTTCGGCTTTGGCCAACAGCATCGCACATGCCTGACCAAGACCGCTCATGACGATCGTTGCAGGCAGACTTTTTACATTGGACAGATATTCCTCACGATACTTAAGAGCCTGCTTTTGTTTCTTTTCATCAGCTTGAGCGTCGACGATTCGCTGTTGAACAAAGGATTGTACATCTTTGACTCGTTTCAGGGCGTGCTGCGCTCTGTATTGATCGCGAGTGAGGAATGGGCTGCTGTTGGTCAATTTGCACCTCCTTCCTGCGGCGTACTGAGGGCGAACCATCCGTGGCCGATGGTTTCGTTGCCGCCAACCTGTATGTAGGGCCGTTTTTCGAACAGTTCTTTGACCTTGTCCAGGGCACCTGCACTTCGTTCCGCGAGTAACCAATAGAACAGCGAATCCGGAGGAAGTGTTTCCTCGTACCAGAGATTTTTGCTCGTCTTATTCTTCTCATCGAGCACATTGCGAGCATTCACGGACAGGCCGTACCGTGCAAACCAGGCAAAGCTTTCATCTGAGACGATAGCCAGTTGTTTGCTGAGTCGAGCAGCGGCTGTGTCGTGGGCGAAGAGAGGACGGAGAGTTTCAATCAGCCCATCTGGCAAATTACCAGCGTAAGCAAACTGCCGTTCTTCCAAAAACAGCTCCCCCACATCTATGCCGAGATACTTCGGTGGCTGCTCGGCAACATCTTCGAGGGCAAGCGACCGGAGTTGCTCGTCGATATCCAGAGTTCGTTTTCGATCCCGGCTATATCGTTCGATGAGATGGGGGCACGTCAGCCACATGTAACTGGACGTCAGACTTCTTACCGGCAACAGCAAAAGCCGGGCGTCAGAGACGAGTAGTCCACCTGCATTGTCATGTTTTCCAAACACGTCGTTACGTTTGGATTCATCCCAGTCGTAATCCCGTGCCATTCCCAACAAGGCACCTTTCATTCCCGATCCCACGATGACCGGGTAATCGGTAGCGGCCTCTCTGGCAACTGGCAAGTCGACAAATCCGGTGGATTGCCCTGCTCCGGGATGGATGGGTGACTCGGCGAACAATCCATACAACATCGTCTTCATCAGGTGTCTCCCTTGCTTGTCGGCCAAGCTCCGATTGCGATTTGCCCCAACCCGTGGGGCTTTCGATCGCCAATGGTTTGTCCGTGCATTTTCAAAAGTGAATCCAGTGCATCGGGGCGAGCCAGTTCACAGAACCAGGTTGATCCGGCTGGTAGATAGGCCTGTAGCGGTTCCGGCTCTCGATGGACAGAGTTCCAACCACCGATCCGAATCGGCTTCCCGATACAAGCCGATACGATTTTCGCCCCTGATAGACTGTGGAGCATTTCTCCCGGCTGTGGATGCGTCTGCTGTCCTGTCGAAGTTGCGGGCAACAACAACGGAGTCAGGAGACTGACTGTGAAACGTCCGGATTCACTGATTTTCTTGACAGGGAGGTCTGGCAATGGCCTTTCTGATTTTGCAGTTTCGCAGTGAGCGAGTCGCGACTCGCCACCGAAAGCGTTCAAATCGGGGATTGTCCAGTCATCAGGGATCCCATCGACCCAGGTGGCGAGTTTGACCTCTTTGTGAAGCCGGATAAAGGAAGGGCTGTATAGTTCGCCATCTTTGGCAGCACGGGAGTTGTGATCTCGTGCCAGCCCCACTCGTGATTCGGTCTTCCAGAGTTGATCAGAATGGAAAAGGGAACTCTGCTCGGGATATTCTCCGCGCAAAATCCGGCTGTAGCCATTAACCGTTACCCATACTCCGACTGGTTCTTTGAGTAGTCCCTCTTTGGAATGACTCTGGGGGACGGGAAAACGCACATGTCCCAAATCACATTCCAGAGTCGCCTCAGACGGTGCGAGGAATGTCGTTGGCTTCCATCTCACAGCATTGGGCTGCTCTCCCGAGCCTCCGAGGAGGTGTAAGGGAACCGGAAGAAGTGTTTGTTGTTTGCGCGTTACAAACGGTCCAGTAAAATGGAGAGCCCCCAGATTGTGGGCACCATTCCCTAGAGTGGAATGGAGATCATTGTTCCAGGCTCCTCGTCCATTCCAACCTTGACCTTGTGCCAAAGCGGCACGAACGGTCCCGATTACAGTGGGAGCGTGAGGCGGAAAAAGGCTCCGTACATCGGTCTGCCCTGATTCGCCCAAGTGATACGGGCGGCCATCCCGAAAGAACCAGGCATCCACTGGAGTGAATGAGAGTATTCGTGTGTTCATACCGTCGCCTCCTCTCCTTCACTGGCGAGGAAGCGAGCTACCAGTGGACCGTCCATTCCCAATGACCACTCGTCGATGTGAGTTTGTTTGTCTTTGTCGCGGTAAATACGTCGACAGACCGTTGTCAGTAATCCCAACAAATCTTTTCCGCCTTCGGGGGGCGAATCCGTTTGCTCATTGGCCTGGCCGTATAGACTACTGACACGCAGGTACTCCGCTCTGAGAAGAGCTTCCAGGTCGATCCCTTCCGGAAGCTGTCCGAAACACCCCGGCTCGCTCAACGACTGGTCTGTCAAACGCGCAAATCGCTCCCGAATCTGATACAGGAATCCAGACGACAGTTCGCCGGGGCGGTCTCCTGTTCCACACAGATGCTCGGCAAGTGTCATCAATACGGTCGGTAAGTGAAGTTCTTTGTGTTTCCACGGAGCCGACCATTGGGCAGTGATCCCGGATGATTTCATGACGGCGATCGCGAGGCTGTCCCGGCCCGTTTGATCCTTGGCAATGTCATCCAGCAGATGATGAGCTGATCCCAAAACTTCGCGGAGCGGAGCACGAAATGGACAATAGACGACAGCCGCTGAAATTGTAGCCTGTTTAGCAGTCTCGGAATCACAAGCGTCAGCAAACGACTGCCGATACAGATCCGAAAGAGCGGTTGCACAGCCAAGTGCGTTTGGTACCGGCATCATTGCCAGCACGTCATCACCACCGCAGTAGATGGTCACTCCGTCATGCTCACTCACTGTGGTCGGAACCCGATCGGCAAACAAACCGAGCGCACGTGTCACGGACTGTTCGTTTTCCGGGGATTTCTTTCTGGCCTCGGAAAGCAGCCCTCCCATTGAATCGCCGTCCATCAGCAGCAATGCGTAGAAGAAACTCGGACGTGATTGAACTGTTTTGTATAACGCATTGAGTTTCGACAACAACTCGCCACGAACTCTCGCTTCATCCTCTTCAGGTAGTCCCAGCGGCATCCCCTTGGCGTTGGACAGTGCATTTTCGTGAAAGAAGTTGCCGTCCAAGTGGAAGAAGTCGCCCACATTCGGAATCGAGTTGAGGGAACGAATCTTCGCGTTTTTTTCTCCAAGCGGTCTTTCGACTTCTTGAGTGATTGCCGTTGCATATTGTTTTGCTGCATCAGCGTGAGACGCTCCGGCCTTACCCAGCCAAGGGATGGCAGCAATATAAGGTGTCGATGGCCAGTTGGCCCCTTGCAGGTCAGTGCCAATTACATCCTTGGCAACGAGTGGAAACATTCTCTTGATGACAGCAATCGCACAGAGGCGTTCGTCTTTTCCCAGATGCATACCGCCGAGTTTCTCCCGAAACTGCTCCCAGAACTTGTCTTGATCTTTCCGTTCTTTTGACCGGATGAATCCAGAGAGTTCCTGAAAATCGCCCATCATCGTGCAGTGATCGCCCGGTTCGGCAGTGACCGGAGTCGTCCGCCAGTTCTTGCGTTGGGCTAGCGGATCAAACAGGATCGACGAATCCGATGACGAAATCACCCAACTGATTTCCCAGAAGTTTTCGACCTGCCGGGACCAAATCGCTTCGGCTTCGTGCGAAAACAGATCCCGTTTCTGTTGCGCACGATGAGGAACAGACGCAACCGGCTTGCTGGAGGTTGCGAACTCGGCAAGATATCGACTCCAGACTGCATTGGCGATTTTCTTCCACGTTTCATCGATCGCATTCTTGGCCGCAGCAGCGGCGGTCTTGCCATCAACAACATCAGCCACAAATCGGTTCGGCCAGCGGCCATGCCGTGTTCCAGAAACCGTCCCTTGTGTCACCGCTCCATCACCCTGATCCCGATAAGGCAAGATGATCTTGTTGCCATTGCCAGAATCTTCAACAGCCTGCATCGCCACCTCTGCCAGATGCGAAAGCAGATAAGAACTGGCCCATAAGTCCCGCGTCCGGCGCGACTGTGCCACAAACGTCTGAACCGGGCCAATCGTCAAGTGAAGTCGCGCTCGTTCAGCCATGCTTCACCTCCACGACGGTTCCGAAAGGTTCCTGACGCTGGTTTTGGTCCAGCAGGCGATTCAGGAAGCCGCTTACGGGACTCCAAAAGTTTTCGTCCGCCAACACAACGGTGCGTTTCTCCCAATCTCCCGAACCGCGATGACGACGCTCTCTCTTCCCCACCGATACTCCACCTGCCTCACGGGGAAGGAAAATGGAGGGGATAAACGTAAGAGCTGCGATGGGGACTGATTGATCATTGACTTGATGAACATGAATAAATAGCGGGCTTGCTCGTCGATCGTATCCTGCCGCAGGTTCAACATGTTCTGTGGTTGATTTCCCATAGTTGTGAGGCAAGCCGAACACGATTCGTTCCGGATAATTGTTTCGATTTTTCCAATCCTTCTTCATAAGGTCATGATCGCCCTTGAAGTTTTCTTCTCTGTCCTGATTACGAAGCACTTTTCCATTCCTTCCCCAACTGCGGTAACGGACCATTTCGCGGCCCACGCGATCCAGCAACGCCAGTGACGTTCGGTCCTGTTTATCTGGATTCAAAATGAGGATGCGTGATGCTGGCGAAAACGCCGTCCACTCTGGGAGGTCGTTGAATACCGCGTCGTCGGCATTACCTGTTTGAATCTGGCTGGAACCAAGCAAACTGCTGAGAACCTGAACCAGTTCCTGAGTGTTCTCAGGCGGCTTCCAGGGGGGCGATTCCCCATCAAGTGACATCAGCGTCAAACTGCCGTAGCCTTTACGAGCTTTGCTGCCCAATCCACCCAGCAATCCCAACACTTTGATTGCCCGCTGAACTTGATTTCGTTGCTTTTCCGACACGCCGGTTTTATACAACAGTTCTACGGTAAAACTGAACGGGGCAAGCAGACAGGAACGAGTGAGTTGAGCTGCTTTGGTCCCCTTGTTGTGGCTGGCGAAAGCCTCCATAACCCCATATCCAAGATACCGAGCACCTTCACCCACCTCGCGATTTGAATCCATCAGTTGTTGTGGGGGGCGACAGACGGTCTGACCAGCATCCGTAGGAACGAGTCTCATCAATACTTTGGATTGGCCAACGTTCTCGTCACTGCTGCCAAACAGGGCCGCTTCCTCTTGGCGAAGTTGTCGAACGTCCCGACAGCGATCCCTGGCCAAAGCCCGCCACCAGAATCGAAGTGCCCCCTTGAAACTGGGAAGCCGCAACTCCGCCTGTTTCGGGTCCGCTCCACCGAGAAACATCGGCGTTGTCACGCGATACGTTGCACTAATCGCGGCAGGTTTTCCTTGTGTCATGACGTGAACTCCCGCTGAGGATTATGCTGTTCCGAAATCGACGTCAATAATTTGGCCGTCATGGTAATCTGGATGATGTGATGCAATCACGACTGCACCAAGTCGAGGGTCGTACACGGCCACTGCCGCCGCAGCTGATCCATGGAGATTGTGAAATGCCATGCCGTATCGCCAAATCGGAGCACGCCCTTCGATCACAACCAGGCTTCCGCGAGGAATTGATGGTACAGCCGGAAGCGGTTGGTCAGGCGTGATTGGTGCATCGACCCCAATCGAATACCGCACAATGTTTCGGTTGCTCATGCGATTTTCTCCTTGAAGTCGCTCCAAATAGCTTTGAGTTCAACAGCAATTTCCCGAATGGCCTTCTCAATCTCTTCTGGAGTCTTGGGGTTTTTCCGAAAACCTGCATGAAGGACATCGTTTCGAAGATTTGCCAGATTAAATGGCTCATTCCAAATTCGAGCGAGTCGTTTGCGAAAGTCCATGGCTTGCCACAATACTCGCCGTGGAGACTCCCTCTCAATTTCTCCGCTCACCTTGTTAACGCTTTTACCTCCTCTTTGAAGCAAGAATTCCATATCTGATCGTTCATCATGATCCATCATGTCAACGTCGAAATAGACGCATAGAAATGAAGGAAGCCACTCGCGTGCAAGTGCATATGCTTGAACGAATTGTCGTCGTTCAAGATACCAATCCACCATTTTCAATTGAGCTTCGAGTTGTTGCTTCGGAGATGTATCATCGATTGAAAATCGCCCGTAGCTCTCGGAGATGTGGTTCAGCATCTCAGCAAGTGGCGGGATTTCATGGGAGGCTTCCTGCGCCGCCTGATGGACTTTGCTTTCCAATTCCGATGCGGATTGGGTGACCACAGGCGGCCGTAGCAAGTGCAGGCCGTCAGAGAGTTGGAGAATTCCGTTTCTTAATTCCCCAATTGCCCCGTCGGCATCAACTAATAACCCCGCCAAAGGCCGTCCGTATCCTGTTTTCAGGAAGTGATCCGAAGCAATCATCCAGTCGAACAAAGCCAGGAATGACGTAAGTTCAAAAACCGGACTTTCGTTCTTCTCTTTGTCACGAGCCTCGTAGGCTCCATAGACCAGATGTTCGACCGTGACGTCCTTTGAAGATTTCAGATAGGCAGCGACCAGCAGTCCCAACAATGGCAGCGACCGAAACCCATGTGTGATATCAATAGCCAATTGGTCATGTGGTTTAACGCTTTTTACAATCTTGTCAAAAATCTTCCAGAGATCTTCTTCCGATGCCCCATCGACAATATGCACAGGAGTGGCGTTGATCGACTCTTGCAGTTCACGCCAGTTATCATGCTTCTCTGCGTCCGATGTCAGAAAGACGAATATCTCCTCTGGTTCAAGCCAATCGGCCAAGGCGAGAGGGAAAAGACGTGTGTTTTTACGCTTCCCTTTTTCTGCCCAAGTGTAGGTCGTCGGCAAATAGTTGTTTGTGCCGAGAAATGTTAATAATTTCACGTTGTATTCCTGGTATTCCTGAATAGCCGGAAATCTTATACGTCGTAGTATGACTGCTGGGGCCAAACGCCCCTATCTATTTCCCAAAACCAACCCCGCATTCTCCGGGTCATACCGGAACTCACCAATCGTCCCGTCTTTGATTTTCTGGATCGTTTCGTCGATTGCAGTCAGCGGAACCAGGAACCATTCTCTGGGTTCCACTTGAGAGCCGAAGCGGTCTTTCAGTTCGAGGTCCAGGCGGGCGTTGGCGAAGAACTTGTGAATCAGGGCTTCCAGGGCTTTCCGGTTGATGTTGGCCAGCTTGTATTCCGCCACGATTTCCACATCCGCCAGCAAGTAGGTCGGATCTTTTTTCGCGTTGGCGATCCGCTTTTTTACGCTGCCGCCAGTGACGCCGATTTTGTGAATGGCTTTCCGGTGTTCAGCGATGAAGGAGTGATCGGACAGGCTGCGGAGGACGTAAACGTAACCGGTCGCCTGATCCCCCTCTTCTTCGTTGTCCAGGAATAATGGGCCGACATGCTCCCTGTCGGTGATGCGGCGGCTCGCTTTGTCCTTGTACAAGGCCCGTTGCAGGGAGCGGAGGAGCAGGTCGCTTTCGGTGCCGTTGTCGTAAATGACGCGCAGCCGGTGATCCGTTTTTCCGTAATCGGTGACGAACTCCTCCCCCACCTTGGCTACGAACACCTTCTGGCCGTCCAGAATGAAGAGGTGCCCCTCTTTGATGGCGGCCTTTTCACCGTATTTCACGGTTTTGCGTTCGCCTGCATCCAGTTCCTGCTGAACCGTCTCGAACAGCGGTTTGAAGAGGTGGAAATCCGGGCATGGAGTCCGTTGGGCAACCTCTTCGGCCGCGTTGATCTCCGCTCGCGGCCGGACATGGACAAGGTTGGTGATGTCACTGCCAGAATCCGCAGCGACACCTAACTCTGCCAGTAGGTCTTCGTCGTCCTGTTCCTGCTCATCGTCTGGAGGGGCTGACCCGGCATCTCCCAACAGTCCCTTGGAATCCAGGTCTTTGAGGACTTCGCGGCATTCTGCGGAAGCCTTGATCTGGTCCAGCCGGACGGCGTACAGCCGCTCGAAGATGTCCCGGCCTTCGCCGTGTTCCGGATGCCTGCCGTGTTGTTCGATGAACCGTTCGATTTCCTCAAAACCAGCGATGATGCGTTGCTCTCTGGGAGTACGACCGCCCGTTGAAACCGGTTCGGTCTCGACTCCCAGTTCATCCAGCAAATCGTAATCGTCGTCGGTGACCTGTTGCTTTTTCTTAGCCATTTTTGTTCGCCCTCGCTTCTCGCTGGAGGAACGCAATTCCCTCCGCCATCCGTTTTTCCCACGGATCAGCAGCGGTCAGTGAAGGCAGTCGCCCTTTCTCCGCTTTGAATCTCAAGGCCCGTTTCGCCAGATCACGGGCATCCTCCAGCGTCATCGTCACTTTCTTGGCCGTAATGATCTCCGCCACCTGACGGAGCCGTTCTTCGCTCATCGACTTGGCCAAAATTGCATAGGCTTCTCCGAACGGATTGATTCGGTCAATCAGATCGATATCCAGTTCCTTCACCGACAACGCGAATTTCCGCACACCGTCAATCAGCGATGTGTTGCGGGCTTCGCTGCTGTCTGCTTCGACAAGAGCTTTCTTCGCCTGTTGAACAAAGTTCAGGGCAGCGACGGCATGCTGACGAACTGCTTCCTGATCCTCATCATCGAGGTTCGGGAACTTCTCTTTGATGATCTTTCCCATGCGAACCTGGGTCAGTTCCTCCGGCACCAGTTCTTCATCGAACAGCCCCCGTTCAATGGCCTGTTTGTCCTGAACGAAGGCCGTCACCAGCTCCGTGAGATCTTCGCGGCAGATGCGTTCCGCTTCCTCGCTTTTCGGTTCCGCCAGCCCTTTGATTTCCAGTTGAACCGTACCGGTCGTCGGGTCGACGCCCACATTACATTTGTTGGGATCGTAACCGCCGTCTCCGTAATCCAGTCCGGGCGTCGCCGTGTTGGTCGGAGTCTTGGGACGAAACTCGAAACGGGGTGCCAGCACCTGTTCCATCAACAGACTGGCGGCAATGGCCTTCAGCGTGTCGTTGACCGCTTCGACGACGGCGGCTTCCGTGGCATCCGGCTCGGCAATAAGGTTGGTAAACCGTGCCCGTGTCTTGTCGGGAGCATCACGCGTGGCTCGGCCGATGATCTGAACGATCTCTGTCAGGCTCGAACGGTAACCGACCGTCAGTGCGTGTTCACACCAGATCCAGTCAAAGCCCTCCTTGGCCATCCCCAGGGCGATGATGATGTCCACATGGTCCCGGTTGTTTTTCTGGGCCGGGTCTTTGAGAGCAGTAGAGACCTTGTCCCGTTTGGCGGGGTCATCATCCACGAGATCAGCGATCCGGAGGACTTTTCCGTCTTTGGTTTTGACCAGTTGGAAACCGGTCTTTGCGTCAGTTCCCTGCCAGTCTCCCAGCTCTTCGATGATGTGTTCCACCTCCCGGATCTTGTCCTTCGTGCTCTCCTTGGAGTTCACGTTCGGGATATGCAGAATCGTTTTCTCGGCCGGGTTCAGAACATTCAGGATTTCATCGGTGTAGCTGCCGGAATAGAAGAAATACCCGATATCAAGCTGCTTCAGGTACTGATAGCCGTTGAGCTGTTCGTAATAGGTGTAAGTCACCGTCTGGAATTTGGACTCATCCTCTGGATGCAGCACCGCTTCCGCATCCCCTCGAAAGTACGAACCGGTCATGGCGACCAAGTGGGCCTTGTCTCTGGCCACAAACTGCCGGACATGCTCCCCCAACCGGTTGTCGGGATTGGCGGAAACGTGGTGGAACTCATCGACGGCAATCAGCCGGTCATCGAACGCTTCCACGCCGAATCGCTCCACGGCAAACCGGAACGTCGCATGCGTGCAGACCAGCGTCTGGTCTGTACTGTCGAGGAATGCCTTCACGGAATCGACTTTGCCACCGTTGTCGCCACCGGGGGCATTGCAGAGATTCCACTGCGGTTTCACTTCCCAGTCAGTGAAGAACCCGAACTGGCTCAGCGGTTCATTATTGAAGCTGGAACCGATGGAGCGTTCCGGGACCACGATGATCGCCTGCTTGACTCCCTGATTTTGGAGTTTGTCCAAGGCAACGAACATCAGCGCCCGGCTCTTTCCAGAAGCGGGAGGCGACTTGATGAGTAAATACTGCTCGCCCCGTTTCTGCCAGACACGTTCCTGCATCGGACGCATACCGAGGGCGTTCGATTTTGTGGACCGTCCATCCTGAGCATATTTAACAGAGACGGAGGGAATTGATTTACTGCTCATGATCACGGCCCTTCTGCTTGTTCTTCTTCAACTCGTCCTCCAGTTGTTCAATCTCCTTCAAGTCCTCCGCATCGGCTGCCAGAGCTTCTGCTTCCCGCCGGTTCTGGTCGAAGGTCTCGAATCGTTCATGAACGATTCGCTTCATGTCGTCATGGCTCACTTTGCCAGCCCCTTCCAGGACCGGCCGGTCGTTGAATTGCAGGAGCTTGTCGACATTGTCACGCCAGTAATCCAGCGTCAAATCGTTCCGCTGCTTCACCCGCAGTTCCGCCTGTTCCAGAAAGATCACCACCAGACGGTTTAACGTATCGATTTCGTCCTGGCTCAAATAATTTTTAGCGGTGATGACATCCTGCTTACGAACCCGTGATCCACTCCAGCTGGTCAGGTTCATATTCGGCGAGTTTGGATCAGCCCGTTTGAGGACCAGTTCGGCGGCTGTGTGACGAGTCACCGCATAGAGCAGCTTGTTCTGCACTTCCGCGAAGAACAACATCGTTTCCTGTTCTCGGATTTTATAATCCGAACTCAGAGCGAACAGATCCCGGACCTTCTGGTAGAACCGTTTCTCCGAAGCCCGAATTTCGCGGATGCGGGCCAGTAGCTCATCGAAGTGATCCCATCCGCCGGGGTTCTTTAGGCGTTCATCATCCATGACGAACCCTTTGACGATGAATTCCCGCAGGTGGGTGGTCGCCCATTGGCGGAACTGCGTCCCACGCGGGGAACGGACCCGGTAGCCGATCGCCAGAATCAGGTCGAGGTTGTAGAGTTGCGTGCGGTATTTCTTCCCGTCGGCGGCAGTTGTCAAGGATTCCTTGACAACTGAATTCGGGGCCAACTCCCCCTCCTTGAAGATGTTTTTGGCATGCAGGTTGACGTTCTGCTTCGTCGTCTGAAATAGTTCCGCAATCTCCAGTTGCGTCAACCAGATCGTCCCATCTTTGACGCGGAGTTCCAGCCGGGTCTGGCCGTCTTGGCTGGTGTAGAGAATCAGGTCACTCATTGTTGATCCTCCATTTTCCACGAGCGGCGGGGTTCATCCCCGTCGTCTTTGTTCGTATCCCGGCCGTCCATCCAAACCACTCGATTTTCAATGACCTCTGCCAGTTTTCCCGATTGATTTGCGGTATACCGAATCGTTTCAAGCACCGATCGCTCTCCCCGACGCAATCTGTCGCTCCCTCCAGATGTCCACCAACGACGGGATTGACCCGCCGACTTGTTCAAATCCGACTGTGTGACACCTTTGAGGATTCGTCGCACCGCTGGTCCATCGGTCGGACAATTCGACAAAACGACATGCACATGGTTCGGCATTACCGCTGCCCGCAGAACGATCCACTCCCGTTTCTGGCTCAGATGCACCAGAGATTTTGCGACCACGATTGCCTGTGATTGGTTCAGCCAGACAGTCGGCCACTTTTGAAGCGAGCGGGCCCGTTCGCGAGTGTATTCGTCACCATCTGCATACGGTGTCCCGGGTCGATTCCGCTTCGGGTCGAATCCGCCAGTGGGATGCCGTTTGTTAGAAACATGCCCCCGTTCATCGCCGGGAAGCCAAGTCCCATAGGTTGTCCATGTGAAGAACATCGCAAAGAGTTCGTCACTCATGATGAACTCCTTTTACGGCGGGGTTGAACCCCGCCGCTCTTCTTGGCGGTCATCTGAGTGTACATCTCGAACAGCTTTTCCAGCCGTTCAGTGTCGTTCTTGAACCGGCGACCGATGTAGATCCGTTCCAGCGTCTCATCATTCCGGTCATGGGCTTCGCGGAGATCGTCCGGCATCTTCTCCGGATCGTAGAGATCAGCAATCGTGGCGGGAAAATGTGATTCACGGGCCAGAAGAATCTCTTCCGCACAGCGGGTCAGATCGGCTTTGTTCTGCTCGGTAAGAACGGGAACCGGGAACGTGTTCCAGCCGAGCGTGTTGGAATAGCGATAGTCGGTTTTCATTCGCCCGCAAACGGTCGCAATCCAGACCAGATGCAACTTGGAAGCGATGATCGCCATGTTCCAAAGCGGCGCGTCGTACAGGGCGAATAGCAGATCGCTGACAATCACCCTGCCGTCCAATAAATCAACTGGAATGTATGGCCTCTTCTCTGACGACACCTTCGCAACCGCAAGGGAGTGCCGATGTGCGGTCCCTGCAATCTGAACAAACCTGTGTGGTTTCAGTGCAAATTCACGCGTCGACGCGGCGACACTTTTCGATCGAACTTTTGCGACGGAATCCAATACGGTCCGAAGAAATGGATGTTCCGTTGCGTACTCCGCCTTTTCATCTGGAATCCAAACGCACCAGCGAGTTTTCCCTTGAATCATCTCCTCTGATCCCAGATAGGGGCGGACATATGGGGATAGCTCCGGGTAATCGATTAAAACCTTTCGGCGATCGTCGCTCGCCATTACGAAATGGCCACCATCACGGGGCATATTCCCAAATAACATCGAAGACAATCCTGCTCTTGGTTCTCGTGATGGTTCAATCCAGACCTGCGTATGTGGCACAAGGTACGAATTGATTTTGTCCGAAACACGAATATCAATCGAGCCGTCGTCACTTGCGTAATATAATTTCCGCTTGTTCCCTGGATTATTAGAAATGCCGATTATCACTACAGTTACACCCGCATTGTGGCTCGCAAGATTAGCCCACTTGAAACTGGTGTACGCAAAAGAAATCTCGCTACCAGTATCAAAGATCAACGGCCACAGAATCGGAACCTGCTGCCCTTGGCAGATTGAGTTTGTGGAGACAAAAGCAGTCGCTGAATTCGTGTGCGTTCCATAATCTGCCGCTTTCATGAGCCAGCCGCAGACGTAGTCAAGCGATTTTGCATCCTTTGTTCTTCCGGCACATACATCTCGGATGTCTGCCTTTTGCTCAGCCGTTTGCCACTTACTTCCTAAGTACGGCGGGTTTCCACAAATGTACGTCTCGCCCCCTTCGTTCTCGAACTCCACCTCCGCCTGATCGACCGGTTTACTGAACAAGTCATCGGCACGGTGTTTCACTTGCTCCCCGGTCGGCGGACAGATGCTGAGCCAGTCGAGCCGCAGGGCGTTTCCGCAGGTGATCCAGTTGTTCGCTTCCAGTGGCAGGAACTCCGCCAGAGCCAGCTTCTCCCCGCGATAGAGCACATCGCACTGGTATTCCGCGATGATCAGCGCAAGTCGGGCAATCTCACATGAAAAGTGTCGGATCTCGATCCCCCGGAAGTTCGTCAGCGGGATGTCCGAACGCCGGTCTGCCTCGCTGCGACGCTTGTTGATCTCCGCTTCAATCGCCCGCATCTCCTTGTAGGCGATCACCAGAAAGTTCCCAGAACCGCAGGCAGGGTCGAAGACACGAATCCGGGCCATCCGATTCCGCAGATTCAGCAGCTTCCGGGTATTGTCGCCCGCTTCTGCCAACTTCTCCCGCAGGTCATCCAGAAACAGCGGATTGAGCACTTTCAGAATGTTGGGAACGCTGGTGTAGTGCATCCCCAGTGCGCCCCGTTCTTCATCATCGGCCACCGCCTGAATCATCGAGCCGAAGATATCGGGATTGATCTTCGTCCAGTCGAGATTGCCGACATGCAGCAGATAGGACCGGGCAATCTTGCTGAACTTGGGAACGGTTTGAGCGGCGGGGTTCAACCCCGCCGTTCGTCCGAACAGCCCCCCATTCACATACGGAAACTGATCGGCCCAACTGGGGAGTTTCGCGGCCTTCCGGTTTTTCTCGTTCGATTTGACCTGCATCGCCCGGAAGATTTCGGAGATCACCTCGTGGGTGTTCGATGAGTCCTTCGCGCTGAACTGCTCGACGGTGGCAGTGAACAGCGTGGGCGACCGGAAGATGTTCGTATCTTCCGCAAAGAAACAGAAAATGAGCCGGGCAAAGAAGTGATTCAGTTCTTCCCGACGCTCTTCGGTGTCCCAATCGGGATTGGTCTTGAGCAGTTCGACATACAGCCGGTTGAGTCGGCTGGTCGCCCGGATGTCGAAGGCACTTTCATCAATCTGTCGAACGGTCGAGATCCCCGCCAGCGGCAGAAAGAACGTGAACCGATCGGGAAAGCGGGTGTATTCGCTGACCAGCGTTTCACCATCAATCAAGCGTTCCGACTCCAGCGTGACGCCGTCTGTCGCCAGAATGTACTTCGCCTTCTGCCGGGCCGTGGCGGGACTTTCCCGGAGAGCTTTCAGCGTGTCGGTCACCTGACCTTCGCTGCAAACTTTGATGTGGATGTTATTGCGTTGAAGAACAGCCCCATCAATGTCTGTGTTATTGGACTTTCCGCTCTTCAGAATCTTGATCGTGGTGGCTTTATTGCCAAAAGCTTCCAGAAAGGCATATGGAAATTCCGCCGCATCGAACGGGGCTTCCGCAAGTTCAGAGACAGCTTGCTCAATTTCGACTGCATTCATGTCCGCACGAAATCCATAATGATCTATCAATAACCTTTGCTTGGCTCCGCCGAGCGAATACCCGCCTGCTTATCGGCAAGATCCTCTAGGGCGGAAAGTTTACCGCCAAAAATGGGGTTGCTGAGTTCAGCGAGACCGCCATCATATAAGACATCCGCCCGTTCACAGAGGAGGACAGTCTAGCAAGGAACTGCAATACTGACAATGAGTTACGCTGTCTCACTCAGCGTCAAAAATTCGGTAGCAAAGCTTCAGTCAGGCAGATTGAATTTCCGCAGAAAAGGCTGCAGTCGTCCATGGGGAGAAATCGCTTTCGTGATTGAGAATAGAGGGTACCTCGCTCTGGAATCAGGTTGAAGTGCGACGGTTTATCGCAAGCATGATGCCAGATCCTGATGCTGATGTACATGATTATAGAACACCTCATGAGGTGTTCTATAATCGAGGCACTTGCGTGGCGTGTGATTGACGTGCTGACTGATTGCACGCAGATCGGCCGCGCTCAACTCGTTGACGTTCGTGTCGCCCGGCAGATAGCGGCGAAGCCTTCCGTTGGTGTTCTCGTTCGTTCCTTTCTGCCACGGCGCCTGCGGATCGCAATAGTAACTGCCATGCTCGACATGCCGTTCCAGCATGCCCCATGCGCTGAACTCAGGCCCACGATCGAACGTGATGGTTTGCCTCGAATGGCGGGGAAGGGCGCTCAGATGGTCCCTGATCTGGCCCATCACCGTCATCGATTTGCGGTGCGGATTTTTGATGAGTACGCAATACCGGCTCTTGCGTTCAACCAGACAGGTAATGTTGGCTTCGCCATAGTCTTTCCGGAAGATGATCAGATCACCTTCCCAATGCCCGAAGTCGTTTCGATCCTTCACGATCGCGGGTCTGTGCGAGATGCCCATGTGCTCGGGAATGCCCCGATGCCAGCGAGGCTGTCTGCGAAACCGCTTGCGGCGGTTTTTGAAGCATCGCTTCAGATACCGGTAGAGATTCAGGGCGCGACCTTCGGCACTGTAGATGAACGCGTAGATCGTTTCATGAGACGCGTAAAAATCAGGGAAGCCCAGACGCCGGAGATGGCCCGCAATCTGATCTGGTGACCACAAATCTCGCAGTCTTTGGATGATGTAATCCCTGAGCTGCGGTTGCCGAAGCAGTTTGCACAGCTTTGCTCGACGCGCGGCCGCCATGTCGTGCGCATTGACATGGAAATATCCGTTGTTGAAATGATCCTCATGGTAAAAACTGTTGCGTCGGACTTCGCGAAACAGCGTCGAGCGGTGGCGACCCAGGATTCCCGCGATCTCGGCTTTGCTCTTGCCAGCCTCCAACAGCTTGAAGATGGTCCGGCGCTCGTCCAGGCTCAAATGACAGTAACTTTTTTTCATGCAACTTTCTCCTTCCTAAAACCCTCCAAGAAGGGCACAAATCAGCGAAAGTCGTACTTCATTTTTGATTCCACACGCTGTTTTCCATAAGAGTGATAATAAAGAATACGGAAAATCACACGACCGGGGCAGGGTGGTGGAACTCACGGACGGGAATGGTTTCCCTTTGGCGGATGCGGAGTGTGACTGGTGGTTCGGCTGCGAGTGATTTTGTCGGTAGACGTTCAGGTGCGGCTTCAGTTTGGAACGAGCTTTTGAAGGCGTTGATCTGCCGTGCGAGCTCGCCTGTGCTGGGACCATCGGTGTCGTTGGCAGCCGGGTTTGTGGCGGCCAGGTTGATTTTCAGCTGGTCGCGGAGCGTCGTCAGATCAGACAGATAGCCTTCCAGCGTGAACGGTTTGCCCAGTCGGGACTGGTAGTCACGGAGCTGGGACTGGGCGATGGAGAGATCCTGGCGCAGCTGATCGCATTCTTTTCCGTAACCGCTGGCAAGCCGTTCAACAGCGTTGAGCAACGCCCGTGGTCCCTGATGGTCTTTCGAGAGCCTGGATTTGCGGGTGAGCTGGCCTTGTAAATATACTTCGGGTGAGAACTCGGGATCGAGGATCAGCCCGAACTCCAGCCCGTGGTACGTTCCGAACGGGATCTTGGTCGGTTGATTGAGCAGTGCTGGCAGAGATTCCAGCTTGTCAGCGATGGCGGGGATCAGGTCGTCTTTCGAAACAGCTCTTCCGTTGATCGTGACCGGGTCTCCGTCGTGGTGGGTCATGCGGGATTGGTCAGTGGTCAGTTTCTCCAGCCGGTCGGCATAACGATCGATCAGGTCTGGTAAGTCGCGGACGTTCCTTCTCGCGAGGAACTGTTCATCCATGTGGCTCTTCTTCAGCAGATGCAGGCGTTGCAGTTCAGCGTCCGCTTCCGCCAGTGTCAGCACAGCGGGATTGCCGGACGCAATCGCTTTCACCTCGGCATACGAGAGTTCCTGACCGCCGATGTCTTCGGCAGTGCGGAGGGCATTATCACCGGTCATCACCTGATTGATGAACCGGGCTTTGGTTTCCAGTGCCTGCCACATATAGGCATCGAACGAACCTTCGGTGACATACCGGAAGATCGACACTTCCTTGTTCTCGTTCCCCTGTCGCAGGATGCGGCCGTCCCGTTGTTCCACTTCGGCCGGTTTCCAGGGGGCATCCAGATGATGCAGGGCGATGAGCCGTTTCTGGACGTTGGTGCCGGTTCCCATTTTCTGGGTACTGCCCAGCAGCACACGAATAGCTCCTTCCCGCACCTTCTTGAACAGGGCCTGTTTCCTGGCATCACTTTCCGCATCGCCGATCGACGCAATCTGTTCACGCGGAATGCCGGATTCCGTCAGCTTGCGGATGATCTCACTGTACGGCGAATAACCCCACGCCGTCGGGTTCACGCCCATGTCGGCGAAGATCATCTGTGTGCCGCGATGGCTGGCGGACCGGTTGAAGATCTCCGTCACCGTTTCCACCAACCGATTGATCTTCGATTCCGGGAAGTCGTCGGCCACCGGATCGAGCATGCGGGCATCGGTTGCCAGTTTGCGTCCGTCGGTGGTGATCGCCAGAGCGTTGTCTTCCCGGGGATCGATCTTCTCATTCCGAATCCGTTCGTAGCGTTTCACAAGATCCTGCTGAATGCTGAACTGCTCATCCGACATCGGGCAGGCGATGACCTCGGGTTTATTTCCCTTGAGCGTGGGCCTCGGAAGGTTGAGCATCTCGGCGGTCTGGACATCGGCGAATGCCCGAAACATCTGCTGCAGTTCCGGCAGGTTCGTGAACTTCGCAAACCTACTTCTTGGACGTAGCCCGGAACCATCGGGAGTGATCTCCATCGAGTCGACCACTTCCCCGAACGTGGCGGCCCAGGCGTCGAAGTGCTCAATCCCCCGGCTCCGTAATCCGGCCGGATCAAGGAACCTTTGCAGGGTATAAAGTTCCATCATCGTGTTGCTGATCGGCGTCCCGGTGGCGAACGTGACACCGTGACCGGCATGCAGCTGATCCAGATAGCGGGCTTTCATGTAGACATCGAACGCCCGTTCGCTGCCGCCGGTCTGGATGCCTGCCACGCGGTCCATCTTCGTGGGGGTTTCCAGGTTCTTGAAATAGTGGGCTTCATCGATGAACAAGTGATCCACTCCCAGCTCATCGAACACCAACCCATCATCCTTCTTCTCTTCCGCCAGCAGGTTTTTCAGTTTCTCCTCACGGGACGCTTTCTGCTTCTCGATCGTCTTGATCAGGTTCCGGCGGTTGCCTTTTTCGGCCGCATGCTCACAGAGCAGGGTATCGTATTCGGCGATCTGTTCCCGCAGGAACTGTTCCTGATAGCTCCGGGACATCCCGATCCGTTCGAAGCTGGAGTGCGTGACGATGATCCCGTCCCACTCCCCTGATGCAATCCGGGCCGTCAGGAACTTGCGTCTGTCCCGGGTGAGATCTTCCTTGGCGGCGATCAGCAGCTTGGCATTCGGGTACAGCTGCAGAAACTCCCGGGAAAACTGTTCCAGCAGGTGGTTCGGCACCACGAACATCGGCTTCTTGATGAGAGATGCCTGTTTCATTTTCATGCCGGTCGCGGCCATCGTGAACGTCTTCCCCGCTCCCACGCAGTGGGCGAGCAATGTGTTCCCGCTGGACATCCCCCGCCAGACAGCGGCGTTCTGATGGGGCCGCAGCTGAACCGTGTCATTCATGCCTGGATAATCGAGGTGAGAACCATCGAACACTCTCGGCCGCAGGTTGTTGTAGAGATCGTTGTAAATCCGCACGAGCCGTTCGGTCCGGTCTGGATCGGTAAACACCCAGTTGCGGAACTGCTCCTTGATCAACTTCTGTTTTTCGCGGGCAGCGAGTGTTTCGGTCTGGTTGACGACCCGTTCCCCCTGATCGAGCGTGTCATAGACAGTCGGGGATTTCATGTTCAAAGCCAGTTCCAGCAGCCACGTTCCGTTGGCGCGGGGTGTCCCGTAATCAATGGTGGTTGCCACCGACTGCAGGGCCGCATACCCGGCATCCAGCGACCAGACGGCGTCTTTCTGCAGATGGGCAATGGGAACAGAGGAACGATCGACGCTGAACAGTTCAGCAGCGAATGTCTGAATGTCCTGTTCCGGTATCCAGGGAGCGCCGAGGTTGGCGTCGATGTCGCCGGGGAGGACGTCCGGCGGCTGAACGTCCGCCAGGGCCGAGACGTTGCGGAAGTAGGCCATTCCGGCGGATTCAGCGATCTTGAGCTTCTCACGGACGTTGCCGGAGAGATAAACATCGCTGGTCTGCCACTCCTGCAGCTCCGGATCGTGGAAGATCAGATCCCCCAGTTCCTCGATGATGGAGGATTCCGGTTTGGCGTAGAGCTGGGAGATGAACGGCAGATCGACTTTCCCCCGCTGATTCAGGGTGACCAAGAGCCCCTCCTCCGCAGACTGCACCCGCGTCACCGGTGGGGTGCGTCCCACGACATCCCGCTGCAGGATGGCGGCTTTCGTCGCCTTGCCGGTCGGCTCATCATACTCTTCCAGCGACATCACCAGCATCGCATCGGGATCTTCCCGGAACTTGACGAGGTTCGGCATCCTGCGGATGGAGGTGCCATTGGAAGTCTCGCTGAATGTGGTCTTGTTGATCGGGCCGTAGGCCATCACGAACCGGTCGTACACCTTATTGAGTTCCTTCCGGGCCGCATCGCGATGTTCGATCGGCCAGTCTTCGTTCTGGGACTGGAGGACGCGGCGGGCATGGTCCCGCAGCGTGATCAGTGCTCCCATTCGTCTGCCGACCAGTGTGCCGTCGGCACGCAGCTTGGTGCCGCCATACACAACAGGCACCCCCTCGCCCCTTTGCGACTGGTAGATAACCTTGTCCTCCCCGATGAAGAAACTCCCTTCATCGATATGCCGCTGTGGCGGTGGGGGAACGAACGCCGGTGGTGGTCGGGCCGATTGCGGTGTGGGAGCCAGTGGAGCGAACGATGGCAGACGGTTGAGCGCTTTGGGCAACTGGATATGCAGGTCCCCATTACAGACGACGCTGTAACCGTCGCCATAAAGCCTGTTCTTGCGGGACCAGTTGCCGAGCACCATTTCCGGGTGATTGTGGAAGTATTTGTTGATCGAGACTTCCGCTCCCGCTCCTTCAATCGACAACGGAGCCACGCCGAGCCAGTCGGGATCAATGTGGTGGGCAGGTTCACCGAATGGGCGTTTGCGGAGGAATACGATATCGGTCACCACTGCTGTTCCATCCCGTCGGAACGCATCGGACGGCAGGCGGATCGCACCGACGAAATCCGCCCGCTCCGCCAGATATTCCCGGATGGCGGCATTCTGCTTGTCGAGCGTGTAGTGCGACGTCACCAGTGCCAGTACGCCGCCGGGTTTGAGGGCATCGACGGACTTGGCGAAGAAGTAATCGTGCAGCGAGAATTTTTGGCCGTGGTGATCGAGCTTGAGATCGGAGAACGGGACATTGCCAATCACCGCGTCAATCTGGCCTTCAGGCAGCTTTGTCTCCCGAAAACTCTCGATCCGGATGTCGTGCTGGGGGTAGAGTGCACGCGCCATCCGGCCGGAGATCGAGTCCAGTTCAATTCCGATGAACTGCTGTCCCGATGGACCGTATGCCAGAAATCTTCCGATCCCGCAACCCGGTTCGAGAATGGTCGCATTCAACGGTATGCCCAGCTGCGCGAGGGCGAGGTGCATCGCCTGAATGACCACCGGCGAGGTATAGAACGCATTGAACGTGGTTCGCTTGGCGCTGTCGTATTCTTCGGGCGTGAGCAGCGATTGCAGTTCTTCTCCCAGTGCCTGCCAGCTGGAAGACTTGTACTGACCGGTTGCCGGGTTGGGGAAGATCGACAGGGCCAACGCTCCAAACCCGGAGAATTTCGAAAGCATCTGCTGTTCTTCAGCCGTGGCCGGGCGCTGTTCGGCTTCAATCGTCTTGAGTGTCCGGATGGCGGCAATGAGTTCCTGGGCACTCCCTTTCTCACCGGTGAAAGTGGTCGGCGAATGCGGCAGGTTGATGAGGCCGGGTTGAGTGGCCTCTGCTGTGAGCGGTGGTGATTTCTGGTTCCGGTCGGTGGACGGTGAAGAATATTCTGCTACCTGATCGGAATCCGTCGTGTCATTCCCCGATGAAGCCCCTTCTTCCGGTTTGTGTGGCGTCGGAGTGATCAGCGGTTTCAGGAACAGGTCGAACAGCCGTTTCTGCTGCTGCGGTGGTTTCGATATTGGGAGTTGGGATTTCGGTGGGGTACCGTTGGTCAGTGGCTTTGGAGGTAACGTCCCGTTCTGGTTGGCAGCCGTACTACTGGTGAAATCCAGTCGCAGCTGTTTGTTCTTCCCGGAATGACTGACCGGTTCGGAGGTTGTTGACGGTGAGGGTTTGGGCGTTGGTTGTCTGGCAGTCGATGGTCGCTTCGAAGCAGGTTCAGGTTCCGCTGCCGCTCCGAACAGCGAAAACAGTGTCGGATGACCCCACCATGTGCGTTTGCGGGACGCCATCGTCAGTGCTGTCCGTTCAGTGTTCCTGAACGACGCTCTCCAGCGACAACATCCCTCTGTCGCTCCATTTCCAGCAAAGTCTCCATGATTCACGTTACCGCTCTCCGCACCACGGCGCAAGCCCTGCAATTCTGCGGATCGAGCATCGTTCAGGAACCAACGCCGGTTGACAGCCTGCTCACTCTATGGCAGACAGAGAGGAGCGAATCGCCGGTGATCCGGCAGGGAAGGCTCAGCATGGCGAACACCGCAACCACACGGCAATTACTGATTTCGACAGGGTTTTTGATCGGAGGCATCATATTAGGGTGGGGACTGTTTTCCCTCGGACACTCCGCACAACAACCATTCGATGCGGGATCAAGTGAGACCACACGAATTGATGTCGATGCGCAGAAAGGCACCATTCGGTTCATCGTGAACGGCCAGCCGGTGGCCCTCATTGACACGGACGGGCTCACCATCGCCCACAATGTCCGGTACGGTGGCCTGAGCATCGATCTGGGCGAGGAACTGGCCCGCTCACGCCTGGAACAGCACTCATCTTCTTCAGGGCTGCACGATGAGTAATCGACGACGCAGCCTGCGGACATGGCTCGTTCTGGCAGCGGCCCTTACGTTCACCCTGCCAGCGTGGTCACAGGAACAGCCGGGAGATCCCTGCTCCCCGGACAATGCCATTGGTCGTTCCGGAGGCACCGAAACCGGCGGCAAAGGGTTTTTGCTGACCTGCCAGAGCGGAGTCTGGAGCCGGATCTATGAAAGCGACGCCAACGCCAATCTCGGAGTGAAACAGGAATCCCCGAAAGCTCCGTTGCATGTCGGCGGTGAAGTCATCGTCGGAGAAACGACCGGTCTGGATTGCGATGCCGATCGCAAAGGAGGGCTGCGGTGGAACGACACTCAGCAGACCATTGAGATGTGCGACGGAGTGACCTGGAAGTGGATTGCTGGTTCTGCATTGGCCGCTGGTCCCGACAGAGCGATTCAGTTCAACAACGGCTCGGCACTGGCGGGGGCTTCAACTTTCATATACACCAGCGCGGGCCTCGTGGGGATCGGGACGAATGCCCCCAACGCCAGGTTCCATATTGTGGATAATACGGCGGGGACGCTGCTGAATATCGATCCGTCACGGACGACTTCCAGTTCTTTGGACAACTCAGCTGCGGTCAACCTTTCTCCCGTCATGACGGCGACCGGCGGCACGACGGATATTGAGCCCGGTTATGCCTTTCTGCGGGTGGCCCCGGTCTTGAACAATTACCGCCATCTAAAAGGAAAAGGGATTCATATCGCTCCGACGTTTTCTGGAATCACAGGCGCCAATCAGTTTGTTCCGCTCCAGATTGACGATGCTTATTCAGGGACATTGATCAATATCAATCCGTCCAGAACGTTTACGTCGCATCCGCCAGGTCATATTTATGCCAAAATATCGCCGACTTTTATCGACAACAACAGCGGCAACAATACTCCTTACCGCCTGTTGGAAGTTTCACCTTCGATTACGTACGGTTTTAATCTCCATGGGGTCAGTTCGTTTGTCAGTATTTCACCCGCTTTTACAGCGAATGGAGGTTACGATATCGGGCAACATCAGGTGCTTTTGCGGCTTGCACCGAATTTCACAAATGCGAGGCATGTGAACGCCAAAGGGATTTACATCGATCCGACCTATTCCGGCGTTCCGGGCAATAAACATTTCACGGCGTTTCAGAACACGGACGGAAACGTGTTCCTGATTTCCTCCGCCGGGTCGCAATCGCGAGTCGGGATTGGGACCACAAGCCCCTCTTCCTCGCTCAAGCTCGACGTCGAAGGCTCGGTCGGCGCGACGGCGTATTGCGACAGTGATGGGAATCACTGCTTCAACCCCGCCAGCGGCGCGGCGGCAGCGGGGCCGGAAGGGGCGATCCAGTTCAACAGTTCCTCGGCGCTGGCGGGTGCAAGTACATTTGTTTATACCAGTTTGGGAAATGTCGGGATCGGAGCGGAAACTCCTGCATCTCGGCTGGAAGTCAGCGGAACTGTTACAGCAACGGCATTTGCAGTTCCCGGTAGCTACACGCCGACAATCACCTCTGGCACAGGCACGAGTATGAATATTCTTGCGACCAATGGCTATGGCCTCGTCGTTGATGGCTGGGGCCAGAAAATCCAGCTTCGCTCGGGAGTGCACGGCGTTGTTATTGGGAGCAATGAATCCTCTTCAGATGCGCAATCCAGCGGCGGAACGTTAAGAGGCCCCAATGCCTCGGGCAGCAATAGACGAGGCGGAAACATCACGCTGGCAGGCGGCAAAGCAACCGGCAATGCGCTTGGAGGTTCTATCGTGTTCCGGACTTCGGATGCGGATGTCAGCGGCTCTACGCTGCAAACTTATAGCACCAAGATGATCATCACACCCGAAGGCCAGGTCGGCATCGGGACAGCGAACCCGGCCAGCACGGGCGAGCAGGTTTTGAAGCTTGATGTCGAAGGCCCAGTTGGTGCGACGGCCTACTGCGATAGCGACGGCAACAACTGCTTCAACCCCTTCGGTTCCGTAGGTCGTTCGAGGTAGGGTGCCCAAATTCCGCTAAATGGCTTATCTCACAAGAGTTTCCGCTCGCCATGAAACGCATCTCGGCGTTTCCAGAATTTCCATATTTTGCTATGGATTTCGCCGCTTAGCAAGGATTCAGTGACAACAATTGTGACAAATCGCATGTTGTCACCTGCCTGAACGACGCTGCTTCATAAGCCGGAATGACCATTTCCCGGCCGCTCTCCGCGCCAAAAGTTCCACTTGTAACGGCCATGGATTGCGGCCTTTCAGATGTCGTCTGAATGGCGGCTTCAGGTGGCTGTTTTCAGGGACAAGGCGCTGTACAAACAAACTGCAACACCGTTCCAGATTACAGATTGCAACAATACCGAAATGGCGGCGATTTTCCACCCCTTGCTAGCCCTCATTGCCTCCGCGACGGACCGGGAACTGGCCCGGTATGTCGAGTTCCTGAAGGAAGAGAACAAGATCCTGCGTTCACGTTTGCCCGGTCAGGTGCATACGAAACCACATGAACGGGAACGGCTGCTGGCACTGGGAAAGCAACTGGGACGATCCATCGAATCGCTGCTGACGATCGTCAGCCCCTCCACGTTCTATCGATGGCTGCGGGAGGAGGGGGGACCGGAGCGGAAGAAGAACCCCAAAGGTGGCCAACGAAAGCCCAGAGAACTGCGTGAACTGGTGATCCAGATCGCCAAGGCGACTGGGTTTGGCTATACACGGATCATTGGTGAGCTCCGAAAGCTCGGCATCAAGAAAATCAGCCGCCAGACGGTTCGCAACATCCTGAAGGAAGAGGGGATTGTCCCCGGTCCTGACCGGACGTCAGACAGTTGGGACAACTTCATCGAGCGGCACGCGAAGACACTCTGGGCTGTGGATTTCTTCAGCGTGAAGACCGTGACCACTCGGGGGTTCAAGGAGATGTATGTCTTGGTGTGGCTGTGCATGACCACCCGGGAAATCATCGTCTCGGAATCGACACAGCATCCGGACTCCGCCTGGGTGACGGAGCAGACCGGCCGGTTCCTCGATCAAACGCTGAGCCGGGACGAAAAGCCCAGCATCGTGATGCACGATCAGGACACGAAGTTCACGAAGGAATTCGTGGAAAAACTCAAGCAGAACGGTGTGAGAGCCAACAAATTGCCGAAGGCCAGCCCGAATTTGAACGGGCGCTGTGAACGCGCGATCTTCACCCTGAAGAACGAGTGCTTGCGAAAGTTCATTATCTTTGGCAAACGGCATCTGGACTATCTGCTGGCGGAGTTCACGGAGTATTACAACACGACCCGGTCGAGCATGGTGCGGGATCATCTGCCGCCAGTTCGAAGCGAACCGGAACCGGTCGAAACGGTCAAACTCGATCAGATTCGGGTGAAGTCGTATGTCGGCGGGTTGGTGCAGGGGTTTGAGAGAACGGCAGCATAAGGATTGACGGTCATCATCTGCTCGGGCATGCTCGGTGTCCCTTTTCAGGAGAGTGATGTCATGGCCGATCACGAGGATGTCTTTGCCGGGAAATTCCCCAACGGGTTCTCGATCCGTGATGAAGCGAATGCCCTTGTCGCCCTCGCGTTCCGGAATGGCCCTCTGGAGGACTTGCATGCAGGGAAACATACCGAGCTGCTGGATGATCCGTCTTTGAGCCGGATTACTGATGCCGAGATGAAAGTCCTGATGATCAACGCCTGCGAAAAGGTCGAACAGCTGCTCCGGCTGAAACAGGACAATCCGGCCGAATACGACCGTACCGTGAAGTCTGCCAGTTTTCTCTACTGCCGCAGCTGGAACCGGTGATCTGATCACTGTCCCTTTCCAACATTCAGGCGGGGCGGTGGAAAAGAGGGGGGGAATCGCGGCGGATCTGGCGTCTTGACAATCCAGCGGGAATCGTGGCATGGGATTCGGGACAAGGAGATTCACCATGCCGAAACGAACATCCGCACAATCCCAAGCGAGTGAACCTGAGACAACCACCAAGCACGGACCAGCCGCAACCATCCGCCAAGGGAATTTGAAATGCGTCATCTGGCGGAACCAAGGGGAGCGGGGGTCGTGGTACAACGCAGAACTGGTCCGCACGTTCAAGGATGAGAGCGGCTATCACGACACGAACAAGATCCCGGCGGATGATCTGCTCCGCGTGGCATTCCTCGCCCAGCAGGCGTTCGGCAAAGTACAGGAACTGAGAGCGACCGATCGAGAAGCGGCGAATGCCGAAGGACCGGATGAATTCGCTCCGTACTGAACTCGCCCAGTTCACCGGATCGACGCAATGGTTCCGGCACAGCTTCAACCGAGCGATGATCTATACCGAGGGAATCCAGTATCTGGCTGAGCATGGCGGTGCGTACTGGTTGATTGATGCCATTGCTTCTCATCTCGCCAGTGACGAATTCCAGAAGGCGGCCCGAAAGGATCAGCGGATCGGTCTGATGCACTTCTGGAAACTGGCGGTCAAGCCGGACCATTCCGCATTGCTGACGGCCATTCCGGACAGTGGCGAACCGGAATTCATCCAGCAGGCCATCCCGTTTACGGATTTCCCGCTCGATGAAATCGACCTCTGGGCGCAGAACGACGACCGGCACTGGGTGTTGATGTTGCCGAGCGAATACTGATTTCTTGACTTCCTTCGGGAACCATGAGAGAATAGGACTAGTCTAACTGGTCAAGGAGAACGGCATGTCACTTTCTGAATGGAGCATCGCTGACGCGAAGAGCAAATTGAGCGAAGTGCTCAATCGGGCAGAGCTGGAAGCCCAGATCATCACCCGCCGCAACCGTCAGTACGTGGTCCTGGACGGCGATGAGTACCGGCGGCTGACTGGGGACCGTCCCAGCCTGAAAGAATTGATCCTCAAGGGCCCCAGCCTTGAAAGTGTCGACCTGAAACGCGATCAGTCCACAGGCAGGGAGTTGGACCTGTGAGAACTCTGGTCGACACCTGCGTTCTCTCGGAAGTTCAGCGACGGCAGGGCAACCCCATTGTCCGCAAACGCTTTGAAGCCCTGGCTGATGAAGATGTTTTCCTAAGCGTGCTGACCCTGGGCGAACTTCGGAAGGGGATCGACAAGCTCAAAGCAGGTGCGAAGAAGCGTTCGCTGACAGCCTGGTTTGATCAGCTCGTCCTCACCGCCCGGGACCGCATCCTGCCGGTCGACGCCGAGACGGCCATCATCTGGGGCGAGATCACCGCCAAGGCGGAGCGGAAAGGAAAGACGGTTCCCTCGGTCGATGGTCTGATTGCTGCCACCGCACTCCGGCATGGCCTGCACCTGATGACCCGCAACGTCGCTGATTTCGAGGCGACAGGGGTGTTGCTTATCAATCCTTGGGACGACAGCCTCGAAACCTGAAAGAGGTGATTTGATTCTAATCGTTTAGCTGACTTCGCCTTTGGAATCTCTAACCCAATCGCGAAGATTTGATGTCTGACCATAGCGCTCATGCCGCTGTCTGTAAATGGGCATCCAGCACCTCCTGCGGTGTCCGATAGTCCAGGCACCGCCTGGGCGTGCTGTTCATGATGACGCAGACCGCGTAGAGGTCTGCGTCATTGACCGCCTGCAGATTGATCTCGCGCGAGAAAAACCGCCTGATCCGGTTGTTGTTGCTCTCGACCGTGCCTTTCTGCCACGGCGCCTGCGGATCGCAGAAGTAGCTCTCCATGCCCAGATCCTGGCGAAGCAGGGGATAGCGCATGAACTCGAATCCCCAGTCGAACGTCATCGTTTGCGAGAGATCGTCCGGCAGCCTGGCCAACCGGTCCCTGATCCTGCTCATGACCGGAAAAGGGCGTCTGTCCTCGTTCTTAAGCAAGATCGTATACCGGCTCTTGCGTTCACTCATCGAGGTCAGATTGGCCTTGCCGTGCTCGCGGTTGAAGATCAACAGGTCTGTCTCCCAATGCCCGAACGTCTCGCGGCTGCTGACGATTTCCGGCCGGAAGGCAATGCCGTGATGCTCCGGTATCCGGGTGTCACGCGGCACGCGGCCGAATTTCCTGCGCCGCCGGTGGCGGCCCTTGAACAGATACCGGTACAGCCCAAGTTCATGGCCCTCAGCGCTGTAGACGAAGCGATAAATCGTCTCCATGCAGGCGTAAAAGCTCGCCAGACCAAGCCGCTTCAGATAGCCCGCAATCTGGTCCGGCGACCAATACGCTTTCAGCTTCTCGACCACGAATTCCTTCAACGCGGGATAGCGTTCAAACAGCCGCAGGCTCTGCCGACGCCGGCGGTAATACTCCTGCGCATTGAGGGGGTAATAGCCGTTGTTCTTGTGGTCTTCTTCGTCCCAAAACCCGTTCCGCTGAATCTCACGATAGACCGTCGAATGATGACGACCCAGCAATGCAGCGATCTCGCAGACCGGCGTCTTCCGGCCCAGCAGCAGGTAAATCTGCCGCCGTTCCTCCAGTGATAAATGCGTGTGATGTTTCTTGGTGTCCATTGGCGAAAACTCCTTCCTTCCGAACCGTTGGAATTACTCGGTTTTCGCGATTGGGAATAGAGGGTACCATTTTTCGTAACGCCGAAGTGATAATGTTTGTTCTGGAAAATCTTTGACGGGCAGGGACTGGTCGCTACCGGATCGGACATCGGTGCGTCGAAATTATGTGGAAGTGAACTCTCGCGTGGAACTCGGACTGAGAGACCCTTTGGCCGTTTCCCAGTCCTTTTTTTCGACCTCGAACCATACCCCGTGCGACCGCCGTCGACATGTGGGATGGAACCCGAATAACCCTTGTCCGAGGATGATCTTGTAGAATTGATTCCCGTTAGGCTTCTTCGTATTCAAGTAGATTACTCGATCATGATCGACGAAATAGCCGTCATTGGGAAACGTGACTTTGAGACGATGGGATGCAAATTTCGCTGATATGGCCTTTGCTGCAGCATCCTGCTCTGGCCAGCTCGCGAAATTGGCTCTCCGTTCGTCTCCGCGAACGCGTCCAGCTTTCACGATGACTTCTGCGTCATCCGTAACTTTAAGTACCTTGAGAAACTCTTCGAGTACCGCAATTTGCTGTGGACCGTGAACGATGTGAGGGTCAATGATGACAGCACCGCCGATGAAGTGCTTCAGCAGATTTCCAAGAAGTAGCGGTGAAAAGAAGTTGTGATGCTTGCCCGGTTCAAGCGTGAACTCATTGAACTCGCGTAAAACGGGAAGTGTTAACGACTTTGCTGAAGGTGCGGCGTCGACTGCTTCATTGGCCTCATGTTCTCTACCCAGGCGATTTCTGCATACGCCGTCTACTTCCGGACCAAGAGGACAATCCCACGGCCATTTCCAGACGGTATTGAGGGTTTCATCGCTGTTAAAGACAGACAACGTGGCGACCTCTCTGGCACCCCGCTCACACGACAAAACATTTACACCGAGAGCCTTCAACTCAGCAACTCGATGATAGGCCAAGGTCATCGATGCCGCAGACCCTGCAGCTGGAACTTTCCCCAGGATGAGCGTGACTTTGTCGGCACCACAAGGTCGACTTGCAAGCTGCTTCAGGACGTCGAACCAATCGCGATTCAGACCTCGGATTGGGCCGGGCATAATCTCATCCACAACCAGAGATACAGTTGCTGCGGCTGACATCAAAGAATCGACCATTTCGCGTCCCGGTGAAGCACTGATATCTCGCCACGGACTTGGATGTCCAGAGTCCAATGCATCAACTAGCACCCCCAGGTACTTGAGTGGTGCCCCGCGTGATAGCTCGTCATGCGCGAACTGATTCTGGTAATCGCAGAGACATCCATAACAGCCCGTACTGTCTGGGTCACAATCGCAACCAGCGAGCAACTCCTGCGCCCGGCGAATCACTTTTGGAAGTGAATGAAGGATGCGACGGCAGTGACCGGCACCTCCCGGCACTGCATCGTAAATCACGACCGCATGACGATCTGCCTGATCCTCAAGTGGTACGGTGGTGGCTTCCAGATCCGAGCGCTCAATGTTCAACTCGCGGCAAGCAGCATTCGTCAGGGCGTAAGCCAGACTTAGCCAGAACCCCGTATCGATTCGGGAATGCCCAGTTCCGTGAAACTCAAGCCACACAACATCGGTTTCATACCGATGGCCCAATGCAACTGCTTGTCCCTGAGAATTTCCGCCAATCTCGATCGGCCCCTGACATGATTGGCCGCGATCGTGATAAGGAGGTCGGTGTCGACGCGGCGTATCCTTCTTGTCAAAGTGCACTCGCCCACACTTACCGCACAGTGTGAATCCTTTCCGTCGCGGGATGCCATGACGGTCGGTGGTAAAGTCTCCGAGATTCAGCACGAGAAGACTTCGTCCGCTGAGGTAATTGCCTTCGACGCGAGTCGGGCTGTCGTTCGTGGGAAACGACTCACTATTTTCAGTTGAATGGCTGTCTGAACTCTCTGAATTTCCCCAGTAACGAAGGAAAAAGGCCCGAGTCGCCTGAATTCGCGCGGGCCGCTGCCCACGTGGCTCTTTACCTTTTTCTTTCACATCGGTGACAAATCCCCATCGAGGTGCTACCCATTGAAGCGGCCGATCGTTGCCGGAGGTCAAGGGCTGGCCGCACGTTGTACATTCCGGCTTCACGTCGTCAGGTTTTTCGGTCCCTTGGGGCCATGCCTCAAGAGCGTTGCAGTGATTGCACCAGCGGAACCAGTTTGTAGGATCGAATTCTAGGGCAGGAAATTTTCGCAGTCCGACTGAACGGTAGATCCTCTTACCCGCAACGACCTCCGCACCGGGCGCGTATTCGCCCAGTCCGATCTTGCCGTCGCGCTCGAACTTCAATCGTGACGGGTCTCTCGCTGATCGGTTCGGATTGAATTCCTCTCGGAGGACATGCAGTTTCACGACATTCACGGGGAAGGCGAAGCTTGGCAGTGCTCCACGACTCATCAGGAAGGAAATCAGGAATTCATCACGCTGCTGTCTCAGGAGTTTGCGGAAGGACTTTGCTAGGTTCAGTTCCAACTCTCTTTCACCCTTGAGCGTGTTTTCCAGTTCTTGTTTTCCATCTTGCCGAGCTGCCATCGCCTCGTCAGCAAGGTGTGAGGCTCGATTCTCATGCCGTTCCTCTCCAGATCGAAAACTATTTACGAGATGAACCGCATCATCGCATGCCTTCGCCAATGGGTTGTCGCCCTGTGGATTAGGGTCGGCAATCAAATCGAGGACATTTTGGACGTCTGCCGCCCGAAGTTCGGGAAAGGCGCTTGAAAGCCGTGAAGTGCAGATCTCACGATTTCTTTTGTCCATCAGCCAGTTGCGTAGGTGATCGGCGGGGGTGCAGTTCGTTCCATCAAGCCGATCTTCGAAGTACGCACCCACCGTACCTGACATGCGGAACCGTTCTCTCTCGCCGCCAACGACTTGTTGGCTAAGCCAAGCCCAGAATTCCGCCAAGATCTCTGCAAAGCAGTGCCGCTGCAGGATTTTCTTGTTTGTCAAATCAATACGGGGAGGATCGACATCACCAGCAATCATGTTCTGAGGTTTCTTGAAGTACGTTTGGTCATGCGGCCGTCTTTGGCAGTACGTCAAAACAAACGCCACTGCGTCAGCACGGCGGCCAGCCCGCCCCGCGCGTTGCAGGTAATTCACGGTACTTGGAGGAACATTGCGAAGCACAACTGATTGAAGCGAACCAATGTCGATTCCCATCTCAAACGTCGTGGAGCAGGAGAGGACATTGACCTGACTACACTGAAACGCTTCCTGAGTCTGCTGGCCAAGTTCTGAGGCAAGCTGGGCGGTGTGCTCTTCACATCGAAGTTCAACGCGAGACCCATTCACGAACCTCGCAGTAAACATGTTCTTGGAAAAATCGTTCTCAGGGAAATCTGAGTGGTCGACTGTTCCGATCTCACCTTGGCAGTGTGGCTCAGCACAAACACCGTCCAGGAATGACGTCGTGAAGGCTCCGCACGCAGCGCATTGCCACAGTCGCGAAGGACGTCTGACTCGCAATCCATCATGTCGGACGGCAATGGCGGGCACACCACTCTGTTGCGACGATTCCAGCAGATCGCCAAAATCGTGAACAAGTCCATCAAATAGGAAGGTCAAGAATTGACGAATGGCTGTATCGCTGACATCCGCTCCTCCTCGTTTCTTTCCCCAGCGTCGAAGCATGTCGACGTAAATCGTATCCTGTCCGCCTGCGTTCCACATTCCATGCAAAATGTCGTCACTACCGCTTGGTTTTTCTTTCACCAAGTAGTGCTGTTTGGAGGCAAATCCCGGTCGTTCGACGCCCGACGGGACAGTCATCAGATACTGTCGTCTCATGAGCCGGATAACGCGATCGACGAGGTCGCGCAAGTGGCCCAGCGTTAGCTGTGGTCCGGGCCACGAAAAATCGAGATTCAGTGGTTCGTCCTGCCGTTCTTCAAAAAGGGCGCGAATTCCATCTGGCCACTCAACTTGAAGCAGTCCAAGTGCCTCCAGAACCAATGGCTGTGTTCCCGAGATTTCACGAAGGACGTAGTTCAGAATGGCATTCTTCTTGTCGCTGACGCTTGACAAGTACGATTCTTGGTACGGGCTATCCTTTAGCTCTGCAAGGTCACGGTCCTGAAGGAACGGGACTTGCAATCCGCGCTGCTCGATCTGCTTGATGGCCCCATTTGCCCAGTCGCTCAGAGACAATGCCTGGTCATGTTCCCGCAGGGCATCAAATGAGACTTGGCGAATCAAGTCCTCTCGCGAGTGATCCTGCAGGTACGAAGCCATGAAGGCTGCGTTCTGACGGCTGTCACTGAAGACCAGCAGTTTTCTGCCGCCTCCGGTGAACGGATCAGAGTTGACGCCGAATCTATGGGCAAAATCAGCCTGCAGTTCATCTCGCTGAAGTGAGGTCAAAGCAGGAAGCAGAGCATACAAGGACTCAGTGAGTACGCTGACTGGCGCATCTTGACCAGTCTGAAAGCGACCAGTGACCCGCCCATGGCGGTGGTCGCTACCACAATGGGGACATTTCTGGACATCCGTGTGATCGGAACTTCCTCCGACGCGATACAGGGTGCGCCAGATTGGAGTTCCGGGCGATGTGCCTCCTTCGAGTTGTCCGTTTCGCAGATCAACCCGGATCGCATCCAGATGGGAGCCATCCGCAGAGTCGGGAGCAAAAGCCAAAAATTGAACAGGTCGGCTCCATACCGGTGGCTGGTCGAGTCCTTGTGCTTGGGGGTTCAGATCAACTGAAAGGAATGGATATTTGCAGCTTCGACAGTGTGAAACCTCAAACGCAACACGATCCGGCGGCTTCTTGCGTGTGACTGCGAGGCTTCTCACCCTGAGTTCTGGAACTTGCCATGGAATTTTCGGATCGGGAAGCTCCGCATCACCAGCCAAGTCGACAAAAAAGCCCTCCAACGCACTTGCAAACAGGTGATAACGGCACGGCAGAAGTGCCTGCTCACCGGGGCACCGTCGGGCAGAGTTGCACGACGATACAAGCCGTTCAAGGTGAGATGAGTATTCCTCAATCTGATCCGAGGACCATTCCAATGCCAGTCGCTCAAACTGCTGGGGTGTTTCCTTCACCCGTTCCCAAAGCCAGTGAAACCGAGGGTGCCTTCGCAAGAGGTGATAGAGAAATGCCCGACGATCCTCTTTCGCGTGAGTTTTGGCCTCATTCCAAATGTGTGCCGGCGCAATGCCCTTGAACACAGACCAGAATTCGTCATCAGCCGTTCGATCGAGATCTGACAGGGCTTCTGGCGGGATCGATGCCCAAGCACTGTCACTCTTCTGCTCCGCATCAGCCGCATCAAATTCCCAGCGGTCTGCATCTGACGCGGGATCGAGACGTTCGGCGAAGATTACTCCGGATTCATCAAAATCCAACCCAAACAAGGCTGCGGCGAATTCGGCGGTCTTCTTTCGCCGTTCGTCAAAGGACATTTTCTCACCAGCAAGTGTTGCGCTTGTTGCGATACAGACTGGATCATGAACGGAGACACCTCGCTTCTGTTTTCCACGACGCACCGCAGCACGAACCCGTTGCATCAGCCGCGCCAACTCGATCCCTTGCGCTCCTCGGTAACTGTGAGCCTCATCGAGAATCAAAAACCGCCATGCGAATTCGTCGACGTCGTCAAAGAACGGGGATTCCTGAGGCCGAAGCAGCGCCTGCTCAAGCATGGCAAAGTTCGTAATCAGCAGATCCGGCGGATTGGCGATGATCTCGTCTCGGGCAAGAAGTTGATTGGCGGGTGCATTTGGCTCTCTGTCCATCCCATCTTTCCGCGTATTCGCCGTTTCGCTTGTATAGCGTGCGAACGTGATTGGGATCGGCTGGTCGCCTCGACTCGGCCAGTAACCGACAAGTTGCGTGAGTCGTCGAATCTGGTCATTGACCAGCGCATTCATTGGGTAGACGAGCAAGACTCGAATTCCACGTCCGACAACATCTCCATTGCCAGTTCGTGTTGGATGCCTCAGAATCCAGTCGATAGACGGAATGAGGAAACATTCCGTCTTACCGCTGCCGGTACCGCTTGCCACCACTGTGTGGCGGTCAAGATCGAAACGACTAGCCTCACGACAAAGCCGTTCAATCGCCTGCTCCTGATGACGATACAGTGTGCGATCACGCGGAAATCGCTCTCGGCGACGAGGAGCTACACGCTGGGACGTCCTTGAAGGTCCGACCGATGCTCGCAACCCAAATCCAGTTGAAGCCGTCGTGGCTTGAGACGTTCCTCCCGTCTCTGGTGACGAGAAGAGCTTTGCAAACGGCGGAATAAGAACACCGTCTTCGACCAGACGGCCCAATGTTCGTTCCCCTGGCAAATAGGGTGCAGTCGCTTCCAAAAACGGACCTGCCAGAAGCTGGCCCGGTTCAGAAAGTAATGCCGAGAATCTTTCAGATAGCTGAGCGATTCCTGCATTCAGACCGAACGTGGTGGTCAAATAGGAGATGTACTGATTTTTGAGGCGATTGGCGACGTCAATTGGGTTCATGTGTCTTCTATCAAATTGGGCCGGCGGCGTCGGTATTTTGGGAGGTGAGCCTTTCTGGTGCCGAAATCCACGGCCATCTCAACGGCCTCCCACCTTGGCTTCTTTTGCAGTTTGCAAGTGACACGCATACCGCAGATTACCTCAGCCATGTGACAGTGCTCGTGGTGACCTCCATTATTTGCCTTCTGAGCCTGCATTCTCTGCAGCCGCTCGCGAGAGCCTTCGGATATGGAAGGCCACCTGAAGCTTGCAAACCAGTGCTGCTCGGCATCGCCTTGGGTCACGTAGTCGTGGAGTGTGGCTTCGAGTGAAGGAGAACTGCGGTGATGCAGGAGAACGATACCGATGCCAGCGTCGTAGCCCACAATAATTCCAGATACTTCACTTGCGCTATCTCCTGTCGGCCTGATGATTGAAGCCGGTGAAGGAATCGTTCCAATGTGGGCTTGGGGAAGTGTCTCCAATATGGACATCTGACTTTCAGTGTGATCACTCCGGAATCGTGCAGCAGCTCCGAGTCCCCCGCGATAAAGCGTCCAGTACACGAGTTCTGCGAGTGCAACTGTCCTTTGCATCAACTTCGGCCACTGAGCGATGGCAACCGCCAATGCACTTAGGAATTCGCGTTGGATCGCCGAAATTTCATCAGGCTGTTCAAATCCAGCATTCTCGCCTTCCCAGGCTGAGATGCGGTCTATCCACGCAAGTTGCCATGCAATCAGTGCGAGTGGTGGAAGACCAGCGCGAGTTTCAACCTGAACCGTGCGGCCAAAAAGCTCCTTGACCTCCGATTCCCCTGGCTTGAAGATCTCTGCATGCAAAGGACCGCTCGTCGGATCGGCAACAAGAACATCCTTGTAACGGTCGAGGAAGTTGAATGCGGCTATCAGCTCTGGAGTAAGGATTTCCTTGTGCGTCCAAGTGGCTAGTGATTCAAGGATGGTTGTGTTGGCGAGTTCCCTTGCAGGGATTGGTTCAACGACTAGCGGCTGCGTGTTGGTAAAGCAGCACGTTGGAGATGACCGATTCAGGGTCTCGATAGCCCATCGGTTCTCGTCAACACTCCAGTAGAGCGAATAGCCAGACGGAGGTGACGTCGAGCGACCTCGTCCGCGACCGCCATTCGCCTGACTGCCGCGTGAATGCGTGTCAAAGAACTGGTCGTCGCAGGTCGCTTGACAGTCCAGAGCCTTGTCATCAAATCCCAGCACCTCACAAAGCTCATCCGGCGTTTCCAAGGAGTTCGGGAGAGGTGGGAGGGCAAAACTGTGATGGTGTCCTAGGTCAGTGCTGGCGGTCATTGCAGTTCGGCGACTCAGTGGCAAAAACGCGGAAATCGACGGCAAGTCGAGTTTCTCGTGATATTCCAAGACTCGACTTGCAGCTTCGGATTGCATCTCATCGAACTGTTGCGGCAGACTCTCACCGCATTGTTTCAACTGATGTTCGAGTAGCCTGCGTCCCGTGCCAAGCAACCACAGATCACGAATGTAGGTCAGTGGATATGCAAAGGTGTTGGCAGGCAGCTGGCCGGTAGCAATCCAACGAATCGGGTAGAAGCGTCCGACGGGAATCCCCAACCTCAGAAGCGAAACGAAGATCTCGGGAGCATTATCCCCCGATAGGGCAAGACCAGGGGTGTCTCTGGAGACGCGACGGACGAGCGTCAACACGGCACGATGAATCGCCTGTGCCCAGTTGCGATCCCGATCATTCGTGGATGGCTCTGCGAGCGTTCTATCCAAGTCGGCCAAGAGGCGAATCGCACTCGCCAATTCGAATTCATTGCTAGAGACCACGTCTGATAGCAATGTGGCAATGCCTTCACATTCAAATGCGCTGCGATTCAGGCGCATCAACGAGATGTGATGAAGAAACTCCGGCCACGTAGCCGGTCGGCCGACGCTGAGTCTGACCTCTCCAGTTGAACGACTCAGCAATAGAGAAGCCGGCTCCAGTGTCTCCGACCGCCGTGCTGCCAAGTGGAGGACTTTTTGGAAGAATCCACCGGCAGATCGAGCGAGCGAGATGGAAGTCCACTCTGTACCCGGCAGGTCATCGCAGTCCGCCAACCACTCACGGAATTCCAGTTCCGGTGCGGAGAGCGAGAAAGCCTTTGGAGATGACAGTACATCGCAGGGGTTCCACGCGACCACCACCATACCACCTTGTTTAGTGGTGGACTGCCACGTGACAATCAGTGATTCCGCGTCCGAGTCACCCTGCAAGGAATCGATCAATGGACGCTCGCTCTGAAAAACAGCCGCATACCGCTGGCCTTCGCTTTCCAGTTCGACCGTTTCGCCGTACGACAGCAGACTCAAGACGCAGGTGTTGCCAGAAGGACCCGTCTGAACCCTGCCAGTGTATGCCTCTCTGTTGATTTCCAAATCTGAGCCAGCGGGAGTCTGAATTTCAAGCTGTGCGTCACGCTCTGCGACCGTCTTCGGGCTGATGAAGAGCGGCTCACGAGTCCATCCCGAATACTCGTCGCCAGCGTGAGTGATTCGCCAGCGCAGTGCTTCTAAGGGCCAGCGAAATGTCAGTGGCGAAATGCTTTCCGTGGACCAGCACCACCTTACTTTGAGCATTGGCTCAACTGTTGTGGATCGCATGATCCAATGTCGTCCATCTTTGGTCAGCTCTGCTTCTCTATCGTCGCAGATCTGGCCAGCGTCGTCCGCAGCGGAGATTACGACGGAAGCACTGAGGTTTTTGGAGTCGGTGACTGGCCCCTGGATCTTCAACCCAGGGACAATCGCAAATCGTAGAAGAGTTCGACCAACGCCTCGCGACTCACGAAGCTGATAGATTCCAGCCTGTTCAACAGGCAGCCGAGTAGCGGTTTCAGGCTTCAGGTCAACTCGCACTATCACCGCAACTGAATCAGTCGATTCTTTGAGAAGTTGCAGCGAAATTGGCAACTCTCGCCGGAGGATCACCGTCGGAGCAGCCGCGTAAACGCCGAGCTGATTTCCATCTGGTGTTGCCGCCTGCGCGATTGAAGAATCGACGAACTCAACTCGGGGGCCGGGACGTCGTGCGAGGGGAACGCGGAAGCAATTGTCGCCGACGAACCATTCCAGATGCGTCTGCGAGGCTGATCGAGGAGGGACTTCTACTTCCCAAGCAGTCCAGTTTTGATTGCCCTTAAACCAGCTCCATTTCAACTGGATCTGAGCGACAAAGGGAACTGAACACTTCGAGGGAGTCCCTTCGAAAACCACGTACCATCGTCCCGAGCCAATTCCACTGGCATCAATGGCCAGACCGTCTTCGAGGTTTCCGTTATGCGCGTGGAACCAGTAGCCCGGCCACTCCGATGGGTAGGGGGTAAACACTCGCCCCGTTCCACCAGCGGGAGTGGTTGGATCAACCGAGATCTTTTCAGGGAACGGCCCGTTGAATTCAGCGGTCTGTCCTAGATGCGTGCGAGACCAAAAAAGTTCAATGGGACGTCGGTCCGACGTGACTTTCCAATTGGTCGAGGTATCGCTGGGGAACGTCAACCGAATCTCGCCGGTCTCAGGATCGTATCGCAATTGAGGAAGCGCCGCTCGCGCTACCCTCGGCGTCTCTGATTCCGACGGCAACGCAGCACGAACTTCATCCGGGTCCAAGGCAAGCGGCAGCTGCTGAAGCTCGTCGTTGCAATCCCCCAAAGTCTTCCATGCCAGCACAACCCGAGCGAGGCAGCCCCACAGCTGGGTTGCTCCCTGCAGGTTGCTGGACAGCAGACGTTCAACGTTGCGATGAAGGAAATGGTTGATCACCAACTGTGAGCGAATATCAGAAGGCAGCGTAACTGCCTGGGGACCGAATTGGTCGCAGGCCATTCCGATGACGGCCATCGCTCTCGGAAGCGAGGCACTCGGCATTCCTGCGTGAAAGACAATCGGTCCAACATATGCCTGCCCTTCGCTTGGAACGCTGTAGCCGAATGATTCTAGAGCCTCACGAAACCAACGCCCGAGCAGGGATTGAGACTGCGGACCAGCGAGCACTTGACCCCAGAACTTCTCCGGATCGGCAAATACCGCTTCTCGGATCCGGCTAAACAAGAACGGCCAATATTCCTGGTGCCCCTCCGCTGCATAGTCTTGTCTAGCGACACTCACCATCCCGACAAGCACTTGAGCCAGGAGCACTTTATCGGGTAAATACGGCTCTGTGTGATGTCGCAGTATCTGGAAATAGATCTCGCGAAGACATCGCTGAACACAGCTCTCGTCAGCGCAGGCATCCACGAGTCCGACAATGTCAAACTCGTTTTGCTCAAGAGCATCGACTAACGACTTGTCATCAACAGGCATTGATGTCGTTGACATATTGAGTGTCGTGATTCTTACGCTTGAGATTTCAACTCCATTTTTCGGGCCGATTCCTGAAGCCTTGGATCAGGAGTCGTTGTTGGCACCAGTCCTGAGGAGAGACTCCTGCACGTCTGGCAGGAAATCATCCGGAAAGAGTTCCCATGCCTTCTCACAGGCAGCTCGGAAATGCGGAAGGCCGGTGAGATAAGCATCCTCATCCGGAAACGCTGCCTCCAGCGTTTCGTCTCGGTCTGGAAAGTAGATACTGATCCAATCTTTAATAATGAACGAAATCTCTTCTCCCTTCCCGTCTACCATGATTTGTGCGTCTTCAATGGTGGCTGATTCGGGATAGAACTCGGGCTTGATCAGAGGCTGTGAGGAGACCATCTCTTGGACGAGATGTTCTTCGACGGTCGTCTTCCAGAGGTTCAGCTTGCCACCACAGGGAATTGGGCTCGCCAGCACTCTGGGATTCGCGACGATCCAGCAAAAATCCCCGACCACGAAATGTGGACCAACGGCATCATTCAATTCGTACTTTGATACGAGTGGCTTGAGCCGCTTTGCCAGTTCGTCGATGTGAAAGACATCCACAAGCTCGACGCAGCCAAGGATGGATGAGGTCGTCAGGCTTTTCTTGTCGATCCCGAAGAATCGGCACTCTTCAGCGTCGACTTTTCCTGATGCATGAATCCAAAGCGGTCCACGATACCTCGTGTCCCAACTCCGATTCTCGCACCAGTCTTCACCGGTCAGCAAAAGTGAAGCCCACGGCTGCCGGACCGACAGCACCGTCAGTTCCTGGGTCGACATGTTGCCCGCCTTCGAATGCCGGATGAAGTGGAGAGAAGTTCCTTCAACTGTGAGATTGCCACATGTTCCATTGGCTAGCTGATACGCCCTATCGTCCGCAAACTCGGCGACTTTAGCAAATCACCGGGCGTGACGAAATCTGCGATTGCTGCTCCCACTTGTGCTGCCAATGGTCCTGCCATCGGGGCTCCGTAGCGAATTTGGTCGCTGGCCAGCAGCGAAGCGGCGTAGTCCGCGGCAGCTTGTTCGAGATCGTTTGGCGAGACATCGGGCGTTGCCGCAGCTGCCATGGCGCGGCCCGCCCTGGGAGCATCGACATAGGCTTCAATCAGTGCTGCAAGCTCGGCATCTGAGACCTGGTCAGCTGGCGGAACTCCCGGAGCCGCTGCCATGGTCGCCCGTTCCAGCTTCTGAGGCTGTCGCATCAACTTTCCCAAGAGGCTATCCGGATGCACATTCGGGAGATCGTCTCCCGACGGCGCCGAAAACCCTCTGCGGCGCAGCCGTCGGTTGGATCGTCTCCGCATGGTTGAACTGACCTGCGAGCCGATCTCCAGACTGTACGGATCGTCGTCGACATCATCCGCTTCGTCATAACAGCGAAAGACGAATTCCGAGCAGATCATCGGCTGTTTTCCACTGGCGGTCAGCTGAGCAATGAAGGAATTCGCTTTGTTCATCGCCTTGAACGCAATTTTCCCTAGGAGAGAATCCTGCAGGTTCAATTTTCTCGTCAGGCAGATCGCTGCCACCAGCAGGATCTCGGCATAGGCGTACCGGTTTCCATCGGCAATGTAGCGCTGTGCAACGTTCATTACCGGTTGGCTGCTCAGATTCCGGCCTGAGAGCCTTCGGACGTCAATCCAGTTGGTCCCCTGAAACGAGGTCGCGACGGGATTGGCATGCACGCCGGGCTGTCCCACCATCAGGGCCTCCCCGACCATGCCATTGTCCAGATAGATTCCGGCATGGGTGACGTCGGTCCCATCCAACTTCCGAATGAGCTTTCCGATGAGGGTCTGGCTGCTGTAGAGCAGAACGTCGCCGGGTTGAAGATCGTTGGGGTGCATTTTCGAGCCTTTCAGGTTGTCTTCCGATCAGCGTGACAAGTTGTTGATCCTCTTTTACATCTATGCATACTCGATTCTGGCAGCCTCCAGCCTCCTGAACGATCGCGACAAGTCATTCTCGATGTCGTGCTTAAGTTGATCCACTTCGCGTTGCAATTGATATAGTCCAGCAAGCGTTGCTCCTTCGGAACAGAAGATCTTCCGCGTTCCATTGGGCACGTCCAGCGAGTCGCGAATCCATTGAGTTGCCGCCAGGTGGTCAAGATGACGCTTGCAGCGTTCCAGCAGGAGTAGTTCCATGCCGTGCATGACGGTGAGCTGGGAGTTGTTCATCGAGTACACGATCGCGGCGATGTCATAGCTCGACAAATCGACACCAGCATCAGAATCGTACTTCAACGATTTGAGCAGCCGAATCGCTTTACGGAGGCCGCCGAGAGTCTGCTGGTCTTTGTTGTGAAGGCGGTCGTTGTGGAGGAATGGGAGATTGGCCAGACGGACCCGCTTGTGGGCGTCCAAAATGTGAATTCCCCGATCCCGCTTCAGGCCAGACCTCGCATATTCATTGGTGTCGTGCCAATTCGAAGCCACCACATCGATCTTCCGTCTGAGCGAGCCTCCCTCGATGGAGACGGATTTTGAACCACTGCTGTCCACCGTCGCTTCTGGGAAGTTTTCAATGAGCACGCGGGTGCTCGCTCGACGCAAAATGACGAGGTCCTCGACCGGATCTCCCTGATATGGATACGATGGCCTCTGTGGGGGCTCCAGCGACACGAAGGCACAATGAAGTGTCAATAGGTCGATGTCGCTTTTCGCCTTGATGTGCGTGTCATTGGTTACGGAGCCCTGATAGTCATACTCACAAATAATCCCCTGTCCGCCGAGGTACTTCTCAAGCTGATTGCGGACGCGATCACCTTCGCGGAAAGTGTTGTCCGTGTATGTCGGATCAATCGGCTGCATCGCACCAATCGCATACTTGATGGCGCTACTCGATTCGGACATCCGTTCGTAAACTTCATTGGCCCGCGCGTACTTCTCAGTCGGCTCATGCGGGTCGATGCGTCGCTCACGGAGCCGTTGCAAACGAGTTCCGGTCATGTAGTGTGGTCCTTGCATTTCTCTGTCTGCTCCTTGGTCGGCACCGTGATACGAGTGAGCTTCATCTGGCCGAAGCTGCGCCTGTTGTGATCGTTGAAATACATTCCCGTGGCAGATGTGCATGCCTCATCAAAGATCAGCTCGCACGTCCCGTGATGCGGAGACAGGACCGGTTGCCCCGGCCTGGGTTCATTTTGATAGTTGTAGAGCAGCCGGATGCCGTGGCCATCGTCTGCCGTGATGCTCGCTGGTCCGCTTGTGGAGCGAGAAGTGTCTGTGCAAATCGCAACTGACAAGCGAGACCAAGTCTGCTTAATCGTGACGGTCCCGGTCCATGTCTGTGCGGGGTTCCCGTCCGAATCAAACCGTTCACCTTGGCAATGCCACTTTCCGTTCAAATCAGGAAGTCCGAGAAGTCGTCGGATCAGCGACAACTTCCACAGGTAACGATCAAAAACGAGAAACAAGACACTGAAGAGCGTGAAGCTCGTGACCGCCAGGCCAATCCCAATCCATCCGCTGATCGCGGTGATGACCGGGAGGAGCGTCGATGCTCCGATTGCCAGATAGAAAATGATTCTCTCGCGCGGGTGCCCCCGCATGGAATAATCGTGCATGACTCCGCCCGCATGGCGTCAAACAAGTGGTGGTCGATGATATTCCCTTCCAATTTGCATTGAACGTGCCAGTCCTGACGCGGGATCAAAGATTTCAGAAATGCAGTGTTTTCTCAGGCCACCGATGGGCCAGTTACCATCTCACGGCGTGAAAGCCACATCGACAGTTGTTTGAGGACAATGGTATTTGTGTAATGCCACATTCTGCCTCGCGTTACGCTTCACGACGTCGAACGAGGTACAACTGGGTATCCAGGACCTGCCTGGAGTAGAGGGCGAGGCGATCCAGCGGGTGCAGGTTCCTGCGTCGCCAATAGACCTGTGATTCCTCATCTTCGGGAATCAAGCCTCGTTGAGACTTAGCGTCACCTTCCAAGATCTCCTCAAGAAGTGTTTTGATGCGTTCCAGCGTCTGCTGGGCAGCGATCTGCCGGTCCGGGAGTGCGGACATAACCCGTTTCACCATCGCGGCAGCAGTGATCGGCTGTTGAATCAGGACGGGGGTCGAGCACAGGTAGGCCGGGCCGGCGTTCCGGAAAGCGACGTGATGGTCATCGTCATCCGGAAGATCGCCGATGGCGGTCGGCGGAATCCAGACTGAGCGGTCGACCGTGGTCTCTGTCCGGTATGCTTCATTGAATTCTACGGGCTCATGAAACAGAGGGGCCGCGTAGAAGACGAGATCCCCGGCCTGGTCGCGTTTCAGCAGTTCGCTGTGTTGCTGCGACAGGCGTTTCGGCCGCAAGTGCATCCGGTAGAATGGGCAGGTCAGCAGGCCGGCGCGAGACTCAGCCGCGGTCGACCGCTTCATGTAATCACTCAGCTTGAACTGAATGAACAGCGGGATTCCCCCTGCCTGGATCATCACGTCATATCCGAACCCCGCTTGCCCCTCCTGATAGAGAGAGGGGAACACCGGCGCAGCCACGATTCCCGGCAGACAGTGGAGCAGTTCGTGGGTGATCGCGAAGCCATAGCTGAACTCGGAGATGTTTGGCTTCATATCGCGTCAACCGGAAAATGGCCTGGCATGCTCTCCTTTGGACGCGAAATTACCGCCATTCACCGAACGCGCCTTTGGACCAGTCAGGAGCCTTCCTGACGATGTCGCTAAAATAGTGCGTCGACTCGGCATGTTCGCGAATGGCGTCGATCAGATCGACCCGTTGTCCCTCTCGCTTCTGATCCTTCTCGACTGACTCGCAGACGTAGCGGTTTTGCTTGAGCCATTCCCCAACGCCGTCCTGCTCGACGAATTCCAACGGAGCATATTCCCGGATACAGCGACGACAGACGCCGTGAAACGCGTTCGCGTGCATATCGAGACAGTGAACTTTGACGGTGTGTTCAATGTGCTGGTACGGCCTGCGACAGATGGCACATTTCCCATGATCCCCATCTCCTGCCGTCACAGACTCGAACCGCCAACCTTCTTCTGGGTCGATCGAACGAGCGCGGATCACCTCCAGAATCGGAGGGAGCAGTTCATTGACGATGATTTGAGCGTTCAATAGGTTGCTGTAGTCTTCTTCGCTGTAGGTTCCCGCAGATTCGTGGTCCCCCCGATCGGCGGACTGAATGGCTTCCGCGAACCGAAGAATCTGGCGGCTTGGAATTGGCTTCGTCAGCTCATCAATGCGGCCGTCGAGGAGGTCAACCAACTCCTGATAGTCTTTCACGGTCATGTTATTCATGGCTTGATATCCTCTGCATCTTGCACATTTAAGGTTACTATCCGCCGAGGCCGTAGTAGGCGGTGATGGCGGCGGGGATCAGATTTCCAGCGGTGGCGACCGTCACGTCCCAGGCTCCGCTGGCAGCCTTGGTCATCATGGTTCCGATCCAGGCACTGACTTTCGGGCCGAAGCCGGAAGGGGAAGTCGGTTTCGGGTCTGCATTGAGGGCTTCCTTCAAAGATTCGAGGTCTTCAGCCGTGATTCCCGCTTCAGTCAATCGCTGCTTGAGACTGTTGAAGTCCCCTGCCTTGATGGACATGTTCAAGTTTTGGGTGACCGTACTGCCGGCGACATCGCCCAGAATTCCCTGAAAGCTGTTGATATGGATGTTCTGGCTCGTCATCGCGATGGCCTTCTCTTCAGACGTGAATCTCATCCCCTCACCAAGAATCCCCTGTTTCTCCAGCCGAAGAGACCATTCAAGAATGGTGTTACGGACAGCATCGAGAGCCCTGACCACATAAATTCGTGACATCTGCATCACGGGCTCCATTGGAAATTGCCCCTGTCCCTCCAATAACAAGTTGCGGACGCCTGGCGGCATCTGTACCTGAAATGTTGACGATTCACTTGCCGCCAATGCCACCAAATCGGCGAGTGGTTGCATCATGGGAACCCGAGTAAGTTCTTCGTCCAGATCTTCCGGAAGGTAGTAAGGAATCAGCCGTCGTTGAACGTTATTGAATACATGCAGCGATGCCTGGGCACGTCGATATTCGGGAACCTCGCTTCCGGCGGTGTAGCCGTGTAATTCGCTGTTGATCCATTGGCTGAAGTCTTCAATGGCAAGTTTCGTTGCTACAATCAGTGCCTTGCGGAGCAGTTCGTCCACAGGGCACTTGCCGTCGCTGGCGAGCCGTTGGAGTTCGATCACGATTGGATCAGCCATCATCTTCCTTTTCGCAGTTGTCTACTTTTGGAGGAGACCTAATTTGCTTGAACGTTCCAAGGAATGACATCATTCCACCACTCTCGTCGGATGTGAAAAAGAACGGAGTACGCCTCGCTATTCCTCGAAAAGTTCTTTTTGCTGACGTTTCGGAGGAGGGGGTGAATGCTTCAGAACCTGCCTGACGACATACTGCCCAGTACGGCGGTAAGCCGACGTTGACTCGTCGTACTTTTCGCCAATCTCCAATAGCACCTGTAAACGGTCCCCGGCCCCGAATTGCTCGGCGCGTCCCCGCACACGCTCACGGAATGCTTCGTCGGCCATCGACGCGGAAATCGTCTTACCTTCGTATAGGAATTTCCACTTTGCTTTGCCCGCCAAAACGGGAGAGTGGACGACGAGCGTCGTATGTTCCCCACGAATCCGTTCATCAGGTAGTTCCTCATCTTCACCAATGTCTGGGTACTTGAAGTATGGGAACTCCTGTCGGGAAATGTTGACGATTTCTTCCTGCGTTGCATTGTTCACAAGCTGGACGCCGTCGATGGCTTTGTCCTTTTCGATGTCAACGAATGCTTGATGCAAAGCTGCAGTCACCTGCGGGTTCTGAACGATATTGATGACAACATTGTCGCCTGAGTTCACTATTGTTGGGCTTTGGGACGGCGATTCCGTTGACAATGTCTCCGGCGGCTTCCCCTGCAACGACTTCTTCAGATCAACGGCTTGCTGGATCGTCTTGAGTATTCTTGATGCCACATCATTGAGCGCTAAAAGCCCCAGGCCTCCGTACACAATCAGATCAAACGGAATCTCAAGGCTGCCCTCTTCGAAGGGCCGAACCCGTATTGCAATTTCTCGCTGGTCGCCGATTCTCTCGTTCGTTTCCTCAATGAGTACGACGAGGGCGTGCAACATCGATGCAACCGCAGCTGCGTCCGCCGTCGATTCGGGGGTTCGCAGCCGAAGCGAAACCGATTCAATTTCATCAGTTGTGGTCGCTGTACTCATGTGCCCACGTCATTCCGATTCCACCTCGACTTTTCTTCACAGCGACGGCCACATGGCGGCGATGGATGCTGCTTCCCCTTGCATCAGGGCGAGGAGATTCCCATCGGGTGGTTCGTCGGTGATGAGCTTTCCCCGTCGGACGTCCAGTAGTCCCATCGTGAGCGTGCGTGTGGAGTTTTGAAGGTTCGCATCCATCAGCGACAAGATCCCCCGAACTTCAAGCTTTTTGGGTTCCGGGCCTTTGAAATAGAGCTTGATGACATTCCTGGCCCCGTTGAATTCCAAGCCGAGTTCAGGATTGACCGACACAGACACCCCGTGAGCAGTCCAGTCGGCTTGGGGAGGTTTGAACCACGTGACCTGCTTTCTCCCAAGGAATTTCTTATACCCTTGGGCAATCTCCGGATAGTTATCTCGCTTTGACTTGTTCGAGACGTTCGCCGCAATGGTCTCGATGGTCGAAAATGACTTCCCATTGCGGTGGTGCGCCACGATCGCATCGCGAATCTGCTTGTAGTAGTCCGTGACGGGATCGTAGCCGTCAGCAGATTGCTTCTTCGTTTCTCGCAGGGACGTGAACTTCGGCGACCCGCTTTTTATCGTGAAGTCGATGAACCGCGTCAGAGAGATTTCGATCATGCCCGCTCCTGAAGTCAGAGATTTCCGCGAAAGGCACGTTGGACAAGAGAATAAAAGAGGCCGTCGGCATCATCTTGATGAGTCTGTGTTGATGCAATGTAGCCTTCGATTAATCGCATTTCGTCGTTGAGACGAAGTTGGGATTCGATGGGCGGTATGGGGACTTCTAAGTTCTTCAACAGATCCAGGTTCGTACCACTCTGGCCCGCAGTGCGTTCCGAATGGGCAACGACTACGTCGTGAATCTCTGGTATTTGAAGCAAATGGAAGATGAAATCCTTGGTTGTTCGCTTGGTTGGCTCGGCCTTCATTAGGGCGACATTGTAGCTGCCCTCTAGACCTCTCAGTATCTGGAATACTGGCGGTCCGTATCGCGCGATCATGACATCGTCGCTTTTGAAGGGGCGCTTTGCCAGTTCTGCTGGAATGTAGGTCGGATACTTGTCAGTCTTGAAGTCGCGAATCTGGATCAGTCGCACATACCCAGGACGCGGAGCGTTAACGAAAGTGCTTTTGGGGGGCTGTGAGCCACCTACAAAAGTGATCACATTCCCCAGCTTTTCGATCGGCCAACGATGAGGATTTGTATGGGGATCGCCCAGTCCAGCACGGAAGGTGGACGTAAGTAACGCCTCTTTCGCCATTCGAACAGCCTCCTGCCGTTTGCGGCGGATGGCGTCGGCCTTGTCGAGGATGTCGGCGATCCGCTTCTGCTCAGCCAGCGGCGGCAGGGGGATCTTGAGCCCGAGCAACTTGTCGGTTCGCACGGCACTCTGATTGACCCATCGAGTACATAGTCCTGTAAAGACCTTGCGCTGCTGTTGATACGTCAGCCATCGGCCCAAATACCGTGGTTCGAGGATGTCGGATTTGACGCGCACTCTCGTGAAGTGGTTGCTAAAAACCACGGGTTCGCGGTGTCCGAGGAAAACGGCCGTCTTTCCTACTAAATCCGTGCTATTTGTATTGTTGAATAAAACGTCTCCGGGTCGAAGACTAAACTCCTCGATCTGTTTTCGGGATGCAGGAACCCGAGTTGCCTGAGTGAGGTTGAGCGCCCCCGATGTGTCGACGTTGTTCATCCGGATCTGAATGATTCCAGCATCATCGCGATCTCCGCTTGCAAATCCTGATCGAGTATCGGCAACAAGTTCCGACAAAGGTGCCGGTGCCCAAGTGTTGGAAGTAAGCGAGTTCTTCATCCGAGCATCGCCTCCAGTTCCTCCAGGTCGTTCGCGATCTCGGCTTCCAGCTTCTTGAGCCGTTTCAGGATCACTTTCGGCGAGTCGTATTTCACTTCCTCGTGGACGATCTCCTTGTACCGGTTCAGCGACAGGTCGTAGTCGTTCTCAGCGATCTCTTTCTTCGGGACGAAGAACGCTTTGCCGGTGCGGTCGGAGAAATGTTTCTTTCCTTTCCCGCCGTTCCATTTGGCCCATTGCTGCGGCACGTCGTCCACGTCCTGAAAGTCAGTCTCGCTGCCGATCTTGTCCCGTTTGTCGTCCAGCGTGAACCCGTCGGTCTCCACGTTATAGAACCAGACGTCTGTCGTCTTGCCCCCCTTGGTGAAGAGCAGAATTGCAGTGGAAACACCCGCGTATGGTCGAAAGACCCCTGCCGGGAGTTTGACAACGGCTTCCAACTGATGATCATCCACCAGCAGTTGCCGCAGGGCTTTGTGGGCTTTCGAGGAGCCGAAGAGCACGCCGTCAGGAACGATCACCGCGCAGCGGCCCCCCAGCTTGAGCATCCGCAGCATGAGGACCAGGAACAGCAGTTCGGTCTTCTTGGTTTTCACCTTGCCGGTGAGCGAGGAATGGACATCTGCCTCGTCCAGGCTCCCCTTGAACGGCGGATTGGCCAGCACCAGATCATAGGCGTCGGCGGCCAGCTTGGGGTGTGCGTCGCTAAAGGAGTTGCTGAGGGTGTCCTGATAGCTGATGTTTGGCTGATCGACATCGTGCAGCATGAGGTTCATCGCTGCGATGCGGAGCATGGTGACATCGAAGTCGAAACCGAAAAACATGTCTTTGTCGACATGCTTGCGATACGGTTCGAGCAGATCCTCGCTGTAGGTGACTTCCTGCTCACCGTCGGCATTGGTCTCGACGACTTTCCCTTCCGGGGACGTGTATGTGCGGCGAAGGTATTCGCGGACAGCGACGAGAAACCCGCCGGTTCCGCAGGCGGGGTCGGCGATGGTCCAGTCCGGTTCGGGCTGTACGAGTTCGACCATCATCTTGATGATGTGCCGGGGGGTGCGGAACTGGCCGTTGATGCCAGCGGTGGTCAGCTTGCCGAGGAGGAATTCGTAGAGATCTCCCTTGGTGTCGGCATCGGCCAGGGGGAGCTTGTCGATCATTTCGACGGCGGAGATCATCAGGCTGGGCTTTTGAATCATCAGCTGAGCGTCGGCCATGTATTTGCCGAACGTGGTCGCTTCGCCGTTGGCGTCTTTTCCCAACGATTTCATGTGAGGGAAGACCTTGTCGCGAATGTGGGCGAGCAGTTCATCCCCCTTGCCGATGTGCCGATAGTGCGACCAGCGGAGTTTCTGGCCCTTTTCTTCGGGAGGAAACAGCTTGCCGGGGAACGGCTTGCCTGCCCGTCCCTCTTTTGTGTGTTTCCATTTGCGCTCTTCGCGACTCTCTCGCATATCGAGCAGGCGCGAGAATGCGAGGAAGGAGATCTGTTCGATGACCGTCAGGGGATTGGTGATCCCTCCGGTCCAGAACTCTTCCCACAGTTTGTTGACTTGAGCTTTCAAGGTGCCGGTAATCATCCTGATCAGGTGTCCTCAGTGGTCGTACGGTGCGATGGCTGACGAAAGGAACGCGGTTGGCGTTCGCGAGTAACGGAGATTTGCTCAGCCTTCGCTGGGCGGCTGAAATGATTCAAGGATCTGGAGGAGTTCGGTGGCGAGGCCGTTGGTGAAGACCCCTTCCAGTCCTTCATGATGTACGTTGGTGAATGGCGGCTCGTAGAGACGATCGATCTCGATCGAGCCATATTTGCTGATGTGATTCTGCAGCAGGTCCAGAAACCTGATCTGATGCGATGCCAGATTGGGATGGGCCTGGACAAACTGGGTGAAACGCTGCTGGACGGTCTGGGCATCCATTCCGATGACGCTGCGGATGGCGTGATCGAGGCTTTTGGCCTGCGGGTAGTAATCGGTCAGATCGTGCAGATCGAGGCCCGGTTCCTGGGTGAGGACGAGCGAGCACAGGGCTTCGAGGTCGTTCTGGTCAACGGGCTGACCGGCCTTGATTTTCTGCAATGTGGCGTTGCTGTCGAAGATATCGAGCAGCACTTTCAGGACACGGTTGCGATAGGCGACCATGTCCAGGCCATCGAGCTTGACCTTATGGCGTTTGCGCTCGATGAGGGCTTCGTCTTCGGCGACATCGATGACTTTGGGAGGAAGTGGATTGGGATTGTCGATCCGCCGATATTGAATGACGCCGCGAAGTTCGGTGCGGATCGTTTCCAGATCGCTGACTGTGACGTCTTTCCAAAACTCCGCTCCCTTCAGCTTTTCAATGAACGGCAGCTTGACCTTCACCTGGCTGAGGTTGATCCGCAGACTGCTGACAAGGTTCAGCAGTTCGTCCTTGAGATCCTCGAACCGGCTAGATTTTCGCAGCAATTCGACCTGCATCCGGGCGATGAGACGGTCGAACCGATGGGCTTCCTCGTGGCCGGTGATATTGACCCACTCCATCAGCGGAGCGATGTCTTGACGGAGCGTGGCCTGGGTAGCAGCGTCAAACTGTTGGAGGGTCTCAGCTTTCCGAATGCTGTTGATCTGCTTCCACTTCTCTTTGACTGGGATGCTTTTCTCGGGCAGAGATGCGATGTCTTTACCGATCAGAGAGATGGCCAGATCGAAGGCATCGCCGCTCTGAATCTGGAGTGCCGTTTGAGCCAGATTCAGTCGGGCCTCGAAGACCGTTTCGACCAGAGACTTTGAGCGCGCCTGTTCGGCCTTCTCGTAACCTTCGTCGAAGCGTTCAAAGTTGCCCCAATGATCGAAGATCTGGAATTCAGTTTTATCCTTTCCTGGCCCAAACAAGTTCGGGCAGAGACGGGTTCCGCGTCCGATCATCTGCCAGAACTTAACGTAGGAGAAGACAGGTTTTGCAAAAACCAGATTGACGATCTCGGGGACGTCGATGCCCGTGTCGAGCATGTCAACGGAGACCGCGATGGTCAGATCCGGATTGTTCCCTTCCCCCTTGAAATCGTCGATCAATTCTTCTGCTCGGGAGTCATAGGTGTCAATCACCCGGCAGAAGTTTCCGCCGTATTGAGGGTACATCTCGTCGAAAAGATTCTGGAGCAGCACTGCGTGGTCGTGGCTGCGGGCGAAGATGATCGTTTTGCCGAGTCGACTGCCGTCCGCGACTCGAATGCCGTTCTCCATCAGGTTTCGCAGAATCTTCCGGCAGGTGTCCTTGTTGAAGATGGCTTTGTCAACTTCCTTGGGGTCATAGTCGAACAGGCTGGGATCTTCTCCGTCGTCCTCCAGTTGTGCCCGTTGATCCTCAGAGAGTTCTGCATACTTTATGCCTTTCCGCAGGAATTGCGTGGTGTGAGTGTCGACTCGAAACGGAACGAGGAATCCCTTGTCGACCGCCTCGGCGTAGTCGTAATTGAACGTAGGGTTCAGGTCGTCGCATTGGAACATCTTGAATGTGTTCCGATAGTACGGTCCGAGCGTCTGCTCGTTGACCGGCGTAGCGGTCAGGCCAACCTGGTAGCAGTCGAAATAATCAAAGATCACCTTGTAACGGCGGAACAGGCTCCGATGGGACTCGTCGGCGATGATGAGATCGAAAAAACCGATGTCGAAGGCTTCGAAGCACTTCATCATGGCTGGATAAGTCGCCAGATAGATGCGTTGATTCCGGTCGTTGGAGGTCGCGGCAGTAATGTACGTTCGCGGTTCGGAAGGCAGGAATTCCTTGAAGGCGTTGTGGGCCTGTTTGCGGAGTTCCCGGCGATCACAGAGAAACAGAATCCGCTTGGCCCAGCCGGCCCGGATCAGGGCATCGGACAACGAAATGGCGACCCGTGTTTTGCCGGTTCCGGTCGCCTGGACAATCAGGGCCTTCCGTTTCTTTTCCGCAAACCGTTCGACGACGGCCCTGACAGCTTCCAGCTGATACATGCGGCCGGCGATTTCAGGGTTTCCGGCCACATTATCGAGTGATTTCTTCTGCGACCTTTGGCGATGAAGGTACTGCAGACTGTCTCGCGAATAGAGCCCGTAAATCCTTCTCGGCGGCTCCTTCTCGGCATCATTCCAGATCCAGACATCGTACCCGTTCGTGCAAAACAGGACTGGCCGCTCTGCAGAGGAGAGATTGAGCTGCTGCTGCAGACCGTTGGCATAGAGCTGCGCCTGCGTACGGCCATCTTCGGCATTCTTAGCCGTCTTTTTCGCTTCGATGATCGCGAGTGGTTTGCCATTGTCGTCCAGAAGTACGTAGTCAATGAAGCCCTCGCCTGAATCGGTTGGCTGGAATGGAACTCGAACCTCTTTCTGGACCTGGTCAGAATCCTCCTCATTGGGACCGACCTGCCATCCGGCTTCCGTCAGCATCAAATCGATCAGATAGCGGCGGGTTTCCGCTTCACTGAAGGCTAACGGATCGACTTGCTCCAATTCGGCGAGCGATTTCTCGCCAGAACTCGCGGCAATGGCAACTTGCTGCTCAAGCTCTGTTTTAGAAAGCTCCGCCTGCTGCGCCCGATTTCGCTCATCTTCCAAATCGCTGAGCAGCTTCTGCATTTGCGATTCTTGGGCGGCGATCCGCTCCAGTATGGCCCGTTTTTCACGCCTCCGTTCGAGACCCTCCACCCCTCCCTCCGGAGGATTGGCAAAACTGGGACAGTTGTCGATGCTTCCCTTGGCATAGGTGAGATAGAGCCATCGACTGACATTGAAGGCGTCCTCTAAAAGCCGCAGCGCGGAAGTGGTGTCCCCTCGGCTGCCGTGAACCGCCTTGTTGCCCTCGATTCGAAGAGCGTGCAGCTTTGATTGGACCACATTGGGGACGACATCCCGGAATGGCTGATTCTCCAGCAGGTCCATGAGATTGGCCCGTGGAGGTCGGGGTAATCTCAGATCATGATGCACTCTATCAACGACCTGCTCACAGAAAGATCGCAGCTTTCCGATGGCCCCGAGCGGATCGGAGTGGGCGTACGCCTCGGCGAACCCTCCCAGGCCCGCGAGTTCCGGCCATTTCGGTCGTAGGAACTCGAAGTTGATTGACTTCATGAGTTGGTCAGATTCCACAAACATGTCGAGCCGCAAAGGCAACGACTGTGCCAAGCGGCTGACTGGACAACGATTTTCACCGGTTTGCTCCCCACTCGCCCTGTACGTCCAGCCGTCTCAGCTGGGCATCGAGAGTTTGGTAATTTTTCATGCCGAGTAGTCGTGCTGCCTGTGCCTTGACCCCTCTCGCTTCTTCCATGGCTCGCTGCAAATACCTTTTGCGAAGAGAATTTAGATGCTCTTCCAACTCGAATCCATCGCCGAGCGGCTTGTCCAGACCCCGCTCTGACGAACCGTTTACATCGGGCATTTCTCCAAGGGCAGCCGCCAATTCCCGGCGACCGACTTTGTCGCCATCGGTCAGTACTGCAGCCTGAGTCAGCGCGTTGAGGAGCTGTCTGACATTGCCCGGCCACGAATGTTCTTTCACAAAAGAAATGGCGGAGGGAGAAAGGGATTTGTGCCGGTACTGCCGCTCATCCAGCTCAAACTGCCGATTCAGCAACCCGAGAAGGTGCTCGGCAATTCGGGGAATGTCGTTCCTTCGGTCACGGAGAGGAGGCAGCGTGATGGTGACGGCAGCCAATCGGTAATAGAGGTCCTCACGAAACGTCCCGTTGGAAATGGCATTGTGCAGGTCGCGATTGGTTGCGGCGATGATTCGGACGTTGACCGTCCGATCTTTGTCTTCACCGAGCCGGCAGACTTTCCGAATGGCCGGTCCCTCGCCCGCGATCGGTTGAAGGACTCGGAGGAGTTTGGCCTGAGTCTCCAGATCGCATTCGCCGATCTCATCCAAAAAGAGAGTGCCGCTGTCTACCGCCTCGAATGCGCCCTTTCGTTCCTTATCTGCTCCAGTGAATGCTCCCTTGCAGTGCCCGAAGAGTTCTGACTCAAGCAACGTTTTGGAAAGGGCGGCGCAGTTGATCGCCTTGAACGGCTTCTCACGACGGGAGCCCGCTTTGTGAATTGCCTGAGCGAACATCTCTTTGCCGGTTCCACTCTCCCCTAGCAAAAGGATCGAAATGCTTCTTATGGCAGCGCGTTTGGCCCTTCCGACTGCTTCGCGGATCGCCCTGCTATCTCCCACGATGTCGCCAAAGCCTTCAATTTCTCCGGGGGATTGCGCAGCGAGATGCTGAAGATAGAGATCAGGATTTCGTAACACTTCCGGGATGACGTCGATCAGATCGAATGGGACGTCCGTGACCCAGGATTTGCCTGCAAATGTCTCATAAAACGTTGCTGGAAACCGCGTCTTCCCAAGCAGCAACCAGACTGCTGCCATTGCCGGGGTTCCCGGGCTGAGATGCAGACAGAGTTCGCAATGCACTCCGTCTTTGGACGACCGCAGTGACTCCAGTTGGCTGTTTGCGATTTGGAAAATTGATGCGTAGTCAGTCGGTTTCTCCAATGGGGTCGAGACAACTGTCGGATTTCCACCAACCCATGCAGCGAACCAATCGTTGAAGTGATCTGGATAATTGCTGAGAAGCCGGACTTCGGAAAACTGCTGCGTACAAAGCAGCGTTTTCGTTGGGCCTTCATCTCCAGGTGGTGGCAAGGTGCCCCCGACTTTCGAGAGAATATTTTTCTGACGTGGAGCAGGAGACTGCGCGGCGAGGGCACGAAGGTCCGAATGACCAATCCATTGCACAAGTACTCGCTTACGGCTCATGTCACCACCTGGAATGTGCTGCAACAATTCCATTTGTACCAAAGACGCCTGAAAAATACTTCCATTCAGTGGCATTCTCGCGGCTTCTGAATGGTATCAATCGCTAAATGATCGACATCAGGCGTAAGGGACCGAGTAGCTCAGGTCGGAGGATCGGGGGATGGAATAAGCGTCCGTCGTGAATGGATCAAACGCTTTCGCCGTGGAGTCGAATGCGTCATCCATAATCGGGATTGGCTGTGTCGGCTCCCGGTTGCGGATTCTGCTCGTGATGGGTTCCTCGGCGGCGATTTGACCTTGGCGAGGGCGGTCGGGGACGGCTTCGGTCTGGAACGAGGCTTTCAGGGTGTTGATCTGCTGGGCGAGGTCGGCGGTTGACGGGCCGTCGTTATCATTCGCTGCATGACTGGTCACTGAGAGGCTGATTTTCAGCTGATCGCGAAGTGATGTCAGTTCAGACAGATAACTTTCCAGGGTGAACGGTTTGCCGAGACGAGACTGGTAGTCGCGGAGCTGGGACTGGGCAATCGACAGATCTTGTCGTAACTGGTCGCCTTCCTTTTCGTAACCGCTGGCGAGACGTTCGACCGCGTTCAGGATGGCCCGTGGTCCCTGATGGTCTTTGGAGAGCCGGGTTTTGCGGGTGAGCTGGCCCTGCAGGTAGATCTCGAGTGAGAACTCGGGATCGAGGATGAGGCCGAACTCCAGCCCGTGATACGTTCCGAACGGAATTTTGGTGGTGTGCCCGATCAGCGTGGGGAGAGATTCCAGCTTGTTTGTCAGCGCCGGGATCAGTTCGCCTCTTGGAACTGCGCTCTCGCTGATCGTGATCGGTTCGCCGTCGTGGTGGGCCATGCGGGAACTGTCCGCCGTCAGTTTCTCCAGCCGGTCGACATAGCGGGCGATCAGGTCCGGCAGATCACGGACGTTCCGTCTGGCGAGGAACTGCTCATCCATGTGGCTCTTCTTGAGTAAGTGGAGTCGTTGCAGTTCAGCTTCTGCTTCCGCCAGTGTGAGCACAGCCGGGTTGCCGGAGGCAATCGCTTTCACTTCGGCGTATGAGAGTTCCTGACCACCGATATCTTCCGCTGTGCGGATGGCGTTATCGCCGGTCATCACCTGATTGATGAACCGGGCTTTGGTCTCCAGAGCCTGCCACATATAGGCGTCGAAGCTTCCCTCAGTGACATACCGGAAGATCGAGACTTCCTTGTTTTCATTCCCTTGCCGCAGGATGCGGCCATCCCGTTGTTCCACTTCGGCTGGTTTCCAGGGGGCGTCGAGGTGGTGCAGGGCGATGAGCCGTTTCTGGACGTTGGTGCCGGTCCCCATTTTCTGGGTACTGCCCAGCAGAACCCGCACCGCTCCTTCCCGGACCTTCTTGAACAGAGCCTGTTTCTTCGCATCGCTCTCCGCATCGCCGATGGACGCGATCTGCTCACGCGGAATACCGGATTCCGTCAACTTGCAGATGATCTCCGAATACGGCGAATATCCCCACGCTGTTGGGTTCACTCCCATGTCAGCAAAGATCATCTGTGTGCCGCGAAGAGACGCAGAACGATTGAAGATCTCGGTCACCGTTTCGACCAACCGATTGATCTTCGATTCCGGGAAGTCGTCCGCGACCGGATCGAGCATTCGGGCATCGGTCGCTAGTTTGCGGCCGTCGGTCGTGATGGCGAGGGCATTGTCTTCCCGGGGATCGATCTTTTCATTCCGTATCCGTTCGTAGCGTTTCACCAGCTCCTGCTGAATGTCATGCTGTTCGTCCGACATCGGACAGGCGATGACTTCGGGTTTGTCGCCTTTCAGCGTGGGGCGTGGCAGATTCAGCATCTCCGCTGTCTGCACATCGGCGAACGCCCGGAACATCTGCTGGAGTTCCGGCAGGTTGGTGAACTTGGCAAACCGCGACCGGGGCCGCAGGCCGGAACCATCGGGAGTGATCTCCATCGAGTCCACCACTTCCCCGAACGTCGCCGCCCAGGCGTCGAAGTGTTCGATCCCCCTACTTCGTAACCCAGCAGGATCAAGGAACCGCTGGAGTGTGTACAGTTCCATCATCGTGTTGCTGATCGGGGTTCCCGTGGCAAACGTCACACCGTGTCCCGCATGGATCTGATCGAGATAGCGGGCTTTCATGTAGACATCAAACGCCCGTTCGCTCCCGCCCGTCTGAATCCCTGCCACCCGGTCCATCTTGGTTGGGGTTTCGAGGTTCTTGAAGTAATGAGCTTCATCAATGAACAGGTGATCCACTCCCAGTTCGTCGAACACCAACCCATCATCCTTCTTCTCCTCGGCCAGCAGGTTTTTCAGTTTCTCCTCGCGGGACGCCTTTTGCTTTTCAATCGTCTTGATCAGGTTGCGGCGGTTCCCTTTCTCGGCAGCATGTTCACAGAGCAGGGTGTCATACTCGGCGATCTGTTCCCGCAGGAACTGTTCCTGATAAGACCGCGACATTCCGATCCGCTCGAAGCTGGAATGCGTGACGATGATCCCGTCCCATTCGCCTGAAGCGATCCGGGCGGTGAGGAACTTGCGTTTGTCGCGAGTGAGATCCTCTTTGGCGGCGATCAGCAGCTTGGCATTCGGGTACAGCTGCAGGAACTCTCTCGAAAACTGTTCCAGCAGGTGATTGGGGACCACGAACATCGGCTTCTTGATCAGACCGGCCTGTTTCATCTTGATGCCGGTCGCGGCCATCGTGAACGTCTTGCCCGCTCCGACGCAGTGCGCCAATAGCGTGTTTCCGCTGGACATCCCCCGCCAGACGGCGGCGTTCTGGTGCGGCCGCAGCTGGACCGTGTCGTTCATCCCGGGGTAATCGAGATGGGAACCATCAAACACGCGAGGCCGCAGGTTGTTGTAGAGATCGTTATAGATCCGGACGAGCCGTTCGGTCCGGTCGGGATCGGTAAACACCCACTGCCGGAACTTTTCTTTGATGAGTTTCTGTTTTTCACGGGCAGCGAGCGTTTCATTCTGGTTGACGACCCGTTCCCCTTGGTCAAGCGTGTCGTAAACCGTGGGGGATTTCATGTTCAGAGCGAGTTCCAAGAGCCACGTTCCGTTGGCGCGGGGTGTCCCGTAATCAATGGTGGCTGCCACTGATTGCAGGGCGGCGTATCCGGCATCCAGCGACCAGACCGCATCTTTCTGCAGATGGGCGATGGGAACAGCAGAACGGTCGACACTGAACAGCTCAGAGGCGAACGTCTGAATATCCTGTTCCGGTATCCAGGGAGCGCCGAGGTTGGCATCGATGTCGCCGGGAAGAACGTCTGGAGGCTGCACTTCCGCCAGAGCCGAGACATTCCGGAAGTAGGCCATCCCGGCCGCTTCGGCGAATTTCAGTTTTTCGCGGACGTTGCCGGAAAGATAGACATCGCTGGTCTGCCACTCCTGCAATTGCGGATCGTGAAAGATCAGATCCCCAAGTTCGTCGATGATGGAGGATTCCGGTTTTCCGTACAGCTGGGAGATGAACGGCAGATCGACTTTGCCCCGCTGATTGAGAGCCACCAGTAGTCCCTCTTCCGCAGTCTGCACCCGGGTGACGGGAGGTGTGCGACCGACGACGTCCCGCTGCAGAATGGCCGCTTTCGTGGCTTTGCCGGTCGGTTCATCATACTCTTCCAGCGACATGACCAGCATGGCGTCCGGATCTTCCCGGAACTTGACGAGGTTCGGCATGCGGCGGATGGAAGTCCCGTTGGCGGTTTCGCCGAATGTGGTCTTGTTGATCGGGCCGTAGGCCATCACGAACCGGTCGTAAACCTTATTGAGTTCCTTCCGGGCCGTGTCGCGATGTTCGATCGGCCAATCTTCGTTCTGGGACTGGAGGACGCGGCGGGCATGATCCCGGAGGGTGATGAGTGCTCCCATCCGTCTGCCGACGAGGTTTCCATCGGAACGGAGCTTCTTGCCGCCATAGATAACGGGAATCCCCTCGCCTCCCTGGGACTGATAAATCGACCGGTCCTCGCCGATGAAGAAACTCCCTTCATCGATATGCCGCTGCGGCGGTGGTGGAACGAACGCCGGTGGTGGTCGGGCCGATTGCGGTGAGGGTGCCAGAGGTGCAAATGATGGCAGACCGCTGATGGCCTTGGGCAACTGGATGTGCAGATCCCCGTTACAGACGACGCTATAACCGTCGCCGTACAGCCTGTTCTTGCGGGACCAGTTGCCCAGCACCATCTCGGGGTGGTTGTGGAAATAGCGGTTGATTGAGACTTCAGCTCCTTCAATCGACAGGGGAGCCACACCGAGCCAATCGGGATCGATGTGGTGGGCGGGTTCACCGGGCGGTCGTTTGCGGAGGAACACGATATCGGTGACCACTGCAGTCCCGTCCCGCCGGAACGTATCCGACGGCAGACGGATCGCTCCCACAAAATCCGCCCGGTCAGCCAAATATTCCCGAATGGAAGCATTCTGCTTGTCGAGCGTGTAGTGCGAGGTCACCAGTGCCAGCACTCCGCCGGGTTTGAGGGCATCAACAGATTTGGCGAAGAAGTAATCGTGCAGCGAGAATTTCTGGCCGTGGTGATCCAGCTTCAGATCGGAAAACGGGACGTTGCCGATGACCGCGTCGATCTGGCCTTCCGGGAGCTTTGTGTCACGAAAGCTCTCGATCCGGATGTCGTGCTGGGGGTAAAGTGCACGAGCCATCCGGCCGGAGATCGAGTCCAGTTCAATTCCGATGAACTGCTGTCCCGGTTGACCATATGCCAGAAATCTTCCGATCCCGCAACCCGGTTCGAGGATCGTTGCATTCGCTGGTATGCCCAGCTGCGCGAGTGCCAGATGCATCGCCTGAATGACGACCGGAGAGGTGTAGAACGCATTGAACGTGGTTCGTTTCGCACTGTCGTACTCTTCCGGCGTGAGCAGCGATTGCAGTTCCTCTCCCAGTGCCTGCCAGCTGGAAGACTTGTACAGACCGGTTGCCGGGTTGGGAAAGATCGACAGGGCCAACGCTCCGAACCCGGAAAATTTCGAAAGCGTCTGCTGTTCTTCAGACGTGGCTGGGCGCTGCTCGTTTACAACGGTCTTGAGTGTCCGGATGGCGGCGATGAGTTCCTGGGCGATTCCTTTTTCACCAGTGAAGGTGGTCGGGGAATGCGGCAGGCTGATGATGCCGGGCGTCGTGGTCTCTGCTGCAAGCGGTGGTGATGTCCGGTTCCGATCATTGGACAGTGCAGGGTGTTCTGTATCGGAGTCGAGAGCCGCTGCGCTGATTCCAGAATTTGCCCCCTCCTCCGAAACGTTTGGCTTTGGAGTGACCAGCGGTTTGAGAAACAGGTCGAACAGCCGCTTCTGCTGCTGTGGAGGCTTCGAAATCGGGAGATTGGGTTTGGGGGCAGAACCGTTGGTCAGTGGCTTCTGCGACGAAATGCCATTCTGGTTTGCAGCCGCGCCCGTCGTAAAATCCAGCCGCAGCTGTTTGTTCTTCCCGGAATGCGTGACCGGTTCGGAGGATATTGGTGATGGAGTTGATGAAGCCGGTCGGTTGGCGTTCGATGGTCGCTTCGAAGCAGGCTCTGGTTCCGCTGCCGTTCCGAACAGTGAAAACAGTGTCGGATGACCCCACCATGTGCGTTTGCGGGACGCCATCGTCAGTGTCGCCCGCTCAGTATTCCTGAACGACGCTCTCCAGCGACAACATCTCTCTGTCGCTCCATTTCCACCAAGGTCTCCATGATTCACGTTACCGCTGTCCGCACCACGGCGCAAGCCCTGCAATTCTGCGGATCGAGCATCGTTCAGGAACCAACGCCGGTTGACAGCCTGCTCACTCTATGGCAGACAGAGAGGAGCGAATCGCCGGTGATCCGGCAGGGGAGGCTTGGCATGGCGAACACCGCAACTACACGGCAACTACTGATTTCGACAGGGTTTTTGATCGGAGGGATCGCATTGGGGTGGGGGCTGTTTTCCCTCGGACACTCCGCACAACAACCATTCGATGCAGGATCGAGTGAGACCACACGGATTGATGTCGATCCGCAGACAGGCACGATCCGGTTCATTGTGAACGGCGAGTCAGTGGCCCTCATTAACAACGACGGTCTCACCATCGCCCACAATGTCCGGTACGGTGGCCTGAGCATCGATCTGGGCGAGGAACTGGCCCGTTCTCGCCTTGAACATCCTTCGTATTCATCAGGGTCGCAGGATGAGTAGTCGACGACGCAGCCAGCGGACATGGCTCGTTCTGGCAGCTGCCCTCGCATTCACCCTGCCAGCCTGGTCACAGGAACAGCCGGGAGATCCCTGCTCCCCGGACAACGCTATCGGACGTTCTGGAGGTACCGAAACCGGCGGCAAAGGCTATTTGCTGACCTGCCAGAGCGGAGTCTGGAACCGGATCTATGAAAGCGATGCCAACGCTAATCTCGGTGTAAAACAGGATTCTCCGAAAGCCCCGCTGCATGTGGGGGGCGAACTGATCGTCGGTGCATCCACCGGTCTGGACTGTGACGCTGACCGTCAAGGGGGTCTGCGGTGGAACAACAGCCATAGCACCATCGAGATGTGCGACGGAGCGACCTGGAAGTGGATTGCTGGTTCTGCCGTCGCAGCGGGTCCAGAAGGGGCGATTCAGTTCAACAGTTCCTCCGCGCTGACGGGCAATGCGAGTTTTGTTTATACAAGCGCAGGTCGCGTGGGAATTGGAACGGCTACGCCATCAACCTTGTTTCATATTCATAATCCTGTCCAAGGCACAGGCTCTTACGGAGTCTTTAAAGTGTCCGGGGCAGGAGGGTTGAATAATGTCTTTGTGACCAGCCGGGGGAGGTTATCAATAGGTTCTGTCAGCCCGGGCGTGACGGATTACATGATCAATGTTCGCGGGATTGACTGGGAGAATGGCAATGCGGCTGTCGATCTTCTGGCTTTGCGAAACGCCGGATACTCCATGAGATTCTCGGTCGAACACAGTGGTAATGTTTATGCATATGGAAATGTTGGAATAGGAACAAATTTTCCAAGCGCTAAACTGCATGTGATCGGCGATGTCCGTGCGAATTCTTATTGCAACACCACCGGTGCGAACTGCTTCAACCCGGCGAGCGGCGCAGCGGCCGCCGGGCCGGAAGGGGCGATCCAGTTCAACAATTCCTCCGCGCTGGTGGGAGATGCGAATTTCATTTACACGAGCGAGGGGAATGTCAATATCGGCGGCCATGTCAATTTTTTCAGCGGATCTGATGTTCTGCGCGTTGGTGGACATAAATTCCTTTTTATCAGCGGGTCAAGCAATGTCGCCCTGGGTATCGGTGCTGTTACGAATACAAGCCATTCCATTTCCATTGGTCAAAATGCATCGACTTCAGGACCAAGTTCTATCGCCATTGGCTTTGGTGCTTTAACACTGAATCAAGGCGGTGGCAATAATGTCGCTATCGGTAGCGGTGCAAAGGCAAACGCTTATGGTGGGGTTGCGCTCGGCCAAGGCACTGCTGTAAATACAGGCAGTATTGCGATCGGCGGGCAAGGAACCAATGCGCTGACGGATAATGCGATCGTAATCGGCCGCAACAGTAAAGTTAATTATGCTGGTTCTGTTGTTATTGGCTATCAGGCTGAAGCGACTGCGTCGAATCAGCTGGTTCTGGGAGGAAAATACAGGCCTCATGGCCTGCAATCCGCCTATTTCGGGCCGGTCACAGTGGCGGAGCCGACAGATTTCATCATCAACGCGACTGGTGGTGAGGGAACCGACATCGCCGGAGCCAGCCTGAGTATCGCCGGTGGGCGCGGCACTGGTAATGCGCGGGGCGGGTCGATCGTGTTCCAGACATCGGATGTTGGCGTTAGTGGCACAACCCTGCGCGATCTCAGCACCAAGATGATCATCATCCCCGAAGGCCAGGTCGGCATCGGGACAGCAAACCCGGCCTCAACGGGCGCTCAGGTCCTGAAGCTCGATGTGGAGGGCCCCGTCGGTGCGACGGCCTACTGTGACAGCGACGGCAACAATTGCTTCAACCCCGCCAGCGGGTTGGGAGCATCCGCTGCGCCGGGCAGCGATCAACAAATCCTGTTCAATGATTCCGGCACGTTTAACTCAGCATCGGGATTCGTGTTTAGTTCCGCGAGCGGAAATGTTGGGGTTGGCTTGGAAAACCCGGCAACGAAAGTGGATATGACAGGAACGCTGAGATTGAGATTACCGTCCCTGCCGGACAATGATGAATGGGTTGAATTGTCCGTGAAGGACGGTGGGGGCTCTCCTTATCTTTATTTAGGCAGGGGCATCCCCGGTACCCTTACCATTGATTCACCTGCTCGCGTTTCTTTCACCAAAGGTGTAACCGTCAATGGTATACTGAGCGCTGGCGGCTCATCCATCATTGACACCGGTGGAAGCACAAACCTTACGATCAGAGGCGGAAGCACTTCTTTTCCAGATAGAAGCATTCGCTTTCAGAACGGTAACGGTTCAACGAACATTATGACGCTTCTGGGGGGCGGACGCACGGGTATTGGGACTTTAACACCACTGGCGATGCTCCAGGTCAATGCTGCTTCCGCAGCGGCTATTGGTCAAATCATCAGGGGTGCGGCATCACAGACAGCCAATCTGACGGAATGGCAGGACAGCAACGGCACGATTCTCTCCGCGTTCTCCTCTGCCGGGGCACTGGCGATCGGAAAATCGACCCCGACCGTCGCGCTCGATGTGGTGGGCGATATTGCTTATACAGGGGATATCACCGACGTCTCCGATCAACGTTTGAAGAAGGACATTCATCCGCTGTCTGATCGTGGCCCGATGCTGGACCTATTGGGCAAGGTCAAGACCTACAGCTTCGTCATGATCGATGACAAGCACAACCAGACGAAGTTCGGCGTGATGGCGCAGGAACTCGAAGAGATCTTTCCCGAGCTGGTCAAGACCGCGCCTGATGAGTTGCGAACGAAATCCGTCAACTACATCGGTCTGATCCCTCCTCTCATTCAGGCGATGCAGGAACAACAGATCGAAGTCCATTCCCTGCAGCAGACCAACCAGCAGCTTGAGCAGCAGATTCAATCTCTGGACAGCCGTCTTCGTCGACTGGAACAGCAGGCCGCTGAGTAACCATCAGCTTTCACCGTTCTCCCACTCCTCGTTGATCTTAACGGGGTTTCGCGAATTGCTGCTTGCGCTGTGCAGCGAACCGGTGTAGCGTGGTGTCGTGTTCCTGTATCACTGGGGACAAAGAAACACGACATTCATGATTACAGCATTTCTGAACCAAAAGGGGGGCGTGGGAAAGACCACGTTATCCATTCATACGGCCGCTGAGCTGACCCGTCGCGGGCAGCGGGTGCTCTTGATCGATGCCGATCCGCAGGGGAGTGCGCTCGCCTGGGCGAACTGCCGGGAAGAACCGACATTCACGGTGGTCGGCATGCCCAAGGCGTCTATTCACAAAGAGATTCATCTTCTGGCCAAGGACTACGACGAGATCGTCATCGATGGTCCGCCACGGATTGCCGAACTGGCCCGCTCGATCCTGTTGGCCGCCGACATGGTCGTGGTCCCCCTCCTCCCGAGTCCGCTCGATGTCTGGGCGGCTGCCGAGACGGTCGATCTGGTGCGGGAAGCCCAAATCTACAAACCCGATCTGAAATGCTGTCTGGTGGTCAACCGCAAGGTCGGGTTCTCCGCGATTGGCCGGGATGTGCGACGGGCTTTAAGGGAACTGGATGTTCCGCTATTGGAAGCGGATGTCGCCCAGCGGGTGGCGTTCGCAGAATCACTGGCTGCCGGGGATACCGTATCGAGCGAACAGGACCGCAAGGGGTTCAAAGAGATCAGAGGTTTTGTGGACGAACTGAGGAACATCACATGAGCAAACGCATCAACATGACCACCCGCCCGAAACAGAACCCGGCCGCCGACCAATGGGTCGAAACCCGCCATGCTGTTGCCGAAGAATCGCCCGTCAAACTCAAACGCCTGACGATCGATCTCGATCCCGAGCTCCACAAGCGGCTCAAGCTGCACTGCTTCCAGCAGGATATCCCGATTGCGGAGCTGCTGCGGGAACTGATTGAACGGTCCTTGAGATCAGGATCGAACTGATCAGGGAGTGATCGCGATTTTCAGAACCCCGTCCCGCTGGTTGGCAAACAGATCGTAGGCTTCTTCAATCTGGTCGAGTGTAAAGCGATGAGTGACTAACGGCAGAAGATCCGCCCGTCCGGATTCCAGCACATTCATCAACCGCCGCATCCGCTCTTTTCCGCCCGGACAAAGCGTCGACACGATCTGATAGTCTCCCAGACCGGCTGCATAGGCATCCAGTGGAATAGTCAGTTTGCCGGAATACACTCCCAGCGACGACAGCGTTCCTCCGGGACGGAGAGCCCGCAGGCAGCTTTCGAAGGTCTGCTGTGTTCCCAGCGATTCGATCGCCACATCGACTCCGCGACCATTCGTCACTTCGCGGATCACGTTGACGGGATCTTCGTTCTGGAAGTTGATGACGGTATCTGCTCCCAGCTGGCGGGAAATCGTCAGTCGCTTTTCGATGGAATCGACAGTGTAGATGGTCGTGGCACCGGACAAACGGGAACCGAGCGTCGCACACAGCCCGATCGGGCCTTGTGCAAACACCACGACAGAATCACCGATTCGCACCTTGCCTGCTTCCGCTCCGCTGAACCCAGTGCTCATGATATCCGGGCACATCAGTACCTGTTCGTCGGTGAGCGTGTCCGGGATCGGAGCCAGATTGACCATGGCATCGGGAATCAGCACATACTCTGCCTGACACCCGTCGATCGTATTTCCCAGCCGCCAACCTCCCATCGCTTTACCGCCGCATTGGGAATGCTGACCTCCCAGGCAGGAGAGACAATGGCCACAGGGAGTGATCGCGCCAGCAATGACCCGCTGGCCAATCTCATAGCCTGTCACCGCACTTCCCAGTTCTGCAATCACCCCAACCGGCTCGTGTCCAACCGTGAGCCCTTTGGCAACGGGATATTCCCCTTTGAGGATATGCACGTCTGTGCCGCAGATCGTCGTCAGCGTCACCCGCAGCAACGCATCACGCGGTCCGATCACCGGGATCGGCTTATCCGTCAACCGGATCTTGCCGGGTTCCACGAAGACGGCCGCTTTCATGGTGGAGCCGCGCGGGCTTGCAGTGTGGGATGCGTGAGACATGAACCGTTCCCTCTCAACTTAGCATGCGATTGTTTTGCTGGGCGTCGAACGATTAATGAAATCGTTCACTGCCAAGGCATTCTACCGCGACCAGGTTTAAGGCGTCACCCTGAGGTTTGTTATGTCGTCCCAAATTTGGGACGGATGTCTTCGGGCGGAAATTGATCACATTTCATCGTGACGAAAATGACATCCGATTCCCTGTGGATGAACCGTGACGTGTATTCCGAATCGGGTTGCTGGGGGGCTGTGTTAGGTTCATGTTTGATCCGGCCTATGCACTGCATAGGAGACAAGCCTATCTGAGTATTTCTGTTTTTCAGACCCCCAATTGACCTTCCCATTGGTCGCGCCTACGGTTCATGAGATTGCTTGCTCAGACTCCTCTTTCTGCATCGCGGATCAACGTTTCGTATCCGCCTTCGTCTTCCGGTAGGAGGCTCGTTTCATGCTGATGGCTACGCAAGGCACCAACGTCGCAGCCACCCGGCAATACTTCGAAACCGTGTTGACGCAGGGGGACTATTACCTCGGTCAGGAAGTGGGTGGACAATGGCATGGTCAGGGGGCGCTGCTGCTCGGATTGGATCAGGGAACGACTGTCACCCGGGAACAGTTCGCCTCCCTCCTCGCTGGAAAGCATCCGGTCACTGGCATCAATCTGACACAACGCAACCGGGCTGATCGGAGACCAGGCGTCGATCTGACGTTCTCCGTTCCCAAGTCAGTCTCCCTGGCCTGGGGGATTCTGCAGGATGAACGGATCGTGGACGCGTTGAAGAAGGCTGTGCACGACACGATGGAGCGCGACGTCGAACCGCTGATGATGCGACGGGTGCGGGACAATGGCCGGGCGAATACCAGCGACCGGACGAAAACCGGCAAGCTGATCTATGCCGATTTCCTGCACAAGACTTCCCGACCCGTCGAGGGCAAGCCCGATCCGCATCTGCACATCCATGCGTTCGTGATCAACTGGACGGAACAGGATGGCAAGCATTACGCCGGTGAGTTTGAAGAGATCATCCGGCAACGACCCAGTCTGCAGGCGAAGTTCGAAGCACGGCTGGCCCGGACGTTGGAACGGGAGCTGGGGTATCGTGTCGAGCGGACACAGTTCCGGCAGAGTGGCCGTCTGAAATCGGGTTGGGAGATTTCCGGGATCTCGCGGGAGACGATCGAAAAGTTCAGCCGCAGAACCGAACAGGTCGAGGAATTCGCCCAGTTGCACGGGATCACCAATGCTGCTGAAAAGGGACGGCTCGGTAAGAAGACCCGGGAGAAGAAGGATGCCGGGACATCGATCGATCAGCTGCGGGACGAATGGCTCTCCCGTCTGAATGATCAGGAACGGGAAACATTCGGGGGGCTGGTGGGAAAAGGATTTTCAAAGGAGCAGGTCAATGAGCACCAACTCGCTGAGAAATCACTCCAGTTCGCCCTGGAGCACCACCTGTTCCGGCAATCGACCGTGGAACGGCATCAGGTGATCGGGACCGCTCTCGAACAGGGGGTGACCGTCTCTCCCGAACAGATGGAACAGGCTTTCGACAAGTTGCAGGTGATCCAGCGGAAGCGGAACGTCGACGGAGCGGACCGGGAACTGGTGACGACAAAGGAAATTCTCACTGCGGAACAGGAGATGATTGCGTTTGCCCGGGATGGCCGAGGAACTAGGAAAGCGATCGGGCACCGGGAATACGAGTTCTCCCGGGACTGGCTCAATGAACAACAGAAGGACGCTGTCCGGCATGTGCTCACTTCCCGTGACACGGTCACCGCCATCACGGGTGGGGCCGGAACCGGAAAAACCTCGCTGATGCAGGAAGCCGTCGAAGCGGTCTGGAGCAACGGGAACGTCGTGCATGTGTTCGCCCCCTCCACCGGTGCCCGGGACGTGCTGCAGGAGAAAGGGTTCCAGCATGCCCAGACGGTCGAACATCTGCTCCGCAACGACAACCTGCAGCAGCTCGTCAAAAATCAGGTGCTCTGGATCGATGAAGCAGGACTCCTTGATCTGCGGTCGATGTGCACGCTGTTCCGCATCGCGAAAGAGCAGAATGCCCGCGTCATTCTCTCCGGTGATACGCGGCAACATGCCTCGCCCCGTCGTGGGGAAGCCCTCCGTCTGCTGGAGAAGGAAGCCGGTCTGAATATCGCTCGAGTCGAAACCATTCAGCGTCAGAAAGGGGACTATCAGCAGGCGGTGAAGCTGATCAGCCAGGGGCATGAAGTCGATCAACAAACCGGCAAGACCGGCCTGCTGGCCGGGTTCGATCTGCTGGACCAGCTTGGGAAGATCAAAGAAGTATCGCCAGAGCAGTTACCGACAATGGCCGCCGAACAGGCGCTGACCGCCAGAGATCAGGGAAAATCGACGCTGGTCGTCGCTCCCACGCACAAGGAAGGCCGGGACGTCACCGCTCAAATCCGCGATGGTCTGCGGCAACGGGGCGTGTTGAGCGAAGACGAACAGTCTGTGAAACAACTGGTGTCGCTCAATCTCTCCGAAGCCCAGAAGGGGGAACCGGTCACCTATCTTGATCAGGACAATTTGATCGTCCAGTTCCATCAGAACGTGGTGGGCGGGTTCAACCGGGGAGAACGCTGGCGGGTCGCTGGGGTGTTCGATGGCCGGGTGGAATTAACGTCGCTCAACAGCACGGACCGAAAGTTCCTCCCCGCCGATGTTGCGGACCGGTTCGAAGTCTACCGGGAAACAGAGCTCAAACTCTCGATCGGCGATCAGGTGCGGTTCACCCTGGGAGGCACCGCCCATGACAGCCAGCGGCGAATTGCCAATGGTCGGCTGGATGAGATCAAGGAAATCGATCCCGAAGGGCATCTGATCCTGAAAAGCGGCATGACCGTTCATCGGGACTATGGGCATCTGGATCTCGGTTATGTCATCACCAGCCACGCCAGTCAGGGGAAAGACCGGAACATCGCCATTGCGGCCATGGGGTCCGACTCCCTCCCCGCGATCAATGCCAAACAGTTTTACGTCACGGTCTCACGCGGAAGCGAAGACGTCGCGATCTACGTCGACAACAAAGCCCGTATCCGTCGAGCTATCGAACGCTCCGGCGAACAGCTTTCCGCGACGGAGCTGGTGAAAGCACCGGAAACCGAACGGTCCAGCGAGCCGGAACGCAGCTGGGAGTACGAACGACCTTCCCGGCAGTCCGTGCGCGAACGGTTCGTGTCGTGGTTCCGCGACCGGGTGGAGAATCAGCGGGAACGTCTTTCCGCCATCGAACAGCATGAACGGGATTTTGGTCGCTCACTTGGGTATGGCTCACCAATGGGCCTCAGCAGGAGTTAAGCCATGAAATCTGCCGCCAGAGCATTTGCGGATCAGCGTCGTGAAGAGATCTTCGGGAACCGCCCGCAGTCGTTACTGCAACCTGCTGCCCCTCCTCCCACTCCCTGGCAATCAATCCGCAGCGGTGAAATGCCGCCGCTCATGTTCCAGCTGCGGTTCCGCACCGGCGAAACGATCAGCTACGCCTACAGCGACCTCCGCGAAATCCGCGTCCGTGATGCCGGTCGGGTGCAGCTGGGGATTCAGGGGCTGTCCAAACTGCTGATCACGATCGAAGGGCGTCATCTCCGCGATCTGGGCGAACTGATCGGCAGCGGACTCCTCCGCTGGCTGCAGGAGACCGACGAACGCACCATCGACATTCCGGAAGAAAGTCCCTGCATTACGGCCATCATGATCGAGAAACTCACCGGCAGGTGATCGTCCCAAATTTGGAACGAGGTGCAGTGACCTTCTTTTCAGGGAGTTTCACGGGGAGGAAGCCCCGCTTCGCTTCTCAGGTCGGCTTCCACTTCAGCGGCGGGCCGCCCTCGTCCTGATTTCAAATCATCCAGCCCCTGTTTGATTGCCAACCGGTCATCATCTCGCTTCACTAGTTCAAGTAGAAACTCGTCAATCGTGATTCCTTCGGCAGCAGCACTTCTCTGCAGCCATTCGAAAGTGTCATCATCGATTTCAATGTCAGGCATCTGCGTTCTCCGTTGATTGACGATAGCACGGCTTCGCAGGGCTGAGAAACGCCGACAGGTATGCCGTCCCAAATTTGGGACGGCTGGCTCGACAAGCCCCGGCCTCATAAAAGTGTTGCCCGAATATACCAAGAAATGGTGTTATTGGGTGTTAGAGCCATGTGGAGAGCATCATGTCCAAAAACACCAGCGTCACCTTGGGCGATCATTTTGAGAGTTTCATTGATCGGCAGATCGCCTCGGGGCGGTTCAGCAATGCCAGCGAATTGATACGCTCGGGATTGCGTCTGCTCGAAGAGCAGGAGCAAAAGCGGGAAGCACTCATTCAGGCCTTGATGGCAGGAGAACGCAGCGGCGACGCCGGTGAAGTGGACTTCGCCAAGATCCGCCAGGCAGCACGTCAGCAGGCAGGGATCTCCGCGGCCGATGCGTAAACTCGTTCAGGACCGGGCAGCCGAACGCGACCTGATCGGGATTGCCACGTTAGACCTACAAGACGTGGGGTTCCCGGCAGACAGACCGCTACCTGGATCTGCTGGTAGAAGGAATTCGGAAGATCTCGCAGCATCCTGAAGCGGGACTACAGCGAGAAGACCTGCTTCCCCACTATTGGTCCGTGCGGATTGAGCATCACATCGTTTTCTCTACGTTTAACGACGTCGAGGTACGAATTCGGCGAGTGCTCCACGAGATGATGGATCACGACCGTCATCTGTAATCCGTTTCACTTCGAAAAACGCCGACAGGCGTGCCGTCCCAAATTTGGGACAGAGTGATCTGGAGTAGAAATCCCCCCTCCTCCCACAATCCGCAAATGAGCTTGAGCTGGTCTGCCGGTAGCGCAGGTCTGATCGTCCCAAATTTGGGACGGCCCATTTCAGCGGGGGCAGTGGGAAAAGAATCGGGGCGTGTGCGCAGGCGAAAACGTACCGGGATCGCTCCCGGCACGTTCTGGGTCGGTTACTCTTCGCCGTCCTCAGCATCGTCGTCGCTATTGCGGGACTGGATCTGGTTCTGTATCCAGCTGTGCGTCTGGTCGGCCAGCTTGGCCAGGGCCAGCAGGTCGTCGCGTCCGAAGCTGCGGGTGTTTCTCCAGCCATCAGCGGTACGATACCCCCGCTGGAACTGGGCGTTGTAGAAGCTGGTCCCCTGATCCGTCTGGTTTTCGAAGATCGCGGCTGAGATGTTGCCGATGCGGATGCGGTGAACAGGTTGTTTGTGGTCTGACATGGTTTTCTCCTTAGTTGTCATGTGGTGGCTCGCTTTCGCCAGCCGTAAGCGTCCCGGGCCAGGCCCCAGTGACCAGCGTCATGGTCAACACGGATTCTTGGAGCGGGCAGACCATTGACGCGAGGCGGTCACGGGCATGGCACAAGCGAACAAGGCTGGCTGAATTGCGATGGCCAGAACGGTGTGACAACAGGCAGGGAGAACCAGTTCGATCAGCAAACCCGATTTGCCGTGCTTCCGTGTCGTCGTATCAGCGTGAAATCGTGAATGCGTATTAGGGACGAAATGCAGCAGCAACGCCCCTCTTCCTGCGGAATTCGCAGTTGATGAAGACCTTCACAGCGTGGCTTTGACGAAACCGAACACTGGTCGCGAACTTTCAGGCAAGATCGTCTGGCGTCAGATCCTGTTGAGCAAAATGCCTGACGCGTACGATGATGACGGTGCGATCGGCGATCCGGAAAACTAGCGGCTGGCCTGTTCTGACGAACGATGGTCCCGCCACCACTCATAGGCCAACTGAAGATCCTGGTCGGCAGGCTCCGAAATCACGATGCTGAACATTTATGCCTGCGGTGCCAGACCATTGCGTTCGCGGAAATTCCGCTCAAACTCTTCCAGTGGTTTCATCTGGCCATGTTCTACCGCCAGCAGACCTTCCCGAATGACTGCCCGATCTGCATCGCGATCCAGCAGCATCGCGATATAGTCGTCGACCCGCTCAAACCCGGCAGCCAGTGCCTGAGCCTGCACGTCACGATCTCCGGTCAGTGTGATGTGAAATGTCGTCTGCATGGTTTGAACTCCTGATTTCATGGTAGCACATCAGTTTGGGCTGGGGCAAAATGGATTGAACGTCGGACGCGAAGGCTTCTCCCTCGCGTCGGGATGCGGCAAATCGCAGTGCCGTAATGTCGTATCATCGTGATGACGACGATCAGCCTGAGTGCTCCGCCCATTGCCGGAACGTGGTCAGTGTTTCTTCAGCGACGCGCAGCTCATCCTCCAGAAATGCTGCCTGATCGCTGGCTTCCAGCAGATTGCCGTAGGCCAGCAGCCTGGTTTCGATTTCGCAGACGGTGGCGTAATCACCGAAGTTGAGCGATTCGGTCTGCTCGTTGGCAAACTCTGCTGCCGCTTTCGACAGCGTGAACAGTCTTTCTCCCAGCGGTGAGAGCGTGCCCGGCGGATGGTCGATGGGAATGCAGTTCTGTTCGTTCAAGGTTTCTGGCTTGGTCTGCTTTACCCAGGTCCATTGATGCTGGAGATCGCTGCAGAGCCGCAACAGCCTACGGAGGGCGTGTTCGGAGTTTCGGGCGAGGATCTCGACTTCGATGGTCAGGCGATAATGTTTCATGGTTTTAGTTCCTTTCGTTGGTGGGTTGAAAAATCAGGCAGGTGTCGTGCAGGCCGGGGATGAAGCTGGACGTGTAGGTTTTTCGCGAACTGCTGTTGTTGTGCTGGAATCGAATGATCTCAGTTGTTGCCAGCCATAAGCCTTCGCGGATGGCCCGTTCGACCAGCAGGTGGGAGAGCGGCATGTATTTGCCATGGTCGGTGTAGTTGCCGATCAGGATGGCGATCTTCCCCCTCCTCGTCAGGACCCCTTTCGAAAGCCGTAGGATCAGCTGCATCCGGTCGAGAAACGCTTCCAGCGATGGTGCGTTGGAGAGGCAGCGGGGATCGTCGCTGTATTTGATCTGCCGGAAGTACGGCGGATGTCCCCAGACGAAGTCGACCGGTTTGATTCCGGCATAGCAGTCAGGATCGGCGGCATCCCGTCCCCGCTTGACTTCCAGCTCGGTGCAGGGAATTCGCAGTTCCTTGCAGACGTCGCCGCAGGTGCCGGAGCCTCGCATCAGGTCGAGAACGGAGCGGGAGCCGTAGTATCGCAGCAGATCTTTGATGAGATGACCTCCGCAATTGCCGCGATATCTCGGGTCGCCATAGGGGCCGCGTCCCGTGCGGGAATGGATGCTGGTCAGGTGTGGCACCGGGCTGGCGTTCTTCGGTGCTGCGGGTAAGGCGATCATTTGTGTCATGGGTTCCTCCATCAGGTTGGTTGCGTTCCCCTCCTCCTCGCGCCGGGGCAATGTTCGACGGCTCAAGAGGTTTGGGTGCGGGCAGACGCAGTGCGTCCACACGGCCTCTTGAAACGGCGAACGCCTCGGCCAATCTGAGGGAACGCTGCAACCGACTGATGGGCAGGAACTCCCACAAATCGCCCCCTCCTCCCGGATCATGAAGACGACAATCCGGAACGACTGAAATCCGGCATCACGACGTTACAGAAGCCCGGCGACACAGAACCGCGTGAATGCGGTCTTCTGTCAGCACAGGATGCGAATCCCACGCAGGCTGAAGCCGTCCTGATGGTTGCGTGGAGAATTGGCCAAACATGGCTAACGGATCACGGAATGACTGCGGCCAGCGTTGAAGTACCGGGCAGGTATGTTGCCTCCGCTCTTCTGCATGGCTGACAAGTCGGACGCGATCCGCCTGGGGAGCATTTGGTGCGACAATCCGGAACTGCGGACTGCCGTGAACACGACGATACGATTTTACGGGAAGAGTGCGATGGAGAGGAGGTTACCGACAAATCTTGACTCTGTACGGCGGATTGCCGTATGATGAACTAAGGAGGTGACATTCATCATGAACAACAAAACCGCACGTCTGGAAGCGAGACTGACGTCCCAGAACCATACGGTCATTCAGTATGCTGCCGCACTGCGGGGGCAGAGCGTGACCGATTTTGTCGTGGCCGCTTCGCTGGCAGAGGCCCAGCGAACGATCACGGAGAACGAGGTCATCTCGCTGACCATGGATGACCAGCAACGTTTCGTGGACGCATTGCTCAAGCCGAAAGCCCCCACGTCCGGGCTGAAGCAGGCGGCCAAAGCACACCGCCGATTGCTTGAGCCGTCCTGATGGCGCCGTACCGCATGGAATTGCTCAGCGATGACCATGATCGAACCGGATTCGATTGTGGTGTCGCTCCGTTGAACGACTATCTGCTGCGACAGGTGGGGCAGGATACCCGTCGCCGGGTGACCACCTGCTTCGTGGCTGTCGAAACCGCATCTGATCGACTGGCAGGATACTACACGCTTTCGGCGGGGAGCGTGGTGCTGGATGATCTCCCGGAGAAGACTGCCAAAAAGCTGCCGCGTTACCCGACGGTTCCGATTGTCCGTATCGGTCGGCTGGCTGTCGACCAACGCGATCAGGGGCAGCAGTTGGGATCAGCATTGCTGTTCGATGCCCTGAAACGTTCGATTAGTGCCGAGATCGCCGCCTTTGCCGCTGTCGTGGATGCCAAGGATGATCACGCCAAGCGGTTCTATGAGCGATTCGGCTTTCAAAGCCTGAACGCCAAACCACGTGTGCTGTTCTTACCGCTCAGTGACGCCATCAAGAAGCTGGCTCTCCAATAATCTTCATAAAGACAATGCCTCCGGGGTTCTGCAGCATCGCCAACACGATGTCATGACAACCCGGGAACACGATCCTGCGGCAATACAGAATGCCGTAACACATCATTCCAGTCGGCTCCCGGTTGCTGTGGAAAATCTTCGATGATGTCGCAACCGGTCGGAGTCAGTGCGTCGCGGATCTGCTCGGCGAGGGCCTTTCCGCCGTCGTCGTTGTCGAGTGCCAGCACGACACGGGAACCAGCGGGCATGTTCAGGACTGCCGATCGCAGACATTCCGCCTGGAGGGGGCTGATCTGACCGGCCGTGCTGAACAGCCGTTTGCCATCGATGCCTCTGATCGTCGCATAGCTCAGTAAATCGATGAACGTCTCACAGATGACCATTTCCCGGTCAGCCGATCGGGGGCGGGAGCAGGCGAGCCCTTTGATGCCACCGGGCGAAAATCCCGTCCAGCCGGTGTTCTTCGTCTCAAACCCGCACAATCCCGCCTGACTGTAGTGCGGAAACAGAGCATTTCCCCGGTCATCAATCCGGATGCGGTCTTCAAAGATCGGATGCTTCAGGACCGCTCGCGAGATGTGACGGACGGTTTCCAGATAAGGATGCGTCTGGCCGATTGGCTTCGCCTGCAGCCAGCGTCCCAGCACCTGGGCAGCGTCATGTTCGGATGGTTGCAGATCGATCGGCAATGCCTGTGATGCCGGAGGAGGGGAGGCGGTTCCATTCAGCCACGGCCGAAGCAGCTTGCGAACTTCCCCCAGAGAACACCGTTCCCGGGACTGCACGAAATCGATGATCGTGCCGTTGTCGTTTCCTTTGGCGTTGAAGTACATGAACTGGCCGTTGCGGTTCTTCGCCACGATCAGCTTGTCCCCATTGGAATGTTTCAACACAGCGGACGACCGGGAACTTTGCCGACGATCCAGTACGAACCCGCGCGAAGCGGCATACTGGCACAGATCCAGCTTCTTGAATTCTTCCAGCTCCTGTTCCCGGGACATCATCCTGACAACGTAGCGCGAATTGCTGCCGTGCGCCAAGCAGAACCGGGGCGATGGGAACGAAAGTTTGTGGATCACCGGGAGGAGGGGGCTTCCGCCTGCCCATCCTTCCTTTTCCCACTGCCCGAATGCTTATTGTGCTTCCGTCGGTACGACGATACAGAACCACAGCAACACGATCTGACTCGCCTCTGGTGTTAAATCAGTGTTTAGAATCTGTGTTACGTTTTCAGAACGGCTTTGAACTCGGCAGTTTCCCTGATGTTTTTACGGGAGCCGGTGTGTAAACCATCGAAACCGGGTGTGCAAAGCATCGAATGACGGTGTGTAAACTATCGAAATCCTGCCCCTGTGTGTGATCCATCGAAACCGGCGCTCACGGTGGGTGAAACATCGTATTTCCGTGTCGGGTGTGTGATGCATCGAAACTGCTTGACCCGGCCAGCGGAATCTGGCTCACTGATCGGGCCATGTCAACGCTTGCTGAACTTCGCTCCCCACTGTTACCAGAACGTCATCCGACGCTGGATCTGTTTGTGGTGGATGTTTTTGATGCAACGCCCAAGGGGGACGTGGCGTCCATGGAACACCCGATCTTCAGCCTCTCCACCAAGCCGGATCACCGTGTCCGCCGGTACGAGCACAGCGGAAAATTCATCGAGATCAAACCATCCTCGGACGGGCTGGCGACAGTGCATGACCGGGACGTCCTGATCTACTGCATCTCGCACCTGATGTCTGCCATCAATGACGGCAAACCGTATTCGCAGGTGATCCGCTTCAAAGCTCATGATCTTTTGAAAGCCACTAACCGGGAAACAACCGGGCAGGCGTATGCCGCTCTGAAAGCCGCGATGGAACGGCTCTCCGGAACCCGGATCAGCACGAACATCGTCACCGGAGGGAAGGAAGAATTCGAAACATTTGGAATCATCGAACGAGCAAAGATCGTCCGAGAAACCCGGGACGGCCGCATGCAGGAAGTTGAAATCAAGCTCTCGGATTGGGTCTTCAGCGCGATTCAGTCGAAGGAAGTGCTTACGCTTCACCGGGATTATTTCCGGCTTCGGAAGCCGATTGAACGCCGGATGTACGAACTGGCCAGAAAACATTGCGGCCATCAGTCCGAATGGCGAATCTCCCTCGATCTGCTCCGCAAGAAATGCGGCTCCGGTTCGACGCTCAAGGAGTTCCGCAGGCTGGTGGGGAAGGTCATTCACGACGACCAGCTGACCAGCCACATGCCTGATTACAGAGTCCGGTTTGCCGAAGAGAACGGGGTGAGACGGGACATTGTCATCTTCGAAAACCGGGGAAGTATGCCATCGCTGACTGCGATCGAGTCGGATGTCGTGATCCCGCCACTCAACCCTGACACCTACCATGCCGCCCGCCTGGACGCTCCCGGCTGGGATATTTACGAGCTGGAACGGGAGTGGCGCAGCTGGCTGAGCATGTCCGGAGCCGAACCACCCCGCAACGCCGACGCGGCGTTCCTCGGGTTCTGCCGCAAATGGGCCGCACGACGGATTGCAAATCCGTAATATTTCTTCAGGATCGCCATGGGTTCACAATGTCGGCGCCGCAACCTTCAAAGTCCTTGACGTTCCGGGTGGCGATGGCGGCACGGTGTGACTGGGCAATGGCAGCGATCATCAGATCCACCGCATCGGTATTGAACCCGTCCTTTTCACGCTGGGCCGCAATCTGCCCGTAGATCATGGCTGCTGGTTCATCAAATGCGAAGATCCGTCCCCGGAACGCGGCATCGATGAACGCGGCAAAGCTCTCTTCCAGTCGCTGACGACGTTTTCCTTTCGGCAGCCGTTGCAGACCCCGCTGAATCTCCGCGACGGTGATGGCGGTGATTCCCAGCTGGGTGGCCTTCTGCCCGCCGATCCAGGCAACCACGCCAGCGTCCGGTGCCTCACGCATCAGTTCGGAGACGACGTTGGTATCAAGGAGGATCATGGCTGGAACGTCACCGGTTCCCGACGGGATTTGCGGGAGGGGAGTTCCAGCTCAACGCCCCCCTGACGCCCAAAGTGCCGGGCTGCCAGTTCCGCGATGTTCACCGACTGAAACTCGTCAGTGCTGGAGGCGATCTGCAGGACATGCCGCACATAGGCTTCCAGCGACAGACCCGATTTCGCTGCCTGCACCCGCAGGGTTTCTTTCGTCTGGTCCGGTAAATCACGAATTGTCAGGCTGGCCATGGATCTGTTCCTCCTGATTTCATTGTATTCGATGATTGCATTGATGTCAAAGAGTGAAGAAGCCTGCGACCTGTCGTGCGGGAGTAATTTGCGAGCGTTTCCTGGAAACCAAGTGTCCAGTTTGCAGAAATCCGACAAAACATAACGAAAACGCGATCCTCGCGAGGATTTCAGATGAAAATCATGAATAATGCTTTCGAACGAATTCCCTCACTCAGAACTCGAAGGGCCGAGTCATGGTCAGCCAACTGTGGGATGATCCGTTGCGGTTGAGGACGGGCGGCAAGGTGATCACGGCAGTAGACAGCGACTGTGCCGGAGTGGATCTGGATTGTGGCTACCGGGCCTCAATGATGTTAGGGACGACAGGTGCTTTTCAGGCTCGCAAGTGGATCGATAAAATTCTGGGAGACTTCGTCGAGCGAATCGACTGGCCTTGGGAGGCATGGTTCGACCAGATTCCCTTTATCAAGCGATTTATACAAAGCTTTTTTACTTCTGGATCATCCGGGCCGCTTCCTCTTGATCTCCCAGCCTGGGTCCATCTTCGCTTTGCAGGTCAGCCATTCAACCGTCGCAATCAGTCGGGCAAAGCGTTTGAGCAAACCGATGAAGTCATCAGCAGAATGGCTTGGAGACATCTTGGCCAGGAGACACTTTCTTTGAATGGCAACGCAATTTCTGCTCAAGGAATCGTCATGCTTCCACCGGAGAACAAAGCGAGTTGCAGGCACATTCGTCTCCGGCAATGCAAAATCTACCGTCGGTATACCAACGCCATGGGAAAGCAGTACCGGGGACGCGAAGAGTGGTATTTTCTGGATGATCCCACCATTTTGAAATTGAAAGGGAAGTGTCGCACCAAAACGACCGTCACCGAACAATTCCGCAATCCCCAGACGTTGATGCAGGAAGCCCCATTGCTTTCCCTGACACGAATTTCGTCGAATTTGAAATGGATCATTTTTCGTTGTTTGTCCGTTTCACCCATCACTGGCCATGTGACCGATATACGCACGGGCATGCTTCAGTTAGGATTCTATTTTCAATCCTCCTCTGACACGCACGTACTGCTGCAATCAGCACTGTCCAACGATGGCAAAGATTTCGCGATCTCAAGCGACTCTCCGTGAGGCGGGTTCGACGCTGAGTGGACTTTTCCAGCCCGACGACCATGCGACACTCCAATCGCCGGGCTTCGAGAAAAGTACCGCGCTTCTGCTGATTGTCACACTGATCGAAGAGATCGCTCAGGAATCTTTTCCTGCATTGAAAGGAAAAACGTTTGCGATCAGGGGACGGGCTGAGTTCCCCGGGGGACATCTTGATGAAGAATTGCTGGAAGATCTGAGCGAATGTCTCTCCGGTGCGCTGTCGCTTCTGGTGGCTGGGAACTCCACCGTCGAATGCGTGATCTCTGACCGTCTGGATTTTCGGCTCAGGCAATTCGGAACGCCCCAAGAGGCCCGTAACTGGCTGAAAGAGCCACCTGTTCACAATAAAGTTGCGCCTTCCTCCGAAACCCCCTACGTTCGGGTGGTTGACAAGGAGGTTCAACATCCGATCACCAAGCCCGATCCCCAGACGCTCACCAAACTGTTTCAACAGCTTACTGCTGCGGATTTGTCGCAGCTACCGGTGGAGCTGCTGGACGAACATGAACAGCAGCTGAAAGAGGCCCGCCTGCTGCAGGCCAAGGCGATGATTGGAGTGAACCGCGATCAGAAGATTACACTTTTCAAGGTCAACCAGTTTCTCAAACGCCACGCCAACCAGTCGTTTGACAATCAATCCTCCGTTTTGCTCTCGCGTCTGATTTCCAATCTGAGATCGACTGAACATCGGAAGTTGATTTTCGACAACGGCGGGCAACCAGTGGAGTGCGTCCTCACTTCGGTCTTCCGGAAGGACCGGGGCACACGCAGTTTTCAATTGTTTGGTGTGGGTGGTCCACAAAAGAGCTACTGGTATCAGGCGGCTCTCCCGCCCGGCTTGCACCTGGAATAACAACTCATTTTGCAGTTTCTCAGAAATCCTACTTGCTTTTTGGCAGTATACTGCCAAGAATGAAAGTCACAGTCAACGCCAGATTGACTGGCGAGTGCTTCCGGACAGGTTTCCTTCCCACAGAGACGAGGGAGTGAGCAATGACGCCGCACAGTATCAGCCAGAGCCTTGACGTCACCGAGTTCATGTATGCGAAGTTCGCCGCACGGTTTAAACGTGCGCTGCCGCAACCGGTCATCACCATTCAGCGTCGCGGCCAGCACAAAGCTCTCGGGTGGTTCTGGGAAGCACGCTGGCTTGATCTGGACTGCCGCAAGATCCCCGAAATCAATCTCTGTGCGGAATACCTCGTGGAAAGCGGGGTGCTGGGTGTCGCCAACATTCTCCTTCACGAAATGGTCCACTATGCGAACTGGTTGGATGGCATCCCTGACTGCACGTCCAGTCAGTATCACAATCAGAAATTCAAAACCCGTTGTGAATCCATCGGACTCATTTGCCTGCGGCATCCCCAACGGCGCTATGGCTGGGCCGTGACGGAACTCTCTCCCGAGCTGGTGTCTTTTGTTGGAGAGATGGGGATCGACGAATCCTGTTTCCATGTGTTCCGTACGCTCCCGAAGTCCAGCAGAGAGGTGGTCTCGAACGAAGACGAACCACTCACCGGCGAGCCTGCCCCTCGCACCGGCTCGAAACTGAAGAAATGGAGTTGCGGCTGCACGAACATCCGTGCCGCGGTGGAGGTCGATGCGACTTGTGGTCGCTGCTTCCGGCAGTTCTGCCGGGCGGAAGTCACCACACGATGAAATCCTTCAAATCCATTCATGAAAGATCGGTGCTCTCATGATCTCTCCAGCTGATGTCACAACCTTGGTCAGCCCGCGCTGCGGGCCATTTCGACAGGCCACTCTGGGCGCCCTTGTCCTGGTCCTGTTTCTTTCCGGATGTACGACACAACGGCAGATCAGTCTGGCGACGGAGCAGGGGGCGAGTGCCGGTCGCAGCGATGGTCGTTCTACCGGCGAGGCGAAAGGGTTCAGGGAGGCGTTTCCCAACGCCCGGAGCAAGGCATATCGCCAGACACTTTGGAGTCTGTACTGGTCAGGCGATTTTCAACGACAGCCACTTTACCGGACAGGGACGGTCGCTCTCGGAATCATTCTGGGGCTCGCTCTCCAGTGGGGCCTCTTCTTCTGGCTGCGTCGCTCTCACCACCTGCTGGATATCGACTTCATCCTGGTGAAACGCGGGCAAAACATCCTCGGCGGACTGCTCATCGCTGCCGGCCTGATCAGTTCGTCAGGGTGTACCAGCCCCGTTCAAAAAGCCTGGAAATCCGCGTACGACAGTGAGTTCCACGATGCCTACCAGGAAGGGCTTCTTTCCGGACAGGGGGAAGGCATTCAGTACGGGCGTGAACGTGGAGAGGAGCAGGCTCAGGAAGCGGCCAGGACCGGAAAATCCTGGTGGCTGTACACCGATTTGATTGCCGGTGGTGGAATTCTGGGCCTGTTGATCGGGACCATCGCTCAGTATGCATCACTCCTCATCGTTCGTCTGACCGGAACGCTGGATGAGTTCTGGGCGAAGCTCTTCGTCCCCGGTATGGCGACATCTGCTGCCTACGGCTGGCTGATCGGTCGTCGTGACGAAATCCGGCACTATCAGGAGCATGTGGAAGTGATTGACCAGAATCTGCAAGCCACCTGCGCCCAGATGAAATCAGACGCAGACCGAAAGGTCGCAGCACTCGCAGCAAGGTCCCATCGGATCGATGTCCGCAACCGTCGCCTCGTTCAAGACACAGAGATCAAGCTGGCCAGTATCGCCAGAAGTGCGGAAACGACGGCGAGTCAAAGTCATGGCACCTCTCTCTGCCGTGCCCGCTGCCCACATTGCAAAGCGATCGGTCGATACAAACCGGAATGCGCTGGAAAAAAAGGACGCTGCGGTTCATGCCGCGCTGTCGTACGAATGCCACCGAAACGTGATTGATGCTGCTGGATTCGAGTCTCTTTTTTGAACAGGAGATGAATGATGAAAGACAACAAAAAAAGTCGTTGGGATGATCTGGAATCCCGGCTGAAGAGCGATCAAACGCACCTGAGCCGTAACGAACCTGATCCCGTGGAAAAACCGGCGGAGATCATTGATCCCGATGGGTTGCCCAGAGAACTTTCGGTGCCCGCGAGCTCGCTGGAGCCCATGGGGTTTCTGATGCAGTTTCGCGAAGGGGTTCGGCAGAATGAGATGATTGCCGAAGCGCTCAAGGCCCGACGTGACGCACAGCTGACGGTCTTGAAGTACCTCCTCCAACAGGCTGTTGCTGCCAGGAACGCACAGACGAATCTGATCGCCAGGCGATATCTGATGGAGCTGGACGATCTTTTCCTGCAGGCTCAGCAGCAGTTCGAGCTCCGGCATCTTGAGCAAAAGGTCGAACTGATCACCGACGTCACGGACCGGATTGTCACCTGGATTGACAGCGTCCGTTCACGCGATTGGCCGGAATCGCTCATCAACCGAACCATCGATCAGTTCCTGGCGCTTCGGGAGCAGGTCGTCAATCAATTTCTGCATGAACTGGGCTCTTGAGACCCCGTCGTCGGCCTTCCCGGATTCCCAGTGGCATCATCGCTGAGAGTCCCACTGCTTGAGTGATCTGGATTTGTTTGATTCCAACTTCAGGAGCTTCTTCATGAATGATCCCTTTGAATTCATTCTGGCCGGAAAATCGTTTCAGGAGGTCCTGCAGGCCCTCGCACGGTCTCATCCTGAACGTCTTGAGAAAACAGGAAGAGAGTTATCTCAGCCGCAGATTGTACAAGTCGATCAATTTGCCCGGAGCAGTTTTGAGTCGACGTCGGTTCATCGCACTCTGGTGTATGGGGCGATGTTTTATCTGCTGTCGTTCATCGTTGACTCGGACTACGTGAAAGTACGATTTGATGTCTTGCTGCAGGAATTCAAAACGTCACGGACGCAGGCGTATCGATGCCGGGCGGTTTGGTGCTGCTTTGGCGAATTGCTGTTGCGGGAACCAGACCTGCAACGCTTCTTTTGCGCTGAAGCACTGAAAATCCTTGCCGAAAGCGAAATTCCACAATCCGCCCGGAATGAAGCGTTGCAGCTCGCTCGGGAGCGGGTCCGTGTCTCGATCAACACCGCAGTGACACTGAAGTATCAGCGAGGAACGTCTGTGGTTCCTGTCAAAACGGACACGGAACAACACGTCGCTCAGGAGGGCTCGGAGCCATTCACTCCGGTGACGTCCCGTCAGAGATCAACTCGCCGCGCAAAGAAATGGCTGTTTGTGGGAGCCGCCGCCCGCATTGAAGTCATCCCGACCCATGCCGCCGAAATCGAGGATGTCGAAGCCCTCATTCACGATCTGGAGGCCGCCATCGCCGAGCTTCGCAACAAGTCGTCCACGTAGCTCCGGGCCTGAAAACCTCTTCCGATTTTTGGAGGACTGCCATGTCGTTTCAGTTTGACCAGTTCGACCGCGCGTTCTCACAGAACGGAGCACCGCCACCGTTGCGGCGACGGAAATCATTCCGCGAGATCTCGGCGTTTGGTCTCGGCAATCTTCTCCTGCTGCCGATGCTGATCGTCATTCACGCCTCGGTGGCCGGTGAGGGGATCGCGAAAGCTCTCCCAGTGTTTCAGCGGAAGTTGCATAGCCTGCCAATCCCCGGGGCGGCATATGCCCGGAACTATCAGGGGTTCGACAAAATTGATCTCAGTTTTGTGGCGGCTGTGGGCCTGTTTTTCATCGCGACGCTTGCGTGGAGGAAGCTATTCCTCATTCTCGCTCAAGCGGGCGGAAGCTTGCGCAGCACGGGAGCAGCGCCTTCAACCTCACTCATTCAACTTGGCATTTCGCTCTGCATCATTGTCGCCGATGCGGCGCTGTTCTGGGCCGGTCTGGCATCGCAATCCGCCAGCGGTTGGAGTGATTCCCCGGCCTATGTGGCCCCCCTGGCCACGTTGCTGTTTACCGCCATTACCGCGTCCGTCGCCGCCTGGCACGCGGACTTCCACACATCTCGTTACTCGTGAGGAGTGTTTGTCATGAACCGTATTTCGATTGGTTTGATGGTCGTGCTCTGCCTGCTGTGCAGCAGCTGTATTAAAAATTCTCCGGACGTCTCGACAACGACTTTTGAAGAGCAGGAACTGGATGCCGTGCTGGCGATCGTGATCGACATGAGCGGTTCTTACAGTGAGATGTGGGAGGACAAGGCCTACCAGCTCTTTCTAGAGATCAGCGATCGGTATTTTCAGGGGGCGATGGGAACGGAAACAAGGCTTCTCATTGGCCAGCTCAGCGGCAATGACAACGTCCTGCTGTTCGAAGGCAAGCCCTCCGACCTGCGGAAGAAATTTCGTTCGCCCGCTGAGTTCACGGAGTTCCTCAAAGCAGCAGCCGATCCGAACAGTTCCCGGGTGTACGCAGCGACCCGGCGAACACTCGATTATGTCAGCACGATCTCGGGTGTCGGGCCGAAAACGAAACTCTTAACAGTCCTGCTGTCCGACATGCAAGATTCAGAATTTCATCCGTCCGTGGCGGGAGTGGCGTTGGATCAGCTGAACGAATCGCTGCAGCGGTATGCCGACCGGGGAGGGAGCCTGGCACTGTATTACGTTGATGAATCCGAACGAAGCCGCTGGGACACGCTGTTACGGAACGCCGGGTTTATGACGGGCCGCTTCATCATCGAAGGAAGCCTCACCTCCAGCCCCCGTCTTCCCAGCTTCGAGTGATCCGCCCGATTCATTGCTGAACACCGTTCGCCACGTGGCAGACCGTCTTTGTATCAGTCGAAAGCGAGGTCCTCATGCTTCAACAACAACCCTCTGATCTGCTGGATGACCTCCCGCGTGGTCGCAGCCGGGAACATATCGGAACGCCCCCGCACGCGTATTTCGAATCGACCCGCAATTTGGCCGCGACCGAATCTCTGCGGTTCGATGCGGAACGCAATGAGGATTCAAAACTGTTCCTGGGTGTGATCGGTGGTCAGGTGGTGACCGGAGACCGTTTGCCGGATGGCCGCCTCTCCCGGCATGTGGTTGGTGGAACGCCCATCGGTCTGGGAGACGACCGGCATCACGTCTTGGTTGCAGGGTCGCGCGCGACGAAGGGAAGAGCCGTTTTATTGCCAAATTTGGTCTGTATTCCTCCGACAACGTCGCTGCTGGTTCTCGATCCAAAGGGAGAACTCGCGCGATTGACGGCAGTCTACCGGGCGAAAGTTCTGAAACAAAAAGTCATTGTGCTCGATCCGTTCGGTGTTTCTGGACCTGAAACCAAGACACTCCGGGGAGCGTTCAACGCCCTCGCCATGCTTGATCCGGACGATCGCCGCAGCTTTGTGCCGAATGCGAAGCTGATTGCGGACTCCCTCATCGTATCCGGAGACTTCAAAGACCGGCACTGGGATGAAACTGCGAAACAGATTTTGGCGGGGCTGATCATGCATGTGGCCACGTATGAACGTTATGAAGGTGTCCGGGATCTGGTCACGGTCTGGCATCTGGCTTCGGAGTTGACCGCTCCCGATCCAGATCATCCCAAACTATTCTGGCTCGAACAGGAGATGCTCGCGAACGGCGATGCGGCCGGTGGGATGGTCCGCAATGCCACTCGTGGTTTTTATGACCGTTCCGGAGGAGAGTTCTCTTCGGTTTTAAGTAATCTTCGCAAGCATCTCGATTTTCTCGGAATCGAATGCATGCGCGATGTGCTCTGCGGACTATCGGTCAATCTGCGGGACATGAAGCGTTCTTCACTGGCGCTCTATAGCTGTGTTCCTGCGATGAGACAGGGCGACCTGAAAGGTTGGCAGCGCATGCTGGTCCAGCTCACCATGGGAGCTCATGAAGAAGAGCCCATCCAGACTGGTGGTGCGTCAGTCCTGGTCCTGGAGGAGTTCCATGCGCTGGGGCATCTGGAGTGCTTGGAATTGGCTGCGGCCCAATTTGCCAGCCTTCTCAAGCTGCTGGTCGTTCTACAGGATCTGACACAGGTTCAAAGTCGATACCCCAAGTCCTGGGAGACATTTCTCGGGAATTGTGGTTGCCTGCAGGTGTTCGGCCTGGCTGACCAGACCACGCTGGAATACGTGTCAAAAAAGCTTGGCGAAACCGCCACGATCACCCGTAGCACCAACTCCCCGGGGTTCGATCAGGCAACGCAACATGCCGCCACCGGGGAGTCCTGGTCACTCGGCACCAGCCGCCTGCTGACGCCGGAAGAGATCGGCCGGTTCTTCGCCCGGGATGACAAACAGTTGCGGCAGCTCATATTTCGGCCAGGCTATCGTCCCGCCATCCTCCAGCGGGCGTTCTATGACCAACACGAGCTGTTTCGCGGGAGGTTTTCCGATGCCTGAAGCACGCTTTGAACGGATCACTGCTCCGGGACTGCCCGCCTGGCCCTGGCTGATGTTCAACGAAGAGCATCAGCGGGCGATCGTGTCGTTTCGATTGGCAACGTGGCGCAGCGGCCAGCAGGCCGATCGCCTGAGCCAGCAGGCCGCCGTGGGAATCGCACTCCTGATCGGCTGGAACATCTGGAACCGGGTCGCGTTCTTCGACAACCTGATCGGGCAGGCGATCGTCACACTGATCGGTTTCGGATGCATTCATCGGGTGCTGAGTGGCTGGATTCCGCTGGCGTTCAGTTCATTCCTGGCCCGTAAAGTTTTTGCCCGTCGCAGTACGGTCTGGTTCACCCCCAATGAAATCGCGTTCCGCAGCCGGTTGTATGAACGCGGCATCGTCATTCCCCGCACATGGAACGGCCACCCCGTCCAGATCCGGTTCGATGTCAGCTCTGATCCGGATGCACAGGAAGAACTCGCCCGATCACACAGACACCAGAACCATGATGCCCGGCACCGCCTGCAATCGGCACACATGCTACGTCTGCTGATCTCCGCTACTGATCCCCAGCGGAGCCTCGGACAATCAGTTCAATCCCCGCTGGCCCGGGCCATTCCGATGTTCCAGGTCGATCTGCACGACGCCCAGCGGCTGACCGTGGTGCTGGCCGCCGCCGCTCAGCTCACCGCCCGTATTCCTCTTCCCACTGCCCAATCCGTCCCCGGTCCGGATGACGGTCTGGACATTGATGCCAATCCGACTTGATGGAGGACTCACGCCATGACCTTTTGGGAAACCGTTCTGATTTCCGGTTGCGTGTCACTGGATACGTTTGCTGCTGCACTGGCGATCGGACTGGCGACATCGCGCATGTCCCTAAGACAGATCTGTCTGGCGACGGCAGCCCTCACGCTCCCGTCCGTCGTGATTCTGCTGGTGAGTCAATCCATTGCGTGGCACTGGCTCCCTGCTGATCGGATTTGGACGCAGAGCGAACACACCTCAATTGCACTCTTCTGGATTGGTCTGGCCATGATCATCGGACCTGATCGGAAATCGACGCCATCCGCAGCTGAGACAAACTGGCTGCCGTTGCTGATCCTCGGCGGTGTCTCCAGCTTCGATGTCGGCCTGTTCGGGCTGACGATGGGAAAGGAACAGAGCAATTCTACAGCACTGCTGATCCTGATTCCCGCATTCACCCTCCTGTTCGTTCTGACCGGCCTGCTGCTGGGATCAAAGCTCAACACCCACACCGGCCGCTACGCAGAAATCGCAGGCGGATCACTGCTGATCGGCATGGCACAGCACGGGTTGCTCTGGTGAATGACAGACACTTCGCAGGTATTCGAATTCAGACGTCCTGGTGGACAATGCAGGCCAACCCCAACTCGTTTCTGACAATCCGCGAAGTGGCGCAGGTGCTGAAACTTGAACAACAAAAATGAATGAAGTCGCCGACCGATGGAGATGCTTCTCATGGGAAATGCACGTAACAACGCGAAGCAACGATCCGGAACTCCGGAAACGACATCCATGGTCGAATCGCTCCTGTGGAGAGTTTCACAAGTCGCCAGACGGCTGAACTGCTCGGTTTCAACTGTCTATAGCCTGATCGAATCAGGTCGTCTGGAGCACCATCGCTGTCCAGGAATTCGCATCAGCGAAGAGCAGATCCTTGCGTATCTGGAACAGACGAAGCAGGGGAGAACTCCCCGGAAAACGAAGCAGGCGAGGATCAATGGTCCCCGCCTGCGGCATATCACTCTGAAATAGAGCCGAACGTCTTCACTCCGCAGCTTTGCGGGCCTGACTGAGCATGTGCACCGGATTGAGGGCCACGTGCTGATAAACCCGCGACAGCGTACTGGGGTCAGAATGCCCCATCAGGATTGCTGTCGTCAGTGGATCAACTCCCTTCTGCAGAGCATTGGTGGCCCAGGTATGACGCAGTGCATACAACGAATATCGCGGAGCCAGGCTGGCCGCCAGTTTTTTGGTCAGCTTCATCCGTGCTTCCACAAACAGCATCCGAGCGGATTTGGTGATTTTCTTCTGCTTGACGCGGCAGGTGGGCGCCAGCGTTTTGGCAAATGTTTCGATCTCCTCGTCGCTGATCGTGATGCCCTGCTGTTTCATGATCCGTTTTCCAATCCGAATCCGGGCCAGCAGCAGAGCATCATTGACCGCATCCGGCTTCCACGGCTTTCCGTTGGAGTTGCGGAACAGTTTGCCAGTCGGATGAGCGACCGCCAGTCGCGATGTGATGGCGGCAGCGGCATCGGTCAGATACACAACCCGCGAAAGTTTCCGGTTCTTGCTTTCGGATTTTGGAAAAACCCAGCGTTGATTCGGAAGGTCGACATGGCGGGCCTCCACGCGCAGCGATTCCTGCGGACGGCAACCCGTCTCCCAGGTGGTGATCACCAGATCACGAACTCCCGGATTCCGGATGTTGTCCAGCAGATCCTGATACTCATCTGCTGTAATCACGATTTCCCGGCTTTCACCGGAAGGAACTTCCAGATCGCGAATGCGGTTTCGTTTCACCAATCCACGGGATCTGGCCCACTTCAGGCATTTTTTGGCAGCCCGAAAGTAATTTCGCCGGGATGTCACCGAGAGAGAGTATTCATCAACCCAGTCTTCGACCATGGCGGTGGTCAGTTGGGAAGCTCCGATCGTGGGATACCGGCGAGCAAGGCGTTCCAGACGATAGCGATACCACTCGAACGTATCCGATGCCCGACGGGGCTTGAGCCACCCCAGAAAAGCATCGATGACCGCAGGCAAAGAATGGGCAGGGGCCTGCCGGACTTCTTTGGGCTGAGAGATCAGACGGGCATACTCATCGAATGCCACTGCCTGATCTGGGCCAAGATTGACCTGTTTTCCATCCAGCGTGACGTACCAGACACCACGCGATGCACGAAACCACGGTTTTGCAAACTTCGGCATGATTGAACCTCCCGACTGGAAAAAAATCCAGCCACGAGCCGAGAGGTTCGTTGCGAGGCCCTCGTCAGTGACAGCTGACGGGGGTCTTTTCTGTGACAGGGGTCACACATTCAGTGACAGAAACCTGTGACAAGCAATTTTACGGTTACCAGAGTTTGACGCAAGTCCTTATCTGGTAAAGTGCACCCCTCAGGGTTCGAACCTGAAACCTTCGGTTCCGTAGACCGATGCTCTATCCAATTGAGCTAGGGGTGCTGGTGGAGACATGTTGTATCGGCTTGCCGAGGCGGACTCAAGTGTTTTGCCGGTCGCTTCAGCCCGCCTCCCTCCAGATCTCTCCAGCAGAGGGGCAGTCAGGACGCTTTTTATCCCTCGACGGTTCACTTCGCAACGGCTACCGCCAGAAATCGTTGCAGCTCTCGTCATCGAGACGGTGCGAGACGCTGTTTTTGCCGCCTCTACGGATTCTCTCGGCCGTCGTTGGTGCACAGTCTGGACTGGATGCCCGCGGCATTCCAGCGAATTAAGTGATTTTGCACGGAACTTCAACCAAGTCGCCCGGACATTCGGTCGGCTGTCAAAAGCACAATTCCTTGAGGCTTTTGTGATCTCAAGAAGGAGCAGAAGCTGAACCCGCGCTGCCACGAATTGAATGACGCCCAGTGGCGGTAGGTCAAGGATGTTGCCGGGGAAAAAGGGGCCCCCGCTCGCACAACGGCCGGCAATGGACTGTTCCGGGATGCAGGGATCGAAGTTCTGAAGTCCGGCATCTCGTACTCGGATCTAACAGGTGGTCAGATCAACCCAAACCGGTCGGGAGGCGATTTCATCTCCGGTGCGCCAGCGGAGACTGCCGAAGGCGTTTTCTGGCAGAGAGTTACCAGCCCGTTGAATTTCTCTCCTGTGTTTGACATCTCTGATCGGCTGCGGGCGGTTGTGGTTTGAACTTCTCAGGGAGAGACCGGGATGAGGTTGGGGAAGCGGGAAGAGTCGCGGCAACAGGAGTTCTGGATGCCGGTCCAGAACCTCTCCAAACGGCCGGGGCATGTCTTTGACGACAAGCTCAACCAGGTGCTCACCCAGGCCGGGTTCGATCGAATTCTCGAAGACCTCTGCCGACCGTTCTACGCCCGAACTGGCCGGCTGTCGATTCCGCCGGGTGTGTCCTTCCGCATGCTGCTGGTGGGGGACTTCGAAGGGATCGACTCGCAGCGGGGCATCACCTGGCGATGTGAAGATTCGTTGTCGCTGTGGCGGTTCCTGGGGATTCTATTGGGGAAAGAGACTCCCGATCACAGTTCACTCACTCGCATCCGTGACCGGCTCCCGCTGAACATTCACGAGCAGGTGTTTCAGGAGGTCCTCAGTATCATCGACCAGCACGGCCTGCTGAAGCTGAAGGCGGTCGGCGGAGCGAGAAAGTCGAGCGCAGCTTCGCCCACATCTGCGAGACCGGCGGAGCGACACGAACCTGGCTGAGAGGAATCGAGAAGATCAACAAGCGTTACCAGATCGTCGCCGCCGCGAGGAACCTGGGCCTCCTGATGCTCCAAGCGTTCGGCATCGGCAAACCGAAAGGCGTGCAGGGCGGACTGGGGGCATTCCTGGCACTCTGGGGTGTCTGTGTGCTGCTCTGGACCGCTCTAAAAATCGCTCTGCGCTCACCGACGGTGAGAACAGCACTTCAAGCGACGATCCAGTCCCCCGACTGGCAGTTGACGTCGCAGCACACATTCACACCCAGACAAGTCAAAAACCTGCCAACTTCAACGGGCTGTTAGATCCGATTCGGTATGATGTTCCGACGCGTCACTGCCAATTGACCGAAACCGGGCGGCAGTGTATTTTGATTCGGAATGACTATTGTTGAACATATCAAAGGTGATCTGCAGCAACGGATCAATTCAGGCCGTCCGCTGCCGACAAAAATGACATTGGAGTCACTCGCAAGCCTGTATCAGGTGAGCGTCACGCCGGTACGCGCTGCCGTCAACGAACTCATTGCCGAAGGCTTGTTGATCAAAGGGGAGAACCGGCGGCTCAGCCCCGCCAAGCCCCCGGATCACACACTCGCTGTTGGAGACCATCGGCCAGTCGTTCCCCCGGATCCGACCGTTGAACTGCTCAGTCAGGTCTCCAGCGACCTTGTCAAAATCAGCCTGGGGGGCGAGCCGGTTCAGATCCGGGAAGAGGAAACCGCCGAGAAGTACCACGTCAGCCGCTCGGCGTTGCGGAATATCTTTCACCGGCTGGCCGGGTCGGGACTACTCGAGCACCTTCCCCGCCGTGGGTGGGTTGTTCGCCCTTTCCGGCAGGAAGATATGCGGGCATTTCTTGAGGTTCGTGAGACTCTCGAGCTGAAGGCCCTCGAGTTGGCACGGCCATCTCTGCGTGATGAAGATCTCCAGCGGATGCTGGAAGGCAACCAGATCCCTGCAGCAGAGGGCGAGCAGCCCATGGTCGACAACTCGCTCCACGCCTATCTTATTGAGAAGGCGGGCAATCCCTACATTCGTGACTTCTTCGAACGTCACGGACGCTATTACGAAATTCTTTTCGACTGGGAAGACGAAGACCGCGCGGCAGCCATTGAAGCTGTGCGTCAACATCGCGAAATTCTCGATGCCTTGTTGCTGCGCGACTGGAAATCAGCCCGCCGCGCGCTGGCTCATCACATTCGCAGTAACCACCCGGTTCTCAGCCGAATCATCGATCGTCAGGCCTCAGCTCTGTTGCACTCCGCCGGTGCGAGAAGCGGCACCAGCCCTGCGTAGTGCAAGCCGTTCTTTCAAGACGGGGGCAGTGGGCGCTGTGCGTGACGACGCCTCACTTCCCGCGAGCGAGAATTAGGCAATCAAATCTCTCAATTTACCTGCGCGTGGTAACAGCGTTCGGAGTTCCAACAGGAGCAGCCCGGTCTGGCACTCATCCAGCGTCAGGCTCAGTGGCATCTGTCAGGTTGCTCTCCGACGTTGTGGAAGGCTTTAAAACCCTGTGGAATCACATTTAAAAAAATCGCGCAAGCGGCGAAACAATTCCGTCCGGGCGTTCTACAAAAACACCGCTGGTGGGAGATTCTGGTTCAGCCGCGGTCGCTGCAGCGATTAGTATTGCTCGACGAAACCGGGATCGGAGCATTTTGACTGTGGATGGCACTGTCCTCCCAACTCGGCTGTCAGCCTCTCGCCGTAAGACACGCTTGCTTCGCCAGCAATGGAAAGTGCAACCTGCACCCACGAAAAAAGACTCCCGCGATATCGGGAGTCTCGATCTGATTCCGAGCGGGAGTCTCAGGCGCGTGCTGATCCTTACCAGGGTTTCAGTTTCCAGCCGAGGACAAATCCGATTCCAAAGCACCAGAGGGCAGCCATCTCCGGTTTTTCACGGGCATAGGCCTTCAGGTACAGGGACAGGTCTTCCAGCGGCTGCTGACTTTCTGACAAACGGTTGGCGACCTGGGCTGCGCCCATTTCGTTGCCGCGGGTTTTGGGTGTTGTGCTCATGATCTGCTCCTCTACTGATCAAGTGTTAATAGTGAATCGCTCTGCAGGGAGAGCGAACGGCATCATCAGAAAAGCTGATTGCCTGAAGTTCAATCATCGTCCTGCTTCAGGAAACTGGACCGAAACCAGGCCACGTTTTCCTGCCACTCCTTTTTCGACCGTCCGAGAATCCCGCCGGCTCGAGTCAAATTATGGATGCTGACCCAGGCACCGAGACAGCAGATCGCCATCATCCCCAGGGAAATGGAAATTGCTGCCGTCGCAAACGAGATTTCCAGCCAATCCTGCAGCAGATACGCGATCCCCAGCAGCAGGACCGGCAGCGCGGCAAGACAGGCAATGCCCGCCACAACGCTGATGATCAGTGCCGTACGCGCCTTTTGCCAGAACTCACGGACGTCGATACTGAGCAGCTGAAACTGAAGATCAATCAGACGAAACGCGTCCTGAACAAGCGCGAAAAGATTCGTGCGCATTCCGGAATAAGCGTTCGGCGTCGACTGACCTCCTATCGCCGCTTCAGGAGGAATCCGGCTCCCATCCCCAACACCAACGCCAGGCTGATACTGAGTACGGGATTTTGCATGATCCATTTTCCAACCCTCTGCTCAGTTCTGACCAAGGCACTCAGTGGCGGCTGTCTCACCGGAGGAGCCTTTGGAGGCACTTTTGTATATGCGGGATTTCCGTTTTTTGCGTGAATCATCGCAGACCTGCCGATGCGGGTGTTTGTCTCGCGGATTTCAGCCGCGACAGCGAAAGTCTCTTTATACTTCATGTCACCGTCCGTGGCCGGCTCCTGAACAGAGCAAGCTGTTCTAGGGAGTCCGGTCTACGGAATCAATTTCGGGGGCGGGCCTCCGGGGAGGAACTCGCCTCAGTCCCTTGAGAAGGTTGAGGTTCAGATTCCCCTGCTTCAGTTGTTCTCCGAGATAGACGACGCCAGAGCGTAAAAACGTCGTGGCAGCCATCATCACTAAGGACTGCAGCAGGCCTGGCTTCGCCTGACTTGCACCACTCCCCAGTTTCTCATTGATCGCCGCCAGCTCCTTCGCCGCCCCCGTGTCCAGCACAATTTTCTTCAGACTCTGCCTGCGAGGGATCAGGAGAAACCCGAGCGCCGTCGCAGCGGAGACAATTGCCCACGGATATCTCTTGAGATAATAGCGCCAATCCGTCAGCTGCTGGGCGTGGGCGATGAGTCCCTCGACATCGTTATCGAGATACCCGCGAATCCGCTGCATCCGGTAGCAGATACGTTCGACTTCCTGCGGATCGGACGTCGACATGGATGAAAGTTCCTGAGCATGGGGGCTGAAAAAGAGGAAGCCGGGGCATGTGGCCTGACCGTCCTGTCCCTTATGGCAATATTGGAGAACCTTTCCCCAATACGCACCGCACGGTCACCGGACAGAGCGATCGACCCTACGATCGCCACAGGTTGGCAATATTTGCCGGCAGGTGCTTGTGCACAGCTTCAGCGATCCGCTCGCTGAGGTTCTCACTTTGATGCATCAACCGTTGTCGGGTGGACTGCGGTTGAGAGGCACAGTAAGCCGCAACGGCACCAATTCCCAGGACGAAACCTGCAGTAAAGGCTGCGAACAACGATTCGAGAGGTTGTTGTTCGACCCGTTCGTTGGCCCACTCCATCACGCCATGGCCTTCGTTTGCTGACCGCTGCATCGACTGTTCTGCTTGAGTAAATCGTGATCGCTGGCCTTGCATTGGAACCGTCTCCTCTTCGAGGTCCAGAAAAAAGGTCCGATCCCAGGCAATCGATGTTCGGATTCCCGGGAGTTTCGGACCCGTGTCAATTCGTCCTTGTCAAAGTGCCTGCCGTCTTCTGGTTTTAAGCGGACTGTGCTTGCCCCGTTCTGGCGCAGCGAATGTCAGGCATTTCACCAGGCGAAACGCTGATTGCGCGAGAACTCGAAAACGCAACCGGCTCTCGATTAACGGCGATCCGATCGCATCAGCAAGCTCACCACCACACCGGAAATAATTCCGGCCCCAAAGGCCGCTATGACCGATTCCAGTGGACGATGCCGAACAAGTTGCTGGGCCTCGCCCATGCCGGTTTCAATCTGTTCGGTCAGCTGCTGATAGCCTTCCTGAACCCGTTTGCCGGCGGTCTCAGCGTATTCTCGCGCCGCTTTGCTGGCGGTGTCTGCGTATTGCCGGGCTGTGTCGACAGCCTGCTGGGCAACGCCTTGTCCCTGTTGAACCACTTCATCGAGAAAGGCTTCGATTTCCCGTCGTGATTGGCCGGTCTTCTGCTGAATCACCCCGACGAGTTGCTCTGCACTCCCTTTTGCTTCCTGAAGCTCATCTTCGGTGAGTTGGCCCCACTTTTCACGAATCTGGCCCTTGACGAGCTTCCATTTCCCTTCCAATTCCTGTCGGGTAATCATGTCAGATCCTCTCTGTTGCTGTTGGGGTAAACGCTGTCAGAACTCTTGCTGTGAGCTGTGGCTCAAACAGGCTGCGAGTCCCGGTTGGACTCGTTTCACCCACAGCAAAGGATGTTCCAACACTCCGAACTCAGCTCATTATCCAATTCGACGACGGCCAATCGAGCAAATTGTGGCTGGAATTATCCATTTGGTGAAATTCCTGCCACTCCGTTGGAGAGATGGCTGACGATCTGCTCGCCCTGCGACCGGAAAAACGATTTCACCGAGTCGTTGAGTCTGTGCAAGCATCATTCGTCGCAGAGCGGCCCGTAAAAACAAATACCTCATCGCCAGTCATTAAAAATAAAAAGAGCTGGCATCGAAGATCGATCCCAGCTCTTGCTAAACAGCTTCAACGGGTAGACGGGTTATACCGTCGGTCGACGGGCCACACCCGCAATCATGCTGACGAGAAACAGCACGATAAAGACCGCAAAGAGGATTTTCGCAAACCCTGCGGCGCCGGCGGCAATCCCGCCAAATCCGAAGAGTGCTGCAACCAGTGCGATGATCAAAAATGTGATTGCCCAGCTTAACATGATTGTATCTCCTGTCTTCGTGAGAGGTGTCAGCCCCGGAGTGGGTTCGTCTTGGAGGGAAGACTTGTCAAAGGGATTCAGCATTTGGCGTACCAATCACAGCCGGAAGCACCTTCGTGACGGGGATGGATTGACCTGACAGCGTGTCGCTCGCGCTTCATCCAGATTGAGTTTTGGACAACCAGATTGCTGACAGCTCTCAGGAGGTCCCGCGATCGATCTCACGGCGAGGGAGTGTTTTGGGTGACCTGCTGGAGGGCGAGACGCCTGTTCCTCGGGATCGCCCCGACGGACGGACAGGTGGAGTGCTGTCCCGTGGATCTACGAAGTCAGGCTGCTGCCAGTTTCTTTTTTAATGGTGGGAGCAGGGTGACAGGGCTGTCTGAATTCGCGGTTTGGGGAAACCTTGAAGGTCGCTCGGTTCTGAATGACACAACTTCTTGAGGAGACGAATCCTGGGTTATTCCTGGGAGATCCGGCTGACTGGTCGCCATTCGACCAGTTCCCCGGAGACGGGATCGGGCGATGGGACGCCTTCGGGGGCGGCGACAAATTTTGGGCGCGTGGGAAATCCCTAGTGAAACGCGTGTTTTCTCGCACGAGTCAAGATCCGGCACACGACTTGCTTTGCCGACTTTCGCTGGTGGAATTCTCGCAGGGTTGATTTCAACCCTCAATTGTCTCTCACCGATCGATGACAACCTCACAGGGGAGCGGAATAATGGCTGTGGCAGAACTTGATCGTGAACTGGAAGTGGATATGGGGCGGGCGGAGTTCGAGCGGGACGATGTTTACCTGCCAACCCGTGAAGAGATTCTGGCAAGCTGCCGCGAAATTCAGGCGGAATGGACGGAATCCGAGCGGGCCCGTCGAGCTCGGGGACAGGCAGGCAAAGTCCGCCAGATTCCCGTCTCTTCGCGTCGATTTGTCCGCATCCTGCTGGACCGTCGCGATTCTCCCGATGAACGAGCTGCGTAGTTCGCAACAGAAGACTGACAGCGTGAGCGCACTGGAGTGATTCGCCCGTTCCGAGGCTTGAGTGAACTCCTGTCTGCGCAAATTACGAGGCGGGGACGACCTCTCCGATTCAGTCTAGCTCGGATTTCTTTTCTACATGGAATGACGAGCAGGGTTGCCTGTGTCCACCAAGCCCGCGGTGGTGCAGCGGCCTTGCTCGTCACTTTTGTTTGTGTCCGAGTCTCCGCTATTTTCCTGGCAGCCAGTCTGCCGGGATCGGTCGTTCGGGATCCACGTTGAGGAAAACATCCACCTGCTCGCCGACATAGAGAGGCGGATTCTCGGGGTGATCGACAACTTCGTAGATGACTTGCAGCACCCGCGTGTCGACCCGCTCCGTATTGCGTCCGGTCAATGAGGTTTTGGGGATGATATACGGTTCGATCTGCACGAACTTCATCTCGAAGGTCTTGTCGGGATGTCCTTTCAACATGCCCAGTGCGGGTGTCCCCTTTTCAAAACGCGGGATATCGTACTCGTCGATGTTTACCCGGACGTGCAGGGGATCCAGCTGACCGACCAGCACCAGCGGCTCGGACGACGGCGTGCTGACATATTCTCCCGGGCGAATATTGACCTGCAGAACATCTCCCGCCACATACGTGCACATCGTCATCCGGTCGAGAACCGTCTGGGCTTCTTCCACGTTGGCTTCTGCCATTCGTACGCGCGCATAAGCCGCAGAAATTGTCGGCTCCCACGCACCTGCAAGCAAAAGTGCCAGATCGGCTTTGGCTCGTTCCAGATTCGCCTGCGCGTTCTCCAGCAGTTGACGTGAGATCATCACCTGCGATTCCGTCGTCGCCTGGCTTTTGGCCAGAGCTGATTGACGCTGGAAATCATCCTCCCTCTCTTTCACCGTCGCCTCCGCCGCACGGACGCCCGCTTCCAGAATGGGAATCTGTTCCTTTCGCGGCTGGGCTCGCAGTTCGGACAGTTCCGCCTGAGCCTGTGCCAGCTGGGCCTCGGCCACCTTGAGCCGAGCCCGCTCCTGCCGGTCATCGAGACGGAACAACCGTGCTCCCTGCGAGACACGGTCGCCTTCTTTGACGAACACTTCGGCCACGATCCCGGGCAGGTTCGTTCCGATGGCAATGTTCTCCGATTGCGGTTCGATCATGCCCGACCCTGAAACGGTCTTTCGGTAGGGAGAGAGCGAAGGTTTGGTGGTCGGCTCCACGACCGGCTCGAGTGCTTTCGAATGGGAGACATGCCAGATGGCAAAAATGAGCATGCAGGCCGTCAGCAGCGGCAGGCCGATTTTCAGTGCTCCGTTCAGGAACGCGTTCATGGTTCACCTGTCGACTCAAAATGCGGGGCGGCCTCGACATGAGGAGCATGCGCATCGAAATAACCTTTTTCAGCCCGGACGACCCGTCCATCGTCCATCTGAATCATCGCATCGGCGTAGTGGAAAATCCGGGAATCGTGGGTGACGACAATGACAGCACGGCCCGTCTCCACCGCCACATTCCGCAACAGTTCCATCACCACATGCCCCGAATGGGCATCGAGCGAGGCGGTCGGTTCATCGCACATCAGCAGACGCGGTTCATGAACGAGGGCTCGGGCGACTGCGACGCGCTGCCGTTCTCCACCCGACATGACATCAGGGAGTGAATTGCCGCGCCGAGCCAGCCCCACTTTGGCGAGATATTCGTTGGCTGCGGCCAGGGCCTTACGTCTTGAGACTCCCGCGAGCGTCAGCGGAACAGCGACATTCTCGGCTGCCGTCAGCGAAGAGAGCAGATTGTGTTGCTGAAAGACGAACCCGATGTTCTTTCCCCGAAACTGCACCTTGGCGGATCCCGAGAGCGACAGCAGATTCGTACCGAAGAGCTCCACGTCCCCGCCGGTCGGCGGCAGGAGGCCTGAAATAATGCTGAGTAATGTGGTCTTCCCGCAGCCACTGGGCCCGACGAGCAATGTCATTTGCCCCGCTTCAACCTGAATGCTGACATCTTTCAGGGCCAGCAGTTTCTCTTTGCCGTCGCCGAACTCTTTAGTGACGTGTGTGCACCGCACCGCCAGCGGGCCGGCACTGCTTCCAGTTTGAGAGGGCGTCGCAGTGGACGCTCGGGGAGTCGTGCCTTGTGACGTCATGCGCGGAAAACCTCCGCAGGATCGAGGACCAGTAGTCGTCGCAGGCTCAGCAGACTCGCCACGGTGACAATCAGGGTGACCGCCACCCCCGTTCCGGCCAGAACCTGCAGCGGCATATAGAAAGCCAGCTTGTCGGTTGATTTGGCAAACTCGCCGAAGAGTGCCGCGATGCCAACGCCCAGTCCATAGCCGATCAGGCCGACGACCGCTGCCTGCATGATGACGAGAAACGTAATGCGAAGATTGGTCGCCCCCATGGCCTTGAGCATGGCGTACTGCTTCAGGTTCTCCATCGTGAACAGATAGAAAGTCTGGCCGGCGATGGCGGTTCCGACAAAAAATCCGAGCACCACCGTGATGCCGAAGTTGAAGGGGATTCCGGTCTCGCGCATGTAGTACCAGATGGTCATCCAGACGAATTCAACCCGGGTTTTACACATCAGGCCGGTCTGTTTCTGAACGGCGGCGGCCGCCTGTTCATCGGAATATTCCGGCTTTTTATCTGCCAGAATCATCGACATGACTCGCCGTTCATTGGGAATGTATTCAATGGCTGCGCTATACCTCGTGAACACGATGGGGAACGCCTGGAATGTTTGCAGCATCTTGCAAACTCCCACGACGCGGGCCCGTTTGTCATTCATCTCCAGAATTCGACCGACTTCGTAGGGCTCGCCGGGCCACAGATGATTCCAGCCCCGTTCATCAATGATGACTGCATCCGGCAGCCACAGATCGTCCAGCTTGCCGATGATCATTTTTTTGGGGCCGCCGATCAGAGTGGCATCATCCACTCCCAGGAGAATGACGGAGCGGTAATCTCCATTCGGCAGCCGCGATTCCGCCTGACCTTTGAAGAAGGGAACTGCCCAGGCAATCTCCGGGACGCCGCGGACCCGCTGCAGATCCATGTCTCGCAACGGTTTAATGTTGTCGATGTTTTCCATATTGGAATCCATCACCCACAGCGGAGCATCGCGCAGGTCACGGATGGCACTGGTGGTCAGCAGCATCAGCCCGCAGAAAATGGAAGCCTGCTGGGCAATTAGCAGCGCGGCAAAGGTGATTCCCAGCACGATCCCGAGCAGCTTGACCCGGTCGCCAAACAACATTTTGAAGCCGATCCACGCCATAAAATGTTGCTGGCCCTGCTCTCGTTGGATCTCAGTCCGGCCGCCCCGGTCGCCCGAAGGAACTTTCCCAACGGAAAGGTATGGAACAACGCGTCGGCACGAATCTGAAGACGAACTTTTGCTGAAATCTCGGAGAAGTGCCGAACGACACCTCTCAAAAATGATGATCTTCCCGATTGTAGACGGTGTGACCGCAGTCCTGTGAGAGTCGTCACATTCTTTTCCCGGGTTTGATCCGCGATTGTGAAAGCGGTCGTGACAGTCTTGCCGCCCGGTCGCAATCTCGTGTGGAGGAAGGGCTGCGGGGACGATATCAGGGGCATGTCTCCGACAACGATGTTCAGCCCCGTGACTGGCTCCTCGGAAGGTGCTCCGGCACTGACGGGCTCCAAGCGGTGGGCCGACTCTATCTCATTTCAGGATAGTCAGTTAGGCGGCATCCTGGCACTGCGGAAGTTGTGGCTTCAGCACGAGTTGAAAATGGTCGAATGGGATCTCCGGGAGAGTGCACTTCCCACTCCGCCGGATTTCTGGCTGGCAGGACAGGAGCAGGTTTGAGAGTTCCGGTCAGTTAAAACGATCTTCCCGGATCTGCAGAATCTCGTTGTCAGACATGTCGCCACGTTGATGGAAACTTTCCTCCCCAAGTGGCGCTGGGGATGCCGGGAAACGGACCTGACTTCGGTTAATGTGAGTGTTCAAGTCCAGCCCGATTGCTCTTTTGCGCGCACGCCGATAGACTTCCCGATTCCCCCGTTGATCCGCTCGCACTCCTTGAAAGGTGGCAGGTTTATGGCCAAAGAAGGGGCCATTGAGATGGAAGGCGAAGTGCTTGAAGCACTCGCCAATACGCAGTTTCGAGTCAAACTCGATAACGGCCATATCGTCCTCGCGCACGTCTCCGGAAAGATGCGCAAAAACTTCATTCGTATCGTCCCAGGCGACCGGGTGAAGGTGGAGATTTCTCCGTACGACCTCGAGCGGGGCCGTATCACCTACCGCTCGAAATAGTTCGCGAATCCGTTCGACTGCCAGTCGCTTTCCATGCCGGAACCGTCCCGCCCGTTCGTTCAGCTGTTTACCGACGGTGCCTGTAGTGGTAATCCCGGTCCCGGCGGCTGGGGGTATATTCTCCGTCACCCGGCCAGCGGCAAAGAAAAAGAAGCTTCTGGCGGAGATCGCGAAACGACCAACAACCAGATGGAACTGATGGCTGTCATCAGCGGCCTGGAGGCGCTCAGCCGCGCCAGCGATGTGGAAGTGATCACCGACAGCACTTACGTCGCTAAGGGGGCACAGGAATGGCTTCCCAACTGGAAGAAGAATAGCTGGCGCCGACGCGAGAAAAATTCGTGGAAGCCGGTAAAGAATGAAGATCTCTGGCGCCGCATCGATGAGCTGCTCGGGAAGCATCGGGTCCGCTTCAAAGTAATCAAGGGACATAGCGGCCATCCTGAAAACGAACGGTGCGATCAACTGGCCGTCGCCGCCGCGCAGCAATACAAATAAGAGTGTGGCTCGAACTGCTTCGCCTCACTTTTTCCGCTGCGGACTTACTGGTGATGTTCCCCGTGTCTCTCGACACTGCTGTTCAGTACCTGAAAGGGGTTGGTCCCGATCGGGCTGCGGTCCTTTCCCGGCTGAATATCCAGACCGTCGGAGACCTGCTGTGGCATCTGCCCCGCGAGATACTGGATTTCACCAGCGTTCGCCCTCCGCATGAACTCGAACCGGACGCCTCGCAGACAGTCCGTGGAACGGTCGTCGATCTCGACGCCCGGCAGCTGCGCAATAATCGTTCGCTGGTGAGCGTGCTGCTGGATTGCGGCAGCGACTTCGTGCGGGGGATGTGGTTCAATCAGCCCTGGATGCTCCGGAAACTGGGAGTGGGCCAGCAGCTGTTGTTCTCCGGCAAGCCGAAGCAGAGCAAAGGCCGCTGGGAGTTTTCGCATCCGCATGTGCAGTGGCTCGGTGCGGATGAAGACTTCGACAATTCCGAACTGATCCTCACTCGCTATCCCCTGACCGAGGGGCTGAGTGCCGCGGAGCTGCGCCGCATGATGCGCAGTGCGGTGGCCGAAGCGGTTGAGCAGATTCCCGATCCCCTGCCGGAAGATTACCGCAAACAGTTGAAATTCCCGTCGCTGTCAGAAGCTCTCCGAAGCGTGCATCAGCCCCGGACGGTTGCTGAATACGAACAGGGGCGTCGCCGGCTGATTTTCGATGATCTTTTTGAATTTCAGCTCGGTGTGGCCCTGCGGCGGCGATTGTGGCGAGCACGGTGCAACGCTCCGGTCATCGAACGGACCGCAAAGATCGATGCCCGGATTCGACGCCTGTTTCCGTTTCCGTATACCGACGGACAGAATCAGGCGGTTCGTGAAATTGCCGGTGATCTGAAAGCGGGATACGCCATGCACCGGCTGCTGCAGGCGGATGTCGGCGCGGGGAAAACCGTCGTCGCCATCGACACCATGTTGACCGCGGTCGCACAGGGCTGGCAGGCTGTGGTCATGGCCCCGACCGAGCTGCTGGCCACGCAACATTGGGACACCATTGATTCCGCATTGAGCGAAAGCCGGGTGCAACGGGCACTGCTGACGGGCAGCCTGACGGCCAGGCGGAGACGCGAAATTGTCGATGGAATTGCGGACGGCTCCATTCAGTTGATCGTCGGCACGCAGGCGCTCATTCAGTCGGGAATCCGCTTTCATAAGCTGGGCGTGGCGGTCATCGATGAACAGCACAAGTTCGGTGTGGCCCAGCGGGCCCACTTCAGCCAGACCTCGCAGGCTCCTCCGCATATTCTGGTGATGACCGCAACGCCAATTCCCCGCACCGTCTGCCTGACCCAGTTCGGTGACCTCGATGTCACATCGGTCAAAGATCGTCCGGCGGGCCGGCAGGCCGTGCAGACCAGCAAGATCGTCGGCCCCGCCGCCCGTCAGAAGGCGTGGAGCTTTCTGACGGAGAAACTGCAGTCGGGGCGGCAGTTGTATGTCGTCTGCCCGCTTGTGGACTCCGGGGAGGAGACCGCGTTGGGGACAGCGGCTGCAGAACAGGTGTTTCAGGAATTGAAACAGCGTGAATTGAGAAACTTCCGGGTAGGACTGGTGCACGGTCGGATGAATCGCGATGAACGGGACGCAACGATGGCCGCCTTCCGCGATCGCGAACTGGATGCGTTGATCGCGACGACGGTGATCGAGGTCGGTGTCGATGTCCCCAATGCGACATTGATGGTGATTCTGCAAGCAGAACGTTTCGGACTTTCGCAGCTGCATCAGCTGCGTGGTCGCGTGGCACGTGGCAAGTATCGTGGCTACTGCTTTCTGTTTTCGGAATCGGACTCGGCAGATGCGGTTGCACGGCTGGCTGTGCTGGAACGTTCCAGTGACGGATTTGAAGTGGCCGAACAGGATTTCGAATTGCGGGGGCCGGGGGACATTCTCGGGAGTCGACAGCACGGGGCCTTGCCTCTTCGGTTTTTCAGCCATCTTCAGGAAGAAAAAATTCTGGAGCTGGCCCGTGAGGAAGCCCGTCGGCTTGTCGGGAGTGAAGCGTTCGACGAAGCTCCGTTTGCGGATCTCAGACGGAAAGTGCTGTCCCGGTTCACCGAATTGATGGACCTGCCGCAGAGCGGATAGGGATCGCTTCGAAGGACATCGCTTCGCTTCCCGGGAGCCCTCGCTCACAGACTGGCCGTGATTTGTTCATTGAACTGTCGAGATCGTCCATGCAGCGACAGCCATTGTTTCTCGCAGCTCTCTCGCTCGTCGCGGCAGCGATGATCATCTTCTCACTTGGTCGGGGGCCTGTTCGGAGCCTGGGGCCCTCTGCGACCGGTCAGCCTGAGGATGCCGCGCAGGCCGAGCCGTTAGTGGTTCTCTGCGCAGCCAGCAACCGGGCTGTTCTTGAGAAAGTGATTCAGGATTATGAGGAGGCGACCGGAGAACGTGTGCTCGGCCAGTACGGTCCTTCGCAGACGTTGCTCTCCACGCTCGACGTCAGTCGCTCCGGAGACCTGTACCTTCCGGCCGATGAAAGCTACCTCAAGCTGGCGACCGACAGGAAACTGATCGATGAGGTTGTCCCGCTGGCGACCATGCAGCTGGTGATCGCCGTCAAACAGGGAAATCCATGCGGGATTCAGCATTTTGAGGATCTGCTTCGATCCGACGTCCGGCTGGTGCAGGCCAACCCCGATGTTGCGGCGGTCGGCTTGTTGACCCGTCAGGCATTGCAGCCGCAGGACCTTTGGTCAGCACTGGAGCGGAACACGATTGCCTTCCGTACGACGGTGACCGAAGCCACGAATGACGTGAAGCTCGGTGCCGCCGATGCGACGATCTCGTATGATGTGGTGCTTCATGCCGATCCGACGCTGGAGCCGATTCGCTTGCCTGAACTGGCTGCTGTGAGGGCTGCGGTGAAGGTGGCGGTCCTCACGACATCCCGTCAGCGTGCGAGGGCGCTGAAGTTTGCCCGGTTCCTCTCCCATGAAAACCACGGTCTGAAGCGCTATGTGGAATACGGATTCACTCCCATGAACGGAACTCGGTCTGCGCACGAGTCACCCACGACTCCGGAAACTCCGGAAACTCCGGTGGCTCCATGACCTCTCCGATCATGTCCGGCCCGGCCCATGCCAAAAGAACGCAGAACGGCCCTCCGGAAGGTAGCGGCCCGGTCTTCGCCGGAGAATTCCGGGAGAGCCGCGACTGGCCGTTCCTCGCAGGCTTAGGTCTGCTGGGGGGCTGCTATGTGGTCCTCATTCTGATGCTGCTGCTGGCAGACGTGCTTTACACGTCTCCTCAACATCTCTGGCAGGCGCTGCGGCAACCGGAGATTCAGGCCGCCGTCGCGCTCACTCTCAAAACTTGCACGCTGGCGGCCATACTCTCCCTCTGGGTTGGCGTCCCGTTGGCCTACCTGCTGACCCGTTTCCGCTTCCGGGGACGCGGGATTGTGGACACGCTCGTCGATGTGCCGATTGTGCTGCCACCCCTGGTTCTGGGTCTGAGCCTGCTGATCCTCTTTCATCTGCCGGTGAACGGAACGGATCTGGAAACCTGGCTGCGCGGACGCATGGGGATCGCCATCACGCATCATGTGGGGGCTGTCGTGCTGGCGCAGTTTGTGATTGCGACCGCGTTTGTCATCCGGACGATGCGGGTTGTCTTTGCGCAAATGAATCCGCGTGCAGAAGATGTTGCCCGAACGCTCGGTTGTTCGCGTGGGCAGGCGTTTGTCCGGGTCTGCCTGCCGCAGGCCCTCCCGGGGATTCTGGCGGCGTTTACTGTGGCGTGGGCCCGGGCGCTCGGAGAATTCGGGCCAATTCTGGTCTTCGCGGGGGCGACGCGCATGCGGACCGAGGTGCTCTCAACGACCGTGTTTCTGGAAATGAGCGTGGGAAATCTCGAAGCGGCGGTCGGGGTCTCGCTGTTCATGGTGACGATTGCGATTATCGTATTGCTGGTACTTCGGCTTCTGGGAGATCGGCTGCGCATATGATCGACCTGCAACAGGCCACGATTCGGGCGGGGGACTTCTCGCTCTCGAAGATCAGCTTTTCGGTCCGGCCCGGAGCCTATGTCGTCCTGATGGGACGAAGTGGGACGGGAAAGACGACACTGCTGGAGGCGATCTGCGGGCTGCGACCGATCGAGTCGGGAAAACTGCTGATCGCGGGCAAAGAGATGACCCGCAGCTCCCCGGCGGCTCGGCAGGTCGGTTATGTCCCTCAGGATCTGGCACTGTTTGCCACGATGTCCGTCCACGAACATCTGGAGTTCGCGCTCAGAATCCGCAGCATTCCTCGCCCTCAGCGAGAACAACGGGTGCGGGAACTCGCCACGCTGCTCGGGGTCGAGCCGTTGCTTTCCCGCCCGGTGACGGGTCTCAGCGGCGGAGAGGCTCAGCGAGTCGCGCTGGGGAGGGCACTCTCTTTTTCTCCACGGGTCCTGCTGCTCGATGAGCCACTCAGCGCCGTTGATGAAGAAACGCGGGGAGATCTGCAACAATTGCTGCGCGATGTGCAGAAAAAAACGCAGGTCACCGTCCTGCACGTCACTCACAGTCGCGATGAGGCGCGGGCTCTGGGAGATGAGTTGTGGGGCATGGACGATGGCCAGATCACGCCGCTGACGTTGACCTGAGGCGGTCGCTCCGGCCGTGTTACACCAGTTGCAATCATTTGCTGTTGAGGCCGTTCAGGACAACTCGATTTTCCTGGTGACCGCTGCGAATGTTGCACCGTCGCCGTCCGTCACGGTTTTCAGACACATACGCAGTTGACTCCCCAGGATCTCGCGGACCTGATTGCCTACCTCACCCGGAAGTGAAATCCGTCGCGCCATTCTGCTGGGACAGAACACGGCCTGGTCGACTGAATCCGGGTTAACGATTGAACGCTGGCTGATCACTCGTCCTGATGGAGTTCCTTTGCCCGCACTCCGGTATCGGCCAGCAAGCCCCTCGCTCTACGTCCATGAAAAGGGGAAGCAGGCATCCAGCGGAGAAGGGAAATCTCACGTTAGCGCGGAGCGCCTCGCACGGAACGGGGCCACCGTGCTGGCAGTCGATCTGCGTGGAACGTGTGAAACCGCGCCCCGGAGTGGGTCTCGACAGGAAAAATTCCACGGCGGTGAAGGAAAGCTGGCGACGATTGCTTATGTCCTGGGGCAGAGTCTCGTCGGCAATCGCACTGAAGATCTGATGGTCTGTGCCCGGTGGATGAAGAATCAGGAGGGCGCCGCTCCCTCAGCTCGCCCGTTGACACTAGTCGCTGCAGGGAGTGTCAGTGTTCCGGCCCTGCACGCAGCCGCGCTGGAGTCAAAGCTCTTTGGAGATGTGCAACTGCTGAATGCGCTCCCCACCTCGGCGGCGATTATCGCGTCTGCCAATGCCACGAAAGGTCAGTTCGATAATGCGGTCCACGGGGCGCTGCGCTGTTATGACCTGACCGACCTGTCTCGCCTGTTGGGCAATCGACTCAAACTTGTGTCTGTGGAGAACAGCCACGAGTCGCTCAGAACACGTTGCTGTCTCCCGTGCCCGCACAGCAACCGTTTCGTCAGGTGAAATGCTCACATTTGCGTGGCGAAGACAGCACAGACAATCATCGAAATGCTCAGGCGGGAATGTGGGCCACCCTTGGAACTTCAACAGTTTCCATAATGTGTCCCTGCATTAACTCAGCGTGAGCACTTCTGATTCCACGGCATCTGTGCCAGCAACATTCCCATTCCACAGGTATCGGTGATTCCCGCGAAGACGAGACCGGCCCCGACGAAAGCCGCCAACCCAAAGAATGCGGGGGCCACAAACCAGCCAAGAATGACTCCCAGCAGAACGAGTGAACCGGCGGCGATCCGGACCTGACGTTCCAGCGACATCACCTTTTTGCCATGCGTCAGGGGCAGCCCTGAGTTCAGACAGGCGGTGGTTCCCCCTTCCACGTTCACCGTATTCGGGAAGCCGGCCTTGATGAACTGTTCTTGCGCCTGGCGTCCTCGGCCTCCCGATTTGCAGATCACATAGATCGGCTCCTCGGCGGGTGACCGACGCGCTTTCACCACCTGTTCCGGCTGCAGCTGATTCAGCGGGACGTTTTGGGCAAAGTCCACATGCACTTCTCCGAACTCCGCCGGAGTGCGGACATCGATCAGGTCGATGGGCTTCCCCTGTCGGTGAAGATCGGCCAGCTGGCTGGCGGTAATGGTGGCACTCATACTGGTTCCTTCCTGATGAATCCGGGCCGGGATCAAAAGACTCTTGAGACGCTGGGGGACCGCTGCTCGATCCGTTTCAGCGAACTGACCAGATGATCAATTTCATCATAAGTATTATAGATGGAGAATGACGGTCGCACGGTTGTTTCGAGTCCAAATCGTCGCAACGACGGCTGTGCGCAGTGATGGCCTGAGCGGACGGCAATTCCCTCGCGGTCGAGCAACCGTCCGATCTCTTCGGTCGGGCGATTCTGCATGACAAACGAAATCACGGAAACTTTGTCCCGCGCTGAGCCGATCAGCCGCAATCCATTGATGGAGGACAGCTTGTCCGTCGCATACTCCAGCAGCTGATGTTCATGTCGGGCGATCTGCGGCAGCCCAAGCTGCGTGACATAGTCGAGTGCCGCTCCCAGTCCGACCGCGTCGGCGATGTTGGGAGTCCCCGCTTCGAACTTGGCGGGGGGATCGCTGTACGTTGTTTCTTCAAATGTCACGTTCTTGATCATGCTGCCCCCTCCCTGCCAGGGGGGCATGATCTCCAGTAGTTCAGAGCGGACGTACGCGGCACCAATCCCTGTCGGTCCAAAAATCTTATGTCCGGAGAAGACGTAAAAGTCACAGCCCAGCTCCTGCACATTCACAGGAATGTGAGCCACCGACTGAGCTCCGTCAATCAGCACTCTCGCGCCATAACGCTTGGCCATCCGGGTCATCTCCGCCACCGGCAGCAACGTTCCCAGGCTGTTGTTGGCATGTGTGAAGGCGGCGACACGAGTCCTGGGCCCCAGCAACCGTTGATACTCCTCGAGGAGAATCTCCCCTGAATCATTGACCGGGACGACTCGAATGACCGCGCCGGTTTCCCGGGCCACCATCTGCCAGGGGACGATATTGGCGTGATGCTCCAGAGTCGTCAGGACGATCTCATCTCCCGGCTGCAGGAACTTACGACCGCAGGTCTGGGTGATCAGATTGATCCCCTCGGTGGTTCCGCGGACAAAAACAATCTCCTGCGGCGAGCCGGCGCCCAGAAACTTTTGGACTTTCTGCCGGGCATCCTCATAAGCATCGGTTGCCCGCGCCGCCAGTGAATGCGCCCCGCGATGGATATTGGAATTGTCCGTCGCGTAAAACCGCGAAAGCTCGTCGATGACGCATTGCGGCTTTTGAGTCGTGGCGGCGTTATCCATCCAGACGAGCGGATGGCCGTGAATCGATTGTCTTAAGATCGGAAAATCACGTCGAATTGCCGCGACATCGAATGCACGGGCACTTTCCCGAACGGGGGAACGCCCTCCGAACAGACGGGTGGAATTGATCTCTTCCTCACCCGGTTGGCCCCACGACGGCTCACGCGAGATGTGCGATGTCTGAATCCCCTGCACGAAGCTGCGCAGGCCGGCCCCCCCGCTGCCGCTGCCGGAAGATGCACGCGTGCTGGTTCCAGAGCCGGGACGTGTACCGACTGGCTGCCGTGCCGAAATCCGCCGGGCCGCTGCAACCAGTGACTCGGAAATATGGGGGAGAGGGTCGGCCGACAGGCCGCCGGAACCCGCTTCCAGCGGAAGCTGTTGGAGGAAATCAGTCGTAGCAGCCGCATCCGGATCTGGGCCGCCCGGCCATGCAGACTGAGGGACCGACTGCATCCCCGGCAACTGCTGGAAGAGCTTGGTAGTGATCTCGGTCAGTTTTTCAGGTGTTAATTCGTGCATGCTTTTCCCCTGACGGGATGGCGACTACTTCGGGGTCCGGCGGCGGTGTTCGTAATCGTGGTAGTACCCGACTTCGACATTTTCGAGGACGCCGAGGGCATCGTCGGTGAGGACCGCACACGAGAAGTACAGCGTCAGCAGGTAAGAGGCGACCCCCAGACTGTCGAGCCCCATCAGCCGTGCGGACAGACTCGGCATGATCTCCCCCGGAATTCCGGTCTGGTGCAGACCGACGACTCCCTGATCCTCTTCTCCGACCCGCAGCAGCAGAATGCTCGTCGTCCCGAACCACTGGTTCGACTTGTAGCGGTTGCTCATCTCCAGCTTGTCACAGGGGACGATCGGCACGCCCCGCCACATAATCACCGGAGTTCCGAACAGGTCCATCGTCACCGGCGGCACGCCCCGCCACGTGCACTCCCGTTCAAAGGCGGCGATCGCTTTCGGATGTGCCAGAAAGAACGCCGGCTTCTTCCAGACCAGCGCCAGCAGTTCATCCAGATCGTCCGGAGTGGGTGCCCCGTAGCGGGTGCTGATCCGCATGGCCGGATCGACGGAGTGAATCAGGCCGAACTTCGGATTATTGATGAGGTCCCATTCCTGACGTTCTTTGATCCCTTCGATCGTCAGCCGCATCTGTTCTTCGAGCTGGTTATAGGGACCGTTATAGAGATCCGAGACCCGGGTATGGACCCGAACCACCGTCTGCACCGCCGAGAGCGAATACTCACGTGGATGGGCGGAGTAGTCGACAAACGTTTCCGGAATCTCCACGTTCTCAGCAAAGCCCGAGACCAGATCGATATTCCGTTCCCCGTAACGGTTCACGGTGGAACGCAGTTCCCGGTGCTCTGCCACCGCACGCTGGAAATCGTCCGACAACTTCGGAGCTTTCCCCAACGCCGCATCCAGATCCTTACGCGACAGCGTTAACAGAATGCACGGGGTCAAAGTCCGGATGGTCATGTCGGAGGGATTGTCCGCCACGAGATCCGCTTCGCCGAAATACTCGCCATCGGTCAAAAGAGCCAGCCGCAGGTCGCTGCCGTGAATTCCTTTGCTGAGCACCTCGACCTGACCCTGGGCGATGATGAAGAACTTGTTTCCACCTTCCCCTTCGCTGATCAGTTGTTTGCCGAGGGGGACTTCTTCCGTTTTGAATCCAGAAGCGAGCCGGGCGATGATGGCGTCGGAGAGACGGGAGAAAAGCGGAACACTTCGCAGGGCTTCCGGCAGGAACATCACCGTCTTGCCGGCGACATCCACCCCGACCCGTTCGGCCTTGCTGAGTTCCACCTTGGTGCGGTTGACTCGGTAAGTTCCGCCATGCACATGCACCCACGGCAGCAGGCTGAGCAGCCAGCGCGGGGTGATCGACATCATTTTCGGGGACGTCTTCGTCGTGTCCGCCAGATTTCTGGCCACGGACGTCGTCACACTACGTTGAAGCAAATTGTCCGACATCGTGCATCGCCTGTGAGATGATGTGATTCAGGAATGTGGGTTGTGAAAAAGTGAGCAATGTCAGGCTGAGGAAACCGTCGGTTCAGATGCCCAACCCTTTGTCGAATCCGAAATTCTCGCGATGTTCGTAGTTGTGGTAGTAGCCGACTTCGACATTTTCGAGGACGCCGAGGGCATCGTCGGTGAGGACCGCACAGGAGAAGTACAGCGTCAGCAGGTAAGAGGCGACCCCCAGACTATCCAGACCCATCAGCCGTGCGGACAGACTCGGCATGATCTCCCCCGGAATTCCGGTCTGGTGCAGACCGACGACTCCCTGATCCTCTTCTCCGACCCGCAGCAGCAGAATGCTCGTCGTCCCGAACCACTGGTTCGACTTGTAGCGGTTGCTCATCTCCAGCTTGTCACAGGGGACGATCGGCACGCCCCGCCACATAATCACCGGAGTTCCGAACAGGTCCATCGTCACCGGCGGCACGCCCCGCCACGTGCACTCCCGTTCAAAGGCGGCGATCGCTTTCGGATGTGCCAGAAAGAACGCCGGCTTCTTCCAGACCAGCGCCAGCAGTTCATCCAGATCGTCCGGAGTGGGTGCCCCGTAGCGGGTGCTGATCCGCATGGCCGGATCGACGGAGTGAATCAGGCCGAACTTCGGATTATTGATGAGGTCCCATTCCTGACGTTCTTTGATCCCTTCGATCGTCAGCCGCATCTGTTCTTCGAGCTGGTTATAGGGACCGTTATAGAGATCCGAGACCCGGGTATGGACCCGAACCACCGTCTGCACCGCCGAGAGCGAATACTCACGTGGATGGGCGGAGTAGTCGACAAACGTTTCCGGAATCTCCACGTTCTCAGCAAAGCCCGAGACCAGATCGATATTCCGTTCCCCGTAACGGTTCACGGTGGAACGCAGTTCCCGGTGCTCTGCCACCGCACGCTGGAAATCGTCCGACAACTTCGGAGCTTTCCCCAACGCCGCATCCAGATCCTTACGCGACAGCGTTAACAAAATGCATGGCGTAATTGTGCGGATCGTGACATCGGAAGTCTTATCGGAGATCACCTCCGATTCCCCGAAGTATTCGCCGTCGGTGAGGAGCGCCAGCCGCAGGTCGGTCCCATGAATTCCTTTCCGGAGCACTTCTACCTGACCCTGGGCGATGATGAAGAACTTGTTTTCATCTTCCCCTTCGCCGACCAGCTTATTTCCCAGTGAAACCACCTCCCGTTTGAACGCCGACGCGAGCCGGGTCAGCAAAGGCTCCGAAAGCTGTGAAAACAGTGGGATGTTACGAAGGGCTTCCGGAGAGAAGGAAGCGACTCCCCCCGCGACTTCAACAGCGACCCGTTCGGCCTTGCTGAGTTCCACCTTGGTACGGTTGACTCGGTAAGTTCCGCCATGCACATGGACCCACGGCAGCAGGCTGAGCAGCCAGCGCGGGGTGATCGACATCATTTTCGGGGACGTCTTTGTCGTGTCCGCCAGATTTCTGGCCACGGACGTCGTCACACTACGCTGCAGGAGGCTGTCGGACATCGTTTACTCACTTCGTTACAAAACGTCTGCTGTCTTGGGGGGTGTCGGGAAGGAAAGCCGACCGTTCGGGAGCAGTCGGCGTGCTGTTCCCGCTATTCCGGGAAGAGCTTCGTCGAGAGGTAGCGTTCACCGAGATCCGGCAGAACGACGACGATCAGCTTCCCGCGGTTCTCGGGGAGTCGGGCCAGTTCGCGGGCCGCCCAGACCGCTGCGCCGCAGCTGATTCCGCACATCATCCCCTCGAGCCGGGCAAGCTCTCGGGCAGTCTCAAAAGCTTCCTCATCCGTGACCGTGACCACCTGATCGATGACGTCAATCTTCAGGTTTTCGGGGATAAAGCCGGCACCGATTCCCTGAATCATATGCCGTCCGGACTGCAGCGGCCGACCGGCCAGACGCTGCGAGATGACCGGACTGGCAGCAGGCTCCACCGCCACAATCTGCACTCCGGGTTTACGGGCTTTCAGCACTTCACCGACGCCGCTGATCGTCCCGCCCGTCCCGACGCCGGCGACAAAGATGTCGACCTGTCCGGCGGTATCTTTCCAGATTTCTTCGGCTGTCGTCTTCCGGTGAATTTCGGGATTGGCAGGGTTCCGGAATTGTTGCGGTACGAAATAACGAGTGTGGCTTTGCGCCAACTCCTCTGCTTTCCGGACCGCTCCGGGCATCCCTTCCGCAGCGGGGGTCAGAATGATTTCCGCTCCCAGCGCCTTGAGCAGCCGTCGGCGTTCCAGACTCATCGTCTCCGGCATCGTGACCTGCAGCTTGTACCCGCGCGAGGCACAAACGTAGGCCAGACCGATTCCGGTGTTGCCGCTGGTCGGTTCGAGAATGATTGTGTCGCGGTGAATCTTGCCGTCCCGCTCAGCTGCATCGATCATGGCCCGGGCGATGCGGTCCTTCACGCTTCCCAGCGGATTCATGCTTTCCAGCTTGGCGACGACCTGGCCGCCAGCCTCTCCGAGAATTCTCCTCAGGCGGACGAGGGGGGTTCCGCCGATACAGTGGGAAACGTCGGCATGAATCTGCTGCTGCGGTTTCGCGGCCATCGATCACCTGTTGCAATCCGGCTGCTCTGCCACAGGGAAGCAGCGACCGCGACGGGGCGCTGTTCTCAGATAGCAGCCAGCAGCATTCGATCTTCAGCTTGAGGGACAATACAGAACGGGAGAGCCGTCAGGCGGCCTCCGGTTGTCCGGTCAGTCGATCTGCGTGTTAAGACTTCATTCCAGGTTGTTCTGACGCTCGGTCAGATTTCCGGGAAGTCTAACGAACAGAAAATAGACATCCAATCCACGCCACAGATTTCCCGGAAAAGGTGTCCACGAAAGCTCGCCGATCGTCGAGCATGTGGCTCCTTCCAGCCCCGCCCAGCAGGCGTTTCGTCTCGTGAAACGCCACCTCCCGCGTGGTGAGGACGGGCCAATCAACCTCAAAAATGCGCGTGCCCGACAAGGTGGGAGAACCGCTCAAAATTTCGTTCCGGACAGAATAACGGGGTCAGTCTGTTGGCGATTGATCTGCCTGTCCCTGCGGGCGCGAAACGATGCAGTCGATCCACCGGGCAGTGCGAGCCGAATGAAACGACCACCCTGCCCTATTTGAGAGGGGCCACGGAGCGAAAGCTGTCGCCAATCCGGATCTCGTCGAAATCTGTCGAAAAGTTCGCATTCACGGTGATGCCGTCGAACCGGAAATCGGGGACCTCCAGTCGAAGCGTCGCCTCTCCCGCCTTCGGCTCCGCCGCGAGCCCGGGATTGATCCAGACAGATGCATCCTCGGTTCCCGGTCGAAATTCCAGTCTTGTGACCAGAAACGCCATCTCGCCCGAGGGGACTGCACTGGAGCGCAGATTCACCTGCGCCCCGGTCAGCAGCCCGGTGGCTGTCCAGTTTCCGGAAGGGGCGGCCCCGACTTTGCCGAGCCGATATCCGGAAACCTCCCGGCTGCCAATCTGAAAATACGCGAAGCGGTTGTTTTCGGCTGTGCTGTTATAGGACTGTGCCAGGAAGCTGATCCAGATGACCGAGCCATCTTTTCCAAGGCCTCCGGCATCGATCATGGACTCGGGAAACGCTGACAAATTCAGTTTACGGGAGGTCAACGACCTCGCCCCCATCGCCGTGCGCATCTGCAGTCCCGAAGTCTGCAGTTCCCTCCCTTCCGGATCGCGATGGCTGAGCGGCTTGAACTTTCGCATATCTTTGGGAGGCCAGTTCATCTCATTCACATGGTCGACGATCACAGAGACTTTGGGACCGGTCTCTTCCCACGGGCCCGACCAGCCGTGGCCCCCCTGCAGTCCCTGTAAACCGCCGGAAGTCGGCCACGTTTGGGCTTCGGGGGCGGGGGCGGGAATCGATGACGCCGGGTATTCAAAGCCATCGTAAGCCTGTGACACGGCGGCTACCGGAACCGAGAGAGGCGCCCGGGTTTTCAGCAGCCAACTCCCTCCGATCCCCCCCAGCAGGAGCAGTCCCGCTACCAGGAAACGCGAAAATCCCGATGCTTGAGGTCGCTGAATCTGCAGTTCCGCAGGAGCAGGCCTGAACAGTTCTGTGGTCGGGTTGAACTCTTCTGATTCCACGTCGAGGGGGATCAGATCTGTCCGGTTACTGAGAACGGGGAGTTTCTGTGCCTGCAGACGGCGCCGGAGAAAGGAATGCAGGAAGATGCGGTGAAATGCCCGTTCGGCATGCTGGGGATTTGCCCGCAGCCAGGCGGAAAGTTCTTCCACCTGCTGCTCTGTCAGCGTCGCCTCATCCAGATGCGCATCCAGCAGTTCGAGTGCTTCCTGTTCTCGCATGTCATCACGCATTCGAAGCAGAACGGGGTTCGACAACGGCCTGTGCACAGTCGGTAAGGGCAGTGCGGATGCGGGACAGGGCGACACGGACGTACCGCACGGACATGCCGAGTCGGGCGCCGATTTCCGGAGAACTCATCCCTTCCGAATACCTGAGATTCAGCATCTCGCGCGAGCGATCGGTCAATTTGCTGAGGCATTTTTCGATCGCCAGCTGTTCATCCGAGAGCTTTTCATGAGCCGTGACGCAGGCCTCCGCCAGAGCGTTCATCGACTCCCCCATCAGAATCACCTGACGTCTCTGACGAACGCGGTAGAAATCCGCAATTTTGATTTTTGCAATCCAGAGAGCCCAAGGAAGAAACGGACGTCCCGGATCGTATTCGTCAAATCGCATGGCAACTTCAACGGCTACTTCCTGCAGCAGATCCTCGGCGTCAGAAAACTGCGGAGCCGAGGCGGTAATGAAGGCGAGCAGCGACGCTTGAACATTTCCCCAGTTGCGGGCCAGAAGGGCGCGGGAACGTGCTAACGCGAGGGCGTTCTCCGGAACGGGTTCCATTGATGCCATTCTGCCTTCCTGACGCTGTAATTCACGAAGCCCGATCAGACAGGGATTTCAGAGACACTCTTTTCATCCTGACTCTGTGAATGCCCTGTTTGCTCGATGTGCCTTTTCGCTCGATAGGATTGACCGATGTCGCTTCGTCGGCAGGAATCGCCGAGCAGAGAGGACCGCCGTTTACCATCCTATTCGCCGGGTAGCCATTTCAAGGGTGGGGGGATGTGAATTTCGCGTGAAGACCGGATTTGATGATAACAAATTGAGTCCGGCCAACGATATTCCCACATCGAATGTAGAGATTCTTGCTGTGAATTGAGGCACAACATGATTCCCAGTGAGAGTTTAACCCAAAATACGCCGGCCTGCTCTCCAGACTTCAGTCTGAACCCGGAGAAGCCAACTGAGACTTCAGAGAGGAATCGATCAATGGCAATCCGCTCTTGCCATGCCCACAGTCTTCGACCGGGCGTGACACGTCCCCGCCTCTCCCAGGGCAGCGTCTGGGCGGGTCCCCGCAAGTCCGGATTCACGCTCATTGAACTGCTGGTGGTCATCGCCATCATCGCTGTCCTGATCGCACTCTTGCTGCCCGCGGTGCAGCAGGCGCGCGACGCCGCCCGCCGGTCACAGTGCAAGAATAATCTCAAGCAGATCGGATTGGCGATTCACAATTATCACGATGCCTTTGATCGCGTTCCAATCGGCTACATCGACACCGCCACCGTCACGAATGCTGCCACTGAGGATGGAGGCTGGAGCTGGGCTGCCCAAATTCTTCCACAACTCGATCAGGCGACAGTTTTTAACCAGTTCGACTTTCGCTTTCACCCCCACGGCAAGCTGACCAACGAAGAAAAGAACACTGTCGCGGGGGCCACGTCGCTGGGGGTGTTCAATTGCCCTTCCGATCTGAAGCCCCCCACACGTAAGTCAGGAAGTTCGGATCCCACCGCCACCAGTACCGCCAACGGCGTCGTCGAGGCGGCGGCCACCAGCAGCTACGTGGGAAACAGCGGTCCATTTAACGCGAAATTCTGCGATCAGGCGAATCCGGCTTATCAGAGTCCGCGATCGGTCGGAGCATTCCGGGTCAACATCGGACTCCGCTTCCGCGATTTTACCGACGGGCTGTCGAACTGCATGTTGGTCGGTGAAACTCATTGGGACCAGACCCGCAACAACCTGCTCTACGGGTCCGTGCAAAACGGGGGAGGCGCGGACTGCACGGATCTGAGTGAATTCCGGACCAACCCGTACAACCATATGCGATCCACCAATACCTTCCTGAACGCGACGATCGAGAAGTATCCCAATAAATACTTCACCGCCTTTGCCAGCATGCATGTGGGAGGGGCTCACTTCCTGATGGGAGATGGCAGTGTGCGATTCATTACGCAAAGCATTGAGAACACCTCGACCAATTTCGACGATGCAGGTGTCTCGGCCGATGGTCCCTACGGCCTTTATCAGCGTCTGTCGGCCATCGCCGACGGTCAGACGATTGGTGAGTTCTAGAGCGGGTGGCTCTTCCCCGTGCCCGTGCCGCCAAAGTATTGCAAGGTGAGACGCTGGCTGTCACGTGGCGAAGAAGGGGGAATCCGACGTTAAAGTGCTCGACGACATTTGGGCTCGCATCGACCGAAAACCGCTCTGTTCCATCTGGAGTGACAAACGATGAAGCGCTTCATCTTTTCCCTGTTGGCCGCAGTGTGCTGCCTGTCCGCATTTTTCTCGAATTCCACGTCCGCTGCGGACCGGAAGCCAAATGTACTCCTGATCCTGTGCGATGACACAGGCTGGGGAGAATTCGGTTTTCAGGGGGCGACGGACATCCCCACGCCCCATATCGATTCGATCGCAGCCAACGGAGTGAAGTTCACACAGGGCTACGTCTCCTGTCCGGTTTGCAGCCCCTCGCGCGCCGGCCTGATGACCGGACGCTACCAGACCCGCTTCGGCCATGAGAACAATGCCGGAATGAAGCGACTCGGGCTCGATGTGAAGGAAAAAACGATTGCCAACCGGATGAAGGGACTCGGCTATGCCACCGCCGCTTTCGGGAAATGGCACCTGGGAGAACTCCCCAAATATCATCCGCTCAAACGGGGCTTTGACGAATTCTACGGAGCGCTGGCCAATACGTCGTATTACCATCCCGCGTTGTTCGTGGACTCCCGGAAATCACCCGATGTGATCGAGATTCAGGACGATCTGTTCTACACGACCGAGCAATTCGGGATTCGCACGGCCGAGTGGATTGAAGAGCACGGGGACACTCCGTGGTTTGTCTATCTTACGTTTAATGCTCAGCACAATCCGTTGCAGGCCCCACAGGCCTACCTCGATCGTTTTCCACACATTGGCGATGAAAAACGTCGTACGTTTGCAGCCATGATGTCCGCCATGGACGACGCTGTCGGCAAAGCACTCAGCAAAATCCGGGAGTTGAATCAAGAAGAACAGACGCTGATCATCTTCCTGTCCGACAATGGAGGCCCCAGTAAATCGACCACCTCCAGTAACCTGCCGCTGCGGGGGCTGAAGGCAATGGTCTGGGAAGGGGGCGTTCGCATTCCATTCTGCATGCAGTGGAAGGGGCACCTGCCGGCTGGCGAAACGTTCGCCAAACCGGTCATTCAGCTCGATCTCCTTCCGACAATCATCGCTGCCGCCGGGGGGACCGTCGATCCTGAGTGGAAGCTCGACGGTGTGAATCTTCTCCCCTACCTCACAGGCAAGAACCCCGGCCTGCCACACGAAACGCTGTTCTGGCGCTACGGGGATCAATGGGCCATCCGCCACGGCGATGACAAGCTCGTCGTGGGCGAAGGGGGAAGCGGCCGTCCAGAGCTGTACGATCTGGTTGACGACAAGGAAGAGACACGAGACCTCGCCCCCCAGCATCCAGAGAAGGTGAAGAAACTGCAGGAACTCTACGACGCCTGGAACTCTGAACAGGCTCCGCCCAACGCGGAAATGGCGCCAAAAGTCCAGCCCGCCAAGTCAGGCAAGAAAAAACTGAAGAAGGCCCGTAACAATTAACGTGATTCACCCCTCATCGTTACCCGTTTCGTTCACGCGGCGTCGGTCTTTATCATCGGTTTCATGAATTGCGGTTCGTCGCCGGCCAGCTGACTGTCTGCTAAGCGATATCCCACGCCCGACTCTGTCAGAATGATTCGAGGTCGGGCACTGTCCCGTGCCAGCTTCTTAGAACGTGTTTTGAAATTGCGATGAATTGAAAAAACGGCTACGGCTCCCTTGGGAACATCTTGGCAATCCCAGGAAGGAGCCGCAGCCGTGTTGAGGACGAAGTATTCCAGCAATCTCTCGGATGAGCAATGGCAACTGATCCGGAAATACCTTCCCCAACCTTCCCGTCGGGGGCGTCCTCCCATCGATCGGCGGTGGGTTTTGGATGCCATCTGGTACGTGGTCAGAACCGGTTGCCAATGGAGATTGCTCCCTGGCGATTTTCCCAACTGGAGTACGGTCTATGGCATTTACCGACCATGGGTTCGCAGTGGTCTCTGGGAACAAATTCACCGGCACCTGAGGGAACAGCTCCGCCGGGCTTGGGGAAAGAAAAAACGTCCCAGCGTGGCGATTCTGGACAGTCAGTCCGTGCGGACCGCAGCAGGGGGATTCGAGCGGGGATACGATGGGGCCAAGCAAATCACAGGTCGCAAGCGGCACATTGCCGTCGACACGCTGGGCCTGATCGTGGCCTTGGTCGTGCACGGAGCGTACTGGCAGGATCACGACGGAGCCTGCTTTCTGTTGATGAAGTTGAGGCAGGTCTGTCCCAGATTGAAGGTTTTATTTGCCGACTCAGCCTATGGGCGTAAGGAACTGCCAATGTGGGTTCGGCAGACATTCGGTTGGGTCTTGCAGGTTGTCCTCAGGCCAGTTGGGCAAAAGACGTTCGTGGTCTTGCCGAAAAGGTGGGTTGTGGAGCGGACCTTCGCCTGGCTGGCCCGCTATCGACGACACTCCCGAAACTATGAACGAACACCCGAGTCGAGTGAAACGGTGACCTACATCGCCATGATCAACCTGATGAGCAAACCCCTCACTCGGCTTCAAAACTGATTTTTCAAACACGTTCTAAGTCTGCTGAAGAACGAAAAGACCGCGAAAGTGGGCGTGAAGAACAAACGCCTGATGGCAGGCTGGAACGAAACGTATTTGGAAAAAGTCCTGTTCGGAACTCAGCTTTAAACGCAATCGCCCTGGTCACTGGAGACCACGCAGGAACTTCATCCCAAACACGGATTTATAGCAAGATCACTTTCCGAATAGCCTCTTAATGGATCAGCTCTTGACAAAGAGGAGTGGATACTCCAAAGCCGGCACATCGCAGCCAAATCGCTCCCTCGTCCAAAACAAAGAATTCAATACACCCGTACTTCGTAGATTCTTGCCGAGGCATCGCCATGGGTCTCGAGCACCTCGATGCGCAGCTTGCTGGCTTTAACCACGCGGTCGAGCTTGTGGATTCGATGTCGATGATAGTTGCCTTCCACTCGGACAACCTCTTTCCAGCCGGATGACTCAAGTGCAACGATGCGGTAGTCCTTAATGCACTGCGGAACAGGAAACGGGAACCGATAGGCTTCCCGCGGCCATCCGTAGCAGCGATCCGGAGCACAGAGATCCGTATCGAGCGTGAGACGAATTTCACGAATCGTCTGTTGCTTCTTCCAGGAAAGTGTCAGGTGCTGAGGTACCGACTCGGAGGGGTCGGAAATCCAGATGTTAGGCCAGTCCTCGGCTCTGGAAATCCCGTTACTGACATTGGCCCCGCTATAAGGCGAAGATTCGGGACTGACCTTGCAGCACAACGTGGCGCGCACCTTGCGATCATGCTCCATCCCCATGTTCTCTGCGATCCAATGGTGAAGTTCCGCCGGCAGTCGTCCGTGATGATTGATCGCGAACCAATTCTCTTTGTGGGGAGCGATTCTCGCCAGACCGTGCGATGGCGTCGGTTCGACTCGCCCTTCGAACCGGACGGCAAAACGTGTCGAAAAGACTTCCGTGTTCGAGAATCCCCAATGAATGCCGGCATGTTTGCCGACAACGATCCAGAGGAGAGTGTCGTCCGGGAACTGGTGATGGACATCAAAGCCGAACCACCGTTGCTGGCCCGGTTCGAGGAGCAATTCGGTCGCCAGCAGGGGTGAACCTTGATCCAGGCGACCGAGTGTCTTGCTCGTATAGAGTTGGATGCTCACCTTGCTGCATTCCGGCCGGGTCGATTTCAGGCAGACGGAAACGCGATCGACCGTTCCCTTCGAAACTGGAATCTGCTGCGCCAGATCGTAAGCGAGTTCGACGAATCCATCCGGCTCGGGCGACCCAAGTCGCAGCTCACTCGATGTCGTCACGGACGCGTCGCGCGCCAAGTCGTACGGATCGGCATTCGGCATCTGGATGATGTAAACGTCTTCTTTCAGGAGTCGTTGTTGCAATTGGGCGATGTGGTCGCGACGGACATCTCTCGGGAGCACGTTTTTCTCAATGCAGATTGCGGCGGCCATTCCCACCGCTTGCGCTGCGGCTCCGAGTGAACACATCACGCGAATTGATCCCATCGCGACGTGGGTCACGCTGATGCAACGTCCGACGAGCAGCAGATTGTCGATATTGCGTGAGTACATCGCGCCGAATGGCACGCTGTAGAGTTCGTTGAGAAACGTCTGATCGCAGGGTGGGTCCTTACTGCGGAGACCTTCGGGAGGATGCACGTCAACGGGCCAGCCGCCGTGCGAAACCCGATCTTCGAATAATGTCGCCTGAAAAATATCGTTGCAGGAGAGCATGACGTCGCCGATGGCCCGGCGCGACTCGCGACGGAGCGGGAACGGCGACCACCAGACTGCTTCGTAGTTCGCCAATGCCTCCCGCGTCTCAGCGGAACAATGATTTTTCAAATGGTCCCAGACGCCGAAGGCTTCGGCTTCGAGGTCGGCCTGGATCTGTTCACTTTCTCTGATGATGTTTCGCTCTCCCCCCAGCGAGAACCACCAGAACAACTGAATGGCAGAACCTTCCTCGTTCAGTCGCTTGCCGTGCTGATACTTGTCCACCACATGGGGACGATGAGGAAAGTTGTCACAGCTTTCACGCTTGCAGATCCAGCTGGGTGGCGTAAACGGCATGGGGCGTTCGCGCCGATGAGCGATCAGATAAAGAGCACATGGTAAAGTTTTCGAGTCGCCTTGCTCAGGTGCGAGGGCTTCCCCGAATTCTTCGCGGCCTTCGCGTCCGATACGAAACTCGGCGCCGGATGCAGCGGCCACCAGGGCATCTCCGGTGCCGTCAACAAACAGCGGAGCGTGGAATTGATACTGCGTTTCGGTCGAATGCTGGATGGCGGTGATCGACGTAATGCGACCGTCCTTTGTCTGAGCACTCTCCACACGCGTGTTGAAGAAGAGGTCCAGGTGGGGTTCGCGAACGCACCATTCTTTCAGAATCATGTCGAAGATTCGTCGATTGTCGGCCGCAGGCGAGCGTGCCGCATATTCGATCATCACTTCTTCGAGGAGGCCCCCTTCACGGGCCATGCGATTGTGCCAGAACGACGCCGCACCATGAGGCGGAACAAGCGCAAGGCTGCTGGCGTTGCCTCCCAGGATCGGACGATTCTCAAGCAGCGCAACACGAATTCCCGCTCGGGCCGCCGTGATTGCAGCGCAGATTCCGGGAATCCCACCACCACAGACAACGAGGTCATACCTGGATTGTGTTTCTTCCATGGGACGTCAACTCAAGTCTCTTTCACGTTCTCGATTGACAGACATCAGAACCGCCCCAATGCCCAATAACACGGCGGCTGCAATCATCAGCGGAAACATTTCCTCGCGATTGATGAATGCCAGCACCGCCATCATGACTGCCAGTAAGACCAGGCAAATCCCCACCATCAGGCCGGGAAGACGGGACGATGGAATGGTCGCCCGTTCTGCAGCGCGCGACTGAAACTGCATGACCCGCAGCCACCCGGGATTCGTTCTTCGAGCTGAAATCTCAAAGACGAGCAGCACGACAAGCGGAACAATGATCCCGACGGTGTCCTCGACGATGTCCTGGTACGCGACGATCCACTGTACCAGGGGACGCAACGGGCCAATCTTCGTCAGGAAGCCGTCGGGCGAGACCCCAATCTTGACGCAATAGGCAGCAGCGAACCCCATGATGACAGTCACCCAGACGGCGCGAAGGTCGATCTTGCGCGAAAACAGGCCCCAGATGGTGGGCATCAGAATGGGCCCGTATAGCAATGTGTTCATGTCGAGGATAAATTTGGTATACCCATACTTGGGGATCACCAACGATCCAGCAATCACAATCGCTCCGAGCATCATCGTAATGATCCGTCCCACGACGACGAGCTGTCTCTCTGAAGCATCGTGATTAATCTGACGCTTGTACACCTCCGTCGTGAACGCACCGGCAAAAACATTCAAGCGGGTTGTTGCGCCGCTGATCGTTGCCGATGCCATCGAAGCCACCATGAGGCCCATCATGCCGGCGGGCAACACAGACTGGCAAGCGTAAATATAAGCCTGTTCCGTGTCCTGCAAGTCCGGATCGATCAGGCGATAGATCATCGGCGGCAGCATCCAGATCACAGGTGAGACGAAGTACATAATCCCAAAGAGATAGGCAGCCTTCTTGGCATCCTTCTGGGTTGGGACACAGAGAAATCGCTGAACGAAGGCCCATTCCGCGCCAATCATACAGAAGTTGACCAGCACCCAGGCAGTAATGAACCACCATGTGTACTCGCCGGCGACCGGATCAAAAAAACCTGGAGGGGCCCGCTCGACAACGACCTCCATCCCGCCGACCTTCTGTACGATCATCGGTACAACGAAGATGACCGCGACCGTCAGAATCACGAACTGCAGCACGTCTGTGACCAGCACCGCCCAAAGGCCGCCCGAGAACGTAATGACGATGATCATCAGGCATAAGACGACAGAGGTGATCTTGACTGACAATTGTCCCGTTGTCGGATCCGCCAGGAAATGTCCCTCCGGCAGCGGCAGGAGCGCACAGACGATTTTTGCGAGTGCATACACCGAGCCCCCCATGACGAACAGTCCCACGGTTCCTTTGAACCACGTGTAGAACTGGACAATGGAGTTGCCGAAGCGCAGCTGCAGAAACTCGGCTGCCGAGTCGACCCCGAGCTTTCGCCAGCGCCCGGCGACGAACCAGCCGGCCAGCATGGCAGCCACTCCGTAACACAGATTAATGACGATTGCGACTGCGCCGTACCTGTAGGCGATTCCACCCCAGACGACGAATGTGCCTGCTGAGAACATGGTCATGAACCCCGACAGGCCGGAAACCCACCATGGTGACTGCCCACCGGCGGTGAACATCTCTTTGGAACTGGTCATTCGACTGGTGAAAACCATCCCCGCGACGACGATGCCCATCAGGTAGAGTGCGATGACAATGTAGTCAATCAATTGCATCTGCGCCGTAGTCTCTCCCATCGATCTCTTTCTGCAGTTGCTCGTCTTAATGCCAGTATGATCGGTGTGCCGCGTCCGGTCCCGAGATGAAAGGGGCTCCAAGGACTTCTCGTCCGGAGGTATCCATCCCGGATTCGGCAGATCAATACCGAGAGAACGCAATTCTCAGCGATTGTGAGTGCTCATCTGTCGCTTCACTCCATCCAGAAGTACGTACTGACCCCATTTGAAACGGGGGCTGTGCGGGCACCCGAAGGAGCAACTTATCGATCCTCATGACCACGCGAACACTTCCAGTCATGAGTGCTCTTGTTTACCGGTTCTTTTACGAATTCCAAAACAGTGCTTCCCGATTGACACCACTCACTGGGTAGGATGACTCGTTTTCTTATGTCGACTTGGAAATCTGAAAATGCTTTAACGAGGCGCCGAGGGGTCGGCTTGCAGGTATGGCGGGCGGACGTCGAAGTGAGAGAGTTCCTCTTCACGCGGCAGTTGTAGGGGTTGCCATCCACTGGGAAACAGCCTGACCGTGTAGCCCGGGCGGACTCCTTCCAGGAGTTCGGCCATACTGAATGTCGCAGAGAAGCCACTATGACCGGGGGGAGGGGATTCAACAGCGGAAATTTCAATGTAACAGACGGGTTTGGAGTCGTTATTCTGGTGATAGACGCGCAGGTTGGATTCCGCCACAGCGAGTCTTCCGCAGGTATTCGCCTGAAACGCCTTCAGGTCCTCCGGCGATGGGCCCTCGTAGAAACTGACTGTCACCTGGCCGCTCCCATTTTCGGAGTGCGTGACATGGTCCACTCGCGCGGGAAAGCCACGATCCCTCAGGTATTGAAAGAACCTACGGTGTTGGTGCTGCATGGCGATGTCACGGCTTTGGGGATCGATCCAGACGTCGGTCAACCTTCCCGGGCCGAATAACGTGCACCACGTCAGATTAAATAATACTTTCTGGCCTGGTTGGAGGTCGCCCAGAGTCGCCACACGGTCCCCTTGCCACACTTGTGTCGAGGGGGTGAGATCGAATGTCTTTTGTCCGGTCAGCCCCTCCGGATGTGACATTCCAGCTTTGGTATCGACCCGCTCCGCGACGAGTTTCTGTGTTTCCCGGTTGATCGAAACAATGTTCCAGGTCACTCCCAGCCGTTTGTAGAATGAGAAGTCGTCTTCCATCAACAGGACCGATTCATACTGTGAATCGGGAGAGAAGCTGTTCGGCTGGTTCGCAGTGATCTGCCCGAAGTCTGTATCGAGCAGGGGAACCTGAAACTTCCCTTTGGGACCCAGGAAAAGTTGACAGTGGAGGTGGGTGCCGAGGGGCAAATCGCTCAGCGTCGCCGGACTGCCGTGGCGATAGACCGTGCCGTAAGGGAGCAGCTTGAAATGGTGTGGGAGATCCCAGTGGTACTTGATGTGAACGTCGCTGCGATCGGGACGCAGAATGCCCATACGGTTGACGTGATCGACCATCGTCAGCTCGCCCGACATTTTAAATGGCTGCTGCTTGGGGAACTCATCGATCTTGGCGGTCGGTGCAGGCTCATCGGCCAGGACAGAGACGTTCAAAAACAGGAGCACGACGGTGAGGTTCAGTCCCCATAAATTTGCAATTTGCATTACGACTCAACTTCTGAAATGGTTCCGAGGCTGTCCGCGAATGTCTCCGTCTCCACTCCCATTCTCTGGGCCATCGTCAGGAGCACGTTACTGAAGCGCCCCCGCTCATTGACCGGCCGGGAGCAGATCTGATAGTGCCCCTTTGCATTGCTTAAGTCATAGCCGTCAAAATGGCCAACGTTGTAGTCCACGTGCTTTCCATGCTTCAGCCCCAGTCCGCTGCCCCCTGCCAGAATCGTAGGAATGTTGGCATTGCCATGACTGTGCCCATAAGCCATGCCGCTTCCAAACAGAACCATCGTCGAGTCCAGCAGCTTCCCTTGAGCGTCCTCCACTTCACTCAGGCGATCCAGCAGGTAAGCCAACTGCTGAACGTTGAATGTGTCACTTTCTGTCAGACGACGAAGTTGCTCAGGATCGCCATTATGATGCGATAGAGAGTGCCGAGTCTGGTTGATCTGGATCTCCGGAATCGGGAGCCCTTTGCCCTCTTCTCCCGTGCTGAAGGTGGCCACGCGTGTCAGATCTGTTTCAAACGCGAGCACGATCAGATCGTACATCGTGCGGAGATAATCACCGAACTCCTGCTGGGAGACGTTGCGATTGACTCGACGTTCCTTCGGCTTTTCGATCGTCGGGCGGGGAACATCCAGCCAGTTACTGGCCCGTTGCGTACGAATCTCGACTTCGCGGACCGAGGTCAGGTATTGATCGAGCCGGGTCCGGTCTTCTCCTCCGATGACGCGCTGCAGGTCGCGGGCTTCCTCAAGGACGGCGTCCAGCACGCTTCCCCTTTGTGACAGGGCCGAGCGTTCCTTCTCCGCTCCTCCCCTGGGAGCATGAAACAGCCGCTCAAACACCTTGTCCGGTCGAGTCTCGGACGGCAACTGAATTCCGTCGGAGTTGTAGGATAATGACCGTCCGGTATCACTCAGAACCAGTGAAGAGAATCGTGTGTGAGGAGCGGTCTCCAAGGCCATACATTGATCGACCGAAATCGAATTGCGTTGGGTCGGTCCAATTTTGGCCCCTGTCAGCCAGATACTCTGGCATCCGTGGTGATGCCCCAACCCATTCGGGTGATGCAGACCACTGATGGGTGTGACATTGTCACGATGACGCTCCAGCGGCTTCAGGATTTTGCTGAATTCATAATTCTTTCCTGCCTGGAGAATCTGATAATCCAGTGTGTTCACGCCGTTTGGCAGGTAAATGAAGATGCTGCGCCGCGCTTTCGCCTGCGTGGCTGCTGTTTTTGATTCCGCATGCAGCGGTCGCATGCAATTCAGCAGGGGCAAGGCAATGGAAACGCCAAGGCCGCGCAACATGTGACGTCGACTGATCATCCATGTTTTTCTCATCGGTTCACCTGCATCTCTGTTAGTCCAGAGCCCGCTCATCGTTCCAGAAATAAATCCGAGAGCACGAACTGTTCGATAAGATCTCTCAGCCGATAGCCATCTTGCTGACATGCAGCGGCGATCTGCTGAATCCGATCACGGTCATCAATTGTCATTGGACGTCGCAACGCGTATGTGGCCAGCTTTTCGACAAGGACCACCCCAAACTGGTCCAGGTCTTCAGTCAGCAACGTCTTGAATTGCCGGGGTCCGTCATACTTTCGACCATCCGGCATCTGGCCGCTTGCATCGACAGGAGGATGATCCCCTTTGCCGTGGGCCACGAACTCAGTCGTTCGCCAGCGGCCGACTGCGTCGTAATTGTCCAAGGCGAAGCCGAATGGGTCGATCTTGCGGTGGCAGGCGGCACACTGGACATGTTTGGTGTGCGCGTCCAGCTTCATACGAATCGTCGCCCGCGGTTCGCTCGGCGGATTCGGCTCGATGGCATCGACGTTGGCGGGTGGCGGGTTCGGGGTCTTCCCGAGAATGCACTCAGAGACCCAGATCCCCCGATGCACCGGCCGATGCCGCGTTCCGTCCGAGGTCAGGGAAAGGATGGCGGCCTGTGTCAGGATTCCGCCGCGATGAGCTGCGGCATCGAGAGGAACCAATTGAAAGCCCATGTCGGACGGAGCCGGCAGGTCATAATGTGCGGCGAGCCGCGGGTTGAGAATGGTCCAGTCCGAGTCGAGAAACTCGCGAATCGACAGGTTCCGGCGGAACACTTCGGAGAAATACCCCACTGTTTCCTGCACCATGCTTTTTTCCAGCCACGGGTCGTAGTCTGGATACAGTTGCGGGTCGGGCGGAAACATCCCCACCTTACCGAGCTGGAGCCACTGGCGGGGAAACGAACCGGTGAAACGTTCGATTTTGTGATCGTTGAGCATCCGCGACAACTGCTTCTTCAGCGTCTGCGGCTCGTGTAGCTTCCCCGTCTCGGCTGCATCGAGAAGCTCTTCGTCCGGCGTCGAGCTCCAGAGGAAATAGGAGAGCCGGGAGGCCAGTTGCCAATCATCGATTTCTGCTTGCGGACTCGCGGGAACGCCAGAGGACAAATAGTAGAAGTTGTGCGAGGCGAGAATCCCGAGCATCCCCACCTTCCAGGCGGCTGGTGGTGACGCACCAGCCGCCTGTTCCCGCTCGATGATCTGGAGGTAGCGGTGAAGTTCCCGGTCTGTGGGGGGACGGCGCCACGCCCGCCGGGCGAAGCGACGCAAGACCTCCAACTGAGAGCTGCTCTCCACAGCGTGAGAAGAGAAACTGTCCCGCTTTTTCTGATCGGTCTCGTCGACGAATGGCCCTTTCCATTCGATTGAATCCAGAATGAGCAGAGGGTACAGCGGCTGGCCTTCATCATCGGTCAGCTTCCGCTGCCACGGCGAGCGAGATTTCGGATCGTCGAGCCGGGTAAAGACACGCTGATGACTGGGCCTCCCGGAATAAGGAGAGTTGGAGGGGCCGGGCACCTCATTGGTCATCGTGATACTGACTTTTCCCGTCAGAAACGTCTCGAACTCCAACTCGACCGGCGCGTCCTCAGCAGCGATCACGTCCTGCTCAAAGAGGATATGGTCCAGCTGCTTGCAATACAGGGTGACATGCGGCGGGCGTCCCGTTTTCGACCGCAGTCCGCTGACCTTCAGCTTGGCGCGATACATCCCGGGCGGGAGCTCGTCTTCACTGTGGGTCGGTTCGAGATAGCTGTAGGACAGCCCGGGCCAGATGAGTGTCCGGACCTGTTCCTCGATCCCCGCCTCGCGCAGCAGACCTCGCTTTTTCCGATTCCACGTGTCGATTTCGAGGGCATCCTTCCGCCATTTCTTCATGCGCGGAATGGGCTCGGGATAAGCCCTGTCGAGGACCGTGCGAGCAGCCTCGACATACTTTTCGACATGCGAGGGGGAGAGTGTGAGTTGCGAGCCAATCCGTTCGAAGCCGTGCCATTCAGGGTCCGCGGACATTTCACCGGGAGCTGACGCATCGTAGTGCACTCCGAGCAGATCACGGACCGTGTGGGAATACTCCTCGCGGCTGAGCCGGTAAAACTCGACCGGCGCTCGTTTGGCCATCCGCGCCCGCGCCCCTTCACTGATACCCGCCCCGATCCAGTCAACAATGCCCTGGATCTCCAGCGAGGTCGGTTGCGGTTCATCCGGCGGCGGCATTTCTCCGGAATTGATTCTGCCGATCATTTCCGCCCAACGTTCGGCCGTCAGCACTGAATCGAAGTCGGGTTTGAGATTGTCCAGCCGGAAGCCCCCTTCCTGGACCTCGGGGCCGTGACAGCGATTGCAGTACCGCTCGACGAATGGCTTCACCGCAGTCTCAAAGGAAGGCTGTGCTGAACAAACATCGGCAAGAGCCAGCCACGTGATGACAATCAGGACGCCACTGGAAGAAATGCACTCAGTCATTGCACCTGAACATCGCGTAGAGAACCGGGGCGGGAAAAGTCCCATCTGAGTCGTCATTCGTTCACGCACGATCAATCTGCCGTTGAAGGGATGCCTGCCGTCCCGGCGGTGAGCAATCGAACAACCCTCTGTTGCACGGAGCGTTCGCATTTCGGAATGAACAAGTGCATCCTGCGGCGAGGGTCCATCGCAGCCTGTCAACGGAATCGTCCGAGTCACATTCACGACAATCCTCACGCCGCAGCAAACAAAGCCGCTCCTGCAAATCACCGGGCCTTTCGGCCTATCTCCCCCAGCTGGCCTTTCCTTTAAAATTTCCGGTCTCGAGAGCGTAATCGAACTGATGGGTTGGAGCGTTGATCTCCTGGGTCAACTCAGTCGCGGAGTTGTACTTGGGAGGCACCCGTTCCACTCCCCCCAATGACGGGGGCGCGGTCGCGATGGAGACCGAGTGCCTGCCCATCATCACGCCGTCACGGTCCCGGCTGTATCTCATGCGATAAAAACCGTTCTTGTCTGTAAATGCAGACGAATACGTCCCGACGCCGCTGAGGGGCTGATAGGTGACCAGCGCTTCAGGCAATGGCTCACCATCCAGCATCACTGTCCCTGTCACAATGGACAACTCGGGGCCGCTCTGCTGACATCCGACCAGCACACCTGCCAGGGCAGACAGCATGAAAATCGTTGCGGTTTTCAAATCAGAATTCTCCAATTACGAAGCCATCATCTTTGCGATGGAGTTTCTGGTACACGCCAGCCGAGGCCGACATCACATTGCCAATCACCGCATTTTCGGGTCCGGAGTAGTTGATGTTTTCACTCATGAAGACCACTCGACCGTCACCCATCAACACATGTGCTCCACCCGGATGCAGACTGGCAAATGAATAATGACAAAGAATACTGCCGTTGGCATGAATGAGTGGATCATTCAGTTTATATTCGGTGCTGTTCCAGGCTCCGGTATCACGACAATCGCAGCTGGCCCCTTCGATTCCTGCCCACATGCCTGCGGTGCACTTACTGTCACGTTCGCCGATCAGGATGGTGTTACTCAGTCCGTCCGTCACGTCTCTCAGCATCACTTTGCTGGCGGGCCAGAAGACTCCGGAAGCAAAAATACGTCCCCGCTGACCGCCGTTGTCTTCCACATAGTGCCGATACGAACTCCACGGCTGCCACCCATAGTTGGCGACATAGTTGGAGGTTGCGAGTTCTGCCTTGGCGGGCGTGAAATAGGAGTTATAAGAGGCGAGGACTCGATTGCTGGCGGTGTTGAGCTCAGTGCCGTAATCCGAAGGACATCGATAAACCGACAGCGGCGTCTGTGGCAGCTTTTGCAAGGTCGGGCTTTTCAGGACCGTATCCAGATCTGTGACGGCGACACCCATCTGATTGTACAACCCACTCTGATCCAGGTAGGGAAGAAGGAAGGCCCCCCAGGTCCAGTTCGCAACCTTTGCGGGATAGGCCCCGCCGATTGCTCCCCTCATCGCGGGATCGCTCTTATGCAGGGAACTCCCGGAGGGAAGCACTCCTGCTGAGCTCTCATAGTTCAGGATCGCCAGGCCAATCTGCTTGAGATGGTTTTTGCACTGAGTGCGCCGCGCCGCCTCACGCGCCTGCTGAACCGCTGGCAGCAACAGGGCAATCAGCACCGCGATAATCGCGATGACAACAAGTAGCTCGATCAGCGTAAAGCCGAGCTTTTGATCCTCACGCCTTTTCATCAGAGACGCTCCCAGAAGATGAATACAGGGAAAAATCAGCGAGCCCCGGCAGTCACAGAGGGGCCGAACGGTGCGAGAGGCAGGGTCACAGGGACGAATGATGCGAGCTGCCCCCATGCGGAATATGCTTCCTCGAACGACTTCCCAACGAGGCAATCACGCCGGACCCTTGGGAAATCCTGTGGCCGATCTTCCTTCTCGAGGTGACGCAAACCCGATTCAACACATGGGTTTCTTCGACTGAGGCCAATTTTACTCACCCCATCGACAGATCAAAATGGCACGATGCGTAAATGTTTTGCGCTTTTGCGACAGCCAGTCGCGGGCGCGGGAATTAACCAATGGTGAGGCCCATCGCGCCCCTTCCGGCGAACGAATTAAGAGCCACGCGGAGACCAGCTGGCGCGAACCCGCTGATCCTTGAGCGGTAGTGGTGTGGCAGCCGCAGCGAATCCCGAAGTCCATCAAAAATCCGGGCAGTGGCCCGCTTCGGGTTCACCGAAGAGTCCGACGGGGACCAGGTGGCGTTCTCTCGGCAGCGGAACATTTTCCGAGCGGGGGCTCGTCATCAGGAGGGCGTCAAGCAAGTCCACGACTGGCAATCCAGCTGGCGAATCTCCCCGGCATCAAGACCCTGTGGTACGATCGGTTCCGGCTTGCCCGCGCACCAACCTGGCATCGAGAATCCAGATGAGCGGAATGGAGCGATTTTTATGACGTTGCCGAAACTTGTTCGCGACGCCTTCGGTCGGCGAAGTCATCGGTCCCTCGCACGACAATGTGAGTAGCACGCCACTCGTCGTGGAAGGAGGCGAGAACTTTCACATTTTCTGCACCGTAGGCCGACCTGACTAGGAAATCAGCCCGTGAATCTTTGCCGATAAACTCCGAGAGCCGCTCGCCAGCATCGTCGCGAACCCTGAGCGATTCTCACAGAAATGCCAACTCGCGAGTGTCGCCCGCCTTCAGAAGCCCCTTGGAAGAGAGAGGGAATTGAGGTCGCGTTGAGGTGCCCCGAGTTGTCTGAGTCTGCATTCTCCGTTGATCCTGACTGACCATGACTTCAGAACTTTTGATCTGCATTGCCTTTGACTATACGCTCCCGTATACCCGCGGAATCCTCAGGGGAATCGATACCTTTCTCGTCAACCGTCCGAACTGGAATCTGGTCTATTATGACATTGACGATATCACCCCAGCGCGTCTTGAATCCAATCGGCCAGACGGGATCATCGCACATGTGATTTCCAGGCGAGTCGCTGACGCCGCAGTGGCTGCTGAGCGACCGGTCGTCAATATCAGCCACTCCATGCCCCACTTGACGTTTCCTCGCGTTGGCATTGATAACCGCGCTGTCGGGGCTCTTGCCTTTGAACACCTGCAGAATCGGGGGCTGCGAAATCTGGCCTTGGTCGGGCACCCCCAGCATTATTTTTCCGTGGAACGCGAAGCGGGCTTCCGGGAGATGCTCGATCCCGAGCGGTACACGTTTGCCTGCTTTTACGATCAGGGAACGCACTCCCATTGCCATCGCGCCACTCCGCTCTCCCCGGTCGACAATCTGCGGGACTGGCTTGTGGAACTTCCCAAACCGGTGGGAGTGTTTGCCTGCCACGATGTCTGGGGGGCTCAAGTGACAGAGGCTTGCCGCGTGGCCGCTTTGCGAGTCCCGGAAGACGTGGCAGTCATTTGCGTGGATACGGATGGCCTGCTGTGCGAGCGCTCACGACCTCCCATTTCGAGTATCCTCGTCCCCTCACGGCAAATCGGAGTGGAATCGGCCGCCTTACTGGACAGATTAATGAGCGGGAGCCCCGCGCCTGTGAATCCCTTGCTGATTGGTCCCACGGGGCTCGTGACTCGAAAGTCGACAGATACGCTGGCCGGCAGCGATCCGGACCTGCTGGCGGCGGTCCGCTTTATCAACAGCTGCACCACACCAATCGATGTGAATGACGTGCTGAAAGTGGTGCCGACTTCTCGCCGATCGCTGGAACGTAAGTTTTCCGCCGTCCTGGACCGCGGTATCGGAGAGGAGATTCGTCGGGTTCAGGTCAATCGTGCAAAGGGACTTCTGACGTCCACAACGCTGTCCATTACTGAAATCGCCCAGCAGTCCGGATTCGCAACGGTCTATCATCTCTCCCGGGTGTTTCGGCGGGAGACAGGGGTGACACCCACCATGTATCGGCAGAAGTTCGAAGTTGATCCCGGTTGAACTCCCCAGCCAGGTCAGCGCGGCTGTTCGGGATCGACTAAGACTGATGGCTGACGATTGCCGTCGCTGCTGAGTTTCCAAACCATGCACCGCCTCTCAACGAATCTGCGATGCCACACTACGACGCAATTGTTCTCGGAACAGGGGGAGTCGGGAGCGCGGCCCTCGACCAGTTCGCGCAGCGCGGTTTGCGGGTTCTTGGAATCGATCGCTTCCCCCCGGCGCATGACCGTGGCAGCTCGCATGGCCAGACCCGCATCATTCGTCAGGCCTATTTCGAACACCCGGATTATGTCCCGTTGCTGAAGCGGGCCTATACGCTCTGGGAAGATCTGGAGGTACGCAGCGGTCAAACTCTCTATCAGGAATCGGGACTGCTGGAGATCGGCCCGCCCAATGGAATTGTCGTACCAGGAGTTCTCGCCAGTGCTCGCCTGCATGATCTGGCCATCGACGAACTTTCGCCCCGTGAGGTCCAGGAGCGATTTCCCGGCTTCGTTTGCCCATTCAACTCCGCCGCCGTGTTTGAGCGTCGGGCAGGGTTTCTATTTGTTGAAGAGTGTATCAAGGCTGCGACGGCTCAGGCGTTGTCCCGGGGAGCCGAACTCCGCATCGGAGAAACCGTCACGAGCTGGTCGGCGTCGCCCGGTCATGTTGAGGTGACCACCGACCACGACATCTATTCCGCAGCCCATCTGGTCATCACCGCCGGCGCGTGGGCCGGTCACTTCCTGCGGGAACTCGGCGTCCGTTTCGAAGTGGTGCGGAAGCCACTCTACTGGTACGAAACGAAGAGTTCCGTGTACGAGTATTCTCGCGGAGCACCCGGATTTTTCTATGAATTGCCGGACGGGTACTTCTACGGTTTCCCCCAGATCGATGCCCGGGGCCTGAAAGTGGCAGAACATTCGGGAGGCGAGGCGGTTCCAGATCCACTCACGGTGAAGAGACAAGAACTTTCGCACGAAACCAGACGTGTCGAAAAATTTCTGGCCGAATTTCTGCCAGCGGTCGGGCGCCGTCAGACCCGGTTTGAAGTCTGCCTCTACACCCGTTCTCCGGATGAGCACTTTATCATCGATCGCCACCCGGGACATCCGCACGTCTCGTTTGCCGCGGGCCTGTCCGGTCACGGCTTCAAGTTCGCGAGCGTGCTGGGTGAGGCACTCGTCGACCTTTCTCTGGGATGTTCCCCCGCCGTTTCGCTCGACTTCCTCTCCGCCAGCCGGGCTGCAATTCACTAGAAGTTGATCTCGCGGAGAATCATTCAGAAGGCAGAAGTCAGAAGGCGCTAAGAACGCACGTCAGCGTCTTTGCCCGCCAGCGCGTCCCAGGGATCGATCTGCCTGAGCTGTCTGGATTGCAGAGCGGCGTAGCAGTCCGGCAAATCGAAACGGGTCAGCACGTTGGGCAACATGGCGGACAAAGGCCAGCGGTAGTTCGGTGTCTCGGCAATGGCCTGATACGAGGTCAGCGCATTCTTGAGCGTGATCTGCTGGACTTGAGGCGACAACAGAGCTGCGAACGTGGCGGGGAATGTCCCCCAGCCCCGTCCGACCAGATGCACCTTTTCGTAGCCGAATGACCTCAGCCACTGCAGCACACGCAGCACATCGAAAGTTCGCTGGCCAACATAGGGGCGGTCATGCATGATGCTCTGCGTGGCGTAAAAGTGATCAGCGCCGTAACGCTCCTCATAGTTTCCATTTCGCACCGTGCCGGGCCACGAGTCCCCAATCCCGCGCACATCGCAGCTGAAGAAGGGAACACCCGGATGGTTATTCAGCAATTCCTGAATCAGTGGCTCTTCCCGCAGCTCCTGATCGCTGGAGTGATGCGGCAGGAAGAGGATGGCGGAGTCTCCGAGACGGGCCGGGCGGGAGGCCCATCCCGAGCGGGTCAGTGAATAGACGATCGCCTGAATCCCCGGTTCGGTTTCGACAGCATAGCCCACAGCCCGCATCGGATAGCCACGCCCCTTGGCGAGCTCGCGCCAGATATTGTAATCCGGGATCTCGGGGGGGACTTCCTTCAGACGCAGGAGTTCGCGGACAGCGCGGGTCAGTTCAGAACCTGATAATGCCGGTCGTGTTGCGTGCAATTCCAGGGCACGGTAGCGCGTATAATCACAGACTCTGCGGGAGTTAAAGAGTTCGCTCACTCGTCCGCTTGTGGTACAGCGGAGCACCTGGTCCTTCTCAATGACGAGGTCGGGCTCCGGTTGATAAGGGAGCTTTGCGGAACTGTTCAGCACTCCGGTGAAGGTCGTGGTTTTGGCGACTCCCTCGATCTCCGGAGTTTTGTGAGTGGCCCGGTTGAACCAGCTGTAAAGCGCCTCGCGGTTCTCCTGTGTGTAGCCATGTCCGGTCGGTCCGACGAACAGGGCGATGTTCTCTTCTGCTCCCAGCAACTGATAGAGTCGCTTCAGACGCAGGTACGATTCTTCAGCCCCCCGGACGTCGAAGAAGTCCCGTTCTTTGGCCAGAATGATAATCGGCCGCGGCGCCATCGCAGCCAGAAACTCACTATGGTCGAGGTCGAGTGCCATGGCGCGTGGGGGGCATTGCTCCGGATCGGTCGGCAACTCATTCTCCAGATTCCGGAGAAAGGTCGTGACAAAGCAGCCGGGAGCGGCCATCGTCCAGCGATCATCGAGCGCACATAACCAGGTGGTCATCGTGCCTCCTCCCGAATTTCCCGTGATGCCGATGTGCTGCGGGTCGATTTCCGGCCGCGTGAGCAGATAATCGAGAGCGCGAATGGCATCCCAGGCCCGCCAGGTGGCGAAGTTTTCGCCGACAATATGCATCTGATTGCCGACGCGCAGATGTTCATCAACACCTGGTCCCGAACGCAGGGGCTTGTCGGGATACTGCAGTCGCTCCCCTTGTCCGATCGGATCGAAGATCAGACAGGCATAGCCGAGCCGCGCCAGACCTTGTGCAAACGATTGATAGCTGGCACCTGCTTTTCCATTGGCGGAATGCCCACAGGAAGCGACCACTCCCGGGACAGGGTGTGAGCGACCGATTGGCAGGTAGAGATTGGCGGTGACATAGAAGTCGGGACGACTTTCGAAGATCACGTTTTCGATTCGGTACTGATCACGTTCGATGACCGCCATGACCCGCGGATTCAAGGGAGTCTTCTCGTGCGGCAGTCCAAAGCAGTCACGGGCCCGCGCCCGGGCGGACAGCACGTATTTCTCCGCGTCTTCTTTGGTCTTCAGACGGTCGAGCATTGCCTGCCGGCGGGCAGAGGACTCGCGGCACTCCCGCAGCATGTACTCATGGACCATCCGGGGATAGCGCTGCAGCGGCTGGTATTCCGGGGGATCCCCGAACAGCAGAGAGCAGTCCAGACCGGGGGCAACCGCCATTCCGGCACCAATCCATTGGAGCAGCTCTCGGCGGGAGGGGACGCTGCCAGGGTCAGACATTTCGGCATTCCTGTTGAACAGTAAAATCTGATCGCGTGAAACGAGTGGGTGTCGTCAGAACGTGAGGTCGGTCAGTCGCACGCTGACCTCAAGCCGACGATCGGTTGTCGACGACTCATAAAGGGTGGTCGTTTGGGGGGCGTCGGATACCGCGGCGGAGTCTTGTTGATTCTGAAGTTCGATCGGCCCGTTCTCCCCACGCGGAGTCGAGCGTGTGAACTGTCCCGAAGTGCTGCGTGGAGACTGGAATAACCGATCTATTCGGGCTCGAGGAAAGTGGCAACCGCTTTTCCCAGTCCTGCACCGACATGGAGATAGCCGGGGAGATTGCTGTGCGGAGTGTTCCATGCGGTTTCGAGCGTGACAGCCACGACGTGCGGCCGGCAGACCCGAGAGACCCAGTTTTTGCTGATTTCTCCCTTGCTCTTGCCTTTGCCGACGGAACCACCGGACTCGGCAGCCTTCCCCACGAAGGCGAGGGGCTCCACCATTTCGCTGCGGGCTGCTTTCAGAAAACGTGACAGCGAATCACGCCCCGGTTCCGACAGATCCGCCTGCGGGCAGACATAAAAGTAAGGGTTCCGTGATCCGGCGCCGGGATTGTGCAGATCGACGAAGAGATCGAAGCGCCCCTCGGCGTTCATTTTCAGAATCTCCTGCTGAGCTGCCTCGACTCCGCGCCAGTGAGGATGGTCACTCCAGTCCCGATTGTGGTCTTGAGGAACTTCGTCCTTCCCTCCCGCTCCCAGAAAAACGTTATCGATATCCATGATCGGTACGATGACAATGTCAGTCGACTGTCGAAGCTGTCGCGCGCGTGGATCGTCCGAGACGAGCCATTCGACAAATCCCTGGCAGACCCAGCTGGATCCGGCTTCAAAGGCGTGCTGGCGGGCCTGAATCCAGACACCTTTTCGGGGATGGTCTGACGGGCCCGGCTCACTGATGCGGAGGGCCGGGGTCGGTCGGTTGCCGCGCGTGACACAGAGCTCGAAAGCCTCGGCCCACGGATGCCGGGCCGCTGTCTCATTCACAAGCCGAGCGGCATCGTCGGGAACGAAGGGAGGCCCCCAGGCGAACCAGGCAACCGGCGCGTCAATACGCTGCCGGTAGACGATTCGACCTGTTTCAGGCTTCCGTTCGCCGACGTCCGTCTGCTTCCACTGCAGCTGGTCGGTGCTGAAGAAACACTGATTGGGCGTGGCCCACACCGTCCCCCCCAGATCCAGTGTCAACGTCTCACCGGGAACAACTCCCTGCACCTGAAAATACCACCAGCAAGTCCAGCCTCGTTCTTTCTGACCGGCGGGCGAGACTTGCAGAGTTCGGGATGTCTGATCGATCCCCTCCACTCGAACCGAACCGCCGGGGAAATCGCAGGAGACCGCCAACGGAGAAGTTGGCTCCGCTGCGAGTGCTCCGGGGAGGCTCAGGATGAGTACGGAAACCATGACCCCCAAACTCAGGCAGGTCGCCCGTTTGGAGAGTTGCCGGACTGTTCCGGAGGAATGGTGCATCACTTGGATTCCAGCGCGAAGTCAAAGGTGTTGGGGGCATCGGCCACCTCGACCGCCAGTTCTGATTCCCGGTTGTATCGCGCCGGCAGAATCTCTTTGCGTACCACGTTCCCGTTAAAGTCGACCGTCTGAGACGTAATGTAGACCATGCTTCGACCGGGAATCACACCTGGCCTGTCGGAGGTGAATTTCAAAGTATACTTGCCTTCCGAATCCGTGCTGCCGGTAGAAGCCCGTCCAGTCGCTGGCTGGAAGACGATTGTCGCCTGATCGAGAGGGCTTCCGTCCAGTGTGACAACGCCGCTGACACTGGCCAGTTCAGGTCCATTCTGGCTGCAGCCGGTCAACGCGAGCATCGCCAGTGCCAGTCCAGATCCGAACCATCGCGCCATTCGTTTTTGTCGCTTCATCGTTTTGCTATCGCTGATGTTGAATAGGGATTGGGAGTCCGTCCGGCTGCATGCTGTTCAGGATGAAGACTCGGACGGGCCACCAAGAGGTCACGTGAAGGCATCAGAGCATTTTGACTTTCGATCGCCCGGTCCTCGCCGCGGCAGTCAGCATATCACAATACGAAACGCTGGCTGCGCGGGTTTGGAAAGAGCAAACGACTCTAGAATTCTCCGAGCGCCTTGCCGTCATCCCGACACAGGAGGAGTTCGTAGGTGCTGTCGGCGTCACTGGTGTTCGGGAAGCCGTTTGTGACGTAATGGATGTTCTCGGAAATCAGCCGCACGGAACCGTCTCCGAGCAGGAACTGGACTCCGCCATCGTGGTTGCTGTGAAAGCTGTAACCGAGCTGGTTTCCATCGTCGACCTGATGATTCATCGCCGCGGCACCGGAAGCCACGAGTTCAGTGGCTGCACTTCCACCGATTCCACGGGGAGTCCCCGCCCACACGCCACCTCGAACCTTCAACTCGCCCCGTTGCCAGCAGGTCTCACCAATCATGATCGTATTGCTCAGGCCATCGGTCACGTCGCGAAAGCGGACCGTATCATCCGTTTTGCCGGGGTAGCCAAGCTTCAGAAAAATTCCGGTCCGCTCTGCGGTTGGATTGATTTCCAGGGCGCCGCGGCGATGTCCGAAGTTCCCCTTGTAGCTGGAAATCGCACCCCAGCGGCTTCCGGGTGCATTCCCGCGTCGCACGGCGTTGGTATCCGAACTCGAGACGAGGGGAGCCGAATCGGTCGGGCAGCGGTAGACGGAAACGACGGTGTTTCCCAGTTCGAGAACATTTTCCAGTTTCTGCCCGTTGCCGATTCCCATCTGGTTATACAGGGGAGCCTGATCGATGTAAGGAAGCAGAAACGCTCCCCAGCCCCAGCAGTCGATCTGGTTATCTTTACCGACGACATAGTCTTTGTCGGCGGTCTGCACGATCCATCCGGGAGGAATCGCCTGATGAACATCGTTGTAGTTATGAATGGCAAGGCCCATCTGCTTCAGGTTGTTTTTGCACTGGCTGCGGCGGGCGGCTTCGCGTGCCTGTTGCACGGCGGGCAGGAGCAGGGCAATCAGAACGGCGATGATCGCAATGACCACCAGCAGTTCAATGAGGGTGAATCCCCGCTGCCGACGTGGGAGCATTTGGGAGCCTCGTAGAGAGTTCATAGAAAGCCTTCCAATCAAGTAAGAGGTGATACTCAAAACAGCGTGAAAATCAAAAACCAGAAAGAGATCAGCCGAATGGGCGATTATTCGTCGTCAAAAGACAAACGGGCCACCTGCCGTTCCTGATGAGGGACCACAGCGATTCCATACATGGAGCCCGCTCCCTGCGTCGCTTCGGAAAATTTCTCGGATTTACCGCCGTTCGGTCCTAGGCGGATTTCTCCCGGTGCCGGAACGCTTCGTTTCCAGATGGTCACGGGAACGTCGACCGATTTGCCGGGTCCGACTCCGAGCAGGCGCGGAACCGTGACACCGAGCGGGGGAGTTTCTTCCATTCCCGTGCCGACTCTGCTGCCGAGGTCGATTCCCATTGTCAGGTCAGTCGCCTCGAAATCGCGGGACAACCACTCCGGAATCAGATGGCGTTCGTCCAGCAGAATGTAGACGTCAGCAGGGCTCGATAACGTGAGCCGGATTTCGAGATCTTCCTGCTGTTTGTCGTTATTGAAGGTCTGAACATAGTCCGCATTTCGCAGGACTTCCGGAATCCCCTCCTCCGTCAGCCCATTCCATTCCGCCCTCAGTCCGTTACGAAGCAGCGGTCGGTCAACATAAACCTTGGCATCTTCACGCAGTCCGTTGGGAATGATGGCATAAAACTTGGGACGAAATTCCGAGGAGAGGTTGTCTGTCACATTGGCGATGACCGAACGTGTTTCGGTCGGCCTGCGGGTGGACCAGTTGGTGTCCTGAGTGTTGCGCCAGATGCTGGCGATACGGGCACTGGTTCCCCCTTCGGCGAAGCGCAGGGCCTCGCCCGTGTTCAGATTCCGCAGCTGGGTGTAGGGGAAGGTCAGTGCCTCGCGGTGGGGGTGGATATCAACTTCACCGCTGAAGCAGACAACGTCGATTTCACCCGAATCGTCGACCCCCACACCAAAGACCGTCCCCAGATCGATGACTTTGGTCTCATTGGTCAGGACGGTGAATCCCCGTCCCTGCCGGCCGACGTCGATCTGCAGGCGACCGCTGATCAACCGGACTTCCGTCTCGGAGACCAACTCCAGCTCGGCACCGGGGAGGAGCGAGACCTGCACGTTTTTCGGGAACCAGAGGTTTTTCTGTGCATCCTGACTGCTGAATCGTTCCCCGACCCGGAGCGTCATTTCCCCAGGCTTCCATCCGGCCACCAGCTGCGGTGGAAGGTCAGGACGATCCGCTGCAGGTCCTGTCGTCTCCTGCGGGGTCCCCGCCGTTTCACCCACTGCGGTCCGCGAATCGTGGACGCTGCGCGAGGCTGAGAAGGTCCAGAGGGTCAATCCCAGACAGAGCGCGACCGCGATGGCGAGAAACGCTTCCACCACCGGACGTCGGGAACGCACAGCCCGCAAGGAGTTCGTCTGTTCGAAATCGAGCTTCGGTTCCGCACCTTCATGCAGCAGGGCGTGGAGCAATGCATGAGTTTCGGAATATTGCATGTAAAAACGTCGAGCGGCACTGCTGGTCGACAATTCGTGTTGCAGCTGAAGCCGGTCCGCTTCGGAAATTTCGCCATCAAAAGCTCGTCTCACGAGCTCGGCGAAATGTTTATCAATCCCGGTGAAATCGTCTTCCATCTTTTTATCCATTAGACTGCCCTTCTCCTGCCATCACGCATTGGATCAGGGCCAATCGCGCCCGGTGCAGAGTCATTCCGACTGCCGCCACCGTTCGTCCGAGACTGTCGGCGAGTTCCTGCAGAGAGAGCGAACCTGCATAACGCTGCTGCACCACTTCACGTTGGTGCAGCGGGAGTTTTTCGATACAGGCCGCCAGACGGGCATACCGTTCATCCGGCTCACTGGGACTGACTTCGGAGTCTTCCACAATCTGCTCGATGACCGCCTGGTCGAACAGAATGCGACGTTCCTGACTCCCCGCCTTGAGCGCTGCCAGCGTCTGCAGATAGCCAAAGCGGAATGCCCACCGGCGAAAACTCCGTTCTGGCGAATACTGCGAGCGCTTGCGCCACAGGACGAGATTTGTCTCTTGAACAATGTCGTAGGCGAGGTGCGGATCCCGGACCATCGAAACAACAAACCCCAGCAGGGCTGCCTGTGTTTTCAGGAGCAGCTGACAGAACTGTTCATCCTGTCCATCGGGATGCTGCAGCGACGAGTTCGGGCGGAGCTGCCCCAGATCGTCATCAAGCTCCGATGGTGCTGGAATATTCTGCGACATCAAACAACAGGCCCGCGACCCGCCTCAAGAGGACTTCTGCCATCTTCGTTCGAGTGAACTTCAAGACACCTACCGGGCGGCTTGTGCTGCCCCCGCCTGCACGTCCCTCCACGAGAGTTCGTGGGGCATCAGCCCCTTCTTCAGCGATACGGCACAGGTCAGGCCGGCGGCTTCGCCCATGGGAACCGAGTTTCCTGTCACCCGGTAGCTGGAGTGAGCAATGAAGTCTCCGCTGATGCACCGCCCCGCCATCATCAGATTATCGATGTCCGCCGCGATCAGCGCTGCGAGCGGAATATCATACGGCTTAACGCCCAATCGCCGGTAATCCTTGACAACTTCCGGCATGGCGTCATTGAGTGTGGTCTCATGCACGTCCATCGGGAAGGTGGAGCGGCAAACCGCATCCGGATGCCGCAGACCTTTCACAAGGTCGTCGGCGGTGACCGAGTACCGGCCTTTGATTCTCCGCCCTTCGCGGACTCCGATCTGCTCGGCTGTCGCAACGATGGCAATATTCGACCAGGGCCCACCGAGCTGACGCAGGTGATTCACAATGCGGTGCACCTCGGCCCGTGCACGGATTGTGGCCTCGGTAATCTGCCCTGCATCGAGTGCAGAGACGCCGTACTCGTGATTCGTCATGAGTGAAAACAGATCGCCGCTCAGGTGCCGCAGAGTCGGGGAGCGATAGGAAGGATCGAGTCCCGTGGTCGTCAACAGCTTCAGGAGATTCGGCTTGGCCTGAATTCCGACTTCCCGGTTGTATTCAGCCACGAGGTCGGCATCGAGTCCCGTCAGCAGAGCAATCAGCGACATCGGCTGGCAGACACAGTCCTGTCCCAATCCGACGTCGAATTCACAACCGGCCGCCGCCGCGAGATCGCCATCGCCGCTGCAGTCAATGAAACGCTCCGCGAGCCAGGCCTGCCGACCCGACTTGGATTCTGTAATGACGGCAACCAGCTTTCGGTTGTCATCCGTGATGGCTCCGACAACTTGCGTGTGGAGCTGAATCTTGACGCCCGCTTCGACACACATTTCCTCGAGCACCAGCTTGAGCAGTTCCGGCTCATAGGTCGTGCCACGACTCACCTTCGCGGGATCGGCTCCGCGCGCCACCATCTCGTCCAGAATCTCTTTCATGATGCCGGTCTTGTTCCCGGCATCCAGAATTTTGGTGAGGAGCCCTGCGGTCCAAACACCCCCCAGGCAACCGGCGAATTCCAGGAGTTGCGTCCGAGCACCGGCCCGGGCTGCCGCGATCGCCGCTGCGATCCCCGCGGGTCCTGCTCCGCAGACCAGAACATCGCTCTCTCCGGCGACGGGAAGTTCTCGCTGAGATTCGAGCAGCGTTCCCGAGGACGAAATCTTCCCGAACGTCCGGCGTCCATCCCCGGTTTTGCCCGACGAAGGAGGAGAAATGGAAACAGCCTCCAGTGCGACCGCCTGTTGGTCCTGCAGTTGCAGGGCCAGCGGCGCAGCGAGCGCACCAAAGGTGAACTGTCGCAGTAAGTTGCGGCGGTTCGTCTGTTGTGAATTGTGTATTGTTGTCATGACCGCCTGGCGTCGGAATCGGGGGGATTGATCGGCCCTTCTATTCAACATTAGTAGTGGCCGGGAAATCTTAACGGCTGAGTTCTGAAATTTTACGGAATAGCGTCAGTTCGTTCTGATTCGTTCTGAAGCTGCTCATCCCCCCGAAGCCGACGCTCTGCCTGCTGTCCACGAGCAGGACTGTCCGCTCGATGCCACCACTGCCGTTTTTCACTGTGTCATGGCGATCAAACTCCATCCTGCGCTTTCAACGGGTCCTGTGAGCATGCCCCTTCCCGAGCAACCGACCACGGCATTGACGCACCCTCGCCGTTGTCCGGCATTTTGGGGCCCGGCGTCACATGGACGTTTGAACCTGTTACACGGTATTCTCGGCTGGGGAATGGTGACCGGCGGCATTTGTTCGCTGTTGTCATCGTGGATGAACAGCTGGCACCTCTGGCCAATTCGTCTACTGACGGGGACGGTGGTGCTGCCCATACTGGGGTACTTTGCCGGAGTGGTGTTGTGGAGAATGATCATGCCCGAAACATCATTCCGGGTCCCTCCCGGGGCCGGAGTCTGTCGCTCTCCCATGGACAGCCCGTTCCCTCGCAGCAAAACCCCTTCCGGGAGTATTTCCTGGGCCGGTTTCTCTTCTTCGCCGGAGCAGCCGGACTGATCTACCTGATTCTTACCCAGTCAGCGCCGGACCAGATTCCGGATGTCCTTCCATTTCCGTCGTCGCTGCTGGCGATGTTCAGTTTCGCGTCCATCATCTGGGGGCTCATTCGCCTGTGGCGCTGGTCCCATCCGCATGCAGCGTGGGCCCCCACACAACCGGGGCAGCGATTCCATGCCCTCGTTGTGTATTCCCGCCCCGACTGCCATCTTTGCGAAGAAGCGGTCGAGATCCTCGAACATTACCGGAAGTGGCTCCCAGCTGTCTCGGAAATCAATATCGAAGAGGACGACACCCTGCTGCGGCAGTTCGATCTGACCGTCCCCGTGGTAGAGTTCGACGGAGTGATCCGCTTTCAAGGGCGGGTGGATGAATTGCTCCTGAAACGTCTGATCGAGGGAACTCCCCCGCAGCCACATTTGCGGCAGAGGTAGGAACCGGCCTGATTTGCCCTTCCCTTGATGGTCCAACTTGAAGAACATGCCGGAACTGACTCCCTCTGCGGGATGTCACAGCCCTCAGCAGTCAGTCGTGAAACGCTACTGGCTGCACTCATCAAAGTCCCGCAACCGTCATCCGACGACTCAACCTGCCTGCTCCCCAACTGGAAAGCCGACCTATGCTGACACGCCGCCAGTTTGCAGCCTCGATCCTTGCTTCTCCGTTGATTGCGAGGACAGCCTTAAGCTGGTCGAACGAACCGGCAGTCCGGAGAATCGGCTTTGGTTCGTGTGCCCGTCAGACATTGAATCAGCAGATCTGGGATGTGATCGGCAGCTTCCAGCCGGATCAGTTCCTGTTCATTGGAGATACCGTCTACGCGAATCCCACCGACCCGTCGATGCTGGTGGACGCGCTGAAGCAATTACGAACGCACGAGGCGTTCGAGCGCTTCCGTCACAAGTTCCCGTTCTACGCAGTCTGGGATGACCACGACTTCGGTGTGAATGACAGCGGGGGCGACAATCCGCTGCGGGAGGATTCACAGGAAATCTTTCTCGATTTCTTCGGGACCGGAGCCAATCCCCGGATGCGGGAGCAGGCCGGGATCTACCAGTCGTTCGTGTCGGGGCCTCCGGGCCAGCGCGTGCAGACGATTGTGCTGGACACCCGCTATCACCGGTCTCCATTGACCTACAAGACTGTCGGAAAGCGGCGTATCTATATTCCCGCCACTGACGAACGGACCTTTCTCGGCGAAGAACAGTGGAAATGGCTTGAGCAGCAACTCCAGGTTCCCGCAGAGGTGCGGATCGTTGCTTCGAGTATTCAGGTGCTGACGCTGAACCACACCGGAGAGAAGTGGGCCAACATTCCGGCGGAGCGCACACGACTCTTGAACCTGATCAACCGGACTTCGGGACTCACGGTGCTGGTCAGCGGCGATGTGCACATGGCCGAAGTCAGCTGCATTCAACTGGAACCGGGAAAGAAGTTGTTCGAGCTGACGTCCAGTGGAATGACACACCACCGCGAACGGGTGCCACCCTGGAGTCATCTGCGCGTGGGCGAGGCGCTGATCGAGAAGAACTTCGGCCTGGTCGAGCTGAACTGGGACAACCCGCACGGGGTGTCCGCAGATCTGGTGATCTGCAACGATTTGGGCGTCGAACGGATTCGCCAATCGACCGCCCCGAAAGAAAAGGCCCCCGGACGAAATGTCCAGGGGCCAGGCACTCAGACGAGTTGAGACAGGGCTGGAATTACCAGTTCAGCTGCAGTCCTCCGCTGCCCACGTGGAAGGTCTGCATCTGGTTGAACTGGATGTCATACCCAGCGTAGAGCGACAGGAACGTCGCAGCCTGCCAGTTGACTCCCGCACCCAGCACGGCCCAGTCGCGGCCGAAGTTGAGCCCGTTCGTCTGGAAGCTCGGCCCACCGACCCCGTTGAAGGTGGAATTGAGCGAGGTTTCCGGATCGAGGAACTCGTGCAGCCACATCGCATGGACACTGGGTGTCCACAGGCGTCCGCGCTCCGACTCGATCGACGAGGAGATTGAAGTCCCCAGCACGCCGCGGAGAGCGTTCGTGTCGATCCGATCCACATCGAGGTTCAGGACTCCCGCTCCCGATTCGGTGAAGGCTTCCTGACCGACGAAGATGTAGTTCAGAGCCACGAACGGCCGCCAGTTGACAGCTCCGCTTTCGAGCTTCATCCCCTGTTCGAGCCAGGCATTCGCCTGCCAGCCGTTGTAGTCGGCGGTCGCGACCTGCCCCATCACATTCCGGCGGGAGTCATAGTCGTTGAAGCCGATACCGCCGGTCACGAGCGTGTACCACAGATCGTAATCGCGGACGAAATACCCACCGAACTGCGAAGCGTTCGACTTCACATACTGGGCTCCCCCACGGTCATCCAGGCTCATATTGGCGTAGGAGCCGAAGAGTCCGACCCGGGTCTGCGTGTCGAGTCCCCGGTCGATGCCGAAGACCGTACCACCGATGCCATAGTTCGCTCCGCCGGCATTGCCGTCGCTGCGAGCCGTACCACCGAGGCCGTATCCGGTCACCCAGCCGGTCCAGTCGGTTCCCGACTGTCCACGCACAATCATCAGTTCCTGCTTGCCGGTTTCCGGATCGCGGACGACCATCAGCTGTTCGCCGAACGGACCCGCTTCCGAAGCCCCGTTGTTCTGCGTGATGAACGCGTTATCGCCGTTGTCCTTGAAGAGCTGGTTCCGAATCATCAGCTGGATTTGCAGAATGTTCTGCACGGAAATCTGGGCGGCCGTCCCGAACGCTTCGCCATCCATTTGGGACATGGCGGCGTCGAGCTGGCTTTCCGTCATGGAGAGCAGCTGGTTGTACAGTTCCTGCATTTCCGGATTGGTTGTCTTGTAGTGCTCATCGAGGTACTTGGCGACCTGCTCCTGATTGTAGGTGTTGGCGTACTTCTGGAAGTCAGGATACTGCATTACCAGCTGGATGAACGCATCCATCGAGTCGCCCGGACCATTTTCGTAGACCAGCATGGCGTCGTAGAACGCCAGGTTGTCCGAAACGGAATCGAAGGTCGTTTCGTTGAAGCCATTGGTGGCTGTCAGGAACTTGAACTTCTGACCGTCGTGGAAGCCTCCCTTCGTGTTGTTGGCAACGACTTTCACCTCGCCGCCCAGAGTGGCGATGCCCGATTCCACGGGTTCAGGCTGCGGAGTTGGCACCGGAGTTGGCACCGGAGTTGGCACCGGAGTTGGCACCGGAGTTGGCACCGGTGTTGGCACCGGTGTTGGCACCGGTGTTGGCACCGGTGTTGGCACCGGTGTTGGCACGGGCGGCACATACGGCAGGGTTTCGGGAACCATCATCACCATCGACTTGTGATTGTCGACGCCGACAACGATCAGATCGTTATTCGAGCCAGCCTCGGGGTCATAGCTTTTGTCGTTGATGTCGATCTCAAGGACACCGTTCGCAGTCTGCTCGAAATTCCCCTTCACCTGCAGCGTCGCGATTCCCTTCCCGGGAGCAACATACCCGCTGTTCAACAGCGAGCCCATGGTTCCCGTTCCGGTGAGTGTTCCGTCCGAGTTGACGGTCACTCCTCCGAGCAGGCTGCCGGTCAGGTGCAGTTCCCCGGCGTCGATAAACGTTTCGTTGTTGAAGGTGCTGGTCCCGCTGAGAGTCAGCTTGCCACTCCCCGTTTTGGTGAGTGATCCGGTCCCGATCAAGCCGCTTTGCAGGGTGAGATGGTGATCCTGAACATCGATGGTTCCATTCTCTTTGCCCAGCGAGAAGATGCGTGCGGTGTCGATGTCGTCGCCGATGCGGAGAGTTCCTCCATCAAGCTTGAGACCACCGTCCGCAGAGCCGAGAGCGTCATCCTGGAAGATCTTGAGGACCCCGCCTGACACCACTGTTCCGCCTGTGTAGGTGTTGGTATTCGACAGGGTCAAGACCCCCTTGCCAACTTTTTCCAGCTGACCTTCGCCACTGATGACTCCCGACAGCGTCACGTTGGTGTCATCGGTGCGAAACGTACCCCCAAGTTCTTCGAGGCTGAAATCCCGGGAGGAAGTGAGTGACTCCAGGAACTTGATTTCGCCGTTGTGCAGCGTGACCGAGGTCTCGAATGCTCCCAGATTCTCGTCCCGGAAGATGGAGATTTTCGAGAAATCAACGAGGGTTCCCCCTTCATAGGTGTTGGTTCCCGCGAGAATCGCCTCGCCATCTCCAGCGATACGCAGTCGACCTCCGCCGGAGATCGTTCCATCGAATCTGCTGGAGGAGGCGTCGCCATCAATGAACAGCGTCGATTCCTGTCCTTCCAGCACAATGTTCCGTGACGACTCAATGTTCTGAGTCTTGAGCACTGCGTCCTTCAGGGTCAATTCACCAGTGCTGTCGCCGAGGTTCGATTCGTGGGAAATTTCCACGGTGCTGTTATCGACGAGCGTTCCACCGGAGTAGGTGTTCGTCGCGGTCAGCTGCACCGTCCCGCCGCCGGTAATCAACAGCTTCCCGGTCCCTGACAGAACTCCGCCATACTCGCCGATGAAGTCCTGCGAGAGCTCAAACTCGGAATTGTTGGTGATATTGGCGCCGACACTGTTCGTCGTCGCCTTCAGACGACCTGCTTCCACCGTGATCGGACCGGCGAAGGGGTCAGCTCCCTGGAGACTGAGCACTCCAGTTCCCTTTTTCCTGAGCAGCCCGCTGCCACTCACCGAGGATTCCAGCGTCAGGTCAAAGCCATTGGTGTCGATCGCCCCGCTGTTCACAAACAGAGTGCGGTCCGTCGTAATGTTGGCATCGGTCCGCAGCGTTCCCCCGTTCAGAGTGACGAACTCCGTGGAGTTCCCGACGTTTCCAGCGTCTTCGATCGCGAGGACACCTTCATCGATCGAGGTTCCGCCAGCGTATGTGTTCTCGCCCGACAGTTTGAGAACGCCTGCGCCCGTTTTCGTCAGCTGTCCCTTCTTGCTGATGACACCTGAGAACTCGGAGTCGAATCCATTGGTGTCAATGTAGACGGTGTCCACAATGCCGATCGTTTTCGAGAAGGTCATCGCTGCGTCGGTCCGCAGGGTCCCGCCGCTTTGAATGTTCAGGCCGCCTGTGCCGAGGTTTTCTTCTTTCTCGATGGCGAGCGTGCCGTAGGCGACCGTCGTTCCCCCCTCGTAGGTGTTGTCGCCCGTGAGCTTGAGAGTCCCCAATCCGGAACTCGTGAGTGATCCCGTACCGGAAATCTCTCCCGTCAGAGTTGACTCAAATCCGAAGGTGTTGATCGCGGAATTCCCCTTGAGGGTAATATTCCGGGCGGAGGTGACATCGGCTTCCGTCTGAAGCACAGCCCCGTCAATAGTCAGTCCGTTACTGCTGTCTCCCAGGTTTTCGTCGGCGACGATCGCCAGAATTCCCTGCTTGATGGTCGTGCCACCGGTGTAGGTGTTCTGTCCGGTGAGCTTGAGGGTATTGCTGCCGGTACCGGTTTTCGTCAGGCCACCGTCTCCGCTGATGACGCCGCTGAAGGTTGTCTTACCGGACAGCGCCTCGATTGTTCCGCCCCCGTCCAGCACGATCTCGCGTGAAGACGTGACGCCAGCGTTCAACTTCAGCTTGGTCCCTTCGAGTGTCAATGTCCCCGAGCTATCTCCGAGGTTGGCATCGTTCGAAATGGCGATACTGCCTCCGGAGATCTTCGTTCCACCGGAGTAGGTATTGGTGCCCGACAACGTCAGTTCACCATCTCCGGTCTTCAGCAGGTCCCCCGTGCCCAACAGGGTGCCGGCGTAGGTGCCGTCTCCTTTCTGACTGAACTCGAGATGGGAATTGTTCTCGATGTCTCCCTGCAGGCTGTCGGTGTTCCCCTTCAGTTTTCCAGCGGAGACCAACGTTCCGCCCGAGTAGGTATTCTCGCCGCTGAGGGTCAGGGTGGCATCGCCATCTTTGGTCAGTTTCCCCTCACCGCTGATGACTCCCCAAAGGGTCGTGTCCTCTTTGGTGTCAACGGTTCCCCCGTTGGCCTTCAGTTCAATGTCGCGTCCGGACGTCAGTTCTTTGGTGATCTCCAGAGTTCCGCCGTCGAACGTCAGCCCACTCCCGTCGGCCCCCAGTGCGGCGTCATCCGACACCGAGACCACTCCCCCGTCGAGGTTCATCCCGCCCGAGAAGGTATTGGTCCCTGTCAGGGTGAGCTTCCCGGCTCCGGCCTTGGTGAACGAGCCCTCGCCGGTGATGGTCCCGTCGAAAGTCGAATCGTCGTCGGTGTTGGTGGTGAACGCACCATCTCCCAGCCTCAATTCCCCTTCCCCAGTGAGCGTTCCCAGCGTCTGGGTGTGCCCGTTCAGGTCGAAGATCGAGGTTTCGTTCGTGATGTCGAGAGAACCGCCGCTGAAGAGCTGTCCCCCTTTTCCAAGCTTGACCGTCCCATCGAGAATCTGTGTTCCGCCGGAATAGGTGCTCGATCCCAGAAGGGTGAGAGTTCCGTCGCCATCTTTGACGACTTTCCCGTCGCCGTAGATCGTGCCGGAAAGTCCCACGTCGATGCCGTCCGTCACAAACCCGGCATCGTTGGAGATGTCGAAATTGCGTCCGGACTCCATGTCGGATTTGAAGACGATCCGGGCGTCGTTCAGACTGACGGTCGAGATGCTGAGCCCGAGCGCGCTGTCGGCCTCGATCACCACATCACCATTTTTGACGTTGGTGCCGCCGGCGTAGTCGTTGCAGGTGTTGTTGAGGTTGAAAATCCCGTCTTCGAGATTGAGTGCCCCGCCTCCGGTGACTTTCCCATCGAGCGATACTTCGGAGGTCGAGGCGTTGCCGGTGATGGTCCCGTTCAGATCGAGGAGCGTGACGTCCTGATTGAGAGTCGTGACCCCGTCGACATTCAGGGTTCCCCCATTGAACGTCAGGGTTCCGGTTCCGAGCTGACTGCCCTCAGTGATCTTGACGGTGCCGCCGTCGAAGTTGGTCCCCCCGGAGTAGCTGTTGCTGTTATTGGTCAGCTCCATTGTTCCGGCGGTATTGGTCAGGCTTCCCTTCCCACTCACTTCGCCATTGATGGTCAGCTGACCTTCGCCAATCTTCTCGATGTTTGAGTCGGTCAAAATCGCGTCGTCATAAATCTCGGTCTCGCCTTCAGAGACGTCGATCGTGACTGTCGTTCCGCCCCTGAAGAAGAAGCCGGTCCCCGCCGTCGTTCCGTCCGCACCGACATGCTTGCCTGACCCTCCCAGACCTGCCGTGGTGGCGCTGCCAGAGACGGCGGAATTCTTGATGGTCAGTGAGCCCCCTTCGCGAACGAAGATCGAGCCCCCGTAAGCGTCGCCCCCATCTCCCCCATGGTCTGAAGCGCCCCCATCGCCCCCTCCGAAGCCGCCATGTCCAGCGTTCTTCGAGAGGCCGGAGCCCCCTCCCCCCCCTCCGAACCCGCCGTGTCCGGCAGAGCCCAACGCGGTTGTTCCACCCCCACCCCCAAAGTCACCGCCATCACCTCCACCGGCAGTTCCGCCACCCCCACCCCCGAAGATTCCCCCATCGCCGCCGCTGCCCCCTGTTCCGCCGGCGCCACCGCCCCCGTAGGCTCCACCGCTTCCCCCACCTTTAAAGGAGCCCCCTCCGCCCCCCCCACCAGCGTCCTGGCCATTGGAGCCGGCTTTATTCAGGGCGCCACCATTCCCCCCGCCTCCCTTGCCTTTTCCCCCTGCCAGCAACTGCCCGTTCTGGCCCTCATCAGTGGTCTGGGCGCCACCGCCACCGCCACCGGTGGAGAGGGCTCCGTTCCCCCCTTGGCCCAGCTGACCGCCGCCACCGCCACCGCCTCCACCAAAGGTGGCACTACCGCCGTCACCATACTGACCGCCCCCGGCACCACTGCCGCCGCCGACGTGCCCCATCCCCCCAGACCCGGCGAATCCACCTCCACCACCGGCTCCGAGGAGCACACCGGCACCGCCGTCGCCGTGGAAGCCCCCACCGCCTCCACCACCGACCAGCTTCCAGTCCGACGCTCCCCCCGTTCCGCCGGTGGCGGCATTATCGACGAAGGCCACGCTGTCCAGGGTGACATTCGCACCCGAGTTGACGAACAGGCCCCCACCGGCGCCGAGGCCTCCCCCTCCGCCGCCCTTCCCCTTGCCCCCTTCACCACCGACTGCATTCCCCGCCTGAATGGTCAGCCCTTCGATTGAAACGGTACCAGCTTCGACGAAGAACACCTGATGAGAGTTCCCCCCGTTCACGGTCAGGTCACCGCTTCCCAGTCCGGTGATCTTCAGGTCACCACCGGACTTATTGATCACCGGCAGCCCGCTCGCCAGGTCAATCGACTGACCGGCCAGTGCCTGATCGAAGACGATCGTGTCACTTTGCGATGGATTGAGGTTGGCCTGCTGAATGGCCCACCGCAGCGTGCCCGGGTCATTTGTGTCGGCGAGGCTGGTGACCTGATAGTCGGCAGCGCGTGCTGACCCTGACAGCAGGGACATGCCTCCAGCCGCCCCCCACAGGGCCGCCCGCACCGCACGGGAGCGAAACTTTTGAATGAGCCAATGACGTAGCCTGAGCCTAAACGTCCCTGTCATAGCGCAGCTTCCTGTCTGAGGAGTCGCAGAATTGCGAAGCACTGTGTTGAATTGATACTTCCGAAGCCCAATGTGTATCGATTTTCGGCAGGCCTAATCGCGCTCAGCAGAATGCCTCTCATTCACCACAAACCTGGATTAACCCTCACATCTTCTCCAGGCTGCAAATTCACTTGACGAATTCTTCTCAAGTTCCGGGTGAGCGCGTTAAAAGCGACACCTCTCTCGAATACGAAGGGAACCACAGCCTGCATGAAGAAACATGCGGCGGATCGATGTTTCATGTTGAAACAGACCGCCACTGGGTCTCGCGCTAATTGTGGAAGGCCGTTGCCGGCTCTCGGCCAAAGCGATTCGAAATCCGGAATCATCAACATTTTGGCGGGAAAAAATTTCCCGAAATGCCATCGTATCACGCAGTACGTTGGCACCGACGGGGATCAGTTTGAGACTGTCGAGTTGGGGCGATTCGCCCGACTCCCGTTTCTCGCAAGTCGTTCGGGCCTCTCCAGGGGGGGCTTGCCTCGCTGAAAATTCAGGCAAAATCTGCAGACACAGCTGAAGCAGCTTGCAATAATTACAAACCAGCCGGACCCGGCCTGGAATTCCTTAAGTTTCACAGGACACCGTAAAGTGTTTCCTTAATGAATCTTGCGGAAGACCCACTGAGTCGGAAGCTGTCAGCGAGAGCCATTTGGCCTGCTGCTTGCAAAGTCATCGTGTTGAAGCCAGTAGGCATGGAACTTCGCCCAACGCTTCACCCCTCCTCTCCCACACCCCAATCCCACAGTCGATACTTGCATGGAAGCAAAACTCCTGAAAATCGGGGCGTTCTGCGCCCTGTTGCTCACCACCTCCCACGTGGGGGCCGCAACTTATTCGACCCCGAACTTCACGGTGACGGCGACCACGGACGACGTTGCCCGGAGAGTTGGTGAATGTGCGGAGTTCTGGCGCAAGGAGCTGGCTGAACAGTGGTTGGGCCGCGCACTTCCTAATTGGTATAAGCCCTGCCCGATCAGTGTCAAAGTCGGCCAGATCGGTGCCGGCGGGCAGACGACGTTCACCTTTGAAAACGGTGAAGTCTTCGGTTGGAAAATGCAGGTGCAGGGGTCGCTGGAGAGAGTGCTCGACTCCGTGATTCCGCACGAAGTCAACCACACGATTTTCGCGTCGCATTTTCGTCGTCCGCTCCCCCGCTGGGCGGATGAAGGGGCCGCGACCCTTTTCGAACATGACTCTGAGAAAGCCCGCCAACTCGAATTGCTGGAGCGGGTCTTCCACACCAGCCGTCGCATTCCCCTGCAGAAGCTGCTGGCCATCAAAGACTATCCGAGCGACATGCAGGATGTGCTGACGCTCTATGCGGAAGGCTTTTCGCTGGCGGAGTTCCTCGTCGGACAGAAGGGGGGTCAGGGGCGTCAGGTCTATCTGCAGTTCCTCAACGATGCGCATCAGCAGGGTTGGGAAGTCGCGATCCGCAAGCACTACGGTTATCAGAGCATCAACACGCTGGAAGAAAGTTGGGGAAGCTGGATTCTCGCGGGGTCTCCTTCGTTCAACCTGCCTGCTGAGCAGCAGCTGGCCCAGAACGATGCTCCTTCGCACAGCGTCGCACAGGCCTCCATCGCAGAGCCTGTGGTCCGGGGACAGAGTCCGGTCGCAGATCCCGTCCCGCTTCCTCCGGTTTCCCGTCGACTCCGCAACGCCGCCAGCAACGCGGTCGATGCTGAAAACGCAGTTCAGACGGCAGAGCTGCCGCTCGAACGGAGCGTCGGTGCTACTGACTCCCGAGATTCATTCCGGACGCGTGTGGGAGAACAGCCGACGTCTCGGCCCTCTCCCCCCTCCAGCTCGCTGTCTCCCACCGCGGACGGAATTGAAGTGGATCTGGGCGCGAAATCCTACGCCTTCCCCGCCGCCCGCCGGTAAGCGTACCGGCGCAAGAGGCTTACTTCACAAGGCGACTGATCGCCTTGAATCGCTCAGAACCGGCGACTTCACACCACTCCATCAGCACCATTTCGCTGGTAACCAGCCGGACTCCCCCATCTGCGAGCCGCTTTAAGCCCAGCTCATGGTCCGTCGGATTTCGGCTGCCGGTGGCGTCGGCCACGACGTACACATCGAAGCCTCGAGCCAAGAGGTCGAACGCGGTCTGCAGCACGCAAACGTGCGTTTCAATCCCCGCGATGACGATCTGGTGGCGGGCTCCCGCCGACTTTCCCTCGCCAGACCAGTCCAGCGCCTCAACGGCACTGAACCGCAGCTTCTCGGGACGATGCGGAATCAGCCCTGCCAGCGGTGGGACCGTCGGGCCAAGGCCTTTGGGGTATTGCTCTGTCGCGGAGACAGGAATCTCAAAGAGCTGCGAGCCTTGAACGAGCTTCACGCAGCGATCGATCATCCGGTCGAGTCCAGTCATCACCGGCAACAGCCTCTCCTGCATGTCCAGAATCAGCAGGCGGCTGCTGGCCGCGCTGAGAAGTTCCGGGCTGCGGGAGAAGTCGGTTGCGGTCATGTTCGGTCGTCTTGCAGGACGGGCCGGAAGGCGAGGATCGCACTGTTCCAACCACCTCGCGAACAGAAAATCGCTGGTGAATGGCCCAGTCTCCTACTGCCCGTCCGGCTCAAGTCAGTTCGTGTTATGTGGCGGCAGCGGGAGCGGCTCCCCCGAACGCATCCAGCGGCGGCCCCCCCATGATGTGATAACCGCTGTCGACATGCAGCGTCTCGCCGGTGATTCCGCTGGCGTAGCTACTCAGCAGGAACATCGCGGCCTTGCCGACTTCGTCTTCGGAAATGTTGCGACGCAGCGGCGAGAAGGTTTCGTACAGCGTCAGCATCTTTTTGAAGTCACCGACGCCGCTGGCGCTGATGGTTTTCACCGGACCGGCGCTCAGGGCGTTGACCCGAATGCCATCGGCGCCGAGTTCACTCGCCATGTATTCGACAGCGCTTTCGAGAGCCGATTTGCACAGACCCATCAGGTTGTAGCCGGGGATCACCCGTTCGCCACCGAGGTAGCTCAGGGTCAGCACGCCGCTCCCGGGGTTCAGAAACGGCTTGGCTCGACCGGTCATGGCGATCAGGCTGTACACGCTGATGTCCATTGCGGTCTTGAAGCCTTCGCGGCTGGACGCGTAGACCGGACCGGTCAGGTCAGCGGGTGGAGCGAAGGCGACACTGTGAACGACGAAGTCGATCTTGCCGAACGTCTCACCGACCTGCTGGTAGACCCGGTCGAGGTCTTCGTCTTTCTGGACGTCGCAGGGAACCACAAACTTGGCCCCGAGCGGTTCCACGAGTTTGCGGACCTTGTTCTCGTTCTTCGGACGGACAGGATCTTTATCCGGCAGGTGTGTGAAGCCGATCTCGGCTCCCTCGGCGTGCAGGGCCTGCGTGATGGCCCAGGCGATGGACCGTTCGTTGGCGATGCCGAAGATGACTCCCTTTTTTCCGTCGAACAATCCCATTTGGGCAATCCTTCAATCACTGGGGCTGCAGAATATTTGGCGACTTGAATGTCGATGATCGACAGGGGAATTCCCTGCGATTGAGGATGCACCGACCAGCAGCCCTGGCCGTTGCGTCCTCGGAACCGCAAACGATATCGGAGGGGCGACCCGTAATCAATCGGGGGGCTGCAGAAGCCGCGAAGGGCGGGTGATAGTCAGTCGAGTCCGCTCCGGTTAGACTGCGGCAGACCTTCGAACCGGCGGACGGTAGAGCTTCCGCGCTTGCCTGAAATTGATGTATGCGAGCCTTCCCGATGATGCACAGCGTGACCCTTTCCTCCGGACGCCAGCTGCCGTCAGTCGGACTTGGCTTCTGGAAAGTCCCTCGTCCCCGGGCGGCAGGACTGGTCGTCGAAGCGATCGAGGCGGGGTATCGCCATCTGGACTGCGCTGCGGACTACGGGAACGAAGCGGAAGTGGGAGAGGGCCTGCAGCGGGCACTGCAGAAGGGGCTCTGCCGGAGAGAAGATCTCTGGGTCACCTCCAAATTGTGGAACACCTATCATCGCCCCGAACATGTCCGCCCGGCCCTGGAACGAACTCTGCGGGACCTGCGGCTCGACTTTCTGGATCTGTACCTGATCCACTTTCCGATCGCATTGAAGTTCGTTCCTTTCGAGCAGCGGTATCCTCCGGAGTGGTTCTTCGATCCCAACGCCCCCGCACCCCGGATGGAGCCGGACCCGGTTCCACTGCTTCAGACATGGGAAGCGATGAAAGAGTTGGTGACGGCGGGACTCGTCCGGGAGATAGGTGTCTCAAATTTCAGTGTGGCGTTGCTGCGCGAGTTGGCTGCTGGTTCGGGGACCACACCGGCGGTCCTGCAAGTGGAACTGCACCCGCTGCTGACGCAGGAAAAACTCCTGCGATATTGCAGGGAGCAGGGGATTGCGGTCACGGGGTTTTCTCCACTGGGAGCGCAGTCCTATGTTTCGATCAACATGGCGGGCGAAGAAGATTCCCTGCTGTCGAATGACTCCGTCCGGCAGATCGCACAAGGGCACGGTCGAACCGCGGCGCAGGTGCTTCTGCGCTGGGGAGTGCAGCGGGGAACGGCGGTCGTCCCGAAAACATCACGTCGCGAGCGTCTCGTCGAAAATCTGCAGATCTTTGATTTCGAGCTGAGTGCCGAGGAGATGCAGAAGATCAGTCATCTGAATCAGAATCGACGGTTTAATGATCCGGGCGTCTTCTGCGAGGGAGCCTTTCAGACCTTCTTCCCAATCTACGAGTGAGTATGCCGGGGAATGGAGATGGTCATTCCCCTTTCGCGATCACCTGTTACGGATTTGTCTGCCCGGAGTGCAGCTGCTCGAGCATTTTGTGAATGCGGCGAGTGTCTCCCTCATCTGGATGGCAGTGGTCGAGTGCATATTGAAGTGCTGTCACCGCTTCTGCCGTTTGCCCCAATTTCTCAAGTGTGAGTGCCCATTGAATGTGGACGACCGCGAGCGTCGGTGCGTGGGTGCGGGCATAGCTCCACAGGCTCACGGGATCTCGCCACACAGGGAGATAGGCAGCCGTTTGCCTTGCCAGCAGCGAGACGACAACCACAACGGCAATCGCCGCTCCCCCGGTTGCGAGCCTGCTCCGCCCGACGCTGGGGGCCGGTCTCGCGGAGTCGGATGACGGGCTTGCTTCGGCCGTTCGGGATGTGAACAGCCTGCTCCAGGCAGCATCCAGCAATCCACAGATCCCCGCGAAGAAGGGGACGCAAGGAAGGTACAGGTAACGATCGTTCATCAACGTCGTGAGCGGAAAAAGATTCAGCATGGGCAGCAGAAGCAGAATCGAGGCCCAGGCTGCAAACAGCAGCAGCGGCGTGCGGTTTCTGTTTCTCCACAGGGCGTAAGAAACCAGTCCCCACCCCACACCTGCAAGGGCGATGCGGCCGGCAATCCCCTGGATCGGCGGGTCATAGAGTACACAGAGCTGCCGCGGCCAGAGCAGCATGCCAACGTACTCCCACAGCAGCGTCAGGTTGATTCCGAACAGCCGCAGTTTGCTCAGGCCGATGTGGCTGCGAACGCCCCCGACGATGGTCGTCTGCGACTGCATGGTGACCAGAATGAGCAGCACGCAGAAGAACATCGGAATCAGCTGCTGAAAGAAGCTTTCCGCAAATTTTCGACGGCGAATCAGAACGTCGTAGGCGATCACGATCGGAGGAACCGAGACCGCGGAGGCTTTGCTGAGAAGGGCGAGCACCAGCCAAAGGCTCCCCCATTTCTCATCTTTGGAAGTTCGGTATGGACGAAGCCAGCAGACGAGGCTGGCGAGCATGAACGTTGACGAAAGCAGCGTCTTGCGTGACGAGACCCACGCCACCGATTCCACCTGCACCGGATGGACCACAAAAATCGCTGCGACGGTCCAGGCGAGCCAGGAGCGGGCCGTCAACTGTCGAACCAGCTGAAACACCAGAATCGCATTGACCGCATGCAGCAGCACATTGGTCAGGTGATATCCCCCCGGCCAGAGCTGCCACAGGGTGCGTTCGACAAGGAATGTGGCGATCGTCAGCGGTGCATAGTTGCGTGCGACGGTCTGCGTCAGGATGCCGTAGAGATTGGCCGGCGACCAGGAGGTGGTCAGCTCATTCCACTCGATGTACCACGGGTCGTCCCAGTTGACGAACTGGAAGCGGGCAGTGGGAACATAAAGGGCGACCGCCAGCAGAATCAGTCCGATCGTAAACGCCCAATTCGTCTTCAGCCACCGCTCGAAACGACGGCAGGAGGTTTCCGGACAGATTCCTTCATTCACAACAAATTCTCGCGTTGGCAGGCAGCCCCACATCCGGAAAAGTGGATGTTCCGGACGGCATTCTCACTGGACTCCGTGACGCACGGATTGACGTTAGCAAAGTGAGCCGACATATCGGCGAGCGGGAGGCCCGTTCGCAGCAAAGGTTTGTTCTCAGCAAGGGTTAGTCCACAGGCGGGTGTTGTCAAAACTCAACAGGCGTTTCCTGGGTCGCCGAGGGGTGCTCGTGTAGTGATTGCAACACTTCGGCCGGTTGGGGGGCACGGGGAAGAATCACGCGGAACGTGCTGCCGGTCCCCAATTCACTGGAGACTTCGATCTTCCCGCCGAAGACATGGACAAGGTGTTTGACAATCGCCAGGCCCAGTCCGGTTCCTCCCTGTGTGCGGGCCCTGTCAACGCGGTAAAAACGTTCGAAGATCCGTTCGCGGTCATCGGCTCCGATTCCGATTCCGGTGTCCTCCACCGCGATGGTGATCTGCTCCTCATCGCAGGACCAGCAGACTGCGGCCCGACCTCCAGCAGGAGTGTAGTTCAACGCGTTGTTCACCAGATTGTCGAAGATCGTACGCAGCCCGCTCTCATCGGCATGAACAAACGCCATCTCAGTCGAGGGGATCAGTTCCAGTGTGACCTGTCGCGACCGGGCGATATCCTGACGGCCCTCGACACACTCTTCCAGCAGCGGGCCGATCGAAAGCACTTCCAGCTGAAAGGCGTCGGACTGAGATTCGATCCGGGCCAGCCGCAACATGTCCTGAATCAGCGTCTGCAGACGTTTCGACTGCTCGATAATGCGTGTGACGAAGGTCCGGCTATGCTCGACATCTTCCAGTCCGCCATCGAGGAGCGTGTCTCCGTAGATCTGGATCGATGTCAATGGCGTTTTGAGTTCGTGGGAGACGTTGGAGACGAACTCCCGTCGCAATCGTTCAAGCCGTCGCAGCTCTGTCACCTCGTGCAACACCACCACGACCCCCGGTTCGGGTGAAAGAGGCAAGCGGGCGACAGAGACTTCGACGACACATTTGCTGCGCTTGAACTCCACCTCCTTGCGGAAATCGCTGCCGGTCTCGTAGACGGATTCGAGTGCTTCCTGCAGATCCGTGGCGCGAGCCACTTCCCAGAGAGCCCGGCCTTCGATGTTTCGCGTATTACAGTCAAGAACTTCACGGGCCGCCCGGTTGAAGTACAGCACCCGACTGCGGGAATCGAGCACGAGCACCCCTTCCATCATCGTCCCGAGAATCGATTGAAACAGGGTCTTGTTCTGCTCCAGATTCAGGTTGGCGGCACGCACCTCCGCGAGTTTCTGCGAAACCTGTTCCAGCGTGTGGTTCAGCTCGGAGGCGACTTGACCGAACGAATCGTCCGCCCGCTCGCTCTTCAGCAGGAGCGGCTGACGGCCGAAGGCCAGTCTGTCACGGGCGTCCTTCAGAACATTGACGAAATCGCCATGCTGTTCATCGACATCACGGAGGAGCCAGCGGCTTGCCGACACCGCCAGCAACAGGACCAGCACCAGCGTCAAAAAGGCGGCACCCCAGGCAGGGGTGATCATGCCCGCCAGCAGGCTCAAGAGCGCCACCGTCGTCACCGTCAGTCTGACGCGGAGCGGATACGACATCATAAGTGAAACTTTCATGGATCCCGGCGGGGAACCGGCCGCTGCGGGATGATCGGCCGCGCCATCGCTGTTCGCAGAACGACGATCGCGTCCCTTCGCCGATTGTGGCAGGCCGAGGGAGATCAGAAAAGTGCACCCGGAGGTGATGATCGCTGATTGGTGGGCGATCGTGATTCGCAAGGGAAACGCTGGCGACAACGGCCATTGTCGGAATCTCGACACATGGTGACGCGATTGACCTCGTGTTAAAAATCAGCGAATCTCGACGCGTGCCTCAATCCTGGAAAAAAGTCCGGCGTAAGCTGTTTCACCGCAGAACCCCACCCGGGACTGCGCCGGGGACACTCGTTCCCGATACAACCAAGCAGCCCTCGCAACTGCATTATACGCTGTTCGGCCCCACGACTTTTCAGGAGCAGGATGTCGACAGCCTCGCCGAAGTTCCGCAGCCCGAACGGGATGAGGTTCTCTGGCTCGAGGTGGTTGGCCTGGGAGATTCCCAAACCGTTGAAGCGGTGGGCAAGCGGTTCAAGCTGCATTCTCTGGCTCTGGAAGATGTCCTGCATGTGCATCAACGTGCCAAGACTGAGGAATACGACCAGACTCTGTTCGTGATCGCACGGATGCTGACCTCACACGAACCGGTGACCAGCGAACAGATCAGTCTGTTCCTGGGGTCGAATTTCGTCATCACGTTCGATGAACGTCCCGGCGACTGCTTCAACGGGGTCCGGAACCGGCTGCGACAGAACGGTGTGGTTCGGTCACATGGAGCGGACTATCTCCTGTACTGCCTGCTCGATTCGATCATTGACGACTACTTCCCGAGAATGGAACATTTCGGAAGCCAGATCGATAATCTCGATGAGATCATCACGCGGGCCCGCGACCGCTCCGTCCTGATTCTGCTGCATGAAATTCGGCGCGATCTGATTCAGATCCGCAAGCTGCTCTGGCAACATCGCGAAGCCTTGAACTCTCTGGTCCGTCTGGAAATTCCGCTGATTTCAAGAGAAACGCAGGTCTACCTGCGAGACTGTCTGGATCATGTGGTGCAGCTGATCGAAGTGGTCGAAGCGGACCGCGATTCCTGCATCAGCATGCAGGAGCTCTACCTGTCCGAGATCGGACAGCGCACGAACGACGTCATGAAAGTGCTGACACTGATCGCCACTCTGTTCATGCCCATGACGTTTGTCGCGGGAGTCTATGGGATGAACTTTGATCCGGCGGTTTCACCTTGGAACATGCCAGAATTGAAGTGGTACTACGGCTACCCGTTCGCACTCGCGATCATGGGGGTGCTGGGATTCGGGATGTCGCTGTTTTTCTGGCTGCGAGGCTGGTTCCGGCGCTAGATCCGTCTGCTCCGCGCGGCCCCCGCACAGCACGATTGCGGATGGATCATTCGAAAAGCCATTGGCACCTCCTCATCGCCGCCAGCGGCGGTCAATTCAGAGTGATCCTCCCCGAGGAGAAGCGGTGACTCAACTCAAGTAAAAAAGAAAAAATCCGCGACGGGAGTTTCGTCGCGGATCGTCGGCAATTCTGACTGAACTCACCGGTGCTCACGGTGACCCGCAGATTCAGTCTTCGGTCGCGTGGCCACTCGGTGCCGCCACGAACGTTTCCATTGTCTCCACACCTGAGAAGAGGTACAGGCGACCCTTGTACCAGACCGCATGTTCGAGCGAACCCGCTTGCGGTTCTCCCGTCAGGGCCAGATGGATCACATCATTCCCTGCAGCGGCCGGTGCGTACTTCGTCGGCTCGTGCAGGAAGGTCTCCATCGCAGCCACAGAGGAGAACTCATAACGCTTGCCGTTATAGATCACACTGAAGGCGGGATTGGAGTCGACCAGATCACGGTGATCCCTCAGCACTACGGGACAGAATCCCTTCAGACCGGGCAGATCTTTGCGGGCGGCAATGCGTTCCATCTTCGACTGAGGATTGCCTGCATCCGATGCTGGTGCTTTCGCCGGAGCCACATTGGCTTGGGCCGGTTCCGCCGGAGGCGGAACATTGATGTTGATCTGCGTATTCGGTCGTCCGAGTTCCAGCATGGGCATCTGCGGAGCCATCGTCATCTGCGGCTGCTGAGCCGTTTTGATTTCCTTGAGTTCCGGAGCAGCTGTCGGCGGTTCCGGTGCATTCAGGCTGACGCCGGGCTGGGCGGCAATCTGAATCTGCGGGGTCACCTGAGGCTGCAGGGCCGGAGGAGCGACCGGTTGCAAGCGGACCTGAGGCTGCTGCGAGGGCTGCAACTGGAGCTGCAGTTGAGGCTGAGCCTGGGGTGCCGCCTGGACCGTTATGGTTGGCTGTGCTGCCGGCTTGACGGTAATGACTCCATTCCCAGCCGGCTTGTTGTTCTGCTGGACGAACAGATCTTCTTCCAGCTTCAGACCGGTATAGGGCTGTGTCACCGGAGCATCGACGAGCTTTTCATCATCGTCGTCGTCATCATCTTCCGGGAACAGGTTGTTCAGCGGATCGTTCGCTGCCATCGCCGGCTGTGCGGCTTTCGGCGCGGTCGGTTCAGCAGGTGCGACAGCCACGTTCTGCTGCGGCAACGGAGCATTGAAATCGAGTAAGGGGAGGTTCGGATTGCCGACCGGCAACTGTTGTTGCTGGACTCCCGGAACCGGAGGAACAGCAGGAATCGCCGGCCCCGCCTCGGGAGGAGGAACCATGTTCTGCACCATCTGGTGCTGCTGTCCGTTGTCGTGCAGCATCGTCTTCAGTTGATCGATGTTTTTGGGCTGTGCAACCGGTGGTGCACTGTTGGTGGCGATCGGAATCGCGGACGCGGGCGGATGGAAGATCGCGGGCGGAGCCCCGGTTCCCCCCGGAGTGGACGAAATGACGGGAGGAACAGCCGGGATCTGGGGGCTGGAGACTCCCGGAACCATATTGTTGGGCTGTTGGCTGGCAGTTGGATAGGACATGCCCGGATCGACAGGCGGTGCCTTGCCGGCCCGATTGATCCGGAACGCCTTCGACATTTTGCTGAGAATGCTGGTGTCAGCCGGAGGCTGCGTGGCGGCGGCAGCCGTCGTGCGCGAAGCCTCCGGAGTCATGGTGTGCATCGTGGCATTGCGTCCGGTCTGTGCCGTCCCGCCCGCGGCTTTCACTGCGGCGGGTGTATTGGCCGGCTTGGACATGTCCAGGCGGGGCATTTCCGGCATGGGCTGTCCCTTCTGCTCATACAGCAGTTCCAGTTGCCGCTGCACTTCGCTCTTGGGTGGCGAAGCTGGCTGAGCGGTCGTCATGGCCGCCGGTTCAATCGCCCGTGCCGCCTGATTGGAATCGGAGAGTCGGCGCGGTTCCGATTGGGAGACGGCCGCCGGTGTGACCGTTGCCATTCCGGGAGCCTGGGCAAAGAGCTCTGCACGCGTGGAGCACAGACTGACACCCGCAGCTGTCGCCAGCATCCAGGGACGGGTATTCTTGAGAAAACTTCGATAGAGCGTCATCGCTGATCCAGCTCCCATTTGGACGAGGTCGGGCCGGCTTCTTGTGGCAGAATCCGCCGGTTGAACGAGCCCAGTTGCGATCAAATCGCCTGCGGCGTCCGCTCCGGTCGTCAGAGCCCCTACACACGTCGAAAGTCCGACATTTGCAACAGCCGCTACAACTGGCGGCTGTGGAAATATCGTCGCTGTGCTAAGATCGTTTTGACTTCCGTCACGTTGGAATCAACCGATTCCACCGTTGGAACGGGATCAGCTCCTACAGCCGCAATCACCGACAAGGTGGTCCCAAACCTCCTGAATTAACATGAGCGACATGAAAGACACGACCCCACAGACCCCGACTCATTACGTTGTGCTGCAGCAGCCCAAACGAACCTGGCTGCGTCGGCTGGTCCTGCTGCTGTTGCTCGGATCGATCTTCCTGAACTTCTCACTGCTGGCGACGACCGCCAGCTACATGTCGCCGACGCTGGGGCCGAACGAGAAGTTTCACTCCGGCGAACTGACCGCCACCGACAAGATTGCCCGCATTGTCGTCGACTTCACGATCATGGCTCCTTACACCAAACGAATCATTGAAGTCATCGAGAAAGTGACGAAGGACGACAGCGTCAAAGGTGCCATCCTCGTGATCAACAGCCCGGGCGGGCTGGTGTCCGACAGTCATGAAATCTACCACAAGCTGAAACAGCTCGCGGCCAAGAAGCCCGTCTACGTGGCAATGAAGGGGATCGCCGCTTCCGGAGGCTATTACATCGCGATGGGTGCCGGAGAAGGAGCTCCCATTTATGCCGAGCCCACGACCTGGACGGGGAGCATCGGTGTGATCGTTCCTCGCTACGACGCCAGTGAACTCGCGAAGAAGGTCGGCGTGGAGCCCGATTCGCTCACCACCGGGCCACTGAAAGAGACGCTCAATCCTTTCAAGGAACTTTCCCCCGAAGAGCGAAAGGTCTGGGACGAGATCCTCGAAGAGTCATTTGTCCGGTTCCTGACGGTGATCGACGAGTCGCGCACCAATCTCGATCTGGAGAAGACCCGCGCTCTGGCGACAGGGCAGGTCTACACCGCCGATCAGGCACTCAAGCTCGGCATGGTCGATCAGATCGGCTATGAGGAAGATGCCCTCGCAGCGCTCAAGACCAAACTGGGTCTGTCGAACGTTCGTGTGGTCGACTATGAGCATCAGAAGTCGGCGGCCGAAATCCTGTTTGGCAGCTCGGCGATTTCTGCACCGGCAGCACGTGACCCGTTGTCACTGTTGCTGGACGCCAGTGTCCCCCGGGCGATGTACTTGTTCGGATGGCAACAGGGGCTGCGATCCGGTTCACTCTAGGTGCCGTTCGCCATTTGAGACCGCTTTGGTCCCGTGTTGTTCTTCCCGTCCTGTTCTTCAGTGCCTCTGCCCGGGATCGTGTAATGATCCCGGGGCCAGTCCCGGAGACCGCCGGGAGGAACTCGCATGTCTATCGAGATCGATCCCGAGCAGCTGGCGTTGCTGCAATTGAATCTGATCTCGGGGCTCGGCCCCCGACTGCAATCGCGGCTGCTCGAAGCATTTGGAAGTGGGCAGGCCGTCTTTCAGGCGTCCGGTCAGGAACTGCTCAGTGTCGAGCGGCTGGGGGTAAAGACGTCGGCCGCTATTACGCAGCATCGCAGCCTGTCGGAAGCCCGCGAGGAATGGCAACGGGCCGTCGACCACGGAATCACATTGAGCTTTCGCACACAGGCGGAGTATCCCCGATTGCTGTCGGAGATCCATGACCCTCCGATCGTGCTGTATGGTCGGGGAGAAGTGCAAAGTCAAGATGCGCTGTCGGTCGCCATTGTGGGTTCCCGCCGGTGCACGCACTACGGCACCACGCAGGCCCGGAAAATTGCAGCGGGTCTCGCCCGAGCTGGCATCACCGTGATCAGCGGGATGGCCCGGGGAATCGATGCCGCGGCCCATGAAGGAGCACTGGAAGCGGGCGGGAGAACTCTGGCGGTCTGCGCACCGGGGCTATTGCACATTTACCCTCCCGAGCATGTCGACTTGGCCGGGCGAATTCAGCAGCAGGGTGCTCTGCTTTCGGAATCTCCCCTGCAGCGGCAGCCGATGCCGGCGCTATTTCCGCAGCGGAACCGTATTATTTCCGGACTGTCACTGGGAGTGATCGTCATTGAGGCGGGGCGGAAAAGCGGGTCATTGCATACCGCCCGACACGCCCTCGAGCAAGGGCGGGAGGTCTTTGCAGTGCCCGGACGCATCGACAGTATTGAAAGTGAAGGAAGCCTTGATCTGCTGCGAGGCGGAGCGACCCTGATTCGCGGCGTCGAAGATGTGTTGGAGTCACTCGGTCCCCTCATGCAACCGGTAACGATCCAATCGGCAGCCAAACCGGAGAAAGTCGCCGTTCCCCGGGAATTGAGTCTCAATGAGGTTGAACGGGAAGTGCTGAACCTTGTGGAGTTCGTGCCGACTGCAGTAGACATTGTGCTGTCGCGAGCGACGCTGGACCTCTCGCAGGTGCTCTCCACGCTGACAGTGCTGGAGATGCGGCGGCTGGTTCGTCGCCTTCCCGGTGGTCTGGTGGAGAGGACAACCGGCTGACAGGGGTCGTCCGATCCCGTCCCCGAACTGCAGAGCCGAGTGCACCAGTGGTTCGAGTCAGCGCAGCGAGGCTGACAGGAGAAAGCCGGAGACCGGATTTTGATGAGAGGACACAGGCCTGCGCCGTTTACGCAACTGATCGGCGGACTGCTCCTCCGGCTCTTTCAGCTGGGACCACGTATTTGTTTTTGTTGACTGACATAGGGATCTGGATGTGAAGACGGTTTGCCTCTTTGATATTGACGGAACGCTGCTGAATTCCGGTGGTGCGGGCCAGCACGCCATGGAACAGGCCTTGGCGGAGGTGTTCGGCCTGACGGGACCATATACCGACATTCCGGCAGCGGGACGGACCGACTGGGCGATCACTACCGACCTGTTTGCCTTCCACCAGCTGGAACTCGACCCGGATTCGTGGCAGAAATTCCTGAAATCCTACCTTGGGCATCTCCCTGCCTCGCTTTCCCTCCGCTGCGGAGGAGTTCTGCCCGGTGTCGTCGACCTGCTGAACCAGCTGAGCGACCGGGAAGACGTGGCGCTCGGTCTGCTGACCGGCAACGTGGAAACGGGAGCTCGCGCGAAGCTCCGTCACTACGATCTCGACCATCACTTCCCGTTCGGCGGATTCGGTGACGAGTTCCACAATCGGGATGACGTGGCCCGTTCTGCCCACGCAGCGGCACGGAAGTATCTGCTTGATCAGTTGCATGCCGACCGGGTCTGGGTGATCGGGGATACTCCAGCCGATGTTCAATGCGCCCGGGCGATCGGCGCGCGGGTCATCGCCGTGGCCACGGGAATACATACTCCTGAGGAACTGGAGCCGTCACGCCCAGACCGCCTGCTCAAGGATCTTTCGGACATTGACGGTGTTCTGCGAGTCCTGTTATGAGACCGCATTCCGCCATTGAGCCAACCGGCAAGGGAAATCTGCGGCACTGACCGGGATGTCCCGTCAGGGATTTCGCCGGAGTCAACGTCTTCCTGTTTTTTTCCAATCGTCCGTTCTCAAGCCTGTCTGTATGGACCCGATCGAACTCCTCTCTGCGAAACTGCTGGCTCTCGCCACAACCGGTACAAAGCACCCCGCCGGGAATTTCGTATCGGGGAGCGTTTTGGCATGGTTAATGGGATCTATTCCCTGCAGCCTGCTGATTGCCCGCTACGCGAAAGGGATCGATCTGCGGCAGCATGGCAGCGGCAACATCGGGGCGACAAATGTGGCGCGTGTGCTCGGGTGGAAATGGGGATTCCTGGCGTTTCTCTTCGATGCGCTCAAAGGGGCGCTCCCCGTTTTGCTGATTCCGAAGTTGCTGCCTGTCGGCGACGAACTGGTTGTGCATCAGAAAGTCGTCTGCGGCGCACTGGCGATGCTGGGACATATGGCTCCTCCCTGGCTCCGTTTTCGCGGGGGAAAAGGCGTGGCCACCGGGCTGGGGGTGGCCGCGGTGCTGTCTCCCTGGGCCAGTGGGGCGGCTCTGCTCACATTTATCGTCATCGTCGGGGTCACCCGCATCGTGTCGATGGCATCGATGGTGGCGGTCCTGACCTTCGCCATCACACAGGTGATCCTGTGGGGGCCGGAACTTTTTTCTTCCCGCTACTGGAGTCTCGGATTATTCAGCCTGCTCGCGCCACTGGGAATTATTTTCAGGCATCGGACCAATCTGGTCCGGCTCTGGCGCGGCGAAGAACGCCGCATTGATGACCGCTCTGAAGACAAGGCTGCGAAGTGAGCGAGCGGGATCTCGACGCCTCTCGCAGCGTCCACCGCGCTTTTGGGACGCCCCACTCCGAGAGACGGGGAGCGGCGAATCAGATGTCCGATTCCTCTAAAACGGCATGGGAATCGTCGGGCCGGATTCCCGCTGCCAGTGGAGGCGATCCTGAGTCACAATCCCCTGCCGGAGCGCGCAGCGGAGGCAAAAGACTTCATCTCCTCCCTGCAGAAAGATCTCGCCCCCCAGAATCAGGTGATAGTAGTCTTCACCCGGGTTCTTGGCATAGCAATACGTCTTGTCCCACGACGTCTTGATCTTCACCTGCCAGCGATCGAACTGCGGCACGTACAGGCGACAGTCGGGAACATCGGGGTCCCGGGTCGGAGTTTCTGAAGCGGGAATCGGCTGGCCTTCACTCATCGACGGGATGCCGCTCCTGGGCCTGACGAAGCCCCTGTGCCAACTTTTCCAGCTCGAGTTGGCGGCGTTCCAATTGACTGAGTTCTCGACGCATAAAGGATCGGGTTGCGAGCAGATCTCCCATCGCGAGCAGCCCCACCCACAAGGCCAGCAGGATGACGGTCAGCCAGAAGACGCCAAACGTCATCGGCGCTTTCCGCCAATTGGTCATCAGCGAATCACCGGCCATAATCATGACCCCGATTAGCAGGATCATCCCCGCAATCTGGGACCGGCGGCTGCTTCGACGCTGCAGATAGGTCCGCTCCCTGGAGTCCACCACCTCACTGATGCGTTGGCGACCACGATATTGGGCAACCAGCAGGCCGACGGCCCCCAGGATCAGTGCTGATCCGAACAACAGTGCCGGGAGCCGATCATCCATTCGTCCAACTTTCCAGAACTCAACCTGACCAGAATTATGAGGAGCGTTACTTCCGCTGATGGGTACTGCCGTCCGGCAGCGTCACCTGCGGGCCTTCATCGGATCCGCTCCCAGGGAACCATGCAGGTCTCGCAGATATTCTGCTGCACTGACTTTCTCCAGCTGATGGCGGGCCACCCGTTCGCGGCGTTTCAGCTCGTTCTTCAGTTCGACAGGCAGCGAACCGTTCTGTTCCAGACAGGTTGACAGCGAGTCGACATGACGCTTCCACAGGGCAATATCATGGGCCTGTTTGGTCGCCAGTCGCTTCCGGTACCAGTCGCTCTGCAGGAGAGCTTCCCGGGTGAACATCGCCCGGATTTCGGGATCGCGTTCATCTTTCCCTTCGTACTGTCCGTGGGCCATGATGTGCAGCAGCACCTTCAGTGGCGGGCAGGCTTCCTCGATTGAGCCATCGTCGAAATACCGCTGCGCCACACGCTGATACGCCTCCATGATGTACTGAACGCCGTCCGCGAACGATTCGGGGTCCTGGAGCTCGGGCTGGAGAATCCGGTCGTCGAAGACGGTTCCCGGATTATCAAACACGCGGCCGAAAAACCGGCGGATGAAACGCTTGGTGATGCGGTAGCCCAGTCGGCGGGCAGGAATTACTTTCCCGTCAGCCGTCTTGATATCGGCGACGGGCTCCAGCATTTTCTCCCGGATCAGGAACTGCGGATCACGTTCGGCGGGGGTCAGGCGACACCAGACTTCCGGAACCAGCAGGCTGATGTCATGGTCGAAGCGATTGCCGGGGCCGACATGGCCGGCTGCGGAAGAGAATCCCGGCAAGCCGGTCAGAATCATGCTGACCAGAGCGGTGTTCAGATCCGCCGTGGTGCGAAGGGCGTTGAATGGTCCCTTCGTCAACGCCCCTTCACTGCCGGCCGCTGTTGTGGAAGGACTCTTTCCGGTCAGCGAGCAGGTGTAGTCCATGAAGAGTTCAGGCAGCTCCTGATAGTGAATCGGGTTGTAGACCGCGAGACTGCGGATCCCCTTTTCGCGTTCAGGCGGATTATTGCGACGGCCTGACAGAATCGCCGTCACCGGCAACGGCACAAAGGAATCGGCAGGCAACCGCCGGAACAGACGGGTGCTCATCTCCGCGAGGTAGCGGTCGATGGGCCGGGCCATGTCCGGACGGTCCTGCAAATAGCGGGGATTCTTGCTGGGCACACCGCCGACGCGACGGGGGTTGTCCGAGCAGACAATGTAGCCGCTCTCCCCTTTATCGACCGAGCGGAGGAGCTTTTTCATCGGCGGGGTGAAGGCGTCGAAGTCGACGACTTTCTCCAGCATTTCGTTGACCTGCTCCTTCGTGAGCGGTTCGAAGTTGGAGATGAAATTGACATCGCGCCGGGCCAGGTCGGCCTCGGCCTGCTTATCGAAGCCGCGATGAATCGCGTCGTCCGGACGCTGAAACAGCCGATACTCGCAGTTCACGGAAAACTTCGCCGACTCTCCGGGAAGGGTCCGCTTGAATTCCTCGGTCATCCCCTGAATCGCGTCATTGGGGACCACCGTCGACGCGGTGATATCGTCCTCGGTCTGAACCTTGAACGCGGCCGCGAAATCCTGACGGACCTTGAACAGCCGCCATTGCTGCTGATTTGAATAGCCCACCCGAAGGTAAGTTCCCACCAGCTTCCGGTCATCCAGTTTGAGCTCATGTCCGGGACTGCCGTTCACATAGTCGACAGCAAAATGAGATTCCCAGTCGTTCCCCCATTCCGGCTGCTGGAACCGTTTGATCGCAAAGACGAGGGCGTAGATATGGCTGGGGATCTGTTCCAGCCACTTGTTGTATTCCTCGTTGTATTCCTCGGAGGGAGTGAGCAGCTTGATCACGCTTCCCAGCGAGCGGAGCGGACTCAGGATCGGACGGCTGGGTGTCGCTGCATAGTCCTGGAGCTTGGCGGCGGCAGGAGTCCAGCGGGTCGAATAGTCGCGATCAAAAATCTCCCGGGCCAGCTGCAGGTCTTCTTCGTAATTCGAGACGAAGATGGAGCCATACTCCATGTAGTCGGTCAGCGATTTGCTGATTTCACTCTTTCCCCCGCCGGAAACCGTGCAGGGCTTATGGCAGAAGACCCCTTCCCCTGCCGTGCCGATCAGCCGCCAGGATGGTGCGGAGGGGTGCTTCTCCATGCGGACGCGGTAGCCCGAAGGGCCCATGTAGATCTGCCCCGGCAGAAGCGGAATGTCGTAAGTCTGGCCATCACGGGTCCAGGTGATGTTCTGCGATCGCAGGCTCGCGGAGGCATTCTCCGGGATGTAGAAAAGATCCGGAAAACGCTTGTCGATACCGTATCCTTCAGGCTGCACCTCCATCAGGTGGCCGTAATCCTGGACCACATCGTTGAAGGTCCGGCCATGATTTCGCTGGCTCGCGAACTGAAACCCTTCTCCCAGACTCCAACTGGGGTAAACCAGAGCACCCCCGGAGTGTTCCTCTTCCGCCCCCCCCATCAGATTGGTGGCATAGCTGATCTGGGTCTTCACTTCCTTCTTGCAGTAGCCGTAATAGTTATCGGCGATGAGGGTCACGATGACCCCTTCTTCCGTCCGGCAGGTCACTTTGAACGCTTCGCCGTCGTTATACTGCTCGTTTTCATCCTCCCAGCACATGCGATCATGAATCTGGGCCGGTGATGCCTGGCTGATGTGAGGGAGTCCCAGTTCTTTCTTCGTCAGCTTGAGAATATGCGGCGCGAGGATCACACAGCCTGTGTGTCCTGTCCAGTGCTCAATATCGAGTGCCGCATCGTTCTCGGGAATGAACGGATCTCCCGCATTTCCAAAAATCGATTCGACGAAGTCGAGATTGCTCACTAGTGAACCGGGCGCGAAAAACCGGACTTCCATGGTCTTTTCACTGGTCCAGCCAGGGACCTCCGGACAGACGAGAGGACGGAGCAACAGCGAGACCCAGCCCCGTCCCGGTTCTGGCAGCTCCGACGTGAAGGGGAGCAGCAGCAGGTCTTCCGGCGGATTGACCGCATTGAGGAGCAGGTTCACAAAGACATGCCGCGGAACGCCACGTTTATCGCCGGGAAACGGAAGCCCCCCCTCCGCAACATGGAACGTTCCCTGAGTTGTCCGGCGATCCGCTTTCGGGTTGTGCAGCACGCCATTGCGGACGCGGAACGACTGCAGATATTCGGAAACGAACACATCTTCGCCGGCAGGGAGCGACAGTTCCCGGGCAATTCCGTGTCGATCGAGCACGAGCGTGTGCCCGGGCAGTCGGATCGGCTGTGTCAGATTCAGATCGGAGAAGTGTTCATTCAGGAAACGCTCAATCCGTGTGTCGGCCGGGCAGCGCTGGTGCGATTCCAGCAGGCGGGACTTCTCCAGAAAGTTCGCCAGCAGTCCCGATGCGAGCCGCACCAGTTCGGCACCCCCTGCTTTCGGAGCGATGGGCAACCCGTTTGCCGCGAGCTTCAGGTTGACATATCTCAACAACTCAGAACGTTGCAGAGCCAACTGGGAAGGATCTTGTGACTGCTGGAAGCCGAGAGAAAGCTGAAGGTCCATGTCGTGCGTTGGGCTCAAGGAGGTCCGCAGGTTGAGCGCGGCTTGGGAGGGTGGCAAGCAGTCGCATCATACCTCGCCAGCCATCTGCTCAAAAGCGACCCGGTTTCGGATCCCCTCGAGTTTTTCTGATTAGGAGGATTTGCCCAGAATTTTCAGCGACGCTGCGCGATGGTTTGACGCATCCACCGGTCGGGAATGGGAATGACGCGATCAACTCACACGCGATCCAGAAAGGCTCACGCTGCGGCTTTTGAGATGGCGTTCTTATTCACACGGTTTCGTCGCAGCAAAATGCACCACGGTCCGACGGACGGTCACGGGAAACGTCTGCAGCAGAAGCGCAATCGGTCCGTAGAACAGGAAGGCCATGACACGCAGCGCCCTCTGGCCAAACATGATGTTTCCGTTCCTGATGCGGCGTTCCCCGACTTCAGGAGGAAAACGTTCTTTTATGAACCTGGCTGAGTCGTACGCGTCGTGCAGATCGGTGAAACTGGCAAACGGGTAAATTGCTTCGGCAAGTGGGGCGTCAGCGGAACTCCAGGGCTGTGGTCTGAATTTCGCAATCAGCCACGCCGCGAGCCCTGCGATTCCGGCCAAAATCGGCCAGTACCTCCAGCCTCCCAAGCAGCACCACGTTCCGATTAACAGCAGGCAACATCCTGCACACAGTTGACTGACCGACCAGATCCGGGTCGAAGTTTTTTTGACCACACAATCAGATTGAAGAATCAACAGCAGCCTTTGGAGGAAACCCCAGCCTTGCCGGGAGAGGGCCACTCGATGGTCCACGCAGTCGTCATAGAAATACCAGACGATGCCGGCAACGTATCGAACAACAGGATCAGCGGAACAACGCGATTCGTCGAGTAACTCGTCGAACTCGAAGGCGGTGATTTCGCTTCGAAGAAATCGTTGAATATTGGCGGCGATTTTGAACCGGTCAGGAATTTCCACAGGAATCTCCACAGCAACCTCCGTAGTGTGGAAGTCGTGCTGCGTTTTTCACCTTATTAGACACAGGAAGATCAACATCGTTGACTGTTCCTGCGATGAGTTTCGCCCAACACGACAGGCTCAGTGGATGATCCCACATCTCACGACTTCCATCAATTGAAGTGGCCTCGCTCCGTTGAAAAGTCTTTTTGAACCGGTGTGGCGAATGCACTAAATCCGGATTACGAGTAAGCTGCCGCGCACGAACATCCTGTTGGAAGTCACCCCTCTCTCTCTCTCTCTCTCTCTCTGCGGATTGCGCGGAGGTCTGTGGCGCCGTATTCACATCGTAACAGCCCTCAGAAGTTCACGCAGGAGCAACTCCTCACGTGCCTGATTCTGCGGGCTTAACTCAAAACCACCTACCGGGGATTGATTGAGTTCCTGGAAGTCTCCGAGGCATTGCAGGTGCGGATCGGGCTCAAGTCGTTGCCGCATTATTCCACGCTCAAGAAGTTTGCCGACCGCTCCAGCGTGCTGGAGATCGTCGACGTGATGCTGCATGAACTGGTCCAGAAGTTTGCCCTGGACGAGGAAGAAGCGGCCCTGGATTCCACCGGCAAGGAGACCAGTTCAGCGAGTACCCACCTTCAGTCTTGTAGCGGAAAACAGCGGACGAAATACGTAAAACTCTCCAACTGCGTGCTGGTGGGGTTGTTGCTTCCCAGTGGACTGGCATTGAGCTGGGCGCCGGGAAACGACAAGGCCGAAGCTCCCAATGTGCTGGCCAAGGCCGCCACGAGTTCGCAGCCCAAACGGCTGTTTGCCGATGCCGACTACGATGCGGAATGGGTGCATCGGTGCTGCCGTGAGGACTGGCAAGTGGAAAGTTCATCAAACCCGCAGTGCATCGCACGGATGGGCGCCTCGATGGAACCTACCGCTCGCAGATGCCCCAGGCCACGTTGCAGGAAAAGAATTACGGAAAGCGGTGGTTGGTGGAATCATTCCTGAGTGGCCTGAAGCGCACGACCGGAGCGACACTCTCCGCCCGCGACAACCGGAGCCTGTTCATGGAAGCCGCCATCAAAGTCCGGGCTTACGTCCTCCGGCGTTAGGTTAAATCCAATAAACCAGATACCTTTCAACAGAGGAACCTCTCATCTCTTTTTCCAATTATGGATTCTTTTTCCAGTTCATCTCAGCTGCGGGCCGGTCTGTTGAGATGACGTGGGAAACCGAAAGGCACCGTCCGACAGCTTGCCAGACGGTGCCTTCAGAACCCAGGGATGAGTTTGCCGTACGAATAGCAGCCTTGCCGCTTCGACCGCACTCACCGCGACCGGGATTAACTGGAGCAGCCACGGATCAGGAGGAAGAGCAGGACGGATCCGATGAGGGAGACGACAATCGACCCGAGGCAGCCCGCCCGATTGGAATAGAACGCAAACATTCAAGTCGACTCCTGTCAGATTTCCGGATGTCGATCACGAAGGCAAATCACGTGCCGTTGCGACGCCCCCCCGTTGGTGCGAGCGAATCCGAAACGACTGAGGCCTTGATTGTCGGCTCAGGGACCAGATGGGAGCCAACCCGCCCATCTCTGCCAACTGAGGATCCCGTGACTCCACCAGCCCTACCAATCGACCTCTTTGTTTGGAAACAAGCATCTTGACGGACTGACACTCTGCAAGAACATAGGGCTTGTGCGATTGGAAAGAGTCAACTGCCGCGGAGAGGCAAACGCCTGCTGCGGCCTGGTCCCTCGAAACACATGGCCAGGCAGATGCGTGCTGCGGAACAGATTGAAGGGGGATCTCGGAAATAAGAGATCTCCGGAAAAAGCGGCAGAAAGCCTCGCCGGGGACACGGTGAACAGGAAGGAGGCTGGTGGAGAGAGCCAAGGGCGAAAGAAGAAGTCCTCTTAAAACCAGTTACCTTTCATTTCTTCCACCTTCAGCGAAAGACACCCGTGAAAAAAGCATCGAACCGCAAACGGTCCGCGAAATCCCCCGTCAAACCCTTGAATGCAAAGACCGAGCAACTCGCACAACAGTTCGAGTCGGACGACGGTGGTTATCTTTCCACGAACCAGGGGCTGCCGATCAATGATAATCAGAACTCGCTGAAGGCTGGTGAGCGCGGCCCGTCGTTGCTGGAAGATTTTATCCTACGGGAAAAGATCACACACTTTGATCATGAGCGCATCCCGGAGCGGATCGTCCACGCACGCGGGAGCGGGGCACATGGTGTGTTTCAGGTGTACAAGTCGATGGCCAAGTACACCCGGGCAGGCTTTCTCCAGGATCCGGACAGGCAGACTCCGGTCTTCGTGCGATTTTCCACCGTGGCTGGATCGCGTGGCTCTACCGATCTGGCCCGGGATGTACGTGGTTTCGCGGTGAAGTTTTATACCGACGAGGGGAACTTTGATCTGGTCGGAAACAACATGCCGGTATTCTTCATCCAGGACGCGATGAAGTTTCCCGATCTGATTCACGCCGTTAAACCCGAGCCGCACAACGAGATTCCGCAGGCGGCGTCGGCTCATGACACTTTCTGGGACTTCATCTCTCTCACGCCGGAGTCCGCCCACATGATCATGTGGGTCATGTCCGACCGGGCGATTCCCCGCAGTTACCGCATGATGGAGGGATTTGGGGTTCATACTTTCCGGCTGATCAACCAGAAAGGTGAGTCGCACTTCGTAAAGTTCCATTGGAAGCCGCTTCTCGGAATTCATTCGGTGCTGTGGGACGAAGCCTTGCGGATCTCCGGCTGCGATCCGGATTTTCACCGCCGAGACCTGTGGGAGGCGATTGAAAACGGCGACTTCCCGGAATGGGAACTGGGAGTGCAAATTGTGCCGGAAAAGGACGAGAACAAGTTCGATTTCGATCTGCTCGATCCCACGAAGCTCATTCCGGAAGAACTGGTGCCGGTGGAGCGGGTCGGCAAGCTGACCCTCAACCGCAATCCGGACAACTTCTTCGCTGAGGTCGAACAAGTCGCTTTTCATCCGGGGCATCTGGTTCCGGGAATCGATTTCACCAACGATCCGCTGCTGCAGGGACGACTGTTTTCCTATACCGATACGCAATTAATCCGGCTGGGCGGTCCGAACTTTCACGAGATTCCGATCAACCGTCCGATTGCACCGTTGCACAATCATCAGCGCGACGGCTACATGCGGCAGATGATTAACCCCGGCCGCGTGGCCTACGAACCGAACTCCCTGAACGGCAATGCGCCGTTGCAGGCACCCGCCAGCGCGGGGGGCTTTGTCAGCTATGCGGAGCGGATTGACGGGGCCAAGCTGCGAGCGAAGAGTCCGAGTTTCGCGGACCATTTCAGCCAGGCGGCGATGTTCTTTCACAGCCAGGCTCCGCATGAGCAGAAGCACATCGTGAACGCACTCCAGTTCGAACTGGGAAAGTGCGAGACACCCCACATCCGCGAGCGGATGCTGTTCATTCTTTCGCAAATTGATCCGGGGCTGGCCGAAGACGTGTCTGAGGGGCTGGGAATGCCCGTGCCGACCAAGGTGGAGGGACCGATTAATCAGGCGATTCCCGCAGATGCGAAGGCGGGTGAACAACAGCCCAGGAAGTTCACCGGCGAACCGGTCATCTCACCGGCGCTCAGTCTTGCGAACTCACTTACCGGGGGGATCGAGACCCGGAAAGTGGCGGCATTGGTGGCGAACGGCTTTGATGAAGCTTCCCTCAACGCGATGAAAAAGTCTCTGACCGCCGCGGGAGCGATGCTCAAGGTGATTGCTCCACACGGAGGGACCGTCACAGGAGCGGGAGGGACGGAAGTGCAAGTCGACTTCGCCCTGCCGACGACCGCTTCAGTGCTGTTTGACGCGGTCTACGTTCCGGGGGGCGATGCCAGCGTCAAAGCTCTCCTGGCGCTTCCCAAGGCGATCGAGTTTGTGGAGGAGGCATTTAAACATTGTAAGCCGGTTGCCGCCACGGGGGCGGGGGTCGAGTTCCTGCAGAAGACCCGTGTTTTAATCGAGGGGCATGATGCCGGCGGCGTCATCGTGGGTCCTGACAACCGAGCTGGAAAGGTTGCTGCCGAATTCATCGCCCAGCTGAGCCAGCATCGCATCTGGGACCGCGAAGATCTCGTGAACTGATCACTCGGACGGTCGCAAGTGTCGCCGGCTCCTCTGGCTGTGTTCTACGAAAGCGCCGCATCATGAGGCGCGCCGTACCAAGGCCAACGCAGACAATCGGTAGTCGGGCGGCGGCTTCATCATGACAGGGGAACGTCATACCGACCGAGCGGGGCACGGCACAGTAGCGAGCGTTCGTTCCAAGAACGTCTCTTCGTCCACAACATCTGAACCAGCCAATCGCGCGCAGGCTCCCGACACGCGGCACATCCGCGTGGCTGGTCAGAAATTCTGGCATTCGTACCGCCTCCGCAGGTAGGACGTCCCCTGTGCCCCGCATCACTCGACGGATTCGGTATCCAAAGTATTACTTGGCCGGGGAAGAAATGACGTCGACCGGCTTCCCCCTCCTCTGGCTTCCCGCACCGGCCAGAACCACCAGAGCCCGTTCACTCACTCCCGCAACGACTTCGCAGTCAACTCCCACGCCGTGGCCCACTCCGACTGGCCGGTGGTGAATGCGACCGTGCACATCGAGGCAGCAGAAATTCTGCTCAGACCGGTGCAGACGGTGTGGCCAAGGCTATCAGGGCGTAGAGTGGATGGAAAATCAGAGAAATTCGGCTATTGTCGCAAGCGGTCATCTGAAGGGCCTCGAGATCTCCGTTCGTCAACGTTTGATGACGAGCTTGCGAGGGTCACTGCACTCATGGCCACGAAATAACTTCTGGAAAGTGGCACTTCAACGCGCGGTAAGCTGTAATTGTCTTGGGATCTGAAACTGATGAGAAATCCATCTATGCGCGAGCGTTTCTATGTCGGCGTGAGATTGTCTGACTTCAGTCGATTGCTCATCGCGGCTTGCCTCATTACGTCTCTACTTTCCTCGAAGTCCGAAGCAGCGATTCGAATCAATGACGTGGTTTTTGCCACCGTCGATTCGAAGACACTCTCCCTTGACTTGCTGTTACCGGAAAACGTGGTGAAGCCGCCGTTGGTCATCTTCATTCACGGTGGCAGCTGGAGCCAGATGACCCGCAAACAGAATATTGTGCCCTGGCTGGCGGACCATGGGTTCGCCGTTGCCAGCATCGACTACCGGCTGGTTCCGGAAGCGGTTTTTCCCAGTCAGGTGCACGATTGCAAAGCAGCCGTCAGATGGCTTCGTGCTCACGCAGAGGAATACGGTTTTGACGCCACTCGCATTGGGGTGGCGGGGGAATCGGCTGGCGGGCACCTTGCCGTCATGCTCGGTGTCACGGGAGACATCAAGGAGCTTGAGGGGAGTGTCGGGGGGAATCTCAACATGAGTTCCCGCGTCCAGGCCATTGTCGATTACTATGGTCCGACAGATTTCATTCTCCGCTCGGAGAATCAGCCCGAGAAAACAGAGAAGCCGGGCTCTCCAGTCCATCTGTTACTCGGTGGGCCGGTTAAACAGAACGAGGGTTTAGCGAGGTACGCGAGTCCTGCGTTCCACGTGACAGACAATGATGCACCACTTCTGATTTTCCACGGCGACGAGGACAACAAGGTGTTGCTTGATCAGTCGCTGCGAATCGTTGATGAGTATCGCAAGGCGAATCTTGAAGTCACACTCGAGGTCGTCAAAGGAGGACGGCACGGCAGCAAGACCGATGAACCTTACTCCACACCCGTCAATCGCCAGAAAGTCGTTGATTTTCTCAATGCCCGTTTGAGATGAGTTTTTATCGCTCTCCGGCTCCTCACACCATGATGAAACGAAGTGCAACGGTGTCTCTCCGGACTGATTTTCTTTCTGCATCGATGGCACATGGGGCCCCCAGATTGTTGGATGCCGAGCGAACCTGTTATCGCCGATAGAGCATTTTGAATTGTGATTGCCCCGTTCTCGCCACGCGGATGTCAGCACTTCACCCCATGAATCGCTTGCTGCGAGGGCACTGGAAAGAGCAACCTGCTCTAGATCGAGATTCTCGCACATGAATAGAGATCGTTCCCTGCTCTTTGCAGCACTCTGCCTTCAGACGGGAAGGATCGATAGCGACCAGTTCGCGATGGCCTTTCGGGAATACGCTGTCCGATCGGAGCAGTCTCCCGGGGACATCCTTGAGGAACGGGGCTGGATTCAGCCAGCGGACCGTCCGCATCTTGAATACTTGTGCCTGCGATGTCTCGACGACCATGCGGGCGATGCGAATGCGGCTCTGAGCCGCTTGGTCGCCTCAGCCCAGACGTCGGCGCCTGATCTGGCGGGACTTTTATCTGACGCAACCGTGATTCCTTCGTTGCCGGCGAATGAAGTCTCGCAGCCCGACGGGGCGAATGACATTGAAGCGATGGAGCGAAGCTATTCCTATATGAGCGTACATGGCACCGGGGGCATGGGGCGCGTCTGGCGGGCACGCGATCGGCAATTTGGCCGTGAAGTGGCGCTCAAGGAACTGCGCCCGGAACTGGCGGGCAATGGCAAGACGAAGGCGCGCTTCGTTCGGGAGGCGCGGTTAACTGGACGACTCGAGCATCCGGGCATTGTGCCGGTCTACGAACTCGCCGACCGGACGGACACTGGCGGGCCTTTCTACACGATGCGGTTTGTCAGGGGAGGGACACTCACCGAGGCCATTCGCGCCTATCACGCCAGGCGGCGCGACGGGCAAGCAGGACCGCTGGAACTCGTGAGACTGCTGACGGCCTTCGTTTCGGTCTGCAATACCATCGCCTACGCCCACTCCCGTCGGGTTCTCCACCGCGACCTGAAGGGGGATAATGTGGTGCTCGGGGATTTCGGCGAAGTCATCGTCCTCGACTGGGGCCTGGCCAAGCGTCTGGATCACATCGACGAAGAGGACGCCGACGTTCCCGAAGATCTCTGCCTGGAGACTCACGATGCGGGGCTGACGATCCAGGGAGAGATCATGGGCACACCAGCCTACATGGCTCCCGAACAAGCAGAGGGCCGTCTGGAGCAAATCAACGAGCGGACGGATGTGTATGGGCTCGGAGCGATGCTGTATGAAATCCTGACCGGAAAGCCACCCTTCATCGGTTCCAACACCATTGAGGTTCTCCAGAAAGCCATTCGTGGCAATCCTCCGCCGCCCCGGGAGCTGTGCACCGACGTTTCTCCCGCACTCGAGGAGATCTGCCTCAGGGCGCTGGCGAGAGATCCGGCCGACCGCTACGCCCGGGCTGAAGACCTCGCCCAGCAGGTGCTGCACTGGCAAGAGGATCAGCGCCGCCGGGCTGAAGACGCGTTGCGCCGCCAGACCGAAGTCCTGCGTTCGATCCTGAACAGCATGAGTGAGGGGGTCCTCGTGTCCGACGAGACGGGTCGAATCATGCTCGTCAATCCGGCTGCCGAGAACATCTTTGGTTCGATCACCGAAACAACCATCGCCGAGTCGCACAGCGTCGCTGAATTCTATGGGCCGGACCAGGTCACTCGCTTCGAAGTCGGCGACCTGCCCTTGGCCCGGGCCATTCGTGGCGAGGAAGTGAATGATGTCGAGATGTTTATTCGTCTACTTGCGAGCGACAACGGATTCTGGGCCAGCGCCAACGCGCGTCCCCTGAAAGACGAAACCGGCGCACTGCGAGGCGGCGTCGTTGTCTTTCGCGACATCACGGAACGTAAGCGAGTCGAAACGGAACTGATCCGCAGCCGCGAACGATTCGAACTTGCCGTCCAGGGGTCGCAAGACGGCCTCTGGGACTGGGATCCGCAGACGGGCGAGATCTATTACTCCCCGCGCTGGAAGAGCATTCTCGGCTATGAGGACGACGAAATCGAGGCTCGCATCGAGGAATGGGAGAGAAGGATTCATCCCGACGATCGCGAGCGTGTGCTACAAGCGAATCAGGCCCACATCGACGGCATCACTCCGCATTACGATTGTGAGTATCGGCTCCAACACAAGGACGGGACTTACCGTTGGATTCTCGCGCGTGGCGTGGCGCTGCGCGATGCGGACGGGAAGGCATTTCGAATCGCGGGCTCGCACGTCGATATTACGGATCGCAAACAGGCGGAGGAACTCCGCGGCACGTAACACGAAAGCAACTACGCATCCCCTGCAGCCGATTCGAAAAAGATCGACGAAGGTCTTCACACCAACTGAATCAGGTCGTGCTGGCACTCATCTCACCTGACATTTGGATGGGGGAGAAACCAGTGTCCGCTCGTGGTTCCGATTTGAATCCTGAAGGAATCTGCAGAACGACGCAGCGCGAAGTGTTGCCTGAAAAGGAGTGGGTGCGTATCGAGGCACTCCTTCCCGACGGTTACGTAGCCCGGACACTCATTCTGTCGTGAAATGAGTTTTTCCTCGCGACTGTGCGGACTCAAAGAGGAGCAGGAAATGAAGCGTCGACGCCATGAACTGACCGATGCCCAGTGGGAGAAGGTCAAGGACCTGCTCCCGGGCCGACGCCAGCCCGACGCAAAAAATGAGACGCCTACGCCCGGCGGTGTCTGGGACGCAGTCGTGGAGGATTCACCACCAAACTGCACTACGTCGTGAGTGGCTGTGGACGCCTCCTGCATCTGCTCTGACGGCAGGCCAACGAGGAGATGCTCCTCAGGCCAAGGTACTGCTGAACCAGGTGTCTTCCGGAACGCCCCGGCACACCGTGGCGGATGCAGCGTATGACAGTGATGCCCTCCGCAAGCAATCCCGGCAACTGAAAGCCAAGGTTTGTATTCGTCCCAATCCGACCCGCAAGCGGAAGAAGTGCTATGACAAACAGCGCCACAAGCTCCGCGATGTGATTGAACGCTTCTTCAGACGCATCAAGCGCTGTCGCCTATGCGCCACCCATTATGAGAAAAAATCCTGCATTTTTGCCGGCTTCATCAGGCTCGCAGCAGTCGCAGGGCGATTGCGCGATGCTGGGAAATCTGCAAGAATCGGGATGTGATGCTTCAAGCGGTATAATGGCGTTGTGAAGTCTTTTCAGGGAGCACCTTTCGCCCGGAGGTGCCAGATGGTTCACAAATCGTCCGTTCATCTTGCAGATCACGTTTCCGAACTCACCGATCCGCGAAAGCGGGAGCCGACAGATCCGCTCTTAAACATCGTGACGATGGCGCTGTGTGCGGTGATGAGTGGCTGTGAAGATTTTGTCTCCATCGCGCAGGGGGCGAACATGAAGAAAGACTGGCTGGCGAGGTTTCTCAACATGACCTCCGGCGTCCCGTCGCACGATCGATTCAATGCCATCTTCGCGGTTCTCAAGCCCGCTGAGTTTGAGAAGTGTTTGTTGAGCTGGATCACCTCTTTACAGGAGGTCACCGCAGGCCAGATCGTGGCCATCGACGGCAAAACGCTGCGGGGAAGTCACGACAAGGCCAGCAGCAAGTCTGCGATTCACATGGTCAGTGCCTAGGCCAGTGCCAACCACATCAGCCTGGGGCAGGTGGTCGTGGATGAGAAGAGCAATGAGATCACCGCGATCCCCAAACTGCTGGAAATCATTGAGATTTCCGGGTCTCAGGTCACCATCGACGCCCTGGGTTGCCAGGCAGAGATTGCGGAGAAGATCGTCGAGGCGGGTGCGGATTACATGCTGGCGGTGAAAGGCAAGCAGCCGACTCTGCAGGCTAGCATCGAGTCGTTCTTCGTGGATCACATCGCGGATGAACTCGCCCGGGCAAAGGTCAGCCAGCACGAGACAAACGAGAAAGGGCATGGTCGCCAGGAGCAGCGTTCGTACTTAGAACGTGTTTGAAAAATCAGTTTTGAAGCCGAGTGAGGCGTTTGCTCATCAGGTTGATCATGGCGATGTCGGTCACCGTTTCACTCGACTCGGGTGTTCGTTCGTAGTCTCGGGAGTGTCGTCGATAGCGGGCCAGCCAGGCGAAGGTCCGCTCCACAACCCACCTTTTCGGCAAGACCACGAACGTCTTTTGCCCAACTGGCCTGAGGACAACCTGCAAGACCCAACCGAATGTCTGCCGAACCCACATTGGCAGTTCCTTACGCCCATAGGCTGAGTCGGCAAATAAAACCTTCAATCTGGGACAGACCTGCCTCAACTTCATCAACAGAAAGCAGGCTCCGTCGTGATCCTGCCAGTACGCTCCGTGCACGACCAAGGCCACGATCAGGCCCAGCGTGTCGACGGCAATGTGCCGCTTGCGACCTGTGATTTGCTTGGCCCCATCGTATCCCCGCTCGTATCCCCCTTCGGCCGGGCGCACCGACTGGCTGTCGAGAATCGCCGCCGTGGGCTGTGGCTGTTTGCCCATCGCCAGAGGCAGTTCGCGGCGCAGGGCATCGTGCATCCGTTGCCAGACGCCAGCCTGTTTCCATTGCCGGAAGACGCCGTACACCGTGCTCCAGTTGGGAAAGTGCGGCGGCAGCAGTCACCACTGACAGCCGGTGCGGACGACATACGCAATGGCATCGAAGATCCAGCGCCGGGGAATCGGCCTGCGACCACGACGAGAGGGACGTATTTTCTGACGATTTGCCATTGCTGATCCGAGAGATCGCTGGGACGCTTCCACCTGACCACGGCTGCGGCTCCTTCCTTGGATTGCCAGGATGTTCACAAGGGAGCCGTAGCCGTTTTCCTCATTCAAGGCAATTTCAAAACACGTTCTCAGAAAAAAGCGACAAACTGCTGATTCGCCTCAGTGTCCCCGAGGTCAGCAACCTGCTGGCCACACTGCTGCTCATCCGCCCAGTAACGATGGATCAAACACTGCAATTCTCCACGTGGAAATGCCACCATCAGGCCATCTCCAAGGAATCTCACTACAAAGCCAGAGGTTCACCACTCCGAAATCTCCAACTGTAGTACCAACGGACAAAGTGCCGGGAACTTTGCCGCCTTGATTTCGCTTAAACTCATAAGACTTCGTAGATTTTCTTCAAAATTCACCGTCACATTTTACAAGTCTGAGTGGATTACTTCTACAGATAAGTCACCTTGAATTCAACTGTGGCCCCCCAAAGACGTGAACAAGAACTCACTTGAAGCAACAGATTTCCTGAAGAATTTTCTGGTCGTACGTAAGCGACTGGAGGCCTATGTGTCAGCACTTGTGCCCGATCATGCGAATGCTGAGGAGGTGTTTCAGCAGACGAGTCTTGCACTTTGGGAAAGGAGAGAAAAATTTGATTCCGAAAGGGACTACCTTTCTTGGGCCTTTGGAATGGCGAAGGTGGAAGCGAAACGATTCTATCGGCGGCGCGGCCATCCTTGGGCTTCTCTTAGTGACGAAGCAGCAGCCATGCTGGCCCACTCAGTCGAGCGGTCAGGTTTGGAGCTTGATGAGCGACTGAATGCGCTGCGGACATGCCTTTCGCGGCTGTCCCGGAAGGACCGGTGGCTTCTTGAGGAGGTATATGCCGGGAACAAAAAAGGTCGCGACCTGGCTCAGCGGTGGGGGATCACTCCCGCAGCGCTTTACCAGCGTTTGAAGCGCGTCCGTGAAATGCTGCACGAGTGCATCGATCGAGTCCTAATTGCCAGCCACTCCGCATGACTTACCGCCCATTCGGAAAAATGATTGTTGATGGCGAGGCCAGAGAGCTCGTGGCTGCGTGCGCTCAGGGTGTTGCCACCGATCAGCAGTGGCAACGCCTTGAAGAGCTTCTTCGCAGTCGTCCTGACGTTGCGGATTACTACGTCAGTCAAGCTGTGATGAGTCAGCATCTGCGTCGCACTTGGGCAATGTTGCTGCTGAAGTGGCCCAAAGACGTGTCGGAGGGTCGCAGAAACGCTGCGTCGAAGAAGAGAGTGATCCATTTGCGCCGGTGGATTTTTGCCGGTGCAGTCGCTCTGCTGGCTGCGACGCTGATTCCGTTCTCCCTGTCGGATCAGTCCGTTCGAGTGTCCCCCGAGTTTCTTCCTGTCGCCTGGGCAGAAGCAGCGACGGGGGTGAAGCGGCTGCTGCCAGGCGCCCGCTTCCGACAGCTGGATGGACAGGCCACGATCCGATTTAAAGACGGCACCACCGCAAAGCATTCCGGCGAGGTCGACTTGCACGTGATTTCGCCATCAAAAGTCGACCTGCGCCTGGGTCAGCTGGAGGTCGAGGGGGGAAGTCGGGGGCGAGGATTCACTGTCACGACGGAATTAGTTGACGTCTTCGACCTGGGAGCCGTCTTCGGAGTGCAGGTGGATCCTTCCGGTGTCACCCATGTCGCCGTGTTTGAAGGAAGAGTAAATGTCATCCTTCGCGGCGAATTTTCTGAGTCGGACTCCCGCAACCCGATTCTGAATACAGGAGAGGCAATTCGTGTGGAGCCGAGTGGCGAAGTGTCGAGGGTGTTCACGATCTGGCACGACGTCGCTCTTTCCACCTGGTCGACAACCTGGCGAGGGAAGCAGCAACCGGTGATTGCCTCGGTGCAAGAACAGCTCTCGATGGAACTGCGGCCCAGATTCTATTCAATTGTGCCGGGAGGATTCGGAGAAGACGTCAGGGCATTCGTGGATCGGCCCGATCAATGGAATGGGGTCGATGAAGCCGGCCTGCCCCGTGAACTGATTGGGGGCGATTATATTCGCATGTATATGGACGACAGGTATCTCGATCCTCTGCAGATCGTGGTGACATTGAATCGTCCTGCGAACTTATACATTCTCTATCACGATGGCGTCCCCCCCCCCAATGAATGGCTGGTGTCGAATTTCCAGCCGACAGGCTTAAAAGTCGGTCTTGATGAAGGGGATTACTCAGAGGCGAATGCTCCGCCAAGTTTCTCCAGCAAGGATATACAGGAAGTGGGACCGGGGCGTTCAATTGATGATCATTTTTCCGTATGGAAGCGCACGATGCGGGACGACCTTACGGTAACATTAGGATCGGTTCGTCTTGAAGGGCTTAAGGCCGGGTTTGCAATGTACGGTATTGTTGCTGTTCCTCTCGAAGAATGACTGTTCGGTCAGGTTCTCTTTACCCCCTTTTTGGAAAGTGTGACATGTTGCCACCACTTCGAACCTCGGTGTTCAAGCGCCTCCATCGCAGCGGCTTCACGCTCATTGAGCTGCTCGTGGTCATCGCGATTATTGCGGTTCTCATCTCTCTACTACTACCGGCCGTACAACAAGCCCGGGAAGCGGCGCGCAGAACGCAGTGTAAAAATAATCTGAAGCAGATCGCCTTGGCAGCTCACAACTACCACGATACACACGGCACTCTGCCAGGAGCCGCCTTCTGTGCCCTGGAGAAAATCATGAACTGCCATACCTGGCTTGAGTCGCTGTTTCCGTACATCGACCAGTCCACTATTTACAACCAGATTGATTTCACTCTGTCACCGGTTCATGCCACCAATGCGGCAATATTGAATAACCGCCTCTTCCCGGGCCTGGCCTGCCCAACAGATCCCGATGCCGGTCTCTTCCCAAATACTCGAGAACCGGCGTATCTCTTCAGCGGGGGAATGTCTATGGGGCAGAGCTATGGCCCTTCAGGAGGACCATATGGTGGAAAGTATTCGACTGGCCCCGACCTGAGAAGCTGTGTCTATTCGCAAGCGCCCTATGCCTGCGGTATCACGGGGGACTGCAGCTGCAGGAAGGTAAATGGGATTTTTTCCGATCCCGTCAGCCCAGGAATGTTTGCCATTGGATGCAGAGTCTACTCTTTTCGTGATGCAACCGATGGAACGTCAAATACGTTCCTGTTTGGAGAACGCCTGCCCGCTTACCATGCGCAAGTGATGTACTTCTTCCCCACCTTGTACGCACTGGCTCAGACGAACCCACCGCCGAATGCTCATAAGATCTTCGTCCAATGTGATAAAGCGAAGATGTACGACCGGCGAAACGACGCCTGCGTACACATGAACACGGGTTTCGGAAGCCATCACGACGGTGGCGTGCAAATGGCAATGGCAGATGGATCGGTGCGATTCGTCTCCGAAAATATCGACCATCGCACCTGGAACTATCTCGGCAATAAAGCGGACGGGGCGGCGGTCTCAGAATAGATTGCATATGCCAGGACGGGCTGTTAAATCCTTTGGGAATAATCACAAATGTATAACGACATGTCACAGTCTTCGTATAATCATTCGGCATGCTTTTTGGCAACCCTTGCGCTGGCTGGCCTGCTTGCCCTGACTGGCTGCGGCAATAGCGGTATTCCTGAAACCGTTCCAGTTACCGGAGTTATCGTCTACCAGGACAAGCCCGTTCCGAAAGGACTGATTACATTCGAACCTATAGAAATCGAGGAGGGGCGTCCACATCGTACTGCAGTGTCCTTCATTGAAGCCGACGGCAAGTATGCTCTGTCAACCTTTCAAAACAACGATGGTGCAGTACCGGGTAAGTATAAAGTCAGGATCTTGAGTTCAAGGCTTGAGCTGGCACAATACAACACCCCGAAGGATATTGAGTGGTTGATCCCAGAAAAGTATACTCAGGCGAATTTGAGCGACATCGTCATCGACGTTCCAGCCAACGAGAAGGGTCCCGTTATACTTGACATTGTATTAACGGACTAGGTGAAGTGTCATGCGCCGGGAGGTTTTGTCGCCGGCAACTCGCTGGTGTCAGGCCTCCTGGCGAATTGCGCGCTTGCAGATCGTTGTCTTGCGGGCGCGAGTTTGCCATTTTTATAGGTAAAGGATGGCGAATGGGCGATGGGACGTTTTCAAATGGTTCTTTCGGAAATTATTCTTATGAACAAGCCTTCTTTCGGCGTGCGTCTGGATGTGCGGGGCCACTTGTACGGAGTGAGCCCATTGATTGTTGCGGCTTGCGCGCTCACATCGATTCTTTGTCAACGGTCAGAAGCAGCTCATCGCATTAATGACGTGGTTTTTGCTCACGTCTATTCGAAGCCTCTCTATCTTGACCTGGTGTTGCCGGATAATGTCGACAAGGAGAAGCCGCCGTTGGTTGTGTTTATTCATGGTGGCAGTTGGAGTGCGATGACGCGCAGGGACAATGCTGTGATTGTTCCCTGGCTGGCGGATCATGGTTTCGCTGTTGCAACCATCGACTATCGACTGGCTCCGGATGCCATCTTTCCCAGTCAGGTGCATGACTGCAAAGGGGCTATCCGATGGCTGCGCGCCCACGCGGAGGATTATGGTTATGACGCCTCCCGTGTTGGGGTAGCCGGGGAGTCGGCTGGTGGGCATCTCGCCGTCATGCTCGGTGTCACAGGAGGCATTGAGGAACTTGAAGGTGATGTTGGGGGAAATCTCGACAGGAGTTCCCGTGTCCAGGCAGTTGTTGATTATTATGGTCCGATGGATTTCATTCTCAGGTCTCAGAATCAGCCTGAGAAAACTGAAAAACCGGGCTCTCCTGTCCATCTGTTGCTTGGCCAGCCGGTTAATAAGGATCAGGATTTGGCGAGGTTCGCAAGTCCTGCGTTCCATGTGACCGAAGATGATGCGCCGCTCTTAATTTTTCAAGGTGATAAGGACAATAAGGTGCTGCCGGATCAGTCGGAGCGCATCGTGGACGAATATCGTAAGCGGAATCTTGATGTGACACTTGAGATCGTACAGGGGGGAGGTCACGGCAGTACTAAGGAGGTGTCTTACTCTACGCCCGAAATTCATGAGAAGGTCGTTGAATTTCTTAACGCCTATTTGAGATAAGCTGTGAAACCGGTTGGTTGATCCCGTCTTTGGGATGGCTGAGAACGTGTTGTGAAATTCATTTTTGAAGTTTGACGAGCCGCTTGCTCATGAGGTTGTGATCTGCGTCAAATTTCTGTACCAGGTGCTATGAAGGTTTGTTTGGGGAATCTCCGCTGTGCCGGCGGAGTGAGGCCGTAGGCCGAACGCAGCTGGCACAGCGGGCCGCGCCGGGGACCGTCCCCGAGCACTGGGCCGCGTACTCGGCCGGGGTCGCATACCCCAGTGAGCTGTGCGGTCGGTGATGGTTATAATCCTCTCTCCACGCCTCGGTCAGACGCTTTGCTGCCGACAGGCTCTCGAATTCTTCCAGCCCCAGGAACTCGTCTCGCAACCGGCTGTGGAAGCTCTCCGCGTAACCGTTCTCCCAGGGACTTCCCGGAGCAATGGACAGCGACTGGATCTTCAGTCGGCCCAGCCAGCCCCGAATCGCTTTGGACACGAACTCCGGCCCATTGTCGCTACGAATGGCCTGGGGCACGCCCCGCATTGCAAACAACTCCGCCAGCGTGTCGATCACATCTTCGCTGGTCAGGCTCCGGGCCACCTTGAGCGCCAGGCACTCCCGGGTGTACTCATCCACTATGCTCAGCCACTTCAGTGGACTCCCGTTCGCTGTCCGGTCGAACACGAAGTCCCAGCACCACGTGTGGTCCTGGTGCTCGGCCTTCCGGCGCTGGCAGCCGTTCTCGCTGACTCCCAGGCCGCGGCGTTTCCGCCGCTTTCTCGGCACTTTCAGCCCTTCCCGACGCCACAAGCGATACACCCGCGTATCGCTGGCCCGCCACCCTTCGTTCCGCAACAGACTCCCGATCCGGCGGTACCCGAACCGGGGACGACGCCCCACCAGTTCCCGCATCCGTCTGGTCATGGGGCCTTCATCACTCCGAGGCTGTGACTCGTAACGCTGGCTGCTGCGCGGTTGATCAACCACTTCGCAGGCCCTGCGCTCCGACACCTCGAACGTCTGCTGCAGTTCCTTCACAGCGGCTCGCTTTCGAGAAGGGCTTACCAGTTTCCCTGCTGAAGATGCTTCAGCATCCGGTTGTCCAAGGTCAGCTCAGCGACCACTTCCTTGAGATGCTTGTTCTCGTCTTCCAGTTGCTTGAGGCGCCTGGCCTCCTCGGACTTCATTCCGCCGTACTGGTTCTTCCACCGCAGGTACGTCGCCCAACTGATCTCCAGAGCCTGCAGTACCGCAGCTTCGTCCTGGCCGGCGTTCAGCATCGCTTCGGCGTCCCGCAGCTTCTTGACAATCTGCTCGGGCGTATGCCGCTTCCTTCGCTTCGTCGTCATTCAAGGTCTCCTTCGCCCCCTCCGGGGCCGCTGGAAACCTTCATACCATCTGGATCAGGTTTTCAAAGGCAGGCCAGAATCGCCTTTCTTGGATGTTCGTCAAGCGATGCGGTATATCGGGGCAACCACAGACAAGCAAATCTACGGAGCGATTGAGCGGGGACGGCTCGAATCGTTGAAAGCTGGCAAGGAGCTGCGATTCACTACCGAGATGCTGGAAAGGTTCATGCAACGATGATTGCAGCCAAGGGGGATCGAAAATCACACAGGACAAATGAGGTCTGTGCATTGCCGGATGGACGCCGGGTGAAGTTCAGTTTACAGATGCGTGACCGTGACCCGGTGTATCGAGTCTGTTTCACAGGGCCGGACGGCAAACGACTGCAACGGACAACAAAGGAAAAGAATCGGAAGCGAGCAGCCGATGCGGCCGTTTCGATCATTCGCGATGAATTTAGCTCCTAAGATTGCCGGCTACCGTCCTACCTGGGATGAAGCAATGAAGAAACTCAAACGGCACATGGAAGCTGCCAACTTGAGACCGTCAACGATTCGCAGGTATGAGGATGCGTTGACGCCATTTTGCAGTTGGTCCGAAGTGGAAAGCCCAGCCGATGTGACGTCAGAAATGGCGGAACAATACAAGGTGTTCCGCATTGATGCCGGGAAAGCCGTGGCCACTGTTGCCAGTGATTTGAACAATCTCCGGGTTATCTATCGAAAATGGTGGATCAAAACAATTCGCCTGCTGACTGCCAATCCATTTGAGCCGGTCGAACCGCCAAAGCGGGAGAAGTGGAAGCCAAGGGTTCTTTCGGATGAGGAACAGCAGTCATTTCTCGACTGGTTGGAGAAGCGATGGAATGGCTGGCGGATGCCGGTTCTGTTTCTGGAAGTAAAAGCCCGGATCGGAGCGCGGATCACGGAACTGGCATCCGCTGCCCCTGGGGCCTTGCGAGACGGACGCATTTACTTCACGGCTGAAACCACAAAGGGACGTAAACAGCGTGGCTGTCGGCTGCCTGGGGCGTTGTACGAAGAACTGAGGGGAATGGCCGGGAAAGAATTCATCTTCGGAAACTTCTCTGATGAACTTCGAGCTGTCCACCTACGACGCAACCGGCCACAAGCCGCCAAATCGGTCGGTCAGTTCACTCCGGCCAGATTGGTGAACTGGCTTCAGGATCAGAACACCCTGTACCAAGAAAAGACGAAATGCCAGCCGTTCAAACTCCACAACTTTCGGGGAACGGCCATGAGTCGGGCACGGCGGGCCGGCGTTACCTATGACGATGCATCGATTGCATTCGGCTGCCATCCGGAAGCGATGAGACGGCATTACGTCGCTGAGGAAGAGGAATCGATTTCAGACGCCGTGATGAGCCAGATTTGAAAGTGTTGGTGATTTGTTGGTGATGATCCGGTCCGTGGTCCGAAAAAAGAGCCTTGGAGTTGACGTAACTCCAAGGCTCATAAGGTGCCGAAGGTGGGACTCGAACCCACACACCCTTTACGGATACTGGATTTTGAATCCAGCGCGTCTGCCGATTCCGCCACTTCGGCCACTGCATCAACTCTGCGGTGGTAATCTGGGTCTCCCGACGACTTGCCACGGCCTGCATACATGACTGTCCAGAAACGCGAAAGTCATCGTCCTGCCTCGGTGAGCGGACACCTCCCGACTCAACACGATTCCGGGATCCTCGCCACAAGTTATTGGCAAGGAAGGAGTTAATCCGGTAAACCAAACTGGTTCATGCGTGATTTAAGCTGGTGGGGCAATGCCCGCCGGGGCATTGGCAAAGTATCATGAGGGTGGCGAGGAATTGCAAGTGGGCTGGAACTCGCGTCGGCTGTCCGGGGCAAAAATGACAGCGATCAAGCGGTCTGTCCGGTTTGCTCGAAAATGAGGAACGTGCGACGAAATCCGGGGGCGGCGGTGAGAGGTCGAGGCCTTAGGGGGGCAACGTGTTCTCGTCGGCTGCAGTGGGAGTGGGGTGGGTCGTCGACAGACCGTTGCCTCTACTTGGGAGGCTGAATGATCTTGCCGCCCGACTTCAGTTCGAAGTTCGCGACATTGTCTTTGCCACTCTCCACGTGAAATGTGAGTTCGGAATGGTAGTTGTATTCCGCCGGGATGGACTCCGGTCGTAAGGGAGTCACTTTCCCGTTGGAGTGCAACTGCTCCTGACGCCAACTGGAAATGCGGACTTTGTGGGGACCGATTGAGGAGCCGGATCGACGAAGAGTGTGCTGCAGTTCGAATGCTCCGTTGACATCGGTTCTGGCTTCCGAGGGTCGGCCATTCTCCGGAATGAACTCCACAACGGTCCCCTCGGGAACGGGCTGGCCATCCAGGGTGATACGACCGGTCACCTTTTCAAGCGGCTTCTGATGGCAACCGGATCCGAGCAGCAGCATGATCAGTGGCGTTGCAAGTCCAATTTTTCTTGCTCTGTTCATTTCAGGGGCTCGTTGTCACGACTGGGGTGCCGTACTCTGATTGTGTCACAGGCATTTCGGCAATGACGACGTGAGTCTCGTTTGAACACATGGAACTTCATTCTGTCCGTTTACCCCACGTGGAAGTGACCATTTCACCCCACGACAGAATTGCTGCGCTGGCACAGGCAAGGACAACCTGCTCCAGGTTCATGGACCGCTTCTGATTGTTGTCGTCACTTCGCAGGGGGTGAATGCTGTCGCAGCCAATGCGAACGCCTCGCGGCACCGGAGATCCCCCACTGCCGCAAGGCGAAATACTCTGAGCCAGCTGAATCGTTCCTTAAAAATCAGCGACAGTGAGGCCATCGGAGATTGAGAAGAGTCTCTGCCAGAGGCCATACCCAATCCCTCCGTTCGCCTGATCGTAGGCGTTCCCCGTGCTCCACTGCATCTTCGTGTTCTGAATGTTTTCACTGATGAACCGGACGGAACCGTCGCACATGACGAACTGGGCGCCCCCTTCGTGCAGACTGCTGAACGAACCGTCGGCATCATCGTTGACATTGACCTCCTGCGCACGGAAAGGAGGATTCATGGAAATCTCTCCGTAACTCACGCAGCAGCGGGCCTGCGTCCCACCCCACCCCCCTGAGCCACCCGTAGAAAGGTGATTCACGAATCCATACAGCGCACCGTATAGCGAATATTCCCAGCTCGTCTCGCCTCCCATGATGGTGTTGGAAGTTCCATCGGTAATATTCCGGATCGGGTGCCCCCAGTTCTCCAGGAAAGCACCGTTACGTCGATTGGGAGTCGAGCCCAGGTCACCCGTTCCGCTGTAGCCTGAGATGCTCATCTTGTAACTGCAGGTGGCCTGATTCGCCCGATACCCCGGTTGCCCTTCAATTCCCCGGTCATAGTTCGTCGGAATGATATCGGAGGGACAACGTGCCCAGGGAAGTGCGGTTTCTGCAACCTTCGCGTTGGCAAGCGACTGCGGGAAACGGTTGCCTGCCATCGGATAATTGAGGTTGAACTGGTTGTAGATACTGGCCCCGTCGAGGTAGGGAAGCAGCGAAGTCGACCAGCTGAATCCTGTGCCCCGGCTCGCGGTTCCCGGTGCCTGTCCCGTGGAGGGGGCATTCTGATACCCGGGTGCAAACAAGCCATGCACCTCATGGTAATTGTGCATCGCCAGCCCGATCTGTTTGAGGTTGTTCTTGCACTGGCTGCGACGCGCTGCTTCGCGAGCCTGCTGGACGGCAGGTAAAAGCAACGCGATCAGCACAGCAATGATCGCGATGACGACCAAGAGTTCGATCAGTGTAAACGCTCGACGTCGTGCAAACATGGCCAATCCCTCGTTAACGCCTGGAATGGAGCCGATGAAAAAGAATTGAAGGCATCGTCTGAAATGGAAGTGTGCGGTTGCCGGAGAGGACCTTGTGCCGGATGGAGGCTGTCGTGGAAACGTCCGGTGAGGGAAGTTCCCGCAGTCTGATTGTGAGCCGATGACTCTTCGCTGCGCTGCGACAATGAGTTGACGCGGATGTGGACGATGTGTCGGCACCGCGAATAAGAAACAGAACTTGGGGAAGCGGAAGGAGGACGCAAACACTCTGCGGGTCGAACACATCGGGGCGATTGAGACCACTCTGGCGAAACGACGAGAATGTGCAGCGTGCTTCGACCCCACGTGGCAAGTGATCTCAACACGAGGAGTGACACAGGAAGAACGCCCATTTCGGGCGGAGCGGGGGGAGATGATCAAGCGGCCACCTCTCCTGGGACCTCGCTCAGGATGGTTGTCTCCAACAGATTGTCGAATCGACTGCTGGCTCTTCGAGGACAGCATGACGAGAGACTTTCGCGTGTGGCACACCCCCGGGGATATCAATCTACGCTTATGGAATTGAGATTCTTGAGGTTGGCTTTGGACATAAATTCGCCGTGATTTGCCATTTCCTGACAAATTCAGCGAAACGGGAGCAGGTCTCGCCTCACAAAAGCGCCTGTCCTCCCCGCTTCCTGAATTCGGGCCTGCACGTTTCTGCCGCGAGGGAGCGGTGAACTGCTCAATCGAGACGAATGCACCCAGCCACGAGGACGAGACGTCTTCCCTAACGTTCTTCTCTGTCACGAATTGCAGCGAATAACCCACGCCAGGTATGTTCTTCAGCCACCGCTGAAACCGTCAGACCGGCGGCGACGGCGGCCTCAGCCGTCACCGGACTGATTGCTGCCAGACGAACGTGATTCCGGAGCGCAGGCCCGTTGAGGAGCCTCGCGATATTCCGTGCGATGGAAGGACTGCTGAGGGCAATCCAGTTCAACTCTCCGGCCGCCAGCGACTGCATGACCGAATCGGGAAACTGTTCCACATCCCGATGGTGGTAAACAACCACCTGTTCGACATGCGCCCCCGCGGCAGCTAATGCATCCGGAATCACGTCCCGTCCCCGATTGGCTCGGGGCCAGAGAACTCTTTTCCCAGCGACATAGGGTAGCAGAGCAGCCGCAAGAGCCTCGCCACGATAGACTTCCGGAACAAGGTCAGCACGCAAGTGGTAGTGTGCCAATCGCGCAGCTGTCGCCGGACCAATCGCAGCCAGCTTCACCTTTCCCAGACGGCGGTTGTCTCCCCCGGTTTCCCAGAGTCGCTGCAGGACGGCATCCACGCCGTTCACACTTGTGAAGATCAGCCAGTCAAATTCTCCCAGACGCTGCAAGGCGTCGTCGACCAGAGTCCAGTCGTCGACAGGCTGGATTTCGATTGTCGGCATCAACACCGGTTCTGCACCGAGTTGATAGGCCAGAGCTACCGAATCCTCTTCATGCCCCGTCGGCCGCGTGATTCCGATGCTTACCCCGGCGAGTGGGAGCCTTTCGAACCAGTTGATCCGCTCCCGCTGCGTGACACATTCCCCGACGATAATCAGCGAAGGGGGTCGCAATCCGGCAGCGGCTACCGCGTCTGCGATTTCGGCGAGGGGAGCCGTGACAGTACGCTGTCGCGGTGTGCTTCCACGGGAGATGACCGCCGCCGGAGTGGTCGGCGATTTCCCCTGTTCGATCAGCGACTGTGCGATGAGCCCGATCCGATGCAGTCCCATGTAGAACACGAGCGTTCCGGGAAACTTTGCGAGCGCGGTGTAATCGAGTGCGTGTTCCGCTTTTGTCGGATCCTCATGCCCGGTTACGAAAGCGACTGCGGAAGCCATGTCGCGGTGCGTCAGCGAAATTCCGGCATAGACAGGAGCGGCAATGCCTGCGGTGATTCCCGGAACGACTTCAAAAGGAATTCCGGCGTCCGCCAGCGCTGCCGCCTCTTCGCTTCCCCGGCCGAAGATAAAGGGGTCTCCCCCTTTGAGCCGAACAACGGTGCGGCCCGCGCGACCCGCTTCAATCAGCTGACGATTGATCTCCGCCTGATCGAGATGCCGGTTAGCACCGGAGCCTACGCGACAGGTCCGCTCGGCGGCAGCCCGGCTGTAGTGCAATAACGCGGGATTCACCAGTCCGTCATAGAGAACGAGGTCGGCCTCCTGCAGGCAACGCATCCCCTTGATGGTCAGCAGTCCGGGGTCACCCGAGCCTGCCCCAACCAGATAAACCTTGCCAACGGAAGCCATGATACTTTTCTGCTGCGAGCGAACCGCCGGGAATGACTCTCCGACGGTTCCTCAAATGAAACTGATTACGCCTGGGCCTCTTCCCAGCCCGCCTTCATGAATTTCAGGCCGTTGCGGGCCAGGGCTTCTTCGGAAGTGAACATTCGACGCCAGATCCGCGTCGCGGCGGCCACTTCCGGCAGTGCGAGACCGAACGCTTCGATCGTCAGCCAGCCATCGTAGTTGGCCTTTTTCAGCGCGGCGAAGCTGTCTTTCCAGTTGACCTGTCCTTCTCCCGGCGTGGAACGGTCGTTCTCGGAAATGTGGACATGGCAGAGCTGATCCTTGCAGGATTCAACTGCTGCGAAGATGTCCTTCTCTTCGATGTTCGCATGGAATGTGTCGTACATCATTTTGACATGCGAATGCCCCAGTTCGCGGGCAAAGCGGGCGGCGGCGCTCACCGTGTTCATGAGATAGCATTCGAACCGGTTCAGGCATTCAAGCCCGAGTATCACATTCTGAGCGGCAGCATGATCGGCCACGACCGCCAGACCTTCCTGTGACCACTTCCACTCTTCCGCCGTCGGACCAGAACCCGTGAAGGCCCCCAGTGCCGAATGGATCGGGCCGACGAGGTGAGTCGCCCCGCTGGCGGCAGCCATGTCGACCATCTTCTTCAGGTAAGTGACACCCGAGGCCCGCACGCTGGCATCAGGAGAAACGAGGTTGTGTTCCACCGTTCCAGCCGTGACGGACGTGGCTCCCAGTCCCAGTTCCCGCAGCTTCTTGCCGATTTTCTCGGCCCGGGGAAGGTCGTATTCGAAGATCGGCAGCTCGACACCGTCGTAACCCCACTCCTTGATCTTTTCGATGACCGGGAAGTGTTCCTCGTCAACGCGGCCCGTCCACAGCAGCAGATTGATACCGAACTTCATAAAAGCGCGCCCCCCCCCGCCAGGTGAATTACGATCTGAAACAGACCCAGATTGGACCTGAACCGGCCGATGCCGTCAACGAACGGAGAACCTGATTGGGGGAGAACAGGCGCCGACTGGCCGCGTCGCAAGGGGATGGCGCGTCGTGCGATGGCGGATTACGACGATTCCACCGGCCCCAAAGCAGTTGCCCGGCGATTCCCTCGCGGCTTGCATGGCGTGACCCGGCACCGGCGGCTAAAGTTTTTCCTGCTCTGTCACCCTGAAAACGGTCAATCGAACGCGGGATTAGCAATGAATATCGACTGGCAACCGCTGCGTGAGATCATCGATCGCTCTCAGCGGTTCATCATTTCCAGTCATGTCCGTCCGGATGCGGACGCGATCGGTTCGGAAATTGGACTCGCGGGATGGCTGCTGCATCTGGGCAAGCAGGTTCGCATTGTCAACCCCTCGGCGACACCAGAACACCTGCGGTTTCTTGATCCGGACCATCTGGTTCAGAAAATCGGCGGCGAAGTCAGCATCGACTCGGTCTGCGATACCGACGTGCATGTCATCGTCGACACCAGTGCCTGGCAGCAACTGGTCGATGTCGGAAAGGCACTCGAAAAATCGACGGCTACGAAGGTGGTCATCGACCATCATGTCAGCTCCGATTCGCTGGGAGCCCTGGAATTCAAAGACGTCTCCGCTTCCGCAACGGGCGTGCTGATTACGGAACTGATTGAAGCCTGCGGCGGCTCATTTCATGGTGGGATGCCCAACGCGCTCTTCGCAGCAATTGCCACTGACACCGGCTGGTTTCGCTTCCCCAACAGTGATGCACGGACCATGCGGACCGCGGCCCGTCTGATCGACCAGGGAGTCCAACCGCATCTGGTTTACCGTGAACTCTACGAACGGTCGTCACTCGCTAAACTTCGACTGCAGGGGGTCGTGTTGGGACGGGTCGGTCTGGTCTGCCAGGGGCGGTTGGCCCATACACTGATCACCCGTGAAGATTTCCGGATGACGGGAGCTCTGCCGACCGACACCGACGAGCTGGTCAACGCCGGACTGACCATTGAGGGTGTGGAAGCCTCGTTCATTCTCGTGGAACAGGCGGATGGGCGGATCAAGGCCAGCCTCCGCAGCCGGTCAACACTCGACGTTGCGGCGATTGCCGAAAACTTCGGAGGGGGGGGCCACCGGCAGGCAGCGGGGGCCATGCTCCCCGGCCCGATTCTCGAAGCCCAAAAAACGTTGCTCACGGCCTTCGAAAAAGTGCTGGGTTGCGGTATATGATGCTGATTGCACCAGCCTGAACGGCTCCCACCTGAATGCCCCACCCGGTTCCGGATCACGGATCTTCCGGAAATCTCCTGCTTGCAGAGTTCGAGTGATTGTCGTTCCAAAGGGATTTTATGTCTGATTCCAAGTCGTCCCACTCACCGAGTCCTCCGCACCATGTCCCCGCGAATCTGACTCCCCGCCGCAGCTTTCTGATGGAAGCACTCGCCGTGGTGATCGGCGGAGCCATTACGCTGATTCCGGGACTGGCCGGCGCCATCTTCTTTCTCAATCCACTGCTGAAGAGGAAGAAGAAGGCCGACGCGGAAGCGGATGACGGATTCGTGATGGTCGGCACCGTCTCGGCTCTGGAGTCCGGCGGAATCCCCTCCATGTTTCAGGTGGTCGGAGTGAAACAGGACGCCTGGACGACCTATCCCGAAACCGCGCTGGGAGCTGTCTACATCAACCAGCTTCCCGACGGCAAACTCTCCTGCTTCAACGCCAAATGCCCGCATCTGGGCTGTACTGTCGACTACCGCCCGTCGGAGAATGCCTACGTCTGCCCCTGTCACGACAGCTCCTTCAACCTCGAAGGCGAACGGAGCAACGACATTCCTCCTCGCAATATGGATGCGCTGGACGTCCAGGTCCGGAACGAACGGGAGTTGTGGGTCCGGTTCCAGAACTTTCGTCCCGGCATGTCGAAGCAGGAGCCGGTTTAGGCCTCCGCAAGCTTTCCTCGGGAGATGCTCCTGATCGGTCGTTCCTGATTGAAAAGATTGATAGAAACGATCGAGTCCGCAAGCCAGCTGACCGCCTGAGAAAATATCCCACCCCAGACGCGCTGAACACTGTTCCCCGGGCGAACCCCCTCTCTCCTTTTTGATCGTTCGCAAGACATGCAAAGCATTCTGAACTGGCTGGACCACCGCACGGGCTACAAAAACCTTGTTCAGGGGACCCTGTATGAGCCGATTCCCGGCGGAGCACGTTGGCGCTACGTCTGGGGGAGCACCCTGGTCTTTGTGTTCACGGTGCAATTGATCACGGGGGTCTGTCTGTGGATGTCGTATGCACCGAGTGCGACGACCGCCTGGGAAAGCGTTTTCTACATCCAGAACGTCATGACGCTGGGTTGGCTGGTGCGTGGACTGCACCACTTCGCAGCTCAGGCAATGGTGGTGCTGCTGGTGCTGCACCTGATGCAGGTCGTCATCGACGGGGCCTATCGTGCGCCACGTGAGGTCAACTTCTGGCTGGGGCTGATCCTGATGCAGATTGTCCTGTTTCTGGGGTTGACCGGCTACCTGCTTCCCTGGGATCAGAAGGGGTATTACGCGACTCAGGTGGCAACGAATATCATGGGGTCCGCACCGGTGGTCGGCCCGTATCTGCAGACATTGATTCAGGGAGGCGAGCAGTACGGCAACCAGACGCTGACCCGCTTCTTTGCGTTACATGCCGGAATTCTGCCTGCCACGCTGATCGGCTTTCTCGCATTGCATATTTATGTCTTCCGTCGCCATGGAATTCATGCCGTCAAAACAGAAGGTCGCCCGGACGGCCAGTTCTGGCCGGATCAGGTTCTTCGCGATGCGGTCGCCTGCCTGGGAGTTCTCGCTGCGATTCTCGGAGCCACACTGTACTTCCACGGCGCTGAGTTGATGGCCCCTGCCAACCCTGCCGAGTCGTACGCGGCGGCCCGACCCGAATGGTATTACCTGTTTCTCTTCAAGTTCCTGAAGTTTGGATGGGTCAGCCGGGTCGGCGAGCATACCGGGCTCGGCGAAGCCTTCGGAGCGATCGTCGTTCCGGGTGTCCTGATGGGAGTTCTGACACTCGCCCCAATTATCGCTTACCTGCGTCGCGGACATCGGTTCAACGTCGCGTACCTCTGGGTCGTGGTGGGCATTGCCGGCACGCTCACCAGCGTGGCTTACTACGATGACTGGTATTCGAGCAGCGACAGCGGCAAGTCCTTCCGTGAAGCGGTTCGACTTGCCCATCGCGATGCCGAACGAGTCACCGATCTGGCGCTCTCCCCCACGGGAATCCCTCCGCAGGGGGCTGCACAACTTCTGCAGAACGACCCGCTCACCCGCGGTCCCGGAATTTTCAATCAGTACTGTGCGAGTTGCCACCAGCCGGCCGACCCGGTGGCCACATTCACTGAAAAGCCGGTCGCTCCTCCCCTCACGAAAGGGGATGACCGCGAACATGTGCTGTTCGGCTCACGCGACTGGATTCGTTCTGTCTTGACCAATTTCGCCGAGCATTTCGCTCCACTCGAAAATACCCAGGGGGAACGTGCGGAAGCAGCTCAAGCCATTCTGAATGGCAGCATGCGGGACTGGTCTGACACCCATCGCAAGACATTGCTGGACCCGGTTAACGCTGCAGACTTCACCGCACTGGTCGAGTTTCTCTACGCACAGAGCCGCCGACCGGATGCCAAGGCTCCGGATGACGCCGTTGTTCTCCGTGGGAAAGAGATCTTCAAGTCCGGTGAGATGAAACAAGGGTCCGTGGGGGCCTGTGTCGACTGTCACAGCATGCGTGCTCTGACCGTTGTCGATCAGAAAGTCGTCCTTGAGGAGGAGTCTCTCTCCGAAGACCTCTTCCCGGTGCTGACCGGTTACGGGAGTACCGAATGGCTGACGGAGTTCATTTCCGACCCTCAGAAGCACTACGCGGGGGATTCAGGACAGAATGCGATGCCGGCGTTTGGTTCGCAGTTATCTGAACAGCAGCTGCAGATGGTCGCTCGCTGGCTGGCGCAGGATTATTACCTGCCGTCGCTTCCATCTGCCCCCTAGAGCCGGTTGCTCTTCGCAGTGACCGCGCAGCAAGCGTTTCGTCGGATGAAATGCCCAGTTCCGCACGGCGAGAACGGCGACGTCAAAAGCGAAAATGCTGCAGGCTGCGAGGGGAGTCAGGCCAAGTGAAGCTGCAGATCTTCTTCTGGAGATCACGCGGAAGCTGAAGATGGTCGTTGATCGCAGAGGCACTGCGGACGTGGAAGCCCCACTCGTTCGTTTTTCCCACGCGACCGCTTTGCGGAATGTCCGTATTTCGCCGTGGGGGCCGTGATCTCTGTGCGGAAACCTCCCCCATGATGCTGCGGAAATCAAAAGGCGCTGAACTGCGCAAGCCGCAAAGGAAACCGGAAGCAGATCCAAGGGACAGCTAACCGGAGTGGCGACGCTCCGTGCACACTTAAGCGCATCTCGGAGATGTCTGCGAGTCAGGCGGAACACCCGGGACTCAGGCATGGAGGGACGCTGACGTGCAGCGACGCTCTCTCGGAAGCGTAGCAAGAGCCGATTGCCCAGCTCTCGCTACGTGGAGTTTTGCTTTCAATCGATCCAGACCGTGCTGCGCGGTGAGAACGCTTGAGCACCCAACTCTAGAAATTCCCGCGGGACATCCATGCACTGGCGGCGGACGGAACCGAGAAGCGTTGCAGGTGAGCCGGTTCTTCAAGCTTCTCGAACTCGTAGTTCTGCTGTTCGATCGCGGTACCGCTCTTTGCCTGAGGGACTTTCGTCCACTTCGAGTCTTCTTCTGCAGCTTTCTGCGGGGCCACACTCGGTTCAACACGCGGATTCTCAGCCACGACAGCTGACGGATACGGAGCAGGTATCGATGCGGTCTCCGGAATCGGAGTCAGGCTGGTCTGGTACTGGGGCGGTTCCTGAACTGTCTGGTAAGGAACGTCACGATACTGCACGTGCTGCTGAATGGTGGTCTGCGGGACAGACTTGGTGACCAGCTTCGGAACCCACACTTGCTGATAGGAGCCTTCATCGACCGTGACGGACCGGTAGGTAGTCACTGGCACCGAGACGACCTGTGCTTCCCGGCGGATCTGGGTCTGTACTCCGACCACGGGAGCGGCATTCATCCCGCACGGCCCACACGGCGCGGGCATCATGGGAGTCATCGGCATGACAGGAGCTGCCATTCCGCCACACGGGCCGCAAGGAGAGACTGGTGCACAGCCGCAGCCCGAGTACATCGGCATGGGAGCCACATACGTCGGAGGGACCCGGGCACAGGCCCGACGACCACAGGCTTCCGCACTCATCGGCACTGCAGCCACCATCATCAGCCCAGCTACATACGATTTCCGCAGCATGTTCCGCTCCCCTGATCTGCAGTCGAACCTATCTCCACAGGTCTCAGACCGTCGACTCCATGTGTACGGCGCTTCATTGACGACCGCCGCTGCTGCATCTGATCGGCCGAGGGATCCGGAGTGGATGAATCTGAAGAACCGACACCCTGCCGAGTGTCCAAGCTGGAATCGGGATCGCTGCTTAATCGTTAGGAACGTCTCCTCCGGAACTTGAGGGGACTATGAACGCAGGGCTGCGAATTTCTGCAACTGCGTCGAACTCAACGATTCCACCGATCGGGGAATTCACAGTCACCGCGCGAGGGTAATGCGAGCATGTTCATCGGCTCCGCCAGACCCCGCGGAGTTCAGTACTCTTTCATCGACCGGACGCCGACTCGTCAAGGAGAGCAGCCCGCTACATGAGGTAGTCCGGACATTCAAAGTGTGCTGGTCACGAGTTCCGCGAACCAGATGAAGCGGGCGAAATTGCACGTTTTTTTCTCATAACGGGTCGCCCCGCGCCGACAACGCTTGAACCGGCAGAAGGAGCGTCCGCAGTGCGACCGGGATCACTCGCTGTTCCCAATCGCAGGTCCTTGAGCAGCTCCCACCGAGCATCGGTCAGTTCCTGGCGGCGACGCTTCCTTTCCTGCTCCTCCCTGAGTCCACAAAGTCTCAAGGAAAATCAGACTTCACGCCAGATGGCATGTCCGGGCTATCTAGCTCGCCAGATATTCGTCAGTAGAAACAACCTGGGCGTAGGCAAAGGCCAAGGCAGACATCAGTGTGGCGTGTACCTGCGCAGCCGGGATCGTTTCTCCCTGAAACTCCAGGTCACGGGTGGCGCAGGCATCATGGACGACAGTGACTTTGTACCCGAGATCCGATGCAGCCCGGGCCGTGGCATCGATGCACATGTGGCTCATCGCTCCGATGATCACGACTTCCTGAATCCCCTTCTCATCAAGAACTTGTTGCAGCTCCGACTTCAGGAATGAGTTCGGGAAATTCTTTACAATCACCGCTTCGCCCTTCGCCGGAGCGACCGACGGATGAATCTCGACGCCGCTCGTTCCCGGCACGAAAAAGGGAACTCCCGGTGTGGTGAATTCATGTCGAACATTCACCACCAGATCCCCTTGAGCGCGGGCGGCAGCAAGAATTCGGGCTGCGTTCGTCAACGCCTGGTCGAAGTTGACCAGCGGAAGCTTTCCGGAGGGAAGATATTCATTTTGAAGATCGACGACGACGACGGCCCGTTGGGTCATGATTTTTCCTGACACCGCTGAATCGGACGAATGGGAAATTCGTATTCTACCGCTGTCATGATCAGGTGCGAAGTCAGAGGTCGCGGTCTTTTCCGCTCCATTCGGGACTGGGGGCAGGGTCCTCAGTGAAGTCTTCGCGACGCCACCAGGCTTCTGACCTCAGTACCTTACGCGTTTTGAATTCTCCATTCGGGGCACCCACCAGGAGGAAACCTGCCAGGCTCCCCCCGGTCAGCACTTCGTCTGCTGAAGGAGTCACATTCCGCATGGCGAGAACATGACAGAACAGCGTCAGGATCCAGCGAGTTGTCCAGCGGCTTCCCTGAAGCAGCTCGCTGCACAGACATGGGCTTGCAAGCGGCCCACGGGAGTGATGAATGGTGAGCAGCTTGGTTGGGTTCAAGCCCCCTGTCAGTCGGGAACGCCGCGCAGAGACTCACGCAGACGCTGGGGACGTCTGCTGAGTTCGCAACGGACTGAGCCACTTCTTCAGGCAATCACGCACCGGGCCGGGCATGCAGGCGCGGGCCATCTGCATCCAGGCGTAGCGGTTTCCGGGCTGATGACGAACAGCCTGCAGCAGTTGCGTCAATGCCGGAAGGGGCTGGTTCGCATATCGGAGTTCGGTTCCCATCCATGCGTAGGCATCGCTCAGAATCGAATGAATATCCCGTCGCGAAAGGTGGATGAATTCGGAATGCTGACTGAGTTGATTCTGAATGGTCTCGAGAAATGCTGTCGCAAACTCCACCTGGTTCTTGCGGTTGGCCGTGATCTGGTCGGCACAACCAATGCGGTAATCGATGGAGGGGAGATCAAGAAATGCCACAGGGCCGAGCCGGCACGTGTTCAGATGAAACGCGTAATCCTCCCCACCTCGTCGGAACCGCTCGTTAAAAGGTCCTGCTGCGAGTGCACGTTCCCGGCGGAGCAATACAGTGGAGGTGTGGACGAGATTTCCGAACAGCATCTGCGAATAGATCATACCGGAACGAACGGTGACTTTGTCGTTGTGTCCGGGGATACTGACGGCAGCAGAGGGAGCATTATCGGCGAACAGCGACTGGGGACCCAGTTTCCGGTAGGCGCCATACATCTTGCGAAGATACCGATCATGGAGTTGCTGCCCGCGGCTATCAATTGCCGACATGTCGGTCCAGACCATGCCGGATTCCGGTAATGCCTGCAGAGCTGCGACCTGGGCCTCGAGCTTCCACGGATGCCAGATGTCATCCGAATCGAGCAGCGCGATGAACTCTCCCTGTGCGTGCTTCAGACCCGTATTGCGCGCGGAAGAAACACCACCGTTCGGCTGGGAGACGTAGCGGATGCGCCCATCCTGCTGCTGCATCTGCTCAACGAGCGAACGTGTTCCATCCGTGGAACCGTCGTCGATGACAATGGCTTCGAGATAGGGATAAGTTTGCCGCAGAATGCTGTGCAGGCATTCCTCAAGAAAGTGTGCTCGGTTAAAGGTCGGCGTAATGACCGAAACCATCGGAGATGGCGAACTCATCCGTGTTGTCCAACTGTTTGGCACGGCCGCCGGAAATTCGCCCGCTGCCCGCAAAGCGTGATTCCTGAGCCGATTGGTCCAGCTTGTGTCATGCGGGTGAGCTTGAGCAAGAGAAAGTTTCATGAATTCAGAAACTTCTTTACGAAGTCCCTGCAACGTGCGGTCAATCAGCCCTTCGGGCGTTGCGAAAAGACAACGCGTCGATTCAATCGTACCTCATAACAGGCGAAGCAACTCCTGCAGCCGACGAGTTTCCCTTGGGACATTTCCCTCAATCGACTCAGCCGGACATCATGAAGAGGTCATCGACTCGAGGGAGATGAATCCGCTTTGTGGGGTCGCCGCATTTGCAGGTTCAACTCCTGCAGAATTGGCTTCATCGCCTCCAGCTCAGTGTAGTACATCGCGCTGGGATCGATCCCCTGCGTGTCGAGCCATTCAAGCTCACGCTGTATCGCTTCACGTTGTGACATCCAGGGAAGAATCACCAGCCAGAGAACCGCGAGCGGCACCAGCCAGGCTACCAGACGTGCAAACCCCGTTTGCGGTCGTCGCAGATCAGCAGCGTCAATGCCCCGGTCCGTCACGTGATCGTCGCTGGGCTGTCGAATCATGGCTGAACCGATTCACGAAAAACGACGCGGAACATCAGCCAGGCCATCACAAAGGTGAGCAGGAGATTGAGTGTCTGGCCACACAGATACAAGACGAGCGGCTTCCCGCCGCGCAGGTACGGGGAGAGTTCCTTGAAATTGGTCTCCAGTCCGATGCTGACAAAAGCCAGACAGAACAACCAGCCCCGCAATGTTCCGGTGGTCCCGTCGATCATCGAGTCAACGAGTTCCGGCCCGGCAGGAAGGATTGCCGCCAGCAGGGAAAAGATCAACGACGCCGTCACAAACCCGAGAATGAACCGCGGGAACCGTCGCCAGATTTCACTGATGCCCGGCCGCTCTCCCGGCGTCCCGGCTTCCATGTAGCGGGTCCAGTAGACCGCCACTCCGAAGGCGACAAAGCCAATCAGAATGTTCTGAATCATTTTGACCGTTGCAGCAACCTTCAGGGCCTGCTTCCCGACGAATGCGCCTGCGGCGGCGACGGCTCCGGTGGAATCGATTGTCCCCCCCAGCCAGGCGCCGGCCAGAGTTTCATCCATTTCCACCGCTTTGATGAATGCGGGCATCGCAATCATCATGAACACGGTGAAGACCAGTGAGAGACCAATGGCCAGCGAAAGTTCTTCCTTCTTCGCCTTGCACGCGGCCCCCGTGGCGATGGCTGCCGAGACGCCGCAGACCGACATATCTGCGGAGATCACCATATTCAGCGAGGGGGATTCCATCTTCAAAACCTTCTGGCCGAAGATGTAGGTCGTGATCAGAACGACAGGCGTGACCACCCAGGAAACAAAGATCCCCGGCAGTCCCAGCGCCAACAGTCGATTCAGCAGCACTTCCGCTCCAAGAAGCACAAGACCTGTTTTGATGTAGAACTCCGTGCAGACGGCCGGCTTGAGAAACTCGGGAGTGCCGGTGGTGTTGCAGATCACCAGCCCGACCAGTAATGCCCAGAGCGCATATTCCAGGTTGTAAGCCTTGATGACACTTTGCCCGGACATGACATAGGCCAAAGCTGCGAGCAGAAAGACGGCTGGAAACGCACGGAGAAACGCTCCCCCCTGACCGCTTCGCACCTGCATGGCCACCGCGAAGACGACCCCCAGCACGAGGAGCGCGCGCAAGTGTCCCCGGGATCGCGTTGAAGGGAGCGGATTTCTCAGTCGCCGGTCGCACCAGGGAATCGAGAGGGTTCTGCGACCAGGATCCCGGTTTGGAGAGCCATTTCGCCGCCGGGTTCGAGATCTTGATAACCTCGCCGCTGCGAGCCAGCTCGTCAAGATTCGACGGACGGGCCAACCACACGACGAGGAACGCTGCGCAGAGCATGAATACTCCGCACCAGACCGCCCACCAGTCTTCCGACGTCCTCATCAGACTGGGACGTTTTATTGCGGTTGCTCCCTCACTCGAAACTTCCACCGACATGGCCGCAAATCCTCGACTTCGATCCGTTCCTGTTTCGCTCCTGCTCACGGCGTCGACATCACGTCCGTTGGCACCGGGCATTCTCCTGATGCACTATGACTACCTCGTCCGATGAGGAAAACCCTGCAGCGGGAATTGCCGTCTCTGAGAGCGGCTTTGGGGGCCGGAGACTCGTTCCAGTGCCTGCGTCGCCTGCGTTTTCTGAGCTCAGAACCACAGCGATTCGGATGGGGCGACCTTGGATGGAAAGATTTTGCTCGGAGTTCGCACAGGATCAGCGACCATGCGCCGGAATCATCGGACGAGAAAGGAATGCCCCTGTAAAAACTCCAAGTTGCTCGGACCACGACTGAGGGCTTGACTTTCACAGATACACAGACTAGTGTAATGGTGTTGCAGCAAGGAATTCCGATGAAGAAGACACGACGCGAGAAACCCTCGGTCTGTTGCGGCACTTCCGATCTCAAACAGCGACCACTGCTCTCTCCCATCGAGGCAGGGGGGCTGGCGGCTGTCTTCAAAGTTTTGTCAAACGATACCCGACTGAGATTGCTGCACGCTCTTGTGCGTGCGGAGGAGCTCTGCGTCACAGATCTGGCTGCTACCCTCGGAATGAAGCCACAAGGGGTCTCCAACCAGCTTCAGCGCCTCTCCGATCTCGGCATCCTGGCCTCACGTCGCGATGGGAATAACATCCTTTATCGGGTGGTCGACCTGTGCGTTTGCCCGCTGCTGGATCAGGCGATTTGCCTGATGGAAGAGGTCACAGAGCGCCAGCAGCAAGTTCCCGTTCCTCCCCGATACAAAGTGAAAAGTGGAAAAGATGACACTCGATGAGTTCATGACGCTGCTGACTGAAAACCCGGCAGCGCATCTGCAGTTCCTCCTGCCGGATCAATCAGCCGTTCCCGCACACTACCATGTGACAGAGGTCGGGAGGGTACGCAAGGACTTCGTGGATTGTGGCGGCACAACCCGCAAGGTGGAGGCTTGCGTTCTCCAGCTCTGGGTGGCAAACGACACGGACCATCGGCTGACCGCCGAGAAGCTGACGGGGATCCTCAATAAAGGCAGGGGCCTGTTTGAGACAACGATGGTCCCGGTGGAAGTGGAATATGACCAAGGGGTGATCTCGCAGTATCCCCTGGAGCCGATGGAGACCAGTTCGACTCTGCTCGTGTTCCAGCTTGGAACAAAACACACCGCCTGTCTCGCCCCGGAACGCTGCGGGCTCGATCTGCTTCCGGTGATGTCGAAACCGGGAGCTTCCAGCTGTAGCCCGGGGTGTTGTTAGAACATTTTGACTCTTGATGCCCCGGTCCCCGCCACGTGGAAGTCAGCATTTCACCAGACGAAACGCTTGGGGCGCGGACACTGGAAGGAACAGCCCGCCCGGCGTGTCGCGGGGACGAACGGTTCGGTTGCTCGCGGAGGAAGGGGCGATCAAGACGATCCCGCGTGAAGTAGTTCTCTGGCCGATGGGCTTGCCCTCCAACCGCATGAACCTGTTGCCGGTCGTCACGGACAGTCCCTGTCACGACTGAGAGAGCTGCCGAAGGAACAACACCTGAGTCCGTTCTTCAAGGAAGGAAGCTTGTTCTGCAGCCGGAATCATGACTGCTAGTTGTCTGCTTCTTCAGCAACTGCCAGCAGAGCCAGAGTGCCCGGGGGTGATGAAAAAAGCTTTTCCACAGATTTCCTTTGAGCGTAACGGAACGTCGTCCGTCGCGGTGCAGGTAGCCGAACCATTCTCCGAACTCGGGATCGGCGAAATGGCGGAAGCTCCAGTCATGAACCTGCTGATGCCACTGGGCATAGCGGGGTTCCCCGGTGAGGCAGTACGCGTAGAGTGTGGCGATGAGTGCCTCATCGTGGGGCCACCAGAATTTCATGTCATGCCAATATTCCGTAACCGGCTTGTCATGAAGGTCTCGGAAGTAGAAAAGTCCCCCAAACTCATCATCCCAGCCCCGCTTCCACATCCAGTCCAGCATCTGACAGCCGAGCTCGATGAGTTCCGGACGCGACTGGACGTCTCCTTCCCGCAGAATGAACCAGGCCGCTTCGATGGCGTGGCCGGGATTCAAAAGTCGCCCGTCGAAATGATCGACGATTTCTCCCGTTGGTGAGACCGATTCCAGCACGACTTCCAGATCGGGCTTCACGAACAGCTCGCGAATTTCTTGAATTGCCCGTTCAATCTGCTCGGCCAGCAGTGGATGGTCCCCCAGGTTGTCGCGCAGCTCCTGTGCGGTCACAAGCGCGATCATTCTCGAACCGAGTCCGGTCAACGGCCTGACGTCTGTAAACTTCGGTGGCTGCTTCCCCGGTGTGTGGTTCCAGTCCAGGAATTGGCCGAACAGTTCCATCGCTCGACGCCTCCAGCTTTCGTTTCCGGTAGCTTTGCATCCGGCTGCGAAGGCAATCGCCGCAAACGATTCACTGTAGGCATAACGTCGTTTGCGGATCGGTCGACCGTCGGCGGTAAGATGGAAGAACATGCGACCATCCTGATCGAATCCAGAGCGCTCGAGGAACTCGAGTCCCGATTTCCCCCAGGCCAGCCAGTCCGCATTCTGTTCAACCGTATTGAAGAGCGTCAGCAGCATCCAGCTCATGCGGCCTTGAGCCCAGACCGACTTGTCCGTATCAACAAGGCTGCCGTCACGATCGACGCAATGCAGATACCCTCCGTGTGTCTTGTCCACGCAGCGAGGGAACCAGAACGGCACGCAGTCCTCCAGCAGCAGCCGACGATAGGTCTCCGCGAGTTTGCCGCGTCCTTCAGCAGTGAGCAGTGACAGGTCTTGCATGGCACTCCGCCGTTGCAGGGGTGGAAAAGCGGGAACGTAAAGGAACTGGGACTGTTCAGGTTCCTGCCAGGTCCGGCCGGGGACGAATCAGCAGTACGAGCAGAGTTGAAAAAGCCGCCACGACCGCGAACGCTCCGAAGATGACGCTCAGGGGAACGGCCGCATCGCGTGAAGCACCGAAGCCCCAGTCGGCCAGCCCTCCACAGGTGATACTGACCATGTTCATCAGGCCATATCCGAGTGCCCGTTGGCTGGAAGGAACGATCTGACAGAGAATCGGCATGTGGTTGCAGTCGACCAATCCGTAGCCCCATCCGAACAGCAGCAGAAAGCCAATCGCCATGCTCAGAGAAGAGGCTTCGCCGATACCGATGATGGCGGGAATCAGCAGGAGTGATCCGATTGCGCTGACATAGATCCGCCCGCGCTGTGTGCGACGCATCCAGCGATCGGCCAGCCACCCGCCCAGTGCGGCCCCGAGAATGGCGGCCAGTTGCCAGTAGAGTGTCGCCGAGACGCCGGCCTGTCCCTGTCCGATCTGAAACTCCTGCTTCAGAATGGCTGGCATCCAGTCGCGAATGACCCAACCGGCAAGTGCGGGGAGCGAGAAATAGGCTCCCAGCAGCAGGTAAGAGGGATTTGTAAACAGAGCCCGTACGGTCCTCAGAAAGGAGCCGCCAGCCAGTTCACTGCCGGTTTTCGTCTGCTCCGCGGGAGGATCTCGCAAGATGAGTGTGAGTGGAACGGCATAGATCATTCCGAAGATGCCGCAGACTGTAAAAGCCGATCGCCACCCGAGCGCAGGGGCATCTGCGATGTACCCGGCAAAACCCCCTGCGATCACACCGCAATAGATCCCCATCTGATGCAGGCCGATGGCCCGGGAGCGAGTATTTCCCCGGTGATAACCTGCGATCATCGCCAACGCAGCAGGGATGTAGAAGGCCTCGCTGACGCCCATCAGCGAGCGGGCCCACAAGAGTTCCTGATAGGTCTCGACCTGGCCCGTCCACCAAGTGACTGCCGACCACACAAAGAGACTGCCGCAGATCGCCAGCCGTTTGCTGACTCGGTCCGCAAAGTAACCGGCGAGGGGGCTCAGCAGCGCATACACCCACTTGAACTGCCCCAGCATGTAGCCCCAGTTGCCCTCGGAGCCGATATCGGTGATGCTCTCCATGACCGAATATTTCATCGCCGCCAGCATCTGGCGATCGAAGTAATTTAAAAGAGCCACGGGAAACAGCAGGGCGACGTACAGCCAGGCGAGACGCATGTTCGGGGAGCTCACAGGTTCCTCTCTCATGGTCGCTCCTGCGCAGCGTTCGGTGCCCAGCTCCAGACTTCAGGCGAGCGGACCCCCGGACGTCTCTCACCACTCACAACGTACCAGCGTCCCTGCCATTCGACGTTCGGCACGGTCACTCTTGGCGAGGGAATCTCTCCCCCCGAGGTCCAGTGGTTTCGAGCGGTCGAGTACACCAGCGTTCGTGTTGAAAAGCCTGAATGAAGGGAAGGGTGCTGATGCATTTGTGTGCCGTCATCGCCTCCCCAGATGATGATGTCTTCATTAACCGCCGCAGCGGGGGAAGGGGCCGCAGTGACCGCCCGTGGAAGATCGGTGAGCCGAGTCCAGCCGTGATTCCCATTGAACCGGTAGCAATCCCGCAGCGGAGTCCGCACCGGCTTGCCCGTGGAATCGGTACTGAGAGAAACCCCGCCAAACACGTACAAATTTCCCTTTGACGCGGCGGACACCGACAGCATCCGGCCTGCTCCCGGAATCGGAGGAAGAACTTCCCATCTGGACGAGGGGGCGGAGAGATCGAGTCGATACAGTCCCTTTTCGGCAGCGATCGCCAACGGCGACCGGATTCCTCCGACGAGATACAGTGCTCCATCAAGGACTACGCCGCAGGCATTCGACAGCGGGATCGGCAGCGATGGCAGAACATCAATCCGGACTCCATCTCCGCTGACTTCCAGTGAAAAGGTTTCCTGACAGCAGCGGGTCCCGTTCCCGTTCGGCAATGGTGTTTCCCCGCCTGCCACAATCAACCGGTTGTGATGGCTGCCGACCACGCTGTATCCCAGGGCGAACGGAAGTCGCTGGGGCAACTCTCGCCACGCACCGGACGGGGATGTGAGGATGAAGAGCCGGTCGCTCCAGACCTTGGCCCCACCTTCCCACGGAGGAGCGGCCGGAAAATGGGCGCCTCCCCCGGCCAGCAGCATCCCGTGGCTTTCCCCCGCCAGCATCCCGGCCCAGCCGTGGGAATCCGGAACCGAGGCGCTGCGCTTCCAGCTGCCCGATGGGGTCGGTTCCTCAGCGGTTAATCCTGGAAGCGGGACAATCAGAGTCATGAAAAAGCCCGTCATGAAAGCTTTGTGAAGTCGCAGCCTGAATCCTGCTGTCGACCGGATTTGCGGGTGAGCCGTCGGTTGCAGCATGGGAATCCGTTCAGCCCGCGGACCGGGAAACGAGTGAGAGGGACAGTTGGCAGCGACGAGTCAATCGAGTCGATCAACCTGTTCGTTCCACCGCGGTATTTTTTTGAGGCGAATCTGCGGCGGGGACGCCGATTCTCTTATCAATGCGCAGCTCGCTGCCGGCGTATGGAGTTTCCAGACCCCAGTGGGAACGAGGGGCAACGCATGAACGGAACCTGGTTACGTCGCCTTCTGTGACAGGAGGTCGGCGAACTCGCTGTCCTTCAGACGCTGTTCCAGCTGCTGTTTTTCAGTCATCGTCAACGGACGTACTGGTGAGCGGACCGGTCCGACCGGAACGCCGAGCAGCGCCATCACGCATTTCGCGGCGGCGAGGTAACCAAATCCTGCCAGCAGGCGAACCAGTCGAATCGTTCGGTTCTGCTCCGATCGGGCCTGCTCCAGGTTCCCTTGCTCAAACGCACGGATCACATTCAGTGAGATCGACGCAGCAAAATTGAAGGTGCTCCCGACGGCTCCACGGATTCCGAGAACGAGCCCGCTCAGCAGGGCTTCATCGATTCCATAGAGAATGTCGAACTCCCCCTCCGCCTGACGAAGACAGCTTTGCAGTTCGATGGTGTCGGCATTGGTGAATTTGATGCCCGCCAGATTCGGAATGGCGCCGCGGGCCTGCTCCAGAAAATCAGTCGCCGAGAGTGCCACCCCGGTAATGGAAGGGATGTCATAAAAGTAGAACGGCAACTCCGGAGCAGCGGCAGCCACCGGCTGAAAGAAGCGAATCAATTCACCGACGGAAGCCGGCTTGAAATACGAAGGAGCCACAGCCGCGATCCCATGCAGTCGACTGTCCGCTGCTCCTTTTGCCAGAGTGATCGCGTCCTGTTGGCAGTTATGGCCGACATGGGCGATCACATGCATCGGTGTTCCCCTGGCGATCTCCCCCCAGCGGCGTGTGACGGCCAGACGTTCGGGCACGGTCAGCGAATGACTTTCGCCGGTGGTGCCGCAAATGAAACTCGTAGTCACGCCCGAATTCAACAAGCCCGCCAGTTGCAGGGAAACGACATCGAGATGAATCGAACCATCGTCATGAAAAGGAGAATGTGTGGCTGCGATCAGGCCACGAATCATCGGGAAGCGGCTCATGAGCACTCTCAGATCAAGAAAGGTGGAACAATGTGACAAATTGCAGATGGGCAGGTTTCACTCGTAAAGGTGGCGGCGTGAAACGCCCCTTGCAACATCCTTCGCTACTTCGAAGTAAGATGAAAGTCGATCACATTTTCTTTGACGGGTTCTACGTTGGCTGTCAGCGTCGAGTCCGCGTTGTAGCGCTTTGGAAGGATCTCAGGAGTAAAAAAGGACTGCACCGATTCTCCCTGAACGACCTTACCCTGATAGGTCTCGCCCGGCTTCACTTCAACTTCGCCGGCGGTCGTAATGCGTACTCGATGCTGTCCCAGCAGTGCACCGGGTTGACGGGCGGTGTAGGTCAGTTGGTAGCGCCCGTCTGCATCCGTTTCGGCATACGAACTTCTTCCGGATACCGGACTGAACTGAACGATCGCTTTCGGAATCGGCTTGCCATCGAGCGTCACCTGTCCAGAGACTTTGGCAACCTCCACTGTCCCTCCCCTTCCGCAGCCCGTCAGAAATGCGAAGGAGAGCAGCACGCACAACCAGGCATTGCCGATTCGGGGAGCGAAATGCATCAGGACCTCTCATTGCAGGGATGATAGGGCAAGTACAACAGGAAACGGGTGGATGGCAGCCGATACACGTGACCGACAGGGGCGAGAGTCACCCCGAACTTAAAACTCGCCGATCGTTCTTCCATCTTCGCGCTTGCCCAGCGCCTGATAGGTCACGTCCGACATGTGCTCGCTGAGGAAACGGACCGAGCCGTCACACAATGCAAACTGGGCACCGCCGACATGAGGACTGCTGTAGGAATGGCGGACGATATAGCTGTCGGCGATGTTGTTGTTCATGGGATAGGCGACACTTCCCACCACCGCATGTCCTCGCCCCCAGGCCGAACCGGCCGCTGATTCATTATCGTTCACACCAATGTAAACAGCTGCGCCTGGCAGAAAGCGGCTTCCCGGAATTTCATAGGCCCGTTCTCCCAGCATGAATGTCATGCTCGAACCATCGGTAATGTCGCGGAAGGTGGTGCGGCTATTGCGATAGAAGACGCCGTCACCCGGGCAGTTGCCCCACACGCCCAACGTCTGATTCCCGGGACTGGAAATCGGATCGCCGTTATACCCGTAGTTCCCCACATAGTTGGAACGGGCCACTTCCCAGCCATTCCCGACGTTGTGTTCGCTGGTGCCGCGCAGAGTCAACGCGCTGCCGTTATCGGAGGGACAGCGATAGATCGGCAGCGGGATCTGCAGCTTGGGGCGATCGGCATCAGTCAGGAACAGGTCTCGCATTGATTTCAGGCCCGTCTCAAGCTGGTTGTAAACATTCGCCTGATCAATATAGGGGAGAAGAAATGCCCCCCAGCCGTAAGTCCGCTGCCGGGTGGCGGCGACTGCCACGGTCGAGTTCCACACGTAACCAGGTGGAAACACCCCGGCGACATCGTGGTAGTTATGAACCGCCAGCGCGAGTTGTTTCAGATTATTCTGACAGGCATTTCGCCGGGCAGCCTCCCGGGCCTGCTGGACCGCAGGTAGGAGCATCGCGACCAGCACGCCGATAATGGCGATCACCACCAAGAGTTCAATCAACGTAAACCCGGAACGCCGAAATCGCTGGGGCATGGAACAACTCCTCTGGCAGAACACCTGTTGGAATAGACCGAACGGCAAGCAGCGGAGCAGAAGACTCCGCAGATAAGGACTCCCTGAATTCGAGACCGACCACAGCAGGCTCCCGCCTGCCGGCGCTATCATGTCTTCGATCGCCTTTGCAGGTCGATCGTCACGCGTCCAAATCGGACGACGACATTGTTTCCCGCTCCGGGGGAACAAGCCGTACCGGCAACAGAACGTGCCGATCCACACCTTTGTCATTCTGAATCAGCGACTGCAGCAGGACGCCGACCTGATTGAGCTGCTGCACAACGGGCATTTCTGCGCACGCATAGATGTCTTCGCACGGCCCGGAATATTCGGCATCATCAAACACGACATCCAGCTTCGACGAGTCTCTGCCGGCACGAGTCGCCAGCGAGCGGAAGGCTGGAGCGAAGTTTTCGTAACGGAAACGTGACCGGCAGATCGCAGCAGTAATTCCCGGTTCTTGTTCCACCATCGCACGTGCTTCCGCCTTCAGTGCTGCGGCGTCGACCTGCGTACTGCGCATCACACAACGGGCGTCGGAAGCGGCAAGGACCTGGCTGATCCCTTCAAAGAAGCGATTGTCCCCGGGGAGCCAGATATCGTGCATGAGAACGGCGATCTCGCGATGACCTCGCTGAACCAACTGCTCGGCGAGAACCCGCCCCAGTTCACAGTGGTCACTGTCAATCGAAGCCAGCCCGCTCGCCGTTGCAAAGACCCCTCCAAAGACCACGGCCGGAATGCCCAGCTTGGCAATGTAGTCCTGAACGGGACGGTCACAACCGATCAACACCACTCCCTTGGCGACACCGGCCGCAAGCGAAACCCCCAGAGCACTGGCGGCGTCCACTTCGGCACCACTTCCCGGAAGAAGATTGATCTGCACGCCGACACCGGGAAGATGTTCCCGCAGGGCGGCCAGCAATGCGGACTCGTTGATTCCCCGCTTGGCACGTGATGCGGAAATCAGAACGTGAACGACTCCGGGGGAGACCGCTTCCGCCTCCAGTGCCGGCCCCACAAACGTTCCCGCACCCCGCTTGCGAATCAAAAGGTTTCGTTCTGCGAGAACGTTCAGCGCACGATGGGCGGTTCTCAGGTGAATCCCGAACATCTGAGCCACCTGGTCAGTCCCCAGGTACGGTGCGCCGACCGCGAGATTGCGGCCGCGCAAATCTTCTTCGATCTGGCGGGCGATCTGTTGGGCACGGGGCTCGGAGGAGATGTGTGAGCTCATGGAATATGACAATAAACGACAATTGTGACACTTGCAACTGTCATTTTGACGAATTAGCTGATATTGTTACAAAACAGACGGAGGTCGACGCACCGTCCCCGCATCGGGAAGGACAGCGATTCACCTGTAAAGAGCAGTCCTCTATCACGTTGCGCTGTGTGGATCACAGCTGCTGATCAGCAATGACTGTTGTGTCACAACTTTTGCTTCGGGGGTAATGATGTTGCAGGCAGTCCTGAGATTTGTCACATGGGGCCTTCTCGTGTCAGCTTGGGGAGCCAGCGCTGCTCCTGCGGAGGAACTCACGTTTCCTCCCATGTCGGCGTGGTATCGGGGAGGAACCGGATTCCCCGCTCCCGGCATCATGATAGCCGACTGGGAGGATCAGTCAGTCGGAGAGGGAAACCCGCAGCAGGGACTCCAATGCCTCAAAGGAAATCCCCAGACATTGTCTGTCGAGACCCCGAACGGTCCCGTCCGGATTCTGCAGCTGGACGGGACTTCTGTTTTGGGGGCCTCCGCAGGCAAGTGGGGAACGCTTGAGGGAGACCGGACGGTGGTTGTTCTCCTGAGGCTCAAGGGGGAGAGCGACGGATTTCTCTTCGATGGGGCGACTCATTCGGGGATGACCCGGGCCCGCGTGAGGCAAGGAAAGTGGGAAATGGGTTGTCAGCCTTCTCCTCTCACGAATGCAGCGAAGAAGGATGTTGTGACTCTTCCAGCAGTTCCTGGAGTCTGGCAGATCCACGGATTCGTCTTTCAGCCGCAGGCAGATGGATCAACCGCCCTCACCCACTGGGCGGGCGCGAATGAGATCGCGACCGGTTCCTGCTCGGGATCGGCTCCCTTGGCCGGCCTGATTCTGGGGGCCGACGTCCGGCAGGAAAATCGTCTGACAGCGGATATCGCCGAATTGCAGGTCTACCCGCAGGCACTGAGCCGCGAAGAATTTCTACGTGTCAGCCGCAATCTGCACAGTCGTTGGGGGGCCTTAACCGAGCTTCCCGCCTCGGAACAGCTCGCCTCTCCTCTGCGCGATCCACAGGTCTTTCGGACAGTCGTGCGCAAGCAGGGGGACGAGGGAGTGCATACCTATCGCATTCCGGGAATCACCACCACGCGCGAGGGGACATTGCTGTCCGTCTTCGATATCCGCCACGATTCAACCCGCGACCTGCCTGCCAATATCGATGTTGGACTGATGCGGAGTACCGATGGGGGGACAACGTGGGAGCGGATGCAGACCATTATTGATTACGACAAGAACTCGCCGGATTCCGCAGGGAATGGGGTGGGAGACCCTGCCATTCTCGCTGACCTGGAAACGGGTGATGTTTTTGTCGCGGCCGCCTGGGCCCATGGGGATCTCGGATGGGCAAGGTCCGGTGCGGGGCTGGAGGCACATGAGACAGCGCAGCTTGTCATGGTTCGCAGTCGCGATGACGGGAAAACCTGGTCGAAGCCCGTCAGCATCACAAAGACGACGAAGCAGAAGGCATGGAAGATCTTCATTCAGGGGCCGGGATCGGGAATTCAATTGCGTGACGGAACACTCGTGTTCGCCGCCCAGTTCAAAGATGAGCAGAATGTTCCTCACTCGTGTCTGATCTGGAGCGGTGATCATGGTGAAACCTGGCACGTGACCGCCCCCGCGGTCCCCGAGGCACCCCCCAGCTCTGAATCGCAGGTCGCCGAGCTTTCCGATGGATCGCTGCTGTTGACCATGCGGAATGAGCGTCGAAGCGGACAGCGACTTTGGGCACGGTATCAGTGGAAAGGTTCACTGGCAGAAGGGAAGTGGTCGAGTCCGTGGTTTGATCTCCCCGACCCGACCTGTATGGCCAGTCTGATCCGGCATCCTTCTGGCGCTTTGATTTTCTCCAACCCGAATTCCTCAACCCGGCGCATCGGACTGACCGTGCGTGTGAGTGATGACGATGGCAAAACCTGGTCGGATGGGCGTTTGATTGATCCGCGGTTCTGCTCTTACTCGTGCCTGACCGTCCTGAAAAATGGAGACCTTGGACTGCTCTACGAATGCGGCGCTGCGCATGCTGTCGAACAGTTGGCATTTGCCCGCTTTTCCCTCGACTGGCTGCGGGGGACGAACTCCCGTCCCGCTACCTCGCTGCGTCTCTCGCCCGCATTTTCCGACCAGATGGTCTTGCAGTCCGGAGCCCCCATTCCGGTCTGGGGCATCGCGTCGCCCGGTCAGCAGATTGAAGTTTGTTTCGGAACACAGAAAAAGCAGGTTCAATCCGACGCGCAGGGGAAATGGTCCACAACACTCGATCCTCTGCCAGTTTCGAATTCACCCGGCACATTGACGGTGAGTGCAGCAGGTGGCCAGACCGACTCGAGGCTCGTGCTGAACGACATTCTGGTCGGGGATGTGTGGCTGGCTGCCGGGCAGTCGAACATGGACTGGCCGGTCCGCCTCACCGCCGAGCGACAGCAATTGCTCCTGCTTGCGGCGACTTCCGAGATCCGCTTGCTCGAGCGCAAAGGGCCGGGGAGCGCGAATATCGTTTATTCCTCTCGGATGCTTTCAAAGCTGAATCCGGATCATTACTTCTCAGGCCATTGGACACGTGCTGCCGCTGCGGAGGTCGATCAATTTTCTGCTGTTGCGTGGGCCTTCGCCAGTCGGTTGCAGCGGGACCTGCAGCGCCCCATCGGTATCATCGATGTGTCGATTGGGGGGACGCCGACCGAGGCCTGGGTCCCCCGTACGGCATTGGAGGGCAGTCCTGCGGTCCGATCGCTGGTGCAGGGAAGCTGGCTAACCAACCCTGCCGGCGACGCTTGGTGCCAGACGAGGGCGAAGGTGAATTTCAGCGGTGCGCTCGCGAATGGAGAGCCGCTTCCTGGCAGCGACATCGGGCCGTATCACTGCTACCAGCCCGGCTTCCTCTGGGAGGCCGGTGTCGCGCCTCTGGTTCCCTTTCCAATTCGGGGAATCCTGTGGTATCAGGGAGAGTCCAATGCGACCTCCCCTGCCCGGGTCCAACAGCATGCGGACCTGTTTCCGCTGCTCGTCGAGAGTTGGCGCAAGGCATGGAACCAGCCGCAGCTTCCCTTTTACTATGTGCAACTGCCGGGAATCGAGCGGCCTGACTGGCCGGAATTCCGTGACCAGCAGCGCCGACTGCTCGAGCAGATTCCACACTCGGGAATGGTGACCACAATGGATCTGGGACACCCGACCGATGTGCATCCTCGTCGAAAGCAACCGGTCGGTGAGCGGCTGGCACTGCTGGCGTTGAGCCGAACATATGGCCAGCAGCAACTCGATTCCGGTCCGCTGGTGACTGCCGTAACGAAAGAAGGACAGAGCTGCCGCATTCACTTCGAGCACGCCGAGGGGCTGTGCTCAAGCAACGGTGAACCGCTCACTGGATTCGAACTGGCGGGCGACGATGAGATCTTTCATCCGGCACAGGCCGAGTGTGAAGGAACCACCCTGCGAGTCTTCTCCCCGGCCGTAAGTGATCCTCGATCGGTCCGCTATGGCTGGCTCCCCAATCCCCAGCCGCCCCTGAACCTCGTCAACCGAAAGAACCTCCCGGCCTCCCCGTTTCGGTTGGCAATCACTCCGTGATCATCGTCTCGGAGAGGGCGTTCACCTTCCGTCAGCATCAAGGGAAGGTGAACGCAGCTCTCGGGGTCGGATTGCTCGCAAGGCAAAAGAAATCGAGCCGGGACAGTCCGGGCTGTCAGGCGATCAGCCCCGGAACGACAGAGCCGTGAACGTCGGTCAGACGGAAATCACGACCGGCATAGCGATAGGTCAACCGCTGGTGGTCGAACCCCAGCAGGTGCAAAATGGTCGCATGCAGATCGTGAACATGCACCTTGTTCTCGACTGCCTGAAATCCGAACTCATCGGTCGCGCCATACACCGTTCCTCCTTTGGCTCCCCCACCGGCAAGCCACATGGTGAATCCGTAGTGATTGTGGTCGCGACCGTTAATCTTCCCCTGATTGGAGCCTGGCTGCGGGAGTTCGACGGTGGGGGTCCTTCCAAATTCTCCCCCCCAGATGACAAGTGTTTCATCGAGAAGCCCCCGCTGTTTCAGATCGATGAGAAGCGCCGCCATTGCCTGATCGCATTCCTTGGCGAGCTTGCGGTGCAGGGTCTCCAGATCATCATGGTTATCCCAGGGCTGCCCCTGACCGTGCCAGAGCTGCACGTAGCGGACTCCCCGCTCGATCAGCCTGCGGGCCACCAGTGTTTGCCGCGCATGGACTCCACTTCCATAGAGCTCGTGGATGTGAGCCGGTTCAGACTGGATGTCGAAGGCGTCGGTTGCCTCCATCTGCATACGATAAGCGAGTTCCAGTGCATGAATCCGTGATTCGAGGACCGGATCGTTCTGTCGCTGTTCCGCGTGCTGGCGGTTCAGAGCCTGCACGAGATCAAGCTGCTGACGCTGCTGCTCCCGGTCCAACGTGGTATTACGAATGTTCTGGATCAATCTGTCGATGTCCGTATGCCGGGAGTCGACGTAGGTTCCCTGAAACGCGCCGGGGAGAAATGCGGACTGCCAGTTCTCGGCACCTTTGATCGGATAGCCTCCAGGACACATGGCGATAAAGCCGGGGAGGTTTTGATTCTCGTTTCCCAGTCCGTAAGTAATCCACGCGCCCATGCTGGGACGCAGCAATGTCCCATCGCCGCAGTTCATCAACATCAGCGAAGGCTCGTGGTTCGGCACATTCGCATGCATCGAACGGATGACACAGATGTCATCGACACACTGGGCGGTCTTAGAAAACAACTCGCTGACCGGAATGCCGCTTTGACCATACTGCTGGAAACGAAACGGAGAGGGAAACGCAGCGCCGGTTTTTCGCTCGGTCCGAAGGGTACTTCCGTCGGGCAGTTCTTTGCCGGCATATTTTTCGAGTGCCGGTTTGGGGTCAAAGGTGTCGAGATGCGAAGGGCCACCATTGAGGAAAAAGTGAATCACATGCTTGGCCCGCGGCGTGAAATGCGGCACGCGCGGCTGCATCGGATTCTGGCTGGTTGCGGCCTGAATCGGAGTGGAAAGCAATCCGGCCAGCCCGAGTGCCCCCAGTCCGAGACCGGATCGACACAACATCTCGCGCCGGTTCAATGGGATGGAAGCGGGAGTGTGAGAAGGAATCGACATGTCTGAATTCCCGTGGACGTTGAGTGATCGGCCCTGTCAATCGACGAATGTGAACTCGTTGGTGAGCAACAAGGCCTGTGCATACTGCTCGAGCCGACTCAGTTGTGGGTGGGGAACTTCCTGCTCCGACGCTGCGGGAGCCACGAGAAACGAGAGGCCGAGTTCCTTTTCAGTGGGCTCGGGAGTGCGACCAAATACGAGTCGGTACAGACTTTCGACCTGCTGCGCGGGCTCAACGGCCTGCGTCACCTCCTCGCGCCTGGCCAATGCGCGGGCCTGTTCCGCCACAAATGGAGAATTCATGCCGAACAGGGCCTGCTGTGGGGACATGGTCTGAGGACGCTGGGCGGTGGTGGCGTCGGGATTGGTGAAATCGAATGTTCGCAACGTCCCCGGAAGGTCCTGTCGGTCAATCCTTCCATAGATCGTGCGACGATGTGGAAACGGCTCCTGGAACAGATCGACGGCCCGACCTCCTGAAGTGAAATCCAACTGGCCAGCCACCGCCAGCAATGAGTCCCGATACGGCTCGAACTCCAGACGGCGGCGATTCATCCTCCAGAGGAGTTTGTTTTCCGGGTCGATCTGAAATGCGGTCTCACGGTGTGCACTCGACTGCCGGAAGGCGGCGGATAACAGGATCTCACGATGAAGAGACTTGATGGACCAACCCTGCTCCTGAAATCGCCGCGCCAGATCATCCAGCAATGCAGGATGGCTCGGGGGTTCGCCACGCGAACCGAAGTCGCTGGGGGTGGAGACCAGTCCCCGTCCGAAATGGTGCATCCAGACCCGATTGACAATCACGCGTGCAGTCAGGGGATTTGCCGGGTGAATAATCGCCTGTGCCAGCTCCAGACGTCCACTCCCCCGCGTGAATGGTCGATGCTCGCCCGACTGCAGCGCCTGCAGAAACTGTCTGGGAACTTCAGCCCCCGGACGACCCGGATTGCCACGTTGCAGGATCTTCGTTGGCCTGGGTTCGGGTGTGTCGTTCAGGACCATTGCCCGGATCGGGCTCCCCTCGGCAGAGAACTGATACGCCGCCGCTGCTTTTGTCACTTTGGCGATCTTGGAATTCGATTGTCGGTCAAAGAGAGGACGACCTTCTTCCAGAGTCAGCAGCACAGGGCTCCCCTCGGAGTTCAGCACCTGCCAGAGTGCGTGCGCGGGGCTGGCGGGATCAGCGGAGGGGAGAGTTTTCGAGTCCGAAGAAGAAGACTTTGCGGTGCTGGCGTTTGAAGAGGAATTGCCTTCCTGCGTGGTGCCTCCATGTTCCATCAGCAGCCGACCGTAAACCCGCGCCACCTCCTCCATGCTGGAAGGGGGATCGGCCCGCAGTGCCGCGGTGACCAGCGGATGACCGGAGCGCGCAGCGGGTGTCCCCACGAACTGCTCAAGCACTTCCGGGGCACGGGCTGTGAATTCGTCGGCATTGAGTTCGGCCAGGGCATGCCAGGGCGCAAAAACTTCGTCGCCTGAGCCTTCTGCCTGCGTCAAAAAACGCTGCCAGGCTTTCAGGACCAGTGGTGCCAGATCCCCCAGTTCAGCGGACCCTTTCTTCAGCGACGACAGATCTTTCCCCTTCAGCCTGACCAGACCGACCAGATAGTCGGGGGTCTGCTTTCGCAGAATATTGTGCAGCCTTACCAGTTCCCGTTGCTCAGCTTCAGGAATTTTCGCCCGGAGTCGGGCGAGTTCGGCCTCATACTTCGTCACCGTCTCCGACTCTTCCGGCTGTGCGATGATCGGCGGTTCCGCGGGCTCGACCGAGTTTTCGAACACGCCAAACAGGGAATAATAGTCTGCGGTCGGAATGGGATCGTATTTGTGATCGTGGCAGCGGGCACAGGCGACGGTGAGTCCGAGCAACCCGCGCGTCACCACATCGATCCGGTCATCGATGATGTCTTCTTTCTTGTTGCTGAATCGACGACCGAGCGTCAGAAAGCCCATCGCAGCGAGGGAGCGGTCGTCGGTTCTCTCGAGCTGATCGGCAGCCAGCTGCTCGAGAATAAAACGATCGAAAGGGAGATCCTCGTTGAACGCCCGAATCACATAATCGCGGTAGGTGAACGCAAAGTGATAATTCGGATCGTCGGTGAAAACATAGCCTTTGGTGTCGGCATAGCGCGCCACATCCAGCCAGTGTCGCCCCCAGCGTTCGCCGTAACGGGGAGAAGACAACAGGCGCTCGATCACGCGGGACTCAGCTTGCGGGGAAAGATCCTGTTCAAAAGCAGCGAATTCTTCTGCTGTCGGCGGCAGACCAACCAGGTCGTAGGTCACGCGCCGGAGCCAGGTCGCTCGATCCGCTGGCGGATTCGGAGTGAGCCCCGCTTCATCGAGACTCGCGAGGATGTAGCGGTCAAGAGGCGTCCGAACCCAAGCTTCATCGGAGACAGCCGGAGGAGCGGACTTGTTTAACGGTTGCAATGCCCAGAAGGTGGAGCGAGCCTCTTCAAGACCTTTGGGCGAAGCAAAGTATTCGAGCCCATGTTCCGTCGGTTCGACTGACAACGGAAAAGGGGCTCCATGCTCGATCCAAGTCGTGAGCGTCGCGATCTCGTTTTCAGGCATCTTGCCGCTGGGGGGCATCTGAATATCGTCGTCGGAATAGCGAATCACTTCCCACAGACGACTTTTTTGCGGGCTCCCCGGCATGACGACCGGATCGTCTTCACGTGGGCGAAAGACCGCTTCACGCGAGTCGAGACGAATTCCCCCTTCCTGTTTCTGTGCCCCATGACATCCCAGGCAGCGCGCTGCCAGAATTGGACGCACATGCTGTTCGAAGAACTGCTCTTCCGCCGCCGCTGTCTTCGCCTCGGGCGAGCCATTCGATGCCTGACCAGACATCGGGAGCGCCACGCAGAATCCAATTCCGAAGAGGAGTTGTCGCAGGGACAGCCGGTTCTGCATCAGTACAACTCATAGGAGGGCGAGGAGGAGGAAAGCAGCGGAGGGAATCCATGGTGACAGATCCGCAGTGGGCTGGTCAAGAAATTCCGCCGCCGGCTTGAAAAAACTACCCCACCTCGCACTGGGTCATCGTTCCCCTGACTGCGATTGTCCCGTCCCGGGACGAATCGCTGCGTTCATCAACTGCCTCCACGCCTGCTGCTGCCGAATTCCCTGCTGCGCGTCGACCGGCGGAGTGAAGAGTGAGCTGTTGAAGTCATGATAGATCTTCCGGCCGGCGGCAGGCTCATACGCGGGGTTCGGAGCGTTCAGATGAGCCCCAACCGAGGTCCGCCAGCTCACGAATTGCTGATGCAGCGACTCTGCACGGGCAGGCTGCTCTCCCGCGAGATTCTTCCGCTCCCCAGGATCCTGCGAGAGGTCATAAAGTTCCAGCGAGTTGTCGTCGTAGTATTCAATCAGTTTCCAGTGGCCGTCTCGCAGGGCCCCAGCCGGTCGACTCCCCTGATTGGTGTAGTGGGGAAAGTGAAAGGGAAACTGTCGAGGAGCAGGCTCGATTCCTTTTAACAGGAGCGGGGCGATGCTGATGCCGTCCAATTCTTCGGAGACAATTCCTCCGCAAAGTTCCATGAGGGTGGCGGTCAGATCCTGATTCACGATCGGCGTCTCGACCACCGCCGGAGCAAATCGACCGGGCCAGCTGAAGATGCAGGGAACGCGCAGTCCCCCTTCGTAGAGGTATCCCTTACCCGCCCGGTAGGGAGAATTGTGCGTCGGCAGATCCTTCCCTTCAAAAACATGCAGGCCCCCGTTGTCCGACATGAAGATGACAATTGTCTTGTCGAGCAACTGTTGCTCTTTCAACGACTGCAGCAGCATCCCGACCGTGTCGTCCAGAGTTTCCAGCATTGCAGCATAGACGGGATTGAAAGCTCCCTGGTATTTCTCGATCAGTTCCGCGCGGGCTGCCAGACGAATATGCGGAGTATGGTGGGCCACATAACAGAAGAACGGCCGGCGAGGGTGCCGTTCCATGAACTCGATCGCTGCTCGCGTGATGGCATATTCATTTTTGCCCCCTTCCGTTGCTGAGGGGACGGAATCTCCTCCGGTCTGCAGCACCGTCCCGAATCCCTGCCGTTCGGGAGTGAAGGGGGCATTCCCGAGGTGCCATTTGCCGAACAGCCCGGTTGCATAACCCAGCTGTTCAAACCGCTCCGCAAGGGTGATTTCTTCCAGCGGGAGTTGCTGTCGGATGACGACCTGCAACAGCTTTTGCGTGTGAGCATCCGGCCTTCCCGGCAGATAAGTCGTGAGGTTGAGACGGGCGGGAGATTTGCCAGTCATCAAAGCGGCGCGCGAGGCCGAACAGATTGAGAGCCCGCAATAGGCGCTGTTGAATCGAACGCCTGAAGCGGCAAGCTGGTCGAGATGGGGCGTCTGATGTTCTGTGCGTCCGTAACAGCCTAGATCATTGATGCCGAGGTCGTCCGCCAGAATCAGCAGGACGTTGGGAGGGGTCGCTTCTACCCCTCGGGCCTGTAGAAAAAACAGAAATGCAGTGAGCAAAACGCGTATTCTCATAACCTGTTGTTCTGCCAAAGAGGTGAAGGAAACGGGCATCCACATTCTGGAAGGGCCGGTCTCGATTGTCGACGGCTGCAGACGGACAACAGCAGGTTGGCCTGATGAGTAAACGTGCAGCATATGTCCCGACTCATCAGCGTTGTCCCTCAGTGCGCAGAGCAGGAAGCGGTCGACAACCAAACGGCTGCGACACTCGGCTCTGTCGAGGACGCCTGCCGACGGAACCCCGGCGAGAGAATGAACGAACGCCGATCGATTTGTCGATCCCTTTGGCAGCTGACGCCCAGGCGATCATCAATTCATCGACCATCTGCGAGAGCAGGTTGCTCTTTCCAGTGTCCGCGCAGCAAGCGTTTCGTGGGATGAACTGCTCAGTTCCGCGTGACAAGAACGGGTCGATCAAAAAAAATGCCCTAATAAGGTGTTAATGGTTTTCATTGCGGGAGCTGCTGCCGCTGTTGAATCCGCTCCGGCAATCCGAAGTATTGCCGGTACCATTCCTGTTCCACAGGGCGCGGCGGTGTGGTGGGAAGCCCCGGTGGCAAAAGCGTCTCTGACCATTCCTGCAAACGCCTTTTCAGGTCGGCCGCCACATGAGGCGCTTCGGCAATGCGGTTGGCCTGCTCGGCATGGTCTTCGGAGAGGTCGAAGAGATATTCAGCTGCTGTTCCAACTTGAATGTACTTCCATTTGCCCGAGCGGATGGCGGACTGGGTGAAGAATCGCCAGTACAGATGTTCGTGTGGCTCGCCTGTGTTCTCGCCGGTCAGGTAAGAGATGAGATTGACCCCATCGAGTTCGGGCGCACTCGGCAATTTCGCCAGAGCGATTGCAGTGGCGGCAATATCGAGCGAACTGACGGGCCGCTGTTCGACCCGGCCCGCCGGCAGAGTCCCCGGCCAGCTCCAGATAAAGGGGACGCGAATCCCCCCTTCGCTGAGCATCCCTTTCTCGCCGATCCAGGGCAGGTTTTCCGAGCCGTCCCACAGGCCTGTCGAGTCTTCAATCGGCTCGTCCTGTTTCCCGTGCAATGGTGCACCATTGTCGCTGAGAAAGACAACCAGCGTTTTTTCACCAATCTGATGCGTGCGGAGTGCGGCTTGAATTTTCCCGACTCCGTCGTCGATGGCCGAAATCATTGCCAGAGCGTACCGTCGACGGACCGCTTGATACTCCGGGAAGCGATCGAGATACGGCTGCGGTGCTTCCAAGGGAACATGTGGAGCGAAATATCCGACGTAGAGAAAGAAAGGGTGCTCGTGATTGCGGCGAATAAAGGCTTCGGCCGCTTCCGTCTGCACATCAATCCGGAATCGCGGGTCAATCAACACCTTTCCTTCCGGAGCCAACGTTCGGCCTTGAAGATCAAAGTTGGCATGGTAGCGCCGCAGATGCCCATTAAAAAACTGGTCGAATCCCTGGGCTGCAGGCTGGTAAGGCTCCAGCAGATGCTCCGGGAGCTTTACTGGAGTTGTTCCTGCCACATTCAGCCCCTGCTGTTGAGCCCAATGGACAGAGTTTCTGTTGGGATCGAGATGCCACTTGCCGACCATGCCACAGGCATAGCCCGCCGGTCGTAACCGTTCCGCCAGCGTGACAGCTTCACCGGGGAGGGGCATCTCGCTATTGCTGTCGATTCCGAAGCGCTGCTGGTAGACACCCGTTAAAATACCTGCTCGGGATGGGGAGCACTGAGGAGCGGAAACGTATCCCGCAGTGCAGCGAACTCCCCCACGGGCCAATTCATCCAGATGAGGAGTTCGCACGTCGGCGATCGCACCCTGAATTCCGACATCTGCGTATCCCATATCGTCGGTCAAAATCACGACGATATTGGGGCGGTCGTCCGCTGCTGACAGACTCCCCTGCAGGCCAGGATGAATGACGGAACCGAGAGCACCGATGAAAATCCATCGCCTGAAACCTGACATGCAATCGCCTCGCGCTGCGGGACAGTGAGAAGCCGGGACCCGGATCTCTCAGCGGCTACTTGGGCTTCTGTTTCGGCTTCGCATCGCTAGGGAGCGTGACGAGTTCCAGATTGATCTCATTTCTCCCCGCTTCGATCGTGACCGGAATGGACCCCTGCCGGTGATAGCGTGCCGGGATGATTTCAGCGATTGCCTTGTCATCGGCGGTAATGTCGGCTGTTGAGACCCGCACCTGATGTGTCCCGACCAAAGCGCCGCTGCGCGCGGTGCTGAACCGCAACACATACCGTCCCTCTTCGTCCGATCGGCAGGTGGACGGGCGGCCCGCGCCATCCGGAGTAAATGTAATGTAGGCATTCGGAACCGGCTTGCCATCGAGCGTCACCCGACCGGTCACATCGCCTAGCTCGACATCATCCCTCCGGCATCCACTGCTGATGAGAACTGCAATCGCCACTAACCGCAGCAGGCGGCCACGATTCCGATCACTCATGACTCGCAACCTTGCTTGAAACAACCCAGAGGAAAATTCAGACAGGGAACCAGAGGTTGGATTCCTCGACGGCATGTTTTGAAACAGCTCAGCGCTCGAGTCAGAGTTGCCGTCCATCCGGGATCACAGGCTGCGGACGATCGATCGGCCGACTCCCGTCACTCGAAACGGTGGTCGTTCGCAATCACTGGGAGCGCAGACTGGACCAGCATTAGAACTCGCCAATGACAATCCCGTCTTCCCGACTCAGGAGATACTCGTACACACTGTCGAGCACGGTGAGCGCATAATTGACATCCGGCTTCTGATCGATGTTCTCGCTCAGAAATCGGACGCTGCCGTCGGCCAGCGCGACATGCACTCCCCCTTCGTGCAGACTGGAAACTCCCATCATGCAACTGTTGTTCATGGTCGAGTTACTGGCATCCGGAGAGTTGATCATCCCCTTTCCCTGGAATACGACACTCTGAAAGCGGTTGGTATTGCCGATGGCCGTGCTGCGGGTCCCGTAGATCACCCCTGCCGCACATTGAACGCCAGCGATATCGTACCCGCGCTCGCTCAGAAGGATCGTGTTGGAGAGTCCGTCGGTCACGTTGCGGAAGCTGATCGAACTGTTCCAGTAGAAGAAGCCGTTTCCGGGACGTCGCAACGAAGGGGCGATGTTCCCCGTTCCGACAGCGCCGGAAGTAAAGTTCCCCACATAATTTGAAGTGGCGACCTGATGGGTGGTGATATTGTCATCCATGACCCGTACGTCGTTCAGTTCGGGCCCGATATCAGAGGGACAGCGGAAGGCCCGCAGTGGCTGCTGCATCGCGGCGCGCTTGGTAGGGTTTTGCAATGCTAAAATCATGTCCGCCTGTGGCTGCAGCAGATTATAAATGCTCGTCTGTTCCATCATCGGGAGAATGGCCGTCGGCCATCCGTACCTGGAAGGGAATCTCGGACTGGCATCTACCAGATTCAGGATCGGATCGTCGATCCATCCGGACGGGAGCGTGTTGTGGACTTCGTGATAATTATGGAGCGCCAGACCAATCTGCTTCAGATTATTCTTGCACTGGCTTCTGCGGGCGGCTTCTCGCGCCTGCTGCACAGCGGGCAAAAGCAATGCAATCAAAACTGCAATAATCGCAATCACGACCAGCAGCTCAATCAGTGTAAACCCACGTCGGCGAACAGGTTGAATGCGACGAAGACCATCCATAGGTGCGATTTCTTTTCTGAAGAAAGAATTCGGAGAATTCCGGGAACTGAAAGACACGTGCCCGTATAAACCACACCTGCCCTTTCCGGCCCGGAGGGAAAGGCGTGGGGATCTTCAACCAGCGAGAAAACTGACTGTCCACTTGAACCCGGGCGGCAGACATTCCACTTCAGCCTAGCCGAGTTTGTCCACTGCCCACAAACCCAGCCGCCTGAGGTGATGGGGAAGGACGTACAGAATGAAATGCCCGTGAACGCTTACCTGCAACGCACAAGTCATATCACATGTATTGCAGGAATCAAGCACCAGGAAAACACGACTCACTCGGTATTGTTTTCGACACTTTTGTACTCGTTGTCAAGCACATTTTCTGCAGGAATGACAATACTCTGTCCGGAAATTCCTGCTGAATCAGCGGACTTAGTGTCAATTTAAATCGTCAAGAACCTGTCTTAACGGATTGTGAGGACTTCTGATTGGCCAGGTGTCTGCACTAGCAGCCCGTTGAATTTCTCTCCTGTGCATGACACCTCTGATCGACTGCGGGCGGTTGTGGTTTGAACTTGTGGCGGAGGAACCGGGATGGCGTTGGGGAAGCGGGAAGAGTCGCGGCAAAAGGAGTTCTGGACTCCGACAGCGAGTCTTTCCAAAGGGCCGGGGCATGTCTTTGACGACCAGCTCAATCAGGCGCTCGCCCAGGCGGGGTTCAACAAGATTCTCGAAGACCTCTGCGGGCCCTATTGCGCCCGGACTGGCCGGCTGTCGATTCCGCTGGGTATGTCCTTATGCTGCTGGTGGGGACTTCGAAGGGATCGACTCGCAGCGGGGCATCGCCTGGCGATGTGAAGATTCGTTGTCGCTGCAACGATTTCTGGGGATTCCATTGGGGAAAGAGACTGCCGATTGCCCTGTTGAAAACATCTCTTGAATCGGCGATTCGCTGGCGCTACAACGCATGGCATGAGCCAGGCATCACGGACGAACATTCAGCTGGAAGTCGCGACCCTGTCGATGCGGATCGGACGCAAGTACATGGCTTCGTATTCGCACCTGAAGAGTCCTCACAAGTTCACGCAGGAGCAACTCCTCACCTTCCTGCTCCTGCGGGCGTACCTGAAGACGACCTACCGGGTGTGATCGAGTTCCTGGAAGTCTCTGAGAACGTGTTTGAAAAATCAGTTTTGAAGCCGAGTGAGGCGTTTGCTCATCAGGTTGACCATGGCGATGTCGGTCACCGTTTCACTCGACTCGGGTGTTCGTTCGTAGTCTCGGGAGTGTCGTCGATAGCGGGCCAGCCAGGCGAAGGTCCGCTCCACAACCCACCTTTTCGGCAAGACCACGAACGTCTTTTGCCCAACTGGCCTGAGGACAACCTGCAAGACCCAACCGAATGTCTGCCGAACCCACATTGGCAGTTCCTTACGCCCATAGGCTGAGTCGGCAAATAAAACCTTCAATCTGGGACAGACCTGCCTCAACTTCATCAACAGAAAGCAGGCTCCGTCGTGATCCTGCCAGTACGCTCCGTGCACGACCAAGGCCACGATCAGGCCCAGCGTGTCGACGGCAATGTGCCGCTTGCGACCTGTGATTTGCTTGGCCCCATCGTATCCCCGCTCGAATCCCCCTGCTGCGGTCCGCACGGACTGACTGTCCAGAATCGCCACGCTGGGACGTTTTTTCTTTCCCCAAGCCCGGCGGAGCTGTTCCCTCAGGTGCCGGTGAATTTGTTCCCAGAGACCACTGCGAACCCATGGTCGGTAAATGCCATAGACCGTACTCCAGTTGGGAAAATCGCCAGGGAGCAATCTCCATTGGCAACCGGTTCTGACCACGTACCAGATGGCATCCAAAACCCACCGCCGATCGATGGGAGGACGCCCCCGACGGGAAGGTTGGGGAAGGTATTTCCGGATCAGTTGCCATTGCTCATCCGAGAGATTGCTGGAATACTTCGTCCTCAACACGGCTGCGGCTCCTTCCTGGGATTGCCAAGATGTTCCCAAGGGAGCCGTAGCCGTTTTTTCAATTCATCGCAATTTCAAAACACGTTCTAAGAAAGGAATGCACGCGACTCCGCGTCGAATGCTCCCCCCAGAATTCCCCTAAGGAATCCGCGTTTTCGTACTTTCAGCAACGCAAAGTGGCAGTGTGAGAAAAGCAGAAGTCCTGCAAAAACAGGGCTTCTGCCTGCATCCGCAACGCATTAGAAAGGGACTTTCAGACTACGGAACCGAAGGGTGGCGATGCGTTCCGGTGATCGTCAGAAACGCTCGATCCGGTACGGATGCGGGTCGAGATGAGGTGTCGCTCCCGTCAACATTTCCGCGACCAGCTTGCCGGTCGCCGTTGCCATCGACAACCCGAGCATGCTGTGCCCCGCTGCCATCCAGACGTTGTTCAGGCGTGGAATCCGCCCAATGATCGGTACGCCATCGCAGCTCATCGGACGCCAGCCGTACCACTTCTCGACGATCGGCTCTGACAAGGGCGTGTGCAGGTACATCCGGGCCGCATCGGTCAGCAGTTTCAACCGGTCATCCCGAAGTGTCTTGTCAAAACCGGCGAATTCCATCGTCGAACCTAACCGATAGGCGGTTGCACTGGGCGTGATGGCGACCCGATGGTCCTCCAGAATCATCGGATAGTTCGGGCAGCCTTCCGGGCGATGCATGGTGATCGAATAGCCCTTCCCCGGTTCAATCGGTACGGGAGCTTTCAGGTCTTTCTGCAGCAGGCGGGACCAGGCTCCGGTGGCGAAGACGACCTGATCAACGTCGATCTTTCCCTGACTGGTCTGCAGCGCCTGCAGCCCCCGGTCATTCCGGATCAAGCCTGTCACTTCACAGTTTTCCCGCAGGGCGATTCCCTGTGCGAGCAGCCGCTGCCGCCACGATTCCATCAGCATGTCCGGACGCAGATGTGCATCGCAGTCGTAAAGCCAGGCACCGGCCACAACTGGTTTGAGTGCCGGCTCCAGCTTCAGCAAGGCTTCCGCATCCAGCCGAGTGGCTCCCTGTCCGTATTCCTTGCGAAGCAGTTCATCCACTTTGGCGAACTCTTCAAAGTGATGGGGATCCTGATGCACAAACAGCAACCCGCGGGTCTCCCAGTCACAGTCGCCAAGCAACTTGGCGGCGAACAGTTCGTCGTAGAGCTGTCGGGAGGAAGCGAGCAAGGCATGTCGGGCGTGTCCTGCCTGAATCATGTCCTTCTGGTTACACCGCAGCGCGAACCGGAGAAACCAGCTCCAGAGGTGGTAGTCAAATCTCGCCCGGATTTTGAACGGGGAGTTCCGCTGAAACAATGTTTTCAGCGACGAACTGATTGCCCCTGGTTTGCAGAGCGGCAGAATATGGCTCGGCGAAACATAGCCACAATTTCCGTGCGAACAGGCTCCCGCGAACGTCCCCTGATCCAGCAGAAGCACGGAGACTCCCCGGTTCGCAAGATAGTGGGCACAGGCTGACCCGATCACCCCTGCTCCCACAACCACCACCGGGCGGGTCGCTTTTGCGGGAGAATTCCTGAACGGGATATTTTCAACAGGGGCAGTGGCGGCGGACTTCAAGGACGCTTCCTCAGGGCATAGGCCAATTTCCGGCGGGTCAGCTGTCGACATCATCGACACTCGCTGCCCGGAAATTTTGGCCTGACACAATTACTATTTCGCCCACGCGGCGAACTCGCAATCATAAATCGCGCAAAAGTCTTATGAAGTGGCGCAAGAAGCTCGACGGCGCCCGTCGATTCGCCGTACCTGGGGAGGAGGATTGGCCAGCTCCGATGCGATTCCGGAAAGGGATCCGTCTTTCGATCACCCCATCATCTGCAGCCGGCCTATTGGGAACTGACCTCGATATCGATGACGTTCGGGCCGGGTGCAATCGTCTTGACGATCGTTGCCTGCTCAAGCTGTGTCACATTCTCCGGGAGCTTCACTTTGGGCAACGGGACCCCGTCGATCAACGAATTCGGAGTCAAGGTGACACGGTATTCTCCACAGGGAATGTCGGTGGCACCTCTCCCCCGATAGAGCTCGTAACGACCTTCGGCCTTGGCTGCCCCCATCACCGAGGTCCCATCGGCCTGCGAATGGAAAATGACATCAAAGCCCCCCATCGGCTGACCATCGACAATGACGGTCCCGTGCACGGTCCCGACAGCATTGCGGGAGCACCCGGCGATGAGTCCGAGGGCGATCAAGGTTGCACTCAAGAAAAACGGACGAGGCATGGGGCGTCACACCTTGGTTGACAATCAGGTGAATTGGAAGTGGAAGGACTCGCCTTCGGCAGGAATCGGCGGAGCATTTGGACGACGCAAACCAAAGCGTCAGCTCGCTGAGTGGAAAATCTCCTGCCGCACAGCGTCTCGCACGATGCGGCAGGAGCCTTCGCTCGAACACATCACTCAGAATTCGCCGACGGGAAGGCCATCGGCACGCATGGCAAGACGCTGATAGAGGGGGCTGTAGTTGATGTTCTCCGAAATGAACCTCACTGCCCCATCTCCCAGCAGTGCATGAACGCCCCCTTCATGCAGACTGCTCACTGCCTTTCCGACATTCGAAGTCGATGTCACGGAATAGTCGAAGTTGATCCGGAACGTGGCGTGCGTCAGGATTTTATACGGACCGACCTGCTGGTCCTTTCGGCCAATGCCGGGCCAGACGGACGCCTGAAAGGTCCATCCCGATTCCGCTGCCGGTCCGCCGTCCCGTTCGCTGACAAAGAGCGTATTGGAGGTGCCGTCTGTGATCTCCCGCAGATTCAGATAGGAGGTGCCAAAGAAACTGCCGAGCGCGTCATTGCCACCCGGGGAATCCGCGGTGGAGTTCAGTGTCAGCGCGGAACCACCTTGCGGAACACCTCCCCCGTAGGCGACGTAGTTGGAAGTTCCCAGTTCATAGTGGCTCGTCGATGCATTCCCGGTGAACGGAGCCAGATTATTCAAATTCGGCGTCGTGTCAGACGGGCAACGAAAGACACTGAGAGGTGTCTGCAGCATTGTCCGGGTCGCTTCGGGTGCAGAGGCGACGTAGCGTTCTTTCAGTGCCGGATTTCCGGGGGAGAGCTGCTGACAGAGATTGGCCTGGTCCACATAGGGAAGCAGCATGGTCGGCCAGCCGTAAATCGCCACGTTGTTCTTCGATTCAAAGGCGTAACCGGCGGGAAGACGGTTGTGCACATCATGATAGTTGTGAAAGGCCAGTCCCATCTGCTTCAGGTTGTTCTTGCACTGCGAACGACGAGCCGCTTCACGCGCCTGTTGGACCGCAGGCAGCAGCAGTGCGATCAGGACTGCGATAATCGCAATCACCACGAGCAGTTCGATCAATGTGAAACCGACTCGAACACTTCGCAGCCTTCCTCTTTCCGAAAAACGCGCGCGACACGTCTGGATCTGACTCACGGCGGACACCTCCTCAAACGGACGATGAAGGAAATAACGGGGCTATTCTTGTCAGCACGTGCCGTCAAATACCAACCGCAATTGCGCAAAAAAACTGACGCATTGCGCAACGCGATCGACCGCCTTCTGAACCGCGAAGATTCGTCGCGAGGGAAGTGTTACCAGTATTGGGGGCAGGTCGTGGTTGGTGAAACGGCAGGGTCAGCGCTGGTGCTCTGCGTCGAGGGCCAGACGATTTGACATTCACGGGCAATTGCATCGCAAACCACGACGATCGGTTGTTCGAGCTGCGCGACTCGGTCCCTGAGAAGCACCATGCACTCTCACGAGCGGTCGCGTAACGATGTCGGCTTAATGCCCAGATATTTCCGGAACGCGTGCGCCAGCTCACTGCTGCTGGAGAAGTTGCAGGCTTCCGCCACTTCAGCGACAGATTTTCTGGACTCAAGCAGCATGTTGCGGGCATGTTCCAGGCGTGTTCTTCGAATCTCTTCAGAGAGAGACCGGTTCAACGTCTTCCGGAACCGTTGCTCCAGTGATCGACGTGACACAGGAAATGCCCGCAGGATGTCGGGGACACGAATCCCTTCACAGGCGCGCGACCGGATGAACCGAATCACATCGGCAATGACCGGATCAGCAACCGCCAGAACTTCCGTGGAATGCCGGGGAATGACCCGTAAAGGGCTGACCCGAATCGACTCTTGCGGAACGGTCTCTCCCCGCATCAGGTTCTCAAGAAGTCTGCACGCCTCCTGGGCGATTCCTGCGCAATCCAGCTCAATGCTGGAGATCGGGGGGGATGCAATGCTGCACAGCAGGTCGTCCGTATCTCCCGACAGGATCGCCACTTCGTCGGGAACGTGAATTCCCTCCCACTGGCAGATGTCGGAAATCTGCCGTGCGGGATAAGGATCGGGAGAGTAGATCGCCAAGGGGCCCGGCAGCGAACGAATCCAGGACGTGACCTGCTCGAAGTCCACATTCCAGCTCAGCTGATCCTGCCGGAATTCTCCGAACCCGTGGCAAGAGAAACCCGCCTCTTCCACAAGACGCTGGAAGATCTTCAGTCGTCGGTCCGGATAGCGGTTGATCGGTGGAGCGTAGTAAGCAAAATGCGCGAAGTTACGGGACCGGAAATGATCAAACGCCAATTGGCTCCGCACCTGATCGTCCGTAACGACCCGTCCCAGCCAGGTCTCATTGACCATCACATTTTCGACGTCGACAGCCGGAATGCCACTGTCACGAATATGCTGCGCGGTGAGACTGTCCCGCAGCATCACAATGGCGCCGTCCCCTTTCCAGGCATCAGGCAGACGAAGTCGCCCCTCGACATCGCGCGGAGAGAGAATGAGTGCCCACCGATTCTTTTGCGCGTAGCGGGCGACCGCCTCAACAATACTTCGGCCCCAATTGTCTCCCGTGTCGATCAGAACGGCGATGGAGTGCGTGTAATTGGGCATCTGGCTCACTTTGTTGAGGACGACGTCGAGAGGTCGAGTTCCTTTGGTTCCGAGTCAGCAAGAACCAGAAGAATTCAGTTCGCCCCGTGCATCTGTCGTGGCGGATAGCCATGCCACACGAGAGGCTTCCCGATCTTATCGGCCTGTTTGGTTTCCAGTGCGCGAAGAACTTCGAGAACGGTCCGGTTCGTGGGCAACTCCTTGCCGAGTTTCACCAGCACGTCGTTGGGAACCTGCAGCGAGCCCGCCGCTGGACCTCCTTCCTTGAATGCCCCCTTCTGGTCGAAAACCGCCCAGTAGACGCTGCGGGCGTATGCCTTGGCACCATCCCGAGCTTTGACGGCGTCCCCCCCCTTCACCCGCTGTCCGCTCACCTGATAAAGATCGCGACGTTCAAAAACAATCGCGATCACGTTCCAGTCTTTCCCACCGAACAATCCAAACATGCGATCCCCGCTCAGAATCAGGACAACGAGAGGCGGGAGAATTGGACACCCGGCACAGGGGCAGGTCAATGGCTGGACGCACTGGTTTTCGGGGCACGGTTCAGACCAGGACCGCCCCGTCCACCGGGGTTTCAATGGCCTCAAACACGGGGGAAAAGCCTGCTCTCCTGCCGGGAATTGCCGATGTGGTCATCATTTTTCCAGCGGTCCGCAGCCCTTTTTTCAGTCACAACTCCATGTTTTAATGAACCTTACGCGGATTACGCCGGGGCAATTCGGGTTTCGCTGAAAGCGGCAATACAGTTTGACTTAGCGTCATTTTCTGAGTCTAATATTGCCTGTCACGAGACCTCCTGAGGGGTCAGGGCGGAATTTCCGCAGCCGGTTTCGTGCCTGCCGAGGGGTCGGCAGTCAGGATGTGAGAATTCGTTTAAGTCTCGTGGAATAGTTTTTCGGAACTCAATGGAGTCGCCGTTCTTGGGATCGGCTCCGGTCTGTGCACACGGAGTGCGCGGCCGCGAGCGAAATTCAGGATCTCGTTGAAAACCGCGGAGTTTTTACGTCGCAGATTCGATTTCGCGACGTCCGGGCTCCGATATCAACGTCAGGTGCTGAGCTTCGTTGACTTGGAAGGTCTAGCAATGATGGCTGGAACTGTTGCTCCCCGGGTGGTCATCACCGGTGTGGGTGTCATTTCCCCGGTCGGAATTGGAAACGATCGCTTCTGGGAGAATCTGTCCGCCGGTCGGTCCGGAATTGGACCGCTGCGCTCTTTTGCCTCCGAAAGCCTCCCCTGCAAGCTGGCAGCGGAAATTCACGATTTCGATCCACTGCGCTACGTCTATCAGAAAAAATTCCTCAAGGTGATGTCCCGCGACATCCAGCTCGGGGTCTCCGCAGCCTCTCTGGCCATGAAAGACGCCGGCCTGGCAGCAGGCGACGTCGATCCGGACCGCCTCGGTGTCGAATTCGGTGCGGGGCATATCTCATTCACCCCCGATGAGCTGGCGGAAGCAGCCCGCGATTTTCAGGATCCACACGGCAGCGAAGGTTACACCCGCTGGGGTGAAGATGCGCTGGGGAAAATCGCTCCCCTGTGGCTGCTGCGGCAGCTGCCGAACATGCCCGCCTGCCATGTGGCGATCGAGTACGAAGCCCGTGGGCCGAACAATACAATCACCAGCGCTGATGCCTCCGCTCTGCTGGCCCTGCAGGAAGCGATGCGCTGTATCAACCGGAATCAGGCCGACGTGATGATTGTCGGAGCCTGCAGCTCCAGCATTCATCCGGTCGACATTGCCCGCATCAGTCTCTTCGACAGCCTGTCCCGCCAGCAGGATCCCCAGCAGGGTTGCCGACCATTTGATCGCGACCGCGATGGCACGATCATTGGCGAAGGGGCGGCTGTGTTCGTCATCGAGAGTTACGAACACGCTGTTGCCCGCGGCGCCGAGATCTACTGCGATGTGCTCGCTGTCGGTGCCGGCTGTGATGGCTCAGGCTATGAAAACGGCTCGGGTGGACGCGGGCTGGCCAGCGCCATTCGCAACGCGATGAATCGTGCGGGAATTTCGCCGCGCGAGCTGGGACATATCAATGCTCATGGCAAGAGCACCCGCCGCGACGACTTCGTGGAAGCCAAGGCCTATCGAAACGTCTTCGGAGACGATGCGGACCGCATTCCGGTCACTGCGCTGAAGAGCTATTTCGGCAATTTCGACGCCGGTTCCGGAGCCGTGGAACTGGCTGGGAGCGTGCTGGCCCTCAAGCATGGAATTCTCCCTGCCACGCTGAATTACAAGCATCCGGATCCGCAGTGCCGGTTGAACGTGGCCCGCGAACCGCAACGGCTGACGTCTTCACTCGCGATGAGTGTGAACCGCACTGCAATGGGCCAGAGCGCCGCTGCCATCTTGCGTGCCGTCTAACCCAGCCCGGGGCCATCTCACAAAGACTGCATGAACCGTCGCCGCAGTACGGCAGACGGTTCTGGATCGGTCGCCTCTTGGTCAGTCGTCGGATCTTCTGCGCGGCGACAGGAGATTGCGCCCTGCCCGAAAACCAGGGAAGGCCCCATCCCCGGAGACTCTTGCGAAGATCTCTGGAGCGCAATTTCCTGCCCCGGAACTGGCAGTCACCAGTCTAACAATCAGTCCCTGGATTCAGGGGAAAAAGGGCCCGCCAATCAGCACTGCTGACCTTCGTCCGAGCCCACCGCAGTCGGATCCCGGCGAGGATTCCTGCGGTATTCTATTCCGCCTTGGTCTTCGCCGATTCCGTCAGGTGCGGCAGCAGCAGATCCGTCCAAAGAGCATAGCCTTTCTCACTCAGATGCAGTCCATCAGCGACGAACAGATCGGTCGGCGGCGTCGGTTGTCCGTTCATCATCGGGGCATCGACGTCGACAAAAGTCAGCAGCGGATCTTCCACGCAGTCCATGGCAATCAGGGCATTGGCAGCCCGCACCCGGTGCACCAGATTCCAGCGTTTGTTGCTCGGCTTGATACCGATGTAGATGATGCGTGCTTCCGGCAGTGCCTGATGAGCCTTCGCGACAAATGCGCGAAAGTCCTGATAGACCTCGTAGGGTGTCCGCTGCCGACTGATGTCATTGTCGCCGGCATAGAGCACAATGATTTTCGGCTTGAGCGGAACAACCAGTCGATCGAAGAACTCCACCGAATCCGCCAGGACCGAGCCGCCGAAGCCGTTGTTGGTCACATTCAGGCCGGGGAACCACTTTTCTACGTCCCAGAGACGAATGCTGGAACTGCCGATGAACACGATCCCACCCGGAGGGGGGAGCGGCTTTTCAGCGAGTTTCTTGGTAGTGGCTTCGAATTTCGAAACCGGCTTGGCCTCCTGTGTTGTCCCTTTCTCCGCGAACACGGGAGAAACAGCCAGGAGCGAACAGGCAACGAGACTGAAAAGAAATCGCGTCAGATTCTGCATTGTGATTGATATCCTCGAAGCGGTGGGGGGGCCCGAGGCATCAATCTACCCCAATTGAACTGGCTCAACCAGCCTGCCTGTCACGGCGGTGTTGAACTCCACAGCTCCGGGATCGTGCTCGCCAGAATTTCGCGGATCGCGTCCCGGTCCGCAGGGGAGAGGTACTCGTACTTCTCACCTCCATTGCCTGCGAGAATCTCCTTCAGACGACCCGTCACCCAATTCTTCATGATCGGCGGAAGCGATGCGAATTGCGGCGAATAAATGAGATAGCTGCAGGGGTATCGGAAAAGTCTGCGCTGCAGATCCAGCTGACGCAGCGAACGACCCTGCGAATCGATCGGCCCCCGCTGCGAGAACGTGCCGGCAAAGTCGGTCGTCCCGCTCATGGGACTGAGCAAGAGGGCTTCGTCACACATCAGCAGTCCCTGCACCAGTTTCTCGCCAGCATTCTCGATCCGGCGCTTCGTGCTTTCGAGTTGTTCGCCAGTCCCTTCGTTAAATGCCTTGTGATACTCCGACTCATAGTACAGGGCCCGTTGAGCCGTGTAGTGCGCGGCAGTGAGCAGGTTCTGGACATAGGCCTGATGCTCAAACACCATCAGCGCTGCCAGATCGCTGTGAGGCGTCAGGTAGTTCTCAACGTTGAACCGGGAACGGAGGTCCTGCACATTGTGGCCTGCTTCGTTGTCCCACGTGTCAGGCAGTGTGCGACCACGGACGATCAGATTGCCGCGATGCTTCTGCTCACCATGCGTCCCGGTGACGTACCATCCTCCCCAGCGGTCTGCGATGGGGGTCGAATGATTGACGGAATGCGAGCCGGCATTGAACAGCGGCTGCCCCCCCGCATCGACAAAGAGCGAACGAATCAGATGCCCCGGAATCTGACTCGACTGTGTGACACTATGGCATTGCAGGCAGCGATCGGTCTCACGAACCAGACGGGGCTGAAACTCCTGTCCCTGTTTCAGCGTGTAGAACACCGTTCCCAGACGGGGATCCGTCGATGAGATCTCGATCAGTTCACCCGCGTGGCAATAGCCGACATAGACCTCGTCATTGAAATACAGCGCCCGAGGGGTCCGCGGGTTGATCCGGTGCCGCTGCTGACTCGTTTTTGAGTACACCAGCAGCTGCGAATCGACGGGAATCTGCAATTCCTGCAACAGATCAGGAAGGTATCCGAACTTCGGATCCACCTTCAGCTCCAGTTCTCCCAGTTCCAGACGCTGTTGCAGCCGGGAGACCGGGTCGTCCGGCGTCGCGAGACTGTAGCGGATCGGCGCGGATTCAAACTCGTCGGCTGCCTGAACGAATCGTGAATGCAGACCGATCAGCAGGCCGAACACCAAGACCAGGTCAAAGAGGAGGGAGATTCGTTTTTTCATCGAGTCGTCAGCAGTTCATCGCCCGCTGGAGGAGGACCTCGCGCAGCACGATGGCGTTATTGTGAAGTTCGTCTTTCGCACCATAAATCAACAACAGTGGGTGTTCGATGGTCACCCCCCGCAACTCCTCAAGCAGCTCGCGCTGCTGATGCAGTTCGTCACGATAGCGGCGGTTGAAGTCTGTCCAGCGCCGCGGATCATGGCGAAACCACTCTCGCAGCTCGGTTGAAGGGGCAATCTCCTTGCACCATCGATCGAGCTGGAGTTTGATTTTGGAAACTCCGCGGGGCCAAAGGCGATCCACCAGGACCCGGTATTCTCCTTCTTTTTTGCCCAGGTTGTAAGCGCGGGCAATCTGAATACGCGAAGCAATGAGCGCCACGTTCGTGCTCCTCTGCCTGACCTGTTTCCTTTCCGATGCCTCATGCCCCTCCCGCTGCCGCCTTCCGGGCAACGATCGCGTTTAACTGCGACAGCACCTCGGCCGGCACCAGTTGCTGCTGTTGGCACAGGTAGCCGAGTGATTTGCCATCGCAGGTACAATCAATCCCCAACGATTCCAGCAGCCTCATCGTTTGCGGGTGTTCGCGGATCCACTCCACAGCGGTCGACTCCAGCGTGCATTCGTCCACGGCACTCCCCTTCTGTCAGGCGTCTGCAGCGGTCAGCCTCTTTCCCGAAAGAGAGCAGGGTTAATGACTCGCGGGAGCAGCGGCCAGAATCTCCTGTCGGGGTCCAAAGAATTCAAAGCGGATCCGCTCCTCCTGCACCCCCAGTTCCTTGAGACCGGCATAGACCGCCTGCATGAATGGCTTTGGACCGCAGAAGTAAAACTGCGCTTCGCGGTAGGGAGTTTCATTCCGCAGAAAATCGAGGCTGATCGTCCCGATCCGGTCACAATGCCCTGCTTCAACATCACCGGCCAACGGTGCATCGTACAGGATGTGTGTCCGCACCTGCGCACTGCTCCCCCTCAGTTCGCGAATTTCTTCCTGAAAAGGCTGATGACGGCTGTTGCGGGCGGCATGGATGAAATGCACGGGTCGCTGCCCGGCTGACCGGGTCAGTGACTTCGCCATCGAGAGCAGAGGAGTCACACCGATACCACCCGCCAGCAGCACCACCGGCTGCGCTTCTCCACTCTCGGTCAAGGTGAACTCTCCGCAGGGTGGCCCCAGTTCAATCACATCTCCGGCATCAACGGCGTCATGCAGGTAGTTGGAAATCAGACCGTCCGGAGCGGTGTCGACAGCACGAGGTTCGCGCTTCACGCTGATGCGGTAATGCCCCGCTTGCGGATGGTCCGAAAGACTGTAGTTTCGGGGGGACGTGGGAGTCTGGGGATGATCGATGCGGACGGTCACATATTGACCTGCCTCGAACGGGGGAAGCTCACCACCATCTTCTGGCCGCAGATAAAAGGAGGTGACCACGTCACACTCGGGGACCTTTCGCTCCACGACAAACCTGCGATAGCCGTTCCAACCGCCGACCGCCTGTCGCTGCTGGTCATAAATCTGCTTCTCTCGTTGAATACAGACATCCGCCAGAAAGCCGTACGCTTCGCCCACTGCACCAAGGATTTCGTCGGTGGCCGCTGCTCCCAAGACATCCTTGATGGCCGCCAGCAGGTGTTTCCCGACAATCGGATAATGCTCCGGAAGGATTCCGAGCGAACAGTGTTTATGAGCGATCAGATTGACCGCCGGCCCCAGCACGGACAGATTGTCGATGTTGGCGAAGTAGGCACAGATCGCCCCCGCAAGTGCCCGCTGCTGTCCCCCGGAATGCTGATGTGCAGGATTGAAGAACGCTTTGACTTCCGGGTTACCTGCGAACATCAGTTCGTAAAACCGGCGGGTAATCGTTTCGGCGTTCGCCGCGACGACCGGGGTAATCTGTTTGACAATCTCAATCGTTTTGAGAGAAAGCATCGATTCGACTCCTGGAGCGCTCGGGAGCTTGTCGTGAAAAAGTTTTGCCGGTAACCTGAAACCTGCACCTCAAGGTACAGATTAAAATCTACATGTCAACATGCAGATTTGTTTCCCTGTTTCGAGAATCCCATGCTTTCGAAGACTGCGGAATACGCTCTCAGGGCGATCGTCTGCCTCGCAGCTCCTCCTCTGCAACCAGCTTCCGCAGATGCCCTTGCACGCAAGACGAAGGTGCCTCGGTCGTATCTGAACCGGGTGCTGCAGGACCTCGCTGCCGCTGGACTTCTGCATTCCCGCCCCGGTCCCGGGGGCGGACACGAACTGGCGCGACCGCCCGAAGAGGTAACGATTCTTGATGTTGTGAATGCCGTTGCGCCGATTGAGCGAATCCGCAAGTGCCCTCTCGGACTGGCGTCGCACACCTCTCTCTGCCCCCTGCATCGCCAGTTGGACGAAGCCTACGCCACCACTGAAGCCGCCTTTCGGGGCGTCACGCTGAGGGATTTGCTGGAATCAACCAGCTCAATCATTCCTCTCTGTGAAGTCGAGCAGGATTCAAGTGCAGTCCCCTTGCCATCGTAAACAGAAAATCTGGAATCAGCTTTTGACCTGAGCGGAGGGTTATGTATACTCCCGTTCAGTAATTATCAGCAAGCGTTAGAAACCGGGTACCGGGGTCCGCTGGTCACACCGGTCTCCCATGCCCGGAGCATCGCGAGGCAGAATCGTTCCGACAGGAGAGTGGCTGCGGATGTCGATCAAGCGCATCTTTTTCGATTGGTCACGTCCTGCACTTCCGCAGGTGGTGCAGCTGTTGCTTTCCCAACGCGCGGGACAGTCACCGATTGATCTGTCGGACCTGGTTGTCGTTTTCCCGGGGAAGCAGGCCGGCCGTCGATTTCTGGAACTGCTGGCGCTGGAAACGGACGGTGAGCTGGCCCCTCCTAAAATCCTGACGGTCGGGGCGCTGCCGGAACAGCTCTATACTCCGAAACGCCCTTTTGCATCCACATTGACCCAACGTCTGGCCTGGAGCCAGGCGCTTCAACGTCTCCCGAGGGAGTCTCTCAGAATCATTGCAGCCAACCCACCCGAGGAACGCAATCTGGAGGGGTGGTTGCGGCTGGGTGATCTGCTGCGCCGACAACATACCGAGTTGGCGGCCGACTTGTTCGACTTTGCCGACGTAGCGAAGTACGGGAAGGGGCTGCCCGGGTTCAACGAAGGGAAGCGCTGGAAGATTCTCGCGACAATCGAGAAGGAATATTTATCAATTCTCGATGGCCTGTCGCTCTGGGATCAGCAGACGGCGCGGCTGCGGGCGGTGGAATTCCGTGAGTGTCAGACAGAGCACGACATCCTGCTCGTCGGCACGGTCGACCTGAATAAAACAATGCGGGCGATGCTCAATCAGGTCTCAGATCGTGTCACCGCCTGCATTCATGCTCCTCCGGAGTGGCAGGACCGCTTCGACGAACATGGCTGTGTCCTGTCGGATAAATGGGCGGACGAGTCAGTGCACGTCGCTGCGGACCAGGTCCAGGTAGTCGAAGACAGCGTGGGCCAGACTCAAGCAGTGGTGACGCAGCTTTCCGCGATGAACGGCCGGTTCGCAATCGACGAGATCACGGTCGCCGTTCCCGACGAAAAGCTGGCAATCCCGCTCCAGCGCACTTTGGGACAGTGGGGCGTCCCTTCTCATTGGCCGGTGCAACGGCAGCTGTCGGCAAGCGAGCCGTACCGTTTTCTGATGGGAGTGGCCGATTTTCTCGATGGAAAGCGGTCCGACCAGTTTGCCGCCCTGATTCGGCATCCCGACGTCGGCGCCTGGCTGACTCTGCAGGAGTTTCCACCTGACTGGTTGACCCACTGGGACAAAAATTACAACAGTCATCTGTCTCCGCACGTGGAAAATTATCTGGACGGCAGTCCGTCCGGTCGAATCGCCCACTCGCTGGTCACCGCCATTGAGTTACTGCTGCACCCGCTGAAGCGCGAAGCCGCCCCCCTCTCCCACTGGTGCGCCCCGGTTCTGGATGTCCTGCTCAAACTGTATGGTGATCTGCGTGTCATCCCTACTGACTCCAGGTCGCGTCAGCTGGCGGAGGCCTGTGCCATTATTCAGAAGGGGTTTCTGGAACACCATCACCTTCCGCCTTCGCTCGATCCTCCGGTCAAAGGGTCGGTCGCCATCCGGCTGACTCTGGAGAGTCTCGCAGCAGAAATTCTGCCGCATCCGCAGGCGGAGGGGACCATCGCTCTTTCGGGTTGGCTGGATCTTCCACTGGATGATGCGCCCGCAGTCATAATCACATCGTTTAACGAGGGGTTGATCCCCTCTTCTCTGAATCATGATCAGTTTCTGCCCAACCGTCTGCGAAGTCATCTGGGGCTGGAAGACAACGCCCGACGGTACGCTCGCGACTGTCACGCGCTGATGACCATTCTGCACTCTCGCGAGTTGGTCCAGCTGATTGTTGCGCGTCGGAACGGAAGCGGGGAATCGCTGTTTCCCAGTCGACTGCTGTTCGCGACCCGCCCTGAAGAAATCGCCCAGCGAGTCGTCAGCTTCTACAGTCCGGGAAATAATGTGGTCTTCCCCTTACCACCCTGCCTGCAGCCATCCCCCGAAGCGAAGATCGCCATCCCACGTCCCAGACCGCTGACCACTCCCCGGACCGTCTTCCGGGTGACCGAGTTTCGAGACTACCTCGCCTCACCTTATCGCTATTACTTGCGACATCTCCTGCGGTTAGGAGAGCTGACCGATCAGTTAGACGAGTTGGATGCCGCCGCATTCGGGACATTGCTGCACGAAGTTCTTAAGCAGTTCGGCGAGGGCCCGCACCGCGAGGCCCGACACGCCGATTCTCTCTTCGCGGTGCTGGACGAGTCTCTGAACAGGATTGCCTCCGAAACATATGGGAATGACCCACTGCCGACGATTCGGATTCAGATCGAACAGTCACGACACCGGCTGCGGAGCTTCGCCGAGTGGCAGGCAGCCTGGCGCGAAGCAGGCTGGCAGATTCACAGTATCGAGCGTGATGCTGTCGTGCCGCTGACGCTGCTCGATGGACGACGCATTCAACTGAAAGGCCGCATCGATCGCATCGATTACCATCCCGACTCCGGGCGGTGGGCAATCTTCGACTACAAAACAGGAGATGCCGGACTGGATCCGAATTCCACACACCGCAAGCGCGACCAGTGGTGTGACCTCCAACTCCCCTTGTATCGACATCTGGCTGCCGGCGTCACCGGCCATGAAGACGTTGACCTCGGATATATTGTTCTGCCTCGCAACAACATGGTGTCCCATCGACTGGCCCCCTGGTCGATTGAGGATCTCGCCGACGCGGACGATGTCGCGAGAAAGGTTGCGGCCGATATTCTTGATGAAAAGTTCTGGGTTGAATTGAGCCAGCCACCGGCCACATTGTCGGAATTTGGCCCGATTTGTCAGGACGGAGTTTTTGGGCAGGAGGCAGTGGTATGACGATGAATCTGCACTCCGAGCGAACGACCGCCGGCGTTCCCCCCCAGAGGAATTCCTCCGTTCGAACTCTCTTCAATCATCCAGTCCTCGATGGCCCGGGGCGTCGACTGCTGATCCGTGCCTCGGCAGGAACGGGAAAGACGTTTCAGCTCTCCAACCGCTACATCTCGTTGTTGAGGGCGTCCTCAGCCGAGAAGATTCTCGCATCCACTTTCACGCGCAAGGCGGCCGGGGAGATTCTGGAACGCATCCTCAAGCGGTTGGCGGAGGCAGCCTGCAGCGACGAGCACCTCGCTGAGCTCCAACAGCATCTGGGAGGAGCCCCTTTAGAACGGGATGAATGCCTGCAGCTGCTCGCGGAACTGACCCGTAACCTGCATCGCGTCCGCATCAGCACTCTCGACTCGTTCTTTGCACAGTTGGCGGGGAGCTACGCACTGGAATTGGGGTTTCCTCCGGGATGGCAGATCCTTGATGACACAGAGGTCGTCCGGCTGCATGCTCAGGCCGTCGAAATCCTGTTGCGGGATGGTGATCCCCAGGATGTGGTTCAACTGATGCACCTGCTGGACAAAGGGGAAAGTTCCCGCAGCGTGTCCGGGCTGATCCGTGAAACGATCGCCCGCATGTACGACGTCTTTCTGACGGCTCCCGCCAGCTGCTGGGAACAGTTCCCCGAACTCCCCTTCCTGTCGCGGGAGCGCCGGGAGGGCGTTATCAAGGTGCTGGAAGCGGCAGGGCAGAAACAGCAGGGTCGCCTCGCCACCGCGGTCACGGCGGACTGCGCCCTGATTCGTGAGGAGGCGTGGGACGAGTTCCGTTCTAAGGGATTGATGAAGAAGATTGCCGCTGCCGAGTACACCTATCATCGGGTCGCCATCCCCGACGAACTGATTGCGCAGTATCAGATTCTCGGCGACCACGTCCGGGCCGAGATTGTCACTCCGTGGCGGCATCAGAACATTGCCACCCGGCAGCTCCTCACTCAGTTCCACCGCATTCTCGAGCGTCTGAAAGATGCGCATCAGGGACTCAGTTTCTCCGATGTCCCGCGTCGACTGGCATTAGCCCGGGCGACGCAGGCGGAGTTCAACCCTGGCTATCGACTCGATGCCGATATCGAGCACATTCTCCTGGACGAATTTCAGGATACCTCACCCCAACAGTGGAGCGTCATTCGTCCGTTCGCGGAGAATGCGTGCGGCAATGCCTCCAGCTCATTTTTCTGCGTGGGCGACGTCAAGCAGGCGGTGTACGGTTGGCGCGGAGGTGAAGCCGCCATCTTCGATACAATTGAACAGCAACTCGGAGAACTCACCACCCAGCCGCTCAACAAGAGTTATCGCTCATCGCAACCGGTCATCGACTTCGTGAATCATGTCATGACCGGTCTGAATCGACATGACAACCTCGGCGACCTCGCGGAGGTTGTGCATCGCTGGACAACGTCCTTTCCGCAGCACGAAACGTCCCGGTCCGAACTGGCCGGCTTTGTCCGCGTGGCGACAGGACCGGAAGCACAGTCGGAAGACGATCGCGGGCCTCGCAAAAGCGACAACAAGGGTGAACTCTGGACATACACCGCGCGGTACGTGGCCCAGTTGATCAAAGAAGCTCCGCATGCAACGGTAGGGATTTTAACTCGCACCAATGTCGCAGTCGGGCGAATGATCTTCGAGCTGAATCAACTCGGGATTGAGGCCAGCGAAGAAGCGGGAAATCCTTTAACAGATTCTGCCGCTGTGCAGATGGTTCTGTCCTTGATGACGTTCGCTGACCATCCGGGGCATACAATCGCGCGTCATCACGTCGCCCGGTCTCCGCTGGGGAGCATTATTGGCTACGAGGACGATACCGATCCGGAGTTGGCGCATGCATTCGCTCTCTCGTTGCGGCAACAAATTGCCGTCGAGGGATTTGGCGGAGTCATCTATCGCCTGATCGAACCATTGTCGGTGCACTGCAACCGCCGGGAACTTCGCCGGTTGATCCAACTGGCGGAATTGGCGGAAGCCTATGATGCCACCAGCCCGGGCCTGCGGACACGGGATTTTGTCGATTTTGCAGAGAAGCAGAAGCGGGATGAGCCCTCTGCCGCGCAGGTGAGGGTCATGAATATGCACCAGGCGAAGGGGCTGGAGTTTGATATCGTCGTGCTCCCTGAACTCGACGCGCTGCTCACGCAGCCCCCCAAATATGTCTCACGGTCTCCTGTGCCGGGTGAGCCCCCTTCGCTGATTGCAATCTATCGGGACGAACAGCAGTTCGAGTTTCTGGGAGGCGAACTCGCGGTGGCTCGTCAGGAAACGTACGGTCGACTGCTGCAAGAAGCGCTCTGCCTGCTCTACGTGGCGTTGACACGGGCTGTGCATGCACTGCATATCCTGATAATTCCGGGAACCTCAGCCAAACATGCGAAGACCTTTGCGGGGTTGATACGGGCGGCTGTCTGTGCGGATCAACCGCTCACTCCGGAGACGACGCTCTATGAATATGGAGATCCGCTATGGCACCAGAAGTTTGAAACGGAGGCCATTGAGCGGTCGGAAGAGACCGCGCCGGTGATCGCCGAGATTTCGCTGAACTTCGCACCTTCCACGTTGCGGCGAAGATTACCCAGAACCACCCCTTCGCGAAGCAAGCAGGCCGCCCCCCGCATCGGGGACATCCTTTCCACCCAGTCGACCGATTCACTGCCTCGCGGCATTCTGTTCCATCGATGGCTGGAAAAGATCGAGTTTCTTGAGCAATCCGCTCCAGCGGATGACGAGTTACGACGGCTGGCCGCGCCTATGCACCTCCCTGCTGATGTCATTGACCGGTATCTCTTGGCATTTCGCACCGAGATTCAGGCTCCCGCAATTGCAGCCCTGTTTACCCACGAGGGTTGCTTTGCAGCGGCTCCGGCTTCTCTCAGAGCTCAACTCGCAGCTCCCGGGATTCAGCTGTCCATCAAGCGTGAATGGCCATTTGTCACCGTGCACCAGGGAGAACTGGTCAACGGAACCGTTGACCGGCTTGTACTGGCGATGCACGAAGGGGCCGTCATTGCAGCAGAAGTCATCGACTTCAAGACAGATCAGCTGGAAGGGTCAGAAGCGATCGATCGACGAGCCGAATTGTACAGGCCACAGCTCGAATCGTATCGACAGGCGGTCAGCCGAATGTTCAAGATCCCTCAGACGCACGTCTCAGCGAGGTTGGCATTTCTCGCCGCCGGACGGGTCGTGACCATCACTCCGTCACGACAGAGGAAGTAACTCGCCCCGGCAGGAGAACGCCCAACTGATTCTGAAACCGGCGCAGAACATTTTTGACTTTGAATTGCCCCCTCCTCGCCCCGCTGATCTGAGCATTTCACTAGATGAAATGCTGGCGGCACGGGCACCTGACAGAGCCACCTGCTCTAGAAGCCGACACCGAAACTGACGCCGCTGCGGTAGTAAGGACGATGATGCCAATGCGGGTGACGATGCCCCCAATAAAGAGGACGCGGTGCGTAAATCACCTCGACGGGCGGGGCCGGCTCAACGACGACAACTCCGGGGCTGCTGGGAACGGCCATAACACTCGGCGCCGGTGCCACTGCTGGAGCTGTCTGTGCGGCAACAATTACCCGATCACTGACTCCGTTCGATTTGAGGGTGATAATCGAGTCGGTACTCAGGTCGAATTTCCCGCCGCGGGTGCGGATCATATTGATGATCACATCTTCGCTGACTCCGCTTTGAGCCAGGCGGATCAGATCAAAGTTCGTCATGGCCTGCTGCTGTACCTGTTGAGTGTAGGCAGCGTTGAGAATGGCGGAATTCCGTTCATGGATCGCCATGTCCCGCTCCTCACGGGCATCTTCCGCGGTTCCAATTGCATTTCCGGCGATGGCTCCCGTAACACCCCCAATCAAAGCCCCCGCCCCCGGATTTCCGGTGGCGTTGCCGACGATGGCTCCTACGGTTGCCCCCATACCGGTGCCCATCAGGGTACCTGATTGGGCATGGTTCATGTGTGCGCATCCACAAGACAGAGTGACCAGACCGAGCAGGCAGAAATGGAAGACGCGAGACGACAAAACGATGCAGAACGACATGGAAATCCATTCCCAACCACGGCGGCAAAAACCGCCGGAACTGTAGTCCAAAACCAACTCTGCCCGCTCTTCTGCTGAATTATAGAAGGAATTCAGCGGTTAACGCGAGATCGATTTCATCGGCAGGACGGTTCGAGTTCGCCGAACAAACTCCTGCACTCAGCGGGCACAAGATATCAATCTGAGGAAAGCGAGGGGGATTTCGGTCTGATTCGCCACAGAATCCGGAGTTCCCTGTGCGGATGGATCCAGCTCCCGCGAAATGCGAGGTCTGCGAAGACCGGCAAGCCCTGGGGGAATGAGTAGACTTTTGGTGGCCAATTTGAGTCTGAATTTGAATTGACCGTTCTGCCGCTGGAAACTGCGGATCTCATTACTCAAATCGTTGGCCGGGCGGGCATCGGGCAGGACCATCTGCCCTGTTCAGCCCAGAGGAGTCATCAGTCGCGACCATTGCGTTTGAGAACGCCCCGCACTAAAAAACCGGAAACCTGACCTGACATTCCAGCGAGGAAATGATGATTCAGTGGTGTTCACGTGCGGTTTTCGTGTGGGCCTGCCTCCTTGGGCATCTTGTGACGAAGTCCAGCCAGGCGGAGTCGCCTCCGGCTGAAAAATCCTATGACCTTGTCATTTATGGGGGCACGTCCGGCGGAATTATTGCCGCGGTGCAGGCTGCAAAGCTTGGCAAAAGCGTCGTCGTCCTCGAGCCGGGCAACCGCATCGGGGGGCTGACGACCGGGGGACTCGGTCAGACCGACATTGGCAACAAATCCGCAGTGGGGGGGCTTTCGCGTGATTTCTACCGGCGGGTCAAGGCTTACTACTCGCAGCCAGAAGCCTGGAAGTGGCAGGAGGCGAGTTCTTACGGCAGCGCCGGTCAGTCGAAGTCGAGCAAGAATGAAGACGCGATGTGGACGTTCGAGCCATCAGCGGCGTTGCGAATTATGCAAGATTACGTTGACGAGTACAAAATTCCGATCGTTTATCAGGCAAAGCTCGATCGTACCCCTCTGACACCTGATTCCAAGCGGGTGAAAGGGGTGCAGATGGAAGGCGGAGCGATTCAGAGCCTCACCCTGCAATCCGGCGATCGCTACCGCGGAAAGGTGTTCATCGATGCCACCTATGAAGGAGATCTGCTCGCCGGTGCGGGGGTCAGTTACATCGTAGGCCGTGAACCGAATCAACTTTATGAGGAGACTCTCAGTGGGGTCCAGACAAAACATGCTCGTGCCCATCAGCTGAAGGCCGGGGTCGATCCCTATGTTCGTCCGGGCGATCCAAAGAGCGGTCTGCTTCCGGGAATTGACCCACAGGGACCGGGAGAAGAGGGGGCAGGCGATGCCCGCGTGCAGGCGTACTGCTTTCGGATGTGCCTGACGAACCATCCTGAGAATCGGATTCCGTTCGAGAAGCCGGCGGGCTATGACGAACAGCAATATGAGTTGCTGTTCCGAAATCTGGAAGCGGGAGCGGCATCGGACAGATTACCGTGGTCCAATTCGCCGATGCCGAATCGCAAAACGGATGTGAATAACAATCAAGGATTCTCGACCGATTTCATCGGCCAGAACTATGCCTATCCCGAGGGGTCTGAGGAAGAGCGGGCGAAGATCGTTGCCCGGCATCTCACTTACCAGCAGGGACTCATGTGGACACTTGCCAATCATCCGCGTGTCCCGGAGAAGTTTCGCGAAGTCTTTTCCCAATGGGGAATGTGCCGCGACGAATTCGAGTCGGGCCATGGCTGGCAGGAGCAGCTCTATATCCGCGAGGCCCGGCGGATGGTGGGCGACTATGTGATGACCGAACACAACTGCCGTGGAAAAATTCTGGCCGAGCGTCCGGTCGGGCTGGCCGCCTATACGATGGATTCACATCACGTTCAGCGGCACCTGACCAATGAGGGGTTCGTCCTGAACGAAGGAGACGTCCAGGTCCGCGGCTTTCCGCCGTATCCAATTGACTACGGTTCGCTGACTCCCAAATCAGAGCAGTGCACCAACCTGCTGGTTCCGGTCTGCCTGAGTGCGTCACACATTGCCTTCGGATCAATTCGCATGGAACCGGTCTTCATGGTGCTCGGGCAGTCTTCTGCGACCGCTGCCGCCCTCGCCATCGATCACGATGTCCCCGTGCAGCAGGTTCCTTACCAGGAACTGGAGAAGCAGTTGCTGAAGGACGCTCAGGTTCTCCGGCATGTCCCTCCTCCTGCTCCGAAAGCAGAGAAATAAATCGTCGCGGAGCGGCAGACCTGCTGACGGCGGCTGACTCATCCGTTACGCTGTCAGTGTCTTTTTCTCTGAGCGAAATTCTTTTGCATGGAATCCGTTTCGATTGAGTCGCAGCTCGATGCGCTGGTCAATGCCGTGATCCACGGAGATCGACAGGCATTGGCCACGCTGTTTACGCATTATCGCGACCGGCTGTGGCGAATTGTCAATTTCCGGATGGACCCGCGGCTGCATGGACGGGTCGACGCCGATGACATCGTGCAGGAAGCCTATCTCGACGCCGAGAAACGGCTGGACCATTTCCTCCATGATTCTCCCGAATCGTTTTTCATCTGGCTGCGACTGATAGTCAATCAGACGTTGATCGATGTGCATCGCCGCCATCTGGGGACGCAGTCTCGTGATGCCCGGAAAGAGCGATCGGTCAGTGGCGGCTGGAGCGGTGCCTCCACCTCGTTCTCCCTCTCAAAACAATTATTGGGACATCTGACCTCTCCCAGTCAGGCAGCCTTACGGGCGGAACTGGCTGATCAGCTGAACATGGCTCTCGAAGCGATGGGTGAGCTCGATCGGGAAGTGCTGGCCCTGCGCCACTTCGAGGAACTGACCAACAGCGAAACAGCCCGCGCGTTGGAGATTACCGAACAGGCAGCGAGCCTGCGGTATGTCCGTGCGATCTCGCGCTTGCGAAAAATTCTCGAAGCCATTCCCGGCTTTCGCGAACGGCTGCAATCGTAGCGAGGCTGTCTTCCGGAACTGCGCAAATGCGGGATCGACAAACCAGCACAAGGGACTGACGCACGGGAACTCCTCTTCGCGAATTCGCTGCTCCCCGGCATAATTCAACGGGAATGAGGGTCGCCTCTGTTGTCCATCAATCGGAAATTCCGCCATGCGCCCAGTCACTTCTGACAGCGAATCATCCCGAAGCGGCAAGCAATTGCTTTGCCGGCACTCGGGAAGCCGCATCCTGACTGTACTTCCGGTTGACATTCGTTGCCGGGACTTCTGTTTCCGGAACTTATGGAGTCTGGTGGCGGTGATGTTGGCACTCCTCGCGGCATCGCTTCCCGCCCAGGAGAAGCCCGGCGCCGATCGGACCAGCCTCGAAATCGAATTGCTGATGCCACAGATTGGCAGCGACCCGCTGATCGCTCACCGCTGGCGACAGGAGTTCGAGAAAGCGGGCGAGGGGGTCAGAATTCGTCAGCCGATCGGCAGCGATCGACCGATGATCACCGAAGTGGTCCGCGGCACACTGCGCACCGTCCGCATCATCGGCCGGATCGAACGGAGTGGCATACTCACTTTTCCGAGCCGGACATTCACCCCTGACCAGGGGCCACAGCTGGCTGGCTGGCTGCAGGAATTGAAAACCTACGGCGCTCAAGGATCTCCGGCCGGGCAGGCGCGCTGGGGGTTGAACGATGCACAACTCAAGGATCTGCTGCAATCACTCGCACAGCCTGTGACACACAAGCTGCAGGGGAAATCGCTCGCAGAAGGAATCGAATTGATTCCCCTTCCGCCGCAGACACAGGTGACGTTCCACACCAGCAGTGAACCGTCGCGGCAATTGCTGCGACAGACCCGGCTGCACGAAGAGCTGCAGGGACTCTCAGCCGGGACGGCACTGGCCTATCTTCTCTCGCAAGGTGAACTCGTCTTTCGCCCCGTCCGTCAACCGGACGGGAGCGTGCAGCTCGTCATTCAGCCTCAGAAGGACATCAAGGATGCCTGGCCCATTGGATACGATCCTCCAGTGGCCCAGCCCCGAAATGAAATCGTCCCTTCTTTCTTCAAGATGCAGTCGATCGGCATCGAGTCCCGGCCCCTTGGCGATGTTCTCAATGCCTGCGAAGAACGGACGGGAGTGCACATTCTGATCGATCTCGCCGATTGCCTCGCGCATCAACTCGATCCAGAGCAGATTGTGGTGAGCTACCGCCAACGACGGACCGCATACGCGGTCGTGGTGGAGTCCGTCTGCCATGGACAACATCTGAAGGTGAGTTACAAACTGGATGAAGCAGGGACACCATTCCTCTGGGTCATCCCTTTTCCCACCTACAACGGCTCCCGATCAACGCAACCAAAGCCATCTCAACCGAAGTCACCAGACAATCCGACGCTTCGGCTTGATCGCTGAGAGATGGCGGAAGTTCGCGAATTCGCGTTCGAGCCTTGGGGCAACTGGCGTCTGGTTCAGATGACCGACCAGCGACGACGTGTCGAATGGGCTGAGTTCATTCGACACGTTGCTGGAGGGCGCTCTCAACGGACGAGAAGGTCTTACTGTTCATGGACCAGCTCAACACGCATTCCGCTGCGAGACTGTCTGAAGCATTGCCGCCTGAGGAAGCGAAACGCCTGACAAATCGACTGGAGATCCACCACACTCCCAAACACGGCAGCTGGCTGAACATGGCGGAAATCGAGTTGAGAATTCTTGGTCGGCGATGCCTGTCACGTCGAATCGCCTGCCGCAAGTAGCTCAACGCAGAAATTGCCAACTGGGTGCAGCAACGGAATCGACGAATGGCCACGGTGCAATGGCAGTTCCCCACTGCCGACGCCAGAATAAAACTCCAGCGACTCTCCCCATCGCTTCAGGACTGACAGAACACTAGGAACATCCCAATTCCAGCGGCTGGTCGTCCCTGACGATGACCGTTTGAAGCTCGAATAAGATGCAGGTGCAGACAGTCCTGTTCTCTGCGGGCGGAGGGGCCACTTTGGGAGAGAACTCGTAGGTGGGGAAGAACGGTTCGATCTCTTCCCACAGGTCATCACTCAGCAATCGGGTGGCCCTGTCGGTTCCTCCTTGAACGGGAAAACCGAGACCTTCCCAGAATCCTCAAATCATGCCAACATCAGCTTTGTCAAGACCCTATTAAGTGTCATGCGAGTCGTTTGACCAACAAGTGAATCATGGCGCTGAACACGAGAGCATGATCGCTTACCGGGGTGCGTTCGTAAGACTACCACAGCCGGCGAACGATTCAGCCAACCGAACGTCCGCTCGACGATCCACCGCCTGGCCTGCAACTCGAAGCGCCCCCCTCGGTCGATTCACCCGTTTCACACACCAGAGCCATTTCACCAGTGCCCCGTTCACGACGGCCGTGTCGCCGTGGTCGGCCCAAGTCACTTTCGAAATCCGCACCTGTTCCTGAAAGGCCTGCAAAGCCCGCTTGCCGCCACCGCGATCCTGTACGCTGCCGTTGTGATGTCCAAGCACCAGGTCCGTCCCGGCGGGTCAACGACGATGTGCCGCTTGTTGCCGACCAGCTTCCCCCCACGTCATCGCCACACGGGCGATCTGGTTCCATCGTTTTCATGCTTGGAGAGTCGAGGATGCCCCCAGTGGGCTTGGGTGTCTTCCCGGCCTGTTGCCGCACCTTCTTGCGGATTTAGGCATGAATCTGCCCGCAGGTTCGATCCTGCTGTCAAAGGCGGAAATCAGGAAGCACGATACGATCGAGAGGCAGGTCCTGCGGTCGGCTTCGCCAGGTGCAACTGTGCTGGCATCACTTGATGGCGAAGGTGGGAATGAGTGCACGGGCGTTGCACAGACGGCAGAGTTGTGTACAATGCACAGTGTGCATGTGCAGTGGCTCTCGAAAAAATATGGAGCAAATTGTCGTTTTCGCCTTGGCCAAAAATGGATCCAGCTCGCGGCGCACTGAAAGGGGCAAGCGTCGGGAAAAGATGCCAACCGAATTGTGTGACAACAAGTCTCTCTTCGCGCTGAGAGTCACCGCTTGGCCAGCCGGCGTCGTGATCACTGGACGGCACGAGTTGAAGGGGGTTTTACGGTTCTCCTCTGGATGAATCTCTGGCTGGAATTGGAAACGGAAGAATGTCCGCTTCCTTATCGTAATGCGTTGCATTCATTCCAGTTGCCGAAAATGCATGCAATCTCAGGGTGATTGGCTCTGGTTTCAGCACGTCAGGAATTGAACATGCTCGTTGACACTCACACGAATCTGATGTGGTACCCGGATCATTATTCCGATGAACTTGTCGATTCCGCATGGGCCGCAAAAAAGGCGAAAATGCGAATTTCGTCTGACGTTCATTGCGATGTCGATGAGACGGGCTACCGGCATAACTTCGACAGTCGGCCAGAACAACTTTTAGAAGTCACCAAGAATTGCGATAAGGTCATCGTCTTTGCAATTCAGGCCCCCTTCACCGGCATCTGCGGTTCACAGGAGACAATCGCCGCCTTTGTGAAGCAGCACGCTGACCGCTTTATTGGATGGTGCTCTGTTGACCCAAATGATCCGGCTTGCGTCGAGCAATTGACTCACTATGTGAAGGACTTGAAATTTCGCGGACTTAAGCTCGGCCCGATCTATCAGAATTTCAACCCTGCCGACTCAAAGCATCTGCCTCTTTTCAAGAAAGCCGAGTCGCTCGGGATTCCCGTCATCATTCATCAGGGGACATCGTTTGTCCGGACGGGGCCGCTGAAATACTCGAACCCGATCCTTCTGGAAGATATTGCCGTGGCGTGTCCGGAATTAAGAATGATCATTGCCCACATGGGACATCCCTGGGAAACGGAGTGCTGCGTGCTGATCAGAAAGCATCCCCATCTCTACGCCAATACAAGCGCATTGCACTATCGCCCGCTCAGGCATTACCAGGCATTCCAAACGGCTCGGGAATACGGAGTCGAGCACAAGCTAATTTTCGGATCAGATTTCCCCTCGGCGACGCCAGAGCAAGCGATCGCTGGGTTATGGAAGGTGAACGACATTATTCAAGGGACGCAATTTCCGCGGTTTCCAGAAGAAGCGATTCACCGCATTATCTACGAAAACTGGAAGCAGGTGATTAATTTGGGTTGAGTAACTTGCGTCCTATTGTCGATTGTGTACAATGAACCGCAGGCTGAGGGCGTTTTTGTGGGCCATGTTGGTTTTTACACCCGGAAAATTAGTGCCTCACGACGATGAGATCGCAGGGAGAAGCTCACCGCGAGGATGACTCAGCGGCAGCTCGGCTTCTGGTGGCCCTTCCGGGGAAAGAACGCTCATGAGCTTTTGTATCGGATTTGAAAAAGGTTGAGAGCATGAGACGATCGGCGGCTGTTATTCCCGTTCACACTCAGATCGCATCACGTCTGCGAGCTGATGTCTATCGGGGGACGTTCTCCAAGGGGGAGCAGCTCCGCGAAGAAGAACTCGCAGCGAGATTTGGTGTCAGTAGAAGCCCGATCCGTCAGGTTCTCCAGCAGCTGACGTATGAAGGGCTTTTGCATTCTCGTGCCAATTGGGGGACGGTCGTGGCTGAGTCTCCCACCCCGGAAGTGGCAGAGGTGCTTTATGATTGCCGCGCTAAGCTGGAATGCATTGCGCTCCGAGAATGTTTCAGTAACCTGGACGAGTCTGATTTTCAGTACTGGCGGGAGATCCTCGATTTGCTTTACGACGCTTGCGCTCGTGAAGACCATGGGGCTGCATATTATTATGACAGCCTTTTTCACCGAGTCGCCATCGACAAGGCGGCGCCGGCAGGATCGCTAGGGGTTTACACAGCCATTGCCGGCGCGGTTGATAATTATTCTCGAATCCCCGCCAACCGTTCTTATCATGCAGATTTTCTCGAGCTTTATGGAATGCATGCAGCGTTATATGAAGTGTTTCGACACGGTGATCCCGAGATCGCCTGCGAAGCACTCTCTCAGCACATCCTTCGGGGACCGTTCTGTCAGGCATCCTGTCAGTGCTGGATCGATGCTGGGAAGCCGCGGGAGTACGAGGGGATTTACGATCGGTTGATTCCAGAGTTGCGTCGCGCTGTTGCCAAACGAGTCAGTCCAAGCTCAAAGAGCAGTCGTGGGGTCAAGAAGTAGATTCTCACTGAAGCTGAGGGAGTCGACGTCATGCCTCGGGCTTTTGTCTTATTGCTCATCGTTCTGGGGACCATTGCCCCTTCGGAGCGTGCTTTCGGAATTGACTACGAGCGTGATGTCCGTGCTTTGTTGAAGGTTCGCTGCTGGGCTTGTCACGGAGCACTCAAGCAGGAGTCCGGGCTGCGACTCGACACCGCGTTACTGATGCGACAGGGAGGTGAAAGCGGTCCAGCAGTCGTGTCCGGGAAACCTGAAGAAAGCCTGCTGTTGCAACGGATCTCCGATCCGGATCCCGCATCAAGAATGCCTCCGGAAGGGGCTATGCTGACGCCAGAGCAGATTGCAGCGATCTCCACCTGGATTGAAAGTGGGGCTCTGGCAACAGGTGATGAAGTCCCGGAGACAGATCCGGCTGAGCACTGGTCGTTTCAACGACCGATCCGTCCTACTCCTTCCGCGCTGAAAGAAACGGGCCGGGCCACAAATCCCGTCGACCAATTTCTTCTGGCTGTGATGGAGCAGCGAGGATTAACGCCCCGTCCTTCCGCGAACCGGTCGACGCTGTTGCGGCGATTATTCCTCGATCTGGTCGGAGTTCCACCGACAGTTGAAGAACTGCGAGACTTTTTGAATGACGAATCCCCAGAGGCCTACGAGGCAGTTGTCGATCGATTGCTGGAAGACCCTCGTTATGGTCAGCGTTGGGCCCGGCACTGGCTCGATGTCTGGCGCTATAGCGACTGGTATGGGCGGCGGGAAGTATCAGACGTGCGGAATAGTGCTCCGCAGATCTGGCGGTGGCGGGACTGGGTCGTTTCCTCACTGAATGCGGATGTCGGTTATGACGAAATGATTCGGCTGATGCTGGCGGCTGATGAAATCGGGCCAGAGGATGACGACGCCGTTGTGGCAACTGGCTATCTGATTCGCAACTGGTATGCCATCAATCCCAACGATTGGATGCGGAGTAACGTTGAGCACGTCGGTAAGGCATTTCTGGGTTTGACGTTTAATTGTGCCCATTGCCACGATCATAAATATGACCCGATCCGACACGACGAATACTTCAAAATGCGGGCCTGGTTCGAGCCGATTAATGTCCGCCAGGACCGCATCCCGGGAGAAGCGGATCCCGGTCCTTTCGAGGAGTACGTTTACAGTCAGTCCCGCAAAGTCCAGCGAAGTGGTCTGGTGCGAATCTATGACCGGCACCCGGACGCCGCCACGTGGTTCTATACCGGCGGTGACGAGCGAAACCGGAGGACGGACCGGGGGACGATTCCCCCAGGCCTTCCCGCTTTCCTGAAGGGAGAAGAAGTCCGAATTGAGCCGGTCGCTCTTCCGCCACCGGTGTATTATCCCGGACTTCGCCCCGACATCCAAGAGACGATGCGCCGCGATTTAACGACTCGCTTAGCCAAGGCTGATGAAGAAGCTGCGACTGCCCGGAAAAGCATCGATGAAATGACGCCCGGCCTTCGCGAACAGTTGGCCGCAGCCGAAAGGGCCCTCAAGGCCGCAGTGATCACAGCGAATGAAAGGGAACTGTCTGGTGCACTGGAGGGGCAGCTCTCCCTGTTGCTGGACGCTGCTGGCGGTCGTCGCACCCTCCTGAATGGCGTACAGGAACTGCATGTCATGCAGGACGGTCTGACGATCGCGTTTCGATGTCGGATCGTTCGCGATGCGCACTGCAACTTCCAGTTAGTCCGGGATTCCGTAGAAGGACGATCGGCGACTGTCGTTGTCTTTGACCACGGACGCATCTGGTCGTATCGGCCGCGCACTACCTCTGAATTCGAGGTGGGACGTTATGACTGGAGGGGAGGGCAAACGCAGTTTCATGTCGCACTTCAGGTCGATCAGTCCACGGATGTCTGTCGGCTGACCGTTCGCTCGGAACTGGATGGAGCCGTGTTAGTGGACGGTGTTCCCGTGGCGCTCAACGGCTGGAATCCAATCGGCAATCCTCGCCAGGGAATTGCGTTTGATGCCAGAGGGGGAAGCCGGGTTCTTGTCGACTCGCTGCGGTTCTATCCGCCTGCGCAGATCGCCATTGCCAGCGGTGAATCTCCGGCGCCATTACTGGCGTTCGAGTTCGAGGAACCAGCCTATCAGAATACGCGTGACGTTGTCGGATTCGAAGGCTGGTCGGATTCGAGATTTAGCGTTGGCCCGGCGATTTCAGAAGTGACAGGGACCCTCGCAAATGATCAGTGTGACGTTCGCATCGCGCGGGCGCAACTCCAAGCCGCACGTCATGCGGAGGAAGGGCCGCGAAAGCGGCTCGCCGCCGCTGAGGCGAAAATCGAGGCCACTCGGCTCCAATTGCTGCTGCTGGAGGCCAAGATTGCCGCCGATCGGGCGCGATATGGAAATGCCTCTGATCAGGACGCATTCGCCTTGGCTCGTGCCGCCAGCCAACTTGAGCGGGAAGCAGCCGTCAAGACGGCAATGGCTGATCTGCTCCAGCATGAATCGGCGTTGCTGGCCGCCCAAGCCCGCAGCGAGGACGACAAGGATCGCCAGAAGGAACTTGACGCCGCCACAAAAGGCATTGCGAGCGCGAAGTCGGCGCTCGACGCCAGTCAGCAAGCTCTTCAGGAGGATGCCCCGTCGGAGCACTATACGCCGTTGACTCCGGTTTATCCCGCGATGAGCACCGGCCGCCGACGCGCTCTCGCCGAATGGATCACTCGTCCAGCCAATCCGCTGACTGCCCGTGTCGCGGTCAATCACATCTGGATGCGACACTTTCGCGTGCCGCTGGTGACAACGGTTTACGACTTTGGACGCAACGGAGCCGCTCCAACCCATCCTGAACTGCTCGATTGGCTGGCCGTCGAATTTATGGAGTCGGGCTGGAGCATGAAGCACCTGCATCGGCTCCTTGTCACGAGCGAGGCCTATCGCCGGACGTCATCAGTTGGGGATGACGAGGCATCGAACCTGGAACGTGACCCCGACAACCGCTTTCTGTGGCGAATGAACTCCAGTCGTATGGAAGCGGAGGTCGTTCGTGACAGCCTGCTCGCTTGCGGTGGGAAGCTCGATCTGAAAATGGGGGGACAGGAACTGGAGAACAGTGAATCCCTCACGACCTATCGGCGCAGTCTCTATTACTCCTCGCACCCGGAAGGGAACAACGGGATGAGTCCCCTTGGAGCGTTGTTTGACGCACCCAACGCGATCGACTGCTATCGGCGAACCGAGACGGTGGTCCCACAGCAGGCGCTAGCGTTAACCAACAGCCAACTCGTGCATGCCATGAGTGCGGAAATCATTCGCCGATGGCCGCCAACCCGGGACGACGCCGGAAAACTGCAGCGTGAAGCGTTTGTCGACGTGAGTTTTGAGCGCATCCTGTCACGGCTGCCGACTGAGGCAGAGCGCCGCCTTTGCCTGGAGGGGATGCAGTTACTGCAGGAACAAATGACGACCGAGGGAATCCCCGATCCGGAGGTCCGCGCTTGCGAGGCACTGATTCGGTCCCTGTTTAACCATAACGACTTCGTCACCATCCGCTGAATATTGATCGCTCGCTGGGGCGACGTCTGTTCGAGGTACCTGGCACATTCGCGTCTGCGGTCCAGCGGGCAGCGAATGGGAGTCAGGCTGTGCCATGTGCAGGAGATGTAGCCATGCATGTCCAAGAAGGTGCTCGGGATTCTCTTGGTTGTCGATGCCATTTCAGCAATCGCCGTGCCTTCCTCTCCGATCTGGGCCTGGGATTCACCGGTCTGGCCCTCGGCTCAATGTTTGCAGACGACGGGAAACTGAAAGCCGGCGAGTCGACTGCCCACGCAGTCGGTGCACACCGGACTCCCAAGGCAAAATCGGTCATCTGGATTTTTCTCTCCGGAGGCTACAGCCACCTGGAAACATTCGACCCCAAGCCGGCGCTCAACCGCTACGCCGGGAAGACGTTTGATGAAACTGAGTTTCAAAACCCGATCCGCTCGCCGCTCCATGCCAAACGGTTTCGCTCCGTCGCTGCTGAGGAGGTGAACGTCCGTGATGTCTATCCAACGATCTATCCGATGCAGGTCGGCTGGAAGAAGCACGGCGAGAGCGGCATCGAAGTGACCGACTGGTGGCCCAGTCTGGCGAAGCACGTCGACGACCTCTGCTTCATTCGGAACATGTGGACCACCGACAATGATCATGCAGCGGAAAACCAGATTCACACTGGACGCCATCGTCTGGACGAGCAACAACCCTCGATTGGCGCCTGGGCTCACTATGGCTTAGGGACGCTCAACGAAAACCTTCCCAAATTTGTCGTCCTGGGAGGCCCGACGTCTTCCGTGACTCGGGAATCGATCGATGGCTATTACCTGGGGCCCCAACACGCCGGAGTCCCGCTGCAACTCGATCCGGGCAATCCTTTGCCATTTGGAAACCGGCACCCCGGGCAAAGCTTTCAGCAACAACAGCTCGAATACGACTTGATCTCGCGGCTGAATGGCCAGGTTGCCGTCGAATATCCTGAAGATCAGCAGCTACGGGCGCGCATCAGAAGTTATGAACTCGCCTTCCGTATGCAGTCCGCAGTTCCGGAAGCGATCGATTTCTCACCGGAAACCGATGCGACATTGAACCTGTATGGTCTGAATAACGAGGCGACGAAAGTCGCCGGGCAGAGACTGCTGGCTGCGCGCCGCATGGTTGAACGGGGGGTGCGTTTTGTGCAGGTCTACCCGTCCCCGTACGCCGACTGGGATTCGCACCAGAAACTGAAGGAAAAACACGAGCGCCTCTGTGCCACTGTGGACGTGCCGGTGGCGGGCCTCATTCACGATCTGAAGCAGCGCGGACTCTTGGATGAAACTGTCGTCGTCTTCTGCACCGAGTTCGGCCGCACTCCCGGACTGGAGCTACGCAACGGAACCGATGGCCGTGACCATCATCCCAACGGATTTACCATCTGGATGGCGGGTGCGGGGCTCAAATCGGGATACGTTCACGGCGAGACCGACGAACTCGGCTACCACGCCCTCGGAGAAGGTCATTACGTCACCGATTTGCATGCGACCGTCCTGCACTTGCTCGGACTGGATCATCACAAACTCGAGTACCCTGGCCGCAAACGGCTGGAGATCGACTTTGGCAATGTGATACAAGACGTTCTTGCATAATAGTCTAAGCATTTCATTAGATCATCCTGTTGCACAACTCTCTTGACGCAACACTCGCACCTCACTGATTCCGGATTTGAGATGGTTCCTTTTTTTGTCGCTCGATCCTTAGGTGTTCTTCCAATACGCAGAAAGGACAGTCATGCCTCGTTCGCCACGAAAGAGATTATCGACGTCGCCCCCTTTTTCGTCTACGGGATTTACATTAATCGAACTTCTGGTGGTAATTGCCATCATCGCGGTCCTGGTATCGCTCTTGCTGCCGGCGGTTCAACAGGCCCGTGAGGCCGCGCGGCGGAGTACCTGCCGCAACAATCTGAAGCAGCTAGGGCTGGCGCTGCACAATTACCACGATGCGTATACACGCTTTCCCCCCAGCTGTATTACAAACCATACAGGGACAGTCTGTGCGGGTTATGGAGGCCCGAATATTAGCGGCCTTACGCTGCTGCTGCCCTATCTTGAGCTGGCGGTTCTGTATAATCGATATGACTTCTCCTTAGGGCAGAACCTTGGCGCGAATACAATCACAACACATGGCCGACACTTGAACGAGCCGGTTGCCAGCACGGAGATTCCTGGATTTCAGTGTCCCTCGGATCCAAATTTTCTGGTGCAGACCACTGGTGGTTGTATGCGGAGCGCGAATACGAATCCGGATCGGTACCATTCATCAGGCGGGACAAATTACCTCTTCTGCGCCGGGTGGGGACCGATGTCATGGATTGCGATTCCCAGCGACGGGACAGGGAAGCACATGATCGGCGTTAACGGGATCTTCGCCCGGAACGGAAGCTGCAGCGTGCGGGATATCGTAGATGGAGCTTCGAACACTTTGGCAATGGGGGAAGTATTATGGGTGGATCATAACTCCAATGCGGTCACTGGGAACGGTGGCGCAGGGGGCAAGCCGTCTTGGGCGGTGGGGATCGGCACTCAGATTAATTTCTCCACCAATGGTGGGATTAATGGGAATTTTCTGCACAAAGGTCCGAACACCACAGATAATGGAACGGGCAATAATCCGGCGCGGGCTGCGGCCCTGCAAAGTGATCATATTGGCGGAGCAATGTTGCTGTTAGCTGATGGAAGTGTCCGTTTTGTCTCCGAAAACGTGAGCCAGGACACACTGAACTCCGCGGCAACCCGGGCGGATGGAGACATCCCGGGCGAGTACTAAAGCCCGCCTCTTTTTACAGGGCCGTCCGGCATTGATTATCGGGTATTTGCTATTTCTTGCTGCTCTCGGACAGACCGCGAGTCGGAGAGACTGAACGCACCGGTGCAGAGCTTCCCTGCATCGGTCGTCTTCCTAGTTGAGGACAGAGACTGCAATGAAACTCCAATTGTCGTTTGTCTTGATGCTCCTGCTGTCAATTGGTGGAGTGACTGCAGGGTGCTTTGGCAGGTCCGGTCGAGCTCCCGCGAAGTCCATTACATCCGGAAAAGTTACCTACCAGAACACGCCACTTCAGTTTGGAGAAATCCGGTTTATTCCCCAGGTTGGGCCACCGGTTCAGGCCCCGATTGAAAATGGTGTCTATCAGGTTAGCTACAAAGGAGGAGTGGCCGTAGGCATCGCGCGGGTGGAGATCGACGGTTTTCGAAAAACGGGTAAGGAGATTCCAATCTCTCCTGAGGAAACCGTATCCACCTTTGTGCAATTCCTTCCTGAGAAATATAACTCAAGGACGACGCTTTCTGTTGAAATCACAGGAGATCGGGACAACACACACGATTTCATACTCGACTGAGACGCGTTGTAAGCACTCGTGTGAATAATTTCTTTGAATGAAACACACACCTTCAGAGAACGGTTGCCGGGATGGAGTCTCCAACCATCACTCCTGAATCGCCTTGTTCCAGAGGCCGGATGAGAGTGTTGGCATTTCTTTGCTCGCTTCTGTTTATTCTCTATTTGGATCGCGTTTGCATTTCTCAAGCGATCGTTGCGATCCAGGATGAGTTCATTCTCTCGAATCGGCAAGTGGGGATGATTCTCCTGGCGTTTACTCTGGCGTATGGTTTGTTTGAAGTTCCGACGGGCTATTGGGGAGACCGATTCGGATCGCGCATCGTCTTGACGCGCATTGCGGTCTGGTGGTCCATCTTCACTGTCCTGACAGCATTCTGCATCGGCTTCTATTCGCTACTGACCGTGCGTTTTCTGTTCGGAGCGGGTGAAGCCGGGGCGTTTCCGAATTCCGCAAGAATTGTGGCCCGCTGGTTTCCCGCTCGCGAACGTGGGCGGGTGCAGGGGTTTGTGTTGGCCTCCGCGATGATTGGCGGAACGGTTGCACCGGTGATCACGGGCTATCTGATCGATTTCGGCGGTTGGCGTTTGGCGTTTGTTCTGTTCGGCGGTCTCGGAGTCGTCTGGGCCATCGCATTCGCATCGTGGTTTCGAGACGACCCCGCTCAACATCCTGCAGTCAATGATGCCGAGCGCCGGCTCCTCGACGACAACTCCGAGATGTTCGCGCAACATCACGACTCGATCCCCTGGCGGGCCGCGCTGCGACACCGCAGCGTCTGGCTGTTAGGAACGATTACGGCCTGCGGCGCATTCATGTCTTATCTCTACTATTCGTGGTATGCGAAGTATCTTCAGGCAGCGCGAGGTGCTGATCTGGTCGAGGCGGGTTGGCTGGCGTCTTTGGTCCTGGGGGGAGGCCTCTGTGGCACCTTGCTGGGAGGGCTTGTTGCCGACAGGTTTCCGCAAAACGGTCCAGTGCGGATGCGATGGATGCGTTTTTATTGCTGCGGGTGCTTTCTGCTGTCCGGGATCTGCCTGCTGCTGAGCGTGCTTACGAATTCGCTGCCTCTTTCCGGAATTTTGGCGTGCGCGTCCTGCCTGTTGATGAGTTGTCAGCAATCGAGCTGGTGGTCTTGCGTCAACGAGCTGGGAGGCCGGCACCTGGGAACGTTGTTCGGTCTGATGAATTCTCTGGGGCTGCCCGGTGCCATGGCCTCGCAGTATTTCTTCGGCGCTTCGGCCGACTGGAGGGAGACGCTGGGATATGCCGGACGCGCCCAATGGGACCCGGCGTTTGCCGTCTATATCTGTCTGCTCTGGGTGGCCGCGTTCTGCTGGTTGTTTGTGGACTCCACCCATCCCATTTTGTCGGAAGCGGAGCCTGACACAATCCTGTCGGCCTCCTCTTCAAGCCCCGAGGAAGATCGAGAATTTTGCGGCGCCTCATAGAGACCGTGGTTCAGATTATTCCTGTGCGTAAGCCGGCCTTCAGTTACGCCTCGCCGTCTGAAAAAACTGGGGGACCGGTCAAACGATCCCGGTCCAGGGTGATCCCCAGCCCGGGGCCCTGCGGCACTCGCACATGTCCGGGAAGCCCGATCAGAGAGGGGCGGGCGACATGTTCCGTGTGAAAGATCGGCCCGATGATGTCTGCCGCATAGAGATCAACACGAATGTTCGGGATGGAAGCACATGCCTGGGCCATCGCTGCGGAAGCAATGTCCCATTCCAGATTGCTGCCCATCGAGCAATGCACTCCCGCTGCTTCGGCCAGGGACGCAATCGTCAGGACATTAAACAGGCCCCCATTTTTTCCGGGAGAAACACTGATGATATCGGCGGCTCCTTTCTGAAGGCACTTCAGTGCATCCTGGACCGTGAAGACGGATTCGTCTGCCATGACAGGCAAGCGAATCCGGCTGCGGACAGCGGCCAGACCGTCCAGATCCAGGCGATGGACCGGTTGCTCGATGAACGCAATACCGTATTCCTCAAGATGCGGGGAAATGCGGATGGCGTCGTTGACTGACCAGCCTCCGTTCGCATCCACGGTCAGGCGGATCTCCGGGCCCACAGCTTCGCGAACAAGGCGAATCCGCTCCAGATCGTATTCCAGGGGATCGTGCCCCACTTTCAGCTTGAGCATGCGGAAACCTTCCGCGACCATGCGCCTCGCAACGTCTGCGGATTCCTGCGGCCCGACAGGCATGATTGGAAACCGCAACGGGAGTTCGGCATCGCGAACCACGCCTCCGAGCAACTGACTGACCGGGGTCTCCAGCGATCGGCCAAGCAAGTCGAACAAGGCCATCTCGATGCCCGCTTTGGCAAACGGATTAGCAAATGTGCGGGACAACAGGTCCATACAGGCGCGAATTCGCCGCGGATCTTCGCCGATGAGCATCGGAGCCAAATGCCTGTCAATGAGCAATTTCGCGCCCAGGCAGGTTTCTCCACTCCAGTCAGCAGAGGCAGTCACTTCACCGATTCCATCCAGATCCTTGTCGGTCTGGATGATGATCACCAGGATCTGCGACTGGAAACGAAAACCCTTCCTGTTCTGCACTTGCCCGACACGTCGATCGACGTTGACGCTGGCCGGAATGGTTTCGATTCGGGTGATTTTCACAACCTGCGATCCTTTAACGAACTGCCTGGCCGTCAAATTCGATCATCGCCCGGGCCAGGGCGTTAATCGTGGCATTCAGGTACTGACGGCCACGTTCGGTCGTTCCCCGGTCGGGACTGTCGCTGTAGCCGTCCGTCTTGTCCCAGCATCCATGGTGTTCAGCGCGATAAGATTGGGCGAAGCCGCGGGGATCTGTGGAGGGGAGGATTACCCGATGCGGGCGAGGATCTCGAACCAGCTCCGGACGTAATGCCAACATGACCGAGGTTTCAAACGCGCCAGCATGGCCGGGCAACCGACTGTCGACGTGGGCGTCAAGGGCCACCAACGCTTCCCAGGCAACGGTCCAGTACGAAGCTGCCGCCACACTCACGGGGTGAACCCGGGCCAGATCCCGGGCGACGAGTTGCAACAGCTCATGATTCCCGCCATGACCATTGAGAATGAAAATCTTCCGAAAGCCACTGGTGACCAGAGACTCCGCCAAATCATAGGTCGTTCGATAAAACGCCTCGGTTCCGAGCGACATCGTCCCTCCAAAAGGAAGGTGGTGGTGCGAAGATCCAAATGGCAGTGTGGGGGCTACGAAGACAGGGATCGACTCCGCGGCGCGGGCCGCCGCCTGTCGAGCCAGGTGTTCGATCGTGAATGTGTCAGTTCCTACCGGCAAATGAGGGCCGTGTTGTTCGATCGCTCCCACGGGCCAGACAAGCAGTGTGCGTGGAGCAGCTTCACGCGCCGCAGTTCGAGTCAGCTCTTCCAGGAGCAGCGGGTTTCGGGAAGTTGACATTACATTTTTCTCCCAAGCAGGGAACGAGGCTTGAGGAAGCGAGTGAGAACGTTCGACGTGATCCGTGAAATCACGTCGTCGACAAGCAGACACGGGACATACGTAATCGACCCAGCCGAGAAGACTCCCCCCCCGCTGCTGGTTTCATAGCAGACGAGTTCCGCTCCCCCCTCATCGCAATTTGTTCCCTTGGCCAGCAGCACCGTTCCGGGTGGGGAATGAGGACTCCGTTTGTCGGTTTCGTGTCCCGAGGCCCCGCCGGGCACACGTTCCTGCAGGCTTTGTTCTCCGAAGCAATCACCGTTCTTCAGGCCGGTTCCTTCAAAAGCCCAATGATCCTCCTGGAGAACTCGATACGGTGCAGCGGTCATGATGCCGGTCTCTGTGCAAACAACACCCAGCAAGCAGGCTTCCGATTCCAGTGTCCGATGCATCCGGCTCTCAAGAAAACGGTCAGAATTCAAAGGATCGGGCATTCCCATCCCCCCTCCCGTGGCAGGCGCGAGATGAGTCTTGAATCGGAGGCGGCCTCCGTCCAGAAATTCCACTTCGCAATTCAAGCCGTTTCCCCCCAGATAGACCAGACGGCCACCCTCGTTCCAGACCCAATCTTTCACCCGAAGGTACATCTGACGGGACCAATATTCCGGATGAACGCTGATCATCAGGACCCGATAACGGTCCAGGTCCAGCTGGCCGTAATGCAAGTGCGACTCGGAATAATAGTCATAGGAAAATCCTTCCCGTTCCAACCATCCCAGCAGACGCCACTCCGCCGGCGCCATGCCGCAGCTCAGGCGTCCGGCAATGGGGTCGGTGACTTCCTCATCCTCCTGCACGACATTGCCGATTTCCGGACGTTCAAACGAGAGGGGTCGATATTCCTGGTCCGGCGATCCCCATTCATTGAATGACGCGGCTTGGGTGTAGCGGGCCAGGTCTTGTCGCGCATTTACGATGGGCGTATCCGGAAGGCGTGCGGCGTTGACGTAGTTGCTCCGCCCGCCGAAATTGTTGTAGGCCAGCCAGGTGTTCGTCGAAGCCAACACTGCGATCTCCGACTTCGGCTCCTGCGGAGCGACGACCCAGGGGAACGAAAAGAATGTACCGGTCCGTTCCCCTTTCGCATGCAGGTAATACAACCCCGCGCGTTCAGGTCCGACGACGAACTGCGTGTGATGAGGATTGTTGCCGTAACCAACACGGTTCCACTCCACGCCGGTTTGGGTGAAGTCTCCATCGGGAAGAATCTGCATTGTTGCCCGTGGTCCATGCTCATCGAACCAGCCCAGGAGTTTCACAAATTCCCGTTTCCAACCATAGCGCCAGAGACTGAGGCGATACGGCTCCGTGGCATGAACGCGAAACTCCGAGCGTTCGCCCGTCTGCACGGCACGGGGCCAGACGTATCCCAACAGGCCGTCCGACAACATTCGGAATTGATGGGGTCGTTGCGGGTCGAGAGTGATGCGTGAATGTTTCGAACCAAATCCCGGTTTCACCAGCGTGACAAGATATTCCCCGGGTTCGAGATCGACCTCGACAGCCCCACGGGGTGTGGAACGGACAATCGCCAGTGTCTGGCCCCCTTGCCGAAATTCAAGCAGAACATCAGCCAGCGCCAGATAGGATTCATCGCTCACATAGCCCACGAGCACGGTACAACTCCTTCATTACGCCCCTCGGACCGGTTGCAAAGTCCGACACTACACCATGACTTGCATGAGTTCCCCGGCAGCTTTCTGAATTCTTCTCTGGTCGACTTCATTGATCGACGACCAGAAGGGGGTGATCGAACCTGTCTCGGCGATTCCCGCCAACGCGACCGCAGCGTGAAGGACCTGAACCGGATTAATCAAATCACGCAGATTCTCCAGGGGAGCGAACTGCTGGCAAATCCGTTCCGCGGTGTAATAATCTTCTCGTTGTATCGCCAAGAGCATTTTCAGAGAGAGCTGCGGAGCAATGCAGACACACCCCGATGTGAAGCTGGCCAGACCAAAATCGCGAAGGTGAACGATGGCCGGTTGCTCGCCGAAGCCGCTGACGATTAAGGATGGGCCGACCGCGTCAACGAGTTTTCTCAGGAAAGGATCGACACTCGGAGACTCTCGCGGGACAGCATATTTGATCCAGGAAATCAGCCCATCGTTCATCATCCCCTGGATGGTCTTGACATCCAACTGGTCGTCGTTTTTCAAGTAGAGAACAATCGGCCGTCCGCTTCGGTCGACAAAACGCCGCACACCGGAGACCAGTCCAGATGGGGTCTGGGCATCACGGCTTGGAAGCAGCATGGCGGTTGAAAACGCAAAATCCCTCAGGATCATCTCCTGATCCATCATCATCCCATAAGTTGGGCCGACTGGGGGGACCACCGTTGTCCGGTCGTCAACCGTATCGGTAAGAAACTGCAACAAGGGGGCGTATTCGCTGATTGCGACATGAGCCAACGCCGCATTACCGCCATAGAGAAGTGTCCTGACGCCCGCCGCCTCCAGGTAGCGGATGAGACGTTCATTTTCGCGGTCATTTAAAGTGAGATCGGCGTAGCGGGCCAGCGGGGGTACGGCAATGACCGAAGCTGCGAGCGTCTCTGACGTCATCGGCGAGAGATTCATCATCAATTTCCAGTTTGAAGGTGAATAAGCACGGCAAGCCGGGCGAGGGGCCAGGCGAAGCTTCATGTGGGACGGCGTTCAACGTATTGACGTTCGATCCTGGTCCCCACTGTCCCGCTTCCGTAATGACCGATGGAGATTCGTCCGACATGAGTCAGCAGGTCATAAGCGTCCCAGCGATTCCAGCTGTAATCTGCTTCCAGCCAGAGAATCAGGCGTGCATAGGCTTCGGCAATGGCACGCTCGATTGTTCCTTGTGTCGCGACGCTCATCAAAAAATCCGGGTGAGCGATACGAATTCCAGTCTGGGGAACCGTTCGAAGGAGTTCGACGGTGATCACGGATTCGGCGGCCATTTCCAGCCCGGTGCCGGACAATTCACCATCTCCCATGGCTGCATGAGCATCTCCTAGATAGAGATAAGCCCCCGGAACCTTCACCGGTAGATAGATCGTGCTGCCAGGACAAACTTCGACGAGGTCGAGGTTCCCGCCATGTGGCCCAGCTGGAGCTGTCGTCGGCACGCCACAGTCCGGTGCGGTCCCGATACAACCGAGCATTGGCTGATAGGGGATCGAAACCGTTTCCTTCCAGAAGATGTGTCCATCACGAATCGGACAGACGTGAGCCCCATGCGGCACGTCCACTCCCAGCCATTCCGCCAGCTGCTTGGGACCGCCCGTATAGGTCGCACATTGATTGTCGCGGGGTTGTATGGAATGAATCGTGACCGCCAGTGTATCCCCCGGTTCTGCCCCAGAGACGACAATGGGCCCTGTGACAGGATTACTGTAGGGGACAGTGGATTTGTCGCGGCGATCACGAGGGCCTTTGATCTGTCCGGAGAGAGCGTCCTCTGATTCAACACAGATCGTCTCTCCTGGCTCGATCCGCCAGCGAACATCGCCACTGCGAGAGAACTCGTAGATCAACGGGTATGCGGAGACCCGCTTCATAGGGCCATCTCGATAAGGCGCCAATATGGGGCACTCCTCTAGGTGATGTGAACTGGATTTCTGTGCATCTTGCAGAGGGTCTTGTCTGCCTGATTGAACGACGACCAGCTCCAGGAGGGGCGTTTGACCATGGGCCGTCGCCAGGAACGGATCGACCAACAATGGGAACTGAATGAATTGGACTTGCCTGGTCGTGAAGGGGCTCCGGGCCCCAACGCAGACAATCGCCTGTTCGTCATCGCGGTCTTGTCTGTGGCAAGAGATGGGAACGCCTGGCGTGATCTGCGTAAGCGGTTTGGCAACGGAGCCTCGGCTAGGGGATCGTCTAAGCAGCTCTTGTAGCGAAAGAAGTTGCCGACCGCAGACGTGGTTTGGGACGCTTCCGAGCCGGACCGAGCACGCAACTGCATGTGGCGGTCAATAGTGCGGGACAAGTGATTGGAATGCAGCTCTCCCCGGGCCAGCGTCGAGCTGCACCTGTGGCCGAGAAACTCTTGGAAGAACTGAACCTGCAGCATGTCGCCGACGCTGCCTCTGACAGCGATACCGTTCGAGAGCAAATCCGCCGCTTGAGAAGTACAGTCTGCATCCCTCTTAATTCGAAACGCAAGATTCTGTAGCGGGATGACGAAGAGCGCCACAGACCTCAAAATGTGATTGAACGGGTCTTTGGAGGCATCAACGATTTCGAAGAGTGGCGACGCGCTACAACAAGGAAGCAGAGAATTTCCTGGTCTGAATCTGGCTCGTCGCACTTTTCACCACCTGAGTCAACCGCCTTGGCTCGCCAATGTCATCTGCATGGAACGCATTGTATACAGTGTACCTTAGGAGTAAAGAAGGTGTCAAGAAAGCCTTTAATATCGTGGAGTAAGCTCTTGCGCAGTGGAGCTGGATCTTCCCGTGTCGGAGCCTCCCTGCCCTTGTCATTGGAGAAAGAGTACCCAGTTCCGGATTCTCGCCGAGAGCCAGAAAGCAAAGCGGGATGAGCTGTTGCCGATGACTCTGGACTTTGCAGAGTGGATGCTGCAAACGCCAGGAGAGGCCCGCAATAGGACTGTGTTCAACGTTGGTCAGCGGATCGACACCGTGTCCCGTGTGGTGTCAGAAATCGGTCAGGCAGCGAATGTGAGCGTGACGGTGGAGAAATTCGCATCGGCCCCCGACCTGCGACGGTCGTTCGGCACCCGGTGGTCGAAGAAAGTCCGCCAGGCCTTTCTGCAGAAGCTGATGCGGCACGCCAACATCAAAACCACGATGGATTTCTCCGTGGGCCATGACTCGGACGACAATGCAGCCGATCTGTGGCGACAATACCGGGATCTGACCCCAATTTCTGTACCAGTGCTTATGAGAGTTCAGATTGGGTAAGCAGCACAGCGGGCCGCGAACTCCACCGGGGTCACGTACCCCAGCGAGCAGCACGCAAACCGAGAGTTTCACGTATTTCGTCCGCTGTTTTCCGCTGCGGGACCGAAATGGGCACTTACCGCAGTCGTCTCCCTCCCGGTCGAGTCGATGGCGGCTTCCTCGGCATCCAGAGCAAACTTCCGCACCAGTTCGTGCAACATCACATCCACGATGTCGAGCACGTTGGAGCGGTCAGCAAACTTCTTGAGTGCGGAATAATGCGGCAGCGTCTTCAGCCCGATTCGCTGCTGCAAAGTCTCAGAGACTTCAGGAACTCGATCACACCCCGGTAGGTCGTCTTCAGGTACGCCCGCAGGATCAGGCAGGTGAGCAGTTGTTCCGGCGTGAACTTGTGAGGACTCTTCAGGTGCGAATACGAAGCCACGTACTGACGTCCGATCCGCATCGACAGGGTCGCGACTTCCAGCAGAATGTTCGTCCGTGATGTCTGGATCATGCCATGCGTTGTAGCCCCAGCGAATCGCCGATTCAAGAGATGCTTTCACCAGAGCAAAAAGACTTCACAACGCCATTATCCCGCTTGAAGCACCACATCCCGATCCTCGCAGATTACCAGCATCGCGCAATCGCCCTGGGGCCGGTGGAACCGGCCCCACATTGCTGCAATGTCACACACGATCAATATGTGCGTTCGTAAAAATAGACATTTCCTGTCAGTTCTTCGACGATGACGATGATGGGTTCAGTATCAAACGCACCTCCATCTAATGAAAGCAGCCTCACTTGGACATTCCATTCGCTGGGATGTCGAGTGTCCCTATGAGGATCAGAAAGCTCAAATCCCCACTCTTTTTCTTGCCCTTTAGCATTCAGTTGTTTTTGCAGAAAGTTCTTGGCTTTATTTCGAACCTCATCCTGTATCATCGAATGCCTCCTCTGCTGAAAATGTATTCCACAGCATGGTTTTGCTGCTCAGGAGTCAAGAGGTAGTTTCACAACCCTTTGATGATGGTGTACAGGCAGGCTAAGGGAACGAAGCCTTCGAACAGTTCGGCGTAGTATTCCCAGCGAGTGATCAATCGGCGGCAGTTCTGCAGCCAACTGAAAGTGCGCTCAATTCGGTATCGGCGTTCGTATCGCCGCAATGCTCGACCGTCCTGCAGTCGAGGCTTGGTTCGTTTGTCTCGGTGCGGGCAGATCAGTTCGATGCCACGGGACAGAAGATGTTCCCTCAACCAGTCGGCATCGGCAGCTTTATCGTACAGCAGGCGACGCGGCTTGCCGTGTGGAGGGCATTGATCAATCAATGTTTGGATCGTGGTCACCTCGCTGTAATTGGCAGAGGTGGTATATGCCGAGAGTGGAATGCCTCGTCCATCAGTCAGGAGGAGGATGCGGGTTCCGTTGCCACGATGACAACGTCCCACGTCGTCACCCCTTTTTTTGCCCGTGAAAACGAGCCATCACCGATCGCTTCTTCCCAGTCGATGCCACGTCGCTGTAGCAGCTTGCTGAGCAATCGATCCCAGGCTGCACGAAAGACCCCGTTTCGAGTCCAGTCACGATGGCGTCGCCAACAGGTGACTGGTGAGGGGTATCGTTCTGGTAAATCTTTCCAACGGGCCCCTGTAATCAGTACCCACAGAACGCCTTCCAAGCACTCGCGGGAGGAACGCGAAGGCCTACCCCCACGCGGTCCCACCGGCAGATCCGGGAACAGGTCTGCAATTAGAAGCCATTGTGCGTCAGAGAGAAAGGGCTTCGGGGCCGTCCTGGACCCTGTCTTGTTGGGCCGACGGCGTGTCGGCCACGAAGGCAGGGTAATGAGCATGAGTGTCTCCTTTCACCCTGCTCATAAGCACATCCCTTGCCAATCCTGTTCAGTAATCTAAAGGTTGTGAAACTGGCTCCTGTGATTTGCTTGGCCCCATCGTATCCCCGCTCGAATCCCCCTTCTGCGGTCCGCACGGACTGACTGTCCAGAATCGCCACGCTGGGACGTTTTTTCTTTCCCCAAGCCCGGCGGAGCTGTTCCCTCAGGTGCCGGTGAATTTGTTCCCAGAGACCACTGCGAACCCATGGTCGGTAAATGCCATAGACCGTACTCCAGTTGGAAAAATCGCCAGGGAGCAATCTCCATTGGCAACCGGTTCTGACCACGTACCAGATGGCATCCAAAACCCACCGCCGATCGATGGGAGGACGCCCCCGACGGGAAGGTTGGGGAAGGTATTTCCGGATCAGTTGCCATTGCTCATCCGAGAGATTGCTGGAATACTTCGTCCTCAACACGGCTGCGGCTCCTTCCTTGGATTGCCAAGATGTTCGCAAGGGAGCCGTAGCCGTTTTTTCAATTCATCGCAATTTCAAAACACGTTCTCAGTTGGCTGGAATTTGAATCCCTCGTTTCAGAGGTCTTTCGGCGACAGGGATACATCCTCGAGCAGATCGGTGGGGGGCAACCTGATGGAGGAATCGATCACCGATTGAGCAAAGCTGGCGAAGTGGTGCTCGTGCAGTGCAAGCACTGGCACATCCAGAAGGTGGGGGTGAAAATTGTCCGGGAATTGCTCGGTGTCGTAACCTGTGAGGGAGTCCAGTCCGGGATTGTAATGACATCCGGAAGGTTCACTCCGGAATCGAGACAATTTGCGGCCAAGGTGCCGATTCGACTCATTGATGGGCATGAACTGCTGGAAATGATCCAAAAGTTGCAAGCTAATCCGAAGCACGTTCGCACAGACGCCCATGATGACACAGCCACCCCGCATTGCCCGAAATGTCGCATGCCCATGACACTTCGGACCGCGAGAAAGGGCCCCCACGCAGGTTCGCAGTTTTTGGGGCTGTCCATGATTTCCTGACTGTCGCGGCATTCGGTACATCACACCGCCAACCACCTGAATCTGAACCCGGTCCTGCTGCGGAAGCTGGAGCGATGCCTACGCCTGCTGCCCAGCTGTGAATGAATCAGCCCATCAACGCGAAGCCGAGCGTGCCACTGCTTGAACTGATTCCACATCACTATTGCCGGTTGTTCCTCAACGATCTGTGGTGGCGATGCTTGTGGAGTCGCTGTTTTTAGCAACATGACTGGGAAATTGGTTGACCGCATTGAAATTCCCATGAAGCGTTGATAATCGCCACCATGATCTTGTTGAGTGACCCGTTCAGTGAGTCATGACCTTCAACGAAATTACGTCGCATGCGAGGCAATATAGTATCGGCAGTTTCATCGACGCTCGATGTCTTCGTTGGTGGAGCGATCCAGGCGATGATATGTTGTTGCAGGTTTCAATTCTGATGTACTGGGCTGAACATGAACCGGATCCATTCGACATCTCACTCCAACGGAGTCGATTCTTACTCTCTCCATTACCGAGTTCCTCCTGCGACTGAAATTGTCGATCTGGAAGAGAAACTGAAGGGGCAGGTTTCCAGGTGGCAGAGCAAACTGCTCGATCTCGGGAATCGCAACTTTCTGATCAATTGCTCATTCAATCCGACGAGAGGAGTGGTTGAACTCGTTGCGCCCGATGCGGAGACCGTGTGGAGAATGCTGGCCTGCGAGAGTGATTCCAGATCAAAAGTCCTAAACTTTCCCTGGCGCAGGTTCCTGGTTCCTCCACCGAAGGAGTTTGTTGCAGACGAGGAATCGATCGTCGGCGGGAATGGTGCGGAAAAGAAGAAGGAATGGAATCCTCCGCTGAGTGAATGCCTGACCTCGCCCAAACTGGGGGCCGGCGATCTGCTCACACAACTGGGGGATCGGGCATTGGATCGGCGCTTGCGAACGCTCGACAGCCATGCCCATCTGTCGCTGTCTGAACAGGGGGTTCACTGCCTGTATGTGGCGTTTGGATTTCTCAAATGGTTTGAGTCCACTGACAGCGAGATTGAATATTATGCACCGCTCATGCTCGTTCCAGCCTCTCTCTCCCGGGATTCGGCAGATGCTCCGTGGGGACTCGTTGAAGCAGAGGATGATGCGATCGAGAATCTCTGTCTCCGTGAGCGACTGAAACAGGATTTCGGCTTGCTGCTTCCCCCGCTGCCTGAAATCGGGGAACTTGAAGAACCTGGGGCGAGGCTTCAGTTTTTGAATGCCGTGCGGACAGCGATCGCATCAAATGATCGCTGGGAAGTCCAGGACCGTTGCGCACTGGGACGGTTTGCATTTCCCAAGATCGCCATGTGGCAGGATCTGGGGGAGCACGTGCACTCTGTCCTGGAGAATCCACTCTGCCGGTCGATTGGTGGCGATGAAACAATTCCTCCTGCAAGATCCTTCGGCATTGGCGCTCCGCTCCCGGAGGCGGCGAAGCTCGATGATGAGATCGCTCCGGGAGAGCTCAAAACAATTCTCGACTGTGATTCCAGTCAGCTGGAAGCGATTCTGGCTGCTCGCCGCGGCGTCAGCTTTGTGCTGGATGGTCCTCCTGGAACCGGCAAAAGCCAGACGATCGCCAACATTATTGCTGACGCACTCTCGGAAGGTCGTCGTGTCCTGTTTGTGAGCGAGAAGGTGTCCGCACTGGACGTTGTCAAACGTCGGCTGGACGACTGTGGACTCGGTGATTTTTGTCTGGAATGCCATTCCAGCAAGGCCAATCGAAAAGCTGTTCTGGATGAACTTCGATATTGCCTTGATTTGCCGATCGAGGTGTACGACGATTCCCGGCCAAAACTGGATGAGTCCAGAAAGAAGCGACGGATCCTGAACGAATATGTTCGTTCACTGCACCGCCGTCGGCCTCCGCTCGATCTCTCCCCTTTCGAACTGTACGGCCATGTCTCCCGCTCTCATCGCCTGGGACATGCGGTGAAATCACGATGTTCGCTTCCCAGAATCAAAGATCTGAATCGAAGTCGCTTCGAAGAATGGCTGCAACTGCTGGATCGCGCTCAGGAGTCCACCTCCGTCATCGGCAATTTCGACCAGCATCCCTGGCGTTGCTGTCTGCTGACAACGAGAACGCTCACCCTGACTGACGATCTGCTGCATCACTTGGGGACGTTGTCGGCAGCTTCCCGGACAATTGAGGCAGCGCTGACTCCTCTGGCGGAGAGCCATCTGCTGACCGATTCGCCGAAACTCGCAACGATCGATTCCCTCATTCAATCACTTCGGGAGTCACTCAGTGCACCGGACATTCCGGAGCGATGGTTTCTGGCGCCGGACAAGATTTCCACGGCGATTCTGCGGCACTCCGATGCGTTAGAACAGATCTCAGTTCATCGTCAGGAACTCGCCGAGTTCGTGGAGCAGGTGGATGATCTCTTTCCGGACCATGTGATCAATTCACTGTTTACTTCAGAAAACTCGATTGAGCGAAATTTGTTTCCGGGAGCGATACCTGGTTCCATGCGTCCCAAAGTTGCATTGGGTTTGCCCAGCAACGGCTGGATGAGCCACTTTGAAAGCACTCCGCCATCGTCCGTCCGTCAACAATTTCTCTTTCTCGAACAACCCATTCACGACCTGAATCAACTCGTCGAATCGATCCAGTCAGTTTCCCAGCTGTTGGCGGAAGTGAAGAGCAAAATTCCACTTCCCATCCGAGATGACCTGTCGCTCCACAAGCTGCCTGCTGTCGTCAGAATGGCACAGGTGATTACCGAGGTTGTCCCGGTGCCACCCACGTGGATTGCCCCCGTAAACTGGCCAAGGCTGCAGGAAGCCAGCCAGGCTGTACTGGATCACATCGCGAGAGCTGCTCAGATCGTCGACCAGTTGCAAGGGCGACTCAATGCCTCACACATCCAGCCGCTGAATCAAATCCTGAATTCTTCCGATTCGTGGCCAACTGCCTGGAACGCTGTTTGTCAATTCACTCCGGAGGGAACGGGAGCCGAACTTGAGGCACTCCAGCGTCGCCTGCAGTATGTCGAAACGATTGTCTGCCAACTCGAGGCGAATGCTCAGGAGATCGTTCGACAACTCGGAATTGACTCTCAGATTCCGGCGACTTTCTCGCTGCTTCGATCTTTTGAGAACGTCGGGCCAAGGCTTGAAGGACTCAAGGTCCTCATGGGACAATGGCGGGAACCGGGTGTCAGTGCCAGACTCCGGGCAGCCTGCGATGCGGCGATCAGCGATCTGCAGGAGATGACCCAGCTTCGCGATGAACTCGAAGCTCAGTTCTCGCACCGGGCGTTCAAGCCCGAAGCTGCGGGACTGGCGGAACGTGCCGCCGGATATCAGTCCCCCTGGAAGCGGTGGTTTGGCGGATTCAGCAAGTTTCGTCAGGAAGCCTCGGATCTGTATCGCGTCGCATGCCCACCGACACAGGATTTTCTGTCCAGCTTGCTGAAACTGCGAAAGTGGCATCGACGCCTCGCGGACGTTCAGTCCACAGCCGAATCGGTGGCGCCGTTGTTGCCGACGGAATTTTCGCATGACGATTTGTCTGCGTGGGAATCTTTGCAAGCAGCCGTGGTGGCTTTTGATCAACTGAAAGAAGCTGCCCCGGAACTGGTTGCCTGCCTCCCCTCAGGTTCCATCTCCTTTGAGCCTCGTTCGCTTCTGAACCTGATTGAAACGAATATTCAGTTGCAAAAGCAGCTGACGCTGGCGCTGGACGAACTGGGAAATCGTGCCGCAATTGACCAACACAGTTCCCCTTCTTCCTTGCTGGCACAGGTTCAATTGCTTCACGCGTCGACGGAGACTTGTTGTGAGATCTTTGAGGCGAGCCGGCAGCACTATGTCATTCCACCTCAGGGACTCATGCGAGTGATCGACGACGGTCAGTTGGCTCGGAGCTACAGCGAGATCGAAACTGCAGCCCTGCAGATGTGCCAACACCTGGCCGACCTGTTGCCCGAAGAGATCCATTGGAACGATGCTGGCTTCTGGGAATCGGCACAACGGAAACTTGCGGGAATTCGCTGGCTGAGCCAGATGGTCCCTTCATTGGACAAATACAAGGCTGCACTCTCTCAACCTCATCAAACTGACTCATCCGACCTGGAGGTCGCCGCAAGCAGTCTGAAAGCCGCAGGCGAATCCGCAACTCAGCAGCTTCACGCGGTTGTCCGCCAGTTGAGACTGTTCGACCAGTATCAGCCCATTGAAAAACTGGTACGGTGTTCTCTGAACGTCCTCAACGAACAGTCACAATCTGCATTGCAAGCTCTCTCGCAGCGCAGAGGATCGCTCGCCCAGCTGCTTCCAGTTTTGCATGACAGCTTCGATGTGGAGATCGAAGCCCTCCCAGCCGTTTATGAGACCATTCAACGAGTCCGGGCCTGTCGGCATGAATTGGACGCGAATCGAAAGATCCTCGCGAAATGGGAGATCGTTCCTGCAACCGAAGTTCGAGCAGAGGAAAGAACTGCTGCCATTTGGCTGCAGCAGCAAGGCAAACTGGGAACTATTCCTCAGCTCACGCGGAAAGTGGCAGCAAATCCTGGCGTGCGAATGGAGGCCCAGCGTGTATTGGATACCTGTGACGAGTGTTGGGGTAAAGAGCTTAAAGAATCACGGGCATTTCTTCGGGTCGCATTCTCGTCAGAGCATTCGACAAGTTACGGTGAACGAATTTCTCAATTGCCGCTGGGCAAGCTGGCAGACTACCTGACGGGGCTTCAATCCTCGATTGGCTCCTTAGACGAATGGCTGAAGTTCTCGCGATGGCGTCGGGACATGGAGGCACAAGGCTTTGGGGAAGTTGTCACGGAACTGCTAAGCGGCAAGTACGCACCGGATGAAGTCAAAAGTGTCGTCGCTGCCCGCTACTTTCGCGAGATTTTTGACCAGTTTGCCAGAGAAGACAGACTGCTTGGCGAGTTTGACCTGGAAGAACACGAGCAGTTGCGGGAGCGTTTTTGTCGGCTCGATGAATGGGAAGTCCGTTCCGCTTCATCACGGATTCGCCAGTATCAGTTGGGGCGGGACGATCGGCCGAGATCGGGTAGGTTTACCGAGGGGACATCGGAGTTGGGAATTCTGCAGCGAGAGCTGCAAAAGAAACGCCGGCAGTTACCCTTGCGCAGGCTCTTTGCAGAAATTCCCAGCGTCCTCCAACGGTTGAAGCCGTGCATCATGATGAGTCCGCTGTCGGTCAGCACCTTCCTCCAGTCCGATCAAATCCGCTTTGACCTTGTGATCTTTGATGAAGCCTCACAGGTTTTTCCCTGGGATGCCATGGGGGCCATCTATCGTGGAAATCAGTTGATCGTCGCTGGTGATGAAAAGCAGCTCCCTCCGACGAATTTTTTCTCTCGTGCCGATGTCGAGTTGGCCGAAGACGAGGACACCGACATTGGCGACTTTGAAAGCATCCTCAGCCTCTGCAAATCGATTGGCATGCCGGGACGTGGCCTGCGTTGGCATTATCGAAGCCGACGGGAACCGCTGATTGCCTTCTCGAATCGCCACTTTTACAGCGGTGATCTCGTCACGTTTCCCAGCATCCGTGATGCCACCAGCGATGCAGTCCGTCTGGAGTTTGTTCCCCAGGGGCGATGGATCGACAGAGTCAATCTCCCCGAAGCAGAACGGGTTGCGGATCTGGTGATCCGGCATCTGAGAAACCGTCCTGAGACCTCACTGGGGATCATTGCATTCAACCAGTCCCAGCAATCTGCGATTGAAGATGCTCTCTATGAACGCAGACGAAAATACCCGGATGTCGAAACATTATTTCACACCGGCCTTACAGAACCGCTGTTTATCAAGAATCTCGAGAATGTGCAGGGGGATGAACGGGACGTCATCATCCTGTCGATGGGTTACGGCTATAACGATGCTGGCAAATTCGTCAAAAACTTTGGTCCGCTGACAAAATCGGGTGGAGAGAGAAGACTGAATGTCGCTGTGACCAGAGCGCGGGAGGAAGTCATTCTTGTCGCTTCGGTCAAGGCGGCTGACATGGATCTTTCCGGTAGTCTGAGTCAGGGGGCGCACCTGCTGAAAGGCTATCTGGACTATGCGGAACGGGGAGTTGATACGCTGGCGCGGCAGATGGAATCCATCACAGGCGAAGCAGAATCCACGCTGGAACAGGAAGTTGCGACGGCGTTGATCGGACGAGGACTGCATCCCGTGCTCCAGGTCGGCTGTGGGGGATTTCGCATCGACATGGCGTTGAAGCATCCGCAGCGCCCCGGAGAATTCTGTCTGGGCATCGAGTGTGATGGTGCAACATATCACTCCTCGAAAACGGCCCGAGATCGGGACCGAATCCGACAGAATGTCCTCGAACATTTGGGCTGGAACATCATTCGAATCTGGTCCACCGACTGGATTCGCAATCCGGACCGGCAAATTGAACGTGTTCTGGCTGCTTATGACCGCGCCAGCACGGGCATGATGGCCACTCTCGAAACTGAAATATCCAGCATCGATGATGATCTCGACGATCCGATTCCCCGGATTGAGCACATCAGCGAACCGGAGAGTCCTGCTTTCAAGTCCATCAAAGATGTGTCCGACGATCACCTGCGTTCCCTTTTCTTGAAGATCGTCAAACGCTGCGGGGCCACCGATCTGGAAGGACTGATTCAGCAAACCAGTCGTTCATTGGGATTTGCCCGGACAGGCAAGCACATCCGGCAGCGATTGGAAACAATGCTCAATGACCTCCTCCAGACCGGCCACCTGCGTTGGGTGGGGGAGCGGATTGCATCGGGAGCCGAGTAATCCTTCTGCTCCTTACTTTCTCTGTGTTTGCCCGTCAGATGAAGCAGGAGAATGAAAACTTCCCTGAATACGACCTTTTATGGATTTGGGGAAATGTCGAATACATGAAGATTCCCCGATAAGCATCTTCAACCTTTAGCATGAGTATTGAAAGAAAGTGGGAAAAACTGATTGATTGTCGCTGTGTACCATTCAGTTTGCATCTCCCCCTCGCTGTTCAGGGGCAGCGGCTATGCGACATTCTGCTCAAACCCCTTCCCCAACACACCGACATAAGATCGGACCCGGATCTGATCGATGTTGACCGTTTCGGATGATTCCGGTTCACCGCGAACCCGACGGCAGGTAATCCCAGACCTGAGGATGAACTCCGCCTCAGAAGGCCCCCCCCCGCTCCGGAGTTCGTAGATCATCTGCCAGATGCGGTCGATCTGGCCCCGTTCGATGACCTCCAACGGCTTCGATCCGTCGAAGGATTCATTCGGGGAATTCAGCCACGGACCGATGATCTGCGGATCCATCACCTCTTCCAGGGCAGCCACCAGCCTCCGGATCTGCGAAATCGCGCGCACGACCGATTCTCCAGGTTTCCCACAATTTACGATCGCACGCCGCCTCGTTCCGTTGTTTTCACGGTTTGAGAGTCGATGCTGCCGGCACTGGAAGTCGGTTCCCGCTGCTGAGCCAAAGACTCTCGCACCCCTTCTCGCAGCACCTCCACCATCAGTTTCCAGGTGCCGTCCTCCCTCCAGGTGGAGAAGGATTCGAACAGGCTGCTGCGAGGAGGGAGATCGTGCGGCAACATGTCCCACTGACAACCACTGCGTTCCCGATACAGCAGAGCGTTGATCACTTCCCGCAGATTCACACCCCGCAGACGACCACCAGACTTGGCGGGAGGAAGAGATGCGAACTCAGTTCCCACTGAGCATCGGAAAGATCACTGGGACAAGGCTTGCGTGTCCAGCATGGGCATTCCTTTGCTCATCAACCAAGCGAGTCATCCAAGACCACGCAGGAACTTCATCCCAAACACGGATTTACAGCAAGATCACTTTCCGAATAGCCTCTGACTCCTGAGCAGCAAAACCATGCTGTCGAATACAATTTCGGCAGACGAGGCATTCGATGATACAGGATGAGGTTCGAAATAAAGCCAAGAACTTTCTGCAAAAACAACTGAATGCTAAAGGGCAAGAAAAAGAGTGGGGATTTGAGCTTTCTGATCCGCATAGGAACACTCGACATCCCAGCGAATGGTATGTCCAAGTGAGGCTGCTTTCATTAGATGGAGGTACGTTTGATACTGAACCCATCATCGTCATCGTCGAAGAACTGACAGGAAATGTCTATTTTTACGAACGCACATATTGATCGTGTGTGACATTTGAGCAATGTAGGGCCGCTTCCACCGGCCCCAGGGCGATTGCGCGATGCTGGGTAATCTGCAAGGATCGGGATGTGGTGCTTCAAGCGAGGTAATGGCGTTGTGAAGTCTTTTTGCCCTGTTGAAAACATCTCTTGAAGCTGTGTTTCTCTGGCGCTACAACGCATGGCATAAGCCAGACATCACGGACGAACATTCTGCTGGAAGTCGCGACCCTGTCGATGCGGATCGGACGTCAGTACGTGGCTTCGTATTCGCACCTGAAGGGTCCTCACAAGTTCACGCAGGAGCAACTCCTCACCTGCCTGATCCTGCGGGCGTACCTAAAGACGACCTACCGGGGTGTGATCGAGTTCCTGGAAGTCTCTGAGACTTTGCAGCAGCGAATCGGACTGAAGACGCTGCCGCATTATTCCACCCTCAAGAAGTTTGCTGACCGCTCCAACGTGCTCGACATCGTGGATGTGATGTTGCACGAACAGGTGCGGAAGTTTGCTCTGGATGCCGAGGAAGCCGCCATCGACTCGACCGGGAGGGAGACGACTGCGGCGAGTGCCCATTTTCGGTCCCGCAGCGGAAAACAGCGGACAAAATAGGTGAAACTCTCGGTTTGCGTGCTGGCCGGATCGCTGATCCCCAGCGGTTTGTCGGTGAGCTGGGGACCGTGCCATGACAAAGCCGAGGCCGCTGATGTCCTGGCCAAGGCAGCGACGAGTTCCCAGCCGCCAAGAGTGTTTGCGGATGCCGGTTATGATGCCGAAGGGGTCCATCGATTCTGCCGGGAGGACTGGCAGGTGGAGAGTGTCATCAAGCCGGCGGTGCACTGCGCGGATGGGAGCGTGCGGGGGAAGTATCGCTCGCAAATGACACCTCAGACGCTGAAGGAAAAAGGTTACGGCCGGCGTTGGCTGGTGGAATCGTTCCTGAGCGGTCTGAAACGGACAACGGGATCAACACTCACGGCAAGGCGGGAACGCAGCCTGTTCGTGGAAGCCGCGCTCCGGGTGCTGGCCTACGCCCTGCGGCGTTAGGACAAATGCAACAACCCAAGGTCCTTTCAACAGGGCAAACCGCATCTAAAATCAGCTGAATCAAGCAGTTGAGTGCGGAAGTGCAATAAAAATCAGAGAGTTGCGATTTTGCGGGGATTCAAGCTACGGAACCGAGGTAGCACGCGTGACTAAAGAGTCGAACATCGGATTGACCGGCGTGCCAGTGCAGTAACGGTTGAAAACATCACCCAGCTGGCTACGGGTCAGCAGCGACCAGAATGTCGGTGGCTTGATTTCACGTTGATCGACACGGCGGGCGATGTGTTGCATCGAAATTCCCCAGCGGGGGCTCCGCATCTGTGCTCCACCTGATGTTGATGTATAAACGCCCGCGATGAGATATCGAACTGCCCTGTTGAAAGGACCTTGGGGGATCGCCCAGTACAGGCCTCTTCTCGGTCATGCTGGCCCGCCTGCGCGCTATTCATTGGCCGTTTTTCGCCCCAAATCCTGCACCTTTCAAAACGTCTCCGCGTTTACATCAATTGAACCGAAGGAGGGGCCCTCAACTCAGCGAGTTGCCGTCTGGCCATCTCCTAAACCGGTGAACCCCCACGGTACCTATGCTCTAGAACGGCCACCAGTCCTTCGTGGTCGGGTCGAGCTGCGATATCGCATCGGTAAAGTTTTTGTATCGATCTCCCAGATAACGGCCGGCAGAATTCCAGATCTTCTCCGCTACCTGCACGCCATTCGAATAGACCCTTTCCACCCAGTCTCCAGTAGTGCTGATAAACGCTTCGAGTGTCTTCACTCCGTTGGCAGTAAAACGTTGGAGATTTGTCACGGCGCCGGAGGCATTCCAGGTTGCCCACTCGGCCAGTTGTGAGCCCTGCACTCCGTAATAGAACCATTGCGACACGACTTTGCCGGCTGCGTTCAGCTGCTGAGAGACCCAACGGCTCGAACTGTTCAACCATGCAACCGCAGTCTTCACCCCGTTCGAGGCATATTGTTCAAAGCGGGTGAGCACGCCGGAAGCATTCCAGGTTGCCCACTCGGCAAGTTGTGAGCCATATCCCCCATAATAGAACCATTCTGCTACGACTTTTCCGGCGGCGTTCAGCTGCTGAGAGACCCAACGACTCGAACTATTCAACCATGCCGCCGCAGTCTTCACCCCGTTCGAGGCATATTGATCAAAGCGGGTGAGCACGCCGGAAGCATTCCAGCTCCGGAATTTCTCCAGTTGCGATCCATACTTGCCAAAATAGGCCCACTCGCTGAGGACCCGCCCCAGCTGATTCAGCTCCTGGGCGATCCACTTTGACGATGAGTCCAGCCATTGGACTGCCGTTTTGTAACCTGCCGCCGCATATTCTTCGAAGCGGGTAAACGTCCCATTCGAAAGCCACGTTCTAAGTTGCTGGACCTGTGAACCGTACTTCCCGAAGTAGTTCAACTGCTTGAGGACATTCCCGACGGCATCCAGTTCCTGAGAAATCCACTTGGAGGATGCATTCAACCATTGAACTGCAACCTTGTGGCCAGCCGCGGCGTAATCTTCGATGCGGGTGATTGTTCCATCCGCGAGCCAGGTTCGGTACTGCTGCAGGGTGGAACCGAATTTGCCGAAATACTTCCATTCGGCGATGAGATTTCCCAGGGTGTCGAACTGTTGGGAAATCCACTTCCCTGAACTTTCGATCCCGCGCGACACCAATCGTCCGAGCTGGTCGCGGGTTTCGACGAAGGTCTTCCCTAAGGCGTTCCCTCGTTCCAGCACGTAGGTCCCGAGGGAGTTCCATTGTTCCTGGACGTAATTCCCTGCCTGGTCGAGGGAATTTCTGGCGATGCGCATGCCGTTCTGAAACGTCTCTGTGACCTTCCCGGTCGATGTGATGTTTTCCCAGGCGATGGAGGACGAGGGGAGGCTCAGATCGCGAGCCAGGTCGAGCTTCTTGCCGCCGACGTAAATCCCCGCCCCTTTGCCAAATAGGTTGATATTCAACCCGAAGGCGTTGAGGTCGATGCGGGTCTCATCAGTTCCGATCCGGACACTCCCGCCGATGAAGTTCAGCGCATTGACATTGATGGCGAGGCCCTGGTCATTGATCGACACCCCCCCGCTGCCGAGGAGCACGACGCCCCCCTGGACATCCAGGCCCGACTTCCCGATCGTGACGTCCACCCCTCCCAGTGGGAAAATGGTGATCCAACCCCGGAAGTCGCCGTTCTGGTTGGTGTCGAAGCCGATGTCGATCTTGTCACGGTGTCCGTCCGGGGCCGGAGCGTAGATGGTCTGTACGCCGTTCCCCAGCCATTCATGAACATACGGACGACTGGCGATGACGGGGTTGCGGTCCCGCAGCCACGCGAGATCCCTCTGATACTCCGCCGACTCCCCCTTGGCATACCAGGTGGCCAGGACATTATGGCTGCCCACAAAGTCCTGATAGCCCATTCCCGGAACGTTGACTCTTTCGTAGCGGGCACCGTTGACCGGCAGACCATCGCGGACTGCTCCCGGTATAAAGACATAACCGTCATCGTAGACGACCGCGTTATCCACTCCGGCAGCGATCGCACCGGGATACTGGTCTCCCTGCGGGACCGCGGCGGTCGGGTCCAGCATGATGTGCTGCAGGCTGGCGATCTTGGAATGGGTGCCGATCTGTCGCGTGAGTTCCTGATTGAAGATGGCTCCCCGGCTATGCCCGACGAGCAACACGTCCCACTGCTGGGTCCGGGAGGACAGCCAGCTGCGAATGGAACCGGCAACACTCTCGGTGGGAACGTCATTCGGCTTCATCGAGTCCCAGAGCACCGTCATCACGTGCACCTGGCCACCCGCAGCCTGCAAATCACGCGTCAGTGTGTCACGCAGTGTCGTCATCCACGCGTATTCAAAATACCCGGCCGTGCTGGCTCCCTGCGTGAGCACCACGAGAGTCGGTCGCCTCTGGTAAGAGCTCTGGACATTGGAGCTCTGCGAGAGTCCCCGCTTCGTGACTTCATCATCGATCAACACTTCCCCGGTGGGCTCCCAGGTGATTCGACCACCAGTGAACCGCTGAGTGATGTTGCCGTTGGCTTGCTTGACCGCCGCTCCGGTGGGACGACCGATGCCCTCCTCGCCACCGTAATCCAGCCACTTCGCCAGGATCGGATTGGAGATTTCGTAGCCAGCGAGGACGTAGCGATTAAAATGGACGTTAAAGGTGGATGTGGCCTGTGAAACTCCATCGCTCGCGGTCACACGGATGCGAAGCGTCCCCTGCTTGCCCTCGCGGGCCGTTAACGTTAACAGATCCCCGTCAAGCTCCACCGTCCCCGGGAGATCGCGGGGAGGACTGAGTATCTCATAGCGGTACTGGACGGAAGGACTGTCGGGATCGCTCGCCATCAGCCAGATCATCTCCGGCCCATAGCCGTCTGAAACCACTCGGTCGCCGATCTGCCTGAGCACAGGGGCATCGTTGACCGAGCGGACGCTGATCTGCTGGGTGAGCGTATTGCTGGTTCCCCCGTCGCCGTCGGTCAACACGAAGCTGACGGTGCGGAGGGCCGTGGGAGGATCTTCACTGACTGAATGGAACGCGATTCTTCGAACCAGCGCCTGCACCGCTGCGGGGGTGGCTGCCGTGCTGGTGAACGTCACCACCAGCGGGGTCGTGCCGGTGCCACCGGTGAAGGTCCCGATCTCCACGCCGCCGAAGCTGACCGCAGCACCGGAAACACCGATCTGATTTTTGCCCGTCCCCTGATGCAGGATCGTCAGACGATCAGAAGACGCCCCATTCTCGGTGAACGAAACGGTCAGCCGCCCGGAGATCAGATCGGGGGAATCGACATCCTTGACCGTCGCGTTGGTGTTCAGAATAACGAGGGGAGCCCCGTTCTCTGTATAAGCCCGGGTGGTGGTCGATCCGGTCAGCTGGGGAGCTTTGTTCACTCCCTTGACGCTGAGCAGTTGCGTGATCGTATTGCTGGTTCCCCCGTCTCCGTCGGTCAACACGAAGCTCACGGTCCGCGTAGAGAACGCCGGATCACTCTCCAGCGAGCGGTACGTCAGGCTGCGCAGCAAGGCCTGAGCTGCTGAGGGGGTCGCGGCTGTGGTGGTGAAGGTGACGACCAGTGGCGCTGTCCCCACGCCCCCGGTAAACGTCCCGATCAGGGCTCCCCCGAAGGTGATGTTCGAGCCCGACACACCAATGCGTCCTGCCCCGGTCCCCTGGTTGGGAATCTCCAGACGATCGAGCGCTTTGGCCCCCGTCATCTTCACGGTCAGCTTCCCATTCAGCAGGTCGAGCGAATCGACATCTCCCACGGTCGAGGTGGCGGGCAGAATCGTCAGCGGTCCGCTGCCGACATCAAACGTTCTGGAAACCAGTTCCGTTGCCAGCACAGGGGCATCGTTGACCGAGCGGACGCTGATCTGCTGGGTGAGCGGATTGCTGGTTCCCCCGTCTCCGTCGGTCAGAACGAAGCTGACAGTGCGGAGGGCCGTGGGAGGATCTTCACTGACTGAGTGGAACGCGATTCTTCGAACCAGCGCCTGCACCGCGGCGGGGGTGGCTGCCGTGCTGGTGAACGTCACCACCAGCGGGGTCGTGCCGGTGCCACCGGTGAAGGTCCCGATCTCCACGCCGCCGAAGCTGACCGCAGCACCGGAAACACCGATCTGATTTTTGCCCGTCCCCTGATGCAGGATCGTCAGACGATCAGAAGACGCCCCATTCTCGGTGAACGAAACGGTCAGCCGCCCGGAGATCAGATCGGGGGAATCGACATCCTTGACCGTCGCGTTGGTGTTCAGAATAACGAGGGGAGCCCCGTTCTCTGTATAAGCCCGGGTGGTGGTCGATCCGGTCAGCTGGGGAGCTTTGTTCACTCCCTTGACGCTGAGCAGTTGCGTGATCGTATTGCTGGTTCCCCCGTCTCCGTCGGTCAACACGAAGCTCACGGTCCGCGTAGAGAACGCCGGATCACTCTCCAGCGAGCGGTACGTCAGGCTGCGCAGCAAGGCCTGAGCTGCTGAGGGGGTCGCGGCTGTGGTGGTGAAGGTGACGACCAGTGGCGCTGTCCCCACGCCCCCGGTAAACGTCCCGATCAGGGCTCCCCCGAAGGTGATGTTCGAGCCCGACACACCAATGCGTCCTGCCCCGGTCCCCTGGTTGGGAATCTCCAGACGATCGAGCGCTTTGGCCCCCGTCATCTTCACGGTCAGCTTCCCATTCAGCAGGTCGAGCGAATCGACATCTCCCACGGTCGAGGTGGCGGGCAGAATCGTCAGCGGTCCGCTGCCGACATCAAACGTTCTGGAAACCAGTTCCGTTGCCAGCACAGGGGCATCGTTGACCGAGCGGACGCTGATCTGCTGGGTGAGCGGATTGCTGGTTCCCCCGTCTCCGTCGGTCAGAACGAAGCTGACAGTGCGGAGGGCCGTGGGAGGATCTTCACTGACTGAGTGGAACGCGATTCTTCGAACCAGCGCCTGCACCGCGGCGGGGGTGGCTGCCGTGCTGGTGAACGTCACCACCAGCGGGGTCGTGCCGATCCCACCCGTGAAGGTCCCGATCTCTACGCCGCCGAAGCTGATCGCCGAATCGGAAACACCGATCTGGTTCTTCTTGGTCCCTTGGTGCAGGATCGTCAGACGATCAGAAGACGCCCCATTCTCGGTGAACGAAACGGTCAGCCGCCCGGAGATCAGATCGGGAGAATCGACATCCTTGACCGTCGCATTCGTGTTCAGAACAACGAGGGGAGCCCCGTTCTCTGTATAAGCCCGGGTGGTGGTCGATCCGGTCAGCTGGGGAGCTTTGTTCACTCCCTTGACGCTGAGCAGTTGCGTGATCGTATTGCTGGTTCCCCCGTCTCCGTCGGTCAACACGAAGCTCACGGTCCGCGTAGAGAACGCCGGATCACTCTCCAGCGAGCGGTACGTCAGGCTGCGCAGCAAGGCCTGAGCTGCTGAGGGGGTCGCGGCCGTGGTGGTGAAGGTGACGACCAGTGGCGCTGTCCCCACGCCCCCGGTAAACGTCCCGATCAGGGCTCCCCCGAAGGTGATGTTCGAGCCCGACACACCAATGCGTCCTGCCCCGGTCCCCTGGTTGGGAATCTCCAGACGATCGAGCGCTTTGGCCCCCGTCATCTTCACGGTCAGCTTCCCATTCAGCAGGTCGAGCGAATCGACATCTCCCACGGTCGAGGTGGCGGGCAGAATCGTCAGCGGTCCGCTGCCGACATCAAACGTTCTGGAAACCAGTTCCGTTGTCAGCACGGGGGCATCGTTGACCGAGCGGACGCTGATCTGCTGGGTAAGCGGATTGCTGGTTCCCCCGTCTCCGTCGGTCAGAACGAAGCTGACAGTGCGGAGGGCCGTGGGAGGATCTTCACTGACTGAGTGGAACGCGATTCTTCGAACCAGCGCCTGCACCGCTGCGGGGGTGGCTGCCGTGCTGGTGAACGTCACCACCAGCGGGGTCGTGCCGGTCCCACCCGTGAAGGTCCCGATCTCCACGCCGCCGAAGCTGATCGCCGAATCGGAAACACCGATCTGGTTCTTCTTGGTCCCTTGGTGCAGGATCGTCAGACGATCAGAAGACGCCCCATTCTCGGTGAACGAAACGGTCAGCCGGCCCGAGATCAGGTCGGGAGAATCGACATCCTTGACCGTCGCATTCGTGTTCAGAACAACGAGAGGAGCCCCGTTCTCCGTGTAGGTGCGATTCACCTTGGAACTGGTGAGGACGGGAGCGGCACTGGTCGACTGCAGCGCCACCGGAGCATCCATGACTCGAGCTGAGAGCACAACCCGCTGCTCCAGGGGGTCGATCAGATCAGCAAATCGGTGCTGGCGGCGTTTTTTGGGTGACTTTCGCTTCTTCAGGAGATCGAGAAACTGTTCCCAGACTGGTCGCCCGTCAAATAGCATCATCGCTCCCTTGGCGGTGGTTGCGTGGCCCGCGATGCAAGTTCGATCGATCCGATGCGGCCCGCATCTGAACGATCAACGAAATTTCAATCCTTCCGTCAGGACTTATAACGGCTGATGCGATCGATGTGGACAGAGATTTTGGAAAAAAAATGGATCTGAGCTAAATCAAGACGCGCTCGGCAGTTATTGGCAAAAGTGCGCCAATGTTGCAATTTCACACATCTACCCTCCTTAGCAGGTGGCGCAAACGGCGGCGGGCCGAAAACCAGGCCTGTTTCAGACAACGTACGCTGCCGCTGGGGCCGTGGCATCCGCTGCTGCCCCGGTCGAACCTGTCACGACCGACCAATTCGATCGGTAGACTCGGCCGGTGAAGACGACCGCAGCTGCAGTGCTGATCCATGGTGGGGCACAATTCCTCAAACGACATTAGTTCGTGTCACGGCACGGAACTGCGGAAACTGAATACCTGTGGCCTGGTGTCTGATCCTCAGCGCAGGGCGGATCAGACGATTCGATTCACGAAGTCAATTCCTCTGGCGGAGGAAGACCGAGTCCCCCTGATGAGAGGGGCATGCGTGCGCCGCTCCCGAGCCAACCTGGGTCCAAGTGGCCAAGATTGTGCTGACCTCTGCTCAGGGACGGGAGAACAGGGAAGCCATTGCCTCCACTTCACCGGAGCACCCCACCTCCGCCTGGGTGTGCGAGCAGGCGAGAACGTTCCTGAACGAAGCGGCGGGGCGGGAATACGAGCCGGCGATTGTCATGCCCGGTCGGGACACCAAGCTCAATAGGGAGTTTACGCAAACAGGGAGGTCACGCGGTCTGCGTCCCAACAAGCTTCCTAGCGCAGTCCCCACCTGAATGGACGCTGTGAGAAGTTGATCGGGACGATCTCATCACTGAGTGCACCAAGTATGACAACCGGCATCGCAGCTACATGTGCTGGAGGCATCTGATGCCGGTGAGCAACGGGGCCGAACAGATGGAGACGTGCGCCTCACTAGAGAACGGGGCTGCTAGCGAGCCCCGTGACTGGCTGACTGCCGTTGCATTTCCTCAACCATTCCCAGCAGTTCGGTCAGCATCTTGTCAGACGCGGTCCGTTCCAGGCGATTCGTCCCCAGCCAGGTTTCATACCCACCCAGGTCAACTTGTCGTGGCGGCGGGAGATAGCCGAAGTATCCATGCGACAGGGACAGGAGCAAGGCTGGCTGAATCGCGCAGCGCTGCTTGAACTCGAGACCGATTTCGCTGAACACTTCACACGGCATGGTTCCAATGCAGAGCTTCCCGATCCGCAGGACCTGCAGGGGAATCGCAGTGGTCTCTGGAACGTTCTCGAGATGGCGGACGCGATCAGCGTAAATGTAGGAAAGGTCGCGCTCGGACTTACGTCCCTCGGACACCACTTTCTCCGCCCAGCTGAGGAGTCGCTCATCGGGGCGACGCAATCCAATCTGCAGCTCCCGATAAGACGCCGCGAGAGTCACGTTCCGCGCGTACTGTGCGTTTTTCAGAGCTGCGTGCACTTTCTCGGCGACATCGAGTGCAACGGCGTCAAGTTGTTCGTAAGCAGGGCGGCTGATGCGCGGCTTGCTGAAGTCGATGTTATTGATGTCGCCACTTGTCCCATTCGACAGGATGGGGATAAAAGGCGGATCCTGCTGATCGGTCCCCGAGATACGCAGAAAGTGCTCACTGAACCGTCCATAATAATCAGCCGAAATGTCTCTGTTCGGCACACCGCCGACGTAGTGCAGAGAGTAGCTGGCGAGCAGGGCAATGGGTTTGCCGTCCGGCTCACGAAACGACAGAAAAGTCAGCGCCGGGTCGGTCGGTCCCGCAGGTTCAATCAAATCGCTGCTGCCGGGGCGAGGATTCATCTTCACCTTGTCATCAGTGTTCCCGAAGGGATTGACCGGCATGGTCCCGGGCTTCAGGTACCAGCGGCGATTAAAAACATGCTCCGGGATCTGGACCGTTCCGGTGGCGAATTCCGCGGGCCGGAGCAGGTTGTGCGCTCGCTGGACTCCGTCGACAATCCGCGTGACGACAAACTTCTGATAGTCGTTCAGGGTGTGGCCCAGTTCATAACGATTGTCTCCCAGCGCGCTCGATGCCGAATGGGTATGCGTCGCGCAGATCAGCACATTGGTCGAAGGGATGCCGACTCGTTCCTCAATCAGTCGACGGGCTTCGACGCTGATCCCGGCCGACAGTCCCAGCAGGTCACAGACCACAAGTGCCACTGGCGACTGACCATCATCCAGCACGATACAACGGGCAAAAAGTTCATCGTGGACGTGCTTCGACGGAACCGGTGAGAAGCCTCCCACGATCGGCAGCCCTAACGGAGGTGTCATGTTGCTCGTGGCTGCTCCGTCGCGGAAGACTTTCTCCTGCGCTGAGACGACCGGAGCCAGCAGGCAGAAAGCGATCAGACAGGTCCACAGGCGGCGGAGTGAGATGGAGTGCATGCAACGGCTCACTGAGGCAGGGAGATCGGGATTGAACCATCAGGGGTGAGCGACCATCATGACGGATCGATGGGTTGCAGAAAAGCGTATCGCCGCCTGTGTTAACTCCCCCCCTGCAAGCCCCGTGGCGACCTCGCCCCCTGGCGACCGACACTGTCGGTGCCACGAGTGGCAGGCAAATAAAAAAGCACAGCCTCAAGTGAGACTGTGCGGTGCAATGCGAAATTGGCTTGAGGAGCTGAGGTCTCAAGTCTGTGGCCGCCCGAAGCGGATCACGACTTGATAAGACCACTCCCCGGCGGGGGCCGAATTTGTTCAGCTCCCTTTTTTGCCTTTGCCTGACACGAGTTCCAGGTCGACCTGGTTGACTCCTTCCAGGACCTGGGCAGTCAATCCGGAGGTGTTTTCGTTGCTGTATTTGCTGGGAGTCAGTGGGATCACCGGTTCTCCTTCCTTGGTCTCTTTGACCGCGGAGACAATGATCTTGTGTCGTCCCACCAGCGCGCCATCGCCGTTCACGAATGTTGTCAGGGTGTAGGTCCCGTCCTTCTGGACCGTGCCGAACGCATACTGCCCGGCGGCTTCTGGAATAAACAGGACGCTCCCCGTACTCAGCGGAGTGCCGTCGAGGAGGACTTTCCCGGAGACCTGACCCATCGGGGGAAGCTGGCTTCCACACCCGGCAACGAACAACAACGCGACAAGCAGAGCCGATGCAGATACAAAGTTTCGGATGGGCATAAACCGACTCCTGAGTGAACCCTGCTCACGGTGCTCTCAGTACTACGGCACCGTGGCAGAAACCCTGACGGAAAACGCGGGAGAATGGAAATTTGATGGCGGGAGGTTGGTTCCCGGGAAACAGGTCACGCGCGGCCGATCCACGACACGGAACGACTCATCTTCACGCGACGTTCGCATGCACCGGCTTATTCTAGAATTCACCGATGACTTCACCGGTTTCCCGGCTGGCGATGGCCTTCAGTGTTCCCAGATGGATATTGCTGCTGACCGTGCGGACTGCACCATCGCACATGAGCAGATTGGTCGCGCCACCGGCAGCGTGAGTCGACTTGAACGGCGTTTCGTTCTCGAGGAAGTCACCCCGGTAGCCGATGGGGTAGCGAACCATTTTGTGGTCCCCCTGCAGGTATCCGCCAGCCCCTTCCGGAGTTGCTGAGTAGTTGTAGCCAAAGACCCAGGGCGTAATCCCGGTGAAGTTGATCACCATGGCGTTAGACCAGTTGTCGGCGTTGGACGTCTCACCCAGCAGGAAAGTATTGGATGTGCCGTCGGTGATGTCGCGAATGGCCACCTTGCTGCCGTGGTAGAAAATTCCATTCTTGGCCCACAAGCGGCCTCCTCCGCCATACAGGGTCTCGTCCGCATTTCCGGCATTGCCACGGTAGTGGAGGGCTCCCTGCATGTACGAGTAGGGGAATGTGGCGGTCACGGGGCGATCGGATGCGGTGTTACCGAGGGGCGATGACGGACAGGCCAGTACTTCGATCGGGCCAAAAATGGGGTTTTCCCGGTCATGCAGGCGGAACGGTGAACGGCAGGAGATGTAGTCGGGGTAGAGTGCGTTCATCGCATTAAGACGGGCAGCCTGATCGATGAAGGGGAGAATCCGCGGGACCCAGCCCATGTAGTAGGAAGCGGAGTCCGGGGTCCGGGTGACACCACCAAACATGAAGCTGTTGTAGGTGTCGTGATAATTGTGAAACGCCAGTCCCAGCTGCTTCATATTGTTTTTGCACTGGCTGAGGCGGGCAGCTTCACGGGCCTGCTGGACTGCTGGGAGCAGCAGCGCGATGAGCACGGCGATGATGGCGATCACCACCAGGAGCTCGATCAACGTGAAGCCGGGACGCTTTCGATGCGAGGAGCATGAGACGAGCATGGCGACGGATTCTCCATCTGGAAAATTAGGAAACAAGATCACCTAGACCCGACGGTTCCGGTAAGACGGAGAACCGGGGACGATTGAGAGTCGTTGCAAAGAGAAGAGAGATTCGCATAGGCGTTGGAAGCGCTCGCCCGCGTTTTGACTTGTTCGACAATATCATAAAATGCTCTCTTGAGAGCAGTCAATCATATTTGCGTGATGATTTTTACATTTTTACAAAAAAACTGGCCGCGGCGGGAGAGCTTTTATTGGAATCGCAACAGGGGGATATTCGGGTCCTGCGCTATTCCGGCAGGACTCTTTACGGAAAATTTTGCATGCAACGAGGGGAGCAGCTCTTTTATCGCCCGTGGTCGGGAGTCACTCTCCTATTAAAGCACCCGACTCTCCTACGGAAATAATCGCAAGCGATATAATTTTGAAAATCTTTTGCGTTCGCGTGAAATGCTGGTAGACATGTTTGTGACATTGTCGACAATAACCCGTGGCAACAGTTGACAGTGAACTCCCCGTTTGGCAATGATGAAGTGTGTCGCACTTTCAGTGACGCTCTCAAAGTGCTCAAGCTATAGGGAACCGTGTGGTGCAAGTGACACGATGCTTCCAGATTGGAGCGAAGGGCCTGCCGATTCTGTTGGCAGTCGTCATCAGCTTGCAGGAGTCGAAGTCTGCGGTCGGAGCCGCTCCCTTCGGCAAGGAAATTCAGCACTTCCTCAAGGAAAAGTGTGTCTTCTGTCACGGTCCTCTCAAGCATGAGGCCGGGTTACGACTTGATGCGGCATCGCTGATCCTCAAGGGGGGCGAGAGCGGTGCGGTCGTCGATGTTGCACAACCGGCCGACAGTCTGTTGCTGCATCGGGTGACTGCTGACGAGTCTGAGCGAATGCCCCCCGCCGGCGAAGGGGACCCCCTCACTCCGGAGGAGGTCCGCCTGCTGCGAAGCTGGATCGAGGCTGGTGCGCCGGTGCCGGAAGGGGAAAAGGTTCTGAACGGTCCGGAAGACCATTGGGCCTATCAGCGGCCTGAAGCCACTGCTCCCCCTCAGGCTGCCGATCCGGAATGGAATCAGCATCCGATCGACCGCTTTGTGGCGCACCAGCATCTCGAGTCCGGCTTGAAACCGGTCGGACAGGCCGACAAGTGGACGCTGTTGAGGCGCGTCACCCTGGATCTGACGGGACTTCCACCGACGGTGGAGGAGATGGACGACTTCCAGCGTGATGATTCCCCTCAGGCTTATGAAAAAGTCGTCGACAGGTTGCTGGCCAGTCCGCAGTACGGCGAGCGCTGGGGCCGCCACTGGATGGACGTGTGGCGCTACAGCGACTGGGATGGTTACAAGCAGATGGTCCGCGGCAGTCAGCGACACATCTGGCGGTGGCGGGAATGGATTGTGAACTCCCTCAACGCGGACAAAGGTTACGACCAGATGATCCGCGAAATGATCGCCGGCGACGAGCTGGATTTCGAGAGCGCAGCGGCCCTCGATGCGACCGGCTTTCTGGCTCGCAACTATCACAACTCTAATCGCGAGATCTGGATGGACGCGGTCGTCGAGCACACCGCCAAGGCCTTCCTGGGGATGACGATCAATTGCGCCCGTTGCCACGATCACAAATATGATCCGGTCACGCAGGCCGATTACTACCGGTTTCGGGCGATCTTCGAGCCGTATGACGTCCGCACTGACCGGATTGAAGGGACACGGGATCTGGCGAAAGCAGGAATCCCTCGGGTCTATGATGCTCACCTCGATCGCCCGACGTACTTCTTCGAGGGAGGGGACGAGCGTCGACCGAAGAAAGATGACCCAATGTCCCCCGGTGTTCCCGGATTCTTCAAGCATGACCTGAACGTCACCTCGATTGAAGTTCCCAAAGAGGTCTGGGCATCCGGACTTCGGGAATTCATCGAGAAGGAAGATCTCGCAGCCTATGCCAAAAACATCGCCGCCTCGTTGAAAGCACTGGAGGCAGTCAAGGGGGGGGACCTTGAACTCGAGAAAGCGGAGTTGAAAGTCGAATTCGACCGGGCCCTGCTCGAAGCCCTGACCGCGAGGTGGAAGGCAGACCGTGCAAAATACTTCGGAAACGTTGCTGAAGCGACGCTGGCGGAGCTGTCCCGGGATGCTTCGATCAAAGATCGGCATTCGAACGCATTGCTGGCCCGCATCGCCGTGCTCGACAAGTATCTGGCCCTGCAGAAAGTTCACGATAAGCGGCAGGAGGAAGATTACGACGCGCTCGTCGAGAAGGCTGAAGAGGCTCTCAAGACAGCCCGCGAGGATCTCGTAAAAAAGGAATCGGCCCTGCAGCAGGATTCGAGCGAGTACACTCCGGCAGCGAAGGTCTTCCCGCAAAAGAGCACGGGTCGACGCGCAGCGCTCGCCGGCTGGCTCGCCTCGGAATCGAACCCCCTCACCGCACGCGTTGCCGTCAACCATGTCTGGCTTCGGCACTTTGGAGTCCCATTGGTTCCCAATCCGGTCGATTTCGGTCTCAGCACCGAACGGCCCGAGTTGAGCCCACTCCTCGACTGGCTCGCTGTGGAACTGATGCAGGGGGGATCGGATTCTCATCCCTGGAGCCTGAAACATCTGCACCGGCTGATCGTCACATCCCGGACGTATCAGCTGGCGTCACACGCGGATGATTCCTATGCCACGAACGTAAAAATCGATCCCGAAACGAAGCTGTTCTGGAGACGGCAGCCACTCCGCCTGGAGGCGGAAGCGATTCGGGACAGCGTGTTGTCGGTCGCCGGGAACCTGGATTGCTCAATGGGGGGGGAAGACCTCGACTACACCGCGGGTGATACCGTGTATCGCCGCAGCCTGTACTTCCGGACGGCCTATGAGAAGCAGATGCTGCTGATGACCCTGTTCGACATGGCGAGCCCCAGTGAGTGCTATCGCCGATCACCCAGTGTGATCCCCCAGCAGGCACTGGCTTTGGCGAATGGTCCGCTGACCCTGACTCAGGCCCGTAGCCTTGCCGGAAAATTAACGACCGAATGCGGCTCCGGCACTGCCACGGACCAGTCGTTTGTGGAAACGGCATTCGAACGGGTGCTCTGCCGACCAGCCACCTCCAAAGAGCTGGACGTTTGTCTGGAGTTTCTCATGCAGCAATCACAGCGACTGACGGCGACGGATTCACTCTCGCCGATTACCGGTGGTCCACCGCAGAAGTTGGCCCCTTCCGCTGATCCCCATCAGAGGGCCCGCGAAAACCTGATTCATGTGCTGTTCAACCACACCGACTTCGTCACCATCCGCTAGCCCGCAGCTTTGTTGACTCTGGACTGAGTTCGCCGCGACTTTCTAAGGCCGTTGCCACCATGCACAACTTCAACCCGCTGACGCGAAGAGATTTTCTGGTTCGATCCGGGCTGGGTTTCGGAAGTGTGGCCCTCGCTGCCATGCTGCAGCAGGAAGCGCAGTCTGCTCAGGGGTGGGCGCCTCCCAACGGATTGCCACATTTTGCCCCCAAGGCGAAGAGCGTGATCTGGCTGTTTATGATTGGCGGAACCAGCCAGTACGAGTCCTTCGATCCCAAGCCGGAGTTGAACAAATATGCGGGGCTGTCTGTTGAGAAGACGCCCCATGCCCATGTCCTGAAATCGCCATTTCTCGGGAACGAGCGGATTGTGGCTGCCGATGCAAACGGCCAGCTGCGAAACGAAATCTTTCCGATGCAGATGACGTATTCCAAGTACGGCGAATCGGGAATGGAAATCTGCGACTGGTGGCCCCATGTCGGTAGCTGCGCGGATGACCTCTGTCTGATTCGCTCGATGTGGACAGAAGACAGCAATCACGGAGCGCAGCTGCAGTTCCACACCGGGCGGCACCGTATCGATGGATTCTTTCCGACCATCGGTTCCTGGGTGAACTACGGCCTGGGGAGCCTGAATGAAAACCTTCCACAGTTTGTTGTCCTCGGAAAGCCGGTCGCAGATTGCTGCGGGGGCGTGGAATGTCATCGAGCCAACTATCTTGGTCCGCAGTACGATGGAATTCCGCTGGCACTGGACCCGTCCAATCCACTTCCTTTTTCCAAGCCCGAGGAAGGGGTCTGGCAGGAAGAACAGGCGGCGCAGTTCGAGTTGATGAACCGCCTGAATCAACTTCGTGGCGAAGACTTTCCTGATGACCGCCTGCTCGCCGCCCGCATTCGTTCCTATGAACTCGCTTTCCGGATGCAGTCGGCCATTCCCGAAGCCATTGACTTCGCCGGTGAAACGGAATTCACACAGAACCAGTATGGTCTGAACCAGAAAGAGACCAAAGAGTTTGGCGAACAGTTGCTTGTCGCCCGTCGGTTGGTGGAACGAGGTGTGCGATTCATCCAGGTCTATCACGGGGGCGATGGTGCCGCCGGCGGTTGGGATTCACACTCCTCGCTGAAAAAACATCATTCACGCCTCACGAAAGAAGTTGATCAACCAATTGGAGCACTGCTGAAGGATCTGAAGCAGCGGGGCCTGTTGGATGAAACACTCGTCGTCTGGGCCACCGAATTCGGTCGGACTCCCGGTTCGCAGGGTGTCGATGGCCGCGACCATCATCCCTATGGATTCTCCATCTGGATGGCTGGCGGAGGAGTGAAGAGCGGACACATTCACGGCGCCACCGATGAACTCGGATTCCACGCCGTGGAGAATCGTCACTATGTCACCGACGTCCATGCCACCGTCATGGAACTGCTGGGACTGAACCCCCGGTTGCTCGCTGTTCCGAGTCGAAAACGGATTGCGAAAGACTATGGAGAGCCGATCCGCGACATTATCGCCTGAGTCGGTCCAACGCTTCGAGTTCACTGTCGCCGAGTCAAAACTGCAACTCAGTTCTGTTGTCACTTCTGTCTAACGAATTTCGAGGAGCATCCTGTCCAGAATGTCAGTCATTCCGGATGAAAGTTGCTACGGGGCCAAACTGCAGGTTCCGTCCCGTCCGCAGCATTGCCCCGGGGCAGGGCTGACAGCAGCTGTGAGTCTCGAGAGCTGCACAGGCCCTTGAGATCCTCGTTATCCATTTTATCTCCCTCCAAGGAACGCATCATTGCCTCAGTCAACATCTGCCCCGTCACTGCCCCCGGCCCTCAAGCCGAACGGCCACACAGTTTCCGACCCGGTTAAAAATACGCTGGGGCTGATGCCGTCTCGACGTGGCGCACGCATCGAGAAAATTGAAACTCTCGTCTGCAACGCCCGCATGCGGAACTGGATTTTCGTCAAGATCACCACCGATCAACCCGGACTGGTCGGCTGGGGCGAAGCCACACTGGAATGGCACACGCGCGGCGTGGTCGGCTCGATTCAGGATCTCGCTCCGCTTCTCATCGGACAGGAAGCAGGACGTATCGAACATCTCTGGCAGATGATGTGGCGGCAGCACTTCTGGCATGGGAACGGGATCGTCCGCTCCACGGCGATCGCCGGAATCGACCTCGCGCTTTGGGACATTGCGGGTAAAGTCGCCGGGATGCCCTGCCATGAACTGTGGGGTGGAGCGGTGCGTGACCGCATCCGTCTGTACTGTCACCTTGGGGGTGGCAAAATGGAGGACTTCTACGAAACGTCAGTCGAGGAAGCGCAGCGTTTCGCGGATCTGGCACTCGAAGCTGTCGCCGACGGCTTTACTGCGGTCAAAACGATGGCCGTGCCTCCCACAATGCCCATCGAAGGCCTGAAGCCGGTCAAGGCCGCCGAAGCCTGCGTGGCGGCGATGCGAAACGCCGTCGGTGACAGCATCGACATCGCTGTCGATTGCCATGCTCGTCCCTCGCCGGCGATGGGGCTGCGCTTCGCGGAAGCACTCGATCCTTATGGGCTCTACTTCCTGGAAGAACCCTGCTGGCCGGAGAACATCGAGAGCCTGGCCAAGATCAACGCCCATGTGGCCACACCTATCGCCACCGGCGAGCGGCTCACGCATCTCGCAGCGTTCCGGGATCTGTTTTCCAAAGGGGCCTGTGATATCTGCCAGCTGGATATCACCCATTGCGGTGGCCTGACGGAAGCCCGCCGTATCGCCGCTCTGGCGGATGCCTACCGGATTGCTCTGGCACCTCACAATCCCCAGGGCCCGGTCAGCACCGCAGCATCGCTGGAGTTCGGATTCTCGCAGCCGAACTATATTATCTGCGAATCGGTGCATGCGGATGTCCCGTGGCGGAACGATGTGGTCGAAGAAGGCTTTACCGTGGATCCCAAGACTCGGACTGTGAAGCCCAATACCCGTCCCGGCCTGGGAATCACCATCAATGAAAAGGAAGTCGCGCGGCATCCGTTCCAGCAGGAACTCCCGCAGCAGGTGTTCTATGCCGATGGTAGCGTGGGAGACTGGTAAGCCGTGAGGCTTCCTCCTCAACGACAGTTGTCGTATCCATTCATGGATGCTGCGGAGCGGTCGTTGCTGCCAACGGGAAACACATTCGCCAAGAACGGCGAATCGTCTTCCTGATCCAAAAGGCGGATTGCGAGTCTGCTGATGAATGAACCGGACAACTACTCCTCCTTTCAGGGGGAAATCGGGACGGCGAGCGTGGAAATCACGCCGCCCGTTGGAGTCTATGCGCGGAATTGGGGAGCGGCCCGACACGATGTGGCGGCGTCAGTTCATCGTGCGCTGACTCTCAATGTGCTGACATTGCGGGAGTCCTCGGGGGGATTGCCCCTCATTCTGATCGAGGCAGACCTCGGGTTCTGGCGCGAGCTGACGTTTCTCAATACAATTCTTGACGCTGTGACCGCCGACCATCACGTCGGCCGCGAACGGGTGATTTTCTCCCTGACGCATACACATGCCGGTCCCCGAATTGTTGATACGACGGACGAGGTGCCGGGAGGAGACCTGCTGCGCCCGTGGATGCAATCGACCATTGCGATTGCCCGGAATGCGGTGACCGCTGCCCTGCGGTCAGCACAGCCCTCGCTGCTGGATTGGCATGTGGGCCGCTGCCAGCTGGCTGCGAATCGAGATCTGAGAGACCCTTCGTCAGCGCGGGTACTCGTCGGCTATTCACCGGGAGCCCCTGCAGACCAGACCATGCTTGTCGGAAGAGTCACGTCGCCGGACGGGAAGATCCGTGCGGTTCTCGTGAACTACGCCTGCCATCCCACCACGCTCGCGTTTGACAATGCTGCGTTGTCGCCGGACTTCGTTGGGGCCTTTCGGGAGACTGTTTCCGCGAACGTCTCCGGGGCGCATGTTTTCTTTCTGCAGGGAGCATCGGGAGAGCTTGCTCCCCGATATCAATATGTCGGCGATTCTGCAGTTGCGGATCGTCACGGGCGGCAGCTGGCATTCGCCGCACTGGCGACACTGGAGGATATGGAACCACCCGGAACAGCGCTGCAGTATCAGGGTGTTGTCGAATCGGGGGCCCCTCTGGCCATCTGGAAGCCGGTCGAAGTTCCCGCTGCAACCACGCTGGAGGCAGCGATGAGCACTGTCGAACTGGACCTCAAGGATTTGCCGACCGTCGCAGAGATTGAGGAACTTCGAAAGGTCTCTCGTGATCGGGCATTGACCGAAAGGTTGAATCGCAAACTCGACGTCCGTCGAAAGGTGGGTGACGGATCGACATTCGCTATGCCTGTGCTCAGCTGGAAGATCGGCAATACCCTGCTGGTTGGCACGATGGCGGAGTCCTATTCGGCATTTCAGACAGAGATTCGCCAGCAGTTTTCGCAGCAGCCGGTCGTCTGCATGAACATGATCAACGGCTGGATCGGTTACCTCGCTCCAGCGGAACTGTATGACGAAGACTTGTATCAGGTCTGGCAGTCCCCTTTTGCACGGGGAAGTCTGGAGCGGACGATTTCCGCAGCGGTGGATCTGCTTTCGACGATCAATCAGTCTGCCTCGAGCCTGTTATAGACTCAAGCGCTGAGACTGCTGTAGTTTGCTTGAATGAGCAAGCCACGGACGGCCTGCCCGAGTGATGTCCCTGACGAGGAATGGGCGTTCCTCGCCCCTTACTTGGCGCGGGGGCATGAGGATTCTCCACGGCCAGTGCATCCGTTGCGGCTGATCTTTAATGCCATGCGCTGGCTGGTGAGAACCGGAACGGAGTGGAGGTTCATGCCGCATGAATCTCCTCCTTAGCTTCAAAAGTTCTGGGGGCTGCTGTGTCTCACCCAGGCTCGGCAACAGACCGGGGCTGTCGATCCGTTGATGAGGACAGTGGAAATTTACTGGCAGTTCGACTCCGCCGCGGTCCACGAACCAATTGTTGCCGGAACAGAATCGCCTGGCGGCCGATGCACGCCCGGAACCGGAACAGGTGAACAGGACGTATTGCCCGATGACGGCAGGCTGGCACGGCAATCACACGTTATGAAAAGTTTGCGTAATCTATTGTCTCGCAAACCTTTGCGTCAACACGCTCTCCGGGCTGCGGGAAAATCCCGGTATCAAAGTCCATTGATGCGCGCAATTACTTGGTTGCCGGGACGGGCTCATCCCCAACAGGCAGAGTCCTCGGCGATCAGGAAAAAGACGGCCCTATTTCAACATGATCCAACCGTTCGACGAGAGACAGCCCTGCACGCAATCCGTTCCCACTGCGACGAGCCGCGAAGAGGACTCCGCGGAGTTCTTGCGGCGATTTCCACCTGCGCAGCCTCGACTGTTCGCCTCCCCACGGGACGTGATCTGTGATGACGCCGACGGGAGCGACGAGGTCAATCAAGAAGTCTGTCAGGTGTTGTGGAAGAACTTTCTCAACTTCGACCGCCGCGGCGACTTTCAAGGTTGGGCGCTGAGCAAATTCGGCTATCAGATGCTGAGTTACTTGCGAAGCGGGGTCCTGAATGGGCAGGTTTCGGTCAAGCCGCTCATGCGGCTGAGCCGCGTTATTGGAATTGAGATGAGGTTTGTGTGCTGACACCGACAATGTCCAGACTACTGATCCCGGGATTGTTGTTTTCAGGATGGCTGCTGGCAACGACCTTCGGCTTGCCCAGTCGGGCCTGTGCTGCGGAGCAATTCGACAAATTTCTGGAGAAGCACTGTGTCCGCTGTCACGGCCCCGAGAAAGATGAGGGGAATCTGCGAGTGGACCTCCTCTCGCGGAATTTTCGATCGGGGATCGATTCGCACCGCTGGGCAGAGGTCATCGAGAAGGTGAACAGTGGCGAAATGCCCCCTCAAGAAGAGTTGCAGCCGACTCAGAATGAAATTGGGGCATTTGTCGACGTTCTCTATCAGCGCATCAAAGAAGGCAAGGCGGCGCGGATGGCTGCGCGGCCTGCGGTCACGCATTATCGCCTGAGTCGGGCCGAGTACCGCAACACCGTCTATGACTTGCTGGGAGTTCGGTATGATCCGTTCAAACCTGGTGAACTCAATGAGGACACGCTGTGGCACGGATACGAGCGGATCGGATCGGAACTTTCGCTCTCACCCTCGCATGTCGACCGGTATTACCGGGCCGCAGGGATTGTGCTGGATCGTGCCTTCCCGGAAGTTTCAGTCGAACCTCGCAAAGTCCATTTCACCGCAGCGGAGCTGAGATACGGCGGGGGAAAGAAACAGCAGGAGGTGCTGGAGCGATTTGGGATCAAGCGCCCACTACGATGTCTCCTCTTTCCCGGTCGCTTACAAATTGCACTCCAGCCAAGCTGGTTCGGAAAAATAGGGCCGCAACAGAGCGGTCTCTACAGACTTCGTTTGCAAGCGAGCGGTTCTCGCCCCCCCGGCGGACAGCGTGCCCACCTCAGTATCGGCAGAGAGACCAGCGAAGAGACCGTCAACGCCATTGCCGAGTTTGACGTGACAGCTCCGGAGGACAATCCGCAGGTCTATGAATGCGAAGTCCATCTCGAGATGCCGACGACTCTGCATTTTTGCGTGGTCGCAACGAATACTGTGGACCCACGCGGTGGGGGTGCATTGCGTAATGCGATCATCCGGGACGACTATATTTTCACACATAGCAGCGAAACTTTTCTATTAAACCCCAGTGCCCCGCAGATGTTTGACGGAGATGGGAAAGGCATCTTCTCGACCGTGCTTCTCGACTGGGTTGAATGGGAAGGTCCCCTCCAAACCGACGAGGAAAAATCGTGGCGATCCGACGTATTGCCCTCTGCTGACGCCACCCCTGAGCGGATCGAACAGCATTTGCATTGCTTTGCGGAACGGGCCTGGCGGCGGCCGGTGGAGAGAGAGGAGCTGGATTCTTATCTTCGATCGTACCGCGAAGAACGCGCAGCGGGTGAGTCTCTGGCCGATGCCTATCGAACCGCATTGCAAGGCGTATTGACGTCCAGAAACTTTATCTATCTGGTTGAGGGTGATCCCGTGCCGCGGGAACGGATTACCGACTGGGAGCTCGCTTCACGTCTCTCGTATTTTCTCTGGAGTTCGATGCCCGATGAGGCCCTCACGAGCTCTGCCCGGTCCGATCGCCTCAGCGGCGCGAGTCTGCAGCAACAGGTCGACCGGATGCTCGCTGATGGCCGGATCAACCGCTTCCTCGAGGATTTCCCGCGGCAATGGCTGCAGCTGCACCGCGTGGGGATGTTTCCGCCCGACAGAAAGCTGTACTCCAATTACGACAATTGGCTCGAGACGAGCCTGCGACAGGAACCAATCGAATATTTCCGAGAGATGTTCGTCGCGAACCGGTCCGTGGAAGGGTTCCTCGATTCCAATTGGACCATGGCGAACTCCCGGCTGTGCGATTTCTACGGCCTGGCGGAGCCGCCGCAGGATGGTTTCCACCGAGTCACACTCAAACCCGAAGACCATCGCGGTGGCCTGCTCACGATGGGGGCGGTACTGGGACTGACTTCAGATGGAACGCGTCATCGTCCTGTCCATCGCGGCGTCTGGGTCAGCGAAGCAATCTTTAATAATACGCCACCGCCGCCACCGGCGAATATTGATCCGATTGAACCGAATCCGCCGCAGAGCCCGAAAGCCACGATTCGTCAGAAGCTTGCCTCTCACGCTCAAACGGCCAGCTGCGCGGCCTGTCATCGGGGAATTGATCCGCTCGGGTTCGCCTTCGATCAGTATGACGCGATCGGGCAGTGGCGAGAACGCGAATATGTCGCTGCCGGGACTGGCCACGATCCGTTGGTCGACGCCTCCGGCGTCCTGCCCGATGGTCGGCCATTTGCCGATTCCGTGCAGTTCAAGCAGCTGTTGATCGAAGACCGCGATCAATTTGCCAAGGCTTTCATCGAGCACCTTTGCACCTATGCGCTTCGTCGCGTCCTGACCGTCGATGATCAGGAGGACCTGCATGCGATCGTCGTGGAAGCGCGGAAATCCGACTACCGACTTCAGGATACGATCCGGGCCGTGGCCCTGTCCGATCTGCTGCGCAAGCGTTAAGGCTTTTGCGAGAAAACTCCCATGTCGAACTTCCTGTCACAATCGTGGTTGCTGAGCCGCCGCCATGCCCTCCGGGCGTTTGGCACCTGCATTTCGCTGCCGTTCCTGGAATGTATGGTGCCGCTCCACGCAGCGGAGCAGCAGGTGATGTCACCACGCCGCAGCGCCTTCATCTATCTCGCCAACGGCGTCCATTCTCTGAATTATCAGATCACTTCACCGGGGCGAAATTATGAGTTTTCCAGATCGCTCAAGCCTTTGGAGCAGCACCGCGAGGTCATCACGCCCATTAGCGGCCTGCACCACCCCGGAGGCATCAGCCACCACCATAATTGCATCAAGATCTGGCTGACCGGTGGCTCACTCGGCCCTTCGGACCGCAACACCATTTCCGTCGATCAGAAAATGGCAGAAGTCACCGCACAACACACGCGGTACCCTTCCATGGAGGTCGCGCTCACTCAAGGCTCCCTCGCCTGGACTGCGGACGGTGTGCGACTGCCGGCGTTGCAGCGCTGCAGCGAGATTTTTGCGTCGCTATTCGAGGAGCCCCAAGGGGGCACGGTAGCTCAGCGGAAAGAGCTGCGACGCAAAGCGAGCATCCTTGACGGCAATCTTGCCGAAGTGCGCCGTCTGGAGCAGAAGATGGGTACCACCGACAGAGGACGGCTCGATCAATATCTCACTTCCGTTCGGGAGGCTGAAATCCGCACCCGTCGGGCAGATGCCTGGATCGACACGCCGCTGCCACCCATCTCCAGCGCAGACCGCAGTCGGACCAACCGTGACGTCGTCCCGGCCATGGCGGGAGATTATTTCCGAACGGTCTACGACCTGATCGTACTCGCCTTCCAGACGGATGTGACCCGTGTCGCCACGTTCAGCCTCGGAGGAGAATCAGACGCATTCTCCATCCCGGAGATCGGGATCACGGAGTCACGCCATCAGCTCAGCCATCACGGCGGCGATAGCGTCTACATGGAGAAGCTGACCAACTACGACACATTTGCCGTTGAGCAGTTCAGTTACTTCCTCACCCGCCTGGAGCAGACCAAAGACCTGAACGGCAAGCCGCTGCTGGGCTCAACCATGTCTCTCTTCGGCAGCGGCATGTCGTACGGGCATAGTCACGGCAACGCCAACCTTCCGCTCGTCCTCGCCGGTGGTTCTGACCTCGGCTTGAAACATGGCAGCCATCTCGACTTCAACCAGGGCCACTTCAACGGCTATCAGCTCGACAAGCCAACTGAACACTATCGTCTTTGCAGTCGGCCGGCAGATCCGGATGCCCGGATGAGCAATCTGCTACTCCTGATGGCTCAGAAGATGGGCGTGGAAATCGATTCGTTCGGAGACAGCAACAGGGCAGTTGAATTATGATGCCACTGAATACAGTCTGTCGGCTGGTTTTGCTGTCTGTCGGCATGGCCCTCATCGCTTCTCCTGCGATCGCCGATAACGGACCATTCCGGCCCGAACCGGGGAAATTCCCACCGCTCGAAAAGGCACATGCCTATCGGGGCGAGCTGGTCTTCGTGGACCATGCCAACCGCCGTGGTAGCATCCGCGTGGCAGGGCAAGGCAAGTTTCGTAGAAACGATCCGCATCCGTTTGCCATGCTGCCCTATGGCATGGTGCGCTATCACGGAGCGCCGGCGGACCTGCGGGACATCCCGCTCGGCACCATTCTGTATGTCCATGCTTTTCTCCCGCCTGATCCGACCACTTCCGTTGTCCCCATCCTGCCGGTGAACAGTAAGGAGAAGGACGCGAATCACTCACGAGGCGCTGGCATCTTCCCCGCCGAAAACCACGTCCTGCTTCTGGAAGATGAGACCAGCTACTGCCAACGTCATGAACTCGTCTGGAAGTTGAAGGAGATCGAAATCAGCAACCGGGAGGGCACGATCCTCGCCAGCCGTGAATCGCGTCCAGGGGGGAACGGCCGGTCTGATGAGGAGACGTTCACCTTCGATGCAGCCACGCGCGTCTGGCGAGGTCGAGAATTCCTCCGCATCGAAGATCTCATCACCGAAGGAACCTGGCCCGCCCAAGGAAAGAAGTCACTGGATCGCCAATCCGTCATGCTCGGCATCACCTGGAAGGCAACGCCCGGCAGTGTCTTCACGCGTTTTCACATCTCGGACATCTGGGTTGACGATGTTGCCTTGCAGGCCGCCGCTGAGCATCAGAACGAGGTGCACAAGGCTTTCATGCGCTGCCGCTGGATGCCTGGCTGGGTCGATGCCGTCGAATACGAAAAGTTCGGTCGCGCCACGGTGACCGTGACCTTGTTCGGCGGGATGGATTCCTCGCTCTATGCTGATTTCAAAGCCGGCGGCAGCGGGCTGATGAATGGCGCGGAGAGCACGCTGAAGCATGCCGAAGGCGGCACCGCCGGACCGACTCAAATGGCCGCCCGAGGCACCTTTCTTCAAGTCAACAGGTCGACCGAGAAAGTCCCTCTCGGCAGCAGCGGCATTCAGATTCGTTTCGAAACCGATCTCATTACCGAAGGCATTCGCCCGACGCGTATTGTTCGCATCCGTCCGGCTGACTGGCCCGATATCCATCTGCCACGAGAAGAATATTTCATCCACGGTGCCTCCAGCATTAACGAGCGTTTCCCCACTCCAGATATTTTCCCGAAATACTGAGAGGCAATCCGGAAAGTGATCTTGCTGTAAATCCGTGTTTGGGATGAAGTTCCTGCGTGGTCTTGGATGACTCGTTTGGTTGATGAGCAAAGGAATGCCCCATGCTGACACGCAAGCCTTATCCCAGTGATCTTTCGGATGCTCAGTGGGAACTGATTTCGCATCTCATTCCTCCCCCCAAGCTTGGTGGTCGTCCGCGGGGTGTGAATCTGCGGGAAGTGATCAACGCTCTGCTGTCTCTGGAACGCAGTGGTTGTCAGTGGGACATGTTGCCGCACGATCTCCCTCCTTGCAGCAGCGTGTTCGAATCCTTCTCCACCTGGAGGGATGACGGCACCTGGAAACTGATGGTGGAGGTGCTGCGAGAAGGGGGGCGAGAGTCTTTGGCTCAGCAGCGGGAACCGACTCCCAGTGCCGGCAGCATCGACTCTCCAACCGTGAAAACAACGGAACGAGGCGGCGTGCGAGGGTTCGATGGAGCCAGGAAAATCACAGGCCGCAAGCGGAATCTGGCAGTTGACACACTGGGCCTGCTACTGGCCATTGTCGTGACCAGTGCCGCAGTGGATGATGCGAAAGCAGCTCCCCAGCTCCTCAGCCAGTTAAGCCAGAGCGAGTTTCCCCGTCCGGCGGGTGATCTGGGCGGACAGCAAGTCTCACAATCACGCTCTACATCACTGGAAATCGCAACAACCTGACTGACAGTGGCGGTTGGAGATCGTGAGTCGTCCCACTGGTTAAACGGTGTTCATTCTGCTGCCCAAACGCTGAGTGGTGGAACGAACGTTCGCCTGGCTGGGACGATCCCGACGGCTGAGCAAGCATTATGGACGCACAACCACATCCAGTGAGGCGATGATCCAGCTCAGTTGCATTCATCAGATGCTCAAACGCCTGGAGCCCAAAGGGACGCACCCACCGTTGAAATACAGACTTGTGACATAAAATAGCTTCTCGGATAGCCTCTGAAACGGACAACGGGATCAACACTCACGACAAGGTGGGAACGCAGCCTGTTCGTGGAAGCCGCGCTCCGGGTGCTGGCCTACTCCCTGCGGCGTTAGGACAAATGCAACAACCCAAGGTCCTTTCAACAGGGCAATCGAGAGTCAAAAATCCTGCTGGAGAGAGTCCACCAAGTCACCTTTGACCCTTTTGGTCTGCCTTTGAAAACCTGATCCAGATGGTATGAAGGTTTCCAGCGGCCCCGGAGGGGGCGAAGGAGACCTTGAATGACGACGAAGCGAAGGAAGCGGCATACGCCCGAGCAGATTGTCAAGAAGCTGCGGGACGCCGAAGCGATGCTGAACGCCGGCCAGGACGAAGCTGCGGTACTGCAGGCTCTGGAGATCAGTTGGGCGACGTACCTGCGGTGGAAGAACCAGTACGGCGGAATGAAGTCCGAGGAGGCCAGGCGCCTCAAGCAACTGGAAGACGAGAACAAGCATCTCAAGGAAGTGGTCGCTGAGCTGACCTTGGACAACCGGATGCTGAAGCATCTTCAGCAGGGAAACTGGTAAGCCCTTCTCGAAAGCGAGCCGCTGTGAAGGAACTGCAGCAGACGTTCGAGGTGTCGGAGCGCAGGGCCTGCGAAGTGGTTGATCAACCGCGCAGCAGCCAGCGTTACGAGTCACAGCCTCGGAGTGATGAAGGCCCCATGACCAGACGGATGCGGGAACTGGTGGGGCGTCGTCCCCGGTTCGGGTACCGCCGGATCGGGAGTCTGTTGCGGAACGAAGGGTGGCGGGCCAGCGATACGCGGGTGTATCGCTTGTGGCGTCGGGAAGGGCTGAAAGTGCCGAGAAAGCGGCGGAAACGCCGCGGCCTGGGAGTCAGCGAGAACGGCTGCCAGCGCCGGAAGGCCGAGCACCAGGACCACACGTGGTGCTGGGACTTCGTGTTCGACCGGACAGCGAACGGGAGTCCACTGAAGTGGCTGAGCATAGTGGATGAGTACACCCGGGAGTGCCTGGCGCTCAAGGTGGCCCGGAGCCTGACCAGCGAAGATGTGATCGACACGCTGGCGGAGTTGTTTGCAATGCGGGGCGTGCCCCAGGCCATTCGTAGCGACAATGGGCCGGAGTTCGTGTCCAAAGCGATTCGGGGCTGGCTGGGCCGACTGAAGATCCAGTCGCTGTCCATTGCTCCGGGAAGTCCCTGGGAGAACGGTTACGCGGAGAGCTTCCACAGCCGGTTGCGAGACGAGTTCCTGGGGCTGGAAGAATTCGAGAGCCTGTCGGCAGCAAAGCGTCTGACCGAGGCGTGGAGAGAGGATTATAACCATCACCGACCGCACAGCTCACTGGGGTATGCGACCCCGGCCGAGTACGCGGCCCAGTGCTCGGGGACGGTCCCCGGCGCGGCCCGCTGTGCCAGCTGCGTTCGGCCTACGGCCTCACTCCGCCGGCACAGCGGAGATTCCCCAAACAAACCTTCATAGCACCTGGTACAGAAATTTGACGCAGATCAGTAGTCGAATGGCGTCACCTTGGCTGCCGGGGTGTGATGGACTTGACCGCCAATATTTCCCTCGCGCACCTTGCCATACGGCCCTCCTGCTGGGCCGCATCCGCCGGTGTTGTGCACCAGAATGGCATCTGGTCCGACGGCGAAGGAGTGGTGTTCTTCGATCGTCAGGTTGCTGACGGGGAACAGTTCCTGGCACGTCTGCTCGGTCTTGAGCACCCGGCGCTGTCTGCCGTCCTGGCCGATCAGGATATCGCCCGCGAACAGCTGATGGGAGTTGACCCAGCGGCCCGGCAGCGAAAGTCCTTGATCCTCCTTCTCTCCCAGTTCCCGGGGTGTCTCCCGTTCGTGGAGATTGTAACCCGACACCACCCAGAACGGATGATAGGCTGTTGTTTGGATCTCCCCGTGATCCGTGGTCAGAGTGACCAGTGGGCCATTGTGCAGGGTGCCTTGGCGTCCCCAGGTGGGTTACATATTCAGGCGGCATTGGTAGGATCAGCTTGGCTCCGTCGCTGCACGGCAGCAAAATCTTGGGACCCAGGATTCATTCACTCAACTTTAATGCACGGCTTTGGATCTCTCCGGAAAGTGGCCGAAAACGAGAATCCCCCCCCCCCCGCAAGCGTTGCTCATTTTGTGAAATCATCCGGGAAGTCGTCGCTCCATTTGGTGAACAGTATCTCCAAATTGTCATCATTATTAATTAAGCGAACAGTGCTGTCGCTGAATGACAAATCGAGATGATCGTCGCCAATAATAACCGACTTTAATATGTCCCCGGACAACTCATCGATAGTGCGTAATTCCAGCTCTTTGCTGACTGGTGGCAAGCAACCTTTGCGAATCGCGATGCCGCCCGCTCCCGAGCAAGAAAGAGCGAAGATGGGTCCATCGCTAAACTCAATACTTAAAATAATTGGTCGTGGCTTGCCTTGGCCCTTCCAAGACTCAATTAGCACTTGCTGAACAGTGCTTCCAGTTCGACGAGAGAATTTCTGCTGAAGATTACGGAGTGTCATTGTATGGGGGTCGCGTTGTTAAATCGTTTGTTCTTGATTCCGTCAATGAGCAATGTCACAAAATCACCAGCTGGCGTTGTCACGACCACATCATTTCCACGACGGAAGAAAAGCACTGGTCCCTCGCTCCCGTTGGGCCCTTGTCCTCGAAACATTCCGCTCCGCACTTCATCAGCATTCTCGAAGATACGCTGAATGCGACTTCGAAGCTGATACCGGACGCGAGGGTCTGATGGATCTAGCTTCAAATCTCTAGCACGCCTAGAGACCTTTTCGCCAAACTGCTTGCTTGAGATATTTAGTTGACCTGGTACTTTTTCTCCCCCACATCCGCCGGTGTTGTGCACCAGAATGGCATCCGGCCCGACGGCGAAGGAGTGGTGCTCTTCGATCGTCAGGTTGCTGACGGGGAACAGTTCCTGGCACGTCTGCTCGGTCTTGAGCACCCGGCGCTGTCTGCCGTCCTGGCCGATCAGGATATCGACACTGGTATGCTGTCGATGTCTTCGAATTCTGCCAAGACAACCTGTCTTGCATCACTTCCATTGCCACCACCCCTTCTTTGTCTTTTTTAGATTATGAGCTGCTATTGCATCGCTCACCTCTTTCCAGTTCTCGGCATGTAACCAAACCGAAACAACACAGTCGCCTCGCAAGGAGGCGATACAATTTTTGGCGAATTCGATTGCAACATCAGATGGGGTTTGTGGATTACCAGTGCAGAACCAGCCTGTGGAAGCGTCGTAGTAACATGGTTCAGGCCGATCCATGACTAGTCCTTGACCAGCTCCCTTAAGATAGTCTTGGTAGTTAGTGGAATATATTCGACATCGAACCAAATTAGTTGGCGGATGAAGTTGTGACTGGCTCCAAGAAAAAAACGGGGAGTATCCACTAACGCCTCGCCATTGACCATCAAGTAAATCTATTTCGATTTCAGCAATGCTAAAAATATTCCAAGACACCTCTAGTTGATTTGGGTTGCTATTATAATAAAATCGGAATGACAGGTCATTTATTACGTAAATAATCTGGCCATCGGTGGGAAATTTGCTCAGATCATAACGCACTGCGTCGTTCACTATTTCTTTCTCCCTTTGAATAGAAAATGAATTTGTCCCGATGAATTCATTGCTAATTCAAAAATTCCTTTACGCCCCTGGAACGATCCAGCCGCGTCCCATCGTAATGCGTTGGCGGCATTTCCAGGGTCAGCTTTCCCTGGGAATCCTCGTGCTATCATGTCTACAAATGCTCGGGAATTCTGACAAGGACGATCTAGATGGCTTGCAACTGTTCCGGTAAATGTAACCGCTCCACCAGTTATTAAGTGGTATTCGATTGCCGCCTGGGTCGGTAATTCAGCCAATCCTACTGTTCCAATCTGGGTAATTCCCAGAGTGGCTCCAAACTCAAGTGCGACGGCACCAACTCCTGCGATGATTCCAGTGACAATTGCTCCTTGTTGCACCCAGCGAAGAGCATTATCTTTCCAATCGACAGCGGAGTCAGCTCTGCCGGCCTTCCAGGGATTCAGGTATTCAGAATAGGTCGGCCTCCCGCCATTCGGTCCAGCCAGCTTGTCCCAGTCGGGCCCTGGGACGTTGTTGGCCGGGCCGGGGCCGAGCTGGCCGCCATACGATTCATGAATCGACCCCCAGTGCGCCAGCTGAGCATCCCAGTCCCTGGATTTGTCGGCCAGCATGCTATCGACTGTGCCACCAATGCCAGTAAACCCCCTAACTTAAATGTCCGGTGCGTCTTCAAGTCGATCCTTGAGTGCGCCAAGCGCTTTTTGCATTGAATAGATTACTTCTTCACATTTTAACTGCAATATCTGGTCACCCGGAACAAATATGTCTGCCATGTACACTCCATTCTCCCTGTAAATCTCTGCCCACTGGCCTCCATCAACTACAAAAATCTGGGCAACAAGTTCATCTCGCTCTGGAGGACTGGCGATCATAATTTCAATTGTTTTATTCATGATAATCTCAAGCTAGTGTAGGTTTTCGCCAAAGTGGCTAAACTGCCACTGGCTTCCATCCCATTTATAGATTACGCCACTTCCGTCAGGCCTGCTAAATTGCAATACTGTCTCGCCAGGTCGCCCAGAGCGCTGTTTGATAAGTTTAGATGGAACATTAAGTATATCAGCTAATATTTCTTGTGCCTGTTGATTGATGTTTTCTGGGTTGCCTGTTGGTGCTGGGAACATTGAACTTCCAGGTCTTTTTCCCGTTGCATGCTTTGTGAGTGTGATCTGCGTCAAATTTCTGTACCAGGTGCTATGAAGGTTTGTTTGGGGAATCTCCGCTGTGCCGGCGGAGTGAGGCCGTAGGCCGAACGCAGCTGGCACAGCGGGCCGCGCCGGGGACCGTCCCCGAGCACTGGGCCGCGTACTCGGCCGGGGTCGCATACCCCAGTGAGCTGTGCGGTCGGTGATGGTTATAATCCTCTCTCCACGCCTCGGTCAGACGCTTTGCTGCCGACAGGCTCTCGAATTCTTCCAGCCCCAGGAACTCGTCTCGCAACCGGCTGTGGAAGCTCTCCGCGTAACCGTTCTCCCAGGGACTTCCCGGAGCAATGGACAGCGACTGGATCTTCAGTCGGCCCAGCCAGCCCCGAATCGCTTTGGACACGAACTCCGGCCCATTGTCGCTACGAATGGCCTGGGGCACGCCCCGCATTGCAAACAACTCCGCCAGCGTGTCGATCACATCTTCGCTGGTCAGGCTCCGGGCCACCTTGAGCGCCAGGCACTCCCGGGTGTACTCATCCACTATGCTCAGCCACTTCAGTGGACTCCCGTTCGCTGTCCGGTCGAACACGAAGTCCCAGCACCACGTGTGGTCCTGGTGCTCGGCCTTCCGGCGCTGGCAGCCGTTCTCGCTGACTCCCAGGCCGCGGCGTTTCCGCCGCTTTCTCGGCACTTTCAGCCCTTCCCGACGCCACAAGCGATACACCCGCGTATCGCTGGCCCGCCACCCTTCGTTCCGCAACAGACTCCCGATCCGGCGGTACCCGAACCGGGGACGACGCCCCACCAGTTCCCGCATCCGTCTGGTCATGGGGCCTTCATCACTCCGAGGCTGTGACTCGTAACGCTGGCTGCTGCGCGGTTGATCAACCACTTCGCAGGCCCTGCGCTCCGACACCTCGAACGTCTGCTGCAGTTCCTTCACAGCGGCTCGCTTTCGAGAAGGGCTTACCAGTTTCCCTGCTGAAGATGCTTCAGCATCCGGTTGTCCAAGGTCAGCTCAGCGACCACTTCCTTGAGATGCTTGTTCTCGTCTTCCAGTTGCTTGAGGCGCCTGGCCTCCTCGGACTTCATTCCGCCGTACTGGTTCTTCCACCGCAGGTACGTCGCCCAACTGATCTCCAGAGCCTGCAGTACCGCAGCTTCGTCCTGGCCGGCGTTCAGCATCGCTTCGGCGTCCCGCAGCTTCTTGACAATCTGCTCGGGCGTATGCCGCTTCCTTCGCTTCGTCGTCATTCAAGGTCTCCTTCGCCCCCTCCGGGGCCGCTGGAAACCTTCATACCATCTGGATCAGGTTTTCAAAGGCAGACCACTTTCACTCGCGATCATCGCGACTTTCTTCAGTCTCGTGAGGTTCATTTCGGCCCCGTGCTCGCTTCCTTCCGCAACGAGCGGCAACTGGTGGAGCGAATCGACACCGAGCTGTTGTTTGGGTGATATTCTCGTCCTACTGCAGCAGGACGGCCCGCCCTGCACCACCTCCCTCCATTCGGCTTGAGTGAGAGCAGGTTGCTCTTTCCAGTACCTGCGAAGCAAGTGTTTCGTCGAGTGAAATGCTGCCTTCCGCGTGGCGAGGACGCGGCGGTCAAAAGTCAAAATGCTTTATTTGTGCCTGACCGTGCGGGAGACACGCTGCATCAGACGGCCGGTCACCTCAAACGCTGGAACGATTCCCAAGAATCCCAGGGTGATCCCCAGGCCATATTCGAAAAGAACGACAACCCATCCCCCAAGCCAGAACCACATCGCATCCTCGACGGCACCTTCTCCGCTCGTGCTGACGAGATGAACGCTGTGGACAAACGACGCAATAGTCGAGGACTGGCCCAGGTGTGCAAGCGAGTCGGGATGGGTTTCGGCCGCATTCCTTACACTGTACCTTGCGGCGACCAAGTATCTCCTTAAGTTGCGGACTGCTCACGGGGACGGATCGGTTACACTCGTGGGGATCACTCGTTGGCCCGGTGTCGGGTTGCGGACTGCTCACGGGGACGGATCGGTTACACTGTGTTGATTGTCGAGGAGACACTGCCGCAGTTGCGGACTGCTCACGGGGACGGATCGGTTACACTGGAAAAATCGCAGGACCGCGCTACGCAAGAGTTGCGGACTGCTCACGGGGACGGATCGGTTACACTGGCGGGGGTTTTCTGACACACGTGAAAAGAGTTGCGGACTGCTCACGGGGACGGATCGGTTACACTCAGGTCACTCTCGACCAAATCGAGCGCCGAGTTGCGGACTGCTCACGGGGACGGATCGGTTACACTGGCGATAATTCTCCTGCAGTCCCATTTCCAGTTGCGGACTGCTCACGGGGACGGATCGGTTACACTAAAGATTCATGTTGGTGTTCATCCCAGCTGGTTGCGGACTGCTCACGGGGACGGATCGGTTACACTACTCCTGCCCGAAACTGGGCTCGTGTCACGCGTTGCGGCTGACACGGGCTTAAAAAAGCAGCATTTGATCTGGTGTGGGAGGGCATGGTTTGCGGATTTTCCCAAAGAAGATTCGCATTTTTTCAAACTGACGATCCGTCACGGAAAGGATTCGTACCTCACCGTCAGGGGGAAGACTGCGCTCAACTCGTCGATAATGGACGTCTGCAGCCTCCTCGCTGACACAATGACGCCCATAGACCGAGTACTGCATCATCACGAACCCATCAGACAGCAAGAACTTGCGGAACCGCATGTAGTTCTTACGAGCCGCCTTGGTGTCGGTAGGCAGATCGAACATTGTGACTAGCCACATGCTGCGGTAGCTGCTGATTTGCATCGTACAGGAATGGTGAGAAGCTTGGATTCCTTGTTGGCCACTGCCACCAAGGACGCGACATATCGCTGAACTGCAACAGAAAGCGGGCCAGAAACATCTCCTGTCAGAACTTCCTCCGAAAGCAGACCCAGAAGTGCAGCTTTTACGGGCTGATTGAGTTCCGTTTCACCGGCCATTGCGAGAGCACGAACGCGGGCATCAACAATCGGTCTCAGCGGTTCGATCAGATCATCCGCGAGGCAGAAGGCATTTGCCCGGTGCGAATGTTGCAAGCCGATCGCTGGATGGAAGCCGCTGCTGCTGATGGCTCTGGCCAGAGCAGCTCGCAGAATGGCGTAACCATAGTTCAAAAGTGAATTGAGGCCGGTCCCATCGGGATCGCGCCGAAACGGATTTTGTGGCTGGCTGGCCTCGGAGGATTCCGTTAGCCACGCTGACCAATAAAATCTGGCTGCGAGAGCTTCACGATTCCCTTGATCTCCGGATCGGACCCGGTCGGCCAATTGTCGCAGACGTCTGGAGGTTGCACTCTCTCTGCCGAGGTTTTCTGCCTGGGCCACAATTTTCGCCCGCACCAACTGTTGCCACAAGCGTTTTCGAGTCGGGAGTGACATGGAGAGCTGTGCACGCAACCGGAGAACAATCTGTGTGTGATCGCTGACGGGGAGAAGCATTCCACAAGGAAGGTGGTTGGAACCGCAGATCACGAGTACAGCATCGTGCCGGGTCAGTTCCGCAAGCGCTGCATGCGTATATGTGGTCTGGGGATGATCGACGATGACCACTCCCAGATCCTCACACGGAACCGAGGCCAGTAAATTGCCATCGCGTTTCAGCTGCAACTGACCGAGGGTGGCGCACACGTGCGCCGGCTCGCGGGAGATTTCGAGCATTCGTTTCAGCATCGGATGTGCAGAAGGGCGGAGGTAACGACCACTGCCTCCCTGCCCATGCAGTAGCGAACTGCTCCAGACGCTGGGTATATTCTGCCCGCTTAGAGGACGAATTGCACGAAAATTCAGTCGTTGGCGTTGCGGATTCGGCCTAAAGAATCGACGGTCACTTTAGCTGCATCAAGCGTATTGGGACGTGCGCGATAAGCTTTACAGTCTTTGCTCATTCTGGCATCGCTATGTGATACAAACACCATTTGCTCGGTGGTCGACGATGCCGTTCTGAAAACGAAGAGATCCTCCCGCCCACCGATGTTTGCGGAGATCATCTCCCCCCAACTCAGGGAAAAGAGGAATTTTGCCTCGGGAATGTCAGGGTGCTTGCGGGATACCAGCGGCTCCTTACGACGTGCCCTTTGTGTCGCTTCCATCATCGTGACGGCATGAAGAATTCGTTTCGGCTTCTTGCCTTTCGCGGCGGGAAGCTCGAATATCGAGATGTGGTGGGTGTTACCAGGTTTCACGCAGGCCGATCCGTGACGAATCGGTGTAATGGTGGAATCCCGTTTGACCAGCCGAACTTTGCGGATGACCGAGGGTTGTAAACTGGTTCGACCGGCTTTGCGTGTCAACAGCAGGGGTTCCTTCCAGACATCCTTCGGGATCTTGGCCTCTTTTTCTCCGGGCTTCAGGTTGAATGTGGCTAGTCGTTCTAAAACAAGACTTTTCACTTGAGGATCACGAATATCGTCGACCATCGCCAGAGTCAGGTCTTCAAGCCGTTTACGCACAACGTAGATTCCCTCTTTCTCAATCCAGCTCCGGGCATGGGGACGGCTCTTCACTTTCGGATTCGATCGCTGAGGCTTGGAGGTCGCGCCGTAGATCGTCTCTTCATGAAGGGCGCCCGAGAGATCGCGGACGGCTTTATGAGAGACCTTGATCCCGGCGACCACGGTTTCCACGTCGTCACGAAAAGTTCTCCAGGGGGGATCCAACTGCTCGTCCGTCCCGCGCACTCTCGCCAGCATCTGAAGTGTTGAGCGGTTCGTCAGGGCAATGACAATCGCGTCCACAGCATGGTGGCGATGATCGTCCCGGTTCTTTTTGAAGTTCAGTCCATCATCGTGGAGGACACCGTTCATCCCCCACATGTGTCGCAGCTCGGCAGTACATTGCCCCTTCACCGGGACAACGTCTACGCCTTCGAGATGCCGCAGCAAGTCCACAACCTGAGTGGTAATGTAGGCTGTGTCCGTCAACTGCCGGTTCAGAAACTGGGCGAGGATGACATCCCTCGTTTGCAGCTTGACCCGCTTACGATTTCGGATGTCCTGCGGAAGATTCCGGGCACGCTGGAGAATCGACTCGTATTTTGCCGGATTGGACTCGCCAACCCATTCCCACACTGTCTGATTTCTCTTGTCATGGTTTTCCGAGCGAAAGGCGAGCACCTTGTTCATTAAGGAATCGTCGAGGCTGCGGGAATAGGGGAGGATGTGGTCAACGTCCACTTCGCTACTGAAGAGCTGATTTGGTGAGATCATTCGCGGCGGAAAGGAATAGGCGCATGATTCCCCTTGTTCATCCCAGAGCAGGTAGCGTTCGATATTTCCGCGCGTCGGTGAGAAACCTCGCTCGCGGATAAAATCGGCCGCCTTGCGGCGACGGGCTTCCTGCAACCGCATCCGCTCAATCTGTTCCTGCCGCCGGGCTGCCGTCCCCTGAACCTCGCGGGCCAATTCTACATGAATCGCCCCGGGCATGCCCCACTCCCGAATGGCAGCGTGCACCACTCGCCGAACCTCATACAATGCCTGCTTCACCAGAGGATTCACGATTTTCTCTGAAGGCAGGGGAAGCTGATTTCCCTTATTTCCCTGCTTCTGGTCCGGTCGCAAATAGCCCGCCAGTCCGATCGCACTCGGTGCCCCATCCCGGGACATCATGCGATGTCCCGCTTCCAGATGGGGCAACAACTTCTGAATTGCCGCCCGACTGTAGGAAGCGTAGCCGCGCACGATCGCTGTGAGATCGAGATCAGCCAGCTTTCGGGCCAGGTCTTCGTCACAGCCCCACTCGGTGGTCGCCATTCGCAGGATCTCCGGCTCTTCATCATCGAGAATGGAACGAACGATGGCGTTCTTCTCTTGTTCAGATTTCTTCTTCCATGCTGCGGCGAACAACTTTTTTCCTGCCAGTGCCGCATCGATCGGCATGCCGTCGAGCTTCGTCCGTTTCCCCGCTTCGAGATTAAAGCCGTTCCCCTCCAGCAGGGAGAGGTGCTTGCGAATCTGATCGAATGTCGCTTCCTTTTTATCTGATAAGTACGCAATCAGCTTCTGTCGCTCTTCGGGTTCCAGTTCACGTGGTTCCCCTGACTGCGGAATGACCCTGAGATTATTGACTTCGTTCAACAGTCGAAATCTTTGAGCAAGCCGGTCAGCGCGCTCACAGCGTTTCTCGCGCGGTTCCAGTTCACAACGTCCGATGACAGACTTGGGCCAATATAAGGAACGCTGAAAAAACAACAGACCGTGAAAGCCGAACTCCGCAAGAAAAGTCACGCCTCCGGCCCGCTTTCTGGGAAGGGGCTCTTTCGGATAAGTCTGTTCTCCCTGCCTTCCGAACTTCAACTGGTCCGTCAGTAAGTCGGGATAAAATCGCTGCTGTGATTCCCAGATCTGTTCAAATTCTTTTAGGAACATTTCGCGGTGAGTGTGCCGGCCACGAACACGCAGCCCCCGTCCCGCTGCCGGGTCCTGAGTTCGTAAGCGGTGAAAATATTCTCCCAATGTTCGCGAGCCGGACTTGACGATGTCATCCTGGAGTTGGCTGATTTCCTGCAGCGTCTCGGAATTTTCTTTGGCTCTCCCGCGGTCCGCTTTGCGGTTGGAGAGAAAACCACGCCGCTGGTTGAGGTGCATGAAGACGCGGGCGAGTTCCGGCAGCGTCAGTTGTTCATCCAGCGCTTTGGCCCGCAGTGCCAGTGGATCGGCCTGAATTAATCCCGGTGAAGTTTCGTCGTTCCACCAGCCGCACTCCCGGACCGCCTGTCTGAGCAGGGCTTTACGTCGGGCACGTCGAGCAATCTGCCGACGATGCCCTCGGGCAGTCCGTCGCTGCACATTCTTGGACTTCTCTGTCCCCGTCGTGTCCCGATCTACCCCTTCCGGAAAGACCCGAACCCCGGCACCATGAAATCGTCCGCCGTCCAGATCAATCGCTGCCCAGCCGACCGAGTTGGAACCGATATCGAGGCCCAAAATGTAAGCCATCTTATTTGCCCTCCGTAATTGAGATATGATTTTGTCCTGAATTTCCAGAAAAAACAACTGACATGTTGATACAAGGGCTCATACGCGTTCAAATATGCCATCGCCTCACGTTTGGCGAATCGAGAAGACGGCTTTCAATGGTACCACTTTTGAGCCGATGCATCAGCTTCCAAAACTGATGCGGGGGGCCTCCAAAATCCCTTCTTCAAGATAGTTGATTTTCCTCAGAAATTGCGTGACGACGAAACTCGAGAGGGCTCATAGTTGCGGACTGCTCACGGACACGGATCGGTTCCGTCTTTAGGAGTGTGGTCTGTTGCTAAGAGTGTGGAAAATTTGCAAGGATTCATCATTATACTGATTGAAAAGCTATCAGTTGTAGTGTAGACTTCACTCAGTGTAACCGATCCGTGCCCGTGAGTCTTTCCGCAACAAAGACTAAACATTCGCAGGCACTGCCCTACGGGGCATCCAGAGCCGCAACCGAGAGGTGGCGGCTTTTTTTGTTTGGTCTGCGACGTTTCTCCGTCGTCGCAAGTGCTCCTCTCCCCGGGGCCAGTTGATGGTCATTTGGGTGAGAGCGGCATGACCCCTTCGGTTCCGTAGGTCTTCCAACGTTTCAGGTGATAAAACGCAGGTTGTCGACGGAAGTCGTTGGTGGCAAAGAGTGTTACAAGAGGGAACGGAAGCGGGGATCGATCGCCACGATTTCCAGATTTTACAGACTTTTATGAAGGATTGCTAAGGATTCTCGGACAGTTTTCGGACAGCCAGATCATTATTCGGTCCCAAAATCCTTTGCACTCTTCTTTGCTTAGCTACAAGCCGTCTCTGACGGCTTTTTCTGTTTGTAGCGACACTCGATTTCGTGTCTTCGAAACCAAGGTCTCTCGACCATTCGTAGCTGCAGCTTTCAGGAACAAGGCGCTGTACAAACAAACTGCAACACGGTTCCAGATTACAGATTGCGACAATACCGAAATGACATCGATTTTCCACCCATTGCTGGCCCTGATTGCTTCCGTGACTGATCGTGAGCTGGCGCGGTATGTCGAGTTCCTGAAGAAAGAGAACAAGATCCTGCGTTCGCGCATACCCGGACAGGTGCATACAAAGCCGCATGAGCGGGAACGACTGCTGGCATTAGGAAAGCAACTGGGACGAGCGATCGAATCACTGCTGACGATTGTCAGCCCCTCAACGTTCTACCGCTGGCTGCAGGAGGAGGGGAAGTCGAAACGGAAGAAGTACCCCAAAGGAGGCCAGCGGAAGCCACGAGAACTGCGAGAGCTGGTGATCCAGATCGCCAAGGCGACGGGGTTTGGATACACACGGATCATTGGAGAACTCCGAAAGCTGGGCATCAAGAAAATCAGCCGTCAGACCGTTCGCAACATCCTCAAGGAGGAAGGGATTGTTCCCGGTCCTGACCGGACTTCCGACAGCTGGGACAACTTCATTGAGCGGCATGCGAAAACACTCTGGGCGGTGGATTTCTTCAGTGTCAAAACCGTGACGACACGGGGTTTCAAAGAGATGTATGTGCTCGTATGGCTGTGCATGACCACCCGGGAAATCATCGTCTCGGAATCGACGCTGCATCCGAATTCCGCCTGGGTGACCGAGCAGACCGGCTGGTTCCTGGATCAGACGCTGAGCCGTGACGAAAAGCCCAGCATCGTCATGCACGATCAGGACACGAAGTTCACCAAGGATTTCGTGGAAAAACTCAAGCAGCATGGTGTGCGGACCAACAAATTGCCCAAGGCCAGACCGAACTTGAGCGGACGCTGTGAGAGGGCGATTTTCACCCTGAAAAACGAGTGCCTTCGTAAGTTCATAATTTTTGGCAAACGGCATCTGGACCACCTGCTGATGGAGTTCACGGAGTATTACAACACGACCCGTTCCAGCATAGTCGGGGACCATCTGCCGCCTGTCCGCAGTGAGCCGGAACAGGTAGAAACGGTCCAACTCGATCAGATTCGCGTGAAGTCCTATGTCGGCGGGTTGGTGCAGGGGTTTGAAAGGAGAGCGGCATAAGCATTGACGGTGATCTTCTCCTCAGGCATGCTCGATGTCACTTTTCAGGAGAGTGACGCCATGGCCGATCACGATGATGTCTTTGCTGGAAAATTCCCCAACGGGTTTTCCATTTGTGATGAAGCGAATGCTCTTGTGGCCCTCGCGTTCCGGAACGGTCCGCTGGAAGATCTTCATGCAGGAAAGCATTCGCCACTGCTGGATGATCCGTCTTTGAGCCGGATTACCGATGCCGAGATGAAGGTCTTGATGATCAATGCCTGCGAGAAGGTCGAACAACTGCTCAGGTTAAAACAGGACGATCCGTCCGAATACGACCGGACTGTAAAGTCAGGCAGTTTTATCTACTGCCGCAGCTGGGAGCGGTAAAAAAAGGGACAGTTGTCGTCGGAAGTGATTTCTTGACAGCTGCAGGAGAATCGTGGCATGGGATTCGGGAACAAGGAGAACCGCCATGCCCAAACGATCGCAATCACAATCGAATGATCCTACGCCAGTCCATCACAATGGCCCTGCTGCCACACTACGTCAGGGAAACCTGAAATGCGTCATCTGGCGGAATCAGAGTGAACTCGGAGCATGGTACAACGCGGAACTGGCCCGAACATTCAAGGATGAAAGCGGATACCACGACACGAACAAGATCCCGGGAGATGACCTGCTGCGGGTCGCGTTCCTCGCCCAGCAGGCATTCGGCAAGGTTCAGGAACTGCGAGCAGGTGACCGCGAAGCTTCCAATTCCGATGGCCCAGATGAACCCGCTCCGTACTGCGCTGGCGCAGTTCATCGGATCGACACAGTGGTTCCGGCACAGCTTCAACCGGGCGGTGATCTATACCGAAGGAATTCAGTACCTGACAGAAAATAGCAAAGCTTACTGGCTGATTGATACAATTGCTTCACATCTGGCGAGCGACGAATTTCGAAAAGCAGCCAAAAAGGATGACCGGATCAGCCTGATGCACTTCTGGAAGCTGGCTGTGAAACCGGATAAATCGGCGACGCTCAAAGGAGTGGCTGACAGCGGCGAACAGCCATTCATTCAGCAGGAAATTCCGCTCACTGCCTTCCCGCTCGATGAAGTCGATATCTGGGCTCAGAATGAGGGCCAAAACTGGACGTTGCTTTGCCCAGCGAATATTGACGTCACAATCCTGTAGATGAATCATCGTCGCTGTAATCGTCAGGAATCACTTTCGCGAGCTTTCGTTCATGCCACTCCTGATAGGTCTCTCCGGCTTCGGTCTTCCAGGCCGTTCGGCCATTTATGTTCCCGGCATTGACGACCGCGCCACCTGCACTCGGGCTGGAAAAAGCAATATCGTCCATTAGCACGAAGAATCCCGGTTGCGAGCTGTCGACCAGTTTTCCTTCTTCGACGAGCTGATCTCGAAGTGCTTTGTACGAGGTCCATGACTTCAGGCCCTCTTTCCTGGCGGTCGAACCTTTAAGGACAATGAATTCCCCTTTGATTTCGCGAGCTTTTGCCTGGGCTCCTACCACATTCAGCTCGAACAGTGGTGATTCATCGGCTGACACATCGTCGCCACGCAGAGTGGCCTTCGGCTTGGGTTGCAAAAAATTGAAGCCCAGCACCGGAAGCATCAACTGAAGTTGGCCAAGGAAATACTCCATGTCCGCGACATCAGACTCGGGTAAGGGAGGAAGCGGCGGAGCAGTGCCATTATGGATTTTGGAGCGATCGGCCTGATTGGCGATCGAGATCAGCCGACTTTCCAGATAACGCCCGTGAGACTTGGTGATGTTCTGGTCTTTGCTAATAACCAAGGCACAGCGCGTCCAGAAGTCCTTGGTCTCATCTCGGTCGTGAGCTGTCAATCGAGTCAGAACATTGTCACCCTCACCGAAGTAAACCGCGTCTCGCAGGGCGTTTTCCGGGTCAGGACCGACAAGACAATAAACACCGGTTCGACGGACCTCCTCCCTTTTCGCCAGTTCGGCCAACTGCGATCGAGGAGTGACGATGACCTTACCAGTCCAATTGATGATCTCCGCCGTCAGAATGTCTGTCGGCAAGCCGTTGACCAGATAAAGTCGAATGGTTTTTCCGCTCATGAAGTGACGATTTCCCGCTCAGCAGGCCAATAGGTTACTAAACTCTTAACTCGATTATGTCGCAGCAATGGGGCTTGCCATCATCATGTTGTAGTGTTCAACATGACCTTCTCCCTCAAAAATCTTCTTGAAAACATCCAAATAAATAGTCACCGTCGAGTCTTCGACAGCAACATAAAGATCATCGTGGGCAGAGTGTGACCCGTCGTTTACCCATGAAAGTAAGGCACGGCAGGCAAGCTTTTCGCTGCCTTCAAATCGCTCATGGATCTTGTCGAGCTCGATCCCGCCCAACATCTTGAAATAAGTCTCTAAAATCCTTCGCAGGCTATTCTGAATAGACCGATTGCCACTCCGTGCTTCGCGAATATCCAGCCAGAGTAGCTCGTATGAGCTCTTGATTGGATTGGAGTCATGCATTGTAATTTGCGATACGTTGTTTGATTTTCTCACGGTCCAAAAGGTCTCGCCTCTTTGCTTTGGAGTCTCGCGAGACTTCCGAAATGTCACCTCCTTGTGGAAGTAGACGTTGTGAGTCAACATGAATACCTGCTTGACGCTCGTCGTTCCGGAACGAATTTCTTCGCAGAGCTTCCGAACCAAAGTGCTAACGATGAACAAGATGTCACAATCCAGGCTGGACACAGGATCGTCAAACACGACAACACGATCCCTGGTTATGCCAGCTTCGGCTGGCTACCCCTGAGTAAATGATAGAAGTAGAGAAACGTGACGAATGTCTTTTCACCTTCGCTCAACGTCTCTTGGCATCGGCTCCATTCGAACGACGCAGCTTATAGCATCTCTTGTCTTCAGCCTGAGCGAGAGTAAAGACATGAAAGCCGAATGAGGCCAGAAGCCCATTGATCGCATCAATAGTTGGTTGTACACTGGTAACAGCTCGTTCCAACTCGCGGATCTCGTCTTCTTTACTTCGTTTTGTGTTTTCCTTGTCCTGGATTTGCTGCCGAATGCTTGCTATTGCTTTATCAAGCTGCCTCTTCTTGGATTCATAGGTCTCGATTGCCTCTTTGAGTGGTTCCGCCAGAAGAAACTTCCACACCTGATCTTTCAGCGTTTTTTGTTCCTTGGCAAGATTTGAGACTGTCTTATTGTGATCGCCGATAGCCTTGTTTGCGACCATGATGAGTGTCGAAATCTGTTCAATCAATTCTTGCGAAGATTGTAGGACGACAACCTGACTTGGTTCCTTTTTCTTGCCATTCAGCCGTTGACGGTTGATCTCTACCTGAGCGTCAAACAACTTTTTCGTTTCGGTCAGTACCGAATGGTTGAGCTGAGGGGGAGGACTCAGAAGCAGGGTCTCAATCGCAGTGGAAACCGCTCCGGCTTCGTCAGAATATCTGCTGACCAGCGAGTTCACTTCATGACTATCCTTCTCAAACGTCTCGTCAAAATAGGCAGCCAGATTGCTCTCTAGATCGGCTGCCACTGCCTGTTGGCAAAAAGGACAGGTTTCGTTATTCACCGAAAGAAAAACACGTCCGGATCGCACCCAATCGCTGTTGCCAAGCCGCTGAATCATTGCGGCGATGTCGACATCGGATCTTCCAATGATCATCTTCGCGAGAATTGGAGATTTCTCAAGGTCGAGGAGAGATAAGGCGTCAATCGTCTTAAGAGGCGAAATGGGTCCCACGCCTTCGGTAAAAACTGTGGCAGCTTTTTCCAGGATGTAGTTGAGAGTCTTTATTTCGGCAGCGTTGCTCGTGCGTTTGCGAGAACTCTCTGCTTGAATGCTTCTGATTTGCTGCGAACCCCCTCAAATGCGACTTTCAGCCTCTCATCGTGCAGCTGCTTTTGTTTCCAGCAGGCGTCTTTTAACGCATCTTCCGCAACCGCCATTTCGCCAATTTTTCCACCATTCCCATCGACACCGCCAAGGGTCATTTTCAAGTTGGCAATCTCTTGAGAAAGTCGGTCAAACTCCTTCTTTGCGACCTCGATTTTCTCCGCTGCTTCTGCATTCTTTTCGCCGAGCGTAAAAATACCAGGCAGCTCTTCGGATTCACGGAAATGTTTCTCCACGAAGTCCCGGTTATACACGAGTGGTTCGAGTGGTGAACGAGCCTTCCACTCAACTGTACAGGATGGAAATTTCGTGAAATCAGCAATCACGCGAGAAATCGTCGTTTTTCCGGAACCATTTGCACCATAGAAATAATTAAACGTCTTCAATTCATCGAGAACGGCCGGAACAGAACCGTACGTCGCAATGCTTGCAATTTCGATGCGCTCAATCATGGCCCGCCTTCCAATCTTTTTCTTAATGCACAATCTCTTATCGTTTTCAATAACCAGCCCAGTTAGCGAGGAAAGTATTCCCAAGTGGCTGCCAGCCCGGCCAGTGTCTTGGTTTCATCAATCGCGTCATGCGGAATGAGCAGGTATTTCCAGGGTTTGCCGCCAGCGTGTTCGGTTGCCCGTTGGCACCAGAGAGACGCTGCGCGGGCTTTGGCGAGGACGATTTCGTCCTGCATCTCGTTTTTCGCTTTGGGTTCGCACAGGTAGCGAGCGTTTTCGGTTTCAGCGACGAAGTCGGGGATGTACTCGTCGTCGTGTGAATAGTAGATGCGGAAGTCCCCTTTGGCGGGTTTCAGCCATTTGATGACAGCCGGGTCGCTTTCCAGGACAACGGCCATCACCCGTTCCGGGTTGGAGTCAAATTTCAGTACCGAATACAGCGACTTCTGAAATCCGTTGAACAGCATCCCTCGGATCATGATCTTGTCGTCGACCGTTGTCCGGAAATGGCGGGTTTTGTCTTCAGCCAGCTGGCTGTAGTTGTTCGGACGGAGGGCGGTGAACCCGCGAGCCACTTTGACTTCGTATTCGGTGTTCGGGTCTTCCTCGTAGTGGTCCTGCATCTGGGAATGAATGTGCTTGATTAGGCTCTGCTGATGGGCCTGCAGCACGTTCAGAACGTCTTCTTCAGTTTTCAGGTACGACTGCAGGTGCTGGACCATTTGTCCGGACAGGTCGTAGAGAAGTTCGGCCACTTCGTCATAGTTGATGTCTTCGAAGTCCATCAGGCCACGGACCAGATAGTCTTCCAGCCGACTTTCCGGAATCACGGCATCCCCGCTGCGAAGCCGGAATCGCTCATTGCTTTGCAGGTGCTGGATCAGAATTTCTTGGGAAACCGGCTGCTGGTGGATCGATTTACAATCGAGCGTGAATGGCCTGAACCCGGAATTGGTCGGGCCGCGAGGAATGACAATGATCCGGGGAATATCGATCGACAGTTCATTGCGAACATCAATGGTCTGGGCGACCACTTTGGCCACGTCCACTTCCGGGACCGTGCCGGGCAGAACACCTTGAACTGGCCGGATTGCCTCGGTCACGCGCTTGACGATCTTTTCCAGCACTTCCGGCTTCTTCAGGTCCGCAGAACTCTGCAGGCGTTCAAATTCCTGCAGCACGTCCAACGTCGTCTGGGCGACTTTCTGTTCTTCCGGCTCCGTGAACAGCGGCTTCTGCTTCATCTCGGATTCGGGAGTGGCAGGACCAATCAGCCGTTCGACCACCGCCGGGGGAGCTACGATCACTTTGGATTTTTGTAACGGAATATCCCGGCCAATGACGACGCCGGTCCGGATGATCGAATCCGGTCGATTTGCTTCATCGACGATTTCCTGAAACCGGTCATGGGACACAATCGTGAGCCGATCGACCGCTGGAACTCCCGTCCGCTTTCCGTATGGCAATCGCAGACCACGGCCAATGGACTGCTCCACCAGAGTTTTTGAATTGGCAGCCCGTAGCGGAACGATTGTGTACAGGTTCGTCACGTCCCAGCCCTCTTTGAGCATGTTGACGTGAATGACGATTTCGACCGGGTTGTTGCGGTCCTCCACTGAAAGCAGTGCCTGGACGTTCTCGTCTTTCTCTACTCCCTTCTGCTGGGAGTGAACTTCAATCACCCGGCCCTTGTACTGGCCACCGAAGAAACTTTCGTCCTCGATCTTCGCCTTGATCGCCGATGCGTGTGTTGTGTCTTCCGCCACGACCAGCATGAACGGCTTCACGATCTCTTTGCCGTTCTCCCGGGCGTAGAGTTCCAGCTGCATCTTGGTTTCTTCGTGAACGTGAATGCCGTCTTCCAGTTTCAGCGTTTCCAATCCTTCCTTCGAGTAGTTCTTCGCATCGAAGTTTTCGCGGGTCGCAACGGCTGGTTCCTTAACGAAACCATCCTTCAGGGCTTCCGACAGCGGATAGCTGTAGATCACGTTTTTGAACGCTTCGGATTTCGAACCCTTTTCCACCTGCGGGGTGGCAGTCAGCTCCAGTCCGAGAATTGGCTTCAGTTCGTTGAGTGCCTTCACACCGGCACTGGCCCGGTAGCGGTGCGATTCATCCATCAGGAGGACAAGGTCATCCAGCTTGGAGAGATATTCGAAGTAGCTCTCTCCGATGTACTCAGACAGCCGTTTGATGCGAGGGGCCTTGTCCCCGCGTACTTCGCTGTTGATCTTGCTGATATTGAATATGTTGATGTGGACGCTGTCTTCATCGAACAGTTGCCCGGCACGTACCCCTCGCCCGCTCTCATAGTTGTCTCCGGTGATGATCTCCGGTGGGGAAAGGGCGAATTCGGAGATGCCCTTGAAGACATATTTCGGGGTGTTGGGAGTGAAGTCAGCGATCAGCTTGTTGTAGATCGTTAGGTTCGGAGCCAACACGAAAAAGTGTCTGATCCCCTCTGACCGGGCCAGATAAGCAATGAACGCTCCCATGAGCCGCGTCTTCCCGACGCCGGTCGCCAGTGCAAAGCAGAGTGACGGAAAATCCCGTTCGAAGTCGGTGACGGTTGGAAATTCGGCCTTGACCGTTTCCAGTGCCGCAGCGAGATCGACCTCTTTATCCAGTGGGGTGATTTCGCAGATTCGGGCGAGAATTTCGAGGGCAAAACGCTGAGGCGGCCGCAGACTTAGGCGATTGGAAATGGCATTCAGAGGGATGTTCATGGGTGAAGAAGTTTTCAGTTCTCAGTGGTTCAGATTTCAGTATGGATGTCTGCTAACTATCGGTTTTCAGCGATCTGCGGAGGCCGGTCAGCATGCGGGAGATTTCTTTGAGTTCGTTGATGAGCGGGGAGAAGTCGTCTGTCGAGAGGACGTCGATTTTCCGGAGATGTAGACCTGTGTCCGCAGCTCAGCGGCTGATCCCAGAGCAATGCGAAGGAATCGGACGAAATCTCTGCCGCCGCGTTCTGCTCCTTCAGCGATGTTGAACGGAATGGAAACAGCTGCCCGCTGCACCTGGTCACGCAAAGAAAACTCTCGGACCTGTGCCAGCTTCTGGTAAATCAAAACCGCCAGCGCACAACTCCGCTTCCAAACTTCCAACTCCTCAAATGACCGATAAGCCATCAGCTGCCCCCACTGAAAACCTAAAACTGAACCACTGAAAACTCAACGTCTCAAAACAACTCCCCCTGTCCTCGCCCCTTCCTCTCCTTCCGCGTCCTCCCCTTCTTACTGAAAACTGAATCACTGCCAACTGAGCCACTTTCCGCCTTGGCGGCTGGCAAATTCTTAATCTCCAGGCTGTAGTCGTCTTTCCCCCATTCGCAGCGGGTGAGGACGGTCTTGGGAATCTTGCGGATCGTCAGGCTGGGGAAGGCGTCCAAGCTGCGGGTGCGGTAGGCGCTGCACATCACCAACAGCGAGCGTTCCGGGCCGACCTGTTCATTCAGTTCGGTCAGTTGCTCGCGGGAAAGAGATTGCGTGGTGACGTAGATGTAATCGCTTTCGGAGGAATTCCCTTGCTGCCAATAGATCGTCTCGCTGGGGTTGTAGCGAAACCCTTCCAGTTTGCAGACTGCTTCGGCCAGCATGGCGGCGTTGTATTCCTTGCTGATGATCCAGTTGCCGAAGCTGTCCTTTTCGAGCAGGGACGGGGCGATACGGTAATAGCGAAATCCGCCGCCCCCTTTCCATCCGGTCGCTTCGGTCACCCCACCGGGATCTTCGCCGTCGATGACTTTTTTCAGCCGGGGAATGATGTGCGTGTGGCAATGCTCCCCCAACTCAACCATGATCCACTTGCGGCCCATTTTGTGGGCGACGGCACCGGTGGTGCCGGAACCGGCGAAGGAATCGAGGACGATGTCACCGGGATTGGTGGCAATTTCTAGGATTCTTTTAGCGAGCATTTCCGGCTTCGGAGTAATAAAAAGCTCCTTCTCGTCTGGCAACAACGCCTTCAGTTCCTGCTTCGCCGCTTGGTTATGGCCGACTTCTTGATATGTCCAAATTGTTTCCGGAACCACTCCTTCCATAACATCTGTCAAAAACCGCTTTAAAGAAGGAACATTATTGCCCGATTTTCCCCACCAAATACGGTTGTCCGCATCAAGTTCCGCAAGACGATCCTTCGAAATACTCCAATATCTTCCTTGAGGCGGTCCATCAATTAACCTCCCTGAAGGCGTTGTGACAGAATATGTTCCCGCACCGTAAAAGTTTCGCGCTGAAAGATCACTTGCTTTCCATGGACCACGAGGATCATTGTCGGGGTTCTTATATGCGCTATCTTGCTGTTTGCCGCGAGGTAAGAGGTTACGTTGCCATTGGGAAGAATTTTTAGAGAAACACATCACATAATCGTGGTTCTCCGATAAATGTTTCGCCGAACTTTTGGGCGAATAGACTTTTTCCCAGATGATCGTCGCTATGAAGTTTATTCGTCCAAACACTTCGTCCATCATCACACGCAAGTACGCCTGCTCATTGTCATCAATGCTGATCCAAATGCTGCCGTCATCTCTCAGGAGTTTCCGCAAAATTTCCAGTCGATCCCGCATGAGTGACAGCCACAGCGAATGCTCAACGCCATCGTCATAGTGGGTGAACGCGGAGCCGGTGTTGTACGGGGGGTCGATGTAGATGCACTTGACCTTGCCGGTGAACTCGGCTTCCAGTGCTTTCAGGGCCAGCAGGTTGTCGCCGAAGATCAGGCGGTTGTCGAACTGATCATTCTCACTCACCCGCTGCCGCGCATGATACGACTTCTCCGCATCCTCCAGCAGAATCCGCGGCTCCAACTTCGGCCGGTTCTCTTTGCCGATCCAGGTCAGTTCCAATTTCGTTTTCCGGCTCATGTCGCTTTTCGTTCTGTCTTGTCGTCCTGAATTCCCTGCCAGTGACAGCGTGTGCATTCCCAGACGGGATCATCCAAACAACACCCGCCCAGCACCACCCTGCCAGCCTTGATTTCCGCCCGCAGCTGCTCCGTCACGGCCATCTCCCCATACCAAATCTCCGCCACCGGCCGATGCCCACACTTCGGGCACTCCGCAGACTGGAGGGTATATTAGGTGGGAATTGCCATAAGACACTTCCAGCTTCGGGATAAGGATCAGCGAGCAACTTACTTTACTGAGCTTTATTCCAGGACTCCCGCAGGCGCGCCGCCTCGGCCATGAGATCCGTCGGAATATAATAGCGAACCATCGGAGCAGGCTTTTGAGTAACCGGCTTCAGTCGATCCAGTAGTGTGGAGATTTCGACCGGTCGTCCATTTGCCAGGATTCGGATGGATGTCTTAACAGATTGCTCGTCTGTCTCCTTTTCCGGAAAATAGGGCTGCATGTATTTGCTGGACACTTCATCCTTCAGGACATAAGCATCTGCCTGAGTATATTCCGATCTTTTCGATACCAGTTCTCGTAATGCGGCTTCCCAGCTTTCATAGTCAGGTGTCAGCGGGTCCAATCGAGGAGGTTCGATTTTTGAGAATCGCTTGCGTGCGAGGAAGCGATGAGCGAGATCACTCAGAGCGGGGTCGGTATGGTCTTTCCATTGTTCAATCTGCTGAAGGACAGTGAATTCTTCAATGCGGAGGTACTGCTGAGGAGAAGGAGTTTTGGTGTTCCAGAAGCTTTCAATAGCCGGGACAAGTGCGACATTGTCGCCCTGATCTCGCAGCGATTTTGCCCGCGTCCACATTGCTTCGAGCATCTTTTCAAATCCGCGTGTCGTCTTGTGCAGGTAGACGTTCTGATACATGTAGTAGCGGGAAAAGATGTACTCTTCGATGGCGAGCATCGCCTTCTCGTTCCAGACAATGTGCTTGTCACCGTCTTCTTCGTGAAATTCAAAGCTGGTCAGGATGCGATAGTGGTCATAGTGACCGTATCCAGCGCCTGTAAATAGGCTGTCCCGGCGAAGATAATCCAGACGATCGACATCCAATTGGCTGTCAAGCAGGTACTTCATCCAGGGAGGCTGGGAGTAATTATTCTTCTCAATGAGCGCAGCAACTTCTCCCGGCAAGCCCGGGTAGACGCTCTTCAGAATGCGATTGACTTGCAGGTCTTTGTCTTCGCATTGAATGATTGCCAACGACCAAGTCTCGTGTTTAATTCCCAGGCATGGCTCGAAAAGATGGGAGAATGGACCGTGGCCGACATCATGAAGAAGAGCAGCTGCGAGAAGCGGACCACGTGCATGAGTTACGTGAAGTTCTTGAGACAATGACTCCAGATGAGTCACGGCCTGCTGCATCAGGTGCACAACACCGAGGCTGTGCGAGAGCCGGCTGTGGTCTGCGCCGGGATAGGTGAAAGAACTCACGCCCAGCTGGTGAATTCGCCTCAATCGCTGAACTTCAGGCGTATCGAGTAGCTCGAGCAGCCATTTCTCACGCGGAAGGCTCAGACCAACATAATTGTAGAGAGGGTCCCGAAAGATTTTTGCCGACATGCCCGCCAGTTGACCCTTTCACGAAATTACGAGAACTTCATGATGGCTGCTCAATCACACTTTTTGCGAGTGGCAGAGTCGCAGCCACCTCGTTGGAGTTTTTGAACCTCGTTGCTTCTTCAACCGCCTTGGTCCAGTCGTGAAACTGCTTCCAGAAGAAGACGATCGTGGATGCAAATTCCAGCTCCCGCAAATTGACGCCAATCAGACGCTTTGCAAGAGATTCATATTTTGGCAGATCGCCTGCGAAATTCGCTGCCTCCCCGGATTCTTCCAGATCACGAATCTGTTGCAGTGTCGATGGCGACAGACGATAGGAATACTTTGCTCGTCCGAAGGCCGTTTGCCCTTCCTGCTCGACCAGCAAGCCGCTCTGAACCATCTGATCATTCAGCCCAGCCACATCGTCTGAATATGGCCCGTAGTGGTGAAGATAGAAATCCGCCTGCAAGTTACAGCCCGCCGCCTGAAGCATGTAGACGACTTTCTGCATCCGCTTGCGAGACTCCAAGGTCTCTGCCCACTCGACCAATTTGGCAAGTTGATAGCGGTTCATGATTTCGTCCTCCTTGGCTTCATTCTACACGACACAGGCGGCAGACTGTACGGAAAAACAGTCCTCATGTCCACATCAAGTCGAAAGGTGAGAAAGCTCGTACTTACTAAAATACCAGTGCGGCCAATTGATCTGGGTACGATTGCCACGGCTTTTGATACGAAGAGCGAGAGTTGGAAGGTTGGGGACTCATCCCGAAACCTCCCGCACCCGAAAAGTGCCAGCAAGAAGAATGGCTGACAGGGCGCAAAAAAAAGACCCGTCCTTGATGCACGTCACTTTCCGAGGAAAGGAGGGGTGCGACGGGTGTGTTGCAAGTATCTTAGAACGGGTTGCGCTCTTTGACAAGAGTATCATCGACTTTTCGACGTGCAGACTTGAGCGATTCTGCCGAATGTGCCGATTGTTTGGCTCTAAAATTTCGTGAACGCCTGCGAATTGCGCACAACCCACAGGAAGTGCGTAACCTGCTGTGATGAATGGTGTTCTGGGCTGTCGTTGCTGAATCATGAGAGCCTCCAGCGAACGGTGAAGACTTCCTCACGGGTGGTCTGCTGTTGCAGACGGGCTTCGATGTCGGAAATCAAGGTATCTTTCCTCTGCTCGATCTGGTCCTGAGCGTCGAACAGGGTTCGCTTTTTGTGGTTCCGCTGCTGCTCCAGTTCGTTGACCCGCTTTTGAGCAGCCACTTTACTCTGCAGATCGGCAGCGAGCCGCTTGGCTTTCTTGGCTTCCCGAATTTCAACTTCAATCTGCTTCAGCTCACGTTCCAGATTGTCTTTCAGATCATCCGCCCAGCGGTCGAGCTTGTCGGATTCGGCGTCGAAGAAGACTTCGTTCCGGCTTTGTGTTTCCATCAACACCCGGTTCGCCTGAGACTGGACCGTCCGCTCCAGCAGATTCTGGACAGCCTCATCCGTCGAAACCTGCGCGCCGACGGTCGCAGGGATGGTCAACAGCTTTTCGCAGGTCTCACGGTCCAGAACAGCTCCCTCGTCGGTGATACCGGTGACGAGCAGGGCTTCTTCCGTATCAAGAGAAGCAACGGTCAATTGCTCGACGCGGAGCCAGCCGGATTGCCCAATCAACCGCTCGACGAGTGTTACTTTCGCTCCACGCTGTGAGTAATCGAGATTCAACTCACAAATCGGGAGTGTTCGTGCTTTGGCTCGCGAGATGATCCATTCCGCCAACGGATGACCGGGGCGGTAGTGAAAATCCGTATCCGGAATGTCTTCGGATTTCCGTTGCTGCAACGGTTTGAGGCGATAGCGTCCCAAGGGGACCTGCTCCGATGGCAAATCTTCTGGTTGTTCTCGAAGAGTGAAGGTATGGTTGTTGATGTCGAAGTCGGCCTGATCTGCAATTTCTGTCGCCGTCAGTGCCCAGAGCCAATCTTCATAGCGATTGAGACGCTGTTCCGTCTCCGATTCCATCATCCGCAACTTGTGGTGAACGTCTTCGTCGAAGTTCTCCAGCAGTTTGGTGCGGGTCTCCTGCAACGTGGCAGTAATCTGTTCATCAAGATCCAGCTGCAACTGATCGAAAGCCTGTTGAATCTCCTCGGCGGTCCGACAGCGTTTGTAGATGTCGTTGATCCGCTTCTCGATGTCGATCCCCGATTCGAGGGCCCCGAGCACTTCGTCCGAAGCACCAAAGACGCCATCAAACAACTTGAACTTCTGGTTCAGCAGTTCGAACACGCGCTGATCGGCCTCGTTGGCCCGGTTCACGAAGTTGATGACGACGACATCATGCTTCTGACCGTAGCGGTGACAACGCCCGATCCGCTGTTCAATCCGTTGCGGGTTCCAGGGGAGGTCATAGTTCACCACCAGAGAACAGAACTGCAGGTTGACCCCCTCGGCAGCCGATTCGGTAGCAATCATGATCGAGGCATTGTTCGCAAATTCATCAACCAATGCCGAACGCATATCGGCAGTGGGTGACCCGCTGACGCATTCCTGTCCAGCATGGCATTTGAGCCATTCCTGATAAATGCGTTTGGAATCGGGATCGGTATTGGTGCCGTTGAAGAGAACAATCTTCCCGGCATACCCTTCTTTTGTCAGAAGATCATGGAGATACGTCTGCGTTCGACGGGATTCGGTGAAAATCAGGGCCTTCGGCTTCGAACCGAGTTCTAATGCTTTAGCGAAACCCAATCGCAGCGCCTTGATCAGAGAGTTCCCTTTGGCGTTCTCCCGGATCGATTCCGCGAGGGTTTTGTATCGCAGGAGTTCCGCCGCTTCCGCCTGCAAGGATTTGACCAGCAATTTCGGAACAGGTGCAGGGGATTTTGCCTCGACGGAGTTGGGAGGAGAGGGGGTTCCATCGACCGGCGGATCTTTCCACTCTTCTTCAATGGATTCGGCAGGTTCGAAGTCGTTCCCGACCACGTCGGCGACGTCTTCCTCGACAGCTTCGCCCGCAACCTGTTCAAGTTTTCGCAGTCGATCGATCATCGTGCCCAAAGTGGCTGCGATAGCGAATGACGATGAAGCCAGAATTTTGCGAAGCACCAGCTCGATCAGTTGTCGTTGGCTATTCGGCAGCGAATGCAGGTTGTCCTTCTGTAGGAAATCCGAGACGTACTGGTAGAGCTTCTTTTCGTCATCGGATGGGGTGAAGTCTTCCGTGATCGGGATGCGTTTCGTGTACTTCACGTACTCGACAACCTGTTTTCTCAGCGTTCGCTGGACGATCGGCCGGAGGCGTGACCGCAGGTTCGCAAGCGTCCCCGCAGGCAGGTTCTCGGCTTTCTTGGCGTAGAGTTCGCGAAATGCTTCTTCGCTTCCGAAAACATGCTCATCAACAAAGGTGACGAGTCCGAACAACTCCATCAGCGAATTCTGAAGTGGAGTGGCTGTCAGCAACACCTTCGGACGACCGCGTACTGCATCCCGCAAAGCCCGTGCGACCTTGTTGTCCTTCTTGTAGACATTCCGCAAGCGATGGGCTTCGTCGACAACGACTAGATCCCATGGAACGGCGGCAACTTCGGCAGCCTTGGTCCGGGCGAATTGATAAGAACAGATCACAACCTGTTGAGGTGGCTCAAAAGGCTGCCGCATTCGTCGAGACAGCTCACGGAAACTTTTGGATTCCAGAATGAGGGAAGGGATGAAGAATTTCTCTGAGAGTTCGCGACTCCATTGTTTGCGGAGTGTCGCGGGGGCGATCACCAGAATACGACGTTTCTTCTCTGCCCAAAGCTGGCTGATGATGATACCCGCTTCGATGGTTTTCCCCAGACCGACTTCGTCCGCGAGAATCGCTCCACGAGAAAGTGGCGATCGAAACGCGAAGAGCGCAGCATCTACCTGATGTGGATTAAGATAGACGGTCGCATTGCTGATCGACTGAGCGAGCTTGTCCGCCTGATCGGCTCCCACGCGCTTCGTCAATTCATAAGCAAGATATTTGGAATGGTAGGGAGTGAATGGACAATTCGACGACCCTGAAGTCACCGGGGCGAAGCGAATGCTCGTCAGAGAGCCGCCCCCAGCATCGTTGTTCTCCGCCACATGTGAGGAATCATCTTGCACCAGAGATCCGTCTTCCGGTCGTCCAAAAGGGTAGAACCAAACCGGCTGAGGTTGTTCCTTGGGAGCGATCGGTTCGGCGAGTCGCTGCGGGTTCGACAGAACCCATTCGAAATCCCTATCGCCGCTTTCACAGTCGACGATTTCGACGGTGCCTATGATGAGGCCGCGCGGCAAGTCTCCATAAATCTGTTCGTCGCCTGGTTCAGGCTTTGCGAGCGAAGCGTAGATGTAAACCTTGCCTCGGATCTTGGTCGCCTGGGAGCGGTATTCGACCGTCTTTTCTCCACGCAGAATCAACTCCGCCCAAGGCTGGCGGATGCTGATCGCTCGAAGTTGCTCTGATTCAACAGGCATAGGGAATCAACGGTCATCGCCGATTTCCACGAGCGTTGCTCACAATCATTCGATTTGAAGAGTCGCGGCCCGCGCTGGCGCGGCACGGAATTGACCGTACCTGGATAAAGTGGATGTTCGGCAGAACAGTATATGAAGAATGGACGCAAAAGCTACCGAAGCAGATGTTGTGTAAGCACAACCTGACACGTAGGCGAAGTAATGAGAAAGTTCACAACCGAGCGATTGGGAATAGAGGCGCGCCGTAGTTTTTCCATAAGAGTGATAATAAAGATTCCGGAAAATCATCCGACCGGGGCAAGGTGGTGGAGTTTGCGAGTTGTTGTGGTTTCCCTTTGGCGGATGCGGAGGGTTACCGGTGGTTCGGCTGCGACTGGGGTTGAACGTGTTCGCTCGGGCGTGTCTTCGGTCTGAAACGAGTTTTTTAGGGAATTGATCTGCCGGGTGAGATCCCCTGTGCTGGAGCCATCATTCTCGTTGGCGGCCGGGCTGGTTGCAGACAGGCTGATTTTCAGCTGGTCGCGAAGTGTGGTCTGGTCAGTCAAATAACCTTCCAGTGTGAACGGTTTCCCGAGACGGGACTGGTAGTCGCGGAGCTGGGACTGGGCGATGGTCAGATCCTGGCGTAGCTGGTCACATTCCTTTTCGTAGCCGCTGGCGAGACGTTCGACCGCATTGAGCACGGCCCTTGGTCCCTGATGGTCTTTGGAAAGCCGGGTTTTGCGGGTGATTTCCCCCCGCAGGTAGACTTCCGCCGGGAACTCGGGATCAACAATCAGCCCGAACTCCAGCCCCTGGTACGTGCCGAACGTGATCTTGATCGGTTGATTGAAAAGTGACGGGAGAGACTCCAGTTTGCTGGTCAGCGCAGGGATCAGGTCGTCACTGTGAACCGATCTCCCGTTGATTGTGACCGGGTCGCCATCGTGGGGGGCTATGCGGGACTGGTCAGCGGTCAGTTTCTCCAACCGGTCGGCATAGCGTTCGATCATCTCTGGGAGATCTCGGACGTTCCGTCGGGCGATGAACTGTTCATCCATGTGGCTTTTCCTGAGCAGGTGCAACCGTTGCAGTTCGGCATCGGCTTCCGCCAGCGTGAGCACAGCCGGGTTGCCGGAAGCGATTGCTTGGACCTCAGCATACGATAACTCCTGACCGCCGATGTCTTCTGCTGTGCGGATAGCATTATCCCCTGTCATCACCTGATTGATAAATCTCGCTTTGGTCTCCAGTGCCTGCCACATGTAGGCGTCGAACGAACCCTCTGTCACATACCGGAAGATCGAGACTTCGCTATTCTCGTTCCCCTGTCGCAAAATTCGGCCGTCCCGCTGTTCGACTTCGGCCGGTTTCCAGGGAGCATCCAGATGGTGCAGAGCCACCAGACGTTTCTGGACGTTGGTCCCCGTCCCCATCTTCTGGATACTTCCCAATAGCACCCGTACCGCTCCTTCGCGAACCTTCTTGAACAGGGCCTGTTTCTTGGCATCGCTCTCAGCATCGCCGATCGACGCAATCTGATCACGCGGAATGCCGGACTCCGTCAACTTCCGGATGATCTCCGAATACGGCGAATAGCCCCACGCCGTCAGATTCACTCCCATGTCCGCAAAGATCATCTGTGTCCCGCGATGACTGGCGGAACGGTTGAAGATCTCCGTCACCGTCGCCACCAGTCGATTGACCTTCGACTCCGGAAAGTCATCCGCCACCGGATCGAGCATGCGGGCATCGGTCGCGAGTTTGCGGCCGTCGGTGGTGATGGCCAGAGCGTTGTCTTCACGCGGATCGATCTTTTCATTTCGAATCCGTTCGTAGCGATTCACAAGCTCCTGCTGCGGGCCGTGCTGCTCGTCTGACATCGGACACGCGATGACTTCCGGTTTGTTTCCCTTCAGCGTGGGACGGGGGAGATTGAGCATTTCAGCGGTCTGGACGTCGGCGAACGCCCGGAACATCTGCTGGAGTTCCGGCAGGTTCGTGAACTTCGCAAACCGGGAACGTGGTCGTAGTCCGGCTCCATCGGGTGTGATCTCCATGGAATCGACGACTTCCCCGAACATGGCTGCCCAGGCATCGAAGTGTTCGATCCCCCGGCTTCGTAACCCGGCGGGATCGAGGAACCGCTGGAGCGTGTAAAGCTCCACCATCGTGTTGCTGATCGGCGCGCCGGTGGCGAACGTGACACCATGTCCGGCATGCAGCTGATCCAGATAGCGGGCTTTCATGTAGACATCGAACGCCCGTTCGCTCCCTCCCGTCTGGATGCCCGCCACCCGGTCCATCTTGGTCGGGGTTTCGAGGTTCTTGAAGTAATGCGCCTCATCGATGAACAGGTGATCGACTCCCAGTTCGTCGAACACCAGTCCATCGTCCTTCTTCACTTCCGCTAGCAGATTTTTGAGTTTTTCCTCGCGGGAAGCTTTCTGCTTTTCGATGGTTTTGATGAGGTTGCGGCAGACTACTGCAACCAGTTGGCCGATTGAAAACGCTGTACAGATTCTGCCGCTTCCAGATTCAACTTTTTCAGCCATCCATCTTCGACCATTGGAAACAGAAACTCATTCGTTGCCTTCTTCACGGTGAGATCACATTCTGCGGCAACCTCCTGACGAGTTCGCGGCAGCCTGCAGAACTCCAGAACCTGCCAGCGAGTGGCACGCTCAACTCGCAGCTCTGAATTCACGATCCGAATGGCTTTCTCTTGGCCATACGCGATCAACTCTGGAACTACCTCAGGGTATGCTTCGAATGTCATGGCAGGGGTGAGTAAGTCGAAAAGCTCATTCGAGAAACGGCGGATTTTGTCAAGACTGTCGAGACCGAAAAGCTTAAGTAGGAAATTGCCCTGCACAATCGAATTTGGCACGTCTGTCAGTCTGCCAAATCGTTGGTCACCGTCAAGGACAATCTTGACTTGCTGGCCATCAAATTCGGAACGAAGAAACTTGACTACAACCAAAGTGGCACATGCCTTGTTTTGGCGGTCAGGTGTCATAAAACCCTCATCCCACCCCTTAGCGGTCTTCAGTGCCGCCCAGAAGGCGGGACAGACCTTGTCGTAATCTGGATTACCATCGGACAGTACAAGCGCCTGATTCCATCGAAAACGGCCTGTGTCTCTGTCAACCTCGCCCAATGAACGTAACGCATCAAGATAATCTGAGTACATCGCATTATTCGACATTCTGTCCACCATTCAAGAAAAGGAGAATTTGACAACCGCTTGCATTTACCGGCACAGACGTGTGCCACTTGTCGTGAGATGCTGTCCACACCAACCAACAATCAGTAATCGCCGTTCGTGATCGGCTGCATAGTGAATTCGCACCGCTGTTGATTTCCTCCCGACCTTGATGTGTGGCTCCATCAAATATTTGCGGCCTTCAGAGACAACCCTTCTCTCTCGCATCATTCCAGCGTCTCTTCGAGTCAGCCGGCGCTCGCGAAGCGAAAGTCGCTGCCCGGTAAGTTGGCGGAATGCAGTCTCAATGTTCTGCGAACCCGCTGGGGCCTCAAAGTAGAGCCCCCAGAGAACCTCATGTATGGCGTCCAAGGCCAATGCGACCCCGTCGGCATCTCCGCGCGGATGATCGACTGCAGAAGCCATCGCACTCTCTGCATAGCGAACACGTTCCTTGTGCCTCTCAACCCGCGCCTCCACAACAGTCAAAACCGATTCCACAAAAGCCGCCAGGGAGGATTTCGCGACATGTGGCACACGGTTGCGCACAGAGTCGCTTCGAGGCCGTGTTGACCGCTCTGAACGCATCCACAAGTCTCGCCGGAAATCAATGATCTCACGCTGAAGCAGCTTTGCTCGGCCGGGATCGGCAAGGTCTGCCAGCTTCATGTATCGTGATAAGTGAAAGCGTCTTGCCACACATATTGCACGGAGGATGTCGAAGGTGGACAATTGTAGGTCATCAAATGCGTTTGACGGAGTAGCGCAGGCCCGCACGCTGGACTGGGCTTCGGCAAGAAACTGGCAGGCCCGCTTCAGGTCAGACTCGCACCACCCAGGGCTGGCCCAAATCCAGACGATCAGCTCACAAGCCATTGCCAAGCTGTCGTAGCACTGGATCAGATTGCCAGCTCCCTCAGTACGTAGCAGGCATTTCGACCTCCCACGGGCCTGCAAGGCGATTCCGTCTAATCGCGCCATCTGGCCATGAATTGAATGGTCAGTTCCGAAATTCTTCCATTGCATGGGTTTCATCTCCCTTTTCAAAGATGTCGGCTCATTGTCTCGGGCACTTCGACATGCCCCATACATCTAGAACCCATTCAGAGAGACCCAATCTGGTCGTTTTGGGAAACTTTCCCGAAACCAAGAGGGGACCCAGAGGCACTTGCCGACGATCGCATGCCGCAGCGCTGGGTGAAGCGGGTGCATGCTATCTAAGGCTCGATTGAGGTCAATGGATGTTCTTCTCTCGGCGCGAATGTTCGTCAAAAACGCGGCGTCCTGAGCCGTCCCTGCAGTGAATTATCATGCTTTACGTTGATTTAGATAGTGTGCCATCCTCGATGATACTGTTAACGTTATTCCAGAAGTTATTCCAGAAGTTATTCCAGAAGGTGGCAACCGGATCGCTCCCACGAAATTCGCTCGCTCGGCGAGATATTCGCGAACTGAGGCGTCCTGCTTGTCGAGCGTGTAGTGGGAGGTCACCAGTGACAGCACTCCTCCGGGCCAGAGAGTATCAACTGATTTGGCAAAAAAGTAATCGTGCAGCGAGAACTTCTGGCTGTGATGATCCAACTTCAGATCGGAGAATGGAACGCTGCCGTTGACCGCGTCGATCTGGCCTTCCGGCAGCTTTGTGTCACTAAAATTCTCGATCCGGATGTCGTGTTGGGGATCCAGGGCTTTGGCGATGCGGCCGGAGATCGAGCCAGTTCAATTCTGATGAACTGCTGTCCCTGTTGACCGTATGCCAGAAATCGCCCGATCCCGCAACCCGGTTCAAGGATGGTGACCTTCGCTGGGATGCCCATCTGTGCGAGGGCCAGATGCATCGCCTGAATGACGACCGGTGAGGTATAGAACGCATTGAACGTCGTCCGCTTGGCACTGGCATATTCTTCAGGGGTGAGCAGCGATTGCAGCTCTTCTCCCAATCTCCTCCAGCTGGTGGACTTGTACTGACCGGTGGCCGGGTTGGGGAAGATGGGCAGAGCCAAAGCACCGAACCCGCCGAACTTCGACAGCGTCTGCTGTTCTTCAGCCGTGGCTGGTCGCTGCTGGGCTTCAAGGGTCTTGAGTGTCCGAATGGCATCGATCAGTTCCAGAGCCTTGGCTTGATCACCGGTCGCGTTAGCGGGAGGCGGGGCGTTTGCATTCTCAGAGCGAACGGTGCTGTCGGCGGTTGGTATTGCTGACTGCTGCGGAACCTTTATTCCTCTTCCGATCGCCCCCTCCTCCGAACTGAGAGGTTGTGGTTTCGGAGCAATCAGCGGCTTCAGGAACAGATCGAAGAGGCGTTTCTGCTGCGGTGGTTTGGAGTGTGGGGCGTGAGGTTTTGGAGCTGTGCCGGTTGTCGTTGGCTTCTGCGACGAAATGCCATTCTGGTTTGCAGCTGCGCCCGTCGGAAAATCGAGACGCAGCTGTTTGTTGTTTCCAGAATGCTCGGCTGGTTCAGAAGTCGCCGATGCGTTTGGCTGGGAAGAACCGGGATGCTGGGGCCGGACTGCTGGCTTTTGCACCGGCTCCAAGTCCGCCGCTGCTCCGAAGAGAGAAAACAGCGTCGGCTGACCCCACCACTTGCTCTTCCCGGGCGCCATCGTTAGCGTCGCCCGTTCAGTACGCTGGAAAAGAGATCTCCAACGGCGAAATCCGTAAGTTGATTCATCTCCAATTTGGAATTCATCACCCACATTACCGCGACCCATTCAGCGGCGCAAGTCTTTCGAATCGGTAGGTCGATGATCGTTCAGGCGTCAATTCCGGTAATAGTGTTCCCGTGCTCTGAGAACGTGTTTGAAAAATCAGTTTTGAAGCCGAGTGAGGCGTTTGCTCATCAGGTTGATCATGGCGATGTCGGTCACCGTTTCACTCGACTCGGGTGTTCGTTCGTAGTCTCGGGAGTGTCGTCGATAGCGGGCCAGCCAGGCGAAGGTCCGCTCCACAACCCACCTTTTCGGCAAGACCACTAACTTCTTTTGCCCAACTGGCCTGAGGACAACCTGCAAGACCCAACCGAATGTCTGCCGAACCCACTTTGGCAGTTCCTTACGCCCATAGGCTGAGTCGGCAAATAAAACCTTCAATCTGGGACAGACCTGCCTCAACTTCATCAACAGAAAGCAGGCTCCGTCGTGATCCTGCCAGTACGCTCCGTGCACGACCAAGGCCACGATCAGGCCCAGCGTGTCGACGGCAATGTGCCGCTTGCGACCTGTGATTTGCTTGGCCCCATCGTATCCCCGCTCGAATCCCCCTTCTGCGGTCCGCACGGACTGACTGTCCAGAATCGCCACGCTGGGACGTTTTTTCTTTCCCCAAGCCCGGCGGAGCTGTTCCCTCAGGTGCCGGTGAATTTGTTCCCAGAGACCACTGCGAACCCATGGTCGGTAAATGCCATAGACCGTACTCCAGTTGGAAAAATCGCCAGGGAGCAATCTCCATTGGCAACCGGTTCTGACCACGTACCAGATGGCATCCAAAACCCACCGCCGATCGATGGGAGGACGCCCCCGACGGGAAGGTTGGGGAAGGTATTTCCGGATCAGTTGCCATTGCTCATCCGAGAGATTGCTGGAATACTTCGTCCTCAACACGGCTGCGGCTCCTTCCTTGGATTGCCAAGATGTTCGCAAGGGAGCCGTAGCCGTTTTTTCAATTCATCGCAATTTCAAAACACGTTCTTACGTCGTGTGAAATTCACACTGATGTACCTTTATCAACCCACACGCCGACAAACCACGGGCAAACTCGACAAACTCACTGTCGATCTTAAGCAATTTTTCCACAAGCAATTATCGCCGCAACATGATTAAAGAGCATGTGTTGCGCAATTTTTGGCTGTCGTCCTACGGAACCGAAGACGCTGAAGCGCTATTTTGACGCACTCGACTTCCTGAATGGAATGAACCAAGCAGCTTGCTAATCGAGAGTCCCGTGCGGCGAGGCCTTCGATCAAAAGTTATTGCTTGAGCAATTGCACTTGACCTATGGGAGCGTACTCGAAGGGTGTTGCTCCTCTCTCCTCCCGGCTGCGGGAAATCGCAGTTCTGCCAGGCGCTGGGACAGGAAGTGGGGCGGCCGGTTCTGCGGCTGGATGTGGGGAGCCTGCTGGGCTCCCTGGTTGGTCAATCAGAAGACCGGACCCGGCAGGCGCTGCGCTTGCTGGATGCCATGGCTCCCTGCGTGGCGATGATCGACGAAGTCGAGAAGGCTTTTGCCGGGGTTGAAGGGAGCGGCGACTCGGGAGTCGCCTCCCGGATGTTCGGCCTGTTCCTCAGCTGGCTCAGCGAGCATGAATCGGACGATGACGCCCGGAATCCGAGCCCGCAGGATCTTGTTCTCTTCCTTCAGGAACTGGATGTACTTGGCCAGTTCCCGGTCCGTTGCCGAGGCAATCAATGCCAACAGTGGATGGAAAATCGCGGCCATATCGGTATTGTCGTAATCCGTAGTTTGGAACGGTTTTGCACATTGGTTGTACAGCACCTTGTGCTGAAAACGGCACTCGAAAAACGCTTCCAGAATCCTGTTCTTCAATAGAGAGTTTCAGCGCAGTTACAGACCTGAAAACTGACACGATCTGACGCGTCGTTACACTTGCAGCACAGAATCGTCAGCGATGACGTAAATTCCATCAGACGGTTCTCGCCGAATCAGGCCGTGGTCGACGAAGCTGCTGAATGCCGGAAGAACGAGTGTTCTGCCCCGTTGCAGGAAGCAGGGAAGGCTCAGTCGCTCGGGCCCAAACTCCAGACGATACTTTGGATGGAGATGCCCAGCCAGTGTCGGCAGCGAAGCCGTCGATTGGGGGAAGTGGGCCAGTCCCATCCCATGAAACGGGAATGGATCATCATAGCTGCGCACATTCCATTCGGGCAGCGGTGGTCCCGCATGTCTGTCATGATTGCCGCGAATTAATAGGCAGTCGAGTTCGGAATGACGCTTCCGCCACTCCGAAAACTGAGCATGCACCGCGTGGGATCTACCTCGCAAGGCGTGACAGAAATCTCCCAGGATGATGAGAGAGGAACTCCCTGTCCGATGCAGAGCGCGGGTCAGTCGCTGCAGGTCTGATCCAAGAAGGTCTGGAACCGGAAGACCTGCATTTCGGAACGTCTGCTCCTTGCCGAGATGCAGGTCGGCGACCAGGAGTGCGGAATGTGCTGGCCAATAGACACACCGCTCGGGGAGCAGATGCAGCTGCGATTCGAAGAAGTCAATTTCAAGACATCCGTGGAGAGGATCGGTCATCGAGTGAAACGTTGTATGAGCGGGATTGGGGTCGTCGGTTGGAAATGGAGCGAGCGATTACGGGGTCTGAGTCTGAGCGACTTTCTCGAGTTGTTCCTGAATTCTCCTTACCCGCTCGGAAAGTTTCTCGGAGGAGACCCGTTCGCGAAGGCGGTCGACCATGAGTGGGAAGCTGAAGGGACTGAAACGGGGCAGATTCCGCCAGACAATCTCCATCTCCTGCATTTCCCTTAATGTGGTCATGAGCCGGGTCTGTTCCAGCTGGCGTTCCATCACTTCGCGGTCGGCCTGCTTAAGCAGCAGGTTCTCGGGATCGTAGTTGCGAAAGACATCGTACAGCAGGCCCGTTGACGCCTGGAGCTGTCGGGCCGACTTCCTTTGGTGCGGATAGCCGCCAAAAACCAGACCGGAGATGTGAGCGATTTCGCGGAATTGGCGTTTGGCCATCTCCGCCGCGTTGAGAGAATGAAAAATGTCCTCCACAAGTCCTTCTGTAGAAAACAGACCGTTATCGATCGCTTCTTCGACTGCTGCCGGCGCATTCGATAGGAGTTCGAACCCATAGTCGTTGGCCGCGATGCTAAACGTATGCGGTTCATGGCGGGCTAACCGGTAGGCAAACAAGGTGGAGAGCCCTTCATGCACCAGCCGTCCCGCAAACGGATAGAAGTACAAATGATGGCCTTCCCGGGATTTCACTCGTTCAATCAGCAGCTGATGAAATCGGGGGACGGCCGACCAGAACGCCTGCAGGCTGAGGAGCGGTTCGACTGCCTGCATCTCGGGCCCCTCGAACGAACCCCGGGCGGCGGCATCGAGACGATGGCGAATCGCCTCTGACAGTTGCGAAGAGAGGGGCATTCGGCCTCCCATCCAGCGGGGGACCTTGGCGTTCGAATTCGTCTTCGCCAGTCGAACATACACCCTTGAGTCTTCGATGAACGCGACTTCGACATTCCTTCCGCCGAAAAGAAAATGATCGCCCGGCTTCAGTTTCGCGACAAATGACTCTTCAACGGTGCCGATTCTCGGTCCTTTCAGGAACTGCACCGACATTGATGTTTCGCTGACAATGGTTCCGATCGACATGCGGTGCTGACGCGCTAACCGCTGATCACTCAGTTGGAATAGACCGTCCGCATCTTTACGGACCTTGTGATAGTCGGGGTAAGCCTGCAGAGCCGTTCCGCCCGTGGTCACATAGGCGAGAATCCAGTCCCATTCCTCGCGGGGCAGGTGTTCATAGCTGAAAGTGGTGCGAACCTCCTGAAACAGGTTCTCGGCGTCGAAGCCTCCCCCAACCGCGAGCGTCACCACATGCTGGCACAGGACATCAAGTGGCCGGCCCGGAGGGACTCTCGCTTCCAGATGGCCCGCGTGCACAGCATCACGCGTGGCTGCGAATTCGACCAGTTCCAGTGCATTTGTCGGCACACACGTCACTCGACTCGGCCGACCGGGAGAATGCCCGCTCCGGCCGGCTCGCTGCAGCAGCCGCGCAACACCCTTCGGACTTCCAATCTGGAACACACGATCCACCGGGCTGAAATCAACTCCGAGATCGAGGGACGACGTGCAGACGACGCACTTGAGGTCTCCCCGACGGAGGCCATGTTCAACCCAGGTGCGGGTCTCGCCGTCCAGCGAGCCGTGGTGCAAGGCGATGCGACCGGCCCAGTCCGGCTTCTGTTTGAGAATGGCCTGATACCAGGCTTCACAGTGGGAGCGTGTATTCGTGAAAACGAGCGAACTCCGCGCCTGTTCGATCTGCTCGACCACTTTCGAGACCAGCCGCAGCCCGAGATGTCCGGCCCACGGGAACCGCTCCATCGTCTGGGGAATGAGGGAGTCGATGGACAACTTTTTTAACTGCTGTCCTTCGATGAGTTCATGAGCCCCGACCTCACGCTTGCTTCCCAGCAGCGTGGCCAGTGCCAGATCCAGATCACCGAGGGTGGCCGAGAGACCCCAGGTCTGCAGCTGCGGATTCCAGCTCCGCAGACGTGCGAGCGCGAGTTCTGTCTGAATTCCCCGCTTGGAACCAAGCAGTTCATGCCACTCGTCGACGATGACATGAGTCAGCTGTCCGAGTTGCTGCTGGGCATCGCTGCGAGACAGCAACAACGACAGCGATTCGGGAGTGGTCAGCAAGACGTTGGGCAGACGGGTCCGTTGCCGATGCCTCACCGCGCTGGAGGTATCACCCGTCCGGGTTTCCATCGACCAGGGAATCTGCAGATCGGTCAGTGGCTGCTGCAGTGCCTGTTCCGTGTCGGCGACAAGAGCGCGCAGTGGGGTGATCCAGAGCACACGGCACGGGGAGGAAGATCCAACCTTGCCCGAAGGCCGTCGTTTCTGTTCGGCCAGCCATTGCAGCAGGACCCCGAGCCAGACGGCATAGGTTTTACCGGTGCCGGTGGAGGCGTGGACGAGACCACTCTTGCCAGCAGCCATAGCAGACCATGCCTGCTGCTGGAATCGGAACGGCTTCCAGCCCTGCTGATGAAACCAGTCGGTGATCTGACGTTTCGCTCGCTGCACTCCCCGTTGGGAGAGTGCGGGGGCCGAAGCAGGAGCTGCGGGAAGTACGCCACTCATGTGTTCACCTCCGCCGACATGAGGGCCTTGATCCCGTCGAGTGTGTCCGCCTGATCGGGCCGTTTATCTTTCCGCCAGCGCGACATTCTGGGAAAGCGGACAGCAACACCCGATTTGTGCCGCTTTGAAAACTGGATGTTCTCAAAGGCGAGTTCAAAGACCAATCCGGGAGTCACCGCGCGGACCGGTCCAAACTTTTCGATCGTGTGCTGCCGAACGTAACGATCGACATCACGGATTTCGGCATCCGTCAGGCCGGAATAAGCCTTCGCAAACGGAATGAGTTGTCCCTGATCCCAGACCGCGAATGTATAGTCGGTATACAGGCTGGCCCGACGACCGTGCCCCCGCTGGGCATAAATCAGAACGGCATCGCAAGTGAACGGATTGACTTTCCATTTCCACCAGAGCCCGGTGACACGTCCGAGTGGATAAGGGGAGTCGAGTCGCTTCAGCATGACTCCCTCCACATTCATCTCCCGACTGGCACTCCGTTGATCCTGCAGAAGATCCCAACTCGTTGTGGAGACCACGGGCGATGGAACAATCAACGGCTCGGGCTCACATGACTCAAGCACTTCTTCAAGTTGGCGGCGACGCTCCACGAGTGGCAGCGCGCGGAGATCCTGTCCATCCCGTTCCAGGAGATCGAAAGCGACAAACCGCACAGGGACGTCCGACAGCAGTTTTTTGCCGACCGATTTTCTCCCGATCCGTCGCTGCAGTTCCGAGAATGGCAACGGTCGTCCTGCCTTCCAGCCAAGCACTTCACCATCGAGCACTGTCCCATCGGGAAGGGCCCGCAGGGGCTCCGCAAGTTCGGGGAACCGGTCGAGGATCAGCTCTTCCCCACGTGACCAGAGATAGGACTGGCCGCGCCGACGAATCATTTGCCCGCGAATCCCGTCCCATTTCCACTCCACCAGCCAGTCAGCGGGGTCACCCAACGTCTCTGGCGCGGACTGAAAGGGATGCGCCAGTGCGAAGGGGTAAGGGCGACTCTCATCGGTTTCCCCCTGATCCGCTGCCAGGAGCTGCTCGAAGAATTCCGGCGTCGGTTCCCATTGCCCCATTAAGCGATGAGCGATAAGGGCCTGTGGCAGTTCACTCACCAGTGCGAGAGCACGAATCACCAGTCCCTGAGAGACACCGACCCGAAAGCTGCCTGTGACGAGTTTGTTGAACACAAAGCGTTCCTGAGCCGTCAACTGCCCCCACGCATCGCTCAGCGCCTCCTTCCGCTGGTCGTCGGTCATCGCGGACAGGGGGCGAATGCGTTGCTCGATCCACTCCGCGAGCGTGAACTGACTTCCACCTGTGGGCTCGGGAAGCAGGAGCGCCATCGTCTCAGCGAGGTCCCCAACCGCTCCATAACACTCCTCGAACATCCAGTCGGGGATCTGTGCCTGCTCGGCAGCCCACATTCGCAGCAGACCGGTTGGGATAAGTCGAGAGAACTTCCTCCCGCTGAGGAAATAGACGCTCCAGGCTCCATCAGCTGCGCTGCAGTGAGTGAAATAGTCGCGCATCGCAGCGACTTTGACCGTCGTCTTCGTCGTTTCGTCGAGGGTGCGATAGAGATCGGCGAATGATTTCACTCAGCGGAATCCTCTGTTGAATGAACGGTGGTTCGGGACGTTGCGGGTTCTTCGTCGAAGACGGGTTCCACGGGGATGTCTCCGTTCTCCTCCGCGTCATCGACTTCGGCATCGTCCCGCTCACCAATAAAACGGGTCCGAAGTGGAGCGGCGTCATACCCGGCGTTCTGGAGCCACCGCACCATCGGGCCGGTCCGGCCATGAGTGGCCAGGATTCGCTCGGCTCCGGTCGCTTCGATGGCAGAGAGCAGCCCGGGCCAGTCCGCGTGGTCGGAGAGAACGAAACCCCGCTCCACAGCCCGTCGTCTCCGCGTTCCCCGAATCAGCATCCATCCCGAGGCAAACGCGCGGGAAGCATCGCCAAATTTCCGCATCCAGCCCGTTCCATTCGCAGAAGGGGGAGCGACGACCAACGCGCCGGCCCAGTCCTTTCCCGGTTCAAAGCGACCGGCATAACTGGTTTCCGGCAAACGAATGCCAGAGTTGCGATAGTCCTGATTCACCCGCTCCACCGCGCCGTGACAGAGAATGGGCCCAATCGTCGGGTCGAGTCCCGCCAGAATGCGTTGAGCTTTCCCGAGTGCATAGGAAAAGACGATCGACACTTTTCCCGCATCGCGATTGGTCCGCCACCAACGGTTCAGCTCGCTGAAAATTTCAGACTGAGGCTGCCAGCGATAAATGGGAAGTCCGAATGTGCATTCGGTAATGAACGTCTGGCAGCGGACCGACTCAAAAGGCCGACAGGTGGCATCGGCAGCCACCTTATAATCGCCGGAGACGACCCACACTTCGCCCCGCGACTCCACTCGGATTTGCGCTGAACCGAGCACGTGGCCTGAAGGATGAAAAGAGACCTTCACCCCGTTGATGGACAGTGCCTCTCCGTAGCGGACGGTCTCAACTCTTGCCTCTGACCCCATACGAGTCTGCAGTACGTGCAGTCCCTCACCGGTGGTCAGATACCGGCCGCAGCCGCGCCGTGCATGATCGCCGTGGGCATGCGTGATCAGCGCCCGCGAGACGGGATTCCACGGGTCAATGTGGAAATCCCCCTTCTCACAATACAGGCCATCGGGGCTGTTCTGGATCAGCTCGGTCACATCACACCCTGCAAGGGAAAAATGATGACACCACAACTCCATTGCGTCACAACTTCATCGGGCGACGCAACCGACTCTCCTCTCCCTGTTCAACCGCAGGGACGCCACCCCATTCACGAAAAAATCTGGCTGTTTGCCTGAGAATTGACAGATCCCGGCCAATTCGACACGTGGCTGTGATTCAGGTCGATTCCGAAATTGTATGCCCCGGTTTTCGTGGCAACAGATGTGAATCCCGAATTGGTTGGAATGTTGTTCCGCACTCGAAGGCATCCAGAAATGAGCCCGAAAACAGTCTGGACAAATGTCCCCTTTTGCCTAGAACTACTGGTGGAAACGGGAGCGCTCACGAATGGATGTCCGGCAGAAACTCGCAATCCTGGCAGATGCAGCCAAGTACGACGCGTCCTGCGCCAGTAGCGGATCCAAATCGACCCGCTCCGGCAGCCGGATCGGCTCAACGGAAGGGATGGGAATCTGCCACAGCTACACCCCGGACGGCCGTTGCGTTTCGTTGCTGAAAATTCTCCTGACGAATTACTGCATCTATGATTGTCAGTACTGCGTGAATCGTGTGACCAGCGAAACACCGCGAGCACGATTTACGGTTGATGAGGTTGTACGGACGACGCTCCAGTTCTACGCTCGGAATTACATCGAAGGGCTGTTTCTGAGTTCCGGCATCATTCAAAGCCCGGATTACACGATGGAACAGTTGGTGCAGGTGGCCCGTCAGCTGAGGGAAGTGCATCGATTCGGCGGATACATTCACCTGAAAACGATTCCCGGAGCGGCTGAGGAACTGATCGCTGCGGCCGGAAGGTGGTCGGATCGATTGAGTGTGAATATCGAACTGCCGACTCCCGCGGATCTGGTCCAGCTCGCACCCGAAAAGAAATCGGGCGAAATTCTCTCCGCAATGGAAACTGTGAAAGAAGGAATTGCCGAATATCGCGCAGAGAAGCAGGCGGGATTCAAGGTGGAGAAGTTCGCGCCGGCGGGGCAAAGTACACAAATGATCGTGGGTGCCACGGCGACGCCCGATCGGCAGATTCTGGAGACCGCCTCTTCCCTTTACAAAACGAATCAGCTTCGACGCGTTTACTACTCGGCTTACAGCCCGATCCCGCATGCGGACGCCCGCCTTCCTGCGAAAAGTCCGCCGCTGGTGCGTGAGCATCGGCTGTATCAGGCCGACTGGCTGATGCGGTTCTACGGGTTCCGCAGCGATGAAATCGTGGTGGAAGCGGATGCCAACCTCGCCCTGGATCTCGACCCCAAGCTCGCCTGGGCGCTCGCACATCGCGAGTTTTTTCCTGTGAATGTGAACACAGCGACGCGGGAACAGCTCCTGCGCATTCCGGGGATCGGTGTCAGAAACGTCAAACGCATTCTATCGATCCGTCGACATCATGCCGTCACAACCGAAGACCTGAAGAAGCTGCGTGTCAGCTGGAAGAAGGCGGGCCCGTTCGTCATCACGGCTAATTGCCATCGTGACTCCCGACTGCTCGACAGTCTGCAACTTCGCGATCGAGTCACACCACCGCGGCAGCTCTTGCTGTTTGATAACGAGTCCAGTCGATCCGGAGAGCTGTAATGCATTTCCAGGATGTCAGGGATTTCGAAACGTGGCGTACGGCAGCGCGCGAGATGCTGCAACAGGGAATCTCTCCGGCAGAGATCGATTTCTGCGACGAGCGACAGTCGAAATCACTCTTTCTCCGCAGTTCGACCTCTCGTGCTGATGATTCGGCGAACGGGCCGACCCAGCGTGTTCCTCCCCGATTTCTGGAGGTCGCAAAGATTGCAGCGTGCCATCGCGATCGTCAGCGTTTCAATCTGTTGTATCGCATCCTGTGGCGGCTGACGCATGGCGAGCCTCAACTCCTCGATCTGGTCACCGACGATGACATTTACCGACTTCAACAACTGGAAAAAGAGGTTCGGCGGGATGCCCATAAAATGAAGGCCTTCGTCCGCTTTCGTCGAGTTGTGCAAGGAGAGGTGGAGCAGTTCATCGCCTGGCACCAGCCCGACCATCGAATTGTCCGGATGGTTGCCCCCTTCTTTTCGCGTCGATTTCCCCAGATGAATTGGGCGATTCTGACTCCGGAAGAATCTGTAATTTGGGACCAGAACGTGCTCTCCTATGGTCCCGGTCTTCCTGCGAGCGCAGCTCCACAGGGAGATGATCTGGAGGACCTCTGGAAAGTCTATTACGCCCATATCTTCAATCCAGCCCGCATCAATCTGGCCATGATGACCAAAGAGATGCCACGGCGGCACTGGAAGACACTTCCCGAGGCTCAGATCATTGACCAGCTGGTTCAGGAAGCCCCTGCGAGGGTACAGGCGATGGTGAATTTTCAGGAAGGTTCAAACGTTTCCGCTGCTGACTTTCTGCCGGATCGCCTTTCGTACTCCAGTCTCGCCAGGGCAGCGGCAGAATGTCGGGGATGCCCTCTCTATGGTCCGGCAACACAGACCGTGTTCGGTGATGGCCCGGTCCATTCACGATTGATGCTTGTCGGAGAGCAGCCGGGCGATCAGGAAGATGTTGCGGGAAAACCATTCGTCGGCCCGGCCGGTGAGATTCTGAATGAGATTCTCGAAAACGCAGGCCTCGACCGCAGTGAAATCTATGTGACGAATGCGGTGAAGCACTTCAAGTTTACGGTTTCGGGACCGCGCAGATTGCACGCGAAGCCGTCGGCTCGCGAAGTGAGCGCCTGCCGTCCCTGGCTCAAGAGCGAGGTGGAGCTGATTCGTCCGGAAGTTCTGGTCTGCCTCGGATCGACCGCCGCCCAGACAATCATCGGACGGAGTTTCAGATTGACTCAGCATCGGGGGGAGATCGTGAAATCGGACTGGTGTGACCAGACTCTGTCGACATACCATCCTTCGGCAATTCTGCGCATGCCCGATCGAACCCGCCGAGCGGAGATGAAGAAGCAGCTTGAGATGGACCTCGCCACCGCCGCTGCACTGCTCGTACGACCGGTTGCGCCCTCGTGAATGTTGGAACCACGGGCGCTACCAAGTGATCATGAGTCAGACTCCACGGACGAATGTTCTCCTCGAAGTTGCTCCCCTGTCTCTTCTCTAAGGACGGCCAGCAAGTACAACAGCCCTATTCGCATCGCAACAGCCTGCAGCCCTTCACTCAGGCCCAGCTGATTTCCTGCCTGATTCTGCGGGCTTCCCTCAAGACGACCTATCGCGTCATCGAATTCCGCACGCGGGCAATTCTCGCATGACTCCACAGGCCACCAGCCGCTGTCATCGCCACTGTCATCCCCGCTGATATCCGATGAAATGTCCTTACCGCCGTCGGTAAAAATGCTTGTGGAACGATCAGCCATCGCGGAGCGGAGCCGGGGGGCTGGCTTCCAAGTCGGCTACATCGCCGATCACGCTCGGGAGCCCCGCGAGCCGTTGGCGGTCTGGAAGTTCATGGTAGCCGCACCCGATCTGCGGTAATGCTGCCGGCGGCCTTGCGTGCCGAGAGAGAGCTGGCCGAATATCCGGAGCTGTGGCTGCCGGTCGACCGATACTCTCCAGGGATGGATGGCCCCGGCGCACGCCTTGTGGGATACTGGAGAGCCGTGCAATCCGAGGCAGACGTTCAACCCGTTCAGGCGAATTCGATCCTGGCCGCTGGAGCGATGCAGGCCATGCTTCGAAAGAGAGTTGCGCGCTTAGTGCAGGCCTATTCCCCTTCCCTGGGGAATCCACAGGGAAGGAACATGTCGCACTGCCGACAGCGGGTAGCCTTAAACTCAAGGCTCAACGTGATTTAAAAATGCGCCCGACTGGACTCGAACCAGTGACCTCATGCATGTCAAGCATGCACTCTAACCAACTGAGCTACGGGCGCTTGAGGAGACGGAACTTTACTTCCCCCAAAGAGGGAGGTCAAGCATCTGGGGTTCGCAACATTCGGCAACTTCAAAAATGACGGATTCTGCTTCACTCCGTCTCTGCGGGCTCTGGCAATCTTGAGAAGATTTCACAGAAATTGACCGCTGCTCCAAGACTTCTGTCAGTCGCTTGGTTAAATTCGATACGCCATTCGTTCTGGAGTGGACGCCGTTCTGGCAAGTATTTCTGTGATCGCACTTCTCTCTGTCTTGTGGAGTTCGTGGTCGATGTTGAAACAGTATTGCCGCCTGAGGGATCGTACCGGCATCCGACACATCAACCAGCGGTCCACGCAATTCGCGGCCATCCTCCGCCCCCCGCAATTGGATCCGTTTCCCCCGGGCAAGTCTGTGCGCCCCTTCTCGTAAACTTCGAGAGTCCATTGCAGGCGGGCATCGCTGAGTCCGGATCTCAGCCAAGAAAGACAACCCCCTTCCCTGTCGGTGGGCGTTGTGCCCCAGCACTGTTGCGGCGAATCCGTAGCATTGCCCGAATTCTTCCTGCCTGGCTTTCGTCAACTGTTGGTCATTGCGGACCGCGTGTGCGGATGTCTCTACTTCAGCTGCAAGGCATGTCCCCAGCGCAATCAGATTGCTTTGGGGAACGGGAGCATTGAATGTTCTTGAGGTCGTTATTCAGCCTGCTGTTGCTATGGATGGCCTGGGCGCAGGGGCTGGCTGCCGGAGAACCGTTTCTGCGGGAACGACTGGAAGAACTCACCCTGCACGATGTGCGCGGCAGCCAAACCTCGCTGGCAGCCTTCCAGGAATCTCGCGTGGTGGTGGTCGCCTTCCTGGGAACGGCATGTCCGCTGGCCAAGCACTATGCGGTCCGTTTACAGGCAATTGCGGACGAGCATGAGTCTGCCGGCGTCAGCATCGTCGGTGTGAACTCGAATGTGCAGGATTCTCCCACCAAGATTCTGGAGTTCGCGAAGCTTCACGGCGTTCGCTTTCCGATTCTGAAAGATGTCGGGCACTGTCTGGCCGACCTGCTTGAAGCCTCGCGGACACCGGAAGTCATCGTGCTCGACGAGCTGCGACAGGTTCGCTATCGGGGACGGGTCGATGACAAGTATCTCATTGGAGTCACCCGGGAAGCCCCATCGCGCGAGGACCTCAAGCTGGCGATCTCAGACCTGCTGGCGGGCAAGGGGGTCCAGGTGCCCCGCACGGAACCTGTCGGCTGTTTGATCGGTCGAGCCCCCCAACCGAATCTCGACTGTAATGTGACCTATTGCAACCAGATTGCGAGAATCCTCGAGGCGAAGTGCGTGGGTTGCCATCGCCCCGGTGAAATTGGGCCGTTCCCGCTGACCACCTATGAGGAAGTTTACGGTTGGGGAGCGATGATCGCGGAGGTGGTCAAGCAACAGCGGATGCCCCCCTGGTTTGCGGATCCGCGACAAGGGCATTTCGCCAACGATTGCCGGCTGACAGAAGACGAGAAAAAAGAGATCGAGACCTGGGCTGCCAACGGGTGCCCCGAAGGGGACTCTCGCGAGCTCCCCGAGAGGCGGACGTATGTCGATGGCTGGCAATTGCCGGAACTGCCGCACCGGGTCTTCGCGATGTCGGAAAAACCGTTTGTCGTCCCCGCGGATGCGGGACCGCCGGGAGTGCCCTATCAGAACTTCTGGGTCAATCCGGAATTCAAGGAAGACATGTGGGTGAAAGGTCTGGAAATCCGCCCCGGCAATCGGGCTGTTGTTCACCATGCGATTGTTTACGCGGCGCCTGAAGCGAACAGTACCAAGCAGAATATCTTTCTCGGGGCCTATGTCCCGGGGCTGCAACAGAATAATGCCTTTCCGGAGGGGGCGGGGAAGAAGATTCCCGCCGGCTCCTGGCTGCGAATTCAGGTCCATTACGCTCCGGTTGGTTCCGAGCAGAGCGACATCAGCCAGGTCGGTTTTCTGTTCGCGGACAAAGACTCGATCCGCAATGAAGTTTTAACCGCCGAAGTCATTCAGACGGCGATCAAAATTCAGCCACTCCAGGACGATCAGCGGTTCCGGATGTCGTCCCCAGTCTCCAGGCACCCGGTGGAACTGATCGCTCTCTCTCCCCACATGCACATGCGTGGCAAGTCGTTTCGCTTTGAACTGGAATATCCCGATGGAAAGCGCGAAACGTTGCTGAACATCCCGAAATATGACTTTAACTGGCAGACACGCTATGTGCTGGCCAAGCCGCTGACCATTCCGAGCGGCTCGCGAATGCACTGCTACGCCACATTTGACAATTCCCGCAGGAATCTGGCGAATCCGGATCCGACCGCGCTGGTGCGGTGGGGGGATCAGTCATGGGATGAAATGATGATCGGATATATGGACGTCGTGTTCCCGGTCGGGATGAAAGAGTCCGCTGTCCGGCCTGCTGCCGGAAAAACGTTGGTCGGAAAGTTCTCGGCGGCTGAAGTCATCGAGCAACTCGATACGAACGGCGATGGTGTCCTCTCGCGAGAAGAGTGCCGTCCGGCTCATCGCTTGCGCAAAAATTTCCATGCGCTCGACGCCGATCAGAATGGAGACCTTGACGCCGGCGAGGTCGCAGCGGCTCTCAAGGCGGCGGGGATGCACAAGTAGGACTCGCGCATCTGGAGCGGCTGCTCTTTGCGGTTGCCACAATAGAAGCGATTCACGTGGTAAAATGCTGAGATGCGTTGCCGGAACAAGCCCGCCCAATGACGTCCTGCCAGATCAAAGGGCGTAGAGCACTTCGCCGTGACAACCGTCACGTCAATGGGGAGTCGGGGCTGATCTTGTAGCCGACTCGACTGCTTCCGGATCGAGCTCCGCGCGGGGCCGATTTGAGGGAAAGGCCCACTCTGTGAATCCCTGAATCACATAGAAGAACAGCGGCGTCAGGAAGATGCCGAACAGAGTGACCCCGACCATTCCCGAGAAGACCGCAGTCCCCAGCGTCCGCCGCATTTCGGCTCCTGCCCCGGCTCCCAACATGAGCGGGATTACTCCGAAGATGAAGGCCAGTGAGGTCATGATAATCGGCCGCAGACGGAGGCGGCAGGATTCCATCGTCGCTTCGTGCAGCGTAGCCCCCGCAAAGCGGCGGGACCGGGCGAACTCGACAATCAGAATCGCGTTTTTGCAGGCGAGTCCCACCAGCACCACGAATCCGATCTGTGTGAAAATATTGACGTCCATCGCCGCCATGCGCACGCCGACGATTGAACAGAGCAGACACATCGGCACCACCAGAATGACGGCCAGTGGCAGCGACCAGCTTTCGTACTGGGCAGCAAGGACCAGAAAGACCAGAACCACGGCGAGGAGAAATGCAATGAATGCGGTATTCCCAGCCATTTGTTGCAGCAGGGCGAGTTCTGTCCATTCCACATGCATCGAAGGATAGAGCTGCTGCTCGGCCACTTCCTTGAGGGTAATCAGCCCCTGTCCCGAGCTGACGCCGGGAACCACATCGGCATTGATGGCTGCGGTCGGGTACAGGTTGTAGCGGGTAATCAGGACGGGGCCCTGCACTTCCTGTAGTGAGGCGACCGCCGACAGCGGGACCATTCCCCCCCGGGCACTCTGGACCCGCAGTCGTTTCAGGTCTTCTTTTCGCATCCGGTAGGAGGCATCGGCCTGAACGTTGACCTGCCACGTCCTTCCGAAGCGGTTGAAGTCGTTCACATACAGTGAGCCGAAGTTGACCTGGAGGGCGTCGAAAATTTCGGACAGGGAAATTCCCAGTTTCCTCGCGGCTTCACGATCCAGTTCGACCGACAGCCACGTGGCATTGGCTCGAAAGCTGGAGAAGAGGCCGCGGAACATCCCGGTTTCCTGGGCGTGATCCATAATCTGCTGGCTGACGGCCTGCAAGGCAGCGGGTCCATTGTCTCCACGGTCTTCGAGCATCAACCGGAATCCACCGGCCGTGCCCAGTCCATCGATGGGGGGAGCCCCGACAACATCGATCAGTCCGTCATCGACCTGGTGGTCGAGGGCCGACTGCAACTTTTCGGAGATCACATCCGCGCTGAGTCCCAACGGCGACCGCTCTGAAAAGGGAGCGAGCATCACGTACATCGATCCAAAGTTCGACGCATTGGCCTGCATCAGCAGAGATTGCCCGGTGATGGCCACGGTGTGCTGGACTCCTTCCACTTTTCGGGCCACGTCCTCCATCCGGTTAATGACCTGCTCCGTCCGCTCCAGCGATGCGGAATCGGGCAGACGCAGATTGACGAGCAGATAACCCTTGTCCTGGGCCGGGATAAATCCGGTCGGGCTCTCTACGAATACCTTCTGGGTCAGATACAGCATGCCGCCATACGCGATCAACCCCAGCAGGGCGACTCGCAGGAACAGACTGACAGTCTTTGCGTAGCCGACTGTGACCCAATAGAAGGTGACATTGAAGGCTTTAAAGAAACGGTCGAGGAATACGTTCAGCGCTCCGCTGAAGATCGCTCCCAGCACGAGGCCCAGCAGACCCGCAACCAATCTTCCCCACTGTTCCCAGCCCGCGAATTGCGGCTGTGTCGCCAGCCAGCGACTCAGTTCCGGTCCCGCGAACTGCCAGCCAGCCCACGTGGCGAGCAGGACAATTCCGAGACGCGGCAAAGGTTCGGGAGCGCGGCCGGAACGGGGTTGCAGCAGCAGCACGGCCAAGGCGGGTGAGAGCGTCAGCGAGTTGAAGGCGGAAATGATGGTTGAGATTGCAATCGTCACCGCAAACTGGCGGAAAAACTCTCCAATGATTCCGGTCACAAAGGTGCAGGGGACAAACACTGCCGTCAGCACCAGGGCGATGGCGATCACCGGGCCGGAGACTTCATCCATCGCCTGAATGGCAGCATCGCGGGGGGACTTCCCCAGATCGATGTGATGTTCAATCGCCTCCACGACGACGATGGCATCATCCACCACAATCCCGATGGCCAGCACGAGCCCGAACAGCGTCAGCGTGTTTAAACTGAAGCCGAACATCGCCATCGCGGAAAACGTTCCCACAATCGCGACAGGCACAGCCACCAGCGGAATAATGGCGGCCCGCCAGCCCTGCAAAAAGACCAGCACCACCAGCGACACGAGGATCACGGCGTCACGGAGGGCATGAAACACTTCCGCGACCGATTCCTGAATGAACGGAGTCGTATCGTAAACAACCGTAGCATCCAGCCCATCGGGGAACCGGTTGCGCATTTCGGCCAACCGGGTGTGTACGGCAGCTGCGGTCTTCAGAGCGTTCGACCCGGGCAGCTGATAAATGGACAACGCTACCGACGGTTTGCCGTCGAGCGAACAGATCTGGTCGTAGGCAATCGCCCCCAGTTCCGAACGGGCGACATCCTTGAGACGGATCGCCCGCCCCTGGTTATCCGTTTTCACGATGATGTCATCGAATTGGTCGATCGTGGCGAGTCGACCCAGAGTCGTCATGGTGAATTGAAACACCTGGCCATCCGGAACGGGGGGTTGACCAATCTGTCCCGCGGCCACCTGCGAGTTCTGTTGCTCGATGGATCGGACGATATCGTTGGCGGTCACACCGCGCGCAGCGGCACGGTCGGGATCCAGCCAGACACGCATGCTGTAGTCGCGCTGGCCCAGGAACGTGACATCTCCCACACCGTCGAGCCGCGACAACTCGTCTCGCAGCTGGATGGTCGCGTAATTGCTGAGATAGAGGTTGTCACGGGAATTGTCGGGGGAGAACAGGTTGATGATCATCAGCACTGTCGGCGACTTCTTCTTGACCGTCACGCCGCGGCGCTGCACCAGGGGGGGCAGAACAGGCTGCGCGAGCGCCACGCGATTCTGCACGAGCACCTGAGCGAGGTCGAGATCGACGCCGGGTCGAAAGGCGACAGTCAGGGCGTATCTGCCGTCATTGGTACACTGGGACGACATATACAGCATCCCCTCAACTCCGTTGACCTGCTGCTCAATCGGCGCCGCCACGGTGTCGGCGACAACCTGAGCGTTCGCTCCGGAGTAGATCGCCGACACTTCGACGGTCGGCGGAGTGATCTCGGGATACTGAGTGACCGGCAGAAGGAAGAGCACGATCCCTCCCGCCAGCGTAATGACGATGGAGAGAACCGAGGCAAAGATCGGACGGTCGATAAAGAACCGGCAAAACATGAATGATCCGGAATGCTAAGTCTGTTCAGAATCCTGAAGGCTCTCGCCGGTCGGCTGCATCACCGCGGCGTCAGTCTCGAGGGGGACGGGGTGGGCCTGCTTGTCCCCCGGGCGCGTAGCCGAATCAGGCGGACTTTTGCCCTCGTCCCGTTTTTCGATCGATCCGGCGGCAGGGAGCGTTGCTGTGCTGCGTGACGGAGGAGGTGATTGCTTCGAGGGCGGTGATTTCGTCAGGCGACGCACTGTCCAACCGAGGCTGCGCTGGACCAGCCGACGAACAGGGCCGAGTCTCAACAGGTCGAGCGTGCCGTGAGCAAACCGGTTCAGCCAGGTCGAAGTCGCCGACGATGACTGCGCGACACGGTCGATGATATAGAAGAAAATCGGTGTCAGAAGAATTCCGAACGCGGTCACCCCCAGCATGCCGCTGAAGACCGTCGTCCCCAGAGCACGTCGCATCTCCGCCCCCGCTCCGGTGGCGATCACGAGCGGAACAACGCCGAGAATGAATGCAAACGAGGTCATGATGATCGGCCGCAGCCGCAGCTCACAGGCTTTGAGCGTGGCGGTGCGGCGATCGACACCGGAATCCCGCTGGAGTTTGGCGAATTCGACAATCAGGATGGCGTTCTTGCAGGCGAGCCCGATCAGCACCACAAAGCCGATCTGCGTAAAGACGTTAATGTCCATGGCCGCCCACCAGACTCCGGTAATGGAACAGAGCACGCACATCGGGACAACCAGAATCACCGCCAGCGGCAGCGCCCAGCTCTCATAGAGCGCTGCCAGCACGAGGAAGACGAACATGACCGACATGGCGAAGATCACCATCCCGGTGTCGGATGTCGTCCGTTCCAGATAGGTCAGCTCGGTCCACTCATAGGCCATATTCGACGGGAGCTGCCGATCCGCCAGCGACTCCAGTGCCTGAATCGCCTGACCGCTGCTGAAACCTTTGGCCACGTTGCCGTTGATAGCTGCAGCGGGATACATGTTGTATCGGGTCAACACCAGCGGAGCCGCAATCATTCGCACATCCGCGAGTGCTCCGACCGGAACCATTTGACCGTGGATGTTCCTGACCTTGAGACGGGGAACATCTTCGATTTCGTTGCGGAACCGGGGGTCGGCCTGCACGATGACCTGCCATGTCCTGCCGAACAGATTGAAGTCGTTCACATACCGGGACCCAAGAAATCCCTGCAGCGTGGCGAACAGCTCGCCGAGCGGGACCCCCTGCTTCAGGCATTGCTCACGATCGATATCGATGAAGAGCTGCGGCGAATTTTCTTTGTAGATCGTGGTCAAACCGGCGAGCCCGGGAGCCTGATTTCCTTCACGGACGAGGGCGTCGGTTTCATCCTGCAAGGCTTTGAGACCGGCCTCGCCCCGGTCTTCCACCATGACCTTGAATCCGCCGGCGCGACCCAGTCCACTGACCGCCGGAGCGGGGAAGACGCTTACGATCGCTTCGGGAATTTCTTCCGCATATCGTTTACGCAGACGTGCCGCGATTTCTTCCGCATGCAGGTCAGGCGACTGTCGTTCATTGAACCCCTTGAGGATGATGAACATCGAACCGAAGTTCGACCCATAGGCCCCGAGAATGATTGAGTTGCCGGCGATACTGTTGGTGTTTTTGACGCCCGGTGTCTCGAGAGCGATTTGTTCGATCTTTTTGATGACGTCCCGAGTGCGGGCTGCTGCGGAGGAGTCGGGGAGCTGGACACTGGCAATCAGGTAGCCTTTGTCCTGTGAGGGAATGAATCCGGTCGGCAGCTGTTTGTAGCCCCAGCCTGTCAGCCCCAGCAGTCCACCGTAAACCAGGAGCACCAGCAGGGGGACTCTGAGAAACCCGCCAATGAGCCGCAAATAGACATTCGTCGCATGTTGAAAGCCGAAGTTGAACAGGCGGAAGAACCAGCCAAACAGGACATCGAACAGCCACGTCAGCGGATCGCGCCGGGTGCCGGGCTTGCGGAGCAGCAAAGCTGCCAGTGCAGGGCTCAGGGTCAGTGAATTGATCACCGACAGGATCGTCGACACGGCAATCGTCAGTGCAAATTGCTTGAAGAACGCCCCGACAATCCCGGAAACGAGCATACAGGGAACAAACACGGCCGAAAGGACCAGCCCCACGGCAATCACAGGGCCCGAGACCTCTTCCATCGCGCGCACCGCTGCCAGGCGGGGGGAGAGACCATTCTCGATATGATGTTCAACCGCTTCGACCACGACGATCGCATCGTCGACGACGATCCCAATCGCCAGCACGAGGCCGAACAGGGTGAGGTTGTTAATGCTGTAATCCATGACGTACATCGCAGCGAAGGTTCCGACAATCGCCACGGGGACCGCCAGCAGAGGAATCACAGCGGCGCGCCAGCCCTGCAGAAAGATCAGCACCACGATCGCCACCAGGAGCACCGCGTCCCGCAACGCCTTGAACACTTCTTCAATCGATTCCCGAATGAAGGGAGTGGTGTCGTAGCCGATTTCGTGGACCATCCCCTTCGGGAAGTCCTTCGAAAGTTCATTCATCATCGACTTCACGGCATCTGCCGTGGCGAGTGCGTTCGCATCTGGCAGCTGAAAGATGGCGAGGCCGACGGTCGGCTTGGCATCAAAGCGATTGTTGATGTCCTGCGAGCGGGCATTCAGCTCGGCCTGCCCGATGTCACGAATGCGGATGACCCGCCCGTCAGGGGTGGTCCGCAGGATGATCTTCTCGAATTCTTCGGGAGCGGTCAGTCGCCCCTTGACCGTCAGCGGCAATTGCGTCAGCTGTCCTCCCGGGGTCGGTGCAGTACCAAGCTGCCCCAGGGCCGGCTGATAATTCTGTTCACGAATGGCGGCCATCACGTCGCTGACTGCCAATCCTCGCGCAGCCAGCCGCTCCGGATCGACCCAGATCCGCATACTGTAGTCGCGTTGGCCGAACACCAGCACTTCGGAGATTCCGGGCAACCGGGCCAGCTCATCTTTGATTCGCAGCACGGCATAGTTGCTGAGGTATAGCTGGTCGTATTCTCCGGCGGGGGAGTTCAGGCTGACCGTCAGCAGAATGTCTGGTGAGCGTTTTTTGGTCGTCACTCCGGTCTGGCGAACCACTTCGGGCAGCATCGGGAGTGCCAGCGCCACACGGTTCTGCACCAGCACCTGAGCCAGATTCAGATTGACCCCGGGCTTGAAGGTGACGGTCAGGGCGTAGGAACCGTCGCTGGTCGATTGCGAGGACATGTAAAGCATGTCCTGCACACCATTCACCTGCTGTTCAATGGCGGCGGCGACGGTCTCGGCCACGACCTTCGAGCTCGCACCGGGATAATTGCAGTCGACCGTCACCGTCGGTGGAGCAACCGGCGGGTACTGGGCAATGGGGAGAAAGAAGACCGCAATCCCTCCCGCCAGCGTGATCAGAATGGAGATCACGGACGCGAAGATCGGTCGATCGATGAAAAACTTCGAAAGCAACGGGGTTTACCGGATTCGAGGTCGGGAAACAGCGTCGCGAGACGCTCGGATCGCAGGAGTGCCTTGCGGGGACTTCAGGAAGCAAGGTTCACAGGGTCGAGGAGGGATGGCTGGTGCCGGGCGGCTGGGAGGAGACTGGGGCGCTCCGGGGAGAGCAGCCCGGGGAATCGCGACCCTGCTCAAGATTTCGTTTTGTCGGTCGCCCCTCCCGGCTGCCACTCTTTTGGAGTCACTTTGGTTGTGGGACGAATGCGTTGCAATCCTGTCAGCACCACGCGGTCATTGGGGCTCAATCCGGACGTAACAACGCGTTTTCCCCCTTCGGTCAGCCACCCGATTTCCACACGACGATACTCGATCTCGTTGTTGTTATTGATCACGTAGACGTAGCGCTGGCCTTGATCGGCACCGAGTGATTCTTCTGGAATCACAAGCGCTTCTTCCTCCGGGCCCAGTGGAGTCCGCAGCCGGACGAACATTCCGGGGGAGAGCAGTCCCTTGTTGTTTGGAACCGACACTCGTGCCCGGAGCGTCCCCGTCCCCATGTCCACCTGATTGTCGACCCAGTCCAGCATGCCGGTGAGGCCGTAATTACTTTCACCAGCCAGCGAAATCTCAATGGGTCGGTGACGGTCGGGAACTTCGATCAGTTTTCCCTGCTCCTGCAGTCGACGCATGGCGAGCACGCTCCGCTCGTCATAGTCGAAATAGGCATAGAGCGGGTCGAGCGAAACCACCACAGCCAGCGGAGTCTGGTCCGCGAGAACCAGGTTCCCCGGATCGACGAGCCGCCGACCGATCTTTCCCGAGATTGGTGCGGTGACACAAGTGAACGCGACATCCAGCCGGGCCTGGTTGCGAATCGCTTCCGCGGCGGTGCGGGCGGCATTGGCCCGGGCCACATCATAAGTCAGGTTTTCCACTTCCAGTTCTGTTGACGCCTGCGAACTCAGCAACCGGCGGGCGCGGTCCAGCTGCAGCTGGACCCGTTTCAGTTCGGCCTCCCGTTCAAGAACGGTCGCTTCGGCTTGTTGCAGAACGGCGACGTAGGTGGAATCGTCAATTTCGAAGAGCAGATCCCCCTCTTTGACGTCGGCCCCATCGGTAAAGTGCACCTTCTTCAGATAACCACTCACCCGTGCCCGGAGTTCAACCGTCGCCGGTGACGAGGTCCGCCCCCCGATTTCTTCGTAGGGAGCCACCCGCTCCAAGGTGGGCCGAACGAACTGCACACTGACCGGAGGAGGCCCTCCGGCTGGGGCGGTTGTCGCGGAAACCGCAGCCTTGGTGTCGCAGCCGGACCCGGTCACCGCGATTGCCAGCATCGACAGGATCGCCAGGAATCTGATCCGGCTCGCTGTCAGCGGGAAAGAACGCACATTCTGTGAAGTGCCACTTCGACGACTCAAGGCCGAGTCGGCAGAAGAACTAGCCAAATTCCACCATCCACTCTGTGAAAGCGTCCAGGGGACCGATCGCGCTGCCAGATTTGGAATTTGCCGGCAGAATGATAGGCCGATCAGGGGCGCGCAAACACAACGCCCCCGCGAAACTTCTCGATAAAGTCTAGATCCCCGTAAAGGTTACGGCAACTTTTCCGACCTAAAAACAAAAAACATCGCATGAGAATTATTTAATTTGCTGCGGATCGAAACGGTTTTCGGAGGCGATGCTTCCCCGAAGCTCGACTCCACGCGATTCATCCAGCGCGCATTTCGCGAATGTGGAGCCCGTGTCTGCTGCGGATGTTCGCCCGAAAGTCGCGCGGGATCGTCCCGGAGACTTCCTCGGAATTGCTTCAGATGTCAACCGTCGCCAGATTGAAACCGTTTTTTGTCCGCTTCAGGAGTGGCTGTTGATCCAGCCCGCGTAAAGCTCAAGCAGTTCCCGCAGTGTCCTGCGACTGGAGAGGACCTGATCAGCCGTCGGGGGGAAACAATCCTGACCGGTGAGAAAAGGAATCAGCAGGTCCGGCACAGTCTTTTTCAGTCGAGTTTGCAGTGCAAGGTGAAAACTCATCGGACTCAGGTCGTCGCGAGGCCCCCAAAAAAGCAGAACTGCGGGATCGTCCGGATGAGCAACGTAGCCGTCGAGACCTTTCCAGAAAGCGACCGCTTCCTGCACCGCCGACAACACCAGTTGCTCAGCGGGTTCGACTGGCCAATTCGGGAATACTCTTCTGCGAGATTGCAGCTGGGACACGATCTGGTCGTGGAGATCCTCGAGACACTCCCAGTGCGCACGCCCCGTGAAGGACCCACAGAGCCCGCGCAGAAGGGGGCCGATCAGCGGAATGCGTTCGACCTGGGCCGTGGGGCGATCGGGAGGAGGCCAGGGATGAGGAAATTTCAGCGGCGGGTCAGGTTCTACAGGCATCATCGCTCCCGATTCCCGGACGTCATCTCCCCCACCGTGAATCCCCCGGAGCCGCCGATTCAGCTCCCCTGAGGCAACACGGCATGCGTATTGGCTGACAGGATCGTGTCGACCTCCGGAGCACTGAAAGCATTCCGGACTTCGTACCCTCCCTGAGGATAAGCCTCGGCGGTCGGGATATACCAGGGACCGTCGTCTCCATAGGCCGCCGTCGCCACGAATCGCTCCGGAGCCGCCGCCTGAGCACGCAACTGGTATTCCACGAACGACTCCGCGGGAAGGTGCAGCAGGGTGGCCTCATTCACATGCAGAGCACTGAGGATGATCGGCTCCTGCCGTTCCACGCTGCGGAGCCAACCGATCTTCATTGCACTGATAATTCGGTCGTTCAGCCTCGCCTTCGAATCGGAAATCGTCGCCATCAGTTCTGCCTCACTGAGCGACTCGAGCGACGGAATGTGGATCGAAGCCGTTCGCCAGTCGACGCTCGTAATGGGCTGGGGTTTCAGATCCGCTTCGCTGGCGACGACCGCTGTGTAGATGCGGTCGGTCAGTTCTTCACGGGCCTTCTGGGAAGCGTCGTTGTACTTTCCGGCCGCGACGTTGCCGGAGCAGCCGGTAAAGTAAATGTGAGTACAGCCGGGATCTTCCGCCTGGCGTCGTTTCCGGGCGAAGCCGACAAAGTCGCTGTTCACCCGACCGTCGCCGTAATAGCTCATCGGATGGGTCGCGTAATAGTGGCACGAGACCAGCTTGCGATCGTTGTTGTAAAACGTGACGGTTTTCAACCAGGGATCGATCAGGCCCTCGGGGAGGTCCCATTGACGGGGAATCTTGCTCGAGCTGCCGCGCCAGTCGACGACAGTCCCATCTGGCCCCAGAAACCGTCGATTGCCGGCCACCTTTTCGACTTTGGCCTGCCCGGTCGCGATGTGGGTCACCGGTTGTAGATGCTGCATTGCCTGCGAAACCGCCTGCTGAGCGCGGCCCAGACACTCATTAAAGAAGTCCAGCTGAACATTCTGCGGCCGCTCCGGCCCCGGCAGGGCGGAGAGAATTCGTTCTGCTTCGAGACACACGAAGGGAGCATTGTGTTGATGAACACATTGGACGGCCACGCGCTCGGGTGTGGTGCCAGCCGCTTTTGCAATCGTGTTTCGCCACTCCCGATGAGCATCATTCAGCAGCGCGGTCCAATCGATGGCGGTGATCACGATGGGAGCCCCCGCCCCCACGATGACGAAGCCGATCGATTCCAGTGGATCGTCGATCTGGAGAGCCGGCTTAATCCAGCCGCCGCAGAGTGGATGACCGAGCGGGGGTGTCACATCAAACCGGAAGGGAGCAATCCGGAGCGCAGGGGCCGACTCGGCGCGGGTGAGGGCCGGGATGAGCAATGAAGAAATGCCGGCTGCGAATGTCGTCTCAAGAAATTCTCTGCGGTTGGTCGGCATTGCGGGCACTCCGGGGGCAGGAAATCAGGCAGGTAGATCGGTCAGTAGGTCAATGCAAGTTCGAATTCAGTTGGTTCATTCCGCCCTCGCCGCAGTCGGCTTCGTGATGGCACGCGAGAACAACTGCACGCGACAACGAATTCCCAGGGTGATCGAGAGACCTCCTTCACCCCGATGAAAGCTACTTGGAGCTGGTCGAACCAATCCCTTTGATAAAGGCAATCAGATCCGCCATTTGCCGGGGATTGATGTCCCGTTCCAGACCTTCCGGCATCAACGACTGACCATTGGCGATCAATTCGTCAATCTGGCTGCGGAGGACAGTGTCCTCTTTGGCCTCTGCTCGCCGCAGGGTGAGGCTTGAATCCGTTTCAGCGGCAATCATGCCGGTATAGATCTGTCCATCGTGCGTGGTGACCGTATAAGTCGTGTAGCTCGACTGCATCTCCAGATTGGGATTGAGAATCGAAGCCAGCAGGTCGGCAGGAGGTTTGTTCTGGACGGACGTCATGTCGGGCCCCACTTGATGACCTGTGTCACCGAGTTTGTGGCAGATCGAGCATTTCTGCTGGTAAATGAGCTTTCCACGTTCCGGATTGCCCGTCAGTTCGAGTGCGATCTGATAATCCCGAACCACTTTGGCCCTATCGGTCGATTCAACTCCTTCCAGCAGATGTGCTGCGCGACGTCGAATTCGTTCTTCGGAATGCTTGGTCAGGGTTCTGATTCGGTTCCAGTCGAATTCGCTCCGTTGAATCGTGCCGTTTTCCAGGGCTTCGAGCAGTTTCTCGGTTCGGTCTTCACGCGCGAGCATGACTTCGGTTGTCGCTCCGCGGGCGGCCGGAGTGAGTCGACGCCAGGAGGCCATCAGTAGAGGCGCCACAGCCGGATCTGTGACCGGTCGCAGTGCAGCCACAGCAGCAGCCTGAATCTCCTGCGGGTATTGCGGACTCAACAGCGATTCGAAGGCGGGCCCTGCGAAGGACCAGGGAGCCAGCGCCAGAATATTGATGGCAGCGTGTCGGGCTGAATTGTTTTCACCCGGGTTCACAGCCGTCTCTGCGGCATGGGTGAACAGTTCCTGAATTCGAATGCGGGTCTCTCCATCGGCAGGAAGTTCGTTAATGACCTTCACCAGCGACTGCCCGCGACGGACACTCCCCCGGCCGATCGCCTGCACCAGCTGAGATCGGAGCTGAAGGGATTTTGCAGAGGCGGTCACGAGTTCGAGCAGCTGTTCCGCAACCATCGGCTCGGGGCGGGAACTGACCATTTCGACGATCCCTTCGAGCAGCGCGGGGCTATGGGGTTGCTGCTGCAGATCGGCATCCTTCAATAGCAGCGTGAGCAGGGGAATCCCTTTGTCCCCAACCGACAGTAGGTAAGCGGCCCGCATGTCCGGATCGGATCCAATATGGGGAGCAGCGGAGACGAGTCCCCGCAATGCCAGATTTTCCGGCATCGAGCCGAGTGCCAGCACAGACTGGAAGCGTGTCCGGTAATCAGTGTCATTGGCCCGCTCAATCACGGCATGGGCCAGAGCGGCATTCCCGGCCAGCAACGGTTCAGCCAGCCGGACCGCGTGTTGCCGGACACCGGGATGAGGATCATTCAGCGCGGCCTGGATTAACTTGGGTGTCAGTCCCCCCAACCCCTGCAAGGTATAAAGGGCATGCAGTCGCCCCTGTGGGACCCTGGTTGTTTCGAACAGCTTGATGATCAGTGGAACGGCCGCCTGATTCTGGCGTTCCCACAGCAGCCGCTGTGCGGTCTCACGATTCCACGAGTTCTCCGAAGCCAGATTGGACACCAGTTGGTCCAGTCCGACTTCTCCCAGACGGGGGGGCTTGATCCGCTTCATGCCGGGCGCTACCAGCCGGTAGATGCGACCGCGATCGTTGCCGCTTTCGAGATCGAGGTGAGCCCTGATGTCCTCCGGGATCGAGATCGGATGTTCGATCGTCTCGCGGTACATGTCCAGCACGTACAGCGTGCCGTCTGGTGCATTCACATAGTTGACCGGTCGAAACCAGGTGTCGATCGAGGTGACAAACTCTGTATTCGGATCCGCGCGATCGGCGCGAAACGTCGCGTTGTGCGGTTGCAGTGTCTTGCGGTGAATCAGATTGCTCCCGACATCCCCCACGAAGGCGTTGCCCCGAAATTCTTCCGGGTAGGCCGAACCTCGATAGATAGTGACTCCGGCTGCGGACGTGAAGAATCCGCCGGGAACCCGTTCGGTATCAGGCAGGTGCTGATACTGCGGGTCCTTGTTGCGGCGCTGCGTGCGCACGATCCGCCAGGGTTCAATTGGACTGCGGCGAAAAACCGGCGCCGCGGCGCCATCGCTGGCAATCATCCTGACCGGACCGGCAACCGTGCAGAACGGGTTGCGATTGAGATACTGCTCTTCGAAAACGACATGCATGATATGCACGTTGTTGCTGCACAGAAACCTGTTTCCCCAGTCGTCGAGAGAGTGGCCAAACTGAATGCCGCCCGATGCCCTCGCGACCTCTTCCGTTTTCGGGTTGAAGACCCAGTCGCTGCGCCCCAGGCTGAGAACCTTTTCCCCGCGGCGGTGAAGATCTCCACCGTTGGAACCACCGGCAACCCAGATGCGGTTATCGAGGCCCCACTTCATGTTGTTGGCCAGCCCCTGCACATTGCGGCGACCAAGGTGAGAAAACACGGTTTCTTTCACATCCGCTTTGCCATCTCCATCGGTGTCTTTGAGATAGAAGACCTCCGGCGGGTCGATGACAAAGAGGCCGCCGTTGTATGCCGCCACCGACAGCGGCCAGTCGAGCTTGTCAGCAAAGACTGTGCTCCGATCCATGACGCCGTCGCCATCGGTATCTTCCAGCAGGCGGATAATCCCGGTCTCCGTTCGTCCGGTGCCGGCTGGCAGAATCTGATCCTTTTCCTTCGCATAGGGATAGGCATGAAATTCGGCGACGAACATCCGGCCGTTTTCGTCGAAGCAGGCATCGACAGGATCACTGACGAGCGGTTCCGCTGCCACCAATTCCAGCGAAAAGCCCTTCTCAAGCTGAAAGGTCGAAAGAGACTGGTCCGGCTCCATGGGAGGGAATCTCGTCAGCTGGTCGGCAAGCGAAGAATCCTTCTCCTCTCCCGTCACCGGCAAACTGCACAAGGCGATCCACGCGAACAGTGCCCATATGGGTTGTCGCAAGAAGGGAGACAGGCGTTTTACTGAGCGGGCAGTAGCGGATGGGCGGAACATCGATCAGAGTCCTTGTCGTCACTTCGCTAGGGGGAGGCTCGGCGGCGAGGCCGACAGCTGCAGGAGGGAGTCGATCAGCAGGTATGATCTCAATCGCATCTCCTGAGGGAATTGATGTCCCCCCGGCGGATGCTCGACTTTGAGGTGGCCGGGAACTCCGTGCAGAGCAAAAACGGGTTGAGCCGCAGCGGCGATGCGATCAACGCTCTCTGCCCGGAAATTACTGTCCTCCTGTGGGGCAATGATCAGAACCGTGCGAGGAGCAAGTCCAGCGACGATTTCATGAAAATCGAAAGGGATCTCAGTCAATCGTCCCTGATAACTACCAAGTTTGGGGAGGTACCGGGACTGAACCCAGCCCCGCTCCGGCAGCCAGTTGGCCGGCTCGCCTCCATGAAAGTCTAGATACCCGTCCAGACCACAACAACTGATCACTAGACCGATGCGATCATCGAAAACGGATGTGTAAACAGCGTTGTGTCCCCCCAGCGAATGACCGATCACGGCGTAGTGCCCATGCCGGACGTAGGGCAGCGAGTCGAGCAAATCGAGGCAACGGATGTTGTCCCAGACCGCTTTCAGCGACCCGCTCTCCCAGCCGAGCCCCTTCAGGTCCGGATGATAGTTTCCGAAGGTGGGATAACAGGGGGCGATGACGACATAACCCCTCTGGGCCAGTTCCTTCCCGTACATCAGCTCGGGATTCCCGCTGATCCCGACGACTTCGTCTGCACCGCTCAGATTGGTCTGTTGCAGGCAAAGCACGGCCGGTGTCGGTTCTTCTTTGGATTTCAATGCAGACTTGGGAATTAGCAGGTAGGCAGGTGTGCGGCATCCCGGTTCGGATTGAAATGTGATCCGCCGACGCATGTAGGATCCGAGATCCTCCTCTGTTCCGATCTCCATCTGAAGGTCGCAGCGCTTGGCCTCTCCGGGGAACGGGCCAAATATGGCTGCCATGGCTTCCAGAGTCGCCCGCTTGCGGCGTTGCCATTCGGCCACGGTCGTGGCAGTCCGAATCGATCCTTTCACATCCCGGTAGAGCAGCTGATTCTCGCGAGGAAACTGCCGGGTCGGAAGTGCGAGACCGTCTCCAGCCCTGCTCACTTCTTGCGGGGTGGGAACCTCCGCCGACACTGAACCGCAAACGGCAGTCACGCACAAGACGGGGAGCAGTAGCCACTTTAGGCAAGGAAACCTGAGTAACATGGGTCGTTCATGGCAGGTCAAAACCGGGTCATGCTCATCGGCAGGGATGTTCCACATTTCTTGATTCCGTCCGCAATGCCCCTGTGTCACCAGCCCCCGGCGGCTTACTGATTCTTCAACAGTTCGATCAGGTCTGCCATCTGTTCGGGAGAGATCCCTTTCTCCAGTCCTTCCGGCATCAGAGATTTTCGAGTGTTCTGAAAGTCTTCGATGTCGCTGCGAAAGATCACCGACTCATTGCGGTCGGAACCTTTAAGGGTCAAGTTGGAATTTGTCTCGTTCGCCACCACTCCCGTCCGGACGAGCCCGTCATTCGTCATCACCAGATAGGCGAGATAATTGGGAGCGACCTCGCGATTGGGGTCGAGAATACTGACCAGCAACTCGTCGCGGGTCCGGTTGCGAACGGTGGAAAGGTGCGGGCCGACTTCGAAGCCTTGACTACCGAGTTTGTGGCAATTGGCACAATTCTTCTGATAGACGAGCATTCCACGCGCTGCATCGCCCCGCTGGGGAACCGCCCGCTGATAGTCTTCAATAATCCGTTGCAGGTCAGGAGCCTGCTGCCCAGAGAAGATTTTCGTCGCCCGGATGCGCGTCGGCTCATGTGTGCTGCACATGAGGATTTCCTGCCGGACCTTAGGAATCCAGGCGATATCGACGGTTCCCGCTTCGAGGGCGTCGAACAGTGCGGGAAGCCAGTTGCCATGCGCCAGTAACTGAGCCACGACAAGTTGCTGTTGCCCCGAGGTCATGGAGCGATACCGTTCGATGAGCAGCTTCGGAATCTGCTCATCACCAAAGGTCCCGAGGATGCGAATCGCGCTCTGCTGCACAGCGGCCGGAATCCGGGGGCTGAGCAACGGCTCCAGCGTGTTCAGGGCCGTGTCGATATTCACGAACTCCAGCATTGCCATTGCCGAGACGCGGTCCTGAGGATCGAGCGCCGAGTCCTGAGCCTGGGTCCGGGTCGTCTCCAGCAGCTTTGCGAGGAACTGGACACCGGTGGAACCTTCTGAGGTCGCGAGCGATTCCAGCGTGATGCGTCGACGCTTCAAGCCGGCTCCCAGTCTCGCGGCCAGTGCTTTCTGGAAGTGGGCCGCGTCATTCACTTCGGCAAGTTGATCGAGAATTTCCTGGATCTGTGCCGGAGTTGAGCTGGCTCCTACCGTCGTCGCAATCTGCAGGGAGATGGCCTGTCCCGATTTGGTTTTCAAGAACTCCGGGTTGGCCAACAGCCGCAGGAGAAGCTTCGGCTCCTGTCCTTTCATCGATGACAGGACAGCTGAGCACATCCACGGATCCGCACCATCTTGCATCAGGAGGCTGACCAATGTGGCTGCGACCTTTGTGGGATTGGCCTCACCCAGTGACAGGGCGACCTGAAAGCGGAGTGGCACCGAGTCCGACTTCGCCAGCGCGATCACTGTATCCAGAAGGGATTCGTTCGTTGCAAACGATTTCTCGGCGAGTCGAACGGCATGGGCCTGCACTCGCGGTTCCGCATCCTGCAAGGCGATGACGAGGTCGTCATCGGTCAGGGCCTGCAGTCCCTGGAGTGACCACAGGGCATGGAGACGAGCCTGGGCAAGGTCGCTCTCTTTCAGCATTTTCCGCAGTCCGGGAACTGCGCTGGCGTCCTGTCGTTCGAAGAGCAGGCGATGAGCGGTATCGCGCCACCAGCCGTTGGGATTCTCCAGATGGCCGACGAGTTCTTCAGTCGTGGCCGATCCGAGCTTTGGCTGCGGCGGAGGAACAAATCCCTCGGCGTATGCCGGAGGGACCAGCCGGTAAATCCTGCCACGGTCACGACCGTTCGTGAGGTCGAGCCGCTTCTTCAGGTCTTCGGGAAGCGACCACGGGTGCTCAATCGTTTGACGATACATGTCGAGCACGTGCAACGTGCCGTCAGGAGCATTGGCAAAATTCACCGCGCGGAACCAGTTGTCGGTCGACGCCATGAAGTCCGCCTGTACATCAGGACGTCGTCCAGTGAACGTGGCCCCGTTCGGTTCCAGGACGTAGCGGATCACCAGGTTCCCGGCAACTTCACCCACAAAGGCATTGCCCTGATACTCCTTCGGGTAAGCGGCTCCCCGGTAAATCGTCACTCCGCTGGCCGATGTCACATATCCGGTGGCGGCGGCAGTGTCGACGAGCGACGGGGGAGCGGCACGGGAGACTCGATCGGCGTGAATCACACGCCACGACTCGGGGGGGCTGACGCGAAAGACTTCGACCGAGTCGCCGGATTCAGCCACGTCGGCAATGGTCGAAGTCAGCGGCAGATGGCTATTCCGCGCGGCATAGCGGCTGGGAAACAGCACGTGCTGCACCGGATTTCGAATATCCGTCAGAAAACGGTTGCCCCAGTCGTCGACGGTATTTCCGAAGCGACCGGCTCCGCTATGGATCTCGAGTCTCTCTTCCGTCGGGTCAAACGAAAAGTCGTTCCGCCCAAGTTCGATCGGTGCGCTGGCGGCCTCCGGATTGTAAACCGATCCTCCATTGCTGGAACCGGCCACGTAGATCCGGTGATCAAGTCCCCATTCCGGATTGTTCATGATGGCCTGAACGTTGTACTTCCGGAAGCCTTCGAACACGACCCGCTTCTCATCTGCCTTGCCATCTCCATCAGTGTCCTTGAGATAGAGCAGGTCGGGTGTGGCTGCGACATACACTCCCCCCTTCCAACAGGTGATACCAGCCGGCCAGGAGAGCTCGTCGGCGAAGATGGTGGATCGGTCGAACACGCCGTCCCCGTCGACATCTTCCAGCAGGCGGATGCGACCGATGGGGGCAGATTTCTGCATCACCCACGGCTCATCGTCCTGTGGATTGACGTACGGATAGTCGTTCATCTCCACGACGTAAGCGCGGCCATTCTCGTCGTAGGCGATATCGACCGGATCGGTCACCAGCGGTTCGGCGGCAATCAGCTCAGCGCGAAAGCCATCCTGGAGTTGAATGGTCGAAAGGGCCTTATCCGGCTCTGTCGCGGGAAGCACCGGCAGGGGGGCCTCCGCATGGAGACACGTGAACAGGCACAGCCAGATTGATGAGGCGAGCAGCAGCGAGGTGGGCTTCATGTTCTCTCTGTCAGCAGTCGTTCGGCGTTACGGAATGCGATCTGTTCGATGATGTGGGAGCCCACAGCACCTTCATTTTCGTGGAGCTTCAGTGAAGCGGATTCGAAATAGAAAAACGGGAAATAGGATCCAAACAGGAGCCGGTCGGGAGGCAGGTGCTCGAGGTATCGCGCGATGCCACCCGTGTATTCCACCATCCCCAGATCGAAGTACAGGTTCGCTTTCTTCGCCAGCTGTGCTGCCACCGGCGGCGAAATGTCGCGACCGGGATTCAACAGCATGACCGGCAGCTTGGAATAGTCCTGCAATGTCGTGACGGCAGCCTTTAGATTGACTGGCTCCGAGCGAAACTTCGGGTGCTCGGTCCGCGGATCTTCCGTGCCGACGACAATCTGGAGGATCAGTTGCCTGTCTGCACACTGTTGACAGAGGGCGGCGAATCGACCGTCGTTAAAGACATTGTCATGGACTCCAGGAAAGATTCGGACACCGACCACTGAAGGGGTTTGCGCACAGAACTCGACATCGGACTCCCAGCCGGGGAGCGAGAGATTCACCGCTCCGACCGGAGTCAGTATCCCTTGGCCAAGTTTGTCACAATCTTCTACCAGCCGTTCATTGACCGCAGCCAGATCACGGTGCAGGAGAGCATCGAAGCTGCTGGTCAGAGCGCACGTGACCTGCTGCTCGTGCAGCTTTTCGACCAGTCGCGGCGTCTCATCGTGAGGCAGTCGCCGGAACGGCCAGCGGGACACCGAAACATTGACGTCAATCAGCCGCGGCAACTTGGGGAATCGGTCGACACTCATTGGATCACCACTCCCTTCGTCTTCAGAATCGGTTGCAGCAGCGATTGCAGGTTGCCTCCCAGAATCAGGGCTTTGTCCTGTTCGCTGATGTCGGCACCGGTGATCTTCGCGAGTTGCGTCGCGAGACTGCGGGCGGCGCCGTCACTTCCGTAAATGAGCCGCTGCGCCCCCAGGGTCTGCACAGCCCGCTCGGTGATGCCTGCGGTCGGGTCACCCCCCGCGATTTCAAACATGACGTTGGGGGTGGCCTGCTTCATCACCCGCAATCCCAGCTCCCAGTTGCCTCCGGAATGTCCGCAGATCAACCGGCTTTCGGGATGGCGACGTCCCAGTTCCACCACGTCGAGCGGCGTCGACTCTCCCTCCAGATTCCCTGTCGTCTTCATCCAGGTGTGCTGATAAACGACTGCCTGAAGTTTCGTCGCCTGTTCCAGAATGGGATCGAGCAGCGACTGATGGCAGCGTTCGGCCACCCACAGTTTGATTCCGACCATCGGCCCATCTTCCACGCAGCGTCGCAGCTCGGAAAGACTGCCGCTGGGATCGGCAGGATTGAGATATACGTATCCGAGCAGACGGTCCGGAGCATGCTTCAGTGCCTGCAGAACCTGATCGTTCTCGCTGCGAATTCCATCGGGTGTCGGTCGGTACGACCAGGGCCACCCCATGAACGTAATCAGTCGGGCAATCCCCATGCGGTCGGCGTATTCCAGCATGGAATCGGTCTTGGCTTCCGGAGAGCTACCTTCGAAGGCCGAGAGATGGACGTGACCATCCCAGATCTGAGGCCCGACCGTCGCAGCAGATTTCTTTTCAGCCGCACTCACGCTCTGCGTGACGGCGATTGCACCGGAGGCAAATGCGGTCTTCAGCAATGAACGTCGGCTGACGGAGAGCGACTCCAATGTATGCTGATCTTTGAAAGGCGGATTCAAGACGATCCTTTCCAGGCGAGACAGTGAGTCAGGCACCATGTCCGGCAAACAGGTGGGAGCCGGATCGGTGCCGTGGGGATCGAGCACCGGGCGTTGGCGGCAATCTCAGTTGTTGACATCACTCAACGAATCGACGTTCGACGCGGAGCGTTTATTTTCTACGTCATGTTCAGGAGTCGCCTGACGTTTCCTCCCAGGATCAAATCCTGCTGGGATTGCGACAGCTTCGACTTCAGAACTTTGTTCATTTCACTCTGGACGTACTCGACCGTTGTCGGATGTTTGTACGGCCCATCGGTTCCCCAGAGCAGACGTTCGGCACCGAGGAGGTCCGCAGCTTCTTCGATTTTTTCAGGTAATCCGACTGCACTCAGATCAAGCCAGACATTGTCATGATCTTTGGCCACCCGGATGAACTCGTCGATCTGGGTGGCGTTCGTCGAGTTGTATTTACCCATGTGGGCAAACCACAACGGCGTATTCGGGAACGATCTGGCCATGCGTGCCGCAGTGGTCGAGTTCCCCGACACATCAATCAGGCAGGGGATGGGAAAGGTCCCGGCCAGTCGCAAGAGTGGATCGATGATGTACTCAGCCAGTGAGCACTCCCCAACATGAATTTTGATTCCTCGAAATCCCTGCTCGGTCACCGCCTGTTCCACCTGCTGCAGAACCGGACCTTCATAACTGGGAAGCCCATACAGAAAGGGAATCAGTCGATCGGGATATTCTTTCACCGCAGCAGCAGCCATTTCGATCGAGCGGGCGGTCGTGGTTTTCATTGCGAAGACGATCGCTTTGTCGATTCCAGTCTGATCCAGCAATTCAACGATCTGGCCCGCCTGCCACTCCGTTCCAGCGATGTCCCCATGCTTGAGATGCACGTGGCAGTCGATGATCGGTGATCTTGTGCGCGGCGCATCGGCTCCCCAGCCGGTGAGCGGACGCATCGCCAGCGATGTGACCATCGCTCCGAGCAGCGTTCGACGAGTCATTTCCACGGGCGGGACCTTCATGCGAGTGATAATTTCTCCTGGCGCGGCTGTCGTTTTTACACGCGAATTCCGATCTCTCCCTCTTCGCAGCGCGGAAGTCAGACGGCACGAGTCGACAACCGCGCGCGAAGGGAACGGGACGAGCGCTTTCCACGAGAGACGTTGATCTCTGATTGCACTGGGCTCGCCGCGCGCCTGTGTGCATTTCGTCACACAGAACGCGTGATCAACGAGAGCAGGAAAAGCAAAACACTCTAGTTCTTCACCCAGCTCGCCTGCGTGATAAACAGTTCCATCGAGGCCTGCGAGATTGCCTGGTTTGTCGAATAGACCGCCGAGCTGTTCGCAGGGCAGGACGCCTGCGTCGCATCCCCGACCAGAAAGACGTTGAAATCATTTTTCAGATTGCGGTATCCCGCGGTGGTCGCACACACGCACAGGTCCGTGGCGTACCCACACAGGAGGATATGTTCAATCCCTTGCTTACTGAGGAATTGCTTGAGAGCGGGATAGCCCTGATTGTCGTAGAAGACAACGTCGTTGTCATGAACCTTGATCGGCTTCATCACTGGAATCGGCAGCTGCCAGAAACCTTCACAGTTGTAATGTGGCCCGGAGTCAATTGTCGGGAAGAGCTTGATGTGGTCCTGCAGCGGGCTCTTCAGCGAGATTGTGAACTCCGTCGGCAGCGGTTTCGCGTGATAGTCGAAGCTTGTGAGCATCTCTGTCAGCTTCTTCTGCGCGGCCTGACGTTCCTCCGAAGTTGGAGTTCTTTCGATCGAACGGTACAGCTGCATCCGCACGTCATCGGGATCGCCCCTCATGCTGAAGAGCACCAGTCCCACGTCATCGCGACAGCGGGCGATAAAGGGTTGCACCACTTCCGTCGCGTGCCGCAGGCCCATTGCGTTTTTTTCAGGTGTGCAAAACAGAGCCACCCCATTCGGTTCGGGTGTCTTCCATCCTTGTCCATCATCCACTCCCCAGGGATGAACCATGATAATGGCTGTCTTCTTGCCATCGAGACGGTTCGGAATTTCCACAATCCCCCGGGCGTTATGGCTGTATCTCCAGGCGCGGACATCGATGGTGGCCTCGGCATCCTCAATTAAGGGGGGGCCTTCAAATCGATAGAAGTCCTGAATCGGTTGAATGAAATGCGGGTAGTCCGCCATCAGCGGAGCCGCATTTTTAATGGGGGTCAGCGTGTTTTTATAAACACGCGTCTGGGGAGCGGCTTCTCCAGCGATCAGCGCTGGAGTCAACGCGAACAGAAACGCGAGATGAATCGCTGGTCGGTATATCATGGGGCGTCACCGGTGCTGATTTCAGTCAAAGAGAGGGTACATCGACTGTGGACAAGGTGAACCTGGCCGCGGGGGCGATCAGGTTCAACCCGAAGACATCAAGTCTGCGGGTCACTTGGAATCGGCTTTCTTTCCAATCGCTAATTCGAAGTTGACGTTCTCGTTGGGCCTGGGCTGGATCTCGGTCGTGAGTGTCGTGTTCGTGTTGTACTTCCGGGGAATGAACTGCTCGGTTCGTTCCATCCGTTCATTGGGAGGGGCTCCCATGCCGGGATGGACCATCTCCCCTGTTCCGCGCATCGCTCGGATCTGTACCTGATAGACACCCGGCCTCAGGCCGGCCGTGGCAGGGATTTCGTACTTTCCCTCGCGAATCTCGGCTCCTGCCGAAGCACCATTCGTTCCGGGACTCGGAGAAAAATTGATTGTCCCCGTTTTGATGGGAGCTCCATCAGCCTGCACCGTGCCGCTGACGGGAAACGTCTGAAACTCGTTCGTGGAATTGCTGCAGCCTACGGCTCCCCAGGTCAGGAGAAAAAGAATCACAAAGGACGTGCGTGGCATGTTGGACAATCTGCTCCCGGAAGATGGAATCAAGGTTTTCAGGCTGAAACCAGCATTTCAGGCTGTGCGACGGGGACTGGTTCCAGTCTGTCCCCGAATCACTTTCCTTAGTATTCCCCAATCGTTTTCCCGTCGTCGATGGTTCCGAGATTCTGCCAGATCTCAAGATTCAGGTTTTGGGAAACAAACCGTACCGAACCATCAGCGAGCAGGGCAGTCACGCCACCGACGTGCTTGCTGCGTGCCGAGATCACAGCGAGCTTGGCACTGTCCTGCCATCCGGTGAATGTCCCGACGCAGGGAGCTTCGGCGGTCGAGACGCACATGCTGTAAGGCGTACCGCGGATTTCGTCCGGGGTCGACGTGTTGGGAGACCGGTCATGGTTGTAGTAGCAGAACTCCGGCAGGCGGAAGAGTGCACCACGGAAATCATTTCCATTGACGCGGATGATTTCCGAGACCATGACGATGTTTGAGGTGCCGTCGGTAAAGTCGCGGATGTTACGATTGGCACTCAGCGTGAACGGAGCCCCCGGCTTTCCAGAACGGTAAGCCACCGGGAGTGACCAGAAGTTGACCGACTCGTCGACAGCTCCGGGGCCCGGACCGGCGTTGGCGATGTAATTCCCTTTGGAGAAATACGAACCGAGGAATTCCGCCAGATCGGTATCCCCATCAGTGGGGCAAGTCATGTAGGACAGCTTCGATTCTCGCAGGGCTTTTGCCTTGGCGTTGGCCGCCTGCCAGGCCTGCACCGAAAAGTCGGATTGATTGTACAGCCCCGATTGATCGACATACGGGAGCAACAGGGCGACCCAGGTGTTGTAGAAGCTTCCGCGGGTATCGGCGACTCCCAGCGGAGTGAAGGTGTTATGCGCATCGTGATAATTGTGCAGGGCCAGCCCGATCTGCTTCAGGTGGTTGCGACATTGGGTTCGCCGGGCTGCCTCGCGGGCCTGCTGCACGGCCGGCAGCAGCAAAGCGATCAGCACGGCAATAATGGCGATCACGACCAGCAGCTCAATCAGCGTGAAGCCCAACGTCCTCAGGGAAGATTGCCGCCAATTTCTTCGCAGAGTGAACTGAGAGTCAACAGAACACGACATGACAAATCCTCGGAAAATGAAAGATGTGACAAAGAGAATCTGCGAGCGCAATATTGAACAAGACGCATTCTGGATTCGCCGTCCGACAGCAGGACTTCCTGTCGGAAAACGCAAACACTTTTGGGAGGACTCCAAATATCAATGTTGACGAGTTCGTTGTGTGGAGATTTTTCCCACCCCCTTGCGCTCGTCTCGATAATGTTCAGGTCGATAAGGTTCAGGCGGGTGAGAACTCTGGATCTGGGGTCGATTCTATCTCTGGCCCTTGTGCGTTGTAGGCCATAAATGTGACAATGTGGTGCATTTTTTGGACACCTCTGGGCCATCGAACTGCGAGAAGATGTATATGTCCCGTCTTCGGAGAGTTGCCCTCCTGATCGAAGCCTCCCGCGAACACGGCCGCGGCCTGCTGCGAGGAATTATCCAGTATCAACATGATCACGGCCCCTGGACGACCTACTTTCAGCCGCGCGGCCTGGTCGATCCGGCCCCCAGCTGGCTGAAGACCTGGAAAGGGGACGGCATTCTGGTCCGCATCGAAGATGCCCGCATGGCGAATCTGGTGCAGAAGACAGGGCTGCCCGCGGTGGATTTGAAATTCGGCGTTCCAAATCTGGAACTTCCCGCGGTGGGAATCGACAACAAAACACTGACGAACGTTGCGTTAAGTCACCTGTTGGATCGGGGGTTCACGCAGTTCGCATTCTGCGGATACGCACGTGGCCGGGACCGCTGGATGGACTATCGGGCCGACCTGTTTGTCCATGCGGTCGAAGAATTGGGGATGACCTGCCAGGTGTACGCTCCTGCGGTTCATCGACGTCAGCCGGTGTCATGGGATCAGGAGCAGGAAGACTTGACGCGTTGGGTCCGTCAGTTGCAGACTCCGATCGCGGTCATGGCCTGCCATGATGATCGTGGCCTGCAAGTCCTCGACGCCTGTCGCCGGGCGAATCTGCACGTGCCGGACCAGGTGTCGGTGCTGGGGGTCGACAACGACGAATTTCTGTGCGGGCTCTCGAACCCTTCTCTGTCGAGTGTGGATACGAACGTCGAGCGGATTGGTTATGAAGCCGCTGAGCTCCTCGAAGACATGATGGAGACCGGCCGTAGAACCTCCCAGACGATCCTGGTTCCCGTCAGTGGAGTCGTCCCGCGTCAGTCGACAGACCGTCTCGCGGTGGATGATCCGCAGATGCTGGCATCGCTCAACTATATGCGGGAACATGCGTTTGAAAATCTCCGGATGGCCGCTGTCGCCCGCGCCGGGGGGATGGGACAACGAACCTTCAACCGCCGGATTCAGGCCCTGCTGGGGCGGACTGCCAAAGAAGAGGTTGTGCGGCTCAGACTCGATGAGGCCAAGCGATTGCTGGCCCAGACCAACATTTCGATCAAGAACGTTGCGATGTCCACGGGCTTCTCCGCCAGTCGGTATTTCAGCCGCGTCTTTGTGCAGCACATGGGAATGACTCCGAAGGACTACCGGGAGTCGATCCGGCATGGCGCTTCACCCGATATGACTGGTTGATCGCAGGCTCAAGCGGCGTTCAATCCGCTTGATGCCTCGCTCACGGGGGCGAAGTGCGGGAAGAAATCCACTGCCAGAGATTAAAGACGATGGCGCCCAGCAGGATCAGCCGCACAACGATGCTGAACCATGAGAGTTGCGGTTTTCCGCTCTCGCGTTTGACCGGAAAAGGAAGATCTCCCAGCCAGAACTGCCCCCATCCGTTCAAGCCGAAATGATAAATTCGTTCGTCCGTCTCGATTGTTAAGATATATCCGGGGACTCGAAAGAAAATTGTCCGTAAAGAGCAGAGTACCGCTTTTCGGATGTCGCTGTACGGGATTCGCCAATTCCCACATTCCAATCGGTCTTCAAAGATCTTGAGGAATGCCCTGCGCGACAACGCCCAGTGCAGACCATAAGTAAGCTGACCGCTACGCACTCTCGTGGCTTTTGTCATGCATTGATAAAGTAGCTCAGACATGAAGAAGACTCAGCTGAAACCATTCCGGGGAAGACGAAAGGCTCTGACCATAGCGGAAATTCACCGAACCAGTAAACCGGTAAACGCTTATCAGATCATCAAGCGGAGCCATCCGAGCTCTCCTTGAAGCTTGAAGGCCGTGGTTGGCACTGATGAAAGGACGGAGTCCTATCGGTCTCAGGCTCACGCCGAAGAGCGTCGACCAGCACCCGCGCGGTGGCTTCGACGCACCGACTGCGGTCGTTACGGTACGTGAGATTGGAGGCCGCGGTGATCCATTTTTATCGCGGGACCAGCTGGTCAGCCAGTTCGTTGAGGTAGAACTCGATGTAGGGGTAGCCGCGATGTCGGTCGTTGACCGAGGCACCCGCCGGGGTGATTCGGTTAGCATCCTCAGGATCATCGGCGTTCAGGCCATGTGCCGCTTCCCATTCATCAGGGATGCCATCTCCGTCGCGGTCGGCTGCAGGGACACGCGTTGTCAGTCCGGAGAGATACCAGTCGGTCGACAATTCGAGCGGGGCATTGCGTCCCCATGCCCCCGATTGATTCCGTACCTCATCGATCGTTCGCGTTGTAACCCGGTCCCGGGGCCAGCAACCTGCACGTTGCAGAACCATTTCGTAAGCTTGTTGGGGAGTGGTGAGCTCCACGGGCGGCAGCGATGGGAGTTCGGCAATCTCCTTCCCGTTGTTGTTAAACTGGATCCAGCGGGGGGCCGCCCCCGCCTGTCCATCCGATCGCCAGTGGCGGGGATGCCCTTGCTCTCCCCAGTCTTCGAAAAAATTTCCGCTGACGAAGTAGGACATCTCGGGCGAGAGAGCGAATGGATACATTCTCGCGAGTGTCTGCGGTCCGCGACGGTAGTAGTTCTGGTGCAGGGCCACCGGGCTGCGAGCCCGCCCGCCGTGTCCGTCGTCCGAATAGCCTCCCCGGCAGTTGTAGATAACGTTGTTACAGAAATCCCCCGCCGCATTTTCCCGATAGGGGACCAGACAGGGGACCCGACGGGACTGATGAGCCCACAGGTTGTGATGCAATGTGATGGCTCCGGAGTCTTCGGCGGCGGAAATGAGACCGAAGTTATGCGCTCCCTTGTTGTGTCCCTGGTCATCGGATTCCTCAATGGTGCACCATTGCACTGTTGCATCGTGGGCGTGGTACAGGTCAATGATTTCATCATTCCCCCAGCTGAGGGAGAGATGATCGAGCAGGATGTGATGGGTCCCCGTTTTCCGAGGTCCCAGGCCGGCAAGCTGCACACAGTCTCCGCCACTGCCGTAATCGCGGGGACGTCTGATTCGGAGATGGCGGATGAGGATATCGTGAACTCCATGATCGTAAGAGGAAATCATTCCTTCGATCGTGATTCCCGCTCCGGGCGCGGTCTGCCCCGCAATCGTGAGATACGGTTCGGGAATCCGGATGAGTCCGCGAATGACGCCACTGACTTCGAAGACGACAATTCGGGGCCCCGCTGCCGCACAGGCTTCGGCCAGGCTTCCCGGACCAGAGCTGTTGAGGTTCGTGACTTTCAGTACTCGCCCCCCTCGCCCGCCCCGGGTGCTTGCTCCCCAGCCTTCGGCGCCCGGAAAGGCAAGACTTATCGATGGTTCGGGAACTTCGCTGCGCGCTATTTCTCCCCACAGAAGCAGCAGAAGACAGCTCGCAAGGGTCGTGTGAAACCGGTTCAGCGGCATCGCTGCTCTCCGTGAAGGGGATTCGTAAGGAGTCATCTGGAACGCGGGCAATACTCTATGTATTCACTGCACGATGATCTATAATCGACGGACACCGCAACAGGAGGATTCTGAAGCGGCCCTGCTGAGGTGGCTTGGATCCCCCACTTTCCGAGGCAGTTGTGGTGTGAAATCAGTCACCAGAGGACCGCGGGGAGAGCGTCCAGAATCTTCCCGCCATCATCCCCTGGTGGAAGTCCATCGCCGACGGGAGTTTTCAGGAAACGATGAGCGACGACCATCAGTTCCGGAATCCGCATTCCCGTTTCGCTCCCCCTTCCGTTATGATGCCGAATGTGTGAGTGAACGCCCAACATGATCTCGTATTCAAAGGAAATCTCGATGCCACGTTTCTTTTCGTTGGCTGGTTTGTTGGGGCTGATGGCCGCTGTGAGCGTCGCTGCGGATGCCGCGAAGCTGGACGATATCAAATGCCCCGTTTCCGGGAAGCCCGTCGTCTCGGAGCACTCGGCCAAGTATCTTGACGGGAAGGTCTACTTCTGTTGTCCGAACTGTCCGAAAGGATTCGCGGCGAACACGGAGAAGTTCACCGAAAAGGCCAATGAGCAGTTGGTCCTGACCGGCCAGTACGTGGCCAAGGCCTGCCCGTTCTCAGGCAAGCCGATTGCCGAAACCGCGGGGGAGAAAAAAGAAATCGGGTTCTGCTGCAAGAACTGCCTGAGCAAGTACGAGAAGGCGAGCAAGGAAGAGCGTCTGAAGCTCGTCTACGGCAAGGCCCCCTTTGAAAAGGGTTTCGAGAAGAAAAAGGAAACAAAGGCTACCGGCAGCTGATTACCGCTCCCCCTTCTGCAGAGTCAAGAGCCGGTCACGCACCGGCTCTTTTGTTTTTTCCTAAGGTAAGGACTGCTCACGTTGAGGAGTGACGGGGCCGTCGCTACGACGTTCTTTCAGAACGAAAACTCTCCTTCCCTCGCAAATTCCTGTATGGCCTTTCGGCTACTGGGAGCTTCCCGTGACTGCAGCTCCGGAGGGAGGTCCTCCACCTTTCCCGGAACGCCGATCGCCATCATGCACTCGACCTGAAAATCCTCCGGGACTTTCAGATCGACACGTGCCTTTTCGGGATCGAATCCTGACATGCCGTGCGTCACCAGATCCAGGGCCGCCGCCTGCAGCATGAGATTCTGAACCGCCAGTCCGGAATCCATGGAGTGGTTGCGGTTCGGCTTGCCGTTGCGGGCGAACGTCTTTTTTGAAAGGACCACCACCAGGACCCCCGCGTTTCGGCACCAGAGCTGATTCCCCTCGACCAGCAGGTCGAAGAATACCTTCCAGTGAGGGGTGTCACGATGTGCATACAGGAACCGCCATTCCTGTTCGTTGTACGAGGAGGGGGCCCAGCGGGCGGCCTCAAACAGCTGCAGCAGCTGTTTTTCGGAGATCTTCTCACCTGAAAGTGCCCGCGGCGACCAGCGTTTGAGGATCAGGTCATGAATCTCATAGTCGGGCTGACGGGCGGGACCTGCATCCGGGTAGGCACCCATGCATTTTCTCCTGAATTGGTCGGTGTTTCGATGACTGACAGAATCGCCGGCGACGCTATGATACGCGATTGATTTCCGGTTTCCGCTTCTTGCGGCGGACATTTTTCTCGGATCGCAGCCTCTTCCGTAACCAGATTAGATATGACTTCTTTCGTTTCTCAATTGCCTTTTGTGAATATTGCGGCTTACAAGTTCGTCAGTCTGAACAATCTGGAAACGCGTCGACAGCAACTGCGGCAGTTTTGCCGGGAACGGCATCTGAAGGGGACCATTCTTTTGGCTCCCGAAGGGATCAATCTCTTCCTCGCGGGTGAGCGAAACGCGATCGATGAACTGGTTGAACTGTTGCGGAGCGACGAGCTGCTCGCCGATCTGGAAGTCAAGGAAAGCTTCAGCGACTCACAGCCATTTGAACGGATGCTGGTCAAAATCAAGGAAGAGACCATCGCGTTCGGCATTCCTGGAATTGATCCCCGCCAGGCGACATCGGCCCGTATTACGCCGCACGAGCTGGAATCGTGGCTCTCGTCCGGCAAGGACGTCACGCTGCTGGATGTTCGCAATAATTACGAGGTCGCCGTCGGCACGTTTGAGAATGCCATTCCGATTGACGTCGACCATTTCCGGGATCTGCCGGAAGCGGTGGAGCGACTGCCGGAGGAACTGCGGAAGCGTCCTGTCGTCATGTTCTGCACGGGGGGAATCCGCTGTGAAAAAGCGGGACCCTACCTGGAACAGGCCGGCTTCGAACACGTTTACCAGCTGCATGGCGGCATCCTCAAGTATTTTGAAGACGTGGGAGGAGCGCACTATCGGGGGGAGTGCTTTGTATTCGACAAGCGAGTCGCCCTCGATCCGCAACTCAAAGAGACTGACACCAAACAGTGCTACGCCTGCCTGCAGCCCCTTTCAATCGAAGATCAGCAGTCCCCGCTGTACGATCCGCCGCACGCCTGCCCGCATTGTCATCAGACACCCGAACAGAAGCAGGTCGCCTTGCTACAGGCGCGCCGGCAACGGATTCGCGAGGTAACGACACCGCTACCCGGCAGCGTCGCCTACGACAACGCCCGCCCGCTCAACGTTCCGCAGAAGTTTTCCGGTTTGTCGTTATTCGATTTTGTTCGACAGGTGCATCCGCATTTGGGGGATGACTACTGGCGGACAGAATGTGATCTGGGACGGATTCATCAGGGAGGGAAGCCGGTCCCCGGAGACCGGATCGTGCGGGAGGGGGAGCAGTTTGCACATCTCGAGCCGTCGACAACAGAGCCGGACATCAACCCCGACATTGAGATCCTGCACGAAGATCAGGCGCTGGTGGTCGTGAGCAAACCGGCTCCACTCCCTCTGCATCCCTGCGGTCGATTCAACCGCAACTCGTTGCAGTGGATTCTCAACGCCGCCTATCGTCCACTGAAATTGCGGCCGGCGCACCGGCTCGATGCCAACACCACCGGTGTGGTGATTTTCAGCAAGACCCGCACCGTCTCCGCAGCCATGCAGGCCATCTTTCACGCCGGAGAGGTAGAGAAAGAATACCTCGTTCGTGTGCAGGGACAGGTTCCCTGGCAAGAGATTCTCTGCGAGGCTCCCATCTCGCGCGAATCGACCAACTGCGGGGGCCGGAAAGTTGTCGAAGACGGACTTCCTTCGCGGACGCGATTTCAGGTGCTTGATCGGTTTGACGATGGCAGCACCCTGTTGCGAGCCTTTCCCGAAACGGGCCGGACAAACCAGATCCGGATTCATGCCTGGCATCTCGGCTTTCCGGTTTGCGGCGACCCGCTGTACCTGCCGAATCAGCAACTCGGCGACGAACAGACACAGGCTCCCGGTGCGGTGATGTGCCTGCATGCTGCAAAGATCCGCTTCCGGCACCCGACAACAGACGAATTTGTCGCGTTTGAAGCCCCCAGCCCCAACTGGACCACGGAGGCAGATGGGTGACCCGCCAAATCGGATCAGGCGGCATGCCCGTTCCGATTGCGGGTTGTCGAGGAATCGGCGAAACTGCCAATCTGTTGCCGGTCACCCCTTCGCAAGACTCCAGCTTCCCGTCATTATCGAACGCATGGCTGCCGAACCGGAAAAGCTGCGAAAAATTGGTCCATTCGTTCTCGAACGCGAACTCGGCGTGGGGGGGATGGGAATCGTCTATCTGGCGACCTACGAAAAGAACGGCATGAAGTGCGCCGTCAAGGTGCTCGCTCCCGACCTGACGGCGAATGACGGAGTCAATCAGCGGTTCGTTCGCGAAACCGAGATCCTCAAGAAGCTGCAGCATCCGAACATCATCAAGTATTATGGAGCAGGGTCGAACCGGACGCAGCGGTTTTATGCGATGGAACTGGTCGAAGGGGGCTCGCTCGACCAGATTGTGCGCGCCGAGGGAAAAATACCCTGGGAGTTGGCACTGGAGTATGGACTGCAGATTGCGAAGGCGCTGGAGTACGCCCACAACGCCGGGATCATCCACCGCGATCTGAAGCCCGGCAATCTCCTCGTCAGCCGCGATGGGACCTTGAAGCTCAGTGACTTCGGGATTGCCCGGGACACACAGGCGACCGCATTGACACAGGCGGGCAAAACGGTCGGCACGATGGCGTACATGGCGCCTGAGCAGATCACCGGGAAGTATCCGATCAATCGACGGACCGACCTGTACGCACTCGGCTGCGTGTTATTCGAAATGATCACCGGCCGCGTCCCCTTCATCTCCGAGACACAGGCGGAACTCCTCTTCAAGCATGTGGACGAGGCGCCGCCCTCGGTGCGAGATTTCAATCAGCTGGTGCCGTTGCGATTTTCAAGGCTGATCGACGACCTGCTTTCCAAATCGCCCGACGATCGCCCCTTCGACGCACTGGCGGTGCAGGTGGTCCTGGAAGAGATTAAACAGGAGGCAGCCGAGCAGGCTGCCCGGGTCACCGCAGCCGCTGCCGCGGGTGGTGATCTGACGCAGGCCTACATGGGGCAGACGACCGTTCAGAAGAAGAAAAAGAAGAAGAAATCAACGACCGCCGGACCGGTTCCGTTCTTCGAACAGGGCTGGTTTCTCGCCACCTGTCTCGCGGTCGTTCTGGGGGGAACAACTTACTTCGTCCTCAAGAGCCGAAGTGAAGAGACCCTGTACGGCAAGGCGAGCCGGTACATGCAGAGCGAAAATCCTTCGGAGTGGATCAACGCGGAGGACGATCTGAAAAAGATGGTCGCCCGCTATCCGAGGGGGGTGCACCACGATGAGGGGCAGAAGTGGCTCGATCAGATCGGCATGTATCGCGCCGAGAAAAATATTGAAACGAATATCCGCTTCAATCGCCCTCCGGCAACCGAAGCGGAGCGGCTGTTTGTCGAAGCGCAGCAATATGACAAGTTTGGCGATCGACTGACTTCGCTGGAGAAATACGATGCCATTCCAAAAGTCATCGCGCTGAGCGAAGAGAGTCGACCCTATCTGAACCTCGCACGGCGACAGGCGGACAAGATCCGCAGCGAAGTCAGCGGCGAGACGGATCGTACTGCTTTCATCAAAGGTCAGCTGGAGCAGGCGGACCAGTTGTACGTCGATGGCCAAAAAATTCAGGCCCGCGAAAAATGGCAGGCGATCAACAGGCTGTATGGCAATAGCCGTGAGTTTGACGTCTATACGACTCAGGCTCGCAACCGTCTGCAGGAGACCGCGGTCAACTAACGACGTTCGCCCGTCTCCCGCACTGGTCAGGATTCGGGCAGCTGCGGCCCGGTCGCTTGTTAAACAGTTTATTTTACCGGGCTTTCGCCCTTCGATTCATTCAGGCAACAGACTTTTCAAATGACTCGTTCTCCCCGCAAGGATGCCGCATCGGACGTCAAGGCCCGGGTTGAAGCCGCAACTCAGGCGATTGGCCGCGATCTCTGGGCCCAATTGGATCGCCGTAAGCCGACCCTCTTCGAACGTCGCTGGTGGCTCGACCATATTCTCGAGTGGGCCATGCAGGACGAGTCGGTCAAAGTGCAGATGTTCCGCTTCGTCGACGTCCTGCCGATGCTGAAGTCGAGCGAGTCGGTCACCCGACATCTGCAGGAGTACTTTGACGAAGTGCGTTCGCATCTTCCGTGGGCAGCACGGATGGGACTCGATGTGGCCCAGCCCGATTCCCTGCTGGGGAAGGCGCTAGCCCTCAATGCCCGCACGAATGCCCGGAAAATGGCCGAACGGTTTATTGCCGGCACGAACTCCGACGAGATTTATGAAGCGGTGGACCGACTCCGGAAGATCGGCTTGTGCTTCACGCTGGATCTGCTGGGGGAAGCGGTGATCAGCGAACCTGAAGCAGAAACCTACCAGCAAGCCTATCTGGAGGTCATTCAGGACATTGCTCCGCGGGTCCAGCCCTGGCTCGACGATCCGGTCCTCGACCATGATGGGGATCGCTGGATTCCCCGCTGCAATGTTTCCCTCAAGCTGTCGGCGCTCACCAGTCACTTCAACCCGATGGACCCGACAGGCACGGCACAGCGGGTGAAGGAACGGCTGCGCCCCCTGTTCCGGCTTGCACGGGAAGTCGATGCCTACGTGCACATCGATATGGAGCACTCCTCGTACAAAGATCTCACCTTGCAGATCTTCCAGGAGATTTGCAGCGAAGAAGAATTTTGTGACTGGTCGAATGTCGGCATTGTGATTCAGGCCTACATGCCCGAGTCGGGCGACGACCTGCAGCAACTCCTCAGCTGGGTGCAGCAGCGCGGCACACCGGTCTGGATTCGTCTCGTCAAAGGGGCGTACTGGGATCAGGAGACGATTCAGGCGGAATACCGTGGCTGGCCCTGCCGCGTCTATCGCGAAAAATGGCAGTCCGATGAGAATTTCGAACGGCAAACCCGTTTCCTCATGGAGAACGCACGCTGGCTGCGACCGGCGATTGCTTCCCACAATCTCCGGAGTCTCTCCAACGCCATCGCCTGGGCCGAAGAACTCAAACTCCCCTCCACAGCCTGGGAAATCCAGATGCTGCACGGCATGGCTGACGAGATGCAGCAGCTGCTCAGCGAACGGGGACACCGGGTGCGCATCTACACTCCCTTCGGCGAACTGTTGCCGGGAATGTCTTATCTGGTGCGACGGTTGCTCGAGAATACGTCGAACGAATCATTCCTGCGACACGCCTATCACAGCGGGCTGTCGATTGATCACCTTCTGCGAAACCCGTCAGACATCGGGGAGCTTCCCCCGGAGCAACGTCTGGGAACCGAGTCCCTGACCGAAGCCGCGCCGTAAAGTCTGCATTTTGAATCCCATTTTCCGTTTCAGATGATCTGCCTGCCCCTCTGAGGTCGCGTCGAATGAGTCCCACGTCCGCCAAACTCGAAGCACAGGCTGCTGCCTCTCGGGCCTCTGGGACCACGGGGGGCGACAAAGGACCATCACCGCTCGATGCACTCCAGTCCGGGAATTCGCACGCAGTTGGTCGCTCTCATGCGCCCCGGAAAAGATTGCCTTTCGTCAAGAACCTGTTGCACCTCCTCCGGCGCGGGCATCTTTATGCCGGCCTGCTGCTGGCTCCCTGGGTGTTCCTCTATGGTGTGACCGGCTTTCTCTTCAGCCACCCGGCGGTCTTTCCAGACAATGAGATGATCCCGATCAAGGCTCGGGAGACTCGGGGAACCGAGATTGCTTCTCTTCCGAAAGCAGCCGAGATCGCGGATGAGGTCGTGGAGCTGATCAACGCTCGCGGGTCGACGACGTACGAGCTCGTCAACCGGGAAGCGATTGTCTTTGGGCGAGGCGGATTTGTCACCAACGTCACAGGCCCCGAAGGCAAGAGCTACAGCGTCGTCCTGCATTCCAACGGGGCCGGAATGATTCGGGGCGCTCCTCCGCCACCACCGGGCACGCAGCCCGCGGGACCTCAGCCGTCACGAGGGGCGTCGCGGATGACAACTGATAAACAGGAAACCGCCGGTCAGGAGCGGCGAAGCCGCAGCCGAGGGGAACATTCCGCAGGAGGAGACCTGCGGGAACAACCGGAACAAGCACCGTTTGCTGTTGATCAGGGCCTGATGCTGCAACAGTCTCCGGTGGATGCTGTGAAAGCGGGACTTCCCGTGGTCCTGAAGAAGATGAACCTCGAACACCTGGAAGTGACTGATGTGCAACTCAATCCGATCACGTTTTCCATGAGGGGAGATGATCGATACTGGAGTGTGACATACAACCCGACGACAGGTTCGGTGACGGGGCGGGAACTGCCGGGAGGCATCAGGCAATCGACGATCTCCCTCCGTTTGTTTCTGCTGAGGCTGCACATGGTGCACGGGTATCCCGCAGATGAGATGAACATGCGCTGGGTCTGGGTGCTGGTCGCGGACACGACGGCACTGATCATGATTTTCTGGGGAGTTTCCGGAATCGTGATGTGGTGGCAGATCAAGCGGACCCGCTTGTGGGGGGGCATCTGCCTAGGCCTGAGCGTCGCCGCCGCGAGTTATATCGGAATCGGAATGCACGAACTGATGCGTGCCGGACGATAGCTTCGGAAGAGATCGAGACGTGCCCATCAGCTTTCACGTTCGTACTTTTCCAGATCCTGCAGGGTCCACTCGTCGACAGGAATATCCAGCAGATGGCCGTCTGCAGCGGTCACGTTCTCTCGAATCCGATTGACTGACGCGAGTCGTTGCATCAGCTGGAGGAACTGTTCCCAGCCTGGACTGGCGTGAATGGCGGCTGGTACTGTCGCCAGCGTCCGGCCTTTCTGATCGCACAGTCTGTATTCCCATTCGTTTCGCGTCCGATGCTCTTGTTTGACCTGCTTCTTGACCTTCCGAATCCAGATGATCCGTGAGGGATCCACGACCACAGTCTTGAACCAGCCTCGGATCAAAATGGAATCGCTGGTCACAACTCCCTGAATGGTGACCCAGCGAAAGGTCCCGTAAACGATCGGCGCGGCAATCGCTACGCACATCAGAAAGCTGAGCGGATCCCGCACAAGCTCCGACGGATTGAGCAGAAAGAAGAGGATTCCCAGTACGGTCGGCGCGCTTGCAACCACTCCCAGCGTCACACCGAGATACCTCAGGAGCGGTCGCAGTCGAATCCGGAATGAATCGAAGTGGAGGGGGTCATTCTCATTCATCATGCATTGCTCTCACGGTCGTCATGCGACGGAATAAGAAGTGGCAGCCGCTCTCGCAACCGATTGGCCACCTCCCGTGATGCCTGAAAACGGACTTTCCGCTTTTCGCGAAACACCAGTGTGACTGTCTTGTAGACCGTGGGGAACTGCAGACCGAGCCAACCGAACAATGCGGTTCCGGGAGTGAGGGTGCGAACCTTTTCGACTCCCTCCACGACATCCACCACATCGCTCACGAAATAGATTTGTGTGCTCAGCAGGGTCCGGACCTGAATCTTGTCGTCCACCACGACCGACAGGGGGACGGTGCAGGCCACCCAGAGAAACGGGAGGCAGCCCAGCAGCAACAGTACGCCGAGGAAACGGTTTCCGTGCTCATCGATACAGAACAACGCTCCGACCCCTGTCAGAATCGGCACAAATACCACTACCAGACCGATACGCGCCCACGCGAACGCCATGTTACTGATGCGTAGCGGTTGAGCCTGATCGGAACCGGATCGTTGCATGGAGGCCACAGCGTGTTAGGTGAAATCTGTTTCATTCGTCAGCTGATCTGCACAAGCACGATCCCGGTGATGAACGCTGCGAGGCATGTGAAAAGAAATTTGCCGAGAGTCAGCGTAGCGAACTTTCCCGTCTTCAGACACCGGTAGATGACAAGGCTGGTGACCAGTGCGTAGGGGATGTGAATCAGGTAGAGAAATCTCAAGTCCCGCTGGCGCGTCGCGGCATCGAGTTCAGGCTGCGGCGAAAGAAAGAACCCCCAAATCAGTCCCAGAACCAGAAAAAACAGGAAGAATGCTGTGCCTGGCATCCTCACGAATCTCATGGAGTTCGTCGTTGACATAAACGTCCCGTCTAACGGAGTTCTGGAGCCTGTCGATTCGCTGCTGAGGGGAATCACGGTCGAGTTGCCGGGAACTGCTTTGTAAATCGGCGCACCCGAATTGAAAAGTGTCCCGGACTTGGTCATATTCGACGACACACACCTGAATTGAAGGTTGTGGCCACGTTAGAATTTACTCCCTGTGCGGAATAGGAATCCCTCATGTCCCGGCTCTGCCTCGCTCTCGGCTTTTGCCTCATCGCAAATCTGGCCCTTTCCGAGCCTACAGCACGCGGAGATGAGATCGTCACGCTGGCCGGAACAGGGGAACGCGGCCACGCTGGAGATGGGGGACCTGGCACACAGGCTCTGCTCGACCAGCCGTTTGGCATGGAGACCGCACCGGACGGATCGATCTACTTCTGCGAGTACGGGAGCCACGTGGTCCGTCGACTCGATCCCAAGACCGGACTGATCAGCACCGTCGCAGGAACACCGAATCAGCAAGGGCAGGCTGGCGATGGGGGCCCCGCCACAAAGGCTCTCCTCGGACAGCCTCATGAGTTGCGGTTCGATGCTGACGGTAACTGGTTTGTCTCCTCAATGACCGGACAGACCGTTCGTCGGATTGATCGTCAAACCGGTGAGATTTCGACACTGGCAGGAACAGGGGAAGTCGGATTCGAAGGCGATGGGGGCCCGGCGACGAAGGCCAAGTTCAGCCAGCCAATTTCTGTCGTGCTCCATCCGACACTCGGAGTGCTGATCTGCGATATCCGCAACAACCGGATTCGCCGCGTCGACCTGGAGTCGAAGCTGATCTCCACCTGGGCAGGCACCGGCGCCAAAGGGGCGACTCCTGAAAACGCATCTCGCGAGGGGACCCCGTTGAACGGGCCGCGGACCCTGGCTGTTGATCCTGAAGGGAATGTGATCGTCGTACTGCGGGAAGGGAATGCCGTTTATCGGCTCGATCTGAAAACTGACCGCTATCATCACATCGCCGGAACCGGCAAAAAAGGTTACAGCGGCGATGGTGGGGATGCCCGGCTGGCGACGCTGGCGGGCCCCAAGGGGGTCGCTCTTGATCGTGAGGGGAACATTCTTCTTTGCGACACCGAGAACCACTGCATCCGGATCATCGAGCGCAAGTCTGGCATCATCAACACCCTGGCGGGGACCGGCAAGCCGGGGGACGGCGTGGACGGTGATCCGCTGAAATGCCAATTGAACCGGCCGCATGGCGTTTTCGTACTTGATGATGGTTCGATTCTGATCGGTGACAGCAATAACAACAAACTGCGAAAGCTGATCCGGAAGTAACCGCGTCCGTAGGCAGCGTAATCCCGGTTCTATCGCCCCCTTTTGTGTGAGCAGAAGGGGGATCGAGGTTCATCTCGAGAGGCGAGCGGACTGGATGTGCCCACTCCGTAACCCGGAGTGGTTTTCTCGCAGATCTACTCCCTTCATCTGGGAGCAGCCGACAGAGCGAAACTGCTCACGCAGGCGACCTGAGGCAACTCTCTTCTGGCGTCTGGACTTCAGGCATCGTGCCACACGTCATCCTGGAATTCCTCAGCGAGCCAATCCGGAACCTCTCCCTGCTTTTGAAGCAGCTGGACGACGTGTGCTCGGCAGACGGAACAGGGTGTTGAGGCATAGACCGCCAGGGCCAGACGGAGACAAGCCGATTCGGGGTTTTGTTCCAGGAGGTCGACAATGTCACTCAACACACGATGCCGTTCGTCCTCATGATGAGGAAGTGACAAGCCATCGCAAATGCGATGTTCGTCCTCCCTCTGAAAATTTCTGACAAGTAACCGGATGAGATCACCCCCGGTCCCTCGATCGAGTTCGCCGAGAGCGAACTCCCGAATCCTCGAATCCCTGTTCTCCCCTAATGCACGTATGGCACGCTCCCGCAACTCCGCGTCTGGATGGCGACAGAGATCGATCATGCGAGGATCGATCTCGGGGAGAGGTCGGGACGCGAAGACCCGAAGCAGCGTTTTCAGGACGACCGGATCATCGGACCTCATCAGCTTCCGGGCGATGGCGCTCAGTTCCGGGAGACTCGCACGTACACCCCACCGAGTCAGCCGAAATCCCTGAGCGCCCTCGACAGGCGATGTTCTCATAATTTCATCGAGGGTGAGGGATGCGATGTCGTCGACGGGAAAGGATTCCATACATTCTGGTGGCCGACTTTCTGCGTGCTGCCACCCGTCCGCAAACCGGGTCACTGCGAGACTTCCGGATTCCGCGAAAAGCTTCCGGACGGCCTGATCGCCAAACTGTTTGCAGGCGAACCCAATGATCAAGTCGTCATCGCTATTCCAATCGCGGCCCTGTAACTCCTCGCCGCGCTGTTGGGCGATGGACAGTAGCGCCGGCAGTTCATCCAGCTGGAGAAGTTTTTTCTGGGCATAATACTGAAGAAATTCAGAACCACGCTCCCGTGCGATTCGATTCAGCTCTTCCCGGAACTGTTCACTTCCCGCCTGGGCATACGCTGATGCCAGATCCAGCAGCTGCGGACCGTCACTGTCGGAACTCAGATGACGCAACGCATCGAGTAGCGGCATTTCAATGTGCTTGTCCGCCCCACTGGCGGTGATCAATCTCCAGAGCCACGGGCCCCGAGAAAGCTCTGTTTGTTTGTCGTAGCGCCCATCGGACAGGCATGCCTTCAAGAGCAGGGATTTATCCAGATTTCCACGACGAGCCCATTGCATTGCCCGCCCCAGACCCTGCTTGAGCGCCTGTTGCTGCTGCTCCGCCGTCGGTGATTCCGATGGTGCCCCCTCAACAGATTTCAATACGATTCTCCCGTTCACATCGAACTCAGCGGCAATCGAATGAACAGACCGTTGTCGCATGGTCACAAAAAAGCCGACCGGACGTGATTGTCCGATCGGCTGCAGAGCACTCTCTTACCGAGCCGGATCCGCTCGATAACGGGTCAGGATTTCGCCCGTTAATGCGCGGCTACTTGCCCGGCTGCGACTTGAGCTTCTCGATCAGGTAGTCCACAGACGACGTGTGCGATGCGTCTTTCGCACCGGGATAATAAAGTTCACACGGAACGCCGACTTCGCGGCAGCGCTCCTGCAACTTGACCCCGAAGTTCGCACTATGCGTCGGGTCCTTCTCCGGCTGGCCAAGGGCAGGAGCTGCTGCGTAGTTCAGGTAGATCGGCGGATCATCTGAAGTCACCAGAGCGTACGGAGAATACTCGGCAATCCAGGGAAGAATTTTCTCGCGTGAGTTGAGGAACTCGTCAAAGGCATTGATCCCCTTGTCGGTGTCCTCCTTGATTCCGAATGCATGGGCGCCGTAGCGACTGTTGGGAATCCATTCCTTCATCTGTTGCGGGTCCAGCGTCGTCTGGGCTCCCATCACGGCGGCACAGAGCAAACGGGTCGACTCCCGGGCGATCGGGTCGTCGCTGTTCGGATCTGCCAGATCGGGATGAAACGCCAGCCAGAGACTGGTGCAGGCCCCGGCGGAGGTTCCGCAGGCGCCGATCCGCTGCGGATCGAGATTCCATTCTTTGGCACGGCTGCGGACGAGCTGCAGTGCGCGGGCGGCATCGTGCAGTGGTCCTTTCACAGGGGGAATGACGCCGTCCGCCTCAGCTTCCGGCGTGAACCGGTATTCGACCGAGACCACCGAGATCCCTTCTGCGAGCAACTTGTGAATCATCTCGGACAGGCGGGTCAGTCGTCCGCCGGCACGCCATCCCCCACCATGAACGAAAAGGAGGACCGGGGTCGGAGTTTCCGATTCCGCTTTCCAGAAATGCAGGACCTGCTTGGGGTGGGGGCCATAGGCCACGTCAAACTCGGTCGGCTCGGGGATCAACGGATTCGATTTCAGAAAACTTTCCGCTTCCTTGGCCGGAATGTCGCGGACGAAAATATTTCTCCAGCGGATCTCGCCGCCATGTGTCTGCAGCATGATGGGACCTTTGGCCGGCAGCGGCTGGCTGCGATCCCAATAGTTCTCCATGACAGCGCCCATGACAACAGCCTGGCCATTGAGAGTCACCCAGGTACGGGGACCGATCTGACGGATCCGTACCTTGTTCCACTCACCAAAGGGGCGATCAGCACGCATCAAGGGATCGCGCCCCAGAGTGCCGGGCGTGTTATTGAACAGTCCGCCAGAACCAAAATAAGCATTGCGGTTGGGCTTCTTCGGGTCGGACTTCTGGTTCCAGTCCCAGATCTGCACCTGCGGCGTCCCCCGCAGATAGATGCCGCTGTCCGCCTTCGGAACTGTCTTGTATTCCAGCAGAAGTTCGATATCTCCGTACTCGTCGTTGGTGGTCGCATAGGGTCCGGTGCCGGAGTTGATCAGCTCTCCGTTTTCGACCTTCCAATGGAGCGGAAACTCTTCTCGCTGCTTGCGCAGATTCTCTTCTTTTTTCTCGTCCTTCAGCTTCACCGAGAGGTGAGGATTGTGGCCGTACCAGCCTTCCAGATTCTCCCCGTTGAAAAGGGGACGAAACCCTTTGGGTGGCTCCGGCGGAGCCGCAACGGCGAGAGTGGCGAAGAGGAAGAGACTGGCAAGGCACGTGGCGACGGATCTCAAGGGCACAAGTTGCGGCATGGCAGGTTTCCAGAGGTTACGGGGAGAGCAAAATCGAATTGCATCTCGGTGAGTTCAGGAAATCCCAGTCTACACCGCTGGGGGCGAGTTGAGAATCGGGGAGCGATCCGTTCGCCTCAGGCAGGCGCGACAGGCTGACAGTCGCATGCACGTGTGAGTGACAGATCCTTTTGACAGGTCAGTGATGCAGTGCTCGCCCCCAAAAAAACGACCGCCGGAAAATCCCTCAGGCTTTGAGGAGTTTCCGACGGTCGAATGGAATGCAGCCAGGCTCTTTCCGCAGAGCAGATTGCCGATGGGGACATTACGCCAGGAGTTCGGCCACTCCGTCCGCACCGTTGCCGATTGTGAAGGGGCGCCCGCTGGGAGAAAACACTTCCAGATGCGGATCGATTCCCAGACAGCGGGCAATCGTGGCATTCAGCATGCCCGGCTCGACGCCATTGTCTTCTACATAAAACGCTTCGTCATCGGTCTTCCCGTAAACCTGTCCGGTTTTAATTCCGGCCCCGGCCAGCAGCGCTGAGTATGCGGCCGGATGATGATCGCGACCGACGCGCTGATTGATTCGCGGGCCACGACCGAACTCGCCCGACACGACGACGACAGTTTCCTTGATGAGGCCCGTCGCTTTGAGGTCAATGAGCAGTGCGCTGATCACCTGGTCCAGCGTGCGGGCCATATCGGGGAGACGATCCCAGAGATCATTGTGGTGATCAAAGCCGCCGTAGCTCACCTGGACGCAGCGGATGCCATGTAGAATCAGCCGACGAGCCAGCAAAACTCCGCGTCCGACCCGACTGGTGCCATAGGCCTTCTGAGTCGTCTCGGGTTCCAGTGAAAGGTTAAACGCGTTCAGATCTTCGCTGCGAAGCAGTGAAATTGCATTCTGGTAGAGATTGTCGTATCCCCTGACCTGTGAGTTGTTCTTGGCCAGTTCACGGAAGGCCGAATCAAACGAATTCGACAGCGCGATCCGCTTGTCGAAGTTCTTCTCCGTCAGATATGCCGGAGACTTCGTATTCTGCAGGCCATCGTTCGGTTCCCCAATCGGGACGGGAGCGAACTGCGTTCCCATGTAACCCGGCCCCACACCATTCCCGATGTTCACTGTACTGGGGAGACTCGGGTGGCTGGGCCCATGAATCTTCTGCGCCCAGGAACCGAGCCCCGGGTGGCTGATCGACGCGATCTTGCGATAGCTCGTCTGCTGCAGATAGCTCGCCCCTTCGTGATCACCGGTCAACGTGTTCATTGAACGGATCAGGGCGACATCGTTCATCTGCTTGGCGAGTTCCGGCATGAACTCTCCCAGCTGCACGCCGGGAATTTTCGTGTCAATCGCCTTGGTCTTGCCCATTACGTCCTTGCCGGGCTTGGGATCGAACGTGTCGACATGGCTCATTGCACCGGCAAGTCGAATGTAGATCAGGTTCTTCGCGGGAGCCTGCTTCTTACCCGATCTGGTTTCGGCAGCTGCGGCGGCGAGACTTCCCAGCCCGGGCAACAGTGTCAGACCGAAAGCGTGCCGGGCAGTCCGGCACATCAGTTCGCGCCGGCTCAGTAAATCCATTGAGTGTGAGAGCATCGAGTGGAACTTTCGGTTGGGTTATTGCACAAACAGGAACTCACGGGTATTCAGCAGAGCCCAGATGACGTTTCCGAAACCGGTGGGACCTTGCTGGGCGATTTCGCGGGCAGCCAACTCCCGCTCTTTGGCTGTCGGCTTGCGGCTGAGGAGACTCCAGAACAGGACATCGATCTGATCCTGGACATTTCGCTTGGCGAGCACCCGGTTGTAGATGACGGAACCCTCTTCCAGCATCATGTGAGTGACGAAGCCGTTGAACATGGCCAGCAGCTGAGGCACCGTTCCTTCGGTGGAGTTGGTGTCAATCTGTTCGCGGTCACTCTGCCCGAATTGTCGCAGGAAGTGACCATCGGGAAGCGGTTGGCGCAGCTCAGCGGCCGGCAGAAGCTCCTGTCCCTTGTATTGGAACTTTTTCCGTTCCTTGGCGACCATGGCTGTGTATTCGCGGAAAGCATTAACCTTGGCCAGGATGTCTTTGGTGTCCTTTGCATCTTCGAGGCTGACCACCTGTGTGAACTGCTCGGTGAAGTCAATCTTGTGTTGATGAGGGTTGTCCAGCGTGAGGGTCAGCAGGGAGTCCCAGACCTGCTCCGCCGACATCCGACGCAGTACCGGTCCCGGAAAGTAGTAAGGCTGGTCCAGCGGAAGATCATCATACGTAACCTGCCGTTGGAAGGTTTCCGTGTAGTACAGAATGCGGAGGAACTCCCGCAGATTGTAGTTCACACGTTTGATTTCTGATTCGAGAAAGGCCATCAGTTCGGGATTGGAAGCCACCGTGTCATCCCGCATGTCGTCGATCGGTTCGATCAGCCCCCGGCCGAAGACCTGGTGCCAGAGCCGATTGGCAATCGTCCGCGCAAAGCGAGGATTGTCGTTGGACGTCACCCAGTCGGCCAATGCCTGTCGACGGGTTTTGCCCTTCATGTCCGGCATTTCTCCGAAGATCACCGCCGGCTTCACAACCTCATTCGGGTTGGCGTTGGAATAGGCATAGTCTTTGGGGAACCTCAGCTGGGCTTTGGCGTTCTCCCACGCGTAGTAGCGGTTGGCACGGGCCATGCCTTGAGAAACTCGCCCCTCTGGGGAGTTGTACTCCACTTCGCCATAGAACCAGCCCCCGGAAGGCATCTTCTTTGGTTCATACCGCGAGAGCATTGACGGCAGTTGAGGATTGCTGTTCTTCCGGTATTCGCTGCCCGCGGTAAAGGCCGCCAGCTGGTAGAACTCTTTCTGGGTCCAGCGGTCCGAGGGATGGTCGTGACATTGCGCACAGCCAATCTGGGTTCCCAGGAAGATCCGGATCGAGTTGTTCAGGTTGTCTAAAGGCATACCGGTGTCCCGCAGAGCGTAGCCGGCCGCGGGATTGTTCCAGACGTGACCTTCAGCCGACAACATCGCATGAACAAACTCGTTGTAGGGCTTATTCTGGCGGAGACTGTCCTTGACCCACTCCCGATAGGGGGAGAGGTAGTTGTTCCCGTCTTCGGCATCGACGAGTCGAAGAGTATCGGCCCACATGTTGTACTGATGATTGGCGTGAGCCGGGCTTCCCATCAGTTCATCGATCAGTGCCACCCGCTTCACGTCGCCGGACTTCCGGGCAAATGCCTCAGCCTGCTGGGCGGTCGGAATGGTTCCGGCGATGACCAGGTACGCTCGACGGACAAACTGTTCGTCGGTAATCGTCTGATTCGGCTTGATCCCGCGACGTTCCAGATCGTCATTGATCAGCTGGTTGATCATGCGGGCACTGGTCAATGCCTCCTTTTGCCGCTGCGGATCCACTCCCACGACCTGGGCGATCTGACCGCCATCCATTGTCGGGAGCTTCTGCTTCGGTTGGGCCGCCGGTGCTGGTCGCTTTTTGGCGGGCGGGGCTGCCGAACCGGAGCCCGTCCACAGGCTGCCAATTACTACGGCTGACAGGATCAAACATCCCCATACATGCCGGCTCCACCGAACCATGTCGCTCTCCGTTATTCAAACGCAGGGTGCAGAACTCAACTCAAACGAATAAAGCCCAGCGGCCCCCGTGAGTACGAGGCCCCCTCAAGACTTCCGAGATTTTCGCGAACGTGAAGACTCGACGCCGTCTGACTTTTCGTCCACGACGGAAACCCGGGAAGGCCCCCGCAGCTCGGCGGTCGAATTCACATTTATGAATCTTAGGCTGTACCGCAAGTGGTGGCTGATCTGTGCGTTATAAAATCGGCAGGATTTGGGATTTCGTCGGAAAAGCGGTCAGGCTTCAGAATCGAATTCTTGTCGAGACCGGCCGGGCAATTGAGTGGAGGGAGAACCCTCGTGGCTGCCCGTCGCTGGGGAAGGATGTTCGGGTGCTGTAATTCATTTCAAATAAATAGCTTATGGGATCGGCGTGTCGGCTCCGAACGGGCGCATTTCAGAGGCCGACCTCTTCGCAAAGGCTGAGAAATCACCAGCCATGTCACTCGCCTTTCAGTTCAATCGAAGCCGCGCGGACGGGATCGGCCGTGCGGAGGACGATCGTCGCTGGGGCTGTGACATTTTCAGCGAAGTTCCGTGCCGACTTCATTACGTCTCGCAGGCAGGAAGCCGCTCCACCTGAAGCAAGGAGCGGCGACGGAGTTCGGGCTGTTCCGCAATTGCAGGCCCAGTCACGATATTCCGCCTCGCTGACAGTCACGTTGGCGCTCGGACGAAACAGAGGCAGAGATTGTGCAGAAGAATCATCCGGCTCCGGACTTCCGAGCGGATTGAGAGCGTTGAGCTTCGGTTGTCATTGCCTGTCGAAATGGGCCCAGGAGGTGCGGCAGAGGCCACATGGGGGATCGGTTGTCGATTTTTGTGACATTTTTATGCGGTTTCACTCAAATCTGAGGGGTATGTTTCGACTGATTGGCTTGGAGGGCAGTCATAGAATTAGCCAACTGGGATGCGTTGTTTTCTGTGAACTGAGTGTCTCTTCACGTTGCGTGGAAGTGGCCGCATGGACAGTCGTATTCCGGAAACTGTGCATACCCAGCAGTTTGCGAGGGAGAGTCTGTGTCGAATTCTTGCGGCGTCCTCCCACCTGCCAGCAGCGCTTCCTCCCGTTGATCATTGGCCGTCCGAACTTCTGGCTGCAGCTTATTCGGTGCAGCTCTCTCCCCTCCCGATGGTGATACTGACCGGGGAGCAGGGCCTCCTGTTGCCCAATCTGGCGATGGAATCCCTCCTCTCCGGACTGTTCGGCCATCCTTGCGCGGGGCTGCCAATTGGCAAAGTCCTGCCGCAGTGTTCCGGAATTTTCGACAGCATCCCTTCCCACGGCTTCAGCGCTTACGACGAGCCGATCGTTGTGAGCCAGACCCGTGAAGGGAGAACAATCTGGTCGCACCTCGATTTCAGGCCCATTGTTTGCGATGACAACAACGTCGTCGCCATCATCGGAGTCGCAACCGATGTGACGCGTCACATTGAACGCATCCAATTGCTCAGGGAAACGGAGCAACGTCTCTCTCTGGCGCTCGAATCCTCCGGAATGGTCGGTGTCTGGGATCTGGAAGTGAAATCGAACATCAGCACCGCAGATGCAAATGTCGCCAGTACATTCGGGCTATCGGTTGCAGAGTGCCGGCAAGGGATCAGCCGCGATGCCTTTATTGATGCAATCCATATCGACGATCGGCCGCGAGTGGCACAGGCTCTCCACGAGGCCATTCAGAATAACACGCCCTATCGGTGCCGGTACCGGATTATGTCCGAAGATGGTGATCCCCGTTGGGTCATCACTTCCGGAAGGCCATGCTATGACGAAAAGGGACAGTTGACGCGGCTACTGGGGGTCATTGTCGATATTACCGATCAGATGGAAGTCGCCCTCGCTCTCCAGCAGAGCCGCTTTGAATACGAGACGCTGACAGAGACTCTCCCCCAAATCGTGTGGAGCTGTGATGCCCAGGGGAAGCATGATTACTTCTCTCGCCGCTGGAGTGAATTTACCGGAATCCAACCCGAGCAGATCACCGAAGAAACCTGGAAAATGCTCGTCTATCCGGGCGACTGGGAGATGGTGTCGAAAGCCTGGGGAGATGCCCGACGGCACGGCACGCCGTACGACATCGATTATCGGTTCCGTCACCATTCGGGGGAATATCGATGGCTGCGCGTGATGGCCTTACCGATGCGTGATGACCAGGGGCGCATTACCCGCTGGTTTGGAACGAGCACCGACATTCACGAGTCCTACCTGATTTCCGCGGAACGCGAGCGACTCGCCGTGGAGCTGGAGCGCATCGCCAGGGTGGATACTCTCACTGAAGCACTGACGCGGCGAGCATTTATGGATCGGGCGACAGCCGCCATCAGCGAAGCAGCTTCCAGTGGATCTTCCGTGGGGTTCATCATGCTGGATATCGACCACTTCAAGTCGATCAACGACACTTACGGACATCCCGGGGGGGATCAGGTTCTGACAGTGGCAGCCAAAAGAATTCAATCCTCCGTGAGTCAAGAAGATCTGTTCGGCCGGATCGGCGGCGAGGAGTTCAGCATCCTCCTGAAGCAGTGTGCACCTCATCAGGCGCAGCAGGTGGCCGAACGAATCCGCTGGGCAATCCACCAGGATCCTGTAATTCTGGATAATGGGATGCAAATTGAAGTGACCGTCAGTCTCGGCGTAACGGCGAGGGTCCCCTCCCCTTCAGATCTTGATCAACTCCTGCTGGTCGCCGACCAGGCTCTCTATCTGGCGAAGACCTCTGGCCGCAATCGGGCAGTCCTCCTCACCGACAAGCTGGGGGCTCATGATAAAAATAAATCGGTCGACTTCACTTCTCTCAAGAACTCACCGCAGACGGCGACCACTTTCGCCGCTTTCAATATCCGGTAATCCGACGGCGCTCACTTCGCATGGCTCCAGCTGACGGGCCGCTGTCCATTGAACGGTGCCTGCAGCCTGAGAGCAGGCACTGACCGGCATGGCGGAAACGACTGGCAGACAAGTCACAGATTCTGCAATATCGTGCATCCTTTCTCAGAGCGTCCGAATTTCAGTCGAAGCCCGGTGGTCTTGAAACGTTCAGAATTTTTCTGATCGAAATCGTGCCTGACCGGCGACAAAAGGGGCGGGCTCGACGACAATGTGCAGCCTTGTCTTGAGCGGCCAGATGCCTCACATTCCGGGTCTGCCGGATCCCGCCGGCAACGACGGGAAGTGTGGCAGTTCGACCGCTGCCGCCGAGACTTCGTCGAGACCCCCTGTGAGGTGCATTGACTTGACCAGCTTCGTAAGAGTCCGAGGAGCGATCGCTGCCGTGGAACGACACCAGAAAGAGAATGTTCGAGAGCGAGCCCATACCGCTGCGCCCGTTGTCCAATGTCTGGTGCTTTTACTCGGTCTCCTCTCGATTGTCGGTATTGCGGGCAATCTCCGCGCCGCTGAGCCGGTCCAGCATGTGGTGCTGATCAGTGTCGATGGTCTGCCGGGAGCTTTTCTGAATAACCCGGCCGTACCGCTGGACGCCATACGTGGTCTCGCGCAACAGGGAGTGTCGTCGAGCGACATGACGGTGACGAATCCCGCTGTCACCTGGCCAAATCACACGTCGCTGTTGACGGGGACCGATGCCAGCGGACACGGAGTTCTGTTCAACGGAGTGATGCGCCGCACCGGCTATGGCATGCCAGTTCAACTGGACTCCCGCACTGACAAGTCTCAACTGGTTCGAATTGCGACGCTGCCCGACGTGCTGCATGCTCAGGGGAAGTCGGTCGTGGGAATCAACTGGCCCTGCACCCGCAATTCCGGGTCGCTCATGATCGATTTCCCGGACACTCCGGACGCAATGCGATTCACGACACCTCAATTTATCGACGAGATGATTCAAGCGGGGCTTGTAACTTCCGACATTCGCGAGACGTTCAAAACCACACCGCCGATCATGCGGGATTGGATCTGGACACAGGCAGCCTGCCTCGCGCTGCGCCAGCATCGTCCCACATTCACAATGATTCATCTGCTTAATGTGGATGCGGTCCATCATCGTTATGGCTCCGGGACCTGGGCCGGATCTGCGGCGGTGGCCTACGCGGATACCTGCGTCGGCCAGATCCTGAAGACTCTGGATGAGACCGGCATGCGTCCAACAACTGCGGTCTTTGTTGTCTCCGATCACGGGTTCCAGCCCATTCCCAAAACCATCAACCCGAATGTGGTACTTCGAAATGCCGGGTTGATCGGGCTCGACGGAACCCGGATTGCGTCAGCATCGGCGCATGCCTTTGCAGAGGGGGGGACCGCAATGATCTACCTGACCCGGCCGGACACCCGCGAGAACGATCGTCGGGTGGTCACCGAGCTGTTTCAGAATCTGGAGGGGGTCGCAGCGATCATTCCTTCCGCGCGATTTGCAGAATTCGGACTCCCCGATCCCGACGACTATCCTCAGATGGGAGATCTCGTCCTCGTCGCCAAGGATGGATACGGCTTTAAAGATCAATACCTGGGAGAAGATCCCATCACGCCCAGTGAGGGGACACTGGGAACGCACGGGTTTCCTTCATCGAATCCCAGCATGAATGCGATCTTTGTTGCCGCGGGAGCGGGAATTCGGTCCGGGGTTCAGCTGGATGGATTAAAAAACATTCAGATCGCCCCGACGATCGCCCGACTCCTGGAAGTCGAACTTCCCGCTGCTCAGGGAAAGCCTGTGGTCGAGATTCTGGAATCGCGGTCACCGCAGCAGTAAGTGAGCCCGGAGCGCGGGGAAGTGAATGGTCCGCTTGGACCTCTCCCTTGTCCTGAGCTCATTCCGAAACGTCCAGTGCCTCACCAGCCAATCCGGCTGCATCATCTCTGGAGCAAGCCGCCCCGTTTCTGGCTAAGAGCCTCTCCGGAAAGTGATCTTGCTGTAAATCCGTGTTTGGGATGAAGTTCCTGCGTGGTCTTGGATGACTCGTTTGGTTGATGAGCAAAGGAATGCCCATGCTGTCACGCAAGCCTTGTTCCAGTCATCTTTCCGATGCTCAGTGGGAACTGAGTTCGCATCTCTTCCTCCCGCCAAGTCTGGTGGTCGTCTGCGGGGTGTGAATCTGCGGGAAGTGATCAACGCTCTGCTGTCTCTGGAACGCAGTGGTTGTCAGTGGGACTTGTTGCCGCACGATCTCCCTCCTCGCAGCAGCGTGTTCGAATCCTTCTCCACCTGGAGGGATGACGGCACCTGGAAACTGATGGTGGATGTGCTGCGAGAAGGGGTGCGAGAGTCTTTGGCTCAGCAGCGGGAACCGACTCCCAGTGCCGGCAGCATCGACTCTCCAACCGTGAAGACAACGGAACGAGGCGGCGGGCGAGGGTTCGATGGAGCCAGGAAAATCACAGGCCGCAAACGGAATCTGGCAGTTGACACGCTGGGCCTGCTACTGGCTGTTGTCGTGACCAGTGCCGCAGTGGATGATGCGAAAGCAGCTCCCCAGCTCCTCAGCCAGTTAAGCCAGAGCGAGTTTCCCCGTCCGGCGGGTGATCTGGGCGGACAGCAAGTCTCACAATCACGCTCTACATCACTGGAAATCGCAACAACCTGACTGACAGTGGCGGTTGGAGATCGTGAGTCGTCCCACTGGTCAAACGGGGTTCATTCTGCTGCCCAAACGCTGAGTGGTGGAACGAACGATCGCCTGGCTGCCGGACGATCCCGACGGCTGAGCAAGGATTATGAACGCACAACCACATCCAGCGAGGCCATGATCCAGCTCAGTTGCATTCATCAGATGCTCAAACGCCTGGAGCCCAAAGGGACGCAGCCACAGTTTAAATACAGACTTGTGTCATAAAATAGCTTCTCGGATAGCCTCTAAGAGAATTCTCACAAACGATGGAATGCATTGAGGTAGTTTCACAACCCTTTGATGATGGTGTACAGGCAGGCTAAGTGAACGAAGCCTTCGAACAGTTCGGCGTAGTATTCCCAGCGAGTGATCAATCGGCGGCAGTTCTGCAGCCAACTGAAAGTGCGCTCAATTCGGTATCGGCGTTCGTATCGCCGCAATGCTCGACCGTCCTGCAGTCGAGGCTTGGTTCGTTTGTCTCGGTGCGGGCAGATCAGTTCGATGCCACGGGACAGAAGATGTTCCCTCAACCAGTCGGCATCGGCAGCTTTATCGTACAGCAGGCGACGCGGCTTGCCGTGTGGAGGGCATTGATCAATCAATGTTTGGATCGTGGTCACCTCGCTGTAATTGGCAGAGGTGGTATATGCCGAGAGTGGAATGCCTCGTCCATCAGTCAGGAGGAGGATGCGGGTTCCGTTGCCACGATGACAACGTCCCACGTCGTCACCCCTTTTTTTGCCCGTGAAAACGAGCCATCACCGATCGCTTCTTCCCAGTCGATGCCACGTCGCTGTAGCAGCTTGCTGAGCAATCGATCCCAGGCTGCACGAAAGACCCCGTTTCGAGTCCAGTCACGATGGCGTCGCCAACAGGTGACTGGTGAGGGGTATCGTTCTGGTAAATCTTTCCAACGGGCCCCTGTAATCAGTACCCACAGAACGCCTTCCAAGCACTCACGAGAAGATCGCCAAGGGCGTCCTCCACGGGGGCCCACCGGAAGATCAGGAAACAGATCCGCGATCAGAAACCATTGTGCATCAGAGAGAAAGGGCTTCGGGGCCGTCCTGGACCCTGTCTTGTTCGGCCGCCGTCTCGCGGGCCATTTCGACAGAGTAATGAGCATGAAAGACTCCTTTCACCCTGCTCATAAGCACATCCCTTGCCAATCCTGTTCAGTAATCTAAAGGTTGTGAAACTGGCTCTGGAATCTGTACCGGGCGCACTTCGTACCGGGAAAGGATGACCCCACTGGATACGCCAGTGATAATGGAATGACCGTCACTCCGCTAAATCCAACGCATGGAAAGTGCGGTTGCTATGGGTCAATTAGGTTTAGATTCCAACTCACGCAGACACCGACGTGTGTGGCTAGGTTTATTCAGCACGTAATCTATTCCTGCGATTCATTTTCCTGCAGCAGAAATGTAGGGCCATCGCAACGATTTGAATACTGGGAAGCATTCCCTCCGGGCGTAACAGCCGTAGACACAGCAAGCAAAAGTGCGCCAATCGGCACATTTGGCGATGCCGATCAGTTCGGGGAAGTCCGCTTCTACTGCGAAAAGGATGTTGATGTTGCAGTTGCGTCTTGGGGTGATACCATGCCGCTGGGCGACACCGGGTGGTGTGGAATCTCTGCAGGAATTTTAAAGCGAACCAGAGGTGGAAACGGCCGATCACCAGGATTTTGGTCTGGCAACCTCCACATAGCTGGTACCTCTCTTCGTGAGTTTGCTCAAGATTGGAACTGTTGTTGCAGCCCCCAAAATAAGGTCTCGCCATGCGAGGTAATAAATTTCGCATTTCCACATCCCGACAACAACCTGTTTTTCTAGATGCAAGCCACGATACTGCTATTCATAAAAATCATTATACGTGAAATGAAACAATCAAGGACTCTCAGAAATGCCATTCAATGCAATCCATAGTGGGATTATCACACTATTTGCTGCCACATATTCAATGCAGATTTTAGCTCAATGCAATGCAGAGCCGCCCAATTTGAAAGCCTGCAATAATGCCTGCGAGATTTGGTACGAGTGCGAGCGTTCCTTGGCGGGCATGACTCAACCTGAACTCCGCCAAATCATGCTAAGCACCGATGACGAATCCGCACTGATAGCCGCCTCATGGGGATTTTCAAAATACAACTCAGAAAATATTCATCCGCTGAGCAGCTCCTTCCCAAGCTCTTCTTGGCTTTTGGGCTACATCACTGGACGTCTCAATGTCGATCCGCCGGAGTTTTGGCGAGAAGGACTCTTGTCGCTTCGGCTTTGCGACGAAGGGACATCGGTGCGATCGCTAAAGGAGGATGTGCATTATCCGTTTCCTTTAGTTAAGGAGTCGGTAGCAACTATCGAAATTGACAGCAGGACAACCTCTGTACCAATTGGTGGCGATGAAAAATGGCCGAATGGAATTGCATTCGCGAACACACACGGAGAATTGAACTATACGTATGAAATTCATGGCGACAATGTCATCGTAGCCGTTTTTAGTTGCCATCCTTTTGAATTCGCACTTTTCATGCTTGACAAAGAAATGCTATCCGTGAAGTGGCGTGCAGTAGTGTGGCCGGGTTGCTACGGGATGATTACTGGCCCCCAACATAAGAGGCACGAGATAAAACTCGTAGCGCATGGAGAAAAGGTATATGTCTATGGTCGCCTGCCTGGAGAATTGTATTTGAACTCATTTAGCGTTAAAGATGGTACCCCATTGGTACGGTGGAGCACTTCATATTGGTAGTCACGACAAAGTAGTGGTCTGTAGCATGCTCGCGAAATCTCGGTTGGGAGGATCAGCGATGACACGCCTGGGTGTCCGGGTTGAGTGAGTGAGAACCTTGGGTGCCACCGGCTCTGTGAGACGTGCGAGTACGGCGTGGATGGGGATCAACAACCCAGTACCACCGCGAGGAGAACGTGGATGCGAACCTCTCACCGCAAGCGTCGCTGGGCGATCAACGAGCCAGGGCATACCCATTTCTTCACGTTTTCCGGTTTTCGTCGCTGGCCGCTCCTCCACAAAGACCGGTCACAGCCAAGGGCCATCGATTCCTTGCAGCAACTTCGCGGACGTCAGCAGGTCGCACTGTGAGCGGATGTGGTCCTGCCCGAGCATGTGCACATCCTGCTGGTTCCCGTAGAACCGGTTTACGAAATACGGCGGATTCCGGCAGCCATCCAGTCACCAGTTTCCCGGCAGGCGAAAGTATTCCTGCCAGCTGCCGGGGAAGTAGATGGGCTGCAGCGACTGATGGTGCAGCGCGGGGGCCGGACAGCCTTTCAGTTCTGGCAGGCAGGAGAAGGATCTAATCAGAAGCTGTGGAACGAGCGACCGATTCAGGCCGTGATCGACGACAATCAGGCGAATCCAGTTCGGCGGGGGCCGGACGGAGCGTCCTACGGATTGGAAATGGTCGAGTGCCCGAGCGCAGGAGCACCCCTCGCTCACGCTTCGGGCTCTGGGATCGACTTACTTGGACTCCGAGCGGGGGGCGACTCTGTACTGTGTGCGGGGGGCTGTGACTGGGCAGTTATCACCGAAATAGCATACGTTAATCCCGGTCAAGATACGTGACATACAACACGTCAAAAAAGTCCGTAGAACCGATCGTCTTATTCACACTGAGGAGCTCTCCCCATGGCGACGCTGACTCCCCATAAAGGCCTGGATGTTGTGGAAGGTGCCACCGGAGCCGGGGGCATCGCGCTCACCGATAACTTCAAGGAACTGGCAGACCGGGCCCCGTATCAATGGGGCTCCAACCCGACCACCGGCAGCGACAGCAGCCAGGGCTTTGCGGTCAATGACCAGTGGCTCAACACTTCCACCGGCGTGACCTGGGTCTGTACAAATGCCTCCGTGGGGGCGGCCGTCTAACAAGTATCTAGATGTCGCCGAGGATCGCTCCTCGGAACGATCAGAACAGGCCAGTTCCCGGTCGCATTCGGGACACTTCCCGCGGACACCGGCAGCATGCTCCCCCTGAACCCGCACCTGACCAGCGAGGACATCGAGCTTCACGCTGGAGACCTTCCAGGGAGCAACCAGTCCCAGCCGCTGCTGATAGAAATCGGTCTCCTGCATCGACGGAGACTCCTGCCGCATCGCGGAAAACCATCCGTTCTACCGACTCCCAGAAAATTCTCCCCCACGCAAATGTCCGATGGACCAAACTTAGAACGGGGTCCCGGCAGTCGTGGACAGAGTCTCCTCCTCTCCCGAATCTGCCTGCAGGGTGACGTGGCAAAGCTCAGCGGACCGTGTGGCGAACATCCCCTGCAGCGGCGGATATTCCTCGCGGACGCATGCTGCGTCCGCTTCCGCGCGGGTCAGGTCCAGTTCGCGGGAACGAATTTCTTTGATCGGCTTCAGACCTCAGGCCCTGTGCACGGGAGTTCCGGTGACAAAGCAGACAAGAGTCTTTGCCGACCGGCCGATTTCGTCAGCCAACTTCGGCAACACCCGGCTGACCTGTCCTCCTTCATCCAGCCGGCGGGCTCCTGGAATTGAATTCAGAATGTCCCGTATTCGATACTCTCCCAAGACGACCGCTTTCGCATTGGCGGCAGACGCAGCGCAGCAATCGAATTGGGGCTGGCAGATGGACCAAAGGATCAACCTCACCAACCACGGAGCGATGATCGTCTATCGTCTGCCCCCTCCGATGAACAGCGACCGAATTGAAGTCTGGGAAAATGAACTCCATGAAGCAGTCGCTCTGGCTGAGGGGTTCCTGGATCAAGCGATTGTCCCGCCCAGCCCTCCTTCCCAGCCTCAGTGGATCGTCGTGCAGTGGTTCCAAAGCACGAAAAATGCGTTGAAATGGTTGAATTCGCCCGCGCGGCTCGCATCGCTGGAATCCGCATCAGCCAGCGACATCGAGATTGACGAAGTCGATATCGTTCCGGCGAAAAGTCCTCAGCGTGAGGTCGGGGTCTCAGTCTTGATCACCACGAAAGTGAAGCCGGGGCAGGAACTGGCCTATCAGCAATGGCAGAAGCGGATTGCGCGAGCTCATGCAAACGCTCCTGGGTTTTGTGGATATCGATTCACACCGCCGCATTCTCCAGGCACGCGGGATTGGCTGGTGATTCTCCGCTTCGACACCTTAGAAAACCTGCAGCGATGGATCGATTCCCCCGTACGGAAAGAACTGCTGGACGAAGCGAGCACGCTGACTGAAGAGACAAAGGTGAGGATGACTCGCTCGGCCTTTGACGAGTGGTTTCAAATAGACAGCGGTTCTCACGCTCCTCCTGAATGGAAGATGAGCATGCTGGTGCTGCTGGTCCTTTACCCGCTGGTGTTCTTGTTCGACAAGTTGCTTTCGGGCCCCGTGCTCGCTGCGAACGGGGTTCCCCCGTGGCTGGCGATCTTCCTGGGGAATGTGTTCTGCGTGACAGTTCTTAGTCAATTGATTCCGTGGGCCGGTCGACGATTCCGTTGGTGGCTGGAGCCACCCGCCGACAGAAAACGTGCTGTGACGCTACAGGGGGCGGTCGTAGTCATCATAATCTATCTTGTAACGCTGACAGCGTTTGCACTCTGGTCATCGTGAACTGATCGGCTTCAGACGGTCCGATGGCGGGCATCGAAGTTGTTGTCCTGGCGTGGTGAGGCTTCATATGCAAAGTCGCCATCCGCGAACGTGTAACGATACCACGGAGCGTCGTTGCATCGTCCCAGCTTCGGACGCAAGTTGCTGAACGCTCGATAGAGGGTTCGATAAGGCTGCCCGTGGAACTGCTGGAGGACTTCCTTCCATGCTCGAGGCTGCTCCTTGATGAACTTCGCCATCGATTCAGTCAGCTGCTCTTCAGTCATTTCCTCGACGTCCGGTGGAGGATCCCCGAGGACACAGATGTCGCTTCGATCAAAGTGGGACCGGACGAAATTCGGTCCAAGAGGGATCGTACAGTCCAGACCGATTTTCGACGCGGTTCCAGGAGCCACATCCGTCCCGATCATCGGGTCGACCGTCATCGTATTGCACTGCGGAATGATGATTGTGTCGAGGTGCGGCATATAGCGAAACGCCATCGCAAACTGGACCGCATTGTCATCCCAAATGTCGATGTCTTCATCGAACACCATTGCGACCTTGGGAAGCGACTGCTTCGAGCAGGTCAGCATCACGCCCAGCGCCTGTTTTGCGTCTCCAGCCCCATGCGTGCGAATTCGCGCATAGGCGATGTTGGAAAGCCCTCCCAGCGGGGCGCGGACCTCCAGAACTTCAATTCCAGCAAGCTTCAGTCCTCCGAACAGGTCAGCTTCGATTCCCGGAAGCTGAAGCATGTTGTCGGTGTTGCCCGGGTGTCGACCGCCGATCGTTGCGTGCTGATAAATTCCGTTCTTGCGATAGGTCATCGCCTTGACGATCGCACGAAAGTTGTGCTTGATGCCTCCGCCGTACATACCAGTGAACTCGCCGTAGGGGCCTTCGTCGTGCGAAAGACCTTCGGTTGCCATCAGAATGCATTCCAGGACAATCTCCGCATTGGCAGGCACCAGCACGTCGATTGTCTCGCACTTCACGAGCTGAGCAGGGTGCCCGTAGAAACTCCCAAGGACTTCAAAATCGTCTGTGTCGGGAGTGACGCTGGTCATCGCTGCAAGCTTATCGACAAGCGGTCCGCCAATGACGATGGCGACCTCCAGATCCTGCCCCTTTGCCTGAGCAGCTTGTGCATGCAGCCGCTGGCGGTGAGATGTGCAGGTCATGTCGAAATTCTTTTCGTTCACTCTGCGGAACATGCTGCGGTAGATGCCCCAATCATAGATTCCGGTATCCGGGTGCTTGCTGATGACGAGGTTGTCGTTTGTGTATGCGTGTCCGTCCCGATCATGGTGAAGAAAGAGAGGCAACCGGGTGAGATCGACCTGGTCGCCAATGAGGATGACCTCTTTGCAGGGAGCACTCGCCACAACTTCAGGAGGAATTCGTCCCAAGGCTGCTGCGTTCATCAGACGGCCGGAATCTGCTTTTTTGCAGCCGAGCGCCCACGCGGTCTGATCCTGATTGGAGTATGCGTTCGCCAGGAACTGGAACTCGCAGTCTTTGACGTTTTCCACGAGCACCGCAGTCAGCGGATGGTCCTCCATGACCTGAGGAAGCTCGTCAACTCGCTTCTCCTCATGGATTCGAACAAGCAGGCCCGCTTTTTCCATCGCATTGACGAAATCTGGAAGGCTCTGTTGAGGCATGAATCTCTCCGGAGGCTATGGGAATGCAGGCGAAGAACGGCCCGTCTCCACATATGTTTTGAGATGATGAAGCAAAATAGCCCAGGCGGTATTGCAGCGTCTGTAATTGCCTGCGGTGGTCGGCCAGCCTTGATGGCTGCAGGTCAAAAGCGTCCGACCATCCGGCAACGGATGGAGAGTGAATTCAGCGATGGTGCCCGCGGAATCCCCAGGGCCGCTGATGCATTCCCAGACCACCTGATGCGGATTGCTGACGGCGATCTTCCATTGGAACTCGATCCCGTTTTCATAGCGGAAGATCCAGACACTCCCCAACTGACCGTTGCCGATCGCGGTGCGGTTCTTCCACGACCGGAGCCCCTCGGGGGCGGTAAGCGCTCGAGAGATCTGATCGGGTGTGGCGGAAAGCTTAATTTCGTGTTCGATCGTAGGCATCGAGCCCCCGCTTCAGTGCTTTTCTGGAGTGTTTGGAAATCGGTCGAGTTCCGGAAAGTCGTAGGTCTGCCAGCCAGGTACGTCGGCGACTTCGAAAAATTCGTGCCCTTTTTCAGCGAGGGCTGGTCCACACGCCCTCCCCGCATCCGGCACATCGCTCGCCTTTTTGATAGTCGATCCGAAGGGGAAAGTGGCATCGATCCCCATGGAAGACCCGGTGCGGGCATCGAGCGAAATGGAGTCGTCAATCGAAGGGTCAAGCGGCCCGGCGGGAAGCCGATCGACAATGATCACATCACGCGCCGGCTGCGTTCGGAATGAGACGGCCCATTCCACCTGTGTTGAGTTTTGAACATCAATGTCAGGGTCAACGACAATGACTGTTTTCGGCCGGAGGTTGGTTCCCATCGCAGCGAGCAACGCGGCGCGGGCTTCCCCGGCGTACCGCGGGCGCATGGACATGACGATGTAGAACGAAACTCCCCCCGAAGAGGGGACAGCCACCTTCTCCAGCGTCGGGAATTGCCTCTTCATCATCGCGTAGAACGACGCTTCGAAGGGAAGCTGCTTGAGGATGTGGTTTTCTGTCGGGGGAACGCCTGTGAGCAGGCATTGAAACACGGCCTCGTTGCGATGGGTGATGGCCAGCACGCGCGCGATGGGCTTCTTCGAAGCGGGAGTGTAATAGCCGGTGTATTCTCCAAGCGGGCCTTCCAGAACTTCCTGCGTAAAGTCGATCTCAAATTCGATGACGAATTCAGCCCTCGCGGGCACTTCCAGGTCGATGGAGATGCATTTGACGAGCTCGATCGGCTCACCTCTCAGTCCACCGGCAAGTTCGAAGTCGTTGGTGTCATCCGGCACCTGAATCGGCCCTGTATACGCGAGAATCGGATCGACTCCAATCACCAGAGCTGCACGAAACGTCTTGCCGCCTCGGCTTCGGGCCTTGGCGATATGTTTGCCGAAGCGATGATTCGGCTGTGCCATGAAGGAGAGTGTGTGTTTGTCGATCACTTCAAAGCGATAATGACCAACGTCGGGAATCCCGGTCTCAGGGTCCCGGCTGACAACCAGCCCGGGAGTGATGTAGGGTCCGCCATCATCCGGGCTGTAACGAGGGACAGGAAGTTGCGTGAGATCGATGGAATCGCCGGTCAAAACATTCTGGTGGACAGGTGCGTTCTCGATCACTACGGGGGCGATCCTGCGGGCAAGACCTTGAAGAATGCGGTCGAACACTTCTTCTTCTGTCGACTCGAACGCAATCAGGGCTTTCTTGCGGGTGTTGTAGACACCACCAACAAGCGAAAACGGAGTTCCGGTTGAATTGAAATGGAGAGCGGGGCCGTTAACCGATGCGGACTTTCGCAGGGCTTTTCCGACCTCTAACTCCATTTGAATGGGACGGTCGATGTCGATCAACTCGCCGCGAGACCGAAGTGAATCGAGAAATGCCCGGAAGTCTCGGTACGCCATAGCAAGTTCCTGCAATCTTCTGCATTGAGAATATGAAGTGGGCTGTGCAATTCAGGGCATTGATCAAACAGACAATGGGAGTATATTCGATTTTGCTGCCACATTCTCACCGCGCGGGAATGAGCTTTTCATCACACGAAACGCTGGCTGCGCCGGTACTGGAAACGGCAACCTGCTCTTGTGATCTGCATTTGATATAAGAAGCGTTTCCTCGGGGGCAACTAAGCGCCTCTCAGCTCTCCGTGACGGATCACGACGGAAGGGGCGGCTCGCCGGCCAAAGGCCTTTTTGAGGGCCAACCGTTTGCTCCCATTGCGATGTTGAGAGGATTTCCAGTTCATAGAGATCGAGAAGCGGTGCGAGCGTCTGGTCGATCACCCCCTCCAGATTCTTGGGACAGGTAGAGAACGCTGGGACCGGGGGAGCGATAATTCCGCCCGGTTCCGTAGCTGCGTGCATATTCTTGAGCTGCCCGGCATGGCGCGATGTGACCCCGACCATAAGCACCCGTCGGCGTCGTTGTTTTAGGTAGACATCCGCCGCCCGAGTTAGCAGTGAACCGGTCACGTCCGTGGCGATTTCGTTGAGAGTACGGATGGAGCATGGGGCCACGATCATCCTCATCGAGCGGAACGATCGACTGGCAATTGCAGCCCCAGCATCTTTGGTGGAATAAGCCACGGCTGCTCGTGATTTCAGCTCGCTAGCAGAGAGTTTGGCTTCCAGAAACCGGGTCAGGTTTCCAGAAGCACGGACAACCGGTTGCGTTTCCACATCCAGTTTGCGAAGCAGTGCCAGAAGGCGAGCCCCGTAGGATGTTCCGGTAGCGCCGCTGATGCCGACAATCATACGGCGCGGATCTGTAGGCATGTGTTATCGCTCGGTCTGGTGGCCTTGCCATACTCAGTGCTATCGACATGTTTATCGTGGATTGCTCACCTGTCCAGCACTGAAGCAGGTTCGGGAATCACAACAGGTCAAATCCACGTGTTCTGATAGGGTCGTAACGCCTGCGATGGTGCACTTCATCGGTGCCTCACGCGGATCTGGACTCCCCCATGTTTGGTAGTCGCGGTATTAGCAGCCCGTTGAAGTTAGCAGGATTTTGAGCTTCATGGTTATGAATGGTCGTTGCGGGGTGGATTTCCAGTCGAAGGACGGGGGTGGTCCTTGAAGTGCTGTTCTCACCGTCGATGAGGACAGAGCGCTCCTCAGGGCGGTCCAGAGAAGCGTAAAGACCGCCCAGAGTGCCAGCACAGCCCCGATTCCACCCTGCAGTTGTCTCGGTTTGCCGATGCCGAACGCTTTGAGCATGAGGAACCCCAGGTTTCTGGCAGCGGCCACGATCTGGTAACGCTTGCTGATCTTCTCAATTCCTCACAGCCATGTCCCTCGGGCTCCGCCGGTCTCGCAGATGTGAGCGAAGCTGCCCTCGACTTTCTCGCTACGCTGCTTCTGCCACGCCGACTGCCTTCAGCTTCAGCAGGCCATGGTCATCAATGATCGAGACAACCTGCTGAAACACCTGCTCATGGATCTCCAGCGGAAGCCGGTCCCGAATGCGGGTGAGGCTGCTGTGATCGGGAGCCTCTTTGCCCAATGGAATCTCCAGGAAACGCCGGAGCGACAGGGTATCTTCACATCGCCAGGTGATGCCCCGCTGCGAGTCGATCCCTTCGAAGTCCCCCACCAGCAGCATGCGGAAGGACACACCCGGCGGAATCGACAGCCGGCCAGTTCGGGCGTAGAACGGTCGGCAGAGGTCTTCGAGAATTCGATCGAACCCGGCCTGGGTGAGCACCTGATTGAGCTTGCCAGCAAAGACCTGCCCCGGCCCTTTGGAAAGACTCGCTGTCGGAGTCCAGGACTCCTGCTGCTGAGACTCTTCATTCTTCCCCAACCCTATCCCGGTCTCTCCGGGAGAACCTCAAACCACAACCGCCCGCAGTCGCCAGAGGTGTCAAACACGGGAGAGAAATTCAACGGGCTGCTAAAGCAGGTCCGAATTGGCGTTGCCGACTTGCTCAAGAGAGGCGACGGCGTCTCGCGACGAACTCTCGCAAACCGGTGTTTTTACGACGGGTGTTCCGCCGGTGGGATCCAGGTCTCAGAAGAAAAGCCAGTCGGTTGCTTGACGAAAGTGTAGCCAGGGCTACACTGCTGGAGGCCAAAATGTAGCCAATGCTACATGCATCCAAAGTCTGGAGTCCGTCTCATGCGTCGGCGTGCCTTTACCTTGATTGAGCTGCTTGTCGTCATTGCCATTATGGGAGTGCTGGTCTCCCTGTTGCTCCCTGCTGTGCAACAGGCGCGGGAAGCGGCGAGAAGAACGCAGTGTAAAAACAACCTCAAGCAATTCGGGCTTGCACTTCACAACTATCACGATGCACACAGCGTTTTCCCGGCGGCTTACCTGGCCGACACCCGCTCGATCACCCGCGATACCACGACGTATGACGGCCCGAATGGATTTGCCTGGGGGGCGATGCTGTTGCCGTACCTGGATCAGGCACCGCTTTATCATCAGCTGCGTACCGACCGGCCTTGCTGGGATGTCATCAATAGCGTGGCGGTGGCCGCACGGCTGGAGGTGTTCCTTTGCCCGTCGGCGACGGATGCAGATGGGCCGATGAGTGTGCAAAACGAATCCGGAGGCGAACTGGCGAAATTCGGCCGCTCGACCTATGTGGCCAATGCCGGGCAGGATGAGCCGTGGGGCTATCGGGTGGAAGACTATTCCGATCTGGCAGATGGCCCGCTTTACCGCAACTCCAGAGTTCGCACCCGAGACGTCACCGATGGTCTCTCAAATACCGTCTTTCTCGGCGAGCATGTTCCCCTGCTGAGTTCGAAAACCTGGGTCGGCGTCGTCCCCGGAGCCTCCGTGTGCGCCAACAACCCCGGGATGTTTCCTATCACCGAATGTGACCATGCCGCGACACTGGTCAATGTGCACTCCGGACCGGCCGCCGATGAAAAAGATCCTGACACCGGCTGGGCTCCCGTTCATGCCCCAAACAATCCTCTCTGCCATGTCTGCCAGATGTATTCGCAGCACAGCGGCGGATGCAATGTGCTGATGGGTGATGGCAGCGTGCGCTTCATCTCGCAGTACATCCACAATCCGACCTGGGCGGGACTTTCGTCGACGTCCAAAGGAGAGGTGCTTGGTGAATTTTGATGTGCGGCGGTGATAGGGTGACCTGCGACTGCCGGTTACGCCTGGCTTTCGCTGCGCAATGCGATCTTCTCTCGGAATGGTGGGGGCCGGTGCACATGGAGTTTCAAAGTTCGCGAGATCGATTCCTCGCCGGATTTCTGGTGTTGTTCATGATGGCCGGGGCCGGTTGGCAGTTGATGAAATGGTGGAATCGGCCGACCGCAGTCGAATTCGATAATTTGAAATATATTCAGCTGCTGACGACCGCCCTCTCTTCCCGTAGCGAGAAAATGGTCACTCAGGTTGAGGGAGCAGTGAAGAAGCGTTTTGACGGGCACGAAATGTCCGAAGAAGAGTACGCCCACTTTCAAAAGCTGATCCAAATGGCCCGCGACGGCCAATGGAAGGAGGCAGATCAACAGTGCTTTGGATTCGCCGAGGCGCAACTGAACCGTTCCCGTTCCCGACCAGCCACACAGACGCATTCTCACAACCATAAGCATGAATGACCCGCGCGCGTCATCGTCTTGACCGGCCGGACGTCCCGATTATCCTGCGCGAAACTTCCGCCGTCCGCTCGTGTGGATATCAGCGGTCCGGATTGTCTGCTGTGTGTCCGACGATCGGAGAATCAAACACTGCCGACTGGTTCAGGGTTATTGCGCGTCCGCTCCGGATTTTCTGTGCTGACGAACTCCGGATTCAGCCACCCCAGCATGGGCGAAGTCGCCAACGTGGTCACCAGCGCCATTAACACCATCATGGCGAAGAGTGTTGGCGAGATGACTCCGAGGTCCAGGCCGATGTTGAGGACAATCAGCTCCATCAGTCCCCGTGTATTCATCAACATCCCCAGTGTCGCCGCGTCACGATGGTTGATACCTGTCGCCCGGGCTGCGACAAACGTGCCGCCGAATTTTCCGAGCGTCGCCACAACGATGATCAGACAGCAGAGGAGCCAGTGGTTCAACCCGCTGACCAGACCGATCTGGGTCCGCATGCCGGTGTAGGCAAAGAACGCCGGCAGCAATAACACGATCACCGATTCATGCAGGCGTTGCTTCAGCTCGCGTGCCGGCCGGCTTTCGTTTGGAATCACTGCCCCCAGGAGGAAGGCTCCGAAAATGGCGTGAATGCCAATGAGTTCCGTGGTCATCGCTGCCAGCAGCGCCCCCGCCATGCCGACCACGAGCGGTGACTGCCCGCTTGAGTTTTGAGAACGATCCATACGGGCACACCAGCGACGCAGCACTGGCTTGACGATCAGAAACATCGCGCCGGTGAAAACGAGGGCCAGTCCCAGAACCTGCAAGGAGTTCTCGATTCGGGTCTGCACAATTCCCACAACGACCGCCAAAAGGCACCAGGCAGTCGCGTCATCGGCCGCAGCACAGGTCAGTGCCAGGGTCCCGAGTGGCGTCGCTTCCAATCCCCGGTCGGTCAGAATTCGGGCCAAGACCGGAAAAGCCGTGATCGCCATCGCCAGCCCCATAAACAGCGAAAAGCCTGTAAAGCTGATCGGATTGGGGGCGAACTCACGATGGAGCACGAGTGCCAGCATGGCTCCCAACAGGAACGGCACGATGATGCCGACGTGGGAGATCGCGATGGCGGCATGCACCTGGTTCTTGAGCTTGCCGGCATTCAGATCCAGACCAACGACAAACATGTAGAGGATCACCCCCAGCTGGGCGATCATTTTCAGGGCGGCGGTCACCTGTCCTTGCGGATCATCCGCAGCACTGGGAATCAGCAGCGACATCGCTTCGGGCGAAAGGGCGCCCAGCAATGAGGGGCCCAGGCAGATTCCGGCAACCACCTCGCCGATCACCGGCGGTTGACCGATGCGGCGCATCAACCGCCCGAGGACGTATCCAAGGACAATGACGGCGGCCATTGTCCCCAGCACATGGGCGACAACATCCACGGAAGCGGCTTTGGCGGCAGCCACGGCCGGTACAGGAGGAAGCTTCACCGGCGGGCCAAACTGGCTTTCTCCGATCTCACGGATCACGAGAAAGCCCCCGACACCGACCAGCAGCATCAGTCCGTAAGCCAGCATCCCCTGAACGTGTCCCAGCGCGTGGCTGTCAACGCGCGGATCCTGTCTTCCCGGAAGGTCGGGCACCTGTGCACTGGGCGACATTCGCTGTGTCCTGAAGCGGATCAGGGGAGGAACGCAGGAAACCGGTCAACGACAGGTCGTACCGGATCGCCCGTTCTCTTTCCCCGGAACCGTCAGGACTTCACTTTCGCAGATTGTCACCTATTCAGCAAAGGCAGCATCGAAAGCACGCTGACTGGGCTGGAAGTCCACGTTCCGAACATAGTCGGCGGCTTCAGCCGCACCCGCTTCCCGGTCCATTCCCATGTCTTCCCATTCCACGGAGAGAGGGGCGTCGGAAGGATAGCCGGCGGCATTCAGGGCGCGGATGATTTCTTCGAACCGGACCCCTCCACGGCCGACGCTGCGGAAATCCCAGCCACGACGGGGATCACCGAAGGAGAGGTGGCTGGCCAGAATTCCTGACCGGCCGTTGAGCTGCGTCGCTGCGTCCTTCATATGCACGTGGTAGATGCGCTTCGGGAACTCGCGAATGAACTCCACGGGATCAACTCCCTGCCACAGCAGGTGACTGGGATCGAAGTTGAAGCCGAACTCCTCACGGTGGCCGATCGCATCGAGTGCCCGATGAGTGGAGTAGATATCGAAAGCAATCTCGGTCGGATGAACTTCCAGTGCGAAGCGGACGCCGCATTCCTGGAAGACATCGAGAATCGGATTCCACCGGTCGGCAAAGTCACGATATCCGGCCTCGATCATGCCCTTCGGTGTCGGCGGGAAGTCGTACAGCAGATGCCAGATGCTGGAACCGGTAAACCCGTTGACGACACCCACCCCGAGCCGCTGGGCAGCGCGGGCGGTGTTCTTCATTTCCTCGGCAGCGCGAGCGCGGACCCCTTCCGGATCGCCGTCCTTCCAGACATATTCCGGCAGAATGGACTTGTGACGCTGATCGATATTGTCGCAGACCGCCTGGCCGACAAGGTGATTCGAAATAGCGAACAGCTTCAGGTCATGCCGTTCGAGAAGATCGCGCTTGCGGGCGCAGTAGGTGTCGTCGGCAAGTGCCTGAGAAACTTCGAAGTGATCGCCCCAGCAGGCGAGTTCCAGACCATCGTAGCCAAACTCTTTGGCCTTCTTGCACAGAGTTTCCAATGGCAGGTCGGCCCATTGTCCGGTGAACAGCGTAACGGGACGTCCCATGATGGTTTCCTTTCAGCGCAGTGGATACGGTCAGACTCAGGCAGGCAGAAAGTTATCTGAGCGCGCACTGAAATTCAAACTCTCCGATCCGTCCGGATCGTCGGGCGGGTTCGACAAAGCGGCCCGCCCGATCAATCCGACGAATCAGAAAAGTTGAACTCCCCAGGCATCAGGTGAGCCGGCGTTCGCGAATCCAGTCGGTGTGGAAGTATTCGCCGCGGGGCTTGTCGATCCGCTCGTAAGTGTGAGCGCCGAAGTAGTCGCGCTGAGCCTGCAACAGGTTCGCCGGAAGACGGGCACACCGGTATCCGTCGTAGTACGAAAGGGCTGCGGTGAAGGCCGGAACAGGAATTCCGTGTGTCACCGCTGCGGAAACGACACGCCGCCACGCGGCCTGCGACTGGTCGATGGCCTTCTTGAAGAAGTCGTCGAGCAGCAGGTTTTCGAGATCCGGGTTCTTGTCGAAAGCGTTCTTGATGTCTTCGAGGAACACCGAGCGAATGATGCAGCCGCCGCGCCAAAGCAGAGCGATGTTGCCGTTGTTGAGGTTCCACTTGAACTCTTCAGCGGCCGCATCGAGCTGGACATATCCCTGTGCGTAGCTGACGAGCTTGGACGCGTAGAGGGCCCACTTCACATCGTCGATAAACTGCTGCTTGTTGCCGTCAAACTTGACGGTCGGTCCGGAGAGGACCTTGGAAGCGCGGACGCGGGCGTCCTTCTGGGCGGACAGGCAGCGGGCATACACAGCTTCGGTGATCAGCGTCGTCGGCACGCCCAGGTCGAGCGCGTGCTGGCTCATCCACTTGCCGGTTCCCTTCTGCTGAGCGGTATCGAGGATCATGTCGACCAGATCCTGTCCCGACTCTTTGTCCTTGACGGTAAAGATGTCGCGGGTGATCTCGATCAGGTAGCTGGCGAGTTCCTTTTCGTTCCATTCCTTGAAGACCTGATACAGTTCCTGATTGCTCAGGCCCAGTGCGTGCTTCAGGATGAAGTAGGCTTCGCAGATCAGCTGCATGTCGCCGTATTCGATCCCGTTGTGCACCATCTTGACGTAGTGGCCGGCACCATCTTCGCCCACCCACTCACAGCACGGGATGTCGTTGTTCGGTCCCACCTTAGCCGAGATGGACTGCAGAATGTCCTTCACGTGCGGCCAGGCTTCATGGTGACCGCCGGGCATGATCGAAGGTCCCTTGAGGGCCCCTTCTTCTCCGCCGGAAACCCCGGTACCGATGAAGAGCAGACCCGCCTCGCGGAGTTCCTTCGAACGACGATTGGTGTCGCGGAAATCGCTGTTTCCACCGTCGATGATGATATCGCCCGGTTCCAGCAGCGGCTTGAGTTCGTTGATCACAGCGTCGACCGGAGCCCCGGCCTTGACCATGATCATGGCCCGGCGGGGACGTTTCAGCGACTTCACAAACGCTTCGAGTGTCTCGCAGCCCTGAATCCGGTCCGCGGTTCCCTTCCAGACCTTGTCTTCGGGCTCATTCTTCAGTCCACCGACGAAATCATCCGTCACTTTGGTGGTCCGGTTGAACACCGCCACGTTGTAGCCGTGGTTTGCCATGTTCAACACGAGGTTTTGGCCCATCACGGCCAGGCCGATTAATCCAATGTCGTTTTGCATGAGAATCTGCTGATTTTAGGGACGCGACAAGACGGGTGGTCGTTCAGACCCCCTGAGGCCAGTTTTCGAACCCGAAACTGTAATGATTTCGGACAGACGATTCGAGGTCGCGACACGACTTTCGGCATTCTGCGAGCGCCCCTTGCGACAGAATTTCGCCCGAAGGCCGGTTTTTTATGAGGATTTCAGTATTTCGGATGCCCGGCTCCCCACAGTTCCGGAGGACGGCGGCCATTCCGATTCGACCGCTTCCGAATAAAAAATGCCCCCACATCACTGTGAGGGCATTGGTCTTTCACTCCACGAGCCTAACCGCGATCGGTATAGACGCCCGCTTACTCTTCATCCCGCAGCTTGGCAAGGACGGTGTAGTCTTCGAGCGTGGTCGTATCACCGGCACTTTCCTTCCCGGCAGCAATGTCCCGGAGGAGGCGTCGCATGATCTTCCCTGAGCGGGTTTTCGGAAGCGCCGTGGTAAACCGGATCTGGTCCGGCGTGGCAAGGGCCCCGATCTGGGAACGGACATGTTGGATCAGGTCCTTTTTCTTCGAGTCGTCGGGAGTGCCCCCCTTTGGAATCACGAAGCAGCAGATCCCTTCGCCTTTGAGATCGTGCGGGAAGCCCACGACAGCCGCTTCGGCAACGAGTTCGTGCGAAACGAGAGCCGATTCGATTTCCATCGTGCTGAGACGGTGCCCGCTCACGTTCAGAACGTCATCCACGCGTCCCATGACCCAGTAGTAACCCTCTTCGTCGCGTCGGGCTCCGTCACCAGCGAAATACTTCCCTTCCAGCTTGCCGAAGTATGTGTCGACAAACCGTTCGTGGTCGCCGTACAGGGTGCGGAGCATATGTGGCCAGGGCTGGGTCATGACAAGCAATCCCCCCTGATTGGCCTCCAGCGGATTCCCCTTTTCGTCGACGATCGCCGGGACCACCCCCGGCAGCGGCTTGGTGCAGGAGCCGGGCTTGGTAGTCGTCACGCCCGGGAGGGGACTGATCATGATGCCGCCGGTTTCGGTCTGCCACCAGGTATCGACGATCGGACACCGTTCGCCGCCGATCACGCGGTGGTACCACATCCAGGCTTCGGGATTGATCGGCTCACCGACGGTCCCCAGCAGTCGCAGTGATGAGAGGTCATATTTCTGTGGCCACTGGTCGCCCCACTTGATGAACGCCCGAATGGCGGTCGGGGCGGTATAGAAGATGTTGACCTTGTACTTTTCGATCAGTTCCCAGAACCGGCCTTCATCCGGCCAGTTGGGAGCCCCTTCGAACATCACCGAAGTTGCTCCATTGGCCAGCGGGCCGTATACGACATAGCTGTGCCCCGTCACCCAGCCGATATCGGCCGTGCACCAGTAGGTGTCTTCGTCGTGCAGGTCAAAGACCCACCGCGAAGTCATCATCGCCCCCAGAATGTAACCGCCGGTGGTGTGCAGCACCCCCTTCGGCTTTCCGGTTGAGCCGGAGGTATACAGGATGAACAGCGGATGTTCGGAATCGAGCTGTTCGGGTTCGCAATCGGCCTCCGCCTGATCCATCAGGTCGTGCCACCAGTAATCCCGATCGGGAACCATATTGACTGTCCCGCCCGTACGCCGGACGACGACCACTTTTTTAACGCTCGGGCTGCGATCCAGTGACGCATCCACGTTCGCCTTGAGCGGCACTTCCTTCCCGCGACGCCAGCCTCCATCGGCTGTCACGACCACCTGGGACTGGGCATCATTATTTCGATCGGAAATTGCGTCGGCGCTGAAACCTCCGAAGATAATCGAGTGCGTCGCCCCGATGCGGGCACAGGCGAGCATCGCGATGGCCAGTTCCGGAATCATCGGCATGTACAACGTCACCCGGTCGCCCGATTTGACACCGAGATTCTTGAGAACGTTGGCAAATTTGCAGACTTCGCGATGCAACTGCTGGTAGGTCAGAGTCCGCGTGTCTCCCGGCTCGCCTTCAAAAATGATCGCAGCCTTGTTCTTGCGATGGGTCTTGAGATGGCGGTCCAGACACTGGTAGGAAACGTTGATCTTGCCCCCGGTAAACCATTTGGTCTCCGGCATTTTCCCTTCGAGTACCGTGTCAAAGGGCTTGAACCAGTCGAGTTCGGACTTTGCCAGATCTCCCCAGAAGCCCGCCGGATCATCTTTCGCACGCTGCCACATTTGCTCGTACTGCTCTTCAGACGAAATGTGGGCCTGCCGGGAAAACTCCGGCGGGGGGGCAAAACGACGATCTTCCTGCAGGACGGACTGAATAGCGTTGGACATGCGAGCTGGTAACTTTGGAAGGTGAGGGGGAGGACGTTCCGAAGCGAAGGCGTGCAACTGCCAATTGCTTCGACATGAAAACAAATGCCGATGCTAAGGGTGCAGCTAGTGTGTTTCAACGCCACGGGCATCCGGAATGCCGGACAAGAGGCACTCGTGCGCGGAAATTCTCCTCCAGTCGCTCGACTCTCTCCCCTCGAGAAACCAGATTATGCCGACCGAATCCACAGCACCGCGACACTCAAGAGGCTTTCGATGCATCTGCCGGAACTGCAAGCACACTGCCCTCCGCTCACTCTGGCACTCGAGGCGGCAGCACGTGCGGGCGAAATCTTGATGAAATACTTCCGGGAAGGGGTCACGATCCGTGAAAAAGCGGTGAGCGATCTGGTCTCGGATGCAGATGTTGAGGCAGAGCAGGCGGTTCTGGAACTGATCCGCAGCACGTATCCGGACCATGCCCTGCTGGCGGAGGAATCTCAGGCCGCAGCGCTCAATGGAGAACTTCCGGAGCATCTCTGGGTCATTGACCCGCTCGACGGAACGACCAATTTCGCCCACGGGCTTTCCCACTTCGCCGTTTCGATTGGGTACTACCGGCACGGAATCGCGCAGTGCGGAGTGGTATTCAATCCGGCGAGAAATGACCTGTATGTTGCCGTTCACGGTCAGGGTGCCTATCACAATGGCCAGCGACTTCAGGTCGGCTCCCAGACCTCGCTGTCGCAATGTCTCATTGGGATTGGCTTTTACTACGACCGCGGCGCGATGATGGAAGCGACGCTGGCCACGATTCATGCACTGTTCAAGCAGCAGATTCACGGAGTCCGGCGATTTGGAACCGCTTCGCTCGACCTGGCGCATGTCGCTTCCGGATATTATGGCGCCTATGTGGAATATCAGCTGCATCCCTGGGATTTCGCAGCGGGAAGGCTGTTAGTTGAAGAGGCGGGCGGAAAGGTGACCGTCGCGCGCGGAACCGACCTCCTATTGCAAAAGGGGAGCGTGCTGGCCTCCAACGGTGTGCTGCACGCGGCCATGCTGGATGTCATTGAGCAGACGACCCAGGGGCGATATTGATCCGACAAGGTTTTCGCCGCATCGATTTGGGCTGATTCGGCTGCCCGAAAGCCATTCGCGTCTGCCAGAGTCGGGCGTCCCCCTGCGTGTAGAATCCCCATCACGGCCGGCCCGCCGCTTCGCGAAACCGCCGAAGCGCCTCGACTATCACTCATTGCATTTTTCATAAAATGCCTCCTGGAATAACCTTCTGAAGATTCCAGGGCGAGTGTCTCCCGCATCATCACCTCGAATTCCCCAGATTTCCTAACCGGATCTTGACTACCGACCGTCTGGACGGTATCCGTCGTGTCAGGTTCGTGTGCGATGCATTTCGAATCGCAAAATTTTTGGGAACCCTTTCCACCGCTGAGTGTCAGCCCGGGGGATTCCCCTCCCGGAGAACGAGAGCGGGCATGGAAAGACCGGGCTGGCGATGGAACACCTCGCGACGTTCGGTCAGATGCCATCGGCTGCAACTCTCTTTCCGGATCAGAAACGACAGCCCGAGTCGCTCCGGCACTTTCGATATTTAGCACTCATTTCACCGACCCTATGACACCCAGAACATCTGTCTCACTGCCTCGCTGTTGCCCTGAGGCGCTGGTTCATTCAACTCGCGCAGCTCGTTACTCCGCCTCCCTCTCCGTGGCAACCCTCCTCGCCGGCCTGCTGGGAGGATGCGCCAAACCGAACGTTTACCAGGAGCCCCCGACTCCGAAAGTCGACGTGGTGCGTCCCATCGAACAAGCGGTCACCAGCTATGTCGAGCAGACGGGAACCGCACAGGCTTCCGAACGGATTGAACTGAGGGCGCGCGTCGGCGGGTTCCTGCAGGAACGGAACTTCGAGGATGGTGATCTGGTCAAGGCGGGACAGCTGCTCTTCGTCATTGATGAAGAGCCCTTCAAGGTGAAGCTGCAGTACGCCCTGGCTCGCGAAAGTGAAGCCAGCGCCAACCTGCGGAAGGCCCAGCAGTCGAAGGAGCGGGAGATCGCTCAGGCTCAGGTGACACTCAGGGAGGCCGACCATCAGCTTGCTCGCGTGAATATGGAGCGAAATGTCGGACTGCTGCGGCAAAACGCAGTTTCCCAGCAGGAATATGATCGAACCGAAGCATCCCTCCGCACGACCGAGGCACAGGTTGTCGCCAGCAAAGCGGAACTCGAACAAGCCATCGTCAACTACGAGAATAACATTCTCAGTGCCGAAGCCGCGCTCGAGCTCGCCAAATCCGAAGTCAATACCGCGCGAATCGAACTCGGCTATTGCCGCATCACCGCTCCGATCGATGGACGAATCGACCGCCGGACGGTCGACATTGGTAACTACATCTCCGCAGACCAGTCACTGGTGCTGGCTGCGATTGTCAAAGTCGATCCGATTTACGCCTACGCCGCAATCAGCGAAGGTGATCTCGTCCGGATTCAACAGGGTCGCCGGGAACGTTCCGACAGCGAAGCGATTCCCATTCTGATGGGGATCGGCGAAGAGCGGACGTTCCCTTACTCCGGCACGATCGACTACATCTCTCCCAGCGTTCAATCCGGGACGGGGACCGTTCAGATTCGCGGGATCTTCACCAATGCCGGCGACGTCATGCCGGGGATGTTCATTCGCATCCGCATCCCCTCTGAAGTGCAGGAGAACGCTCTGCTCGTTCCCGAGCGGGCTCTCGGCTACGACCAGGCGGGAGCGTACATCTATGTGGTGACCGATCAGAATGAAATCGAACGCCGGCAGGTCAAAGCCAAGGACGTCATCGACTCCAGACGGGTCGTGGAAGGGAAGCTCTCGGCCACCGATCTGGTCGTGGCGGATGGACTGCTCAAAGTTCGTCCGAAGATGAAGGTCGAAGCGGTTCCGGTCGTCGAGAAGCTGCAGGAGCAGTCGTCTGAAACACCGGCTGCGGAAAGCGTCACCGCCAGACAGGAATAGTTACGCCTGTTGGCAGATGTGGGCCACAAAGGCTGAGCGCGAATCAATCGCCCCTCGCCTTCCGGCAGAGTGAGAGCAGTCAAGTTCCGAGTTGTATTTCGAAGGACATCGAGAGTCCCCGTATGTTATATCGCTTCTTTATTGACCGGCCCATCTTCGCGAATGTCATCGCGATCGTCACGATGATCATCGGTGCCATCTGCCTGACGAATCTGCCGGTCGAGCAGTACCCCAGCCTGACACCTCCCACGGTCCAGGTGACCGCCAATTATCCGGGAGCCAATGCGGCCGTTCTGGCTGACACGGTCGCGGGGCCGCTGGAACAGGCGGTGAACGGCGTCGAGAACATGCTGTACATGAACTCGGTCTGCTCCGACAACGGCACATATACGCTGACGATCACATTCGAGGTCGGCGTGGATCTCGATCAGTCGCAGGTTCTCGTTCAGAACCGGATTGCTTCGGCCCTGCCCAGGCTTCCGCAGGAGGTCCAGCGGCTGGGCGTGATTGCGCAGAAGCAGTCGACCAACATGGTCATTGTGATCGGTCTGACCTCCCCCAACGGCGAGCATGACGGGCTGTATCTCAGCAACTTCGCCGAGATTCAGATCAAGGACATTCTCAGCCGCGTGAAGGGGGTGGGGAACACTCAGGTGTTCGGCAGCAGCAGCTACGGAATGCGCATCTGGCTCGATCCGGAAAAGCTCAAAGCCCGGGAGCTGGCAGCCAACGATGTCATCGAAGCCATCTCCGCCCAGAACGTGCAGGTGGCGGCGGGACAGATCGGCCAGCGGCCTGCCCGCAGCGATCAGAACAATCAATTCACAGTCTCGACACAGGGACGATTCAGTGATCCGGAACAGTTCGGCGAGATCATCGTCAAATCGGTGGAAGATGGACACGGCGGAGCGCGGCTGACACGCATCAAGGACGTCGCGAGAATCGAACTGGTCGCTCAGACCTATGCCTCGTGGATGGAAATCAGCGGCATTCCTGCAGCCGGTGTCGCCGTCTTTCAGTTGCCCGGCGCCAACTCACTCAACGTTGCAAAAGCTGTTGAAAAGCAGATGGAGGAACTCGCGCCGACACTGCCTGAAGGGGTGCAATACAACATCGCGTTCAACCCGACCAACTTTGTCGAGCAGTCGATCCGCGAGGTCTATAAGACCCTGTTCGAGGCAGGCATTCTGGTGCTGATTGTGATTCTGGTCTTTCTGCAGGACTGGCGTGCGGTGCTGATTCCCGCCACGACGGTCCCGGTGACGATCATTGGTGCCTTCGCCGCGCTGGCGGCCATCGGCTATTCGGTCAACATGCTGACTCTGTTCGGGCTGGTGCTGGCGATCGGAATCGTGGTCGACGATGCGATCGTGATCGTGGAAAACGCGGTGCACCACATCGACCGCAATCAGCTTCCTCCCAGACAGGCGACCATCAAAGCGATGGGAGAAGTCATCGGGCCAGTGATCGGCATCACGCTGGTGCTGATGGCGGTGTTTGTTCCCACGGTGTTCATGGCGGGCATCACAGGCAAGCTCTATCAGCAATTCGCGCTGACAATCGCCGCGACTGCGGTCATCAGCGCGATCAACGCTGTGACGCTTAAGCCGGCCCAGTGCGCGGTCTATCTGCGACCCACCCCCGCGCGGAAGAACGTTTTCTTTCGCGCGTTCAATGCCATCTACGAATGGTTTGAAGGAATCTATGTCGCGATCGTCCGCAGAATCATTCCGCATTCCGCGATCATGATGCTGCTGTTCGTCGTCATCGCGGGAGGGACCGCTTACTGGTTCACCCAGCTTCCCACCAGCTTCGTTCCCACGGAAGATCAGGGATACGCGATCATCGCCGGAATGCTGGACGATGCCGCCTCGCTGGAGCGTACCGAAGAACTGATTGAAAAGCTGAACGGAATTCTCAAGGAAACTCCGGGGGTCCGGGCGTGGTTTACCATCGGAGGGATGTCGTTGCTCGACGGTTCCACCGTTCCCAACGCCGTCACCATGTTCATGACTTTTGAGCCACGTGAGGAGAGAATCAAAGACCCGTCGAAGTCGATGGACGCCATTCTGGGTTCGCTCTACATGCGAACGGCCCAGCTGCGTGAGGCGGTCGTGTTTGCCTTCCCGCCGCCAGCAATTCAGGGGCTGGGACAGACCGGGGGATTCGAGTTCCGCCTGCAGGACCGGGCAAATCTCGGTCTGCAACAGCTGCAGCTGGTTGCGGATGAAATCGTCAGGGATGGGAGCGCCCAGTCGGCGCTCGCAGGGCTGCAGACTTCATTCCGTGCGGGGATTCCGCAAATCTATGTCGACATCGATCGTGAGAAGGCGACGAGTCTCGGCATTCCGCTGCAATCGATTTTCACAACTTTGCAGGCTTCACTCGGATCGGCCTATGTCAACGACTTCAATAAGTTCGGGCGGACCTGGCAGGTGCAGGTGCAGGCGGATCAACAGTTCCGCCGTCGCCCCGATGACATTCGTCGTCTGGAAGTGCGTAACGCCAAGGGAGAGATGATTCCGGTCGGAGCGTTTGCAGACGTTCGCATGACGAACGGTCCGCAGATGATTCCGCGCTACAACCTGTATTCCTGCGTGACCATTAACGGCACCGCAGCTCCGGGAGTCAGTTCCGGCCAGGCGATGGAAATCATGGAGCAGATGGCCTCGCAGAAATTGCCACCGGGGATGGGCTACGAATGGAGCGGGATGTCGTTCCAGGAAAAGCGGGTCAGCGGACAGGCATTTTATGTTTTCGGAATGGCTGTGCTGATGGTTTACCTGGTGCTGGCGGCGCAGTATGAAAACTGGTTCCTGCCGGCCGCGGTGATTCTGGTCGTTCCGCTGGCCTTGCTGGGGACAGTCGCGGCGGTCGCGATCCGCGGCATGGACAACAACATTTACACGCAAATCGGAATCGTGCTCATCATCGCGTTGGCCAGTAAAAACGCCATTCTGATTGTCGAATTTGCCCGCGATCTGAGAGACCAGGGACGCTCGATCCGCGAGGCCGCTATCGAGGCGGCACGCATGCGTTTCCGGCCGATTCTGATGACCTCATTTGCCTTCATTCTGGGGATCTTTCCGCTCCTCTTCGCCAACGGAGCCGGAGCCGCCAGCCGTCGGTCGCTGGGGACTGCAGTTTTCGGAGGCATGATCGCCGCCACGTTGCTCGCTGTCTTTTATGTCCCCATCTTCTATACCGTGATGCAGACTTTGAGTGAGCTGATCCGGAAGAAGCCACGTGCCGATCGAACAAATCGGCACGAGGAACAGGAATCATCCGATGATTCCGCAGAGAGACCTGTATTGACTTCGGCGGCTCACTGATCAGGCAAGGACTTCGGGACTGAGCCACCCGCTCTCAGCGACACGGATTTCCAGGAAGCAATGGCGGCATGACAGCATCCGAACCGGTCAAACGCGATCCCTTGGCAACCCGTCAGCTTCTGCTGGATGTGGCCGGGAAGTGCATTCTGGAGAAGGGGCTGGCCGGAATGACGCTCGACAGCGTCGCCCGGGAAGCGGGCGTCAGCAAAGGGGGCTTGCTGCATCATTTTCCCAGCAAACAGCACCTGATCGATGCGTTAATCGTCGATCTGCATCAGCAGTTTCTGGAGAAGTGGAAACGATCCGCGGAAGCCGATCCGGAAGAGGCAGGGCGGTACACGAGGGCTTACCTCAAGATCTCGGCAATGGAGCGCGACAAGCACGCCTGCAAACTCTGCAACATCATCGCTGTGGAAGATCGTGCGAATCGGACCATGCGCGATTTGTGGCGGAGGTTTCTGTCGTCGCTGCTCAACCCGGAAAGCTCCGGAGGCGCCGACCCTGTGATGCTGGCCATCGTGCAACTGGCGACTGACGGGCTCTGGCTGGCCGAAATGGAAGGGGTCTTCGCCGAGTTTCCTGAATTGCGACAGCAGGTCATCGAGCGGCTGTACGAAATGACACGAACGCAGCCATTGCCTTGAAGCTACGTCGCTGCTGCGCGCAGCGGAGCAATGCGCTCACCTTCACTCGTCGCAGCTGTCAGTGATACCGGCGCCTCTTTGTAATCCATCGGGGCCGGTTCATGCTTTACAGGCGGGTGTCGCGACGCAATAACATCGCAAGGGCTGGGCTGATGTGCGCAGCCGGCGACCCGGCTCATTCAGTCCATTCAGTGCCACGCCCTGCCATTCCGGTGTCCGCCAACGACAATCGACCTTTCAACCGAAAGAACCGAATGCACTGCCGTCATCTTGCTCTCGTTGTGCTGCTCCTGTGCGGGCAAGTCTCTGCGGAAGATCAGAAAAGTGCACTGGAAACAGAACCGGATGGATGGATCACTCTACTCGATACTCCCCTGCAGGAGTGGAAACGGGCTCCCAATCCGTTCGGCAGTCAGGTGAAAGAAGTCTCTCCCTGGAACCTTTCGGACGACGGCAAAGTCTTGATCTGTGCGGGGGCAGGTTATCGTGAAGGGCTGCTCTACCCGAAGGAATTCGGCGATGCGATTTTCCATGTGGAATGGCGATTCACGGAGCCAGACAAGAAGGGCTACAACAGCGGCGCCTTCGTCCGCAGTTCGCTGGATGGGGAGATCTGGCATCAGGCTCAGATCGGAGCCAATGTCGGGAATCTGTTTGGCAACACCCTCGTCAATGGCAAAGCCCAGCGAGTTTCAACTCACCGCCCGCTGCTTGAGAATTCACGAGCCCAGCCAATCGGCGAATGGAATCGCTATGAAATCACAGCCAAAGGGGACACGCTGACACTCTGGATCAACGGCGCTGTGACAGCTGAATGGAAGGGCTGCGAGGTGCTGCGGGGATACTTTGGTGTTGAAGCGGAAGGGTTCCAGACGGAGTTCAGGAATCTGAAACTCAAAGAGATCCCGTAATGTCTTGAGTGCGGAGTCCGATCGGTGTCAGGATCTGGGGAGAATTCGCGTGATCACTCAGGAGGCACGATGGTTGAAACACCTCCTCCGTCGACGCGCTGGAAATGGCGTCGACCGACACTCACAGAATGGCTGTTGGTAATTGCCATCCTGAGCGTTGTCGCCGCAATCCTGGTTCCTCCCGTGAAATGGGGAGCGAGCGGGTCCATCACCATTCCGGTTCGGGTCATCGTCTTCGACGCCCGGGAAGGCCGCCCGCTTGAAAAAGCGACCGTGTCCCTGTTGCGGTATTCCCCGGACTTCAAGAAAGGCGAGTATCCGCCACTCCCCTCAAGTCTGTTTGAAGAGTTGAGATCAACCGGAGAATTTCGTACCGATTCCGCTGGGAGCGTCACAATCTCCCAGACCTGGCGCACGGAAGCCAACCACAACTCGCCTGACCCGTTTGTTATTTTGGTCAACCAGTGGGTCGTTGTCTCGGCGGAGGGGTATGCGCCCGTAGTCACAACCCTCCGCCACGACACGGCGCGAACAGAAGCACTACAGAGGCGAGGGGAAATTCTCGTGGGTATTGGACTGACAAAACACGTGGAGTCGTCTCCCTCTGCAGCCCGCTGAGGGTTTTCTTGCTGATTCGCCTGAAACTCCTGGAACGCTCACCGAACCTCAAGACTCGGCTGCAGGCCTTCTTCAATTCGGCAGCTGACTCAGGCGAACAAGCCGCAGTATTTGTGTGGATCCCGGCGAATTCTCCCACTGTGACCACGGCACCGCGTACTTGCTCTCGTTCCCTGGCGAGAGACATCAACTTTCAGGAGGAAATTGGCGGGCGATGCCGGGATCATACAAACACACTTTGTACCCGCAAATTGAGCCTTCATGCCGGGCTTTTTAGAAAACAAACGAGCATTCAACGGTGGCTTGCAAACCGGCCTTCGTTCTTCCTCGATCGTCTGCACGACATCCTGCGGAGTGCAGGCCGGCGTCCGTTGACCTTGGGATGCATGGCAACTTTCTGATAGAATTTCCACATGTCGGCACAAGTCTACGATCTGGGGGCGATACGCGACTTTCGAGCGAAGCTGATGAGGTTCGCCGAAGAGTTGGACGGAGCGCTGCAATCGATGCGCATGGAGTCGCACAGGACGTTTGACTGGATCGACGAGGATCGTCCCCGATACTGGGAGCATGAATCCCGCAAAGCGTACGATCTGGTCAATACGACCCGCACTGCTCTCAAAAACTGCGAGATGCGGGGCGTCGCTGGGCATCGCCCCTCCTGCGTGGAAGAAAAAGTGGCTCATCAGCGGGCGAAGCAACGGCTCGAACACTGCCACTCCCAGTGCGAACGGGTCAAGCGGTGGGGGCTGAAGCTGCATCACGATGTCGATGAGTTTCGCGGTCGAATCGCGGGAGTGCAGCGGTTGCTGGATGTCGACATTCCCGAAGCGATTCAGCTGTTGACGAGAACATTGACGATCCTGGAGTCGTACGCAGAGCTGGCTCCCCCTGAGTCCCCTGGAGAATAGCCATGAGTCGCCCCGGAAACCTGCAGTCCCCCGCTGCCCGTCTCCAGCAGTCGCTGGAAGAATTAATGGTCTCGTGGCAGCTGACAAAAGACCACTGGGCCGATGAAAACTCGCGGGTGTTCGAAGAAACGCACCTGCAGAGAATCTGTGACGAAATTTCGCTGGCCCTTCCGGCGGTCGCGCAATTGTCACAGTCAATGGCAACCGCTGCCCGAGAGTGCGAAGAATAGAATCCGTCTCATGAATCATCCCCCCTCGTCAGACAAGAGTCGCTTCCATTTTTCGCGGACACGACGAATTGGGAGTCGCTTCGACTTTGAAAAAATCTATGCCCACAAACAACGGGTGAGCGACCCATCACTGTTAATTTTCGTGATGAAAAACGAGCTTGGCCGAACCCGGATTGGCGTGAGTGTTTCAAGGAAATGCGGCAATTCGGTTGTACGTCACCGCCAGCGACGACTGCTCAAGGAAGCCTATCGGTTGGAACAGCATGCGCTGCCTGAAGGGTATGATCTCATCCTGATTCCTGGACGGGAGTTTCGGGCCGCCGGTGTGGATCGCTACCGCCGGTCGCTGCGTCGACTGCTGCGCCGATTTCAGGCGACTCCCGCTGCTGCCGACGTACGCTCAGACGCGAATCGTGACTCTGCAACCGGTGGTGAATCCCTCACAGTCTGACTCTTGAGTTCCCGACGCCTACCACAAAAGTGAGTTCTCCTAATGGACTGAGAATGAGGCAGCGAGGACCGAAGGGCTTGTTGCTCTCACCTCGTGGGCTCGGTCGATGCGGGAAGCCGGCACTCCCGCATCCCGGACACGCCTCTTCTTACGATGCCCGCCCGGCTTTCCCCGACACTTCACCCCTTCCGAGGCCTAGAACACTGGGAAGGAACGCCAACAGCAGGTATGTTCATGGTCTTCCCGTTCAACGCTATCTTTTGCGGAGCCGATTGATGTCGAGCGTCACCCCCTTGGTTCAGTCCCCGATCAGCAGACGCAGCTTTCTGAAGTCTTCCCTGGCAGGGACCTCGATGGCGGCCCTGGCCGCTCGTGGAGCCTTCGCAGCCCCGGGATCCGGACTGAACCCGACCATTCTGCTGCTGAGTGGTGGCCAAACGGCGAATATCGGTGACGTCGCCCATGCTCCCGGAATGCTGCGGCAGCTGGAACTCTCCATTCCCAATGCCAATGTCATTCTGTGGAAGATCTCTCCACTGGATGGAGGCGTTGAGCCAATGCTGCGCAGGAATTTTCCCAAGCTGAGAATCGCCGAAACTCCCGAGGGCCCCACGCTGGAAGAAGCCTTCCGGGAAGCGGACTTTATGCTGCGTGGCTCGGGGCCGTCATTCATGTCCCAAAGTCTGGTGAAGTGGCGCAAGAAGACCGGGAAGCCCTACGGAGCGATTGGCTGCACCTACTCACCGCTGGAAGCATCCGAGGAAGAACGCGATGTCATGTCGCACGCGTCGTTCCTCTTTACTCGGGAAACAGAGTCGCTGAAGAATTTGAAGACCGTCGGGATCGATTGTCCCATCATGGAGTTTGCTCCGGATACGACATTCGCCTTCCATTTGCAGAATGAGGCGGCTGCAGAAGAATTCCTTCGGCAGAACGGCCTGGAAGAGGGGAAATTCATCTGCGTTGTCCCGCGCTTGCGAGTCACCCCGTACTACAAGATTTATCCGAAACAGAAAGGCTGGACCGCAGAACGGCGTGAGGAAGTCGATACGCTCAATGCGAAGTGGGCTGAGCCCGATCACGCCAAAGCCCGCGAGGCCATGATTCGCTGGGTCCGCGAGACCGGAAACAAGGTTCTCGTCTGTCCCGAGATGAGTTATCAGCTCGATATCATGGACGAGCTGCTGATCAATCCTCTGCCGGACGATGTCAAGAAGAATGTTGTCAAACGCAGCACGTACTGGCTCCCCGATGAAGCGGCCTCGACGTACAAGCGAGCCTGCTGCGTTCTGAGTTTTGAATGCCACTCGCCAATCATTTCGCTCACGGTCGGAACCCCCACGTTCTACCTGCGCCAGCCCCAGGATACGATCAAGGGGCAGATGTACTACGACATTGGCCTGCCAAAATGGGTCTTCGAGATCGAAGAGACGAACGGCGGGCAGATTGCGGACAGGCTGATGGAAGTGGCTGGAGACAAAGCCGCTGCACAAGCGTATGCCCATGCCGCCATGCAGAAAGCGACGAACCGGTTAGAGGCCTCAATGTCTGCCCTGAGTCAGGCCTTGAAGAGTTAGCAGCCCGTTGAATTTCTCTCCTGTGTTTGACACCTCTGATCGGCTGCGGGCGGTTGTGGTTTGAACTTCTCACGGAGGAACCGGGATGGCGTTGGGGAAGCGGGAAGAGTCGCGGCAGCAGGAGTTCTGGACTCCGACAGCGAGTCTCTCCAAAGGGCCGGGGCATGTCTTTGACGACCAGCTCAATCAGGTGCTCGCCTAGGCGGGGTTCAACAAGATTCTCGAAGACCTCTGCGGGCCCTATTGCGCCCGGACTGGCCGGCTGTCGATTCCGCCGGGTGTGTCCTTCCGCATGCTGCTGGTGGGGGACTTCGAAGGGATCGACTCGCAGCGGGGCATCGCCTGGCGATGTGAAGATTCGTTGTCGCTGCGACGGTTCCTGGGGATTCCATTGGGGAAAGAGACTCCCGATCACAGTTCACTCACCCGCATCCGTGATCGGCTTCCGCTGGAGATTCATGAGCAGGTGTTTCAGGAGGTCCTCAGCATCATCGATGACCATAGCCTTCTGAAGCTGAAGGCGGTCGGCGTGGCAGAAGCAGCGCAGCGAGAAAGTCGAGGGCAGCTTCGCTCACATCTGCGAGACCGGCGGAGCCCGACGGACCTGGCTGCGAGGAATTGAGAAGATCAGCAAGCGTTACCAGATCGTGGCCGCTGCTAGAAACCCGGGCCTCCTGCTGCTCAAAGCGTTCGGCATCGGCAAACCGAGACAACTGCAGGGCGGACTCGGGGCGATGCTGGCACTTTGGAGAACCTGTATTCTGCTCTGGACCGCTCTGAAATGAATTCAGCGCTCACCCTCGATGAGAACAGCACTTCAAGGACCATTCCCGTCCCTTGACTGGAAATCCACCCCGCAACGACCATTCATAACCCGACAATTCACAATTCTCCCCACTTCAACGAGCTGCTAGGGGGGAATGGATCGCACCGCAGTCATGGAGCCAGATTCGTGCCGGTGGCGGTGCGACTGTCAGGTCAATTGGGGCTCAAACAGTTGAAGAAGCGAACGAAATCCTCCTCGGACTTGCCGAATCGGTCGTCTTTCAATCGGATTCCTGTAACAGACCTGCGAGCCGACTTGCCAGATTGAGGAGAAACACTAGACTTCACCACGTCGATTGCCCGGGTCATTGCCGGGAGTGGACAGGCTCTTCCTGGCGCATCAGCTGCTGGTGAAAGAACTTCTGCTTCGAGCTTCCCCCGGTGTCGGCTGGTGGTAGTTGGGATGTAAAAGTAGAGTCTCGCTGCAGGTGACTGCAGTCCGGAGAGGTGGCAGAGCGGCCGATTGTGCAGCACTGGAAATGCTGTGTCCTCGAAAGGGGACCGGGGGTTCGAATCCCCCCCTCTCCGCTTGATTCCAGAAACAGCCCTTCGATGAGGACGTCGAAGGGCTTTCTTATGGTGACGCCGAGGTTTGCTACTCTGTCATCGAGTTCCATTAACATCGCGGGAGGCTCGACGATTCCGCATGAATTGTGGCAACTCCTTTCGCTGTCAGACGCTCTGCCGTTCAAATCCTGTTCACCGTTCTGGCATTTGGTGAACAAGCTACTCAGAGGCGATCCGGTAAGTGATCTTGCTGTAAATCCGTGTTTGGGATGAAGTTCCTGCGTGGTCTTGGATGACTCGTTTGGTTGATGTGCAAAGGAATGCCCATGCTGACACGCAAGCTTTGTCCCAGTGATCTTTCCGATGCTCAGTGGGAACTGAGTTCGCATCTCTTCCTCCCGCCAAGTCTGGTGGTCGTCCGCGGGGTGTGAATCTGCGGGAAGTGATCAACGCTCTGCTGTCTCTGGAACGCAGTGGTTGTCAGTGGGACATGTTGCCGCACGATCTCCCTCCTCGCAGCAGCGTGTTCGAATCCTTCTCCACCTGGAGGGAGGACGGCAGCTGGAAACTGATGGTGGATGTGCTGCGAGAAGGGGTGCGAGAGTCTTTGGCTCAGCAGCCGGAACCGACTCCCAGTGCCGCAGCATCGACTCTCAAACCGTGAAAACAACGGAACGAGGCAGCGGGCGAGGGTTCGATGGAGCCAGGAAAATCACAGGCCGCAAGCGGAATCTGGCAGTTGACACGCAGGGCCTGCTACTGGCCGTTGTCGTGACCAGTGCCGCAGTGGATGATGCGAAAGCAGCTCCCCAGCTCCTCAGCTCCTCAGCTCCTCAGCTCCTCAGCCAGTTAAGCCAGTTAAGCCAGTTAAGCCAGAGCGAGTTTCCCCGTCTGGAGGTGACCTGGGCGGACAGCAAGTCTCACAATCAGGCTCTGCATCACTGGAAATCGCAACAACCTGACTTGCTGTGGCGGTTGGAGATCGTGAGTCGTCCCACTGGTCAAACGGGGTTCATTCTGCTGCCCAAACGCTGGGTGGTGAAACGAAGGTTCGCCTGGCTGCCGGACGATCCCGACGGCTGAGCAAGGATTATGAACGCACAACCACATCCAGCGAGGCCATGATCCAGCTCAGTTGCATTCATCAGATGCTCAAACGCCTGGAGCCCAAAGGGACGCAGCCTCCGTTTAAATACAGACTTGTGTCATAAAATAGCTTCTCGGATAGCCTCTTACTCGTCCGGAGCATCCGGCATCTTGTTCCACGTCAATTTGTTTTGGTCGTCGACCGTGAGTATCCCGAGAGGTACGAATCGTTCACTATTCCAATAACGGACCTTGTAAGTTTGCGGAAGGAGTCCACATTGGATAATAACAGGTGGCCGACCATACCTGTTTTGTGAAAAAAGGTTCCAGAGCACCCTGATTTCAAAGATGTCGATGTAGCCTTCCTCGTAATCAAAGTCCACACAATAGAAGCTCGACTGCGAGAGTGGAGGGTGTTCTGGAATAGAAACAACGAGCGAGTCTCTGCCCGCAATTCTCTCGAATGTTGCGTTTGGTGCCGGGATTCCAGACATTCGGCCTTTGCTCAGCCAAAACGCCATCGCAAGACCAAGGATGAATGAAACCAGTATCGGCACAGGTGAAACTCCTGTGAATTTCAGTCCAGCACGCATTGGAAGCTTCCGCACGGTCCCAGAATCCTTTCGAAAGGCCAGTGGTTGACAGAACGGCAAGGCAGCTTCATGTAAACGTCATCTGCAGCATGAACCACCGCTGCTACTGCCACTACCGCAACGATCACTGTCACTTGCCTTGACACCGTTGGAATTATCGCTGCTATGCCCCATAGTTCCAGCGTCGTCCCAAAGAGTTCCTGTACTTTGCAGCCTGTCGAAGGTGGCAGAATTTTGAGTAGGGTGGGTCTGAATGGTTGTCATCGAGTGACCTCGCTGTGGGAGTAAGGCAGGTCTTCCAGTCATCGCCGCAGTCCTAGCCAACAAGGTTCTTCATGGCGGCATTGGCTTCCCACGGTGTGGAATCCACACCCACCGCCTTCAGCTTCAGCAGGCTATGGTCATCGATGATACTGAGGACCTCCTGAAACACCTGCTCATGAATCTCCAGCGGAAGCCGGTCCCGAATGGGGGTGAGGCTGCTGTGATCGGGAGTCTCTTTCCCCAGCGGAATGCCGAGAAAACGTCGCAGCGACAACGAATCTTCACATCGCCAGGCGAGGCCCCGCTGCGAGTCAATCCCTTCGAAGTCCCCCACGAGCAGCATGCGGAAGGACACACCCGGCGGAATCGACAGCCGGCCAGTTCGGGCGTAGAACGGTCGGCAGAGGTCTTCGAGAATTCGATCGAACCCCGCTTGGGCGAGCACCTGGTTGAGCTTGTCAGCAAAGACATGCCCCGGGCCTGTGGAGAGGGTGGCCGTGGGAGTCCAGAACTCCTGCTGCTGCGACTCTTCCCGCTCCCCAACCACATCCCAGTCTCTCCGTGAGAACCTCAAACCACAACCGCCCGCAGTCGATCAGAGGTGTCAAACGCGGGAGAGAAATTCAACGGGCTGCTAGGTGTTGCCTCCGTTTGGCGGAACCTTCATGGCTTGGATCTCCAGTTCTTGCTGAACTGCCTGCCCCCCGCGTGCCAACGCGGAACCTGATTGTTCAAACAGATTTTTCGCCGTGTTGATCAGGCCGATATGAGAAAACGCCTGGGGGAAATTCCCCACCAACCGGCCGACATCAGGGTCATATTCTTCCGCCAGCAGGCCGACATCGTTCCTCAAACTGAGCAGCCGTTCAAAGAGTTCGGTGGCTTCATCCTGCCGGCCTTGCAAAACCAGGTTGTCCGCCAGCCAGAACGTACAGAGCAGAAAGGCTCCCTCACCGGGGGGAAGACCATCAATCTCGGAGTCTGTCAGATAACGATCGACAAACCCATGACGGACGAGACGCTTTTCGATGTAGTGAAGAGTCCCCTGAATGCGAGGATCGGTGGAAGGCAGGAAGCCGACAAGCGGAAGCATCAGCAGACTGGCATCGGGCTCAAGAGAATCATAGTGCTGAACGAAGGAATTGACCTCAGACTTGAAGCCAGCCGTGCAAACCTCATCATGAATTTCCTGTGCGAGCGTACGCCATTTTCCGGCGTCACCTGAAAGCCCGTAGAGTTCCACCGCCTTGACAGCCCGATCGAGAGCGACCCACGCCATCACCTTGGAGTGGGTAAAATGCCGTCGCGGACCGCGCACTTCCCAGATTCCCTCGTCCGGCCTTCGCCAGTCGTCTTCGAGGAACTTGACGAGTTCGCGCTCTACCCGCCAGGCATTGTCATCTGGAGCCAAACCCGCCATTCGAGCCACATGGAGCGCATCAACAACCTCGCCATAAACGTCGAGCTGATGCTGGTTATAAGCCCCATTACCAACGCGAATCGGGCGAGAGCCTTCATAGCCGGGCAGCCAGGGGAGTTCGAACTCCGTGAGTCGCCGTTCACCCGCCACGCCATACATAATTTGAATCTGATGCGGTGTCCCAGCAACCGCATTCACCAGCCATTGCCGCCAGGCCCGGGCCTCTTCCAGATAACCTCCTCCGATTAATGCGTACAGCGTGAATGTCGCATCGCGCAGCCAGCAGTAGCGATAATCCCAGTTGCGAACACCCCCCACATGTTCCGGGAGTGACGTGGTCGCAGCAGCCACCACGCCCCCTGTCGGAGCATATGTCAAGGACTTCAACGTGATAAGCGATCGCTGCACGGCATCCTGCCAGGGGCCTTGGTACGTACACTGACCGGACCACTCTTTCCACCAGTTTTCCGCGGAAGTCAACAACTTTTCCGGGTCCGGCTCCAACGGTTCAGGAGCATGAGTGGGGGACCAGGCGATCGCAAAGCGGGCCCGATGACCTTCCACCGCAGTAAAATTTGCCACCGTCGTCAAATTCTCTCCGTGCAACTCAACGTCAGACCAGCAATCAATTGTGTCCGGACCTGCCACCGCACGGATGCCACGTGGCTGATACCGCACCCAGGGGACAATAGATCCGTAGTCGAACCGAATGATCAGTTCGAAGTGCATCGGCACTCGTCCGCAGATGCCTTCAATGATGCGAATCACATAGGGGGTGTCGCTTCTCGGCGGCATGAAGTCGGTCATCCGAACCTGACCGGAAACTGTGAAAAAGTCTGTTTCCAGAATCAGGGTCCCGGGGCGATAACGCCGCTGCACTTTCTGGATCCCTTCGCTGGGAGCCAGCTGCCATCTGCCATGTTGTGCGCTGCCCAGCAGCGCAGCGAAACAGGCTCCGGAGTCAAAGCGCGGAAAACAAAGCCAGTCCAAGGATCCATTGTTCCCGACGAGGGCCGCGGTCTGGCAGTCACCGATGAGGGCATAGTCTTCAATTCTCAGAGACATCAGTCGTCCTTTGAATTGGGAGGTCACGGCAAAGCTTCTGTTCCTTGATCGTATAGAGGTCAAGCCGGTTGACAATCTTACTTCTCCACGCGTTGCCAACTCCGCAGAGCCTCGTTTCGTAATGCGAAGGACGGGCGGCACGTTTGTTGCCGAGCCTTGGGGAACGCTCGTAGTCCGTCGCAGTTTCGAATGCTTATCAGTGGATTAATGGAGATGAAGCAGGAGTTTCAAGCAGCCCCTCAACATCCACAGGTCGGAGCCATCAAGGACTCGCACGGAAATGTGAGGTGGTCCGTATGGGCTCCTTCGGCCTCAGCGGTCGAACTGGTCCTTAACGATAGGTCAAGCGAGCGATTTCTGCTGATGGACTCGTTTGACGGATATCACACGCTCTCCCTCCCCAATGTTTCTGGTTCAGTTCGGTATGCTTATCGAATCAACGGGAGGGAATATCCCGATCCGGCCAGCCGCTGGCAGCCTGAAGGGGTCTTTGGCCGCTCAGCGATCGCCCCTATAGAGGAATTCGATTGGCAAGATGAGAAGTGGCCGGGACTTTCCCGTGAGAACCTCATCATTTATGAGATCCACATCGGCACCTTCTCCGCGTCAGGCACTTTCGCCGGTGTGATTCCGCGCCTTTCGGAACTGCGGGAACTGGGGGTGACAGCTCTGGAGATCATGCCCGTTGGTCAGTTCTCTGGGGAGCGAAACTGGGGCTATGACGGCGTGTTTCCTTTTGCGGTTCAAAACAGCTATGGAGGCCCGATTGGACTGCAGGAGTTGGTTCAGGCCGCTCATTCTGAAGGGATGGCTGTTCTACTGGATGTGGTTTACAACCACCTTGGTCCAGAAGGAAACATTTTACATAACTTTGGCCCGTACTTTACTACCCGCTACCAGACACCCTGGGGAGAGGCCTTCAATTTTGATGGACCGCAAAGCGACGCTGTCCGGCACTTCGTGCTTGAAAACGTCACCATGTGGATTCGTGATTTTCATCTCGACGGATTGCGGCTCGATGCCGTGCATGCCATGTACGACCTCGGTGCCCGCCATGTGCTGGCCGAGATCCAGACGGCAGCGCAGCGCGTGGCGGCTGAACAATCACGTCTCGTCCACATCATCGCAGAAAGCAATCAAAATGACCCGCGCCTGATCGATCCGCAGACGCAGCATGGATTCGGACTGGATGGCGTCTGGGCGGACGAGTTCCATCACAGTCTTCGAGCTGTGATCGCCGGGGACCGCCAAGGTTTTTTTTCCGACTATGGGAGACCGGAGGATCTTGCCAAAGCGATCACGGAGGTGTTTGTTCATGATGGTTGCTATAGCCGACATCGCCAACGCCAACATGGAGCGGCCATCGAGAATCGCGACCGCACGCAGTTTGTTGTTTGCATTCACAACCACGATCAGATTGGCAATCGTGCTCTGGGAGATCGCTCGGCCAGTTATCTGCCTGAAGCAGTACAACGTCTCAGCTGCGGCCTGCTGATGCTTTCCCCATGCGTGCCGCTCCTCTTCATGGGAGAAGAATACGCCGAGACACAGCCATTCCCCTTTTTCTGCTCGTTTCAGTCCTCTGAACTGATCGAAGCGGTTCGCCGGGGGCGGCGCGAGGAGTTTCTGGAAGTGGGCTTCACGTGGGGAGAAGAAATTCCCGACCCTCAGGCCGAGGACACATTCCGTTCTGCGATCCTCTCCTGGTCCTGGCCTGAAGGAAGCTTCGGTGCGCAATTGAGAGGCTTATTCCGCGATCTGATTCGCGCACGGCGCAGCTGGCCTCCGCTCCAGGACCGGCAATGGACGCGAGCAGAGATTCTCAGACCCGATGACACCGCGGTATTACTCGTAATCGAGCGCGGTGAGGAGGAGGGGTTGATCGCGATCGCTAATCTGACGGAGAGTCACGCACGGGTGCCAGAAATCTCCGAAGAGAAGCAACTCATCTTCAGTACCGAGGGGCTATGGTACGGAGGATCACGCGACTTGACGCATCCTTTAGAGGGCATTCTTCCCTATGAAGTTCTGATCTTCGGCAAGGTGGCATGGTGTCTATGAATCGTGATTCCCAGCAGCTCGAACGACTGATTCAGCGCGTGAGAAGCACACTGGAGGACCGACGTACGGTTCCGCGCGCCACCTATCGGCTGGAGTTCGATTCCAAGCACATGACCTTTCGTGAGGCTGCGGAGTTGGTCCCGTATCTTGCTCAACTGGGCATCAGCCACGTCTACTCTTCCCCCTACTTCAAGGTCAGCACAGAGGCAGGGCACGGGTACGCCATTGTCGATTACAATCAGCTCAATCCGGAGCTGGGCAGCCCACAGGATTACGGCACTCTGATAGCAGCTCTGCACGAACATGGCATGAAGCACATTCTGGATTTTGTCCCGAATCACATGTCCGCAGCCCCTGGCGAAAATTTGTGGTGGACCGATGTGCTGAAAAACGGGCAAAGCTCTCGCTTCAACGATTACTTCGACATCAACTGGGATTCTTCTGGTTCGGAGAACCCACGCCGGCTGCTGCTGCCGATATTAGGCCAACAATTTGGTAAGGCCTTGGAAGCGGGAGAACTCCGGATTGTCCACGCCGATCGACTGTTTCAGGTTCATCTTCATGAGAAGTTGCTCCCACTGGATCCCGCCACCTGGGTGTTCCTCCTGCGACCGGTCGTTGAGGAGTTTCGTTCCACGAATCCCCCACAGGAGGACCTCCTCGAACTGGAAAGCATTCTTCACTCGCTGGAACAGCTCCCGGCTCGTGACCGACTCGAGGGGGAGCTGCGTGAGACCCGCCTCCGCGAGCAGCAGGTGGCGAGTCACCGATTGAGTGAACTTGTCAGCCGTTCACCCTTGCTGGCGGACCAGATTGACTTGACGTTGAGGACACTGAACGGTGTCCCAGGGATCCCCTCGAGCTTCAACGCGATGGAAACCTTGCTCAATCAGCAGGCCTATCGTGTCAGCTACTGGAGGGCAGCGTCTGACGAGGTGAACTATCGCAGGTTCTTCGATATCAACGAACTGGTGGCGATCTGTCCTGAGCGGATCGACGTTTTTGAAGCAAGTCATCGACTCGTTCTCGAATTGCTGGTCGAGGGAAAGGTGGATGGTCTGCGCATCGATCACGTCGACGGCTTGCTGGACCCGTTGACGTACTTGTGGCGACTTCAGTGGAGCTATGTGCGAGGCCTCGCACGGCACGTCTGGTTGAATGAATGTGAAAATGATCCTGTCGAAGGGGAGCATTCCTGGAAGCATTTGGAACCGCAGTTTCTGGCAATGTTCTGGAAACTGGTCGGAGGACCTTCTCCCTTTAAAATCTTAGAGCTGCCTCAGGCCGACTCTGCGGCAGAACAGATGCCGCAGGGGGTGATGCCGTTTCATCGGGCTTCGCTTCCCCTGTATGTTGTGGTCGAGAAGATCCTGGGGCAGGAAGAGCCGCTACCGGAAAACTGGCCCGTCGCCGGAACCACCGGTTATGACTTTCTCAATCTGGTAGGCGGGCTCTTCGTCCATCCCGAAGGTCTGGCCAAAATACGCAGAAATTATCCCCGTCTAACGGGGGAAGAAGCCGATTTTCGCACCGTGGTCATTCACTCCAAGCGATTGATTCTCGAGTCTTCGATGTCGAGTGAAATTCATTTACTGGCTTCACGGTTGAAGAGAATCGTCGAGGGGTTTCGCCAATATCGCGACTTCACCCTGAATACGATTCTGACGGCGCTCAAAGACGTTATTACCGCGTTTCCCGTCTATCGGACTTATGCTGGACAGGAGGGCATCTCCGATCGTGACCGCCAGATCCTCAAACGAGCACTCCGTCAGGCTCGACGGTTTGGTTCGTTGTCTGACTCCTCATTTTTTGAGTTTCTGCAGTCGCTCCTCCTCTTTGGATTGCGTGACGACCGCAGTCCGCAGGAGTTGGTTGAGCAGGATTTTTTTGTAGGGCGATTTCAGCAGGTGACGAGCCCGGTCATGGCCAAGGGGGTGGAAGATACGGCGTTCTACCGCTGGCTCCCGCTGATTTCGGTCAACGAGGTGGGGGGCGATCCGACCTCCGCCTCCCAGTCTGTCGCCGCTTTCCATCAAAGGAACGTCGAACGAAATCAGGAATGGCCCCACACGCTCCTCTGTACGTCCACGCATGACACAAAACGCAGCGAAGATGTGCGCGCACGAATCCACCTGCTTTCAGAAATTCCTGACAAGTGGCGCAGCACGGTCGCGCGTTGGTCTCGGTTGAATCGTCGATTCGTCGGCACACTTCCCGAGGGTCCCACGCCCAGCCGAAACGATGAGTACCATTTCTATCAGGCGCTGATCGGAATGTGGGTCGCCGCAGAGGAATCCGCAGAGCACGAGAAACTCGTCGAGCGACTCGTCCGTTACCAGCTGAAATCAGCTCGCGAAAGCAAACTGCGAACCAGCTGGTCAACTCCCGATCTGGAATATGAACAGGGTCTTGAACTGTTTGTCCGCCAGACTTTGCGAAGGGACCCGAAAAACCGCTTTCTTCGGGAGGTCCAGGATTTTCTCGACCAGTTTCTTCGCTTCGGACTGCTGACGTCGCTTTCCCAACTTGTCTTAAAGCTGACGGTTCCGGGGATCCCCGACATCTATCAAGGACAGGAACTCTGGGATTTCAGCCTGGTCGATCCCGATAATAGGCGACCGGTGGACAGCTCATTGCGCCGTCAACTCCTGCAGGAGATCCAGGCACGTTGGGAAGACGAGACGACCCGGCTCGAATTTATCAGCGAGCTCAATCGAAACGTCTCCGATCCCCGGATGAAAATGTTTGTGTCGTTTCAGACTCTTCGGCTTCGCCGGCAGTTTCCCGAGCTGTTTTCCAGCGGCGATTATGTCCCCATTACGGTGACTGGACCCGCTGCAGATTCTGTCTGTGCGTTTTCCAGAATGACTGAGAAGACCCAACTGATCGTTGTCGCCCCTCGTTGGTCTGCGTCCTTACCGCAAGGGAATACGGAAGCATCCCTCCTCGCCTGTTGGCAGAACACCTGTCTTACTGATCTCTCGACCACCAGGGAACTGCACAACATCTTCACCGGCGAAACTTACCTGCCACACCAACAACCTCTCCTGATGAGCGAATTACTGGCGAACTTCCCGATCGCTCTCTTGGTGACAGCTTTCTGAGTCGTCATCATCGAGGCCAAGGTGTCAGGAATTTTCTGAAATGAGCCGGATCAACGGGTTCCCTGCTCACATCGTGATCTTTCGGATTGAATCTTGCCTCATAGACAGAATCGAAATGTTGTGGTCCTGTCTCAACCGTGTGAGTGCCAATTTTTCCAATGTTCTTTCCCGCCTCCTTACCTCTTTCCACAACCTCCCCTGAAGCTCAAGCTGTTCAAAACAAATGGGCAATGCGAATCTGGCCTGGAAAGCATTACCCGCTGGGGCACCTGGAGCGGGCGCGGAACCAACTTTGCCCGGGTATTCTGCGAACGTCGCGAGGGAGAGCTTTGCCTGTTTGATTCGACCGAGGCGGCACAGGAATCTTATCGAGTCCCTCTGACGGAGTGCGCACACCAGGTCTGCTATGCCGATCTGCCTGACTGCCTTTCGGGTCAGATTTATGGTTACCGCGTGACTGGTCCATATGAGCCTGCGGCAGGGCCATCGATTCAATCCCCACAAGATCTTGATCGATCCGGATGCGAAGCGGATTGCCCGGAGAGTCAATGAGGATGCCTCGCTCTTCGCATATCGAATCGGAGGTCCTGAAGCAGACTGGAGCTTTGACGAGCGCGCTGGACTTTCCCACGATTGGTGGGCGCTGCGGTAGGCTTAAGCGGCCTCAGCCGAATGGGTGGGTGACTGGTCATTCAACGCAGAATGTCTGCGAACGCGGTTGTAGAACACTTCGATGTATTCGAACAGGCTCGCTGACATGCAATTCCCTCCTCACGGGTGATGGGACGCTCTTTCCCAAGTGCCCACCAATCGTGGGAAAATCCGGGGTCAGGCAATTCCCAACCCGCGGCGCCAAAGGATTTCGCGGCGGTTTAGAGGCGAGGAGTAGTTGATCGAAACGTGCCAACCCCTTGAATTTCACTGCAGACAAGGCCGTTGACGATTCCTCGCAATTTCCGATGAACTGCCCGCGGGCACCGGTCTGGAGAGCCGGTCCTGCCTGGTCTTTGCTGAATTCGCCGCAGCGAAAGTGCGCTGGACGTCTGTCTTTCAGACCAGAACTAGAGACGCGACCGGGACAGGAATCAGTGTCCGCAGCAGTCATCGAGTTACGGAACAAAACAGCTCTTCTGGGTGAATTCGACTGATTCTTGATGCGAACGCTGACCTTCCTGTCAGTCCTGTCTACAGCTATTCGTAGGTGAGCTGGGCAGTCACCTTACAATCGGCATCAGACGTAAATCTGATCCAATGGGCACTGAACCCCTTCTCGAACTCAAAGGATTGTGGTTCGTTTGCTTTCAGCGTGAATTCTCGCCAACGATGCCAACCTGTGAGGTAGTCGATTTCAAGCTCCGCGGAAATTGTGACATCGCGATCACTCTGCAGAAGAAGAGTTTTCTTGTCGTATCCTGTCATCAGGTAAGGATCGGAAGGAGCATTTGCGGTGACCGCGGTCTCTTTCCACGGGCCGCCCACGCCGCAGGGTCGGCCAAGCTTCCAGAGATCATCGATGGCGCCGAGCCACAGGCGTGTCGACTGGTCGTCTGAAACAACGACATGGTTCCCTGGAAGTACATCCGGTTGAAGTCCGCTCAGGACCAGCAATCCGTTCCAGCTGCAATAGTCCGTGATATTTTTCGAATGGCTGGCGACAGGCCGCAGCTGCTTCCAGGAATACAGCGGGCCATTCCGCAGGAGGGGAACCTCATAAAATGTTCCGTGGACATGTGAGAGGGAGCGCTCCGATTGAACTTCTCTCGTCGAGCGGACCGTGTTCGAGCGAACAAGACGATCAAACTTCGCATCTCCCTTCGGAAGCCGGAGTCGCTGCTTGCCATCGATGAGAATCACCGATGCGTCATCCACATCGAAATGGGTTCGGGGGGCGAGAAGACCGGCGAGCCCTTTTTCCGCCTGGGCGGGCTGAAACCGCAAGTCCGCTTTGGTCAGCTCGACAACATCTCCCTGAGGCTTCAACACCTGCAGGTTTCGATTTTCCTTCGCAGGATAAAGAAGAGGTCCTTGCTCGGCGTGCTCTGCAATTGAGGGCAGAGCTGCAAACAGTTCATCGCTTCCTTCAGCGCCCAAGGGGTGCCGGCTCGGAGTTGTCAGGTGGAGCATCGCCGTGGCGACACAATCACGATCGGTTTTCAGGCGGAGCCAGGTGGCCTTCTCGTCGGCAGGGAAGTGGAATGTTGTGAGCCGATCCGAATGGACCGGAACGCGGGCCAGTTCTTCCCATTTTCCATTCCCGGCCCGATCGACTTCGACAGTAAACTGGATCTCCTGCGGAGCTTCCGACCGAACACCACAGTGCAAGACCACCTGTGAGAATCCCGCGACTAAAAAAGGAGCGGATGGAGTCTGAGCGGGAATGGGATCATTCGCCCACGGTCCCCCATACGCACTGGCAGGCCCCCAGGTAGACAAATCATCCCAGCTTCCAAACCACAGATTGGACTGGGGTTGGCCGGCTAACGGATTTCCTTGAATACTGGTTTCATCGCTCGCGAGCACGAGCCGACCGTTCCAATCGCAGAAGTCGGGAATATAGCGGAGATGCGACCCGATCGGGCGGAGTCCTGCCGTATTGTTCGAACTGAATGTCGGGGGAAATTCATAGAACATCCCGTGCATATCCATCATCCAGCGACCGTTGCCCACTTCCCGAATGCGAGGCCACTCGGTGTACCAGCCGTGCCGGGCATCATTACACCAGGCCGCCTTGGGCAGCAGGTAAGTGAACCAGGTCCCGTTTTCCAGAAGCTTCAGACGCAGGCTTCGCTGATCCCAGCCGATGGCCCAGACAGGTTCTTCATCGGTCCTGGCCCCGTAAATTCCTCCCGGGCCGGTGACGTCCGTAAACTGTCGGCGCTCGACGATCGACCACTGATCGCCATTCCATTCCGCCAGAACGCCCGCTTCGCTTTCATGGCGAGAAACGTCTCCCGCTAAGAACTTGTGCTTGCCAGTACCAACCGGTAGTTCTCCATTGTTCGTCACGATCAATCGCCCTTGTGACGTATATCCTCCTTTCCCGTGCCAACCGGGAACCGGTTTCTGGAACAGCCTGCGGGCCGCCAACGTATGAACGTTCGCTTCCCAGATGCTTCCTTCCATATCGATGTAGTACACCTGGTTCGCGGGATCGGTCAGATGACGGGCAATGGCGGTGATGCGAATTGGCATGACTTGCGGGGAGATGGCGCGCACTTTCCCCTCCTCATCGATGAGATAGGGACCAATCAGCAACTGACGTGACTCCCGGTGAATCATTCTCCCGGCCGGCGTTCCTCCCACGCTCTCGGGATGAATGGTCATCTTCAGTTCTCGATCAATGGAGAACAGTTTGTGTTCACTTCCTTTTGGCTTATGAGGGGCGTAATTGAGCATCCATAATTTCCCACCCCAGGGAACAACCGCGCCAATTCCACATTCCTCGTGCCCCTCGATGTGGTGCGCTCCCCCCTGGCTGTAAATGCCATACGTCGTCAGGTGCGGATAGACTCCGCTGATTTGTCGGAACGAAGGGACTTCTTGCGACGTGGGCCGCAAGACCTGGTGCAGTTTTGAAAGTTCTGCCCGGGATTCCGACTCTAAAACAAATTCCGCTACGGACTGGGCCAGGCCTCGTCCAACTTGCAGGTATCCGTCCGGCGTACTGTGTGGAGTATTCCAGGGCGTTTCGAGTGTGACGGAAATGACGCCGGGTCGACTGTGAGCTGAAACCCAGTTCTTACTGATCGCTTTCCAGTTTCTATCGTACTTCGATCCGGATTCACGAACTTCCCCCTGAAAGTCCAGCGGCTCATTCATGCGTTTGCGGGCGATGGCGAGAAAGCGGTTCAGCTGAGTTTCGCTTTCCGCACTCAGAAGGTTTTTGGCAGGAATAAAGAAAAACGGATGGCGGCTCTGTGCATCCGGATTTTGGAGGTCGATGAAGACTGCAAAGTCTTCCTTCTGATTCATTTCCCGAATCAGATTCTGAGCGGACTCCACACTTCTCCAATAGGGCTGATCGGTCCAGTCACGATTGTGATCCTGAGGGAGTGCTCCCTTGCCGCCCGCCCCCTGTTCGACATGGTCAATGTCCATAATGGGCACAATGACGATATCAGCCTTCCGGCGGAGCGCGACCGCATCGGGATCATCGGAAAGGATCCAATCGACAACGCCTTCGCAAACCCAGCTGGATCCGGCTCCCCAGGCGTGCTGCCGCGCCTGAATCCAGATCCCCTTCCGGTCCTTGTCGCTGACGCCCGGTTCCCGAATCCGCAACGCGGGCGTCGGATGCCCAGATCGAGTCGTCGCCAGATTGAACTCCGTGACCCAGTTCCCTTTTTGTACTGCCTTGTCAACCAGCTGTCGGGCAGTTTCAGAGAGGTAAGGGGGGCCCCAGGCGAACCAGGCCTCCGCGGAATCGACCTGCACCTGAAAGGAAATCCGTTTGGGGTCTGCGGCTGATCGGACTCCCGGAGAAGACTGTTTCCAGGTTCCATCCGACGATCGATAGAAGCAGTGGTCGGGGGTCGCCCAGTCTCCATCCCCTACATCCAATGTCAGCATTTCCCCGGGCTCGATCCCAGTGACTTTGATGAGCCACCAGCACGCCCAGCCCTGATCCCGATATGCCGTCGGTTGAAAGCGGATTCGACGCTGCTGCTGGTCGATCTGATCGACCTGACCTGATCCGCCGGGAAAGTCTGAATCCACTTTCAGGCGATGAGCCTCGTTCCGATCTTCAGAGCGAACCTGGGAACAGACCGCGAGCAGCCCGACACAGATAAAGAAACAAATCCTTTTCACACGGTCCCCACTGATTAGCGCCAAGTTCAACAGTTCACCTGTCCTCTCACTTATTTCAAACAACAAGACCAGGAACAACGCTCTCGCCGAATTGGGGCTGCCCCGACAAGTCTCCTTGCCCCGGCCCTCTCCGGACTACTTTACTTCGCGCCCCAGCAGGTTCTCATCCCAAACGCTCACCCGAAAGGATGTCAACTGCTCCTCCCTTGGCAGAAAAATAAGAATCAAATCAAGAACGCTGAGAAAACACAAGACAGGGTGGACGACCGGTGACAGGCGGCCAAGAGGAATTGAGGACCATTGATCGCCTGAGGCCCTGCTGAAAGGACCTTGGGTTGTTGCATTTGACCTAACGCCGCAGGGCGTAGGCCAGCACCCGGAGCGCGGCTTCCACGAACAGGCTGCGTTCCCGCCTTGCCGTGAGTGTTGATCCCGTTGTCCATTTCAGACCGCTCAGGAACGATTCCACCAGCCAACGCCGGCCGTAACCTTTTTCCTTCAGCGTCTAAGAACGTGTTTGAAAAATCAGTTTTGAAGCCGAGTGAGGCGTTTGCTCATCAGGTTGATCATGGCGATGTCGGTCACCGTTTCACTCGACTCGGGTGTTCGTTCGTAGTCTCGGGAGTGTCGTCGATAGCGGGCCAGCCAGGCGAAGGTCCGCTCCACAACCCACCTTTTCGGCAAGACCACTAACTTCTTTTGCCCAACTGGCCTGAGGACAACCTGCAAGACCCAACCGAATGTCTGCCGAACCCACTTTGGCAGTTCCTTACGCCCATAGGCTGAGTCGGCAAATAAAACCTTCAATCTGGGACAGACCTGCCTCAACTTCATCAACAGAAAGCAGGCTCCGTCGTGATCCTGCCAGTACGCTCCGTGCACGACCAAGGCCACGATCAGGCCCAGCGTGTCGACGGCAATGTGCCGCTTGCGACCTGTGATTTGCTTGGCCCCATCGTATCCCCGCTCGAATCCCCCTTCTGCGGTCCGCACGGACTGACTGTCCAGAATCGCCACGCTGGGACGTTTTTTCTTTCCCCAAGCCCGGCGGAGCTGTTCCCTCAGGTGCCGGTGAATTTGTTCCCAGAGACCACTGCGAACCCATGGTCGGTAAATGCCATAGACCGTACTCCAGTTGGAAAAATCGCCAGGGAGCAATCTCCATTGGCAACCGGTTCTGACCACGTACCAGATGGCATCCAAAACCCACCGCCGATCGATGGGAGGACGCCCCCGACGGGAAGGTTGGGGAAGGTATTTCCGGATCAGTTGCCATTGCTCATCCGAGAGATTGCTGGAATACTTCGTCCTCAACACGGCTGCGGCTCCTTCCTTGGATTGCCAAGATGTTCGCAAGGGAGCCGTAGCCGTTTTTTCAATTCATCGCAATTTCAAAACACGTTCTAAGAAAGATACAAAAATGAGCTGGATTGACTATTTCGAAAATGCAATGAGGTAGTTTCACAACCCTTTGATGATGGTGTACAGGCAGGCTAAGTGAACGAAGCCTTCGAACAGTTCGGCGTAGTATTCCCAGCGAGTGATCAATCGGCGGCAGTTCTGCAGCCAACTGAAAGTGCGCTCAATTCGGTATCGGCGTTCGTATCGCCGCAATGCTCGACCGTCCTGCAGTCGAGGCTTGGTTCGTTTGTCTCGGTGCGGGCAGATCAGTTCGATGCCACGGGACAGAAGATGTTCCCTCAACCAGTCGGCATCGGCAGCTTTATCGTACAGCAGGCGACGCGGCTTGCCGTGTGGAGGGCATTGATCAATCAATGTTTGGATCGTGGTCACCTCGCTGTAATTGGCAGAGGTGGTATATGCCGAGAGTGGAATGCCTCGTCCATCAGTCAGGAGGAGGATGCGGGTTCCGTTGCCACGATGACAACGTCCCACGTCGTCACCCCTTTTTTTGCCCGTGAAAACGAGCCATCACCGATCGCTTCTTCCCAGTCGATGCCACGTCGCTGTAGCAGCTTGCTGAGCAATCGATCCCAGGCTGCACGAAAGACCCCGTTTCGAGTCCAGTCACGATGGCGTCGCCAACAGGTGACTGGTGAGGGGTATCGTTCTGGTAAATCTTTCCAACGGGCCCCTGTAATCAGTACCCACAGAACGCCTTCCAAGCACTCGCGGGAGGAACGCGAAGGCCTACCCCCACGCGGTCCCACCGGCAGATCCGGGAACAGGTCTGCAATTAGAAGCCATTGTGCGTCAGAGAGAAAGGGCTTCGGGGCCGTCCTGGACCCTGTCTTGTTGGGCCGACGGCGTGTCGGCCACGAAGGCAGGGTAATGAGCATGAGTGTCTCCTTTCACCCTGCTCATAAGCACATCCCTTGCCAATCCTGTTCAGTAATCTAAAGGTTATGAAACTGGCTCATATCTCGATTTGGACCCGATGCCCCAAACTCACATATGATCCAGAGATTAAGAGATATTGCCGATGGCAAAATTCGACCTTCGCAATATGACCTGAATTTTTACAGCCATGAACTACGCGAATCGGTTCGATATCGTAGACTTGGATACAAATCTGGTGTTCCTGAGAACCCCGAAGCAGCCTTTAAATTATGGGAAAACACACACGCTGCCACACTAGAGGATTGTCGATTGCACGAGCTAGACGCGAATCGCAATCGAACTCTTTACCATCCAGATGTGTGGAATTATTTCAAATAACTCACAGGGACCCCAAAGTATGAATGATATCAAAATCCAGCTGCTTCAGGCGGTCAGCAATCACAATGGCGAGTGGAGTTGGTACCAGCTCGCACGCATAATTGATGCCAGTAGACTGCCCCGCGGAGTAACATTGATGACGCTAGTGAATGAGCTTCTACAAGACGAATACATCACAGAATCTACAGGGCCGAACCCAGGCCAGCCTCTTTATTCGATCACCAAACGTGGTCGAGAAAAGTCCGAGAAAGAGGGCATCATTTAAAAAAAACGACTGACGGCGTAGTCTGTTCCAAATTTGGACATCTAATGCGATAAAAGCGACATAGCTCCGGATTCATCGGCATGAAGCAGCCCCCGACCTTTTTACCTTTTTTGGCGATTTCTGAGCTAGCTGATGCCTTGCTTTCGCCGGTTACGCCATGGAGCTATTTAGATGTGGCGGGTAACCGGCTTGGCGTGACACTGTGAAAGTCATGTCGGATTGATTTGACCAGCTTTACACGACTTCTACGGCACATGGTCTCCCGGTTTGTCAGCTGGCGTGGGCATTGGTTACGCTGCCGGCCCGACCACGGCGGAAATGCAGCTGTATCAGTCCAATCGGCAGCTCTTTGATGTGTACCAGCAGTTGGGGGTCAGGAACGACATCGCAGCCGGCTGGTTGCCCTATGAATACCAGACTGCCGCGCAAGCGCTGAACAGCGAGTACCACGTCACGACCCGTGCGCTCGGAGCAGTGCAGGCAGCGGGTTCGGCAGCAGAACTGCTGGGGCTGGAGCGCCGTCGCCACCGGCGGCGCCGACCTCCCGTGGATTGCTCTGCCGGCAGCGTATGCGACCGACAACCTCTGGGCGGGCCTCTCCACCGCTTGGACAGGCCAATCGACAGCCACTTTCACCAATAGCGGCCTGGCCTACTACGGCGGCCAAGAGTTCGCCGACAACATCGAGTTCTACGGAAACATCGCCGTTGCTGGCTACGCCGGGTTCAAAGGCCTCACGGCTTTTGATAATGTAACTCAACCGATGCCTAGAGGCCGGATGCCTACGGGCGGTGGATGGGACGGAGATGCGGGAGCCTTCAACCGCTATCGGGCAATCATTGAGGCAGACGACATTTCCGTACTTTCCAAAAACGCAAATTTACCTTCGAATGTGACCGAGTCGGTCAAGCGTCATCTATTTGTAACAACGCATCGCCTTGCAGTAGGGCCCAATGAATGGAAGACGATGCGATTTTATCCCAGCGATGAAATCGCGGATATATGGGAGGCCGCTTCACGAGGTGAGGGAATTCCCGCCTTCCGACACCTAGTCGGACATGAGTACTTAGAAAACACTCTGATGAAGCATCTTAACGTTCCATATTACCCTGCCGACCCTGACTCTTGGCGACTTGATTTCGATGGGTTCTGGGAACCTCAGCCAAGTCACGAACTCTTCGGAGCTCACGACCTGTCTCCGAGCCCATGGACCGGGGACCTAAACCCTCAACAACTCCAACGGTGGAAAACTTTTCAAGGCGGATAATATGCCCACACTTACCTGCCACGAAGGTCTGGCTAGGCTTGAGAAAATTTCCGCGGATTTTGACGACAGTCAATCTGAGAAATACGCTGCGTTGGTTAGAAGGTTCATTAACGGGATGGAAATCTACCTGACATCCCGGGGTTTGCCATTAACCACACCATTTAATAGCATACCTGCGAGCCACGGCGTGGATCTGCCAGAGGACATTTCTGGCAGACTCAATGCTTTTTTGGATGGCAAGAAGGAGTATCCACCTACTGTCAAGAAAGTCTGCCGCTGGTATTTATTGGAATTGTTGGCAATTGAATTGAATCTCGCCCAAGGTGATTCCAGCGTGTACGAGCCACTCATTGAGTTGCTAGAGCTGGGTGGGGATTTCTACCAGCACCACGGGTGGATCTGTATCAGGGATGCAGCCACCGTTACCATAAGGCGAGCCTAGCCAACCGGAGTGTTTTCGGACCCATGCAGAAATGTAGACGCCCTAAGCATTTGATCCAGTAGAGTGAGTCGGGGAAGTCGAGCCCGGCCATTATTTGCTGTACTGGTGGCTTCCACACAGGCCGAGTACCTCGACAGGGACGTCACTGCTGGTCACAATCGGTCTGGCGGGTTCTAGACCGCTGAGGTCGGGGTTGGCATCGGAATCGGGGTCTTAGGCTGGAATGCGGCGGCAGGGGCCATGCTGTCCGGTGCGAGAGGCACCTCCCTGCTGGCTGGGTGCCCGGGTTGAGTGAGTGAAACCTTGGGTGCCACCGGCTCTGTGAGCCGTGCGAGCGCGGAGTGGACGAGGATCACCCCCCCCAGCGCAAACACGAGGAGGATGTGAATGCCAACTTCCCACCCCAAGCGTCGCCGGGCGATCAACGAGCCAGGGCATGCCCATTTCCTCACGTTCTCCTGCTTCCGTCGCTGACCGCTGCTCAACAAAGTCCGGCCACGGCAGTGGGTGGTCGATGCCTTGCAGCAACTTCGAGAACAGCAGCAGGTTGCCTTGTGGGCAGATGTGATCATGCCCGAGCATGTTCACATTCTACTGGATCCCCGCGAACCGGATTACGAAATGCGACGGATTCTGGCAGCCATCAAGTCACCGGTCTCCCGGCAGGCGAAAGCGTTCTTGCAAGCTGCCGGGGAAGTGGATTGGCTCCAGCGACTGACGGTGCATCGAGGGGGCCGGACGGTGTTCCAGTTCTGGCAAGCAGGAGGGGGATATGCTCAGAACCTGTGGAACGACCGACCAATTCAGGCGGTCCTTGGGTACATCCACGCGAATCCCGTGCGGCGGGGGCTGGTGGGGCGACCGACGGATTGGAAATGGTCGAGTGCCCGCGCCCATGCGGGAGACATGGATGTCCCACTCCGAATGGACCCGGTGGACCTGTCATGAACGGCCCACGACATCCGGCACGGCTCGCAGAGCCGATCGCACCCGAAATGAATGTCAACCCGGGCATCCGGCCGTTGGAGCCCACGCGGGCGGTGAATTCCTCCTGTGTGATCATGCCACGGGAGTACTCGTACGTGGCAACCAATCTGTCATAGTGACCAGCCGTGAAGATGTTGGCGACCGTTGTGCCGGCGTAGTTGAGGTAGTAGTCTCCCAGTGAATCCTGGTAGTACTCGAAAGCCTGGCCTAGCGAGCTGGAAGCCCGATGGTCCAATGGATCTCCAGTGAGTTCGTAGTTGAGGCAATCTGCCGTACTTCGGATCAGGTCCCACCTCCTTTCGGGATGGAGCGGTGGGCTGCTTCGGCTGGTCAAAGGGGCATGTTTTATTGATTTGATGTATTTATTGAATGATATGATAAGTCACGATATCCGGAGATACTATCCAAACGCAAGAATATAGACTGACAATCAATTAGCGTTGACTCTCCAATAAAGAGCACTCTTGTTTTGTCGTCTTGCCTTGTCACATAGAGATTGCCGACATTGTCAAGTCCCCACCCTTGAATCGACGCGTTTCTAATGTCAATTAGTGAAATTGTAATCTGGGCACGATTGAAATTCTCTGCCAGCCACTTTTTTGGCGGGTTGTCTGGAAATGTATGTATATCTAAGCGAAATGATATTCTTGGCCCGTCTTGGAAAAAAGTTACTTCATGCAGTCGTACGCTGGTTGATTCTGGGGTGTTAGTATAGAGGTTTCTGATCGATATGAGCCAGTTTCATAACCTTTAGATTACTGAACAGGATTGGCAAGGGATGTGCTTATGAGCAGGGTGAAAGGAGACACTCATGCTCATTACCCTGCCTTCGTGGCCGACACGCCGTCGGCCCAACAAGACAGGGTCCAGGACGGCCCCGAAGCCCTTTCTCTCTGATGCACAATGGTTTCTGATCGCGGATCTGTTTCCTGATCTTCCGGTGGGCCCCCGTGGAGGACGCCCTTGGCGATCTTCTCGTGAGTGCTTGGAAGGCGTTCTGTGGGTACTGATTACAGGGGCCCGTTGGAAAGATTTACCAGAACGATACCCCTCACCAGTCACCTGTTGGCGACGCCATCGTGACTGGACTCGAAACGGGGTCTTTCGTGCAGCCTGGGATCGATTGCTCAGCAAGCTGCTACAGCGACGTGGCATCGACTGGGAAGAAGCGATCGGTGATGGCTCGTTTTCACGGGCAAAAAAAGGGGTGACGACGTGGGACGTTGTCATCGTGGCAACGGAACCCGCATCCTCCTCCTGACTGATGGACGAGGCATTCCACTCTCGGCATATACCACCTCTGCCAATTACAGCGAGGTGACCACGATCCAAACATTGATTGATCAATGCCCTCCACACGGCAAGCCGCGTCGCCTGCTGTACGATAAAGCTGCCGATGCCGACTGGTTGAGGGAACATCTTCTGTCCCGTGGCATCGAACTGATCTGCCCGCACCGAGACAAACGAACCAAGCCTCGACTGCAGGACGGTCGAGCATTGCGGCGATACGAACGCCGATACCGAATTGAGCGCACTTTCAGTTGGCTGCAGAACTGCCGCCGATTGATCACTCGCTGGGAATACTACGCCGAACTGTTCGAAGGCTTCGTTCACTTAGCCTGCCTGTACACCATCATCAAAGGGTTGTGAAACTACCTCATGTGCTTTTCGGTATAGTCGATTCCACGATGTGTGATGCTAATTCGTTCTGTCGTAAGGTTGCGAATTGCTCCTCCCGCATTTGCCGGATCAAATTCGCGACCGCTAATCGGCCTGGTCTGCCTTTGAAAACCTGATCCAGATGGTATGAAGGTTTCCAGCGGCCCCGGAGGGGGCGAAGGAGACCTTGAATGACGACGAAGCGAAGGAAGCGGCATACGCCCGAGCAGATTGTCAAGAAGCTGCGGGACGCCGAAGCGATGCTGAACGCCGGCCAGGACGAAGCTGCGGTACTGCAGGCTCTGGAGATCAGTTCGGCGACGTACCTGCGGTGGAAGAACCAGTACGGCGGAATGAAGTCCGAGGAGGCCAGGCGCCTCAAGCAACTGGAAGACGAGAACAAGCATCTCAAGGAAGTGGTCGCTGAGCTGACCTTGGACAACCGGATGCTGAAGCATCTTCAGCAGGGAAACTGGTAAGCCCTTCTCGAAAGCGAGCCGCTGTGAAGGAACTGCAGCAGACGTTCGAGGTGTCGGAGCGCAGGGCCTGCGAAGTGGTTGATCAACCGCGCAGCAGCCAGCGTTACGAGTCACAGCCTCGGAGTGATGAAGGCCCCATGACCAGACGGATGCGGGAACTGGTGGGGCGTCGTCCCCGGTTCGGGTACCGCCGGATCGGGAGTCTGTTGCGGAACGAAGGGTGGCGGGCCAGCGATACGCGGGTGTATCGCCTGTGGCGTCGGGAAGGGCTGAAAGTGCCGAGAAAGCGGCGGAAACGCCGCGGCCTGGGAGTCAGCGAGAACGGCTGCCAGCGCCGGAAGGCCGAGCACCAGGACCACACGTGGTGCTGGGACTTCGTGTTCGACCGGACAGCGAACGGGAGTCCACTGAAGTGGCTGAGCATAGTGGATGAGTACACCCGGGAGTGCCTGGCGCTCAAGGTGGCCCGGAGCCTGACCAGCGAAGATGTGATCGACACGCTGGCGGAGTTGTTTGCAATGCGGGGCGTGCCCCAGGCCATTCGTAGCGACAATGGGCCGGAGTTCGTGTCCAAAGCGATTCGGGGCTGGCTGGGCCGACTGAAGATCCAGTCGCTGTCCATTGCTCCGGGAAGTCCCTGGGAGAACGGTTACGCGGAGAGCTTCCACAGCCGGTTGCGAGACGAGTTCCTGGGGCTGGAAGAATTCGAGAGCCTGTCGGCAGCAAAGCGTCTGACCGAGGCGTGGAGAGAGGATTATAACCATCACCGACCGCACAGCTCACTGGGGTATGCGACCCCGGCCGAGTACGCGGCCCAGTGCTCGGGGACGGTCCCCGGCGCGGCCCGCTGTGCCAGCTGCGTTCGGCCTACGGCCTCACTCCGCCGGCACAGCGGAGATTCCCCAAACAAACCTTCATAGCACCTGGTACAGAAATTTGACGCAGATCAGGCCCTCTTGCACCTTTTGGTGCAATCACATCGTCAGCGCTCTTGCTAATGTTATCAAACGCCGTCAGCCCTTTGAACCCGGCGTACCCCGCGACGGCGAAATTGCCGTAGAACTCGATGTTGTCGGCGAACTCTTGGCCGCCGTAGGAGGCCAGGCCGCTATTGGTGAAAGTGGCTGTCGATTGGCCTGTCCAAGCGGTGGAGAGGCCCGCCCAGAGGTTGTCGGTCGCATACGCTGCCGGCAGAGCGATACAGGGCAGGTCGGTACCCCCCGTGGCGACGGCGCTCCAACCCAGCCCCAGCAGTTCCACCGCCGAACCGACCGTGTATTAATGCTGCAAAGTGGGCACGCCTCGCCCTTGCTCAGTAAGTTAACTCAATTCATGGTCTTGGAGAAAAACAGCTTGCTTAAAATCTGCGGCAACTTTTTTTTCGATTCGCTTCTCTGCAGACTGGAAAAACAGAAAGCTTGCGTCTGATATGCCGAACTGCAATTCACCGGCATTGCACAGCAATTCTTCGATAGACTCATCTGGATTGGACGCAATCAGGAGTAAGTTGTCAATCGTAATGTCGACATCTTCTCCAGTATCTAGCTTGGATTCTAGTTCCCAAATCCAATTCCCAACTCCACCCATTCGAATCAATTGGATTCGATCGCTGCGGCTTAGTGTGGTGTGTCGAAGTATCGACGACAAGAAGTCTTTCAGTGAGAAAGTGTTTGTGCCTTCGAGGCGATCATATATTGCAATCATTCTGAGCCTTCAAGGATATTGGAGCGGTTGTGCTGGTCCACGGTGAAAACCCCCACCCAACGGGTTGCTAGGGTTTGCTGGAGTAAGTATGTGTTGGTGCGGATTTGGATGAACATCTGGAAAGTTGTGATCCGTAAAGTCAAGATCCCTCGTAGGAACTAATCGTCCCTTGGAGTCAAACATCCACTCTCGTGCTTGCGGTTCACTACCATGCGAGCGGGTCGATCTTCCAAGTTGCGTATGCGGGACGTCAACGTCTGGCTGAAGTACCCCGTACTTATTTTTAGGAAGTGCTCGCTGCAAAGCGGCCGAGTTGGAACGAACGTAATTTCCAGTATTTAAGATACCAGTATTTGGAACATTAATTTCACTCGGAAATCCAACACTTCCCAGTTCATCCGTCCAGAGGGATTGGGCACCTCGTCCGAACACTTGAGCGCCGGTGTACAATTCCTGTCCGGCGACAACCGGAGCTCGATACCAGGCAGCCTCTCCGACCGCAGTCCCGCGCATCGCCCGGGCCCCCCAGCAGTGACAGGACACCATTGGCTCCCATCCGGGCGCTGTACTCGTCCGTGGAGATCTGGCCGGTAGAGTAGTCATACGTCGCGGAGCCGTACTCGTACAGTCCAAATGTACCGATGTTCGCTCCGAGCGTGGCGTAATGCTGCCCCAGGTGGAGCTGGCCGGCATCGAAAGCTTGTCCCGTGGAACTGATCACCCGATAGTCCAGCGGATCTCCGGTCAAGGAATAATTGAACAGATCCCCCGTGACCCGGACCGAGTCATAAAATGAGAAGCCCAGCTCATAGGTTCCGCTGCCAAGTCTGGAACCGATATTCCAGGCCCCCTGCTCTAAACCGTCTTGAAATCCCCATATCCACTCACTGAATACGCTCTCTGACGGTGTGAGATTTGTGGCAAATGTTCGGTCGTGTTGCGCAGCAACGATTTTTGCGATTTCAAACTCCTACCAGCCATCCACTGAGGCTCCCCGGTAGCCGTTGTCATACGGCATGGCAGCCCGAAGGCGTTCGGTCTCAATGTAAGCTTCCATGCCCAGATCGCGACTCATAAAGATTCGGTTGTCCGTAAACGGAGAATTGGAGGAACGACTCAGGTTGATTGTCGTTCGCTGCGACAGGTAGGCCTGAGCTTGCTGATCCATCGTCGGAAACGGTCGGGGTCTCTGTTGGTGATCGGGGATGTCGGCATAGGCCCAGGGGTATTTGGATTCCAGATCCGAGTCGAACCCGGAGTGTTCCCAGCTGGCCAATCCAATCCCTCCATAATGAGAACGGGGGATCTGCTGCAGGTGCGGGTTACCGTTGACCGGAGTCAGGCCGCTGCTCGCCAGCTGTTGAGTGGGGAGATTGGGCACCTGCGGGGGAGACGAGTTGAGGACTGGACGGCCGGGGCGGGAGGAACTTGGTTCCAAGACTTCGCTGAGGAAGTACGCTCCGGAGCCCAGTGCAGCGGCTCCGGCCACGCCGGCCGCTGTTCCCGCAACACCCGGCAGGGCTGCCAGGCTGATGGCCGGCAGTACGAGCGAGAACTCCCAGAGGAGAGTTGGCCCCGTGGCCATGGCGTAGGACGCCAGGCTGACCCCCGAGGCCAATCCCGATCCGGCAGCGGTCGCTCGTGTTGTGTCGCTGAGTTCAGGGAACCTATTTCTGTCGGCGGTGCCTGATCTTCAGCACAGGGTGATTCGGACAAGGCGAGTGCTACAGGCGATTCGTCTGACTGACGAAGCCCCCGTGCGCTTCCCAATGGTCTGCCTGGCTCTCGTGTGTTGCACGCGGCAGGGTTGTCCGAAGGTGGCCGCCTACAGAATCCAGCCGCCTCCGAGCACGCGCGGCCCGTCGTAGATCACGACAGCCTGTCCGGGAGCGACGCCAAACTGCGGGTCGTCAAATGTGACACGGAGTTCATCCGCGGCGATCGGCTCGACGAGACAAGCCCCCGGGGCGTGCTGGTAACGGATCTGCGCCGTTGCCCGGAACGAAGCGGCGGGAGCGTCGGTTAGCCAGTTGAGCCGGTTCGCCGTCAACGTCCGACGTCCCAGTTCCTCCCGATTTCCAATCACGACCCGTCGGGTTTGCGGCTCGATCTTCACCACGAAACGAGGTTCCCCAAAGGCGATCCCCAGTCCCCGTCGCTGGCCAATGGTAAAGTGCTGATACCCGGGATGATGACCCAGCACGTTGCCCGCAGTGTCGACAAACTCTCCGGCAGTTTCGGATTCACCCCGGTAGTCTTTCAGGAATCGCCCGTAGTCGTTGTCGGGGATAAAGCAGATTTCCTGGCTGTCGGGCTTGTCGGCGGTGCGGATTCCCGCCTGACGGGCGAGTTCGCGGAGGTGACTCTTTTCATATCCACCGACTGGAAACAGCACCTTACTCAACAGCTCTCTTCGAATTCCAAAGAGGACGTATGACTGGTCTTTGTCGAGATCGTGCCCCCGCACCAATGCCGTCTCCTCGTCCCGCGGTTCCAACTGGGCGTAATGCCCCGTCGCGATGAACTGGGCATCCACCTGTTCAGCGAATTCCCACAGCTTGCCGAACTTCAGCCAGACGTTGCACATGACGCACGGATTCGGCGTACGGCCCGCCAGATATTCGTCCGCAAAGTAGTCTTTGATCTGTCCGAAGGCGTCGCTGAAGTTCAGGGCATGAAACGGGATATCCAGCGCATCCGCCACGCGCCGGGCATCGGCGGCGTCCCCCGCGCTGCAGCAGCCCTGTTTGTGGGAGCGGGCATTCAGAATGGGAAGGCCCCCCGAGTCGATCGAGCATTGATCAACGTCCGTGGCACCGGAGCGCATGAAGAGGCCGATCACCTCGTGCCCCTGCTCTTTCAGCAGCCAGGCAGAGGCGGAACTGTCAACCCCACCACTCATTGCCAATACAACGCGTGCCATGCTTGGGACAATCACCCGGACAATATTCACCGATCCGCGGGCTCATCGCCGGTCGGCATTGACGAATTGGTCACTCCCGGACCGCCTGCCATCGACACAGATGCGTCCAGTCCGGAAGACCGTTATCTTATCCGACTCCCCACCGCCTCGCATCCCTGTCCCGGCAATCGGCATGAACGGCAATTCGATTCGCAATACGGTCGGTTTTTTCATGCAGTTTGTGGCACTAATTCTTCTGCCGCTGTTGATCCTCTGGCAGCTGAATTTCGGCTTTCGGCTCTTGTGGATGCCGATGCTCACCGTCGCGGGAGCGGTCGTGTTCTGGATCGGACACCTGCTGCGCGACAAGGCTCCCTGAACCACTTCACATAAGAGCTGGCCGTGGCGGTCGTGCTGAATTCGCGCCGCGCAGCTGTCGGTGATCTGCCGTCGTGGCGGGAACATCCACGTAAAAAACAGCCCGCCGTCCAGTGAAGACAGCGGGCCTGAATCACAGTTTCAGAACTGAAAAACAGACTTTACTTCGGCACATCAATCTTGATGTGCAGGTCGCGCAGCTGCCGGGCATCGACCGCTGAGGGGGCTCCGAGCATCAAGTCGGAGGCCCGCTGCGTTTTCGGAAACGCAATCACATCCCGAATGTTGTCGCTGCCGGCGAACATCATGATCCAGCGGTCGAGACCCAGTGCGATCCCCGCATGCGGCGGTGCCCCGTAGCGAAGCGCCTGCAGCAGGAAGCCAAAGCGGTTTTCAGCTTCTTCCGGAGAAATCTTCAACAGGTCGAACACCTGCTGCTGGATAGCAGGATCGTGAATACGGACGCTGCCGCTGGCCGACTCGTAGCCGTTGCACACGAGATCGTAAGACTGGGCGCGGATCTTGGAAGGATCCGTCTTCAGGTAATCGACGTCGTCCGGGTGCACGGCACAGAACGGATGATGCTCGGCATCCCAGCGCTTTTCTTCTTCGTTCCAGGTGACGAGTGGGAAGTCGAGCACCCAGGCACAATTGATCTCGCTGGGATCATACAGCTTCAGATCGCGGCCGAGATGATTTCGCAGGGCGCACAAGGCTGCGCTGGTGACCTTGTTGGAATCGGCCACGTAGAGCAGCAGGTCACCATCTTCGCCTCCCATCCGTTCGACAATCGCTGCCTGCTGGGCATCGTCGAAGAACTTGGCAATCGAAGATTCCAGCTTCCCACCGACGACCTTGAAATAGGCCATTCCCTTCGCGCCGTAGTCGCCGACGAGATTCTTGAAATCGTTGTCGAGAATCCGGCGGCTGTACTTTTCCGCAGCCCCTTTGACGCAGAGACCCCGCACGCGGCCCCCCGAAGCGACGGTGTTCTTGAAAACGCCGAAACTGCTCTCTTTCACGAGGTCAGAAATATCGGTCAGCTTCATGCCGAAGCGGAGGTCGGGCTTGTCGCTGCCGTAGTCTTCCATGACCTGGCGGTAGGTGTACCGAGGGAGCGGCAAGGGGATCTCTTTCCCCTGGATCTCCTTCATCATGCGGGCCACGAGACCGTCGATCATCTGCAGAATATCTTCCTGCACCACGAACGCCATCTCAAGGTCGATCTGGGTGAACTCGGGTTGCCGGTCAGCCCGCAGGTCTTCATCGCGGAAGCAGCGTGCGATCTGCATGTAGCGATCGTAGCCGGCCACCATCAGGATCTGTTTAAACAACTGCGGTGACTGCGGCAGCGCGTAGAAACTTCCTTCGTGCACCCGGCTGGGGACGAGGTAATCGCGAGCCCCTTCGGGCGTGCTCCGCCCGAGGATTGGCGTTTCAATTTCGAGAAAGTTGTTCTCGTCGAAGTAGTCCCGCACGACTTTCGTGATGCGGTGACGCAGGATCATCTTTTCCTGCAGCGCCGGACGCCGCAGATCGATGAACCGATACTGCAGCCGCAGTTCTTCATTAGGAATCGTATCCCCACGGGGTTCGAACGGGGGGGTGCGGCTCTTGTTCAGCACCGTGAGTGCCGAGGCCCGCAGCTCGACATCACCGGTCGCCAGCTTGGGATTTTTGTTTTCATCGCCGCGGGCGACGACTTCGCCTGTGACCTGAATCACATCTTCGTGTCGCAGACCCGCTGCCAGTTGCTGGATGTCACTGACACCGTCGAGTCGAAAAGCGATCTGCGTGATTCCGTAGCGGTCCCGGAGATCGATGAACACCACGCCACCGTGGTCGCGGTATTTGTCGACCCAGCCGCAGAGTGTCACGGTCTGACCGACATGATCGAGGCGAAGTTCACCGCAGGTTTGAGTGCGTAACACGAAAGAATTCCCGGTATTGGCAGCCGTTTGGAGAGCACGACACCGCGAATTCGTGTGGAGTTCGGCTCTCCCGGCAAAATGGAAGTCGGCATTATAGAAGACGTTGAAACTCTCACAACGGCGAGTTGAAATTTGAGCTGTCGGGTCGAAGTGCTCTGCAACTCGCCCAAAATCGCTCAGGTTTCCCCGCTCCCAGGCATTTTTCCGCTGCCGGTCAGGGCCGGGCGGAAGGTTCCCCGGCAGGGGCCGGACCGGCCTGATTTCCAGACTCCGGGACCGCAAACAGCACCAACCGGGACTTCCGGTCGATTCCGACAAGTCCACCGGTCGCCGGATCAGCGGCGATTCCCTGTCCGAAGAAGGGAGCCGACCGCGTCGACAGATGGGTCAGCACTGTTCCGTTCTCGGGAAGCTCCAACTCATAAATCAACTGTTTGTCGTGGCCAGTCGCCAGGAACCTATTTCCCTGCCAGATTCCCCCCGAAATGCTGCTCTTCCCCAGATCGGAGACGACGCTCGCCGGAAACGTCCATACTCCAGTTTCGGCCCAATCCCGATCAAAACGGACGAGCACGGTTCCGACGTTCTCCGCACCGTATCGTGCGAAAACACACCACCAGCTGCCTCGATCAAAGATCGCCACGGTCAGGCTGCCGTGGGGGGAGCCTTCGAATTTCCGGAAGGTGGAAAGCTTCATCGACTGCGGGTCTAGGACCTTGATTTCGCTCTGCTCCGGGACTTTCGGGTAATTGGAGTGGGCGCAATACAGTTTTCCCTCGAAAAGAAAACCACTGTTCAGATGCGTGGCTGGACCTGTACTCGTGGCGACCCTCTGCTGAGTCTTCCGCGAGTATTTCGCGACGACTTTATTATCGATCACGTAGACGAATTCGTCATCGGCAGCCACAGCCTGCTTCGCTTCCGGAGCGGCGAGGGTTCCGGTCTGGACCCATCCTGGTTGAGGCTCTGCAGCGGGGAGCAGCTGGCCAGTGAACGCGACCAGCAGGCATGCTAATGCCCGTCGACCCCATGCGATCGCTTTCTCCCCAGCGTCATTATTGCCCTTGACAGTAGATCGGCTCACGTTTTGACCCGGTTCCAGACTTCCGAGAGCTTTCATATCCGGCTCCACCCCTTCCGTTCGGCGCCTCTTTTGCACATCTCAGTAAGAGGGATGGTAGCAGGTCTTTCCTCACAGAAGGAAGACGTCGCCACCCCGACTGGAATTCGTTTGCAGCACAGGATTTCAGAAGAACTTGCGATCGGATTGAGCGCTGCAGATGAGTCTTCGCTGCGGCACCTCGTGCAAAATTTCCAAAGGAGAGAGACCATGAAATCCCGTTGTCATCCACCTTGTGTCCAGGGGATGTGGTCGCCACGCAAACAGTCGGAAATCATCGACGAAGCGAGCGATGAATCTTTCCCAGCCAGTGATCCTCCCGCACATACGCCCGTGACCTCCTCGGGAGCCAGGCAGGTCGACCAGCAACCGCCACCGAGAAAAGTAATTTCAGGAAAACGGGACTCGCGTCATCAGTCTTAAAGCTCTTGCCGAATCGATGCTCGTTGCCGATCGTCATCGCTTGATGTGCAGATTCGCGAAACAGCGAGCACATGGGGGCTGCGTGACTCAGGGAGGGATGCACGGAGAGCAGGGGGTTGCTCTGTGTCGGCCTCCTCAATCCACGTGCGGAATGCGGCGATTGATCCCCGACAGAGCAGACATTTTCAAACAGAGTCTTTACAGCCAACGATCCCGTACGACAATGAGAAGTTGAGCCGCCGGCACAACATCAGGACCGCAGGAACTGTTCGCGCTGTGCCGCATCGCCCGGCGTCGTTGAAATCACGGCAAACTGAGGAGAGTGTTTGTTATGCAGGCGACGAGACTCGATGGGTTGCACGTTTTATTCGTCGATGATCGACGAGATGCCCGTTATGTTGTGCAACACATTCTCAAGGATGCAGGAGCTGCCGTGACTGCACTGACTGATGGACAACAGGCGGTGGAAGCGGTCTTGGCGAACACCCCTTTTGATGTTGTCGTGCTCGATGTCAACATGCCGGTCATGGACGGTCTGACCGCAACGCGGAGATTGCGCGAGCAGGGGTATCGCGCACCGATCCTGGCGTTGACCTCCGGCATTCTGGATGCCGATCGGGAGGCCTGTCTGGCTGCCGGCTTTGATGATTATCTCCGCAAGCCGATTGATGGCATCCGACTTGTGAAGATGGTCAGGGAACTGGCTCGGTCCGGCGAGAACGTCGGGAATTAGCCTGTTCGGCCGGGAACGAGAGCAGGTTGCTCTTTCCAGTGCCCGCGCGGCAAGCGTTTCGTGTGATGAAGTGCTCAATTCTGCGTGGCAAGACCGGGTAGTTCAAAGAACAAAACGCTCTAGCTCTTCGGACAGCCAAGCCCTGACGGGGCCGGCACTTTCAATTTCGATGTGGCCAAGGCTGTGACAACGAGCTGGCTGTCAATCCGCGTCACGCCCGGGACATCCATTGCCGCCTGCTGGGCCAGCTGCTTCATGTAATAACTTGGAACAGTCCCCTGCAGTGTCACAACTCCTGCGCTTGTTGAGACCTGAAGGCCACTCAGTGGTTGACGGCCCGTGGCCAGCAGAGAACGTTTGATCCGCGCCCGCAGCACGATATCCGCATCGTCGAGGCGATGTCTCACCTGTTCATTCGAGGACAGGGTGAAGTGTCTCTCTCTCTGCAGGAAGTCCGTTTCCTTTCGTCGAGCCGATTGCGATTCGGCAGCTAAATTTGCAGACATGGGGCTCGATCTCATGTTCAATGGAGGGGCGGGCAGCGCCAATACGGGCGAAAAGCTCTCTCGACCTGGCGGATGACTTCACGTCCCGACCTGGAGTTCGGGGAGGGCTTGCGCGCAGACCGGAGTTCCTTTTCAAAAAGGAGTACCTCAAAGCGAGCACCGAATTCCGAGAATTGCCCTCCTGGTGTTGCTGAAAGTCGACATTCCGCCCAGCCCTACTTGAATTTCCAGCTCTGCCGGATCTGACGATGGTGAGATTCCATCACTTTGACGGGAGTGTTGAGTGATTCCTACAGTGGGTGGCCGGTGCTGTTCCCCTTCCCATCACGTGATCCCGATCTATGCCGCTCTTCTGGACAGAACTCGACTATCTGCTGGGGCTCATCCTGTGGAGCCTGGGGCTGTTGGCTCTCGCCGGTCTGCTCGTCAAGCGGCGTCAGCAATGGCGTCGACGACAACTGCTGACACGGGGACGCTCCGTGCTGTTGGGAAGTCTTCTGGCCTGCTGGAGCCTGCTGGCCCTGGTCACCTGTCTGGAGTGGGTCTTTGTCCTGGCGGTCGACCATTCCGATGCCTTCAACGGAACCAACGTCTCCAAACGCTGGTACCGCCGATTTATGGATGCCAATCGCAACGATGATGGCTTTCGCGACCGGCACACGCTCGCCGAGCCGACTCCCGATGGCGTCAGGCGGCTGATCGTCTTCGGAGACAGCTATGTCGCCGGGCACGGTGTCCGGAACATGGATGACCGGTTCACAGAGCGCCTCGAACGCGATTTCAATCGGGACGGGAAGTTCCACGTTCGTGTCCTGAATGTCGGGGAGCCGGGATACGAGGTCTCGCTGATTGAAGGACTGATGCAGGCCGTGATCCAGAAGAAGATTCCGGCCGACGTCTTCCTGTATTGCTACATGCTCAATGATATCGAAGGCTACGATCCTCGCACCGAGGAGTATCTGCGCGAAGTGAATCAGCAGGCCCCGACCAATCCGCTGATCACGAAAACGTATTTCCTCAACTGGGCCTATTTTCGCTGGCAGCAGACCCGCACGCGGGGGGTCGTCAATTACTTTCCGAATCTGGAAGATGCCTACAGCACGAAAGCCTGGACCAATGTTGCCGGCGCGCTGGAGCGGATGCGGGTCCGCTGCGAGGCGGCCAATATCGAGTTCCGGATGGTCCTCTTTCCGTTCATGCAGAATCTGGGTCCCGACTACAACTTCCGGCCTGTCCACCAGCAGCTCATCGACTGGTGCAAAGCACATGATGTCCCCGTGCTCGACATGGAGCCGCTGCTTTCTGCACATCATCGCGAAGGCTTGCACGCGAATGCGTTTGATGCCCATCCCAATGAATACGCCCACAAGCTGATCGCGGACGCGATTTTCGAATGGCTCAAGGATGATCCCCGACTTCAGGGCGAGGGAGCCGCAGCGGAAGCACCTGCCATCCGAAACTGAAGGACCGCGAACAGTCGTCCCCGTTTACAGAAACTCGCTGACAACCGTGTCCGCCAGAAACCGGCCTTCGCGTGTCAGCCGTACCCGGCCATCCCCCTCAGCGAGCAGGCCCGTTTCCAGAAACCCGTCATAAGCAACCGGAGCAAGGGACCGCACATCGGTTCCGTGCCGCTGCTGGAAACGCTGAGTTTCAATGCCGCGAATCTGCCGCAGACCGAGCAGCACCGCCTCACGAGCCCGGTCTTCCGGGGAAAGTTCTTCTCGTTGTTGCACGGGAGACTCCCCGCGTTCCACACGCTGCAGCCATCCTGTGACACTGCGAAAGTTTGTCGAACGGACATGCCCCAAATAGGCTGCAGACCCGGGGCCGAAGCCGAAATACGGTTCGGCTTCCCAGTAGACCTTGTTGTGACGACAGGCAAATCCCGGCTGCGCGAAGTTCGAGAGTTCGTACTGTTCGAATCCCTGTTTCGGCAACCAGTCCATTCCTTCTGCATACATCTCCCGTTCCAGCTCTTCCGGAGTCTGCAGCAGAACACGCTGCTCCCGGCGGGTCCAGAACGCGGTCCCTTTTTCGAAAGTCAGTCCATAGGTCGAGAGATGTTGTGGCTGCAGGGCAACAGCGGCTCGCAGCGTTGACTGCCAGCTCAGGAATGACTGGTCGGGCACTCCAAAAATCAGATCGATCGACACATTGTCGAAACCGTGCGACCGCAGGTTCTCCACGACCTGAGTGACAATTTCGGGAGAGTGTGCCCGTTCCAGGATCTGCAGATCCGCGGGCGAGAACGACTGTACCCCGAGACTGATGCGGTTGATTCCGAAGTCCCGTAGCACCTGCATTCGGTCCCTCGTGAGCCCGTCCGGATTGCACTCCATGGAGAACTCTCCTCCCGCTTGCAGAGGCAGCCAGCGCTGGAGAATCGTGAGTAACCGCTGCAGCTGTTCCGCATCCAGATAGCTCGGTGTTCCGCCACCGATAAACAGGGTCTTGACAGGTTGAGGTTCCCTGAGTGTCGTCAAAATTTCCCGTTCGAGACAAACCAGATACGCGTCGATGAGATCATCACGACCGGCGATGACGGTGAAGTCACAATAGCCGCAGCGATGCACGCAAAAAGGGACATGCACATACGCAGCGGCGGGGAGAGCAGGAGGCAATGACATGAACTCAGCGATGTGATTTCAGGATTTCCGCGTCAGGCGACGGGGTGGAGTGTAACAGAGGAGCGAGCCAGCGTTTCACAAAGGGACTGGCCGTATAGCCGAAATGGCCGGCAAAATTCCGGGTCTTCCAGAATTCGAGCCGGTAGGGGATATCGATCACCCGCTCCGCATCTTCCGGTCGAAGGGGGCGCCGACGAGTTCCCAGAAAGCCGATTCCCGGTCGATGTCGGCGATCGATTGTCCCCGCCAGTGTGGTGAACAGACCAATGACGAACCAGTCCCCCCAGGAATGGAAATTATAGATCTTGCCCGTCACATTGCGCAGTGGGGCGGCCAGATCATACCTGCGGGAGACAGCCGCACCGAGCAGAATGGCATTGCTGACGAGCGGCTTTGGCAGTGCTGCAAGCGTGTAAAGTGCCATCCCGCCCCCTCCCGAATGCCCGATCAGATGGACCGGCCGATGGGGGTACTCTTCGTGATAGGCCTCAATGCGAGCCACAATTCTTGAGGTCTGTTCCGTGTGCCGCTTCCGGGATCGCAGATTGTTCAGAAGAAAAAACGGCCCGCGAGTCCAGTCAATCACTTCGATCGCGAAGGGAATATCCGCCTGCAGTAGACCCCGGACGACGCTGCGATCGAGCCAGTTCGCGCCATCGATTCCCGGGAGCACGATGACGTACCCTGTGCGCAGACGGTCGGCGGTCATCAGAGGATCGTTAGAACAGAACAAGGGGCTCTCGCCTTTTCTCAGGAAACCGCCGGGAAAGTGTCTGGTTCATCATCGATCCACCAGAGGGGAGACCCCACCGGCTCACCACCAATCATTTCTGGAGAAAGTCGGATCGCGTGCAGCGCGGGGGGAACGGCGGCCGTCACCCAGCATCCGGTGCGCTGCCGAACTCCACGCCCCAACCGCCGTGACCATTCCCAGGCCATCCTGCCCATCGTCCACCGGGCATTGATGTCCTGCAGGGGCCTCCACCAAACGCCGTCCTGATGGCGATACGACATCGCATCAATGCCGACAGGACCAGAATATCCGAGTGACTGCATCTCCCGGCAGACGCGACGCTGCACATCGACCACCGCTTGCAATTCGACGGTCTGCTCTTTCAGCTCGCCATGGCACCGTGTGCCGAAATACTGGCCCCGCGCGTCGCTCAGCAATTCGGTGATGGCTAGCAGAACCGGTTCACCCGTGGCAGGAAGCTGCCACTGCAGCCCCCATTCCCGAACCCGATTGAGCAGCGGTTCGAGCATGAACCCACCCTCGCTGCGGACGGTTCGTTCCATCCACCGCAGCGTGGTCTCATCAAAAGCCGATCCAGTTCCCCGGATCTGCCCGCGGCCCGATTGACCGAAATTCGATTTCAACATCCAGCCCGAATGCAGGGCTTCACGGCAGTGCAACCACTCCTCCGCGGCATCCGGGCTGCTGATAAAGGCTGCTCCTTCCGGCTGGAGTCCGACAGCCTCTTCCATTTCATGGGCGAACTGACGCGAATTCACCCGCCAGACACTCTGCGGGGCTGGCCAGTCGACTGAAATTCCCAGACGCAGTGCCATCTGCCGCATCGGTTCACTAAATCCCCACGGAACGACTTCCGTCGCAGAGGCCTGTTCCAACCGCCCGGGTTCAATCTGTCGAACTTCGATTCCCGTAAGCTGCTGCAGCCGTTGCCATTCCCCATCAGCAATCAGCTCAGGAACCAGCAGTTCATCCCCCGCTTCGGCCACTCCCAGCCAGACAAACGCCTGTTCCGCAAGAAACCGCCGAACCGGACGCGAGGGATTGAAGCCTGCCTGACGCTCCTGCTCGAAAGTAAAATTGGGAACGAAGAGGCGGGACATGCAGGTCGCTGATGCAGAGGACAAAAGCAGTCGGCAACTGGAACGAATTCTCCCGCACACTATAACATGGGATCAGGCCAATTGGTTCTGCGTGTGCATCGCGCTGTCGGTGGACTGAGAGAATGTCCTGCCGGCGGGAGTTCGCACAATCGGGATTCCGCATGATCGAATCCGGAGGTCCCGATGGCAGGACAAGTTCACCCAAACACGACGATCCCGGGAATGAGGTTCTGTTGCAATCGCCCCACTATGATGCCGTGCTGATCGTCTCGTTTGGCGGTCCGGAAAAGCGGGAAGACGTCCTTCCGTTTCTGGAGAATGTGCTGCGCGGGAAGCCTGTTCCGCGAGAACGCCTGCTGGAGGTGGCAGAGCATTACTACCACTTCGATGGCTATAGCCCGATCAATCAACAGGTCCGCGAATTGATCGCCGCACTGGAAACCGATTTCCGCGCTTATGGAATCGAAGTGCCGATCTACTGGGGGAATCGCAACTGGTCGCCGCTGCTGACCGAGACGGTCGAACAGATGAAGCAGGATGGGATCCGCTCCGCCATCGCTTTTGTCACGGCGGCATACAGTTCTTACTCCAGCTGTCGCCAGTACCGTCAGAATATCGTCGATGCACGCCACGCTGTCGGTGAGGCGGCCCCCGTCATCGACAAGATCAGGGTCTTCTACAATCATCCCGGTTTTATCGCAGCCAATGCTGATCGGGTGCAGGAGGCGATTGACAGACTCAGCCCCGACGAACGGCATCGTTTTCAACTTGTCTTCACGGCCCACAGCATTCCGCTGTCGATGGCGAACGAATGTCGCTATGTGCAGCAGCTGGAGGAGTCGTGTCGACTTGTCGCGGAAAGCCTGCAGGTGGAGAGGGACCGATGGAAGCTGGTCTACCAGAGCCGTAGCGGTCGTCCGGAAGATCCGTGGCTCGAACCGGACATCGGCGACTACCTCGAGTCGCTGGCAGACGCCGGAAAGACATCGGTGGTAATCATGCCGATCGGCTTTCTGTCGGACCACATGGAGGTGCTGTTCGATCTGGATGTCGAGGCGGTCGAAGACTGTACCCGACTCGGACTGGAAATGGCTCGTGCGGGAACAGTCGGGACGCATCCCCGCTTTGTTTCGATGGTGCGGGAACTGATTTGCGAACGGCTGTTTGCAGACAGTCCGCGACAGGCCATCGGTCAGTATGGCCCGGGTTGGGATGTCTGCCCGGAAGGCTGCTGCCCGGCGCCCACGCGCGGAAGTCGGCCGGGAACCGCCCGCAGCTGAGACGGGGGACATTGTCACCCCCTTTTGGAGTCGCCCGCGTTTGCACCTTAAGGCCGCATCCCTCGGGACCGGAAAGTTGGCCTGCCAAGTCGTGGGCGCACGATGTCATCCGGCGGAGTACCGGCCGACATCGTAACTCTCGCGATGATCAATTGCTCTACGGCAGCTTGGTAGCTCCCATCAGATAGCGATCACACTCCCGCGCACATTCGCGGCCTTCATTGATCGCCCAGACGATGAGCGATTGTCCCCGTCGACAGTCACCCGCGGCGAAGACACCGGGAATACTCGTCGCGTATTTCCCGTAGTCCGCCTGAAAATTGGACCGCTTGTCGGTCGCCAGTCCCAGTTGCTCGGCGATGACCTGTTCCGGTCCCCGGAATCCGAGGGCCATAAAGCAGAGGTCGGCCGGCCATTCCTTTTCGGAACCGGGGATCACAGTAAACGGAGTCCCATTGCCCGACGGCTTGGTCCAGTCGACGTTCACGGTCTTCATGGCAACGAGATTGCCGTTCGAGTCGCCAATGAATTCCTGCGTCTGAATGCTGTATTCGCGCGGGTCATCCTTCAGGGTCTTCTTCGGATCGCCGGCGTAGTCGAACCGGGCTGCGGCTTCGGCATGGCCATAGTCGACACGATGAATCCGCGGCCACTGCGGCCACGGATTGTTGGCAGCGCGCTCTGCGGGTGACTGGGGAACGATTTCAAAGTTGACGATGCTCTTGCAACCATGACGAACGCTGGTGCCGAGGCAATCGTTCCCGGTATCTCCCCCGCCGATGACAATCACATGCTTCCCCTTGGCGGAGATGTAACGGCCATCTTCCAAGTTGGAATCGAGCAGGCTCTTGGTGTTCCCATGCAGGAACTCCATCGCCATGTGAATTCCCTTCAGCTGGCGGCCGGGGGTCTTGGCGAAGAAGTCATTAGGGACCGTCGCACCGGTGGCGAGAACCACAGCGTCAAACTTCTCCATCAGTTCGCGGGAATGAATGTCCTTGCCGATTTCCGTATTGGTGACGAACTTCACCCCTTCTTCTTCGAGCAGCTTGATGCGGCGTTCCACAATCCACTTTTCGAGCTTCATGTTGGGAATGCCGTACATCAGCAGTCCCCCCAGCCGATCGGCGCGCTCATAGACGGTGCAGGTGTGACCCGCCGAGTTCAGCTGCGCCGCAGCGGCCAGTCCCGCCGGGCCGGAGCCGACAATCGCCACCTTCTTGCCGGTCCGCTGACGGGGAGGATTCGCCTTGACCCAGCCTTCCGCAAAGCCGCGATCGATGATGTTCTTTTCGATGGTTTTAATCGCCACCGGCGGATCATTGATGCCCAGTGTGCAGGACCCCTCGCAGGGTGCGGGGCAGACCCGTCCTGTGAACTCGGGGAAGTTGTTCGTCTTGTGGAGACGGTCAAGGGCTTCCCGCCAGTCATTGTGATAGACGAGGTCGTTCCACTCGGGAATCAGATTGTGCACCGGGCAACCGGCCGCCATTCCAGCCATCAGGTCGCCGGTGTGGCAGAACGGAATCCCGCAATCCATGCAGCGGGCTCCCTGCTGCTGCAGGATCGGCAGGTCGATCTTTTCGGCGAATTCGTTCCAGTCCCCGATCCGCTCGAGCGGATTGCGTTCTCGGGCGACCTGGCGGGGAAACTCGAAAAATCCGGTTGGCTTACCCATGACAACAACTTCTTTCAAACGCGAACAATACGAACGAACCAACCAACAGACCGTGTGCACTCGCTGACGCTGCGTGCACTGGCTGTCGTTACGGCACGATTTCAGTCACAGCAGCTTCCTTCATGGCTGCGGCCTTCAGTTCCGCCAACGCCCGCTTGTAGTCACGAGGCATGACCTTCACAAACTGCGGCAGTCGCGACGCCCAATTCTCGAGGATGTCTCCCGCAATCGCCGACCCGGTATACAGCTGGTGGCGTTCCAGCAGGGTTTTCAGTTCGAGAATGTCCTCATCCTCTTCCACCGGTTCGAAGTCGACGAGCTCGAAGTTCGTATTCAACCGGAGTTCATCCAGATCCGGAGCGAAGACGTAAGCGATGCCGCCGGACATTCCGGCTGCAAAGTTCCGTCCCGTTGGTCCCAGCACCACCGCGCGGCCCCCGGTCATGTATTCCAGACCGTGATCGCCGACACCTTCCACCACGGCCGTTGCTCCGGAGTTCCGCACGCAGAACCGCTCAGCCGCAATTCCGCGGAAGTACGCTTCGCCGGAGGTCGCTCCGTACAGGGCGACGTTGCCGATCAGAATGTTTTTCTCGGGAGCGAAACTGCTTTCGGCGGGCGGATAGACGATGATCTTGCCGCCCGAGAGACCTTTGCCAACGTAGTCATTGGCGTCGCCGATGACTTCTATCGTCACCCCTTTGACCGCCCACGCCCCCAGCGATTGCCCGGCCGATCCCTGGCAACGGAGCCGGATCGTATCTTCCGGCATTCCCTGTGGCCCCCAAACCTTCGAAATCTCGTGGCTGAGGGTCGTGGAGAAGGCTCGGTCGATGTTCTGGATGTCGACATCCAGCAGCAGCGGCTCGGCAGTTTTAATCGTCTCCTTGCAGCACGGAATCAGCAACGTCTGGTCGAGCGTCTCTTCCAGAGCATGGTTCTGCGTCCGGGTGCAGTAGGTGCCCGCGTTCGGATAATGGCTCGTGGCCTTGGTCAGCACTCCCGACAGGTCGAGGTTGCGTGCCTTCCAATGGTCGATGTCGGAGTTCCACTCCAGCACGTCCGCGCGGCCAACCATCTCGTTAATCGTGCGGAATCCGAGCTCAGCCATGATCTGACGGGCATCCTCAGCCACCATAAACAGGTAGTTGATGACGTGCTCCGGCTGACCGCTGAACTTCTTCCGCAGCTGCGGATCCTGAGTGGCGATCCCGACCGGGCAGGTGTTGAGATGGCACTTGCGCATCATGATGCAGCCGATGGTAATCAGCGGCGCGGTTGCAAAACCGAACTCTTCGGCTCCGAGCATGCACGCGATCACCACATCACGGCCGGTCTTGATCTGGCCGTCCGTTTCCAGGCGAACACGGCTGCGCAAATCATTCTTGACGAGCGTTTGATGGGTTTCCGCAATGCCCAGCTCCCAGGGGAGCCCGGCATGCTTGATCGACGTCAGTGGCGATGCGCCGGTTCCGCCCCCGTCACCGGAGACGAGAATTTTCTCGGCATGTCCTTTGGCCACACCAGCCGCGATGGTGCCGACCCCGACTTCCGATACCAGCTTCACGCTGACCCGGGCGGAAGGGTTGGCGTTCTTCAGGTCGAAAATCAGCTGAGACAGGTCTTCGATCGAGTAGATGTCGTGATGCGGCGGCGGACTGATAAGTCCCACCCCCGGTGTCGACATCCGTGTGGCAGCCACGATCTTGTCGACCTTGTGACCGGGGAGTTCTCCCCCTTCACCGGGCTTGGCCCCCTGTGCAATCTTGATCTGCAGTTCGTCGGCATTGGTGAGATACCACGATGTCACGCCAAAGCGACCGGATGCGACCTGTTTGATGGCGGAGCGCTTGCTGTCGCCGTTCGGCAGCGGGGCGAACCGTTCATAGTCTTCTCCCCCTTCGCCGGTGTTGCTCTTGCCGCCGAGTCGATTCATGGCAATGGCCATCGTCTCATGCGCTTCCGCCGAGATGGAGCCATAGCTCATCGCACCCGTGCAGAACCGCTTGACGATCTCGCTCGCCGATTCCACTTCGGACAGCGGAACGGAAGCACGTCCGGACTTGAATCGCATCAGTCCGCGCAGAGTCCCCTGCCGCTGATTGCTCTCGTTCACGAGATGGGCAAACCGCTTGTAGGCATCCAGGTCGCCGTTGCGGGCTGCCTGCTGAATTTCGGCGATCGTATAAGGATTCCAGCCATGTTTTTCACCGGCATGTCGCCAGTGCACCAGCCCCATGTTCGGCAGAACGGGGAGTTCGCGGCTTTCGTTGCGAGTCGGGAAACCGAGTTCGTGCCGACGCAGATGCTCTTCTGCGAGGATCTCGAAGTCGATTCCCCGAATCCGGCTGGCTGTGCCGCGGAAGCACTTGTCGATGATTTCAGGAGAGATGCCGAGGGCTTCGAAGATCTGCGCGCCTTTGTAGGACTGCAGAGTCGAGATCCCCATCTTGCCCATCACCTTGAGCATTCCCTTGCTGACCCCCTCGCGGTAGGTCTGCACGATCTTCTCTTCGGAGTAGTCACCGTTGAGGTGGCCATGCCCGCGGGCATCGCGCATCGCCTCAAAGGCGAGATACGGATTGACCGCATCAGCCCCATAACCTGCCAGCAGGCAGAAGTGATGGACTTCCCGGGCCTCGCCCGATTCCAGAATCAGACCGATCCGGGTCCGCAATGCCTTGCGAATCAGGTGATGATGCACAGCTCCGCAGGCCAGCAGCGAACTGATGGCGACCCGATCCGGACCGTTGTTCCGATCGGAAAGGACCACGAGCCCATAGCCTTCGGCAATCGCCTGCTCCGCTTCTTCGCAGATCCGGTCCAATGCGGGGAGCAGCCCCTTGGTCCCTTCGGACTTGGCCCAGGTGGCATCGATGGTTCGGGTCTTCCAGCCGCGATACCCCTTCAATTCCTTGATCGCAGCCGTCTCTTCATCAGTCAGAATTGGATGCGGCACCCGCAGCCGGTGGCACTGCTCTTCCGTCGTCTCGAGCAGGTTTCCTTCCGGGCCGATGTAGCATTCCAATGACATGATGACCTCTTCGCGGATCGAGTCGATCGGCGGGTTGGTCACCTGTGCGAACAGCTGCTTGAAATAGTCGTACAGCAATCGGGGCTGATCCGAGAGACAGGCGAGCGATGCATCGTCTCCCATCGAATAGATCGGGTCCTTCTTGGCATTCACGAGTGGCAGCAGCATGAACTGCAGCGTTTCCGTGGTGTAGCCAAAGGACTGCATCTGCTTGAGCAGTGCTTCCCCTTCGATTTTCGGACGGTCCCCATCTTTCTGTGTCCAGTAGTCGACGAGATCTTTCAGTTCCATCCGCTGCCGCTTCAGCCACTCGGCATAAGGGCGACTGCGGGCGACTCGCGACTTCAGCTCGTCATCGGGGATGAGTCGGCCTTCCTGGAAGTCAACGAGGAACATCTTGCCCGGCTGCAGACGACCCTTGGTTTTGACCGTGGCCGGGTCGATTTCCAGCACACCGACTTCACTCGCCATGATCACTCGATCATCATGAGTTACGTAATAGCGGCTGGGTCGCAGGCCGTTGCGGTCGAGGCACGCACCGATGAAACGGCCGTCCGTAAACGACACGCTGGCGGGGCCATCCCAGGGTTCCTGCAGTGCTGAGAAGTATTCGTAGAACGCGCGTTTGTCCTCCGACATGGCATGGTGATTCTGCCACGCTTCGGGAATCATCATCATCATCACTTCCTGCAGCGTGCGGCCGGAGTGATAGAGCATTTCCATCGCGTTGTCGAAATTGCCCGAGTCGCTGCAATGTTTTTCGATGATGGGGAACAGCTTCTTCAGGTCATCGCCGAACAGCTCGGAATTCATCGCTCCCTGACGGGCGAAGATCCAGTTGCTGTTTCCTTTAACGGTGTTGATTTCCCCGTTGTGAGCCATGAACCGCAGCGGCTGTGCCCGGTCCCACGAAGGGAACGTGTTGGTGCTGAATCGACTGTGGACCATCGCCAGATGCGACTCATAGTCTTCATCGGCGAGGTCCGGGTAGTACGGCAACAGCTGCGCCGGGGTCAGCATCCCCTTGTAGACGATAATGCGGGTCGACAGCGTACAGATGTAGAACTCGAGGGCGTGCGGATGGTCGCTCATCCGGATGCGATGGCTCGCCACTTTCCGAATGATGAAGAGTTGCCGTTCCAGCGCATCCTGAGACAGACCATCTGCCGCGCCGATCAACAGCATCTGCATATCCGGTTCGGCTCCCCGCGCAGAGGGACCGATATCGGCTTCGTCGGGGCGCTGCGGCACATCGCGCCAGCCCAGCAGCTTCTGCCCCTGCTCGGCGATCAGTCTGTTGACGATTCCCTTAAACTCTTCCCGTGCGGACTCCTCCTTGGGAAGAAAGACAATGCCCGCCCCATACAGCCCCTTCGAGGGAAGATCGATCCCGAGTTCCTGACGGGCGACTTTCCGCAGGAACTTGTCGGGAAGGGCGGTCAACATCCCTGCGCCGTCCCCGGTATTTTCTTCGCAGCCACAGGCTCCCCGGTGCGTTACGTGCCGGACAATCCGGTCGGCGTCGAGCACGATCTGGTGTGATGGGACACCTTTGATATTCGCGACGAACCCCACGCCACACGAATCATGTTCGTAGTCGCTGGAGTAAAGTCCGTGATCTTCGGGAAAGTCGGTGAGCTTCTTCATGACGGGACTCTTCCGTACAGAGACTGCCGGTGGACGTCTTGCCGACCGCAGTCCGATTCAGGAATTCAACGGGTTGTAACAGGGACAGGAGCCGAAAACTGCTGTCCATGTTCAGGGACAACCGGGCAAGTGCCCGGCTGACCGGAGACGACTGGATCGCAAGCTCCTGAGAGTGCGATTCGCGGCAGGGAGTATCTCCCACACCGCATCTGGATTTGACTCGATTCAGAGAAACAGGCCGCCGGGACAGAACCGTCAGACGATTCCACCCGCCGCCCGCTGCCGTGTAATACTGGCCCCGTCATCCCCCGCATCTTCATGGAGCAACTCCACGAATTTCTCTGCGGCGCGCGACAGGTGTTTATGACGTTTGTGAATGATGCCCATCGGGCGAACGAACTCCACATTCGAAAAATGTGCTGCGTGCAGCGTCCCGAATTCCAGCTCACGGCGCATGGTGGAAAGCGGAAGAATGGCGACACCCAGATCGATCTCGACAGCCCGCTTGATCGTCTCCACGTTGTCAAACTGGTGAACGACCTTCACGCTGACGTCCGCACTTTTCAATAATTTTTCCGTCTTCCGGCGAATGGTCAGGTCGGCCGTGAAAGCCACGAAATCGAGCCCGTCGATTTCTGACAGAGCCACGGCGGCTCGACCGGCGAGCGGGTGCTCCGGAGCAACTGCCAGCACCATCTCCTGCACCTGCCAGGGAATCGAGCCAATTTCACCGCCATCGCGGGGAAACGACATAATTCCCAGATCAATTTCATCTCTCAGTAACCGGGCGTAAATCTCGTCAGGCCGCGAATAGTCGAGGTGAAGTTCCACATCCGGGTGTTCTTCCCGCATCCGCCGCACATAGGACGACATCTGCAGGAGACCGACCGAATAAATCGAGGCGACACGCACCTTTCCAGTCACCCGACCGCTGAACTGATGCACGGCATCTTCGATTTCGCGGTACTCTTCCAGCCATTTCTGGCACCGCTCGTAAAAAACTGCTCCTGCCGCTGTCAGTTCGATCGGCCGCTGCGACCGGTCCACCAGCATCACACCCAGGTCGTCTTCCAGCTGCTGCAGCGCCTGACTGACGGCTGGCTGTGAAATCTGCCGTGCCGCCGCCGCTTTCGAAAAGCTGCGGTGGCTCGCAATGGCACAGAAGATTTCGGTGTTTCGAAGGTTCACGGGTGAGATAAGTTTTTCAAATAGATCGTCCAGCACTCGATAATCGCAACAGTCTAAATGTCGGTTGATGGGTCGTCAAGATACCCGGGACCTGTCGCAAAAATGCACATCCCAGACGAACCTCCGGAAGGCCACTGACATATTTCAAGGAAAATAGAGGGGCCAAGTTTTTTCGAGGGGGAGGTCCGTCGGTTTTCCTAACGCCCGTCAGCCGCTCCCCAGTGAGGTGAAGCCCTGCACACGGATCGCCGGGACGCTCCACCACTCACTCCTTGACGGACGAAAATCGTCGTTAGAATGCCGCCATGAATGACACGCTCGTGGTGGGACTTGAGGTCCATGTTCAGCTTCTGACAAAGACCAAGATCTTTTGCGGCTGCCCAAACCGGTTCAATCCGGACGCTCCCAATACTCAGACCTGTCCGGTCTGTCTGGGGCTCCCCGGATCGCTGCCGGTCATGAATCAGACTGCATTCCGGCTCGCTGTCCGGACCGCTCTCGCCCTGAATTGCGAGATTGCCCCCTTCACCAAATGGGATCGCAAGCAGTACTACTACCCGGACCTCCCGAAGGGCTATCAGATCAGCCAGTACGATCTTCCCTTCAGCCATTCCGGCTGGCTGGAAGCGACTCGCGAGGATGGGACGCGGAGCCGCGTCCGGATTCTTCGCGCTCATCTGGAAGAAGATGCCGGCAAGAACATTCACGATGAATCGGGTCGCGGAGCGGACAGTCAGGTCGACCTGAATCGCGCGGGGACTCCGCTGCTGGAAATCGTGACACAGCCTGATATCCGCTCGGCAGCGGAAGCGAAATCCTTTCTGGAGGAAATGCACCTGTTGCTGACGTTCCTTGGCGTTTCCGACTGCAACATGCAGGAAGGGAGCCTGCGTTGCGACGCCAACGTCAACCTGCATGTCCAGCAGAATGGGCTAACGGTCGCCACTCCCATCGTCGAGATCAAAAACCTGAATACGTTCCGGGGTGTTGAGGCGGCGATCACTTACGAAGCCGAGCGCCAGCGGCAGGAATTCCAGAAGACCGGCCGAAGACTCGGTGACCCCGGAGTGGAGAAAGAAACCCGCGGCTGGGACGCGCAGCGCAATCTGACCTTCGCCCAGCGTGGAAAAGAAGAAGCATCCGACTACCGCTATTTCCCTGATCCCGATCTCCTGCCGGTGACGGTCTCTCAGGAGCTGCTCGAGGAAATCCGTTCCCAGATCAGCGAGCCCCCCGCGCGGCGCCGGGATCGGTTCCTGACGGATCTGGGGCTGTCGGCCTATGACGCCGGGGTGATCGTCAATCAGGGGCCCGCCTTTGCCGACTACTTCGAACAGGTTGCGCAGTTATGCGGCGACGGCAAACAGGCTGCCAACTGGGTGACCCAGGATGTGCAGCGAGAACTGAACGATCGACGAATCGAAATCGGCGAGTTCGCACTCGATGCGGAAATCCTCGGCGGACTGCTGAAGCGGGTGAACGACAAAGTGCTCACAGTCAAAGGGGCTCGGGAACTGTTCACCGCGCTCCTCGCCGAGTCCGATGAGGACCAGATTCCGACCGTTTCCCGAATCGATGAGCTGATCGAAGAAAAGGGGCTGCGGGCAGTTTCCGACACCGGCGCGCTCGATGCCGCCGTGGCAGCCGCAATCGCGGAAAGCCCGAAAGCAATCGAAGACTTCCTCGCCGGCAAGCAACAGGCCCTCGGGGCCATTATTGGCAAGGTGATGAAACAGGTCCGGGGGGCGGACGCCAAGGCGGTCCGGGAACTGGTGATCTCCCGAATTCAGAGCTGAATCGGCAATCTCCACGCGAGATCGCCAGACTGGCCAGCCCGCGGAATCGGTCACGATGTGGCGTTAATGAGCGGCTCCTCCCGTTTTTTTACGAAACCCCCTATTTCGACCGGGGTTGAAATCCGGGGGGATTCGGAACACGTCCACGATTCGACGGGGGTGTGAATCTGAATCGGGCAGGGGAGCCCTGAAAGTCTGAGAGACGACGAATCCTTCTCCCGCATTTAGAGTTATCACTTCTCGAGGAGAAAATTCATGCTACGGAAGTCGCGGTGGGTTGTTGGCTTCACAGCCTTGATGGTCTGTTCGACCGCTTTTGCACAGCCGGACGGAGAAGGACGCGGCCCCGGTGGGGGAGGACGGTTCCGCCAGGGTGAAGGCGGACCCGGGCAAGGGGGAGGCCGCCGTGGGGGCATGGGAATGGGGATGGGGATGGGAGGACGGATGGGAGGGGGCCAGACATCCCTCCTGCAGCTGTCGACCATGGACCCCGTTCAGACCGAACTCGGCCTGACTGATGAACAGAAGACCAAGCTCGATGCCCTGACTGGCGAACTTCGGGAAAAACTTCGCGGCCAGATCTCGACTGATATTCCCTTGGAAGAACGTGCCCAAAAGGTCACCGAAGGCTTCCGGCAGATTTCCGCCGAATTCAAATCCAAGCTGCCGGACTTCCTGGACGATGTCCAGATCAAGCGGTTGCAGCAAATCTTTGTGCAGGTTCAGGGAACCCAGGCGCTGGAAGATCCCGACGTCGTTGCGGCCCTCAAATTGACGGACGACCAAAAGGAGAAAATCTCCGCCGCTAATAAAGAGTACAACCAGAAGGCGGCAGAATTGTTCCGGGGACTGGCGGGAGGTCCGGGGGGCGGACGTGGCCCCGGCGGACGCGGTCCGGGGGGCGGTGGCCCAGGTGCAGGGGGACCGGGTGCCGGAGAGCGGGGCAATGGCAACGAGCGTACAGCCGCATTGCAGGAAGTGGCCGAAAAGCGTGAAGCACTGAATACTGAACGTGAAAGCGCGATCAATGGCATTCTGACTGCCGAGCAGAAGACGGCTTTTGAAGACCTGAAGGGGGAAAAATTTGATACCAGCACCATCCGTCAGGGTGGGGGGTTTGGTGGAGGCCGCGGGGGCTTCCCCGGGGGCGAACGCCGCCAGCGACCAGACGGTGAACGCCGTCCGCGTCCCGAAGGGGAACGCCCCAATCGCCCCGACGTCTAATGACTTCTGATCGAAGCGTGCCTGTTGTCTTCAAGCCCAGCGATGCTGGCCATCGTCATCGTGCTCTGTTGACAGCGCGTCAAGGAATCGGCACCGCTCAGCGGTTCGGCGGACACGTGGTCAAAGTCGAGGATTCCGTCAGACATGCATCTCAAGAAAACGCCCTGGATCACTCCGGGGCGTTTTTTTTCGAGCGCCGGATGTCGCCTGGGGTCTTCGTTTGTAAGAATTCATGAGCCCGCGTGGAGAGCATTGCAGAAGTCTGGGAGAATACGGGATCGCGTCACAGATGCAATTCGCCCTGGACTTTGACAGACTGAAAGTCCCCCGCAGAAAAATCAGGCCAGGGTCGATTGACTGCGGGTTGCCCTTTCCGTTGTCAGTTCGTCCTGTGGCCACCCAGGAGCGTCCCAAGATGTCCGTCGTGCGAATGACCGCCTGCTTTGTCATCGTGTTGACGTCTTCGGTTTGGAGCCAGCCCCCGCAGCGGGCTGCGACGCCCAAGGCAGGCAGCTTCGAAATTGCGTTCACGATTAATGATCATCAGGCGGGCTGGCTGCAACTGGTCAATGAACCGGCCGTGCTCGCGGACCTGCAGGGGACTGAAGACCAACGGATGCAGCTGCGACTCCTTTATCGTGAAATGCGCGGGGTCTTGGCTGACATTGCGGGAGACCAGACTCAGGCGTCATTGGAAGTTCGCCGCGCGGGGCAGGTCTTGCTGATTCAGGAATACCGTCGGCTCGATGCGGAGTACAAAATCAAAGTGCACAGCGTGCTGGACGAAAAGCAGTTGAACCGACTACAGCAGATTCGCTGGCAGGCTTCCGGTCCTTTCGCCCTGGAAGATCCCGAGTTGGCGAAGCGACTGGGACTGACCGAACAGCAACAACAGGAGTTCCAGCGGATCAAAGAAGAAATCGACGAAGAAAAACGCCGCCTGACCCGGTTCGCACCCGATTCGAATGGACGCGATCAGGGCGTACAAGACTTCCAGGCGGCTTTGCTCCGGCGGGCAGAACTCCTCAAGGAACGTGACCAGAAGCTCTATGGCATCCTGACACCACCTCAGCAAGCTCTTTACGTCGGACTGCTCGGCGAACCTTTTGATCTGACCACGCTACGGGGGATTCCGGTGCAGCGCCGCATCACCGAAACGAAGCCTTAAGTGTCGCGAGGGCGATGCTGGGGGAGAACATTTCTTTCGGTTCCAGCGCAGTACAGTCCACTGCGGGGCTGAGTCACAGAGAAGGCAACAACGGAAAAGTCATTCTGCATGACTCTTGAAGTGGAGGCTATTGTCAGGATGTGACGGTGCGGTCGCTTCGTCGCACAACACGCTGCAGATAGGCCACAAACTCCGGATCTTCCCCTCGCAGAAGCTGTGGGAGCGCGAGTACAAACTCTTCTCGTCGACTCCATTCCCGCATGTAGTCTTCCCAGGATTGCCAGCGGCGCAGCTGGTCCGGAGTCATCGAATCATCGTAGAGCAGCAGATAGGCCCGCTCGAAGAGAGAAATCAGCATGCTGAAGATGATCAACATCCGCTCTTTTTGCTCGGGCGTCAGGTCCGGCATCTGGTTCGCGGAGAAGAGTCGCAGGTCAGGATTGTCGAGGGCAACCTTCAAAAAGTCCTGATAGTTATCCGACAGGAGCTGATAGACCTCCTGTTCTTCGTTGTCACGCTCTTTGCGCTGCTCGTAAACGAATATGATAATGGCCATCGGCAGTCCGATGACGGTGACGACATAACTCAGCAGTTCCCACAACTCCATCGCCATCGACCACCCCGTTACCCCAAGGTGTCTCATCTGTCTCCCGGACTGCGGCCCCTGATCTCCACCAAATTCTAATTGCCCGCATTATTTTCCACAGCGGGGGCAAAGTCTGGAATGACCTGCTCGGCAGGCATCTCTCCCGCCGAGTCTCCACCTCGGGCCGTTTCATCAAGCGGAAGTTCTTCGGAGTACGAAGACTCTTGCGGACGAACAATCGGAGCGGCTTCCCGTTCCAGAGAAGCCCACCAGATCGCTCCCGCAATGCCCATCACAATCACCAGCAGCAGCACAATCCCCTTGCTGTCCAGATAGAACGGAAGTCGCTGCTTTTTGCGAGCACCGTTGTCGACAACCTGATCGGGGCGATGAACCGGAGGGAGGCGACGGCCAGTGCGGCCGGAAGTTCCCAAAGTGGGGTGCGAGTCCGAAGAGAGTCGGGCAGCGCCACCCCGCTGCAGGAGTTGCCGGGGACCGGTGCCCCCCCTCTCTCCCGCAGGGCGTCGCGGGGAACGGTTGACGATCGTCGGAGCGGAACCGGAATCTGCCGTGGCGACCTCTCCGGATCCCGACGGATCGGCAGTCCCTCCGTCATCGTTGAACATGGCGAGTAAATCAACCGCGTCGCTGCCCCGCATCAAGCCGTCGCTTTGAAGGTCTTCCAGTAACTGCAGCGGGGTCTGATAGCGCTGGTCTTTCTTTTTGGCCATCATGCGGTGAATCACGGCCACGACCGCTTCGGGAATCCGGTCGTTCAGGAGCCGGGGATTCGGTAGCGGCGCTGAAACATGGGCCCCGAGCTTGTTGGTCACACTCCCTTCCGGATAGGGTGGGGAGCCTGTCAGCATGTGATACCACGTGCAGCCCAGCGAATAGATATCACTGCGGATGTCGGCCGCTTTGCTGTTGGTCGCCTGTTCCGGTGACATGTAGTCGACCGTGCCGACAGTGGTGCCATCGCGGGTGATCGTCGTGTCGAGCGTATCATCAATCGACCGCGCCAGCCCCATATCCGTCACCTTGACCGTCCCATCCCGGGCGATCATCAGGTTAGAGGGTTTGATATCGCGGTGAACGATGTTTTTTTCATAGGCGTGCTGGAGCGCCTCGGCGACCTGCCGCACGATTTCGAGTGACCGTTTGACGGACAGCACCCCCCGCTTCCGCATCCACTCAAGAACGTCGACACCGTCCACGTATTCGAGGGCCAGAAACAAGTAGCCATCTGCCTGGCCGGACTCGTAGACGTTGACGATATTCTTGTGCTGCAGCACGGCAGCAGCCTGTCCCTCCGCTTTAAAGCGACGGACGAGTGTCGGATTGGTGGCCCGGTCCTTCGCGAGGACCTTCAGGGCGACAGTCCGTTTCAGGTCATCGTCGACAGCGAGATAAACGATCCCCATCCCGCCAATGCCCAGTTGGCGCTCGATGCGGTATTTCCCCAGCTGACGCAAGGCGCCTGGACTGGCGGCAGTGCCCGGTTTGGGCGTGGGAGGGGAGCCTGTCATGCCAACTGCTGTCACGGACTGGGGAAAGGACGCCGGGAGCAGAGTTTTCTAAAGTTGATCGTCCCGCCGACGAACCCGGGTTCTTCCACTGAGGAACGGTCCACTATAAGTGGATCAGTTCCCCAGGGTCAAAGCAACTGCCGATGGCGTGAACAGTCGCGTCAAATTCCAGCCCCGAATGACATGTCCTGCGGTGTGTGCATGTTGCACGAGCTGTGCAAGTTCTGAGGAAGCTTCAGTTTCCGGTTGCCAAGGCAGGGAGTCACCGTTGTCCTCGCAGCAGCCGCACGAGGGGCATTCATCCCGACGGGTACACGATTACTCAGGCTGAGCGGTCGCTTCCACCGTTTGGGTGTAGACAGCCGGGTCAATCGGCTCAAAGGCTGCCTGTTGAGGATGGATTGGTGCCGGCCGGGCGTGTTCCACGGTGACGGTCGGGCTGCCCGGACGACGGGCACTGACCGGACGCAGTTCCCCAGTCGCCAGCATCTGTCGCAGCGTCTGCAGCAAATCCATTCGTTGAGAGCCATCCACTGTCACCAGAGACACATCATGGACCACATAATGCTGTCCTTCGCGGATCAGTTTAATTTGAGCGTTGGTTTCGCCGTCACTCGTCTGCACGTTCACCCCGACGTCCGTCGCGGAAATGCTGACCACTTCAGCCAGCAGCGGATGCACGACCTGTTGAATCAGCTCGGGCGGTTCCGCCAGCTGCTTCCAGACGATGCGGTCAAGCCCATCGGCGGAGGTGAGGATCAGTTTGTTCAGATCCCGCCGGTGAACTGCTGCCGCGAAAGCGTGAACCGAGAGCAGGGCTTCCAGATTTGCCTTGAGTGAGGTAGGACGATTCAGCGAAGGAATGATGACATCATCGACCGACATCCAGCCCCGTGCGGAGTTCAAGACGAGGGTCATGGGGGTCTCTCCCTGGGCAATCGTCACCTCGGACACCTGTCCCCGGAATACCGTCGCAAGGATTTCGGGCTCGCCGGGGGCGATCACGGGGTCGGGCATCACGGCAAAGTGAGAAGCTTCGGGGCGCATCCAGACCCGATCTTTAAAATCGCTGGTCGACAGCTGGTTCAGGCGGGCGACATCGCGATCCCGGAGGGCAGCGATATACAGCCGCACGACATCGTGCGCCAGAAACATCGCCGACATCCGCTTGACTTCGTTGCCGTCCGGTTCGAACAGCGTGACCTCGTCCACAAGGATCTCTGCCTGACCTTTTGTGCCGTTGGCAAGCGCGACCTCTTCAGGTCTCAGAGTCAGCATGAAGGTCTCTTTGCCATTTCGCAGCAGCAACTCGGTCCGTTCCGTGCTTTGTGCCGGATCCGTTCCCTGTCGGCCAAACTGGCGGGCTTCGTAGGTCTCCGCGAGCATCCCTTCCACAGGCAGCGGGATCTGTTTCAGATCGGCGACGGCAAGGCATTGTTTGTAGAAGCTGCTGGTCGCCACCGATTGCAGGACGTCCCGATCGCCGCTGGCATAACCGTTCAGGAAGGTGGCCGCCTGATTGAGAGCTTTCGACATCTTGGAGATCGAGCGGATGCCGACACCATCTTTGCTGCTCGGTTCGAGTGCCAGATCGTGCAGACGCCATTCCTCATTTTCACGACGCATGTCCAGATACAGGCTCCCGTTGGAGCTGGGAACGATCACCGAAGCCTGAGACCCTTTCAAACGGGCGTCGGGCTTGAAAGAAGCTCCTTTGCTGGTTCCCACGATGTCCTTGGACATGCGGTCGAGCCACACGGGCGGCAACGAGGCCAGCGAAGATTTCAGACTGTCGTCGCAGAACTTCAACTGTTCTTCACGTTCTCCCGTACGCCAGCGAATGAGCAACTCACGACAGGTGAGCAGCAGGTCCATCTGTTCGGTCACCGAGCGTTCCACGAGGACTCCGCCGCCGGAGTCCTGCTTCATGATGATGTCATCAACAACCCATTTTCCGGACTTCGAGTCTTTGATCAGGCGATACTCGATCTCTTTGGTTTTGTTCTTCTCACCGATCTTGGCGATCACTTTGCGCTTGCCGTCCGGGAGGGTTTCGTCGCTGACAATTTCGTCCACTTTGCCGACGGGCAGCTTGAGAACCTTCAGCCCTTTGAGGGCGTCATCCTGACGGAGGGCCTTTTCCTCGAAGTCGGCGGAGGTCGACTTTTTCAGTTTGTCGAGATCCTGTTCCTCAAGGCTTTTGGCAAACTGCTCGATCGCCTGCTTGGCAAACAGACCTGCGCAGCCAGGCAATGTGACAGCCAAGGCCAGACTGAGGCGAATCCACGGCGAGAGGCGGAACATCATGTTCATCTCGTGACGGGTCGGATGGAAACAGACGGGCACCCGGAGGCGCTCACTGTCGCAGGAGGAAATGAAAGGATGAAATCAATCAACGGAGAATGAAGGGACTGGACTTCTCGCAAAGTGCCCGCAACTGGTCAACCCGTGGAAACTTCATCTGAGGTGAAAAACGGGCCCTTTTGCAGTCCGATTTGCGCTCAATCAGGGGCAAAATCCTCGTGAATCCCTGAAAAACCGCTCTGGACATGATTCCGGCGATCCGTATACTCCCCGCGCCTCATCGATCGGCAGGTTTGGCCGAACAGTTCCTGCTGATGGCTGGCTGGATGCCGCCCATCGGAAAGAACTGCCGAATCTGAAACGTTCCCACCCTTGGGGCTCCCGTCCTGTCCGGCGCGACCTGTGCCCGGAATCCTGATAGACCGAGGTTGGTCATGATGCGACCGGTCACATTTCGCAAATCACTTGTTGTTACAGCAGCGCTGCTCTGCTTTCCCGGTTGTTACCGCATGTATCAACCCTATGGGTATCAAGGATATCCGGCCGGTACCTATCCGCAGCAGGAAATGTACGGCGCCCCGATGCAGACCCTGACTCCCGGACAGCCTTATCTGCCGGGCGGATCACCCGCGGGGGTCTATCCGAGTTCCCCGAGCGGGACACCCACCTTCCAGAACCCCGGCCTGACGCCGGTCCCGGATCACAACCTCAACAGCAATCCCGGCAACCCGCCTGCGTGGCCGGCCAATCCCGGAAATCCTGCTGGGGCTCCCGGCGGAGTTCCCAGCCCTTACTACCCGAATCCGAACACGACGTTCATGCCCGGTTCACCCGGGGGGGTGCCGCTGCAGCCCATTCAGCAAGTGCAGATGCAGGAGCCCGCCCCGTTGGCTCCTCCCACCGTCATGCGGGAAATGCGACCGGTCCCTCCCCTGCATCACGAACCGGAGCAGGCGTTTGCTCTGCCCCGTCCAGCACCTCCGATGAACGCCGAGGCGGATCCATTTTCAGCAGCGCCAGGCCGACTGGAACCAGAAGGGGCCGCCCCGATCTTTGCCCACAAAATTCCCGCCCAGGAGCTCGAACCGTTTGGTCGGCACCCCGAAATGACGTGGGTCCGGGGAATCGTCAGCAAAGAACCACAGGACGGGACGTGGGGAATCGTCTACGACGAAACACCTGATTCCGAAGACAAGCTGGCGGGCCATGTGGCGCTGGCTCCCTCACCCGAACTCGACAAGCTGAAGAATGGCGACATCGTCGAGATTCAGGGACGCATCGACCCTGTCATGCATGATCGACTCGGCAAGCCGGTCTATGTCGTCTCCGGATTGAAGAAACTCGTCCCCTGACGGAATGCCGTTTTTGAACGGCCCGGGAGCTACGCAGTCGTGCGCAGTGTTTCACCGGGAAGAATCGATTCCCGCCCTGCCTGCTTCAAATCATTGACGTGACAGATCCGGATGGTTTTAACCGCAATCCGTGATCTCGACCGGTTCGCCCCGTCACAATTCTCATCTCCTTCATTCGACCGATCGCGACCCCTCGCGGTCTCCCCTTCCAATTCCAATTCCAATTCCTCCCGTTCTTCCCGCAGCCCGCGCGCCCGGCGAACTGTATGCCCCCCATTTTCCCGTTCCCATCCCGCGATTCGCAACGGTCTGACTCCAGTCAGAACGGGGACCGGAATGTCGCGAGAGCCATGGGCAACGAACGCATCCTGACATTGGAGATGCCGGTTACGAATCCGGCCTCCAAACCGACCAATCCCCGGGTTGCGGGGCTTGATTGGCTGCGAGCGGTCGCAGCGATTTGCGTCGTGATTTTGCACGCAGGCATCCCTTACCTGACTCACCCGCTCCCCGGTCTGATCTGGGCCACTACGTCTCCGGAAACCAGTGCGGCTGTCAACGCCGTCTGCTGGGGAATCAACGGCTTCATCATGCCGGTCTTCTTCCTGATGACCGGCTGTCTGGCAGGGCAGCTGCTGCGACAACGGGGTGCAGTCGATTTCCTGAAGCACCGGCTGCTGCGCATCGGGGGCCCGCTGCTGTTTGCGATGGTCGTCGTCCTGCCAGTCGACCTGTACGCGTGGCTCCTGGGCTGGGTTGATCTCGACCTGATTCCGATCTCCAAATTGCGAAGTCTGAAAGTTCGGGGCGAACTGGGAGATGCCCTGTGGGGCTTGTCGCATTTGTGGTATCTCGCCTACGTCCTGTTTTTCAGCTTCGCCGCCTGCGGACTGACAGTGCTGCGGGACCGATATCTCGCTTCATCGCAAGCGACTCAGACTTCACCGAAGCAAAGCGAATGGAGCTGGCCGATCCGATTGGGCGCCTGCCTCCTCGCGTTGGCCGTGGCTGCGGTGACTCTCTCGCAGGAACCCCGAATCGTCATCGGGTTCCGTAACGCATTTTTCCCACTGGCAGCCAATCTCTTCTATTACAGCGTCCCCTTCACGCTGGGCTGGCACTGGCAGAAAATTTCGTCGCGTCTGATCCGGAGCGATTTTGTCGTCGGAGCACTCACCGCTGCGGGACTCTGGGCTCTGCTGTGGCCGGAGTTGCTGCACTACCTGGAACAGCAGGAGCAGGCCGCCGACACCGTCGTCCCGGTGCTGTTTGCATTTTTCGGGATGCTGATGTCAGGAAGTCTGTTCGGTCTGGCGATGTGCTCACCAGCCGCTCGCCTGCCTGCTGTGGTCAGCTATCTCGCCAAGGCGTCATTCTGGATCTATCTGGTCCATCATCCGCTGGCTGCGTTGATCCAGATCGATCTCCGGTTACTGGCGCTTTCTGCAGAACTGGAGACGCTGCTGGTCGTAGGACTGACACTCGTGCTGTGCCTGGCCTCATTTGAAGTCTGTGTCCGCCGGACCCCGCTCGGACGGCTGCTGCATGGAGTGCAGGAACCGTCGCTGCCCCGACCGCTGGCGACAGCACCTGCGACAGAACGAGCGGCTGCCTGACCGAGTCAGAATCGAGCATCTTCGCTGTCAATGGCCCCGTTCTCGCTACGTGGCGATGAGCATTTCATCACAACAAACGCCTGCTGCGCGGGCACAGGGATGAGCAACCTGCACTCTGTGACCTCTCACTTGCCGGGCGGAGTCGCCGCCGGTGCGGCCGCTGCCGGAATCACTCCCGTCACCGGAGCGATCTGGGGGACCGGAAGCGGTTCACCGACTGCCCCTTCCAGCGAGCGGGTTTGACGCTCGCGCGACAGCTGGATCAGTTCCAGATTGAAAATCTTGACCAGAGCGTGCAGACACGAAGCGACAATCGGCCCGATGAACACCCCCCACAGCCCCATCGTCTGAATTCCCCCCAACACGCTGATAAACGCGAGCAGCGGGTGCAGTTTGACATTGCTGTTGAGCACATACGTGCGGATCACGTTATCGAGAAAGCCGACGAACAGCGTTCCATAGAGCGCGAGAATCCCCGCCTGAATCGCATGTCCATGCGCAAACAGGTAGATGGCACAGGGGAGCCACACCAGCCAGGTTCCTGCCAGTGGAATCATGGCTCCCAGAGTCGCCAGCACGAACAGCACGAAGATGTGTTCAAATCCGAAGAACCAAAGCGCCAAGGTCGTACAGACACCTTGCGCAATGGCAGCAAAGAACGTGGCCATCACGACCGATCGGACCGCTTTGGAAAACTCGGTGAACAATTGCCGCTGGTAATCCGCATGAACCGGAATCAGCGTCTCTGCCGCACGGAGCAGCATTGTCCCATCCGCCAGGAAGTAGAACAGTGCGACGGCATACATCATCAGGCCGATGAGAAATCGTACCAGCAACCCGGCTGTGCCCGTGAGGACGCTCAGCGTTGTCCCGGCAGCGCCGGCGGCAGCCCGACCGATCGAGATCGATGAAGAGCCTCCCGAGGCGTCCGCCGTGTTCGTAGCGTTCGCAGCGTTGGTCGCACTCGCCGGGGGAGACGTTGTCGAGGGAGTTGTCACCCCAGTTGCGGGTGGAGGTGTGGTTGCCGCAGCCGCCGGAGGAGTCACAACCTCGGGGGGCGTCGTCTCTCCCAGCGCGGCAAGCGACGCCTGTTCCGATTCGACAGTCACATTCTCCATCAGCTCCGACTTCTCACCCTCGTGGCTGCTGGCCTCTTCCGCAGTCTCCTCGTTGATGGGCAAAGGTGTGACTTCGATATCCCCCCGTCCCAGGGACCGATTTCCTATCTTGCTCAACTCCAGTTCGAGCGACGTTTTCAGTTCCTGATAAATCAGATCCGGATCGGCCTGGAGGCTCGCCGGCAGGAATCCGTTGCCAAACTCAACGGAGCGCTTCACAAACTCCTTTGTCTTCTGCCGGACTTCCTTGTCATCTCCCAGCGACGCAGAGAACTTGTACAGCTGCAGCGAGGCCAGCATCACTCCGGTCATCAGGGGAATCATGATGGCCGCCATCAGCGTGAACGTGGTCAGCGCAGCGGCTGCTCCCAGATGGTTCCGGCACCGCATCAGAAAATAGCGGTAAAGCGGCTGACAAATGATCGCGGTCATCGCCGCCAGAAACAGGGGAAGCAGGAACGGAGCCACGACCTTGAAAAAAGTGACTCCGAGAATGGAGATCATCAACAGAAGAACTGCGAGTGAAATGAGCCGTGGCATGCTGCGCATCAATCATTCCAGTGAGGCCGACAGAGATGTGGAAATGACAGGATATGCCTCAGCCGAAGCGAACGACAAGTGACCAGAAGTTAGCCCGCCGAAAGATCGATTGCTCGCCGCCATACAATCCACTTGGTCCCTTGCGGACGATTCCTTCCGCTGGAAAACATCTGCTCCGCGGGGAACATCTGAGGTTCAGAGACCCTGCGAGCGCACCGTGGCATCGGCCCTGATTCCACCCTTCACCCTGAAAATCTCAGGGCGGAAGGTATGAATGGCGACGGCGCAGGGCAGAAGGCCGACGGTCCTAGAGCACGGAACGCAGTTTCATCTGGCGTTGCCCGCTGAGGGCGAAACTCGATCTCTTGTCGGGAGAGAAATCAGGTTCCGCGGTTGACGGCATCAGGAGCTGCGGGCTCTGCGGGTCCCGCATCACCTTCCTTCTGCGGGGTGCCCGGAGAAGGATTGCCCATCGGCGGTCGACGACCTTCAGGACCACCGGGCCCCCGGCCATCCCTTGCCTCACGCCGAACCTGCTCCATCCGTTTCGTCCACTCCTCGACAGTCACTTTGCCATCGTGGTCGTGGTCCATCTCGTCGAAGCGAGCCTGCATCCGTTCAGGAAGTTCTTCCTTGGTGAGAGCGCCATCCCCATTGGAGTCGAGCCGGCTGAAGAGTTGTGCCGGATCGAAGCCCTGCCCCTGCGGTCGGCGCGGTTCACTGTCACGAGGTTCACTGTCGCGCGGTCCCGCCATGTCACTGCCGCGCTCGCGAGGGGCTTCTGGCCCTCTCTCGGAGGGATGCCCAATCAGTTCCGCGTAATCGAGTTCGCCATCGCCGTTGCGATCCAGTCGTTCGAAGATCATGACAACATTAAACATCTCTTCTTTTGTGACTCGGCCATCCCCATTGGCATCCAGCGCGAGAACGACAGCGGGAATGTGATCATCCGGCGGAGCAGGCCGACGATTCCCCAAGCGATCGGGACCACGACCGTCACGAGAAGCACGTCCTTCAGGTCGTCGCATCTCCCTCTCACCTCCGCGATCAACCGGACGGGTCTCGGGACGGCCCGTCGGACCTGCAAACCGGGAACGTGCGAAATCCCTCAAGCCCTCAAGGGGAATTTCATTGCTTCCGAGACGGTCAAAAATCGGGTTGAATTGTTCACGCAGGTTTTCTGGGATCTCATCGCGCGAGATTTTGCCGTCTCCGTTTTTGTCAAGCTGCCGGAGCATCGGCCCCCGTGCACCTGGTCCCCCTTCCGGCGGCCGGGGGCGAGGTCCCTGCGACGCCTGCAGAGCCGCCAAGAACTGATCGCGACTGATCTCGGTCCGCCCCTCACGCTGGAGCGCCTCCTGAAGCGGACCTTCCGGAGGGAGTTCATCACTCGTCAGCTTGCCATCTTTGTTTCTGTCAAGACGCTGGAAGAGCTGCTCGGGGTCGGGCCGCGGTGTCACACCGAGCCCTCCGCGGCCCTCTGGCGGGGTGACCGGTTCGCTCGGCTGGTCCAGTGCCTCTAAAAACTCGGCTTTGGTCAGAACATTGTTTTTGTCCTTGTCCCCGAGACGCATCACCCGATCGAAAAACGGTTGCTGGCTCTCCGGGATTTCGTCCGAGGTGAGCTGCCCATCCTGGTTCCGGTCCAGCTCAATGAAGACGTCCAGCAGGGGATTCTGGGCCAAAACCGGGAAGGCTCCGCCGCAGACAGTCAGAAATGCAGCGATTTTCAGAGGACGGACCATTTCTCGAATCTCCCGGATTGGACGAATTCCACAGAAAAACGTGGATTCCAGCTGTTCAAACCCCGACCGGGGGTGGACGGTAACGAAATCCCCGGTGAAAATTCAGTGAATTCCTCATCCCGGCCGCCCCGGCGTGTAAAATATCCAATGGGAAAGCTGTTTTCATTTCCCGGACGCAGTCGCGGCTGGTTATACTTTCAGCGTGTGGGGGGCGGGGTTTCACGCAGGGACGTGTGGGGCTTTCGCATCAGAATGCAGGTTGAGATCGCAATTCGCAGGAGATGTGACAGTGAGCACCGATGTTCTCGATCTTCAGACGGCGCGCCGCTCTGGCGACAGCGTTGCCGCTGATGGCTTCGATCGCAGCACCTCTGCCGCAGATTTGAACGAATTCAATTACCGACCGGTCCCTTCCATCTCGGCGGTGGGACTGGTCATGGCCATTCTGTCGGGCGTCGCCGTCTTCCTGTGGATGGTGCTCCCCTTGTGCCTTGTCGCCGCAGCGCTGAGCGGGATTGGACTCTGGATCACACGGCGTTCCGCCGGTGCTTATGGAGGGCAGGGAGTCGCCATCGCGGGTCTGGTGATCGCCACATTGTTCTTCTTCTCCGGAATTGCCTTTCAGGTTTATGCCTATCAGACTGAAGTTCCACAAGGTTATGAGCGAGTGAACTTTGTGAAAGACATCTCCGACAAGAAGTTCGTTCAGGAAAATGGGGTGACCAAATTCCATCCGGACGTTGAAGCACTCATCGGCAAGGATATTTTTATCAAAGGCTTTATTTACCAGACCGGGCAGTTGCGGGACCTGAAGGCCTTCCTGTTTGTGAAGGACAACGAAAACTGCTGCTTTGGTGCCAACCCCGCCCTGTGGGATCGGATTGGCGTGTATATGGCGGACGGCAAGTCGATTGATTACTGTGCCGGTAAAGTCGCCGTCTCCGGAAAATTTAAAAGAAACGACAACTTTGATCCGAACGACGACAAAGCGCCAATTTACCTGATTGAGTGCGATAAGTTTTCCACTCGTGTCAGCGATTTTTGAGACTCCTCCCCGCTGCCTCCCTGCCTCCATTTGCCCCGAACAGTCGCGTCCAGCCCGACGCCTCTATTCCGCAGACCCGCAACAGCGACCTATCCCGAGCCGTCACCTGACCTTACGGTGCCTGTCTTCGCCGCTGGACCCTGAACGTCAGACCCGGACAGCAGCAGGCTTGGGAAACGTCAATCGGAGTATTCCATGAAGGAGCTCTCAATAACTCTCGTCGTGGGGCTACTGGCTCTGGCTCAGCTCTCTGGCTGCTCCAACGGATCACCCCAAACCCACGTCCTTTCGGACGAGCCGGAAACTCAGCGGGTCGGTGACGTTGCCAGCACTCCGCAGTCCCAGCCTGAACCCGCTCCCGGCAAAGAAGACATTTCCTCTCCTGATTTGGCGAAGGCTTCGGGGGAAACGATTCCCGAGAAGCCTGCCCCACAAGCGGCCGCTCCTCCTGAAGAGGTGGCACGTGAGGCCCCCGCAGCCGTGGTGACACCAGCGGAATCGACCCCCGCCATGTCCACGAGTCAGGAAACCCCAGCTCCCCCCGCCGAAGCCTCATCGTCCGGGCCCGATACAGGACTAAGAGTGCTGGTCCCGACCCGGGAGTTTTCAGAAGAGAAGGCAGCCAAGGCGCTGCGTGTGAATTTCGATGACATCGACCTGCTGCGCGTCATCAATATGGAAAAAGTCGTCCCGGAAGCGGTCGACTTGATGCCCGACTGGCTCAAGGGGCTGAACGGCAAACGAATCATTCTTCGCGGCTGGATGTACCCTCCCGCTCGAGCCGAGGGACTCGGCGGTTTCATCTTCGTCCGTGACAACGGGGTCTGCTGCTTTGGGCCCAATGCCAAGATCTATGATAAAATCGGCGTGCGGCTGGCTGCCGGAAAAACGACCCGTTTTATCGAAGGTCACTCGTTCGATGTGATCGGGACCTTCGAAATCGAAGCAGACTTCAGCGATCCGGATAACTCGTGGCTCTATTTCCTGCATGATGCTCAGGTCATCGACAAGTAATGCAGAGCAGACTTTTCCATGCAAACTGAAACTGATGGCACTATGAACCCCATTCTGCGTCGTACCGCGTTCCGCATCTGCTCGGCATTTTTACTGGGTGTCATTGCCTGGGGGATGGCGAGTATCCTTCCGGTCGCCACTGCCTGCCCTTTCTGCAGCGCTCCGTCACTCACTCTGGCGGAGCAGCTCGATGCTGCTCAGGCGGGCATTCTGGTGCAGTGGGTCGGAGGCAAGCCGGCCGATCGCGAGAAGAGCTTCATCGGCGAGACCGAATACGAGATTCTGCAGGTGGTCCGGGATGAGACCCAGAAGCTGGAGAAGGGGAAGACCGTCACGCTCGACCGATTCCGCACCGGCAATAAGGGGGACCTTTACCTCCTCCTGGGGACAGTCGTTGACGGAGCGATCGAATGGAGCACTCCGCTCGAAGTGACCGAAACGAGCTTCAACTACATCGTGCAGGCACCCAGCAAGGAATCCCCGCCGACCGAACGGCTGGCTTACTTCCTCAAATTTCTGGAATTCCCCGATACGCTGATCGCGGTCGACGCCTACAGCGAGTTTTCCAATGCTCCCTATGAAGATATCGTTCCGCTCGCGGACCGCATGCCACGCGAAAAGATCATCGGATGGCTGAAAGATCCCGATACGGAACCGACACATATCGGGCTGTACGGGTTGCTGCTGGGACTCTGTGGCAAACCCGAAGATGCGGAATTCATGAAGGAACTGATCATCAAGGAAACCGACACCTTCCGGCTCGGAATCGATGGAGTCATGGGAGGGTATCTGCTGCTCGCCGGGACTCCGGGGTTGAAAACCATCAACGAGAGCAAGTTGATCAATGCGGACGTTCCCTTCAGTGAAACATTCGCCGCCATGCAGGCGCTGCGGTTCATGTGGACCTATGGCAAAGGTCGGATTCCGGCTGAAGATTTGCGGGCTTCCATGCGACTGCTGCTGGATCGCCCCACTCTTGCAGACCTCGTGATCGTGGACCTTGCCCGCTGGAACGACTGGTCAATTATGGACCGGCTCATGCAGATGTATCAGGACAAGAACTACGACGTCCCGGCGATCAAGCGGGCCATCATTCGCTTTATGCTGATCGCAGAGAAGGAGGGCACCACTCCTGCGAAAACCACTCCGGGCACCGATGCTTCGGCCGAAGCAGGTGACAAGGCTGCCGACTCAACGGTGGCAGCGGAGCCGAAGCAGGAACCCGCCAGCAACGCCCCGAAGGTGATCGGGCCGCATGTCGAGAAAGCGACAGCGAACCTGAAGCACCTCCGGGAGACCGATCCGGCGACGGTGAAGGCGGCTGAGCGGTTCTTCTTCGACTGAACCGGACGGTGAAATCTCACGGTGACGTCGCACGGTCGCGGAGACGACTTGCCAATCTGAAAAGGAGTGTCGCCAGACCTTTGGCGCACTCCTTTTCTGTTGGGAGAAAGGGGATCCGGCAGAGGTGCCGTCGACAGAAGAGTCGGTGCCGCAGGCGGGCTAAGAGCCTGTTCTCTCCTTGCGAAACCGATTCCTGGGGCACCGGACACAGGCAGGCGACGTTTGACATGGCCCGCCTTGAAGCGGCCCTCTTCCGTAAACAATCGACCTGAGTGCGTGGCGACGAGAAATTGGAAAATTGCCCCCCGGATCGGTGTTCGAAATCGACTGGATGGGAGAATTCGACAAAGGGCAACTGACGCCACCCGTTTCTCGGCCTCTCGCCTGAAACTGTTTTAACTAACTGTCTCGTAAAAGGTTATGAGCTCCTGGCGAGACCCCCTTCCCCTCGGGGGAGGCGGCGGTGTCACTCCCTGCGGCTGCATTCGGTTTGAACTTGAGTCGATCTTGACGGATTCTCGAATTTTTCGACAATTCGCCGCCTCAACTCCCCTCGCATCACGCACTCCCCTCTCTCAATCTCCCCTCGACGTGACAAGGATGTCCCTGTGAGAACCTCCTTTTTCCTTCTGCTGGCACTCGGCTTTGCCACGGCTGCAGCTGCAGAAACCGTATCGCCGTTCGAACAGGCTCTCACAGAGTCCGAAGACGTTTTCTACCGGGGACAAAGCCCACAAGCCGCTGTTCCCATGATGTCTCCGCAGGAGACGACGACGTTTTACCAGCCCGGGGCAATTCAACCGATGCCGAATGGGATGGTCGACCCGTTCGCCACCCAGATGGCTCCCAGTTATCCGGCCCCCATCATGCAGGACCCCTGGTCCTCGAATGCGCCGATCGGCCCCTACGCCATGCCGCAGGCTCCCGCGTATTACACTTATGGTATGAACGGGTCGCAGCCCGTGAAGTTCGGCTGGAACGACCGCCTCGATGCGTTCTGGATTCCCAAGCAGGACACCTCCGGCCCGAACGTGGGGCAGTTTGGAATCACCGGTGTCGATATCGAGAAAGCGTACACCGGACAGATCTCCCCCAATGGCTGGATCGGAACGATCGCCCCACAGTTCGGCTACCGCTCCTGGAATGGTCCGAAAGATCCGCTGCCGACCAACGACATGCCGGCGAACGGTTATCGGATTGGGCTGGGAATGGCCTTGCAGTCCCCGAACTACAACGGCATCACTTATGAGCTGTCGTTCAATCCGTCTGTCGGCACCGACTTTGAAACCTCACTGACGAGCAAGGCCTGGATGTTCGATGCTCAGGCTGTCGGATACTGGCGGGCTTCGCCGGAATTCCTGTGGGCCCTGGGTGCTTTTTACTGGGATCGGGTCGACACGATCGTCCTTCCTTACGGGGGGCTGGTCTGGACACCGAACGATATCTGGGAACTCCGCCTGATTTTCCCGACCCCCCGCATCAGTGTCTTCGTGGGAACCCCTTGGGGCATCCCGACCTGGATGTATGTCGCTGGCGAATACCACGTGGAAGCCTATCAGGTGCATCCGCAAATGCTGGGACAGACCACACAGGTGCAGCTGGCCGATATTCGCCTGACCGGTGGCTTCCGATGGGAAACAGGCTGGATCACGAGCTTCGTGGAAGCTGGCTTCGTGTTTAACCGGGAGGTCCGCTACAAGTCCCCGGGCACTGGATATGATATTGACGACGCCTTCATCGCGCGGGCCGGGTTCCGTTACTGATCACTGGGAAAGACCGGTTTTAGCGGCTGCGATCGGGCAGCCGCAATGACGCGTCAGCCTCGCACTTCTCAGTGAATCCCGCCCGCCTGCAGAACGTCGCGCACCAGTGCGACCGGAACGCCCTTCACCAGTTCGACATGACCGATCCGGGTGGGAAGCACGAAACGCAGGCTTCCTCCAACCGTCTTCTTGTCAAGAAGCATGCGGTCGAGAACATCGTCCGCGCTGAATGCTGCCGGGTTCGGCAGGTTCACCGGCAGGCCGAATGCCTCCAGCAGCGCGAGCTGACGCTGGGTCTCCGCCGCTGATATCCTGCCAAGTCGCTCCGCGAGCCGGCTGGCATAGATCATGCCGATCGAGACTCCTTCTCCGTGCAGGAGTTCGCCGTATCCAGCCAGTGCTTCGAAGGCATGGCCAAATGTATGTCCGTAATTGAGCACGGCACGGAGCCCGGTGGTTTCGTATTCATCCTCTTCGACCACCTGCGCCTTGAGTTCACAGCTCCGGGAAATCGCATAGCCCAGTGCCGCCGCATCGCGGGCATTGATGTCGACGGCATTCCGCTCCAGATACTCAAAGAATCCGCTGTCGAGGATCACACCGTATTTGACAACCTCGGCGAGCCCGGCGCGGAACTCGCGATCAGGCAATGTCTCCAGCGCACGCAGATCAATCAGCACGCCGAAGGGCTGATGGAATGCACCGATCAAGTTCTTCGCCAGGGGATGGTTAATGCCGACCTTCCCACCGACAGAACTGTCCACATCCGCCAACAGGGTGGTCGGCACCTGCACAAAGGGAACTCCCCGTGCAAATGTCGCCGCCACAAAACCGGCGGCATCCCCGACGACACCTCCGCCAACAGCCACCACCAGCGTCCGGCGGTCAGCATGCATCTGCACCAGCTTGTCCCAACCCGCTGAGATATTCTCGAGCCGCTTGGCGTTCTCTCCCGGTTCCAAGGTCAGGATCTCGGTCCGCATCCCGGATGCCTGCAAACTTTGCTGAACCAGTTCCGCGTGCCGGGCGACATTGCTGTCGGTGATGATCAGTCCTTTCTGCTGCGACGAAGAACCAAACCGACCCTGGAGCCAGCGGGTGATGGCTGTGCCGGCCGTCGACAGCAGGTTCTGACCGACGACGATATCGTAGCTGCGGTCACCGAGCGAAACGGAAATGATACGGTGGTCTGCAGATTGAGTGATGAGGGGCAAGGTCGCATCGTCCTGTTCGCGAACGTTACAGCTGTCTGCGGTCGTCGCGACGTTGATCATTAAACAAAAAGGCTGTGATCAACGGGAGGAGTCCCGTCGTCACAGCCGCACATTCGAATCTCCAGGTTGACTCAATCCTGCGTCTGCCTGGTTCGCCCGTTCTCGCTGCGGAAATGAAAGGTCGATCACGAGGGATCAACAACCTGAGTCCGAGTGACACTTGATCGGTTCACAATGCTGTCAAGACCCAGTTGACTAAACAGCCGATATTGCGTCGAATGCAATCAGAGACAGCGGCTGGTGAAATCCACTAGTTTCCGCAGCCGCACATGGGGGAATACCCATAGCTTGTTCCGTAGGTCCCGACAGGCACGCCGCTATAATAGGAAGCACCGTACACGTAAGGAGCATAGTCCGTCGTGTAAGACATCGGTGTGAAGCTGACGTACGGGGTGTTGGTGTAGGTCGAGCCGTAACGGGCTCCGGGGTATCCGTAACCTGCATATCCAGCGGCGTAAGGGGTGTACAACGGCGTGTAGCCGTACCCGTAGCTCAGGCCGTAGCCGCTTCCGTATCCACTGCCATACCCGTAGCCGTAACCGGCGTTGTACAGGCTGCCGCCGTAGTAATAGGGATTTCCATACCCGTAACCGTAACCGAGTCCCCGGTAGCCGGTGGAGTAGCCAACCGTGCTGTAACCGTAACCACGGTAGAATCCGTAACTCGGATACAACCCGTAGTTTCCATAATTCCCGTAGTAACCGCGGTGTCGGTAGGGGCGATACCAGCCGCCGGCTTCAGCATCGCTCGTCTGGACGCCGACGAACAACAAAGCTGCAAGGCTGAGAACTGCAAGTGACGGCCGAAACATGTCTGAAGCTCCTCTGGTGGAGTGAATTTCTCTACTCTGATCATGACCTGCGTCTGCTGAATGTCAATCAAATGCCTGCCCACAGCGCCCGAATTCACTTTCAAATGGACGGACGGCAGGGCTCGTCCCGGTTGAAGGAACTCGCTTCCCCCTGTGCCCTGCCGCAGGCTGTCTGGCTGTGGAAAGCCAGTCGATGGCTCCCGGATCGACCTGCAAAACAGGGGGGCTCTCCCACCTCTTCAGCGAGGAGAAGGGACCGAATTTTCCGTCGATAAAATGTCGAGAATCTTCGACGGGACCTGTTCCGACGGAGAAAATCGAGAACAATGAACGGCCATCCGTATTCGATCTCTTCCCCTGGCAGCAGGAGTTTGAGGACGTGTGCTCGCGGGTCCTGCAAACCCTCATCTTCGATTCTCCGGTGATCACGCACGTCCGGCAACGGGCGGTCGGCCTGCTGCTGGCTTTTGTCTGTCTGCTGGTTTGCTCACAGCACGCACTCGCGGTCCCCGCAGATGACTTGCTCGCTTCGCTGCACGATTCCGGGTATGTCAACGACTTCGCCGGAGTGTTGTCGCCGGGTGAAAAAGCGGCGCTGGAAGAGAAATGTGCCGGCCTGGCAGCCCGCACCGGCAGTGAACTGAGTGTGGTCACACTCAAGTCGTTAGCCGGCGGAGACGTGGACGACTTCGCCGAGAAGCTGTTCAAGAAATGGGAAATCGGACAAGGAGGCAAGGACAATGGTGTCCTGCTGCTGGTCTCGATTGATGACCGGAAGGCGCGCATCGAGGTGGGCTACGGTCTGGAGGGTGTCCTGCCAGACATTCTGGCGGGACAGATCCTGCGTGAAAACCTCTTTCCTGCCTTTCGTCAGCAGCGGTACGCTGCGGGTCTTGATGCTGCGGTGACACGCATGGCGGAGATCATCACCCGCAATGAACCTGCAGCCGCGCCCGGTGGCGGAGGTGTTCAACAACCTGCTCCGATGCCAACCGGCATGGCCCTGATGGTGCTCAGCTTCCTGGCTCTGATCAGCTGTCCCGCTTCGTATACGGCCGGTAACCTGTTGCGGTTTGGGGAAGTCGCCCCCGCGGCAGAGCGATTGCCGCTGCTGGGCATGGCGACGTTTGCTCCGATCTTCTTTGGGCTGTCGCCGCAGATTTCACTGCTGATGGCGGGAGTGCTGGCTGTCGCGGGGATTCTTGGTTTTCTCTCCAACGATGCGACCAGCGGTCGCGGGACGGCATCTCGTCGACGGTTTGACCCGTGGAGTGGATCTTTCGGAGGGGGTCGCCCTTCGAGCTGGGGGGGAGGCGGATTTTCAGGAGGCGGGGGCGGAAGCTGGGGTGGCTTCGGCGGTGGACGTTCCGGCGGAGGAGGAGCCAGCGGCGGCTGGTAATCATATGGCTGAAAAACTGGTTGATCCCGATGCCTTTACCCGGCGTGCGCTGACAGCGCTCCCCCAGGGAATCCGGTCCATCGTCCTATTTGGCTCCGCCGCCACGGGGGACTTTGTGGCGGGTGCTTCCGACTATGACCTGCTGGTTGTGCTGGACTCCGTCAGCGTGAACGAACTGGCTGCACTGGGACCGCTGATCCAGGAGTGGCATCGACGGGGAAATCCGCTCCCCCTGTTGTTCGCTGCGGACCAGATTCAGTCCTCGGTCGATGCCTTCGCCGCCGAGTTTCTGGAGATGAAACAATCCCGGCGGGTCCTCCACGGTGTGGATCCGGTGGCCGAGATGGAAATCAATCCGGCGCACGTCAGGATTCATCTGGAGCGTGAACTCAAAGGAAAGCTGTTGGCGCTCCGCAACCGGTATGCGCTGCTCTCCAGCAATGCCAGGCACGTGGTCACGCTCTTAACCGACTCGTTCTCGACGTTTCTCTCGCTTTTCCGGCTGGCGTTGCGGCTTTATCAGCCGGAAGTTCCCCGGGAAAAGCTCGATGCTCTCCGGGCACTGGCAACGCATCTGACAATCGACCTGGAACCATTTCTCATGGTGGACGAAGTCCGCCGCAACCAGCGACGACTCACGGGGCCGGAAGTGCTTCCGCTGTTTACACGCTACAGCCTCGCCATCGAATCGATCGTGCAGGCAATTGACCAACAAATTCACTCCGCAAATTGAAGGATGACCTATGTCCACCGAACTGGCACCTGTGAAACGTCCGGCTCCCTGGCTGCTGTTGATTGGCGGCCTTGTCGTCGTGGCGATCGTGGCGGGATTGTGGTTCGTTTCGGTCGGCAATCAGCTTGTCGCAATGGACGAGCATGCCAAAACACAATGGGGACAGGTGGAAACCGTCCTGCAGCGCCGGTTCGATCTGATCCCCAACCTGGTCAACACGGTGAAGGGGTACGCGTCACACGAGAAAGAAGTTCTCGAACGGGTGACCGAACTCCGCAGCCAATGGGGAGCTGCCAAATCTCCGGAGCAGAAAGCGGAAATCGGCGGACAGCTGGAAGGGGCCCTTTCGCGGCTGCTGCTGGTCGCGGAAAACTACCCGGAGTTGAAAGCCGATCAGGGCTTCCGGGACCTGCAGGTGCAACTGGAGGGGACTGAGAACCGGATCTCCGTTGAGCGTCAGCGCTATAACGAAGTGTTGCGAACGTATAATACTGCGGTGCGCACAATTCCGACCAGTTTCGTGGCATCCATGCGGGGGATGACCGCCCGACCGTACTTCGAATCGGCTGCTGGAGCGAGCGAAGCTCCGAAGGTCGATTTCACGAAGTGATCGGACCTCAGGCAGGTTCCCGGACACTCGGGTTTCAAGGTCGGCTCAGAGGCGAATGAAGTGCATCCCCGGGCAGGTGCCGGAGAGGGAGTTGCATCTCATTTTTCACCCTGAAGCAGGCAATCTTGAGGTATTCTCAAACCCTGTGGCGTGCTAGTCTTTGGAGGAACGGGCGAAATCTCAGCTGCAGGACTCGACAGCATGGAACATCGATTTTCACGCCGACAGATTCTCACCGCGGGTGTGGCGACCGTGGCGGCCAGCACGCTCGCCAATTCGTCCCTGGCGTCTGCGGCTCATGATTCGACCCGGCGGATCGATACCCATGTTCACTGTTTTGCCGGCCCGGAAGCTCCCGAATTTCCCTATCATCCCCGCGCACACTATCGTCCGGAAGCCGCCGCAACCCCGGAGCAACTGCTCAGCTGTATGCGTGCTGCGCACGTCAACTATGCGGTCGTGGTTCATCCGGAACCGTACGGGGACGACCATCGCTATCTGGAATATTGCCTCGAGGCGGGGAAAGGTCGGCTCAAAGGGACCTTGCTGCTGTTTGCCGACGATCCGGAATCGATGCGTCAACTACCGGTGCTGGCGGAAAAGCTGGATGTCGTGGCGGTCCGGATTCATGCTTACGATCCACAGCGGCTTCCCCCCTTCGGCAAGCCGGAGCTCCGCCGACTCTGGGAACAGGCGACCGAATACGATCTGGCGATCCAACTCCACCTGAAGCCGCAGTTTGCCCCGGGGTTTGAACCACTGATCAGGGACTTTCCCAACACCACGGTGTTGATCGACCACATGGGGCGTCCCTTTCAGGGACTCCCCGCCGAATTCCAGCAGCTGCTGAAGTGGTCACAATTCCCCAATACATATATGAAGCTCTCGGAACTGCCCTCGAAAGAGCAGCATCCCCCCACAGCCCTGCAGGCCACGATCCAGTCGCTGGTGTCTGCGTGGGGACCGGACCGGTTGCTGTACGGCGGGGGATTCGCAGCCAATACCACTCAGGCCTCGTACAATCAGGCGTTTGACTACTGCGAATCGTTCCTGAAGGGGCTCTCCGTCGACGACCGGCAGAACATCATGGGTGGGAACGCGCTCAAGCTCTTCCGCTTTGAAGCCTGATTCCCGCCGACTCCGGGGAGATTTCACGGAAGTCCGAAGGCGAATACCGCTGATTACTTGCGTCGCTGTTCCAGCCTGATTACGTTGACGCCACGTTTACGCCGTCGCACTCGGTCCGGAAGGCGGAGAGTGTTTGTTCTTCCGGCGGAACGGCGACCTGACGGAAGGTACGGATGCGACGGATCGCCGGTTCAATAGTCTCCTCAGGGGTGCAGCTGTCATGAGTCCTGTGACAATCCTTTTGTCGATCATGATGTTTCTCCAGTTCTTCATCTGGGGATCCTGGTATGTCACAGCTCCCAACTATCTGGGGACGATCGGTTTCACGGGCCCGGACTTCGGCTGGACCTATGCCGTCGGCCCGATCGCCGGACTGGTGACGCCGTTGCTGGTCGGAATGGTGGCAGACCGGTTTTTCTCGGCGCAGCGGGTGTTGGCCATCCTGCACATGATCGGCGCGGGGATGATGTATCTGGCAACCACGCAGATGCAGGTGCAATCCCCCTCACCGAAAACGATCAATCTGATTTTTCTGGGCTACATGCTCGCGTATTACCCGACCTTGGCGCTGACGAACACGATCGCCCTGCGGAACATGACGAATTCCGAACTGGAGTTCCCGCGCATTCGTGTCTTCGGAACCATCGGCTGGATTCTGGCGGGGATCTTTCTGACTGCTTTCGGAATCGAAACAAAGATCAACATGTTCTATGTGACGATCGCAGCCTCATTCGCACTGGGTCTGTTTAGTCTGATGCTCCCGAACACCCCCCCCGTGGCAACCGGGAAGGTGAGTGCGGGTGAGCTCCTAGGGCTGGATGCCTTGAAGCTGCTGAAGGACCGGTCCTATCTGGTGTTCATGATCTCCAGCATGCTGATCTGCATTCCCTTGGCGTTTTACTATCAGATCGCCAGCCGCATCGTGGAAATGGCGGGCATGAAGATCGGGCTGACGATGTCTTACGGGCAGATGTCAGAAATCTTTTTCATGCTGGTGATGCCTTTCTTCTTTGCCCGACTCGGCGTCAAGTGGATGCTCCTCGTCGGGATGCTGGCCTGGGTGACGCGGTACACCTTGTTTGCCTTTGGGGCGTCGGACAACATCGCCTGGATGATCATCGCCGGAATCGTGCTGCACGGAATCTGCTATGACTTCTTCTTCGTGACCGGCCAGATCTATACCGACCAGAAGGCTCCCAAGCCGATCCGTGCCCAGGCTCAGGGGCTGCTGGTGATGCTGACTCTGGGGGTCGGCATGATGATTGGAGCCAAAGTCGCTGGTGAGATCGAAGGCGCGCACACCACACCAAAATCCAAAGAACTGGCCGCCCAGGTCACCGCCAAGGCAGACGAGCTGAAAGCTCTGACCGCGACACCGAATTATGACGAAGCGGCTGCCAAGAAGCTGACAGCAGAGAAAGACGAACTTCGCCGCGCGGAGCTGCGGGCGATTGAATGGAAGCCGTTGTGGGGCAAGCCGGCCATCTTCGCAGCAGCGGTGATGATCTTCTTCGGTCTCTTCTTCCACGACAAAGTTGGCAAGCAGGTCACCGAGGGAGAAGTCGCGGAAGCCGCAGCCCGGGAAGAACTCGTTTAGCGCCGTCACACACCCGGTGCGGCGCTCTCGGGAACACAACAGGGGCGCAAGCGGCCAGTCACGACGAATCGTTCCGCATCCGGTTCGTGTCGATCGCTGCTCACTCCCCCGTGACAACGCGGGCCGTGCTCGCCTGCTGTCCCCACCATGCGAACTTTCCTGCGGGAGTGACTCGTCATGCGACTGTTTGTCAAACGGGACCTCGATGGCTTCTTCGGCCTGTTTGTTGACAACCTCGTGCAGGTGCTGCTGATCATCAGCTTCTGCAAGGGGCTGTGCGGGATGACGGACGAACTGCTCTATCGTTATGTTCTGCCTGGGACGGCAGTCAGCGTTGTCGTGGGGAATCTCTTTTATTCCTGGCTGGCCCACCGGCTTGCTAAACGGGAGAAGCGGGACGACGTCACAGCACTCCCGTTCGGCATCAACACCCCGTCGCTGATTGTCTTCGTCTTCTTTGTGATCAAGCCGGAGTTCGACCGCACGGGGGACCCGCAGGCGGCTTGGCGCATGGGGCTCCTCGCCTGCCTGGGAAGCGGGATCATCGAGTTCCTCGGCGCCTTTGTCGGTGAGCGCATTCGTCGCAGCACGCCACGGGCGGCGCTGTTGTCGACGCTGGCAGGCATCGCCATCACATTCATCTCGATGACGTTTGCCCTGCAGATTTTTCAGAAGCCGCTCATCGCCATGTTGCCGATGACCCTAGTGCTGATCGGCATTTTTGCAGGAGTCCATCTGCCGCTGGGATTGCCCAGCGGATTGGTGGCCGTCTTGATCGGCACCGCCCTGGCGTGGCTGATGACGGCGTTGAAGACGATCAACGGCATTCCTGAATGGGTGACGTTCGGAGCCATGAACGTGGCTGCCGTCCGGGAGTCGATCCCGCTCATCGGCTGGTCACCGCCACAGTGGTGCGGGCCGGCCGTCTTCGCCGCGTTTCAGCAGGTGCAGGCCTGGGTGCCGTTTATCTCGGTCGTGATTCCGATGGGACTGTTCAATGTGATCGGCAGCATGCAGAACATTGAATCGGCCGAGGCCGCCGGGGACAAATTCCCGACCGCCCCCGCGATGGCGGTCAACGGCCTGAGCACCATCGGAGCCGCCTTGCTGGGGAGCTGCTTCCCGACCACGATTTACATCGGCCATCCCGGGTGGAAATCACTCGGAGCGCGTGCTGGCTACTCGACGTTGAACGGACTGGTCATCACCGCGCTCGGATTGTCCGGGCTCTTCGGGCTGGCGGTCTCAGTCATTCCGATCGAAGCCGGGGCCGCGATTGTGCTGTGGATCGGGATCATCATCACTGCGCAGGCCTTTCAGTCTTCTCCCTCCGAGCACGCACCTGCCGTGGCGATGGGCCTGTTTCCGGCCATTGCCGCCTGGGGAGCCACGGTCGTGATCGGTGCCCTGGGAATTGCCGGAGGAAGCTCACTGCAGCAGATTCTCGAACGTCCGGTTCCAGTCGCTTCCGCTGTCTCCACCGAAGGAGCAGCGCTGGCCGTCCCGGTGATGACCCGGCCTTCGAAACCGACGAGCGAAGTCAACGGCTTTCTGCTCCACGGACTGCTGTTGATGGAGCGGGGTTACATCTTCACCTGCATGATTCTTTCCGCAGCCGGAGCCTGCCTCATCGACCGTCGCTTTGTGGCGGCGGGGGTCTGGATGCTGATTGCCGCGGGCCTGACGGCGATTGGAGTGATGCACGCCTATCAGGTTTACGCCGGTTTCGCATTTGACTACCTGTTCCGCTTCGTGCAGCCTGCCGCCGGTGCGTTCATCTATCGCGCAGACGACATCACCATCGGCTATGCCATCAGCGGCCTGTTTCTGATTGCCATCAGCCGCTGGGCGAAATCCAAACCGGCCGTGAAGCATCATTGACCGTAAGGCAGAGTCTCTGTCTCCCCGTGACGGGTGCCGTTTGCGGCGTGCGGCAAGGATGATGGCCCGCTTCGGGGCCCACACTGCTACAGCTGCTTGGACATCTTGCTTGCCAGGCGTTCCAGAGCGGGGCTGATGTCGGTCGGATCGAGATGCACATTCAGAATGCTGTACGCGTCCTTGTGGGCAAGGGCGGCCTGCATCGACTGATGAAGCTCGCCCACCGTCCGCACTTCGAATCCCCAACCGCTCCCGAGAAGATCGGGCATGCGGTGATAGTTCCAGTTCAGGATGTCGTTGAACGGACCGTCCTGCAGGAAGCGTTCTGTGGTGTATCCTTTGTTGTTCAGGACCACCACGATCGGGTTGAACCGGTTTCGCACGACGGTGGAGAGTTCGAGTGCGGTCATCTGGAACGCCCCATCCCCCACCAGCACCAGTGGCCGCAGCTTGCGATTCGCGGCCTGAACTCCGAGCGCGGCGGGAATCGCGAATCCCATCGACGTGTAATAGGCGGGACTGATGAACTCCGTGTGATCGTGGATCGTCAGGTCCGAGGCGGCAAACAGCGAGTCCCCGACATCGGCGACGACGACCATTTCGTTTTTCAGAATCTCGTCGATGTGGTCGAACAGGCTGGTAATCGTCACCGCATCGGTGGGCTTGTGCGGCCGGACAGGTCGGGGCGTGCGGGGCGGGAAGTCTGTCTTTTCCTTCCGCAGTCGGGTGGCGGCGAGCCCGTCGATAAAATCCTGCAACAGGACATCATGAAAGTGATGATGCCCAATCCGCAGCTGCTCGCTGGTCACATAGATACAGCGTCCCGGATCAAGCTTTGCCGTATAGATCCCGAGATTGATGTCGGTCATGAATGTGCCGAGCAGCAGGACGCAATCGCTCTCCTCCACAAACTCGGTCACTTTTGCCCGTCCCATGGCCCCTTCGTAAACTCCCATGTACAGCGGATGCCGCTCACTGATGACCGACTTTCCGAGCAGCGTCGAACACATCGGGATCTGGTTCTTCTCGGCAAACTTGAGCACCTGCTGTTGCAGTCCGAATCGATGAATCTCCACTCCGGCGATCAACACGGGAGATTTGGCTGCGCGAATGCGGTCGCGGGCTTCGATCAGTGCTGCTTCCAGCGCTTCCGGACTGCTCTGCAGTGTCAACGAGAGTGGCTGATGCGGCACCAGTGCCTGGGCATGCACGCGGTCCCGTGGAATCTCGAGGTAAACGGGGCGTTTGTAGCGCATGGCAGCTTCGAGACAGCGATCGATCTCACGGAAAGCGGTGAGCGGATCGTCGAGTGAAGCCCCCGCGACGGTAATTTTCTCAAAAATCTCCCGCTGGGTGTTGAAGTCGCGGACCTTGTGATGGAGGAGCGGATTGTTCCTGCGCTCATAGATTCCCGGTGCTCCGCTGATCACAATCACCGGAGATTTTTCGGCGTAGGCCCCCGCGATCGAATTGCATAGACTCAGCCCCCCCACGCAGTAAGTGACACAGACGGCCCCCAGTCCATGCACGCGGGCATATGCATCGGCCGCGTAGCCGGCGTTGTCTTCGCGGGTGCAGCCGATCACCCGGATCGGGCTCTCTTCCAGCATCCCGTAAAACTGCAGAACAAAATCACCCGGAATGCCAAACAGGTCGGTCAGACCGTAATCCTGCAGTCGCTGGATCAGGTAGCTTCCAATCGTGGGGGGCGTTGCAGCGCGACCATTGGACCGATGCGGAGTCAAACCGGTTCGCGCTGATTTCGTAGCAGGCTTCCGGCTCTGGCTGCGACCCTTCTGAGCCATGTCTGACGTCCTTTTCCGAGGCTGAAAAGAAAGAAGGTTTCCGGGCAGTCGAGAGCAGACTGCTCTGTCCTGCATACTCCGGGCACGCATCCTGAATGATCAACATCGCCGCTTCGGATGGCAAGTGCGGACAGATTCAAAGTCGAATGCCCCGAAATATCGGGCAGGATCGCGAGCGAGATGCATCATAGATCAAATTTCTGTTTCGAGTCGTGGCCAAAACAGCGTTGCCGGCACGAATCCTTCGGGATGTTGCACAGACACCTTTGCTCCCGGCACGCCCGCCTGAGTCCGGACCATCGCCAGTCCGACCGAAGTCCCGTTCCCTCGGTCAGCGACGGAAGTCAACGTACCAATCTGGGTTTCTCCCGCGAAAATCGCAGCACCGGGGGCCACGTCGCCCGCCTCGATGACCAGTCCGCGCAGCTCCTTGTTGGTGTGCCCCAGAGCGTCGAGTCGGGCAATCGGCTCCTGTCCGAGGTAGCAGCCCTTTCGGAAACTGATCGCCCGTTCGGTCCGAGCCGCCTCCTGCGCGAGATGGTCTTCGGAAAAATCGCGCCCGTGCCAGGGAAAACCGGATTCGATCCGCAGCTGCTCATATCGCGCAGCGGAACCAAACGTCAGCCCCATCACAGCCACGGCAGCATCAACGTGTGCTTTAGGGCCGGAAATCAGACGGGACGGCGGAGGAACTAGATCGGTTTCCGCAATCAGCAGTTCGTTCACGGCCGCTGCTGCGGCCCCGGCGCGTTGTGCGGCGTCAGGGCCGGTCAGCACGGCCAGTCCGAGCTCCGCGGACCGGTCCACGATCTCGGCATCGGCTCCCAGCAGGTACTTCTGCAGATGAGGGATAATTGCCGCCGCAGCACCGGGCACCGCAATCATACGTAACGAATCGGGGAGCGCGAACACGAGCACATGGCCGAGGATTCTTCCCTTGATGGTCGTGATAAACGCCTCGCAGTGGTCACCCGGCTGCATCCGCTTGATGTCGTTTGTACAGAATCCGTGCAGATGGTTCTGCCGGGCAGAGCCGGTGATTTCGATCTGTGTCCAGCCAGTCAGGTCAAACAGCGATGTCTCGTTCATAAGCCGAGTATAGCGAATGTCCTCCCGCTTGCAGAAAGCCCTCTCGAACCGAGGCGGAGATTTTTCTGCACGACCGGCAGCCATCGGCAGATTGAGCGACGAATTACTTGATCAGTCGAGGCGAGGTGTAGACCCCGTCACTGAGGTGCGAGTTGGAACGCCAAGCCTGACTCCCCGCAGCGGGACTGACAGTATGTCGGTTGTAGATGGCAGGCTGAATGTTGATGTAGCGGAGCTGTCCGGAAAGATTGACTTCGGTGATGACGACTCCCGCCCAGCCCACAATCTGGAACGAATGGCTCGCCCCCAAGATGTCGGTCGCTTTGCTGACCGTGCCGGGCAGAGTGGCGTAGAGTGGCAGGATGCGGGGCTGCCCGATGATGCTTTTGAGGCTCGCCTCACACTCATTGGGTATCTCAAAATAGCCTTTGCAGGTGAAAGGGAGCCAGGCTTGCCCGTCTGCGGTCGTACTGAGCCGGGCAATGTCGGCAACCGACAAGCCATCGCGAATCACGGTGTTGAGCCGGGCCGCGTTGGGAGTGCTGCTGTTGATCGTGGAAGTCTCCAGCGACACGACCAGACCCGGAATCCTCTGGACGACCGGCAGAAGTTTTCCCAGCAGGCTGAGCAGAAATGTACTGTGAAACTGATCGGGGAGGAGGACTGCCTCATAGATCCCGTCGGGTCCGTTCGTCACCGTCGGCGAACCTCTTTTGACCGTGCAGCCATCGAGCACATGGAGCGGCGAGCCGAGCAGGGCCAACGGGAGCGCGCTGTTCAGAAGAGAAAGCAGTGCATTGTTTCCCAGCAGTCCGGAAATCGTCACGGCATCGAGATCGACCCCAAGCGGTTTCAATGTGATGGCGTTGATCTCGCTGTTGGTGAACCGGATCGCGTTCCAGATTGTGATATCGAGGGCGAACGGCAGCACTTTGTCTCCCGGACCGACGCCGTAGCCTCGCTGAATGACAGCCGTCGCCCTGCCGGAGACCGAGTGCGTCTTCCGGGACGTGAACGGGGCCATGAACAGCCGCAAACTCCCGTTGGCCTGTTCATCGCGTCGAACGACAACCGTGCAGCAATTGACGAACGTATTGTCACCGGTGCGAAGCTTGAGTGCATTCAGCAGATTGTCAACCTGAGTGAGAGTGGACGGGGGGCCCACAAGCCCCCCCCCATCGTATGTCTGAAACAGGATGTCCGAGTTCAGCAGATTCATCCCGGACTTGTGCCCGACCACGTTCAGGCCCGACACACTCGAGGCGGCACTGACGCATGGAGCCAGATTCTGGCTGGGACAATAGGGCTTGTAGATCGGCAGCGAGAGTGGCAACTTCAGCGCGGTCTGTGGTTTGGGATCGGGATAAAGTTCGAGCGCCGCGGCGAGCGCAGCGGCATCTGCGCAGTTTTGAGCCTCTTCGCGCGCTACGCAAATAACGCCGATATCAATGACGAACGCAACATAAACAAGCACCACACTCAGCGAAACTGCAGCAACCGGGAGCAATGCACCACGGCGGTCTGGGGGAGATGTCAGTCGGGATCGCATCGGTCTTTCTCCAGTGCGAGCAGGGTTCGCCCGTGGCGGGTGACCGCTGGGAATCCAGCTGGCCACTCCCGAACACGGGCCTCCCCAGGCATCGAGAGCAATGAGATCAGAACACGGGTGGGGCCAAGGTCAGGGAACAGGGAATGACCCCACAGCCCCCAGCAGAAACTTCAGGTGCGAGGGTGTCCTGATTTAAAGCTATTGCAGAAATCAGGAAGTGAAGTCTGCATTGGCCCGAGAAAGGGCCGGTGCAGTAGAAGTCCTGAATATTGCGTGTCGGTTCCCAGCGTCCAGCGGACGATCGGAAACCGGCAGCTGCAAAACTCTCATCCGCGTCGGCAAATCATGCGATGCCGCGAGCGCATGTAACGAGAGCCCCGTCCCAGCTACTCGGAACTCCCCGCACGATACAGTTCATGAATCTCCGCCATCGGCAACGCGCGAGAAAACAGCATGAACTCGTCGATGGCACCGGTGAAGTGACGAATCGGATTCGAATGCACCCGCGACCGGGTATTCCAGTTCCCCAGTTCGGCGTCTCCGATTCGCAGCTTCGTGTCGAGTGTCATCGGGACTTCACTGATCGGGTAGCCGTTCAGATAGTGCGTTACCCAGCCGTTGTCGCGATCGTAAGTGACGGCGACATGCAGCCAGAGACCGAACTGGGAAGTGGAGATGGCCCGCTTGGCGTCGTAATGCACAAGCTCCTTCCGTTCGGGTCCCTGAACTCCCAGCTCCAGCCCACCCAGATTGGAGATGTGCCAGTGCGGCTCACATTCGTCCCAGCTATCCGGCATCAGCAGAGAGTTGAAGCGGTTCTTCAGTTGATCGACCCGTACCCAGGCTGCCAGTGTCAAATTGTCAAACTCGCCCGGCACGACCAGATGCACTCTGTCAGAGACGTCGCGATATTCAAGCGATCTTTTCCCCGGCCAGCGTCCTTCTCCCCAGCGACAGCCGAAGATCGCACCGTTCAGCCGGTGATCCGATAGAAATCCGGCGTTGGTCAGAATTCGTGCCTGTGGGTCTTCCGGCTCAAATGTGTAATGGATCAGTAACGAGGTGTCCTGTTTGTGACGTTCGACGTCGGCCTGCCAGACCTTCTGTCGAATCTGAGCGGAAGTCGGAACATACCGCAGCAGGCTCTGGGCTCGGGAAAATCCCTGTCCATCCGTCGTAAACAACTCCATCGACTCGGTCGCGCCAAAAATCCGCAAACCCTGTCCGGAGACCAATCCCTCCTGCGTCATCCAGCTTGACGTCTGATTCGAGGGAGACAGTTTCAAAGGAGCCCGGACGTTGTGCACTTCAACGAGACTGCCATCTTCGGAGACATCGACGCCGAACTCGTTACCGTGGTCTTCCACAGTGACCAGTGGTGTCACCACACTCAGTACGGAGACTGTCGAGGGAGAATCAATCCAGAGCCGACCCGCGAGCAACCGCAATTCGTTGGCATGGGGGAAATGGAGGTCGGCCGGGCCTTCCACGACCAGCGTGACTCCGGCCATCGTCCGCAACTGAATCAACCCCGACTCCAGATAAAGCTGCGTGGCGGGAAGCGGGTAGCCGACACGCAATGGTGCCGTGCGCCACTTCGCGTCCAGTTCGTTTGTGAGAATGGCAGGGGGGCCATCGAGCGGCAATCGACTGGAGCCCGCTGCGGGCCCTGAGGATGTCACCTTGTCTGACTTCGCCTCTGCCGGCGTGTGGACTGCGACCGCAGGCCGACGTGTCGCAGGAGGGGACGGACGCCACCACAGGGCTCCGGTTGCCACCCCCAGAATCAGCAGCAATGCCACTCGAGTCAAACGTCGTAGTTGCGGGTTGAATCGTGCTCCCCCCTGAATCTTCACGCGAGGCTCTTGTGCAGGAGAACGGTCTTCTTCCGATTCAACCGTTCCTCTCAGAAGCTGCTCCACCAGGATGACCGGCGACGAAAGCGACTGAATCAGCTCCGCGTTCAGATTCATGTACTGAATGTAAAACGCCTCCGCTTCAGGGCGCAGCATGAGAATCTGTTCGAGACGTTGCATCTCTCCCGGCAATATGGTTTGTTCGCAGACCGCCTCCAGCAGCAGCCGCACTTCGTCATATTCGGGAAAGTCTCTCATAACTCGTCACTTTCAGGCAGTTGACCTGCTCATGGAAGATCGACCCTAGCGGAGTCAGTCGTCATCAGATCAACATTGTTCATCATCATGTTGCAGCGACTGCGTGATGCAGCGGAAGAGGACATGGCGAACACGTGCCAGGGCTTTGTAAACCGCATCCACGGTCCGTCCCTGCGCATTCGCTGCTGATTCCGTGGAGCCCCCCTCCATAAACCGCAGTTGCAACAATTGCTGATCCTTTCCCGACAGCTTCTTCATGCAGTCGGCCAGGGCTTCACGTCGGGCGTCCAGCTGCAGGGGGGCCGCCTGTTCAATCGTCGATTCCGCCAGCCGCTCCAGCATTTCCTGACTGAAGCAGACACGACTGCGCCGCTTCCGTTTGAAGAAGTCCAGAACCTTGAAGTAGGCGATCCGGCAGCCCCAGGCGGTGAAGTCGAGCGGGACATGCTGTTCGTCGAATTTTTCCCAGAGGAGAAAACTGACCTCCTGCATCACATCGTCGGCGTCGGTCCGATTGGGGACCAGCGTCAGGACATAGGCATAGAGTCGTCGCTGGTTCTGCAGAAACAGGCGCAGAAAGAGGCGGCCCCTGTCGGTGTTTGCATTCCCCTGGGACAATGCCGTATGAAAGTCCAGCGATCGCCGCGGAACTTCAGAAGCTGACGGATACCGACTCTGTTCCTGCACCATCGCACTCCCCTTTCGATCGCACGGCCTGCTGCAAAGTGCGCAGAAATCCAGTTGCTTCCCACTTATTTCTGCAGATCGAACTTCAGCTCTCGTGTCCCCTGTGAAGGAATCGACGCGGTGAGCTTCGACTTTCTGGGATTCGAATACTTGTCGGGAATGATGTTCTCCATGGGGGGCGGAATGACGGCGCCGGTCTCGTCGGTCTGCGGTGCCTCATCCCGGACCGCCTGTTTCATCACGGTGACTTTATAATCTCCCGCGATGACACCCGGCTTATTGCGGAGGCATGACAGGACAAACTTCCCCGCATCGTCCGTAATCGCCGACGCCGCATAATTCCCTTCAACCGGAGCAAACACAACGATGGCATCGGCGACTGGCGCCCCATCATAGAGTACCACTCCTTCGGCGGGCACGACATTCGGCTGACTCTTGATCCATCTGTCGCCCGCTCCACCGCAGCCCATACAGACAGTCAGCAGCACAAGCGCTCCCGGACTCCAGACTCTTATTGTTCTCTTGCAGTCCACGAACAAGCCTCCTGTCGACAGGACGAATTCTTCCGCCTGAACACACGATCGATCGGGTTTCAGGCTGTCGGGTAAATTTCTTGAATTGTGTCGGGATTCACTGCTCGAAACAGGGACCAAGAGTGGGCAGCTTCCGGATGACAATGGCAAGAAGTCAGCCCCCTTCCGGGCCGTGATCGCGTTCAATAATCGGCGGGAACTTCGCCACTCGCTTTCGTCCCCAGCGCCCCCCAGACTCCATACGGGCTGGCGTCGGAACTCGTGTTGGCGGGAGCGGTGACACTCAGATTGCCCGCATGAATGTTCTCACTGATGAATCGGACGGAACCGTCCAGCAGCAGTGCCTGGACTCCGCCTGTATGTCGGCTGGTGGGGGGAAAGAACCCTTCACGGGAGTGTGCACTGGAATTGGTGCCGTCAATAATGCAGGTCGCCGAATTCGGCGGCAGCACAGTATTGAACGCGTTGAAATAGCTCAGTGCATCTCCCCAGCGATATCCGGGAGAGGTGTCGCCGGTGAACGTGGCCCCTGAGTAAACCTGTCCTGTCAGCCGGGCACTGCAGGCAGAGGGGACGGAGCTGTTGATCGTAATCGCCATGCCCATCTCGTTTGTCAGTTCCGGTTTCACCCGTTCGGAAATCGCCAGTGTGTTACTGGTGCCGTCGGTGCACTCCGCAATTTTGTAATAACGGTTGGGCCCAAACATCCCCCGTGACTCGACCGACACGTAGGGTGCGGCATTCAGATTTGGCCCCTGGTCATCGCCTGCACAGAAGACGTAGCTGCGGGATCCACGCGTTCGCGTGGCTGTTCCCGGATCGACCCGCGACGGATCTGACGGACAGTTGAACAGCGGCAGATTCGTTAGCCACGGACCGCTATTGTCCCAAGGATTCCCGTTCACGCTCGTCAATTGAGTGTAGAGAGCCGACTGGTCCAGATAGGGGAGAAGGGCGATCAAGCCCGTCATGCGGACCCGATGAGATTCTCCCCCACCGACTGCCCGGGCCGGAAAGCGGTCAAAGACATCGTGATAGTTGTGCAGTGCCAGACCAATCTGCTTCAACTGGTTCTTGCACTGGGAGCGTCGAGCCGCCTCGCGTGCCTGCTGCACTGCGGGCAGCAGTAACGCCACGAGTACCGCGATAATCGCAATCACGACCAGCAGCTCAATGAGAGTGAACCCTCTCCGTCCCCATACCCGAATGTTGCGAGTCGCAGCAGACATACCAAGATCCTTCAGTTTCAGTGTCAGATGATGGAACCGGGAGACTTCCGGTTGTGAACAGGAATTCAGAACGCAACAGCCCCGGATCGGCGCAGAACCTCTCCCGAACCGTTCATTGACAGCAGAATCGCAAGGAAAGAACAGGGGGCGGCGTGACGACACCAGATGAACCGTTGCACGCCGCAGCCAAGGAGCCGCCAGCCACAGCAATGATCGACAACGACCGTCAACAAGGGACCGCTCGGGGATGCGGCAAGCGCCACATCTTCCGCGGGACAACATGAAACCCGACGAGTGCAGATTGTTCTTTCCGGTCGCCTAATAGCGAGTTTCTGCTCGCTCAAGCGCTCAGATCCGAGTGCCGGGCAGGGGGAATCCAGACTCTTTAGTACTCACCGATCGTCTCTTTTCCCCCTCGCGAGGCCAGTGCGGCACGCAGGTTGTTATCCAGATTCTCGGACAAAAACCGCACAGCTCCGTCGAACATCAGGAACTGGGCTCCACCGGCGTGATTGCTATGGAATCCCGCGAACCCGATATCATTCTCCAGCCGGGAGTTGATGGGTGTGCCCAGTGAGCCCGCAAAGGCTGCGTGTTTGTTCTCCGCATCGGGAGAGCCGAGGCAGTAATAGGCTCGAAACCGGACGTTGCCGACTTCTGTCACTCCGCTCCGAAACCGCTCTCCGATCGCGGCGGTGTTACTGGTTCCATCGCGAATCTCCGTCATTTCGAAGCAGTTGTTCTGCGTGAAGCCGCCGGTGTAGTACGTTCTATTCAAGGGGACATAATCATCCATGCGGTTGTTGCCCCAGGTGGCCTGTGCAGAGACCGCGGGGTTTCCGATGGTTCCCGTAATGACCGGGCTGTAGTTACAGGGGGAAATGTCTTCACCCATCGTAATTCCATCGCGGCTGGTCGCCCCGTCCTTGTCCAGTTCTCCGTAGGCAGCAAGATCTGTGGCGGAAGGGCACTTCAGGACGGCGATCGGTGTTATTCTCGCTGCCAGATTGGGGCCCTGATCCCAGATCATTTCGTCGCTCCCCCACTTCATCGACTGGTACAGCGGAGCCTGATCGAGATAGGGAAGGAGCAGACTTCCCCAGTAGGTGGCCTGGCGGTTTTTTGTGTTCGACGTCACTCCGGTCATGAGCACCTTGAAGGCGGCAGGCGGAAACACCTTGTGGGTGTCGTGATAATTGTGAAGAGCGAGGCCGATCTGATGCATGTTGTTTTTGCAGGTGGACCTGCGGGCTGCTTCCCTGGCCTGCTGAACTGCGGGCAGAAGCAGGGCAATCAGAACCGCAATGATGGCGATGACCACCAGCAGTTCGATCAAAGTGAAACCGGAGCGCTGTTGAGACCTCGCCATGCACACCTCTCTTGGGGATATCCTTCAAACAACAAAGGCGAAAACATCGACGGAATGTGGAACGACCGAACATTGCCCCGTCGTTCAGCCCGCCGCCGCAACTTTTCCTGTCCCGTCGGTCAGAACTTCAATCAGGACCTCATTCCGACCGGGCTTCACCTCAAACCGGATCGGTCGGGAGAGTTCCTTACTCCACGGCTTCAGTGGATCGGCCGAACCAACCATCACGTCACAAGTGCCGATCACCGCACCATCGGCGGGTCCATACGTGGAGAGAACGAATGTCCCATCGGAATTGATCATGGCAGCCGCCGTTTTGCCGGGCCGGTTGCCGGTCGATGCGACGGGTGAGAACTGCACCATCCCTTCGCTGACCGGCTTTCCTTCGCACAGAACTTTGCCGACCACCGGCGCGACCGTGAACGATTCGCCGGAATTGCAGCCTGACTGAAACGCGAGCGAGCACAGGACTGCGATCAAAGGAATGCAGGAAACCGGAATGGCGACTGCTGTTCGTCCCTGCCCGGATGCCAGAGCCTTCAAATCAAGGCCCGGGCGGGGCTCGGCCAGAAGCCGGAAGGATCGTACTCGGGTCGGTGAATCAGTCACTGCTTCGTTCCCACAAGGTTTCTGCAAGGGGTTACTCCCTGGCGCGGTGACTCTTGGCTATTCCCGTGCAGCAAGCCTTTCACGTGATGAAATGCTTACTCCCGCACGACGAGGAGATGCCGATGAAAGTCAAAATCTCTCGCACAGGGCGCGAACCACGAGACAGATGAGCCGGGCCACCGGCCTAAGAACAATTCACCTGTCGAAGAAGGCCCCGGATGCGCACAACACCAAAGGTCAGCCACGAGCCTCAGACAAGCCCAGTTCGTCAGGGGACTCGTGGGAAACTCCGAATTCAGTGGGCTTCCCAGATGGAAGTGGCCAGTGGCGAAGCAATCTGGAACAAAATATTCGCAACTTTTGATGTTTTTTCAGTCGCGGCTGCCGACCATCTCTTCGCACGCGACTGATGCGCTCACGCACGAACAGAGGGAAGCTCTTTACCAGATCCGTCCCGAACGGATCTCGATCACTCGAAGGCTCAAGCACCCGACAGAACGTATCGGGAACAGGAACAGCCCCGTGCATTAACCGATGATGACCCGAGGGCGAATCGCTTCATCCGGTTCCGCGCGACGCAGCATGTCGCGGACAATCCACGGAACATTGCCTTCTCCGAACAGGAGAAACTGCAGGTTGGTCCGCAAGGGGCTTTCGTCGGACCAGCCAAAATGCAGTTCCACGGGTCGCGCCCCCTGAGAGAGGTTCAGAGCGATGGCAGCCAATGCGGGCGCCACAGCGGTACAGCGCGTCACGTGAATCACAAAACGCCCTTCTTCCTGGCGAATTGTCAGGCACGGCTCCTGAAAGAAGTCACTCGGGTCACCCACTTCGATCTCGACGAAGACGACCGGCACTTGGGCATCCAGATGATGCCAGTCCCGCAACTCGCGTTCTTTGGCTTCGAGAGAACGTCCCCCCGGTCGATGAGGAGCGAGGACCGGGATATCGAGATACTGCAGCGTCTGCCAAAGGAAGCGCGATTCATCATCGCTGAACTCGAACCGGACAACGCGGAGCTCCCCGCTGCGAAGAATTCGCGAAGCGATGGAGATCAGAATGATGCCGCCAATAAAAGCGGAAGCGATGAGCAGCCCGTCCGGCTTTTCGATCATGATTGCCAGCGTGGCATAGGCGAACACCAGCAGAATGAAAATGGATGTCCACGGGAGTCGCTGCCAGAAGGTCCCGGTCCGTTCGTGAAACTTGCCAATCACCACCGCTGTGCAGGCGCTGAGAATGAGCACCATCACGCCCGTGGCATAGGCGGCTCCCTGAGATTCGACATCGGCATCGAACCAGAGCGTGACGACGATGCAGATCAGTGAAATCACCAGCACCAGTGGTCGTACCGCCGCCGCCCAGTGAGGGGCCATGCCGTACTGGGGAAGGTAGCGGGGGATCAGGTTCAGCAGACCGGAGAGGGCACTGGCACCAGCGAACCAGAGAATTGCCACGGTGCTGAAATCGTAAATGGTTCCGAACAGCTCGCCGCACCAGGGCGCAATCCGCTGCGGTCCTTCCCCGTGCGCGAGGTACGCCAGTGCACGGTTGATGGCCGGCCCCCCTTCCACCAGCGCTTCGGGAGCAATGAGCAGCGTCGTGACGACAGACGAGCCCAGCAGCATCGCCGACATCACGATGGCCGAAGTCAGCAGCAGCTTCCTCGCATTCCGGATTCTTCCGCGTGGAGTGTGAGCATCGTCTTCCGCGTCCCCCTGGATCAGCGGCATCACCGCCACACCGGTTTCGAATCCGCTCAGCCCCAGAATCAGCTTGGGGAAGAGCACCAGACTGAGCAGAAAAATACTCACCAGCGACAGAGGACGAGGCGTGAACTCGGGGAGGCCCAGCTCACCCGATTGAACATGCTGCCACCACTGGCTGACCAGTTCCGGATTCTTCGCCACCGACAGCAGCCCGGCCCCCACGACCAGGGCATTGAGCACCAGGAACACAGCGGCAATGCCGACGGCAATCCCGATCACTTCACGAAAGCCGCGAAGGAACAACGCCCCCAGCAGAATCAGCATCACCAGAGTGATGGTGAGGTTGTCCTGCAGAAAATCCGGCGCGTTGATCCAGATCGGGTTGTGCAGCAGATGTTCTGCGGCATCGGCTGACGAGAGCGTGATCGTGATGACAAAGTCCGTGGCTGCGAAGCCGAGCAGGACAAGAATCAGGACTTTGCCCCACCACCCCGAGAGCAATCGTTGCAGCATGGCAATCGAGCCCTGTCCATGCGGGGAGTGGCGCGCGACATAAAAATAGGTCGGGATCGCCCCGAACAGGGTAATGAGCACCAGAAAGATGGTCGCGATCGGAGCGAGTCGACCCGCCGCCAGGAACGCGATCGAAGGCTGGTACGCGAGCGTGCTGAAATAGTCGACGCCCGTCAGGCAGAGAACCCACAGCCAGAAGGACTGGTGCGGTGCCTTGGAATGCCCCGGCTGAACCTCCCCCGTGTGAGGGGGGAGGTCATCGCGAGAACAACTTGCTTTCATAGGACGCGAATCCGATCGCTAGGCAACTGTGCTGCCGCGTGGATACCGGACCTTATTCAGGCAGCGGACGATCTTTTGTCTCCGGGGCAAACGGCAGCGCCATCAGACCCAGGACGAAGATCGAGCACATGGTCAATCCGGCATACCGGAATTTTGTCAACGGGTCGGAACCCGCGAAAAGTCCACCGAGCAAACCGAGTCCCCAAGGCCCCGAAGCGGCCACGAAACGACCGACGTTATAGCAGAAGGAGACCCCGGTACTGCGGAGCCGGGTCGGGAACAATTCAGGCAGATAGACGGCATATCCCCCAAACAATGCCAGCTGACAGAAGCCCATCAGTGGAATCATCCAGAAGATCTGGGAGAAGTTTGCCAGTTTGGCAAAGACGAGGGCGGTGCTGAGACCAGCTGCCACGAACGTGACGGCGAAGGTCGGTTTACGTCCCATCCACTGGGAAACATAGGCAAATGCATAAATCCCGAAAAATGCGCCGAGATTCTGCATCATGGAAGTAATCCCCTTCCACTTCGCGATCTTTCCGTTCAGCTCTGCATCGGGAAGATTCAGGCCCTTCCAGTCATTGCGCAGGACCTGTTCCAGCAGGTCATACGAGAAAAAGCCGATCCCCCACAGCCCCACGACACCTGCAAATGCCAGCGTCATTCCCACGAGCGTGTTCCGCCGCAAAGTGGAATTGCTGAACAACTCGATGTATGTGTGATAAATCGGTTTGCGTACTTTATTCTCGGCCATGGCACGCTGCCACGACTCCGGTTCCTTCATATTGCGGCGGATGACAACCACCAGCAGCGCCGGCAGGGCCCCGACAACGAACATCCAGCGCCAAGCCGAGCCAATGGCGCCGGAAGATTCCAGACTTCCCAGCACAATGCTCAGCAATCCGGCGGTAATATTCCCGACGGCTGACAACGCCTGCAGAAGTCCCAGCGCGTAAGGTCGGGCCCGGGATGGCATCGCTTCCGCCACGAGTGAGACGCCCACTGCGAACTCACCTCCCACACCCAGACCGGTCAGAAACCGGTAAACGGCAAAGTCCCAGAAGTTATAGGAAAACGCACTCAAACCGGTGCAGGCAGAGTACATCAGAATGGTCCAAGCCATGACGCGGGCGCGTCCGTAGCGGTCGCCCATCATTCCAAAGATCAGACCTCCCGTTGCCCAGCCCAGCAGAAAAATGGCAGTGATGTAGCCGCTGTATTGGTTAACGAGGGTTGGGTCCACCGCTCCATCAGCACCCCGGGGGAGCAACGCCCGCATGGCCGGCATTCGAGCCAGCGCGAAGAGCTGTTGATCCATCGTGTCAAACAGCCAGCCAAGCGCGGCCACTGTCAGAATGAACCAATGGGTCCGGTTCAGCTCCTTGTACCAGGGAACCTGATTTCCCGAAGTAGTCTGAGCGGCGTCATCATTGGAGGGCAAATCAATATGCAACGGATCACCTCGTCGACGTCTGGCGGGCTAAGGGGGAGTGCAAAAGCCTCAGTATCTTGAGCCCACTTCGAAAAGCGATCGCCGAGCACACAATGCGCGCACCGACACTTGCAGGTCGACTCTCTGAGAGGGCCTCAACGCGCACAGTTTTAGCCACCCGGGGCATCGATTGACAGCCAGCAGGCCGATGAGGCCGATTTTCCACTGAGAGTGGTGCGGATTCTTAGGTTTGAAAAGACTGACATCTGTTCGGAAGTACAGATTTCGCAGCCTTTCCAGACAATCAGGGAGTGGCGTTCCCGACAGGGGCTGCAGAGGCTGGCCAGGCCAGAATTTGCTTCCGAGCAGCAGCGGACGTGGGGCGGGTCGCCCCCAGCACACTCGCCAGAGCAGTCCGAAGTCCTGCATCGGTCTCCAGCGACCAGACGTTACGCAACCGGCTCACATCCCCTTCTCGGAGTAGAAGCCCATACCGCGCGATGTGAAACGCGAGCTGCCGGGCGGCATCCTGGCGGATCTCCGGTTTCATCGAGGGGGCAATCACCACGTTCAACAATGCTTCCTGGACGCGCGGACTGCCAATCGCTCCCAAAGCCACCAGCGCGTGAGGCGCCACAGATTCCTGATTGACAGCCCCGATCAGTGCCTCTTCCGCAATCGAAAGATCGAACACTCCCGCGACGTTCCGCATGGCCAGTCGCCGTAGCCAGAACGCGGCTTCTTCAATCCGTTCGGTGCGCTGGGCATGGGTCAACGGGGGAGGATTGAGCTGGGCCAGCACAGGCTTCAGGCCCCGGTTCAGTCCTAATGAGTCGGAAGCTTCATCGACAAATGCGACCCGCTGAAACTCATTCACGAGTCGGTCGAAATCATGCCGGGCGGCGGCGGGGCCGTAGATCACCACCGGAATGTTGGCCGTCCGCGCATCTGCCCGCAGGTTGGCAATGGTCTGTGTCAGTTCCCAGCGAATGACATTCGGATGCAGGACAGCGAGTTCCACGTCGCCGCGCTGGGCGACGGTTTGGAACCCGGCCTGTCCGGTTGCGGCGAGTTGCGGTCGGAAGCCGACTTCACCAAAAATTCCACCGGTTTGTGAGGCACGGTGGCTGTTCGGATCCATGATGACCCCCACCGCATGCCCTTCCGAGTTCAATGCCCGGGCGAGAATCTCGACAACCCGACGTGAACCACGGAACTCTTTAACAGGTTCCCATTCCAGAATGGTCACCGCTGCGGCGAACTGCACGCGAGTGGAGGGGAAGTCGAGCGCCTCGATAATCGGGCTGCCGCCGGCAGGTCGCTTCAACAGGTCGACGGAACCGGTTTGGCCCAGAGCTTCGATACTGGCCAGTGCCGGGGCAATCAGGTTCTCGGCCAGTGACAGACGCAGAAGCTGTTCCGTCGTGACGGGTCCGGTTCTCACCAGCAGATCGAACGCGGTTGCTGGTCCCTGAGGAATTGGCTTGTCCCAGCCTGACTCCTCAACTTCTCGTGTCAGCAGGGCTGCGAGCAGGACAATTGCAGCATCTTCGGACGAAGGAGCCAACTGTGCAGACTCCCGTGCCAGCCGTTCCGCGAAGAACGTGGCAGCGTTTCGCCGAGGGACGACGTGCTCCTGAATCGTTCCGGCAGCGGAGTCCCAGCTCCACGTCGATAATTCGGGAGACTCCAGCTCTACTTCCGACCACTTGTGACGGTCTCCCAGATAGGCCAGCGCTGCCTGAAGTAATTTTGCAGCTGCGCCGTCTCCGGAGACCTGAGCAACTTTCGCCGGATCGCGGAGCAGTAACCGCGCCAGTGATCGCCGGGCCGCCAGTCGCACTCCCGGCGATTGGTCTTCTGCAAAAGCCGGAGCCCACAGCCAGATGGCGTCGTTCTCGCCTCCGACATAACCGAGCACGTCCGCCGCCACCGCGCGAACGGTGTCGTTGGGAGACGTCAATGCGCCGACCATTGTCGGGGCAATTTCCTGTCCGAGGCGAGTCAGGGCCACGACGAGCACGTCCGTGCTGACTCCGCGATCAGACTGCAACTCTGTCAGAATCGCGGGAACGGCATATGGGCCGAGATGACGCAGCTCAGTCAGAGCTTCCGCCCGTTCCCGCGTGCTGCCATTCAGCCGGGGGAGAATATTCTGCACATAACCGGGCTGATTTCCCAGATTGCGGACTGCCTGAGTCAATTTGTCGACCAGCTGATCGGCCAGTGGCTGCAGGGCTTCCACACCTGTGAGCTCGACAAACGTCCCCGTGCCGTACTTGTCTCTTAACGCAAGTAGATCACTCTCTGCGGGATTCTGATTCAGAAGCTGCTCGAGGTAGTAGCGGGCCAGTTCCGGCCGTGCGAGCTTCACCATCAGCAGGGTCGCGTCGAAATACCCATCAACTGTGGTGGGCTGGATGACCAGTGGAGATTCTGCGGGTGGCTTCGCGGGAACAGCAGTTTCCGTCTGAGCGAGCGCCGGGCTGGAGGCTGCCACCAGCATCGCGCAGAGAGTCATCGGATTACGGACAGCGTCGTTCCACCGCATTGAATTCCTCCCGACCGGCTGATCGGTCCACACCCGCGGCATGACGATCTGGCGGGGTCGAACTGTTCCACCCGTGCCGCACAAACCGCAATGTTTCTCCGGCCGCTCTAATTTAACAAACAAGTATTGAGCGCACCGAATCGAAAGACCAGTCCGTGTCGGTTCTATCGAATTGAAGCCAGCGGACACTTGAACCCTGTCCGGCAGGTCCGTTGATGCGGGATTCAGCATTCTCGCACCGGCCCTCAGAGTCCCCCCAGTCGTTCTCTCAGACACCCGAGGAGGTCGGAGAAATGCGCTCACTCTCCCGACCGGGCGAGGTCACAGAAGGCTCTGCGGTTCGTCGATGACAGCCCCGAGGGACTTGGCGTATGCTGCCGCAATGACGAACAATGCAACCGAATCTGGCGGGCAGCAGCATCCGTTTTCACGAAACGAGATCGTCCGGCGGGTGATGCTCGGCCAGATTCTGTTTTCCGCCGGGAACGTCCTGACGGGAGGGACGGTTCTTAACTATTTCCTGCACCAGTTTCAGTTTCTGCCGTTTCTGTTTTCAATTCTGCAGATCATCCCCGAAACGTCACAAGCCCTGAGTGCCTTGTCCCGTCCGGTGACTCTGCATCTGCACAGCCGGAAGCGGATCTGGATTCTCGGGATCGTGCTCGGACGGTTGATCGCGCTCGCCATTCCTCTGGCGTTGATGCTCCCCGCAGCGAGTGGCGAGCTGTCCACCTATCTGATGATTTTGAGTTGCCTCTCGGGATGGTATCTCTGCCAGGGTGTCGCTTATGTCAACTACATCTCGTGGATCAGCGACCTGGTGCCGGACGTCAACTGGGGACACCTGTTCTCCCGGCGGCAACTCGCCTCGATTGCCGCCATGCTGGTGGTCCCGCTGGGGCTGTCGCTGTTGCGGTCGAAAGTCCTCGCGCAGCTCGGGCCCTCAGCGAATCAGTGGACACTGGCTGCCTGCTTCTGCTGCGGGAACCTGCTCTGTATGGCATCTGTTCTGCCGCTGCTGAAAGTCGCCGACGTCCCTTGGATTCCCCTTGAGAAGAAGGCCGTCTGGAACGAGGAGACCGTGTTTGACCGCTGGTCGTTCCGCTGGCTGCTGGCAGGTCGCTGGTGGCTGGCCTTTTTTCAGGGACTGACCCAGACAGCAATGTTTTTCTATACCGCCACGATCATTGGCGTGGGCGTTGAGACGGCGCTGGCGTTCACAGCGCTGACAAATCTAATTCAGCTGCCTGCCGCCACATGGGGAGGGCGACTCTGCGACCGTGGGCAGGACAAGCGAGGTCTGATCATCGGGCTGCTGATCGTCAGCTGCGGCATGCCCCTGCTGATGAGTGCGCGGGCAGAGAACTGGTGGCCGCTGGGCGGGGTCTCCATCGTCTGGGGTGCGTTTGGAGCGGTCAACGTCTGCGGGATCAACCTCTGCCTGAAACTCGTCCCCCGCGGGGACAATGCTCGTCAGTTTGCACTTTACGATCAGGTCTCAGGGTTGATCGCCGGTCTGGCGGGCATCGCAGGTGGCTGGGCGATCGATCAGCTGCAGATATTCGACGGCTTCAGCAATCGGGCCTGGTGTTTCCAGACTCTCTTTCTCGTCTCCTGGATCGGTCGGGTCGTTGCCATCCTCTGGCTGCTCCCGGTGCGGCAACCGCAGCCAGTCACTGCGGAAGAGGATTCCGGGTCCGTGCGACAAGAACCACTGCCAAGTCTGTGACCCGACTTGTTACGGAGCGTACAGCGTCTGCTGTACAGGAGCCTGCAGCGGCATCTGCTGCGACGGCTGCATAGGCATGTGCATCGATTGCTGGATCGGCATTTGCAGCGGTTGCTGCGTCATCATCGGTTGCTGCATCGGCATCCCCTGCTGTGGGGCCATCATCTGTTGCGGAGCCATCATCTGCTGGCCTGCAAACTGCTGGCCTGCAGACTGCGGCTGAGCGGAAGGCTGCCAGGACACCGGCGGATAGTATTCCTGCGGAGAGCCGTACAGTCCCGTGGTCGGATGAGCCGGATGCGGTTCAGGCTCCGCGGGAGCCGGATTCGCTGCGGGGGGGACGGCCATGGGCTGCGCCATTGTCGGTTGCGGTTGCTGGTATGGCTGCGGCATGTTCTGGGGAGGGTACTGCTGCTGATATGCCTGCGGTGCCCCCTGCATCATCATTCCCTGTTGCTGCTGGCAGTTGGGGCAGAAGCTCCCTCCAGCCATCATGCCGTCTCCTCCCACGATCTGCCCGGGGAACATCTGACTGGGAATCGCATTGCCAGCCATCATCAAGCCGTCACCGCATGGCTGGCAGCCCCCCATTCCACAGGCGTCCATGCCGCAGTCGCCGTAACCGCATTCGCCGATTCCATAGCCGATGGTGTCCGCGAACAACTGGTCATGCGACTGCTGCCGGGCAAATTTCCGCATGTTGCGGGCCGCGCTGTGTCGCGAGAAGGGGGGGCCGGAGCTGCAGGGGCCTTCATCGATGCAGTTGGCGTAGGGATCGCCCCAAGGAGTCGCCACTGTGGGAGTCTGGCAACAGCCGACACACAGGCTGGCAACAAACGCGAGAGAGAGAAATGCGATCCGCATCGGAGGCGCCTCATTTTCAGAAAAGTGAACGTGCCCGGCGCGGGACGATTCGCCTGAAAGTGCGATCACCTGTTTCCGGTGCCGGAAAACAGGGGGAGAGCAGCGGTCCGTGCGCCTTGCCAGCAGTTCATCGTCGCGAAGATTCTGAGGACTTTACGGATTTCCCGGATTGGGAGATGGATACCGATCTCGTAGACCCCACGGTCGAAAATCGGCCCGTTTTCTTCAGCGATCACCGTTTTCAATTCCCGTGATCCGCAAAATCTGCCGATTGCAACAGGCCTGAACAGACGTAGAATAAAATTCTGTGGAACAGTCCTGCCCGCAGGGTCCCTGTTAACCAGCAGAATTGTCAGGTTCCATCCTTTTTGACAAATCTTGGCTGAGTGAGAACGGTTCCGTCGATTCAGCCATTTGACGGATGCGATTGTTCCGCTGAAATGTCTGCACCAGGAACGGCAGAAGACGTACGTTCGCAAGGATGCCGGGGGCGATCAAATTTTGATGATGTGATGCGATCAGGAGTCGACCAGAGATGTCGAAGAAATACCTCAGCCTTGACGAAGCCGCACAACTGCTGTCGATGGGCACAGACGAGTTGATCCGCCTGCGTGAAAAAGGGGAGATTCGAGGATTCGCTGATCGCGGGACCTGGAAGTTCAAGTCGGAAGATGTGGAATCACTCGGCCGGAAGCGGCAGGCGGATTCCCATCCCGAGGTCCCTCTCTTTAAAGACGAAAAGACGACGCCGAAGACAGCGCTCCCGTTCTCGGCCGGGCAGCCCACTCCCCCTGCCAAGGATGACCTCCTCTATGACAGTGACAGCGATGTGCGTCTGGTCGGCGGTCCGGAGCTCGACCTCGGCTTCGACAGCGACAGCGACGTGAAGCTGGTGGGACTGGATCAAACCGTCACCGATGGCCTCGGGCTGGGAACGGATCCGGAGCTGAACCTGCTGAACGCCGACAGCGACAGTGAAGTCAAACTGGTCGGTCCCGATAGCGACAGCGATGTCGGAATCGCCGGGAGCGATAGTGATAGCGATGTCCAGCTTGTCGGCGGACTGACGGACGATGAAATTCCGATGCTGCTCGATAACGACACCGGCAGCGACATCACCCTGGCTCCCGATCCGATGAAGCAGAGCGACAGCGACGTCCAACTCATTCCCGATGTTTCCTCCGGGGACATCACGTTCATCGGTGATGATGAAGATGCCGTGGCCATCGACTTCCGACCCGGCTCCGCAATTGACGAATCAGGCATCTCCCTGGGGGGAGACAGCGCGCTGATGCTCGGCGAGAGCGGGATTTCTCTGGAAGGCTCCGGCGACAGCGGCATCCGGATTGATGATGAAGAAGGAATCACACTCGCCCTGGATGACGACAGCGGCATCTCGATTTCCTCGGGCGACAGCGGCATTTCTCTCGAATCTGCCGAAAGCGGTATCTCTCTGGATAGCACGTTCGGAGCGGGAACTGTCCCGATGATGGACATCGTCCCGAAAAAAGACGTTGCGGAAACCCAGTTTGAGCTGGCCGCCATCAAAGAAGATGACGACAGCAGCTTCGATCTGCGGATGGATGACGGCGACACAGGCGTCCTTGACCTGGGCGACCACGACGACGCCACACTGGGCGACGCCGATTTCGATGTCGACGGGGACGATGGGGAATCGGCAGAATTCGAACCCGAAGGGGATCTCGATCTCGAAACAGACGGTTTTGAAGATGAAGAAGGTCTCGATGTCTTCGAACCGGACGATGAAGCGTTCGCCGCACCCTCCGGCCGACAGGAATACGCCTCTTCCGGCGCCCGCAGTTCCGCATCAGACGTGGAATGGGGAACCGGAACATTTGTCATGCTGACGCTCACCTCACTGCTGATGCTGGCGTGCGGCGCTGTGATGTTCGACCTCGTGAAGAACACCGCTACCGCGGCCGATCCCAATCCGGTCAGCGGAGCCATGATCAACGCGGTCGGTGGCCTGTTCAAATAGAGCAGCCGCCTCTGCAGTGTCAACGAGCGAACAGGCAGGCGAAGGGCCTGCCTGTTTCTTTTTTTGGGGCTCAATCTCCCAATTCGATTCAGGGTGCATCCGCACCGGAGGGGGTTGTCGACTTCCAGAGTTCGGCTGCGCGGGCGAGTTGCTTCTGAAAGACCTCCCGCAATTCGGTCTCCGTCGGCAGGTGTCCTTCGCGAATGCTGGTGAAGTACCAGTTCCAGGCCATTCCGGTCGCGAACGTGTAGGCGAACGCCGCTGCCGCATTCGCCGCGATACCGACCCACGGAATGAACTTGAGGGTCTCACGAATCGTCAACTGAATCGCAATGCGTCCACCCAGCCAGCCGGTCACCTGCGCAATGGTCTGCGCATCCAGCTGCTGATGATGAATCTTTGCCAGCTTGTAGGCGAGATGCGTCTGCAGTCCCATTACCACAGGGATATCGACCCAGGGGAGAGGAATGGCCGCCGCCGTTGCTGCCAGTGTACTGACCCCGAGAATCACCGGCATCGTCCGTTTGCGGGTCAGGTCCTTGAGCGGCAGAACGACTTCTTCCATGCGGAGCAGCGTCTGCCGGTAAGCGGACGGCAACGACTCCAGAATCGCCTGCCGCAAGCGCTGGCCGCCGAACTGCGGTTGCTGAAAACCCTCAGCGGGAGGGGTCAGATCCAGGGGGACCGCCCGGTCGAAGAGTCCGTCGAAACGCTGGTACTGCAGTTCCAGCGACCGTCGCAGATTCCCGTCAATCCCGTCCGGGAGCGGTCGCGCTTCACTCGTGAACGGATCCTGCTCGGGGTGTTGCGACCCGGGATAGGCGTCATGCAAAGCGGTCAGGGCGAGGATCACCGGCCGGCGGGGATTGCTGGAGCGGATCTCGCGCAAGGCGTTCACGATTTCATCGAGTGCGTGGTCCATCGCCCGCACCACGACAATCATCAGATGCGTCTCGGCGCCAAAGTTTGCGAGATCATCCTGGGGCTGATAGGAAACCTCGCCCAATCCTCGCGTGTCGAGAAACCGCAACAGCGGTTCGGAAGCGTCTGGGAAGTCGTAACGTGAGGAGAACCGGGTCTGCGGTCGAAAACCGGTGCCGATCTCAATGGCATCGACACCGGTGAGGTAGCGGATGATGGACGACTTGCCGCTCCCGGTCTTTCCAAAGAGCCAAATCACCGGAATAGGAGAGGCTTCCAGCAGACCCTTCATGGCCTGCCGGGAGTCTGCTTCGGTTTGGCTGCGGCTGGGAAACAGCTTCTTGAATGGGTTCCACGTCATCTGGCATCGCTCGATTACAGTGGAGAGAGTCCTTGGAACAAGCGCGACCTGTCGGCATTCACCGCATCGCTGGTGCGGCAGCCTGAGAGCTGCCGGTGGCCGAAGTCTCCCTCAACGGAATTCTTAATCCATCATAGGCAAGTTGGACGTGAGGAGGGAGACGGGCATTGGTTGCAGCGTGATCAAGCGAGTGGGAAATGTGCGTCAGATACGTCTGTCGCGGGCGCAGGCGCTCAACGACCTCGAGCGCCTGCGGAATGTTGAAGTGGGTCGGATGAGGTTCATCACGGATCGCTCCCAGAATCAGAACATCCAGATTCTGCAGCCGCTGCAGACTGCTCTCCGGGATGCAGCTGACATCCGTGCAGAAGGCGACGTCGTTGATTCGGAACCCGAGGATCGGCAGTTCTCCATGAATCAGCCGCAGCGGCTGCACCTGCAGACCGGCCAGGCTGAACGGCGACTCATCGATCCGCCGGAAGACGAGGCGTGGTCGTGAGTGCAGCGGCGACACCGGAGCTCCGAAGGCATACGCGAACGCCGAGCGGAGAATCTGCTCCACTTCGGCCTCGCAGTAAAGTGGAATCGGCTCGGGTTGTTTGAAACCAAACATCCGCAGGTCGTCCAGCCCCATGATGTGGTCAGCATGGGCATGGGTGAAGACGACCCCGTCAATCTCCTTCACCTGTTCCCGGATGAGCTGCAGCCGCAGCTCGGGCGAGGTGTCAATCAGAAACCGGTGTTCGCCGTTTTGCACGAGGACGCCGGTTCGCATGCGGTGATTATGGGGATCGGTCGACGTGCAGACCGCGCAGTCGCAAGCGATCATCGGCACGCCCATGCTCGTGCCGGTTCCCATCAAGGTCAGACTTGCCGAAGCGTCAACGTGGCTCATTCAGAATCGTCAATCAGTTCAGAGATTCCATCCGCGGTGACGAGCAGCATGCGGTCGGTTAAGGGATGGTCGGTCTGCTGGAAATCGTCCCTGACCCGTTGACGAATCCGCGAGACCATATTCGGAAGCTTCATGGAAACGGCGACAAAAAAATCCCGGCCGGGAATTCCGACCGCCAGATCCCCCTCCGCCACTTCCCGCAACTGTGCCAGAAACGAATGGCAGAGCAACCGGACGGAATTATAGGCATCCGGCTTGCCGGGCATCATCATGGAGGGGACGCCACCCTCCTCGGAAGCAGCGACCGCCATTTCCATCGGTTGTCGCTCAAAGTAGCTGTAGAGGTTGTCGATCGCGATCTCGTGCAGGTCTCCCGAGGTGAGCCCCCATTTCTCGATCAGTTCCTGCCGGACGTACCAGTAAGCGTTCGCTTCATCGACCACATACAGAATGACCAGGCCGGCCACCCACGGCTCACCAATGATGTCGTGAAACTTTTCGCGCCAGACATCTTCCGGATAGAGCATGGGCATCAGTCGGTCACGGACAATCTCCAGCGGCGGCGCTGTTTCCCGTTCTCCCCAGCCCTGCACCTGCACAGCCGTCGTCAAAGCAGGGAGCAGGATCTGTTCAAACTTCTCCGGTTCGCGTACATACGCCCGATAAAAGTTTGCGAGGTTGAGCCGCGACGTCTCGACCTGAATCTGAAAGTCATCGACCAGACTGATCGACAGCAGCGGAAACTTGCGTCGAGCCAGGCCGACCGCTTTATTCGCAAAGACCTCCGGCGGATCTGCAGGCACTTCGGGAAGTTCGACACAGCGGAGCATCATGCGGGTCAACGACTCGATTTCCGGGTCCCGTTTTCCCTCGTGGAGCAGTGTCACGACAATCAGCAATTGGGAGCGCTGAAAGGCCCACATTTTCCAGCTGCGCCAGTGCTGCGGCTTCCACCAGCGTCCCCACCAGGACTTTTCGAGGTCGAGGATCGCGTCCCCCTCCATGCAGTCGACAATGCCGGGGACCGGTTCATCGAGCACTTCGCGGACATTTCGGACCCGGGGAAACTGCTCAACGACATCCTGCAGGCCCGGCAAGGCCTCGGGGCGATCCTCACTCAGCCAGATCGTGTTGATGGCAATCAGCGATTCCGTTTCGGGCGGGCGGAGCGCAAAGGCCCCCTGCCGTTCTTCCGCCACCCAGCTGGGAGGATGTTTCATCCGGAACCAGTTGGCGGGGCCGGAGAGCAGGACCCAATGTTCCGGAGCAGTTTCAGGCATGCGACTGGTCTTTCCATCTTGAGAGATCTGAATGCCCGAGTCTGGAAAAGTCAGACCAGTGACCGCCCAACTACCACACCATTCCGCCATCACTGAGGAGGTTCAGCACGTCGGCGTCGCGTCGTTCAGGGAGTTCCACGCTGTCGGGAAATTTCGATGTAAGCCATCCGCAGCTCATGCAGCGTCTGCTCCAGGAACTTTGACTCCTGTTCCGACAGATTTCCTTTCGTCTTCTCCTCCAGCATCGACAGGAGATCAATGAAGTGTTTCGCCATCGGCAACTGCACCTGGGATTCTCCCTTGGGATCGGGGATCAGTCCGAGAGACATGATGGCCTGAGTGGAGAACATCTGCACCAGCATCGGAAATGTCGCTGGCGGCAGTTTCGCGGTCCCAGCGCCCTCTCCGGTATGTTGGTCTTCGTTTTTCTTTTCCAGCTCCGCGTCCAGCTTGGCATCTTCAGCCTTGACCCGATTCTTCCAATCGTCGTCTGAAACCAGCTCAATCTGCGGCTTTTCCTGGCTGCTGTCTCCGGACATGATCTCGCTCCACAAACTGTCGTCATCATCTGTTCTACGGGGCAGGTCACTCCGTGGCTGGAATCGTGGGAGCCGCCCCTCTCCCTCGCCGTTCAGAATATGACTCGCCCCCCGATCAGACAACCCAGCGGGCGCGCAGAGCGTCGATGGATCCCAATGACTCGTCAAGGACACCCAGGTCTGCGATCATTCAGGCGGCATGCGACCTGGTCGATCGATGAATTGAGTCGTTCCCGTGACAGACCTCCCGAGGGAACAGCGGGACGTTAGCTCAACGGCTGTTGGAGCAAATGAAAGATCCGGTCAACCTCGCTGGTGACAGCGCAGCGAGCAAAGGACAGTGATGAATTCCAGACAGCAAGAGATTCTGAGGCACTGTGCCCACGGCGCATTGACCGGTGAAATGGCCTTTCCCGAAATCGTGGAACAACTGGCGCAGATGGGTGTGGAGCGATACCACGCCGACTACAGTCGTCAGGAAATCACTTATTATCTCCCGGATGGTGACTCGTACGTCGTCGCCACACCTCATCCCCCTCATCCCACTGCAAATGCCTTCTCCGCTCCGGAAGTTCTGGCGGCTGTCCATCAAAGTCAGAGAAATGAACATTCCTATCTCGATTTCATTCGCAAGACGAGGGCGGCCGGGTGCGTCGGCTATTTTGTCCAGATCACAGGTCGCCGTGTGATCTACTTCGGCCGGTCTGGTGAATCTCATGTGGAAGAGTTTCCCGCCGAGCCGAATGCTCCCAAGGCGTCCGAGTAGGCTGCTCGCTCTGCGGCACATTCAGCGCCGCGCAGATTGCATTTGCCGCAAGAAGCCGGGCAATTCGCCGGTCTGAGACGTTCTCGACACTGAGGGATGGACGAAACCCTCATGCGCTGGAGGTGAGTTCTCGCGCGACCACAACGAGCTTGCCGCGAACAGAGAGTTGGCACGTGTGATGATCCGCGCGCGTTGGACGGACGCCCACGCAGTTCGTAGATTGAAGTCGCAACCTGTCAGTTTTCACAGAAGCGATGAGACAGCTCGCCGATTGAGGATCATTTCCAGAGACATGCCGACAGACAGAATGCACCACACTCGTCCCCTCCTGATTGTCAGTTTTCTCTGTTGCAGCCTGTGGACCAAACTCCTGGCTGCCACTGAGCCCACGATCCAGGGAGATCCGTCCCGGGGATACCAGTTTCTGCTGGATAAGGCGTACCTCCCTCGGGATTTCGACGAAGAATCACTCTCCGCGGTGTGGCAAGTCTGGCCGGAGCCGTTGCGGTCTCAGGCTGAGCAGGCCTCGCCGCTGGAACGCAGAAAGATGATCTTCGCCCGCTATGGCCTGACCCCACGCGCAGAGGTCGATCTGGCGACGACGACGGATGAGCAGTTCAAACCCCTGCAGTATGTCGTCAATCAGAAGGGGCAGTGGATCATGAACTGCTTCACCTGTCATGGGGGGCAGGTCCTGGGGAAGACCATTCCCGGATTACCGAACACGGAAGTTTCACTGGAGACGTTGAGTGAAGATCTCCGCCAGCTGAAAACAGACTATCTTCCCGAGCGGTCGATGGGACGCATGGAAAAAGCACTCGATCTGTTCCCGCTCGGAACGACCCGTGGGTCGACCAATGCGGTCATGTTCGGCGTGATGCTGATGACGCTGCGCGATGCCGATCTGAATGTCCGCATGCCGCTGGGAATCCCGAAACTGGTCCATCACGACATGACGGCTCCTCCCTGGTGGCATTATCGCAAGAAGAGTCACCTTTACGTCGATGCCTATGCCGAACGGGGGCACCGCGGGCTGATGCAGTTCATGCTGGTTCGCAGTAACGGACCGGAAAAGTTTCGTGAATGGGAGCCCGACTTCCGGGATATCCATGCCTATCTGGAGTCGCTCGAGGCTCCCGCCTATCCGTTCAAGATTGATCGGCAGCTGGCCGACCAGGGCGAAATCGTGTTCCAGCAGCATTGCGCCACGTGTCATGGCACCTATGGGCCGCAGGAGAGCTATCCCAATCGTGTCATTCCGATCGATGACATCGGGACTGATCCCGTCCGGTTCCATGCCATCCCGGAGCAGGCCCGGGCCATGTACGGTGCCACCTGGTTTGCTGATTACGGGAAGCAGGAGACCCGCAGCGAGACCAGCGGCTACCTTGCTCCGCCGCTGGATGGTGTGTGGGCGACAGCTCCCTATCTGCACAACGGCTCGGTGCCGACGTTGTGGCATCTGCTGCATCCGGACAACCGGCCTGTCGTGTGGAAGCGAATCGACCGGGAAGGATATGACGAGGAGCGGGGAGGACTGGTGATCGAGGAACTGGATGCGGTTCCCTCAGAGGTCACGCTTCCTGCGGAACGCCGTCATTACTTCGACACCCGGGGCTTCGGCAAAAGCAACTCGGGCCATGACTATCCCGACGCCTTGACCGAGGCCGAAAAAGAAGCGGTGCTGGAGTACCTGAAATCTTTGTGACCACGGCGGGAAACGATCAGCCTGACAGGCTGTGCCCAGTCATTTGGCCCCGTCATCCGTGGGTTGCTCCTCAAGCGCTTGGGTTGAGGCACCCGTCAGGTCTTGTCAAGAAGTCACACGGTTCAGGAGAGTGCTGACCCTCTCAATCTGCAGCAATCGGGGCTCGCTCCGCGACCTCGTGCTACTTGAGAGTCAGTTCCCAGTCGTAGACTTTCTGCCCGGGGGTAATCTCAGCGACAAGTTCAGATTGTGCGTGGTAGCGTTCTGGAAGAATCTCGCGGCGGGCGGGAGTTGCAATCAGTTTTCCTGAAGAATCAAACTCCTGCGAAGGGGCGTAAAATGTTGAGATCCGCACCTCATACAATCCCGGGATCACACCCTTCTGGTCGCTGGTGTATCTCAATTCATAGTGCCCCTCAGGATCGGACAGCGCAATGGAGGGACGCCCTCCCTGTTTGGGAAGGAAGTAGACCGTGGCCCCCTCCAGGGGTTTCCCGTCGAGAGTGATTTTGCCTGCCACCTCCACAAAGGACGGGGACTGACTACAACCGAAGCTCGCCAACGACACAAGGGCGAGAACCGCAACAACGCGATTGAGTGAACCTTCCCGGCACCAATGCATTTCAAAACCTTCGAAATAAACAGAGAAGAAATAGCGGGCAATTGACACCCGGAGATTGCCCTGCACGGTGACCGCGTGAAGACATCTTCCAGTAACGCCCGTGACTCCCTCCCACCCACCGTTCCAGACGTGCGGGGGAGGTTTAGCGACAGATCCTGATTGAACGCCGCGCCTTCCGCTGTCGGAACGCCCAGTCCATTTGGAATTCACTCCGGCTCTGCGGAGCTAACAAGCCATCGGCAGCAACTTGTCAATTCTGCCACAGCGCGCATCGCGATTGAAAGAATCGCCCGCACCGTGAGTTGAGTGCGGGCGCCACTGATAGCCAGTCCTCTAGAACTCACCGACCGGCTGTCCATCATTCATGGCGAGGATGCGTTCGAAAACGCTATCGACCTTGATGACAGCAGTGCTCGTGTCGGGACGATGATCAATTGCCTCACTGATGAAGTGGACAGAACCATCACCGAGGAGAAACTGGGTTCCCCCTTCGTGATGACTGCTGAACGCGCGACGGCAAGAGGTGTCGACCGTGCAAGGTGTATTCATCGGGATATAACCTCCGGCCGCCACCTGGACGAGTCCGGAATCGAGTGCACCCCCGGGGGAGTTGCTGCGAGCTCCCGCCCAAGTGGAAGCACGGGGCTGGTAATGTCCGCCCGGTGAGCCCGCGGTCAACGGATGTTCCCAGGCCCGTTCGCCAACGAGAACTGTCAACGAAGTGCCGTCCGTAAAGTCACGGAAACCGAAGCTGCTGTCACAGTGAAAGGGTCCGTTGTTGCTTGTGCCCCCTTTGTAGGTCGGCTCCTGTGGGTATCCGCTCCCCCAGTTCACGACGTAATTGGAAATGGCGGGATGCAGCGTCGGAGAACTTCCGAAACTGAAGACGCCACTGTTGTTCAGGTTCGAATCCCACTGTTCGGGGGCCGTCGTAGACGGGCACCAGTAAACCGGCAGACGAGTGTTCAGGGCGGCGACAGCTGCAGGATCATCTGCTGCCGACTTCCCGGAAGCGTCGCGGACCGGTCGCTTGTTGTAATCCAGCGTATTCGCCATCGCAGCCTGATCGAGATAGGGCAGCAGGAACGATCCCCAACCCCAAGCCCCGAAACTGCTTCCAAAACCGGGCCAGTTCACATGAGACTGCGGGAGAACGCGGTGAACGTCGTGGTAATTGTGGAATGCCAGGCCCATCTGCTTGAGATTGTTCTTGCACTGGCTGCGTCGAGCGGCCTCGCGCGCCTGCTGAACGGCGGGCAGGAGCAGCGAAATGAGGACTGCAATCACTGCAATCACCACGAGGAGCTCGATTAATGTGAATCCACGACGTTTACTGCACATTGAATTTCATTCCTCGACAAACATTGAAATCCCAAGCGAAAACGACTCCCATCAGTCATCTTTGACGTCTTCGCCTCCTTTTTGGAAAAATAATTTCCAAATTGCCAAACCACTAACATTTCAACACCGCGGCACGAAACCTGCACGCCTCGTCACGGACACGGCACAGTTTTTCAGCTTGACTCCGTACTGACGTGACTCTTGAAGAGCGCAGTTGAGACGATCTTGCCCGCGACATTCCTGCTCCCGCAGCGGACGTGGGTGGAAGACGCGCACCTGCCCTAGCAGATGGAACTCAGTCGCTGTCACCCAGCCGCATTTCCGGCGGACTTTGCCCGGGCCTCTCGTCTGACGCCGGCCTTCTTACGAACCGGAGCGTTCGGGCGTCGATTGCCCCCAGCGAAATGAAGTTCATTCTCGCTTCAACAAGTGAGACCTCATTCGCCCCACCTGGAGAGTTCGGATCCTGGAACTGCACCGGATCGTCTTCCCAGAAGCAGATGGGACAGATCTCAAACGTTCCCGGAGCAGGTTGACTGAGAGTCAAGGAGTTGCAACAGGGGCAGGGGTAGCTCACGGCGACACTCCGGTCATGGGCCGGTTCGGCAGCCTCACACCGTTCAGCCTCCATTTCAGGCCGACAGAATTCAAGCGTCCGATCGAAACCCGGCAGGCTTCTCCGGCTCCCGGGCTCCCGAGGATTCGCAGCCGCAAAGGGTTCACCGCCTGATTCCCACTCCCATCGGACACCCGCCATCGGTCGGACTTTTTGAAGTTTCCCTGAGACGAGTGCTGCCGCGCGGCGATCTGCCCCACCCCCAACGGAAGGTTTTCCCTCGCGCCTTGTCCGGGAACTGGGCCGCGAAAAACCATTCCGTGTGAACAGGGCTGCCAAATCCGGAAAATTGCAGGCCCTTCGCAGGGGGCCGGTAATAATGAATTGCAGGGTCCTCGCACGCGAGCACTTGTGCGTGATTTGTGCATTTTTTGCGGGGAATTCCGGACGAATCCGGAGGACATGACCAGTCGCGGTCTCACTGAGGTGGAGTGGTTGCTCCCAGCAGGGATTTTTCGGCGTGGACAAGAGTGGGTTGGAGTTTTCTCAGTTGCTGCTGCGGAATGATCGCGCGATGCTGCGCTATATCATGACGTTTGTACCGCGACGGGACGATGCCGAAGAGGTCCTGCAGAGGACAGCGATCGCCTTGTGGGAAAAATTCCCGGAATACGACAGGAACCGGGATTTCCTCCCCTGGGCGACTCGCTTCGCGTACCTGGAGGTTCTGAATTTTCGCAAGGACAATGCCCGCAGCCGGTTGGTCTTCAACGAAGAGGTGATGGCTTCGCTGAAAGATACGCAGGACAATCTGGACTCCATCCTCGATGCTCAGCACATGGCCTTGAAGCAGTGTCTGGCGGAGGTCGATTCGCGGGGACTCCTGCTGTTACAGCGGCGGTACTGTGACTCGGAATCGATTGCCTCACTGGCCAACGAAACCGGCAAAACGGTCAAGGCGTTATATCGGCGGCTGGACCGGATTCGGGAACTCGTCGCGAAATGTGTCAAGCAACGGATGAAAGCTGAGCTGAGCTAGCCGTCCTGGAAAAGGTCTGCCGTCTCCCCGGAGTCGGCAGATTCCCCAATTCCGGTGGCCCTGCAAAGGGGATGCGGCGTTAGAATTCGTAATGAGTTGTGTTAACGGGGTCTCAGCGGAGCTTCAAAAACTTCGCGGAGGCAAAATCGCGAGAAAAGTTTCGCAGCAGCGGACCGTTAGCAGGTGGGTTCTTCTCATTGGTCAAAAAAGACTGTAAGCAGACTATGGAGTTTTCATCTCTGAACGAAGCTCAGGAGCGGGAGCTGTTTCGTCGCGTGGCGGACGGAAGGGTTGGGCCGGAGGAGTTTGCTGCGCTGCAGTCGCGACTTTTGGCCGACGAAGGTTTCCGTAACCGCTACGTCCTGCACATGGGACTCGAAGCCTCTCTTTATGAAGAGATGCATATTCAGTCTGCGATCAGCATTCCCACGCGCAGGCGAAATCGACTGCGGCGGCTCGTGCTGCTCATCGCTTCGGTGGCCGCTTGCCTCCTGATCGGCGCAGCCATTGGCGCGGGTTTGCAGTCCTCGGGACGCCTCGCCGCCGCGCCCGACGTCGCACCGAGTCTCTTAAAAGAGAGTGAGAACGAGCCTGCCGCTCCGGCTCCGACTCAGAATTCGCTTGCCGCTCTCCCCGCGGATCGCCGCGGAGAAACGCTCGCGATCGTGACGTATTCCAGTCAGTCAGAGAATGGAGCCCAGGGCCCATCGGTCTTCTCTCCGGGGCAGCGACTCAGTTCCGGAACCATCCATCTGTCTGAGGGAGAACTGCAGCTCGAGTTTGTGAATGGGGCTCAGGTGCTGTTCGCCGGACCGGCCGTGTTCGACATTAACTCCAGCAAAGAGATCAAGCTTCATTCAGGACGGGCGGCGACTCGTGTGCCGAAGACGGCAAAAGGGTTTGTCGTGAAGGCGCCCGATGCGGCGGTCGTTGATCTGGGGACAGAGTTCACGCTGACGGTCAACGATGAAGGACGGAGTGACGTCGGCGTGACGGAAGGGGAAGTCGAAGTTTCACTGCTGGGACACGACGGCAGCACGATCCGCAGTGAACGGGTGAGCGAGCGTCAGTTTGTTCAGGTGGCGACCCGTGAGGGAACTTTGGACTCCATTGCCAAAATTGAAGTGCCACAACTTAAAATTTCCCGGCGTCCTCCTCCCCCCTTGCCGATTTCGCAGGCCTATGTTGACGCCGTGAAATCGTCAGCACCGTTTGCGTACTGGCGTTTCGAAGAATTGATCGACGGTAAAGTCCCGAACGAGATGGGTTCCCGGTTTCCCGCCGTTCTCCACGATCATCCCACGCATCCGGGAATCACCGTCGAGGGTGGGATTTCCACCTACAGTACCATCGATGTGCCACGCTACTTCTCGATTGATGAAGGTCTGGAAAAATGGAATGAAAGCTCATTCACACTGGAACTGTGGACCTGTCCGGATCGCCTGCACTTCGGAACCATGGTGAATGTGCTGACGCATGACTGGTCCCGGAATCATCTGAATGCGATTGAGATTGCGATTGATACACCCCTGATTCACCCTCCCGGAGCATTACGTTTTCTGCATCGACATCCGCCGGGGCGTTTGCCGAGTCAGGGAATCAACCTCTTTGACCGGGAAACCTGCTCGCCCGGGCAGTGGAGCCACATCGTCACGGTTAAAACACCGGACTACCTGAGCCTGTCCGTCAACGGCCAGGAAATCCGCCGCATCGACGGTCCCATCGGCTGCGACGAGGATCTGTATCAGCTCTGTATCGGAGAGATCGACAACCTGCGGACTGCGCGGCAGTTTGAGGGTTCGATGGATGAGATCGCCATCTACAAGCGGGCGTTGTCGCCAGAAGAGATTTTGCATCACTACGAACTCGTTAAAGGAAAACTGGCCAGCCGATAGCGGAAACCTGTTTCTGACATCGCTGTCCCGAGATCCGTCCGGAGAATTTGAAGCATGAGCAGTCTGAAGTTGAATCGTCGCGGATTTCTGGCAGCCTCCACCGCGACAGTCGCCTTGCGACCCTGGTCTCGGGTGCTGGGAGCCAACGATGAGATCCGCGTTGCGATCATCGGCGTGAACGGCATTGGCCGAACCCACCTCAAGGGATTTCCGACGATCCCGGGTGTCCGGGTGGTTGGGGTGTGCGATGTCGATTCGGCAGTGCTCGACGCGCGGGCTGCGGATTTCGAGAAGGAACACGGCCCCATCAAAAAATACAGCGACCTCCGGGCGGTGTTCGACGCCCCCGACGTCGATGCGGTGGTGCTCGCGATTCCGAATCACTGGCACGCGCTGGCCACCATCTGGGCCTGCCAGGCGGGCAAAGATGTCTACGTGGAAAAGCCCTGTTCCCAGAACATCTGGGAAGCAGGGCAGATGATGCAAGCGGCCGAGAAGTACAATCGCATTGTGCAGGTCGGGATTCAGCGTCGCAGCCTCGGCTACATGCAGGACTGGTTCCGCGAACTGCGGGAAGGAGCCTTGGGGAAGATCCAGTCGGTGCGGGCACTGTACTACTCGCGTCGGGAACCGATCGGCAAGGTGCTCACTCCACAGGCCCCGCCGGCCACCGTCAACCACGATCTCTGGTCAGGACCCGCGCCGCTGGAAATCTGGCGTCAACGTTACCACTACGACTGGCACTGGTTCTGGGACATCGGAAACGGGGAGCTCGGAAACAACGGCCCGCATCTCCTCGATCTGGCCCGCACCGTTTTGGGCGTGACCGAATTTCCCCGCAGTGTCTGGAGCATGGGGGGACGCTATGACTGGGATGACAACGGCGTGACTCCCAACACGCACATCATTCACTACGGCTACGAGCCGGCCCCGATCGTGATGGAAATCCGGAATCTGCCCGAGCGTGCCGGAACTAAACTGAACACGAAGTATCGCGATCTGGGCGTCGGCATTGTCGTCGACTGCGAAGAGGGGAGCTACGTCGGGTTCGATCAAGGGACCGTCTTCGACAAGTCAGGTCAGCCCATCCGGAACATCAAGGGAGATCTGGGGGCTGATGCAGGTCGCCAGTTCCACCGGCAGAATTTCATCAACGCAGTTCGTTCTCGGAACGAAGCGGAATTGAACTGCAATCTGTCGCAGGGACATCTGTCGTCGAGCCTGTGTCACCTGGGAAACATTTCGCAGCGGATTGGCGAAGAAGTTCCCTTCGGTCTGGCTCTGGAACGGATTCAATCCGATGTCGTGTTCGGTGATTCCGGACGCCGCATGGCCGAGCACCTCGCCGCTAACAATCTTCCGGTCGACGGATTGAAAATTGAACTGGGGGCCGCCTTGCAGTTTGATCCCCAGTCTGAAAAGTTCCCGCAGTCACCGGCGGCCAATGCCCTGTTGCGGCGCGATTACCGGGCTCCTTACACGGTTCCCGAGAACGTCTAGAACAGCCCCCTTGTGTCGGAAACCCGCGATTTCATGGCAGCGCTTCAACTCTCGAAGCGCTGCCATTTTCATTCCAGCCGATGGAGTTCGCTCCCCCCTCCGGAATCGGTGCGGCCCCATAATCGCTTGATCAGGCCAACATAAGCATCAGTTGATTTTTATTGCTCGTATCCACCAGAATGAAATCCTGCCTGATTCTCTATTAATACGTTCCAGCCACTTTCCCCCCCGCAACGACCGCCTCGCAAGCTGCCAAGGATCTGCAAGTCATGATGTCCCTCAAGAAGACCTGCACTGCGTTGATGGGATTTTTGTTAGCTTGGCACGGGTACTCCGTCGCTGCCGTTGCAGAAGACACCTTGCCGCAAACGGGCACACTCCCGGCGGCTCCGGCTTATTCCGAAGAGCTGGTGACCAGACTGGTTACGGATTCCGCCAAAGGGGATCCGGAACGAGGGGCAGCGGTGTTTGCTTCCGCGAAGTTTGCCTGCATCTCCTGCCATCAGGTTGGGGAACATGGAGGAAAGATCGGACCGGAACTGACGAAGCTGGCAGAGAAGCGGCAGCCAGCGTACATCGTCGAGTCGCTCCTCTGGCCCAAGCGGCAGATCGAAAAAGAGTTCGCGGTCCATCGCGTCGTCACCACCGAAGGACAGGTGTATCAGGGTTTTTTGAAGGAAGAAACCAAGAAGAAACTCGTGCTGCGTAACCCGGCAACGGGCGAAACCCAGACCATCCCCGTCGATGACATCGACGCCCACACCTCTGGTGAAACCCTGATGCCCGAGGGGCTGATGTCTGGGATGTCGGCGGAGGAGCAGACCGATCTGATCGCCTTCCTGACGCATCTGGGAGGCCCTCAGAGTTTTCCGCTGGCGAAAGCCAACGACCTGTTTCTGAAGGCCACTGCCCATGCGCGGGGCCCGACGAAATTCGAGTTCAAAGCGGGTCCCATTCAACCTGAAAAGTGGCCGCACCATACCGCACCGGTGAACGCCTATCGGCTCTACGACTTCTACGAGAAGCAGGCGGATTACTTTTACCGGAAGAATCCTGTTCCGCCGTTGCTGCAGGAATGGCCGGGACTGGAGCACGGCACGAGCAAGGTCCACTACCGCGAAGTCTATAACGAAGTCGATTCCCGTTGGGATGAAACCGACATCCGGCCGGTACTCGCAGGGGTCTACCGGGAAGAATCCCTCGAAATTCCCCGCGCCGTCTGCGTCCGGCTGGGCGAGAAAGGGGACATGGGGGTTTGCTTCAATCCGCAAACACTCTGCTACGAAGCACTCTGGTCGGGTGAGTTTCTGAAACTCGCGGCCGAACGCCATGGCCTGATGGGGGGGCTGAGAGCAAAAGGCAAGCTGCTTCCCCGCCCGGAGGGGACTTCTCCGACGGAACCGTTTGTCTATCACGGCTACTACCGCCACGGAGATCGAATTCTGTTCTCCTATCGCATCGGCGATGTCGACTACCTCGATTCCCCGTGGTCCGAAGGGGGAGAGTTCCAGCGTTTTCTGGCACCAGCCTCTGAACACCCACTGCGCCACCTGACTCAGGGAGGAGCTGCGTTCTGGCCGGATGTCATCACCTGTCCAATTGAACTGGACACCGCCCGCCCCTACGCCGTGGATAACATCCCCTTCCCGTTCGAGAATCCTCACAAGGATCTGATGTTTGGAGGGGGAGTCGCGTTCCTGCAGGATGGAGCCGCACTCGTCTGCACCATGCAGGGAGATGTGTGGCGGGCTGAAGGGTTCGCTTACCCGTCGCGGGAAGTCCGCTGGCGCAAGGTCGCATCGGGGATGTTTCAGGCTCTGGGAATCGTTGCCGATCACGATGGCGTATTCGTGATCGGTCGCGACCAGATCACCCGGCTGCACGATTTGAACGGCGATGGCGAATACGACTTCCACGAGTGTTTCTGCAATAGCTACGTGACGTCGACTTTCGGTCACGACTTCATCTGCGGTCTCGAACGGGATGCCCAGGGGAATTTTTACACCGTCTCCGGCAATCAGGGATTGCTGAAGATTTCGCCCAATGGCAAGGAAGTGACCGTCATCGGTAAGGGGCTCCGTAATCCTGACGGCGTGGGGGTGATGACGGACGGAACGGTCACGACCCCGTGCTCGCAGGGAAACTGGACTCCGGCCTCGATGATCTGTGCCGTCGCACCCGACAAGATGCCCAAAGACGCCCAGTCACCGGTCCTGCATTTCGGCTTCGGGGGCCCGCGCGACAAGCAGCCTCCCGAGCTTCCACTCGTTTACCTGCCGCGAGGACTGGATAACTCCAGTGGCGGACAGACCGTTGTCGACAGCGACCGCTGGGGACCGCTGCAGGGACAGTTGCTGCACTTCTCGTTCGGTGCCTGCCGGTATCACATGATCTTGGTCGATGAAGTCGACGGCCAGCGTCAGGGAGCGGTGGTCCCGATGTACGGCGATTTCCTCTCGGGAGTTCATCGTGGAAAATTCAACCCTCACGATGGCCAGCTGTACGCCGTCGGCCAGGGAGGTTGGGGAGCATTCACCGTGCTGGACGGCTGTCTGGCCCGGGTTCGTTACACCGGTGATGACGTCCAGCTGCCGGTTGGCTTTCACGTCTTCCAGAACGGAGTCCGTGTTGATTTCTCCAGTGAGCTGAACAGCCAGATCGCAGAAGATGTCGCCAATCACTTTGCCCAGTGCTGGAACTACCGCTACAGCGCCTCCTACGGCTCGCCGGAGTTTTCCCCCTCACAGCCCAATACTCCGGGACATGATCCTCTGAAAATCACTTCGGCACATGTCCTGAGTGGGGGGAAGTCTCTGTTTCTGGAAATTCCGGAGCTGCAGCCGGTGAACCAGCTCCAGTTAAGGCTGCGGATTGATGATCAGGACCCTCAGGATCTGTTCCTGACCGTGCACAAGCTCGATCAGCCGTTCACCGGGTTCAGCGGCTACACGCCCATCGCCAAGACAGTTCGTCCGCATCCGATTCTGGCCGACATGGCTTATGAGGGAAAGAAGGTGCAAAATCCCTGGAAGAAGGCGATCAAAGGAAAGGAGGCCCGCAAAGTCTCTGTCAAAGCGGCGGGAAACCTGCAGTTTGAACCCCGTGTTCTGAAGGCTGAAGCGGGCGAGACCCTGCAGATCAGCTTTGACAACGCCGACGTGGTGCCGCACAACTGGGTGCTCATCAAACCAGGCAAGCTTGAGTCGATCAGCAATCTCGCGGCCCTGATGACCAGTGATCCCGATGCCTATCCCAAGCAGTACATCCCGAAGACGGGGGACGTTGTGGTCTACGCAGACATCACCGATCCGGGTAAGAAGTCGAACATCTACTTCACCCTCCCGACAACGCCGGGCGATTATCCTTATGTCTGTACCTTCCCCGGACATTCCACAGTGATGCACGGCATCCTGCAGGTTCGTAAGAATAAGAAGTAGTAGAGAATCGGCAAAATCCTGTACGCCCTGCCTCCCCTTTGCCGGAACCACCGTCAGGGAGGCGGAGCAATGATTTCTCAAGTCCTCGATCCGTCTCGCTCCTCGCTGACTCTCATGCACGTCCAGATTATCGGCTGCGGATATCTTGGATTGCGTGCAGCCCGAGGCTGGACGGGTACCCATCGGGTCAGCGCACTGACCCGTTCTCCCGATCGCGCCCGGGAATGGGAGAGGACCGGAATTGAGCCGGTGCTCGGGGACCTCATGCAGCCTGATTCACTCCGGCAGCTCCCCGACTGCGATCTCTGCCTGTATGCCGTCGGCCACGACCGCAACAGTCCACACAGCAAGCACGCTGTCTATCTCGACGGCTTGCGACATGTGCTGACAGAGTATCGTTCACGCGAAGCATCTTCCGGAACAACGAAGCTCCCCCGGTTGATCTATATCTCCAGCAGCAGCGTCTATGGACAGGAGCAGGGGGAACTTGTCAACGAGGACTCGGCGTGTACCCCCACGACCGAAGGGGGGCAGATTTGCCTCGCGGCCGAGCAGGTCGTGCGAGAATTCTATCCCGTGGGCAATTCGGTCTCTTCGAATCGGGCGACGATTCTCAGGCTTTCGGGAATTTATGGACCGGGACGCCTGATTGGCCGCATCGATCAGCTTCGGCAGGGGATTCCACAGGGGGCGAACCCCGACGCCTGGCTGAACCTGATTCATGTTGACGATGCCGCGCAGGCCATCTGGAAACTCGCCGCTGCCCCGTCCGCGGAGGACCTGTATCTCCTCAGCGATGAACGGCCGCTGCGTCGTCGCGAGTTTTATGAGGCTCTTGCAGCGGCAGTGCAGGCTCCCCCGCCCCGGTTCGCGGAAGCGGCGGAATCGCCGGTCAATAAACGCTGCGACAGTCGTCGCATCCGGGAGCAGTTGAACCTGCAGCTGACATGGCCGAACGCTCTGGACGCGTTACCGCAACTGCTCGCGGAGATGACAGCACTGTGACGGGACGCCTGAATCAAGTCCCCGCCGGGTTCGGCCAGCCGACGCACTGCTCTGTTGAAATGATCTCTTGAAGCCGGGCGTTGGTGACGCTCCAAGTCGGAACAGTGCCAGACCCGTCCACACATGCACCTTGACCTTGCTTCGTTGTCGCTGCGGACAGCCCGCAAGGATGTCGAGCCATCCTCGCACAAGAACAGTTCCTGCACGTTCACCCGGGCACAGCCCAGCTCCTGCCTGGTGCTGCGGGCCCATTTGCAGACCACGAATCGCGCGGGTGGATTGAGTTTCTGGAAGCCTCAAGTGAGGTGCAGAAACGGTTGGGGGCTGCCGCGATTGCCGCACGACTCTGCGCTCAAGAAGTATGAAGTCCGCAGCGACATCCTGCAGATTGGGGCTTGTCTGCTGCTGGAGCTGGAGCGGCCGTTCCATCCGGCGGTCAGAGAGGCTGTGATTAACTCGACCGGCCGGAAGACGACGTCGGACAGTGCGCATGATCGGTCGCGCAGCGGTTGCCAGCGGAAGAAGTTCATCAAGGTCTCGGTGTGTGTGCTGGGCGGATCACTACTGCCCGGCAGCCTGGCGCTGAGTCTGAGACCGGGCAACGACGGGTCTGCTCCCCATTTTGTGATCCATCGTGTTTGGGAGTCTCAATGGTCGGGAATGGCTACCCGATAAGCCGCATCAATTGAAATGACGCAATGGATGGGAGAAACTCTCACGTTCGTCTGAATTGTACCTGCCCTGCCGAAACACACATGGGTCTCATCGATATCGCGCCGACACTTCTCGTCGGGAGTCACTGAGACCGGAGCACCGCAATGACTCATGACAAGACCGGCGGAAGCTGGCACCGGAAAGTGTTGCCTTATTACTTCCTCGCCGTTGTGGTCGCTCTCTCCCGTCTCTCCGATGTGCAGGCTCAAAGCGCCAAACCCGGGCCGACTTTGGCGAATGTTTCCTATGGGCCGCATGAGCGGAACGTCCTCGACTTCTGGAATGCAGAGTCGGAGCAGCCCACGCCGGTAGTCATCTTCATCCACGGTGGCGGGTTTGCGGTGGGGAGCAAAGAGGGAATTCAACCAGGGACGCTCAAGAGGCTGCTTGACTCCGGCATCTCAGTCGTGGCGGTAAACTATCGCTATTATCAGCAGGCGGCTCTGCCGGCCGCGTTGCACGACTGCCGTCGGGCGTTGCAGTTTGTGCGGGCGCATGCCGAAGAATGGAATATCGACCGATCACGTATTGGAGCATTCGGAAGCTCAGCCGGTGCGGTGGCCTGTATGTACCTCGCATTTCACGACGAGATGGCGAATTCGGAGAGTGCAGATCCGGTCGAACGAGAATCCACTCGCCTCACTTGCGTCGCGACAACTGCTGGCCAGACGACATTAGACACTGCGTGGTGGGTTGCCAATATTCCGGGGTGGAGTGGGAATCAGGGGAAGACCGGAGATAACCATGCAGACGGTCGCTGGGGCTGCAGCTGGGAAGATTTTCCGGAGCTGATCCAGGAGGCGTCCGCCTTGAATCTGATTTCACAAGACGATCCACCCATCTGGATGCGCTACAATATGAGTCCCGAAGACCAGCCCCCGGCCGATCGGAACGAGGCACGCAGCTGGAAAGTTCACCACGTCGCATTCGGTCTGGCATTAAAGTCAAAAATGGATGAACTGGGGCTCGAATCGCATCTGAGATACCCGGGCTCAGACAAAGAAAAGTCTGACACCCTTGAAATGTTTCTTGTGGACAAACTCCGCAACTCGGGTTCTGTACATTCCCGGTGATCGGGGCTCCTTACGGATGCGTTTTGGAGCCTTGATGAAGCAGAACAGGCTCCGCAAGAGCGAGCGTTTATCATACGACGCCGCCCCGGAGGGGGGACTCGCGCGGGGAACCCGTACTCACAGCCCGTTGAAGTTGACAGGATTTTGACTTGTCGGGGAATGAATGGGCGTTGCGGGGTGATTTCCAGTCGAGGGACGGGAATGGTCCTTGAAGTGCGGTTCTCACTGTCGGTGAAGACAGAGCGATCCTCAGGACGGTCCAGAGCAGAATGCAGGTTCTCCAGAGTGCCCGCATGCGGAAGGACACACCCGGCGGTATTGACATCCGACCGGTCCGTTCAATCCACAACCGCCAGCAGTCGATCAGAGGTGTCAAACACAGGAGTGAAATTCACCAGGCTGTGAGGGGTGACGTCGTGATCAACGATCAGATGCAGATCGAGGTCAGCAGGTGTCTGGCGCCAAGCTGCTTGAAGACCTTGATCCACTCCTCAGGGCGACGACGTGGCATGCAGTCGGCAATGATCTTCCCTTCCGCCAGTTCCATTGCTGCTAACAGAGTGGTCGTTCCGTTCCGTTTGTAATCGTGTGTCACTGTCTTCGGCGTCCAGGATCAAACGGCAGGCTTTTCTGCATGCGGTCCAAGGCTTGAAGCCGGCTTGTCTCGTCACAGAACAGCACCAGGGCATGCTCGGGGGGATCGGGAGACCGTCCCACGAAATCCACCTCGTACTCCGCAAATTTCGGATCATTCGAGGCCTGCAGGTTTGGTGACACACTCCACGTGTCGATCCTTCCGAAATAGCGATGCACCCATTCGGCGTCGTAACTGGGCAGAGGCAAACAGCTTCTGCGGCGGGTGGACTTCGCTGGCTGGGACCAGCACGTCTGCTGCTTCGGCCTTGTTGTTGCCGGGTCCCCAGCTCACTGACAAACCACTCGGAATTAGCGATCCCGCCGGCACACAGACTGACACCTTGATGAACATCTTTCGCTGCCGACCGCTCCGCGACTGATCAGGGGCGCTGGCGGAAGTCGTCTCCAGGCCGTTTCGCACTCACCCAGCATTGAACACCCGCCACTTTCCCCGCCACGTGACTTTGCTAATTCCCCCAGAATCGGAATTGTTTCCTGTCCGGCGATCCAGTAGTTTCACGTTGAAGTTCTGTAACGGGCCGGACAACTTTTACTCGCGGGCTTTCCACCGTATCAGCGTACCGGTTGGAAATTGATCGCAGGGCTGGGCCAATCCCTGTTCGCACGGGCAACATTGCGTCGGGATGTGGGGGGCGATACGCCTGCCCACCGTTTTCACATGTAGCACCAAGGCCTCCGCGCCAGGCGTGCGCGCCTGTTCATTACTCTGGGAATCGTCTGATGGCAAGCTTCCTCTGGCTCGATGGTCTGGTTTGGCTGCGAAACCTGCAGTGTGCCGCTCGGCGTCGTCGAAGCCACATTTCGGCGGAGGGCCGATGGGCTACGGAATCGCTTGAATCTCGAGTCTTGCTTTCTGCGATGGGCAGCCTGGGAACACCCTCGCGAGGGCTCGGCACAAACACTGAATGGCCGGAAGACAAGGAGGAAGATCAAGCAGATACCCCGGTCGAGGTTGTTGGAGCTTTCTTGACCTCAGGCGGAATTGGAGACAAGAGAAACGACGATTACACAGATGTGATCCAGGGATTTCTCGACACATGCGCCTTTGCTTCCTCGCTTTCGGCAGCGGCGCGCACTCCCTTGCCGCTGGCGAGCCGGATCTCCATTCTGACGACAATCGGAAAAACAGTCACCTACCAGGTAGCGCTGTACAGCCAGAACTCTCAAGGCCAATGGGTTTCTCGGAACCAGCAGGTTTCAATCACCGGGGGACTAGACGAGAAAGATCTACGGCCAGGGGACGGCAATGAGATCTGGCCCGCGATATTTCAACGGGCTTACCTTGACCTTTGCGCTGCGACGAAACTGAACTACCGCTCTGCTGAAACGGCCTTGGGAGTGTTGTATGGGGTCAATTCGACGACAGTTACTGTGAATGGCAAGTTGGATCAAGCGAAACAGATCCGAAGCGCCCTCCAAGCGGGCTCGCCTGTCGTTGTCGGGACCAAGGATTCAACCTCGCGGTATCTCAACGGGGCGAACGGAATCGTTGCGAATCATGCCTACACCGTTATCGGGATCGAAATCCCAAGCAACGGTGATCTGAAAAAGACATACATTTCTCTCAGAAACCCTTGGGGAATCGATGCCGAGCTCCAACAGTTCGATGCCAATGGAGATGGAAAGATTTCTGATGTGGAAAGGGATAAGTGGGGAACCGGTCTCGATGGCGCAAACGATGGTCTCTTGCGAGTTCCGTGGAGCGTCTTCTCCGAGAGTTTCGATCATACCACGATCGCTAATTACACAGGCCCGGACATTAACTCGCCGCTGCCTATCAATCAGCTGGTGAAGTTCACGACCCCAAATCTGGGGACCTTCACAGTCTTTGAAGGCCAGACACTCAAAGTGAACCTGAAGGCAGTCGACCCCGAGGGAAGATTTGTTTACTACACGCTGCTTTCCAAACTCGGCTCGGTTCATCCGCAAACCGGTGTCTTTTCCTGGGAACCACCGGCCACAACGGCGGGGAAAAGTTTTACGGTTCGTGTAAAAGCCGACACAAATGGCAAAGATGCGGCGACGGTCGCCTTCCTGGTGAAGGTCGTTTCCGCCAAGCCGGTCATTACCTCATTGCAGGTATCTCCCGGCTCGATCAAGCAGGACGGCTCCGAGCGACTGACGCTCACCGCGAAGGGGGTTTCCACAATTACCGGGAAAATTGACCACGTCGAGTTCTGGCGGGACGCAGACAACAACGGCAGTTTCAATCCGCAAATTGATGTCTTCCTGGGCAACGGTCTCCAATCCGGCACTGACTGGGCCTGGTCAGGTTATGTCGGTGGACTGTCTTATGGGAGCCAGACCTTTTTTACGAGAGCAGTCCGCTATTCGTACACCGATGAGTTCTGGAGTGCGACCCGGGCCGTGTCCGTCACGACAACACCGGGAGACTTTGTCACCCCGGTTGCGGTGACCAACCAGACTCAGACTCGAGTCCCCTCCCCCCTGAGCGGGATGGAGGTGCTTGACCGGACCCAGGATGACGCGGGAAACTCCTATTATCTCCTGCTGCAAAAGATCCAGGTGAGTCCGGCACCAAATCCGCAGTTTGTCTCGTTTTTAAACATTGCCAAATACAATTCCGAAGGTGTCTCCCGCGGAGTCCATAACCTGGGGCTTGCTCCAGGACTGTGGAAGTTTGTGGCGAATGCGAACGGGACGTCTGCCATTATTTTCCAAAGTGGCAACGATCTCTATGCAGTCACCCTGTCAGACACGCTGGCAGTCGTAGCGAGTGGAAAAGTCTATGCAGGGCCGAAGACTGATGAAGTCATTGAGCGGATTGAAGCGGTCAGTGACGCCACCGGCAATATGATGATCGCATTCCATAAAGGAGGCTATTTCCAAGAAGACATCTATGCCTTATCCGTTGCTCGTGATCTGACTGTGAAAAAGGCTGCCTGGCGTGTCAATGGGCATACCGCTTCCATGCAGAAATACCCGACGCTGGCCATGAACAGCAAGGGGGAGGGGGTGATTGCCTGGTCTGATTTCGATCAGAACAAGGTGATCGCACGTCGCGTGACAGGCTATGGGCAAACGGCCGGAGGGGAGTTTGTCGTTGCGAATTGGGCTCAGGCCGACACTGAAATCGGATCGGCGATCCGCGAGAACGGTGAATTTACAATCGCGTGGCCACAATCCGTGTCTGCCGACGCTGAGTCATTGGGCATTTTTCTGCAGAATTACAATGCCTCTGGCGAGGCGACGGGGGGCGTTGTCCGCGCCAGCACGTTTCGTAGCGGAAGTTTCTTCCGACCACGGATTGCCTTTCACTCGTCAGGATGGATGGTGGTGGGCTGGGACAACAACAACAAGCCAGTTGGAGGTGCAGTCAACGATTATGGTGCCTTTGCCCAAGTCTTTGACGGCAATGGACTCAAAGTGGGGCCCGAGTTTGCGCTCCCCAGTACTGTGGAGGGCAATCAATTTCTCAAGGAACTCAAGTTTCGTGAAAGTGGAGAGATTACCGCATTCTGGAACCATTCTCAGCTCAGCTCTTCTCCGATCTCGGAGTATTTCTCCAGGAGATGGACGGTCGATTTTGCTCCAGCCTTTAGCGGTATGACGTCGTTCACACTGCCGGAGAATAGTGTGGCGGGGACCCTCGTCGGGACCGTCCAGGGATTCGACTATAATCCTGGCAGCACGTTGACCTACGAAATTCTGGGGGACAGTCCGTTTGTCATCGAGGCGACGACCGGCCAGGTGCGAGTTAAGCCCGGCAGTGTTCTGGACTATGAAAGGGACCCACGTATTCCTGTTTCGGTCCTGGTGACGTCTGTTTCGCCTGTGGTCGTTCCTGTCAAGAAGACTGCCGTGACGACACTCACCGTGAACCTCACCGATCTCAATGAGGCGCCCACTCTCTCGACGACCACAACTACATTTTCCTATTTCAGTGGGGAGCAGCTGCTGCTGGGGTTAGGCATCGAGCTGACGGACCAGGACAACCGCTCGTTTCTGGGAGGCATTCTTTCGGTTGCGATTACGGCCAGTCCGGGAAGTACTGACAGACTGAGTCTTTCTCCGACCCTGGGAGTGCAGGTGAGCCAGGATGGCTTGCTCACTGTGAATTCTGTGGAGATTGGCCACGTTATCAGCATCGGTTCAGCGACAAGTCCATTAAGTATCGAATTCAATGAAAATGCGACGCGGATTTTAGTGGAAGTCGTGTTGCGGAGTTTGCAGTTTAGCATCCAGGCTCAGAGCTTTTCTCGAGCAACGCGGTCCATCACGGTCAGCCTGACGGACGGGTCTGGTGGCGACAGCAACCCGCTCGTGTTCAGCGTGACACCTTCTCCACTCATTCTCCCTGGGGTCATCTCGGTCCCTGAAAGTACGGCGAAGGGTAAAGTGATTGCGACCCTGACTGTTCCAGGAAGAGTGTTGACTTCGCCGGCCTATACTTTGATCTCCGGCGAGGGATCTGAAGACAACAGTCAATTCACCATCAGTAAGGATCAACTGAAAACCAAGAACCCGCTCGACTTCGAAAAGAAGCGGACATACTCGATTCGAGTCCAGGTTAAGGACAAGTCAGGCCAGATTGTTCAAGAAGTGCTGACGATCAATGTAACAGACGTCAATGAGAAGCCCACAGCTTTAGTCCTGTCGAAAACATCAATTGCCGAGCAGAATGCGATTGGTGCTGTCATTGGAAACTTGTCCACCACGGATCCAGATGCTGGCGAGACATTCACGTATTCTCTCGTAGGAAGTTCCAAAGACAATGCCTTCTTTAAGATCGTGGGAAATCAACTGATCGCGAATACTGCTTTCGACTTTGAGGCCAGGAAGAAATACAGCATCACCATTCGAACGTCGGATCAGGGAGGACTTTTCCTCGACAAGACGTTTTCCATTACCATCACCGATGTGAATGAAGCCCCAACGGATATCAAACTCTCCAAGACGGGAGTCAAGGAAAATGCGAAATCCGGAACGACGATTGGATCCCTGTCCGCGGTTGATGTCGATGGTAAGTCGCCTCGATTCACGCTGGTCTCTGGCGAAGGGTCGGCTGACAACGCGTTTTTCACAGTCACCGGGACAACTCTCAAGACGAATGCCATCTTTGATTTTGAATTGCGGAGTGCATACTCCATTCGAGTCCAGGTGACCGATGCGGGGGGGCTGAGTTATGAAAAAATCTTCCTCATCACCATTGTGGATGTTGTGGGGAAGTGACTTTGCTTGCTGAAAACAGATCGTGAGCACTGTTTTTTTGTTGCCCCGTTGAAAGCAGGTCGTGTGTCAGGGGTTTTGTGAGGTGTTAACAGCCTGGTGAATTTCACTCCTGTATTTGACACCTCTGATCGACTGCGGGCGGTTGTGGTTTGAACTTCTCAGGGAGAGACCGGGATGGGGTTGGGGAAGCGGGAAGAGTCGCGGCAACAGGAGTTCTGGACTCCGACAGCGAGTCTTTCCAAAGGGCCGGGGCATGTCTTTGATGACAAGCTCAACCAGGTGCTTGCCCAGGCGGGGTTCGACAAGATTCTCGAAGACCTCTGCGGGCCTTATTACGCCAGAACCGGCCGGCTGTCGATACCGCCGGGTGTGTCCTTCCGCATGCTGCTGGTGGGTTACTTCGAAGGGATCGACTCGCAACACGGGAAGAAGAAGGTTTCCAACGAGGACTGAGAATCTCCCAGCGATCCGGATGCCTGCATCATCAAGATGAAGGATGGCCGCACCCATCTGGGTTACAAAGCCGAACATGTCGTCGACCTCGAGAACGAAATCGTTCTCTCCGCCACCGTGTACCAGGGGACGCAGAGTGACGCGGGAACACTCATTGAAAGCGTGGTGAACGCCCAGCGAAATGTGATACTGGCGGAGCGAGACGCACCTGGCTGCGAGGTCTTGAGAAGGTCAACAAGCGCTACCAGATCGTCGTCGCTGCGAGGAACCTGGGCCTCCTGCTGCTCATAGCGTTCGGCATCGGCAAGCCGAGACACCTGCAGGGCGGACTCGGGGCTGTGCTGGCACTCTGGAGAACCTGCATTCTGCTCTGGACCGCTCTGAGAAGCTGGCTGCGCTCACTGACGGCAAAAACAACTCTTTAAGCGTCGATCCAGTCCCTCGACTGGAAATCCACCCCGCAACGCCCATTCATACCCCGACAAGTCAAAATCCTGTCAACTTCAACGGGCTGCGAAACATCCCAAGATCGGGACCTGGTTGAAGCGGCACACAAGCTCTTCCACATCCATCCTCATCCCGACCAGAAGTTGCTGGCTGAATGTGATGGAACGGTGGTGTCGGTGCATCACGCAGAACCGGATTCGCAACGGCGCCTTTCAAAGGGTGGAGCCACTGCAAGCAGCCCTCCGGTCGTCCATCGACGATCACAATGTGAAGCCGAAATCCTTGTCTGCTGTCTGCACAAAAAAAGCCGAAGATATCCTCGAAAAAGTCAGCCGGGAAAGGAAGACTCTGAATAAGAGCCAATCTGCGTGAGACACGACACTCGGGGGTAGTCCTTTTCGACGGTCATTCTGCGCGAGGGGTCGGACGATTCCCCTGGCTCCCCGGCGCCGAACCCTGCCGACTGGCTTGGAATTCGGACACTCATTCACGACGATGGGGAAAAGTCGTGATTCAGTGCGGCGTGCGCACCGACCGATCCGAATGACGCATCTTCAAGGATAGGAGACGCGTCACCGAACGAACCTGAATCGAGAATCGAAAATGCTGCGAACGATTTTGCGTCAGACTGGGACTGCGTGTCTGTTATGGGGGCTGCTGGCGTCGGCCAGCGTTCAAGCCGAAACCATTCTGGTAGAGGCGGAAAGCTTTTCGCATCCCGGAGGCTGGTCTCTCGACACCCAGTTTATCAATACCATTGGCTCCCCGTATCTCCTCGCACATGGGCTCGGGAAGCCTGTGGAGGATGCCACCACGGAAATCGACGTTCCCAGCGCCGGAACTTATCGGGTCTTCGTCCGGACAAAGGATTGGGTCGCCCGCTGGAAGGCCGAGGGAAGCCCCGGGAAGTTTCAACTTCGCGTGGACGGGAAGCCACTTCCGACAACATTTGGTACCGAAGGCGCCGACTGGCACTGGCAAGCGGGTGGTTCAATCGACCTCCCCGCCGGGAAAACCAGGCTGGAACTGCACGACCTGACCGGGTTCGAAGGACGCTGTGATGCCATCGTGCTCACCACAGAATCGACCTCACCTCCCAATGACGCAGCTCTGTCCAGTTGGCGACGTACTCAGCTGCGACTTCCCGAAGAGCCGTCCATCCGTTCCGGATACGATCTGATTGTGGTCGGTGGCGGTTATTCCGGCCTGGGTGCCGCCATTTCCGGAGCCCGCATGGGCTGCAAGGTGGCACTGATCCAGGATCGTCCCGTGCTGGGGGGAAATGGGTCGAGTGAAGTCCGGGTCTGGGCTCAGGGACTGATTCGACGTGGAAAATATCCGCGGATTGGCGAGATTGTGGAGGAGTTCGCGGACAAAGCCAGCAAGTCCCCCGGGGCTGCGGAAGAGTTCGGAGATGAACTCAAAGAAGAAGTGGTGCGGGCGGAGAAGAATATCGACCTCTTCCTGAATCACCATGCCCATCGGGTCGACCTTGATCAGGGGCGGATTGCCGCCGTCTACGCGCACGACACCCGCACCGGCGGTGAAGTGAAATTCACGGGAACCCTTTACTGCGATGCGACCGGCCACGGCATGCTCGGTGCGCTCGCCCAGGCCGATTTCGACATGAGCGAAAAGGGGCGCATGGGAATGAGCAACATGTGGGCCTGGGACGAAGTCGATCAGGACGTTCCGTTTCCTGAGACCCCATGGGCACTCGATCTTTCCATGGACGATTTCCCGTACCCGAAAAATCATCACGGCGAGTGGTTCTGGGAAAGCGGCTTCGACAAGGATCCGCTCGGAGATGCTGAGGGGATTCGGGACTGGAATCTCCGCGCAGTCTATGGAGCGTTTAACGCGATGAAGAATCGCGACGGTGCCGCCGACCACAAAAAAGCGGTCCTCACCTGGATCGCCTACATCGGCGGTCCCCGCGAATCGCGTCGCCTGCTGGGTGACGTCATCCTGACGCAGGAAGATGTTGTCACCAAACGCGATTTTCCAGATGGCTGCGTTCCCAGCACCTGGTCGATCGATTTGCACTATCCCAAACAGCAGTACGCGGTGAAATACCCGGAAAATCCGTTCATCTCCGTCGCCCAGTTCGATCGCCGGATCGACCGCGAGTTTGGTTATCCGGTTCCCTACCGCTGCTTCTATTCCCGCAACGTCCCTAATCTGTTCATGGCGGGCCGCTGCATCAGTGTGACGCACGAGGCCCTCGGAACCGTCCGGGTGATGAAGACCTGCGGCATGATGGGGGAAGTCGTCGGTAAAGCAGCCAGCCTTTGCAAGATCTACAGCTGTGAGCCGCGCGAAATCTACACTCGTTACTGGCCGGAGATGGAAGAGCTGCTGAAGCTGCCCGGCAAAGCCTATCGCCCGACTGTGAACGACAAAGTCACCATTCCGGCCGATGCGCAGGAGCTGGCGACCAGTTCCGGCCCACCGCGTGGACTCGATTCGCGGAAGTTGCCCGGTATCGTGATCGATAACCGTCAGGCCAAACTCACGGGAGAATGGAAAACGGGAGAAGGACTGAAGCCATTCGTCGGAAACGACTATGTCTACGCCCGATCGGACAGCGGCGCCGTCGCGACATTTGAATGGACGGCCGACAAGACACAGACCGTAAAAATCGGTCTGGCTTATGTCCCGCACCCGAATCGGGGAAAGTCCGTTCCCGTCATTGTCACCGTCGCCGGGAAGCCGACCACAGTTCGGGTCGACATGTCCCGTCCGCTCGATGCGGCTGAGATTTTCAGTCCGCTGGGAAGCTATTCCGTTCAGGCGGGCGATTTCGTCACCGTGAAGATCGGAACCGAGAAAGCTCAGGGAATGGCCCACGCCGATGCGATTCAGATCCTCACGCAGAACTGACGATTGAGCCGGACGTCTGACCAGGAGCGCCCCGCGTTCGCTCGGCTGTTCCGCTCCGGCGGATCAGTCCGGGGAGCGCTGGTGCATTGCGGACGGGTCGGCCTGTTGGCGCTCATTCTGCTGATGATGGCCTGGCAACAGCAGAGGATGCTGCAGAATCAGCGGGCTGCCGGCTTGGATGCCGTTTCCCTGAGCGACGTCCAGGCATTGTTTCCGACGGCCACAGCGCTGGGCGAGGCCGATGCGCAGGGAGGACGGGTCGTCCGCGCGGGCGATCAGCTGCTCGGCTCGGTCCTGCAGACCTTCCCGGAAGCGGAAAAATTCCTCGGCTTTTCCGGACCGACCAATCTGCTGCTCGGCTTCGATGTCGCCGGAAAGATTGTCGGTCTGGCGATTCTGTCGAGCGGTGACACGCGCGAACATGTCGGACAGATCCGCCAGGATCCGAAGTTTTTACAGGCACTCAATGGGCGAACGGCGGAGGAAGCCGCCGCCACGCACGTGGACGCGGTCACTGGGGCGACGTTGACCAGCCTCGCCATCCTGCAGGGAATTCAATCCCGTTTGGGGCATCAGGGAGGATCACTGAAGTTTCCGGAAGAGTACACCGTTGGCGACGCCCAGCGCATCTTTCCTGAGGCTGCGAGACTGCAACGTGTCCCCTATACGCCGGAGCTCTGGCTGGTCGAAGATGTTCAGGGCGAAGCGCTGGGGTATCTGCTTTCGAACTCTCCCGCGGCGGATAATTTCGTCGGCTATCAGGGGCCGACAAGGGCCTTTCTGGGGACGACACTCGCGGGAGAAATCCGGGGACTGATCGTCAAGGAGAGTTTCGAAAACAGCCCTTACATCGACTCGGTCCGCGACGACAAGTACTTCTCCCGTCTGTTCCGGGGATTGACGATTGAGGAACTTGCCAAGAAGCCCTTGAACCCGGGCGAGGTCGAAGGTGTCTCCGGCGCGACAATGAGCAGCCAGACCATTGCGGAGGGGTTGTTGCTGGCAGCCCGAACCGTGACCGATCGACAGGCCCGGCAGATTCAGGAGCAGAGCCGGCATCGGGTGATGCGCTGGCGGGTGGCGACGACTCTCACGTTTCTTGCACTGGGGCTATTGCTGGGGCTGACCCGTTGGCGACAGTTCACAGTCCTTCGTCGGATTTACCAGGTGGCCCTGATCGGCGTCATGGGGTTCATCAACGGCGACCTGCTCTCGATGGCGATGTTTGTCGGCTGGGCACGCAATGGCATCCCCTGGACAAACGCCCTGGGACTGGTCTGCCTGGCAGCAGCGGCGGTGGCGCTGCCGATCGTTTCGGGAGTGAACATCTATTGCGATCACATCTGCCCGCATGGTGCTGCCCAGCAGTTACTGCCGCGCCGATGGAAACTCCAGCACCGCCCGCGCTGGCTGATCACGATTCTGCACGGCCTGCGACCGTTACTGCTTGCCATCGTTGTTGCAACGCCGCTACTGGGTTGGTCGATCAGCCTCGTCGACATCGAACCGTTTGATGCGTATCTCGTCCGCACCGCAGGTGTTGCGACAACAGCAGTGGCGCTCACCGGGCTTCTGCTCTCGCTGTTCCTGCCGATGGGATACTGCCAGTACGGCTGCCCGACGGGTGCCGTCCTGGGCTACCTGCGTCGGCACTCCCGCAGTGGGGAACTGACGACGGGAGACGGCGTGGCAGCCGGTCTGCTTGTTCTGGCACTTTACTGTTGTTTCTGGAATTTTCCCGGATAATATATGATCCGCAACAGAGAATGCATGATGTTGCCCGACAGAGTTGTGAGGTGACAGCCAGCTGAAGACTGTCAGCTCGCCGCTTCGGCTGGAATTGCAATGGATCTCTGCATCGATGATAGTTTGAGACGGTTCACCGAACCCAACGCGAAACATTGAATCCGCGCCCCGGTGGGAACCCCGACCTCGCACCACCTGCCTCAAGACGACTCGCCTATAAGAATTTCGTGCGGCCTCTCGCACGACAAAGGTCATCCCCCTGCCTTCAGACAATCAGGATCGACGGCTATGGTGAAATCAGTCCGCATTTCCCGTCGCACGCTGTTACGTGGTGTTGGCGCAGCTGTCGCGCTCCCCTGGCTGGAAGCGATGTCCGCCCCCCTGGCCTGGGGCAAAGAAATGGCCGGGCCTCCCGTTCGCATGGGATTCTTTTATGTCCCCAACGGCGTGAACATGGCGGACTGGAAACCGAAAGAGACTGGGGCCTTGTCCGAACTCCCCCGCACGCTGCAACCGCTCGAACCGGTGAAGGACCGGGTCCTGGTCCTCAGCGATCTGGCTGCGGAGCACTGTGAGTCGAAAGCGGCGGGGCATGAGCCGGCAGGCGGGGGCTATCTTGTCGGACAAAAATGCAAGCACTCCGAGGTTCCTGAGGTTGGCGGGATCTCTGTGGATCAGCTGGCGGCCCGTGAACTGGGATTGAAAACCCCGGTCGATTCGCTCGCCCTGGGAATCGATGTCGGCTACCGGGGTGATCATGGCTACAGCGGCACGTACATGACCCATATCTCCTGGCGCAGTAAAACGACGCCGGCAGCGCTGGAACTGAATCCCAAGCAGCTCTACGACCGACTGTTTCGTGGTCGACCTTTGAAGCAGCCCAACTGGGATGCCCCCGAACAGTCAGCAGCCGCACCCACTAATCCCGTGGAGGCCAGCGTTCTGGACCTGGTGCAGGAAGATGCCCGGGCGCTGCAGCGAAAGCTGGGTTATGACGACCGCCGCAAGATGGAGGAATACCTCGACGGTGTCCGCAGCATCGAACGCCGGGTCGCATTTGCCAGCCGCGATCAGCACTCGCATCATCAGGATTCGTTTGCCGATGATCCACTGGCAACTGCGGACGATCCGACACTTCCTCGTCTCGTCCTGCCGGACGGTCACGGGATCCCGTCACTCTACTCTGAGCACGTCAATCTGATGCTCGATATTCTGACGTTGGCGTTTCAGACAGACACGACGCGCGTCGCCAGCTTCATGTTCTCAATCGAAAAATCAGGACGATCCTATCCGGAAATCGGCGTTCGTGCTGGACATCACTCGACCTCCCATCATGGCTCCAAAGCAGACAAGCTGGAGCTGCTTTCGAAGATCAACACGCATCACATGGAACTGTTTTCACGGATGCTGCAGCGGATGGCGGGGATTCGCGAAGGGGAGGGGACCCTGCTCGACAACGTGATCTTCTGCTACGGATCGGGGATCAGTGACGGCAACCGGCACAACCACGACAATCTGCCTGTGATCGTCGCGGGGGGAGCAGGGGGCGCGGTCCAGGGGGGACGTCATCTGGCCTACGACAAAAAGACTCCCATCTGCAATCTCTATCTGGAGATGCTGCAGAAGGTCGGAGTTCCTCAAACCTCCTTTGGTGACAGTACCGGACTCCTGGGAAATCTGGGGAGCTGAAGCCAGTCACAGTCTGCCGGCCGCACTGTAAGACTTCCATCGATCCGGGTGTCGGTCGCCTCATCGAAGAGAGCGGAGCAACCTGGCCCGGCTTGCCGTAACGCTCAAGAACGCAATACGTGGGCGTCGCTCGATGCTGGAAACTGTTATCGAATTCAGCAGCACCTTACTGGCCCTCCCGATGCTGAGAAAGAACTTGCAACTCCTTTTGAAACCCGCTCCTGATCGCACATTGCTGCTGTTGATGCTCTGGGGTTTGATCGGCAGCCTCTCGCCAGGCACCCTGCCGGCCCAGCAGGGAAAGCATCTCGACCCGCTCTCCTGGGACCGGAATATCGCAGCGCTGGTGAGAAAGAACTGCCTGCGCTGCCATGATGCCAATCAGACCGAAGGTGGAATCAATCTGGCTCAGGACGTCAATCCGCGCCTGATGCTGACCCATCGGCAGACCTGGGAGAAAGCTCGTGAGATGCTTCGCAACGGTTCCATGCCGCCACCCGACGAATCGGATCTCAAAGAAGAGGATCGGCAGCATCTCATCGATTTCCTGACGCAGCTGTTCGACAGCATCGACTGCTCGACCGTGCAGGATCCCGGGCCCCCGCCGTTTCGTCGACTGAATAATGTGGAATACCGCAATACGATCCGCGATCTGACAGGCCTCGACATTGATCCCACAGTGGGCTTTTCTCCCGATCCCAGCAGTTATGGATTTGACTGCATCGGCGAAACGCTGATGCTCTCCCCCGTGCAGGTGGAACAGTATCACCGTGCAGCGCAGCAGGTCGCGAAGGCACTCCTCAATACGGATGGAAGCGGCGGTACGGAATGGGCACCGGCGTTGCGGGTTGGCCTCCCGGTCGACTCCGCACCCCGAGCCACAGCGGAAAGCGTCATTTCGAGTTTCGCAACCCGGGCATTTCGTCGACCAATCGAGCGCGAGTACCTCGACCGGCTGCTGACCGTCTACGATGTCGCGATTCAACACGGAGAGACGCAGGATCAGGCGCTGGAGCATCTGATCACCGCCGTACTCGTTTCCCCCCGCTTCCTCGTTCGGCTGGAAGCAGTCCATCCCGATCAGAATGAGCCGTACCCGGTCGATGATTATGAGCTCGCTTCGCGGCTCAGCTACTTCCTCTGGTCGCGACCACCGGATGACACTCTGCTGAAGCTGGCCGCTGAAGGAAAGCTCGGTGAATTGTCGACGCTCGAAGAGCAGACCCGTCGCATGCTGGCGGATCCCCGCAGCCGGGGACTGGTCGACAATTTCTTCGGGCAATGGCTGGAGCTGCGCCGTCTGGCGACGCACGTTCCCGACGACAAGGAGTTTCCCGAATTCAGTCAGGCAGTCCGTGATGCGGTTCTGGGAGAGGTGCAGGCGCAGCTCTCTGAGATCGTGCAGCAGAATCGCCCGATCCGTGAACTCATCGATGCGGATTACACATTCCTCAACGAACCCCTGGCAAAGTGGTACGGAGTTCCGAAAGTCGCGGGAAACCAGCTGCAGCGCGTCTCACTGCCAGACCGACGCCGGGGAGGAGTCCTGACGTCGGCTGCGGTCCTGATGGCGCAGTCTGATCCGGGTCGAACGAATATTCCCCGGCGGGGCAACTACATCGCCGGACGGATTCTCGGCGATGCCCCACCTCCCCCACCTCCCGATGTGCCGGAACTCAGCGAGCCTGCCGCGGGAGACAAACCGCTCACCTTGCGCGAACGCCTGGAGCTGCATCGGCAAAATGCGGAATGCGCCAGCTGCCACGCCCGCATCGATCCGATGGGCTTCAGCCTCGAAAATTATGATGCGGTCGGCCGCTGGAGAACCGAGGAAGCGGGGCAGCCAATTGATGCCGGCGGAGAAATGCCCGATGGCCGCAAGATTGCCGGTCCCGAGGAACTGAAGGACCTGCTGCTCGACCGGGAGGAGGCGTTTCAGCGGACGCTCGTTCAGAATCTCCTGATCTATGCACTCGGGCGCAGCCTGCAGCCGGAAGATGAATGCGTCGTGCGCGACGCCGTGTCGGTGGCGCAACGGGAAGAGGGCCGCTTTGGTGAAATCGTGGTGACAATCGTGAAGAGTTATCCCTTCCGCTATCGTAGAAATCCTGACTACTGAATCAGGTTGCTCTTTCCAGTCCCCTGTCAGACGGAATACCGGGCAGCAGGGGAAGGGATTCGCGATTTCAACCATCCCAAACCGCAGCCGGACAATTCGCCTTCCTCACGAAAAGGGGAGGTGATTGGACGGCGCTGGTCCGCAGACTGTTTGCAGATGACTTTCTCTCCGGTTGACTCCACCGTTGTTCAACAATTGGCTCAACTGGCCGAAGCGGCCGGGTTTCACGCCCGCGATCGACATGGCGTGTCGTTGTCGGGAGAGAGTGTTGAAGTCGTCGACCGGATCCTTGATCGGGAACGGCTGCAGGGGGACGCGGGCGACATCGAATCGATCGTCGCCTGCTATGGCGCCTGGTTCGGAGAGTTTCTGATCAGAACCCGGGATGCCCGCTGGACCGGGTTGCACGAGCCTGTTTCACCTCGTGTGCAACTGCAGAATTTCTGCTATGCCCCGCTGGATGCGGTCCGTCGGCGATTGGCCCAGGCATCTGCACCGTCGCTGCAACAGCTTGTCCTGACATTACCGTTACGTCGACCGACGAACTCCGCAGACGCTGACATCAATCGTGAAGCGTGGGGCCGTCGCGCACGTGATCCGCGATTTGCACAGGTGGAGCCTTGGCGGCCGCTTCCCGAGGATCTGTTGCTGACAGCTCTCGACCCGTGGCTGCAGGGGATCCCGCTGCAGGGGATGGAAATGCTCTGTCTGGCTGCGGGTGGGGGAACTCACGCGCCGCTCTACGCACAGGCCGGAGCAAGAGTGACCGTGGTCGACTTCAGCGCAGAGCTCTTAGAAATCGACGAGCAGATCGCCGGTCGATACGGCCTCAGTCTGCAAACCTGCCGGGGAGACCTGCGTGACCTTTCGTGCCTGCCGACGCAGACGTTCGATCTGGTGCTGCAGCCGGTGAGCACCTGTTACGTTCAAGAGCTGGCGCCGATGTACGTTGAGGTGGCCCGCGCCCTCAAGCCGGGGGGATTGTATCTTTCGCAGCATAAGTCCCCCGCTTCTCTGCAGGCGGGAGAATGGAACTCAGCCGCCGGATATTCTGTCGCCACGAGTGCGGTATCCGGAGGAACGCTGCAACCGACTCATCGTCTCGGGCTGCCCCAACGGGAAGGAGAGATGATCGAGCACGTCCATTCGCTCGACACCCTGCTGGGGGAACTCTGCCGCAGTGGATTCGTCATCGAAGATCTGCAAGAGCCGCTGCGCGCGGATGCCTGGGCTCCCGAGAACAGTGCCGCGCATCGGGCTCTCTACTTTCCCCCCTATCTCAAAGTGCTCGCGAGGAGGCGCGGTCCTCGCACTCAGCCGCCCTGATCAGCTCTCGACAGCAACAGGGGCAGGGGACGAGCCGTCAAGCTCCGGCCTCGTTCCCACCCCGAAAAGGCGAACCTGTCAGCACACGAAACGTCTGCTGCGCGGAGACTCGGCAGAGCAACCCGCTCTCATTTTCTCCGAAACACCAGACGGTCAGGAGGCGGCTTTCAGATCGTTAGCTTGCGATCACGAGCGGTGACCAGCCATTCGTCCACGATCTGGCCATTCTCGATGATCGTTGCGAAGCGATGGAGCGCGATCGTCGGACAGACATGTCGGGGAATCGCCAACGTCCAGTCTCCCGGACGAAAACGGGAAGCAGCGGGGGACTCGACGACCAGATGTTCTTCGTTGTGCCGGATCTGCTTTGAGTCAGGAAGGGCGGGAAAATACAGGCGATTTCCCAGCGGGGGATCCGAGGCCACAGACTTGGTGCCGACGTCGAAGGTCACGATGTTTTCAGCCGGTCGACTGATGACCCGTGTGAGGATCATGGCTGCGGGCTGAAACGGAGAGAGATCTCCATAGGCACTGTAACCGCTGTCATGCAAGACCACCGTTCCCGGACAGAGTTCGATGAACGGCTCATTCAGTTCCGCATAAAGCGGGAATGTCGGGCTGCCTCCACAGAGAACGCGATCGACCGGCAGCCCCGACTTGAGGAGTTGCTGACGCAAGGCCACCACCGCATCCCACGATTCCCGAATGGCTGCCCGTCGTTCCTCGGGCGCAATCTGTGTCCGGTGGCCGTCGTAAAGGTGAAAACCGGCTGGCACCAGTCCGGGAGTCTCCGCGAGTGCCCGATACATCGCCGCGGCTTCCTCATTGATCAATCGTCCGGTGCGATTCAGCCCGGGATTCAGATCGAGCAGGACTCCGATTGTCAGTCCAGCCGCCGCCATCGCGTTCCCCAACTGCGAAGCGACCGTCACATCGTCGGCCGTGACTGTCAAATCGACGTCGGGGTAGACCTGCCGAAAACGGACTGCCCGTTCGATGTTCGGGCCGACGAGATTGTAGGCGAGAACAATGTCCTGGACTCCGGCCATTGCCAGCATCTCGGCTTCCGCGATCGTAGCGGCTTTATGGCGGGTGACCCCCGCCTGCAGCAGCAGGGAGACAATGGCCGACATCTTGTGGGTCTTGCAGTGGGGCCGAAGTCGATCAGGCCGGCCAGCCAGAGCGATCATGGCACTGATGTTGTGTTGCACGCGATCACGGAACAACACCAGCCCGGGGCTGTGAATAGCTTCGGAGGTGGCAATCTGGGGGAGGTCGGACATGCAAAGAGACTTCCGGTCAGCTGAGACAAAAGCAGCTCCGGAGGGGATTCACTCGCGGAGATCGAGACGCTCTGCCGGGAGCCGTCGAGCCGGACTCCCGTAACCGGAGACATGATTGCGAGTGTTTTGCCGTTCGACAATTGACCGGACTGTCCGCGCAAAAAGAGAGCCGCCGGAACGGGCTGATTCCGGCGGCTGATGGCTTCGCTGCCAGTGCGGGCTAACACGGCAGCGGCAATGAATAGATATAGGCGCCCGTCGGCCGGGTTCAAGTGGCAGAAAAGCAGAAAGCGAGATGTTTTTTCTTCATCGCTATTGGCCGAGTGGAAACCCTTGGGAGAACAGGCCGCGGCGTCTCAAATCAGCCTCACGGAGGCCCACCGCCTCAGGCGGGGAGTGCCGGCGAACCCGAAGACGATTCCGCGACGCTGACCGTCACGGGGGGCTCGCAGGGAAGCAGCACCTCGAAAACCGTTTCGCCGGGGACAGAGCGGGTCAGCTGAATCGTTCCCCGCGCCGCCCCGACGATATTTCGACAAACGAACAATCCCAGTCCTGTCCCCGTCGCCTTCTTGGTGAAGTAGGGAGCGAACAGGCTCTGCTGATCTTCTTCAGGAATTCCGTGACCGTTATCGCGGACGATAACGTGCAGCCAGTCCGCCCGCCGTTCTGTCGAAATCTCGATCACACCTCCTTCTTCGGTGGCATCCATCGCGTTCAGAATCAGGTTCAGAAAGACCTGCAGAATCTGGTCACGGATGGCGGTCACCGTGGGAGGGTGGTCCATGAAGTTGGTGACAATCGTCTTCCCTTTTTTCCGCTTGTAGTACTTCGCAATTTCCAGAGCGTTGCGGATGACATCGTGCACATCGAAGCGGGACGTGGCGCTGTTGCTGGGACGTGAAAATTCGATCAGCTCCCGCAACGTTCGCTGAATGCGCAACAGCTGTTCATCGATCAGCCCGAGTCGCTCGTGCATTTGCGGGTCGAGCTTCTTACGGTTCATCAGTTGCACCAGCGAGCTGATCGCCGCGAGCGGATTCCCCACCTCGTGCGCGATCCCGGCGGCCAGGAGTCCGAAAGCCGCCTGCTTTTCATGCTGCACCAGCAAGGCTTGTGACTGCTGGAGCGCCCGCGTGCGACGTTCGATCCGACCTTCCAGTTCCTGGTTGAGACGCGAGAGCTTCTGCCCAGTTTGCCGCAGCAGCAGCGTCAGGGCGGTGCTGGCCCAGGTGACCCATCCCATGAAGACCAGCATCAGGATCAGGGTCTCCGCTTCGTCGCGTGTCTTCACCCGCTGAATGACCGCCAGAATCGAATAGCTGGCGGCATGGAGCGCAAAGGTGGAGTACGTCACCGTCGGCGAATACCGGATCGCACAAACGAGCAGCGACAGGAAGTAGTAGTACCGGAAGGAGCTGTCGAGTCCGCGATCGAAGAAGCAGAGCGCGCCGATAAAGATGGCTTCCATCAGCGAAGTCAGAAGCGGCACATCGCTGAGAAAGACTTCGCCCCGCCAGTGCCAGACCAGATCAAACAGCGCATAGAGCGCGCCCAGTGTCAGGATGGCATTGAGATACGGACGATGCTCGCTGGGGCTGAAAAAATTGACCAGCAGATAGCCGACCATCAAGCCGAACCAGCGGATTCGCAGTGTGATCCGTTCCACTGCGAACTGCCAGTCGGCATCCGAGCGCAGCACCATCGGGTCGTAACCGGACAGGTCGGGGGACGTCAGCAGGGTCCGCAGGATCGCAGCAAGGGCATTCATCAACCGGATTGTAGCGGACGCCGCGCCGCTTGCGAGAAACTCCCCCGCGGACTCAACGCTCAGGCGGTGCGTGACTGCTCGATCGGGATCAGCTTGGGGATCGGGACCTGCAGGCCGACCACGCCGCCGTGCTGGCGAAGAATCTGCCGGAAATCAACCTTGAGAAACTCGTACAGCTCCGGAGGGGGACCACTGGCGAGATACTCGCGGGCGTAGATATCCATCTGGCCGTCATAGTCCTGCTGGCTCGAAGAGTGGACATGATAGCGGCCGTCAAAACGCCGGATGTCACCATCAAATCGGGGGCTGATGTGATACAGCTCGTGCAGAATGGTGATGAATTTTTCCGAGAAGCTCTGATCGAGAAAACGGGGGAGGTAGAACGTCAGGATGTAGAGCATTTCCCGCTGACCGACGAACAGCCGCTGCACGGTCCACTGGCGGCCTCGTCGGACACAGGTCAGCATCCCCTTTTCAAACCGCATCGGTGTCAGCTTGGCCTGCAGGCCATGCAGGACACGGGAGCGGGCCTGGGTGAAGCAGATGGCAATGCGGGAGACATCGATATGCTGAAACGCTTCGTGGCGGTCGCAGATATCGATGCACAGCCGGGAAATGGCCTGAGTAAAATCGAAGGGGCCAACCGCTTTCGCTGTTCCGGAAATCGCGGAACGTGACGAACGTCCCATCTGAGATTCCTTTCTCTCGAACCCTTGGGCAATCCGATCTCGCTCGATTCCCACCGAGTTTCGGGAAGCCGGTGCCCTGACCGTGATCTGATTCAAGGCTCACCTCATTCGTAGGTGCCAGGTGCCGCAGCGGACAACCGACACGCCCGGATTATAGGGGAGCGGCGATTCCTCCCGCCATCCTGAAAACCAGTTTTCCGGGGGGGGGGGACTGTCCGGGCAGGGGGAACGACGGAAATCACCGGGAGATGACGCCCCGACTCACTTTACGGTACCATGCACCCCGGTCGACGAGCCTGCTTTTCCTGTTTTCCCATCCCCGATCCGTGGCCTGTAAGATGTCCTTGCGACAATGGTGGCAACACGCTTTTGCCCTGGATCAGGGAACGCCTCCGACCAAAGAGGACCTGCAGATCGTCGACGCCCTCGCCCGCGAGGTCGTCCGGCGGCAGATGGCTCCACCGGCACTCATGTTTCTGGAGATGTCGCGGCCGCTCAATGTGCTGGGTGCCCAGGCGCTGAACTTCTTCGCTCCGTTCGTGACGTCGATACTTCCCGAAGCTTCCGAACCCACACCGACCAATTCGACCGCAAAGGCCTCTGTACGACTGTCGGCAGACAGCTATCAGCGGTTCTCCCGATTTCTTGAGCGCCGCGACGCGATTGAACTACTCTGTCAACGGATCGAGTTCTGGGACGCCGCGGACGGCAATCACTCCGAAACTCCCTCCCAACCCACGATCTGACGCAGGAAACCGCTTCCGTGACCGAGCCATCCTTCTCCGTTTCCATCGGAATCGTCTGTGCGCTGAACCTGGAGATCGCCCCTTTCCTGCAGCACTGCGAACAGCTGCGAACGCAGTCTGGCAATGGATTCAAATTCCGCGGCTGTCGGCTCGATGACATCCGGATCTGCGTTGTCGAAGGAGGGGCAGGGCTGTCTCGCGCCCGCCGTGCTACCAATGCGCTGATCGACGCCTTTCACCCGGAATGGATTTTCTCCGTCGGGTTTTCCGGGGCGCTCACAGAAGATCTGCGTCGTGGGGACCTGGTAGTCGGCACCAGCCTCACAGATGCCAGCCAGAGCACTCAGCTCGACATTGACGTGAAACTGCAACCCAATCCTCGACAGGGGTTGCACGTCGGCAGACTCTGCTCCGTGGATCACATCGTCCGGGAGGTCGACGAAAAAAAGGGACTGGCACAGCAGAGCGGGGCCATTGCGGTCGACATGGAATCGCTGGCGGTGGCACAGGTCTGCCGGGAACGGCCGACCCGTTTTATGGCGATTCGCGGAATCAGCGACGATCTCTCCGAGGATCTCCCTCGCGAGGTGCTCGCGATTCTCGGGCCGAAAGGTTCGATCCGTGCCGGAGCCCTCGTGGCATCTCTGTTGAAACGCCCCAGCTGCGTCAAGGATCTCTGGAAGCTGCGGGAGCAATCCACAGCCGTCGCGGCGCGACTTGCCCGTCTGCTGGTTACCGTCGTGAAAACGGCAGCAGAGACACCGACCTCACGGCCGCAACCCGGCTTGTAAAGCAGGTAGCCAAAGGTTGGCGAGCCCGCGGCCAGCGGAAAGCTGCGTCGCCTAACAGCAATCGCGCTGCCCAGCCCCAGAGAGGAGATCCGCCCCGCACGCCCCAGGACTCGCAGACGTCATTGCAGCGCGGTTCGGGGTGGCAACCTGCCGAGGGCGGCAAACGAAGTCGGCCCGTGAATTGAAAAAAGGCCCGCTTGCATCGGCAAGGGGCCTTCTGTTTGACTCAGTAAACCGATCCTCCCAGACTGGGCGAGATGGTCGGCTGATTGCTTACTTCTTCAGTGCAGCCTTGGCGGCTTCCGCAATTTCATCGAAGACGGCGGGGTTGAAGACCGCGATTTCGCTGAGCATTTTGCGGTTCAGAGTGATGCCGGCCTGTTCCAGACCGTGAATCAGCTCGGAATAACGCAGTCCGCGGCTCAGGCAGGCAGCGCTGATACGGGTGATCCAGAGAGCGCGGAACTCACGCTTCTTGGCGCGTCGATCGCGGAAGGCATAGGCCCGTGCCCGGATGACCGTTTCCTGAACTGTGCGCCAGAGACGGCTGCGGCCGCCCCAGTTGCCCTTGGCTTCCCGGAAGATCCGGTTCTTCTTCTTGCGTCTCGCTGCACCGTAAGAAACTCGCATGACTCTATCTTCCTGACAGGCAGCTCAACGGCGATCGCGCCGGGAAAACCGCCAATGTATGTTTTAAAGCGATCTGGGGAGGAACAAACGGGCGAATTACAGGCTGGGGCGCACTGCTTCGAGGACCATCCGGGCGTTGGCGCCGCAGACGATTCCCGTGGCACGCAGCTGGCGTTTCCGCTTAGCGGTCTTCTTGCCCAGAATGTGACCCCGGTTCGCGCTGCGGTGCTTGGCCTTCTTGCCTGAGCCCGTCATCTTGAACCGCTTTGAAATCCCTTTGTGTGTCTTCGCCTTGGGCATTGTTCCACCATGTAGTCTTCGCGAAAAAACGAAGCGACGATTTTAGGCAAAATATTCCAGTGAGTTCCAGTCTCCAACGCAGGAAAATGCCCACTGGCCCCGATTTAGCCCAGATTTCAGCCGGAAATTGGCGGCGAAACTGGGCTCTCAATTGTAAAACTGTCAATTTCCGCCGAGTCGCGTCAGCCGCTGCAATCCGGGGCAGCATTCGGGACTGGGCACAGGACCTGACGCCAGAAAACACAAAACGGGAGACAAAGCCGGTGGGCAGGTCTCCCGCAATGGCCACACGATTGCCACCAGTGGCGATGGGCCGTTCCGGTGGAAGCAATCAGGCCTTCGGAGTGAGGACGGCTGTCATATTGCGTCCTCCTTCCATCCCGGGTGGTTTCTCCACCTTCGCGACGTCTTCGAGCGAGTTGATGATATTCTGAAGAATGTCGCGCCCCAGCTCGTGGTGAGCATTCTCACGCCCGCGGAACTGGATGTTCAGCTTGACCTTGTCGTGCTCCGACAGAAACTGCCGGGCCTGTTTCATCTTGAATTCGACGTCGTGATCGCCGATCTTCGGACGAAGACGAATTTCTTTGAGCTGAACCTGGTGTGCCTTGGCGCTTTTCGCCTGCTTCCGTTTCTGCTCGTATTTGAACTTGCCGTAATCGAGAATACGGCAGACCGGTGGACGCTCGTTCGGCGCCACTTCGACCAGGTCAAGACCGGCTTCATACGCGATCTGCATCGCCTGCGGCGTCGGCAGAACCCCTAGCATTTCCCCGTCATGATTCACTACACGGACCTGGGGAATGCGTATCTGATCGTTAATGCGATGCTGGTTGGCATTCTGCTCCGGTCCCCGACGCGACCTATCGATTGCAAGCTCCTTGTGAATGGCAGTCATTGTCTCTACGGCGTTGCCCACGCAACCCATGAGATCCACGAGTTTTATCGACAGCCTGCGAAACCGTCAAGAACCGAACATTTCACCAACGGTGCAAATTCATCAATTTTCGCCGATCAGTCTCGGGACTGACTGATCCACACCACTGGAGGCGCCCCCGCAGGAATTACAAAATCAGGTGTCTTTCCACTGAATGCGCGACATGCGTCAGTTTTGATTTGATTCGCTTTGGACGCCCATGAATGCTGGGCAGAATCGTCACAATGAAAAGCACCTGAGACAGTTATGGTAGAGGGCAGCGTTCTCGGGAGCGTTGGGAATATCCCGCTCCCATTCCCACGGCTGGCAGCGGGTGTCGACATTTCACCGCTTTCAGTTGAGGGGGAACATGAGCACCGATACAATCCCTCGCTCAAGTAGACATTCTTATAGCCCGGAGGCGAAACTCGTGGCGGTTACTGTTGGTATTAACGGTTTTGGACGTATTGGACGGATCTCTTTCCGAGCCATGGCAGCTCGCCCGGAAGAGTTCAACATCGTTGCGATCAATGATCTCAGCGACCCCAAGGCTCTGGCCATGCTGCTGAAGTATGACAGTGTTCAGGGCCGGTTTCCCGGGGAAGTCAAGGCCGATGGTGACTCACTGGTCGTGAACGGCAAGAAGATCAAGGTCGTCGCCGAGAAGGACCCGCGCAAGCTCCCCTGGAAGGCGATGGGCGTGCAGGTCGCCCTCGAGTCAACCGGTTTCTTCACCGGTCGTGCCACGGGCGACAAGCCGGGCTATGACAGCCACCTCGAAGCGGGTGCCTCCAAGGTGGTGCTCTCCGCTCCCGCCAAGGACAAGCCGGACCTGACCGTGGTGATGGGGGTCAACGACAAGGACCTCAAGCCCGAGCACAAGTGCGTTTCCAACGCCAGCTGCACCACAAACTGCCTGGCTCCGATGGCCAAGGTGCTCAACGAGACCTTCGGCATCGAAAAGGGTCTGATGACCACCGTGCACGCCTACACGAACGATCAGCGCGTGTCGGATCAGATTCACAGCGATTCCTACCGTGCCCGTGCCGCAGCTCTGAACATCATTCCCACCTCCACCGGTGCTGCGAAGGCTGTCGGTGAAGTGCTGCCGGATCTCAACGGCAAGCTGACGGGCATTTCGCTGCGGGTTCCGGTTCCGGCCGGCAGCGTGACCGACCTCGTGGCTGTGATGAAAAAAGATCTCACCGCCAAGGACGTGAACGAAGCGATTCAGGCAGCCGCTAATGGCCCGCTCAAGGGGATTCTGGAATACACCGAAGACCCGATCGTTTCGTCCGACATTATCGGGAATCCTCACAGCAGCATCTTCGCAGGGGCCTGGACTCAGGTCATCGGCGGCAATCTGCTGAAGGTCCTCAGCTGGTACGACAATGAGTACGGTTACTCCAACCGGACCGCTGACCTGATCGCCAAACTGGCAAAGCTGTAAATCTGTTGGGTATGATGCTTCCAGCCGCAGTCGTGAGTCATCACGGCTGCGGATTTTTACATGAAGGCGAACTCTCCCGTTTCGGTGAGGACTTCATGTGTTCCGCTCGCTGATGAATTGATATGGTTGAACGCAACTTGCGTCCCGCTTCTCCTCTCATCGCCCCCTCGATGCTGAAGTGCGATTTCAGCAATCTCGAGCGGGAAGCGCATGCGCTGGAAAAAGCGGGTGCCCAACTGCTGCACCTCGATGTGATGGACGGGCACTTCGTGCCCAATCTGTCCTACGGGGCGCTGGTGATCGAGAGCTATCGCCCCTGCACCAATCTGGTGTTTGAGGCACACCTGATGATTTCCGATCCGGCCAAATACCTGGACGACTACATCCGGGCCGGCTGTGACTGGATCACGTTTCATATCGAAGCGGTCAGCGACCCGCTGCCGCTGCTGCGCCGGATCCGCGATGCGGGCCGGCTCGCAGGAATTGCACTCAATCCCGACACACCGGTGTCGGCGATTTCCCAATGCGCGGGCGAGTGTGATCTCGTCCTCGTCATGACCGTGCACCCCGGATTCGGGGGGCAGGCATTTATTCCCAGCTCAACGGACAAGGTCAAAGAAGTCCGCGAGCTGTTCAGTTCCGACACGCTGGTCTCTGTCGACGGCGGCATTGGTCCCAAGACCATTGGCGCTGTCTCGGCCGCGGGTGCGGAAGTCTTCGTCGCCGGAAGTTCGATCTTTGGCCAGCCCTGTTACCAGACCGCCATTCAGGAAATGGAACGTCTGGCAAGAGAGGCTCGGACAGCACCGGCGGGTCTTTAAGGCACTTGAATGTCAATCTTTGTCATCCGTCCGGGTGAAACGGACTTCGATCTGCAGGATCGGGTCCAGGGGACTCTGAACCTCCCTTTGAATGCACAGGGGACCGCACAGGTCGAGCGCATGGTGGAAGAGCTGCGCGACTGTGAAATCGACACAATTTACGCCTCTCCGACAGAGCCGGCACTCTCCTCGGCGCAGCTGCTTGGAGAAGAACTGGAAATCCCCGTCAAGGTGCTCGATCAACTCGGCAACCTCGATCTGGGACTCTGGCAGGGGCTTTCGTTCGCCGAAATTCGCCAGAAGCAGCCTCGCGTCTACCGGCAATGGGAAGATGCACCGGAATCGGTCTGTCCGCCCCTGGGCGAGACTCTGGATGAAGCGCATACCCGCGTGGCTCGAGCCCTGAAAAAGCCGATGCGCCGCGGCGGGGATTATGCCGTCGTGGCCAGTGAACCGCTGGCAACTCTCGTTGCTTCGGTTCTCAAGGGGGAACGTCCACAACTCTGCTGCCCGCAGGGACTTTCCGTTCCCCATTCGCGGATTGAACGCCTGGGTCTGGAAAATCCGGTCGGAGCCCCGGAAACTGCCAGCTGGACTCGACAATAAGTCGCGGAGTTTCCATGATGGAACCGCCTTCGCTGCATCGGCATGCGCCGAACCAGGCAGGATGCGTGGGCGAAGCTGCAAGCGAGTGATGGAGAACTATGAGCCAGGACATCAATGCTGCTCCCTCCGAGTCGCTGATCCCCTCGAATGACACTACGTCCGCGCGCAAGAAGCGACCAGCGATGAATTCAACCGGTGCTGAAGTTGATCCGAGCGGAGATGACAATTCACCGCAACGCAAAAAACGGGGTGTGCCGGAAGGGCTGTGGCTGCGATGCGATGCCTGCTCAGCCACGATCTTCCGCAAGCATCTCGAAAAGAACTTCCGGATGTGCCCGGAGTGTGGACATCATTTCTATGTCCCCGCGCGAGTACGTATTCAGCAGTTGCTCGATGACGACAGCTTTGAAGAGTGGTTTACGGAACTCAAGCCGCTCGACCCGTTGTCCTTCACCGACAAGCGCGCCTATCGCGATCGACTCAAGGAAGAACAGAAGAAGACCGGACTGAGCGAAGCCTGCCTGGTCGGCCGTGGTTACATGCGGGGCCGTCCGCTCGTCTTCGGACTGACTGACTCTTCCTTCATCATGGGAAGCATGGGTTCGGTCGTCGGTGAGAAGTTGACCCGCGCCATCGAAGAAGCCACCAAAACTCGCCTGCCGCTGGTGATCGTCAGCGGATCCGGGGGCGGGGCCCGTATGCACGAGGGGATTTTCTCGCTCATGCAGATGGGTAAGGTTTCCGCAGCCCTCGGACGTTATCACGAGGTCGGGGGCCTGTTCATCTCAATTCTGACCAACCCCACCATGGGAGGCGTGGCGGCCAGCTTCGCATCTCTGGGAGATGTCATCCTGGCCGAGCCCAAGGCCCTGATCGGCTTCGCCGGACCACGTGTGGTCCGCGAAACGATCAAACAGCCGCTCCCCGAGGGCTTCCAGACCAGTGAGTTCCTGCTGGCTCACGGCTTCGTCGACCGGATTGTTTCGCGCGAAGAACTGCGCAGCGAAGTATCGCGGCTGATCGACTACTGTGCGATCCAGCGTCCGCAACGGGATTAATGCCGGGCTGAAAGCCGCTCTCGGTTCGGGCGCCCGTCCGGCTGCAACAGAGTCGCCACCGATTTCACGCGGGTGAACGGCACTGTGCTGTCTGCGCGAATGTGCGTCCTGCCGGCATCGATCGCGAATTGCGGGCGAAACTCCGCGCTCCGCACAATGCAAACGGATTCGCTCGACTATGCGAGGATCGGGAACACCGCCCCGGTGCCGTTGCTGCGGTGACAAAGCCGGCTCGACTCTTCACAATGTCTCCACGGACGTACACTCGCCAAGGGCTGTTCCAGCCCGCACCGCGTCTCCGCGAGGGCAGCACCATGAACTTCTTCAAGAGATTGTTTCAGAAGACGCCGAAGGTCGACATCGAAGAGCGGTTTCAGCTGATGAACCGTCTCGGCCAGGGAAGCATGTCCAAGGTCTGGAAATCGATCGACCGGAAGACCGGCCGGACCGTCGCCGTCAAAGTGCTCGACAAGGAAAAAACGCTCAAGCTGGAGCAACGCTTCGTCGGTCTCAATCGACCTTCCGAAGGGCAAATGGCGATGGTGCTCAGTCACGACAACGTCGTTCGCACGCTGGAACATGGCATCACCACTCACGATGAGCAGTATCTGGTGATGGAGTACGTCGACGGCGTGAGCCTGACGTATCTCGTCGATGCGCAGAACGACCGCATGAAGTCCTACTGCCTGTCCTACTGTGTGCAGCTGGGCGAAGCGATCAACTACCTGCACATGAACGACTGGATTCACCGGGATCTCTGTCCACGCAACATTCTCGTGGCGAACGATAACACGGTGAAGTTGATCGATTTCGGCCTGATGGTCCCGAACACCCCCGATTTCCGGAAGCCCGGCAACCGGACCGGCACCGCGAACTACATGGCACCCGAGCTGATCAAGCGGCTTCCGACGGACCAGCGGATCGACATCTTTTCCTACTCCGTCACCTGCTATGAAATGCTGACGAAGAAGTTGCCGTGGCCCGCTTCCGATTCCATGGAAAGCGTCACGCAGCACGTCAACAATCCTCCCAAGGACATCCTGACGTACGCTCCTCAGCTCGACCAGCAAGTGGCTGAGACGATCATGAAAGGGCTGGAGCGGGATCCCGATCGCCGCTGGCGGACGATGCGGAAAATGGTCAACGAGCTCCGCGATGCAGCGGTTCGGCTTTCAGAAAGCTGAACCGCCGCGATCATCAGTGCAACTCCGTCAATGGGCGGCCGCCACAGCCGGTGCGGCGCCAGGCGAAGGCTCTTCAGCATCTTCACTCGGGGCCGGTTCAAACCAGCGATAGATCGCGGGCAGCACCAGCAACGTCAGCAGCGTGGACGTCAGCAGTCCGCCGATCACCACGGTCGCCAGGGGGCGTTGCACTTCTGCACCGGCACTTCCCGACAAGGCCATGGGAATAAACCCAAGGGCCCCACACGTGGCGGTCATCAGCACCGGTCGAAGGCGGTCGATCGCCCCTTCCACCACAGCTCGTTGCTGCTCAAAACCGGATAATCGCAGGTGCCGGACATGTTCGATCAGCACCACTCCGTTCATCACGGCGATTCCGAACAGCGCGATGAATCCCACCCCCGCCGAAATCGAGAATGGCATCTCCCGCAGCCAGAGAGCAAAAATTCCCCCCGTGGCGGCGATCGGAACGTTCAGGTAGATCAGCAACGTCAGCTTGATCGAGCTGAACGTCAGATACAGCAGGGCGAAGATCAGAAACAGAGCGACCGGAACGGCGATCATCAACCGCTGCGTCGCTTTCTGCAGGTTCTCGAACTGTCCTCCCCACGTCAGAACATAGCCCGGCGGCAGTTTGACATCCCGCTCCACCCGTTCCTGAGCAGCCGCCACGAACCCTGCCAGATCGCGTCCCCGCACATTGCATTGAATCAGCAGTCGCCGCTGCAGCGCTTCGCGGCTGATTTCAGACGGCCCCTCCTCGATCACAATGTCCGCGAGTTGTGAAATCGGAATCGGTCGCCCTTGCGGATCGACGATCATCAGCTGTTTGAGCTGATCCACATCGGTGCGCCATTCCGGTTTCAGCCGCACCTGAATGTCAAACCGCCGTTGCCCTTCAAACACCTGCCCGGCAGGCAGGCCACCAACTGCGGTGACCGCGTCGAGCACGTCGCGGGCGTTGATTCCATAGCGGGCAATCTGGTCGCGACGGATGATCACCCTGAGATAGGGAAGTCCCCCCACCTGCTGTGCCTGGACGTCCGCGGAGCCCTCCACCTGCATCAGCGCCCGGACGATTTCATCTCCCGTCTTCTCCAGCACACTCAGATCGTCGCCGTAGAGACTCAGGCCGATGTCCGACCGCACGCCGGCCACAAGTTCCTGCACGCGCAGCTCAATAGGCTGTGTGAAACTGAACGAGTTGCTGGGAACCGAAGACTCGAGCGCCGACTGCATCGCGGCGACCAGATCCTCCTTCGAACGTTTCTGAGGCCAGTCGCGAGGAGGCTTCAGCCGGACAAACAGATCGGTCTGGTGAACGCCCATCGGATCGTTGGCGATCTCCGGTCGACCGGTTTTGGAAACGACCGTGCTCACCTCCGGGAACTTCAGCAGCGTGCGTTCGATCGCTTTCGTCATCGCCAGCGACGATTCCAGTGACGCACTCGGAAGCCGAACCGCCTGAATGGCCAGGTCTCCTTCATCCAGCTTCGGAACAAACTCGACGCCAAAACGAGTCGCAATCCCGACGCTCACAGCGAAGATGGCCACCGCGGTGCCCAGAACAAACCGGGGATGCGCCATGGTTCGTTTCAGCAGCGGCTGGTAGGCCTGCTTGGCCCAGCGGACAAGAAACGTTTCCCGCTCCTGAATCTTGCGGGCCAGAAACAGCGACGCCATCACCGGGGTCACCGTCACCGACAGAATCAGCGCCGCAGTGAGTGCCGACATAAACGTGAACGCCATCGGCCGGAACATTTTCCCTTCCACCCCCTGCAGACTGAGAATCGGCAGAAAGACGATGATCACGATCATCCCGGCGAACAGAATCGGCTTGCCGACTTCATGGGCAGACTCCCGGAACACCGAGAGGGGGACCCGCTTGCCATGCTCTTTCTGGTAGTGGCTGGCCCGACGGACAATGTTTTCCACCATCACCACCGCGCCGTCCACAATCACACCGAAGTCGACCGCTCCCAGGCTCATCAGATTGGCCGAGACCCCCGCCAGATTCATGGCAATCAGGGCCGACATCGCCGACAGGGGAATCGCCGCTGCCACAATCAGCCCCGCCCGCAGGTCTCCCAGCAGCAGGAAGAGCATGACAATCACGAGAATCACGCCGCTGCCAATATTCTCGGCGATGGTGTGGATGGTCTTGTCGACCAGTTCGGTCCGGTCGTAGAAGGTGTCAATGTAGACACCTTCTGGCAACGACTTCTGCAGCAGCGCGATCTTCTGCTTCACATCGGCCACGACCTGCCGTGAGTTGGCCCCCATCAGCATCATCACCATTCCGGTGACCGCCTCGCGGTTGCCGTCGCGGGTCACCGCTCCCTGCCGCAGCATCGGTGCGAAGCAGACTTCACCAACATCGGACAGATAGATCGGCGTTCCCCCTTCCCGGGTATCGAGCACGATCTGCCTGATTTCGTCGAGAGAAGTGACCAGTCCTTCCCCACGGATCAGCCGCTGTTCCGCACCGTGAACGATGTAACCGCCTCCCGAGTTCGCATTGTTCTCTTCGAGTGCGGAGAGCACCTGCTTCAGGGTGATATCGTATTTGCGCAAGCGCAGGGGATCGATCTGCACCTCATAGGTTTTCAGTTCGCCACCGAAGGTGTTGACCTCGTTCACACCGGGAACGCTCCGCAGCTGGAAGGCGATCTGCCAGTCGAGAATCGTACGCAGGTCCATCAGGCTGTAGTCGTAGCCCGGCTTGGCACGCACCTCAAACTGATAGATTTCGCTCATGCCGGTGGCGATGGGCCCCATCTGGGGATCACCCACTCCGGCCGGAATGTTCTCGCGTGCCTGCTGCAGACGTTCGTTGATCAGGTTGCGGGCCCAGTAGATGTCGGTGCCGTCCTCGAAAATGACGGTCACCGCGGAGAGCCCGAACCGGCTGATGGAGCGGACCTCCGTCACGCGCGGAACTCCGCTCATCGCCATCTCGACCGGAAAAGTGATGAACTGTTCAATTTCGACAGGGCCCAGCGCGGGGGAAGTCGTCAGCACCTGAACCTGCACATTCGTCAGGTCGGGAACAGCATCGAGCGGAAGTTTCGTGACGGAATAAGCACCGCCGGCCAGCAGCAGAATTGCCAGCAACATCACAATGAAGCGGTTGTCCAGCGACCAGTCAATCAGTCGATAAACCACGGAAGTCGTCCTGTATCAGGAGGCCGAAGCCTCGCAGTATTTTCAGAGGAGAGAGGATCAATTCTGCGCCCCGCAACACGTCTGTCTTTCCGGAATTCCGGGAGTGCAACCGTGCTGAAAGACAGCTATCTGCGGCGGCGAGAGTCTGTTGACTTTCGATTGCCCCGTCGTCGCCCTGCCCAGGGCAGTATTTCACCAGACGAAATGCTTGGTGCGCAGGGCCAGGAAAGAGCAACCTGCTTTAGTCACCGCTCAGCAGATCGGCCAGCATTTGCGACTTGATCGCGAATCCTCCTTGCGTCGCGATCGTGTCGGACGTCGACAACCCCGACAGGACTTCCTGATCCTCTCCATTACGACGCCCCGTGATGACGTCGCGCCGTTCAAACTTGTCATCTCCTCGCGAGATGAACACGAACTGCTTCCCCTGGTATTCCTGAATCGCAGTCACAGGAACAATGATGACCGGCTGCGGGGAATCACTGGTCAGGTCGATTTCGACAAACATCCCGGGCTTCAGCCGTCCCGCCGGATTCTCAGCCAGCGCTCGCAGCGCGGTGGTGCGGGACGTTTCGTTGACGATCTCACCGGTATGAAACACGCGTGCGGTTGCCGGCTGATCCGGCCAGGCCGCACTTTTCACCGTGATCTCCTTGCCGTTGAGGTTCTCCAGCAGCGGCAGATGCTGTTCATAGAGATCGGCCTGCACCCAGACCGTGGAGAGATCGGCCACCGTCAGTAACTGCTGGTCCAGGCTGACCCGTTCCATCAGAACGACATCCTTGGAAATGATCGTGCCATCAAAAGGGGCGCGGATCGAATAGCAGGAGAGTGCTCGCCCCTCCTTGATGGGATCGATCTGTTCCAGATCCCGGGCATCGAAGCCGAGAATTTTGAGTGTCGCTTCATTCACAGCCACCTGTGATTCCGCCTCCTGACGGGCATGAGCGGAGAGCAGCGCGGCGTAGTATTCTTCCTGCTCACTGGTTTCCAGGAGTGCCTGAAAGGTCACGGCATTGGCGTCATGTTCGGTCTGCGCGGCAATCAGCTGTTTCCCCGCTGCAATCCCCTGCCGCGACAATTCATTCAGTCGATCATAGTCCGCGTTGGATTTGCGCAGATTCGCATAGGCTGTAATGAGCTCCTGACGGTTCTTCCCGAGCTTCAATTCGCGAAACTGCTGATCCAGTTCATCCATCGAGGGGGATTGCTGGAGGGCGTTGACCAGTGACTGCGTGTTGCGGGCGACTTCCTGAGTCCATTCATCCTTCTTCGCTGCAAACTGACTGAGCAGTCGACTGCGGTAGAGATCAAGCTTCGCGGTGCCGATTTCCGGACTCTCGATCGTCAGCAGCTGCTCTCCCGATTTGACTTTCTGTCCCAGCCGGGCCTGCACGCTTTCCACCCGCCCCGCCATCAACGGGTAAATATGCGCCACACGGTCCTGATTGAGAGTCACTTTGCCCGTCACATGGATCGTTTCATTCAGCGGTCGTTGTTTCGGCTGCGCCAGTTCGACACCGGCAGCCGTCCATGTTTCGCGGGGAAGTGTGATCAGATCCGACTTCGGCTCGGAAGGGGGAGCTTCTGGAGATGTGGCGGCGGAGGGCAACGCATGCGACGCCGCTTCCCGAACCGGCTTGCGGAAGAATGCCCAGCCGACGATCGAACTGAGCGCCACGATCAGGCCAATCATCAGTTTGCGCGAGGTGGAAGTCAGGTGTACGGAAGCAGGTGTCGAGGCGGGAATCGATTGAGCCGACATGGAACATCTCCAGATACGAGCGATCGCTGAGGCCGTCGTGGGAGTGTGCGGGAACCGGCAGAACCTTTTTCGTTCTCGTTCCCCGGCCCGAGGACACCGACGCGCAATCTGCTCTCAATGTTGGGGATCAAGCGGGCGTCAGAAATAACGCCACAAATCAGGGGGACGGAACGGCGAAAGCAGCGAGCGGACTGCAGTGGCTGTCCCATTCGCAAGGCGTTCGAACTCTTACACGGTCAAACGCCTGAACGCGGGAGCGGGCAAAGCGGCCGCCTGCTCTCTCAGAAGAGTTCCCATCTCAACAACGTGAGACGCAGAGTCGTTCGGGCAGTGACAGAGAACTCGCAAAGGCTTCCAGGAACCAGCGCGGCTGCAAAGAACTAACAGCGGGAACCAGGAGGGGCGAAACGGCGTTCGGATCACCCAGAAAAAAACGCGGGGTCGTCGCCTTCAGCTCCTGCAGCAACCCAGTCCCGGCATACGATTCCGCATCCCTGTCGAAGACCGGAAAGCAATCCGCATCGGGATTCAACGGGACTTCTGTTTCTCCTTCGCCACCGATCATCCACGGCAGCAGCAAATGGAAGTGCCAATGGCCGCCGGACGGAGCCTCCACCGACCGGGGAGCATGAAAAGCCTGCAGGTGCGAACGCAACCAGACATTGCCCGAGCGGAAATCCGTCAGGTCCGAGTGAGCGTGAACCCACGGGAGTGGGGCCTGCCAGAGCGGCAGCAGCATCAGCACCCGAAACACCATCGCACCCAGACGCCTCCGGAGAGAGGGAGTCGACGAATGGCACTGATGTCTCAACGCAAACATGGTGACTTGACGTTCTGCAGGGACGACAACGGGCGAAAACGCCTCGCCAGACATTCCAGTCAATGATTGTAGACCCCATTTTGGACGCCGGTCAAATTCATCCCGATGCATTTCGGACCGCCTTGCGGCCATCGGATTCCTGTCCAGCGCGGGGAGGCAGGTTCCCCGGACGTCTTGCTCGAATCCTTTCCGAAGTGGGACCGACCGCCAATCGAGCCGCTGTTTTCCACTCGTTTCCAGCGTAATTTCGACGTGTCTTGCCGCAAAAGTCTCATGTTGACCCGGAGACATCCCTTCCCATAAGTTTCCGTAAATCAATAGCGGCGCTTTCCAAAATCACTCTTCGGCTAGAAACTGGGACGATGACTTGGATTGGAAGTCAGCTGAAGCGGTTACTGCTGGACGGTCACATCCTCTGGCATTACGGCACTTTGCATCCCAGACGGGTTCAGCTCGTCCGTTCCGAGCGACACCTGTTCGTTAACCCGCACGATGCACGGGGGAGGCGAAAGCTGATCGCCGGCACGGCCCGAGGCAAGTTTCCCCGAAACCAGCGTTTCTATCGCTTTGCCGTCCAGCTCTTGCAGCCGGACCTCGTGCTGGATGTCGGTCTGAACTACGGAGAGTGCCTCTTCTCGCTCGAGTACCCGGCCGCGACGCGGCTGTTCGGTTTCGAGGCCAATGCCGGACTGCGCGAGTTCGTGGAAGCATCCCGCCTGGAACATCCCAACTGCGAACAGATCGAACTGCTGTTCCAACTGGTCACAGATGGAGACACCGGCTCTGAAGCATTTTTCATCGACAAAAAATGGAGTGGGGGATCGACTGCCGGTCTCGATCCTCAGAGCTACGACCGCACCCGCTATGAACTCGTTCAGGTCCCCAAGGGCTCGATCGATTCAGCTTTGCAGTCACGACAGGTTCAGTTTGAGAAGCTGTTTTTCAAGATCGACGTGGAAGGCTATGAGCCCAACGTCTTCGCCGGGATGCGCACCACGTTGGTAGATGCACAGGAAGCGGTCGGCTTCATCGAGTTTTCCATCCCCATGCTGACCCGGGCCGGTTTTGATGTCGCCGCTTACTGGGACCTGCTGCAATCGCGATTCGATGTTTACACATTCGATCGGCAGGACCGGATCCACCCCTTCCGTGGCAAAACGCTGATGCAGCTCAATGAGCTCTGCAAAGGCCACGGGCACACCGACCTGCTGCTGATCCGTTCCGAACGGCCGGAACTCGTAGGTACCATGCTCTCCCGCTGGCACAGTTCCGCGTCGGAGACGGATTGACACCGTGACCCATTCACGCTGTGAGGCCGACTCAGCGGAATGTCTGACGATCTCTGAGCATCCAGTCCATAAAGAAAGCCCCGGTGCACTGCCGGGGCTCTCTTCTTTTCTACTCGAGCAAGCTCTCGCGGCCTCAGGCGGCCCAGTTGTCACTGACCCAGGTGGCAGGACGAATGTGCTTGTAGATTTTCTTGTACCATTTGGCGGGCCAGACACCGGCAGCCGCTTCATGCGGATTGGGAACGCCCGGGAAAATGACGATGCGTGCCCCTTCCGGAAGAAACGGACGCTGGAAATAGCGTTTGATCCCCGAGGGAATGCAGTGCACCTTGAAGCTGTAACACCAGCCTTCCGGCCAGAAGGAGCGAGCTCCTTCCTTGATCGTCCAGGAAATGTAGGTCTGGGAGTTGGCGTATTTGGCCAGCATTCCTTCCGGATCGCCGACGAGATTGTCGTACAGATACTGATGGCTGCCGACACGAAAGCGGTAGACGGAGGTGTTGCCGATGTCGCGGTTTTTGCCCGGCGCAGACCAGTTGAGGCAGACGATAAAGTCCCCCTCGATTTCGAAGAACTGATCCAGATTCCCCGTGATCACGATGTCGAGATCGAGAAAGAGGACTTCGCCGGGAAGAATTCCGGGAATGCTCTCCTTCCAGAGTGTGACCTTCCGCCAGCCCCGATTGCAATAAGGGGCCGGAATTGGAATCGTCGGGCAGGGATGGCACTCGACTTCCGATCGGATGCCGGTGGGGTCATCTGTCAGGCAGACAAAGCGGAATGGACCTGTCAGATTCCGTTTGACCGAGGCGTAAAGCCGGTTGACGTACTCGGAGCTGTACGCCGTTCCCCACTTCATGCAGAGCACTTGTTTCATCGATCAGACCTTCGCTGGTACTCAGAACGGCCGGCGTTCTCAGGCGTTGATTCCCTGCCACGTCCTGCGGAAAGGACGCGGAACTATAGAAGCCCTGTCGCCACGGCAACAAGATCAGTTCCTGTCGTCAGCGGCCCAGCCGATTGCAGATCTGCGAATTTAGCCGAAGCGGCTCGACACACAACGGGGGAATTTTCGCAGTCGGGGCGAACAAGAGCAGCTAAAAGGCCGCGGGGACATGGAACATCTCCACGTTTCCCTGCGAAGTTGTGCACTTCACTGACCGGCCGCCCCCTTCTGCTTCCAGTGGCGGGAGGACCAGCCGCTACACCGCAGTCCGGCTGTAATCCTTTGTCCAGGCGGCATCCCTTTCATAGCCGAGTTCAATCAGCCGTTCAGGAAGTTCGGGAAGTTCCCGCAGCAGCGACTGAATTCGCGCGTGATGCTGCGGCTGCCGCCAACGGCTGACATTCGATTTTTCCAATGGTCTGAGCCCATTGAGTGCCCGTGTGTCAAAGCGACGGGGAACGTGCTGCATGTAATCACGAAAGGGATGTGTCACGGTCCAGCCGGTGTGCTCGGCGATCTGCTGTTCCACGACATCAGGGTGATTGACGAGGTTTTCGTAGGTCAGGGCGAGGACATCGGGAAACTGGACCGCCCATTGCCAGTGCTCCCAGATGGCCCGCCAGTTCTCAGCCGATACGAAGTAGTTATCCGGATCGGAATGATGCTTGGAGGTCAGCACCGAACGGGGATCACGTGTAAAGAGGATGAACCGGACATTCGTTGAGCGGTTGGAGTAATATTCCCGCAGTTCCTCGATCGCAAAAATGTCTTTTGGACGCTTGGAAAAGATGTAGGGCTGCCGTTTCCTCACATACTTCGCGACCTGAATCCCCATCTCCTCTTTATTGAAGCATTGTACGTTCTGGATGCAGGACTCAATCATCAGCTGACAGAGGGTGGTCCCGCTGCGGGGGAATCCGCACATCACTGCATGACAGACGGGAACCGGATTCAGCAATTTCCCGCGATTGGAGAGTTCAGCAAACGGGATGTTGAGCCCGTTCAGGAAGCTCTTCGGGAACTGCCAGCTGGGCTTCGGCTTGCAAATATGCGCGGGGGGATGTGCCGGGCGGGGAATGCGAGCGGTTTCAGCGGCTGGGCCGAAATCCATCTTGAGGCCTCCTTGATGGGATTCTTGAGTTTCTGGCGTGAAGCGGTCGATCGTCCGTTAATCTCCCCCTATTCTTTCTCATCGGGTGAGAGTCCCATCTCCTTGTGCGAAAATGCCACTTTGACTCGATATTGACCATTTCTTCATCGGACCAGTAACTTTCCCCCCGCTACGGGCGGTTCATCAGTTCACTCTGTTGCCGATTGGCAACAGTCTTTGCGTCGAGGGAATGACCGGGCCACAGGGAGCAGGGACGTGCAGACCGGCGTGAGCGTTTTACAGAATCCAGGACAGGCGCTCGTCGACTGCCTGACCCGCATCGGCAAGTCGCGAGAGCAATTTCGATTTGTGCTGCTGAGACATCAAAGCTTCGACCTCGCCGAAGCAATCGACCGGGGAGACGTCGATCTTCTCGGCTCCGAAGAATCTTCCACCGCGCTGATTCGGTTCGTCGCGGAGTTAAGCCGCCAGGGACTCTGTCATTACCGAGTCGCAGGGGCCCGACGCGAGAAGTTGCAACTGACGCTGTTCTCCGTCGACGGCCGACACCATATTCGTCTCGATCTCTGGACCCGGCTGCGACAGTTTGCCTCCCACAACCTGACGTTGACCATCGAGGCCTGCGAGCCCTTACTACAGTCTGGCAGCGGCCCGTTCCTCCGACTCCCCCTGAAATACGAAGTCGCGGTCTACGTGCAGCATCTGGTTGCCCGGGAAAAGGCAATCACCTCTCCACAGGTGCAGAACAGGCTGCAAAACTATATTCGGCAATTGAAAGAACAACGGGCCCCGGAAATGGCCCGGCAGCTGGAATTCATCTTGGCCAACCGACTCGTCAGCGGGGCGGTGCTGGATTACATGCTGACGGTCCTTCGGCCCTTCCTGATCGAAGACAAAAACGTTCCGGGCCTCACCTGGCGGGAACGAAAAGAGAAGATCCTCTGTGGCTGGCTGCGACCCTTTCGTCGACCCGGTGCGATTGCGATCATCGGTTGTGATGGAGCCGGAAAAACGTCGATCTCCAAGGCGCTGCGCGCGCGGCCCGATTCGCCATTCGCTGCAGCCATGGTGGGCCGCAAGCTTTATCAACATTCGCTGTTCTACTACCTCTTCACCGCACTTGGACGGCGGTTGCTGGGAATTCGACGGGATGAGTTCGAAGCGCGTTTCGGCACCCCGCTGTATCTTGTAGCCGCGTGGCACCTGCAGCTTCGACTGATCTTCCGACGACTGATCGGTCGCAAAAAGCCGGTGGTCATCGATCGCTCGCTGACAGATTTCCTGATGACATCCCGGAAGACCGATCATCCCCAGCTGCTGCCCGGTTCTCAGGTCCGGCATGTGATCGGAGAACGGATTCCGGTGATTCATCTCTGGGTTGATCACCAGACGCTTGCTTCGCGAAAGCAGGAAATGACCGATCAGGGACATGCGGTCTGGGACCAGATCATGTTCACGGAGCACACGGGAAGGTTGCCAACCGACTATCTCGGTTTTTACAACGGGCATCCGTTTGAATTCTCTGTCGACGCCCTGGCACGGATCATCGCTCATGAGTGGCCGGTCAGCGGCAAGCAGCCCGAGCCGGAAACGTCATCCGCAACGCCGCAACCGCTGCAAAAAGCCGCCTGAGATTCCGACTCGACACGCCTCACGAACCCCGTGACTCTATGAAATTTCTGAGAAAATGGCTGCGAAATCGCCGACTGGAGAGAGCGATTGCGCCCCGCCGGCAAGAGATTCTCACAGCGCTCCGCGCAGAGATCGATCCCCGCCTGGAACTCAAATTTCGTCCCTCCAGGGGTGGCTTCGACGTTACCCTGCAGGCGAGTGTGGCTGGTCAACCGCTTGGCATTCTTCGAATGAATCCGGCGATCCCCAAGGTGAAGCCGGTTCCGGGCAATTCCCTTAAGCAACCCTTATCCCCCGCCGCCCGCATTGATCTGGAATGGCAGACCTATCAGCGGCTTTCGGCACTGGGGCTCTCTCCACGCCCCCTCTGGCGGAGCCATGATGCCTTGCTCTGTTCGCAGATTGACTGGCCCAAGGCCTCGATCGCCCTCCGTTCGCTGGGAGCCGATTTCTGGCCCGCGATGCAGCGAATCGTCGCCGCCGTGCAGGAAATGCATCGCGCCGGCGTGACTCATCTGGACCTCAATACAGGCAACATTTTTCTGCAGCCGAAGCAGCATGGCGTCCAGTTTATCGACTTTGAATATGGGCCGGCCGGTTGGGCAACAAATCGCCAATGCCAGGCCTTTGACTGGCTGCGACTCATTCTGTGTTGTGCCCGCCGTCGGCGCGGGCAGGCCTTCCTGCGTTCGGACCCTACCCGCTTTTCGCGTCTGTTCGAGCCGGCCTGGCCACTGCTGCAGGAGGTCTGCGATCTGGAGTTTCTACTCCGGAATTTGCCCGACATCTGGAAGTCCGGAGTTACGCAGGTGTTCTCCGGCTTCTCGGGACGGCACGCCCTCTCGACGCGCCGGGCCGCCTGAAGTTCAAGCCTTCTACCGACTGTCAGCTCCGCTTCTGCTCCCCGGGTTCCGGGTGTCGCCACATCGACCGTGGAGCAACGCGGGGTTCGGGATCGTCAGTCTGCTCAGAGGGTCGTTGCATTGTCGTCCCGTCGATTTACCATGGCGGAAGGACCGAGTGGCAGGTGCGGGTGTCCCCTTGTTTCCTGAATCGCTCGCTGCCGGCGGGGGCTCATTGTAGAATCCCCCGCTTTCCCCGATTTTGCAGGAGTACCCCGTGGACGCCGTCACGAAAGTCCGTGTCCTCGTTGAAGCCCAGAAGTGGATTCGCCGCTTTCGCGACCGTTACGTCGTGATCAAGCTGGGCGGCAGCGCGCTGGATGATCCGGATTCCGTCCACCGTTGTCTGGCCGATGTGGTCTTCATGGAGGCCGTCGGCATGCGGCCGATCCTCGTGCACGGGGGAGGGAAGGCGATCAGCCGGGCCATGGAGCAGGCGGGAATCAAGCCGAACTTCGTGCAGGGTCGGCGGTACACCGATGACGCGACACTCGATATCGCCACGCGGGTGCTGACTCAGGAAATTGCGGAATCGCTCGCCGACCAGATCGGCACTCAGGGGGGCCGCGCCGTCGCTCTGCATGTTGGCACCGAAAATGTGCTGGAGGGCACCCGCTTGACGCTGCCCGATGAAAAAGGGAACCCGATCGACCTGGGACGTGTCGGAGCGGTGACTTCGATCCGCCGGGAGCTGCTGCAGGCGACCTGCCGGGCCGGTGTGATTCCGGTATTACCCTCAATTGCCCTCGATGATCAGGGGGGCCGGCTGAATGTGAACGCCGACACCGCCGCAGCCGCAGTTGCCAAGCTGATGGACGCTGAGAAGCTCGTGTTCCTGAGCGACGTGCCGGGAATCTTCCTCGACAAAAACGATCCCTCGACTCTCGTCCCTCATCTGACGATGCAACGCTGTCGCGAACTGATCGCGGATGGCACCATCGCGACGGGCATGGTCCCCAAGGTGGAAGCGGCGCTGGAGGCACTGGAAGTGGGCGTTGAGAAAATCCACATTGTGGACGCCCGGATTCCACATTCATTGCTTCTGGAAATTTATTCTGATCAGGGAATCGGGACGGAAATCGTCCGCTGATCCTGCTGACTCTTGACAAAATTTTCTGACGACGTACCGGCCTACTGGAAATGAAGATGTCGACCGCCACACGCAGCAGCGAAGAAACAATGGACCTGTTCGAGCGGTATGTCATTCCGAACTACCGCCGGTATCCGATCAGCCTGGTGCGGGGAGAAGGCTCGCGCGTCTGGGACGCGGAAGGGAACGGCTATCTGGACCTGTTTCCCGGCTGGGGATGCAACATTCTCGGTTACTCGCCACAGCGGGTGATCGACGCGGTTCGCGAGCAGGTTGGCAAGCTGATTCATGTCCCCAACACGTGGCATACGGAAGCTCAGGGTGAATTCGCCGAAGCCCTCTGCACCCGCAGCTTTGGAAAAGCCTTCTTCTGCAACAGCGGCGCGGAGTCGATTGAAGGGGCGATCAAGCTGGCCCGGCTCGCTACCCCCAAGGAGAAGTACAAGGTCATCACCTTTGAGAACGGCTTTCACGGACGAACGTTCGCCGCCGTCACCGCCACCGCGCAGCCCAAATACCACGAGGGCTTTGCTCCACTGGTCGCCGGGTTCAGCTACGCCCCGCACAACGATCTGGAAGCCGTCCGCAACCTGATCGACGCCGAAACGTGTGCCATTCTGATTGAACCGGTGCAGGGAGAGGGGGGGGTGAATCTTCCCGCTCCCGGATTCCTCCAGGGACTGCGAGACCTGTGCGATGAGCACGGTCTGCTCCTGATCTTCGACGAAGTGCAAACCGGGATGGGGCGCACGGGGAACTGGTTCGGTTACCAGACCTTTGGGGTCCAGCCAGACATTCTGACGATGGCTAAAGGGATCGCGGCCGGCGTCGCCTGTGGTGCCATTATCGCCCGCTCCGAAGTCGCCAGCTTCCTGCGTCCGGGGATTCATGCGAGCACGTTTGGCGGCAACCCGCTCGCGATGGTGGCCGGACTGGCCACAGTACAGACGATTGAAGATGAAGGGTTGCTGCAGCACAGCCTCGAAATGTCGGAGCGATTCCGCCAGCATTTTCTCGCCTTGCAGCAGGAGCTCCCCATCATCGCGGAGATCCGTGTGTGCGGCATGATGATCGGCATCGAGCTGACCATCGACGCCACGCCGGCGGTTCGTCACTGCCTGGAGCGGGGCCTCCTGATCAACGCCACGCACGATACGGTTGTCCGGTTGCTCCCGGCGCTCAACATCACCGCCGAAGAGGTGGAGCAGGGGTGTGCGACACTGACCGAAGTGCTGAAGGAAATGTCCGCTGCCAGCGACCCCGCAGGCTGACCCAGACCGTATTGATGATCGGTGCGGGCCTCCTGCTTCTTTTGGTCAATGGCCCGCAGATGTTCCAGCAATTTGCTTGCGAGCATTTTTGACCTTTGATGGCCCGGTCCTTGCCACGCGAATGTCAGCGTCTCACCAAACGAAACGCTCGCTACGCCGGGACTGGAAAGAGCAACCTGCACTAGCGGTGGAGCGAGCTAAGCGCGCTATAATACAGGTGGCCCCTCTTTGAGAAAGGTTCCACACGATGGCACAGGCGATTGCCAATCCGGAGGATCTCCGCGGCTTCGCGTTGAAACTCAAGCAGTTCAACAACTCACTGGCTGATCAGGCGACGATGCTTTCCGGGCAGCTGGATGCCCTGAGTGCGACGTGGCGTGATCAGGAGAATGCCAAGTTCTCGGAAGAGTTCAAAGAGCACCTGCGATTGCTGGCACAATTCGTGGAAGCGAACAACCGTCACATCCCTTATCTGCTCCGCAAGGCGGAGCGGCTCGACGAATATTTGCAGCAGCGGTGACCGGGGTTGTGAGCATTCTTTCCTTTAAATCCCCGCGCTCGCCTGGCGGAACCAGGCCTTCCGTCACCTACGGCACTCATCCGAAACGGCGCACGGGGGGACCGAACCGTCCGGCTCGAGCGGGAAACTCCGATGGAGAATTTGCTGTCCGCAATCCACGGCCCACTTCCCGAAGAAGTGACGGCGACACTCCTGCACGGAGGGCGATTCCGCCTGGAACGGATCGTCTCGCAGGGACACTGCTCCCCACCCGGATTCTGGTACGACCAGAGCGAAGCCGAGTGGGTCATGCTGCTGAGCGGCGCTGCAATCCTCCAGCTGGAAGAGAGTCCGGAGCCCCTGTCGCTGAAACCGGGGGACGCGCTGCTGATCCCGGCGCGGTGTCGACATCGAGTCGTCTGGACCGACCCGGAGCGGCAAACAGTCTGGCTGGCAATTTTCTTTGAACCGGGCGATCAGGCGAAGCAGTAAAGCCCGCTGGGCTTGAAGGATCGACGGGCAATGCAGGTGGCCGTTGACGCTCCTCGCCCTGTGCACTTCTGGCCCCGTGCACTTCTCGCCTGCGAACACGCATCGCCGTGACGAAGACGAGACGATCAAATCTCAGAATGCTTTCACTGCGGACAGGTCTTCGACAGCCTTCTTGCGAACAAGCTCGATATTCGTCGAATCCCGCTCGGGGCGCCACGGGCCGTCCGTCACAACTTTCTGAAGGGCTTCGGCAATGGGCCGGGCTTTCTCATCCAGTTCATCGATCGCCGTCAGGGCCTGCAGAGCCAGCGCCGCTCCGAACGTCGAGCCATCTGCTGCTTCCAGCAGCCACTGGAGGGCGAGTCTGTTCTGTTCGCTGTTCCCGAAACGGGCCAGGAGTTCCGCAGCCGGGACCCGGACGGAAGGAGAAGGGTCGTGCAACACCACCTCGTGCAAAGCAGAGCCGCCCGCCTCGAACCCTTTTTCTCCCTGAATCAGCAATCCCATTGCGGCCCAGTAACGGACCACGCTGTTCTCGTCTTTGAGCCCTTGCACCAGCACGGGAAGGTCCGCTTCGCGAGAGAAGGTCGCCCGATCGGCCATTTCGAGAACCCGTTCCAGCGGGTATCGCTCCGGATCATGACCGAATTCATACGGCGTGATCTCTGGCAGCAGATTCCGCAATTCCTGTTCGGGAATCAGGCCGACATCGCGGACAGTCAGTTGTTGTTGCCGGAGTGCGTGACGAAGTTCGTCCCGTACCGATTTCAATGCGGGGTCATCGATCCGGTTGTCAATCTGATGGGGATCCTGCTCCAGATCGTACAGCTCATCAGGAGACTTCCGTTCCCAGAACCGGCTCTGCACCGGATTCAACCGGCCCGCCCGATATTCCTCATACCAGCTTCGGGTGCTGGGAGTCTGGAACATGTAGTTGACCTGCTGCCCCAGCGGGCGATGAGGCATGTAATTCCGAACATAAAGATAGCGTTTGTTGCGGACTGTCCGGATCAGGTCATAGCGTTCACTCATCCGTCCCTGAAAGCTGTAGAGATAGTCGTTGGGTTCGGTTTGAGCAGCCCCCATGAAAGCTCGTCCCTGCATCCACGCGGGGGGCTTCTGTCCTGCCAGGCTGACCAGTGTCGGAGCAAAGTCAATGAATGCGACTAGCCGCTCGGAAGTCCCTCCCGGTTGCATGTCGGCCGACGCAAGATGGCGAAACTTCTCGGGAACACGAATCAACAGGGGAACCCGCAAGCCAGACGCATAGGGAGCACGCTTGTGACGCGGCATGCCTGACCCGTGGTCACCATAGAAGAAGACAATCGTATTCTCATCCAGCCCATTCGACTCGAGCTGCTCCAGCATTCGGCCGAACCATTCATCCATTTCGGTGATGTTGTCGTAGTCCTGCGCCCAGTCCTGTCGGACGTCGGGGGTATCGGGATGATACGGGGGAATCGAGACCTTCGCGGGATCATGCACCTGTTGGTGAGGACGAGTCCGAATCCGGCTCTCGTGGGTGATGTTCTGATTCAGCACCGCGATGAAAGGCTGATGCTTTTTCAGTTCGGACCACGGCCTCCTCTTCTCCGCGATTTCGTCCCAGAGATCTTCCGGCCGCTCGACGTTGTAGTCTTCTTTAGACTGATTGAAACAGAAGTAGCCTGCCTTCCGGATTTGTGCCGGATACATTTCGAACCGGGTCGGAATCCTGGTCAGCGACCGCATGTGTTCCGAGCCGGTACTGTGCGGATAAAGACCGGTCACCAGCGTCGTACGCGCGGGTGCACAGACCGGGGCATTGGACCAGGCATTCAGATACCGCGTACTCTCCCGGGCGAAGCGGTCCAGATGCGGCGTCACCGCATCGGGATTCCCGTAACATCCAAGCTCGGGACCCGTATCCTCGACCGTGAGCCAGAGGATATTGGGTAAAGCTGATTGCCCCGCAGGCTGCGCAGAGGCAATCCCGGCCAGGCATAACAGACTCGCCCACACAAACAGAACGACGGCGCATCGACTCATGTGTTGGTCCTCGGTTTGCAACGAACCGGCCCCCAGATGGCGATCCATCCTACGACGTGGAAAAGGTCGCAGCAATCCACTTGAACAGTCCGCAGTCGCGTGCCGATCGTCAACTCTGCAGGGTACCAAAGGGAATTCCTTCTCGATACGACCCCACCCCCTCACGGGACGGATTCAGAACGAGCGCAGTCATCTCGCCGAATCTGCGCATTGATTTTCGATTGTCGGCAAACCGACTTTTCAAATTCGTCGGCACATGCGAAAACTCGATCAGGCGATATACCCGGTTCTGCACTCTGGAGGGGAAGCCTGCGACACCCGCAGGAGGAATCTCATCCGCGAAACCAGAGGGGGACGGGCAAAATTCCCGGGCACGCACCCGCTGCATCACGAAGGAACAATCTGGAATGTCCGAATTCAGTTTGGCTGTTCATGGTCTGACCGTCAGTCATGTGCTGCGTAATCCATCTCCGGCAACACTCTACGAAGAATCGATCCGACACGAGTCCCACGCAGCGATTTCCGACACCGGTGCATTGATTGCCCACTCGGGAGAAAAGACGGGGCGATCTCCGAAAGATAAACGGATTGTGAAGCATCCGGATTCCGAGCAGGACATCTGGTGGGGACCTGTCAACTTCCCGCTGGAAGAGCGTTCGTTCATGGTGAATCGTGAACGGGCGGTCGACTACCTGAACACCAAGGAGCGGCTTTACTGTGTGGACGGCTTCGCCGGCTGGGATCCCGCAACCCGCATCAAAGTCCGGGTTGTTTGCGCGCGACCCTACCACGCGCTCTTCATGATCAACATGCTGATCAGACCGACCGATGCCGAGCTGGAACAGTTCGGCGAGCCGGACCTCGTCATTCTGAATGCCGGCGGATTCCCCGCCAACCGCTACACTTCGGGCATGACTTCCAAGACCAGTGTCGACCTCAGCATCGAACACCGCGAAGTGGTCCTGCTGGGCACCGACTACGCGGGGGAGATGAAGAAGGCCGTGTTCACCTACATGAACTATGCCATGCCCAAGCAGAACATTCTCTCCATGCACTGCTCCGCGACGGCCGATCCGGAGACGCAGACATCCGCGGTGTTGTTCGGCCTTTCCGGGACCGGAAAGACCACACTCTCTGCCGATCCGGCCCGCAAGCTGGTGGGGGATGATGAACACTGCTGGAGCGATACCGGCATCTTCAATATCGAAGGGGGCTGTTACGCCAAGGCGGTCTACCTGACACGCGAAGCCGAGCCGCAGATCTTCGACGCCCTGCGGTTTGGTGCGGTGCTGGAGAATGTGGTGTATGACAAGGCCCGACACCATGTGGACTTCGGCGATACGTCCATTACCGAAAACACGCGAGGGGCGTATCCGATCGAGTTCATCGAGAACGCTCAGATCCCCTGCGTGGCCGGGCATCCGAACCACGTCATCTTCCTCACGTGCGATGCGTTCGGGGTACTTCCCCCGGTCTCGCGGCTCTCTCCTGAACAGGCCGAGTATCACTTCATCAGTGGCTACACCGCCAAGATCGCCGGGACGGAGATGGGGGTGACCGAGCCGCAGGCAACGTTCTCGCCTTGCTTCGGCGGACCGTTTCTGGTCTGGCATCCGGGCGTGTATGCCCGACTGCTGTCAAAGAAGATCCGCGAACATCGGAGCCAAGTCTGGCTGGTGAACACCGGTTGGACGGGGGGAGCCTATGGCGAAGGTCAGCGAATCTCCCTGAAGTATACGCGCGCGATTCTGAATGCGGTCTATTCAGGCAGACTGGCTGACGCCACTCGCGAGCGACATCCCACATTTGGACTGGAGATGGTCACGAGCTGTCCCGGCGTTCCGACCGAGATCCTGAATCCTCGGACAACCTGGAAAGACCCGGCTGCCTACGACGCCATGGCGGCCGATCTGTCGCGGCGTTTCCGCGAGAACTTCAGCAAGTACGCCGATGGCGTCACGAAGGAAGTGATCTCCGCGGGACCTGTCTAGAGCAGGTTGCTCTTGCCGGTGCCCGCACAGCACGCGTTTCGTGCGATGAAATGCTCCGTTCCACGTGGCAAGAACGGGCAGATCAAAAACAAAATGCTCTCGCCTTCACGCCGGTGGCAGGGAGCGGTTGGTCAGGAACGATCATCAATTGAACGCCTGGTCTGCCGCCTCCAGGCTGTCCCGCGTCGCGATCGGCTCATCCCCCTCCGCGCTCAGTCGGCGCGGTGACGGAAGAGAAAGCGCCTTCCGCAATTTCGGTCCCAGAGGCGGTGCCCCTGACTGGAATTCCGCCTTTGTGGATCTCGACTCTTGGTTGCTGAGCGTGCAGCGACGGGGGCGATCTGTTCACGAATCACCCATTTTTCCTTATAGCACAGGCCGCCGAAGCGCGTTTTGGCCGCTTGGCACGTCATTCGCGGTTCCACCCGCTCCGAACAGAGTGAGATCATCCCGGCAGCTGCGCGAGCTTCTCGGCACCCGGGCGAAGCGGATGCTTCGTCGCAGTTTCAGTCGCTTTATCGGGCACTGCGACATTGAGTTACTCTTACAGGGGAATTGCAATGAAGATCTTCAGAATGTCCGCGGTTGTCACCTTGCTGGGAATCGCCTTGGTGGGATGTGAAAAATCTCCCGCCGATCGCGCTGCGGATAACGTCCGCGAACAGAGCCAGAATAAAGCGGATGCGGTTCGCGATGAAACGCAGAACGCGGCGGAAACGGTTCGCGATGCTGCAGGACGCGATGTGTTTGGGAATGCCAAAACGGAAAAGGCGGAACGAGCTGCTGATGCCATCGAGAACGCAGGTGAGCGCAAGGCCGACGCAATCGAAAAAGCTGGCGAACGGAAGGCCGACGAAATTGAAGCCCAGAAACCGTAAACTAGCTAAACCTTGACAGTACCTCGGTTCACGAGGTCAACGGGTGCTGCTGGAATTGAGGCCACGCATTCCGTTCGCCCCTCACAGTCCCGAAGTGAGCGTCCGCAACGAATGGCCTGTCAGCAAAATGAACAAGCCGGCGGGGAAAGCCTAAATCCCCGACCGGCTTGCTTCATTTTTCATTCACCGATCAGGTCGACGAAGCTGACGGCTGGCGAGCAGGCCGCTTGCCGCCACCATTGCCCGGACGACGCCCCGGTCCCTTACTGCCGGCGCCACTGCCAGGACGACGACCCGGTCCCGCCGGACGCCGACCTTGCCCCTTGGGCTGACCCGGACGACCGTAAGACGGACGGCCTCGACGACCACGGGCCGGTCGTTCTTCCCCTCCGTTGGAGGGGCGACGGTCAGGGTGTTCCGGATGAACCGGCACCGCTTGACGAATCAGCCGTTCAATGCCCCGCAGCAGACCCCGTTCGCTGGAATCACAGAAGGTGAGTGCGATTCCACTGGCCCCGGCCCGGCCGGTCCGGCCGATGCGATGGACATAGCATTCCGCTTCCAGCGGAAGATCGAAGTTGATGACGTGGGTCAAACCGTCGACATCGATTCCGCGAGCGGCGAGATCGGTCGCCACCAGAACCTGCAGCCGGCTCGACCGGAACATGTCGAGAGTTTTCGTCCGGGCGTTCTGTGACTTGTTGCCGTGAATGGCCTCAGCACGAATACCGCTGAAGTGCAGTTGCTGAGCCAGCTTGTCCGCACCCCGTTTGGTGCGGGTGAAGACGATGGCTTTACCGACATCCGGCCCCTGCAACACTTTAGTGAGCATCGCTCCCTTTTCTGCCTGCTGGATAAAAAGCACCTGCTGTTCAATCTTCTCCACGGTCGGCTTCTCGGGAGTCACTTCCACGCGAACGGGATCACGCAGCAGAGAGTTGGCGAGTTCGGCAATTTTTCCCGTCATCGTGGCGGAGAAGAACAGCGAATGCCGCTTCTCGGGCAGCTGGGAAATAATCCGCTTGAGATCCGGCAGGAACCCCATGTCCAGCATGCGATCGGCTTCATCGAGCACGAACACTTCCAACTGGTCGAGGTCAATAAAGCCCTGGTTCATCAGGTCGAGCAGACGGCCAGGAGTAGCGACGAGGATGTGGACACCCTTCTGGAGTGCCCGCACCTGGCGGCCCTGTCCGACACCACCAAACACAACGGTGTGACGGACATGCAGGTGGCGACCATAGGCTTCAAAGCTTTCGCCGATCTGGGCAGCGAGTTCACGGGTGGGGGAGAGGACCAGCACGCGGGGGGCATGCGGAACACTGCGGCGATTGGCCTTGCCGAGACGGTTCAGAATCGGCAGAGCGAACGCAGCGGTCTTTCCGGTTCCTGTCTGGGCCGAGCCGAGAAGGTCTTTTTCGTCCAGCAGATGCGGAATGGCCTGAGCCTGAATGGGAGTCGGATGCGTGTATTTCGCATCAGCGAGTGCACGTTGGATCGCGGGGAGCAGATTGAGATCAGAAAAAGTCGTAGGATTCAAAGCAAAACCTTATGAGACGCGCAGCCCGGATACGAAACCTCAGCACTGAGGAAGTCAATGGCTGCCACGGGAGGACAAATCCGCAGACGGCTTTCGCGCGGCGGAGGGTCAGGCGGACATCGGGATCGCTGCTTGCCTGACCCAGGTGAAGCAGCCACCAGCGGTCATCGGTCCGCAATCTCTGCGCAGAGATTGACAGCCTGATTCCACCGGAAAATGTTGGCTTCCGCGAACGTTCCTCGATCGCCAATTTCATTGACAAGGAGGCTTCGGGGAGGAGCCAGTTGCAGAGCTGCGAAACAATGGTTTCGCGACGGTTGGGCCATTTCGCGGTTAAGAGACGATCAAGCGAATCCAACCGAGTCGAGGCAACTGAAGTGCCGGATCTACGATCCGTCAAGTGCTCAGCAGACGGAAGTGTAATCGGGGGAAGCTCACGCGGCAAGGGGGAAACCGACAATTGAGGAATTCCGGTTCTGCCCTGACTGCTTCGCCGGGCGATTGCAGGGAAGAGTCCCTCCGTTGGGGGTCGCCGCACAAAAACTGCCGGCAGGTGGACTTTCTGTCGGAAAACGTTGAATGCGGGGAAGCAGAAGCTTGTACCAGAGTGTCTTCAGGTCTCCACTCACACGATTAAGACTTCTTCGGACGAAAGGCGATGACTCGTTCGGGCACGGTTTCCAGGAACGGACCGCCAATGAGATCCACGCAATACGGAACCGCGGGCATCACCGCATCGAGACATTCACGGATGGCCTTCGGTTGCCCCGGCAGATTGACGATGAGAGTTTTTCCCCGAATCCCTGCTGTCTGACGCGACAGGATGGCGGTTGCCACTTTTTCGAGAGAGACTTTCCGCATCAGCTCTCCGAAACCGGGCATCATTTTTTCGCAGACGGCAGCGGTCGCTTCGGGAGTGATGTCACGCGGCGCAGGTCCCGTTCCTCCCGTCGTCACGACCAGCGCACAGCCAGCGTCGTCGCTCAGTTCTCTCAGAACCTCCTCAATCAGCGGGCGTTCATCGGGGATGACACGTACGACAGGTTCCCACGCGGTGGCCAGCACGTCACGGAAATAATCCTGAATCGCAGGTCCGCCGCGGTCCTCATACTCCCCTCGACTGGCCCGATCTGAAACCGTCACGATACCGATCCGGGCTGTCATGACATTCCTCACGATCACCAAAGAGCGTTTTGAGTTGGGAAGGACCCGTTCTCGCCACTCGGCGTTGTCGCTTTGATCGAGCGCAACTCACACTGCCCAGGGGTCGCAGGTCCAGTTCCGGGTGAACGAGTTTGCCGGACTTCTGAAAATCATCAACTTGAGCATTCCACAGACGTGGGTGACCGCTCGACACCATTCGTCGAGGAAAGAAACGGACACCCGACCAACAGCATCAGACGGGGGGCCCCGGTGTCGTCGGGGGAGGCGTCAGGGAATGGCTGAGCGAACGGAGAAACGGAACGATATGTGGGGTCGCCAGAAAGACGCGGGCTGAAACGGCGGAGCGTGGATAGACGTTAGTGATGAAGTCGAAACAGAACTCGGTGGGGGAATGCCGAATGAGAACCGCGTTCGCATACCGGCCGCTCAGCATGGAGTCGGCGAGTTTCAGCTCGTGGTAAATGTCTTCAATATGAAATGCGGGCGATGTCTGCTGCGGCTGGTTTTCCGGATGTGCAGCCCCCCCCGGGAGAGCCGGCGCGCTGGAAGCCGGAGACTCTTCAGCGGGCAGCGGGGTCGGGGTTTCGCTCCGGCGCTCGGGCAGGGGCTTGGGCATCTGCGGCAGCGGGCCGAATCTCATTTCGAAGTTGCGGATGTTTTCCTGCAGGGCACTTACAAACTGATGAGCCACCACATGCGGCAGGATCACGCGGGCACAAATCCGCTGTTGCTCTCCCAGTCGCAAGGCGAAGTCGAGGACGACTTCAAAAGCCCCCGTCAGGATCATCACCCCGTTGCTGAAGACACCCTGGCCGACTTCTTCCGGAACCCGGGCGCTGAGGTTGTTGTGGCGGACCTGTCCCTGAACCGGGAGAGACTCTTCATTGCCGGCCGCGTCTCCCCAGTCGGGTGAATCATCAGCGGGTGAATCATCAGGGGGTGGGGACATGGGCGAGTGATCCTCTGAGAACCAGATAAGACAGCCATGAATGAAAGAGGAACCCGGCGACCAATTGTCGACGGGCTCCCATTCGAAGAATGTCAGCAGGCAGCGAAATTGTCACTGGTCCTGCTGCCCGTCAGGAAGCCCCGGCAGAAGAGAGACCGGATTCGCGACGATCCTTCCTCTTCGTGCCACTCTCGGGGCGAGCAGGCGTCGTTACTATTCCGCAATTCCCTGTTCGGAAACCAGACGTTTGCGCACGTCCGTTTCCACCCGGCCGAAAGCCTGCTCATGACGCTGCACCGTGGCTGCCAGCAGCGCTGCCAGACGCTTGGCGGTGAAGTGGTTGAGGATCACGCGCTGAGTCACTTTGAGCTTCTGAACCGGCTGTCCCATCGGATTGGGATTGAGTGCGAGGTCGAGAATCACTTCTTCCGGCGTGCTCGAGACCCGGCAGAGGTTTGCGTACAGAGCATCCACGTTGGAATCGTCCAGCTCCAGACGTACCTGCTGATTTTCCTGCGCGGCCGGCTCGTTCTTGATTGTCTCTGCCATGATCGATTTCCCTGCGTTTTGATGTTGCCCCGGAGCAAACGCCCGTCGACGTCACCCGTGATGAAACTTACCTCAACCGATGTCCATTCATCGATGTTGGTTCGCACTGCCGCCCCTATACCATGAGCCGACTCCCGCCAGCAAGCGAGGAACCGTCAACGGCCCGGATTCAGGGGAGTCCGGTGGCCGCTCTCGCGAAAACTGCCGTCCGCTCAGTGGTCCACATGTTCTGTCGAACCGACTCAATGACGCTGCGCCGGATGCTTCAAGGTCAGCCACGCTCCTCCATCCTGACTGCTGGCGACGCACTGCTGAATGAAGAACATTCCGTCGATGCCATCATAGACATTCGGATAGACCGAGCCGGCGTAGTCGAACTTCTCACCGCTGGCCCGCTTGATCATGTCGTCGTAGGCAAACCGATAGACGTTGGCAAAGGCCTCGAAAAACGCTTCAGGATGGCCCCCCGGAAGCCGGCAAGACGCCTTGGCGAGATCGTGCAGATACGGTGCATTCGGATCGCGAGTATAGATGCGGGTCGGTTCGCCGTTGCGACGGACGATCAACGCGTTCGGCTCTTCCTGTCGCCACGACAGCGATCCCTTCGTGCCGTCGACTTCAATCGACAGATCATTCTCATGTCCATGAGAAATCTGGCTGGCGGTCACCGTCCCCAATCCGCCGTTGCCGAAGCGGATGACGGCATGGCCGTAATCGTCGAGACGACGGCCCGGCTCGAAAACCTTCAGATTGCACGAGACCTGATCGGGAATCAGCCCCGTGACATAACGAATGAGGTTATAGGAGTGCGTGCCGATGTCACCAAACGCGCCGGCTGCCCCCGACTTCTTCGGATCGACCCGCCACTCCGCCTGTTTCGATCCTTCTTTCTCGAGCTGCGTCCGGAGCCACCCCTGCAGATACTTGCTGCGGACCGCCTGAATCTCCCCCAGTTCGCCATTCCGGATCATCTCCCGCGCCTGCCGCACCAGGGGATAGCCGGTGTAATTGTGGGTCACCGCAAAGACGACCCCCGACTTCTCGACCAGTTTGATCAGCTCTTCCGCCTCGCCGAGATTGAAGGTCATCGGCTTGTCGCAGCAGACGTTGATTCCCCGTTCCACAGCCGCCCGGGCAATCGGAAAGTGGGTATGGTTCGGAGTGGCAATCGTGATGAAGTCGATCCGGTCTCCTTCCGGGAGCTTCAGCTCTTCGTCAAGAAGTTCCTCAAACGAGCCGTACGCCCGCTCGGGACGAATATCGTAGAACGGGGCAGAGGCTTTCGATTTTTCCGGTGTGGAGGAGAGTGCTCCCGCGACCAGTTCGGCACGGTTATCGAGGATGGCGGCGACATTGTGAACCCGGCCGATAAACGAGCCCTGGCCTCCGCCGATCAAAGCCATTTTCAGCTTGCGATTCAGTTTGCCGTTGATGTGGTCCATGCTGACTGTATCCCCCGCGACAGGCTGGATGGTTGATGTGCTGTGCAAAATATGAGGGTGCAACCTCAGAAATGCAACGGCTCGCCTGTCCTGCGAAATTCCGATTTGAACCGGACCGGTCCCCGCGCGTGAAGCGATGCTTTTCGATCACGCAAAAAGCTCGCTGCGCCGTCCCCGGAAAGGTCAACCTGCCCCTGAAAGCAGTCAGAGGGCAAAGAAGGAGATGCGGACCTCTCTCAGGTCATTTAAGCTGCAACTTCCCGCGGACCGTGTTCCACTGGTCATCACCCACATTGTAAATGAGCGTGAACTCGCGGCCGTCCGCACTCCACCACTTGGGAACAAAGTGGAACAGACTCACCCGCCAGTTGGAATTGGGCGGGTGGAACTCAGGCTCGCCTTGCAGGTAGGCGACTCGCTTCCAGGGTCCCCACGGTTCTGTGGCTTCAAAGCAGCCGAAGTTGCCGGCATTGTTATAGGGATTGTAAACGAGCAGATAGCGTTTCAGGGGCAAGTTACAGGAGACACTGACGATCTTGATCCCGTTGGGGTCTTCAAACGCCGGCTGCCGCTCGGTGATCCGTGATGTCCAACGAGGCTGATGGTCTTCCGTGATTCCAGCGAACCACTCATAGGCGTTCTGCTCGAGGATTTTGTCTTTAGGAACCCGTGCCAGATCGACCATACCGGGCGTCTCATGAATCCATGACCTTCTCGATTCCGGAGGCGACTGGATCCGCGTGAAGTAGACATAGACGTAATGATCGCGTGCGCTGGCGTAGTCCCGTCCGAAGTTGCAGAAATTCCCTGCAAAGATGCCATCTTTGTCGGTCCAGTGCCAGTCCGCCTTTGTCCAGCTCTTTCCCTGATCGTACGAAACGGCTGGGCCCGTTTCATAAATGCAGAGCGAATCGGGCCCTCCGATGAACATGAAGAGGACTCCGTCCACAGACAGAATTCCGGTCCCTTTTCCCTTGAACGTGGCGGGGTGTTCGGCCTGCTTTCCTCCCCAGACATTCACAGCCCGATAGTCATCAGGGCCGCCGGTGATTCTCGAGACTCCCACGGAGACTCGATCCTTCCCGTTGGATTCACCGACGTTCAGCACATTGAAGCCGGCTCCATCTCCATACGTCGTGTACAGCTCTCCATCGGCCGCCCAGGTGATCGGCCAGAGGTCGCTTCCCAACCCTTCGATCCTTCGGGTGGTGAAGTCAAAGCTGATCCCCTCAATCAGATCACTGGGAGGGTGCTGGTCCACTTGCCAGGGAAGTCGATTGGCCTGCCGGCCCCCGACAGTTTCTGTCGCCCCGGTCGCGGGGGTTTCACGGAGCGACTTCTTTTGGGGTGGTGCGGCCAGGGCAACCGGAAGACCATTCCACATCTGCGTGAGGAGCATCAAGAGCCCCACACGTTGCATGATCCGCGCACACTGCGGAGCGATTCTTCCGACCGAACGAGCGTGCCCACGAAGAACAGTGGAGCCGGAACGGAGTGCTGTCGACACTGTCGGTTGTGTAGTCGGTGGCATGTTGGCAGTTCGCGGCTGAAGGCTGCTGGACAGTCACACCGAGACCCATTCGGCGCGAGGGATCTGTCAGTCTAGCCGAACGCCAACCCCGCTATAAACCCTGAGCGATTAAAGCTTTGCCGATATCAGGATAAAGAAAATTATAATGATGACTGGTGGCGGCAGCCGGCATCACCCGTGCGCTGGCGAGAAGCAATGCATCCCCCATTTCTCCAAAGAGTATGCGGGCCACAAACGCCGGCAGCGGGAAGATGGTCGGACGGGACAGCACCTTGCCGACCGCCTTCGTGAACTCGCGATTTGTCGTCGGCTGCGGCGAGACACCGTTGACCGGGCCACGGAGAGTCTCATCCTCCAGCGCGAACTGAAAGAGCCGCGCCAGATCCTGAATGGCGATCCAGCTCCAATACTGTTCGCCATCGCCAATGATGCCCCCCAGCCCCAGCTTGAAGGGGAGCAGCAACTTCTTGAGAGCCCCTCCCTGACGAGAGAGAACAATCCCGGTGCGCAGGTGGACGACGCGGGTCCGATCCTCTGCCAACGCCGTCGCCGCCTCCCACTCGCGGCAGACTTCACTCAAGAATCCGGTTCCGGGAGGACTCTCTTCTGTCAGCAGTTCATCACCCCGGTCCCCGTAGTACCCAGTGGCCGACGATGCCACCCAGACCCGCGGCGGGAACTCCATTCCGGCAATCGCCCGCGCCAGTAATTGCGTGCTCATTACGCGGCTTTCGCGGATCTTGCGTTTCTGTTCCGCGCTCCAGCGCGCGGCAGCCACGTTCTCTCCTGAAAGGTGAATCAACGCCTCGCAGCCGGCAAGCGTCATCTCAGGCAGGTGAGAAGCCTGTGGGTCCCAGGTCCGCTCATCGCTCCCTTGTGACGGCCTGCGGACCAGTTTCACCACCTCGTGTCCGGCAGACTTCAACAACGGCACCAGTTCGTTCCCCACCAACCCAGTTGCACCGGTAATGAAGACCCGCATTGTGTTCCTCTTATTCTGAACGCATTACTTGCAGTCTGCCTGAGCGCCCTTCGGCGAATCCCGCGCGCGTCACTAGCGCTGAGCATATCGCGTGATGATCGTGCGTGGGAAGAAAAACGGAGCTGACAACACGAATCTCCCTCGGAGGGGAAGGGGGCCGGCAGACGCCGCGCCCTCGGTGCGATAGTCACGAAAAAAGCCGCCACGCGGATCACCGGGGCGGCCATTGAACTTCGATATCGAACGGGGCGAAACATCACAGGCTGGAGGTCTCGTCGTCGGTGTCATCTTCTCCGTTCGGACGACCGAGCCCGTACTTCTTCAAGCGGCGGTCCAGAGTCGTACGCTCGATCTGCAGAATTCGCGACGCCTTCGACTTGTTCCACTCCGTGACCTTGAGGACCGCTTCAATATACAGTCGGTCGATATCATCAAGGCTGATGTTCTGCTGCACCAGACTTCCCCACAGGTCGAGCAGCGGATCAATGGAGGTTTCGCCCATCATGTTCTGGGGTTCCGCAGCTGCCGGAGCCGCAGCAACTGGAGGGGCATGTTCCTGTTCCAGATTGAGCTTGGTCAGGACCACATCTTCCGGCCCGAGAATGTCGCCGTCGGCAAGAATCACCGCCCGCTCCACCACGTTCCGCAGCTCGCGCACGTTTCCGGGCCAGTCGTGGCGTTGCAGCTTCTGCAGAGCGGCCGCATTGAACCCGCGCACTTTCCGGTGCGCCTGTTCCGCGAATCGCTGGACGAAATGCTCCGCGATAGCCGGGACGTCCTCAGGATGCTCTCTCAGGGGAGGGACAACAATCTCGATCACCTGCAGACGGAAGAAGAGATCGCGGCGGAACTGTCGTTCACGCACGGCCTCCTCCAGATTCCGGTTGGTGGCGGTCACCACCCGGACATCAACGGAGATCGGTTCTCCTCCCCCCACCCGTTCAAACGGCTGACCTTCGAGAACCCGTAGAAACTTGGCTTGCACCTCAGGGCTCATTTCCCCGATCTCATCGAGGAAGATCGTCCCACCATGCGCCTGTTCAAACTTCCCGGCACGACGGGCTGAAGCCCCGGTGAAAGCACCTTTCTCATGGCCGAACAATTCGCTTTCCAGCAGACTGGCGGTCAGGGCGGCGCAGTTGACGCAGACGAACGGACCTTCCCGGCGCTGGCTGTTGAAATGCACGGCCCGTGCGACCAGTTCCTTGCCGACGCCGCTTTCACCGCGGATCAGCACGAGGGCATCGGTCGGGGCGACACGAGCAATCGCCCGCCGCACTTCTTCCAGATTTCTGCTGTTCCCCACGAGTTCCGTTTCCGCCTGCAACTGGACCTGCAGATCGGAGACATGTCGCCGCACCCGATCGAGACCTTCCTCGAGTTCGGCTCGTTCGCGCATCGCCTGCAGCTGGTCCCCCATCTGGTCCCCGACCGCAAGTACGAACTCCAGATCCGCCTGTGTCATGGTCGCATTGGGTGTCAGACCATACAGATGGATGACACCTAGAACGCGATTCGCATGCCGGATCGGGGCGCAAATAGCACACTCGGCCCGCAGCTCCTGCAGACTCTCATGAGCTGCCAGCGACTCATGCTGGGAAATATCATGGGCGAGAATCGCATCACGGTCATCAATGGCGACTCGGGTCAGAAACGTCGAGAAGTCCTCCAGCGACTTGTTGCCATGCACCGCTCCGACTTCCAAAGTGTTGACATTCGGCTCCGTCACGCCGTGAGGGACCAGGAAAATTCCACCGAGTGTGGCGGCGGTCCGAACACAGAGCGCCTCAAGGACCGTCTGGCACAACTGGGTTTCCGTGGATGTGGTCGCCATGGAGCGGGCGATGCGGAACAGAGCGGTCGCGCCGTCCTGTTGCCGCTGCGTCCGTTGCAGCCCCGAGGGCCCATCATATTGAGTGCCGGATTTTCGCTCGATGATGGCATAGCCTTCATCGACGTGACCGAGGGTGCTCGTTGCCGAGGGATTGTCGAGGATATCGATCGTCGTCGGTCCGCTCAGTTCGAGCGTATGTCCGCCGATACCAATGGTGTCCCCGAGAACGAGCGGATGGTCTCCCGGTTCCACCCGTTCGCCATTCAGGGTCACGCCGTTCCGGCTATCGAGGTCGCGCAGATGCCAGACCCCCTCAATCAGATGAAGTTCACAGTGATTGCGGCTGCATTTGGCGTCAGGCACGATGACATCATTCGCGGAAGCGCGTCCGATTGTTACCCGTGCGGTGGTGGCCAGGTCAATAACTTCCAGGCGGGCATCGCCGCGCTGCAGGACGAGATTGGTGGGGAGGTATTGGGAGTCGACTCGAGTCACTTCGTTAGGTGTCATGTAATTAAATTGCCTTCCGCATCGATTCAGGCGCCGGTCCGATGGCGCCAGACCAGATTGTTGCATCGCGTCGCCCCTCTGTTTCAAAGAAGGAGTCAGGCCCGCGCGTACGGGTCCCTCGAGCTCAAATCAACAATAATGGATCAGTCACGTGGGGGGTTAACATCCGGAGTTTTGTCGATTCTCAGACCGGAACGCGGTGTCAGGCTTTGCCCAATAAAGCCGACATTCGATTTCCGCAAACAAGCTGGTCGGAACTTTCAGCCCCGTCACAGAGGTGTTCCGAACTGTTGCAGCATCCCATAGCAGATGAGGTGCCATTCAGCAGATTCCCGCCGAAACTGCGGAAAACGATGCCTTTTTCTGCACCAGAACGCCGAAAAGGACGGCCTGTTTCGTTTCGATGCACCATTGTGAATCAAAACGAACCATTCAAAATCGATTCATCTTCACTGCTATGAGACAGCCGGTTTGCAACTGAGCAAGGTCTTTTTTTAGAAATTTGCATGATTTATGCGGTCAATCGGGTAGATGGCCTGCGCAAATTGGCCCCATTTGACAACTGGCACTCCCTTTGCTCTCATTCAGGCAGCCCTTTTATTGATTCCCTGCTTATCCCGTGTCTACTTCATCTGGGAACCTTGTTTATCTGACTTGCCGGCCGCATTTATTCGACCCGAGACACGGAGCCCGTCAGTAGAGGAGCTGACGGGTTTTTTCTTTTGCCCCTCGGCCCTGCTTAAGTCGTCTGCCACGACTTCTCTTCCTGCGGTTGGGGTCAAATTTGGGGTTCGCCCCACCGTCTTCTGGGAACGGGACTCCCACGGAGGACACCGCAATCTGAAACACCAGCCACAGATCAGTGCAAATTGAGTCCTGCAGATCGCCACAGCTCGGTGCCATTCTCGGTTTTGCCGCTGGATCAGACCGACACCGAACAGTGGGCGAACCCACGCGCACGATTTGGGCGTTCGAAGAATCGTCTCCCACTTCTCCTCACCAGACCTGCTGCGTCGCTACCCACTTCCTGCCCAAGGAAACTGACGGAGTCTGAATTCCCCGCCTGAATGAACCGAGGGTCGCACCTCGCGCTGAAGGTCAGCCAAAGCTTGAACCAGGACATGAACAAATTTCAGATGCCACACCACGGACTTCCGAATGTGCAACTGTTAGCGGTCACGACGGAAAGCGGACCCGGGAAAGCTCTGCCGCCCCAGCATCTGCGATCTTGGGGACGTCGCGCGCTCACCAAGCCGGAGCCGTCCCCTCCCTGCCCTCTGACGGGCGGGAAATCCGTAGGAGGTTTCGAACCCGGGAGACCGGGGTGGATCGCAGGCTGACTTTCTGCAGCGAGAGTTGGCACATTTCGAGAGGCCACTTGAATCGCTGCTTCGCTTCAGCGCGCAAGAAAAAAGATCGCGTCCGGACGTTTCCGAACGCGATCCTGGCATTGAGAGCGTTTGAGTTGCGGATTGCTCCGTGCTCGTCACCCACGGCCGGGCATGAAAGCAAGCGGGGTTTTCGGAGCAGGCTTGGGCAACCTGCTCAATACATCTGCACCTGTCCCTCGTAGGAGATCTCGTACTTCTTCATCTTCTTGTAGAGCGTGGTGCGGTTGATCCCGAGCAGTCGTGCTGTCTCCTGCCGATTCCAGCCGTTCTGTTCCAGAGCATCGATGATGATCTGTCGCTCCGGGTCGGCCAGAGCCGACTTCAGCCCGCTGCCGGTCGGCAGGCGGTTGAGCGAGAAGGAGCTGGTGCTTTCATCGCGACGCAGATGCTCCGGAAGGTCATTGACGGTGACAATGTCCGACTTCGTCAGCACGATGGCCCGTTCGACAACGTTCACCAGTTCACGAACATTTCCCGGCCAGTTGTACCGCTGCAGCAACTGCATGGCATGGTCATCAAAACCTTTGATTTTCTTGCCTGTCTGGCTGTTGAATTCAGCCAGGTAGTGGCTCACCAGCAGTGGGATGTCGCCGAGTCGCTCACGGAGCGGTGGCTGTGTGATCTGAATCACGTTGATCCGGTAGAACAGGTCCTGACGGAATTCACCGCTCCGGACACGTGCTTCCAGATTCTCGTTAGTGGCCAGAATCAGCCGCACGTCCACTTTATGCGTGGTGTTTCCGCCGACCGGTTCAAATTCACGGTCCTGCAGGACTCGCAGCAATTTCACCTGCAGGCTGGGACTGGCGGTGCCGATCTCGTCGAGGAAAATTGTCCCGCCGTTGGCCTGCAGAAACTTGCCGGGCTTATCCTGGGTGGCTCCGGTAAACGCTCCTTTGACGTGCCCGAACAATTCACTTTCGAGCAGCGTATCGGGTAATGCGCCACAGGCGACTTCCACGAAAGGCTTGTCCCGACGCGAACTCAGCTGGTGAATGGCGCGAGCCGTGATCGTTTTCCCGGTCCCGTTTTCGCCCAGAATCAGAATCGTGGTGCGGGTGTCGGCCACGCTCTCAATCAGATCGAACATCTTGGCCATCTTGTAGTCACGGCCAATGATGTTGGACAGGCCGAACTTCTCGTCCAACCGCTCCTTGAGCTGTTTGTTTTCTTCGACAATCTTGCGCTGCCCCAGTGCCCGCTGAATGGCGAAATTCAGTTCATCGTCGATGACCGGCTTCGTCAGATAGTCGAAAGCACCAATACGAATCGCCTCGACAGCACTTTCAATGGTGCCGTACCCGGTGAGCATGATCACCGCGGTATCGAGATTGTTGCTGGTGACCCATTCGAGCAGATGGAACCCATCCTGGTCGGGCAGGTTGACGTCACAGATCACCGCATGGAATTTGAATTCCTTAATGCGTTCAATCGCCTCGCGACAGGTCTGCGCCGTTTCTGTCCGATGTCCCAGACTCCGCAGGTAATCGGCCATCGCGTCGCAGATATGGCGGTCATCATCCACAACCAGCAGTGATCCCTGGTTGTTCATCGGACTTTTTTCTCTAGTCATGCGTCGACTTTCGCCACGGGGGACCCGGCAGTTCCTCGCGTGGAGGAACCTGAAAATAGGTGCAAAACGAACTCGACATCCCGGAGGTGCGGAGAGCATCCGCGCAGCCGCAACGCCGCGCTCCGGGGAGTGAGCGCGAGGCAGCTGTGCTCCGTTGAAAGCGACAACCCTGTTCAGAGGGAGCCGCGCGGGATCGAAGGCAATCTGAAACCGTTTGCCAGTTGTGATTTCCGGCTCCTGCCGTTGACCACACCGATCCCGCCTGTTGCCGGGAACCATGTTGCATTGAGGGTACGCAACCTTACGTCATGGATGCACAGGGGCAACATTTTTTAAACAGAAATGTGGTGTCCGGTCACCAGCGACGAATCCCGGAAGGAGAGGCAGGATCGCAGCGAAATGCTGCTTTCCGGTCCACCGCTCTCAACGAAATATTGTCAGATTCCTGTGCAGACCGTCCCGAACGATCCCCCTGGAGAGATTGAAAAGCGGACCTCACCGCGTACGATCTGACGTCTCCCCAGCCGGGGAGCGGTCGAAGCAGAGAACGTCCCCGCCGGACAGAAATGAGATCCTTGAAACAATGGGTCATGTCGATCAACAGGGCAGTGCTGTGAGCCATCCCCGTCCCACGGTCACCTGCCTTGATCGACTGACGGCCGATAATGCGGATCCGCGTGGTGAGATTCCCTTGTTTGCAGCCGGGTTGGAGTTTGCTCAGGAAACGGCTGGCCCCCTCACCCGCCTCTTCCTGCAGGCACTCCCTCCCGAATGGACGAGCGTTCCGCTGGTCATCGACTCGACTCTGGTCTGGCTCGGTCGCGGGTTCCGGCAGGGTTTATTGCACTGGTTTCATGAGCCTTTTCCCGGACGCACCGATGGCATCGCGGGCGCGACGAACTGTCGTCGCGAAGCAGAGCATCTGGCCTGTTGCTGGGGAGGAGAGGGGTTAACGTTTCTGTCTGGGGTCGCCGCCGAGTCGGAACTCTCTGACCGTCCCTGCAGTCTGACTGAGATCGCACAACGGCATGAGCGGCTGCAAACGCTGCTCAGGGAGGGGCGACTGCACGAACTGAAAGTTCCTGCCGCAACGCTTTACCAGTACGGTTGGGGAGCATTCCATCGTTTCCGCCCCGCGACCACCAGCGGATTTCAGTTCTGGATCAGAGCCACTCGACACGATCCCCGGCCGCTGGTCAACGGCATCCGGAATGCCACCAACCTGTAGGCTGCACGATGATCTTTCACTCCCAGTTCGAAACCATCGCTCTCGCGCCGGACGTTCCGCAATCGGAGTTGGCCGAAGAACGCAATCTGTTCCGCGCGAACCGGGAGGAAGCACTGCGACTGGGAGGTGCGGCCACCCGGGCATTCGTCGAACATCTTCCGCAGTCCTGGCAGGCCGACCCGCAACTGACCATCCGCTCGAAGCTCGCGTGGCTGCGGCCCGGCTGGTATCCGCTCCACCAGTTTCTCGGTTGGCATTGCGACCTGATGCCAGGTCGTCCGGATGGAACGGGCCCCGATTACCAGCACGCGGACGAAGGGGTCCGACGACGCGAGACGATCATCTGCGTCTTCGGCAATGTCTCATTGACGGAGTACATCACCGGGGAAGTGGAACTCCCCGATTATCCTTTGGGCCAGCCACAGCAGGTGCTCTACAATCTCGCGATTGAATACAAGATCGCCCACGGAACATTAACACGGCAACAGTTGCGGCCGGGCGAACTGGTGAAGATGGGTTTCGGCTCTTTCCATCGTGACGCCCCGGCGCATGCGGAAGGTTGGCGCTTGATGCTGCGTGCCGTCCGCCGGTGGTGGGATCAGGAACAGCCGGAGGATGGTTCCTGGATGTTGATGAACAATCATTACCGCCCCGAGTCCGCTCACGAAGTTCTGGCGTTTCAGCCTTATGCCCTGCCGACCGCCTACTGATGATCCGGCACAGGGGCCGGCGGAGTGGCGAGAGCTCCGGATTCTGCAGGATTCAGTCTGGCGAAGAGCCCCAGTGCCAGCATCAGGCTGGCGATCCCCCAGACGGCAATCAACCCGAAACAGTCTGCTGCCCGACCAACGATCGGCAACAGACAGGCGACAGTGACGGCGCGGCACACACTCTCCAGTGAGAGGACCGAGGCCCGTTGTGTTTTCTCCATGCGGGTATTGAGTGTGCTGACAAAAATCGGGCGGCGGATGTTCTGCAAAACTGTCAGCAGCACCAGTGCAATCAGTCCGGGCAACAGTCCCCAGGGCATGGCGAACGAACAGAGGGCCAGACTCAGAATCCCGATGATCCCCAGTCCGTAGATCCGGTTCAGTGCAGCGGGGGCATTGGGAAACCAGCGTTCGACAGCAGAGCTGACGCGCGCTCCCACGCCTCCACAGAGATCCCGCAGGAACTCGTTGGTGCCGACCCAGACCGCGCCCAGCCGTTCTGCTCCTGTCGCGCCGCTCGATGCGATGATCGGAATTCCCAGCGCGGCCAATCCCGCTTTCAGAAATGGCTGTGAAAAGTATTTCAGCACGATCTTCAGCTGACTTTCAAAGGCGACCGACTGCAGGAACAACGGCCAGAACTCCGGATGTTGCCACATCAACCGGGGCGACCAGCCGGGACTCGGCTGACGTTGCTGCGGAGAGTGCTGGCGCGCACGCCAGGCATCTCCCTCGAGTTCACGGGGATACGTGAGCATCAGCACACAGCCACAGAAGGCAGCGACCGCTGAAAGCGCAAACAGCAGCGAGTATTCCCGCGACCACGAGAGAATCAGTCCACCACTCAGTGCGGCTCCTGCTGATGTGTATTTCGAGACAGCCCGTGTCCGCCCAAGCAGCGAAGTCGCCCGCTGCGATTCCCCTCGGGAGTCGAGGTAATCGAGCATGATCGCCTTGTGACTTCCCGTCCGCAGCGCTTCTCCCAGGGCGAAAAGTGCCAGGCAAACGCTCAGCCAGGTCATCAACGGGATGGCAGGCATCGTCCCCGTCGCGGCAAAACCGGCGAACGAAAGACAGTAAAAAACAAAACAGAGACTCGTGGCGCGGCAACGGCCCCAGCCGTCCGCCAGAATGCCCGAGGGAAACTCCAGCAACACTGTCGCCAGATGCTGTAATCCCAGGAGAAGTCCAATCTTGGAATAGGACAGTTCCAGATCGAGAAAATAGAGGACCAGAAACGGGTCCGCGAACCGCAGGTTTTTGAAGATGGAATACAGATAGAATCGGAAGATCATGGTCAACTTTTATCCCGGAAGTTCGCAGGCTGCTTTCCATGCGACTGCAGGACCGCGGCGCCCCGTTCCCAGTTCTCTTTGTTGTTTTCTTCCGCGCGCTTCACGAGCATCAACGGCGAGACAGCACAACTCCGAGGGGCCGTCCACAATGAAATGCTCTCAGCGAAGTTTAACGTTCCTCACTGGGGCCGAGCACCGTCACATGCGGCCGTCCGGCAGAGTCAACTGACACGTCAGCCGCCACGCCGTAGACCTCGAGCAACGTTCGGACTGTCAACACCTCAGCGGGAGTGCCGGTCGCATAGACACTCCCCCGATGCAGAACGACCACCGAGTCCGCAAATCGCGCCGCCAGATTCAGATCGTGAAGCGAGAGGATTGTCGTGAGGCCACGTGAACGGGTGAGCTGGCAGAGTCGCTCACAAACTTCAAACTGATGACGCAGATCCAGATTCGATGTCGGCTCATCCAGCAGTAGGACGGAGGGCTCCCGGATCAGGGCCTGCGCGAGGGCCACAAGCTGACTCTGGCCCCCACTCAATTCGCCCATCCGTCGGCCAGCCACAGCGGTCAGTGAAAACTCATCCAGAAGTGTCTGCACGCGTGCGATCTCCCCGGCCGAAACCCGCCAGCTCAAGTCATGCAGCCGACCAAGCAGAACGGTTTCAAACACCGTCAGCCCACCGCGAGAAAGATCCGCCTGCGGCAGGTAGCTGAGGAGGCGGGCACGGTTTTCACGGCTGAGATTCGCGAGGTGCTGTCCGTTGAAGTTCACTGCGCCCGTCGGGGTCAGCAGTCCGCTCAGACATTTGAGCAGTGTTGACTTTCCCGCTGCATTCGGGCCGACGAGTGCGGTCATCCCGTGGGGCAGCGTCAGGTTGATCTGCCGGAGAACCGGTTGCACCCCATAGCTGAACGACATTTCCCGGGCTTGCAGTTTCATTCCCGCCCCTTCCGCTGCCAGAAGGCGAGTGCTGCGAAAACGGGAGCACCAATCCCGGCGGTCACGATACCAATCGGAAACACTGTCCCCGGAACAAGTGTCTTGCACAGAACTGCGGCCAGCGAGACGAGCAACGCCCCGATCCCCGTCGACAGGAACACAAAGTAGCGCTGGTCCTCGCCAACGAGAGTCCGCGCCACATGTGGAGCGACGAGACCGACAAAGCCGATCGACCCGGTAAAACAGACAGCGGTGGCGGTCAGTACCGAGACCAGCAACATTGTCCGGAAGCGGAGTTGGTCGACATCCACCCCCAGGCTCCGGGCGGACTCGTCACCCAGTTGCAGCGCCGTCAACTGCCAGATTCGCGGCCCGGTCAACGCCATCGTTCCACAGAGCACCACGGCGAGTATCGAGAGCTTGGGCCATGTGGCTCCCTGCAGACTGCCGAAGGTCCAGAACACGATGGCATTCAGTGCATCGTTGGTCGCCAGATACTGCAGTAGCGCCAACCCCGAGCTGAAGAGAAAATGCAGGGCGACCCCGCCGACCAGCAGCGTCGCAGCGGAGTCTCCTCTCCCTCGACAAAAGAGGAACAGGAGCAGAGAGCAGAGGACCGCCGCCGCAAATGCACCTCCCGAAATGGAGAGATCGGCAGCGATTCCCGACCTGCCGACTCCACAGACAATCACGAGCGCTGCTCCAAATGCAGCCGCGGCAGAGACACCGAGCGTGTAAGGGCTGGCCAACGGATTGTTCAGCACGGTCTGCATCTGGCATCCGGCGAACCCCAGCGCAGCTCCGACGGCAATCGCCAGCAACGCGGTCGGGAGTCGAAACGACCAGACGATCACCTGTCGGGATCGGTCGACAGCATCGGGATGCAGAATCGCGGAGATGATTTCACGGGGAGTCAGGCCCGCCGGACCTGTCATCAGATCCGTCACGAACGCCACGAGCACCAGCAGGAGTACTGCGGCAACCGCAAGCAGTTTGCGAAATTCTCGTCGCTGGTAGTCCGCCCCAGCATCACGGGTGGAAGCCTGCAGCATCAGGGGGCTTTCAGTTCGACCATCCATTGGCCGCTGAAGGGGATCGGCATAAAGCGTTCATGAAACTCCTGCAGGCTTCGTTGGGGGTTGATCCCCGGAAATGCAGCGGGATAAAGCCACTGTGCCAACTGCTGCACAGCGACAAAGCTCATGATATGGCTCCCCAGCCGGGTGTTCAAACCGTAGAGTCGCCCGGTCTGCACCGCCCGCAGGTCGGACCATCCGGGGCGGTCTGCAAACCGGCTCAGTCTATGAACGGCGGTCGTGCGATCGGCGCCGTACCCCAGATGCAGGCTTTCAGGAATTGCGGTCCAGCAGGCACCGGTGATGACAATCACCTCCGGGTCACGGGTCAGCAGATATTCCGGCTGAATGACTCCCATTCCAAATGGTCCGGAAACGTTCTCTCCAATGTTGTCGCAGCGCAGCTGATGCAGCAGACTCCCCCAATGCACCCGCTGCTGCTGTTGATTGCTGCCGAAGGTGTTGCCGTACTTCTCCGCTCCAAAGTTTCCGGCCTCCACATAGATTGAGCACACGGGCCCCGTGAGTTGCTGCATCGGCTCCAGGACGGTCGCCAGTTCGCGGTTGACCCAGTCGACGATCTCCCGGGCCCTCTCTAACCTGTGAAAAACTTCCCCCAGCAACAACAGACTGGCTTGAGGATCGCGCAGCGGGTCATCCGAACTGAGATAGACGATCGGCACACCGGCCCGTTCCAGTTGCTCGAGCGCTTGAGTCTGCCCCAGCATATAAGTCCCACCGATAATCAGATCCGGCTGCAGGGCGAGGATTGCCTCCGCACTGACACCATTCCGCAGCGAGTCTCCCAGCAGGGGGATCTCTTTCAGCCGGGGAAACCGCTCTGTGAATCGTTCATACGCGTCCCGGTCGTTGGACTGCAGCGAGGAGTCCCAACCGACCAGCCTGTCAGCAGTCTCATCTCCCAGCAATGCTGAGAGGTCATAGAGCCCCATCCCCCGCATAAGCACCACACGGTGCACCTCCTGCGGCACATTGACCTGACGGCCCGCCAGATCTGTCACCTGCCTGGAGTTCCCATCGGACAGGTGCTTGCCACGGACGGTTCCAGACGGCTGGGAACCGTCAACCACAGCCGTGTTCAGTTCCGGCGAAACGTTGTTGTCGTCGCTTCGTAAATGGGTACGGAGCGAAAGGCCGCCGAGGAGAACCAGCCCCGCAACGGCCCACAGCAGACTGAACGTGATCAGCGATTTGCGTTGCAAGCCACACCGGTGAACAACAGGCAGGAAAGAACTGCGGGAGCGATGCTGAGAGTTGAGGGACTGGCGCTCCGGAACTCTTAGAACTCACCCAGCACGTCGTTGTCTTCTTTTCCGATCAAGCCGCGAAAGGTCCGCTTATCCAGATTTTCGCTGAGAAAGCAGACAGCGCCGTCTCCGAGCAGAACCTGCATTCCACCGGTATGGAACGAATAGGCGCCTCCCCAGTCGTTCGAGCAGTTGACCACGCAAGGCCCTGAGCCGTAGGTCGTGCCTTCGGAATTCCAGGCGCGAATCCGGTCGTTCTGCGTTGAGGCCCACCACCCGTTAAAGTGTTTTTCGACGACCGCCGGATACGTCGATGCGGAAGGATCTTTGGTGATGTTCCCCCGTTTCTTCAGGTCCGGGAAGCCTGCCCGCTCCAGGATCAGCATGGTATTGGAGAGTCCATCGGTAATATCCCGAATGCGGCCTCCCCCCCGTTTTGTATCCAGTGTCCCGGCAGCAGTGGCGTAGCAGAATGCCCCGAACACTTCGGAAGGAGTGAAACCGGAATCCTGAAAGCTCCGCGGAATGAAGTAATCGGAAGCTCCGGCGGTAAAGTTTGGATTGACTGTCGCCGAAGCGATCGGATCCTGGACTTCGATGATCCCCTGAATCGGACCGCTGCGGGGAGTCGTCGGGCAGATGTAAACTGGCAGGGTCATGGAGACGACAGGCTGATTCGCGATGTCGGAAACGCCATTGGGGGCGTTCTGATCAAACTTGTTGAAAATCGGCGCCTGATCCAGCTGCGGCAAAATTGAGATTCCCCAGCTCATGTCCCAGTGGGTCGGTGTGCGCGCGGCGAATGTGATTCCGATATCGGGAACAGGAAACATCCCATAAGTGTCAGCATAGTTGTGCATGGCTAAACCGAGCTGCTTGAGGTTGTTTTTACACTGGCTTCGTCGGGCAGCCTCCCGCGCCTGTTGAACGGCCGGCAGCAGCAAAGCAATTAACACGGCAATAATGGCAATCACGACCAGCAGTTCGATGAGCGTAAAGCCCGACAGACGGCGATGCATGGGAGATGTCTTGCGAGAAGTCCGGTGAAGCACAATGCAACTGACCTCTGCGGGAGCCTGGCAGCCTGAAGAAGGAGCTGGGGGCGGAGTCATTGCAAGCAGAGCCCATTTTAGCCCGCTCGCTGGGACATTGCTATGATTTCATCCGGCGCCGAACGGGCTGAACACGATCAGAAATGTCACAGTCTGAATCGCCCGGAGCAATTTCAAGTGAACTTCTTTGCCCGAGCGTTAGAAACGCAACCTGAACGATCTTTCTTTTCACGATTCAGAGAACCACTGCGAAGCGATCTCCACCATTTCGCCTTGGCGTATCCCGTATTCGCCTCGCAGAACTGTGCGCTGAAGCAATGGAGAAGCGTTCTACACAGGCACCGCAGGCCCGTCACTCTAGCGGTCATTCCGCTGCGGGTTGTCTGGTTCGCGTTTCGGAGTCGGGGACTGCTCGACTTGCCCGGCGCTGGCGGGGTTGCCCCCGTGTGGCGCAACGCTACGACAAATCTGACGGACCAGATCCAGATCCAATCGCTTCCCCGATTGGTCTGGACCGACACGGAAGTGAATGTGGCCAGCTCCGGTTTTCTGTGCCAGCTCCCAAGTCAGGCAGGCGTCCGAGGGGTTGATCTGCAGAATTGCGTCGAGATCCGGACGGTCGGTGCTCTCCGTCCATTCGTAAGAAGTTCCTTTCTTCAAGGCCAAACAAACAGACAGACAGCCAGAGGATCTCCTCGCTAGACATCGTCCAGCGGAAGTCCTGAGTGGTCAGCGGTCCCCATGCTCTTTTCAGAGCGGGTAAGCTGGCAAAGCGAAGACGCTGGGGATGAACACGAGCCATGGATCCAGGATCTCATCCGTCTCGCTCGTTGAGTCGCTGGCGTTGATCACTTCGTCGATCTCTTTGCCAGTGAACCGGGTCAGATTGCCAACGGCCGCGCGCCTGACAAGATCGGGAGGAAGTCGAATCACAATCGGGCCCGCTGGATGAATGCCCCAATCCTGTGGAATTTCCCTACTGGAGAGTGGACGATCAGGCGTAGGCCTGGAGACGGCTGCCGGATCTTTCCAGATCGAATACTTCCACACCAGATGAGACCGAAAACGGACTCCGAGAAAAAGCAGGACGACGAACGCCAACGCTGATAGAAGCAGGCCCCATCCGCCCAAATTGCGACTCGAAGTCTGCATGTGAGCGCTCCGGATTCGAGGTGATTTCAGAACGATCCACTCAAGGGACGTAAGGCCAGTAGGTCAACTGATTCTTGTGATGGGCAACAAAGCGGACTGCCCCATCTTGAGAGACAACCAGCGCGATGACATCCTGTACGCCGCTCACCAGTCGATACGCAGCGCGGTGACGCGTTCCCGAGGTATCCGCCCGCTCTGTAATAGTCTGGTTCGCCTCTAGATCCAACGCCCGTTGAATCACAGAGACATGAGAGTTCCCGAGGATTTCCGCACCGAAGCCGATCACCCGAAATTCACGATCCATGACCAGGGCCCCATCGACACTCATGAAGTCGGCGAGCAGATGGGCGAACTCGACCAGGGCATCATCGAGATCCTGCAAGGCATGATCGAACATCTGCTGGTAATCCCGCCAGGTGACGAGCGCCATTCCCGTGTCCCGCCCGATTTCCAGCAATCGCTTCATGAGCCGCTGGATCAGATCGCGGTAGCGCCAGGTTCCCGGCCCCTGCTGAAACAGAATCCGGAAACGGAACCAGTGGGAGATCATCTCTTCCATTCCCTGATCGCCGATGTAGACCAGAATGCCCCCATGCCCCCGCGTGCGGACCAGACCAATCACCCGGCGAATCACACTCTGTGCTGCACTTCGAAGAAAGGAATCGCAGATGCGTGTCGAAGTATCGCCTTGACCGGAAGCGGGCAGGGAGTTGAGCATCGATGTCCGGAACGAACGAAACCGCTCCGGCAGCCACTGACTGTAAAAGGGGTCGAATCCATCGGTCAGCAGAATTCCCCCGGAGGTTTCCAGGACCCGCTGGTCCCCGCTGGCAATCACCAGATGTCCGGGGTTCCGAATCTGAACAACGAGATTGTCCGGCAGCGGCGATTCATGCATTCGCCCTCCATCCACGCGATTGACCCAGCGCGTGCCGGTGTTGATCACCCCCCAGATCCGGGGGAGGCCATCGTTATCCCATTCCACCGCCAGCAGTGATCGGTAGAAACCGGCAGCGGAGGCCAGCTTCCGGATCTCATGGGCCGTGGCAACCGGTTTCTCGCGAAAGACCAGCGTCGATAATGGTTGCGGCCCGCCGGGAGAATGAAAGTCGGCATAACTGGCCACCGCGATGCGGCAGCGGACATTTTCCCCTTCCTCTTTCAGCAGGCTGGCCTGATAGGCGGCGTCAAAAAGCTGTCCCAATTCCACTTCCGGCGGCAGCAGGGAGAGGTCATGGCCGGCGGACTGCCACTGGACGCGGACGCCCCGGGAAAGTTCATCCGGATAAATTGAGCGGGAAGGGGACAACTGCTGCGGGCTCCTGTGAACATGGACGAGCCACGAGCATAATGCAGCCCCCGCGATCCCGCACGGCACCGCGCCAAAAAACAGGGATCCACGGTGTTGATCAACGGTTGTTGATCGTCCTCACCTGGATCCCTTGGGAACGGTGGTCGAACCGGGACCGCATCACATCGTCTTGCCCAGACCGACGGCGACTTTCCGGCTCAACTGCATCGCCTGCTCGAACGCTTCCGGAGAGAGCGATTGCGCCCCGTCGCTCATGGCCTTGCGCGGATCAGGATGCACTTCGATGATCAACCCGTCGGTCCCAGCAGCCACCGCCGCCGCGCACATCGGCGCGACCAGCGAGGCGATTCCGGTTCCGTGACTGGGATCGATCACGATCGGCAGGTGAGTCCGTTCGCGCAGGTAGGGAATGCTCGCCAGCGGCAGCGTGAATCGCGTGTGGGTTTCGAAAGTGCGGATTCCCCGTTCACAGAGAATCACTTCCTGATTTCCCTGATCGAGAATGTATTCGGCCGCCAGCAGGAATTCTTCCATCGTCGCCGAGGGGCCGCGTTTCAGCAGCACCGGCTTGCGGACTTCACCGACCGCCTGCAGCAGATGGTAATTCTGCATGTTGCGGGCACCGATCTGCAGCACGTCCGCATAGTTGGCGACCAGCTCGACATGGTGAGGGGTCATGACTTCGGTGACGACCGCCAGTCCGGTTTCAGCGCGAGCCGCAGCCAGCAGCTTCAAGCCTTCTTCCTTCAATCCCTGGAAAGCGTACGGGCTGGTGCGGGGTTTGAATGCTCCGCCCCGCAGCCCCTTGGCACCGGCGGCCTTCACCTGCCGGGCCGATTCCATGATCTGAGCTTCGCTTTCGACCGAACAGGGACCAGCGATGACACCGACATTGCCGCCGCCGAGCACCAGATCCAGCACCTTGACGACCGTCGGTTCCGGCTTGGTCTCGACGCTGGCGACCTTGTACGGGGCGAGAATCGGGACCACTTTCTCGACGTCTTCGTACGATTCGAGCGTCTCGCGCTCGTTATTTCGCTTATCGCCGACAGCGGCGATGACGGTCCGCTCGGTCCCGTAGATCACATGGGCCTTCAGTCCCATCTGCTCCACACGTTCCACCATCTGCCGGACAACCTGTTCCGACGCTCCCCGTTTCAGGACGACAATCATGACGCTCTCCGCAATCGAATAATGGCTGCTGTTCGTTAGAGTCCAGAGACCGGCTGCGGCAGGTCACCCCGTCCGGAGTTTCGGACAGGGAACGTTGCCAAATGAAAACAGCCCTGAAATCCACGGGGATTTCAGGGCCGGCGAATGTCATTATCGGGGAATGAACGTTCTACCTCGCCCGGAAATCCCGGCTGGTAAACCAATAGAAAAACCAATAACGACCCGATCCCGCCGTTTCGGCGGTCGCGAGATCCAATTGGATTTTCGAGCAATTCATTCCTGATCCAGTCAGTCAACTCGCCCGATGCTAAATCGCCTCCTGTCAGGCGTCAAGACAAAGGGGGCGAGCTGCCGTACCGAATCAGCAAGATTTCCTGGTTCACGCCGGTCCTGAAGGCGGTCGGGGGCTCCGGCTGTGAAAACGAAAGAAGTAGCGTACGCTACAGCCAGGCTTCAATCGGATCCTGGGATCATTTACGATAGCGCGCCATGCCCCTGACCTCGCAATCTGCCACCGATCCGGCGAACGAACATTCCAGCCTGTCTCCGCTGTCGATTCACGATATGACCGTGGCGTACCAGCGGCGGCCGGTGATCTGGGATGTGGACTATGAAACTCCGGCCGGAAAGCTGGTTGCGGTGATCGGTCCGAACGGAGCCGGCAAAAGTACGCTGATCAAGGCGACACTGAACCTTGTGCCGAAAGCATCGGGATCGGTGCAGTTCTTCGGTCAGAACTACGAAAAAGTACGAGACCGCGTGGCCTATGTCCCCCAGCGCACAAGTGTCGACTGGGATTTTCCGGTCAATGCGTTGGATGTCGCCGCGATGGGACTGTATCGCCAGATCGGCTGGTTTCGTCCCGTCACCCGGGCGTATCGCGAACAGGCCTTGCAGGCGCTCCAGCGGGTCGGCATGGCGGACTATGCCCATCGCCAGATCCGCCAGCTCTCCGGAGGCCAGCAGCAGAGAATTTTTCTCGCGCGGGCCCTGGCGCAGAACGCCGACCTTTACCTGATGGATGAGCCTTTTGCAGGGGTCGATGCCGCGACCGAACGGGCGATTGTCTCCATCCTGCAGGAACTCCGATCACAGGGAAAAACAGCGCTGGTCGTGCACCACGACCTGCAGACTGTGGCTGAATATTTTGATGATGTGCTGCTGCTGAATATGCGGCTGGTCGCCTCCGGGTCCGTGAAGACAGCGTTTACCGCCGAAAACCTGCGGCGGACCTACGGGGGAAAACTGTCGCTGCTGGATCAGGTCGGCTCGCGGATCGCAGGTCAATGAAGCCGACTTCGCCATCGTCGATCAGAAGCGTCGTCACTGTCTTCGGCAGTTGCATCATCCTCGCACTGCTGGTGCTGGTGTTCGACCTGCGAGCCACTCCCCACTGGGAGCAGTTGCTCCGGATCGTCCGCTTTCAGGATTACAACACGAGCGTGGTTCTCGTAGGGACCACTCTGCTGGGCATCTGTGGTGGGCTCGTCGGGGTATTCATGCTGCTGCGCAAGCGTTCCCTCATCGGCGATGTCGTGGGACATTCCGCCCTGCCGGGAATCGCCATTGCCTTTATCATCTCCCAGGTACAGGCCCCCGGCTCCGCCAAGAATTCCCCGTTGCTGATCGCCGGCGCCTTTCTCGCGGGGCTGGTCGGCGCCCTGTGCGTGATGGCCATTGACCGCTTTTCACGCATCAAGTCCGATGCCGCCCTCGCGATTGTCCTCAGCCTGTTTTATGGCCTCGGAGCGGCGTTGCTGACCATTGTTCAACAACTCCCCACCGCGAGTGCTGCAGGGCTCCAGGACTACCTGAACGGGAAAACCGCATCACTGGTGGCGGCGGATGTCTGGGTCTTCGCCGGCGTGGCCGCGGGGCTGTCGCTGATCACGCTCATGCTCTTCAAAGAGCTCGCACTCCTCTGCTTCGACAGCGACTACGCTTCCGCGTCCGGCTGGCCTGTCTTCTGGCTCGACTCCTTGCTGACGGGATTGGTCGTCGGCGTCACGATCGTCGGCATGCAGACGGTCGGCCTGATTCTGGTGGTGGCCATTCTGATCATTCCCGCTGCCTCCGCGCGATTCTGGACCGATGATCTCTATCGACTCACGCTGATTGCAGCGGTTCTCGGAGCACTCGCCGCATTGATCGGCAGCCTGCTCAGCGCCCTGTATCCGCGGATCGCGGCCGGGGCGGTGATCGTCCTCAGCGGGAGCGGACTGTTTCTTGTCAGTCTGTTGTTCGGCGAGAAGCGGGGCCTCATCTGGAGGTGGCTGGAACAGCGGCGGCTGCAACGACGGGTGGGTCGTCATGACCTGCTCCGGGCGATCTATGAATCGATCGAAGCGAGCGGCCCGGACGACGATATTTCCGAAGCCCGGCTGATGCAGGCCCGCATCACCCGCTCCGAACTGCTCCCGTTGAGAAGCTGGAGTCCTGCCCGTCTGCAACGTCTGCTGACACAGGCCCTGCACGATGACCTGATTGAAATTCATCCCGATGCGTCATACAGCCCGACTGCCGATGGGGCTGCGCTCGCCCGACGAGCGGTGCGAAACCATCGCCTGTGGGAAATCTATCTGATGACCTACGCCGATGTGGCTCCCAGCCATGTCGACACCGACGCGGACCGGATCGAGCATGTTCTCGGCCATGACCTGGTCCGAGAATTGGAACGGCGTCTCAGCGGCACCGCAAATCAGAGCATGCCCGCCAGCCCCCACACACTCCCCGGGACGCCGAACGCATCCTGAACGGGAAGACTTCGGAACGCCCCGCTGCTCCCCCGTCCGCAGGAAACCCTTCCGACTTCAGTTCACAACGCCCTCAGACCGGAGCATCGTCACGACCGACCGCTTCCGGGGGTCCAGAGAATCTCACTTCTCCCCCCGTCATTTGCCATCCGGGCCATCACGAAGAGCAGATCCGACAGCCGGTTGAGGTAAATGGCAACATGCTGGTTGACCGGCTCCTGCTCAACCAGCTTCAACACGCTGATTTCCGCCCGTCGACAGATTGTCCGGGACTGATGAAGCAGTGCAGCCCCGGCGGTTCCACCGGGGAGGATGAAGCTGTTCAGCGGCTGTAACTGTTCCACATCCACATCAATCCAGCGTTCCAGCTTGAATGGTTGAGCAGGCTGCACTCGGAGTGGAGGGAATGCGGTCTCCTCAGCGGACTCCGGCACACAGAGATCGGCGCCGACGTCGAACAGGTCATTCTGAATCTCACGCAAACGGGTCACAGCGGCGTCATCCAGATTTCCCAGAGCGATCGCCACGCCCAGCGACGCGTTGAGTTCATCCACATCTCCATAGGCTGCAATGCGGGGATGAGTCTTCGGAACCCGGTCGCCGTTGCCCAGGGATGTCTCCCCAGCGTCGCCACTGCGCGTATAGATGCGATTCAGATAAACCATTTCCACGATTCCTGCTCAGACGCAGCGAGTCTGCTTTGCAAATTCTTTTGCGTTCCCACATCCCGTCCGCCGGGCTGAACACGCGCTTCTGGAACACCCTGCCTCACTTGATGACGTGCAGGCCAACGGGAACAGACCGCGCAAAACTCCAGCACGGCCAAGTCGCAATCAGACTGGATTCGGCGCCTTGTTTCAATCTGTGAACACCCACCTGAACAATGCGCTCGCCGTTAAAATCACCACAATCGCTACAATCGACACAATCAGCAAAGATCGAGATGACGATCCCGGAACGCAACTTCTGATCTCGTCCTTGCTTCCGATCTGCACACCCCAAAATGTCAAACTGTAACGATTATTCCGGTGGTATGAATTCTGCGAATTGCACCAATTCTCGGGAATGTAGTGGTTGCACGGATTATGCGACCCACCGGGTAGACGTCAATTTCAAAAGGAAACGCATGAGACGAAGCGTCCGGGCGGAACGAATCCTCCCGGATTCAGCGAGAGCGTGTGTGGCGACCTGAGACATCGCCCACGGCGAAGCAATTCGCCCGGAGCCTCGCGACTCCAGCAACTTCCCCCTTCCACGCGCCGGTTGGCGTCAACCGGAATGTCTGGCATGTCCGCGAGGAAGGGGCGCCGCTGCAACGGCTGGCTGCTGGTGTCGCGAGGATCTCTGTCTGCCCTCGTGCGGCTGAATGTGCATGCGCGGAGTACAGCCATGAAACAGCTCATCGCAGCCTTGCAGGCTGATGAAGCAGGATTTGTCTTGAGTTCAGAAATGGTGCTCGTCGGCTCGGTGGTGGCACTGGGTGGAGTCACTGCATTCGTCGGCGCGCGAGACGCCGTGAGCAACGAGTTCACCGATATCGCCAACGCGTTTTCGAAGCTCGATCAATCGTACTACTACGGCGGCATGCATGGCGGTGGTCGACGCGGCCACTACAAGTCCTGGACCGCCGGTTCCGGTTTTCTCGATGAAGACCACCGCGAAAAATACACCGAGGCAGACTTCCAATGCCGCGAGACGGAACGTGTGTGTGAACCAATCGCCGCTCCGATGATCTGCACACCTCCCGCGGTCGCTCCCGTGGTTCCTCTTCCGTGCGACGGTCTTCCCTGTCTGCCGCCGTTCCCCGGACCGGTGATCACCCCCGGTTGCCCGGACGGTTGTGGAACCATTCCGCTGCCAGCTCCCGAACTCCCCTGTCCGCAGGGAGATTGTCTGCCGCAGTCCGTACTTCCCAATGAGGGTTCCGGAAGCACCTCAGCACCGTTTGTGACTCCGTACCCCGGAGCCTATTCCTCACCGGTGATCGTCCCTGGATCAACGGTTTCGGTCTATGGCCGCAATGCTTACTACGGATACGCCGGACCGCGACCGATCGTCCCGGATCCACCACTGCGACCAGTCGACCCGCCGCATTCCGTTCCGTTCGTCTGGTAAGCAAGTGTCAAGCGACTGACAGCTCACCGTGGATCGTTCCCTCTTGAAGCCTGATCGTCACGCGACGATCAGGCTTTGAGCATTGCGGTGGCCCCGTGCACGTTCGCCCGACGTCGAGGTGTGCCGGATTCGTGGCAGAGCGAGAGCAGGAAAGATCAATCTGCTCTGGATTTCGTCGGTTTGCTGGACGAATCGGGCTGCAGATGCGAGAGTCCTCCGAAGGAGTACGGAGTTCACAATCCTGATCTGACGGAGGGGGTCACCCATGCAGGGAAATCGGCAGTTCTCAATTCAGTTGAGCCTGATGGCAATCACGCTGGCCGTGCTCGGACAGTCCACTTTTCTGAGTGCAGCAGACAATAATGCGGCCACTTCACCAACGCCGCCGAACATCATTCTGATCAATGCCGACGACCTCGGCTACGGAGATGTCGGCGCGTACGGTTCCCAGCGGATTCCGACTCCCAATATAGATCGGCTCGCGGCGGCCGGCCTACGATTTACCAATGCCTATACGACCGCCGCGACCTGTACTCCCTCCCGTTACTCTCTGATGACCGGAGAGTACGCCTGGCGGCGTCAGGGAACAGGGGTTCTGCCCGGCGACGCAGCCCTGATCATTCCCCCGGGCAGCACGACTCTTCCCTCAGTGTTGCAGTCTGCCGGATATCGGACCGGCGTGGTGGGGAAATGGCATCTGGGACTCGGAACCGACCAGATTGACTGGAACAACAAGATTGCCCCCGGCCCCCTGCAGATTGGCTTTGATGAAGCGTTCATCATGGCTGCCACAGGGGACCGCGTGCCGTGTGTCTACCTGAAGAATGACCGCATCGTCGGTTTGGACCCTGCCGATCCGATTGCCGTCGACTATTCTGCTCCGTTCCCCGGCGAGCCAACCGGCAAGACGCATCCCGAGCTGCTGAAGATGCATCCCAGCCACGGCCACGATATGGCGATCGTGAACGGAATCTCCCGCATCGGCTATCTGAAAGGGGGCCGCGCTGCTCTGTGGAAAGATGAGGAGATGGCCGACACGTTCACCGCCGCAGCCGTGGAGTTTCTCAAGCAGCACCAGCAAGACCGCTTCTTCCTGTATTTTGCTCTCCATGATCCGCACGTCCCGCGGGTCCCCCATCCCCGGTTTGTCGGCAAAACGACGCTCGGCCCGCGCGGAGACGCCATCGTGCAGGCGGACTGGTGTGTCGGCGAAGTGCTGAATGCACTCGCACGCTTGAACCTGACTTCCAAAACGCTCGTCATCTTCACGAGCGACAATGGTCCCGTGGTGGACGACGGCTATCAGGATGACGCAGTCGCCAAACTGGGTGACCATCGTCCTGCAGGAATTCTCCGCGGGGGCAAGTACAGTCGTTTCGAAGCGGGAACGCGAGTGCCGTTCATCGTCAGCTGGCCCGGACGCGTGCGAACAGGAACGAGCGCTGCCCAGTTCTCGCAGGTCGACCTGCTGTCTTCTCTGGCCACGCTGGCACAACAGCCGATCGATCCGTCGCAATCCCGGGACAGCCGCGATCACCTGCCGGTCCTGCTCGGCGATTCCCAACAGGGTCGCGAAGAGATCATCGGCCAAGCCTCGGGCGGCCTGACGATCCGCGTGGGCAGGTGGAAGTTCATTCCAAGCTCGAAGGGACAGCCTGTGACCCGGAATACCCGCATCGAGACCGGAAACTCACCGAACGATCAGCTCTATGATCTGGACGCCGATCCGGGTGAGACCAACAATGTCGCAGATCAGCATCCGGAACTGGTGAAAGATCTGAAACGCCGCCTTGAAGCAATTCAGAAAAGCACCGCTCCTCGTAAGCAGCGGTAGCCCAACATGGGAGTGGCCCTGTTCTGGATTTGATCGGACATCAACCGGTTCCGCGATGGGCGTGGAAATCGAGCCCCTCGGGCCACATGCAGTCACCATTTTGCAGTCATCATTCCCCGGATCTCCATAAGTTCATCCCCATGAATCGCGTGCTGATCATCGTCGGAGACGCTTCCGAAACTGTCGACACTCTCTACCCCTTCTACCGGCTGAAAGAAGCAGGGTTTGAACCGGTGGTCGCCGCTCCCGAGAAACGGGAATACCAGATGGTGCTGCACGAGGTTCGCCCCGGCTGGACGATTACCAAGGAATGGGAAGGCTACCGCATTCAGGCAGACATCGCGTTTCGCGACATCACTCCGGAAGATTACCTCGGGATCTTCTTCAGCGGGGGACGGGCTCCGGAATATATCCGTGACGATCCGCATCTCATCGAGATCACCCGTTACTTCTTCCATTCCAATCGTCCGATCGCCAGTGTCTGCCACGGTGTGGAGATTCCGGCACGTGCGGACTGTGTCAAAGGCCGCCGAATGGCGACAGTCCCGAAGTGTCGGTTCGATCTGGAGGTCTGTGGCGGAATCTTCGTTAACGAGCCCTGCGTTATCGACGGAAATCTGATTTCCGGACGGACGTACCATGACAGCGGTCATTTCGTCGGCCCGTGGATCCGATTGCTTTCGGAGGCTCGTGAAAAGCTGGCCAGATCCTGAGGAGAACTCCGCCCGAGAACTGGCTGGAGGCCGTCAATGCAGCGATTCAGCTCAATGATTCGGCAGCATCTCTGTACGGGAAAATGACAGGCCGCAGACTCCCCTGCAAGAGTCAGTTTTTCACAGGCTCCGTCGCCGGCCGAAAGTTGCCCGCCTTGTTGACCAACACTTTCTGGCGGGACTGAGGTGATTGAAATTCCCCCGCCAGAATGTCCGCTTCGGTGAAGGCTGCGAGCAGGATTTCGGCTTCTTTGTACCGATTGTAGTCGTACACAATCCGGATCAGGCCATCGGGCGATTGGCAGCCATCGGGATAGGAGACCCCGACTCGTTCATCCAGCAGCAGGCCTCCCTTCCACGTCTGTCCCTCGTCGTCGGACAGGAACGCCCGCAGGTGCGATCGTTTTTCCGTTCGTTCGTCCATCTGCCCGTACTTGACCAGCAACAGTTTGCCTGATTGGAGCCGACGCAGAAAGAACCGGGCGTTAATGTTCTCAAACCGGAATGCCGGCTCGGACCACGTCTTTCCCTGATCCTTTGAAAAGCTCTCGTAGATCCCCTGTTGTGTCCTGGCCAGCATCCAGAGTCGGCCATCTTTCAACTCGACGACCATATGTTCATCAAAATTGAAGTGCGGAAAAACGACCCCGCCCCGCCGCGACCAGCTTGCCCCCTGATCAGTTGAGACAAACAGGTGGGCCATCCGCTGATCATCGAGTTCATGAAAATAGTCGCCGAAGTCAGCCGGAGCCGACTGCTTGCTGTTCGATTCACGGCGGTGCTCGTTCCCGGGGGAGATCCGCTCCCGGATCCACAGCGAAATCGGCAACAGCCATTCCCCATTGGACAGAACCACAGGCTTGTTCAAAGTGCAGCCGTGCCAGATCCGCACCGGTTCGGACCACTGCGGATGCTCATCGTCCGGGTTGTCACAACGAAACGCCCAGTTCCCCGCGCGGCCGTCAAAGTAGCCCAGAGCCTGATCGACAAACAGCCAGAGCCGCCCCTGCGGATCCGTCCAGAAGTTACCGACGAGCGCCCGGCACGCCACGCCGCTCGGATGGTCCGGCGGATCGATCACCAGCCGGGGAGCCGACCAGGTTTCTCCATTGTCATCGCTCGTGGCGGCGACGAAGTACGCGAGTTCGCTGTCGCCCCCACTCACCCACGCCGCCCAGAGACGACCTTTCGGTGTCCGCTCCATGCCAATGACCATATTGACCGACCGCTGGGAGTCGGCATACTCCGGCCCTGGAGCAGAGTTGATTTTGGGAGGTTGCAGCGGCAGATTGAACAGCTCCGGGAGTGCAGGGGACGGCCCCGGCCCTTCCGCGCTGCAGTGCGAACAACAGAACCCCGCGCACACCGTTAAAAGCAGGATTGCCCTTCGAGTCAACATGCGTCCCCCGTGGCAGTTCTGAACCAGGACCTCGGCGAAGGTTGCTCTTTCCAGTATTCCCGCAGCGTCTCTGTGCTGGATCAGCAGCAGCACTTCGCATAGCGGGAACCGGTCAAGCAGAATTCGGCAGATTCCTGCGGTGGCGTGAACCCGACTCATCACGCATCAGCAGGAGATTCTGCGTCCTGAAACCTTACCGTGCACGCAGGGCAATATTCAATCAGCACGCGGAGAAGGGACTCGCTCTCCGCATTTCGCACTGCGGGGTGAGATCGACTCGGCATCGCCCAGCTAACATTCTCAATAGCACGGACGAGCGAATTACCGCTTTATTTCGCCGACTCGGGAGCGGTCTTCCAGAGCTCGTCGATCAGAGCCACTGCCTTCTCGACCAGAACCTGCCCCGCTTCCGGCCCGACCAGATTGCTTTGCGGGACAGCGCTGTATCCCCCACCCGCGATGGCACGGGGTGTGGGGAGATAGGACCCGCCTTCGGTCAGCTGGATCACAAAGGTCTGCAAGGCGGGGCTGCGGGCTTTGATCTGGACTCCGTAGTCGGTGAAGAGTTCCATGCCCGCATTGACGATGGCCACATCTCCCAGACGAATGGTATGAAATTCCATCACATAGTCAGGGGTCTCTCCGGCTTCCTGCTTCTTGTAGCGTCTGACGACTGACAGCAGCCAATCCCGGCGACGATTCTTTGGATCGGTGATGGAGTCCGCGGCATTCTGGGCAGCCTGAGCTTCGAGCGGTGTAATGTGTCGAGCGGGCAGGGTGAGCTTCTCGACGCGGTGTTCGAGCAGCAGATTATCATGCTGCTCCCCTTTGACGACCTGCAGCACATCTTCCCATGTGGAAACGATGCGCCGGGCGAGCTCATCAAGGCGGTCCCCCCCTCGCAGCGTCTGCATCCGTTCTTCGGCAGCGCTGCGGTACATCAGGTGTGGGGACTGGTCTCCGGCAGCCCCACACCAGGGGACGACGTGCAGCTGCGCACCATGTTTCTTCTGAAGCTGCTCCCGAACCTGATGCCAGAAGTCGGCATTGACGCGACTGCGGCGTTCCGCCTCCTGTGCGGGGCAGGCGACGTTGATTGCCGTCGCGATGAGGTCGTTGTTGTCGTTCCAGAAGTAAAGCAGCTCAACTCCATGGTCCTCGTGCCCTTCCAGTCCACGAAAGTTGGGGTCATTGGTTTTGCCGTACATCACTGCGGAGCCATCGGCATACAGTGCCCGTCGATTCTGGGCCAGCACGGCGTGGCCCAATCCCCAGGCCACTTTCGCGGGGGCACGTGAGTTCCAGGCCTCCACGACAATCTGTGCCAGCCGCTCCATCAGAAATTCGCGGTAGGCCTTAGGCCGCATCAGGCCGGATTCGGGCAGGGTATACGCCCCTTCCTGAGCGAGCGGAGCCGTATGCGTATGCGTGGCGTTGACCACCATCTTCGACAGGAGTTCTTCCGGAACCTGACCTTTCAGCTGCTCACGCAGTTCGCGATAGAAGGCCTCTCCACCCCGCAGCATGACCAGGTCGCACGCAACAAACAGGGCGACGTCAACGGACTTGTCTCCCGACCGGGTTTCTAGAACGAGTGCCGTGGCCACGCAGGGTGTCTCGACAGTTTCGGAGACCTTGGGCTGCATGGAACCATCCAGAGCAACCCGTTCATCCGGCGTGATGCTGATTGTGGCAGCTCCGACATAGAGCTTTCCGGCAACCGGCTCAGCGCATGCCACCCGCTGGGACACGACGAACACGAACAGACAGAGGATCGCGCGGCTGAAGAGCATGTCTCGGAAACTTTCTGGAGGGAGAGGACTTGGTTCCGCCCGTGCTCGCCAAAGGGCATGTGACGAGCACGGGCGCGTCGGCTGATCCGGCAGTGAAGCGCGCGGGGTTCGATCTGAAATCGGAACCCCACCACCGCGGAAAAGGAAACAGCCCGGGATTCACTCCACCGGGGAGTGAATCGACGCAGTGTTCTGACCGCATCAGGGGGTTTTCAAATCAAACTTGATGTCATTCGGCCCCGACTGCGTGATTGTGGCGGTCAGGGTGCTGGCCTCATTCCATTGTTTGGGGAGAACCTGTTTGACAGGCCCTCCTCCCGCCGCACTGTTCGACGTCTCAATCAGCTGGCGGATCTCAACACGAAAATCACCGGGAGGAACTTCAATTTCGAACTTCCCTTTGCTGATTGCCGCGACATACGACTCCGCTGCCCCCTTCCCGGCAGCATCAGGAATCACAAACTTGATCTGGGCCGGATCGAGGGGGTTGCCATCCAGCGTCACAGTTCCGGTGGCAATCACCATTCCATTCGCCGTTTGCAGCTGCGGCTTGGCGCAACCCGTTAACAGCAGGAGACACGCAGCCACGATCAGGCGATCGCCCGTCACACGATTGAACTTCATACAGCAACCATCACCAAACGTTAGAACAGGGGGCAGTTCAAGCCGCATTCTGGGTACACGAGCTGCGGCTGGGAAATCATCTGATTACCTGAACGAGGGAGAGCAAAGCGGTTCTGCTTCCGGAGCATGTCCTGTCGAATCCAATTCCGGGACAGGGAGCGACAATTCCGGATTTCCCGCCTGAAAACGGAGGCTCCGGGATGTCCTTCCAACCCCACTCGGGTGGAGTTCATTTCTGGACCAGCCGCGTCCAGTCAGCGGGGCCCCAATGAGGGTCCCCGCTGGTCGGTCTGTGCATCGGAAAACATGACCAGCAGTGGTCGACATCACGCAAACAGCTTTCGAACAAACCCATCCAGAGGCAATGTGACGGCACAGCCCTCGTTCGCTGTGGGGTCCCCTGAATTCACCGGACCAGATGAAGTCTCGCTGAGCAGCGAGTGAGCTGTCATCGCTTCATCGCTCGAAAGGCGTGCAGCGTGAACACTGGAACTCGCAGACTTCTCTAGAACTCGCCAATCACATTGGCGTCGTCACGGCCACCGAGGTACTTAAAGGTTCTGCCGTCAATGTTCTGCGAAATAAACCGGACGGAACCGTCGGCGAGCGCGGACTGAACTCCGCCAACGTGATAGCTTCGCGACGAGACGTTGGCATTGCCGCTTCCGCCCATATAGCTGCACGGGGCAAACGAGTCATTAATGCAACGTCCCAGCAGATCGACCTGTCGGGTGTTCGGCGGGTAAAGAGTGCTGAACCAGGTCGTCGGGCCATAGGCGTTGAAAATCAGCCCTCGCCAGTCTGTTTCACTGGAATTGTTGCCGACCGTCGCTCCGTGCCGAACGAGGACAATCTCGCTCAACAACATCACATTGGAAGAACCATCCGTAATGTCCCGCATCGAGGTCTTGGACATTGCATAGAAGATGCCGTCCAGCTTGGTGGCAGTCTGGTCTGTTCCCAGCTGGGTTCCGGTCGTCCCCTGGCAACCGGAATAGTTGCTGAGCGTAGCGGGCAACACCCCCGATGTGGATGCATAGGTCTGCTTCGTCGAATTTGGATCCGTCGGGCATTTGAAGACCGCCAGATTCGTCTTGGCCCCGCTGTAATCCAGTGCCGTCTTGGACATTGGCAGGGCCGACATATCGGTCATGTTCAGATTGAACAGCGTGGCCTGATCAAGATAGGGAAATGTGAATGCGGTCCAGGCGACACGGTTGGGATGCGGAGGAGTGCCGCTCCAGACGCTGTTGCCGACGCACCCCGGGGGAAACACCAGATGCGTCTCATGGTAGTTATGCAGCGCGAGTGCGATCTGCTTGAGATTGTTCTTGCACTGGCTGCGTCGTGCGGCCTCGCGCGCCTGCTGCACTGCAGGCAGCAGCAGCGCGATCAGAACGGCAATGATCGCGATCACCACGAGAAGTTCGATCAGCGTAAAGCCACGCTGCCGACAGAATGCTGATTTTGCGGACATAGCTGGGGTTGCTCCGGTTCCACGAAATGACTGAGTACAACTGCTGCGAGCGAAACGAAAAAACAAACGTTGTGACAGCGAAACCGCTGACACGACGTAAAAAGTCCGTGCAAATCAAATTGTGCAAAATCAACCAGGTAGAAACCGCGCCCTGCCAGGCAAGGCCATCGACTGCCAACCATGGCGTTACCGAAACAGCATCGCCAGAGACAGATTCATCGAGTGCTCAAGATGCTTTCGCATGATTTCCGCGGCAATCTCCGGCTTTCGGGTCTCAATCGCCTCAAAGACTTCAATATGTTTCTGGCCTGGAATCTCCCGTGTTCGGGACTCGGTTTGATCCAGCATCACCAGTCTGTCGACTAACGGAACCAGGAGATCCTTCAACAGGGGAACACCGGAGAATTCTGCAATGGCAAGATGAAAGCGCACATCCGCGTCACGACATTTCGCCAGTTGAACCCCATCCCTAAACAGCTGATCGACTTTTCGGGCCATCTCTTCCAACACAAGCAGCTGCCCCCCATCCACCACTTCAGCGCAGCGACGAGCCGTTTCAGACTCCAGGGCAATCCGCAGTATGAATTCGCTTCGAATCCGCCCGAGATCACGGGCAATCCCCCGCACCCCCGCACGACCTTCAGATTCGACAAGTCCCTCGGCAGCCAATGCCTTGACTGCCTCAGAAACAGCATGGTTTCCCGCGCCATACCCACGCGCCAGCGGACGCAACGTCAAACGGGCCGAGGCAGGAATTTCGCCACTCAGGATCCGCGAGCGCAAGTCGCAGAAAATACTGCGAGCTTTCGTCAGTGCCGGCACCGGCTCGTCTGCCTTGCTCCGACTGCGGGTCGGTTTCGCTTTCATAACGCACCTGATCGATGGAAGCGGCACCTCGAATATTTGTTTACAGCCTACCTTTGAGCGAGCGATGGCAGTGTACCAACACTGTTGTCACAGTCAAGTAAATTTTGCACTTCCCGCTCATCGTGTGACCATCAATAACCGCCGGTCACGATCATATTTTGCCTCTTCAAAGGACGGGCCGCCGCCCCTTATTCAGAGGCTCCGACAGTCGCATCCTGCCGCAGATACGCGATCAGATCAGCCAGATCCTGAGGGCTGAGGATCCGACTGAACCCTTCCGGCATCAGGCTCTTTCCGGAGGATCGCAACTCGTCAATTTCAGATCGCAACACGTCCACCTTCTCTCCCTTGGCCTTGAGTAAGGTCAGACTCTGCTCTGATTCATTCACGACGAGTCCGGAGAGGGCACGGCCATCCGTCAGGCTCACGACGTAGTTGAAATACATGGGCTCAACCGCCTTATTGGGATCGAGGATGGCCTCGAGCAGACGGTCAGGGGTGCGCCCTGTCACGGATGACAGATTGGGCCCGACAAGTGCCCCCTCTGCTTCATAACGATGGCACTCGGTGCAATGTTTCTGAAATGCAGCGCGTCCTCGGGCCCGGTCACCTGATAGCTGCAGGGCCTGAGTCGCCGCCCCACCGTCATCCACCCTCTGACTCTCAAACTGACTGAGAAAGCGCGCGGCGTGCGGAGATGCTTTGTTCGCCACCAGTTGCTCCTGCAACGTCAGGGGGATCTCCCCCGAGCGTAATGATTGGCGTTCAAGTGCATCCGCCATCAGCCCATGCCATTCGGGCCGATTCACGAGCGTCTCGAGGACTTCCATCTTCAGATTGGGGAGCAGGCGGGGCCAGCTTTCCAGGAGAATCTGTCCCGCAGCCAGATCCTTTCTTTGTCCTAGCGAACGCACAACCGCCACCCGTAGCGATGCCGGGGTATTGGTCGTCAGCAATTCCAGCAGGAATTCCGAATCCAGTGGATTCTCATCGCGGGGGTGTAACAGAAACGAGATGGCCAGAACCCGCAGCCACGCTTCCGCCTCATCGCTTTCCGCCAGGACAGCAACCTGTTGACGCAGGTCGCCCAAGCTCTTTGGATTCAGCTCACCAAGCCGGCTCGACAGCGATGATTGTTGCGCAATTGCTTCGACGGCAATCAGCGCCCGGATCAGGTCACCACGGGAGCGGGGATGATTCTCCAGAGCCGCAGCCACGTGCTCCAGTTTCCCCATCGCGACCGCCTGAGACACGACCTGCCGGTACAGGTCACGAGCGTGCGCAGTGTCCAACGGTTTCGCGGAAACCACCTCCATCACAGCCGAGACATTCTCCGGATTCAAGGAGCTGAGCAGGGCGGTTTCCAGATGGGGCGTCAGCGAGGGGAGCCCCCAGAGCCGGACGATCCCCTGTTGAGCCAGCGGCTGTCGACTCTCTCCCAGCGTGAATGCCAACTGCAGCCGCACAATTTCGCTCGGGTCGTCGACCAACTCAACAACTGCTGCGAGGACGTTGACGTCGTCGAGGTGCCCAGACCGCTCCGCCAGCCGGAGTGCGTGTCGTCGCAACTCCTCGTGTGGGTCGTGGAGCACATCGATGAGATCACGGGGAAGCAGGCGATTCCTGTTCGCTAATGCATAGAGTGCATGAAGCCGCCCCTGCGGAGTCGTCGCGAACTTCAACAACACTTTGATCGCAGGGACCGCCGCGGCGTCGTCCATTTCAACCAGCCGGCGCTGAGCAGACTCACGCACCCAGCTGTTCGGGTGATCAAGACAGAGGACCAGTTCATCGAGGTCCAGCTTGATCAGGTCCGGGACCGGTCTGGGTTCGCCGTCGGCCGGAAGAACGCGATAGAGTCGACCTCGATCTTCCCCCAGTCGAAGCTCGCGCAGCATTTCCTCCCGCAGGCCTTCAGGAACAAACTCGGGATGTTCGATCACCTTGCGGTACATATCCACGACCCACAAGGCGCCATCCGGACCGGTCCGCACCATCACAGGGCGGCACCACGCATCGGTGGAAGCCAGAAAATCGACCTCTTCGCCAGCGACATCCCGCTGCATGCTGAATGTCGCCCCGCTTCTCGTGAGAAGATTGTGCTGCACAAGGTTGTGCACCGGTTCACATGTGAAGGCGTGAGCACAAGACGGATCGAGCGCGAGGAGGTGGTCACCATAGACCATTCCCGAACAGGCGGATGTGAACCGTCCCACCTGTGTTCTTGGATTGAACTGAGCCCCAATTTCGGCGGCTGGGAAAACGCGAGGATTCCGTTCGCTCAGGATTTCCCGCGGATCTGGAGCCGCCAGATGCGGATTGCGTCGCAGATAGCGATCTTCGAACAGATAGTGCCAGAGGGGATAGCTGTTCTGAACTCCGAACCAGTTGTCCCAGTCATCCCGGTTGCGACCAAACTGGGAGGGCCCCGCCAGAGGTTCCAGCTCGCCAGTGACCGGATGAAACCGAAAATCCTTACTCCCCAGTTCAATGAACTTCTTGGCGACGTGCGAGTAGATCCGGCTTTCTGCTCCGTAACCCGCACGGTGGCTGCCGCTGGCACAATGCAGCCAGCCATCGAGGCCCCAGCGCAGTCCGTTGATCCGGAGTTGCTGATTGCCCTGATGAAATCCGCTGAAAAGGACCTGTTTCACGTCACACACGCCGTCGCCGTTCGAGTCTTCCGCATAGAAGATCTCCGGAGCGGCGGTGATAATGACCCCTTTGTTCCAGGCCACGATTCCCGTGGGAAAGCTGAGATCCTTGAGGAAGAGTGTCGACCGGTCATAAGGACCGTCCGGGCGGCTTTTTTCGAGAAACCGGGCTCTTCCTCCCGGTTTGCCGCGGCCATCCAGTCCCAACGGATAATCGGCCATCTCGACGACCCACAGCTTGCCATCCAGTCCCCAGTCAATCGCGACTGGATCCATCAGCAGCGGTTCGGCAGCGACCAGTTCGACCTTCATCCCCTCTCGAACTTTCCACGCAGCGGTCCCCTTCTCCGGACTGAGGGGACCATCTACTTCTACATCTGCCGATGGACTCTGGGAGTCCTGCGGCACCATACTTGTGGAAGGGGATGCAGCGGGGGGATCGAGAATCAGGATCTCCGGATTTCGATAGAAGATCTCCGCCCCTTCGCACTGCAGCGCCAGCCGTCCTTCTGTGAGAGGAACCACGGCATTGTCGGGACCAATCGGCGCCCGCAGGTTGACCGTGTAATTGTTGACGACGCCATTCACGATGAACAGTGCGGAGTCGCCACGAACGATCACCTCCACGCTGTTCCATCCCTCTTTCTCGGCGGTCGATTCCTTGACCACGCGCATCACACGCTGTTCGGACATCACGGGCGACCAGACTCCATTGGTCAGGTCGGCCTTCTGGTTTTCATCGACGGGGGCATCGCCTCCTGTATAGACGAAGAACAGGTCACCGGTATCTCCTTCCTGCAACTGACATTCGAAGCTCATGGGCCAGACCTTTTCCGGACCGACCACGTGCATCAGCAGCCCCGCATCCCGTTGCCGCTCCTGTCGGGGAGCAAATTTTTTCTCTCCCCACCGGTAGTCGAACCGAAAGCGGTAATGGGAATAGCTCTCGTCCGAAAGCAGGACGCCGAACGGCATTTCTTTTCCCGGCGGAGTCTCTTTGAAGAGATGCAGATCGCCATCGACGACCTGAAAGATCTTTTCCGGATCCTCCCCGACAGGGTGTCCGCGCAACACCACTTTCCAGCCGGTGAGATCCTGACCGTTGAGCAGCGGCTTCCAGCTTCGCCCCTCGGATTCCAACAGTGCCTGCTGGTGAAACGCTGTACTCGACAGCCGGGGCTTCAGATTCTTTTCTTCGGCGGAGAGTGAGTTCGCACTCCCGCAGATCAGAACGAGAAGCAATCCTAGCGAGCGGTGCCTGAGAGACATCAGTACCGCAGACCTGAAAACTGAAGACATCAAGACTGCCATCGATCGAAATCCTCGAGATCCTCTTCCGGTTCTTTGCAGTTCCAGCATGTGTGTGTGAGTCAGGGGTTCGCTGCCTGAATTTCGCTCGCCATCTGATAAAGCTCGTTGAGCATCTTTTCTGAAGCATCGCGTTCCAACCGGTTCGTCCCTAACCAGGCCTCGTAGCCACCGAGGTCATGCTGGTGCGGGGGCGGGACGTAACCGTGGTGACCATGCGAGAGAGTCATGAGGAATGCCGGTTGGACCGGACAGTTCTTCTTGAAATCGAGCCCGATTTCGCAGAAGGCCTCGCAGGGCATCGTCCCGATGTACAGGTTGCCGATTTTCAGCATCTGCAGCGGGCACAGCGCTTTGTCCGGATAATAATCGGACATCGTGATCAGCTTTTTGGCGTAGAAGTGCGCCAGTGCCAAGGGTTGCGTGTGGTACGAAACCCCCTTGGGCAGCACGGTGGTCTGGCCCGCTGCGTAGGTCTTTTCCGCCCAGCGCATCATCTCGTCGTCGGGCTTGCGGAAATCAAGTTCCACCACACGATAACGGGCATCCAGCTGCACATCGCTCGTGTAGGTGAGTGTCGACAACGCATTCAGCACCTTGGTGGCGACATCGCTGGCCACCTCGTCGATCTTCTCGTAGTAATTGCGCTTTGTCTGGACAACGCCGAAGTTGACCCCCAAGACATCTCCGCTGGTCCCGTTGGCCATAACGGGCACAAACGGAGGCTTCTGATGTGCGGTACCGGTGAACTCGACGAGATACTCGCAGACCCGCCCGTAGTAATCGGACGACACGTGCCCCGGTTCGATCCCGCCGACGTAATGCAAAGAGTAGCTGGCCAGCAGCGCAATCGGCGCCCCGTCCGGCTGACGGAAGGACAGAAAGGAGACCTCAGGATCAGTCGGTCCCGCCGGCTTCACGTTGTCGGGGCTGCCCGCTGTGGGAAGTGACTTCACGAGATCTTTCGCTCCGAACGGGTTGGCGGGCATTGCTTCCGGTTTGACAAACCAGCGGCGATTGTGCACATGTTCGGGAATGGACACGGTGCCAAATGCAAATTCCGCCGGCCGCAGGAGATTCTTCGCGCGCTGCACGCCGTCGGCAATCCGCTTCGCGACGAATTGCTGGTACTCATCCAGCGGGAAATCGAGGTCGTAGAAGGCACGTTCCTTCTCGGAGCCCAGAGCACTGTTGGCGGAGTGGGTATGGGTCGCACTGATCAGCACATTGCTCGCCGGGATGCCGCAGGTTTTCTCGATGCTCCGCTGTGCCTCGCGGCAGACCGCCGTAGGCAGTCCCACCAGATCGCAGACCACGAGTGCCAGTTGAGTCTTTCCGTCATCAAGCACGATGCAGCGGGCATGCAGTTCATCATGAATGTGTGTCGAGGGACCGGGATAGAACGTCCCTGCCAAGGGCTTTCCCAGAGCCGGAGTAATGTTGCTCGTGGCCGCTCCAGCCCGGAACAACAGCTTGTCTTCCGCATGGGTTGCCTGTCCGCTGCCCCACGCAACGGCAATCGCCACGACAGCGGCCAGACAGCGCAGGGCAGAGGAATCAAAGCGTTGAGTCTGAACGTGCATTAAGACGACCTCTTCCTGATTGAAAGCTCTTTGACGGCCAGCAAACTCCCGGACATCGACTCACGCGTTCCACGGTCCTGTCCCGATCATCGGGGGAACCGCTGCGCGCATCCTCAGCGCCAGTGCCAAGGGTGTTGACGTGAAACGAATGCTTCCGCCACGTACACCGCGATGCTCTGTCGCGGCGACCGTTTGAATTCTTTGAAATGGAGTCCCGCAGCGGTGCCAGCGGAGCAATCCCAAGGTCCACTCTCTTCAAGGCCTGCGCATCAACCGGGCAGCCAGCCACGACGATGATCGGCTCCCGATGCCATGCCCCTCTCCTGCGACAGCCAACTCCATTCAAACGTAAAGGACTGCCAGAGAAAGCTGCATGCAATGATCGATATGTTCGCGCATCCGGTAAGCGGCATCCTCCGGAGCCCGCAGGCGAATGGCCTCCATCAACTCTTTATGACTGTGCCCGGGAATCTCCACCCGCTGGTTTTCTGTCGGATCGAGCATAACAAGGCGATCCAGCAAGGGAACGAGCGCGTCCGTCAGCGGCGGAATGCCTGTGAATTCTGCGAGGGTCTTATGGAAGTGAACATCAAGCTGTCGGCACTCTTCCAGACTCTCTCCATTGGCCACCATGCGATCGATCTTGCAGGAGATCAGGTCGAGCAGGTTGACCTGAACATCACTCGCGATTTCGGCAAAACGCCTGGCAATTTCGCACTCAATTGCAATGCGGTAGATGTACTCTCCCCGGATCCGGGACAGATCACGGGCAATGACCCGGGCTCCCGCCTGACCTTCGAGCGCGACAAGCCCTTCCGCCGCCAAGGCCTTGACCGCCTCGGACACAGCATTGATGCCTGTCCCGAACTGGCTCGCAATGGGACGGAGAGTCAATCGGTAATTCGGAGCGAGTTCGCCGCTGAGAATCTGTGACCGCAGCGAAAGAAAAACTGCCCGCGCCTTTGTCACTGCGGGTTCAGTCACCAGACGCAGCGAGTGTCTCGCGGAGCGTGAGCTTCCTACTGACATGGAGGAACTTTCCGTTCTCGACTGCCCGAAACAGCACCGACGAAATCCGTGAGTGACTGCCTGGCAAGCTCTGGTTTGAACGTGTTTCCAATTCGAGGCATGCAGTGTACCAACACTGTTGCGACTGTCAATGTGGGAGCCCGTCCCGTCAGACAACAGGACCAGACAGACAAGCTGCGGAGAGTTGCTGTCACTCGCAGTGAAGCGGCCTCGCGACAGCAGGGCCCGGAGACGGGCGTGAGGCGAGACTCAAACGGACCGCATCGCAGCCCATCGCGCATGAAAAAGCCCTGACGCGCTGCGGTCTCTCAGGTCGCAGGGGATCAGGGCGCAGTCAAATCACTCTCAAACGCATGCGACCCTTTCTCAAGGGGCCGGCAGGACTCTCGAATCCGCTGACCGCGGACCTCTCAATCACCGAAACACGTCTAGGCAAGGACTGTGCCAGTTGCCCCTACGACAATTCACCGACCGAACGAAGCCGTTGCCACTCAAGATGTTATCCGCAGACGGCGGCGGGCCTGCCCCACGTGGAGCCCGGCGACCCGTGCAAGTTTTACACGGACACCGGGTCAGTTCTTGCAATTTCTACTTCGCAGACCGATGGGCAGTGAGGGCCATTTCTTCCGCATACTGACCGATTTCGGCCAGCACTTCTGAGGAAGTCGCCCCACCGGTTCCGATCTTTTCGATCAGCCGAACCATGGCCGAACCGACGATTGCACCGTCCGCCAGTCCGCGCAGGCGGTCGATATGTTCCGGGCGGCTGATCCCGAAGCCGACGGCGAGAGGGGTGTCTGTCTCCCGTTTCAGCCACGCAAGCTGTTCGAGGAGTGCGCTGGCCACATCACTTCGCTCCCCGGTTGTTCCCGCCACGGCAATGCAGTACACGAATCCGGAACACGCCGAAAGAATCTGTTTGACGCGTGATTGAGGAGTCGTCGGCGCCACCATCTGCACGAGATCCAGGCCCGCGTCCCGCACCAGTTCAAAGGTCTCAGCAGCCTCCGCCCCCGGCAGGTCAGGAATGATGAGTCCGGAGATCCCCGACCGCACGCACTGCTCCAGAAAGTTCTTCACCCCGAGCCGGAACACAATCGCATAAGAGACCATCGCCACCAGCGGGGGAAGCGACTCGCCCTTTAGTTCCTCAAGGGCCCCGAAGATTTGCGGCACCCGCAGCTTGTTCCCCAAGGCACGCGTATAAGAGGCCTGAATCACGGGGCCATCAGCGATCGGATCGCTATAGGGAAACCCGATTTCAATCAGATCAACTCCCGCGGCGGCGAGCTGACGAATGAGCGACTGCGTCGTCGCCAGATCAGGATCACCAGCGGTGATAAACGGCATGAACGCCATCTGCCCCTGGGCACGAAGCCCCTGAAATACTTGAGCAATACGCGAGGACACGAGGCACTCCTGATCAAAAAACGACAACAGCAGCAACGAGTCAGAACACAGGCAGGCAACAGGATGGAACCGCAAATCAACCGCGACGGCAGACATCTGCCTGTTCCCGGATCTGCAACAACGGGTTCACATCTCCAGCCCCAGAATCCGGGCGACCTCATGAATATCTTTGTCACCCCGACCAGAAAGGCAGACCACCACCGCCTGATCGGAGGATCGTTTGCGGGCAGATTTCACCGCCTGTGCGAGAGCGTGGGAGCTTTCGACCGCCGGAAGAATCCCTTCCAGCCGGGCGACCTTCTGATACATCTCCAGCGCTTCCTGATCATTGGCGGTCACGTAATTGACGCGACCTGTATCCTTCCAGTAGCTGTGCTCCGGACCAACGCCGGGATAATCAAGTCCGGCGGAGACGGAATGCACATCCTGGGTCTGGCCGTCGGCATCCTGCAGCACGTAGCTGAAACTGCCGTGCAGGACCCCTTTCACTCCATACGTCAGAGAGCTGGCGTGGTCGCCGGGCTCCGAACCGCGGCCCCCCGCCTCGACTCCCGTAATCGCGACGTCGTAATCTTCGATGAACGGATAGAACATCCCGGCAGCGTTCGAACCGCCGCCGACGCAGGCGATGATTTCGTCGGGAAGCCTGCCAAGCAACTCCAGTGACTGCTGACGGGCCTCACGACCGATCACCGACTGAAAATCGCGGACAATTCTCGGGAAGGGGTGCGGTCCCACCACCGAACCGAGGATGTAATGCGTGGAGTCGACACTGGCCATCCAGTCCCGCATCGCTTCGTTAATGGCATCCCGCAAGGTACGGGACCCCGAAGTGACAGAACGGACCTCGGCCCCCATATTTCGCATCAGGAAGACATTCAACTTCTGCCGGCGAATGTCTTCTTCCCCCATATACACGACGCAGTCGAGCCCGAACCGGGCACAGGCGGTGGCGGTCGCGACCCCATGCTGCCCCGCACCGGTTTCGGCAATGACCCGCTTCTTTCCCATCCGGAGCGTCAGCAGCGCCTGACCGATCGTGTTGTTGATCTTGTGCGCCCCGGTGTGGTTCAGGTCTTCACGCTTGAAGTAGATGCGGGCACCGCCGACTTCCGCGGTCAGTCGCTCGGCGAAGTACAACGGGCTGGGTCGACCGACAAATGTCCGCAGCAGGTGGTTAAACTGCGACTGGAAATCGGGATCCTGCCGTGCCCGTTCATATTCGACCGTGAGTTCGTCGAGGGCCTGAATCAGTGTTTCGGGGACGAACCGCCGTCCGAATTCTCCAAATCGGCCGCTTTCGTCGGGAACATTCTTGTTCGCAGTCTGCATGGGAGACTCAATCGCATTGAAATTCGCTCGGGAACCGAAAGAGCGAGAGTACGCATCACGCTGCTACGCGTCAACAAGCCGGGCGGCATTCTCGCCCGATCCAGCATCAGATCGACCGGGATCGCTTCCCCAACGCAGTGACGACGCGACATTTGCAGGGAAGCGGCAGCGTTCCATCGACGCCGAGAACATAAAAAAAGCGGTGGAGAGCCGCACGCTCGCCACCGCCAGTTTACTCAGTTCCCCATTTGCTCAGTGCCACGCTCTGAGACCGGGGTGCGGCTATTCTGCAGGCTTCAGACCGAAGCTGACATGCAGAACGCCATTCTCATCAGGCACGATATACGACCCTGCGGGACCGAAATACTTTTCCAGATCCTTGAAATCCGGGAGGACGGAAAAGTCGAATTTGCCTTCCACAAAGCTGTCGTATTCCCCTTCACGCAGGGCATCGTAATAGGTCTGCAGCTGCTCGAACGCATTTTGATATGTCAGCAGCGAGACATTCCCGGGAAGCAGCTTGGCGAATCGCTGAAAATCTTCAGCTCCCGCCAAGGGGGACTTGGCATGTCCGGTCAGGGCTTCCTTCAACATGTCCACATCCTGCGCCAGGAACAGGGTCTGCCCCTGAATCGCCGTGGCCCAGGGCTGCTCTTCGTTCACCGGCAGGTACAGCGTGGCATTAGCAGCGGTTTCCGTCTTGTATTCCCCCTTCATTGCCAGCAGGGCTTTCAGGAACTTCTCTCCTTTTTCGGCATTCGTCAGGCCGATTGCCAGCACTCCGTAAGACTTCAGTTCGTCTCCCGGATCACCGGCAACCACATATCCCTGCGCGGTGCCGGTCAGCGTGTCGATGATGTCCGCCTTGATGTCAACGGGGGTCCCATCTGGCAGCTGGAGCACGCTCTTGCTGAACATTTCGAACTCACCCGAGTTCCCCCGGATGGCATTCCACATGCTTCCGATGGCTTCGAATGCAGAAGCAGCATCCCAATCGAGAGTCAGAAACTGTGCCGCTTCATCGGGAACCCACTGAGGCGGGGTCGGGTTGACCGTCCGCAACTGGAAGACCTTCAGCAGCCCCTGCACCGGTTTGGTGGTCGCAATCATCGTACGGTTCACCGTGTCGTATTGCGGAGTGTTGAACTCCGTCACTCCCCCGATCGCCTTTAGCCGATCCAGTCCCACCTTATCGAGATTCTGGCTCAGAATCGTAGCCGGCATCTGGAGATTCGGATCCATCGACATGGCAGCCACCGCCAGCGAAACGGGATCGGTATACCAGCTGAACACCGCGTTGGTCCGGGCCGAAGTCCGGCATTTCGTCATGATCTCTTTGTAGTTCGGAGAATCTGCCAGAGACTTCTGCTGATCGCCGGTCCAGCGTGTAATGATGCCCCGCAGGACACTCAGACTCGAACTGGCGACAAACGTCTTGTCTTTGGTGAAAAATGCAATCCGCTGCTGATCACCGGAGTTCTGAGCCGAATTGGTGAGAATCGTCACCTCGACTCCCTGCAGGGTCTGGGTTTCCTTCTCGATGTTGCGGTTGGGAATATTTTTTTCCAGGTTTGTCAACAGCTTGGCGAGCACGTCTTCATTGTCACCGATTTCCACGAACAGCGCTCCCGCGAGCGGTTCGTTGGATGGCCGGATCAATGCGAACGTCGCTTCCCCGGCAAACAGCGCCTGCAGATCCTCGACGGTGACGCCGAGCTTCTCTTCAATTTCGCCGGCCTGCTCTTCCGCCCGGGCCTTGAAGTCTTCCTTGAACTTGTCGAAGCCCGGGTCGGCCAGCAGCTTGCCGAATGTGGTCTCGTGAAACTGTTTGATTGAAACCGGCACATCCTGGCAACTGAAGTACAGCACCGTATTCGCGGGCAGTCGGCGGTCGGCGGAAACGTGGTCCGCGGCCGTCAACGTCCCGGTCAGCAGTCCTGTCAGGCTGACCAGACAGACTGCGATGCGTGACACTGTTGCGAATCTCATACTCGACATCCTTCGAAGAGGTTGACTCTGTTGTTGGCATCCCTGACGACAGCGTTGGCTCGCATCGCATCGGCATTTCGGGCGCAAAACCCAGTGCGTGACGCCTGCCGAGTCCGTCCGGAACAAGGTCCGGCGGAATACGGCACCACGATCGGTTTACCTTCCCCACAGGTTTTCAGCAAGTAATGCCATGCGTTTTGTCTTCCGGATCGCGTCAACAACGCGATGACCGGTCAATCCAAATGGTCTCCGAACCTCAGAACCATTCGGCGTAGGTCTTCTTGATGCTGGCAATCCCGGCGTTGAACGTCCGCACGTCGTTGGTCGGGGAGATCATCCGGCAGCCATGATCGACCATCATCTTTGTGTGCTCGACTCCCTGGACCACAGCACCAAACGTCTTGCCGTGCTTGCGACAGGCCTCACCGACCCGTTTGACCGCAGCCACACACTTCGGATGCATGAACTCGCCGGGCACTCCCAGTTCCTGACTGAGGTCCACCGGCCCGATGAACAGCAGATCCACCCCCTCGACAGCCACGATCTCTTCCACGTGCTCCACGGAGCGCGCGGTTTCAATCTGAATAATGACCATTGAGTTTTCGTTCGCCTGCCGACAGAAGTCAGCGATCGGCAGGTTGCCGTAGCGGCCATCATAGCCCCCGCCATTCACCCCCCGGTTGCCGCGCGGGGCGAACTTGCTCCAGCGGACAAACTGGTCCGCTTCCACAGCGGTATTGATCTGGGCGGCCATCACTCCCCCGGCGCCCGATTCCAGAGCGCGGGTGACACTGGCGTAGTCGACAGGTGCCATGCGGACAAAGCTGTCGAGTCCAGCTGCCCGGCCGGCTGTCGCTGCCGCCTCGATTTCCTGCGTCGGAAAGCCGGAGTGTTCGTGATCGATCCAAAACCCGTGAAACCCGCCATGAATGGCGTACATCTCAAGCTGGGTCGGATGATACGCCCGCCCGATCGCGAAGACATTCACCCGTTCCCCGGCCGCCAATCGCTGCTTTAACGTGCGTTCGATCATCGTATCTCTTCAACTCATTGAGGTCCTGATCTGTCACCGACGACTCTTGAAACCATCGCGTTCAGTCTGGCAGGCAATCGGGCTTTTGACTACTCAAGTCCCTTGTCTCGGGTTCGCCTGCACGGAGACCACGGGCTGCGCCCGTTCGCCGCTGCACAGCACCACCAGCAGATGCCCTCGATGGGGTACAGGTGCACTCATTGTGATCAAGCCCTTAAACTTGAGTGACACGAACAGAGCTGCTCACAATGTGCCAGCTTCTGACAGCTTCCGCAATGCGCCCCATCCGGCTCCCTGATTGCAGCGTTTCCTGATCGGTTCAGGAGGAAAGCCACCTGCCCGGCAGCTGTTCCCCCACGTCAGATTCTCGGGTTGCCGAGTGTGAAATGAAGGCAGGCACTTCCGGCAACTTGACGCGATGCGGATGCGGCTTCTGTTCTTAGCAAGGTCCATTGATGATGTCCGAGTTCGAAAAAATGCGCGCGGGGAGCTTATATGATCCTTTTGATCCCGAACTTGAACGGAGACGAGAACGGGCACGGCGACTTTGCCAGGAACTCAATGCCAGTCTGACTCAGGATTCGGCAGCACAGCGAACCGCCCTGAAGCAGCTTTTTGGGAGCGGGGGAGAATCGGTCTTGCTGCAACCACCGTTCTATTGTGATTACGGAACGAATATCCTTCTCGGCGAAAGGGTCTTCTTCAACTTCAACTGCGTGGTGCTGGATGTCTGCGAAGTCCGCATCGGCGACTTCACACTGCTGGGACCGGCAGTTCAGATCTATACCGCAGCGCATCCTCAAGATGCAGAACTTCGACGGTCACTCGAGTTTGGCAAGCCGGTCCACATCGGTCCTGATGTCTGGATCGGAGGAGGAGCGATCATTTGTCCCGGTGTCACGATCGGCGAAAAGACAATCATCGGCGCGGGCAGCGTTGTCACGAAATCGATTCCAGCCGGCGTCGTCGCTGTGGGAAATCCCTGCCGTGTGCTCCGCGATATTGAACCTGAGAGTGACCGGCTGTGACCTTCTTCGACAGGTCGCGGTCGAATCGCGAAATCACAAAATTGGCGCGAAGCGGTGATTTTCATTCGTCACGAACTGTATACTTGCCGATGAACGCAAGTGAGGAATGCCGAAAAGGGGAGGTGCGGGAATGAAGCTGAGTCGTCGCTCGATGCTGCAGGCCAGTTTGCTGGGAGTCGCTGCCGGATTTTCCGGTCGTCTGCAGGCAGCGGAATCACCATCCCTTCCGGTGCGGGCGATTACCCGGGGTCCCAAATTCCACTGGTTCGGGTACTACGACAAGCTGCAGTTCGACCCGACGAACCGGTACGTTCTGAGCAATGAGGTCGAATTCGAACACCGCACTCCGACCGCTGCCGATGTCATCAACGTCGGGATGGTGGACCTGGAAGACAATGACCGCTGGATCGAACTCGGGCAGAGCAATGCCTGGGGCTGGCAGCAGGGCTGCATGCTGCAATGGCGGCCTGCCCATGCAAGCGAAGTGGTCTGGAATGATCGGGAAGGCGACCACTTTGTCTGCCGGATTCTGGATGTGCAGACTCGAAAAATGCGAACCCTTCCCACGCCGATCTATGCGTTGAGCCCGGATGGATCGTTCGCTGTCACGGCAGACTTTGCGAGAATTCAGCGACATCGTCCCGGCTACGGCTACGCCGGCGTGACGGAAAAGTATCTCAATGAAAGGGCGCCGAAAGATTCGGGAGTCTTCCATGTCGACATGGAAACGGGCGAGCAGAAACTCGTCCTCTCACTGCGCGATGCGGCGAACATCCCCTTTGAGGGGGAAGATGTGTCGGACTACTGGCACAAATTCAATCACCTGCTGGTCAGCCCGGATTCCAAACGCTTTGTCGTGCTCAACCGCTGGCGGGAGAACGATCCCGAGACCAACGGTCCCAGCATGAAAAAGAAGTGGAATACCCGCATGTTCGTCGGGAATGTTGATGGAAGCGACGTCTCGGCGCTGCACCTCACCGGTTTGATCTCACATTTCGTTTGGCGCGATCCGGATCATCTCTGTATGTGGACGAAGCCGTACGACAGACCTGCCGGATTCTATGTCGTGAACGCCCGCACCAGCGAGGCAAAGCTCATCGGAGCGGATGTCATGGTCAGAGATGGGCACAACACCGACGTTCCCGAGCATCCGGGCTGGATCCTCTGCGATACCTACCCGAATCGACAACGAAACCAGGTCCCGTACCTTTATCGCGAATCGACAAACCAGCGTTTCAATCTCGGCGAATTCTACTTGCCGATTGAATACTCAGGAGAATGGCGCTGCGACACCCACCCTCGTTCCAGCAACGATGGTCGGCTTGTCACCATCGACTCGCCGCACGGGGGACAGGGCCGGCAGCTGTACCTGCTGGATGTCTCCTCGATTCTGCAGTCGTAGAGCATTTGCCTCTGGATCGCTCCGCCCACGCCAAGCGGATGTCGGCATTTGACCAGACGAAACGCCGGCTGCGCGGGGACTGGAAAGAGCAAGCCCCTCTACTTCTGCTGGCGGTTGTTTCGCATCGACCAGATCCCCAGCCCCTTGACCCGAGCCTCTTTCTCGGCATTGATGAACCGCCGCTTGTAGTCGTTGCGAAAGGAATACTGCGTCTCCGCCTCACTCAATCCGTTGCGGATGATTTCCTCATTCAGCAGCAGACCATCGATATGCACGAATGCCAGCGTTCGGTGATACTGGTCATATCGCTCGCGATCAAATTCGAGCCGAACCTCTTTCCCTTCCACCATGCGCTGCGTGAAGAGATGGGCTTCCGGTCCGAAGGGTTGAACGGGCACCCCCTCTTTCTTGGTCTCCGGGGTGTCAATCCCCAGTAATCGGACCCGCTCACCATTTTCCATCAACAGCGTATCACCATCCACCACGCGCCTGACGCGCAGCGTGATCGACTCCGGCTCCGCCTGTCGGGGCTTTTCCGCAGTTGGCGAAGAAGCTTTAGGTGAAGACGAACTGGGTGTGGAGGCTGTCGGAGAAGTCGCAGGCGGAGGTGCTGCGGGCGCAGAATGTGGGGCCGGAGAACGAGGGGGAGCAGTGGCCGGCTTTGGATTCTGCGGGTTGAAATATTGGTTGGCAATCACCAGGACCACAATGACGAGCAACACCCACGAGTTGGCAGGTGTACGTCGGATCCGTGATGAGCCCTGAACGGGAAGGCGGGTCGACATGACAGCGACTCGATTCCTTTCCGTTCGTACCAGAGAGCGGTTTGACTTCTGCTTCACCGTCCCGCGACGCGGGAGTCAGCATCTTAGGAAACGCTGACGACGGGACTGGAAACAGCGATCTGCTCGACTTCGGGCCATTCCCGCTGCAGCCAGGCGCAAAGTCCTGTGCGGCACAGACTGTCAGTTCTTGCTGTATTTCAAACGAGAGGGTTTCACTGGTCCCAGCGGCGACTTCACGAAACTCTTGCAGCAACTGGCACAGAGATCGAACTGAAAGGTTTTGGGGCCGGTGTCTTCGAGTTCAAAATCGCCGGTCGACTCCATTTCGGCAATCGTTTCAGCAATCTGCTCCAGATGGTCTGCGCTGAGATCTTCTTCCGTCAGTTCTTCCGGATCGAACATGGCAGCCACTTCGATTTTGGCTGTGTATCGCTGTTCCCGAATGGATCGTCCGCACAGATCACACGTGTAGTGGATCATATTTCTGAAAGCCTTTTTTCAAACACTTCCCACGGCGAATCGCCGGAGTTTCTAAGTTGCCGGCAGCACATCGAATGATGTTGCGACCGCTGCCGAAGCGTTCGATTTAAGCACAAACAACCGGATCGCGGAAGTGACATTTCGATGATTTTTGGAAGGGAAAAAATGCGCTGCCCACGCTTGATTTTTTATTTGCCAGGCAGTTCGATCACGCCCCGCCAACCGGCAGGAGCCAACCGGTTGTGCTGCGTGATCAGGGACAGCAGGAAGTCCTGTGCATGATCACTCGACGGCACTTCGTGGAAGGCACGATAGGCTTCTTCCCAGCGCCCGGCGCGGAATTCGTCCACACCCCGTTCAAACGTGGCGAGCTGATCATCGTTGAGATCTGAGTATTCGCCAAACGGCGGAACCAGCTCACTCACGGTCAGCGGAGTATCCAACCCGTAAGGCTGCACCGTGGCGAGTTGACGGACGCGACCTTCGTCGGCCGAGAGCCCCGCTTTGGCAATGCGGGCGGTCGCCTCATCAAGAATGACCGGCACCCGCAACCGCTTGGTCATCCCTTCCAGTCGACTCGAGAGATTGACCACGGGACCGAACACAGTCACCGTCACGCGTCCTCCCGTTCCGATTTTTCCCGCAATCGCGCGACCGTGAGCCACACCGACACCAACCCGAAAGTCAGCCAGCGGATGCTTCTTTGACGAATGCATCTTCGTGAACTGTCTGCGGATATCGAGCGCAGCACGGCAGGCCTTCAGCGGCGCATCTTCAGAAGAGAAGGGCCACCCCCAGAAGCCCAGCACGGCATCTCCCAGAAAGTCCCCTGTCACTCCTCCATGCTCGAGGATCGCGCGGGTCATCACCTCGAGCGCGGCATTGACCCGGGACAACAGCCCCTGCAGATCTCCGATCGATTCCTCCGCGCGCTGGCTGAACCCGCGCAGGTCGCAGAACAGAACCGTGACATCGCAAACCTTTGGCTGCAGCAGATCGCTATTCAACTCTCCCGGCCGGGAACTCGACTGCTCCAGCGCATGCAAAATCGGAGGTGAAAGAAACTGGCGGAGAATTGAGAGCTGTCCTTCCATCCGATTCATCCGCTCGGCGGAACTCAGCACGTCACCAATCAACTGGGTGAATCGCACGTCCGACTGCAGGTTCTTCCGCAGAGGATGAGATTCCGAGAGAGGTTGATCCAGTTTCCCGGCGACATAGATCCCCCAGCTCTGCCCGGCAAACTTTCCGACCGGTGTGCAGAACGCCCAATCAAACTCGGCGGGAACTGTATAAGTGAGCGTATCGGGCTGATCCTGACTCTTCTCCCACAGATGCAGCATCGTCCGCCATTGGTGCATCGCATCCCGCACCAGCCCGACACTGGGACGGAATGGCCCGTGCGTTTCATTCCGCCGAACCCAGGCCGTCACCTGCACATCGTCCCGCTGGTCACTGGAGACCACAGCCACCGCTTCCGCATGTCGGATTCCCGCAAGGATCAGCCCCGCCAGTTGTGCCGCCTTCTCCTCATCGCTCAATGAGGTGCCGATGATGGCGGGGAGACGGGCCAGCGCTTCCAGCCGTCGGTCCGCATCTTCAAACTCTACCCCTTCCAGCTCACCGGGTGAGAAGGTGAATTCCTGAATCGGCGCTTCAAGCTGCGGAGAGAGTGGCTGCAGTTCGCGGAGCAGAAAGCTGGTTTCCCCCACAACGAAGCGTTGCCCCGCCTGCAGAGTGAAGCGGTCCCGGGGTTCGCCTTCGAAGAAGATTGGATTTCGGCCCTGGGAAATCCGACAGACTTCCACGCTCTCTTTGCTGATCGCCACCGTGAAATGCTGGCGCGACAGAAACTGTTCCCAAGGGACCGGAATTTCACATTCCGGAGAGCGACCGACTCGATATTGGCGATCGCTTTCAAGCGTCAGCTTGGCACGTTGCTGCGGATCGCGGCCTTCGGCGAGAAACTGCCACATGAATGTTTTCGCACCCGTACGATCCCCGTTGAATCAAGACGGGGTGAATGGTGTTGGCTGGAAAAACCGCATTATAGGCAGAATGCCCCAGCGCGACGATTCGAACTTCTCAGGAGTTTCCTGCAGCCGGAAATTTCCCGGGGGCTGCGCGGACAGGCTTCACCGATTCGGCCCGGTTGATCCGGCAAAAGTCGTCACAGAGATTTCGGTTCCCAGCTCCGGACCCTCGCAACGACGGGGCTCACTGGGCCATCGACTTGGAACCGTCCGGCGATCCGGCGATCGGAATTCCCTCCGGGAGTGGGCGGGAAGCGACCCAGAGTCCGGCATCGTGCACGGCGTTTTTCAATTGGCGGTGGGCTTCAAAACTGTCGGGATAAACCCAGAATGTCACCGTGGCAGTCGGTCCTTCGGACAGCAGCGCTGCCTGAAAGCGGGAACCGGGGGCAAGGGCTTCCTCAACGCTCTCAGTGACCACATTCCGTTCCGGCTTGATGACCCAGCCGGAAACTCCGATCCGCACCATGCCTCGGCCGTGCCGCATTTCATCGGCGAACGACATCGGCATCCGTTGCAGGACATACTCCATCGAGTAGCCTTTCACAGGTGAAGTCGACCCCTGAAAGAAGGGACGTGTCAGCAGGATTTCCTTGCGGCGTTCGATATCGCGAGAGACATCTTCCGCCAGTTCCTTGACCGGAACATGGGACACGCGGTTTTTCTCCACACGGAAGTGCACTTCGTTACCCGTGACCACGCGGCCAATGGGAGGAAGTCGATGCGTGAGCTTCTCGGTCGGTCCTGGTTCGTTCTCGGTCTCGTCGATGGCACGTTGAATCCGGACGAGTTCACCCTCGCGCGTCTCCGCTGTCGCCGCCGCGGTCCGCAATCGGGCCCGCATCGATTTCAGCAACTGGACCTTCTCAGAGATACGCTGCTTCAGCTCTTCAACGCTTCGGCTCTCTGTCGCGTGCGCCTGGCTGACCTGTTGCGACTGCTGTTCCAGCAGCAACAACTGTGCGGCCAGCTCCTCATTCTGTCGTCGCAGCTTTTCCGCCTCTTCCACCAGCACGCGCGGCGGTTCACTGGTCGGCAGCGGTGGAAGCTCCGGAAGCTCTTCAGGGATCTCGGGAACGTCCGGAATGATCGGTTTGTCGACAGCCTGAGCCGGCTCAGCTGCAGGTCTCATCACGACCGGCGCCGGGGCGCTGGCCTGCTTCTCCAGGACCTGTTCCGTCATCACCGCCACGACTTCGGGGGCGGGCCCCTGTTCCGCACGAATCCCCGCACAGACCACGAGCACGATCAGAATCCCCACGATGTTGGCCACGACGTCCAGAAAGGAGTCGGAGCCGAATTCCATTTCACCGCGATGCTTCCGGGACATGGCAGATTCTTTGACGGCTCTGTGGGGGCTGACTCAGGAAGGAGGGATGGCGTCGATGCGGGGAGTGTTTCAAAGGTCTCTATTCGATCGACTGTTCTGTCGTGGTGTTCAGGCCCCAGTGGTCCACCAGTTCTTTCATGCGGGGGTAATGTTGATTTCCACCGGGATGGATGACGACTTTCAGCACCGGCCGCCAGAAGAAACTGTCAGGCGGTCGGCCCCAGCCGAGGGCATGCCGCTGCAGCAATTCAGACATGGCCGCCTGAAACTCCGGCCGACCGGCATCGGCGGGAATGATGGCGGTGGGGCCATCGTGAATCTCCATGCGGTCTGCGTAGAGATGCATTTTGATTTCACGTTCAATTCCGATAGCTCCGTTCGGACGGGTTTCGCCCCACTTCTTACGCTCGCCTCCATCTTCCGTCCATTTCCCGCCACGGCCGCCGGCAGAGCGTGCGGGAAGGGGAGTCGGGCCATCGGGAAACGCGCCCTGTTCACGCGGCATCTGCCGAACGGTTTCTCCCGGAAACATGCGCGGCAGTGGCTTGGCATTCTGAACATAACTGGGGCTGCCGGGTTGTGATTCTTCAGGTGCCGATTGCCCCAACTCGCGCGGCATCCCCGCTGCGGAACCGGGATTCAGACTCCCCAGCGGAAACCGATTCGGTTCGGAATTGGAGGAACCATCGGGGCCCCGACCGGGAGCTGCCGCAGAACCGGCGGGGGACATTCCCCCTTCACGAGCCACAGGATCGCCTGCAGGGAATCCATTTCCGCCCAGTCCACTGGCAGTGGAACGGGGAGGAACATTTGTAGGCAGCGGTCTGCCTCCACCCAGACTGGCGGGGAGGTCCCTCTTCGGAGGAGTGAACGTCGCCTGGGAGCGGCGATTGAAGCTGGCATCGGGTGTGGCTCGCAGTTCATCGATTTCCGGCAAATGGAAATTTCCATCTTCGCCGACGAGTTTGACCTCGTTGGACAGCAGGCTGCGGCCCCGAATCGGCGCCAGCGTCTCGCGGGTGGCATACGACTTTCTGACCGCCTCTTCGCAAACCCGCACCGCCTCGGGATCAGGCTCCGGCCAGCGGATTTCTTCATCCGCATAAACCAGTTCATACCCGAATTCGTAGTCCATTTTTTCCAACAGCTTGCGAGCGACATAGAAACCGACAGTCCCACCCGGTCGCACGATCAGCAACAGGTAGGGGCCGGTCTTGTCCTTGGCTGACTTTCCGTCCTTCGTGGTCCAATAAGCGATGAGCGCCTCGGAACCATCTTTCAGCGGATTGATCTCCGGCGTAAAGCCGACCAGATCTTTTGCCGTGAGAGAAATGCGTTCCGCGGCGAACGTCAGACCATCCGCACGACATTCCACGAGGATCGGTCGACGCGAAGTCCCCGAGGCACCGTCGTAGGCGACGATCTCAAAGCGAGGTTTCCGCTGCGATTGCTGAACCTGTTTCGTCTCCAGTTCCCGATTGAGAATCAGTCGCCGCTGGTCCAGTTCCTGCAGTTGCTGCTGGAGTTTCGCGTCAGTCTCAGCCAGTTCTTTCTGCTGCTGCTCCGCAGCCTGAATGAGAGCGGTCAATTCCTGCTGTTTGGTGATCGTCCCCGTTTGAGCACTCGTTTCCTCTGCTAAACGGTCGCGCAATTGCTGCAGCTTCAGCGCCAGTTGCCGCTGTTCTTCGCGCAACGCATTGACTGCATCGGTCCACTTCGAACGCTGTGATTCGATTTCCCGCTGGCGTTCTTCCCAGGCCCGTTGCCGTTCCGCGAGCAGAGCCTGATGCGCCAGCCGCCGCGCTTCCAATTCTGAGCGATCGACTTGAGGGGGCGGAGGAGGAGTCGGAGCAGTGGCGGGGGCCGGTGTGACCGGCAGCGGCACGATCGAGGCGATGGCCACCGAAGCACTGACTGCTTCCTGATTCCCCCGGTGAATATTCCGGGCCGTCACGATCAATAGCAGAATCAACGCTCCCATCGTGCACATGAGCACGTCGAGGAACGGAAACAGCGAGACTCCAGTATGTGGGGCGCGTCGACTCACTGTGAACCATCTGTGTCGAAGACGGAGGGAAGCGGCTTATACCCCGTCTCCGGATTCTTCGAGCAGAGCATTCTCGGGATTCGCGATTCTGCAGCGTTCTGTGCGCAGAAACTGCCGCTGCAGACCGCTCACCAACGAGCACGTCACGCAATAAGAGCACTGTTAACCACCGGCGGCGAAGGGCCTTGCGCACCCCACTCCCGACGGCATCAGCCTCGTTTGATCATTGGCGCCGCAACTCGAGTAACTGACTTCTCAACGTCGCTTGTACACCACCCGGGAACGACGCACGGGGTGGTTTCCCGATGAGGACCATTTGCTGAATCAGGTCCAGCTGGGCAGAACCGAAGGCCTGTCGCGGCCAGTTCTGTTGCTTCCACAACAGCATGATCGCCTCGCGGATCAACCCCCGCGGACGCCCCTGAAAGGGAAGCACTGCAAGCCGCACCACATCCGGCTGTTGGTCCAGCAATGCGGCGCTCAGGATCTCAGACGCCAGTGATTCCAGCGTCTCCTGCGCATCACGGGCCTGGGCAGCCAGTCGCAGCAAAGCCTGATCCACTCCCGGATGGACCGCACTTCGCAGCAGCGGCAAGACATCGTGCCGAATCCGGTTGCGGGTAAACTGATCGCTTTGGTTGGATGGATCTTCGCGAAAGTCCTGGCCGAGTCGGTTCAGGAAGTCCAGCAAGTCGGTACGGCGAAGATTCAGACAAGGTCGAATCAGCAGACAGGGAGCAGGGGCCCCTCCCTCAATTGTGCGGCTCTCATGAACTCTGTCGGCAGCGGCTGCGCTCGCCAGCGGACGAATTTCATCCATCCCGGATGCTCCCCGCAGTCCACTCCCCCTCACAATCTGGTGCAGCACTGTTTCAATCTGATCGTCCGCAGTGTGGGCGACCGCAACCCAGCGACACTTCTCCTGAGCGGCTGCCCTCTCCAAAAAACCATACCGCCGAGCCCTCGCCACCTCCTCAATCGACCCACTCCCCGGGGACAGCCCATTCCATCGCTCAACGTGAACGGGAACCCCCAGCTGCCGACACAGTTCACGGACCCAGTCAGCGTCTGCGTGGGAATCCCTACGCAGGGCATGGTCGAAATGCGCCACCACGGGAGCGAGTTGATGCTCGGCAGCGACCTCGACAACTCCCCGCAGCAGCGCCACGCTGTCAACCCCGCCTGAGACCCCTAGGAGAATGCGACCGCCACCGACCTCATGCCGGGCGAAAAACGAACTGAGTTGCCGAGTCACCATAGATCCGGATTGTTCCACGTTCGGCGTTGATCCGCCATCATGCGCGGCCTCGCTGTTCCTCCTCCAACCTGCCCGGAGGAAACGGATTGCGTAATTTTTACATTTCCCGCTATGGTGCAGCCCCGGAGTGTCTCCGGGATCGCGTGGCGATCTGACAACGACGCATCGCCCGAGTGCAACATCATGGCAGGACGCCTGTTCCTTTCCGGATTTCTGATTTTCTGCGGCGTGGTCCTCGATCTTGGTCTGCCGACCTGGTCACCGCGTCTCGGGCTCCCTCGTTGCCTCGACTTCGCCTGGATCATGGCCTGCCTGCTGACCCCCGGGGGCTGGAGCGTCTGCTGGGGAGGTGTCGCCGGACTCTGCGACGACCTGGTGCGCGAGAACCCACCCGGCACGGGACTGATGATCTATGCCACACTCAGTCTGGTCTGGGCCTGCCTGAGAAACCCAGACGGTCGACGGCTGTCCTTGCTGGATCGGGCCTTTGCCAGCCTGCTGCTGCTTGTGCTGCTGACCGGCTGTCGACTCGCCACCGACGCGATTCTGAATCCCGAAGCGTTGTCCCGACTCGCCCCACTCACGGCTGTGCAGAGTGCGGCGACATTTCTGCTCTGCATGGGGGGAGCGGTGTTGATGTCGCTCCCTTCTGCCCGTCGGGCTGCGGCGGCTTCCCGAAACTCGTGGTGACCGGTTGACCATGCGCAATCAGCCGTTCGCACAATTTGAAGACTCGCCACAGATCGGCGAAGCGGCCATCGACCCCCGCAAGCGGCTTCTGCTGTTGACGTTTTTTGTCCTCAGTTGTTTTGCGGTGATTGGACTGCGTGTCGCCCACATCCAATACGCCATCGCGGATCGATTTCTGAGGCCCTGGCGCGAATTCCGTTTTGAAGAAGAGGTCACTTCCGTCCGTGACGGACGGATTCTGTCACGCGACGGAATCGTCCTCGCTCAGGATGAAACTCGGTATGACGTGCGCGTCGACTATCGTTGGCTGGAGACGCCTCCCGATCGTGGCTGGTTGAAAAAACAGATCTGGCAGCGGTTGAGCCGCGAAGCCCGTCGGGACCCGGCTCGACGAGCGGAGGTCGAAGAAGAGCTTGCAGCCGAGCGGGAACGGCTGATCCAGCAGCTGGCCGAGATCTCCGGACTGTCGGCAGAGGAAATCACGGCTCGGGCGGCCGACGTCCAGAAACGGGTCGAGGCGATGGTGCAAGCCGTTGAAAAGAACCGGGCGGATCGAAAAGCCGCCCGGCAGTCCTCCAACTTCGACTGGTCGTCCGGCCTCACCGGGCTCGCCAGACTCTTCCGCGATGAGCTGATGACTCCCCCGGATCGCATTTACGACGATCCCGTCGTGCTGCGTGAAGAACTTCAAAGTCATGTCCTGTTGCGGAACGTGCCGTTCGATGTCGTCGCCGCCATTCATTCGCAGCCAGCGAAATTTCCCGGAGTGCATGTGGAATCGGCCAGCACGCGCGCCTATCCGCAGAGTTCTCTGGCGGCCCATGTCATCGGCGTCCGCAAGACCCCTCCCCATCAGACATCCGGTGAGGCATTGCGGAACCGGATTGCCGAGTCGGGGGTCGAGCGCTCGCACGACCGATTGTTGCGGGGTACGCCAGGAGTCAAAGTTCATCGTGAAGACCGCCGCGGAAACCGCATCGACAGCGAAGATCGGTCACAGCCCCGCGACGGACAGGATGTCACCCTCACGATCGATTCCCGGTTGCAGCGGACAGCTGAGCAGTTGCTGGATCAGGCTCTCAGCCCGCCAGACCCCGGACAACCGGTTCCGCTCGGAGCCTGCCTGATTGCCATCGATGTCTGGAGCGGCGATGTGCTGACCATGGCCACGGCACCGCGCCCCGAATTGCCGATTATTGTGCGCCCCACAACAGAGCAATGGCAAAGACTTCTGAACGATCCGCGCCGACCGCTGTTTCCCCGGGCGACCCAGATGGCCCTCCCGGCCGGATCGCTCTTCACCCTGATCACCGCGGTGGCAGCACTGGAAAGCGGAGTGCTCACCCCCGACGACGTCATCTCCTGCCGCGGTTATCTGGATCGGCCCGATCAGCACCGCTGCGCGATTTTTCCCCTCACCGGCTATGGGCACGGTCCGCTGCGGATGGATGAGGCGCTCGGTTCGTCGTGCAATGTCTTCTTCTTCGAAGCGGCACGACGCATGGGACCGCAACCGATCTCTGATTGGGCGAGCCGTTTCGGCTTCGGACAGAAAACCGGCATCGATCTCCCGGGAGAAAGCGGAGGGAATCTACCGAATCCGACTGCGACGGCCAGTGAGAGAACGCTGTCAGCAGGGTCTGCCCTGCAACTGGCGATCGGACAGGGAGCCCTTTCGGTCACCCCGTTGCAGGTCGTGCGAATGATGGCGGCATTAGCCAACGGTGGTTACCTCGTCACCCCTCGTGTGACAGTCGAGACCACGGAAGATGCGGCAGCCCCACGCTTCCAGAAGATCGAAGGGCTGCATCCCAGCACACTCACCACCATCCGTCGGGGACTGGAGAATGTCGTTCACAGTCAGCGGGGGTCCGGACGATCTGCACAGGTCGAGATGCTGCGCATGGCCGGCAAGACAGCGACCGTACAGGCCGCCGATCGCCCGACACACGCCTGGATGGCCGGCTTTGCTCCCGCCGATGCTCCCCGGATTGCATTTGTGGTCGTGCTCGAACATGGCGGAGAAGGGGACCTCGCTGCGGCGCCGATCGTGCGCGAGTTTGTGACGGAGATGCTGGGCTATGGCGCCTTGCGTCCGCCGGTCGACCTGCGTGATTCGGCTGCTCCCGGACGTCCCCCGGTTGACTCGCAGCCGCAATCCGAAGACACTTCCCCTGTGATCGAATCAGTGGACGCGTCAACATTTCGACCGTTGCCGGTGGTGTTGGGAGACACCTGACAACGTGGTGCCGACCTATGTTGTGTCGACGCCAGCGGACCGTTTCCAAGCGAGAAACCTATGCGCGCACTCCTCTCCCCTCTCTTGATTGCCAGTTTGTTCGCCGCCCTGGCGCAGCAGCTGCTGGCCGCCGGCCCCGATCCTCAACAACTGCAGAAGTCCGTTGACAAGGGAATCGGCTTTCTCAAAACCAGCCAGTCAGACGATGGCAGCTGGACCTCTCCGACGAGCGTCGGCATCACGGCCATCGTGACGCAGTCCCTGCTGTCAGCCGGTCTCCCTCCTTCAGACCCCGCAGTCGCCAAGGCGCTGAAGTTTCTGGAATCGAAAATCCAGCCTGATGGTGGGATCTACGATGCCGAATCGTCACACAAGAATTACGAAACAGCGGTCGTCGTTATGGCATTGACGTCCGCCAACGCCGATGGCCGTTACCAGAAGCAGATTGATCAAGCCGTCAACTTTCTGAAGAAAATTCAATGGGACGATGAAGAAGCGGGAGAACGCTCGAACCCCGCATACGGAGGAGCCGGATACGGCCGTTCGCAGCGTCCGGACCTGTCGAACACCGCATTCTTTATGGAAGCGCTCCGCAGCGCCGGTGTCCCCGCTTCCGATCCCGCGATGCAGAATGCGTTGCTGTTTGTCTCCCGCTGCCAGAACCTGAAAGGGGCAGGGAATGAGACACCGTTTGCCGGTCTCGTCGATGATGGCGGGTTCTATTACACCCCGGCCAGCGGCGGATCGTCTGTCGCCGGCAACAATCCGGATGGCGGACTGCGCTCGTACGGCAGCATGACTTATGCCGGGCTGAAAAGCATGATCTATGCCGGACTCACCAGCGACGATCGTCGCGTGAAGGCTGCGGAAGATTGGATCCGTAAGTTTTATACGGTGGAAGATAATCCCGGACTGGGTCAGACCGGTCTCTATTATTACTACCAGACATTTTCCAAGGCACTCGATGTCGTCGGTGAAGATCAGTTCGCCGATGCCGACGGAAAGAAGCATGACTGGCGACAGGAACTGGCGCACAAGCTGATCAGTCTCCAGAAGGAAAACGGCAGCTGGGTCAACGAGACCCCGCGCTGGTACGAGGGAGATCCGAATCTTGTCACCGCGTATTCGCTGCTCGCGCTGAAGAACTGCAAGTCTGAGAAATAAGGGCTGCGGTCGTTGGAACAGATCGAACACGAGTGGACAACGGCTGTCCGCTCGTGTTTTTTCGTTGGATGTCGGACACACGAAACGCTTGCTGCGCGGGCTCAGGGCAGAGCAACCTGCTCTAAGCGGTGATAACACTCGACCGGGAATACCCGAGTTCTTCCAGCAGCTCGCTGAAGCCGCCGCTGCTCTGCGCCCGAATCACCTCTTCCACCAGATACAGCACGCCGGGATCATGCAGACCCTGCTCCTGTTCGTGGTGAAGTACTTGCAGAGCCTCCTCCGCAGAGAGCCCACGGGTCGCGGAACTCGCGGTCCGCAGTTCCACATACCGGCGAACCGTCGACAGGATTCGTGTGCCGATGCAGGCTGCTTCTCCGGACTGGGCCGCGTCACCCGCGACGGCGTCCTGCTGCGACGACTGCGATTTGTTCAGAGTCGCTGCCAACGTATCTTCCAGTTCGGCCGTAACGGCATTCAGCGGTTGATGCTCCCCAGAGAGGATAGCGTGGTACTGGTCGAGTGTCCGGCGAACGACCCGCGCGGTGATGTCGAGATGTTCGAGTTCCATCAGCAGCGCAGCCCGCCGCATGTTCTCAATTTCACGTTCGGGCAACTGCAGGCGCTGGGCCACCTTTCGCGCCAGCCGATCAACCTGCCGCGACCGTTGCCGGGCATCGGAATCAGTTCCCTGCAGATAGTGCTTCAGAACCTCGACCATGCTGATCTGTGCCTCCGCTGCATCCGCGGTGCGGGCCGCACGGTCGTCGCTCATCGTCCCGGCGAGAATCGCAGTCAGCCCGAGGACGGCACCCCAGACCATCACGCAGAGTGCCACCGCCAACGGACTGTGACCAAACGCGAAGCCTTCGAGGTCATGCATGATGACCAGTGTGACCAGCACGACAGACAGGAGCGCCAGCACCCCCGCCCGGTATCGTCCCAGCGACAAGGCGGCGACAATCACCGGCAGAAAAAAGAGGTTCAGAATCACATACTGTGAGCTCTCAATGGCAGAGAGGACGCAGGTCAAGGCGAGCGTGATCAATACCAGCAGCAATTCCAGACGGAATTCCGCTCGCGAATCGATCGCTGGATTCAGTGCGGGCATGGTCACAGTCCTGTCCTCAGCTGCGCGGGGTTTCCTTCCCAGTCGGATGATTTGACGTCGCTCTCATCAGACGTCCCGCCCGTCGTTCGGTGTGCAATGGTCGGCCAATCGGGGACGATCGAAGGCACGGACCGTTGATCGCATTTGACAATCTCGTAGAGTTTCGGCAGCGAGGCTTGCGTTCCCAACTGATCTCCAACGGAGGAAGCGGCTGCCGACAACACCACCCAGGCGGCGGCCGTCTGCAACCCGATCGTCCAGAGGAACAGCAGCACCTCCGCAATCCGCATGGACACTGAACCGGCGGCGTCACCTTCTTCCAGCAAAGCTGACAGCAGGTGTCCACGTATCCACAGCCCCAGCGCGAGACAGGCCGCCTGACTGAGGCACATGAACACGAATCGTCGGGGTTCGAGAGACATTCGAGTCTGATGCTAAAGAGCTGCCCGTTCACGCCGCGCGGCAGGTCTCGATGACCTGCCCAAGCATGCACATTCAGGGCGACGTTGAGCACTGCGCTCCCGTAGCTCGCGGCAGCGGGACTGCTGCGAAACCATACGCCCTTCCATGGTGAGAGAGCGGAAAAAATCAGAGCCGTCTGCCGGATTCGACTCGCCGATTGTGAGGAATCTATGGCCTCTCCGGCTGGCGACACTCCGTCGATGAGGGGGGCACCGTCGGTGCGCGAGGCGGAACGCTGGCAGTTTTCTCCGGATCGACCACAATGACGGATTGCCCTTGCGCGCCGTCGACCGCACGGACTCCCTTGCCTCTCAGGATGAACTCGCTTGCCCGCTCTGCTGACCACCGACATCGAATTTGCTGCAGAGCAGCTGCGGACCGGGAAACTGGTGGCGTTTGCGACGGAAACGGTCTACGGATTGGGAGGCAATGCGCTCGATCCGCAGGCGGTCGCCGGGATTTTCGCCGCCAAGCAGCGACCCTATTTCGATCCGCTGATTGTGCATCTGGCGGATGCGGATCAGATTGATCAGGTCGTTGCCGATGTTTCTGCGCAGGCACAGCTGCTCATTGACCACTTCTGGCCCGGACCGCTGACGCTGGTGCTCCCCAAACAGCCGATTGTCTCCGACCTCGTGACCGCCGGACTGCCGACCGTCGCGGTGCGTGTGCCGAGTCATCCACAGGCGCGTGACCTCATTCGACGGGCTGGCATTCCCGTGGCAGCCCCGAGCGCCAATCCCTTCGGAGGCATCAGCCCCACCACCGCACAACACGTTCTGCAGCAATTGGGGGACCGCATCGATGTGGTGGTCGAAGGGGGCTCCTGCAGCATCGGACTTGAGTCGACCATTCTGCAGTTGCGGGATGGGCTGCCTCCGCTCCTGTTGCGGGCCGGCGGATTGACCAGCGAAGCGATCGAAGCGGTCGTCGGCACCATTGAGCGAGTGTCTTCAAATGCGCATTCTGACAACCGTCCCCAGATCGCCCCCGGGATGCTGGCGAGACACTATGCCCCGGAAAAGCCTTTGGTGATCACCTCTGATTGGGAGGCCGCTCCACACGGTTCGTCAGTCGGCATTCTGACATTGTGCGAGCTCCCCCCTCACCAGCGGTACGGGCATGTCGAAGTGCTCTCGGCCTCGGGGTCGCTGATCGAAGCGGCCGCGAATTTCTTCTCAGCCTTGCGTCGACTCGAAGCCGCCCCCGTGCAGACGATCGTTGCGCAGCCTTTCCCTGATATCGAACTGGGACGGGCACTGAACGACCGGCTCCGTCGAGCGGCTGTCCCGAAAGCCAGCGAGTGAACGTTTCCACCGGCGACACTCTTGCTCTGCGGCAAGGGAGATCAGCCGCCTGCTCGTGACTGGTCTGGACGCCCGTGAGGCAGGCAATCATGATGGCTGCGACGTCCTTCCTCCCGCAGTCCGGAGAGTTGTCGATGCAACCTGACGTGAAATGCCCGAGTTGTGGCGGCGAACTGGAACCCGGAATCGCGACAGCAGAAGGTCTGCTGGAAGGAAAATGGGCGCACGTTCCACGGCTGTTGTTCGTGACCTCTCCGGAACAGCCGGGTCAGGGGCTGATCGAATCGTTTCGGGCCGGCGTGCGTGGCGACGTTCCGCAGGAATACCGGCTGTACGGTGCCCGCTGCAAAGACTGCACGCTGGTGCAATTCTATGCCCGCTGAATCGCCGCAAGGGGGACTCGCAATGACTCGATGATCCGCGAATTATGTCGGGAGTGCAGGGCCCAAGCCTTCCAACTTCTGCTCGGAGCGTGCTCACCGCACAGAGTCGTGATGTTGATCGATTGGGGAGCGCACTGCCCATCCGATGAGCATTAGGTCCGTGAAGTTTTCACCGGGAACGATTTGTAAATCCGCAGCAGGCCCAGCAGGAGTAGCATCAGCCCCAACGAAAGCCCCGCCACAATCAGCATCGACCAGGGATCGCCGAAGAAACGCCGCACCGCAAACGTGGCAGCCCGGTCAAACTGGTGAGAATCGGCGAGGGCAAACTCGGCCATCCAGATCGGACGCCAGAAAAAGAGGGTGAACACCGCCCCCAGGGCCAGAAACGGTCCATAGGGGAGGGGAGCCTGACTTCCGGCGAGACGAATAACCACGCCGACCAGGATCGCCAGCAAGGGCGCCAGCAGGACCACCACGACGGTCGGTTGCCATCCCAGATAGGCTCCGATCATCGCCATCAGATAGACATCTCCGGAACCGAGGGTCGTTAACCCCAGGATCGCCGACGAGATCCAACGGGTCAGCCACATCAGGAGTGTCCCAACAACAATTCCCGCAGAACTCCACGCGAGTCCATGCAGATGCGGATGGGAGGCCAACCAGGCGGGCATGGCAGGGCCGCGGATCTGCGGGACTTCCTGATTCCAATCCACCCAGACATGCGCCAGCTGAAAATCACCGGAGAGCACCGCGCCCGTCAGGCCGAGGGCGACACCCAGCCAACAGGTCCAGACGAGAACCGAAAACGATTTCAGATCGGTCGCGGTGATCATCACCAGCAGCACGATCAAACTCAGGTGGAAGACAACGCGCAGCGGCTTCCAGTCGGGGTCGGGCACGACTTCCGGAGTCGACTGAAAACCCTGCTGCGACAGCCAGACGAACAGTCCTCCCAGGAGTCCAGCCAGCACTCCGTACCCCAGCGGATTCCAACCCACAGCGAGCTGACAATCACGAAGTGACCGCCAGACGCCGACGGCTGCCAACAGCGCTGTCACCAAACCTGCCAGGCAAGTGATGCCTCCATCCGGGAGCGTTTGAAGCCAGTCCATCACAATCCAGATTTGACTGCACCGTAGAAATGAAAATCGTGAACAGCACTGACTTCCCCCCTCCCTGATCAGGGATTGGAATTGCCGTTCAAAAAACTGAAAGTAAAGACATCGGTCACCGTGCTGACTTGCGGCTGCAGGGCCATCCGGACATACCGGCGATCCCCCGAGACGACCACCTGTCCCGTCATCGCTGTCCCATCCAGCAACGTGATCGGCGTCGGAACATAGCCAAATGCACCGGCTGGTTGGAGTGCTGGCTGCGATTCCGGAGCACGTTGCGAACGGACTCGCCGCCCGGGATGGGAGGTCGCCAGCTTCAGTAGGGCCTCTTCTGTCAGCGAAGCGGGAGGCTGCCGCTGGCTGATGATCCGCGGCTGGGTCCGACGTCCGTCGGGAAGATCAAAGGAGAAGGAGGCTTCCCCCTCCACCAGTGAAAGCGTGCGAGTCAGTCGACGCTGTTGCGGCAGCCCGGCATGTATCGTCACCGTCAACAGCGCCCGGTCACCCACGGGCTTTCCGAGTGCCGTTTTCACAAGGACACGATAAGGACCGGAAACCGCCTGAGGACAGACATAGAGTTCGTAAGCCTGCTTCGGATCGGGCCCCAGTCCATCGTGCAGAAACATTCCGCCGCCGGTGGTCTGTCGCGACTCGAGCGAGCAGATGGCTCCTCCCGGCTCTTCAACCTGCAGATCGAGATCCGCGTCCCCATGCCATTCCAGCCGGACTTCGACATCGGGGCTCTTCGCGCTGGCCAACGTCTGTTGCAGTGTCGCCGCCTGTGCGGAATTCCCTTTCTTCTGCAGCTGACGAATCTGCTCCAGCAGTGCATTTTCCGCGTCGCGACGCCGGGATTTCTGGTCTTCCTCCCAACAGTTCCTGAGGATTCCGGAGGCGGCCCACTCGATTTCTTCGACGCTTTCGAGACTTTGAGCCAGCTTCAATCCCAGCAGATACGGCTCCGGACGTTCGGGGAACAGGCGGGCGGACTGACGGTACAGCGAGAGGGCTGCTGACTTGCGACCGAAGCGGGTGAGATAAGCGCCGGAAAGCATCATCGACTCGTAGTCGACATTGCCAAAGTCGGAAAGCGACAGCACGACCCGCTCCACATCCTCCTTGGGATAGCCTTCGATTTCCATCGAAAGGGCCAGCACCTCGTACATCCACGGTTGAGCTTGGCCATGCACCAGCGCAGCCCGCAGACAGGCAATGACCTGCTGATGTTGAGCATCCTGATGCAGCCGCGTCACCCAGTCGCAGACAATTTTCGGTGCTGGCCGGTGACTCTTGAAGAGTGTGTTCCACACCTCTTCGGGAGCACGATCCTTCAGCTCGGGGAAGGGGACATCCTTTTCAAACTCGACAGGAATTTCGAAGCGAATTTCCAGGGAAGGGGAATCGCTGCCGGAATGAGAACGGGCAGGCTGCTTCTCCGGAGAGGTGGCAGACTGCCCGTTTTGTTCTTGCGCGGCTTCGTCAGCTTTCCCAGCTGCGAGCTGCAGAATTACAGGTTCGGTTTTTTTTTGAGGAGTTCGGTCGTGGGCAGCTGGGCACTGACGGGCTCAGCAGCTGGAACGGCTGCGGGTGCGGCAGGAATGCTGAACATTCCCATACCACCGCCCATGCCTCCCATGCCGCCGCCCATACCACCCATGCCGCCGCCCATACCACCCATGCCTCCACCCATTCCGCCTCCCATGCCGCCCATCATGCCTCCGCCCATTCCACCGCCTCCGCCACCGAATCCGCCACCCAGCGGGGCGATCGGAATGACGAGGTCAGCGACCGGGTAAACACGGGTCTGCAAAACGTTCTCTTCGTGTTCGGTGGTGGTGATCTGCATGACTTCATCTTCGATAATGTAAGTCAGCTCCACACCGTTCACGTCCCGCAGCAGCAGCTTGAGTGCACTCTTGAGGGTAATCCCCGACAGCACCAGCGAGACTTCTTCGTCGCCCGTGATCCCCGCTTCCGAGAGGGTCTTGCGGTCGAGAATGATCGGAATGTTATGCTGCGTTGCGAGATAATTGATGGCATCGGTCAACGGATGAGCCGAGAACTCGACCGTCGTCACCGAATTCAGTGCATCATAGATCTTGGTTTCGTTTGCACTCTTGTTCAACAGGTCCACAGACTTCCACTTCTGCCGCATATTCGTGAGCGCCCACCATACTTCTGGCGGGGGGTAACGAATGGGCGGTTCATCCGGGAAGGGAACATCGGAGAGTTCCACCTGATAGAGACATTCCAGGAACCGATCCTGACGCAATTCACGCAGACGTTGAACTTTGTCGAGCTGACCGGCCGCTTCCGTCGTAAAGACTTCAGCAGCGGCAATCGCACTGCCGGGGTATTCGTTTGAGATCTCGCGGGCAACGGCTTCGGCCTGTTCGAAAGCGACAGGATCCCCGTGGTAAGCATCGACCATCAGAGCCCGAATCCGGTCAACAAGCTGTTCCAGCTGGCGGTTCCGGGCGGCGGTGAAGTCAATCAGCCGGGCCTGGGCTTCCCGTTCTGCTGTCCGACGCTGCTGCTCCTGAACCCGGGCATCCAGCACAGCCCGGCGCGACTGCACGTCGGCAAGGGACGCATTGACCTGACGCAGCAACTGGTTTCGCAGATCCGGGGCGATATCCGATGCGGTTTTCACATTGGCCCGCAACCGGTTCAGAACATTTTCAGCCTGCTGGGCACGGCTGTCCCGAACGAGCCGATCTGCCTCCTGAATCTGGTATTCAACTTCCCGCTGCAGCTTCTGACCGCGAGCCTGCACGAGGGCTTCATACTGTTCAATGTTACTCCCGACCGTGGGGCTGCCTGCCGTCGCAGCAGGTGCGGCAGCGGCTGGCGGAGCAGGGAGCCGCGGGACATCCGCCTGAGCCAGCAATTTCAGTTCGGAGTTGCTGGCACGCTCAATCAATGAACCGGCCTTCGAGTTCTCCGGATCAAGATGCTGAATCTGGTAAGCGGTCTCTTCAGCTTTCTTGGGAGCATGGGCAGCGAGGGCCTTTTCTCCCTGGACTTCCAGTTCAGCGATATAATCGAGGAAGGTCTGCTGGGCGACATTCACCATCCAGTCGCCAGCCAATCCCATGTTGGCCCCGTCATTCGACGCCACTTCTTCCCACAGCCGGGGGAGGAAGCTGTTGCCGGAGGTGCGATTCAAATTGGACAACGTCCAGTCGGTTTCGAACGTCTTCCCGTCCAGTGCACCCGTCGCCCGAATCTCCAGACCGGATTTGACCGGACCGTGGGCGAGGTAGACCGTTTCACGATCGGCCCGCATCGGCAGTGGACGGCTCGGGGTCAGCTTGACGTTGGCATCGCTGACCGTCAGAGCCGTGGGGAAAAATACAGGTTGATGGGCCGCCTTGGCCAGCACTTCGCCAACCTGCTGGCCGGTCAGTGATTCCTGAGACGTCTCGTCCCGCATCACGAATCCGCCGGTTTCCTGTGCGAGAATCCCCAGCAATCGCAGGTCGGTCTGTGAGCCGACAGCAAACGAGTGAATGGGAATCCGGGAATCGCGGAACGACTTTGTAATCGCATTCAGCTCCTGCGGCTGGAACAGATGGGCGGCACTCATGCCGTCACCGATCACCACGACCGAGCCGTTTCGGCTGTCGAGGAGAGATTCCGTCGCATTCCGCAGGGCCTGCTTCAGGTTGGAAGCGCCTGCGGGAAATCGGATCTGCATTGCGGTCCGCACGGTCGTCAGAGCGTCGGCCGGGTCGCAGAAGCCATGAGTCAGAGGAGAGGTCTGCACATCGTAGGCGAAGACGGAGACACGATCCCCAGCCGGGAGCGACTGCAGAAAGCTCTCGAGAACGGCAACGCTCATGTCGCGATGCTGTCCGACCTGGCTGGCCGACGTGTCGATCAGGATCACGTGATCCACATTCTCGAGCGACTGTCCCTGGGGATCGAGGGAGAGCGACAGCGCCCCATACTTGTCGCCGGCCGGAGCTTCGTAGGTGCGAACAATCACGTCGTTCGCATACCCGACTGCTGGAACTGCCCACGGGGTAAACATCAACCCGGTCATCAGGGTTGGAATCCAGCCCCCAGCGGACTTCCACGACTTTTTCAACATGATCTTCTCCGGGCGAGCGCGGCTGTTCTCAAACTACTGGGAATGACGGCGAGTGCCACGATTTCTGATAATGTCACGTCGGCTCCCCGCAGAGGGGCGCCACGCGCATTCTACAATTTCTCTCGGACAGGTTTGAATCGAATTCTTCCCAATCTCGCGGATTTGACCGGCAAGTCATCGACTCGGGATCGTCACTTCCGGATGACCGGCAAAGAACGATTCCTGGACATCCGCAGGCTTAAAATCCGATTTCGGTCAACTTCACCCGATCCGCGTACAGTCGATCCAGACGCGATTTCGAGTAGATCCGGACCACTTCGTTGTTGTAGAGGATCCGCCCCTGATCGTCGGTCGTCAGCAGTTCCTTGATTTCCGGCAAGGCCTGGCCGGCGTACAACGCGGCAAACGTTTCCGGATCGACTCCCCGGCCTGATTCCAGATCTTCTTTCGCGTTTCCGCCGCCGCTCAAAATCAGGAAGCTGTTGGCACCTTTGGTGATGGCTTCATAGCGCCCGGCGCCGCGGAGACCTTCCATCGCATCTTCCAGCTTCTGGTAGGCTGCGCGGATTTTTTTGGCGTTCTCCTCGCTGACATCCACCTTGCGGTCATCGGCGGCATGCGTTTCAAACGTCAGCCGGTCGCTGCCGCAAAGATATCCGACTCCCAACATCAGACTGCCGAATGCGATCGTGCGGAGACGTGTCATTGTCTGCCTTATCAGAGCAGGATGCTCTGGCCTGGGTCTGCTCGATGGGTCACGATCCTGTCAGATCGTCCGGGCCCGCGAGACAGCGTTTCGTGAATTAAATGCTCTCGAATCCGACGGCAGCCACTCGGCCGTTCCGGATCTCAAGCAGTTCCGAGTTTCAGGATAACGCGAGAGTTTGCCGCCTCACAACGATTTCCGAGCGGTCAGGCGGCTTTTCTGGCCGCAGGGACGTGTACCGGCGCCGCTTCGCCCGACATTCCCGATTTCGCGGGCTGGGACTTCTGCCGATTCGCCGGATTGAGGTGAAAGCTCAACGTCAGAAACAGGATTGAGATTCCCGCTGCCGCCACGCAGCCCACAATCGCCAACTGGTTGTCCGTCAGAAATGAGAACAATGCCATCCTGGATCCCTCCTCTCCGGCGCATCAACGCGCCGGTCCGGATTGAATTTCCGCGCTTCTCCCGGTCTCCTGTTTCGGTCGCCAATCAGGCGCGACTGGACTGCGACTGCGGTCGCTGCACCGGGTTCACTCGCCCGCCGCAGATTGTGCGAGTGGAGCCTTCTGTAACGGTTGCAGGCTCTCTGAGGAATCGACCAGACGGGGGAAGGGCGGCACGCACCAGAGGTCAGTTCTCCCCCCCCAAGCTTGTGTGGGTCCGGCGGACTTTTACGCGTCCGCGTTTGCTTCGATGACAGAGTCCGCTTCATTCGGCTTAACCCCGACATCCAGCAAAATCGCCACCTGCAGATCTCCCATCACATTCACCGCCGAGCGAATCCGGGCGATGAGGAAGTCGATACTGTAAATCAAGGGGATCGCAATCTGGATGGCTGATTCCGGCAGCTTCGCCGCCTTCAGAACGAGAGCGAGGATCATCAGGCCGGAGTTGGGAATCCCGGCGATTCCCATGCTGCCGACGAGGGCCGCCAGTAAAATGGTGATCTGCTGACCAATCGACATGTCCATGCCCATCGCCTGGGCGACGAACAGGGCAGTCATGGCTTCATAGAGCGTCACACCGTCATTGTTGAAGTTTGTCCCCACACAAGCAGAAAGTCGCGAGGAGGAGTCGCTCACCCCCAAGTGCTTCAGCGCCTGAAGAGTGAGCGGCGAGGTTGCGAGGCTGCTGTTCAGGGAAAAGCCGGTCAGAATCGCACCGCCTGCTTTCTGGAACAGCTGGACCGGTGAGATCCCCGCGAACAGCCAGATGCTTAGCGGGTAATAGATGAGTGAATGGACAGCCAGTCCGCAGCACATCGAAAGCAGAAAAACCCCGGCCATCTGCAAGACCCCCCAGCCGGTGCTGCCGATCACTCCCGACACGGCCAGACAAATGGCAATCGGCGCGAATTCGATCAGCCAGAGCAGCAACTTCAGCACAATCTGAAAACAGGCGACGATCACCTGATCCAGTGCTGCCATCGACTGCTGCACTTCCGCATCGCCCGCGTGCTTGAGCGCTCGCATGGCTCCCCCGATACAGATCGCCAGCATGGCCACCGCCAGCACCATATTCTCGGTGAAGGGCTGCAGAATGCTTTTCGGAATGTGGGAGCGAACCAGATCCAGGGGCGACAGCGAGAGGTCTTTACCCGCTTCCAGCGACGGAACTTCAAGACCATCTTTCGCTTCGGGCCCTTCCACTGGGATTCCGCCGGGAGTCTCCGCCGCTTCCACCTGCTGGAACTGGGAACTCCAGGCCTTCCCCGGCTGCCAGACATTCAGAATGGTCAGCCCCACAGCAAACGCGGCGATGATATTCATCACGCAAATGACGAACATCTTTCCCCCCTGCCGCCGCGTGATGCTTGTGCGGACAAACGCGTCGACGATCGCGAAAAAGACCAGCGGCGTGGCCAAAGCGGTCAGCAGCTGCACATACAGACCAGCGACCTGGCCGGAATCAGCGTTCGTCCACCCCCAGAGAATCTCACGTTGCTGAAACGTGAACCCCAAAATTGCGCCGAAGATCACGCCCAGAATGACCCGAATGTAGAGCGGCAGACGAAAAAACACGGCGGAACCCTCTGAGAGACAAACGAATCGCGAACCGGAGCCGGCAGCGGTCGAATGAGGATAGTGTCCGTCAGCATAATTTGTAGGCTGCGGCAAAACGCAAGCAGAGTCGCAGCCGTCCCCAGGTGAGACGATCCATCGTGACCGCGTCAGTCGAATCCCTTGGGAGAATCTGAAGTAGGTGCCGCTCCCCGAACCCTTCGCTTGTCGCGTCAGACCACTGACGGGCAGAATTTGCAGTCTTCAGTGGAATGCGAGAACTGGCCCGGACTGCGAGGGCCACGCCCCAGTCTGAGGGTGACAGGGTCATCCCACCGTGACAGGCGGCGCGGCAGAACGGTCTGCGAAAAAGAGGATGACCGCGCAAAAATAAGCCCCCGGTCAGCGACCGAGGGCTTGCGATTCCCTGCATCCGGGATGGCTAGGTCAGATGCCGGGAATATCCAGCTTCTCTTCCGACGCAATCTTGCGGATCTTCTGCATCGCCCGGGATTCGATCTGGCGAATGCGCTCTTTCGTCACGTTGAACCGGCTGCCGACCTGTTCGAGGGTTTCCGGTTCGGTTCCCCGTTCCAGGCCATAGCGGTGCATGATGATCGCCTTCTCCCGTTCATCCAGCTGCTGCAGGATGGACATGATCATCTGATGCTGCCGACTGTTGGTCACTTCGTCACTGAACTGGCTGCCACGACCATCGTGGGAGAACTGGAAGACTTCTTCCGTCCCCGTCCGGAAGCGATCCAGAATCTTGTGCTCGGCCGGAATCGACCGGGCATAGTTCTTCATGATCGCCCAGCTGGCGTAGGTCGAAAACTTGTTCCCCTTCGTGTAATCGAACTTTTCAATTGCACGAATCAGCGACATGTTGCCGTCACTGACCATTTCGAAAAAATTGGTCGTCGGCTTCATGTGCTTTTTGGCGATCGAAACCACCAGTCGCAGGTTGCTGCGGATGAGAAAGTTTTTCACTTCCACAGCCTGTTCCAGCAGCTTTTCGACGTCGTCGAGTTCTTTCGTCCGGGGACGGCGACCTCCGACGTCATTCTGCAGCTGGGCTGCCTTGAATTTCAGGTAGTTCATCTTCCGGAAGTAATGGGCTTCCTCTTCACGCGAGAGCAGCGGCACCGTGTACAGGCTGGCCAGATACGGGGGCAGCCCCGGCGGTGAACGCAACGCTCCCCCTTTCCCGGTCGGACTGGGAGCCGGGCCGAGAATCACTTCATCCGCGTTGGGCAGATGGAATTCCGGACTGTCCATGTAATCGACCGGACGATCCGTCAGCAGCTGTGCCCGCATTTCGGAAATGATCCGGTAAATGCTGGTCTTGGTCCGGCAGTATTCTTCTGCCAGCAGGTCAGCCGACATTCCCTGGCTGTACCGCTGGTAGATTTCCTGTTTCCGTTCCAATGTCAGCGGCGACATGGCTCCCGGGAACACAGCGTTCTCGGGGTTGTCATTGTCGTACTGCTTGAGCGTGTAACGGATCGTCTCCGGCGAGCGATTGAACCACCGGGCCAGCCGCTTGCTGACCTCGGACGGGCATGCGCCATGTCGGACGAGTCGTCGGGCCTTCATTACAATCTCCTGCCGTTCCGCATCGGACAGCTGGGTAAAACGGGAGCCCCGGTCAATTTCGCTCCCATGCTCGTTCACAAACCGGTCGACAGACGACCGCAGGAAACCAACACGCGACCGCTTGCCGAATTTGAATCGCCGACTGACCAGTCCCCGCTTTCTCCAGCGGTCCACGGTCTTTGTCGACACCTTGTACTGCTCACTCAGATCATCCACGGTCAGCACAGGTTCGCCGGCGAGTTCCACCGGAATGTCTGCGCTCGCGGACAGTTCTTCCACAAACAGCGGCAGGTCGTGCTGCAGATCGTCTCCCCGAATCACAAGGTCAGGGTAGGCGTCCGGCCGATAGCCGGTGATCGCTTCGCAAAGGTCCTGGTAGCTGTAAGTTTCATTCTGGTCGACCGCCTCTAAAAACTTCTCGGCGCGATCCATCTGCTCCAGACGTTTGTCCAGAGGAGCGTAGCGCTTCTGCTGCTCGGAAAGTTGTTTGAGTGCGGGATGGTTGTACTTTGCAGTCATCTCTAATCCCTCCCCTACTAAGTCTTTCTGAAAACTGCGTTCCACCTGCAACGGAAGGCCAGCTCACTGGCAGAAAATGAATAAAAGGAAATCAATTCGTGCAGGCTTCACTCTCAATACGCAAATTAGACGCAGTCCTCTCAAGGAAAGTTCGTACACGAAGAAATAATTTGAAAAATTCTTCGGTGCTGCGTAGTGAAAAGAGATGCAGAGGGCGTGCCGCCAGCGAACCAATTCAAATCACGTTTCGCATCGCATTACTTACAAATGCTTTACAGCGATTTCCCAGTCGAGAGGACACTTGGGCCCGTCGGCAGCTTGAGGGAATTTGATTCAAAATGAGGTGCCATGCGTTGTCGATTTGACGAAACACCCCGTGCGCGCTGACTCGAAATCGGCCAATTTTGCCGGAGAAGTTGGCTCAAGCGTTTTAGTGGCAGAGCACTTTGAACCCTGATCCAACCAACTTTCGCGGCCGCAGCTGGTCATTCAGCGGGTGGAAGCCGGGATAGGCGGGCCCGGCCAAAGAAGATCTTGCCCCGAACGTCTCAACCGCGATCCTCAGGGGCTCTGAGAGAGACTGTCCCCAACCGGTCAACAGCAGGGAAATGAAGCAGGGGCGTGAGCAGAATCTCAACGCAACCTATTTCGCTATCTCCACTTCCTCAACAATCACAGCTGCTGGGGTGGCCTGCGGGGGAACGCCCCGGACTTTCAGCACGCTGGCGATGCCCACCACAAAAAACGAGAGCACAATGCTCACGAGCAGCCAAAACCCCGCGTTTTTGCGGATCCCTTCAAAAGCACGGGCCCGACCGACCAGTGCGGAAGCATAAAAGAAGACCACCATCGCCAGCAGGATCTTGATTCCCATCCACATGTGGTAGAAGGAATCTCCCTTGTGGAGCGGTCGCATGACGACCAGATAGTTGTAGAATCCGGTCACGATCAGCAGCGTGATCCCCAGATGGACGAAGTACTTCCAGCGGCCAGTCACGCCAGCCCGCAGCTTCTGATGCTGTTCCTCGTCCAGCTGTCCGGCAGCCGGCATCAGCAGAAACCGCGTAAAAACCGCACCGCCGAACAGAACAATCGCGGCGACGATATGAATCACGCGTGACGAGACGACGACTGGGTCAACGGACATCAGGCTCGATCCTTCCTCGGGAATGTTCGCAGGTTTATAGCAGACCGGAAATTGATCGTCGAACTTGCCCGGGTTGGATTTGCCAACCGAGATTGTTTCCATTACTCTGTGCGATTCCTCAGCGGTCGGACGGCGAAGGAAATGCCTGTGTCCGAGGTCCCGCTGGACTTTCACCGGTTTGGACAGAAGAGTCGTTTCGAATGTTCGCGATCATTGAAGACAGCGGTCATCAGCTGCGTGTAGAAGAAGGCCAGTTGCTGGCGATTGACTTTGTCGCCGATGCCGAAGTCGGAAAGAAGCTGACGTTTGACACCGTGCTGCTCGCCAATGGCGGGGGTGCCAGCCTGATCGGCGCACCGACGCTGAGCGGCGCTGTCGTGGAAGCGGAAGTGGTCGACCCGGTCGTCAAAGGGCCGAAGCTGGAAATCCAGAAGTTCCGCCGCCGCAAGAATTCCCGTCGCCATACCGGCCATCGCCAGAAATACACCGGCGTGAAGATCACCTCGATCAAGGTGCCGAACCTCGAGATCGTCAAGAATACCGAGCCGGCTGCCGCCGAAGCCAAGTAATTCGAGTGGCGACAATTCGCCGAAGTGCGCATGCGCTCTCCCGCCTGAGTTCTCAACGAGCCGGGCTTCGGGGAGCGCTTCGTCGTTTCCGGAGATCGCTCGTCGCGCGATCTCTCTGCTCTTGATCACGCTCTGAAGCGAGTCTGCTCATGCCGACTGTCCGCACCCGCTTTGCTCCCTCGCCGACCGGCTACATGCACATCGGTGGGATGCGCACCGCCCTCTTCAACTGGCTGTGGGCCCGTCACAACGGTGGCCAGTTCATCCTGCGGATCGACGACACCGATCAGGAGCGGAATATCGACGCCGCCCTCGATCCGATTCTGAATGCGTTCCGCTGGCTGGGGCTTGACTGGGATGAAGGCCCCGAAATCGGCGGTCCCTACGGTCCGTATTTTCAGTCGCAGCGACTCGACAAGTATCGCCAGGCCTGCGATCAGCTGCTGGCCGCCGGACTGGCTTACAAGGATTTCGATCCTCCCGCGGTCGCTCAGGCCGATCGACAGGCGGCTGAGCAGGCCAAACGTCCTTATCTCAACGTTCGACGCTCGCTGGAGCTGACTCCCGCTCAACGGGACGACCTTGAACAGCGGGGAGAGCCGTACGTCATCCGGTATCTGATCGACCGGACGCGCAAAGTGGCCATCGACGATCGGATTCGCGGGCACGTGGAATGGGACTGCGGGCTGATGCCCGACCCGGTCATCATGCGCTCAAGCGGGATGCCCCTCTACAACTTTGCGAGCGTCGTCGATGACGCTGCGCTGCAAATCACGCACGTGATTCGCGCGGAAGAACATCTCACCAACACCGCCGTTCAGGCCTTGCTGTTCGAGTCGCTGGGACATGCGCTGCCGGAGTTTGCTCACATTCCATTCGTGGCCGCTCCCGGCACCAAGGAAAAGCTCAGCAAGCGGGAAAAGAACCTCGAGAAATACCGTAAAAGCCCGCAATTCAAAAAGCTGTTCGACATCGCGGATGACGTCCTCCCCAAAATCGGCATGGGAAGTTCTGCCACGCTGAATCCGGTGATGGTCAGCTATTACGACGCGGTCGGCTTTCTGCCCGACGCGGTCTTCAACGGCCTTTCCCGGCTGGGCTGGTCGCTCGACGACAAAACGGAAAACATGTCGCGCGACTTCATCGTCGAGCACTTCACCCTCGATCGGGTCGTCAAAGGACCGGCGGGACTCGATCCTGACAAGCTGCTTTCCTACCAGGAGTACTGGATGGGACAGCTGCCACTGGAAGAAAAGGTCCGCCGCTGCCGCGACTTCCTTGTGCGTGCCGGCTTGCTGAACAACGCCCAGATCGACGATGTCTACCTGACTCGTGTTGTCTCCGCCCTCAATGATCGGTTGAAACTCTGCAGCGACATCCTCAGCTACGACGAATACTTCGTGGCTGACGACCAGATGACCTACGACGAAAAGGGCTTCGACAAGCGCCTCCGTCAGGCTCCCCGAAGCGTTGAACTTCTGAGAAAATTCCTCGAAGTGCTGCAGCAGACCGACGACTTCACCGCCAGCGCACTCGAAACGGAATTCAAGGCCTGGATGGAACGGGAACAAATCTCCTACGGCGAGATCATTCACGCGCTGCGGATTGCGGTCTCAGGAAAGACCGCCGGGCCGGGGATGTTCGAATGCCTTGAACTGCTCGGCAAAGAACGGGCGATCACCCGCATTCAGAGGACGCTGCAACGGCTTGTCGACTGACGCACCCAAGACACCGTTCGAAGCCGAGGTCGGAAAATCTGCTCGACGGCGAGGCACTGAAAGTTATGATTGGGAGGTAACTCCTCCTCAACCCGTGCTGGAAGTGGACGATGTCAGACGGCCTTCCGAATCGCGAACTCCTCGAATCGACTCATACCTTTCCGTGCCGGTACACGTTCAAGGCGATTGGCACAGCCGATGACCATTTTGTCGGCCGGGTTCTGGCGGCGGTTAAAGTTCACCTGCAAGAGCTGGCGGAACCGTCTTTCTCGTGCCGTGCGACCGCGACCGGAAGACACATCAGCGTGACAGTCGAACCGGAGGTCGATGGAGCCGGCCACATTATCGACATCTACCGGGAACTTCAGGGGGTCGATGGGCTGGTCATGCTGCTCTGATTGCGGCCGATGCGTCCTGCCAGGCGCCTCGATCCTGTCAAATATGCGGACTCCGGAAAGACTGCCGCCGGTCCAATCCCAATTCGTGGAGACGGAACAGATCATCGCTTCCAATCTGGTGAAACGGCTGTCTGTGTGTCATGATTGAGAGGAGCGGAATCCTTTATTTCGGCCGACGGCAGTTGGGAGTCGTCCGCATTCGACGTTTGCTGTCCAACCTGATCGCTACGATGTTCCTGTGGGGAGCCTGCGCTCTGTACGGAGCAGAGGGGACCACTCCGCCGGAAAATGCCGGGAAAATCGACCGGCTTGTCGACCAGCTCTCGGACGGTAACTTCCAGACCCGTCGACTCGCTCAGCTGGAACTGGCCAAAGAGGCAGCGCAGAACCCCGAATTTCTCGCGGCGGTTATTCCCAATGCTCCTGAAGAAGAGGCCGTTCGTCTCGTCCGCGTGCTGGAGGGGATTTTCCTGCAGCATTCCGATCACCTCGGAGATCGGGCCGAGCGCGTACTCGACAATCTATCCCTGACCAGCGGAGTCGCTGCTCAGGAAGCGGAAGCGATTCTCCTGGAACATACACGGCTTCGGCAGTCCCGGGCCCGCAAGGCGATTGAAGAGCTCGGCGGCCAACTGGTGTTTATGCCCTCGACTGATCCAGAACTACTGGCGGCTCGCATTAACAATCCTCCCGATCGACTCAAGGGAGAGGTCCTGCCGGTGTTATACGGCATTTGGCTGCATCATAACTGGAAGGGGACCAAGGAAGACCTCTGGCATTTGACCCGTTTCTCCGCCTGTCCCTCGCTGCATCTCTATACCATCACCGGGAACCAGATTGCGGTGGATGATCTCCTTCCCCTCGCGTCGCGCATTCGCGGGCTGACAATCGAACAGCGCGGCGCCTGTCTGGGAATTCGCAACGATCCCACCACGACGGCCTGCATCGTCAAAGAGATTGTCCCCGGAGGTGCTGCCGCCCGGGCTCAACTGCTTCCCGACGATATGATCCTGCAGCTGGACGACAAGAAGGTCTCCAGCTTTTTCCACCTGGTGCAGTTGCTGCAGGAACACGAGATTGGCGATCAGGTGACGTTCCTGGTTCGTCGACGCTTTGAAGAAATCGAAATTCCGGTGACCCTGACCTCCTGGCGTGAGGGACTGGCCGAAGATCGGCGGTTTGCCGCTCCGCCTCCCTATTTCACGGGGCCGTGCGGTCCTCAGCCGCCAAAGTCCGCTCCGCCACTGTTGAATCCCTCGCAGGCCGAACCGCTCGAGACGGTCCGCTGAAGCGGTGGCTCTTTCCTGTCATCGCGCAGCGAACGTTTCGTCTCATGAAATGCGAATTTCCTCGGGGCGGGCACGGGTCGGAAAGCCACGATTCTCTCAGCGTTTCGTTCGCTCAGAGAATTCCGTGCAGCGGTCCGCCGGGGGCTGCCAGTCGATCGACCCGCTTTGTCACGGCCGGATCTTCGATGAGTGGGGGTGCATGATGCGGCTTCCTGCGGGCGTCGATCACCAGCGTCCCGCGACATCCCCAATGCTTGTGATCGGTGAACGCTTCGACGCCGTCGATATCGTGAGCGGGATTGGAACGCGTGAACGTGGTCCAGAGAAAGTTGTTAAGGTTCCGCGCGGCAAACTCGCTGTCATCGACCAGCACGCACAACGGAAACTCGTTGAGTGGATGCCCCCGGTCGATCGCCCGACAGAACCACGACAGGCGATCATCATCAGTGTTCCGGAATTCCGGAGCTGCGATCGTGATGACTCCCGGCAATGGGACGGCCGGATTGCGAAATCCCTCCGGCAGCGGCAGGTTCAACGGCGTCTTCCGCGGCAACGATCGACGTACCTGCCCCGCACACGCAATCACGACTTTGGATCCGGCATTGAATCCATGCCCCGTGTAATCCAATGTGTCGATCGTCGTCCGAGTCTGAAAATGCAGGTCGTTTTCCCAATCGACGCGACAGAGAACATGCTCCAGAAACCGCGCGATGTTGTGCAGATCGAGAGCGGTGTCATCTTCCCCCGCGGCGATGATCAGATATTTGGCCAGAGACAACTGTCCTTGTCCGAGGATGGCGTTCGCCTGTGTCAGGATTTCCTGCGGACGACGGTCGCGAGCATACGGTACATAGCGTTCACTGCCGATGGCCAGTAGCAAGGGATGCACTCCGGCGGCATCGACCGCGTGCACCGCCTTGACGCCCGGCAGGACACTCGGAATTGCCGGTCCTGTGATCTCGTGAATCAGATCCCCGAAGCCGGTGTCTTCCTGTGGCGGTCGCCCCACGACGGTGAACGGCCAGATCGCGTCCGCACGGTGATAGACACGATCGACATTCACCACCGGAAAGTCGTGAATGAGGCTATAGTAACCGAGATGATCCCCGAACGGACCTTCCGGCAGCTGCACCTCGGGATCAATCGTTCCGGAAAGACAGAAGTCGGCCTCGGCGATCAGCGGCAATCCCCCCGGCTGGCGGACGAGTCGAACACGTCGCCCACCCAAGGCTCCGGCGAATGTCAGTTCGGAGAGTCCTTCCGGAAGGGGCATCACGGCGGAGAGAATCAGCGACGGCGGACCTCCCACGAAAATGTTGACTCGCAGCGGTTCTTTGGCCTTCAATGCCGCAGCATGGTGCACGCCGATACTGCGATGAATCTGATAGTGCAGGCCGACCTGCCGGTTCCCTGCATAGGAATTGCCCGCGAGCTGCACCCGGTACATTCCGAGATTCGAGTTCTTCCAGCCCGGAGCATCGGGATGTTCGGTGTAGACCGCAGGCAGGGTGATAAACGGTCCCCCGTCATCCGGCCAGGACTTGAGCTGCGGCAGCTCATCGACCCGGATCTGCCCATCGAGAATCGGACCGTGCGAGACGTACCGGGGGCGCATCGCCCACGCAGCGGGAAAGGCTTGCGCGTAACGCCACGGAGCTTTGAGAGCCCGTGACGGATCGACCTTGAGTTCGACGAGCCGTCGCATCTGTTCCAGCGTATCGCGAAACAGAAACCGGGCCCGCTCGGGAGTGCCGAACAGATTGCTGATCATCGGAAAGCGGCAGCCTTTGACCCGCTCGAAAAAGAGCGCTGGCCCACCCGCTGCGTAAACCCGCCGCTGAATTTCGGCCGCTTCCAGATTCGGGTCGATCTCTTCCGGAATCCGCACCAGTTGTCCGGTCCGCTCCAAATCCAGCAGACACTCCCGAAGATTCCGATAACCCATTGCAATCTTTCTCAAACTGATCGGCCCCCTTAGCTTCGCAGCCGACGTCATCTCAGGAATGGAGGCGGGACACATCATAAATGGTCCCGTTCCCGATGGGAGGGACCCTTCGCAGTAAATTGGCACGGTCTATGGGAATTGAGACGACTCCAAGGAACCTCCCCGGAAAATTCCATTCCGGAAGCGCCCCGCGGGACAAAGCCGGTTTCGGGTCGCCAGTGTGTGCGTTCCCGCATACAATGCAGTGAACGCCAAAACACGAAGGAATGTCATGCGCGGCCCGGGAATTCGCCTGAAACTGGATATTCGTCGACTATGGCGTTGCCCTGTCTGCCACTACGAGCGGAAAGCCCCCGCCAATGAAGTGGCGGTCCGCTGTCACTGCACCAAAGAGGGAACGTCGATGAAACTGGTGGAAGGCCAGCGCAAGGTGCGGCTCCCTTCCTCACCGATCGACATGTACATGCATTACGACGACCTGATGCAGGACGATGGTCCACCGCACCACGATCACGCCGAAGAGCAGGCCGCCGGTCTGGCTCCGGCGGTTCCTCCTTCGCAGGCGGTGCGCGACGAATTGAATGAGCTTCCCCCCGAAAGTGGCTCGACCTGATCCTGACAGGACAGGTGCCACACCGGGATCCCGTGACTGCTGGAGTTCTGCTGATGCCCATGTTTGAGTTTTCCCGCTGGGACGGATCACAGAGCTTCAGCCCCCAGTCCGCAGACCAGATCTTCGACAAGCTGTCGGAGTACCTGCTGCAGTACGGCGACGAAGTCATGCCCAATCTGGAAAACTGGGAGCAGGAACATCCCGATGTGGTCGACATGCTGATCAAGCGGGGGCTGGTCGAGAAAGATCGCGAGGGGAAATACCACGTCACTCCGAAAGGACTGAAGCGGGTTGAGAACAAAGCCATCGAATCTCTGTTCAACACGCAACAGCGCGACAAGCTGGGCCGGCACGACACCGAGCATCGCGGTGTCGGGCAGACCGTGCTCGATGAATCGAAGCCCTATGAGTTCGGCGATCCGGTTTCCAATCTGAACCTGCACGACACGCTGAAAAATGCGCTGCATCGGCAGGGAGGGGGCTCACCGATTCAGATCCAGGAAGAGGATCTGGTCCTGTACGACACCGAATATCAGACCAGCTGCGCTACGGTCGTGCTAGTCGATATGTCGGGGAGTATGACCCGCTACGGAAAGTATGGAGCCGCCAAGCGGGTCGCGCTGGCGCTGCAGGGGCTCGTCCGCTCCCGCTACCAGTCCGACTTCCTGCAGGTGATCGGTTTCTCAACATTCGCCACTCCGATGACCGAGCGCGAGCTGCTGAACTCGGCTCCCAAGCCGGTCAGCATCTACGATTCTCACGTCCGAATGCGGATTTCGCTCGACAGCCCCCCCGCATTCGTTCCGGAGCACTTCACCAACATTCACGCCGGCCTGCAATATGCCCGGCGGGTTCTTCGTCGACAGCCGGCAGCCAATCGCCAGATCATTCTGATCACCGATGGCGAGCCGACCGCCCACGTGGAAGGACGCGACGTGGTGCTGATCTACCCTCCTGCAGAAAAGACAGCCCGACTCACGTTGTCGGAAGCCCGACGCTGTGCCAATGAAGGGATTCAGATTTCCAGCTTCGCCCTGATTGAAGATTATTTTTATCTCGGGCTCGTGAACTTCGTGGAGCAACTGGCTCAGGTGACCAGGGGGATCAGCGCCACCTGCAACGCCGACGACATGGGGAATCTGGTGGTCCAGAGCTTCGTCAAAGGTCGCCGTAAACGGACACGTGCCTGACACCTCCTTCGGAATTTTCCCTGCCCGCTCCGGTCTGCCCAGTTCCAGCTGTCACAAAGAAGGCGCAGCGCGTATCTTAGGGTGAAGGTCCCGCTGCCGGAGGCAGACACCGACCGAGATTCTGTTTCCAACTTCGTGGAACTTTTTCGGTCTCAGGGGACTCTAAGTCGGAACCTCGTCCGGGCGACTGTCGTTTCCCGGCCTGTCGCGGAATCGATATCGAAGGAATGTCATGTCACGTGTCCTACGTGCCTGTCTGGCCGTTCTGGCCCTCTGCTCCTCTGGTTTTCTCATCTTGAAGGCTGCCGAGATGCCCATCGCTCAGCCCCGTCCCAAAGCTGCCGAGCTGGAGAAAGCGGGCAATTTCAAAGAAGCGTACGACCTCTACGAAAAACTGCTGCTCGATCCCGCCGCGACCGGACAGGTCGTTGCCGATGACTTGCTGGCTGCTTCCCGCTGCCTGCAGAATCTCCAGCGAACCGGCGAAATCGATCCCCTCCTGGGCAAGGTGGTTGAGCTGCATGCTGCGAACCCCATCGTGCTGTGGCGCGCAGCAAAGATCCTGGCTGACGGGACACACTACGGCTACCTGACCGCGGGCCAGTTTACTCGGGGCGATGCTCGAGGGGGGGGCATGTTCGTCGATGTCAGCGAGCGGGACCGCGTTCAATCCCTCCGCTGGCTGAACACGGTTCGCGAGCAGATTCCCGAGTCGTGGACGGCGACCCAGAAGAGCGACTTTTATCGCGACTTCGCCAACATTCTCTTCCAGAACCGCAGCTGGAAGCTGCAGATTTTAACCGATCTGGCACAGCTCCCCGATTACCCGACTGTTGAAGAAAGTTCCGGTCGGGGGAGGCGTTTCGGCTGGCGCCCGCAGCCGCAAGGGGCCCCGGTCGATGAAGCGGGCAATCCGATCTTCTACAAGGTTCCCGCAGACTTCGATGCTGCGCAGAACGACGGTGAACGTTGGCGCTGGTGCCTGCAACAGGTGGTGGAGTATCAGCCCGATCGTCTCGTCGAAACGCAATTGGAATTCGCGGCCTTTCTGAATGAACAGTTCGGGGTGCAAACGCTGGCCCGGTGGGGGGGCTCACTTCCGCGAAGCGAAGAGAAGAATGACACGCAGTCTGCGCTCTGGTCTTTGCCCTCGCTCAATGAAAATGAAACGATCGCTTATCTCGCGAACGGAGTAAAACGGTTCACGCTGCCGGACGAATTCAATCCGATTCGCATTTACCGCGACGTTGTTCAGGCACAGGGAACCCCCTCCGCGACGATCAATGCCCTCACCGCACTGGGAAGGATTTTTCAGGATCGACAGCAATACGAAAAGGCCGCCGGCTTCGTGCGGGATCTGACGCAGAGACAGACCGGATCCTCCCAGGAATCGGCTCAGAAATGGCTGAATCAGATTGTCGGCAACTGGGGTCAATTCGAGCCGAACATGAGTCAGCCGGCGGGCCGGGGAGCCACGCTGGAATACCGTTTTCGCAACGGCAACTCCGTCACGTTCGAGGCGACGCGACTCAAGGTTCCGGAACTGATCTCGGATATTAAGACCTATCTCAAATCGCAACCCAAGCAGTTCGATTGGGAAAAAATCCAGATCGACGACATCGGCGCCCGGATCGTCCAAAAGAACGAAAACCGATATCTCGGCGAAAAGGTCGCGACCTGGACACTGCCGCTCGAGCCGCGCGCCGGCCACAATGATCGGCGTGTCACCGTCACCACCCCGCTGCAAAAGGGAGGGGCCTACCTCGTTACAGCCCGGATGGCCAACGGCAACACGAGCCGGATTGTCGTCTGGCTGAACGATACCGCAATCATCAAGAAGCAGCTCAACAACAAGGTGCTCTACTATGTCGCCGATGCGGTCACCGGTGCTCCGGCCAATCATGCGAAAGTCGAGTTCTTCAACTGGACACAGAACTATGACCAGCAAGGCCGCAGCTCGCGGATTTCATTCAACGAGTTTGCGGAATTCACATCGGCCGACGGCTTCATCACGCTCACGAACAAACTGCAGTCGAACAATTATCAGACTCTGGCAGTGGCCCGGACCGAGCAGGGGGGCTTCGCGTTTCTTGGCTTCAGCAGCCTGTGGTTTACTGATCGGAATGAATACGACTACCAGGAGACCAAGGTCTACGTGATCACAGACCGTCCGGTCTATCGCCCTGACCAGAAGGTGGAGTTCAAATTCTGGGTCCGTGAAGCCCGCTATGATCACCCGGATCGGACCCGCTTCGCTGGTGCCTCATTTACCGTGACTCTGAACGATCCGCAAGGAACGGAGATCGACAAGAAAACGTTTACGACCGATGAATTCGGCGGAATCTCCGGAAGCTTCCCACTGCCTAAGCAGGCCGCGCTCGGAACATATCAACTACTTCTCTCGGGCAATCCCGATGGCCGGCAACAGATCGTCGGTACGAATTCATTCGGGGTGGAAGAGTACAAGAAGCCGGAATTTGAAGTGACTGTCGATGCGCCGAAAGAACCGGTTCAACTCGGCGACAAAATCACCGCGACCATTCGGGCGAAATATTACTACGGTGCTCCGGTCGCCCAGGGCACTGCCAAAATCAAAGTCGAGCGTTCACAGCACGATGCCCGCTGGTTCCCCGTCGACAGCTGGGACTGGCTGTATGGCAACGGTTACTGGTGGTTTACTCCGGAGACCACTTGGTATCCGGGATTCGGCAAGTGGGGTTGTTTAACTCCCTCGCCCCTGTGGCGTCCGTGGAGTGCCGATCCCCCCGAGTTGGTGCTGGATCGCGAAGTCCCGATCGCTGCGGATGGCACGATCTCGATCGAGATCGACACGGCGCTCGCCAAACTACTGCACGGAGATCAGGACCATGAATACAGCGTCACCGCCGAAGTGACCGATGCTTCGCGCCGAACCATCGTCGGCAAAGGCAACGTACTGGTCTCGCGAGAGCCGTTCAAAGTCTTCTCGTGGACAGATCGCGGCTATTACCAGGTCGGTGACACCATTCAGGCCAGCTTCCAGGCCCGCACCCTCAGCGGCAATGGCGTGGAAGGGACGGGCACCCTGCGTTTGCTCAAGGTGCGTTACGAAGACGGAAAACCCGTTGAAGAAACGGCTCAGGAATGGGAACTCAATACGAATACGGACGGATTCGCCAGCCAGACTCTCAAGGCCAGCCAGCCGGGACAGTATCGTCTGTCATATAAGCTCAAATCGAAAGCCAACGGCGTCGAACTTGAAGGGGGCCAGCTGTTCGTCATTCGTGGGGAAGGTTTCGATGGCTCGCAGTTCCAGTTCAATGATCTGGAAATCATCGCGAACCAGAAGACCTATCAACCGGGGGATAAGGTCAAGCTGTTGCTGAACACGAATCGACTCGGTTCCACGGTCCTGCTGTTTGTACGTCCGGTGGGTGGCGTCGCTGCGGGGGCACCCCAGGTGTTGCGGCTCAAGGGGAAGAGTACGCAAGTCGAAATCGACGTCCTGCAGAAGGACATGCCGAACTTCTTCGTGGAAGCGGTCACCATGGCGAATGGCAAGCTCCACCAGCAGGTGAAGGAAGTGGTCGTTCCCCCGGAAAGCCGCGTTCTGAACGTGGAAGTGAAGCCGTCAGCGGAGAGTTATCTCCCCGGCGCCAAGGCTGAAGTTGATGTCAAAGTCACCGGACCGGACGGTAAGCCGTTCCAGGGGTCACTCGTCCTCAGTGTGTACGACCGCGCCGTTGAATACATCTCCGGCGGCTCCAACGTGACGGATATTAGAGAGTTCTTCTGGAAGTGGCGCCGACATCACAATCCCCAGGCAGAGAGCAACCTTGCACAGCGCTTTGACCAGTTGCTGAAGCAAGGGGAAATTGCCATGTCGGACTTGGGTGTCTTCGGTGGGTCCGTGGCCGATCGTGACGACCAGAGAAACCTGAGGGCGGGCGGGCCGATGGGCAGGAGAGGCAATGCTCGTTCTGGGGGCGAATTCTGGTCACAACTCCAAGACGTAGAAAACGCGGCTGCGCCGAGCTTCGGCAGCTTTGATCCCGCGATACCGATGGCAATGAAGGCTGGAGGAATGGGGGGGCAACCCGGAGAGGAAGCCGAGGAGGTGGTCGTCCCCGTCGTGCGTACCAACTTTGCCGACACCGCTTTCTGGAAGGCCGACCTGCTGACCGATGCGGAGGGACTGGCCCGAGTCACCTTCGACATGCCCGAGAACCTCTCCGCCTGGAAGATGCGGGCATGGGGGATGGGAGCCGACACCAACGTCGGTGAAGGGACTGCAGAAGCGGTCACCCGCAAAAACATTATCGTGCGGCTGCAGGCACCCCGGTTCTTTATCGAGACCGATGAGGTGGTGCTGTCGGCCAACGTTCATAACGACCTTGATGTCGAAAAACAGGTGCAGGTCGAGCTGCTGCTGGAAGGGGAAACGTTGAAATGGCTGGCTGACTTCCGGGGCGATCCCCGTTATTCGCCGATGACCACTACCGTCACCATTCCGGCCCACGGAGAAACCCGCGTCGACTGGCGGGTCAAGGCAGTCCAGCCCGGCACTGCCAGCATCACGATGAAAGCGCTGACGGACGTGGAGTCAGATGCGATGCAGATGTCCTTCCCGGTCAGCGTGCATGGCATTCTGAAAACCGAATCGTACAGCAATGTCATCCGGCCCGATGCCGAGAACACCACGATCAAATTCACTGTTCCCGAACAACGCATTCCTGAGCAGTCGCGGCTGGAGGTTCGCTATTCTCCGACACTTGCCGGCGCACTGGTCGACGCGTTGCCGTATCTGGCCGAGTATCCTTACGGTTGCACGGAACAGACCCTGAACCGCTTCCTGCCGACCGTCATCACGCAAAAAATTCTGCTGGAGATGGGACTCGACCTGCAAGCGATTCAGGAAAAACGGACCAATCTCAACTCTCAGCAGATCGGGGACGATGCCGAGCGCGCTAAGCAATGGAAGCGTTTTGACCGGAACCCGGTCTTCGACGCTGACGAAGTCGCTGCCATGGTCAAACAGGGTGTGCAGGACCTGACCGCCATGCAGTGTTCGGACGGGGGCTGGGGCTGGTTCTCCGGTTACGGCGAACATTCGACTCCGCACACGACCGCTGTCGTCGTTCACGGTCTGCAGCTGGCGTGGCACAACGATATCGCCATCACTCATGGCGTGCTGGAGAACGGAATCGCCTGGCTCAAGAATTACCAGACCCGGCAGGTCGAACTGCTGCTGGAAGGGGAACGGCATGAGAAAGATCCGAATCGCAAGCAGGCTTACAAAACAGCCGCGTCGAACATCGATGCACTGATCTTTACCGTGCTGGTCGACGAGCAGGTCCACGATGCCGAAATGCAGCGATTCCTGTATCGCGACCGGCTGTCGTTGTCCCCTTACTCGCAAGCGTTGCTGGGGATCGCGCTGCACGATCTGCAGGCCATCGAACAGCGGGACATGGTCATTCGTAACCTCGATCAGTTCATCAAAGTCGATGATGAAAACCAGACCGCCTACTTCGACCTGCCCAACCAGAGCTACTGGTGGTCGTGGTACGGCAACACGATCGAAGCCAATGCCCAGTACCTGCGACTGCTGACGAAGGTGAATCCGAATGACCCCAAGGCTGCGGGACTGGTGAAATATCTGATCAATAACCGCCGCCACGGGACCTACTGGAACAACACGCGCGACACGGCTTACTGCATTGAGGCGCTCGCAGATTATCTGCACGCCACCAAAGAGATGCAGACGAATGTGCAGGTTGAAGTGTGGCTCGACGGCGAACTGAAACAGACTGTCGAGATCACACCAGCCACGCTGTTCACCTTCGACAACAGTTTTGTGCTGGAAGGATCGGCACTCACCGCCGGCGAACATACCCTCGAACTGCGTCGCCGCCCGCTGGGAGTTGCCTCTTCGCCCCAGGCGAATCTGTATGTGAATGCCTACGTCACCAACTTCACCAAGGAAGATCCCATCACCGCGACAGGGCTGGAGATCAAAGTGGGCCGCAAGTTCTACAAGCTGACTCAGGACAAGACCGCCACAACGGACGTTGCCGGCAGCCGGGGTCAGGCCTTGAATCAGTCGGTCATCAAGTATGATCGCACCGAGCTGAACAACCTGGACCGTCTGGAGAGCGGCGACCTGATCGAGGTCGAGCTCGAAATCGATTCGAAGAACGATTACGAGTATGTCCTGTTCGAAGACTACAAGGCCGCCGGCTTCGAACCGGTCGATCTGCAAAGCGGGTACACCGCAGGCGGACTCGGGGCCTATGTCGAATTCCGCGATGAGAAAGTGGCCTTCTTCCTGAAGTCACTGGCTCGTGGCAAGCACTCGGTCAGTTACCGCCTGCGGGCGGAAATCCCGGGAAAATTCAGTGCACTGCCGACGATGGCCTCTGGAATGTACGCACCGGAACTGAAAGCCAACGCCAATGAACTGAAGCTGCTGATCGAAGACCGGCCGGTTCATTCCGCCGGAAGTGCCAACTGAATCGAGACTGAGGACGACATCTTCCGTCCCTAAAGACAGCCCTTCCGTGGTCTGCGACCCGGGAGGGCTTTTGTCGTGCGCCCGGTGCGATAGGGAGCGCACTTGTTACCGCATCCACCAGAGGTCAATCGCTCCCACCGCAAACAAACCGAGACTGATCAACGCGTTGATATTAAAGAACGCCACGTTGATCCGGCTCAGGTCATCCGGCTTGACCAGCAGATGTTCATAGATGAGCAGCAGACCGACGATCACCACCGCGGCCAGAAACAGCAGCCCCAGCCCGGAAACTTTCCAGAACGCCAGCAGACAGAGCATCGTCAGCAAATGGCTGGCAAAGGCGACCCGCAGGGAGTTTTTCGCTCCCAGTCTGACCGGTATGGAATTCAGCCCCAGTTGCCGGTCGACCTCAACGTCCTGCAGTGCGTACAGAATGTCGAAGCCCCCGACCCAGAAGAAGATCGCCGCAGCCAGCCACACTGGAACCCAGCTGAGCCCACCGGTAATCGCAATCCACGCCGCGAGCGGACTGAGCATCAGGGCAGCGCTCAGCCAGTAGTGGCAGAAACTCGTAAACCGCTTGGCGTAAGAATATCCGAGCAGAAACAGCAGCACCGGGACCGAGAGCCAAAGGGGCCACCGATTCGGGAGGAACAGCAGTGTCGAGAGGACGAACCCGACCACACAGACGAGCGTGAAAACCAGCACCATTTGCAGGGAAAGTTTTCCGGCAGGCAGGTGCCGCTGCGCCGTACGAGGATTGCGGGCGTCGAACTTACGGTCAACAATCCGATTGAATGCCATCGCAGCCGAACGGGCAAACACCATGCAGAGCAGAATTCCGGCCAGCTGCTTCCAATCAAAGCCGACTTCACGCCAGGCCAGGAGCGCTGACAGCAGCGCAAAGGGAAGTGCGAAGACGGTGTGGCTGAAGCGGATCAATTCCAGGAACTGCCGGACGCGCTGCCAGAAACTCACGGGTGTCGTTTCAATCACTGCATTCATGAATCGTTTGAGCAGGTGGCTCTTGAAGGTGTTCGCACAGGGTGACAGAGTCGCCATCCCCAGCCCTGACCGCAATCTCACTGGATGGGGCAGGAAATTTCCGGAGGTTTCCGACAGAACGGAAACGGTCTTCTCCAAACCGAGCGCGGCCAACGGCTCGCAGTCCGATGCCAGAAGCCCGTTCCACCGGGACAGATTAGCTGGCAGTCAACCGGTTCGACAATGAGACGCTGATCCGTGACGACCGCGATTCCGAGTCACAGGCGCGCGGGACAGCCGATCCAGGAACATTCTGAGAGCTGATCTGCCGGGACAGATGGCGCGCAGTTCCGCTTTTTCCCGATCGAGACACAGGCTGCGCGGGCACACGACAGTGCAACCTGCTCTAATACGAACAAGTCCATTGCACCCCAGGTTGCTGTTCCCAGGTTGATTGCCAAGAAAGTCGACACGATGCCGAAATTGACCGTGGAAGGTCGAGAGCCTGTTGAAGTCCCCGCCGGGAAACGCCTTGTCCTGGCTTTAACTGAAGACGCCGGGATCGACCAGCTGCACGCCTGCGGAGGGAATGCCCGCTGCACCACCTGCCGCGTGGAATTCATTGCCGGGGAACCGAGCGAAATGACCGTTGCCGAGCGCGATCTTTTGGCCGCTCGCGGACTCACGGGAATCCGGCTCAGCTGTCAGATCGCCTGCAATCACGACATGACGGTGCGGGCCATCAGCCGCTTCGAGGGAAGCGGGCGAAAAGATGCCGGCAGCCCGGTGGCCGCCGAGATTCAGCCGCCTCCCCAGTGGGTCGCGAAAGGGTAGAGCAGGTTGCTCTCTCCCAGTCCCGTGCAGGATGCGTTTCGTCATGCATTTCGTCGGGAGAAACGCCCCCATCCGCGTGGAGAGAACGGGTCATTCAAAGTCAAAAGACTTGGTTATGGACACCGCCCGGGCAAATGAGTCCGGGCGGTTCGCATTTTCACGCCCCCCGTCTGGCTGAGGGCCCGTGCGGCGGCGCGCGTTTTCGGACGAAAGACTCCCTGGACCGATCATAATATCGGCAGTCTGCGACAGAGCACCGACACCCGCTCGCGGTGAGTGGAGCCTCTTCCTCAGACCCCTTCGAGGACCACCGCGCTGGCCTGACCAGCCCGGGTAAAGTTCACGCTCAAAAAACGCTTGTTGCTCGTCGGGACCGTCTGATCCCCCACCAGATTCAGTTTCAGTGACCCGTCCGGGGTCCGGCAATTCAGAGTCCGGGGGATTTCCCCCTGCTGCAATGAGAGCAGTGAGGCGATGATCTCGAAAAATCCGGTCGAGGCTCCGGCATTTCCGAAGTACCCCTTCAGGCCGGTGACCGGGACATTGGCCCCCTCGGTCAGAATGCGAATCGCTTCGGCTTCCGCGCGATCCCCTTCTGCCGTGGCGATTCCGTGTGCGTTGATGTGCCCCAGATCGGACGCCTGGAGACCCGCCCGACGCAGTGCGCTGCGAGCCGAGTTCAGCACCGCCTGCTTCACATCGGCGGTTCCATCGGGAGCGGCGACGCACGATGAACCACCGCCCAGCAGTGTTCCGAGGATTTTCGCACCACGGGCCTTGGCGTGTGCTTCTTCTTCCAGCACCAGACAGGCCGCCCCTTCGGAGAGGACCTGCCCTGAACGCCGCTGGTCGAACGGCTTGCAGCTGGCAGTCGGGTTCTCCTCATCGTAGGCGAGGTCGTCGTACAGCCGGGCATGGATCGCACGCACGGAATGAATCCTCGTTCCCGTTCCACCGACCAGCATCACGTCCGCGGCACCCCGCTTCATAATGTTGAACGCTTCGGTCAGTGCCACCCCTGGAGAGGCTTCATCGAGCGTGACCGAGTTATTCGGGCCACGGGCGTCGGTGAAGATCGCGATGTGGCAGGCAGGCATGTTGGGGAGGTAGCGGAGCATCCACAGGGGCTCCATCGCGCCGATGCCGGCATCCCCCCACTTCGTAATCTGAAATTCGCCCGACTCGTTCCGGCAGACGCCGCACGGATCGGCGAGCGACTCCGGGCTGAAGAGCATCAGGTTTGCGCCATACTCGACGCCGACCCGGTCGTGCTGCAGGGCCGAAAGATCGAGACCGGAGTCATCCAGGGCCTGCAACGCAGCGGCAGCCCCCAGCTGCACCTCGCGGCACATCACCTTGATGCTCTTGCGCTGGCTCTTCAGGTAGTCCTTCTTGGCGGACTCCTCAGTGAACTCGACAACTTCTCCGCCGACATGACCCGGAGGAGCGGGATTCTGGCTGGAAGCCGTTTTGACAATGCCGGATTCCCCAGCCGCCAGCCGCTTCCAGAAGGCCTCCCGACCGACTCCGATCGGTGAAAAGATGCCCAGACCCGTAATGACGATACGCCGTTGGTTTTGATCTGCACTCATTATCATTCACAATCCGGGCCTTATCACCAAGACCCGCATTCCGCCTTTCAGTGGAGAGTCATTCCGCGAAGATTGTATGCAGAATGGATGCGGAAGGGCGACGCGAGTTCTCCACGAAACCCGGCGCCTGCGAAAACGTGTCGACCTCGAGCCAACATGTTTCTCAGTGATGAAACGTCTGGTCGGTGCCCTGACTGCACCGCATGTGCTGTTTGCGACCCCTCGCAAGCAGCAGGCCTATTGTGGCAATTTGCAGCCGGTTCTGCCAAGTCTTAATTGCCTGCTCGCCCCTTTCCGTTCAACTTCCTGATCGGGAACTCGCTCCGTCAGGGTTGTTGCGTCGGCTGAAAACCGGCAAAAGCTGGACAGAATTCGCCCGCGAGGATTCCGGATTCCCGCAAGCGGGCGCGACGGAACCGCACAATTTCACCGCAATCCCTGGCGACCCGAGAGCCGGATTTCCATAACCTCTGACAAGCTCGACCGTTGAGCCAATCGTTAGTCAGATCGGCCGACGTCGATTCCAGTCAGGTTGAACGGGGCTACTTCCCTCCGCGTCCCCCCTCGCGCAGACGCGGATCGGTCGACTCCTGCACCCCTTCGCCGATCAGGTTATAGGCCAGAACCGTCAGAAAGATGGCCAGACCGGGATAAAGAATCAGCCACCAGTTCTGGTAATTGGCCTGTCCTGATCGCAACAGCCGTCCCCAGCTGGGAGTGGGGGGAGGAGCACCAAAGCCGATGTAACTCAGGGAGGTCTCGATCAGAATCGCGCTCGCGATGCCGAATGTGATCGGCACCAGAATCGGCGCCAGCGAGTTCGGGAGCAGGTAGCGGAAGATAATGCGCCCGGAACTGGCCCCGAGCACCTTGGCCGCCGCGACATAGTCCATATTCTTCAGCTTCAGGAACTCTCCCCGCGTTAAGCGGGCAATGCCTGTCCAGCTGGTGGCACCAATCACCGCCATCATATGCCAGAGAGTCGGGTGTTCGATCACGGCGATGAGTGCCAGGATCAGAATCAGCGTCGGGACGCACATCACGACTTCGATGATCCGGCTGAGAACGACATCGACCCACCCGCCGAAGTAGCCGGCGAGTGCTCCCACCGTGATCCCGATCAGTGCCGAGATGCCGACGGAGAAAAAGCCGACCAGCAACGCCGTGCGTGTTCCATGCACCATCTGGGCAAAGACATCGACGCCACGGGAATCAGTCCCGAACCAGTTCTGCGAAGTCGGCGGACCGCTCCGGGGATTCGCGGGACGGCCCGGCCATTCGTTCTCGTCGACCGTCCGTTCCGGATCATTGAATTGCAACGGCCAGATCGCCCAACCTTGGGAGTCCTGCTGTTTAAGGACCTGCGGATAGCGTTTGTAGAACGGGGCGCTCGCAAACGTCGATTCCCAGCGCGGGCTATAGTATCCCAGAAAGGGAAAATAGGTCTTCCCCTGATAACGGCAGACGATCGGCTTGGTCCCGACAATGAGGGGGGCCAGCAGTGCGACCACCCCCAGTGCACAGACGAGAAGCAAGGCCAGCAGCGCCAGCTTGCGCTGGCGGAACCGCTGCCAGGATTCGCGCCAGAATCCCGGTGACTTCGGCAAGGTTCTGCGAGTCACGGCCGGAGTCGACGGCTCGGTCGTGGTTTCATTTTTCTGCGGTGGAACCGTGTTCATTTCTGGTCCAGTCGCACTCGGGGATCAACAACGGCATACAGCACGTCCGCCAGCAGCTGTGCGGCCAGCGTCAGAATGGAAAACATCAACGTCAATCCCATGACGGTAGGATAATCACGTTCGGTGATCGATTCGAAAAACTGCCGCCCCATCCCCGGCCAGGTGAAGATCTGTTCGACGATCACCGAGCCGCTCAGCAGCCCGGGGAGCGTCAGCCCCAGCTGGGTCATCAGTGGAATCAGTGTATTCCGGAAGGCATGATGCCAGATCACACGCACCGGTCCCAGCCCCTTGGCCCGCGCGGTCCGGATGTAATCCTGCCGCAGAACTTCCTGCATATTGGCGTGAATGAAGCGGGCATCGTAAGCGAGTCCGCCATAGGTATAGACCGTGACCGGCAGAATCGCATGCTTGAACAGATCGATCGTCTTGCCCAGTGTCGAGAGCTCTTCGTAGTTGTCACCCTTCATGCCGAAGAGGGGCAGCCACTCCAGATGGACTGCAAAATACAGCTGCAGAAACAGCGCCGCCACGAATCCCGGAAACGAGTACAGCATGTACAGCAGCACGCTGATCACGCGCTCATCGGCCCGGCCGGAACGGGCACTGCAGTAGAGCCCCAGTGGAATCGCCATCAGGTAGGCCATGACGAGCGACGGAACCGACAGCAGCAAGGTCGGCCCGATCCGCTCGCCGATGATCTCCGCCACCGGCTTCTTTCGGGAGAACGAACGCCCCAGGTCTCCCTGAAAGAGGTTCCCCAGCCAGTGGACATAGGCCTCTGGCCAGGGTTTGTCCAACCCGTACGATTTCTCAAGTTGCTTGATCCGATCCTTCGACATCATCATCGAAGGATCCTGCTCCGCCATATTGACCGTCAGCGGCGTTCCGGGCATGCTGCGGATCAGTCCAAAGATCACGAAGGTGATCAACAGCAGCGTAAACGCCCCGATGGCCAGTCGACGAACGAGATAAGTCAGCATGTGGCCGGCCAGTCAGTGCACATCTACAAGAGTATCAGTCGGATCGTGTGAGACAGAACGTCGGGCTTACTGAGCCGCAGGCCAAACGGCGTCGAAGCCGGGACTATAGTGGAACGGACCGCGAGGGCTGAACATATAGCCCCGCAGGTTCTTGTTGAACGCGTAGAACCCGCTGCGGTAGTACAGCCAGGTATAGGGCTGATCTTCCCACAGGATGTCATCGATCTCCCGGTAATAAACGGCGCGCTTCTCCTGCACGAGTTCGGTGCGTCCCAGTTCGAACAGTTCATCGACACGGGCATTGGAATATTGGCCGTAGTTCCGGTCTTCACCCGTTTTCCAGATGTTCGAAGAGGTCGACGGATCGGTGCCGGTACCCCAGCCTCCGAAGTTCGCATCGAACTCGTGGTCCTGCAGACGCTGCTGCATCACGGTGAATTCGACCGGCTGCACATGGCAGACAATCCCCAGCTGACTCAGGCTCCCGGCCAGCGAGGCGCAAATATCGATCCGCAGCTGATCATTAGAAGTGATAATGCTGAATTCGAACGGGGTTTTTCGACCGTTGATCTCCTTGTCCCGAATACCATCGCCGTCGGTATCTTTCCAGCCCGCTTCATCCAGCAGCCGCGCCGCTTGCTCCAAATCCTGCTTGTAGGGAGTCCGGGGCTTGATCGGTCCCCACCATGATCCCGGATGGAAGTCGCTGGAACACTGGGGATACAGGTCGTAACAGAGCGTTTTCAGGATGTAGTCGTAGTTGACGGCGTTTGACATCGCCTTGCGGACGCGGACATCGGTGAAATAGGGACGCTTCAGGTTCCAGCCGAAGAAAAAGAAGGTCCACTCCTCGCCGCGGACTTTCGTGTTCCGCTCGTAGAAGGAGTCGTCGATCGTCTTCTCCACCCATTGCTGGGGCTGCAGGGTCATATCGTCGACCTGGCCCCGGTTCAGCGCCAGCAGGGCGGTCGTCGAGTCTTCAATCACGCGAAAGCGTACCTGTTCAAAGTTCGGCTTGGACCGGACCTGCTTCCCGCCGTACATATAATAGTCTTCGCGCCGCTGCAGAATGATCTCCTGCCCTTTGACCCGCTTGACCACTTTATAGGGACCGCCGACGACCGGATTCGCTTCCAGTTCCTGGTGGCGACGCGAGTCGACCATGGTGGGATCTTCCCGCAACGACACTTCATAGATGTGTTTGGGAATGATCGGGAAGTTGCAGTTCCAGACGTTGGTCGCCAGAGATTCCTTGTGAAAGATCACAAAGGTGTAGTCGTCGTAGGCCACCACTCCCAGGATGGTTTCCATGCCGGAGCGGACGGCCGGAATTTTCACATCGGGGTTCATGATCACCCGAAAGGAGAAAGCGACATCGTGCGCGGTGATTGGCCGGCCGTCGGACCAGACCAGATCCTTCCGGATGACAACCTTGTCGTAGAGCTTGTCCTTGCTGGTCTGCCACGACACCACGGTGTCTTTTGAGGCGAAGGGCTTCAGGTTCCAGTCAAAGCTGAAGAAGCCCATGCCGGTCATGCCAATCACATCGAAGTCCGAGGTGGACTGTGCCAGCAGGCCGTTGGTGCTGTTGATGTCTCCGCGGATCAAGCGATTGATCGTTGCATTCTGTTTCATCTCGCTTTCATTCGCGTAGGGCTGGCCCAGACCGGTCAGGATTTTTTCGTTGTTCTCAGCAGAGTCGTTCCTGAGCTTCAGCGCTTCCGCCATGCTGACCAACGGCGGATGCTTGGCCTTGAAAGCCCGGTATTCCTCCAGTCCATCCAGCACCGGCTGATCTTCCCACTCGGCTTTGGCATTCAATTCTTCCAGCGTCGGCGGATCGAACGGCTTCAGCAGCGTGCTCATCTCCAACTCGCCGGTCGCGGCATTCCCCGGTCCCTTGGGACACCCCGGCAGCAGCAACATCAGGGCAAACAAGAAGGGCAGGGAAATCTGCCGAGCCACGCGAGACGAGGAAGAAGCGGGGAGACATCCCATCATCAGTTTGACATCCTGTTCATTACACGGTGTCGAGCCGGACATTTGCGGCGATTCTGGCACACTGGCCCTGCAGCAACAAGTGCATTTCAGGGAAGCGTTTCGCCTCATTGTCGGGAAACAGCGCCGCCCGGCTGAAACAGCTTCGCTGGAATGAGAAACAGCGGGAACTGTCGTCGCCGGGCGTGTGTGAACTGCCTGAAACTACTTAGCCGCCTTGGGAGCCTTTTCGCCTTTCGGTTTCTTTTCGGAAGTCTCAGCCTTTTCACCCTTGGCCGCCTTCTCGGCCTTGGCCGGCTTTTCCTTCTTCATCGGCTTGGCTTCCACGGCGGGAGCGGCGTCAGCGGGAGAGAGCTCTTTGATCGCAATCTGACGGAACTCGACCGGGTCGCTGTGTCCGGCAAATCCGAAATACCCTTGAGTCCGATCCTTCCCCGGGTGCGGAGTATCTTTCATGAACTCCGTCACCTTGCTGACGTCGCCATCCAGAATCACGGACCCGTTCAGCTCCACGATGATGCGTGGCCCCTGCACGGTCACTTCCTGGAAGTTCCATTCACCTGTCGGGCGGAGGTAACCCCGCACGGCCGGAATCATGCCATAGACCGAACCGTGAGCCTGCCGGGGGTCGATTGTGGCGTACTTCTCATGCTCGGTATCGAGGATCTGCAGCTCGCACATTCCGGTGTAAGACGTGTTTCCTTCGCCGGGATAGCGAATGGCCAGTCCGTTGTTACCAGCGGGAGGAAGCTTGAACTCCAGACGCGCTTTAAAATCGCTGTACTCTTTCTCAGTGTGCAGCACACCGCTCTTCTTGGGCAACCAGCGGATGACGCCGTCAACCACTTCACAGCTGTCGGTCGCTCCGGTCCAGCCTTTCAGATCCTTACCATTGAAGAGGGAGGTGAATCCCTCGCCGGACCACTTCGTCAGCAAGGCGTTGGCTTCATCGGCCGGAATTTCACGAACGTAGATGTTCTTCCAGTACACGGGGGTCGATGGCGGAGCAGCCATTCCCGGCTTGGGCTTGTTGGGTGCGTGAGTCTGGAGCTGGATCTGACCCTTGTAGGGCAGGGGAGTCCCCCGGTTCCAGTAGTTCTCCATCAGGGCATGATCGACCACCAGTTTGTCGTTCAGCCAGATGCTGGTCCGCTGTCCCAGCTGAATGATCCGGAACGTATTCCATTCGCCGAACGGCTTATCCGCCAGTACGAGCGGATCTTTCCCGGGAGCCCCCTTGGAGTTGTTCCACAGACCGCCCGATCCCAGGAGCGCGCCCAGATCGGCCCGGCCCCCTTCTTTGGTATAATCCCAGATCTGGACCTGCGGGGACCATTTCAGATAGATCCCGCTGTCAGCCAGGGGAACCGTCTTGTAGTCAACGAGCAGTTCGAAGTCGCTGAAGGAATCGTTGGTCGTCAGGTAGGCGCCCACCCCTTCATTGACCAGCACCCCATCTTCGACGCGCCAGATCTTCTGAACTTCTTCCGCCCACTTGGCCTTCTTGGGTGCCAGTTCTTCTTCCGACAGGCTGAGGGACTTGGGATTTCCCTCCATGCCGTACCAGCCAGTGAAGTCCTTTCCGTTGAACAGGCTCCGAAAACCGGGGGGAGGAGAGTTGTCTGCGGCGTGCACGGCAGGAGTGCAGAGAAGTGCTCCAATCAACGCGAACGACTTCAATTTCATGGATGATCCTGTAGGCGAGTCAGGGGTGGGAAGGCTACTGGCATGGGAATTCCAGCAATGGCCCCAGACTACCGAAGCAATGTGAGTTTTGCGACTCAATGAAGGTGGCGCAGCACGCGGCCATTGGACAGTCCGACTGTCGACGCCGACGTGTCCCCTTGCGCAGAGTGGCCCCGGTGCTCACCCGAGGAGTCGGCTCCGTCCAATGTTGAAATGCATCGCTATCACCCCTTCATGGAACGCTTGTGCGCCTGACGCAAAACGAACCGGCAAATGTTGCCGAAATTGAGATTGTGCTGTTTCTCAAAACTCATTTATGCTCCCGCCGCTCTTCCCGACCCGCGAAGGAGTTTGTCCTTTCGCGGGTCCTGGTCCGAAGCTGGGTCCCCGACTGTCGACACTGCCGGATGCGGTGTCGCACCGGGAATTCCCACTCCGACTGGCAACGCTGAGCACGGCCGCGTCATTCATGGAGGATCGTGAGTATGGGAGCGAAAATCGGCAGTTTTCTGGCGACACTGATGCTCTCTGTCCCTTTGTCTGCCGCTGCCCTGATGGCCATCTTCGGGGTTCCCCCACTGAGCCAGGTCATCGCCTCGACAGAGCGGAGCAAATTGTTTCGCGGTTCCCGTGAAGCGGACAGCTGGCATGATCTCCGCAGCCTCGACAAGAACATGGAACAGACCGCAATCGTCGATGACGCACCGGCATTCGGCGCGCCGGCGACAGCTCGTTCTACACCGATCCCCCGGGATGATCGCGGAACCTCTCTGGGCTCTTCCCAGTACAGCCACGCCCTGACGGACTCCCCGTCGGCCCGCACCGAACCTGCGTTTCAGCAGCAGGCGTCCGCAGGTTCTTATCCCGCATGGGCGCAAGCTCCGGCAGCAGGAACTCCTGAGTACCATCTGAATGGGGAACCGCCTCGGTCGGATGCGCCGCCGCATGATCGATTTGCACTCGCACCTTCTGCGAAAACCGGATTCGCGCAGGACATCCCACTTTCTCCGAACAGTCTTCGACCGTCACACGAACCGGTCTCGCAACTGACCTGGCGTCAGGCTTCGCTCCGACTCGCAGAACTGGGAATTGAGAAGTACCACGTGGAAGCCGGATCGACGGAAGGTCAATTTCTGTTCGTCTGCGTCTACACCCCTCACGATGCCCCCCACGTGACACACCGGTTCGAGGCAGAGGCAGAAGATCCACTGCAGGCAGTCTCCAAAGTGCTGAACCAGGTGGATCAATGGCTGCGACAGCGGTTCGGGGCCTCGAACTTCCCGCCCCCCAGTGGCAACAGCTCATTCGCCGAGAACCGGTTCCGATGATCCCGCAGAGAAGTTTCCCCAGTGCAGGAAGCCCCGGGCTCAGTTCTGCCAAGCCCCTGTCGAATGGCTTTCACTGGCGATGGCTGCGGGGACGAACCGCGTCAAAGCGAATTGAAGCAGCAGACTCTGCGTTTAGCCGGAGCCCCAAGCTGGCCCGCCTGGAAGCGGCCCTTTTCGTCGCTGACGGAGCGATGACTGCCAAACGCCTGGCTCAGGTCGCGACGCTCGAAGATGCCCGGGAAGCATCACAACTCGTCGAACAGTTAAACGCCGCTTACGATGCCGAGCATTCCGCGTTTCGCATTGAGAAGGTCGCTGCCGGGTTCCAGCTGCTGACTCGACCGCAACTGGCCAGTTGGCTCGATCGCGTCCATCAACGCCAGTCGCAGCTCAAGCTCTCTCCTCCCATGCTCGAGACGCTCTCCATCATTGCTTATCGGCAACCCTGTACGCGTGCGGACGTGGAAGCCGTCCGGGGTGTGCAGGCGGCTGAGATTATCAAACAGCTGCTGGAGCGAAATCTGATCCGGGTGACAGGAGAGGATGATTCACTCGGTCGGCCCTATCTGTATGGGACAACGCGGCAGTTCCTGGAAATGTTCGGACTGAGCTCCCTGGATGAGCTGCCAATGTCGGAACGGATGCGGAAGCGTCCCGCGGCTCAGCCTGCTTCCTCCGCCCCCGAAGCGAACGCAGCCTGACCCGCAGTTTCGCTCCTGAGAGCAATTTGTTTTTTGATCTGCTCGTCTTGTCACGCGGAACTGAACATTTCATCACACGACACGCGTGCTACGCGGGCACTGGAAAGAGCAACCTGCTCCAGCTGGCGCGCCACTACTTTTCCGGAACTTCAAGCAGCCGGACCAGCGTGCCGACCGCAAAAGCCCCTGATGGACGTTGCGGGCGCCCAGAAGCTTTGCCGGACAAGAATTCGGGTGAAAATGGGCCCTAGAGTTGTCGCTGCGCCGCCGTTTGGTACGCTGGACTGTCTGAAATTCCCCATTTTTTGCTGCAACTGCCCCTGCCTGCCTGCGATAATTCCGTATACAGACCCAATTTCCATTCACCGCGAGCACCCGGTTCGCGCGGTTCGTTTTTTGCGATAAGGATCTGCGATGGCTCTCACTCCTGAACAGGAAAAGATCGGCAAGGAAAACTTTTCCAATGTTGTCGACGTTACGACATCCAATGATGTGACCCGCCGCGATGCCCTGAAAGCCGCCGCTGCTGCGGGACTCGGGATGGGGGCCGTCTATTTCGGGTACAACGATCTGGGTGGCGAAAAGGTTCGCGTCGCGTTCATCGGCACCGGCGACGAGGGGAGCATTCTCCTGGGTCAGCACCCTGAAAACTACATGGAGATCGTGGCGATCGCCGATCTTCGCCCGTCGAACCGCGAACGCGCGTTCCACGGTGATGGCAACTCCGACCGGCCAGGACTGATCAAAGTGCTTGGCATGGAAAAGGTTTCCAAGATCGAGCGGTTCAGCAGTCACAAGGAACTCCTCGAAAATGCAGACCGCCTGAAGCTCGAAGCGGTCATCATTGCGACTCCGCTTGTGACCCATGCACCGATCGCGATCGACTGCATGAACGCCGGTCTGCATGTGCTCACGGAGAAGCTGATGGCCCGCACCGTCGGCAAGTGCAAGGAGATGATCCGCAAGGCGCGAGAAAAGAACGTGCTGCTCGCGGTCGGCCATCAGCGCCACTACAGCGTTCTCTATGATAACGCGAACAGCCTCGTCAAGAACGGTCTGCTGGGCGACATCAAATACATCCGTGCCCAGTGGCACCGCAACAACAGCTTCCCCAACAGCGACAGCTGGCTGAAGAACACCCCCAAGGCTGACGAAGCCCTGAAGTCGACCAATCTGAAGGATTTTGGCTTCGAGGACCTCGACAAGCTGATCAACTGGCGGCTCTTTAATGAAACCGGCGGCGGCCTGATGGCGGAACTCGGCAGCCACCAGATGGATGCCTGCAGTATCTTCCTGGGGAAAGTGCATCCGATCGCCGTGCATGGCTTCGGCGGCAAGACCTTCTACGGCATCGAAGGGGTCGGCCCCAGCGACAAGTGGAAAGACAACCGCGAAGTCGATGACAGCATCTATGTCACCTTCGAGTTCCCTGGGAAGCACTATGATGCGAAAGACCCGGATCGTCGTCGGGACAAGTGCATCGTCACCTACTCCTCTATCAGCACCAACAAATTCGAACCTTACGGGGAAATCGTGTACGGCAGCCGCGGTACGCTGTTCATGAAGACCGAAAAGGAAGCGATGCTGTGGAAAGAAGAAGGCCGCGGCAGCAATGGAGGCGGTCCCGATCAGCGGTTGTGGGTCGTTTCCGGTTCCGCCTCTGGGGGTGGCCCCGCTCTGGAAGCCTATGAGACCACCTCCGGTCCGAAGACAACGACCGGCTCGGACTGGGCCAGCAACGTCAGCCGCGGTTACCGCGAAGAGATGGAGCACTTCTGCTATGCCATCCGGAATCAGGGCCCCAACTACTGGCCGAACGGCCAGCCGCTGCCGCCGAAAGAAGGGGGCCTGCGGTGTAACGGGGTGGTCGCGATGGCCGATGCCATCATGGCCCTGACCGCCAACCTCGCCATGGCCCACGCCAAACGGATCGAGTTCAAAGACGAATGGTTCGATCCCGAAAGTGATGCGGCTCCGGAAACGGACGAACAGGTGATCGGGACCGCCAAAGCCTGATTCCAAATGACAAAAGCCCCGGACTTCCGGGGCTTTTCTTTTGCGCCTGAAACTGCTGCGGGAGAGGCTCAAGGTGTTTTCATCTTCCCCAGGTGCGGGAAGCCCTCACCGCTCCTCAAGCAGATTCGCTTTGGGATGTCGCCGTTCTCTTCACGCGGAACTGAGCACGGCATCGCACGAAACGCTTGCGGCCCGGGAACCTGAAAGAACAACCTGCTCTAATCGGTCTTTCCGCATTTTGTAAAATGTGCTATTCCCCTCCATTGAAGGAGTGTGCTGGACGGACCAGCACCCGCCAGGGAAGGAGTCCCCCCGTGCCCAGAAGACCGAGAATTCTACGACCGCGACACCTCTTTCCTGAGGTGGCTGCATTCTTTTTGCAGAATGCGCGGCAGAATCTCATTGTGACCCGTGCCCTGCGACGCGCGATCGGACGCATCCCCGTCTGGACCGCTGGCTCACTCGCCGGCGTTGTCGCCATCATGCTGGCTGTCCTCCTGTTTTTCATCCACGATCCCAAAATTCAGGCGGCGGCACATGTTCCGGTGACTCCGCCTGTCGTTCAGCCGGTTCAGGCGATTTCCACGACCCCGGTGGTCGCTCCCCCCGTGTCACCTGTTGATGTCCCGAACCCCATCCCTGCGGCCATTGCTGGTCCCCAATTGCAGGTGGACATGGTCGGAACTTCGCTGCCTTACCCGTGGGATCAGGAAGCGGTCGCCTCGATCGCCTCCAAGCCTCGCGGTTTCAACGCGACCAATGATTGGCGCTGGCAGGACCTGTGGAAACTGGCTCTGGGCTCCTCTGAGCCTGTGAGTGACTTTCGACCCTATGTGCTGTTTCATAGAAATCAGCCTGCGGACATCACCCCGCTTGTCACTTCTCCCATTCCCTTGGGGGAAGGGATCGACGAGTCCGTTCGGGGACTGGGATTAGCGGTCCAGAAACTGATTCCGGAAGATGTTGTCGCCGGCCGGCCACTGGTCTACCGCATCACGCTTCGCAATCAGTCGGATGACGTGCTCGAACAGGTTTGCGTCCGCGAGCACCTCTCGGCGATCGACCGGGTTTCCTTCGTCGTGCCCGCTGCCGGAATCGAAGGCAATGAGCTGGTGTGGAACTTTGAACGGATGCACCCCGGTGAACTGCACACACTTGAAATCACCTGCCAGCCGGAGCTGACATCGACCTGGCATTCTGAAACCTCTGTCACCGCCCAGTCACGAATTGGTGCCGTGGTTCAGGTGCGCACACCGGCAGCCCCCGTGATTGCCACCACGCCGAAAGCACCCGAAACACCAAAGTATCCGCTCCTCAAGCTGACCTCGACTCCCGTGGAGGCGCTGCAGCAGGGGGAAAACCTCTCGTTGACATTCTCAGTGACCAATGTCGGCACGGCTCCCGCGACGAACGTCACGCTGTACGTGCGGCTCTCGGAACAGTTCCAGCATCGCTACGGAGACTTCGTGCAGCATGAGATCGCGTCGATCGCCCCGGGCGAAACGCGGAGAGCGGTCCTGCGAGCGACGGCCCGCGACATTGGATCCGCCCAGCTTCGGGCGTCACTGACGATGCAGGGGACAGAAAAAGAATCACGCCAATTGACGATTCCGATTCGTCCCAGCCAGAACGCCACTACCCGGAACGCGAACACCGCAGCAGTTTCCGATTCGACACAGCGCTGGATGGCTCAGCAGCCATAACCCCGTGACGCTGTTCCGCCGCTCCACGCCGCAGACGCGCGGAAAATCCGTGTCACCGCTCTTTCCCCGCGCAGCACGAATTCTTGCCCGATCAATCGCGTGACTCTTCCCGTCGAACCGGTGATGCAAAATTCCCGAAGTCCTCGCCGCGGCAGCAGCGGCGCGGAGTCCGAATCCTGAAACCGCAGCGCAGAAACTTCCTCATTTCAGGGGACTCACAGCCTGCGTCTCCGTGACAATTTCACCCCAGGGATTCTTCCGCATCTCCCAATGGGTCGCAGGCGATCGGCCGATCCCGGCCTCTTCTCCTGATTCCGAATGAAAAACCAGGTCTGCCGGACGGAAAACCCTGACGTCCGCCGCAAATCTCAATATAATCTGGAGAAAAGGGAGAAACACGATGTCTCAGGGCATGTTGCCGATCATCGACGCATCCACCGAGGTCTATGAAGACCCGCTGGATCTGATGGAAGAAATTGATCGCCTGAAGGTCGAGAAGGATGCCGCCATCCTGGCGCACTTCTACGTCGACGGTGAGATTCAGGATATTGCCGACTACACGGGGGACTCCCTCAAGCTCGCCCGTGATGGGGTTAAGGTGAGCCAGAGCACGATCGTGTTTGCTGGCGTCCACTTTATGGCCGAGTCGACGAAGATTCTCAGCCCGGATAAGCGAGTGTTGCTCCCCGATCTGCTGGCAGGTTGCTCGCTTGCAGACAGTTGCCCACCCGAGAAGCTGGCGGCTTTCCAGCACGAGCTGCGCGGGCAGGGGCGCGACTTCCTGACCGTCGCCTACATCAACACCTCCGCTGCGGTCAAAAGTCTCTGCGACTGGATCGTCACCAGCGGGAACGCACGTGAGATCATCGAGAAACTCCCCGCGGACAAGGAGATCCTGTTTGTCCCGGACCAGCATCTCGGCCGTTATCTGATGGAGGTGACCGGTCGCCCGATGATTCTTTGGCCCGGCTCCTGCATGGTGCATGAGGTCTTCAGCCTGCAGGATCTGATGCGTGCCAAACGCAATAACCCCGGTGCGCTGATCATGGCTCATCCGGAATGTCCTCAAAATCTGCTGCAGCTGGCTGATTTCACCGGCGGCACAGAGAAAATGCGGCAGTTCGTCGCCAGCTTCCCCGAGCGGAAAACATTTCTGGTCGCCACGGAAGCGAACATGATTCATCCGCTTAAACAGATCGCGCCGCAACACGAATACATTCCGGTTCCCGGAATCATGGCAGACAGCGGTGAAACCTGTGCCTGCAACCGCTGCCCGCACATGGCCCGCAATACGCTGGCCAAGGTCCGCGACTGTCTGAAATTCGGACGGCCGGAAATCCTCTGGCAACCCTACTTCTCCCAGGCTCGCGACGTCCTCGAACGGAGCCTTTTGAAGTAGAACCAATTGCTCTGCACAAGCTTCGCACGGTGAGAATATCGATGGAGCGAAGCGTCACTTCGCGTGGAATGAATCGGTCAGGCAAAATTCAGAAAGCCCGGGCCTGGGGTGAGAAGTGCGATTCCCGCCCGGGAGAACCGCTCCTCAGACAACAGACGATCCCGGCGGCATTGGTGAAATCGCATTCAGGCCGCCTGATCCTGGGGATTTCCGAGGGGATTTCCCCCCGTTCCGGTGAATCGGTCAAGGCCGTCCAAATGGTACGATGAGCGAGGAAAAACACTAGGAATTCCAGAAAATCGGTTGCTGACTTGAGCGATCGGAATTGTTTGTCATGATGGGTCCGCCACCCCGTCCTGACCCAATCGATGGATTTACAAGCTGTGACGCCAAATACGCTGACCATTACCGACAACCGCACAGGCAAAAGCTACGAAATTCCAATCGAAAACGAGACGATCCGCGCGCTCGATCTCCGTCAGATCAAGGTTCAGGATTCCGACTTCGGCCTGATGACCTACGATCCGGGCTATACCAACACAGCCGCCTGCAAAAGTGCTGTCACCTTCATCGATGGCGATGCGGGAATTCTCGAATACCGGGGCTATCCGATCGAGCAGCTGGCAGAGCACAGCACTTACCTCGAAGTGGCCTACCTGCTGCTGCACGGCGAACTGCCGACCGCCGACCAGCTGGCGACCTGGGAAGATGATCTCCGTTATCACACGATGGTGCACGAGAACATCAAGCGGCAGATGGAGGAGTTCCGCTACGACGCCCACCCGATGGGCATGTTCATCAGCACCGTGGCCGCTCTCTCCACGTTTTACCCCGAGGCGAAGAAAGTCGCCGATCCGGCGAATCGCTGGGTGCAGATCAAGCGTCTGATCGCGAAGGTGCCGACCATCGCGGCCTGCTCGTTCCGGCATAGCCAGGGGCACCCGTACAACCATCCGAAGAACGATCTTTCGTACACTGAAAACTTTCTGGCGATGATGTTCCGCATGAGCGGGAACGAGTACAAGCCGCATCCGGCGCTGGTCCGGGCGCTGGACGTGCTCTTCATCCTGCACGCCGACCACGAGCAGAACTGCTCGACGAGCGTGATGCGGGCCATTGGTTCTTCGGAAGCCGATCCCTATTCGGCACTCTCCGGTGCCGCCGGTGCCCTGTATGGTCCGCTCCACGGCGGTGCCAACGAAGCCGTTCTGAAAATGCTGGCAGAAATCGGCAGCGTCAAGAACGTGGCCGATTACGTCAAACGCTGCAAAGCAGGTGAGATGCGGCTCATGGGCTTCGGCCACCGTGTCTACAAGAATTACGACCCGCGGGCCCGCATCATCAAGAAATGTGCGGACGAGGTCTTTGCCGTGACTGGCCGCAGCCCGCTTCTGGATGTGGCACTCGAACTCGAGCGAATTGCCCTGGAGGACGAATACTTCATCAAGCGGAAGCTCTATCCGAATGTCGACTTCTATTCGGGCCTGATCTACCAGGCGATGGGTCTGCCGGTCACCATGTTCCCGGTCCTCTTCGCGATTCCTCGTGCCTCCGGCTGGCTCGCGCAGTGGAAAGAATCGATGGAAGATTCCGAGCAGAAGATTCAGCGTCCCCGCCAGATCTACATCGGCTCTCCGCGACGCGAGTTTATCCCCCTCGCCCAGCGAGGTTAAAACCTGCCCAACTGCGGAGTTGCAAAAAAAGGTTGCATTTTCGCACTCAATTTGGGCAGTACCGCAGCCAACTCGACTTCAATCCGTGAACCAGCACCCCATGAAACCGCAGAAATTGCGGAGTGGGAGGCTGGTTCTTGTTTTTTCGCCTCGCTCCCAAGAGATCCGGCACACCCGTTGCATCGGTATTCGGTGCAATGCTGGTCTCCCCTCTCGCAGCTTGAGTCGTGCTCCACTCGACTGCAATCGGTGATTCGTCTGATCTGAACGTTGCCCCTCCATTTTCGAGGGTCATCTTGTTCTCTCAGCAAGGCCCGGAAATTTGCGAGCATGAGTCTGCCGCCTCCTTCGCGAATGCTCCCGACGATGGTGACGACCGCGGGGGCTCCGGTCGGCATCTGCGATCACTTCCCGTTCTCCCGCACGGAACTCACAGCACTGGTCCAGACCAAGCGACTACAGAGTGTCCAGGGATTACTTGCCCGGTACGGTCGAGGGGCTGGCTGTGAGATCTGTCGCCCGCTGCTCGACTCTATTCTGCTGTCATCCCGCGACGACTCAGCGGAGAACTGGAAACACGCGAAACGGAACAACCAAGTCCTGCAGCCCAGGCCTTCTCCGCTCACGGAACCTGATTCATTTTTTGCCCGAAAGCGCCTCAACGCAGCCGCGCCCGTCTCTCCCATCAGCGACCTCGCAGTCCAACTCCAGCAGCGTTACGAAGAGTTGAAGTTTCCCGCGGATGTTGTGATCAGCATTCAACCGGGCTCCGATGGTCAGCCTCCGCTGCAGCGAAGTCACTTCTCCATCGACTGCCACCCGCAGATCGACTCACAATCGACAACGTCCGCAATTCGCCCCAGTGCACGACGCCGACGTCCCTTCTCGCCAGCGGGGGAATTCCCGGCGGAAATCGATTCCACGTACACCCTCTCTTTGCCAGAGTCACCACGCCCCATCGGCCAGCGAGTGACGTTAACCAGGCTGTTCCGCACTCTGGACGCCTGTCTTGCTTATTACCTCTCGACAGCCCGTGCCGGAGACACGCTCGCCGACTGGCTGGAATGCCTCGAAGGGGGGAGTGGACATGTCCAGCAGGTCGTCGTGGAGGACAAACTCGGAATTCGGGACGAGTTGGAAGACCTCCTCGCCGATCTGCGGAATCTGCCTCGGCTCTCTGCGGTGACGCAGCTGCGGCCGCGCAATGCCATGGGGTTCTATCGTCGACTCCAGGAGTCTTTCCAGGGCTCTCTCCGAGTGGAAGTCCCTGACATCTCGACACTCCCTTGAAGCCGGAAAGGTGATGTGCTCAATGTGGTTTCCGAATCTTTCTTCCCGACTGAAATTCTGGACTCCTGATCCCGTCGCCGCCTTCTTTCGCATGTCTCGCACTGCACCGCTCCCCTGTCCGGCCTACGTTCACAAGCAGCCCCGCTCAGCCTGTCAGCGGCCGTACCCTGATCTTCGCCGCATCCTGCTCCGAACCCGCCCCTGGAGAAACTGATCTCCCAAACCCTTCGGCTCCCCGTCGTCATTCCGCGCGAGAGGAGTCGCTCACTTCGACCGTCAGCGATTATGTCCGCCCCCGTTGTACCAATCCGTCAAGCACCTCGACTGCAGTTCAGGGAGGGAAATCGCATGACCTCCATGCCCTGCGAAGAAGGGGGAGCCGATCATCCGCTGTCCCAGCTCTACGCGATTCACTCAGCCGGAGGGGCTCGAAAACCAGACTGGACCGAACGGCTCTCCGGGCCCCACTCTCTTTCCGGCCGAAGAACAAACGCTGCTTCCGAGCGTATTCTCACCCCTCTCAAGCGGAATGCTCATAACGAACTCGCCCCCGTGGACTGGGACCTCGCCCTGCGCGAATTCGTCGGCAGGACCAAGGAAATCCAGTGGCGGTATGGCAAGGGGGCTGTGGCGTACCTTGTCAGCGAACAGCTGACCAATGAAGAACTGGCGCTGCAGGGAATTCTGGCACGGACGGGAATGGGGCTGCAGTACGGTGCAACCATTGGCGACTGGACGACGACCCCTGGTCCCGGTCCGTACCAGCGGGCATTCGGATACGAGATGCCGCCGTTTCATTACTCCGATCTGGAAGACTCGGATCTGATCCTTCTGATCGGCGACAACTGGGAGCAGCGGTCCCCCGGTCTCTGGAACCGAATTCAACTCAACGCGCACGCTACGGTGCTGACCATCCATGCGGATGCCGCACGGGTGCCACAGCCTCCCGCAGAAAGCGTACTGGTCCTCCCCGGATCGGAAGCAGCGCTGATCCACGGCTTGGCCCGCTGCATCGTCACCTCCGGGAACGTGGACCGAGACTGGTTGGCCGCCTCGACAGCGGGCTTTCAGGACTACATCCGCTTCCTGCAGGGATATGATCTGGACAAAGTCACAGAGGCCACCGGATTGCCTGCAGGTCGCATCGAAGCTCTCGCGCGGCTGGTGACTTCCAAACAACGGGTGTCGCTGTGGACTGATCCGGCTGTGACGAAGAGCCCCGGTCTGGCGGAAGCGGTGATCGACCTCGCTCTGCTCACGGGGCAGATCGGGCGACCGGGAACAGGACCGAATCTGCTGTCGGGCGCGGGGAACCGGTTGGGTGCGGCGCTCTTCAGCAACCTGAAACAACTCCCTGGCGGACATGATTTTGAAAACATGGACGGTCGGCATGCCGTGGCCGGGTGTCTGGGCGTCGAAGAATCGTTACTCCCCCGGCAGGCGAGCGGTTCGCATGCGGACCTGCTCGACGGAATTCGCCGAGGAACGGTAAAAGGGCTCTGGGTGCTCGCTTCCGGCAGCTCACAGAGCTGGATGGAAGAACATTTTCCTCCGGACGTCCTGTCACAGCTGGAGTTGCTCGTAGTGCAGGACGGCCGATCCGGCTGGGGGACCAGTGATGCGGATCTCGTTCTGCCGAGCGCGAGCTGGGGAGAGAAGTCTGGCACCTACATGAATTCCGAGCGTCGCGTCGGCACGTTGAATGTCACCACGATTGCTCCAGGAGAAACACTCCCCGACTTCAATATTCTGAAACTGATCGCTCACTACTGGGGGTGTGGAACTCTCTTCGAAGACTGGACCTCACCGGCAGACGCGTTTCAGATTCTGAAAGAGCTGACGCGCGGCACCCCGGCCGACATGTCCGGTATCACCGACTACGCGCTGCTCGACTCTGCCAGCGGCATTCAATGGCCCTTTCCGGAAAAAGCCGCTCCCACCTCCCGCAACGTTCGGCCATTTGAAGAGGGGAAGTTTGCGCACGCCGACGGACGGGCGCGCTTCCTCTGCGAACCGGCCTATGCCACCCGCCTGATGGCCCACGCCCGCCACTTCTCCACCCGCTGACCCGAATTGCAGGGCGAACGGATCATCGCGGGTACCGATTCCATGCGGATTTCACTCAGGGAAGTCCGGAGGAAACGCACGGCATCAGTTCGTCACGCCTGTCGCTTCGTCGATCGCGGCAAAGGCGATGTTGCACAGCTTATCGACCAACGCGGTCGGCATTGCCGGTGCCGGCATCAGGACGACGACATCTCCCAGCGGACGGATAATCGCTCCCCGCTTGCGGGCTGCAAGAGTGACCAGATGCCCCGTGCGTCGAGCGGCCGGGAACGGCTGCAGCGGGTCGCGATCTCGCACCAGTTCGATCCCGACCATCAGTCCCTTCTGCCGGACCTCGGCCACATGCGGATGGTCACGCAAGACCGCGAGCCGATCCGCCAGTTTCTCCGAATTCTGATGGACGTTCCGCATCACCTGGTGTTCTTCGAACAGTTCCAGTGAGGCCAGCGCCGCCGCACAGGCCAATGGATTTCCGGTATAGGTGTGCCCGTGGAAGAACGTCCGCCCCTCTTCGGGGGCACCGAGAAACGCTTCGTAGATTTCCTCGGTGGCCAGTGTCGCCGCCAGCGGCAGATAGCCCCCCGTAATCCCCTTCGCGAGGCAGAACAGGTCCGGCGAGACCTGTTCCTGATCACAGGCGAACATGGTCCCGGTCCGGCCGAACCCGACCGCCACTTCATCGGCGATCAGCAGGATCCCATGTTTTCGGGTGACTTCACGAACATGTTTCAGGTAACCGGGCGGATGCACGAGGATTCCCGCCGCTCCCTGGACCAGCGGCTCGATGACAAAAGCGGCGATCCGCTCCGCATTTTCGGACACGACGCGTTCCACCTCCGCAAAACAGAAGTCGAGCCACTCCGAACGGGAGTACGCCGCCGGTCGATGCAGTGTGACCGGAGAAGGGATCGATGCCGTCTTGAAGAGCAGATTGCCGTAAACCCGGTGGAACAGGTCAATCCCACCCAGACTGACTGAGCCGACGGTGTCCCCATGATACGCCCCCTGCACGGTGACAAAGAGATCCCGCTGTTCGGCTCCTCCCTTCTTCTGCCGGTGATACTGGTAGGCCAGCTTCAGCGCCACCTCGACAGCCGTCGACCCGCTGTCGGAGTAGAACACCTTGGAGAGGCCGGGTGGAGTGATCTCGACCAGTTCCCGGGCTAGTTCGATGGACGGCACCGAAGACAACCCCAGCAATGTGGTATGGCTGATCCGCCCGAGCTGATCCTGAATCGCCCGATCAATCTCCGGGACCCGGTGGCCGTGGATATTGCACCAGAGTGAGGAGATGCCGTCGAGATAGCGCCGACCATCGACATCCACCAGATCAAAGCCGTCGCCACGCTCGATGATGGGGACCTGTTCTTCCCGAAAGGCCGACATCGGCGCGAACGGATGCCAGACGGTTTCGTGATCCCAGTGCCGCAGCGTGGCGGCGTTTGGTGAATTTGCCATGCGAGTCGCACTCTTCCATCAATGTCTGCAGAAATACGGTGACGCTCAGAGCCGACCGAGGTTCCAGGCGTCGGTCACATGATGGCGGGTCACTCTCAAAAAATCGACAGGTGGAGAGGTGGCGTTTTCCGCGCCGCGCAGAAACGGAACCCCGGGCGACGAACCCCACCCGCATGGGCGAAAATGCTGCAATCTCAAACCTCACCTCAGATTATGACGTTGCCACCGGGAACTGGTCTTGCGACTCCGTTTGCAGCCTGATTACTATCCGCCCCCTTGTCACTGAATGAATTGTCGGCGTCTGGCCCATCGCGTCACGATGACAGCCTGGCGAGAGCCCAGCGCCGTTTGCTCTCGATGAAAGACTCCTGAAATGAGTTCAGGTGAAAACGGATCCGGAAGCCTCCTGACAGCCCGCCGCATGCCCGCTGTCGCCCTGCCGCAACATTCTTCCCGCACGCCTGCCACGCAGGCCATGGAACAGGCGCGGGACTGGCTCCTCTCGCAACAGCATCCCGATGGTTATTGGGTGGGCGAGCTGCAGGGAGACACGATTCTCGAATCCGAGTATGTGCTGTTGCTCGCCTGGCTGGGACGGGAACAGGATCCGGTCGTCGCCGAGTGTGCCGAATACATCCGGCAGCAGCAGATCCCGACCGGGGGCTGGGCGCAATATCCGGGCGGTCCGCTCGAAATCAGTTCGTCCGTCAAAGCCTACTGGGTGCTGAAAATCGCGGGAGATGATCCGCAGGCCCCCCATATGCAGCTTGCCCGCGAAGCCATTCTGGAGAACGGCGGTGCGGAACGGGTCAACAGCTTCACCCGCTACTACATGGCGTTGCTCGGTCTGATCTCGTACGGACAATGTCCTGCGGTCCCTCCGGAACTGATTCTGCTGCCGAAATGGTGCCCCCTCAATATCTATGAAATGTCCTCGTGGTCCCGGACGATCGTCGTCCCGCTGAGCCTTCTGTGGGCTTACCAGCCCCAGCGCGAGCTGCCGGAAGCCCACCGCATCAATGAACTGTTTGTGACTTCCCCGGATCAGCTGTCGGTCTCCATGCCGAGTTCCGCCCAGCTCGACAGTCTGCGTCAGCCAACACGGATCAACTGGGAAGCTCTGTTCCGGTGGATCGACCGGGCCTGGAAGGGGATTGAATGGCTGGGGCTCAAGCCGCTGCGGGCGCGTGCCGCCCGACTGTGTGAACAATGGATCCTCGACCGGTTTCCTGAGAGCGACGGCCTGGGGGCGATCTTTCCTCCGATTGTCTGGAGCGTGATCGGCCTCCGCTGCCGGGGGTATGCAGAAGACTCCCCGGAAGTGCAAAGCCAGCTCCGCGAACTCGAAAAACTGATGATTCGTGAACGAGGAACAACGCGGCTCGAACCGTGTAAATCGCCGGTTTGGGATACCGCGATCGCCATTAACGCCCTGCGAGATGCAGGTGTCCCGGAATATCATCCGCAACTGGTGCAGGGGATCGACTGGCTGCTGGCGAAGCAGGTCACCTCCGCCGGAGACTGGTCCGTGAATCATCCCGAAGTGGAGCCGGGAGGTTGGTACTTCGAGTTCAATAACGAGTTTTACCCCGACGTCGACGACACCATCATGGTGACGATGGCGCTGGCCCGCTGCCTGCCGGGCGACGATCTGCAGGAGTGGTCCGACAACCTGCTCAAGGCCAATTCCGATGAAGCCTCGGTCTCCGTCTGCATGGCAGGCAAGACCAATGCTCCGGAAAAATTCATGTCGCATTTGCGTCAGGTCCGCCCCATGATTTCCGCCATTCGACGGGCGGTGCGCTGGACAATGTCGATGCAGTGCCGGGATGGGGGCTGGGCGGCTTTCGATTCCGACAATGACCGCGAGATCCTGACGCGGGTTCCTTTCGCCGATCACAACGCGATGATCGATCCTCCCACGGCCGATATCACGGCACGGGTGCTGGAGATGCTCGGACGTCTGCGTCTGAAGCCGACGCTGAACATGCAGCGGGCGCTTGATTTTGTGTGGAAAGCACAGGAAGCGGACAGCTGCTGGTACGGACGCTGGGGAGTGAATTACATCTACGGCACCTGGCAGGTGATCGTCGGGCTCACCGAATTTGGAGTTCCCCGAAACGATGAACGTCTGCAGGCTGCTGCTCAATGGCTGAAAGACAAACAGCAGGCCAACGGCGGCTGGGGTGAGACACCACGTTCCTACGATGAACCCGGATTGCGCGGGTCCGGCCCCACCACCCCCTCGCAGACTGCCTGGGCCCTGCTGGGGCTGATCGCAGCGGGCGAACAGGATTCTCCCGAGGTGGCTCGAGGCATCGAATTCCTCATCACGACCCAGCGTGCCGACGGCACCTGGGATGAGGAAGAGTTCACCGGAACCGGTTTTCCAAGGGTCTTCTATTTACGCTATCATCTGTACCGTCACTACTTCCCGCTGATGGCACTGGGACGCTATGCCGCCTCAGTCCGGACTGCGGACCGAGGTTGAGAGTCCAGCTGCTGACAAGTGAACCGCCCCGCCATCAAGGCCGTCGAAGTCCCCGAAGGTGAGCGGTCCGTGGTCGGCAGTTGTCTCTCAGGCGACTCCTTCCAGCCGGATGCATGTTTCCGATGCGGTCTCCCGAGTCACAGCGATTCGTCCCTCTGCCGGAAAACCGGCTGGCGATCGCTGCTGTGCGGCGACTGGCCCCTGGAATCAAACGGCGAACGGTTCGGCTCGTCACCCTCGTCGCCCCTCCCGGAGCAGGCAAATCGCACCTCGTGCGGGAACTGATTCGCAGCTGGGAAGCCACCGCCCCTCAGGGCCGGGTGTTGACCGTCACCGCCTCACAATTCTCTGCGCAGCTGGCTGAAGCGTCGGCGGCAAACACGATTCCTCAATTTCAGCTCCGTTATCGTCGTGACATGCAGCTGTTGGCCTGCGAGGACCTGCAGGCGCTGAATCACCGCAAGGAATCTCAGCAGCAATTGTTGGCGGCGATCGACGAAATCATCGCCAAAGGGGGATTGGTCCTGCTAACTTCAACCCGCATGCCCGGTGACCTCGGCGGACTCTCCCGGCGACTCGTCAACCGGATCCACGGGGGCGTCTGCGTCAACATGGAACTCCCGGGGGAACGCAGCCGTCGCAAGCTCCTGGAGCAGTTCCTCCTGGCCGAGTCACTGACGTTGCCACCGGACAAGATTGAAGCCGCAGCTGCGAAATACGCGGTCTCGCCACGCGAGTTGCGAGGGCTGCTGACCCAGCTGCGAGCGGAAGGACAACTGCCAGCGGGCAAAAAAGGGGCCGCCGCTCCGGATCTGAAAAGCCTGATTCAGGAACGACAGCCAGCCAAAACCGTCAACGTGGAGGTCATTGCCCGAGAAAGCGCAGCTCGATTTCAGGTCAAAGTGGCTGACCTGAAGGGCCCCAGACGATCGCAGACGATTTCCCGTGCGCGACAGGTGGCGATGTATCTGGCGCGGGAACTAGCGGGGATGAACTATCTGCAGATTGGAACCTACTTCAACCGCGGGAATCACAGCACCGTGATCCATGCCTGTCAGAAAATCGCCGCCGCGAGAACTTCAGATGCTGTCCTCGCACATGAAATTGCGGCCATTGCACGGGCGATCTCCAGTCGATAGAGCCGTCCAGGATTTGACCTGTCGGTGGTCTCCCGAATTGAGCCGTGCCCGCAGATCACCCGTGCAACTGTCGCCGCACCACACGTTCTCCGTTTCAACCAAACAGGATCGCCCACACTCCACTACTCAGTCAGCGGAGCAACCTTGATCCGCGAGAGTCGACGGGAGGGAATTTCCAGCGGAACCACGACCCGGGGGCCGGAAACGGTAAATGTTTGTTTGAACTGAGGAGAAGACTCTGGCTGCCCTTCTGCTGAAGAGACAGTCAGCTGATACTTTCCGGGCTGCAGCAGAAGAAATTCCGCTTCGAAGGCCCGGGGCGCCTCACCAAAATGGTAGAGATCCGCCTCGAAGTCGGTCCTCGTGGTCCTCGTTACGAGAGCGGCAATGTCTGTGGGGGGCGTTCGCCAGCGGACGGCATTCAGCGGAAAGAATGTCGGCTGGCCGGGGTCACCGGTCGCAGAGGCATACAGCAGCTCGACATCGGGGGAAGGGGGCGCCGCCTCCGGGAGATATTGAAGGTAGTGTCGCGAAAAGAGCAGCACGCGATCTGTCCACCGCATTTCGCTGGTGTACCCCTCCCAGTTGGAGCGGAATGCTTCCGCGTTCCGCAATAGACCCTTCTCAAGCTGCTGGACGTTTCCATCCAGGCGGAACTTTGTATAGGCGGTGGCGCCGGCCCGCAGGATGTCATCATATTGGGGATCATTCGTAAGGAAGCGGTATTTCGAGAGCGTTTCACTGAGGATGCTCTGCATGTGCCGCGCGACCCAGGGGTGGCTCCCGGGCTCCGGATTCTCTGACGCATTGCGATGTTCCCGGACAAACTCCACCATGGCCCGCAACGGCCTGAAATATTGATCGTCCCCCGTAATATGCCAGGCGAGCAGCATCGTCGACGTCATCTGTCGGCCGACGCTCGGCCAGTTGTACAGGAGATCATTATGCGACATTGAAAACGGTTGCCACCAGGAGTTTCCATCGGCAATCACCCCCACCTTGCCGGCAGGCCAGGAAATCGTACTGGGCAGCACCTTGGCCGGCTTGCCATTTTCTTCCCGCAACGTGGCGTCGATCCAGACCTTAAGCCATTCCCCGAACAGGGTTGTCAGCTCCGGGTCTCTGGTGCGCTGCCAGTAGAGCAACGTCGGCTGAATAATCGACGTGTGATAAACCGTATCAAATGCCCGCCGCGGCGATTCGTCGACTTTTTCGTCGCTGAAGTAGATCGATTTGAACTGCAGGAACCCCCGCTCATTGCGACCGGTCCAGCGATCCCGCATGAGTTCCGACAGACGCAACGCCCGGCCCTGCCATAGTGGAGCATCCGGAGTTAGATGCATCATTGGCAGAATCGTATCCGTGGTATCTTCATTCGTATGCTCCACATCCGAGACCCGGTTCGTAAATCCGGAACGCAAATGAGGCTGTGCAAAGATTCCATTCGAAATGCGGACCTGGGATTCAATCATCTCGGGGTCCTCAAAGGCGACCAGCACGGGGGCCCACCAGCGCCACATTTCCACATCGTCTCCCCAGCCTCCTCCAAACTGTCCGTCCGGTAGCTGGCGTTCCCTGATCCACCAGTGGACGATCTCGGACAGACGTTCCAGCCCTTCCCGCTGCAGGTTGGCCCACGCCGGGGCTGACGGATCAGGCTGGTTGGGAGCGGACCAGGGAATCGGCTTCCCGAGATACATGCCGATCACGCGGTTCTCCGGAAATGCCTGACTGGCTTCCTGCAGCAATTTCCGGGCTTCCCCGTAATAGAGGTCGCGCGTCGTGCTGACCCGCAGCAGGGGGCTGCTTTGAATGGGACGCCAGAGCAGCAAGCGGGCGCGATAGTAGGCCCAGAGGGGATGGAGCGGCGAACCGGCGGCTGGCTCCGGTGGATAGACCTCGCCTCCCTCAACGGCGGGACGGATGAGCTTGCCGTCAATAAACCAGCATAAGTAGCCATTTTCAGCGGCCCTGCCGGGGCTGGAGACGTGAGTGGTCTTGCCGTCAGCCCAGTCCTGAACAATGGGGATCAGCTTCTTCAGCTCCTCGCGCAAGGTGGGATCAAGGTCGGTGCGTGTTTCCAGCGAACGCAACATCGACAGACGTTCCGTTTCGCTTTCACAGTTGCCGGCAGCCTGGATCGTTTCCTCCACCGATCCGGCATAGACGGCGCGACCTCTCAAGCCAATGGCGAGCAGACACACCCCCACAGCGATCACAGCACGAGCCAGATTCACGCGGAAGGTTCCCGTCCGAACGGGCGCTGCTTCATCACTGATATCATTAAAACTCCGACAGACAGGTGCAGGGCTACTGACACAAGAATTCAAAGGTTCCTCCCAGAGCTATTTGAACTTTCACTAAGCCATTCTCGCCACGATGATAAGAGCACCACACGTTACCAAACGTAGCAGCGTGGGCACGGTGAAGATTAACCTGCTCTGCATGGCGTGGATAGCAACAGACCATCGATTACGACCGAACTCAGGATAATGAGCCAAAACAGCTGCGCAATTTCTGCAAGAGTCCTCGCGGACTCTCACTTTCCATGAAGAATCGATTCCACCATGGCGGAATCCCTGTTGCCGCTGAGCCCACTGCTTCGGGTACGTGTCGTTCGCCGACCTTCAGGCCCTCATGCATCACTTCAGTCTGCTCCCCGTCCTCTTCGATGCCCAGCACGTGGCCCAACTCGTGGCTGACCACACTCAGGAGGTCCATTCTGCGTGAGGCATGTCCCGTGGTGAACTCGCTATCACTCTCAGGGGTTGGATCGATGAACCAACCATAGCCAGCGGCATTGGAATCAATGTAAACTTTGTTTCCCGCGGAAAGCCCCAGCAGATTACCGGGCAGATCGGAAATCTCGATTTGCACTCCCGCCAACACCGTGACATCCTGCCCGGCAGCCTGCCAGCGAGAGATCGCCTCGAGCAGGATGGGTTGCAACTGTGACGACTTCAGTGCCGGAGCTCGCGAATTTCTAAGCTCCGGACCGGCAGCGGTTTGCGGTGCGGCAAGGTAAGCGGTGGCAAAATTAATGGCGTGTTGCCACGAGGTATCGGCGGAGTTGAACCACGAGAGCTTCCCATCGCGGGTTCCCCCATTGTCATCGTCATTAATCGCTGCATCGAGACCGACCTGAGCACCCGATGCGATGGACGATTGCCCCAAGGCCGCCCAGGTAATCCGCGCTTCGATGAAGTAGCTGCCGCCGGTGGTACTCACTCCAGCAGCCGTCACACCGGTCACCGTCTGCGAGACTCCCGCCTGAAACATCTGCGTCGTCAACGACGTACCGTCCCAGGTGAACCGATACATATAATCGGTCGATCCATAGCCGGTGCCGGGGGCGTCTTTATTCGCATCGATGAAGACTTCCACGCTGTCGTCGTACTGCGTGGTCGCGCCGGAATCGACCATCCGGGTGTCGTCCGTCACTTCTACAAGCAGATACAGGTAAGTGCTGTCCCACAGCGTCCGGAAAGAGCCGGAGAGGTCTGCAGAGTTCGTCACCGTACCGTTGATGACCGTGCTGATATCCTTCGACACGGCATTCGCCCAGACCCCATCGACGCTCCCGCCGATCGTCGGAGCGGACGATGTCCGCACGATCGTCAAATCTCCTTGCGGGTTGACCGTGAGCAGGAACGTGTCCTGAGTCGACAGGCTGCCGTCGCTGACCGTGACGGTGATCGTTGAGGTGCCTGTCTGGTTGGCAACCGGAATGACATTCAAGGTTCGGCTGGAACCACTGCCTCCCAGCACGAGATTGGCTGAATTATTCGGGACCAGTGTCGCATTGGAAGAAGAGGCTGTCACGGTCAGACTGGAAGATGATGTCTGCGCATCGCCGATCGTGAAGTTGATCGCTCCGGTCGAGGTCCCCTGGTTCATGGTCTTGTTAGTGATATCCGTAATTGTCGGAGCCGTATTGACAACTGGAGAAAGGATCCCGGTGGCAAAATTAATGGCGTGTTGCCACGAGGTATCGGCGGAGTTGAACCACGAGAGCTTCCCATCGCGGGTTCCCCCATTGTCATCGTCATTAATCGCTGCATCGAGACCGACCTGAGCACCCGATGCGATGGACGATTGCCCCAAGGCCGCCCAGGTAATCCGCGCTTCGATGAAGTAGCTGCCGCCGGTGGTACTCACTCCAGCAGCCGTCACACCGGTCACCGTCTGCGAGACTCCCGCCTGAAACATCTGCGTCGTCAACGACGTACCGTCCCAGGTGAACCGATACATATAATCGGTCGATCCATAGCCGGTGCCGGGGGCGTCTTTATTCGCATCGATGAAGACTTCCACGCTGTCGTCGTACTGCGTGGTCGCGCCGGAATCGACCATCCGGGTGTCGTCCGTCACTTCTACAAGCAGATACAGGTAAGTGCTGTCCCACAGCGTCCGGAAAGAGCCGGAGAGGTCTGCAGAGTTCGTCACCGTACCGTTGATGACCGTGCTGATATCCTTCGACACGGCATTCGCCCAGACCCCATCGACGCTCCCGCCGATCGTGGGCGCTGATGCGGTCTGCACGATATTCACGTTGCCGTTGTTGACCGTGATCAGAAACGTGTCCTGGCTCGTTGTTGTCCCGTCGCTGACGGTGACGGTAATCGTGGAGCTGCCCGACTGGTAAGCTGCGGGAATGACGTTCAAGGTCCGGTTGACTCCACTACCTCCCAGTACGAGATTCGCTGAATTATTCGGGACCAGCGTGGTGTTGGAAGACGTCGCTGTCACAGTCAGGCTGCCGGCTGCGGTCTCAACGTCACCGACAGTGAACGCCAGTGCGCCAGTTGAAGAGTTGACGTAGATTGTCTTGTTGGTGATGTCGGTGATCGTGGGAGCATCGTTCACGCTGTTGACCGTGAGGACGAATGTGTCCTGAGTGGTCAAGCTGCCGTCGCTCACCGTCACCGTAATTATCGATGTCCCGAACTGATTGGATGCAGGATTAATCGTCAGTGTCCGACTGGCTCCGCTTCCTCCCAGCACGAGGTTGGTCGGGTTGTTTGGGACCAGTGTGGCGTTCGATGACGTGACGGTCACGATCAGGCTCGAAGCTACGGTCTCCGCATCTCCGATGGTGAAAGAGATGGCCGATGTGCTGGTGTCCTCATTCGTCGACTTGTTCGTGATATCGCTGATCGTCGGGGCGGTGTTCGCGGACGACGGGATAAACGGAGTGTCATCGAAGGCCCCATTCAGCTGGTATCGGACGAGCTGATCCCGCAGGTCCATACTGAAGTCATTCGACTGCAGCGGCATGCCGTAGGTGGGGCGGTCTTCAAACAAAAGCCAGTTTCCACCCATCCCGACGTAGGCGGGCATGCTCGTCATGGTGGCCATCACCTGACTGGAATCGGTACGCACCTCAATCAGTGCGGCTGTCGTCCCGGCTCCGTATCCGTTGACACCCTCAATCCAGATATTGTCCGAATTGATCACTTCCACAACAGTCTGGCCGCGAGACTCGCTTTTGAAATTCCACACGCGCACGTTGGACGAATTGACGATCGCGAGTTCCCGCACCTCATCATCCTGGTCGGTTTGCGGCGTCAGGGAGGGATTCGGGGGGTGCTCGATGTTGATCCCGTAGAAGGTCAACGCCTGCGAGGTCCCGGAAACCCGTAACCCTGCATAGTCGTTACGCACAGAGCCCCCCACGATAGTCGTCGGGCCCCCGAACCACCGGCCTCCCCCGTTTCCGGTGATCAGAATCATCTGAGAGACGCCGGCCGCCAGAACCGTGTCGGACGGAACGAAGGTAGTGCTCTGCCACTGCCCGGACTCTGCAAGGTTGGCCACGACGGAATCTTTGCCCGCCTGCCATCGAACCAGCTCTAGCCACGGAATCCGGTTGGGATCATCCATGGGGTCCATTCCCCAGGCGGCGTTATAGGTCTGCCGGGCAGGAGCGTTGAAGGTTATGTCCGCCATGTAAGTCGTGGCAGTGGCGCTATTCACCGTGGTCAGCATATAGGGAGTTGAGCCGGTGCCGGTCCAAGCGCTGCTATCGGGGGCTTTTAAAACAGTCTCCCTGTTCGCGACGCCAAAGAAAACGGTGTTCTCCTGCAATGTAATCGGCGAGAGGATCAGGTAGGTCCCCTTGGGCAGGTAGACCGCCTTGTTGTAATTGGGTGATAAAGGATTCGCCGCATCATTAATGGCCTGCTGAATGGCAGCCTGATCGTTCGTTACTCCATCTCCGGCAGCGTTGTACGGAGCCGCTCTCACATTGATAACGGCCGCGGAGTTGCGAAAATCGGGAAGATCCGGAATCAGGTGTTGACTCAACAGGTACGAGGGGGGAGCCGCCACGTTCGTATCGACATTGACGATCTCCGCGAGTTCCGTAATCGTGGAGCCGTTGGAGTTGTAGATCCGGGCGCGACCGTCCACCGCCAGATTCTCAGACGGCGTCCACTCGTTCGCGTGATTTTCAGGATCGGCGTAGGCGTACTCATTCACCCGAGTCCACGTCCCCGAGGCAGCCACCGCAGCCTGTGACCCGCTCTTGATCACGTTGGCCGCCCCCGACACATAGACGTTCCGCATGTAAATGCTCTCCGCGGCGGAGTTGTCAATCGCAGAGGTCGGTGACCCGCCGACGGTGATTTTCGCATCAATCAGCGTCATGGAGGTGCTGGACGGGAAATTGGTATTGTTGTTCATCGTGATGACTGGCCCGGAATCCTTCACGATCTCCAGGCCGACGAACGTGTAAACCGAGGCAGACAAGTTGCGGTAGATCGCGGAAGTTTCCTGATCGATCAGTCGGGTCGAGGTGAAGAGCGTGGACGACGACGGAGTCGGGTTGCCAATATAAATGCCGTACTTCCCGCCGGTCACTTCAAGATTGTTCAACGTCTGACTGGCCCCCGGAAATCCCATCATTCCCGCGTAAGCATCGGCGTACCCGCCCGGTCCGTCACCGGCGATGATGTTGACGTTCTCAAGGGCACTCCACTGCGCAGATCCCATCGCCAGTCCGAGTGCATTGGTATTTCCCTGGCCGGCATCAATGGTGATATTGCGCAGCTGAAAGTCAAAACCCCAGTCCGCTCCACCGACGACACCGGTTTTTTCATCATTATAAAACCGCACGACCGGCTGCAGGTTGTTGGTCGACGTGAATGCGCTGGTAAAAGTGTTGTCAGCCAGCCGGATCACGGGACGGGAGCCCACTCCGGCTCCGTTCGGGCCGACTAGCGAAGGGCCTCCCATTTCTCCAGAAGGCTGATGCCCGATCACCGTATTATTGACGAGGTACGTTCCCTGACTGAGAAATGTGATCAAATCCGCATTCATCGCATCTTCGATCGCGGTATTAAGACCGTTCACATTATTGGTCATCTGCGTGGTGGTAGGGCTGGCGCTGTCCGTCAGACCGTAATGCGCCCGGAAGGCGTACAGGTCCAGATACCCCTGCTGGTACATGGCGTTGCTGGTGATCCCCGCCGGCAACGTCAGCATGAGGCGAGTCTCCAGATCCTCCAGCTGAGGTGCCGTACTGCGCGTGGAGACGCGGCGGCGAAGTGGGCCGAAAGACGGTCGGCGAGAGCGATTCCTTGACAGCCGCCGACGTTGAGAAGAAAGGGGTGCGAAAATGGAGGACAAGCTGATCAACATCGTGAGCGATCCTACGCGTTTGACTCAAGTCAATTCACAACAGTGCACGTCATTCTTTTCCCGCAGATTGCTCTCGCCAGTGTCTGCGCAGCAGGCATTTCGTGAGACCAGATGCTCATGCCCTGTGGCACCAACGGTTCGATCAGAAGTCAATGTTCTTCAGGGCCAGTCCGCGAAGAGGGTGGTCCTCTCACCATTTCAATGGGACGGAAATCAGAACGGACTTGACCTGTGACTGAGCCTTTCTTCCCCGGATGCGTCGAACGATTCCGACGATGTCCACCTGCACTCTCCATTCTCACTCGCAGTCTTGTGTTCGCTGGCTTAGGAATGGACACCGACTATCGCATTGACGCACCTTGATGCTACCTGGTAAAAACGCACAGTCTCCATGGCTTCAAATCAAGACATACACTATTCACAGGTTTTCCCCAAATCAGGCCGGGGAAGTTCGCTGTCCTGCGGAGAGGACATTGAGCCGTGGAAATTGAGCTCAAGCCTCTTGGCGGAGGCGAGTCGCCGGAGGTCCGCTTCGATAAGAGGCCGGGTGCCCGGGTTGACATTCATTTCGGGTGCCATCGGCTCTGCGAGCCGTGCCGGATGTCGTGGGCCGTTCATGACAGGTCCACCGGGTCCATTCGGAGTGGGACATCCATGTCTCCCGCAGGGGCGCGGACACTCGACCATTTCCAATCCGTCGGACGCCCCACCAGCCCCCGCCGCACGGGATTCGCGTGGATGTACTCAAGGACCGCCTGAATCGGTCGGTCGTTCCACAGGTTCTGATCATATCCCCCTCCTGCTTGCCAGAACTGGAACACCGTCCGGCCCCCTCGATGCACCGTCAGTCGCTGGAGCCAATCCACTTCCCCGGCAGCTTGCAGGAACGCTTTCGCCTGCCGGGAGACCGGTGACTTGATGGCTGCCAGAATCCGTCGCATTTCGTAATCCGGTTCGCGGGGATCCAGTAGAATGTGAACATGCTCGGGCATGATCACATCTGCCCACAAGGCAACCTGCTGCTGTTCTCGAAGTTGCTGCAAGACATCGACCACCCACTGCCGTGGCCGGTCTTTGTTGAGCAGCGGCCAGCGACGGAAGCAGGAGAACGTGAGGAAATGGGCATGCCCTGGCTCGTTGATCGCCCGGCGACGCTGGCGGTGGGAGGTTGGCATTCACATCCTCCTCGTGTTTATGCTGGCGGGTTTGATCCTCGTCCACTCCGCGCTCGCACGGCTCACAGAGCCGGTGGCACCCCAGGTTTCACTCACTCAACCCGGGCACCCGGCCTGATGCTTCTGGCTCCACTCCAGAAACCTGTCAATGGTCTCGGAGGCTCTTGGACTGGAGGGATTCTCCGGCTGGCTGGCCTTGTCGGCCATCAGCTGATGCTACCTCTGAAAGGCCTCTTTTTTGTCCGGTCCGAGATTGATTTGCGTGGTTCCCTGACGGACGAACCAACGCTGACGACGGGGGCTCCAAAATGGCTTCCTCACGGCGGGATCTCCTGTTAAGATCTCAAAATGTCGTCACTTCCGTCGTCACTTGGGCATTTCCAGCCAAACGACAGAGACGTAAGTGATTGGCAAAAAAACACCTTGCGGGTGTAGCTCAGTTGGCAGAGCGTTAGCTTCCCAAGCTGAAGGCCGAGGGTTCGAGCCCCTTCACCCGCTTTCACAGTCTCGCTGACTCGTCAGGGCCAGCGGGACTTTTTTGTTTGACTGTTCCCTCCGCAGGTTCCGCCCCATGAAAATCGCAGTCGTGCAAATGGACGTCCGCCTCGGTGACCTTCCACACAACCTTCAGCGGATGCTGGCTTCGCTGCACACAGCCCGCGCGAATGGTGCCGAGCTGACCATTTTCCCGGAATGCGCGCTGACCGGCTACTGCTTTGACTCGCTGGAGCAGGGTCGACCCTTTGCGCAGGCGGTTCCCGGGCCGGCCACACAGCAGTTTCAACAGGTGCTGGCGGAGATTGGCGGCTACGCACTCTTCGGGCTCCTCGAAGAGAACGGGAGCAGCGTGTACAACGCTGCCGCGCTCGTCGGCGGGGAAGGACTCGTCGCGAACTACCGCAAGGTCCATCTGCCGGGCCTGGGAATCGATCGCTTCGCGTCCGAAGGGACCGAGCCGTTTGCGGTCCATGAAATTTTGGGAGTCAAGGTCGGGATCGCGATCTGTTACGACTCGGCATTTCCCGAGATGATCCGAGCTCTGGCGCTGCAGGGTGCCGACCTGATTGCACTCCCTACGAATTTCCCCACGGGTGCCGATGGCATGGTGGACCATGTGCTGAGGACCCGTGCGCTCGAGAACAAGGTCTATTTCGCCGGCTGTAACCGGGTCGGGGAAGAGGCCGGCTTTCGCTTCATCGGTGGCAGCCAGATTGTCGGACCATCAGGACAGCTGCTCACGGAAAAGGCGGGAGTGGAAGAGACGGTTCTGTACGCGGAGATCGACCCGGCGCTGTCGCGCGACAAGTGGGTCGGTCGGCCTCCCATCGAGAAGGCGGTGCATCGCTTCCTCGATCGACGCCCCGAATTCTACGGCGCGCTCGTGGAACCGAATCGTCCCCGGTCCTGAGACACCACCGCCGATCAGACTTGCGGTGCGAACAGCCCTTCGATCTGCTGCAGCAGTTCGGCCGGTTCCAGCATTCGACCAGGGCCACGCACCCCACAGCTGAGCCAGCCTTCCCCCGGACCGGCGATCAGTACACCGTCACCACGCAGCTGCTGAATGTTGCGTTGAACCGCCGGTTTGGACCACATCTCGTTGTTCATGGCGGGACTGACCAGCACCGGACAGGTGACCGCCAGAGCGAGCGTCGTTAACAGATCATCGGCCAGACCATGGGCAAGGGCCCCGATCACATTGGCTGTCGCGGGAGCGATCACCAGTAACTCAGCCCGCCGCGCCAGCCCGATATGTTCGCCCAGGAAATGCTCCTTGGGTTCGAACAGCTCGGTGTAGACAGGGCGGTTGGTCAACGCCTCGAACGTCGTGGGCCCGATGAACCGGTGTGCGGAGTGGGTCATCACGACAGACACGCCCGCGCCCAGCTGCACCAGTTTGCTGACGAGATCGGCCGTCTTATAGGCAGCCACGCCGCCAGAGACTCCCACCAGAATTTCACGTCCCCGCAGTGACATCAGCGTACTCCCACGATTTCTGAAACTTGTGAGAGAATTCTATCGGAATCTGCAGTCTGTGGCAGCAGCGGCCGGCGTCGGCGCACAAAGCCCTGCTCCTGACAACACGAAACCCCTGTCGTGGGAGTGCGGGAGCGAGTCACGCACACATCTGCCTTAGAGCTCCGATAGATCGACATCTTCCAGGCGACGGATGAAATCGTCGTCTAGACCCGCTGCCTTGCGGGCGTCCCGCTGAAACTGTCGCCCCCGCGATTTCGCGGGGCGGAGTGGCCAATGGAGATGCCGTTCGAAGGCTTCCCAATCAGACAGACCGTCCGGCTTCAACGTTCGCAGCCAGTGGATGCCGAAGCGGACATGTTCGATTTCATCCCGGTGGATCACACGCATCAGCGCTGCGCTCCGCTCATCTCCGGCGGCGCTGAAGGCGGTAGCCAGTTCCAGCGTGTGATCGAGGTTCGCCCCTTCAAAAACGAGTGGCAACCCCGCGAGATAATCGAGCACCGAAGTAAACGACAGTGCCTTCTTCCAGATGTAGCAGTTCACCGGCAGGCTGCCAAACGTTACTCCCAGCCGGGCAGCACGTTCCATGTGCATACGGGTATGACGTTGCTCATCGAGCATGATCCGACTGACCCCCTGACGAAACTCAGCGGGACTTTCCGGAAAAGCGAGCAGCGTCCAGGCCATCACCTCAAGTGCCTGTAGCTCATGATTGGCCATGATGTGATGCGCGATCGCACGCTTCCCCTCCGCTTTCAGCGATTCGGGAGAGGGGAGAGCCGGCGCCGTTCTGCGGGGCGCGAACTGCAGATTGGCAGGACGGACAGGTTCGGGAAATCGCCGGGGAGCACCGGGCTCATGATCCGTGAGCGGCCAGGGTGGACTCGTCAGCTTGGTGTCGATTTCAGCCGAGAGTAAGACCTGTTCGGCGAATTCGCGAATTTCCATATCCGGCACAGTCACACAGACAGAGGTTGAATTTCATCAGACCTGTGCAGTGTAACGGATGAACGCTTCGATTGTTGAGAGGCAACCCTTCTGCCGGAACCAACATCCCGACAGGAGGGGACCGAACGTTGAGGGGTGATGGCTTATCGCCAGGTCAGTTCCCCCCCGAGGGTCAGACCGTGTGCCATGAAGGAGTCTTTCTCATGCTTCAGGCCGAGCAGGGAAGGGGCTGTGACCGAACCTGGCGAGTTGTAATCGATGTTATTGTAAGAACGCGAAAACCCGCCGCCGATCAGAAAGTCGTAACCGGCGAAGATCGTCAGGTAATCGTTCATCTGGAACTTGCCGTAGACAGACAGATCCAGCATCGGGGCGAAGCGGGTAACGGTGTCGGCATCGGTCACATTCGCTTCTGTCGAGCTGAAGATCTGTTCGGTGTGTACGGAATCACTGACCCGGTTGATCCCCGCAATCAGCTTGAGTTCGGAGAACAGCTGCAGGCGGCTGACGGTGGTCGTCGCGCGCAAACCGATCTGTGGTCCAAAAATCTGGTTACGGGCCAACGACAGGATCTCGTGATTCAATGCATTCGTCGGGTCGTTCACGGGATCCGGAATGTCTGTTCCGTTAATCCGCAACTGGTCTTTCAGCTGCAGATACCGGAACCCGACAATACCTGACCATTCCAGGGGAACATTGGGAGTGAACGGATTGAACACCCAGTTTCCTTCTGTTCCCCACAGGTCCGATTTGAGGCTTGCGTGGTAGTCCTGACTGTACAGGATCATCCGGTTGGCAACCGGTACTCCGTTGTTGAGCAGAGTTGTCGCACCGATCTGCGTGTCGGTCAGACCTGAGAACGGCTGATCGACGAAAGGGTAAATGGAGCGGTTCCACTCGGCCTGTTGCAGGGTGAAGATTTCCGCTTCGAGAACACCGTTGACCATCGGCACGCCGAGCGTGGCACGCAGGCCGTTCAGGTCATTTTTGCTGGCTTCTCCAATGCTGGGGACGATGGCGGACGTCAACGCCCGTGGTCCCGTGATCGGGTCGACAGCGGGGAGTCGATTGTTTCGATCCTGTCCGCTCAGATCGGCACTGGAGCTGACGGGAGCCCCCAGCAGAGTTCCTTTGCCGTCGGTAATATCCCAGAGCAGATAGTCGAGCCGGAAGTAGCTGCCCGCCATCGCTTCACTGAAATCGAGATGAGCCCGGGAATCGGTGTCGTAGCAGTAGGGGCCGCCGGGAACGAGCTGTGCCATCACCTGTTCAGCATTGCCGGGTGGGCAGTATTGAGGTGCTCCCCAGGCCTGCGGGTAAGCGGGCCCGGAGTCGATCATGCTGTGGTAGCCCGATTGCTGGACACCGGGCGGGGCCCACGGACCTTGCGCCGGGCAAACGGTGGGAGCCAAACTCCCGAGCGCCAAGAAAATGCCGGTGGTCCAACGATTCATAATGTCCGTCCTGGTCGAGCTTGGGCCGCCGATGAAATCGCGCTCCGCTGCAGCAGCGCGAGCCATCGCTCCGTATCGGATGTATCGGCTGTGCCGCATCGACAACTTGGAGAAACTTTTCCGGTTTTGGCGCCTGTACGAGCACTCCCGTTCCCCACATTGCCAACAGAACGGCGCAGAGTTCCCAGCTTCGGATTCGCCTGTGTCCCCTATCATGCACCAGCGGCAAATTCTGCCGGAGAGTCGGAAGAAACAGGGCGGCGTCACCGCTGCGAATCCGCTTCGACCGAAGCGAGACGTCGCACTGAACAGGGGGAGCACGGGCGGATTGCCAACGAGAAATCCGTGGTTCGAGGCACTGAGAGCCTTTTGACCTTTGATTGCCCCCTTCTCGCCACGCGAAAATGAGCATTTCATCAAACGAAACGCTTGCTGCGCGGGGACTGGACAGAGCAACCTGCTCTAGAACTGCCGGAAGTAGCGTTCCGGGCTTTCCTCCCGTTGGGGAACTGGCTCCCAGTCGGTCTCCCGTGCTGACTCATTCTGCAGCGGCAGCGGCTGTCTTCCAGTCCACTTGAGGAGCCAGCCAATCGGCATCAACACCCCAAAAAAGACGAGCGCGAGCAAGAGCGTCGATGTCACCCAGGCAATGGGGAAGAGGGCCACCATCCACGCGACATACAGCCAGCGGATCGCACGCGGAACGGCGAGTCCAACCCCTGCCAGCAGCAATGCCAGCGGTCCCAGTATCCACAACGGCTGCCAGTTGCCGTGTCGATATCCGTGAATTCCGCACACCAACACGGCGAAGAGAACCAGCCCTACCGCGAAGACCCGCAGCTCCCGGTCGGTCGGATTCAGTTTCAACTCGATCATGATCGGTTTCTCACGAGGGGGCGAAAATCAATCGAGTGCAAAGCGGGCGAGGTATTCCGCGGAATTCGCCCCGTTGCGCTCCGGCTGCTCCTGTTTCAACAGCAGACAGTTCTCCAGAACGAGCGCATCCATATTTGTATTGAGAAAGCATTGATAGGCCTCCTCGGGCGTGCAGACGATCGGTTCTCCCCGCACATTGAAACTGGTATTCACCAGCACGGCACAGCCTGTGCGCCGGTCGAACTCCTGCAGCAGCCGGTAATAGCGCGGGTGGTCGACCCCATCGACAGTCTGGATTCGCGCGGAATAGTCGACGTGTGTGACTGCCGGAATGTTTGATCTGGGCTGCAGCAACAGTTCGATCCCGAACAGACCCTGCGATTTTTCGTCAACCGGCAGACGCTGGCGTGCATGCACCGGCGCAACGAGCATCATGTAAGGGCTGTCGTAGCCGGGGGACACATCAAAGAATTCCGGGGCCCGGTCTTTTAAAACCACTGGTGCGAAGGGGCGAAACGATTCGCGGAACTTGATCTTCAGATTCATCACCGATTGCATCGACCGGCTGCGCGGGTCGCCGAGAATACTCCGTGCCCCCAGTGCCCGCGGACCGAACTCCATCCGCCCCTGAAACCAGCCGACAACTTTTTCCTGCACCAACTGATCGACGACGGCATTCAGCAGTTCGTCTTCCTGTTCATAGACCCGATAGACAGCACCGTGCGGGTCGAGCGCAGCACGCACTTCCGCTGTGGTGTAAGCCGGGCCCAGATACGAGCCCTGCTGATGATCTCGCGCGGAACCGCTGCGCTCCTGCCCCAGCAGTTGATAATGGATGAACAGGGCCGTACCGAGTGCACCGCCGGCATCTCCCGCAGCGGGCTGAATCCAGATCTGCTCGAAGGGACCTTCCCGCAGGATGCGTCCATTCGCCACGCAGTTGAGCGCCACACCTCCCGCGAGGCAGAGATTCTTCATCCCGGTTGCGCGCTGCACATGGGCACACATTCTCAGCAGGATCTCTTCCGTGACCACCTGAATCGAAGCGGCCAGATCCATATGAAACTGTTCCAGCTGCGATTCGGGGTCGCGCGGCGGGCGGCCAAACAGCTTGTGAAACTTCGCCGAGGTCATGGTCAGACCCTGGCAGTAATTGAAGTAGCTCATCTCCATGCGGAAGGACCCGTCTTCCCGCAGATTCAACAGCCGCTTCCGGATCAGATCGGCATACTCGGGGCGTCCATAGGGAGCCAGTCCCATCAACTTGTACTCGCCCGAGTTCACCCGGAAGCCGCAATAGTACGTAAACGCGGTGTACAACATCCCCAGAGAATGCGGAAACTTCAGCTGCTGCTGCAGCACAATCCGATTGCCCCGCCCCGCACCGAATGTGGCTGTCGCCCATTCCCCGACCCCATCGACCGTCAGGATGGCTGCTTCCTCAAACGGGGAGGGGAAGAAAGCACTCGCTGCGTGCGACTGGTGATGCTCCGGAAAGATGATTCTGCGACGATAGCCGTGCCCGAGCGACTTCAGCAGATTCCGCCTGAGAAACAGCTTCTCCCGCAGCCAGACCGGCATCGCCTTGGCGAAGGAGCGAAACCCTGCCGGAGCATAAGCGAGATACGTCCCCAGCAGACGATCGAACTTCAGCAGCGGCTTTTCATAGAAGCCGACATAGTCGAGATCACAGACTGAAATGCCGCCCGCCTGCAGGCAGTAATCGACAGCACGTGACGGAAATGCCGCATCGTGCTTTTTTCGCGTGAAGCGTTCTTCCTGAGCCGCGGCCACAATCCGGCCGTCCTGAATCAATGCCGCTGCGGAATCGTGGTAATAGGCCGAGATTCCGAGGATGCTGCTCATGGCAGAAGATTATGCCGCATCCTTCGGCTGCCGTCGACCAAGTGCACCCGCTGCGAACACACTGCCCAGTGACATTCTGCGATTCCAAGATTGGCGACTGGTGACACAGCACACGCGCTCAAACGTTAACTGCACAGTACGGCGAGTCTGCGTGGTATCGTGCTCGATGAGGCGAGATCAATGTTCCGCTGTCACGGACGGATCATCGGGCGCCTCGGCTGCAGAACGAGTCACCTGCGGATAGGCATGCATGACGTTCCGGGTCGCGTAATCGCTGAACACAAACATGAACAGGAAGACCAGCCAGAAGAATCCGCCAAAGGCAAACACCTGGATCAGCGGCATCTCGTCTTTGACGTGCATGAAAATCAGCACGATCAGCACGGCTTTGAACGTCGCAATCGCCAGAGCAATCACCGCCGCCAGCTTCCCCATCGGAATCATCGACACGCCGATCGTCACTCCCACCAGCAGAATCAGGGCGGCGAACACGGCATAGTAGGCTCGCAGATGATGATGCGGATCACCATGAGCGTCGGAATGGGAAGAACTGGAATGCATGGTCGAATCGTGTGACATGGTAAGAGCAATCTGATTTCTGGCTGATCTGTCCTCGCCACGCAGAACCTTGTTTTAACGAATCGAGTTCTACGAGGGCACTGGCAATATGACCTGCTCTAGGTCCGGTCGATCAGGTAGAGCAGGGGGAACAGAAAGACCCAGACAATGTCGACGAAGTGCCAATACAGGCCGGTATTCTCGATGGAAACGTTGTAACCCTGGTGGAACTTGCCCCGCCGGCTCTGCCACCACAGCAGCGCCAGAATGCAGATGCCGATCACCATGTGAATGGCGTGCCAGGAAGTCATGACGAAATAGAACGAATAGAACAGCTGCAGCGCTTCAGGGTTGGCAATCGGGTGCCCATGCAGGTCGGTGGACCCGTGCCATTTGAAATAGGGTCCCGGCACGAGATGGTCGGCCCATTTGTGGTGATACTCGTAGGCCTTGATCAACAGGAACACGAAGGCGAGCCCGATGGTCGCCAGCAGAAACTTCTGCGTGCGGGGGGCGTCGTCATGCTTGCTCCAGTGCACGGCGAGGGCCATCGTCAGACTGCTCGCCAGCAGCACAATGGTATTAATCGTCCCCGGAACGAGATCGAGATGACGGCTGGCCAGGTCCCAGGCTTCCGGATACCAGAAGCGATAGACGGCATAGCCGAGAAACATCGCTCCGAAGAACATGATCTCGGTGACGAGAAACGACCACATTCCGAGTGTCGCAGCGAGCCGTTGCTGCTGCAGATCATCGAACTGGTGTACCAGATGTGGGGAATGTGCGTTGGAAGTCATTCGTGAAAGTTTCACTTTCTCAGGGTGGCTCGTGGGAGCTGCCGGGATCACCCGGTTCCGGTGCACCTGACGTTTCCGGTTGATTCAAACTGGAGTTGACTCTGTCCCCTCTCCGCAGCGGCAGCTTGATGTCTGCCACACTGCGGCCAGGAGCCGAACATTACGAACCGGCGTGCTTCAGATCCTGATGGTGTTCCGGCTCGGATTTGCGTGGCTCGTAGTCATACACTTCGAAATCGACGACCGGCATGGTCGTAAAGTTCTCGGTCACTGGAGGTGATTCGGACTTCCATTCCAATCCGGCCGCATCCCAGGGGTTGTCACCCGCCTTCGGTCCGAACTTGAGCGACCAGAGCAGGTACCCCAGCGGCAGCAGGTATCCAATTCCCAGAATCGAAGCCCCGGCAGTCGACATGACGTTGAGAACCTGGAACTCTTCGGGATAGGCGTGATACCGCCGCGGCATCCCCAGGTATCCCAACAGGAACTGCGGGAAAAAGGTCAGGTTGAATCCGAAGAAAATCAGGATCGCGGAGAAACGTCCCCACGCTTCCGGATACATCCGGCCGGTCATCTTGGGCCACCAGAAGTGAATCCCCCCAAGGTAACCCATCACGGCTCCCCCCACCATAATGTAATGGAAGTGGGCCACCACGAAGTAGGTGTCGTGCACGTGCACGTCGACAGCCAGTGTCGCCAGGAACAGTCCGGTCAGTCCGCCAATGGTGAACAACCCGATAAACCCGAGGGCGTAGAGCATCGGCGTGTTCCAGATCACGTTCCCCTTGTACAGGGTCGCGGTCCAGTTAAACACTTTGATCGACGACGGAACAGCGACCAGCATACTCAGGAACGAGAACACGAACCCGGCGTACATCGACTGACCGCTGACGAACATATGGTGGCCCCAGACCACGAAGCCGAGGGCACCGATCGCCAGACTGGAGTACGCGATAAACTTGTAGCCGAAGATCTTCTTCCGGGAGAAGCAGGCGACCAGTTCGCTGACCACGCCCATGGCCGGCAGCAGCATGATGTACACCGCCGGGTGGGAATAGAACCAGAACAGATGCTGAAACAACAGCGGATCGCCTCCGAGTGCCGGATCAAAAATCCCGACGCGGAAGAAACGCTCGATCCCTACCAGCACGACGGTGATCGCCAGCACCGGAGTCCCGAGAATCACAATCAAACTCGTGGCATAGTTCGCCCAGACGAACAGCGGCAGGCGGAACCAGCTCAACCCGGGAGCCCGCATCGTGTGTGTGGTCACAATGAAGTTCAACGCGGTCAGAATCGACGAGAATCCGACAATGAACACGCCCAGTGCCGCAGCCATCACACTCGTATTCCCGTAGGTACTGGAATACGGGGTGTAGAACGTCCACCCGGTATCCACACCCCCGGTGAGGATCGCCCAGATCGTGAACAGCCCCCCGAGCATGAAAATGTACCAGCTGGCCAGATTCAGCTTGGGGAATGCCAGGTCGCGGGCACCGATCATCATCGGCATCAGGAAGTTGCCCAGCACCGCAGGCACGGCCGGAATCAGGAAGAAGAAGACCATGATCACGCCGTGCAGCGTGAACAGCTTGTTGTAGGTTTCCGGAATGACGAAATCTCCCTTGGGAGTCATCAGTTCCAGACGAAACAACACCGCTGCCGCTCCTCCGAGGAAGAAGAACAGCGTGATGCTGATCAGGTACATAATCGCGATACGTTTATGGTCGCCGGTAAAAAACCAGGACCAGACGTTGTAATCCGCGTTGAGATAATTCCGTTTCACGATCGAATATCTTTGTTTGGCAGCGGCCCGTCGGACCGGGTGAATTATTCTTTGGCGTCCGGCGTCGCGTTGACCGGTGCGTCTGCTTCGGCAGTCTTCAGGGTCTTCATGTAGGCGATCAGCGCGAGCACTTCCGACTCGTTAATCTGTCCCTGGAAGGAAGGCATCAGCGGCTGGAAGCCAGCCACGATGTGCTTCTGCGGATTCAGGATCGAGTCGCGAAGATACTGTTCATTGGCGACAATCGTCTTGCCACCGGCGAGCGGCTCCACGCGGCCATACAGGCCGACGAGAGAGGGGCCGTTGCCGCCTCCCTCAGACTTGTGGCAGGTATTGCAGCGGTACCGCTCAAACAGCTTCTGTCCGGCGACGGCTGGCGGATCGTTGGTCGAACCGGAAAGCCAGCGGGCGTATTCGGTCGGTTCCATCACGGTGACCGTTCCCTTCATCAGGGAGTGATCGGTCCCGCAGTATTCCGCACAGAAGAGGTGGTAGTCTCCCGGCTTGGTCGCCTGGAACCACATTTGTGTGTAATAGCCCGGAAGGACGTCCTGCTTCACGCGGAATGCCGGCACAAAGAAGCTGTGAATCACGTCTTCACTCACCATCCGCAGACGGATCGGCTGACCAGCCGGCACGTGCAGGGAATTGATTTCCGACATGCCACCCGGATGCTGGGCCTTCCACATCCACTGCTTCCCCACGACTTCGATGTCGAGGGTATTCGGCGGGGGGACCTGTTCCTGATAGAAAATCACGGCTCCCCAGGCGAACATCGTCATCGACAGAACGAGCGGGACACTGGCCCACATCAGTTCCATCAGCGTGCTGGTCGACTGGTTGCCACGCTTCGCCTTTGATCCGCGCCGGTAATAGATCCCGAAGCCGAGGATCAACGCGCAGATCAGCAGCGTGAAAAAGATCGTGACTGCAACCTGAAACCCGTAGAGCACGTCCACGTCCTTGGCGAACGTCGATGCCTGCTCAGGAAAGAATTGAAACTGCCGCTTATCCATATGACGCTCCCGCCGCAACCTTCGGCGGCTGTGACGTCAGGCGCTCGCGACGGAGCATCTGATAAACCCCCGTGACCAGTGCCAAGAGGGTCACGACCCCTCCCGTGCGAATGATGTTCAAGATTGCCAGTCCATACTTGCCGCGTGTCGGATCATACATGTAACAAAACAACATCGCCTGATCAGTCAGCGTGCCGACCGTCCCCTTCGACGACTCGACAATTGCCAGCCGCAGGTCGCGCGGTACGAATTCGACACCGAACAGGTACCGCGAAATTTTGCCTTCGGGGGTGCAGATCACAATCCCGGCGGCGTGTGCATACTGCTGAGTCGCCGGATCAAATTTACTTTTGAAGCCGACCGTCTCGCACAATTTGGTAATCGGTTCCTGCTCACCGGTCAGGAAGTGCCAGCCATTTTCGGCCCCTTCCCGTCCATACTGAGCGAGATACTGTTTTCGTTTCTGGTTCGCCAGCGGTGACTTCTCTTCCGGAGAGATACTCACCGTGACAATGTCAAAGTCCTTGCCGACGTCCAGTTTCATCGCCCGCAGGCAACGCACCAGACCGTTCAGTTCCAGGCTGCACAGCATCGGGCACTTGTAATAGACCGGAGTGATGATCACCGGCTTCTTACCGAAATAGTCCGCGAGCCGGACTTTCTCACCGCTGGAATTCTGGAACTCCAGCTCCAGCGGAATCTGTGCACCGAGGTGCTGGTCGAACCCAATCTCGGACGCGGGTGACGCAGGCTGCGCAACTCCCACGCGAGACATCACCAGCACTGCCAGCAGGCAGACGGGGATGACTCCGCCAGGAGTGAACAAACTGCCGCCGCGAGTTCTCATTTCGATTTTCCGTATTGCTCGACGATCTCTTTCATCGCCTGTTCAATCGGGATGTGTGCGATCTTCTGCTTTTCATCAATCCAGCCGTAGCTGGTTAACAACTTCCGCTGTGCCTCTTCATAAGCCTTGCGTTGCTGCTGCTGAAACGGGTCCAGTGGAGCCAACGCCGGTCTTGAAGGAGAGGTCCGAAGTTCGACAGGCTGTTTGTGGGCCAACACTGGTTTCAGCAGTTGCTCAAAACCCCACATCAGGCCGAGCGACACAGTGACCAGGGCTAAAAGTGAAGCGAGCGTGACCACGACCGCTTTTATACTCAATTTACCAGAAGAGGTTCCGCGGAACTCTTCGAGAGCTTCAGGACCGTTCAATGGGCACCTCCCGCCGAATGTGCCGTGCCAGACGCATGACTATGTCCGTGTCCGCCTGCCGGAACCAGAGAGACCGGCAGTGACAGATACTTGCGATTAAAAACCAGAATCCAGCCCGCCCCCAGACCAATCCAGTTGGTCAGCATGAACAGGATCGCCAGTCCCTGCGAGGTATGGCAGGAGGGGAGGATTGTCCAGGCATTGTCGACGAGGCACATCACCATCAGCAGCAGCGCCACGCCTGCCAGAGCACGCGGATTCTTCTTTAGATCGCGCGAGAGGAGCAGGCCGAACGGAATCACAAAGTGGAACAGGAACAGGCCGATGGAAACCATTCCCCCGACAGGTGTCCGTCGCTGCAGGTACCAGTCGACTTCCTGCGGCAGGTCCCCCGACCACATGATCAGGTACTGAGAGAATGCCTGGTAAGTCCACAGCAGGTTGAACGCCATCAGCAGGTTGCCGAGGTCGTGAGTCAGTCGGATCTGATCCGGATTCTGCACCGGCAGTGTCCGGGTCCGGACGATGATGCAGATCGCCATCGCGGTGATACCGTAGCTCATCAGCTGAATGAGCGGGAACAGCGAGGACGACCAGCCGGGCGTCAACGACAGAACCGCGTCGAAGATAAAGAAGCTGGTCGTGATGAAGAACAGCAGCAGCGACGGGGGGGCGATTCCGGCATTGACCGGGGTATTCGGGTCGCCAGCGGTCTGCCGGTAGCGGCGGATCAAGGCAGCTCCGGTCAGTAGCCACAGCGCGCTGAACCCGATAAATCGTCCCAGCAGCAACGGAGTGGAAAAGTAAATCTGCTGATGGTGATTCAGGTCATGATGAGCCTGATCATGCACCGCCCAAGGGAACAGGTGCTTGGAACCGACCGCCACGAGTGCCACTGCCAGCAGACCGAAAAAGGTCGAGCCGACACCGGCGTACAGCTGGCGTCCGATTGCGCGTCCCCAGCGTCCGCCGGAGGTCCGGTGGATCAGGGCAATGCCCAGGCAGCCCAGTGAGGCACCGAGCCAGTACAGGGCAGCCACGAGGTAACCGGCCCAGAAGGCTTCGGGCTTGAGAAACATGCCCAGCAAGCCGACTCCTGCCGCTGCGAGAGCGACAATGGTCAGGGGACCGGTCGCCGGCACCAGGGGGCTTGTGTCAGATTGTGAGCGAAGTTCAGTCATTCACTTAGTTTGATTAAGAGTCGATGTTTCGGGGAAACACCTGGTCTAGTGTGATTTCTCTTCTGCGGGCGCCGTCGTCGTCGCCTGAGCCGGTAGAGCCTCGAGATGGCTGTTCTGACTCAACTGCAACGCACGGACGTAGGCAACAATCGCCCAACGGTCTTCCAGGCTGATTCGTTTGCCGAGGGCCGGCATCCGTCCGAAGCCTTCTGTGATCGACTGGAAAATCTTCCCATCAGACAGCGACCGCACGCGCTCGCTGTGATAGCTGGGAGGAGCAGGGAAGCCTCGCTGAACCACCATGCCATCGCCATTTCCGGCCGGACCGTGGCAGTGCTGGCAGAAAATTCCGTAACGACTCTGGCCCCGCTTGATCAGCTCTTCGGTGACCGGAGCAGGGATCTTGGTGACGAGCTCGTTCCCGTCTTTTCCCGTGGTGAACGCATTGACTTCGATATTCCGTCCTCGAGCAATCGTTCCCGGCACCGGTTCGCGTGTCTCAGGGATTTCCTGAAAAACGGGATTCGGCTCCATCACGTCGACGCGAGGCTGATTCGCCATCTCCTGCACGCAGCCGAGACACATCAGGGACATTCCCAGAATGGCCGGCAACTGCAAGCGGCGGAACGTGCTCTTCAGCACTGGGACACTCACGCGTTCGACTCCCGATTTCACGCGGCCACTGGAATCATTCAGACATCGGAACATGAATCACTTCCTTTGCCTGAAGGTCACGAAGGAGAGCGGCTGTCGCCTCTTCATCGTACAGCGGATCGATCGCCTGGATGCCGAGGAAATAGCCGTCGGTACTTGCACGTTCAAACTGGGGAATCGCAAACAACGGATGGTGCGGCCGGGGCAGGCCGTTGAGAGCCAGCATTCCGAGCACCGCCGACAGTGCGGCGACGAGAATGGTCAACTCGAAGGTTACCGGAATAAAGGCCGGCCAGCTGTGGTTCGGGCGTCCGCCAATGTTCAGCGGATATTCGTGAACCGACAGCCAGTACTGCATGAAATACCCCCCGGCACAGCCGAGGATCCCGCCAATCAGCACCACCAGCGGCAGTCCCGAGCGGCGAAAATTCAACGCGTTCGACAGTTCCTCAATCGGGAACGACGTATAGGCTTCGACCTTCACGTAACCCTTTTCGGTCACGGTGCGGGCGGCATGGATCAGCGACTCGCTGTCGTTGAACTCTGCCAGAAGCCCGTATGTTTTGGGTGATTCTTTTGCTGCTGTCATTGTTCTGCCTCATGGACCAGTTCCCGCATCTCGAAGATCGAGATCATCGGCAGCACCCGGATAAACACAAACAGCAGGGTTCCAAACAGGCCCATCGTGCCGATGTAGGTCGACCAGTCCCAGAACGTCGGGTAGTACATCCCCCACGACGACGGGAGGAAGTCGCGATGCAGACTGGTGATGATGATCACGAACCGTTCCAGCCACATCCCGATGTTGATGATGATTGCAATCACAAACAAGGCGTAAGGATTGGTGCGAACCTTGCCCCACCACAGCAGCTGCGGAATCGCAATGTTGCAGATCATCAGCGACCAGTAAGACCAGGCGTACGGACCGAACATCCGGTTGGTAATCATGAACTCTTCGAAGCTGTGAGCGCTGTACCACGCCACAAAGTGCTCCATCAGGTAGCCGTAAGCCACGATAAGGCCGGCGGCCAGCATCACCTTCGACATGTTGTCGAGATGCCGATCCGTAATGAACGCGTGCAGGCGATAGACGTAACGCAGCGGAATCGCGAGCGTCAGCACCATCGCAAAGCCGGAGTACACCGCACCGGCCACGAAGTACGGCGGAAAGATCGTCGCGTGCCAGCCGGGCAGCTGACCGACGGCAAAGTCAAAACTCACGATCGTATGCACCGACAGCACCAGCGGCGTGGCCAGTCCGGCCAACAACAGGTAGGCATCCTGATAGCGCTTCCAGTGACGGGAAGAACCGCGCCAGCCCATGGCCAATGCGCCGTAAATGTACTGGGGGATCTTGCTCTTTGCCCGGTCACGCAGAGTCGCGAGGTCGGGAATCAGACCGATATACCAGAACATCGCGGAGACGCTGGCGTAGGTAGAAACCGCGAAACAGTCCCAGACCAGCGGGCTGCGGAACTGCGGCCAGGTTCCCATGGTGCTCGGATAGGGGAACAGCCAGTAGGCATATTCCGGACGACCAATGTGCAGCAGCGGATAGATCCCCGCACAGGCGACGGCGAACAGGGTCATCGCTTCGGCGAAGCGGTTGATCGAGGTCCGCCACTCCTGCCGGAACAGCAGCAGGATCGCGGAAATCAGGGTTCCCGCGTGGCCGATGCCGATCCACCACACAAAGTTGACGATAGCGAAGCCCCAGCCGACGGGAACGTTAATCCCCCAGATGCCAAGACCTTCCACGAACAGGTATGTGATGCTCACGAGGAGCAGCATCACCAGTGAAAACGACAGCATCAGCCCCAGGACCCAGCCGCGATGAACACCCTCTTTCAGGACGATCGCGCTGATCTGGTCGGAAACGGAACGGATCGATGACGGTTCCGGAGCGTGCGTCGGATGGGTTTCAGTCGTCATCCATGCTCCTTGGCCGTCGCGACCGGGACGAGTTTGGGATTAGGATTCTTCACAGCAGCCAAATATGTCGTCCGGGGACGGGTATTCAGTTCTTCCAGCAAACCGTAGTTCAGCGGGTCCGCCTTACGGGCAGCCACTTCACTTGTCTTGTCGGCCACGTTACCGAAGACGATCGCCTGACTGGGGCAGGCTGCCTGGCAGGCAGTGACGACCTCGCCATCGCGAATCTCGCGGTCTTCAATCTTCGCGTTGATGCGAACGCTATTAATCCGCTGCACGCAGTATGTGCACTTTTCCATCACGCCGCGGCTGCGGACAGTGACATTCGGATTCTGCAGCAGTTGCAGCACCGGCTCTTCCTTCGTTTCCGTGCGGAAGTCGAGGAAGTTGAACCGTCGCACCTTGTACGGGCAGTTGTTCGAGCAGTAGCGGGTCCCGATGCAGCGGTTGTAGGTCATCTCGTTGAGACCGGAATCGCTGTGCGTCGTCGCACCGACCGGACAGACCGGCTCGCACGGTGCGTGTTCGCAGTGCATGCAGGTGACCGGCTGATGATAAATCTCCGGCGACTCCGGTTCGCCCGCAAAGTAGCTGTCGATTCGCAGCCACTGCATTTCCCGGCCGCGGCGGATCTGATCGGCACCGACCACCGGGATGTTGTTTTCGGACTGACAGGCGACCACACAGGCATTGCAGCCGGTGCAGGCTCCCAGATTGATTGACATTCCCCACTGCGGGCCAATTTCCGGACGGTCTGGATACAGCGTCGGGTAATTGCCTTCTTTGTCTTTGGGCGGGAAGTGACCGTGCCCGACATGCATGAATTCAGGATGCTCGGGATCTGCCTGCAACTGCTGGAGTGAGCCAACCCGCACGAGGTCGCGCCCTTCCATCAGATGGTGATCCTGAGTCGTTGCGAGCACCGTCTTACGACCGGTGGACTCCACTTCCGCGAAACTCTGCCACCAGTTGGCGACCGTACGGAGCGGATTCACGTTCACACCGACCACGTCGGCTTCCGCGATCTGCCGACCGTGTCCAGTGGACAGGGTCAGGACGCCATCCGGCTGGCCGGGCTGAATCCAGACAGGGAGTTCGACGGTGATGTCGGCCCGCTTGATGGCGATGTGCGAGCCGTTTTTCAGATTCAGTTTCGCCGCGGAGGCCGGGCTGATCCAGGCGGTATTTCCCCAGGTCAACTTCGAAATCGGGCGAGGGAGCTCCTGCAGCCAGAAATTGGTTGAGAACCGTCCATCCAGCAAGTTCACGTCGTTCCGGAAGACGAGAGTGAACAGTTCTCCGCTGGAGGTTTCCTTGATCCAGTTCCGGGCGATGACTTCGGCCGCGTTCCCCGCCAGCGTGACATTGACCGGCTTGCTCGCGGTGTCGGCAATCACACCGTCCTGCAGCGACTTTTTCCACTTTGCTTCGGCATCGGCGCCAAACTGTTCCCGCCAGTATTTCTCAACGGTATCACGCCCCGAGGAATCCACATTGCCCACGAGCAGATTCAACAGCTCGTGCAGGGAGCGGCCGTCATACAACGGCGCGATCAGCGGCTGAATGATCGTGACGGTGCCGTCTTCGCCTCGGACGTCACTCCACTCTTCCAGCTCATGTGTGGCCGGCAGATGCCATTCACAGACAGCCGCAGTCTCGTCCACGTAATGTCCATAATGGACAGTGAACGGCACCTTCAGGATCTTCTCGGCCAGATTCAGTTCTGCCGGTGCCGTGTAGACGGCATCAAAGCCGAGAACGAGAAGGGTTTCCACCTGACCATCGTCGATGGCTTTGGCCAGTTCCACAATCGTGCCGGGCTTGGCATTCGGAACCGCGTCAATTGGCTCGTGGAACGTGACGGACTGACCGACATTGCCCAACTCTGAATTCAGAGTGTGGACCAACGCCTGAACCGCTGCCGGCAAGGCTGGGCCAGGAATGATCACGGACCGTCCGCGGGCGGCCTTCAGATCTTCCGCCAGCACCTTGATCCAATGCGAGGTCGCTTCGCTGGGCTGATCTGCGGCGGCAACAGAGATCGCCTCGACATTCAGACCAATCTCTTTCGCGAGGGCGACAATCGCGCCGCTGAGCTGTCCGGGAGTCAGTCGCAGCCAGTGATCGGCACTCGCTCCGGTGATCGAGGGGGTCGTCTCGGCGACATAGAGCCGCGTCATTTTCGCGGCGTCCCCCTTCAGATATCGGCGACGTGCGGCGAATTCGCGTGCGAGACGAACGCGCGAGACCCCTTCACCCAGGAAATCAGCATCCAGGGAGAAAATAATATCGGCGTCGGCCAGCTTGTAGTGGGGGGTCGCTTTGGTATTGAACGCCAGTTCGACACCGCGCGGAGCTTCGGTCGAAAGGCTGGGGTCATACTGATACCAGCGAGCTTGCGGATACAGGTCGAGGAAGGCCCGTAACTGGCTCTGCAGCGTCGGAGAGATGATCCCCTGCGTCAGCACATGCAGGCCGCTGCCTCCTTGTGCCCGCTGTTCGTCCAGGTGAGGCTGCAGAGAGGCCGTGAAGTCAGGCCAGTTGCTGAGCCGGTCACCGGTGCGGACCACGCGGGAGCGATGCGGATCGTACAGGTTCAGGACGTGCGCCTGAGCATAGGTATCGGTGGAACCGAGGCTCGCGGGATGCAGTGCATTCCCTTCGATCTTGGTTGGCCGACCTTCGTGGCTCTGCGCCAGAATCCCGATCGCCCCGCCCGGCTGTGCCATCGCGGAGGCGAAAAACAGGGTCTGACCAGGAACGAAATCTTCCGGAGTCTGAACGTAAGGAACAATCTCTTCCTTGGGCTGCCGCACGCAGCCGGTCAGACCGGCCAGCGCGAACGACGCCGACATCCGCTTCAGAAAGGCACGGCGAGACGGCTGGTCGATCCACCATTCCGCGCCCGGAGCAAACTCTTGCCGCACTCTCGACAGAAACTGGGGATCGCCTTCCCAGTCGGCGAGCGACCTCCAGAAGCGAGGTTCGCTCCGTGGAGTTTCCGGCTGTTGACCGTTGTCCGACACCATGAATTCCCGTGACGATTGAATGTTCAAGACCTTGCGACTGTCATCGGACTGCCACTCGGCAGCCGTTCGCTTCCTACTGACTGACTTCTCTGTTACCGATGGCAGACCGAGCAATTGGTCTGACTGGTGATGTGATGCTTGTCGACCAGTTCGGACGGCTTCGGAGTTGCTGAATCCGGCTTCCAGCCAAAGGCCAGAACATCGGTTTTCGGCCGAACAAATTTCTCAGGCTCGCGGTGGCAATCCAGACACCAGGTCATATGGAGCGTCTTTTCTCGCCACATCAACGGCATCTTGTCCACGCGGCCATGGCACGTTTCACAGGCAATGCCCTTACTCACGTGAATGCCGTGATGGAAGTACACATAATCCGGCAGGTCGTTGACCCGGGTCCACTCCACCGGCTTGTTGTCACGCACGCTGGCCCGGATCGGCTCCAGCATCGGCGCGGTGGCCCACAGCTGGGAGTGACAGTCCATGCACACCTGCGACGCCGGAATGCCGGCAAACGCATCCGTTTCAACAGATCTGTGGCAGTAACGGCAGTCGATTCCAACGTCACCGACGTGGTGCTGGTGACTGAACGGGACCGGCTGGGAGCGGACCACGCCGGCTTCTGTCAAGTATGGAGAACGCGCAACTGCTGCGACGACACCCCCGAGCGCGAGCACAAGGAAAAGCGCGCCAAAGATGCTCACGCGAGCGAACGTGTTCATGCTCGGGTGAAAGACCTGGGGCATAGGCTCCGCTTCTTGTCAGTGTCGGGCTGAGCCCGAACTCTCCCTGGAAAACCGAACAGCGACGGGCCGACCGGTGGCATCGTCGCCTCACATCGCTAGAGAATAGGAGAAGTCGTTTAGAGTGAAAGTCGCCCTTGAATCTTTTCAGAGTCTGGCAACGCAATTTCTGTTTGTGAGACTGATCGAGGCTGATATGACCCTCGCACCCCCAACAAACCAGCCCGCATTGATACGTTACCCCGAACCACCATTTCGGACCGGGCTGTGGGCTCGACGTGACCCGGAATGAGAGGACGTAGCCAGCACGTCAAACGAGACTCCGGCCAGTGAATTCACTCGCCAACCTCCGAACAATCGGGGCTTAGCCACTCGCCGCATCGTTACGGCAACTCTTGCCTTCAGGCGACACGAATTCATTCAAATCGGTCGAGACTGAGTTTCAACAACGAGCCCCCGGAAGAACATCAGCCTGCACCGATACGAAAGCTGAGAAATTTCCCTCGGCCCCCTGGGCCATCTTGCAATCTTCCCACCGATCTGAAAGGTCGGCTTCCAGACGCGCTTCCCAGTCCGGTCACGGAACCCCCTATCAACCGGTCGAGACCGGGAGCAGCCAACGGACTGAATGCCACTGCCAGAGGGAATCACCCCCGAGTGACTTCCGGCAGTGAACAACCTGCAATTCGGTCCACGGTCGCCGTGAAAAACTGACTCGTGATCACAACGTGCAGGAACGTCACAATTCCTCCAGCGACTGCGGCACTGCCGGCGACCTCCGCCCCGGAGGCATAGGAGACCAACTCAAAAAGCACGCCTCCGAGCGTAAACGCTGTGCGAAACATGGAGACAACTCCTTCTGTCGGCTCACATCGCTGATCGGCGAGCGCAATCGCGACTCAGAGCCTGATCGGATTTCAAAGCAGGACCGTTACAGCCAGCAGCAACGAGTGTGCCGCGCGTCCGGCGGGTCAACAAGCAAAAAACGGGCGGTCGTCTCGAACTTCTCCAAAGGGCCGCCAGCCAAGCGGCCCGCTGACTCCCTCCACGGGCGGCGGGAAATGACCGCAAGCGTTGATCCGGGGAACGTTTGCGCCCACAAGGGCAACGGCAGATTGAATGCAGACTTCCGCCGCCGAATCGAAGGCGTTACCTCTCCGGGATGAAAAGATTCCGGACGTACTGCACCCCCCGAGCAAGGTCAGCGGCCTGATCGCGACCGGCGGTCCGGTTGACGTTCAGCCAGCCCGAATATTCCATCTCGTCGAGCAGCGCAGCGACCTCATCCCAGTCAATCTCTCCGCGACCGATCGGGACTTCTCGCCCGGGCCCATCCATCTCGCGGATGGCATCCCGCATTTCCAGATGTCCTAAATGGCTGTGCAGCGCACGCAGCTCCTGAATGGGCTGTTGCCGATTGATCACCCAGCCTGCCAGATCCCCGTCGACCTGCACCGCGCCTGTCTTCACCCCGTCAATGAGTGCCATCAGGTTCGTGGCGGCATCTCCGGCCGGAATCAGGCAGGGAATCACGCCGACCCGGTTTCCGTGCCCCGCGAGGTCCGAAATCAGCGACACCAGCAATTCCCAGTCAGCAACCTCTTCCTGAGCCGGAAGCCGACCGATCCGCAGGGTGAGCAGCCGGATCTTCAGTTGAGCGGCCAGGTCCATCGCAGAACGGACAGCGGCCAGCCGCTCATCCAGATGCTCGGGCCAGTGCAGGGGGCTCCGCAGCGGAAAGTGAGCGGACGCGGCCTGTAAACCCAGTTCCTTCAGGGAATGCAGCAACTGCCTGCGGGCGGTTTCGCCGTACTCTCGACGCGAAATCTCGTGACGAACATCCAACTGCACGCCGTCCGCCCCGAAGTCCCTCGCGGTCTGCAGCGCCTGGCGAATGGGGAGTTGCAATGCAGCTGTCGTCATCGACACTTTGGCACGCAGCATGGGACGCTTCCTGTCAGTTGGGGCAACACTCGAAACCGTTTCTTTCCGGCCATCACCTGGGAATCGGGATTCCTTCCCGGTCCCAAGCCACTTCGGCATGAGACGTGGTCCGGAAACCGTTGGTCCGGCAAACAGCTTCGACCGCATCATATCCATCGCGTGCCGTTGCAACAGCGAATTCGAATCGCAATCCGGGGAACCGTAACGACAGGCGAAAATGCCTGCCGGAGATCCTGATCTCACCGTGGAACCGCACGTCGATTGCCGTTACGCTCATGTCCCTGACTACTCGACTCATCGCATCTCTTGGTTTTCCCGGACATGACTCACCCTCTGCGCGTCGGACTGATCGGATTTGGAACTGTTGGCGGAGGAGTCGCCAGAATCCTGACGGACAACGCCGACCGGACAACATTACGAGCGGGTCGACCGATCGAGATTCGTCGCATCGCCGTCCGTGATCTCAAAAAAGCCCGCGACCTGACGGTCCCCGGCGTCCAGTTGACGACCGATGCCCTGTCTGTGGCCCAGGCGGACGACGTCGACGTCGTTGTCGAACTGATCGGCGGAATTCAGCCCGCGCAAGAACTGGTGACTGCGGCTCTGCAGGCCGGAAAAGACGTCGTCACCGCGAACAAGGCTCTGCTCTGCCAGCAGGGAGAAACGTTGTTCGCAGACGCGCACCGACTGCAGCGATCGATTTCGTTTGAAGCGGCGGTGGCGGGGGGCTGCCCGATAATTGCCGCCATTGGACAGACAATGACCGGGAATCAGATCACATCGCTCGAGGCGATCGTGAACGGCACCAGCAATTTCATCCTGACCCGCATGTTCCATCAAAACGCCTCCTATGAGAGTGCGGTGCAGGAAGCGCAGGCCTGCGGCTATGCAGAAGCGGACCCCTCGATGGACGTCAAAGGGACCGACGCAGCGCAAAAATTGGGACTGCTCGCTCAACTGGCCTTCCGACGACGGGTCACTCCGGACGAATTCCCCGTGCAGGGGATCGATGAACTCAGCCTGATGGATCTCCACTTCGCCGATGAACTCGGCTACGCCATCAAGCTGCTGGCGACCGCGAAGCTGGTCAACGGCCATCTGGAGATGCACACGCAGCCCACGTTGATCCGCCATCAACGTCCGCTCGCACAGGTCGACGGCCCCTACAACATGATCGAACTGACCGGCGATGCGGTGGGCAAGGCGTGGTTCTCCGCCATGGGTGCCGGGCAGATGGCCACCGCATCCGCTGTGGTCGCCGACCTGGTCGATGTTGCCGCCGGACGGGCCCGCATCAACTTTGAACGACTCGGACTCTGGAATACAAGCGATGCCTTTCCGCTGCAGCAGGCGGAGAAGATTGAACGGCGGTACTACTTCCGCTTTCTCGTGGAAGACCGGCCGCATGTCATCGCCGACATCGCCGACGTGCTGGGACGTAACGAGATCAGCCTCGCTTCCGTTATCCAGAAGGAAGCCAATGAGCCCGACACCACGAACGAATATCCGATTGTCCCGCTCGTATTCATGACACACCGCACACGGGAAGGGCATGTCCGGGCTGCCACCGCGGAATTGAACAAGCTTTCGGCCGTCCGGCAGCCGTGGCTCTGTCTCCCGGTGAGTGACTGATCCGTTCCCACTTCGGGCCAATCCCGGAATTCAGCAAGGAGGATGTGGTGACGGCTCCTGAAACTTCTCCGCAGCACCTGAGGCTGCACGCGGAACAACAGTTTGCAGAGGAACTCGCCGCGCTGCGGCGGGTCGACACGCGACAACGGCCTCCTGGCTGGCAGCTCTCTCCGTGGGGAGTCAAAACGTATCTGCTGGGGGGCAAACTCGACGACGGCAGTGAAATCTCGCCAAAATACATCGGTCACGCCCGGCTGATGGAAATCGCCATCGCGACGCTGGCGACCGATCGCGCGCTCCTGCTGTATGGAATCCCCGGAACCGCCAAGACCTGGGTGAGTGAGCATCTCGCCGCAGCCATCAGCGGGACTTCCACGCTGTTGATTCAGGGAACTGCGGGAACCGATGAATCGGCGCTCCGCTACGGCTGGAATTATGCCCGGCTGATCGCGGAAGGCCCCTCCGAGAAGGCATTGGTCGAGAGCCCGATGCTGAACGGGCTGCGGACCGGCCGCATCGTTCGGGTGGAAGAACTGACCCGCATCCCGACAGAGGTTCAGGATACCCTCATCACCATCCTGTCGGAAAAGACGCTCCCCATTCCGGAACTCAATACGGAAGTGCAGGCGGTTAAAGGCTTCAACGTCATCGCCACCGCCAACAATCGGGATAAAGGGGTCAATGAACTCTCCAGCGCACTGATGCGACGCTTCAATACAGTCGTGCTGCCGCTCCCCGATTCACTCGAAAGTGAAGTCCAGATTGTCCAGCAGGGGGCCGAGCGTCTGGGGCGGGCATTGGAGCTCCCTGCCGAAAAGCCGGCTCTCGAAGAGATCCAGCGGGTCGTGACAATTTTCCGCGAACTGCGCGAGGGACTGACCGTCGATGGCCGCACCAAGCTCAAATCACCGACCGGAACACTCTCCACAGCCGAAGCCATTTCTGTCGTCTCCAGCGGCATGTCGATGGCTGCGTACTATGGAGATGGAGTCCTGAAAGCGGGCGACCTGATTTCCGCCCTGACAGGTGCCATCATCAAAGATCCCGTGCAGGATCAACTCGTCTGGCAGGAGTATCTGCAGACCGTGGTGAAGGAACGGGACGGCTGGAAAGACCTGTACCGCGCCGGCAGAGACCAGCTCGGTTGAGGACCACCGCATTCCCCTGTGTGATCCCATGACGCTGCATGTCTTCGGAATTCGTCATCATGGCCCCGGCTGTGCCCGCAGCCTGATTCAGGCCCTCGATGAACTGCAGCCGGATGCCATCGCGCTGGAAGCTCCCGCCGATAGTCAACCCGCGCTCGAGTTCGCCGCCCACGCGGAATTGCGGCCTCCTGTCGCCATGTTGTTGTATCCCGCTGACGAGCCGGCGCGCTCCGTCGTTTATCCACTCGCTCGCTTTTCTCCGGAATGGCAGGCTCTCCGCTGGGCCGCTCCTCGCAACATCCCCGTGCAGGCGATGGACCTGCCGATGGCTCATCGCCTTCCAATCGATGCTGCAGCCGCCGCCACTCCCCAGACGTTGTTCGAAACGGATGACGGCGACCGCGCCAACGCCACACGCGTCCGCACCGATCCGATCGCACTGCTCGCGGAGGCGGCCGGCTATACCGACCATGAGTTGTGGTGGGAGGAACAGATCGAGCGGCGACAGAATCCGAGCGGGTTGTTCGAAGCGATTCTGAACGCCATGCGGACGATCCGTGAGGAGTTTCCCGAGCGACGGTCGATCGATCTGCTCCGCGAAGCCTTCATGCGCAAGACGATTCGCACGCTGCAGAAGCAAGGAGCCCAGCGGATCGCTGTCATCTGCGGTGCCTGGCACGCTCCGGTTCTTGACGACGAGGCGATCGCGGGCAAGCGGCCCGGATGCCTGCTGAAAGAGGATACCGCCCGGCTGAAAAAACTCCCGAAGATCAAAACGGTCGGCACGTGGATTCCCTGGACGTACTCACGACTCACGTACCGCAGCGGCTACGGAGCGGGGGTCACTTCGCCGGGGTGGTACGACCATCTCTGGCAGTCGCCCAATGATGCTCCCACACGCTGGATGGTGCAGGCAGCCCGGCTGTTGCGAGACAAAGATCTGGCCGCCTCCGCTGCCAATGTGGTCGACGCCAGCCGACTGGCGGAGACGTTGGCTGCACTCCGCGATCTCCGTTCTCCGGGACTGCAGGAATTGAACGACGCCATGCAGTCGGTCTTCTGCCGGGGGGATTCCACTCCGCTGAAGCTGATCCGCAACCGGCTCGAAGTCGGTGATGAACTCGGGTCGGTGCCGGAAGACACACTGGCGGTTCCGCTGGCTCAGGATCTGGCCCGGCTGCAGAAGTCACTCCGGCTCAAACCGTCGACGCTGACGAAACGCCTCGATCTCGACCTGCGTCAGGAAATCGCACGCGACCGGAGCCAGCTGCTGCATCGGCTGCTGATTCTGGGAATCCCGTGGGGGACCCTCCTGCAAGAGGGGCAGGGGATCTCCACCTTTCATGAATTGTGGGATCTCGTCTGGCAGCCGGAATACGCCATCACGCTGATCGAAGCCAACGTCTGGGGCAACACGGTCGAGTCTGCCGCCACAGCCCGCGTGATTCAGCGGGTCACAGAGACCGCTCAACTGGTCGAAATGACCGCTCTGTTTCATGAGGCACTGCTGGCTGACCTGCAACAGGCGGTCCCGGCGCTGCTGGAACAAATCCAACGGACCGCCGCCCTCGCCACCGATGTCATTCACCTGATGGAGGCCTTCCCGGCGCTTGCCCGGATTCTGCGCTACGGCGATGTCCGCGGCACACGACTGACGAGCGTCGAGCCGATTCTGACCGGCATGGCGGAACGCATTCTCATCGGACTTCCCGCCGCCTGCGCCACCCTCTCCGACGAATCTGCGGAGACCATGGTCAGTGCGATATCACAATTGCAGGGGGGCCTGGCACTCCTTGAACGTGAAGACCTGCAAAGGGAATGGCAAGAGCGGCTGCAACAGTTCGCAACCTCCCCCGTGCACGGGCTGGTCCGAGGCTGGTGCTGCCGCACGCTGCTGGAACAACGACTCCTGACGAGCGAAGAACTCGTCCTGCTCACGCGGCAGTCGCTCTCTCCGGCAGAACAGACATCGCAGTCGGCCAGCTGGTTGACCGGCCTGCTGCGAGGCAGCGGCCTGATGCTCATTCATCTGGAAGCGGTCTGGCAGGTCATTGATGAATGGTTGAGCGAGTTGCCGGAACCAACGTTCGTGGAGCTGCTCCCGCTGGTGCGCCGTGCCTTCTCCGGATTCACCGTGCCGGAACGTCGTCAGATGGGAGAGACAGTCAAACGACTTCGCGGACAGGTTGCCGCCACTCCCTCGACAACAACGTCGACACGCGACATTGACACCGCCCGCGCCAACAAAGTGTTGCCGGTCCTCGCACAGATTCTGGGAGTGGCCTATGACCCGCGACCCTGAACAGGAACGCCTCCGCCGCTGGCGGCTGGTCCTCGGCAGTGATCCTGCCCCGAAATCCGAACCGGAGCTCGAGGGTCTCGAGTTCGAGCTGTCGGGCGATGACGAGCAGATGGACAACGTGCTGGCCGCCCTTTACGACTCCAACCGGTCGCGAGGACTCGGAAGTTCGGCCCCGAACGTCAATCGCTGGCTGGGCGATATCCGTCGCTACTTCCCGGCCTCCGTCGTCCGCCTCATGCAGAAGGATGCCCTCGAACGGCTCAAGCTGCACGAGATGCTGCTGCAGCCGGAAACGCTGGAGTCGGTAGAAGCGGATGTCCAACTCGTCGGGACGCTGCTGTCGCTGAAGAATGTCATTCCCGCCAAGACGAAAGAAACCGCCCGGAAGGTAGTGCAACAGGTCGTTTCCGAGGTGGAAAAGCGAATCCGGACCGCGATGACCTCCGCGGTGCAGGGGGCGCTGTCGCATGTCGCCCGCACATCGCGGCCGCGACCGCAGGACATCGACTGGGACCGCACAATCCGCAGGAACCTGAAGAACTATCTGCCGGAATCGGAGACCATTGTCCCGGTCCACCTGGTCGGACGGGGCCGAAGACAATCCGCTCTGCGGGACGTGGTTATCTGCGTCGACCAGAGTGGTTCGATGGCCAGCTCCGTGGTTTATTCCAGCATCTTCGCCGCGGTGCTGGCCTCGTTGCGCTCCGTTCGCACCCGGATTGTGTTCTTCGACACCGAAGTCGTGGATCTTTCGGAGCATCTCGCTGACCCGGTCGATCTGTTGTTCGGCGCGCAGCTGGGTGGAGGAACCGACATCGGCCGTGCTGTCGGATACTGTCAGTCACTCATCGAGCGGCCGACGAACAGCGTGCTATTCCTGATCACCGACCTGTTCGAAGGGGGCTCGCCGGAAACGCTGCTGCAGCGGTTGGCCCAGCTGGTCCAGGCCGGCGTGACCATTGTCTGCCTGCTGGCCCTCAGCGATGACGGCACCCCAACGTTTCATGCCGCACTCGCCGCCGATCTGGCCGGACTGGGCATTCCCAGTTTTGCCTGCACGCCGGACCGGTTTCCGGATCTGCTGGCATCGGCTCTGCGCAAGCAGGATCTGGCTCAGTGGGCCGCCCGGAATGAAATTGTCGTCCGCGACGGCAGCGTTTAGAGCAGTCTGCTCTTTCGCGTGCCCGCAGAGCCAGCGTTTCGTACGGCCCAATTCTCTGCTAATCCAGTAGCACTTGGCCAGAGCCCGAAGTGTCAGCGAGGGAATTTACGGAGCGTTTTCGCCATTGAACCGTCCGCTGCACGCACGGAAACGGGCCATTGGTCCAGTGAAATCCCGGTCACTCAGCGCTGCACACCGGTGACGATCGTGTATCCGCGCGCTTCCTGCGGCTGAACATCTCCGAACAGCTGCTCCATCCGGGCCATAAGCCATTCTTCGTACTTCGTGACGATATACACCCGCCCGCCAGGCTTCAGGCCCCGTTTCGCTGCCTGCAGAAAGATTTCCGCAATCTGGTAATGCGAGAAGTAAGGGGGATTGCCGACGACTACATCGAACTGGCCGGACAGATCTCCCTGCGGCGTGATCAAGCCCCCATCGGCATCGAGCTGCGTCGTGTGAGCCGTCAGCCCGTTCAGCTCCGCACCCCGCCGGGCTGCCTCGACTGCGCGGACATTGGAATCGACCGCGTGGACCCGAACATTCTCGTCGCGCAAGCCGGCCGCAAAACCGACCGAGCCGCTGCCGCAGCCGATATCGAGGACGAAGTCGCCCGGATTGACCTGCATCGCCTGAATCAGCACCCGGGCACCGGCATCGGCCCGTCGATGCGCAAACACCCCCGGACGGGTGACCGCCTTGATCAACCGCTCCCCATCCCGGAAGGCGAACTCACTGCTGAAGTCCCGAAACCGCTTTAACGGTTTCAATTTCTTCAGGCGATACACCACGCCATGACGCTTCGGTGTGCGATCGAGGTTCTTCCCCAGCTTTTCAATCTCGTGATGCAGCCAGGTATCCTTCGCGTTGTCGACCGTCGCGATCAGCTGGCCGCCAATCTTCAACCGGTCGAAGCCCTGCTGCAGCAGATCCCGAGTCAATTCGGCTTCCCCCCCTCGACTCGCGGGGAGCACGAAGAGATCGACCTCGCCTGCGGGCAGATCAGGTTCGCAGGGGAAGCTCAGGTTCGGCAACGAGGTCAGATCGCGCGCATCTTCCGCCGGATAGATATCGAGGAAGTTGCAGACGACCTGCGCCTGTGGCAAGCGCTCCGCCAGCGCAGCGGCGGTCTGCCCACGGCCGACCGTCGTGCACAGAATCCGCGTGGCCTCCACCTCATCCGAGGCATTCATCGCCAGCCGTTCAGAGACGGGAATGTGGAGTTCATCAAGCTGGCGTTCAGACATCAATCAATTCATTCTTCACGAGAAAACTCATCCTCAGGACCCGCAGCGTCCGCGAGGGTTCTTGCCCTCGCAAAACATCACGACGCTTTCACCGCTTCCGGCCGGGTGCAGCGGCCAATCTCGCGGACCGCCTGACGGAGCCGCTGGCTGTTTTCGACAATCGCCAGCCGCAGATAGCCTTCACCATCCTTGCCGAAGCCACGTCCCGGGCTGACGGCAACGCCCCCTTCTTCCAGCAGCTTCATCGAGAACTCGATCGACCCCAGGTGCGCCCAGGCTTCCGGAATCTTGGCCCAGACGAACATGCCGGCCTTGGGACGTTCCACTTCCCAACCGAGGCGTTCCAGACCGTCGCAGAGGACATCGCGGCGGCCTTCGTATTCCTGGCACATCGCGGTGATCGAGTCATCGCAATGTCGCATCGCGACGATGGCGGCGATCTGAATCGCCTGGAAAATGCCGTAGTCGTAGTAGCCCTTGATCGTCGCCAGAGCGCGGATCATTTCGCGGTTGCCGCAGCAGAAGCCGATGCGCCAACCGGCCATGCTGTAGCTTTTGCTCATGGAGGTCAGTTCCACGCCGACGTCGAGCGCTCCGGGAGTCGCGAGGAAGCTGGGGGCCGTGTAGCCTTCGTAGCAGATGTCCGCATAGGCGAAATCGCTGATGACCAGAAACCCGTACTTCTTGGCGAGCTTAACGAGATCGACGTAGAAGCCCGCATCGACCACTGTCGAGGAGGGGTTATGCGGGAAGTTGACCACCACCACCTTGGGCTTGGGATACAGGTGCTCGCAGGTGTAAGCGATGTTCTGCAGAAAGACATCCGGCTGGCGGACATCGAGGGCGATCACGTTCCCCGACGCCAGAATCACCGAGTACATGTGAATTGGAAACGTCGGCGAGGGGACGATCGCCGTGTCCCCCGGCCCCATCAGCGCCAGGCACATATGGCTGAAGCCCTCTTTGGAGCCGATGCAGGCGATGACTTCATCGTCCGGATTGATCTTGGCCCCGTAGCGGCTGGCGTAGCGCTTGGAAACTTCGCGCCGCAGGTTGCCAATCCCGTTTGAAACCGAGTAGCGGTGGTTCTTGGGATCGTTGAGTGCGTCGGCCAGCTTTTCTTGGATGAGGGGATCGGGAGGATCGGTCGGGTTCCCCATTCCGAGGTCGATCACGTCGATCCCGGCGACACGCTTCTCATATTTCAGTTTGTTGATCTTACCAAACAGGTACGGCGGGAGCCGTTTCATGCGCTCGGCGACAGGCACCAGAAACGGATTATCGGCAAACGGAATTTCAGATTCACTACGCATCAAATCACCGGGAAAAGGTTGCACCGCCAGCGCGGAGGTTTGCGTTCTGTCATGATTTTATCGACAAGTCAGGCTCCAGACGAGATTGCCTTGGTCTGGAATTCCCATCAATTCAGACCAGGCAGGCTCCCCGGCGGTTCGCATTTCTGAACAATTCAGACCGCCACCTGCGGACCACAACCTTTCATAACATCCCACAACAAAATGACATCCGACGAGATTGACCTGAAACTGAAGCCATTGCAGCAACAACTGCTGACGCATTCGCTCTACTCTTCGATTCAGAGTCGGCAAGGGGTTGCCCTGTTCATGCGCGAACATGTCTTCGCCGTCTGGGACTTCATGAGCCTGCTGAAACGGCTGCAGCGGGAACTTTGCGGCACCGGTCTGCCTTGGGTGCCCCCCCGACATGCCAGCCTCGCCCGTTTCGTCAACGAAATTGTCCTGGCGGAGGAGTCGGATCTGGACGGGGCAGGGGGACACATCAGCCATTTTGAACTCTATCTGCAGGCGATGCGCGAAGTCGGAGCCGACACCGCCCCGATTCAGTCGCTGCTCTCCGCAGTGGAAACCGTCGAGTGGTCCGCCCGTCTGCAAACTGTCCCCATGCTTCCGGAAACACGGGCGTTCGTCAGCCACACACTGGAGGTGGCAGAGCGCGGGAGCCTCGTCGAAGTCGCAGCCGCCTTCTGTTACGGACGGGAAGACATCATCCCGCAGATGTTCTCCCGGCTGCTGACGAGCTTCCAGCAGCAGTCAGCGGGCTATGACCGCTTTCAGTATTACCTGGAACGACACGTGGAGCTCGACGGCGATGAGCACGGACCGCTCGCCCGTCGGCTGGTGTCGACCCTGTGCGCGGGAGACTCTCAGCTCGTCAATAAGGCCCTCGCCGCTGCCCGGCGGGCGATTGAATTGCGAATTCAACTGTGGGATGGAATTCTGCGGGCAGTGCGAACGCTGGAAGGGACCGCTTCGTCACCTGCCGTTTTCACCCGCACAAATAACTGACCCGACAGCGGTCTTCCCGCCAGCGACACCGGCCGACCTCACATCAATTGTCATTGCTGCAGCGGTTGTGCGCCTCGCAGCGAGACCATAGGGCGGAATTACCAACTGACAGGCCCAGAGCAGACGCTTCAATTGCGAAGTAGGGCACGTGCCGTCAGGATACAGCCAGCGCCGCAAACGTTGCAGCCAATCCCTCCGGCCCACTTTTGGTCCCATGCTGAACTACTCGACCCGCCTGCGTTTCGCCATCGAACAAAAAGAGACTGCCGCACTGGTTGGCCTGGATCCCCGCTGGGACTTTCTTCCTCAGCCCGTACGCGAAGCAGCTGAACAGCGGGGGGGAGACCAGTACCAGATCCGGGCGTCAGCCTATGAGGCGTTCTGCCTGCAGGTCATCGACATCGTTGCTGACCTGGTCCCAGCCGTGAAACCGCAGTCGGCATTCTTTGAAGAATGTGGACCCGCCGGTGTGACCGCACTGGCCAATGTGATGACCGCCGCTCGCGATGCGGGACTGATTACCATCTGCGACGCCAAGCGGGGGGACATCGGAAATACCGCCGAAGCCTATGCGGCCGCGTATCTCGCCGGTGCCGATCCGGGCTCTGCTCCCTTTGGGGCGGACGCCCTGACCATCAATCCATACCTCGGGATCGATACACTGCAGCCGTTCTTGACCCGGGCCAAATCAGTCGGTGGCGGGCTGTATGTTCTGGTCCGCACCAGCAACCCGGGCGCCCGTGATTTCCAGGATCGCCAGACGGACGGCAGCACACTTTATCAGGCTGTCGCTCAGCGAATCGAAGAACTCTCGCACTCAACCGCCACGGAAGATGGCTATGGGTGCGTCGGGGCGGTCGTCGGAGCGACCTATCCTCAGGAACTGGCTGAGCTGCGGAAGGCCATGCCGCATGTGCCATTGCTGGTGCCGGGCTACGGCAGCCAGGGGGGAACATCCCAGGACGTCGCCGCCGCGTTCGATGAAACCGGCCACGGAGCACTCGTGAACAGTTCACGAGGCATCCTGTTCGGCTATCGCAGCGGTCAACTCGCTGAGCAGTACGGCGAAGCCCGCTGGGAAGACGCAATCGAAGCAGCCACGAAACTGATGATCGCCGATCTCGCCGCCAACACTCCCTGCGGCAAGCTTCAGAGCTGAGGTACGCGTCTCTATCGCAAGTCCGGGCAGCAGGCTGGCGCGTGGGAGGGTTCAATCAACTGCAAACACGCGCTCAGATGCGACAAACGCTACACGATAGAATCCGCGTCCGAAGACGTACGGACCGGCAACGTGCGGAGTGATGGTCAGCCCGCCACGTGAGCGCTCAGACGCACGTTTCCAGACGAGCCTGAGCAGCGCGGGCGGCCGCCTGCAGACTGACTTCGCTGACCACGTGCCGGACATTCTCCATCAGCAGCCAGCCAGAGAGAGCGTTCGGCTCCTGACGGGCCAATTTCACGAGAGGCCGGCCGGTGACCTGCGACATCAGGTTGACTTCTTCATCGTCGATGATCGACTCGCCAAATTGAAAGAACGGAATTCTTTCGACCTGACCGTTGCGGAAGATCTTCAGCCCCTCAACCGAAATCTGAATCTCGGGAGTCCAGGCGACGGCACCGCATTCCACCAGATCTTTCAGCATGTGCGTCGCGAGTCCTTTGGAGAGCGTCTCCTCGATCTTCTCGAACTTGGCCCGGGCCGGGACACTCAGCTGGCGAAAACTCAGATCGATGGCAGGTGAGTGATCACGAAACTGCAGTTGCAGCTTCGCCCGGTTCTGTTCGGACCGGACACGGATCGATTTGAGGTCACTGACCGGAATGAGCCGCTGCCCGCGCGACCTGAGCAGCAACCCGCGATCAAAGCAGGCGACCGCATCTCCGGGCTGTGGACGGCAGGCGAGTGAGACCAGTCCAAAGACTCCGACAATGAAGCCGGCTGCCATCCAGCTGAGAACGCCGCAGGCCCACAACGAAACCAGCACCCCCGCCCCCAGCAGCACCGGAAAGAGAGAGTTCCAGGAATAGGCAGGATCGGATTTCAGTTCCAGCAGGAGACGTCCTAGCTCGTGCTGTTCGATCATTCGCGGTGTGGTCCGGGGGAGAAACTCCGGAAGAATGGAACTCAGGACGATCACATTTTCGGAGGAAGGGGGCAGCCGCAGAATGGGCTCTTCATCGGTTGACCAGACACAGAACTCGTGTCCGATCCATTCAGCGGAGCTGAGCGTTCCCAGGGCATAGGTCCGTTCCCGCTCCCCGTGCCGGACAGACAGCCCCGAAAGAGTCAGCGACCACCCTTCGCCGGAGAAGGTTCCTCCCGACTGCACCCATTGCCGGGCACTCCCGGAAAGCCGTACGACTAGCCGACGCATGAAGTTCTGCAGCGGGTCACGCATGCCGGCTTTCAGCGTTTCGCCGACGCAAATTGTCTCCCGTTGTCCCTGGCAGTTCAGGAAGCGGAGAATGAGATTTCGACGGCGAGAGCGGGATGGTCGATCCCCCTCGAGTGGGCGAGAGATCGCGATGGAGGTGACTGAAGAGTCGAAGTGTTCATGCGCGACCGCCCCATCGCGAAGAATGAAGCCACTCTCAGTGACTTCAAACGGAAGCGGATCGCTAATCACATCAGACTTTCCCTCTGAGTGATCAGTGTCGCTCATCACGGTGCCCTTATCTCAGTTTGGAGTCATTCCAATTCGTGCATTATTTCGCACGCATTAAAACGCTACGGCAGATTCTGCCGCGAGCGCCGAAAAAAAAGAGAAAACAGGCAATTCCGGACAAGTTGACCACTCGCCCCTACTGAGAATCCCCCGCACCCACCCAACAGGCAGATTTCGGAAAACTATCTAGCTTGACGTAATCGCTACAATCGTTATTTTCATCACAGTCTCAGGCCGACATTTCAGCTTCCGCTGCTTCATCTCAATACACTTGGAGATGAGCTCGTGGGAAATATGGATGCTGAATCGTCCGCAAATCGGCCTCTCAGCCTGCACCAGCTTGCAATCTCTTTTGCACAGAAGCGGCAACTTCTGACCGCTGAGTGGTATTTTCAGGCAGCGTGTCGCCAGGACTCCAGTCTGAACATCCGTTTTGATTATGCCGATTTTCTGATGTCGGTCGGGCGAATGCAGTCGGCGTATTCACTGCTCCTTGAGACTTGGGAAGCCGCGAAAGGCCGTAGTTGTGCGGAAGGGCGATTTCAAGCCTGCCGACGGTTGGCGGAATGGCACCGCCTGCAGAACGATCAGACGCAGTCCCAGCAGTTCACCCAGCTCGCGATCGCGGCCGCTCTTTGCGTGCTCGACAGCGACCCGACGGCTACGATTCAACTCGAAGCTGTGGTCGCCTCCCTGTGGGTCGGGGGGATCGACGAAGGGGCCACCTCTCCTTTGCTGTCTCGCCTCACGAATTACCCGCAGCGGAGTGTCGCCGCCCGTGCGGCTCTCGCGTTGGCCCGGCAATCCTCAGGCGACGACGCCGTTTCCGCGCTGCGATCTGCCATCCACCATTTACGGGAGACCGGTGAAAGCGGACTGCTGCTGGATGCCTACGAACAACTGACACTTCACCTCTGTCGCGAAGAACGCTGGGACGAGGCCATCGCCGCTTGTCGGACTGCCGCCCGCCATGCTCATGACTCCTTTCTGACGCAATCAGCCCAACGGTTTGAAGCACACGCGGCGAAGCTGCAACACGCCCTGAACCTGCTGTGGTCAAAAGCGGACATGAATTGAAATTCATCACATCTGACGAATTCGTGACGGCATTCTTCAATGGGTCGACGCGGGAAGACCGATTTTGGACTGCAAGCGACTGCTTCCATCAACTATGATTGACACATGGGCGGTTCAAAGACAGGAAACAACGCGTGACGATGGACAGGGCAGAAGAATTCACCGCATTGGATGCAACGCGTCTGTTTGACGAAGGCGAGTTTTCTCCCTCGCATCAACCGTTCGGGACCAGCTCGGCCGGTCTGTTCGAACATTACCAGCACATCGTCAACCGCAAGGAAGTCACCTGGGACATGACCTATCGCCTGCTGACCCGACTGGGGGCAGGGGGGCAGGGGATTGTCTTTCTGGCGGACAGGTCCGGTGCGTTCGACGTCTCATTTCCGCTGGCGCTCAAGTTCTATCGTCCCGACGGTTACAGCGATGTCGGCGCGTATCGCAAAGAGATGTCGCGGATGGCTCGCGTCGCGATGGAAGTCGCCCGCATCCAGCAGGACCACCTCCTCGATGTCTACAACATCGTCGATTATCAGGGGATCCTCGTCCTCGTTTCCGAGTGGGTCGACGGCTACGACCTGCGGCGGCTGACCGCCCCCAAACTGCTCAAGCACATCAAGAAGACCGTTTCCCGCGACCGCTGGGATTACATCAACGACGTCATCCTGACCGAAGCCGGCTTCCAGTCCCGCCTGATGCCCGGAGTGGCGATCGCCATCATCCGCGAATGCCTCGCCGGTCTGGCCGCACTGCATCGCGAGGGAGTCATCCACGCCGACTTGAAACCGGCCAACGTCATGATCAAGCAGACCGGAAACTGCAAGATCATCGACATGGGATCGGCATTTCTCAGTGATCAGCTGCCGGTCCGCCCCACGTGGACACCCCGCTACGCAGCGGTCGAGGTGCTGCAGGGGGGACGACACACCCCGCTCTCCGATCTCGCCAGCCTGGGCTATGTCCTGCTGGAACTGCTGACCGGCAAGTATCCGTTCGCCGGGGTCGCCGATGGTGCCGAACTGATCGCCGTCAAACGGGATATCTGGAACCGCATTCCGGAGATGCTGCCCAAAGATGTCGCCCGCAACAGCACCCTCGTGCAGCTCCTTTCCAAGATGATCGCTCCCGACCCGGCAGACCGCTTTGCTTCACTGGAAGAGGCCGACCTCTCCGAGCATGGAGCGTCGGAGATCCAGCGACAGCTCGTGAAGGTCAACATGACGACCGAGTTTGAAAACGAGATGAGAGCCCTGATGCGGGAAGCCTCGATGGAAGCGCCGCGCGAATCCGATTCCGCCCGCCTCACCGGCTGATCTTCCTGTCCCCGCTTCGGCGCCAGCGCCCCTGTGACGATCTCAGCGCGCGATGTCCTCCGGCTGTTCGCGGAAGCGTCCGCAATGCGGCCCCCACATCACGTGCGGATCACTCCGTTTCCTGATGCGACAGACGGCGTTGACGGTCACGCGGAGCCTCGCCGGGTAGACCTCCCGGCAAAATGCTCTATTCTCTACCGTTTCTCCTCCGCGACCGGCCGGATTCATGGTTGATAATCTCCCCCTCAAGACACTCGTTCACAATGATCTGACGATTGAAGGCTACTCGCGCGCTGCGGTTCAATCGTATTGGCGAATTCCCGAATTGAAGGTCGGCTTTGACCTCGGGGGCAGCCCGTGGTCGTTCATGGGGACACAGTCCTTCTTCATCACGCATTCGCATCTCGATCACATGGCGGCGCTGCCGGCGTATGTGGCCCGTCGCCGGATGATGAAGATGGCCCCTCCCACCATCTACGTTCCGGCTGAGGTCGCGGAATACGTCGACCGGATGCTGAAGTCCTGGCAGCGGCTCGATCGCGGCCGCATGCTCTGCGAACTGGTGCCGGTCGAGCCCGGCAAAGACTACGAAATCTCGCGGGAGCACGTGGCGACGGCCTTTCCCACCAAACATACGGTGCCGTCACTGGGTTATGTCATCTGGGAGCGCCGGAAGAAGCTGAAGCCCGAATATCAGGGACTCAGCGGTCCGGAAATCCGCGACCTGCGTCTGAGCGGCATCGAAGTCAGCGGAGAAATGCGACTGCCGCTGGTCTGCTACACGGGAGACACCGCGCCGCAGGGGCTCGACAACTGTGAAGCGGCGTATCAGGCCCGCATCCTCATCACGGAGATGACATTCTTCCGCCCCGAACACCGCAAGGAAAAGATTCACAAGTTCGGGCACACCCATCTCGATGACATTATCGCCCGCGCGGAACGGTTCCAGAACGAACTGATCGTGCTCGGGCATTTCAGCACCCGCTATCACGAACAGGAAATCCGCAAGGCTGTGGAAAAACGCTTGCCCGAGTCACTGCGGGAACGTGTGCACCTCTGGCTGTGACTTCCGTTCGTGGCCCCTCGTGACGGCCGCCACACCCATCGGCACTCACTGATCACTGGCGATCCGGACGAGAGGTGTCGTCAAAATGCTCCAGTGTTTCCGGTTCCGCGATCTGGGAATTCACCACGCCACATCCTCCGCCGGTGAACCTGATTTCTTCTCGCAGGTTCCTGCTCATAATGCCGACAAAAAGACTTCCCGCAGGAGTGGGCGGCCGGTTTCCCGATGTTGAGGAATCTGCCGAAGATTCAAACCGGGCAGGATTGAGCGCGGCAGCAATGATCCGTTAGAACGTTTTCAGTCCACTCGTCGCTGTCCTGTCATGCAGACACCAGCGTTGACCCCGTCGACACCGCGCTGAGCGGCCTCGGGAAGCTCAACCTGCTCCACACACGACCCATCAGGGCAGCCGGCCCGAAGCCTCTACGAAAGCAAAACCGATGAGCAACCGCATTTTCAATTTCTCCGCCGGACCGGCGGTTCTCCCCGTGGAAGTTCTGGAAGAAGCACGCGAAAACCTGCTCTCGCTGGGGAACACGGGCATCGGCATTATGGAGCACTCCCATCGCGGGAAGGCCTTCATCGGCGTGCTCGCACAGACCGAAGCCGATTGCCGCAAACTGGCCGGCATTTCGGACGACTACAAGGTGCTGTTCCTGCAGGGGGGGGCGTCGCAGCAGTTCTTCGCCGTGCCAGCCAACCTGCTGGAGAAGACCCAGACCGCTGATTATCTGGTCACCGGCGCCTGGTCTGAAAAGGCGGTTGAACAGGCGGCCCGCTATGGCAACGTCCACGAAGCGGCCAGCAGCAAAGACCGCAACTACTGCTACATTCCCAAGCAGGCTGACTATTCCGCCAAGCCGGCCTACGTCCACTTCACGTCGAACAACACGATCTTCGGCACGCAGTGGCAGACTGAACCGAACGCCCCCGCCGGAGCTCCGCTGATCTGCGACGCCAGCAGCGACATCTTCTCCCGACCGATCGACGTTTCCAAGTATGGGCTGATCTATGCCGGTGCCCAGAAGAACCTCGGACCTTCCGGCGTCACACTCGTCATCATCCACAACGACCTGGTGAAGAAGGGTTCGCTCGACATCCCTGAGATGCTGCAGTACCGCACCCATGCGGAAAATGATTCCTGCTACAACACTCCCCCGACGTTCGGCATCTACTTCATGGGTCTGGTGTTCAAGTGGATTCTGAAGCAGGGTGGACTGGAAGCGATTGAGAAGCTGAATGTCGAAAAGGCCGCTGTTCTCTACGATTACCTCGACCAGAGCAAGCTCTTCAAGCCGACAGCCGACAAGGACAGCCGTTCTCAGATGAACGTGACGTTTGTCACCGGCAACAGTGACCTCGACAACAAGTTCATCAAGGAAGTGACCGCTGCCGGATTCGACGGCCTCAAGGGACATCGCAGCGTCGGCGGCATGCGAGCGAGTATCTACAACGCCTTCCCCAAGCAGGGGGTCGAAGAACTGGTGAAGTTCATGAAGGACTTCGAAGCCAAGAACGGTTGAGCAGCGAACGAGACCGTTTGATTGGAAAAACAAAAACGTGGAAGGGGAGCGAATCCTCTTCCACGTTTTTTTGTTTGGATTGCAGCACCGCTTGACGTGTACGCGGTGGGTTCATCACGCGAGAGTTGAAAGCAGCCCTCGCTCACCCGTCGGACTCTGAAACGCTGCGGGCTCTGCCGGGTTAATCCTGCTGGGCGGCGACATAGGTCGCCACTTCGCCGGCCATTTCACCCGCATGGTAACTGGAGCGGACAAATGGCCCGCTGGCCACCATCGAAAAGCCGAGCTTGCGGCATTCTTCTCCGATCAGATCGAATTCCTCCGGCGGCACAAATCGCTCCACGGGAAGCTGCGTGGCTGTCGGCTGCAGATACTGACCGATGGTGATCATGTCGCAGCCGACGCTGCGGAGATCGGCAGCGGTTTCAATCACTTCTTCCAGCGTTTCTCCCAGACCGAGCATCAATCCGCTTTTGGTCGGCATCTCGGGAGCTTCCTGCTTCACCTGTGCGAGCAGATCGAGCGAACGCTGATAGATCGCATTGCGTCGCACCCGCTGATACAGCCGCGGGACCGTTTCCGTATTGTGATTGAAAACGTCGGGTCGGGCCTGAATCACACGGCTGATGGCAGCACGGTTCCCCCCGAAGTCGGAGGTCAGGACCTCCACAGCCGCTCCGGTCCGTTCCCGCACCGCCAGAACGCACTGATAAAAATGGTCCGCACCGCCATCGGGCAGGTCGTCGCGGGTCACACAGGTAATGACCACATGCTTGAGGCCCAGCCGCGCAGCCGCTTCGGCGACCCGCGCCGGTTCATCGGCCTGCACGGTTTCCGTTCTGCCGCGCGGCACCGAACAGAACCCACAGGGCCGGGTGCAGACATTCCCGAGAATCATGAACGTGGCGGTCTTCTGCGACCAGCACTCCGTCCGGTTCGGACACTTGGCGCTCTCGCAGACCGTCTCCAGCTTCAGGTCTTCAATCACACTGTTGGTGAAGCCCATGTCCGCGGTCGGCATCGGACGCTTCAACCATTTCGGCAGACGACGCCGGGTCCCGATCATTCCGGGATCGGCCACATCGAGAATAGGAAGCAGCCCCGGTTCCGAGAACGAGGGGTTAACAATCGGCAGATCAGACATGAACAGTGACTTTGCGAATGGTCCGCTTTAGGAGTGGATGGCCGGTAGACACGTCCGACAGATCATAGCGAAACTGTTCGCAAATGTGACGGACAAGAGCCTCACGAACCTGAGGCAGCCGCACCGGTTCCAGCCGCTGCGACTGCAGACTGGTCGAGGGGGTCCCCAAGGGGTTGGGAACGGTCAGTTCCAGCAGGCGGGGATCGGTGGTGACATTCAGAAACATTCCGTGACAGGAAATCCATGATTTCACGCCGGCACCGAAATAAGCCAGCTGCCCTCCTCGGCTCCAGATTCCCGGTTCACCCGATTGACGTTTGGAGGGAATTTTCAATTCACGACAGGCGTTGAGAACAGCTTCTTCAAAATTTTCACGAAACTGCCGCAACCCGAGTCCCAGACGAAGCAGGGGAAGCTGCAGAGAAATTGCCAGCTGTCCCGGGCCGTGAACGAGTGCCCCTCCTCCCCGGGCCACCCAGCGAACCGTCAGTTCACGGCGGGCAAGTTCTTCATCATCCGGTAGCAGATCGGCCCGGCTCGCCTCGCGCCCCATGGTGATGAGGGGCGGATGCTCGCACAGCAGCAGTGTTCCCTGCGTGTCGCTGCGGCCACTCAATTCGTAGATCTGCTGCTCCTGCAGGCCGGTCACAGCATCGAAGTCCACCAGTCCCAACAAGTGGACCGCCAGTGTTCCCCCGTGAGGGCGCGGACGGTCAGAAGTAGGGAGGAACTGGGTCATCAGCAATGCGATGTTGGGGTTTCATGTGTCTGATTATTTTCGCGATCCCGCGCGGCGGGGACAATCCCAATGGGGAAAAATCTCCCCTGCGACACGGGATGAATCAGAATCGGTCGATCCCTTTCCTTCCTTGTTACCGAAAGGATTCGATATTCTGGAGCGATGATCAGACGCACCTCGGAATCATCGGCGGACGACCTGAACCTGTCGAACGGTCGGTATACGGTTCAACTCACTTCAGCCGGAACGGGACAGTCCCACCGCCAGGGACTGGTGGTCAATCGCCACCTCGAAGATCCGGTCGAAGACGGACAGGGGCAGTTCCTGTTTCTGCGGGACTGCGACAACAATGAAGTCTGGTCAGTCGGGCTGATGCCCTGCCAACGGCAAGGAAGCGATTACACCGTGCGCGAATTGCCCGGTGTTCACGAAATCCGCCATGTCTTCGCCGGCATCGAAGCCACACTGCGAGTGACCGTCGCCACTGCCGATGACCTCGAAAGCCGCAGACTGACGCTAGCCAACCTTTCGGGTCGCCCCCGTCGGCTTGAGGTCACCAGCTATTTCGAGCCGGTCCTGACCTATCAGCCGACCGATCTGAATCATCCCGCATTCGCCAAACTCTTCCTGCAGACGGAGTACGTGGCAGAGGCCTCGGCGCTCCTCGTGCAGCGGCGTCCACGCGGCAATTCCGAGAGCTGGCCCACGCTCTTCCACGCACTCGTCGGTGCGGTTCCGACCGGTTGGGAAACCGACCGCTTCCGATTTATCGGTCGCGGGAAGACAGTTGCGACGGCCATCGGACTCACCGGGAAACTGAGCGGCACCACCGGGAATGTCCTCGACCCCTGTTGCTCGCTGCGGACAGAATTGGCGCTGTCAGCGGGCGAGCAGACCGCGCTGACGTTCCTCACCGGATTCGGCGAACAGCGGGACGATGCCCTGCGGGTGCTGCGAAGTTATCAGGACTATGAAAAAGCATCCGATTCGATTGGCGAACGATCATTTTCCGGATTTGGAGGGGGACTCTGGATCTCTGGCAACCGGACCGCGCCGCTGGTCTCCGATGAGGAATTCCCGCCCCCACCGTCGCCCCTTGTGCCGGGACAGGGAACTCCACTTCCTGATGACGAGCCGCTGCAGTTTTTCAACGGATTCGGCGGCTTCAACACCTCCGGAACGGAGTACGTCATTCGTCTCAAGCATGACGGACAGGAACACCGCCGCCCGCCCCTGCCATGGATCAACGTGATCGCCAACCAGCAGGCGGGATTTCTCGTCAGCGAAACCGGCGCAGGCTGTACCTGGTCGAGAAACAGTCAGGCCAACCGCCTGACTCCCTGGTTTAACGATCCCATCACCGATCCGCACGGTGAAGCGATCTATCTGTTCGAAGCTGCCACCGGCGCAGCCTGGTCACCGCTCCCCGGTCCCATGGCCTTTCAGGGGGATGCCGAAGTCCGGCACGGGTTCGGCTACTCCACGTTCCGTTCGCTGGTGAACGACATTGAACAGATTGCCACCCTGTTTGTTCCCCGACAGGATCCTGTCAAAATCACGCTGCTCACTCTGCGGAATACTTCCGCTCGCGAAAAAGAACTGACGATCAGCACCTTTCAGCAATTGGTGCTCGGGACACTGCCTGTCCGTCCGAATCCGGTCGTCACCCGTCAACACGAGGATCGGAGTCTGCGCGCCGTGAACACCAGCGGCGGTCCCTTCGCGGATGGCATCGCGTTTACACAGCTGACCGTGAATGGCCAGTCTCCGCCGGACTTGCGCTTCACCTGTGATCGCCTGGAATTCATCGGACGCTGGTCCACTTCCGCCAATCCGGTCGCCCTTCAGCTGCAGACGCCCCTGAGCGGTGCCTGCGGATCAGAATACGAGCCCTGTTTTGTGCAGCAGGGCACGGTCACACTTCTTCCGGGAGAGACCGTCACCTGCATTGTTGTTCTCGGAGAAGCCTTATCTGACGGGGCAGCCAGTGAGCTGATCGCCCGGTATGGACAACCGGAGCAGGCGCAGGCCGCGCTGGAGGAGGTCCGGCAGTCGTGGGCTAGCCTCCTTTCCTCGCTGCAGGTGGAGACCCCGTCTCCCGCCTTGAATGTGCTGCTCAATGGCTGGATGGCGTATCAGACACTGGCCTGCCGGATGTGGGCCCGGACTGCATTTTATCAGTCCAGCGGGGCCTATGGTTATCGCGATCAGCTGCAGGATTCCGGCTCTCTGCTGCCACTCGATCCCCGCTTTGCCGGCGAACAGATTCTGCTGCATGCACGACATCAATTTCAGGAAGGAGATGTCCTCCACTGGTGGCATCCGGCGCCAATCAATGCCGGTTTGCGGACCCGCTTCTCGGACGACCTGCTCTGGCTGCCGCTGGTGGTCACCGATTATCTGCACGCGAGCGGAGATGAATCGATCCTGAGCGTGCAGGAACCTTTTCTCACCGGTCCCGCACTGCATGCAGGCGAAGACGAGAACTATCTCATTCCCCAGATCACTGGCGGAGCGGACCTCTACGAACACTGCTGCCGTACGATTGACCGTTCACTCCCGGTCGGGGCCCACGGGCTGCCGCTCATGGGGACCGGCGACTGGAACGACGGCATGAACCGCGTCGGTCGCGAGGGTCGGGGCGAAAGCGTGTGGGTCGGGTTCTTCCTGTATCACATTCTTGGGCGGTTTCTCCCGTTCTGCGAAAAACGCAACGACTTCGAGCGGATGAAGATCTATGCGGAGCATCGCGAACATTTGCTGCACGCACTGAATGACGGTGGCTGGGACGGCGAGTGGTATCGTCGGGCGTATTACGACAATGGCCAGCCGCTCGGTTCTCAAAAGAGCGATGAATGCCGGATCGACGCCCTGGCGCAGGCGTGGGCGATCATCTCCGGCGCTGCTCCGCCGGATCGTGCTGCGAGTGCCATGGACGCGATGTCACGCGAGCTGATTTCCACGGAGGAGGGGCTCATCCGCCTGTTGACTCCCCCCTTTGTCAACACCCCCAACGACCCCGGCTACATCAAGGGTTATGTCGCCGGCATCCGGGAAAACGGGGGCCAATACACCCACGCTGCCTGCTGGGTGGTGAAAGCCGTCGCCCAACACGGCGATCACAATCGCGCAGCGAAACTGCTCGAAATGCTCTCGCCGATTGCGCATACTCTGACGCCGGCCGATGTCCACCAGTACAAGGTCGAACCGTATGTCATTGCCGCTGACATCTACGGTGCCGCTCCCCATGTCGGACGAGGAGGCTGGACGTGGTACACCGGTTCTGCGGGCTGGTTTTATCGCGTGGCCATCGAATCGATCCTCGGCGTCACCATCGAAGAGGGCTCCACGCTGGTGCTGACCCCCTGTATCCCCGACGACTGGCCCGCTTTTGAGATGCGACTGCAGCGTGAGGGCCTGCCCCGTTGCCGGATTCGGGTCGAAAATCCGCAGCACTGCGCCCAGACGCTGGTCGCGGCCACGGTTAATGGTCAATCGCTGATCTGCACCGGCCGGACGCTCCGGGTTCCGTTGCCCAATGCCAATAGCTGCGAGATCCTGTTGACTCTCGGTCCCGAATAAAACACACCGCACAGGGGTTCCCGCCAGAGCTGAACACGAATTGCAGTCCCGGGAGCGGTGCGCTAAACTCGCCCTGATCACTTGCTGAGCACGAGCAGAGACCAGAATGTTACGGCGCTCAGGCCGATTCTGTTCCCGATCGCCGGACTTTCCGTTCCCGGAATCACCATCACCGGCTGATTTCACCCGATTTGAACCGCTGTTTCACCCCTATCGAGCACTATGGCCGCAACTTCCACCCCCCGCTTTGCTTTGACCTGGGATCTCGACTCGCTTTACCCGCGTCCGGATTCGGTGGAATTCAAGGTGCTGATCGACACCTATAAAAAGGATTTGAAACAGCTCGCTGAAGACTCGGAGGCTCTCCCCCCGATCAACAAATCGTCCGCCCCCGCCTGGGGCGATTTTCTGGAGCGGGTTGAAAAGGTCTTTGCCTTCTCGACCGACCTCGGCGCCTTCGTCGGCTGCCACTCCGCCGCCGACACCAACAACAAAGCGTTTCAGCAGATCGAAGCGATTCTGGCCGCCACCGGCCCTGAACGCAATCAGGTCTTCACCAACATTGAACTGGCATTTCGTGGCTTGACCGATGCCCAGCTGCAGGAGTTTGCCGCAGGGGATACCCGTCTGCAGCAGGTGCAATTCTTTCTGGAAGACTGCCGCGCGAATGCCGCTCTCCGGCTCGAAAAAGATCTCGAAATGCTGGCGGCGGAACTGGGTGTCGACGGCATTCACGCCTGGGGCCGTCTCTACGACCGTGTTTCCGGCGATCTGCGGATCGAACTGATGGAAAAAGGGGAGATTGTTCGCAAATCACCCGGACAGGTCCGCATGGATGTCATGGACCGTTCGGTCCGGCAGAACAACTTCTACGCGGTCGAGAAAGCCTGGAAGACTGTTGCCGATACGTGTGCGGATGCCCTCAACCACATCGCGGGGACCCGTCTCGCCAAATACAAGCGTCTGAAGACACAGGACCACCTCGACGCTCCGCTCCGTTTCAATCGCATGGAGCGGAAGACGCTCGACACCATGTGGGAGGTCATCGCCCAGCGGAAATCGATCCTGCTCAAGTTCTTCGAACGGAAAGCCCAGCTGCTCGGAATCGAGCGGATGGCGTGGTACGACCAGCTCGCTCCGCTGCCGCAGGCGTCGCTCGGCCCCAGCGATTCACTGACCTACGATCAGGCCTGCGACACGATCATCGAGGCTTTCTCCGAATTCAGTGACGATTTCGGCGACTTTGCCCGGATGGCACTGAATGACCGCTGGTGCGAAGTGGAAGACCGCAGCGGCAAGCGGCAGGGGGGCTTCTGCACCGGCCTCCCCGTCAAGAAGCAGTCCCGCATCTTCATGACCTTCACCGGCAGCGCCGACAGCATGTCCACGCTCGCTCACGAACTGGGTCACGCCTATCACTCGCATGTCCTCCGCAGCCAGCCCTTCCTGCTGCAGGACTACCCGATGAATCTGGCCGAAACCGCCTCCACTTTTGCCGAAGCCGTGCTCGGTGAAAAACGGTTGCAGCATGCGACGCTGCCGGGCCAGAAGCTCGGCATTCTCAACAACATGCTCTCCGATTCGGTCGCGTTTCTGATGAACATTCATGCCCGGTTTCTGTTCGAGAACCGTCTGCATGTCGAGCGCGCCGAGGCGGAACTGACCTCAGACCGGCTGACCGAAATCATGCTGGCAGCCCAGAAAGAGGCGTACTGCAACGCCTTTGCCGATTCGGACTGGTCCAACGTTTTCTGGATCTCGAAGCTGCATTTCTACATCTCCGGCCTGCCGTTCTATAACTTCCCCTATACGTTCGGATATCTGCTCTCGCTGGGGGTTTATTCCACCGCCGGAGAATTCGGAAAAGACTTCCCGAAGAAATACCGCGAACTCCTGACGGCCACCGGCTGCATGAACGCGGAAGAAGCGGTGAAGTCGACACTCGGTTACGACCTGACCCAGCCCGATTTCTGGAACCGCAGCATCGACATCATCGATGCCCGGGTGAACGAGTTCCTGAAAGTCAGTGACCAGTTTCTGACCGGCTCCTGAAACCGGCTCCCTGTCCGAAACCGGCCCTGCGAGCGTACAATCAATTGATGATCGCCGAAGTCCCTGCCAGCACGACTGTTCTCGTCCGCTACGGAGTCATTCCGGAAGTGGCCCGCGCCTCGTTCGAAGGGGCAGAAGTCCCGCCGCGCGGTGCGCACGTTGTCGTGCAGACGCACCGTGGCCTGGAGCTCTGTTCGATCCTCGAAAAGATCCGGCCGCAGTCAGTTCGTCAGGGTGAGGTCCCCGCCAGCGCCTTCGACATTGTCCGTCGCGCTGAACCCGATGATCTCGCGCAGGCAGAGAAACTGGCTGCCCGGAGCCGACAGGAATTCCCGCTCTGGCAGGAACGGATCACCAAATGGAATCTCGACCTGCAGCTCATCGATCTGGAATGGACACTCGATGAGGCCAAGCTGATCCTGTATGTGCTGAATGAGCGCGGTCCGGAGTGCACAAAGCTGGCGATTCAGGCGGCCGCCGCAGGGCTCGGACTGATTGAAGTGCAGCCGGTCTCGATGGAGGGGCGCGTCACACTTCCGAAATCGGGAGGAGGCTGTGGATCGTGCGGATCACATTGACGCCGAAGAACGCTCGCCGACCGGAGTTCCGGACGGGGAGATCACGCCCGTTTCCGCTTCGGGAACGTCGCTGCTCACATCGATTCTGATCGGGGGAGTCCGTCTCTATCAGTGGACGCTGAGCCACTGGCTCGGAGGCCGGTGCCGGTTTGTTCCCAGTTGCAGCGAATATTTCATCGGTGCGGTTCAAAAGGATGGTGCCGTCAAGGGGTCTGCGAAGGGGTTGTGGCGGATCTGCCGCTGCCATCCCTGGGGGGGCCACGGCTATGACCCCCCCTAGCCTCATCCGGGTCTCCCCGGCATAATCGTTACAGCGTGTGCAACATTTCAGCTTGTCGCACCGTGCGGCCGAATCCCCAGAAGTTCGCGCAGACGGAATTTACCGAATGCCGAAGTAAGAGGCGGGGAATTCTGATTTCCCGTGCCGGTTCCGACCGCGCCCGTTGACATCACAGAATTTCCGGTCGTACGATAAAAGTCTGTCCAGAATTCGTACTTTCACACCGTTGCCACATGACGCGATACAGCAAAATTCTCGCGATCTTCATCGCCGCGGCCAGCCTGGCATTTGTCGGGTTTGCAATCGCCACGACGTTTGGAGGCCCGAACTGGACCGCGATCACGCAATCCAGCGAGTTCAACGGCTATCGCTTCACACGTACCGACGGCCCGGAGATCGTGTGGACCGCCACCCGCGCCGGAGATGAAAAGGCGATCGGCAGTTCGCGAAGACTTCCGGAAGTGATTTCTAAAGTCCTGGACGATATCGCACAGCAACAGCAGGCAGAGATCCAGCAGCTGCAGCCCCGTGAAGAAGCCCTGACCACTCGGATCGAACTGCTCGGCAAGGCGATTGCCAGCGACAAACTGGCCCTCGACCGCTACGAAGCAGAACAGCGGGAGCGGCTATCGACCCTGCGGGCACAGGAGACAGCTTTGGCGGCCCAGGTCATGACCTCCACCGCCGAAACACAGAAGCTGCAGAATATCATTGCGGCCCGGCGCGAAGATATCTTCCGTCTGCGTCAACAGGCTGCCGAATTGAAGACCGACGAGTTCCGGTTGACGGAGATCCAGCAGCAGCTCGACAGCCTGCTGATTCAGACGCAGGGGAACGCCGATCGGGCCGAATTACGGAACCAGCTGTTAAAACAGCAGGTGTCCGAGAAGTAGAGTTTCCCAGAGAAGCAGCCAGCGGAAGACGGCTGCATGTTGACGCGGAATCCAGTGCCGTCCGTCCGGCGACAATTCCTTCAATCTCGCGGAGTTCCGGTCGACAGGCCGGCTCGCAGCGGAGCTTGTCACAATGTCATATGTCGGAAAAATCCTCGTCGTCCTGCAGCTCGTGCTGAGCGTGCTGTTCATGGCCTTCGCGGGAGCAGTCTTCTCGCTGCACTCCAACTGGAAAACAAAATACGAGACTCTGGCGCAGCAGCACCAGTCGACCGAAGACACGCTGCGAAATGTGCAGGGTGAACTGGCGACCGCCAAACGCGAATTCGACTCGCAACTGGCCCAGCAGTCGCAGCTGGCTACCGAGTTCCAGGCCAAGAACGTCAGTCTGGAACGGAGTGTCGCCGACCTGCGGGCCAAGAACGATATCTTCGAACAGCAGCGTGAAGCGGAATCAGGACTGGCTCAGTCGAAGTCCAACGAAGCCCGTTTCCGTCAGGAAGAGTCTGAAAAGCTGCGGAACGAAAATAGCAAGCTGCAGGCCAGTCTCGATGTCCTGGCCGCGGAAGTTCGTGAACTGAAGGATCAGATCTTCAACAAGGACGAGACCACAAACGAACTCAACAAGCGCTATACCGCTTCGCTGACGAAGATGGCCTATCTGGAGCGAATCGTCGCCGCCAACAAGCTCGAAACCGATCCGGAAGTCGTTGCAAAAATGCAGGCAGACCCGCCGACAGTAGAAGGCAAAGTGCTGCACGTGCGGAAGTCACGTACCAACCGGGTCCAGTTCGTCGAGATCTCCATCGGCAGCGACGACGGACTGGTCAAAGGCCACGAACTCGACGTCTATCGGATTATCAGCCCCACAGAAGCCGACTTCCTGGGACGAGTCAAAATCGTTGACATCTTCCCCGACACTGCCGTTGCAGAAGTTGTGCTCCCCTCGAAAAACGGAATCATTCAGGAAGGTGACAATGTCAAAACGAGCCTCTGATGAAGCGACACCCGACGTCTACGTCGGACTGCTGTTTGTCTCTGTCGCAGCCCTGCTGACCGGCATCATCTTTCTGACTCTGGAACTGAGCAGCTACGGCTGGAAGTTCAACTGAAGCCCAAAAACGCAACCGCGATCCGGGACGTTTACACAAAGTCGTCTGCCTCATGGCCGACGACTTTTTTTATTGTGACTCAATGTTCCGCCAAGAAATGCAGCTCCGCTCGCTGGTCATCCCGAGAGCGCTCGGTCGGCACATTCCCACCCGGTCGAAGCACGACTCTCGGGAGATTCGGTCGCTGACTGAAAGTCTCGTCGCAGTCTACGGCTTCTCGTCGATCCCGCAGGCGCAGACCATCTCCCCGCACCCGGGGCAGCCGCGGCCATACTTTTCGATCACGGCCTGTTCAAGATCGACACCCGCGACGTTGGCAATGGTCGCCAGCCAGGCCAACACATCGGCAAACTCTTTTGCCAGTTCTTCCTTCGGCCCCTCCCGTAACGCGGCCGCCAGTTCCCCGACTTCTTCCATCAGCCACATAAATGTCCCGTCGATGCCCCGCTGCTCGTCTTTCGACGAATACATCTTGCGGATCAGGGCCTGAAGGTCGGACAGGGTCATTTGTTCGCGCTGGCTCATGGTGATTTCAGCCCGGAGGACCGGGGGTTCGACGGCAGGGGACAGTGACGAGGAGGGCAACGGACCCGAGCATCTCTCACGAGTCCTTAAGGTCGAAGTCTGCCCGAGACCTCGATGAACTCTAGGAACTCCCGGACCAGTCTGCCACCACGTCGCCTTCCCTTGCGTCGAGCGAGCTACAGCGTCGGTGAGACGTGCAGCCCCACCGCATCCGCAGAGGGTTGGCGACGACGGACACGGGCCCACCACAGCGACAGGCGATCGAGAGTCAGATAAATCACAGGTGTGGTGTACAACGTCAGCATCTGGCTGAAGATCAGCCCTCCGACAATGGCAATCCCTAAAGGTTTGCGCAATTCGGAGCCGTTGCCGGTTCCCAGTGCCAGTGGCAGCCCTCCCAGCAGCGCGGCGAGGGTCGTCATCGTGATCGGGCGGAACCGCAGCACGCAGGCCTGATAGATCGACTCCTGCGGCGAGAGCCCCAGATTCCGCTCGGCGTCGAGTGCGAAATCGATCATCATGATTGCGTTCTTTTTCACGATGCCGATCAGCAGCAGAATTCCGATCATGGCCATCACGCTGAGTTCCACATTGCAATACAGCAGCGCCAGCAGCGCTCCCACTCCGGCCGACGGGATCGTGGAGAGAATCGTCAGCGGGTGGATGTAACTTTCATAGAGCATCCCCAGCACGATATAAACCGCCACAATCGCCGCCAGAATCAGATACAGCTGATTGTTCAGTGAGTTCTGAAAGGCTTGCGCGGTTCCCTGAAAACGCCCCTGAATGCTCGAGGGCATCCCCAGTCTGCGGACGATCTCTTCGACCTGCGGAACAATTTCACTCAGCGACGTTCCCGCGAGCATGTTGAAGGAAATCGTGACCGACGGGAACTGCCCCGAATGCGCCACCCCCAGCGAAGAATTCTTCAGTTCCGCACGATACAGATCACTCAGCCGCACCTGAGTCTGCTGCGGCGTCTTCACGTAGATATGTCTTAAGTTCTCCGGATTCTGTACATAAGGTTCGTCCAGTTCCATGACGACTTTGTACTGATTCCGGGACTTGTACATCGTCGACACCTGCCTTTGGCCAAAGGCATCGTAAAGTGTGTTGTCGATCGTCTGGACGGAGATTCCCAGCCGGGCCGCGGTTTCCCGGTCCAGCTGCAGCATTGTTTCCAGTCCCCGGTTCTGCTGGTCGGTGGTCACATCGACCAGCCCGTAAATCTGCCGCATCTCCTTGACCAGCTTCCGGGACCACTCATCCAGTTCCGACAGGCTGCTCCCTTTGAGGGTGTATTGATATTGCGAACTGCTGGCGCGACCGCCAATCCGCAGATCCTGAACCGATTGGAGATACAGATTGCCCCCGGCAATTTTCGAGGCACTCGCCCGCAGCCTGGCAATCACCTGATCCGCGCTGATCTTTCGTTCTGACAGCGGAGTCAGCGACAGGAACATACGGGCGGAGATCGAGGATTCTCCCCCTCCGGTGAAGGCGATCACCCCCGCCACCGCAGGATCTTCACCCACAACGGCCGAAAACTGGTTCACCAGCGAGGAGAGTGTCTGAAAGGACGAATCCTGATCGGCAACGATATTCCCGATGATGCGTCCCGTGTCCTGCTGAGGAAAGAATCCTTTGGGAATGACCACATAGAGATAAGCAGTGAACATCACCGTCGCGACCGCCACCAGCAGCGTCAGCCACTGATGCCGCAGCGCCCCCGCCAGACTCCACTCATACATCCGGAGAATGCGATCGAATACCCATTCACTGCTGCGATAGAGCCAGCCTCGCGTCCGACCATGATTTGATTTCAGCATGTAAGCACACATCATCGGCGTGGTCGTCAGCGACACCACCAATGAGATCAGAATCGCAACGGACAACGTCACTGCAAACTCGCGGAACAAGCGCCCCACGATTCCTCCCATCAGCAGAATGGGAATGAAGACCGCGATCAGCGAGACACTGATGGACAGCACGGTGAAGCCGATCTCGCGGGCTCCCAGCAACGCTGCCTCCAACGGCTGCTTGCCTTCTTCCAGATACCGGCTGATGTTCTCCACCACCACAATGGCGTCATCCACCACAAACCCCGTGGCAATGGTCAACGCCATCAGTGACAGATTGTCGATGCTGTAGCCGGCAAGATACATCACGCCAAATGTCGAAATGAGCGAGACCGGCACCGCCACGCTGGGAATAAACGTCGCCCGCCAATCCCGCAGGAAGACGAAGACCACCAGAATCACCAGCACCACCGAGATGCATAACGTAAACTGCACCTCATGGAGCGAGGCCCGAATGGTCGCGGTGCGGTCCATCCCGACGCTCAGCACCATGCTGGCGGGAATCTGCGCCGAAAGCTGAGGAATCAATTCCCGGATTCGGTCGACCGTGGCGATGATATTGGCGCCGGGTTGACGATAGACCACCACGTTCACCGCGGGCCGACCGTTGAATGTTCCATAATTTCGGATGTCCTCGACACTGTCGGTCACGACAGCGACATCCTTCAGCCGGACCGGAGCCCCGTTGCGATAGACGACCAGCAGGTTTTCATATTCCTCTGCCTGAAACAGCTGGTCCGAGGTACTGATCGACCAGATCGTTTCGCCGTCCGACACCTGCCCCTTGGGACGATTGGCGTTGGCATTGGCCAGAACTTCGCGCACCTCTTCCAGCGAAATCCCCAGATGATTGAGGACCGTCGGATTCAGATCGACCCGCACCGCCGGGGAGGACCCACCGCCGACTCTCACCTGTCCGACCCCCGGAACCTGTGACAGACGCTGCTGCACGATCGTACTGGCCACGTCGTACATCTGCGGTCGCGTGTAGGTGTCGGAAGTCAGATTGAGCATCATGATCGGCGCATCAGCCGGGTTCACCTTGCGATACGAAGGATTGTTGGGCAGATTGGCCGGAAGCTGGCTGCGTGCGGCGTTGATGGCGGCCTGCACATTTCGCGCGGCAGCATCGACATCGCGATCAAGATCAAACTGCAGAGTGATGCCGGTGCTGCCCAGCGTACTGGAGGAACTCATCTCCGCCACGCCGGCGATTCGTCCGAACTGCCGTTCCAGCGGCGTCGCGACCGAAGTGGCCATCGTCTCCGGGTTGGCGCCGGGGAGCGACGCGGAAACACTGATCGTCGGAAAATCGACCTGCGGAAGGGGGGACACCGGCAGCAGTCCGTAGCCGAGCGCCCCCGCCAGCGTGATGGCGATCGTCAGCAGAGTGGTGGCCACCGGCCGGTGAATGAAGGGCGAGGAAAGATTCATGCCGCGTGTTCCTCAACCGGAGCCTCACGGACGGTGAATCCGAGATCACGTGAAATCTGATCGAACCACAGATAAATCACAGGCGTGGTGTACAGCGTCAGCAACTGGCTGAAGAGCAGTCCCCCGATGATGGTGATCCCCAAGGGCTGCCGCATCTCGGAGCCGACGCCCCCGCCCATCGCCAGCGGCACTCCTCCCAGCAGTGCTGCCATCGTCGTCATCAGAATCGGCCGGAAGCGGAGCAGGCAGGCATCGTAGATTGCATCGTAGGGGGACTGGCCTTTTTCGCGCTGGGCATCGAGCGCGAAGTCGATCATCATAATCGCGTTCTTCTTCACGATTCCGATCAGCAGAATGATGCCGATCAGCCCGATCACGCCCAGATCCATCCGGCACAGGAGCAACGCCGCGATGGCGCCCACTCCTGCAGAGGGCAGGGTGGAGAGAATGGTCAGCGGGTGGACGTAGCTCTCATAGAGCACTCCAAGCACGATATAGACCGTGACAAGTGCCGCCAGAATCAGCAGTGGTGTACTGGTCAAGGATGCCTGAAATGCGGCTGCCGTTCCCTGAAAGGCCGCCACAATGCTCCGCGGCATCTGCAGATCTTCACGCGTCTGATTGATGGCCTCGACCGCCTCACCCAGCGAAACGCCCGGAGCCAGATTGAACGAAAACGTCACCACCGGGAATTGTCCCTGATGATTGATCGAAAGCGGAGCGGCGCGCTCCACGATGCGCGTGAATGCATTCAGCGGCGTCATTCCACCCTCTGAGGTCTTGACGTAGACCTCAGACAGATCCTGTGGAGAACGGCGGAACTGCGGCGCCACTTCCAGCACGACACGGTACTGATTCAGCTGTGTAAACATGATCGACACCTGTCGCTGACCGAAGGCGTCGTAGAGTGCATCATCGATCTGCCGCGGCGTGATCCCCAGTCGCGAGGCGGTATCGCGGTCAATTTCGACATGCACCTGCCGCCCCTGCAGCTGCTGATCCGTAGCGACATCCCGCAGCTGCGGCAACTGCTGCAGCCGCTCCAGCAGCAGCGGGGTCCATTCCGCCAGCTCTGCCTGATCAGGATCTTCAAGACTGAACTGATACTGCGTCCGGCTGACCCGGGTTTCCACCGTCAGATCCTGCACCGGCTGCAGAAACAGCGTGATTCCAGAGACTCTTTCCAGCTGCGGCTGCAACCGGCGAATGACGTCGACGGCGCTCACCTGCCGTTCTTCAAGCGGCTTCAGATTGATCTGGATACGTCCACTGTTGAGCGTGGTGTTGGTTCCATCAATGCCAATGAAACTGGAAAGGCTCTCGACGGCCGGATCCTGCAGGATGACACGGTTCAGTTCCAGCTGCCGTCTGGCCATCTGTTCAAAGGCACTGTCCTGTGGCGCTTCGGAAATTCCCAGAATCACACCGGTATCCTGCACCGGGAAAAAGCCCTTGGGAACGAGAACATAAAGATAGACAGTGGCCACCAGCGTGGCCACGAAGACTCCCATCGTCAGAGTCTGGTGCCGCAGTACGACCGTCAGCGTCCGGCCATAGATCCGGATCACGGCGTCGAACAGCCGTTCCGTCGTCCGGTAGAGCCAGCCATGCTCTTCCTCGGTCTGATGCTTCAGCAGCCGGGCACACATCATCGGTGTCAGCGTCAGGGACACGACGGCGGAAACCAGAATGGTCACGCTCAACGTCACCGCGAATTCCCGAAATAACCGACCGACGACATCGCCCATGAACAGCAGCGGAATCAGCACAGCAATCAGCGAGACACTCAACGAGATAATCGTAAACCCGATTTCCTGCGAGCCCTTCAGCGCCGCCGCCATGGGCCGCTCACCGTTCTCGATATGCCGCATGATGTTTTCAATCATGACGATGGCATCATCCACCACGAAACCGGTGGAAATGGTGAGCGCCATCAGCGTCAGATTGTTCAGGCTGTAACCGAGCAGATACATCACCCCGAACGTGCCGACCAGCGACAGGGGCACCGCGACACTGGGAATGATCGTGGCGGGGACGTTTCGCAGGAAAACGAAGATCACCATCACGACGAGGGCGATCGTCAGCAGCAGTTCGAACTGGACATCCTTCACCGAAGCCCGAATGGTAACGGTCCGGTCGGTCAGCACCGCCACTTTCACCGAGGCCGGCAGGGAGTCTTCCAGTTGCGGGAGGAGCCCCTTCACCCGGTCGACCACTTCGATGATATTGGCTCCCGGCTGCCGCTGGATATTCACAATCACCGCGGGAGTGACGTTCATCCACGCCGCCTGACGTCCGTTCTCGATGTCGTCGGAAACGGTCGCCACGTCCGACAACTTGACCGGAGCCCCGTTGCGGTAGGCAACGATCAGATCGCGATATTGCTGACTCGTAAACAGCTGATCGTTCGCTCCGATCGTGACTGCCTGCCGGACACCGTCAAAACTCCCCTTGGCCTGATTCACATTCGCCTGCTCCAGAGCCACGCGCAGGTCTTCCAGCGTCATGCCAATCGCGGAGAGAGCCGTCGGGTTGGCCTGGACCCGAATGGCGGGCTTTTGCCCCCCGCTGATGCTGACCATGCCGACTCCTCCCAATTGCGAAATCCGCTGGGCCAATCGCGTGTCGGCAAGGTCTTCAACCTGCGAGAGCGGGAGCGTGTCGGAAAAGAGAGCCAGCGTGATAATCGGCGAATCGGCCGGATTGGTCTTTGTATAGACCGGGGGATTCGGCAAGTCTCGTGGGAGAAAAGTAGAGGCCACATTGATGGCCGCCTGCACCTGCTGGGTGGCGACGTCAATGTCCAGATTCAGGTCAAAGCGCAGCGTGATCACCGAACAGCCTTCCGAGCTGCTCGAGGTCATCTGCGTCAGTCCGGGAATCTGCCCGAACTGCCGCTCGAGCGGCGCGGTGACGGAAGAGGTCATCACCTCCGGTCCGGCCCCCGGATAGAATGTCAGCACCTGAATCGTCGGATAGTCGACCTGAGGGAGCGCCGACACCGGCAACTCCCGGTAGGCCACCACCCCCGAGAGCAGGATCGCCACCATCAGCAACACTGTCGCGACGGGACGCAGAATAAAATCCCGCGACAGATTCATGTGCTGCTTTTCGTTTCTGCTGGAGCCTGTTGTTCCTGTTGCTTCGAGGGAGTCTGAAGCGATCCCGCTTTCTGACCATCCGGTTCACGCAGGGTCACTTTGGAACCCGGCTGCAGCTTGTCAATGCCGCTGGTGACCACCGTCTCCCCCGCTTCCACTCCGGTCAGCAGACAGGTCTCCGCTCCCTGCACCGGGCCGATGGTGACCGGCCGCAGCTGCACCGTGCTGTCGGGCTGCAGAACGTAAACGTACATGTTCTCCGGACCGCGCTGCACAGCCGCCGACGGAACAACGATCGCTTTCTCCAGCGTGTCAATCAGCAGTCGGGCGTTGACGAACTGATTGGGGAACAGAGCGTGGTCGAGGTTCTCGAACACCGCTTTCATCCGCAGAGTCCCTGTCGTGGCATCGACCTGGTTGTCGATCGCCGCGAGTTGACCGATGGACAGCCGCGTTGTGAAATCCCGGTTGAAAGCCTCAACAGGCATCTCCAGTTTCTGCCGCATCCGCTGCTGCACACGAGGAATTTCATCCTGTGGCACGGTAAACGTCAGGGCGATCGGCTCGAGCTGGGTGATCACCGCCAGACCGTTGGGATCGTTCGCCCGGACAATGTTTCCCTTGTCCACCAGCCGCAAACCGACTCGTCCGCTCAACGGCGCGGTGATTCTGCAGTATTCGAGCTGCAACAGGGCATTCTGCAGGGCCGCCTTATCCAGTTGAACAGCCGCTTCCGCCTGTCGTGTTACCGCCAGCTGCTGATCCAACTGCTGCGGCGTTGTGGCCTGCGACTTCATCAGATCGAGCTGGCGATTGTACATTCCCTGAGCGAGCACCAGAGCTGCTTCATCCTGAGCCAGCCGGGCCTGGGCCTGATCACGCAAGACTTCGAACGGGCGACGATCGATCTCCACCAGCAGGTCACCCTGCTTCACCATCTGTCCCTCGGTGAAAGCGACATTCACCAGCTCGCCATCCACGCGACTCTTCAGCAGCACGGTGTTCAGGGCCGTCACCGTTCCCAATGCATTCAGATAGACGTTGACATCCCGTTCGATCGCGGTGGCCACCATCACCGAAGCGGGAGGCGGAGTTCGCTTCGCAGGGGGCGAACCCTGATTCGGAAGTTGAGCCCGCAGCCACGGCTCCCAGACGGGATAATAATGCCATCCGGCCCACAGCAGAGCGAGTAGCAAGCTCCAGCGGACCAGCCGTCCCCAGAGCGATCGCGCTCCTGATTCCGGCCGCCGAGGCTGAAGATCGGCCCCCCCCCGGACGGGAGGTCGGGACCGCGGGGCGTCGGGGACGGTTTCAATCGGTGGCATCTCGGTTGTCATCACTTCACCAAAACTGCCGGGGAGGCTGGAGCGCTTCGTGCGCCTGAACTCTGCGGGGGGAGGATGTCGACCGCCGAACTGCCCGTGGTCGCGAAGCAAAGTTCCACGTTTGATCAACGGGGAGACAAACAGGGCGGTCACAGGCAGAAGCAGGCTCCTTTTAGTTTCGCCCGAAACCCGGGCTTTTAGAATTCAAAAACGGTGTGGGATTACCGTCAGGACGAAATAATTCCCCGACCGCGGAGTCCTGCGTATGCCATTTGGCATAGAGACCCTCCTGAACGGCTACAGAGTTTCCCCCAAACGACGTAAGATGCAGTCAGAATTCCACTGCAACAACCCGTTCGCATCACTGCAAACGACAGAAAGGAAGCCCGGTTGACGCGCGCCCGGCGGCTCTTTTTCATCGGCTCAGGTCGCTGCTCTCGCAGCCTGGCTCTGCTTGCGCTTCTGACCGGCTTCCTCCTGGTTGCGCAACGCGCAATGGCCCTTGATCCCCAGCGGATGCTGACGCAGGTTCTGCACCGGAAATGGCAGGTCCAGCAGGGACTCCCCAAACCGAGTGTCGTCGCCATTCGACAAACAAGGGACGGGCGACTCTGGCTGGGCACTCAATCGGGCGTTTACCAGTTTGACGGGGTTCGATTTTCGCCTCCGCCGTTTGCCACGGGGGCGCCGCTCGACACTCTCTGGGTCGAGCAGTTTTGTGAAGATCAGGCGGGACGACTTTGGATCGCGACTCTGGGGCAAGGTCTCATTCAGCTGCACCACGGACTCGCCACAGCCTTCACCGAAGCAGAGGGGCTCCCGTCCCTCAACGTGCAGGCTTTGGCCGCCGATCCGCGAGGAGTTCTTTGGATCGGAACCGATCAGGGTCTGGTCTGCTGGACCGACGGCGAAATTCAGTCTGTCCCGGATCCGGATCAGCTGGTGCCGGAAAATATCACGAGTCTCTGCTCGGCGCCCGATGGAGTCGTCTGGATTGGTGGAGAGAACGGCTCCCTCACCGTATGGAATGGCAAAAAGTTCCTGCGGAAGTCCATTGCGGAGATCCCCTCGTGGTCCACAATTCATTCTCTGCTGTCACATCCCGATGGGCACATGTGGATCGGCACCAACGCCGGACTGTACCGCTCTGGTCCACAGGGAGTTCGCAGGCTGACCCGACGGGATGGCCTTGCCGACGGGGCGGTCGAGTCGTTGGCTCTCGCCAGAACCGGTCAGGTCTGGGTCGGGACCCGCGATGGGGTGAGCCGGGTCAGCGCTGACGAGGTCGAAAGCTTCCGCACGCGCGATGGCCTGACTCAAAGTACGGTCTATGCCGTGTATGAGGACCATGAAGGGAGCCTCTGGGTCGGGACGAAAAACGGACTCAACCAGTTCGTCGACCGCCGCACCATTCCCCTCACGACCAGCGAGGGGCTCCCGTCCGATGAAACGGGTCCCGTCCTGCAGGATTCAACAGGCACCATCTGGATCGGAACGCTTGATCAGGGTCTGGCACGCTTCGACGGACGCCGCTGTCAGACCGTCGCCACGCGAGAGTCAGGCCTTCCCAGCAATCAGATTCGCACTCTCGCAGCGGGGGAAGGAGAGACGCTCTGGGTCGGCACTGATCGGGGACTTTGCCTGCTGCGGTCAGGCCAAGTGGAAAAAACATTCACCCAGAACGAGGGGTTGCCCGATCTGCGTCTGCAGGTCCTGCTGCGTGATCCCCGGGGAACCCTGTGGGCCGGTACAAGGCGGGGACTGGCCCGTCTGCAGGGGAACCAGTTCGAGCGGGAACCAGCCGACTCTCCTCTCGCAGAAGCCTCGGTGCTGGCGCTGTTGCCCCTTGCGGATGGCACCATGTTGATTGCAGTTGAAGGGGAGGGGATTTATCAACTTAGCGCCGATGAAACAGAGCGTCGATGGCCGGATCAGCCCGGACTGCGCAACGTCACCGCCTGGCTCGCCGGTCCGGAAGGGTCGATCTGGCTGGCGACACGCGACAATGGGCTGTTTCTGATCGAGGGGGAACAACTGACCCACTTTACGATTCGTCAGGGGCTGTACGATGATGAAATCTTCGGACTGACCACCGATGATCAGGGACGTCTCTGGATGGCGTGCAGCCGGGGGATTTTTTATGTCGCTCAATCCGCCCTGAAAGAAGTGGCCGCCGGTCGGCAGCAGCAGGTGTCCAGTACTCCGTTCAGTCCACTCGAATCTCTGCGAACCATCGAATGTCAACGGGGTGTGCAGCCGTCCGTGTGGCGGATGCAGGATGGCCGCCTCTGGTTTGCCACGATCTACGGAATTCTGATTCTCGACCCACCCCATCTGCAGCGCAATCTTCCCTTGCCGCGTGTCGAGATCGAGCGCGTGCTGGTCAACGGCCGGCCCGCCGATCCGCGGGGCCCCCTGATCTTGCCCGCAGGCTCTTCCAACCTCGCGATCGGGTACGCAGCCATGAGCTTCGCCTCACCCTCGCGCATCCAGTTCCGTTACCGGCTCGAAGGGTTTGACGAGAAGTGGATCGAGGCGGGATCGCGACGGGACGCGTTCTACACGAACCTGCCGGCAGGCGAATACGCGTTCCACATCAGCGCTGCCAATCCCGAGGCGGACTGGAGTTCGCTGGAAGTCCCGTTGAAAATCACGATCCGTCCGTATTTCTATCAGACTTTCTGGTTTATCAGCCTGTGCTGTGCGGCACTCGCACTGCTGGTCTGGGTGATCCTGAGATTGCGTGTGCTGCAGCTCCAGTCGCGCATGAATGGCATCCTGACAGAAAGAGCACGCATTGCGCGGGATCTCCATGACACGTTGATTCAGGGATTTTCCGGGGTCACCATGCAGATGCAGGCGCTGGCGACTCAGCTGCGAGATCCGGAGGAGCAGCAGACCCTCCACGACGTGATCAGCGATGCCAGCCATTGCCTGCGCGAAGCCCGCCGGACCGTCGCCGGACTACGGCAGGAGCAGGGGAGCCCCACCGGACTCGTGAACGCGCTGGCCCATTCCGCCCGGCACCTGACGGAAACCCGCGCGATGGAACTCGAACTCGACCTCCCCTCCGCCTTGCCCCCGCTCCCCGGGACGGTCGAATACCAGTTGCTGAGAATTGCGCAGGAGGCGATCACCAACGCCGTCAAGCACTCGCAGGCACGTCGACTTCGTCTGGCATTGCAACAGTCCCATGACCACCTACAGCTGTCGATCGAAGACGATGGCTGCGGCTTTGACGGCGATGATGAACTCTTTCGGCTGGCCGGCCACTATGGGCTGATCGGCATGCGGGAAAGGGCTCATCAGATCGGAGCCACCATCCAGATTCAGGGACGCAGGGGAACCGGCACGCTGATACACATCGACTGGCCGCTCGGAGCGACTCTCCCTCATGTGGCCCCACAATTAACGTCCGGTGGCTTGAATCCGGTGGCGGGAGGGAACTCATGAGTGAGCGTGCAGCGGTCATCCGGGTACTGTGCATTGACGACCATCCTCTGGTCAGAAAAGGGATCGCTTCCATTCTGCAGCACGAGGCCGACATGCTGCTGGTCGCTGAAGGAGAAAACGGCGAGCAGGCGGTGGAACTGTTTCGCAGGCACCAGCCGGACGTCACGCTGATGGATCTGCGGATGCCCGGGCTCGATGGCATTGGCGCGACAATTCGCATCCATCAGGAATTCCCCGAGGCCCGGATCATCGCGCTCACCAGCTTTGACGGCGATCAGGATATCTACCGGGCACTGGAAGCGGGTGTGCGGGGCTATCTGCTCAAAGAGACCGTGCACGCGGAAGTGCTCGCCGCTATTCGGGCTGTCTACGCCGGAGGAAAGCGCTTGTCCCAGGACGCCGCCCAGCGTCTGGCCGAGTATTTCCCGCAAGCAGTCCTGACCCCCCGCGAGATCGAAGTCCTGAATTGTGTGGCCCAAGGCCTGAGCAACAAGGATATCGCCGCCCGCCTGGGAACAGCCGACGGCACCATCAAAATTCACGTGCAGAACATTCTCGCCAAGCTCAATGCTGCCGATCGGACGCACGCGGTCACAACGGCCATCAAGCGGGGCATCATTCATCTCTAGTGCAGATGTCCCCGTTCTTGCTGCGCGGAAATGAGCATTTCATCATCAGAAACGCTTTCTGCGCGCGAGCAGAAATGAGCGCTCGCTGGCAGCCCCGGAGAACGCTCGCTCAAGGGTTGGCGTTCGCTGCTTCAAACGAGAAGACCCGCTTCCAGTCAGACTTCATGCTGATCACCACCCAGCCTTTCGTTTCGGCCTCGGTCAGCAGTCCCGGAGGAAATGTGCCAATCCGGGATTCGGGAAGTCCCCGAGCAGGCCCATATGCGTATTCCCTCTGGGCATCATCGTGCAGCACAAGCATCATCAGCCGTGCGCCCACACCAGCCCCCGTGTATTCCAGCATCTGCTGGTCCCCGACAGAGTTTCCAAAGGCAGCCCGCGGTCTGCGACCAATCAGCAGATGGATCCCCTCCGCTTTCCCCGGACCATCATCCTTCAGCAGCAGACGGGGATCCTTGATGAGTTCCGGTTCACCGGCGGCGTTGTAGCGAAATCTCGTCTCGCCCATGGACCCGACGACCTGCTCCGGGGGAATGCCGTACACGAGTTCTGCGTACGCTCGCACAAAGTCCTGTCCTCCCCCCGTCACAATATAGGTCTTGTATCCGTGTTCCCGCAGATACCGGAGCGCTTCCTGCATCGGAAGAAACGTCAGCTCGACATACGGACGCTGCCAGCGGGGATGTCTGGCGGTCGACAACCACAGCTTGACCTCCTCCTGAAACTGATCGACCGTCAACCCCGACAGCGTCAGCGCCAGTAATTGTGCCAGTTCCACTGCGGGGAGCCGGGCAATTGCCTCGTGGTCGCGTCGCTGTACTGCCTGAAACGCCTCCGACTTCGCGAGTTCCGGCCGTTCTTTCACAAGAAAAGGAAGCCGCTCCAGACAGAACATCACCTGTGTATACAGCGGATGCTCGACCCAGAGTGTCCCGTCCTGATCGAAAGTGGCAATCCGCTCACCCACGGGGACGAACTCCGGACTTCCTGCGGTCGTCGTCGCCTTCACAAATCGCAGGATGGCCGACTTGGCTGCCCCCTCATTCCAGGAGGGGAGAGGATCGTTCGCGGGACCTTGAGCGGACGCGGCCGTGACCAGCCCCAGCCAGGCCAGCAACAACCCGATTCCCTGCCACAGTCGGTCGTGATGCATGCTGAAGTCCTGATTGATCGGCTGCGAAAGTTACCCCCTCACGAGGGAACTATGGACTCGCCGGGCCTGAACACGCAACTGTGCCACATCCGTAACGACTCGCCGCGAGTCATCAGTGTTGCCTGTTGACAACAGCCGCAAAGTCTACGCGACCCCTCCAGAACCCTTATCTTTTCGCAAAAACCTGTCGTACGTTGACGATCATTAAAGTTTGGCCACAACCTGTGCAAGAAATCCGACCCCCTGACGACAGAAGGTGTTCAATCTCAGACCGAAAACTGATATGACCCTGACGCTGAACTGTGTCCACACCCTCCGCTGGAACGGAATATGGCCCCCGCGATTCGCCTGGTTTTTGCAATTCACGACCATCAGCCGGTCGGGAACTTTGATGGCGTCTTTGAACAGGCCTATCGCGATGCCTACGAACCGTTCTTCGATGTCGCGGACGAGTTTCCCGAAATTCCGATCACGCTGCACATTTCCGGCAGCCTGCTGGAATGGCTGGAAGCCCACCGTCCCGAGTACCTCGACCGCATTCGGGGCTATGTGCAGGCCGGACGGGTCGAGCTGCTGGGGGGGCCGTTCTTCGAGCCGATCCTCTCTTCCATTCCCGGCCGTGACCGGGTCGGTCAGATTCGTCAGTACACCGAGCATCTGTCGCAACTGTTCGAGACCCGCATCCGGGGCATGTGGGTTCCGGAACGGGTCTGGGAACCGACGTTTGCGAGCGACATCGTCGACGCCGGCATCGAATACACCATCCTCGACGACTCCCATTTCCGCTACGCGGGTCTGTCTGAAGACCGACTGCACGGCTACTACATCACCGAGAACGAAGGTCGACTGCTCAAGATCTTCCCCGACGATGAAACCCTCCGCTACACGATTCCCTGGTCGAAGCCCAAGGAGACAGTCGCCTATCTCCGTAAGCTCGCGGACCTCTATCCCGGCACAGTCGTTTCCTTCGGCGACGATGGAGAAAAGTTCGGCTCCTGGCCCGGCACGCAGGAACATGTGTACGAGAAGGGGTGGCTGCGTGACATGTTCGCGGAGCTCCGAAAGAACTCCGACTGGCTGAAGGTCGTCACGATGGGGCAGGCGGTCGACGAAGTGCCGCCGCAGGGGAAGATCTATCTTCCGAACGCCAGCTATCGTGAGATGACCGAGTGGGCCCTCCCTGCGGAACAGCAAACGGAATATCACGAGCTGGTGACCACGCTGCAGAAGACTGAAGAATGGGAGACCATCAAGCCGTTTCTCCGCGCCGGCTTCTGGCGAAACTTTCTGGTGAAATACCCCGAAAGCAACGAGATGTATTGCCGTTCGCGGGAAGTGAGCGATCGACTCGAGGCACTGCAGACTTCCAGCGGTGCTCGTGAGAAAGCCGACCTGTTTCTGCAGGCCCGCATGGACCTGTACCGGGGCCAGTGCAATTGCCCCTACTGGCATGGAGCATTCGGCGGCTTGTACCTCCCGCACTTGCGCAATGCGATCTACCGGCATCTCATCGCCGCCGACACAGCGGTCGAACAGCTCATGGGTCGCCCCGCGCGCTGGGTCGACATCAGTGCGGAAGACTATAATCTCGATGCGCGGAAGGAAGTCCGGCTCTCCGGAGATCGACTCGTCGCGTATCTGGCCCCCGCGCGGGGGGGACACCTTTACGAGCTGGATGTCCGGGCCAATCAGGTCAACCTGCTCGCCACGTTGAACCGACGCCCCGAACCTTATCACCAGAAGGTGATCGAGGCGGCTGGTGTCACCGAAGAAGTCGATGACGTCGCCTTCAACAAGCACGAAGGGGTTCGTTTCAAGCAGGCCAATCTCGACCGCATGATCGCCTACGACCGCTGGCCACGGAAATCGCTCGTCGACCACTTCCTGCGTCCCGGAACAACACTCGAAGATTTCCGGCACGGCAACGGAGGGATCGGAGATTTCATCCTGGGGGTCTATGAAACCCGCATGCGCCGTTCCGATGATCGTGTCGAAGCGGTGATGTCGCGGGAAGGGCGTCTCGGTGACCACTGGATTCGCGTCGACAAGACCGTGGCGCTGCACGCCGCTGCGGGGAGCCAGCTCGAAATCACTTACCAGCTCAGCCAGCTTCCGCCTGGTGAAGAGATTCATTTCGGGGTGGAGTTCAACTTCGCCGCGATGGCCGCCGGTCAGCGTGACCGCTACTACTACAACAGCCTTGGCTCGCAGATCGGCCCGCTGGAAACGGTCCAGTCACTCCCTCCGGGAATGCGAATCGGCCTTGTGGACGAATGGTTGGGAATCGACGTCTCGCTGGAGCTGACCCAGTCCGCCGAATTCTGGACTTTCCCCATCCAGACGGTCAGTCAGAGCGAAGGGGGATTCGAACTCGTCCATCAGAGTTGTGCCGTCATTCCCCACTGGAAATTTGTGGCCAACGAGATCGGCAAATGGGAAGTCCGACTGCAACTGACCATCGACAGCTCGATGGCCCATGCGCGCCGGCTGGCCGAAATGGCAACCGCGCGCAGCTAGAGCAATCAGTCGATCAAATGCCCTACCGCCGCGCCAGATCGCCCGCTTCCGTCTGCGACTTTTCCAGTACCCGCTCTGCGATTTCACCGAACCGAATCGCAGCGAAGGGGACACCTGTCGCCTCCAGCAACGGCAGCGCTTCATTCCCGGCTGGACAATAGGAGCCTTCCGGCTCCTGTCGCTGCGCAAAGTTCGCAAGATGATCCGCAGTCGCCACCAATGCTGTGAGACGGGCATCATTCGACGCCAGTTGCGGCTGATGGTGATAGCGAATTGCAGAGACGAGACAACCCGGCAGCTGGTTCCGCATTGCCAGCCAGGCCCCCAGTTCCGCATGGGTAATGCCGTAACGATCCTGCTCGCACTCCAGCGGATCAATCCCTTCCTGAAAGCTCAACGTATCCATCTCCTGAAACTCCTCCGGGACCGACACCGCCAGCAGGATTCGTCCGATATCGTGCAGCAGCCCAGCGCTGAATTCTTCACCCTGAAACCCGATCCGCAGCTCGCGATTGAGATTGGCGGCGATCACCGCCGTCAGCCGGCTGTGCTGCCAGAGAATTTCGCGGATCCAGGTCTCCTGCAGTGACAGGTTTTCGACCAGACTCGCCAGACTGGTGGTGATGATGAAGTTTCGACATTGATTCAGGCCGAGCCGCACAGCCGCTTCCGTCAGGCTGACGATCGGCCGCGCGACGGCGTACAGCGAGCTGTTGACCATTCGCAGAATGTCCGTCGCCAGCCGGACGTCACGCTTCAGCAGTTTTGCAAATTCACTGACCCGACAATCGGGATCTTTTGCCAGCTCCAACGCCTCGAGAGCAATCGCCGGCAGCATCTGTACGCTGGGAAGATGTCGACACATCCGGTCCATGAAGCGGGCCGGAATGGTAATCGTTTCAGACCGATTCAATCGGCTTGCAGGGGAGACCATAGCAGTTCCGTCGTGCCTCGGTTGAAGAAACAGGACTCGGTGCTTCCGCCGGGACATCGGCTTCCCGGATAACCGATTGCCGACCGAATCGCGGTTGCTGGTGAATCCGCATTAACTCTAGCCCCTCCGCCGCAACCGCGCCGACGATCCTGACTCGCTTCCCGATTTTTGCAGGGGAGTTGTGCTCGTAATTTCATTGGCGAACCGTGGAAAACACGCAGTTTGCGAGTTCCCCTGCACCCACCGGTACAGTTTCAACCAGCGGAAAATTTCTGTCGCTGACGATCCGACCCTCGCGCCGACTTGAGGCAACCACGCGAATCTGGTGAGATGAATTGTCCGTTTCTGCTCGAGACCGTTTCGAGGCAGCCCTTCCACGCGTCAACGCTGTCACCTCCGATGATCAACACACCATCCATTGCACAGAACAGACTGAGAGGATGTTGGCGGATTCTCCCGTTTGTCTGTGGTGTGCTAATCTCTTGGCAGCGGGTCTGTGCGGATGAATTCACCTATCTCGACGTCCGCAACCGCACCATGGTCACCAATGAGGCACGGCTGCTCGGCTCTGACCGGGGGTTGCAGGTCCTGGAAAAGGCGGATGGACGGCTGGATCTCGTGCCGACCGCCGCGATTGTCAACCGGATCCCGAAAGATGACCCCACGCCCATCACTCCCTCGGAAATGGGAGAACTGCTGAAAGAAAAGTTTGGCCCGGAGCTGGTCCGGCTCGAAATCGACAAGCCATTTGTCGTTGCCATGGTCCTTTCCGCTCCGCTGGAGAAGCCGTCGGAAGCCAAGGCACAGGTCTTTCTGCGGAAGGCCAGCCGCTTCATGAAGAATGTGGACAGCGTCTTTCTGCGTTACGCGCGGACGATGAAATTTCCTCTGAAAGACCCGCTCTATCCGCTCGTGCTGGTCATTTTCGAATCGGACGACGACTTCAACACATACACAGCCGAAGTCACTTCCAACAGGGGACTCTCCGCGACCTCGATTCTTGGATTTTACTCACAGGAATCGAACTGGCTGGCAGTGCGAATGAGTTCGTGCGATTCCTTTGAAGTCCCACTGCACGAAGCGATTCACCTGCAGATGTACAACCGTGTCTTCACCCGGCTCATTCCTGTCCCCAAGTGGTTCGACGAAGGAATCGCTACCGGTTTTGAAGGCAACGGGGAACGGATCGATGTCAATCCGGCCAAGATCAACTCCCGGTATGCCGCGACGGTAATGCAGAAGCGACAGGGGAGTGTCGATTGGCGGACGATTGTCTCTGCGGACGATGCTTTCAACGCCGATATTCTCGCCGGTGATGCTTATACGCTCGCGTGGTGCCTCCACTGGATGCTGGTGACCCAGCACCGGGAGCAGTATCAGCAGTACGTCAAGGAATTGAGCCAGCGGAAGCCGCTCGAATCACTGCAGAATACGGAACGTGTTGAACACTTCGAATCGGTTTTCAACAAAAGTATCGCCGAGATGCAGAAGGCCTTTCCGGGTGTGCTGCAGACACATGTGAAACGTCAAAATATCAACCTGGCGCAGCGTGAAGTGGCCGGGCGAGCCAATCAGCAGCAGGCACTCGGAGAATATGATGTGCAGGCGGTCCGGCTGATGAGTCATGGGGGACTGCTGCAGGTCAATGGCACGCTCAAGAACATTTCTCCACTGCGGGCCATGTCCTTCTACGTGACCGTCGAAACCGAGTCCGGAGTCTATGCGGACTGGCTGTTGCATGACGTCAAACCGGGTGAACGAAAAGCCCTCGTACAACAGATCGCAGCCAAAGTGATCCCGGGCATGTCCGGAGGATCTCCCGAAACATTCCGCGTTCTCGTCCGTTCCGCTCCCGCAGCCAGCGAGATCGCCCAGAAATGGAATCGCGGTCAGGTCCCCGGGCCGCTCACCGGGCGCTAGTAGCAGTCGCCTGCAGCGCAATTCGACGTCCCATGAAAAAAGCGGCTGACACATGCCAGCCGCCTGGGGAGTCCGGTACGGGAGTCGATGTCGCGCGACGATGAGGGAGCTACCTGGCCGTCGGCGGTGATGGCTGATCCTGAGTTCCCGGCCAGCGATCCGTGCGGAAGGGCGAGGCCGGCAGGTAGACGTCGGAATACAGATTCCCCTGAGGATTGTCTGCCCAGTTGTAGCGGACAGCCACCGGCTCGAGCACTTCACTGTTCCAGACTTCCACCTGGTTGTCACCGACAATCTTGGCTTCGGCCCACTTCCATTGCTGATCTTCGCCCGCCACAGCGAAGCCCTTCAGACGCTCGTTATAATAGCTGGTCAGCTTGCCCCCTCCATGCAGATCAAAGGTCACCAGTGCACGAGCTCCGGGGAATTGCACATCGGACACGGTGGGGCCTTTCGCAGCGATGTCCTTGAACCCGTAGACATCATGCAGCACCAGACGGGCGAGGCGCTTCGCCACGTTCAGTTTGTCTTTCGGATGAATGTCCATGGCTGCGCCCAGATCGGTAATGCAGACGGAGCCGACATTCGGAAGTTTTTTGGTGGTCAACTGCTGAGCTTCCCGCAGCTCGGCCCACTGAGAGAGGCCCGGCTCCTGCGAGATGGGACGATAATTCGCCAGTTCCACCTGATAGAAAGGAAAATCTCCCTGACCCCATACCTTCCGCCAGCTGGCGATCACATTGGGCATCACGGTCTGATATTCACGGGCGCGACTGCCGTTGGACTCACCCTGATACCAGATCGCTCCGCGAATGCCGTACGTCTGGATCGGCGCGATCATGCCGTTGTAGAGATTGGCGGGATAGTTCTGGCTCATTCGCGGGGGGCCAGCGAGTCGTGGTTTTGCAGGGAGGGGACGGTTCGCCGCAGTCGCCTTGGCTGAAGCCGCCTCCCACCGCTTGAGCGCCGCCTCGTATTCCTGTTTCGCCACGGCCGGATCATAAGCCGCCGCGCGCTCTTTCCACGACTTGACCTCCGGGCCGTAGACCGGGTCCGCATCAATCGTTTCCTGCGGAGTCCAGGCTTCGGCGGTTGTTCCGCCATAAGCCGACTGAATCAGACCAACGGGGACATTCAGCATCTTGTGCAGGTCGCGACCGAAGAAATAACCTACGGCAGAAAACCCAGCCGCACTTTTCGGGTCACAAACGCGCCACTTTGCATTCACGTCACTCTGGGGCGTTTCTGCTGCCAGCTGCGGAACCTGAAAGAGACGAATCTCCGGCCAACTCGCCGCCCGAGACTCAATATCGCCGTCCAGCCCCCGCGCCAGGGCGAAAGTCATGTTCGACTGGCCGCCGCACAGCCAGACCTCGCCGACCAGCACATCGGTGAAGTCCACCTGATTTTCACCCCTCACCGTCAGCGTAGCCGGTTCCCCCAGAGAGAGAGGGGCGAGGGCCACTTTCCACTTTCCTGCGGCGTCGGCCTTTGTTGACTGCTTCTGGTCACGAAAAGTGACAGTGACCTCTTCGCCCGGCTGGGCGGTCCCCCAGACCGGCACCGACTGCTCCCGTTGCAGGACCATGCCGCTGCCAAAGATTGAAGGGAGTCGCACCTCTGCCTGCAGCAGATTTGGGCTGCAGGCAAGTACGAGTCCACAGAACGCAAACGCTGTCCGTAACCTCATCATGCTGACCTTATCTGGTGACAACTGAATCGGATCATCAAGCTTCGCAAAGCGGGCTCCGGCCGTCACCCGAGCCCATCCTCTGCGTTCGTCCACTCAGTGCGTCAGCTTAAGCAGGGCTTTAAACAGATGCTATCAACCGCCGAGTCCCTGCAGGGGGCTGCGGGAAATTGCGTCCCAGCAACTGAGCCAATTCGCGCATCTGGGTCGCCAGCTGTGCGAACTGTGGCGGCAGCAGCGCCTGCGGTCCATCGCTCATCGCCTTTTCCGGACAGCTGTGAACTTCGATATGCACCCCATCCGCTCCCGCGGCGACGGCTGCCAGCGACATGCTGGGAATCAGGTCCGGCCGGCCGGTGGCATGGCTCGGGTCGACAATCATCGGCAGGTGCGAGAGCCCCTTGGCGTTCGGAACGGCGGCCAGATCAAGCAGATTGCGGGTCGAGGAATCGAAGCTGCGAATCCCCCGTTCACACAGAATCACCTGCTTGTTGCCGTGAGCGAGAATATATTCGGCCGACATCAGCAAATCCTGAACGCTGGCGCTCATCCCCCGCTTCAGCAGCACGGGCTTGTTCGTCTGGCCGACTTCCATCAGCAGATTGAAGTTCTGCATATTGCGGGCACCGATCTGGATCAGATCGGAGTATTGCTCCACCAGGGCGACCTGCCGGGGGTCCATCACTTCCGTCACGACCGGCATCTGGAGCTCATCACCGACCATCCGCAGGATTTTCAGGCCCGTCTCCCCCATGCCTTGGTAGCTGTAGGGACTCGTGCGGGGCTTGAACGCTCCTCCCCGCAACACGTTGGCTCCGGCCGCTTTCACCGCGGTGCCGATCTCCATCAGAATTTCTTCCCCTTCGATGGCGCAGGGACCGGCGATCAGCATCAGATTGCCGCCGCCCACCTGAATCCCGTGTCCGAGGTCGAAAACCGAATCCTGTTCCTGAAACTCGCGACTGGCCAGCTTGAACGGCTTCAGGATGGAAAGCACTTCTTCCACTCCCGGAATGGCACGCAGCGGGGCATTCCGCAGCTGATCTTCTTCGCCGATCACGCCGATGAGCGTCCGTTTGACTCCGCGGCTCAACTCGTGACGGAATCCCATCTCTTCGATCTTCTGAAAGATATGCTGCAGCTGCTCTTCGGTGAAATTTGGCTTCAGGACGATAATCACGACTGACCTTTCAATCGGGGTAAACGCGACTTTGCTCCGGTTCCCCGTGCGAGCAACTGAAGGAGGTTCTGCCAGTCCGCCACGATGCGGAAAGCACCACGTCGTACCCTGACATTCTGCCGGGCACGATTTGAGAAAGCCGCCAGAGAAACAGCTCTTGCGGCTCGAAAGTTCCTGTGGAAGCGGAGATTGTAGCCACCCACGTGTGGGGTTTCGACTACAAAATCTTTCCGGGAGAACTCTGCCCCACCCCCGATCGAAGCAGCTCCGACAATTCGCCTCTGGCCCCCCGCAGAACTCTGGGCCCCCGCAGAATCCGACAGACGGCCGCGGCTGACTCACGGCAAGGGGGAGGGGGGCGAAATGCCTCAGGACCTCGTGGCCACCGCCCACTCAACCTATCCGCACCACTCAACCTTTCCACCCCAGTCCACTCAAAGCACCGCAGCCGGAACCGCTCCACCGCTATCGGACAGGAGCTGTAGTCGGACAAGAAGGGGGGGGTGCCGGGGCCGCTTGGTGTAAGAGGGACGGTCGCACTCCGTCCAGCGCGCAAAAAAACACCCTGGTAGATCCAGCGACGACGTGCAAGGGGCTCGTGGAGAAGCAGGAGAATGCAGAGTGGGTCAGGCTGCAGTCAATGTTCCGTGCATCGTCAGCAATTTGGATCCCCAGGGCATTTGGTTGGGGTCGTGAGAGATGTATGCAGAGCACATGCCAAAAAAACAGTGCCGAATCCGATTTCACTCAAGTTGACTCCATAAATCTTTTTGTAAAAAGGAGATCAAACTGTGAAAATAGATTGAAGTCCCGGATTAGCCGACGTATCGTAGGCCCAATCGGCGACGATTTCGGCGCCGAAACAGGTTCAAATCGGCGCTGAAACAGGCTCGCTCGTGTTCCAAAAATGGTCGATCACGGCACTCGCAACCTTCGCAGTCCTCTACGGACTCGTCGTACTCTGGTTCGTCCCGACGCAGTTGACGCTCCCACTCGGAGCTCTCCTCGTCAACAACGATCGCTCCCCGAGCCCGGGGGTCGAGATCTCCGACGTCCGCAGTTTGAAAGGGTGCCTCGGTCCCACTCCCGGAGTCGGCGACCACATTATCAGTGCTGCCGGACGGCCGATTCGGAACTTCACCGACTGGTCGGAACTTCACTACCAGTTGCGGAACTGGAAGATCGACCCTGCCGCGCAGATTGAGGCGGGCCAGGATCCTTCCGAAAAGAATCCCGCGACCCAGCTTCCTGTCGTCCAGAAGCCGGACCAGACCCGGTACGTCCAAGTTTGGTTTCTGCGTCCGGGTGAGCAGATTCCACACGTCAGCTGGATTCAACTGGTCGAGCAGCCGACTTTCGGTGTTTCCATCACACTTCTCTGGTTCGTCCTCCAGCTCTGCGTCGTCGCAGTCGTGGGCGTGGCCTATTGGAATCGGCCCTTTGACCAGCCGCTGCGGACGTTCTTTGCCCTTTCCTCGGTGACCATGATCGCCTTTGTCGGCGGCAGCCACTGGTGGATCGTTGCCTCCTGCCCGCAGCTGATCCTTCCGTTCGTCATCAGCAGCATCATGTTGCCGGCGGTGCTGCTGCACTTTTTTGTCGTTTACCCCTATCCCAGCCCGGTTTACCAGTGGTCCCGATCGCTGAGCCTGGCGGTGATCTACATTCCGGCTGCCCTGGCTGCAACGGTCGTCGGCAGCCTGATTCTCCTGGCTTCGTTCCTGAGCAGTGACTCTGGCCCCGGTCCCTTTGCGATGACTCTCGACCGGTTGGCGGGAGAGTTTGTCTGCAGATTACTCCCCCTCTTACGACAGGTGGTCTTCTGCATCTTCGCCATGGCGCTGCTTTACTTTGGCGCCTCGCTGCTGGTCATCTACCGCAGCATGCGGGGGGCCCGCAATCCGCTGGAACGAAACCAGGTCCGCTCCATCTTTCTGGCGGCGATCTTCGCCACCATTCCGATCGGTTACACCATTTACCTCGCCTTTGCTGACCGAGTCGGTTTTGCTCTCGGGTCGGCCCGGTTGCCGATGTTTCTTGCCAGCCTGGGATTCATGCTGGCATATGCCATCGGCATCGCCCGCTACAAGCTGATGCTGATCGATCAGGTCGTTACCCGCGGAGTCTGGTACTACAGTGCCAGCGCGGGGCTCGCGGTGATCTTTGCTTCGCTGATCGCCGTCGGGGCTATGAATGCGATGACACAGGACCTGTCCCTGTTCGGTCGCAGCGTTCCACTCATCCTCGTGCTGGTGACGTCGGTGCTGGTCCTGATCTGGGGACGCGACGCCATTCAGCGCGTGCTCGACCGACACTTCTTCAGCGAGAAGTATCAGCTCGACAAAGCCTTGCAACGGATGAACCGCGTGATCTCCAATGTTGTGGAGCCGGAAGCGATCTCCGACAGTCTGCTCAACTCCTGCCAGGAAGTGCTGCACGTCGATCAGGCAGCACTTTACCTCCGCAAGAAGAACGGCTTTGAATTCCGGATGTCGACGGCCGCCGGCCGCGCCCGCTTCCCGCTGCAGATTGTGCTGGATCCGGACGCGTTTGAACTGCTCAGCGAAGAGTCGGTCGTTCAGCGGTTCATGCATGGGCACGCCGCTGCCCAGAGCCTCCTGCGGCAACTGCATGCCGAAGTGGTCCACGGACTTGAAATGCAGGGACATCTGAGCGGTCTGCTCGTGCTGGGCCCCAAACCGAACCATTCTCCGTTCTCGGCAGAAGACCTGGCCTTCGCGAGCGCCCTCGCACGGACGACTGCGGTCGCCTTGCATTGCGCGACAGTCCAGCAGGATGTGGCCCGACTGAATCAGGACCTGCAGCTGAAGATCGATAAAATCGATGACCAGCAGCGACAACTGGCGGCTCTGCACAACGAACTCTCAACTCTTTCCAAGCTGCCCGGAACGACACCCTCGAACGACGAGTTTCATCGGGGTGAGATCAAGGGACATAGCCCGGCCATCACACACGTGCTCGGAACCATTCGCAAGGTGGCCGGCAGCACCTCGTCCGTGCTGATTCGCGGAGAAAGCGGCACCGGTAAGGAGCTCTTGGCCAAGGCGATCCATGAGAACAGCACCCGCAGCCACAAGCCGTTGATCAGCGTGCACTGTGCCGCGTTGTCTCCCACCCTGCTGGAAAGCGAGCTGTTCGGCCATGTCAAAGGAGCGTTCACCGATGCCCGACAGGACAAGATCGGGCGGTTCCAGATGGCCGATGGGGGAACGCTGTTCCTCGACGAAATCGGGGACATTTCCCTCGATGTGCAGGTCAAATTGCTGCGGGTGCTCCAGGAACGGATGTTTGAACCGGTCGGCAGTGGAACACCCGTCGCGGTCGATGTGCGGATCGTGGCAGCGACGCACCGGAATCTGGAACAACTGATCGCTGAAGGTCTGTTCCGGGAGGATTTGTTCTACCGGTTAAATGTAATCTCCGTCACGTTGCCGCCGCTGCGGGAGCGACGCGAGGACATTTACGAACTGACGCTGCACCTGTTGCGTCGATCCTCGGAAAAGTGCGGAAAGAATGTGCTGAGGATTGACGATACCGCACTGAAGGCGCTGCAGGATTACCATTGGCCCGGCAACATCCGCGAGCTGCAGAATGTGATTGAACGGGCGGTCGTGATGGCTGAAGAAGAGACCATGCGACTGGCCGATCTCCCCGTCGAAATCCGTCATCCACAGCTGTCTGTTTCACAGCCCATGCCCTCCGACAACCTGCGACCGGCAATCTATGAAATGCCGGGCGCGCGATCGACGCAAATTGCTCTTCGTCGCAAGACGATTTCGGCCGGCAGTGATGAGAAGGCGATGCTCGAATCGGCACTCGCCAGCTGTCAGGGAAACAAAGCGGAAGCAGCACGCTTACTGGGGATTCCGCGCAGCACCTTCTTCAGCAAGTTGAAGAAGCACGGACTCGGATAACGCTGCCTCAAAACCGAAAGCACGCCTGTGTGAGCACGCACCGGCAGGTGCCTGATCCCGTGCCTGATCCCTGGTTGGATGCGTTCTGCCTCCCCAGTCCGCAAAGCCGCCTGAAGTCGCTGGTCTTTCCAGTGGCAGAGAAATCTCCACACGCGGGCTCGTTCAACAGAAAAACGGCCACCAGGTGTTGCTCCCGATGGCCGTGGTGAACCGCGTCGCAGAGTCAGTCGCGTCACTCAATAATAATGTCGCGAACTGTTCCGCCACCGGGAATCATCGGCAACACGTGCTCCTGATAAGGACAGATCACGTCCAGCAGGTACGGGCCATCGTGTGCGAGCATCTCGGCAAGAGCCTCTGGGAACTGGGCCTTGCTACGAACCTGTCGAGCCTTGAGTCCAAAGCTCTCCGCCAGCTTGACGAAGTTGGGATAAGTCTCTTCGTAGTGGGCTCCGCTCCCTTCACCCAGAGCTTCCGGATGATCGACCGGCCCCAGATAGGTGTGAGCTCGGCTCCCCTGCATGAAGCGGTCTTCCCATTGCACCACCATCCCCAGATGCTGGTTGTTCAGCAGCAGAATCTTCACCGGCAGCTTTTCACAATGCAGCGTTGCCAGCTCCTGAATATTCATCAGCACGGAACCGTCGCCGTCGATATCGACGACCAGCGAATCGGGGTGGGCGGCCTGCACACCCATGGCTGCCGGCAGACCAAAGCCCATCGTCCCCAATCCGGAGCTGGAGAGCCAGTGGCGGGCCTTGCGGAACTTGTAGAACTGGGCAGCAAACATCTGGTGCTGGCCGACTCCCACTGCAATGTACGGATCGCGGTCGATGGTCTGTCGCCACAACTCTTCGATCGCGTATTGCGGCACGATGAAGTCGCCCGCTTCCTTATAACGGAGCGGATAACGTTCTTTCCATTCATTGATCTGGGCCCACCAGGCGGCGGTGTCCGGAACGTCGTCTTTGGTGAACTCTTCGTTCAGCCGCTCGAGGAAGACCTTCACATCCGCGATGATCGGAATGTGAGCTTCCTTATTTTTGTGCATCTCAGACGGATCGATGTCGACGTGCACAATCTTTCCGTGCTTCGCAAACTCTTCCAGCTTGCCGGTCACGCGGTCATCGAACCGCACGCCGACAGCCAGCAGCAGGTCGGCTTCGTTGATGGCGTAATTCGCGTAGACGGTTCCATGCATCCCCAGCATGTGCAGCGACTGCGGATCATCGCCGGGGAAGGCCCCCAAACCCATCGCGGTCATCGTGACCGGGATGTTGGACGCATGCGCGAACTTGGTCACCTCTTCCGAAGCATGGGCCGTGATACAGCCGCCGCCCACGTACAGAATCGGCCGCTTCGAGCGGCGAATGGCGGCGATCACCTGACGGATTTGTTCATCGGCCACCTTACGACGTTCCGGATGATAGCCCGGCAGATACATCGGTGGATCGAAATCGATCGGCTGATCGGTGGTCGCGAGCTGAATATTCTTCGGGAAGTCGATCAGCACCGGGCCGGGGCGACCGGTCTTGGCCACGAAATAGGCTTCTTTCACAATTCGCGGAATACTCCGCAGCGCTTCCTGCACGGAATCCGGATCATCGGGATCGGCTGCCGTGATCAGGTAGTGATGCTTGGTCACAGCGCGGCAGACCTCCACGATGGGAGTTTCCTGAAACGCATCGCTGCCGATGACCTTCTGGGAGACCTGTCCCGTCACGGCGATCAGGGGAATGCTGTCCATTTTGGCGTCCGCGATCGCGGTAACCAGGTTGGTTGCCCCCGGTCCGCTGGTGGCCATACAGACGCCGATTTCATCCGAGGTGCGAGAGACACCCTGTGCGGCAAATCCTCCTCCCTGTTCGTGGCGGGGGAGAATGGTGCGGATGCGGTCACGGTTCTTGCGCAAGGCCTGGTGCAGCGGCATGCTTGCCCCGCCCGGATACGCGAATACGAATCGCGATCCCTGCCGAATCAGTGACTCCACGAGGATTTCCGATCCCGAAAGGATCTGCTTTTCAGTTTTCGCTTCCAGTGCTTTCGACACAGCGAGGCCTTTTATTTCATCAACATGAAGAGAGACCGTCCCCGTGCTCGGGAACGATGCCGAGCGGAGATTGTAACCAACTCAATGTCTCCCGACGAGAAAAACAGGGATGAGGTTCGCCAAAATCGCTCGTCCTGCCCGCTGTAACGGATTGGCAAGGAATAGGGGAGATCCCGGTTGGGACAATTTGATTTGAGATTGCCACGTTCCTGGCCAGTGAAAACACGCGGTGAGCCCGGGGACGCAGCCAACCATCACTCATCACCAATGTGTGTAGTTAGATGAGGCCGCCGCCAAGGAATCATGACCCTGTCGCACCCCAGAATCACAAAAAAAATGTCAGATCGAGGACAAAACAGACCCAGCGGCATCCATGAAAAACATAACCTCAATACAGAATTACATTTACAACCACTTAAACCCCACGTGGCGATGAATTCGACAACTTGGCGACAATTCGGCACAATCTGACAGTGAGATTCAATCTCACTAAGCCGACGCCAGCCAGCCCCCGCCAGCCAATCGATCGGCCCTCCAACTCAAGCGGTCAGCTTCTTTCACGGGCCAAAGGGAAAGGCGATTTCATGTCACGCAGCATGGGCCGGCGCGGTTTTACCCTCATTGAACTTCTTGTCGTCATTGCCATTATCGCAGTCCTCATCGCGCTGCTCCTCCCTGCGGTGCAGCAGGCACGTGAAGCCGCGCGACGCAGCCAATGCAAAAACAACCTCAAGCAGTTGGGGTTGGCACTTCACAACTATCTCGACACCCATCGCTGCTTCCCCCCCAACGGCGTGAGCAACGCCAGCGGCACGCAGACCTGGTCCGCGCAGGCCTTCATCCTTCCCTATCTCGATGGGGGAGCGATTTATAATCTCATCGACTTCAACGTCGGTTACGGGAAGGGGAAGAACGCCGATAACAAAATCGCGACGATGCGGATTCCCGTGCTCATCTGCCCGTCTGATTACAACGACCGTCAGCGGGTCACCTCGGCCGGAGTTCCCGAACACTACCCGCTCAGCTACGGGGTTGGTCGCGGCATCTACGAGACCCATAACCCGGCAGCAAATTTCGATGGCGGTGCCGCCTTTGCTTACGATGGGGTGACCCGTGATCGTGACTTCACGGACGGCATGAGCAACACGCTGGGCATGTCGGAGGTCAAATGCTTCACCCCTCGCTTCCACGACAGCTGCGTGATTCCGACTTCAACTCCCGCCAGCGTCGCAGCCCTGACAGCAGGTCTCCCCACTACGGCCGACTCCACATGGAGTCCAGAAAACGGCCACACCGAATGGGTCTCCGGGAACACCATTCACACCGGCTTTACCACCACCTTCACCCCGAACACAAAAGTCATGCATACTGTCGGCATGCCTTACGACATCTCTGTTTCCAGCAAGCGGGAAGCAGCCAGTGCCTGCAGCACCTCGGCCACGTACGCGGCGGTGACATCCCGCAGTTACCACGTCGGAACCGTGAACAGCATGCTGATGGACGGTTCTGTACGAACCGTTTCAGAGAACATCAATCTGCAGACGTGGAGAAACCTCGGCCAGCGGGCTGACGGAAATCAGGTCGGTGAATTCTGAGATTGGTTGATTGAAGATCAGCTGAGAATCGGATTGCCGCCGTGGCTGCGAACCGCAGCAAACGTCCGCGGGAACGTTGAGTGTTCACTCAACGTTCCTTTTTTATGACCTGAGATCTTCCGCTCCTACGACGAGTCCACCGACGCCAAATGTGGCGGGGACCGGCAGGTTCAGAGCGGGCATGCGTCCGCATGCCAATCGCCAACAGGGTGAGTGGGCTCTTCAATCCCCTGCGAACACAACGCACAGGATCGACGCGCACTCCGCAGCCTGGTCTCCATCAAACGGGCTCTCCCAAGCGCCCCAACGAAAAACAGCCGCCCCAACGGGAGCGGCTGCGAAGACAGCTGAACGGGATCAGGCTGCCCGGGTTTCCTGACGGTTGGAACCTGGGCCCCCACGCGGCGGGTAGCCGTACTCGCGGAGCTTTCCGGAGAGGGTCCGGATGCCGATGCTCAAGGCCTTGGCGGTCAATTCGCGGTTTCCACCGAAACGATTGAAGGTTGCCTCGATCAGTTTGCGTTCCATTTCCCGCAAGGTCAGGCCCGGAAGTTCTGTCGCTTCTTCCTGCTCCAGCCACGGCTCAAGTTCTTCGGCCGAGATGACCGGGCTGGGTGCCAGTGAGCAGCAGCGGGCGATGACGTTTTCCAGTTCGCGAGCGTTGCCGGGCCAGCGATGGTTCAGCAACCGGGTCAGAGCTTCGTCCGACAATCGGCGAATCGGCTGACCTTCCCGGACCGAGCACTGCTGGAGGAAGTGTTCTGCCAGCACCGGCAGGTCTTCCATCCGTTCCCGCAGTGGCTGCACCGAGATGGTGTTCCGATCGAGAATCGCGAGCAGCTGCCGGGAGAATTTCTCTTCCTTGCACAGCTGGTGCAGATTGGCTGAGGATGTCGCAATCAGGCGGGCCCGCAGCGGAACGAAGTTTCCGTTATGGACGAACGCGTTGTTGAGAATGATTTCTGCCAGCTGGTTCTGCTGCTGAAGAGTCAGGGCTTCGATTTCCTCGAAGACCAGAGTTCCTTCGGCGGCAGCTGCCAAGCGACCCTCATTGTGATCATCACCGAACAGCTCACGTTCGACGACGGTCGAGGTCAGCAGGCTGCAGCGAATGGTCAGCAGGGCCTGGCCCGGACCGGAGCGGGTCAGGTGAATGGCGCGGGCAACTTCGCTTTTGCCGCAGCCCGCTTCTCCACAGACGAGCACCGGTTGTTCGTGTTCGGCGGCCGCGTGAATCTGTGACCGCAGTTGGCGGGTTGATTCGCTGACACCGACGAGGCCGTCAAACATCCGGCCTTCCAGCTTCTGGCGAAGCTGAATGTTTTCGAGAATCAGACCGGCCCGACCCACGGCGGAAAACAGGGCCCGTCCAATTCGTTCCGGCGTGAGTGGCGGATCGACCACATCACAGGAGACTGTGCGGGGGGCCACCATTCGTTGCCCGATCGAGGGCAGCAGAATGAACTGCGTCGGTCGATCAGCGCGGCGGACTTCCGCATCGAGTGCTTCCAGAGCGGGGATTGAATCGGGTTCGTCAATGACCGCAGCCGCAATGATGTCGTTGAGGATCAGGACCCGAAGTTCCTGCAGTGTGGCCACCGAGACAGATTCGTATCCGGCGCGGCGGATGGCCAGCTCCAGATGCTGTCTCGAGGCTTCACTTTTCGCACAGGCGACAACTTTGCCCTGTGGCCGGATCGTGGCTGGTGATAGTGCGGACATGAGTTTCCTGCCGTCGCTGCGACAGACGGTCTCCGCTTCGGCAACCATGAGAGATGGATTGCCTACGGACACTGCTGCTGCAGCGTGTGGTGAGGTGAGAGGAAATGTGATGTGGGGAAGGAGTAGAGAGGAGAGCGGGTTGATATCTCCGACCGGCAAAAAGTGTCAAGCGGTGTTCACAGCTTTTTGAACAAAGTTCAGAGCCGGCTGGTAATTTATTCAAGAACCAGAACCGGATTGCCGCAACCACCGGAAGACTGGGAAAGTCTGAGAAGACCGGCGAGGCATTTTGCAGGTGAACAGGGCCATCAGCAGTGATGACCGAAAAGCGAAGCAACAGATCGGCGCGAAAGCAAAGCCGATGCCAGCGGACGCGAAAGGGCCTCTTGCTGGGCCACTTTCAGCAGCTGACGGTCATCCCGTCAAAGGCCACTTCCACATGCGGAAACAAGGCCCGCATTCCGGTCAGGCCCACCGGGTCATCGACTGTATTATAGGGGTCGAGATGGGTCACAATCAGCCGACCGACCTGTGCCGCGGCCGCGACCCGGGCCACTTGCGACGAACAGCTGTGACCGGTCCGCTCTGCCAGTTCTTCCCGGCCATCTTCGAAATAACACTCGTGGATCAGCAGATCGACCCCCCGAATGAAGTCGAGATAGGAGCCGTCTGAAGAGGTGTCGGTCACATAGGCCAGTGAGGCAACGCCCCCGCCTGGACGAGGCTGTTCGACCCGGTAGGCCATCGAGCCTCCCGGATGTCCCGCCAGCGATTGCCAGCGAATCACGGCTCCCCCGGCCAGAGTCGATTCCCCCTGATCGGCGATGACCTGGCTGTCAAAGCAGGGATCGACAGGGAAAATCCGCGGGGCATACAGATGTTTGCGGACTGCTTCCAGCGTCTCGGCTGTGGCGTACACCGTGACGCGGTCCCAAAGACGGTTGATCATGGGGACCAGCAGAAATGTCAGCCCCATAATGTGATCAAGATGGGCATGCGTCAGAAACAGATCCAGTTCGCGGGTTCTGGTCCGCCGGGGAAGACGGAACGACGACGAACCGGCATCCAGCACCAGTCCCAGTTCCGGCAGAAGCAGACAGGCGGTGTGTCGCTTTTCAGAAGGGTGATACCCGCCGGTCCCCAGCAGTTCAATCTGCATTGCTGCACAACCTTAAACACGCCATTTCATAAGAGCGACTTCATCGAGCAGTCCGCTCCGATGTCACGCGGGCCCGTCCCACTTTCTACCAAATACGAGGGGAATCGAATACACGAAAGGGGAGGGGGGACGCCGCGGGTGGCCTGCAATCACGCTCCCCTCGCAAAGTGAGGGAGGGAGGTTCTTCAGTTGGAGAACGGCTTCAACCGAATCGGTAGGGGCGATCCCGCGGAAACGGGCAGCGGACGCCGCAAGACAAGGAAAGAGGAGAGAAGTCGCGGGCCACTTGCACACCCTGTGGAAATCAGGCCACGGCAAATCGGGGCGGGGCGGAGAGCCAGTCCCTCAGGCGACCGACTCCTCACGGGGCGGCGTCTGCTCCACATTCATGTTCCGCTGGAACTTCTCCACCAGCGGTTTGACGATCCAGTACGAAGGAACACCGAGAATCAGCCCGACCACAGTCGTCCCCAGAAGCAGGGGAATCCCGATGTCGTAGATGATCTCATTGGCGATGGTCCACCACTCGTGCAGACTCTCAGCCTTGATGAGACGAGCGAACTCTTCCTCGTTGACCTCGGCTGTCGTGAACAGCCGACCGACCTGATAGCACATCCAGTACAGGGGGACGATGGTAAACGGGTTACTGATGTAAGTTCCTGCGATGGCCGCCAGACGGTTCATCCGCATTTTGCCGCGCATGAACAGAGAGCAGAGCATGACCAGGGCGATCTGCAGGCCGACGGTCGGCGTGGTCCCGATAAACAATCCGACCGCCACCCCTAATGCGATTGCATGGGGCGTGTCGTCGATCAGCATGACCGTTCGCAGCCAGGCCCGCGGGCTGAGTTCTGCGAGCAGTCGCTCTTTCAGGGACGGTTTCTTCTGCATAGAGCAAATTGCTCGTTCCATCACCCGCCAAGCGGGGAAACAACCGACTCGACTACGAAATCTGTTCCGCAAAAGGAATTGACGTGCAACTCCGGTGCCCCCGTTTAACGATCGGCATCGTTCTCTCCGGCACACCGTGGGTCGGAGAGAACGGAGGAGAAGTCGGAGACCGCACCGGCCACAGAGGGAGTCATCGACACCAGTGGAGTTGCCCCACTCCGTGTACGTCAACCTATGACACGTTTCGACCTACCTGGCCTCAAAACTCAAATGAGGCGATGCAGATTTCGCAAACGTCCCCGGATCTAGTACGCAGGAGAGCCCTGAGAAGCCACAAAAAAAATCGCCCATAGCCAAAATTCAGCAAAACGTCACTGCGACGACAGACTGACAGGGGTACAGCGCGATCCCTGCTCGACCGAACGTCGCCTGCCAACTACTTCTGCAGGAGCTTCTCGATCAGCGGAATCACATCGCCTCCATAAGTGAATTCCCCTGCATTTTTCGGATCGGGGAACTGACCGGCAAGCTCACCCTGCTGGTCGAAGACGAACACAATCGGAATTCCACTGTGCTCCAGCTTGGAATTGAAGAGTGTCTCGGTATCCGTCGACAGAATCACGTTCTGAAAGGTTGCTCCCTGTTTGACCAGAAAGCGTGTGACCTTCTCACGATGCGACTCCGGCGTATCTTCAAATCCGGAATAATCACAGGAGACCGAAATGCAGGCGAGCTGCTCAGGATACATCCGTTGCAGGCGGACGAGATTGGGAAATTCCGCAATGCACGGGGGGCAATAGGTAGCCCAGAGATCCATGACAACCACCTTGCCGGGGTGCTTTTTGGCGAGGGCCCGCGTGGCCTCCCAATCCAGAATCTCGACTCGGACATCCTCAACCTTCGCTTCCGGATCTGTACCAGGAGATTCCGATTTCGTCTCATCCTGAGGCTCGATCTGTCCCTCTGGAACGGGCGAAGTGGTGACGGGTATTTCCGGCTGGACTGCCGATCCGGCCGTGGGAATCTCTGCCCCGGTGGGGTTGGGCGCTTCCGGACGGCATCCGGCGCATGCCAGAGCCGCCACGATGAAAATTCGCCCCCATGCGTTCAGAGTTCCCGCTGGCTGGAGTACCGTCATGCTGAATCCGTCCCTTCTCCGAAAGTCACTTACCGAGTTCAACCCGCTTGTGGCCGGGGAATCAGCGTTTCAATGCGTCGAGCACCAGCTGACCCATTTCGACGGTGCCGACCGATTTCGTCCCGGCCGGAGCGATATCCCGGGTACGATGGCCGGCGTTCAGAACAGTGTCCACAGCCCGCTCGACCGCGGCGGCTTCCTCTTCCAGCTGCAGCGAGTGCCGCAGCAGCATGGCGGAGGCCAGAATCGTCGCCAGTGGATTCGCAACTCCCTGACCGGCAATGTCGGGAGCAGAGCCGTGAATCGGCTCGTACAACCCCGGACCGCTACTGCCAATCGACGCCGAGGGGAGCAGTCCCATCGAACCTGGCAACATCGAACCTTCATCGGTGAGGATGTCACCGAACAGGTTGCTGGTCACGACCACGTCGAACGTTCCGGGCCGCGAAATCAGGTGCATCGCCATCGCGTCAACCAGCACCACGTCGTACTTCAATTCCGGGAATTCTTCCTTGACGATCCGTTCCGAGACGCGACGCCACAACCTGGAAACTTCCAGCACATTGGCCTTGTCGACCATTGTCAGATGCCGGGAGCGGGCCATAGCAGCCTGGGCGGCCAGCCGCACGATCCGTTCGATCTCATAGGTCGAGTAAATCATCGTGCTGAAGGCGGTCTCGCTGCCGTCCGGATGCGTCGTGTGGCCGGACTCTCCGAAGTAAATCCCACCTGTCAATTCCCGGAAGAAGAGGATGTCTGTCTTCTCGACGATATGCCGCTTCAGCGGTGAGGCATCGAGAAGACATTCATGCGCTTTGATCGGCCGCAGGTTGGCGAACAACCCCAGCTCCTTGCGGATCTTCAGCAGCCCCGCTTCCGGCCGGGTTTTGGCATTGGGGTTGTCCCATTTCGGGCCTCCCACGGCCCCCAGCAGGACGGCATTGGCAGTCTTGCAGGCCTGAATCGTCTGTTCGGGAAGGGGATCGCCAAAGTCGTCAATGGCATTGCCGCCGATCGGCTGCGTTTCGAACTCGAAAGAATGCCCGAACAGCTTCGCCACCGATTCCAGAACCCGCTGTGCCTGGGCTGTGACTTCAGGACCAATTCCATCACCGGGCAATAAGACAATCCGCGCGTTCACGTCTTGATTTCCTCTGGAGTTTAGCATTCTTCGGAGTGGGTCCGACACTTTACCCGAGGAGGAAGCGGCCTGCCACCCGGTGATCGGGAAAGCACGCGTCCGACAGCGAACCGCCGCGGGAAAATCAGAGGATCCGGATCTTAAGGCGGAACGGCCACGTGCATGCGGATGCCGCGATAGCCGGTCTCTCGCGCTGCACGACTGAGAGTCGACGTGCGGCCGGGTAGGTCACGATCCACAGCGTCAGAGAGGACGCGGATTCATCGAGAAAGGACTCTGTCCGGCCTGGAGTGAACGGATCGGCCCCCTTTCGCGATTACATCCCAGCACTCAGCGGGAGAATCATCGGGAGAACCGGTCAGCAGCCAGACTCAGAACTCACCCACCGGCAGACCGTCCCCCACACGGGCCAGTCGGGTCAGGATCTGCGAGTCGATCTCAAGATTGATCGGAGAAACACGACCGTCGGCGAACGCAAAGTGCCCCGAGTTGGAATGTGGAGCTGCGAACCGCTGCGGTGCGGTAGGAGCTGCATCTCCCGTCCGGACGAGGCCGAATCCCTCGCCAGCGGAACGTGTATATCCGGCGGTACTATTCCCGTTGTAAACGACGGTATCCGCCTGGGGAGCTTCGAGACTCTTTTCACCGAACAGCAGGGTCTGTGACAGCCCATCCTGGTTCAGGTCGCGGAAACGCATCTGATAGGTCCAGTCGGGGAGGGTCGTCGTCGCGGCAGGAATCCCGGTGAAAGCCATCGTTTTCCCGGTCGCCGGATTCAGCACCCGTCGGAAAACCCCGTCGGTGGAAATCACGCTTGTCCCGGAAACACCGGCATAATCGCTCCAGCCGATCGGACCGACCCGCACGGGAGGATAGACCAACGGATCACCTACGTCTTTGAGCTGACCGTTGCGCGTCTGGGTCGGGCAGTGGAAGACCGGCGCATCCACACCTGCTTCTTCTGGCTGTACGTAATATTGCAGGCGCAGGTCCCAATGATTGAAGGCCGCCGACTGGTCCAGATAAGGAAGAACCAGGACCGCCCAGCTGGCCCAGTTCTTACACAGGTCGGACGGTGGAATGACCTGGTGCATTTCTTCGAACTGATGCACCGCCAGCGCGAGCTGTCGAAGATTGTTCTTGCACTGCGTACGGCGAGCAGCTTCGCGAGACTGTTGCACGGCGGGCAACGTCAGCGAGATCAGGACGGAAATAATCGCGACACACACCAGCAACTCAATCAGCGTGAACGCGGCGCGCGCTCGAGTATCGGGGAACGGGTGTCGAAGACTCTGACGCAACATAATGACTCAAGTCCCAGGTTCAGATCCGCACGTGAATGCAAAGATCTGAATGAATGTTCCCACTGGGAACTGCCAACAACTCAGACGGAATCCCGCTGAGGCCAAAATCTCGCCGGTTCAATCTCCCGGCGGTAGAAATCATCACGATCTGAGGGGGGGCTGTCGAGATCGTTACAACCAATAAAACCACTAAAAGCGAATCCTGCCCGTCGCAGGAAATTTTGCAATATGAGGTGACCCTGATCCGTCAGCACAGATTCCGGATGGAACTGGACGCCCCAGACAGGCCAGTGGCGATGCTCCATCGCCATAATGACGCCTTCCGGAGTCGTTGCGGTCACCTGCAAACACTGCGGCAGCGTTTTTCTATCAACGACGAGTGAATGATACCTCGTAACTCGGAGCGGGCGCGAACAATTTTCAAAGAGTTCTGAACCTGTATGGTCGATCAGAGATGTGCGCCCGTGCACAGGTTCCGGCGCGCGAACCACAGTCCCGCCAAAAGCTTCTCCGATGGCCTGATGGCCAAGGCAAACTCCCAGAATCGGAATGATGCCGCTGAAACGGCGAATGACATCGAGGGAAATCCCTGCCTGCTGCGGAGCACATGGTCCGGGAGAGATCACGATGGCCTGCGGTGAAACCCTCGCAATCTCCTCCAGCGTGATCTCATCATTCCGCCGGACAGTCGTCTCCACCCCCAGTTCCTGCAGGGAGCGAGACAGATTGAAGACAAAACTGTCGTAATTATCGATCAACAGGACTGGGGCCGGAGGTCGTTCCATGGAATCCACAGTCAGCGTTTTCGCAGCACGAAGACCACGTCTTCGGTCCGGGGGGTAATTTCAATCGGCTCATCGATCTCGTAACAGAAGTCGTGCAGCGCAGCAATCTCCCATTCGGGGCAGCGGGACAGCAGGTCGGCAAACTGCTCCGCCGTATAGGTCCGGTAATTCATCTCATCGATCAGCCGCAACTGCTGCGTGGGGGTGTAGACGTCAAACCGCATTCCCAGTTTTTCATTGCGGTTCTTCAGATCGAGTCCTTTCGACCACATCAGTGAGTTGACCTGAAGGTTTCCCTTACGGGCGACCCATTCCTCAGACTCCACACGGTCGCCAACAGTCGGGGTCAAGTGCAGGCCCAGCAGATACAGCCCCCCCTTCACCAACGCATTCGCCATGCAATGCAGATGCGCCTCCGCAGCCGTTTCGGAATCGAGGTGCCGGAAGCTGTTGATCATATTGAATGCGGCGTGAAACTTTTTCTTCACTTTGAAGTCGGCCATGTCACCAATGGTGACCGTTTCCTCAAAGCCCGCGCGGCTCAGTCGCTTGTTGCAATAAGTGACCGCCTTCTCGTTGAGGTCATTTCCCGCTACTTCGTAGCCAGCCTGCGCCAGCTTGATCAACAGGCGTCCGGTGCCGCAGGCCGGCTCGAAAATCCGGCTGACGGTGCATTTTGAATAGCGCTCGATCGCGGCATTCAGGAAGTCGTACTCCGCTTTCCAGTCTGATCCGAACAGCACATCGTAATACTTCGGGTAATCATAAAGGTTGGCGGGAATCGGGTCTGTCATCGGGGTGTTGCCAGTCTTTCAGCAGGAATTCAGGTTCGGCCAAGGTTCAGGATGCGGAACTCTTGATCATCTCGCGCACTTCTTCTTCCAGTTGTCTCCAGCTCCCCGTCAGCTTGTCCAGATCCTGTGATTCGGCATTCAGAATCCGCTCAGCTCCCTTGAAATCCTTGCTGCGGGCCTTCAGATAGGCTTGCCCCACGCGAGCTTCCACCCGCAGGACGGGATCTCCCGGCACAACCGCCGTTTCCAGTTTCTCCAATTGGGCACGGGCTTCGTCGATACGGTTCGGATCCTTGAGATAGAGCAGCGCCAGCTGTTCCTCCGCACGCCGGTGCCACAAGGCGTCGGAACTTCCGGGAAAGTGCTCGCTGACCGCTTTAAACGCGGCTTCATCATCCACGCGGAGCATCGCCTTCACGTACTGGTCGCGGGCTGTCGCTTCAGGCGTTGTCCGGTTCCCTTCCGGAAGCGGAGCGGGGAGTGTCGGCCGCAGAGCCCAACCCGTTCCCGCACTCAGCAGGAGGACCAGCAGACAGAGCAGGGGAAGGACCAGTGCCGGTCGTTGAACCGGAAACGTGGTGGTCGGCAGTTCGCCGGTCGTGAGGAACTCTTCCATCGGCTCGCCGGTGCGAATCGCTTTGGCGAGCTTGCGGACGTCGGTCACGATGGACTGGGCATTCTCATAGCGATCATCCGGGTTCTTGGCGATCATCCGCTGAATGAGTGTGCTGACCGCCGGCGGAAGGTCCGGCCGGAAATCCAGCAGCGGCGGCGGATTCTCATGCAGATGTTTCACCGCCACGCTGACCGCATTATCCCCTTCGAACGGCGGCCGTCCCGCGAGCATGTGATAGCAGGTCACTCCGAACGAATAGATATCGCTCCGCTGGTCGAGTTTCTTTCCGCTGACCTGCTCCGGGCTCATGTACAGCGGAGTCCCCATCGTCACCCCTTCCTGAGTCAGATTCAGGCGATCCCCACCCTGCAGCTGGGCCAGCCCGAAGTCCGCGACTTTCACCTCTCCCTTGCGGTTGAGCATGATGTTCTCAGGCTTGATATCGCGATGCACGATGCCACGTTCCCCCGCCGTCTGCAGCGCGGCTCCAACCTGCCGCATGATCATCAGTGCCAGCGGCAGGTCGAGCGGTCCCCGGCGCTGCAGCAGGGCCTTCAGTGTCTGACCCTGGACGTATTCCTGAGCGATGAAATGCTGACCTTTCTCGCAGCCGACGGTATAGACCTGCACGATGTTCGGGTGATTCAGGCCGGCCGCCGCCTTGGCTTCGGTCTGGAACCGCATCACGTAATTCTCATCTTCCATCAGTTCCGGCCGCAGCAACTTCAGCGCCACGTTTCGACGGAGATTCAGCTGCTCCGCCAGCCAGACCTCCGCCATCCCTCCCCGTCCCAGGCGGCGCAGCAGGCGGAAATCCCCCAGTTCGGAACCGACCTGTCGGAGACTCCCGGAGTCGAACGCCGGCATCGGTCGGGTCTGGTCGGGACTGTTTGTGTCCGTGTGATTCGGGTCGGAATCCGCCATTCGTCAACCTGCTTTCACGTGATGCGGTGCCGGGTGATTCATTCTCCATCATGACGTCAACCACTGCCGGAGAAAAGGCTTCGGCCAAAAGCGAGAGCGAGATGGAGCCAGCGGCGGCTACCACTCGCCTGCCACAGAACAACACCCCACATCGCCGGAGCCTCCCACCCACATCGGAATGTTCCGGTCAGGCAAACCAGGTCGAAAACCTGTGCAAACAGCCACCCGTTGTAGTTGAATCAAATGCCTTTGTCCGATACTCTTCTCGTTCCGCAATTTTCAACGGGCTGCAAATTAATTGCAACCTGCTGTGTCGTCAGGAGTTATGGAAATGGTTCTGCGTCCGCGCACGAAGTTCAAGATCGAACGGAAGACCAAACGCTGCACCAAGTGCGGCGCGATGGTGCCGAAAAAAGGCAAAAAAGTGCGCTGCAAAAAGTGCGCGAATCCAATCGCCAAGTAGTTTCCTGAAACGAGTCGGGCAGTTCATTCGATTGAATGTCGCGCCGAAAGGTCGCTGACCGGTCGGAAGATGCCCGCTGCGAATTGCGGAGCCACGCCCATGCTCGATCTGTTCGACCAGATTCAGGCAAGTTGCGAGGTGATCCGCTCTCGCTGGAAGCGGACTCCACACGCCGGCATCATTCTCGGTTCCGGCCTCGGCGGGCTGGTCGAGGAAATCGACATCGAGGCGGAGTTCGAGTATTCCGAGATTCCTCACTTTTTGCGGTCAACCGCCACAGGGCATCGTGGCCGACTCGTCTGCGGTCACCTCGAAGGGGTCCCTGTCCTGGCCATGGAAGGGCGCTTCCATGTGTACGAGGGTTACTCTCCCAAGCAAATCACCCTCCCCGTGCGCATTTTCAAAGCGCTCGGTGCCCAGCTCATGGTGGTGTCGAACGCCTCGGGTGCGATGAACCCCAATTATCGCTGCGGCGATGTGGTGGTGATCGACGACCATATCAACCTGATGGGTGTCAATCCGCTGATCGGCATCAATGATAACCGACTCGGCCCCCGTTTTCCCGACATGTGCGCCCCGTACGACCGCGTCCTGAGTGACAGGGCTCTCGAAATCGCCCGTCAGCAGAACTTCGTCGCCCATCGGGGAGTGCTCGTGGCGGTTGCCGGTCCGAATCTGGAAACCCGCGCGGAATACCGGTTCCTCCGCACGATCGGAGCCGACATCGTCAGCATGTCCACGATCCCCGAGGTGATTGTCGCGGTTCACGCCGGATTGCGAACGGTCGGGATCTCCATCGTGACCGACGTCTGCCTGGCTGATGCCCTGAAGCCGGTGAACATTCAGGAAATCCTCGCGGTCGCTGCGGCAGCGGAGCCAAAACTCCGCGCACTCGTGCGAGGCATCCTGAAGAGCGACGTCAGCAGGTCCCCAGCTCCGTAGACCTGTGCGTAGCCCTTCCGCGAACGAAGGTTCACGGAGTTCAGGCCAGGTCACCACCAGCTTGCGTCCGGTGCCCAAGCCTGCTGAAGCGCAGCAGTCCTCTTTCCGGGTGACCCCGGGACCGACAGTCCACATCCACGCGGAATGGCCTTTATTCCACCTCAGCATCGGGGGCCTGGGGAACGTCTTCCTGAACCGGAGCGGCATCCAGCCAGTTCGTCCCAACTTTGCTGTCGACGACGATCGGCACGGCAAGTTCCAGAGCGCCTGTCATTTCCTCGCGGGCCAGCCGCAGCAGCGACGGCACCTGATCTTCCGGTGCTTCAAAAACCAGTTCATCGTGAATCTGCAGCAACATCCGCGCGGGGTGTCCTTCCCGTTTCAGACGGTGGTGCACATTGATCATCGCCTGTTTCATCAGGTCGGCAGCCGATCCCTGAATCACCGCGTTCACAGCGGTCCGTTCCGGCAGATTCAGATTCCCGAACCAGCGGGGACGAATGCCGACAATCTCCCGCCGCCGACCCAGAATCGTTTTCGCAAAGCCGGTCTCACGGACTTCCGCCAGCGTGGAGTCGATGAACTTCTTCACCGACGAATAACGTTCGAAATAATCCTTGATGAACGCGGACGCATCGTCCTGACTGATCCCCAGTGTCGCCGCCAGTCCATACGCCGATTGACCGTAGATGACACCGAAGTTGACCGCTTTGGCCACCCGCCGCTGTGCGGTGGTCACTTCTTCCAGCGGAATTCCATACACCTGCGCAGCGACCGCTGCATGAATGTCTTCTCCTTTGCGGAAAGATTCCTGCAGCGCCGCATCCTGACAATAGTGCGCGAGCATCCGCAGCTCGATCTGCGAGTAGTCGAGACAAACCAGCTTCCATCCTGGCTGCGACGGAATAAACGCCCGTCGAATCCGGCTCCCTTCCGGCGTGCGGATCGGAATGTTCTGCAGGTTCGGATCGCTGGAGCTGAGACGACCGGTGGCGGCGGTCACCTGACTGAATGACGTGTGGACATTCTTCGTCCGTCGATTGACCAGTTGCGGTAAGGCATCGAGATAGGTTCCCTTCAGCTTTGAGAGCATGCGGTGCTCCATCAGCAGGCGGGGAAGGGGATGCAGCTCCGCGAGTTTTTCCAGCACTTCCTGATCGGTGCTGGGACCGGTCTTCGTCCGCTTCTGCACCGGCAGCTTCAGTTCCTCGAACAGAATTTTCGCCAGTTGCTTTGGAGAGTCGATGTTGAAGACCTGACCCGCCTCCGCGTGAATCTGCGTCATCAGTGCCTGCAGACGGGCGGTCACCTCGTAACTCTGACGCTCCAGCTCCGCGACATCGACACGGATTCCATTCCACTCCATTTCAACCAGGACGGAGATGAGCGGACGTTCCAGATTCCAGTACAGGTCCCAGAGCTTCTCCGCTTTCAGCTTGTCGCCAATGATCGTCGCCAACTGCAGCGCGATGTCGGCATCTTCAGAGGCGTATTCGGCCGCACGGGAGACATCAACGTCAAACATCTGCAGCTGTTGCTTCCCTTTCCCGATGAGATCGGTAATCGGGATCATCGACCGGAACAGATAGCGCTTTGACAACTCGTCGAGCCCGTGGCTTCGCGCCCCGGCATCGAGCAGATAGTCCCCAATCATCGGATCGACGCCGGGATTGGCGATTTCAATTCCGACTCGCCGCAATACCAGCCAGTCGTATTTAATATTCTGATTCACGATCGTCCGACTGGAGTCTTCAAGAATGGGCTTCAAGCCGGCGACGACAACGTCCGGCTTCAGTAACGGCGTCCCCTTGGGACCATCAACCGGCAGGTAATAAGCCTCTCCCGCCTGCCAGGAAATCGCCCAGCCGACGATGTCCGCCTGCAGCGGATCCTTGCTGGTTGTCTCCAGATCGACGCAAATTGTCGCTTGAGCCTGCAGCTGCAGCAAGAACGCTTCGAAGCTGGCGGGCTGATCAATCGTGACCCATTTTCTCGGCTGCTCTGCCGGGGGAGCGATGCCGGTCTCCATCAGCTGGGAATGGATTTCATCGGCATACCGACGGAATCCGAAATCCGTAAACAGCTCGTGCAGTCGTCGGCGATCCGGCTCGCCGACGGCGGCCAGTCCCCAGTCGATTTCCAGATTCAGATCCGTCCGCAAGCGGACGAGTTCTCGACTCATCCGGGCCTGATCCGCGAAGGTTCGGAGATTCTCCGCCATCTTCTTGCCGGTCACCTTGTCGGCATTGGCCAGCACCTGATCGAGATCCCCGAACTGCTCCAGCAGGGTGCGCGCGGACTTGGGACCGATCCCCGGAACGCCGGGCACGTTGTCGACGCTGTCGCCGACAAGGGATTGAAAGTCAATGACCTGATCGGGACGAATGCCCCATTCCTGGAGCAGATGCTCTTCATCAAGAAACTGCTTCTTGCGGATGTGATAAATCTTGATTTTCGGACTGATCAGCTGCCGCAGGTCTTTATCATTGCTGACAATCCTGACATCCATCCCTTGCTCCGCACCCCGCACGGCGAGCGTGGCAATCACATCATCCGCTTCCCATCCGGGACAGGAAATGACCGGAATGCCATAGCCGGCAATCACGTCGAGAATGAAGGGAATCTGCGGACGGAGATCGTCCGGCATCGATGACCGGTTCGCCTTGTAATCCTGATAGATCGCCAACCGCTCCGCCGACTCCTGGGATTCCATCGCAAAGATCAGGTGCGTCGGGTGCTTGTCTCTGAGCAGATGCTGAATATCTCCCACAAATCCGTAGACGGCATTGGTCGGCTGTCCACGCGTGCCGGTCATCGGCTGTCGAATGGCGTGATAGACCTGAAAGACCAGTGAGTACGTATCGACGATATAGAGAGTTTCGGCCATGCATTGCAGTCCGGAGCGATGAGGCTGCGAACTGTCTCCCTGATGAATTGCGCGCGGGTGGAACGGCTGCGGACCAGACATTGGTGTCCGCGGGGTCCATTGTCGGGAAGCGGACTGCAATTGACCAGTCAGTGCGTTGCAGACTGTGATCTGCAGGAACATTTTCGCGAAACGTGCCTCCCAGCGGGTCCCCCTCCGAAGTGAATACCGTCGCTGCTTGAAGCCTGTCCTTCGCTTGTGCGGCAGACGGGGGCGTGGCACAATCCGGGTCCCACACCCATCCAACCGCATTGATGGACAGCCCACCATGTCTCGCATCGCCCCGACCGGCCTGCTCCTGTTGCTCATGTCGGCAACATTCGCCACCGCACAAACTCAAGCACCCGCGCCTGCCAGCGTAGAGGCCCTGCGCAAAGGCCTCGCAGAACTGCAGGCCGCACTGAAGCCACTTCCGCCCGCCCAGCGCGGCACCATCGACGCCGAGGTCTGTGCGAAGACGGTCGAATGGCTGCTGGAGCATGAGGAATACTACAAGGGAGAAGAAACCGCCAAGCAGGCTCAACAGGTGCTGCAGCTCGGAATGCAACGGGTCGCCGCCATCAAATCGGGAAAAGCAAACTGGGATCGGCAGGGACGCGTTCCCCTCGCATTCCGTTCCGCAATCGATGGGACGGTGCAGCCCTACGTGCTTTCGATTCCGGCGGAGTTCGACGGAAAAGCGGACCGGAAATGGCCGCTGTACGTTGTTCTGCATGGCCGGCAGAGCACCAGCGCTGAACCCCAATTCATCGCCAACAGCCTGAAGAAAGATCCCGTTCTGCCCACGAAATACATTCAGCTGGAGGTCTACGGGCGTGGAAACAATGCCTATCGCTGGGCGGGAGAGACCGATGTCTTTGAAGCGATTGCCGACGTGCAGGCGCGGTTCCCGATCGACGACCAGCGCATCACCATCTGGGGCTTTTCCATGGGGGGAGCCGGGGCGTGGCAGTTCGCGCTGCACCATCCTTCCCGCTGGGCTTCGGCCGGGGCCGGGGCTGGCTTCGTCGACTATTATCACTACACGAAAAAGACTGACCGTCTCGTTGAATTCCAGCACCGGTCACTCAACATCTACGACTCCATCGTTTACGCCCGCAATCTCAGTGCGGTCCCGATGGTTGGCTACGGCGGCCAGATCGATCCCCAGCTGCTGGCCGCGCGCGAGATGTACGAGCAGTCGGTCGAACTGAATGTCCCCCTCTCGGTGATCGTCGGCGCGGGCATGGGACACAAGTTCGATCCCGCCAGCCGCGACACCTTCCAGGCATTTCTGGACGCTCACAACAGCATCGGCCTGCCGAAGTTTCCCGGACGCAAGGGCTTTGAATTCGTCACCTACACTCTCAAGTACAACACCTGCGAATGGATGACGATTGAAGAAGTGGAGGTTCCCTATGCCGGGTCGCTGTTCATCTCCAAGGGTGATCCTCCAGACGTTCCCGCCCGGAATGCGCGTGGTGGAAATGCCGCCAAGCCGAAGAAGCTCGATGGGCTGGAAGTGACCACCGAAAACGTCGCCGCGTTTTCCATCGTCCGCGGAGCGGGCGACAAGATTCGCATCGACAACGCCGCAGCAATTGAGATTCCGAAAGGAAACGCCAAAGACCGCGTCTACTTCGTGAAAGCGGGAGGGAAGTGGAGTCTGCTGGACAGCGCCGCCGCCACGAAGTTCCAGAGTAATCCCGATCTGCACAAGCGACACGATCTGCAAGGGCCGATCGACGACGCCTTCATGTCCTCATTCGTCTGTGTCCGCGGGACCGGAACTCCCTGGTCGCCGAATCTCGAGAACTATTCCCAGTGGGTTGTGGAACGCTTCGACAAGGAGTTCGCCAAATACTACCGCGGCCGCCCCATCGTCAAAGCGGACCGTGACCTTCTTCCGAAAGAGATCCAGGAGAGCAACCTCGTGCTGCTGGGAGACCCCGGTTCCAATTCGGTGCTGGCCAAGGTCGTGGACCAACTCCCGCTCCAGTGGACGAAAGACTCGATCACGTTTAACGGCCAAACCTATTCCACCAAAGACCATGCCGTCGTGCTGATCTTCCCGAATCCGCTCAACCCGAAGCGATATGTCGTCATCAATTCCGGAATGTCGCTGCACGCCAGCGAACTCTCCGGCACCAACGCCCTCCACTTCCCCCGACTCGGTGACCACTCGGTGCTGCAGTTCAGCAAAAATGCTGATGGCGGCTACTCTGAGAAACCTGTGGTCTCGGGAATATTCGATGCCCAATGGAAGTTCGAGAAATAATCTCCGTAGGCCGACACTCCCGCTCAGCAAAGGCCCCGCAGTGCAGGGGCCTTTCTTTTTGGCGCACCCAGAAAAAACACACAACAGACCACTGAGAAACCACTTACCACACATGCAATCTCCCCCAGGCCTGTTGGCGACAGCGGCTTTTCTCCCCGCGCTCGGAGACGGTTGAACGGAGGATTCGCATTGTGACGACGCGGCGATTTGGGGTAACCTGAACGTTACCGGCGAGCCGATCTCATCAGCGGCGGCAGACAGCCGGTCAGCATTTTGAGAGTCAGGTGGCACAGCCATGTCCGCGTCGCGGTTCCAAATCTGGATGGTCAGTTGGGTATTCCTCAGCTGCGGATTCATCAGCGCAGCCGAGCCGATTCCCTTGCCGACGGACCCCAAAACTCCGGTCATCGAGCTCTGGTACTCAGGTCCCGGGCTGCCGACTCAACGCGAGATCGCCATCTATCCGAATGGCCGGACGTGGTGCCGGGTCGGGGAAGGTTCCATCTGGGGCCAACTCGACCAGCAGACACTGCAAAGTCTGGTTCATGAGCTGCTCACAACTGACTCTCTGGGCCGCCTGAGCACGATGCAGATTCAGGAATCCATTGACCAGGCTTCCCGTCAAAGCGGGTTGTCGGCCGAGATTCCCAACGCCGCGAAAACGACATTTGTCATCCGCACCGCCGATCAGACATATCAGATCGACGCCCCCTCTGTCGGACTGCTGGCTGTCCGTTTCCCGGAAGCACAGGCGCTGCAACACGCGGCCTGTGCCCAGCGGCGGCTGGAGAATGTGCGGGCCATTGTAATGGTTGGCGGTCCCCGCGCTGCCGAAAATCTCGCGAAGCTGGCCTGCCAGCGTTTGCAGGCGGAATACGGTGAAGGGGTCCTGGTCACCTCACAGGACCTGTCGATGGTCCGATCGCTCTCGGACGGCACGCGCTTCTGTCAGTTCGTCGTCCGCAAGGCCGCCCAGCCCGCCACGAACACGCACGTCATCTCGCTGTTTGAAGTCCCCGGTGAAGTGCCGCGCGTCAGCCTGCTGCCAGATGGACCTCAGATCCGATGACCGCAGTCGGCGCTTCTTCTCATCCCCAGCAGCGCAACTGGCTCTGGCGTTTCTGCCAAAGCATTCTGCAGCCGCTGTTCGTGATCTGGAACCGCTATCGCGTCCGCGGATTCGAGCATCTCCCGACAGGGGGCTGCCTGCTGCTGGTCAATCACCAGAGCTTCCTCGATCCGTTGTTTGCAGCGGCCGGACTGGATCGGCCCGTCAGCTATCTCGCACGGCACAATCTGTTTCAGGTGCCGGTGCTCGGCTGGATCCTGCGCAATACGTATGTGATGCCGATTCGGAGAGAAGCTGCCGGAACAGAAAGCATTCGACTTTCAGTCGATCGTCTGCAACAGGGTTTCTACGTCGGCATGTTTCCGGAAGGTACACGCGGCCGCGGGGGCGTCGTCGGGGACATCAAGCCGGGCTTTCTCGCCATCGCGCGACGGGTGGACGTCCCGATTGTCCCGGTGGGAATCGCTGGTGCCGACGGTGTGATGCCGCGCGGGGCCCTTTGGCCCCGTCCTGCAAAGATCTGCGTCGTCTACGGAGAACCGCTCGAACCGGCGCTCGTCAAAGAGCTGACGCAACGGGGCCGTGAAGCGGAGTTTGCTGCCATGGTCCGCCAGCGTCTGCAAGCCTGTGTGGACGAAGCAGAGCGCTGGCGCAATGGTGAATGAGTCCCCGCTAAAATGGCCACTCACTCCTCGAAAGAAGTGGTGGCGCTTTTGACGCTCCTGCGCAGCGCGAGTCTCGATCGTTTCCCATCGAAAACTCAGCGCTACGAGAACAGGTCATCCATACTCGAGCGAGAAATCCTAAACTGCGGGGTAGCCTGAAGCAAAGTGCCCGGACTGCGCATCACTTCTGCGATGGGGACCACGGCTCCGGACTTCCCTTGAAGGGAGCGAGAAACTTCGCCCCCACGTCCGTATACCAGTGATGCAATGAGTCGCGGAGTGCTGCCACTTCAGCCGGCTTCTGATCCGCCAGATCGACCTGCTCCCCCGGATCGGTACTCAGGTCGTAGAGGTGCACGCGGCCATCTTCGTAGCGCTCCACGAGCTTCAGATTCCCCCGTCGAATCGCCCCGCCCGGGAAGCCCCCCTGATTCGAATAGTGCGGATAGTGCCAGAACAGATCACGCTCAGCGATGCTTTGTCCCTTCAGCAACGGCAACAGGCTCACGCCGTCGATCTCAGTTCCCGAGGGCTGCGAAACATGAGCCGCCTCAAGGAATGTCGGGAACAGATCGATGCTGCAGACCGGCGTCGAGCAGATGCTGCCGCTCGCAACCTGACCCGGCCAGCGAACGATGAACGGGACACGAATCCCCCCTTCATAGACCCAGCCTTTGCCGCCCCGCCAGGGGAGGTTCGACGTCGGGCTGCCTTCTGCGGTCGAGAGCCCCCCGTTGTCGGAGACGAAGCAGACGATCGTCTGCTCAGCGAGTCCGAGTTCTTCCAGCTGCTTGACGACACGACCGACCGCAATGTCCATGCACTCGACCATCGCAGCGTACGTCGCATGCTTCTGCAGAATTCGGGTTTCACGCTTGTCATCACCCGGCCAGACCTGTTCTTCGGGCGCGAACTCGGCTTTCCCTTCCAGAGCGAGGGCTTTCTTTTCGTACTTTTTGACGATTTCAGAAGGAGCAATCAGCGGCGTGTGCACGGCGTTCATCGCCATGCAGACGAAAAATGGCTGCTTGGCAAAATCACGAATGACTTTGCATGTTTCGTCCGCAAGCACGAGCGTATGGAAGTCTTCGAGTTTGTCGCTGCGCACGGGACGTTTGTCTTCGGGGAGCTTGTTCCAGCGCCAATCCGGCATCGGATTTCCCTGCGGGAAATAGAACTCATACCCCTGTACTTCGGGTGCGTATTCTTTTGCCCCGAGGTGCCACTTTCCGAGAAGGGCAGAGCGGTAACCAGCGGTCTTCAACGCTTCCGCGATCGTCGTCTCTTCGAGTGGCATAAAACTGTTCAGCGGGGCAGGGGCATACTTTCCTTTCCGTCGACCGCTGAACCAGTTTGTCGCCCCGACTCGTGTTGGATACCGCCCAGTCTGCACACTGAAGCGCGTGGGACTGCAGACCGGATTGGCGGAGTACGCGTCGGTAAATAGCATCCCCTGCGTCGCGAGCCGATCGATATTGGGAGTTTCGTAGAAGGTCTCCGGGTTAAAGGCACCGATGTCGCGCTGTCCCAGATCGTCCGCCAGGATCAGAACAATATTCGGATGCTGAACCGGTTCCGCCGCCTGCAGCCAGCCACCGGTGCAAACGGTGAACAACATCGCACACTGCCAGAGCCATCTCATGCTGCGCATTTGCCAATCGTCCCTTGTAAGTGCCATGTGAGCGCGTTGCTGCGCAACACCAGAAAAACTGTCCTCGAACACGGGTGTCGGGCGGACATTACATCAAGTGTTGCGCAAGAAACGAAGCCTGCAGATTCCAGCAATGGCTTCCCCATCCGGAAGCGATTACCACAATCCGCAGGCTGACAGCCCTGACCGGTCATTCATTCACACTGTTTGACTGCAGAGCGACCGCTCATTTCCGCGCGGCGCCGCATCCGCAGCTCCAACCGAGCAACTCTAGTTCGACTCTCACTGACGTTTGGCGTCCTGGCGGCGGAAAACAAAGCGTTCTACTAAGATTTTCCACACAAACGCCGCCACACTTCCCCGGGATCAGGGCTAGGGTTTGGACTTGAGATCGAACTCAATCACATTCCCCTTCGGCAACACTTCTTCCACGAGAGTCGACTTCGCGTGGTAGATGGGGGGCAGGGCCTCGGGAATCGGCGAGAGGTTTCCCTTCTCGTCAATGAAGTCCGGGTTGGCGGTCGTAATCGTCACCTTATGCTTGCCGATAACGGCCCCTTTGATCGACCGGGTATATTTCAGCTCAAACGTCCCATCGGGATTTGACTTGGCACTCGAATGCGTCCAGTCCCCTTCGGTCGGTATGAACCGGATGTACGCTGCCCCCAGCGGCTTACCGTCGAGCTTGACGATTCCGGAAACGGGAGCCACCGGCGGGCCATCGTCCGAGCGATTGCAACCGGCGGCCGCAAAAGCGATCCCGATTGCCCCCATGAATAAAAAGAGTTTCTGCAAGGTCAACTCCTGTCCGGCTTGCGACGCAAAGCCGATGAGAAAATCAGAAGCCCAAGGCCTCTGATGTTTGGGAAGAAAGTCAAAGGGTCCATTCACAGGCGGGAATGGCACATTCGCGGAAAAGTCCAACCATCTCGCAGCAGGCGGAATGCGCTCCTGCAGACGTCTCGCTCAGGACGAAGGGATTGCAGGCTGGGAAGCCCCTCGGGGGACAACCGGTTTCCCAGCCCGTCCAAATCCTCTTGCTGCGCGGGGACTGGAGAGAGCAACTGCTCTAGAACTCACCGACGGGCAGCGCATCGTTGCGACGTGCCAGACGCTGATAAAGACCTGTTCGCGGTCCAGCCTCGGGGGTTTCTGCATCTGTCTGGATGTATTCGATGTTCTCGCTGATGAATCGAACTCCACCGTCACCAAACAGGAAGTGTGCCCCTCCGGCGTGGCGGCTGCTGAAGCCCTGATTGCAACCATTCTCGGTGTCAACAAGGGGATCGTTCAGCTTGGCACGGGTGCTTCCCAGGACGATCGGTGTGCCGATGTTTCCGTTCCCGTCATAGCTGCGAATTCCGCCCCAGGTCGACGCCTGGCACTCGTTGTCACGTTCCCCAATGATGAAGGTGTTGCTCAGTCCGTCGGTGACATCGCGGAACTTCACACCGTTGGCGACCCACATGCACCCCCAGGGATCTCGTCCGGAAGTCAGAAAGACCGTCAGCCGGGTCAACCGGGTTCCGCAGACAGCGGGATAGTTGGAGGTTCCCAGGTAGGGATCGGACCAGGTTCCCGAAGCACTTCCGTAAGGGCTATTGAACGAACGCAGGATGTTCAGATTGCCCATGTCGTCCGAAGGGCAGCGGAAAACCGGAAGAGGAGTTTGCGTCAACTGGCGACGGTTGGGATCACGAAGGACGACATCGAGGTCGTCACGAGAGGCATTCATCGCGTTGTAAAGGCCCGCCTGATCGAGGTAGGGCAACAGAATCGCGCCCCATCCCCAGGATGCCCAGACGCCGGTGGTCTGCCCGGCCTTCATGAGCGTTCCCGGCGGGAATGCACCGTGAACGTCGTGATAGTTGTGAATCGCAAGTCCGAACTGCTTCATGTTGTTCTTGCACTGTGAACGCCGGGCGGCTTCGCGAGCCTGCTGCACAGCAGGCAGCAGCAGTGCAATCAAAACGGCAATGATGGCGATCACCACCAACAGTTCAATCAACGTAAACCCCGCGCGCTTCACTCGCATGACATCCTCCCATCCGGATACTTACAGCAAAAAAAATCAGAATCTCAACAAGCCCAGATCGATTGCCACGAACAAGCGTTCGCCGCCCCAAAACTCTTTTGCCCTTCTCTTGTTAGAAACTCACGGCTCTTGAGCCCTCTCAAGACAGCCCCTCCATCACGCGACCCGCTACTTGGTAAGAGCAAGGTCAATCTTTTCCCCTTTGGGGCCCACATGTGCGGTGAACCCGGAGGTCTTGGGATCCACATATTTCATCGGGATGCGCGAAACACCCGGACTGATTTTGCCACTCGCTGTCTCGGTCCCGGGACGTTCAATCCAGGACATCACCGAGATCTGATAATCCCCGGGCGGAAGGCCTCGCATACTCATCGACTGCTGCATGTCGTAGTGACCATCCTTGATGAATCCGACACCTACGGTTGTTCCAAGGGAATCGTGAAAGCAGACGCTCCCTTCGTTCAGCACCGCCCCGTCGAAAGTGACGTCTCCCTTCACGGGGACATTCGGTCCGCTGTCTCCACACCCGTTCAGTAACGTCAGGCTGAGGAACAGGCCCGCAATGCCCACCCAACTCTTCCGCTGGTCCGACACAAGTACTTCCTTAATTTTTACGAGAACCGAATGAATGACATGAAAGCCGGCTGCCAACTCGCTCACCACAAAAACTGCAAAGACTTCAATCGCAAGGACTAAAAGCAATGCACTGATGACGGTACAGAGTTGACAGCTGAGTTATATTGACCACCACATCAAAACATCGACATGCTTTCTCGGTGTTTCCCAGTAATTCGGGAAACGCGGACTGTAGTGAATGAGCAACAAGAAAACAACGACTACATCGTGCTTATTTCTTTATTGTAAAAAAAGCATGTGAATCGATGGTTTCACCTCATTCCATGCCCAAACAATCGTCAAACTCAACCAGAAGCCCCAGCTCCGCGGGGTCACATCCGGAATGCGAGTTTCATCCGACACAACCGGTCCCGGAGACCCCACATGAATCGGATATTCACGACAAAAACAATCGGAGATTCCGGACTCTCCTTCGCAAATCTTTGTCGAATTTGCAATCCATTCATCAACACACTCACATGACAGCCTCATCTGCTCGCCCCGGCATTGTGAACGAGGAAGCCCGACGGCGGGAATTCTTCTGCATGTACGTGGCGGCAGAACGGTCAATCTGCCGGTTTGTTCAGTTGCTTGTTCATGACCGGACGCTTTTCGACGATGTCTGTCAGGCGGTCGCACTGCGGCTGTGGGAGCGATTCGACACGTTTGATTCCACCCGCCGTTTTGAAGCGTGGGCCCTGGGCGTCGCAGTGAACGTCGTCAGTGAACTCAAGCGGTCGGACCGCCGGTTTGCGAGAATCCTCGAGCCCCGTGCGGCAGCCATGCTGGCCGAGGCGTATCAGCGAGACTCCTGCAACAGCCTGGATCTGGGAGACCAGCTCTCCGCCCTGAAGCAGTGCCTGCAGGAGATGCCCGAGCAGTACCGCGATTTCATCGTCATGCGATACTACGAATCCCGATCTGTCGAGGAAGTCTCCCAGAAGACGGGGAAGACGATCGCCGCGACCTATAAAGCGATCGAGCGCTCGCTGGGTCGACTGACAATGTGCGTACGGCGTCGACTCGCGTCGTTGCAAGGCAGATAGATGACTTTGGAAATTTCCCATGATCGAGCGTCATCACTTCATCATCCGCTTCCTCGATCAGTCCCTGACTGACGAGGAACTGTTGCAGGCCACGGAACTGCTGAAAGATCCCCACACAGCAGATGCGCTGGTTCAGCATGCGCTTGTCAAAGATCTGCTCGAGATCGACGCCAGCATGACGTGGGGGGAGAACTACGCACAGCAGCTCAAGACTTTTCTGCAGGAGCAGACTCTCCCCCCGGCACTGGTGCAGGATGTCTTAGACGTCTCGGCAGCGCCGCAGTTGCCTCCAGCACTGAGTGACAGGAAGCTCTCTCCACGCAGGAGGGGCGGTCGCGTCTGGCTGGCAGCAGCGCTGACATTACTGGTCGCCATCACATTGTTGTGGACATCACTTCGACCTTCGGAACCGCAGTTCCATTCCCTGCCGCTGGCTACGATTTCCCATTCGGTGAACATCGAGTGGACCTCTCCCGAAACCGCCTTATCCGTGGGGAGCCGCTTACGGAGTGGGAGTGTCATTGAACTCGCATCCGGTCTGGCCGAGATCACCTTTGACTCCGGGGCGGTCACCGTCCTCACAGGTCCCTGCCGGTTTGAAATCCAGTCCTCCAGTCAGGTGAGCCTGACATTGGGAACCGCGACGACCCGCGTGGAAACACCCAACTCAGGATTTCGAATCGACACCCCCACCGCGATCATCACCGACCTGGGAACACAGTTTGGCACCTATGTCGCTAAAGATGGTGCAACCGATGTGGCGGTGTTCGAAGGCACGGTCGAGTTGCGATCAAAGCCTCGGGCCGGACAACCGCCGGCAGGTCACGTTCAGCAGCTCACGAAGGGGGAGGGACTTTCGATTGACCGCTATGGTCGCTGGCAACGACTGGTCTCCGTCAGCACACTCGATTTTCCGTTCGGTAGCGACATGTATCGGGTCGAACGGAGCCGCGCCCCGATAATCGCCGGGATCTCCGACAACCGCAATGAGCCCGAAAACTTTCGGTTTTACCGCACGTGCCCGGAAGGCCTCACTGAAGACGCACGGGCCTACGTCGACCGTGTATATGAATGGAACGGCCTGACCGAGGAGGGAATCCCGTTCTTCCTGCGCAACGCCGACTACATTCAGATGTTCAACGACGACAAGAAAGACCTTAGCCCGCTGATCAATGTCGACATCGCAGGCCCCGCCATGCTCTACGTCTTTTACGATGACCGCATGGTCATTCCCGAATGGTTGTCACGCGATTTCACAGACACCGGAGTCGACATCGGCCTCGATGAAGGAACGAGGGATATGACCAAGCCCACGACCGGAATCGATGTCGGCCCCGGCCGGAGCGTGGACGTCGTCTGCTCGGTCTGGCAGCGGGAAATCCCGGAACCGATGGTCGTGAAACTGGGCCGACTCGGCGAACCCAAACATGGTGAGAAGCGGGTCCGCCGGAGCATGTATGGAATTGCAGCCCGGCCTCTGCCAGTCAGCGATTTGAAGAAGTAGCGAGCTGCTCTTTCCAGTGCCCGCCCTGTACGAGATCTGCTTCCTCGACAGCAGACCGCCGCCTGAATGAGCATCCGCAACCAAGTTCCGCACGGCTGGAGATTAAAAGCGGATATGCCATTCCCGCTGCGTCACCCTTTGCAGCGCTGCTTCATCGATGGTCACACCCAGTCCCGGTTGGGTCAGGGCGGGAGCGAAGCCCCCCCAGCCGAACGTCAAATCCGCCGTCGTCAGCCGGTCACGAACCAGAAACCGGTCATAGCTTCCTTCCACGTAGCGAATGTTTGCGACGGAGGTGGCGAAATGCCGTCCGGCCGCGGAGAGAATTCCGGTCTCTCCCACCTGACAGCCCAGCTGGTAACCGAGTCCGGCAGCATGCGCTCGCCGCGCCAGCTCCAGCGATGGCAGAAAGCCGCCACACTTCGAAAGCCGGATATTGAAAAGATCGCACGTCTGCTGCTCAATAGCCCGCTCGGCATCGACCCTGCTGCACAGCGACTCATCGAGCATGATTGGCACCCCCAGCCGAGGACGCAGCTGCGCCAGTCCTGCGACATCTTCATGCGGGACCGGCTGCTCCACAGACGTGATGCCGTACGGCACCAGAGGAGCAAGCTGAGCTTCAAGGTTGCGGCAGGTCCACGCTTCGTTGGCGTCGATCCGGAGATCGAATGACTTTCCGAGCCACCGCCGCAACCGCCGCAACAGGTCAACGTCATCGACTCCCTCGACACCCGTCTTGACTTTGGCCTGATGGAACCCGAACAACCGCAATTGAATCGCGCGGCGAACCTGCTTCGCGGGACTCATGGCAGTGAATGCCGCACTGTAGCGGACACGCCGGACCTGCTGACGAATCTCCGCTGTTTCAGGCAGCAGCGACGTGATGTCGGAACAGGGTCGCCCCGCAGAGCGACATGCCGCATCCAGCAGACTCAACTCGACGGCACAGCGGGCAGAGTTTCCGAAGCAACCCCGCCCATCGGGATCAACGCTGGTCATCCGGAACTGACGCAGTCTGTCAATGACCTCGGAAAGATCCTGAAAGGTTCCCCCCAGCTGTCGTGACAGGTCGGCCTCGTGGAGCAGTTGCCACGCCCCGTCAATGGTTTCTCCCGTGACATAGTCTCGGGGCAAACCTTCTCCCCAGCCGATCGAGCCATCGTCGAGTCGACAGCGGACGACGAGAGAATCCGTTGAGCTGCGGGCATGTGAGGCGTGACGGATCGGCTTCCGGAGGACGATCCGGACATGCGACACAGTCAGTTCAGCAACTCTCATGACATCACCGCAACACGCCGACTGCAGACGACCTCTCCGCGTGACCTGTGCAGGCGGGTCCACACAGCTAAAATCTCCCGCTCACGTTGTCGACCGACAGGGGAACCAGGCCGGGAGACGTCCGTTGCTCACGCAACACGACTGATCGCAGTGACATCTCCCCGGCCAAAATCGTTGCACAGTGTTTCGCTGAACTGCAGCGCCGGGACGAGGCAGGGATGCTTGTACTGCTCGACGCTTCCCCCCGGCCGTGACTGCCGATGTCGAATGAACCGCAGCCACGTTCCATTGGCAACCGTCTGGCACTTCACCGGAGCGAGCCGTCCTGACTGCCGCTTCTCCTGATATTCACAATTGAGGCCGCGCAGCTGCTCGTCGATGTCCTGTGATAACTTTGCGAGTAGTCCGGAAGCGGGGATGGCCGCCTCCTCCAGATGCAGATGATAGGCGGGCGGATCTCCCCAGACGGGAGAGAGCGTGTAGTAATCAAGTTCGAGTGAGTAACGTTTCAGCGCGTGATTGACGGCCGTCACCACCTGCGATTCGGTCAGCTTCTCGCCGGTCACGTTGGAGATGCTGGCTCCCTTGTGCAGGAACTCGAGCAACGGCGTCGTCCCCCGAAAACCGCAACAGCGGACGACGTCACGGATGTCATACCGGTACAGGCCCGAGACCGTGGTCAGCAGAATGTAGTAGTTGTGTCCTTCCGAAAGCTCATGGGCCTGCAGCACGTTTGGCCGTGCCGATCCGTATTCCGTTTCGGGAATGAACTCGAAGAAGTGCGAACCGATATCGAGCACACCGTTCGATGTCCCGTCGATAAACGGAATCGTCATCCGCCCTTCGCTGGCGGAGAGTCCGTGATCGCGCACACAGACATCGCCATAGTAGCGGCGCATCGATTCGAGATACGCCGAGGCGCTCCCTCCTGTCCAGACAGCCGCAAGCTTGAGCTGCGGCCAGAAATGCCGCGGAAGCAACTGATCATGCTGGGCAATCAACTGCTCTAGATCGAGGGCTCGTCGGCGATTCGGCCGGAAACGACTTCCCCCCAGCGCCGCCCGGACTTCGTCCGGAATTGACATCCGGCTGCTCAGAGTCCCGTCGGCGATATCGCGGATCAGTTCTTGCTGGGTTTCAATCGCCATCTTGGCCAGTTGCACGAGCGTGCTGGGATTGGCGGTCATCACCAGACCGACGTGCACATTCTCCAGCGACAACCGCAGGGCGGTGTACAGCTTCGAATAAGAATCCCTGATCTTCGCCACGTTGTAGGGAATGGTATACATCGTCCGCACCAGCGGACTCTGCATCTTGCTGACCAGCCCGCTGATGTTGCCGCAGGGAATTCCCGACGGAGTGCGGAACAGATCGTAGTCGCTGCTCAGCTGCAGAATATCGAGCGTATGCAGGGCAGGGTGATCGTCGAACGTGCTGATCCCCCACATATTCCAGCCGCGCCGATAGTCCTTGAGGAACTCGGTCGTGATCGGAATATACTTCGAATCCCCGGTCGTCCCGCTGCTGAGTGCGAACATCAGGAGCTTGTTGCGGCTTCCCAGAAGGCTGCTCGCCTCCCCGACTTTGAGTTGCTCAACTTCGTTGCGCACCGCTTCGAAATCACCGACAGGAATCTGGCGCCGGAACTGCTCGACGGAAATCCCCGGGTGGAGCCCATGACGGCGACTGAAGTCGCTGTCCGCATTCAGCTGGACGATTCTCTGAAGTGTCGCCTGCTGGGTTGCCTGGCAGTCCTGAATGGAATGCAGGAACGCGCGGACTTTACGTCGCATGGGGACGCGAACCGCGTATCCTCCATAGTACCGGAGCTGTCGAAGCATTGGCCCATCCTCCCTCACATCCCGCAGCGACATGGCGCATGTCGCCGCCGGACGAAAACCTGGCGCGTGGTGATTTGAAAGACCCGATCCTCGTGGCGCGAATTCCGAGCGAGTCGCTGCGCTTCGCACGCCCCGAGAACTGACAAGAGCAACCGGCTCTAACGGGTGGTTGGGGCTGCATCAGCCTGTTGGGCTGTCGACGACGCCGATGGGGCGACGTCGTCATCATCCGGAACCAGAGTGACCCGGCCATCAGACCCCAGACGACATGCTGCCTGTTGGCCCAGCGGCAGCGTCTGAAGTTTGGAAACGGCGGGCGACTGCTGACGCCACATCAAAGGGTAAGGGACATGAAACTCGTGTTGGCGATTGGGGGCCAGCGTGTGCGATTCCCATCGGGAAAACGGTCCGCGGACCTCGTACGTCAGTGTCTCGTTGGTGTCGTTGGTGATCAGGATTCCGGGAACCTGACCCCGCAATGTGAGCATTTGCCGCTGCCGGACAAAGTCCTCCAGCCGCAAGGGCATCCCAATCAGATCCACGTCCTTCAGCGGCAACTGCAAGCCACCCGTTCGGAGATGGGCCGCCTCAATCGCATCCACAAATGCGGTCTTCAGAGTTTCCAAATGCAGAGCCGGATCAACTGGCACATAGCCTTCGGCGAATCGTCCATCGACCCGAATCTGCAGGCTGGTCAAATCCAGCAGCTGCAGTGATCGGCCTGCGAAACCGGGCTTCTGCAGGTTGAACCCGTGCTCACGCTTGAGCCAGAGCTCGAAGTGAGCGACGTCCTGCCAATGGGTCTCATTGGACTCACGGGCAGTCACCGTCATCTGCAATCGGGGGATGGTGAGCGAGAATCCGGCCGGGTACGAGTCGGCCAGAATCGGAGGCAGGTCGCTGATCCCGATTGGTTCCAGCAGGACGAACTTGTAGTTCGTCTGCAGCTCGGGACCAAACCGCTTCAGGTCCGGCACAATGTATTCGAGGAACTGACGATCACGCAGTGCAGCCAGTTCCGGAGTACCGAGATCAACCGCATGAATGCAGTTCACGCGTCCGCGAACGATCAGTTCCGTCCAGGCCGTAATCAACTGTTCCGAAATCGCGACTTCGGCACCCGCTTCCGGACGAGGCTGTTTTTCAGGAAGTGTGGACGTGTAATAACGGATTCGGTGCGGCCCTTCAGGCTGCCCCAGAACTCCCATCGCCGCTCCCATCACCAGCGTCAGTCCCTGTTCCGTGACGGTCACTTCTTCCGGCCAGAATTTCAGGCGGGGTTGAATCACCGGCAGGGCGACTTCGCCAATACGGATCGGCTGGCTCAACTTGGCATTGAGGTCGGCCACCATCTTGGGGAGCTGGCTGCTGACGCTGGAACGAACCTGTTGTTCGATTTCGTGCTTCTTGGAGTAAACACCGTCCACGATCCCGTTGGAGACCGACCGGTTCAGCAGCGGCATTCCCCGCACCCGGGCATCGTTGGGTTCGGTGACGTACCAGTTATTGTCCGGAATCTGGAAACCAACTCCGAGCAGATCCAGACGGAACTGACGATTCTCAACGCGGGGCCGAACGACAATATTCAACCAGACGGGAGCACGGTGCCCGATCACGATGTGCATCGGCCCAGCAGAAGCCGAAAACAGCAGGCGGCCGTTGATCTGCGAATTGGAGACGGTCATCGTCACATTGCGCAGCCCAAGCTGCAGCTGCAGACGGTTGTCGGACAGCGGTGTGATCAACGCCCGTTCGAGCTGACCACGGTAATGCATTCCCGTCATGGAGATGTCGAACGTACTCAGCCCGACCTGTCTCGACTCATGCACATTGGGAACCCAGCCGGCCATTGGCTTCTCGGCCGCTTTCGGCGGAATTGCATAGGCCAGGGATTCGAGCATGTCGGTCCCCACCTGCAACCGCAGCGCCCCGGCGATTTCCGCACCGGTCACGAACGGCATCTCTTCTTCCAGTCCTTCCGAGTACCCGGCCGGGACCTTCCACTCCAGGTTGAGGTTGGGCTCTTTGGAGGGGTCTAGAATCCACGACTGCAGCGCGGGCTGCGTGAATGTCAGGCCGCTGTTGGCGTGAGATTTGATGGTAATTTCGCTGAGGTAGGCCCGTCCACCCGCCTTGTTCACGGCATCGACCATATTCCGGGCGATGTCGATGGAGATCAACGGGTCCCCCTGGGCATGAAAGGCCCAGATCGGAACGTTAGCCAGCTTGGGAGCGTCTTCGATATTGGCAAAGGCATCGGCTGGCACGAGTGCGGCCCAGCGGTCGGCGGTCCGGGCACCGATGGCCCAGACACCGGTCCCCCCCATCGAGGCTCCCATCAGGATTTCCCGACGGCGGTCGACGCTGTACTCCTTTTCGACTTCATCGAGAATCCGGAGTGCCCGATCGGCATCCTCAGGATCATCGGTCCAGCCTCCCAGCAGACGGCTGTCGAGTTGTTCGCACTGCGGAAAGACCGCCAGATAAGGAGACGAATTCATCCGCAGCTTGATCGCGGGAGCCAGCCCCGACACCAGTTGGGCCCGACCATCTTTCCCACGGCTCTGCGCTCCATGCAGATAGAGCACCGTCGGCCATTTTTTGGAGGGGGTATAGCCCACGGGGACAAACACAACGTATTTGTGTTCCCCCTTCTCGTCACGATACGTGCGATTGACGAACTGACCGTTCGCAGTGCCGGCGGCATTCCCGCGCCAACCCCGAAACGACTGTCCCCACGCACTCCCGGTGCCAACCAAGGTCAGTGTCAGCAGACAGACAAGCTGACATTCCCAAGACCTCGGCCTGAACCTCATGTTCATGTCCCTTATGTATCGAAGCGTGCCCCGCTCTGATCGTTCCAACTGCACTGGCCCGCTGCGTGCGGAGACCGTTTCACAACGATTGCACTCAGCTCGCTACATGTATCGGCCGTCGCAGAGCCGCTGGGATTGGAGACCGAGACTGAACCGCAGATTCGGGGAAGGGTCGCTGTCTCAATCGGAATTGCCGTCATAACCGGCCAAGGGCGTTCACCCGGCTCCAACGACGGGTCACCGGCATTCGAGCGCACGGGCCGAATCTCGCGCAGCTTCTGCCGGTGGAACAGAACGGAATGCCCCTTCCGCTCCTCTGCTGGAGGCAAGAGGTCAAGCACCGACGAGGCCGATCGATCAGGCAGCGGCCGAGGGTGAGTCGTCGCCGGTCAGCGACATGGAATCCAGAGGGGCCTGCCATTGAATGTGGCCAGGCAGTGGCAACGGATCCGACAGCGGCAGCAGGAACGTCTGCCCCTCGTTCGACTGGAAGCCTGTCCGCTGTAGGAACTCCGCGAGTGGCTGATTCCGTGGTCCGGCGACGAAAGGAGCGACAAGTTCACCCCCACCAGCCGAACGAACGACAGCGGAGATCCCGTGCAGGGTCGCTTCTTCAACGCCCCGGCCGAGAACCCGGCAACTCATGAGCAGCGTGTCGAGGAGGAAGCTCCCGGCGATCGTCCGTTCCAGAATGGCGGCACCGACGAGACCGTAGTTTCCGAACCGGTCTTCCGCCTCGACCGAGAAGATGTTGAACCGCGGTCCCAAGGCACTCAGCTCGGACAAGGTTCTACGTTTCAGCGACAGATTGAACTGGTTTGTCTTCTGTGTCAGCTGGGCGACCCGTGGCAGATCGAGCTCGGTCGCTCTCCGCATCGTCACCCGCATCTGCAGCGAGTGCAGATAAGTCGTCAGGTCCGCCGCTTCCCCTTGCAATTCTTTACGCTGCTGTTCCTGTTGAATCATCAGCGTGCGTGCGCGGTCCTCGGCGGTCAGCTGCGCCGAGTCAAACCGCCAGAGTCGGGAGAGAACCGGAACGTATTGCGACGGCTCGACCGGGAGCGGGAAGACCGTGACCTCAGGCGCCCGGGCTTCCATTTCGAGACGATTCGCAACGTCGTCGTCGATGAACACAAACGCGTCCAGCCCCAGATTGAGTTCCTTCGCCAGCGCCTTCACGTTTTGCGATTTAGGCTCCCAGTTAATGCGAAATCCGGAGAAGTCCTCGCGTCGAAGCACCATCTCCGGGTGTTCATCAAAGACCTTCCAGACATCTTCCGGCTCATTGCGGCTGACCAGCACCAGCAGCTGACCGCGAGCTTTCAGCGATTTGATGTATTGCTGGAACATCCGGAAGCTGCGTCCGGGATGGTCACTCCCGAGCTGAATGCCCTGTAGACCATCTTCTGCGATGACGCCTCCCCAGAGCACACCATCGGCGTCCAGGGCAATCACTTTCGCAGAGGCAATGCGACGCTGACGCACCAGTCGTGCCAGACTGATTCCCAGTTCGCGATAGACGACCGCGGAATAAGGGGCGCGAGCAATGAGTTCCTGTTCCGTCTGCCGGGCATGTTCAAGGCCGATCGATTCCACAATCGCAGCGGCATCCCAGAGGGTGACCCCGGGAAGTTCACCAATGGCCCGGCTCCACTGCTCACGCAGGCGCGTGACTTCCATCGGGTCGAGTGCTACCAGACTCGACGTCGCCGGCGGGAGCGTACCGACGACCAGGGTGCCGTTGGCGGTGGAGGCAAACTTGCGGATGGTCTCCAGCAGGGTTTCTGCGGAACTCGCGCGATCTTCAGCCAGCAGATCTTCCGGCCGGGTCAGAATCACATTCAGCCCGGTCCGATTGCTGTGAAACAGGCTGCCGGAAGAGAGCAGCTCCTGCGTAATCTGATTGAACCCGGCGAATTCGACCAACACATTCAGCCCGAAGGCACGGCTCCACAATTTCAGGCTGCTGGCCAGCGGCTCAGCCGTGAAGGTGGAGGCGATGACCACCCGCAGTTCGTCACCCTGAAGCGGTGGCAGCGGGAACTGATTTTGCGCGAGGCTGCGGGTGACAAGTTCGTGATCGAACAGCGGCAGGAGTTCCGGATTCGCAGGGAGCTGCGTCGCGGCCGGGGCTTCGTTGAACGGACGCTGTAATCGACTCCGCAGCATCGAAACGATCCCCTGAATCGAGCGCAGGGTGAATGTCTCGGCAGCTCCCACTTCAATGTTGAACCGGGAATGGATTGCGGCGGCGATGCCGAGCTGGCTCAGTGAGTCCCAGGCGCTCAGGTCCTGAGTCGTCGCCTGAGAAGGAACCTGATCAAGACCGACGTTCAGCACACCGGCGACAAGTTCCCGGACAGCGATTTCGAGTTCAACCCCGTCCAGTCTGACCCGGTTCGAGGCGTGAGCGGCTGTGGCCGTGCGGTCAGACAGAGCAGGGGCCGACTCCCCGGAACGCATCCGCACGAACTTCGCAGGATTCCCTGCCCAGACCTGCCCCGGCGGAATCATCGTAAAGGGAGTAACGTTGCTCCCCGGCTCCAGCATCGCGTCATCGCCGATGCGAACCCCCAGTGCGATCCGGCAATCGGCTGCCACGGTCACCCGCTCACCAATCACGACCGGTTCCCGCACGAACAGCTGGCTGCCATCGGGTTGAACGGTGACGGCATGACAGGAGATATGTGTATGGGCACCGACAACAGAATCATCGCCGATTGTTGTGAGATCAGGATCCCAGAGCACTCCCCAGACATGCGCATGTCGGCCAATCGGATTGCGCGGGGCATAGCCGCGGAACATCAGCTGCTGCCAGAACGGCAACGTCTGCAGGACCGATGCCAGGGGGAGGGACTGCAGCAGCTGAGCCTTCAGATACAGCGACATCTGCGTCTGGAAGCGGGCGGTCTGGCGGGGACCTTCGGTTGTCTGGTACCGGGCAGGGGAGCGGTGGACCCAGCGATAATAGGGGAGGCCGATCAGGAATCCCCAGCCGAGAAAAAACACCAACCACGCGAAGTAAAAGACCGGCAGCAGTGCGATCACCCCCCAGACCGGCAGTGACGCCACGAGTCCCGTCGGGACTATCAGCGCAGCCAGTGTCACGGAAGCCAGCGTGGCATAGGTCAAGAGATAGGCGAGGGCCTGCAGCGTCTGGAACAGCGTGATCCGGTACGGCTGCGATTGAGGAGTCACTGGTTTCGCCTTCATCTCATGTCATGTCCAGAGTCCACCCGCCGTGCTCGGCCGATGATCTGGCTTGCCGCATTGATTCTCCCAGCAGCCCGGGGGAGCCGCTCCCGCGCACCAGAGACAGCGTCTGTTGAAGAGCGTTGACGGGGACAATCCCTCAGCCGCTGTTGCCCTTATTCCAGAACCAATCCCCTGCGAGCCACTTCTCAGCTCCTTGCCTCGCAAGGGGACTTCGATGCCGTCTCGCCCTTCTTTTGCCCTGGCGATGGAGCGTTCCGTTCGGCCAGAACAATTTGGTTGCCGATCTGCCCCCTCTCGCCAATCACTGCGACGCTGTCCATGAATGGAAATGCGCGCTCCGAGGGCGCCGGAGTCCGCAACCTGCAATAAGATCGGATGGCCGCCCGCCTGACTTCAGAAGATTACGGTGACAACGATTCGACCGGTGAGGCGAGAGACATCGCCGGGGACGAGCCAGCGTTGGAAGGAGTCTCCGCGTAAAATCCGATCGCTGGCGAAGCAATCGGATGACCCCCATTCTCCGCTTTTCGCATTGACGGGCTCGATTTCCCACCACTCCCCGTCCACAATTCATCCGCTGTTCCGGAAAGTCCGGAGTTCATCACCCTGACAGGTCGAACCGGCTCGCGACGCACTTCCGCATTTCGTTGCAGAAGACGCATTCCGGGAGTGAGCGACCACGAGTCATTCGCGCTCCATCGAGGGAATCGTGACCGAGATTCGACGCATCGCCATCACCGGCAGCTCCGGTTACTGCGGACGTGGACTGATCCATCTGCTGCGTGAAGTGGCGCCCGACATCGAGATTCTGGGGCTGGATCTTGCCCCCGCGGCTTCGGAGACTCCGGACCAGTTCCGTGCGCTCGATTCACGCGATTCCGGAATGCTGGGTGCAATGCGGGAGTTTGCTCCCGATACCGTGGTACATATGGCCTTCGTGATGAACCTGATTCACGACGACCGCAAAATGCACGATATTAATGTCAACGGCACCAGAAACGTGCTGGCCGCGGTCGCAGCGATTCAACCCGCGAGATTTCTGTGCTATTCCAGCATGACCGCCTTCGGCGCATGGCCGGACAATCCTGTTCCGATGGACGAGTCCTGGCCCCTCCGGGCCCGGTCCGATTTCCGTTATGCCGCCGACAAAACCGAACTGGAAGCAGACCTGGCGAAGTTCCGTGACGACCATCCGGAGATTCAGGTCTCCTGGGTCAGACCGGCCGTTGTCCTGGGGAAGCAGGTGAGCAACTACCTCAGTCGGTACATTCTTGACAGTAAACTGATCGCGTTGCCGGACGGGTATGATTGTCCGCTGCAGTTCGTCCACGAAGACGATGTGGCCCGCGCCACCTGGGAGATTCTGTCGCGCAACGGGGCGGGGCCGTTTAACGTCGGCCCGCCTGACTGGATCACGTGGGGCGAGGTCGGCCGACGACGAAAAGTCCCTGTCGTCAGGATCCCGCTCTGGCTGATCCGGGGAATGGCCACGATCTGGTGGACACTCCGGGTCCCGCCGCTCCTCTCCTGTATGGCCTGCCCGCCGGGACTGATGAATTTTATCCGTTACCCCTGGGTCGGCCGGGCGAGTCGACTGGAGCAGGAGTTCGGTTTCGAATTCCGGCACTCCTCTAGCGAGACCTTTCAGGAAGCCCTCGAGGCCTCCCTGAAACCCTCTCCCTCCATCACAACGCCGATAAACAAAAATTTGGACGATTGTCCGGCGCCCCGGTCTGCTCACCCGTTCTCCCCCGAAGGACCTCCTCAATGAAAGTTTTTGCGGGGAACGTGGCAACCGGCCGCAGGAGTCGCTAATCTGTGGATTCGGGGGGCTGAAAGGCTATCTCCCGCACGGTGGGGCCGTGTGAACCAGGTCAGGCGGGAAACCGAGCAGCCTTAAGCAGCGTGTTCTCAGGTGTGTTGGGAGGTAGCCTTTCAGCGTCTCGAAAGGGAGGAGAAATCTCCGCCCCGAACGCTGCCTGTTGCTTTCCGTGTGGGACTCTTCCCAACCGTTCCGAGACCGGGACTCTCTCCAACCGGCTTGGCTTCCGAAGGAACCAGAAGGCAATCCCCTTCGATCGTGGGGCGTCTGCACTGTTTTCCTGCAGCGGGCCGTGATTTATCACATCAGGTCTTCAGCAAATTTCGCCACTGGCGGAAAACATTCCCGGAATTCTGCCGAAATTTCCGGGCAAACTGGTATTCCCGTCACATTTTGCCGATGGAGCACAGGAGTCCGTTGTCTGGTTTGATCAATCCGACCGGTCCGCAAGGAGAAGGGGTCCGCTCTCCATCAAAGGGGAGGACGGGAGAGATAACAGCCCGGTTCGACGATGAACGGCCAGGTCGGGAACGGCCATGACTTTCAGCGGGCACTCCCCCCCAGACGGGTGCAGGGACAAACCTCGTCTCGACAGACTTGGCCCATTTGACTAGAAACCGCCCCGATTCCCGCCGTCAGAGATCCGGCGCGGGTCGATTTCGTCTCGGTCGGGCCTTGTCACTGACTCGTTTTTTCCTTTCCTGATCCGGCATTTCCCGCAAAATCACACACTCACCGCGAAAGACAACAGGATGTTGTCACCTGTCCAAGAGCATTTTGAATTTTGATTGCCCCGTCCTCGCCACGCGGATGTCAGCGTTTCACCCTACGAACCGCTTGCTGCGCGGGCACCGGAAAGAGCAACCTGCTCTAGGCAGCCGATGGCACCGTAGAGGTCGCCCATGAACAGATTCATGAGAGTCTCGGTCTCCTGCCTTCTGCTGAGCGCTGGCTGCGCTTCGGCAGATCGGATGGCGTCGCGCACGGATGCTCTCCAGAAGCAGGCGACCAGAGACCTCGCGGATGCCGGCCTCCCACCCCCCAGCCAGGCAGGGAACGGGTCCGCCACGCCCGCCTCGCAGGAGTCGGTTGAACAATTGATTCGCAGCGGACAGAGCGAAGTTGCGTCCTGGTACCGCGATGAACAGCCCTCCCGACTCGCCGCCGCCCGGGCAAAATTCGAGGCCGCACTCCGGCAGCAGCCCTCGCAGGCGCGGGCTCACCACGGTTTGGCCATTGTCGCTGATCTGGAGAAGAACTATGCGGACGCAGAACGCCATTACCAAATGGCTTTGGCTCTGAATCCGCACGACAGCGATCTCCTCGGTGATCTGGGCTATTCCTATCTGCTGCAGAACCGCTTCGCGGAAAGCGAGCAGTATTCCTCCCGCGCCGTGCAGGCCAACCCCAAGAATCAGAAGGCGATCAAGCATCTGGGAGACGCCTACGCGCGACAGGGGAAGACCCAGCAGGCCGAAGAAACTTATGCGCGGGTCATGCCTGCCAACGAGATTCAGGCGGCTCTGGCTGAAAATGCCCCCGGCCCCGCCCCCATGCCGACAGCCAACACCCCCGCTTCGACCAAAGATCAGAAATCGCTGCTGGACCGGCTGCTGCCGAACCGGCAATCAGAAGAAGAGAAGTTTCTGGCGGAAGTTCAGAAGGCCCGTGAGCAGGAACGTCTGAACACGAATGCCCATCCCGCTCCTCCGGCGATGCCTCGTCGCGAACGTCGCCCCCAGGAAGACGTGCTGAAAGATCAGCTCGCAGCCATCGATCGCGAACCCTACCAGCAGGCACACGGCGGGGCGCTTCTGCTGGATGGTCAAACCGGCCAGATGACGCCGATTTCCGAGCAGGAGATCCCCCGCCACTGGGCCAATTCACACGGTGCGAATTCACACGGCGCCAATCCACAGTTTGCCAATCCTCCCGGGGCCCTGGTGGCACAGCCACAGCCAGCGGGGGGAGCACCGGCCCCCGCAGCACTGGCACATTTCGAATCCAGCTCACCTCGACCGGCACCGGTTGCTCCCGCCGTTTCGGAACAGCCTGCCCGTGGACCATTTTCCGAGCCGGCCCGTTCGGACTCTCCACTGCAGCAGCCTGCTCCCCCGGTTCGTCCCGTTCAACCCTGGACCGGAGTGGACCCCGCTTTGGCGACCACCCCCGCCGGCAGTCCGCCGATCACTCGAGTCGACCCCGCTTTCTACCAGGCGGGCAATGCCGATACGCCCCAGCGCCGCAGTCTGGTCCCGGCTGACCTGACGCCCCAGCAGAACGCCGCTCCCCTTTCGCAAGCCTCCGGCACGGGTCCTCTCTCCGGAGCAATGCCCCCCGCCAGCCCGGCACCGGCGGCAAATCGCGGCCCGGAGATCGACCAGTTCCAGGAAGCCAGCAAAGCCGCCGCCCGCATGGGAATGGGGATGGGCCCCGGCTCCATGTTTCCGGTTTTCAACAATCAGACAGCACCGATTCAGCAGCCCGGCACGAACTCCTTCGGCAACGGAAACCCTCTCCCGGAGCCTCAGCGCATGTTGCCGACCGACTTGCCTCCTCAGGACCTCCGGGGAGCCTTCCGGCCGGATCCTCCTCTCCTGCAGTCACCGTCTGAATGGCAAGGGGGCCGTATGCCTCCCGCCACCCGACCGATGTACTCGGTCGAACAGTTCGGCACAGCCTCCCGCTATGACACGCGGACCATTGAAAGCAGCGGTACCCCGCAGCCGATGTTCACCGATCCCGGCCTGAAGCGTTTCGAAGACGAACGCTGGGAGGCTGGACGGGTGCTGAACAACAGCTTCGAGCGCGTCTGGGCGCAGGCCCCCGTGAACTCTCCTGTCTCTCCCGCCTCGGGCTCACAGTATTCTCGTCCCGAGACTCCCGGTCTGAACTACACCCAGACCGAGAACGGTTCGACGCTGCATCCTCCGAGCTGGCCGTTTGCCCGTCAGGCAGAACAATTCGCCATGAACCCGAATGGGACATCTCAGGCGGGCCAGCCATTGACACCCGATCTGAATCCGATTTATCCGGCGAACGTCGTCGTCCCCGAACCGTATCGCCCGCAGGACCGTCCGCAACCGACAGCTCCGCAAGCCGCGACACCGGCAGCCGCGACACAGCCGCCACAGATGACGCAACAGATGCCCCAGCAGTCAGCGGCTCCCCAGTATCCGCGGCCGCAGATGCCGATTCAGCAGACCGCCGGAACCACAAACGCCGCTCCCGCGTCGCTCCCCTCCGACTACTCCGGCATGCCGATGATTCGCCCCGCCCCGCGGTAACGCAGCGTGGGTGGCGAATGGCTCTCAACATCGCGGCGGCATTTCGTCGGACATGCTGAGTTTTTTGACAGTGGGCGTCTGTGTCACCCCGCTCCCACCAACGGCAGAGAGTCGCATCTTCTGGCTGAAGGACCGTTCCAGCATAAGAATTCACAACCGGCAAGATGGTCTTGACGAAACTCCTAAAGATCTAGTATTTCAATCACCTGCCGCAGCGGCCTCCGACAGGTGCGCCACGCGAAGAGCCCAAAGCCTTCATATTTTTGATTGCCCGTTTCCGCTCATCGGAAGTGCGGCCTTCGTCCCACAGGTCGCGAGCACTGGAAAATGCGACCTGCTCAAGTCGCTGGACAAGGATTTCCTCAACGCGATGCACCGAGCTCCACGACAACCGCCATGGAACCGCCGCTCCGGGCTGACCATTCTGGAATTGCTGGTGACCAGCAGCGTCATCTCGCTGCTCACTGCGCTGCTCCTTCCCAGTGTGATGTCCGCACGCGAAGCGGCACGTCGACTCGAATGTACCAATCACCTCAGGCAGTTGGGGCTGGCTCTTCACAACTATCACGATCTTCAGTCCAGCCTGCCGGCCGCGTGGCAAGATGATGCCTCCGGCTCCGCGTACGGTTGGGGCGTCCCCTTGCTCCCCTACCTGGATCAACAGCCGCTGTTCACCGCCATCGACCGTCGGCTCACGTTCAGCGATCCGCAGCACGGGCCTGTACACAGCCTTGGCCTGCCGCTGTTTCGATGCCCTTCGGATGTTTCTCCCGCAACGTTCGAACTCTTCGAAGCAGGGGCTGACACTCCGTTCCTGACACTCGCCAGCGCGAATTATCTGGGGGTTTATGGCAACACCGAACCCGATGAAGTGCATCCTGTCCCGGCAGGGGAGGGGACATTTATCAATCAACGACCGATCCGGTTTTCAGAGATTTCCCGCGGGCTGAGCGAGACGCTCTTCCTCGGTGAACGATCCGCGTCGATGTTTTCCGTTTCCTGGCTGGGCTTTGACAGCCGTGATGAAGATGCCGAATGCCGCGTTGTCGGGAACGCCAGTGAGGGACCGAATTGCACGCGCTGCGATGAATGTGAATTCAGCAGCCGGCATCCAGGCGTCAGCCAGTTTCTGTTCGGAGATGGACACGTCAAAGGCTTATCCGACTCGATTGATCAGACGATCTATCGCCAACTGGCACGACGGCATGAGTGAAGATCGGATTCCAAGACTCGTTTCGACAATCATCCTGAATCGTAAGACGACAGCGGACGGGCCAATCAGAGTCCAGAGACCTTGAACGGAACGCTTTGCATCCACAAGGTGACTGACGGCGACGTAGCTGTAAAAAGTTGGAGGCCAAGGCATGGTGGCATTAACCAAAGGCGAACTGGAAATCATGGACGTGATCTGGAATCGCGGTCAGTCCACAGTGCAGGAGGTCTGTGATGCCTTAGAACGTCCCTTGGCCTACACAACGGTCATGACCGTCCTGAAGACTCTTGAGCTCAAACGGGGAGCCGTCAGAAAAGTCAAAGTCGGCCGCGCCTTCGTTTACGAGTCTGTGGTCTCCCGCGATGAAGTCTCCCAGACAATGCTCGGACAACTGAAGCAGCACCTGTCCAGAAGATCGGTCAAATCATTTGTCCTCAGCCTGATTCAGGATGACCACATCTCACGGTCCGATCTGGCCGAGATCAAAAACGCCATCGCCCGACTGGAAGGTGAGAAATGACTCCGATCCAGTTTCTGGAGGTCGTGGTCTCGATCTCGCTGCAGGCGACGCTTGTGGTGTGTGGCACCCACTGGTGCTGCCGGTTTGTGACGGCTCCACGGCTGCAGTGCCGACTGTGGAACGCATGCCACCTGCTGCTGTTGCTGGTGGCCCTGTGCGGAGTCCTTTTCCCGCATCTGCGTCCGGGCCAATTCTGGCCACAATTCCCGGTTCAGTCTCTGGAACAGGTCGTCATCACCCAGACCATCGTCGGACGCGCGGCCTTCGTCATCTGGCTGGCGGGCGCTGGAATCTCCGTGTTGTTACTCGCTTACGAATGGCAACGAGTCTTTCGATTTCTGAGGTCCTGCCGCATTGCCAGTCCGCGGGAAGTTTCATTGATCTGGCCGACGGGACAGGATGGAACAGCTGCCCCACAGCCAACACAAAAACGACCAGTCCAGCTGCTAGTGAGCCCGCATCTAGGGAGCCCATTCTGCTGTCAATGGCATGAGCCCCAGCTGGTGATTCCCGAGTTCCTCCTTGAACGGGACCAGAAAGAAATTCAGATCGTCGTTCGTCACGAACTGGAACATCTGGGAAGTGGTCACCCTCTGCAGCTGTTTATCGAACGACTTGTGGCCACGCTCTTCTGGTTCCATCCAGCGATCTGGTGGGCCGCCCAACAGTCGTCACTCACCCGCGAGTTTGCCTGCGATGACGCCGCAGTCGCTGCTGACCGTCAGGAGATTGTCAATTACCTGAAGGTGCTCGTCGCGCTCGCGGAACGTGGCCTCACGGAAGAAACCGAAGGTGCTGCCCTCTTCTTTGGTCGAGGCGCCAGCGTCATCGCGCTGAGAGGCCGGAGGCTGGTGAACCGGGTCAACTCCCCCACACCCGAACCGAATGAAAAGCCGACCGCATGGGGCTACCTGGCGCTGGCAACATGCGCCGTTGCCGCCTGGCTGATCTGGATTCCTGTCGATGGTCTCGCCTCGACCCGTTCTCACTGGTCGCCGTGGCCACGCTGGTCCGCCGGGGTATTGCACGTCCTTGAAATCCCGGCTCGGGACTTCGAACCCTATGAGGTTCGGACCCGCCTGTACGAGCTTTCCACCCGCACGCACACCGATGTGCAACGGCCTGCGAATTCCCCCTAGTCTCCCCGACTCTTTCACACCACGAACAACTAGTTTTCTAGTAATTCACCCCGCGAAAGGATTCGTCATGACCCTCCGTCGTCACTTTGAAACCAGCGGAAGCTGGCTCTTCCGCTGGCGCAGCTATCTGCCGTTTCTATTTGTTCCGATGATCTTCCCCGCCGTGTCGACCATGCATCATCCAGTCATTGGTGAATCGTGGCAGAATTGCTGGGAGGTCGGCTGCTTTGGAATTTCGCTCAGCGGGTTGCTGCTCCGATGTTTTGTCGGCGCCCATGCGGCTCCCAAAACATCCGGCAGGAACACCTCCGCACAGGTTGCGGATTCCTTGAACACGACCGGAATCTATTCCGTCGTTCGTCATCCCCTCTATCTGGGGAACTTCATGATCTGGCTGGGGATTACCCTGTTCTGTTTTGTCCCCTGGTTGATACTCATCTTCGTGCTGGTCTACTGGCTCTATTACGAGCGGATTATGTTCGCCGAAGAAGCCTTTCTCGACCGCAAGTTTGGCGACCAGTTTACGGTCTGGGCCGAAGAGACCCCTGCGTTCATTCCCCGGTTTGCGAACTGGACGTCCCCCTCACAGCCGTTCTCGCTGAAAGCCGTCCTGCGCAGAGAATACACCGGCCTGCTGGGGCTCGGCATCGCGTTCGCCGCACTGGATCAGTTCGAACATCTGATCTGGACAGGTCAACTCTCACGGGAGCTGCACTGGATTCTGATCTGCCTGACCTCGTTGCTGATCTATCTCACCTTGAGAACACTCAAGAAGAAGACCCGACTGCTCGAGACGCCGCACCACAGATCGCCTCTGGAAGTAACAGAACTGATGCAGCCCGCCCAGTGAATTCCGACCAACTTGACACCGCGTCCTGCTGTGCGGGCCACTTCGGATGGACGGCATCCTGCTGTGGATCACTCGGTCGGGCGGGCTCAGCGAATCTGCCGAGCGGCTCCCGCAGACCCAAGCCAGGCACTCACTCCGAGCAACTTCGGCAGGGCTCAGCGCGCGTCGGGGGGACAGAGCTTCGGGAAGATCCCCTGCCTGCCGAGCATTACGACTTTTGAGGGCCTCATTCCCGCCAGCCGGATGTCAGCATTTCACCAGACGAAACTCTGACCGTGCGGGAACGGGAAAGAGCAACCTGCTCTAGCGAATCCGCTTCATCCGCGTCACCTGCGGATAGAAGGGAATCGTATAGCGGGGATAGTCGTTCAGCTTTGTTTGACGGCCGGTGTGATCCTGCTCGTAGTTGGAAAGGACAGAGAACCCTTTGCCGTCATTCATGAACGGCACACCGTGCGGCCAATAGATCCAGAAGGCTTTGCCAACCAGGTACTTGCGAGGCACGGTGTCGATGTCTTCTTCCCACAACCGGCTGTCTTTGCTCTGCGGGCTGTTATCGCCGAGGGCCAGGAAGTGATCGGGCTCCACAGTAATCGTCCGCTGGGCAAGATTGTCAGCGTACTTCTGATAGAGATCGGCCCATTGTTCCGGGTCGGTCATGAGGCGGGCCAACTGAGCCTGCAGATGTGTCAAATCATCGTTACGACGGTCCCGCTCCGGATAGGCAGTGCGATAGTAAATATCCCGCTTCAGTTCCAGATGGGAAACCGTTGCCGCCAGTCCCTGCACTCCGATCCCGACGGGCGAAAGATCATCCGTGGTGGGGAAGGGGACTTCCGTGCCTGCGATGTCCAGATTGGCTCCGTCGCCGAAGTCAGCCAGGGAGCCATCCACCCACAGGCAAAGACGATCGTCGACGTTTGCAAACGTGATGTGATAATTCCCCGCCCCTTTGAATGAGGTCTGGGCGGTCCCCAGCTCACGGACCCGAAAGTTCATCTGGGTATTGATCTCTTCCAGAACCGCCTTGCCGGAGTGAGCCTGCAAACGGCAGCGATACCAGGCGGTCCCTTCCCGCAGTTCGACGACCAGTTCCCCCTGTTCCTTGACGGAAGCCACCTTCACATCGAAGTCGATCGTCAGGTCCGGAACCCAGAAGGGGCCGAAGTCCACGATCTCGTCGACGCGGGCGCCTCCCGGTAACTGCTGCAGCGCTGCGTTGTATCCGCAATAGTCCCCAATCAGCCGCGGTCGCGGTTGCAGGCGTGTCCCTTTCGCGAGCGCGTTCCAGTCGCTCGGCATCGGGAAATAGTGCCGGTACCGGAGCCAGGCAGGGCTATCCCCGACGGGATTGTCGATGGAAAACGTGCGTGCCTCGGAGTCCGCTTTCCAGCCGGCCGCTGCATCTTCCGGAGCAAACCGCTCCGGCCAGCCCGCCTCCAGCAGCTGCTTGGGAGCATGGTCATGCTGGTAGACGGGGATCTGCAGCAGGTTCTGCTTCTTAGGGCTCTTGCGGAGAATCTTCTCGGTCCCGTCGTTCAGCTGATACAGGTTGCCGTTGCGAATCCGGATGACGTCTCCCGGCAGTCCGACCAGACGCTTGATGTAGTTCGTCTCAGGCTCTTCGGGAAACTTGAAAACGAAAACGTCCCAGCGATCGGGCTCGCCGAATTCGTAGGGATATTTATTCACGAGAATCCGGTCGCCGTTGAACGCCAGATCGTTGAACAGCTGCGTATTGTTGAATCCGCAATTCGGACAGATGGCACTGTGCAGTCGCGAATGAGGTGACAGCAGTCCCGTTCGAGGATTCACCTCGTGACTGGCCCCCACGACAATCCGGCTGCCGCACTGGGTGCATTCCGAATCTTTGTGCCGACCATAAAGCGTCGGCGCCATGGAGCCCGTAGGGATCACGAAAGCTTCCGCCTCAAACGTCCGGAAGAGGAAGGCCAGCACAAACGCGAACAGAATCGCTTCGATCGAATCCCGCATGGATTCTTTCTGACGCGGTTTGGCCGGAGCGGTTTTGGACGACTCGGCCGCCGTTGCATCCTTGGGCGTGGCTGTGGCAGCAGTCGACTTCTCTTCAGCTTGTGACATCGATACGTTTCCGGGCTTTGGCAGTGCGGGCTGTCCACTGTGGGACAGGAATGCCAATCATAGGCGCAAAGCGTCCGTGGCTCCAATCCAACGGCCATGGCTGGGGAGTCCCCCTGTCTGCCTCGCCCGTTTCTGAACGTCGCTGCAAGTTCTGGCGGCTCTCTCTCTTGCGCATCAAAGAGGCGGTCCCGAGTGGAAACGACTTCTCGCCAACTTCCAGACCTGCACCGGCGCGGAGACCTGGGAATCAGTTGGCTCCGATGCTGACTGTGACCGCTTCCCGTTTCTTGAGCGCGGCTTTCAGAGCCGCCAGAGCCTGATCGACCTCGGAAAGATGAACGGCTGTCATGGAGCGGACATCCACACCTTCCGTCCGCCACCGCTCCAGTTGGCGGTTCACCGAATCGATTCGAGCCGACTCGGCCGGATGGACCTGGTTCCAGATCTCTTGCAGCCCTTCTGTCGAGATCCCTTTCCGTTCTTTCGAAAAGTACGACTGCCGCAGGGCGATGGCCGCTTCGCACAGGGGGGCATCTTTCCCCTTCAATTCGGAGGCGATCTTCTCCAGACTGACCCAGCAGGGGACCGCAGTCGCGAACTTCGGGTCACCGAGTCCCACCCACATGGTCGTCAGCCGGGGATCTTCTCCGGGCCGCACTCCCTGAAACACCGCATAGGAGACCGTTGAGGACCGGCTGATCGTATGTTCGGTATTAATGAACTCCGGCAGGGGTCCTTCGGCCCCATTGACGGAGCCGCAAAACGCCTGCCCCTCGCTGTCCGCCAGATCCCGGCTGCACTGCTGCAGCAGATATCGGGAATCAATGCTGCGTTCGGGGACGGCCGCGATCAGGGTCCGCGCCCTCAGAAAGCGGTCGCCCGAATAAATTTTTCCGGCTCCCTGCGTGGGGAGGGGCCCATCCTGCAGTTCTGTTGCGGTCATCGAGAAATTGGAGCGGACCAGATAGCCGTTCGGGGCGACTTTGGGATCATTGGCATCGAACATCACGTGGCTGCGGGGACCGGCTTCGAACAGCACCGCTCCCCCCTCGGCATCGATCACCCCAAAATTACCGACGGTCGATCGCCCCGTCGCATCGGTCTGTTCCAGCAAGGCCTTCACTTCGGCGACATTTCTGCAAGTCTTCAGGGCGAGGAGCATGAACTCGCCGTTGTCGGGACCGTTCTTCTTCTGCCCGGTCCCCAGATCCTTACTGAGTGAATTCTCGATGCACATTCCGGCTTCGTTCACCCCCATCCAGACTGAGGACGGGTTTCCGGCAGTGACCACCGCGAGCACCTGATACGTCCCCCCTTTGATCAGCACCACTTCGTTGTGAATCGCGTTGGGGAGATCGCGGTTTTTCCAGAGCAGGGGCCGGCCGTCGACGGTGGCTGCACCGCTGATGACCGCCGTTGTGCAGCATTCGCCGACTCGGGAGGACTGCAGCAGACAAGCGATGAGCAGGGTGAACCGGACCGCAGCGTCAACGAGCTTCATGGCGTTCTCATTCTCTTTTCGAGACCGGAGATTCTCTACAACCCGGGAGGCACCGTCAGTTGCCCATCATTCCCGCCGCCGTCTGCAAAATCAACCCCGGCTCCCGCCGCAGGCAAGGCCGACCGGCGACGAGTCCACCCGCTTACAGCGACTCCAGGAACTCCGTCATTTCCCCCAGGGCATGCGAGTCCCCCACCCGGCGGGCCACCTCGACGCCGTTTTCCAGCACGCGGCGGGCGTCGTCGATCTCCCCGCGTGCCGCCAGCGCCTGACCAAACTGGAAATGCGCCGGAACGTAATTCGGATCCAGTTCCAGCGTCTTTCTGAAGGCCTCGCGGATCTGGGTCAGATCTCCCCCCTTTGCCAGTTCCATGGCATAGGTGTAATTCAGGAAGACGTCATTGGGCGTGTCGGCCAGCAGCGTGCGGATCTTGTCGAGACGGGACATGGCGGAGTGGCAAGCCTCTAGAGAACGGATGATTTACCGGCAGGAATCACCGCAGCATTTCGTTGCGGTGAACTGCATCATAGGGGATTCGAACTGCTGAGTTCTACAAAGTTTGCATCCAAAACAGACCGTTCAGCCGCATCGCAGGCGTGAGACGGTTGCACTCTGAAATGAAATGTGTGTGGCAGGCAGGATTTCGGGAATTCGCCCGCATCCAATCCCGAGCCTTTACCTATCTCCACAGGTATCGATTAGGCAAGGTTTGCGCGGTGGTGAAGGGCATTTCAAGCGCTGGTTCGGAGAGTTCCGATGTTGGGGGCTGTATAGCAGAACGGACTGCGCTCCCGGTTGGCGGACGGACGTCGCCACTGTTGACTTGGCTCATCCAGGAACAGGCCTGCAGATGTCGAAGCGTTTCTGCCAAGCCGGATTGTGCATGGCCTTACTCATCGCCATAGCACCGATTTCGGCAGCAGGGGAAGAGTCCCCCAAAAACTCGTCCTCCATGCGAGATTCCCAGCGGACGCAAATCGTCGCTCAGGCGATGCGTTCGTCGGTGAACATCCATACCGAAAAGCGGCAAAAGTCCATGGACGTGGTTTTCTCCACGGGCAAGGCCGCCAAGATCAACGGGATGGGGACCGGCATCGTCATTGACGAACGGGGCTATATCGTCACCAACTTCCACGTCGTTCAGGACGTGGAACGACTGCGTGTCACCACCTTTGCCGGGATGGAATATGAAGCCCGGACGATCGAAGTGGACAGCCGGGAAGACCTGGCGATCATCAAGATCGAACCTCGCGAACCGCTGACGGTCGCCAAGTTCGGCACCTCATCCGACCTGATGCTCGGCGAAGATGTGATTGCCATCGGCAATGCCTATGGCTACGAATCGACCGTCACCCGCGGCATCATCAGCCACCGCTCCCGTGACGTGGAAGTCAACGAAGAGCAGTCTTACCGGAATCTGATTCAGATCGACGCAGCCATTAACCCCGGCAATAGCGGCGGTCCGCTGATCAACGCTGATGGCGAAGTGATCGGAATCAACGTGGCCATCCGCGCAGGCGCACAGCGGATCGGTTTCGCGATCCCGATCGACAGTGCCCGCAAGATTATGGCCCGCCTGATGAATATCGAGCGGCATAACAATACCTATCACGGGATCGCCACAAACGACGTCAAAATGGCCCGCGAACGGAAGCTGGTGGTGCAGGCCCTGCGGAACGATTCCCCCGCTCTGGCTGCTGGCTTGAAGGAGGGGGATGTCATCCTCCGTTCCGGAGCCGTGACCGTCGTCGATGCTGCCGACTTCGAACGTTCGCTCTTTGGAAAGATGGCGGGAACTGACATCCCGCTCCTGATCCGACGCGGAGGCGAAGAACTCAGCCTGTCATTGCGGCTCACCCAATTAAACCCCACCCGGCAGCAACCGGGGCAGCACACGCTCCCCTCGCCATCCAACACGACCTTCGTGTCGCAGGTGACGCCGCCCCAGGACAAGGCCTGGGACGTGCTGGGCCTGAAACTGGTGAAACTGAACGAAAAACTTCCCCCGGGCCTGGACTATGAAGGGGGCATGAAAGTCGTCAGCGTCCGCCCCCAAAGCCTCGCCGAGACAAATGGCATCCGGGAAGGGGATATTCTGGTCGGCCTGCATATCTGGGCGACGGTCAGTGAAGAAAACGTCCAGTGGGTGCTAAGCAATCCGCAGCTCCCCTCTTACTCGCCGCTGAAGTTCTACATCGTGCGGGACGGCGACCGGATGTACGGTCACTTCCACGCCACCGCGACCGCTTCACGTTGATCGAAAAGCGATGCCTGAGGGTCCGCACCGCCAGACGATTAGGGGGTGCGGTGTCCCGAACTCCCAGAACAGCGGGCCTGTCGAGGGACTGATGTCCGGACTGCCTCCTTCTCGACAGAACGCCTTCTCGACAGAAGTTGCCAGATTCTTGTCGAGCGAGACACCTGCAGCGAGGAAACCGGATCACTCCCCTTCGTGATGCAGGTTGCCGGAAAGTCGACACAGGGAAATAATCAGAAGCGAGCAGCTGAACCCCGCAATTGCCCGCTTCTGCCGTGTGCACCCCCATGCTGAATCCTGAGAACTGCCGTGTTCTGATCGATCCTCCTGCCTCCGGGAGCGAGAACATGGCAGTCGACGAATCTCTGCTGCAGGCAGCCACCGGGGGAATCGCCTCGCTGCGGTTTTACCAGTGGGCCAGCCCGACCGTCTCACTGGGACACTTCCAAGCGAACCACGCGGAGAGCACTCCCGCACGGTTCCGGCATCTGGAAGTGGTCCGCAGGCTGTCCGGGGGGGGTGCGATTCTGCATGACCGGGAGCTGACTTACTCCTGCGCAATTCCCGCCACACATTCCATAGCACGCGTGCCGGGGACGCTGTACGACGAAGTTCACGCTGCCATTTTGGAAACACTTGCGGAGTTTGGGGTTCGGGCCCGTCTGCGGGGAGCAGAAGCGTTTGCGGACCAGTCGTTTCTCTGCTTTTCGCGAGGGGACGCCCGCGACATCGTGATTGGCTCTCAAAAGATTGTCGGGAGCGCCCAGCGTCGTCGCGCCGGGGCCATTCTGCAGCACGGCAGCATTCTTCTGGAACAATCTCCGGAAGCTCCAGAGTTCCCGGGGATCAGGGAAATCACAGGAATTCAGATCCCTGTTGAGGAGCTCCGGGGCCGACTTTTGCCGAAAATCTCGACTCGATTGAGATTTCCGCAAAATTCCTCACAATCTGCCACCTCGTAACAACCGTTGCCGACGGCTGCCGATTTCCGCCCGATCCGCTCAGGAGAGGGACGGGGCCGAAATCCGAAGTGACGGAGTTGAAACAGGTTTCCCGCATCGCTTGACCCTGTGGAATGGGGCAGTTACAGTGCTCGATTCCTTACTCGCCGCTCCCGGTCCGGGTGGTCGAGCTTTGATGACATTTAGACGCTGCGAACGGATCCATGCCGACAATTAACCAGTTGATCCGCAAACCACGGAAAAAGCAGACCTCGAAGTCGAAGACCCCCCTGCTTGAGGGTTCTCCGCAGAAGCGGGGTGTCTGCTTGCAGGTGCGGACGATGACCCCGAAGAAGCCGAACTCGGCGTTGCGGAAAATCTGCCGTGTCCGCCTGTCCAACGGCAAAGAACTGACCGCCTATATCCCCGGGGAAGGGCACAACCTTCAGGAGCACTCGATCGTGCTCGTCCGCGGTGGTCGTGTTCGCGACTTGCCCGGTGTGCGGTACAAGGTCATCCGCGGGGTGCTCGATACCCTCGGCGTTGCCAAGCGGAAGCAGGCCCGCAGCCGTTACGGGGCCAAGCGACCCAAGTAATTTCCATCGGAACGCCCGCCAGCTGGTTGGCTGACGGGCCTCCGTTCGATGCGTTCGCAACTGCCGCCACGGAGTCCGGCGGCCTGTTCAGATTCACAGCGTTTCCAGGTACGACAGAACCATGGCCAAGAGTTTCACAGCCAGCAAGACCCAGCTTAAGGCAGATCCCCGTTACGGATCCAAGCTCGTGACGAAGTTCGTCAACTGCCTCATGTACGACGGTAAGAAGAGCGTTGCCTATTCGGTCTTCTACGATGCAATGGACATCGTTGCGAAGAAGATCACCGACACCGAGCCGGTCGACATCTTCACCCAGGCTGTCGAAAACGTGAAGCCGCATATCGAAGTCCGCTCCAAGCGGGTCGGTGGTGCGACCTATCAGGTCCCGACACCAGTCAACTACAAGCGGCAGCAGGCCCTGGCGATCCGCTGGATCCTCGAAGCGGTTCGTGGCCGCAAGGGACGCCCGGCACACCTGTCGCTGGCCGACGAACTGATGGCTGCCTTCAAGAAAGAAGGTACTGCCATGACCAAGCGAGAAAACGTCCATCGTATGGCTGACGCCAACAAGGCCTTCGCTCACTTCGCATGGTAACTTGTTGAGTTCACTTCGCCTGTTCATCCGTCAGCGGATGCGCAGGCGTTTTTTATTGGTCTCAAGCACAATTTCCACCACTCCAGCGCTGCGTCCTCCTCCCCGCAGCAAGGCGACGATCGATGCCGAATCCCATTGAGAAGCTGCGGAATCTCGGAATCGTCGCTCACATCGACGCCGGCAAGACCACCACCACCGAGCGTATCCTGTTCTACGCCGGGGCCATCCACAAGATGGGGAACGTCGACGAGGGAACCACTGAAACCGATTTCGATCCGGAAGAAGCCAAGCGCGGCATCACCATTTACTCGGCGGCGGTCACCTGCAAATGGAAGGACTGCCGCATCAACCTGATCGACACACCGGGGCACGTCGACTTTACCGCCGAGGTTGAGCGCAGCCTGCGCGTTCTCGACGGCGCTGTCGTGGTCTTCAGTGCTGTTGAAGGGGTGGAAGCCCAGAGCGAAACTGTCTGGCGTCAGGCTGACCGCTATCACGTGCCGCGGCTCTGTTTCATCAACAAGATGGACCGCATCGGCGCCGGCTTCGAGCGAGTCCTCGACCAGATCCGGAACCGGCTGCATGCCAACCCGGTCCCGTTGTACATTCCCATTGGTGCCGAGCACGGATTCGAAGGAATCATCGACCTCATCGGTCGCAAGGCGCTGTACTTCGACCAGAAGTCACTCGGTAAGAATATCGAAGAACGTGAGATCCCCGAAGAGTACACCGACCTGGCCGAAGAGTGGCGCAGCAAACTGGTCGAAACCGTCGCCGAACGCGACGACGCCGCAATGGAGCAGTACTTCTCGGAGGGAGATCTTCCGGAAGAGACAATCCATCGCCTGCTGCGGGAAGCGACTCTGGCTGGCGATCTCCAGCCGACGTTCACCGGGTCGTCACTCCATTACATCGGAGTGCAGCCCATTCTCGACGGGGTCGCCCGGTATCTCCCCAGTCCACTCGACATTCCCCCCGTCGTCGGCATCAACCCCAAGCCCAAAAAGGGGGAGTCTTCCGAACTCATCCGCAAATGCGATAACGACGAACCGCTGGCGGCACTGATCTTCAAGATTGTCGCCGACAAGCATGCCGACCTCTGCTTTGTGCGCGTCTATTCCGGCGTGCTGAAATCCGGAACGCGGCTGATGAATCCCCGCACCGGCAAGAAAGAGTTCTGCAGCCAGATCTGGCACATCCAGGCTGATTCACGCGAGAAGATCGAAACCGATCTCGTCGTCGCCGGCGATATCTGCGGCATCATCGGACCGAAAGATGTCGTCACCGGCGACACGCTCTGCGAACAGCAAAGCCTGATCCTGCTCGAGCCGATCACGTTCCCCGAGACCGTGATCTCGATGGCGGTCGAACCGGAAACCAGCGGCGACCGGAAGAAGCTCGAAGACGCACTCGGCCGCCTTGCCCGACAGGACCCGACGTTCAAGGCCCGCATCAATGAAGAGACCGGGCAGACCATCATCAGCGGAATGGGAGAACTTCATCTCGAAATTCTGAAGGAGCGGCTGCAGCGAGACTTCAATCTGAATGTCCGGGTGCACCGGCCACGGGTCTCGTACCGGGAAACCGTCCTCGGAAAATCGGAAGCAGAAGAACAATTCAGCCGCAGCAATCAGGGGGAAACCGCCTTTGCCAGCGTCCGGGTGCGGGTCGAGCCTTTCGAATCCGAACAGCCGATTACCGTGGTCTCCGAATTTCATCAGGAGGGCTTTCCACCGGAATTCGATTCACTGGTTCGGGAAGCGGTCAAAGAGTCTGCTCAGGCAGGGGGCCAGCTGGGGTACCCTCTGCTGAAAGTCAAAATCACGATTCTGCATGTCGGATACACGCCGGGCATCACCACCGAGGAGGCCCTCCGTGCCGCTGCCACCCACGCGGTCCAGTCGGCCCTGACCAAGGCGGAAATCGGGCTGCTGGAGCCGATCATGAAGCTGGAAGTCGTCACACCTTCCGAGTTCGTGGGGAACATTCAGGCCGATCTGAACCAGCGGCACGCCAAGATTTTTGCCAGCGAACATCGTGGACACCTGACCGCCCTGATGGCGGAGGCGGCGCTCGCACGGATGTTCGGGTACTCCTCACACGTCCGGAGCCTGTCGCAGGGACGTGCTTCGTTCTCGATGGAGCCGCTCAAGTACGATCTGGCCCCCAAATCCGTGCTGGAAGAGATGCTGAACTAAGCGCAAGTTGCTCTTCCCGGTACCCCCACAGCAAGCGTTTCGGCCCGATCCGTTTCGGCCGGTGAACTGCTGAATTCACCGTGGTGAGGACGTGGCAACCAAGAGTCAAACGCTCTAGGAATTTTGACTTCGAGCCGGTGGCGACTGCCTGCCACAGCAGCTTGCGTTCCTTCAGGGGCAGGGGCAGGGGCAGGGGCAGGGGCGTGTCTCTTACTCGATGTCCCCTTCGAACTGTTCGATGATCCGGTTCTGCTCGTTCAAAATGGCCACCTTGGGGTGGAGCGTGGCCGCCTCATGCGGCTCTGCGAAGGCGAACGCCAGGACAATAATTCGATCTCCTGGCTGGGCCAGTCGAGCCATCGCACCGTTCATCTGCATCGATCCGGAACCGCGCGGCCCGGGGATGACGTAGGTCTCGCCCCGCTGTCCGGTCGCGGAATTGGCGATCAGCACCTGCTCAAACGCCAGCAGCCCCACAGCGTCCATTAGATCGCGGTCAATGGTAATGCTGCCATGGTAGGACACGTCGGTCCGGGTCACAGCGGCCATGTGGAGCTTGGCTTTGAGGAGTCGCAAAAGCATGGAATTCGCACAAAATCAGGATTCAGATCGAAAGATACAACGCACGAATGCAACCCGGTGATCTCGGCTCGCCTCCTCCGCACCAAGGAGGCCGGAATCGTGACGTGCAAGACAGGGTTGCGGAGAGGCGGGGGATGGGTCCGCCGCTTTCAACGGGGTCTGCAGGTGCAGAACGGTGAAACAGCAGGTTGCCGCAAACTGATTTTACTCCGTCGAGGCTGTCACGTCATGCCCCGCTGACGACAACAGCCGTAAGCTAACCAACCCGCCTCCTGATCCGGGAGGGCAACCGCGGGGTTCCTTCTTCCGGGAATAGCACTCCGCGGGTCCGGGGATCGCCGCAGTCCTCGATGAAACCGGCAGCGAAGAGTCTTCCCCTCGCCTGATCGCCCGCTCCCCTTTAAACTGGCACCATCTCGTGTCACGCCAGGAAACATATCGATGTCTACGGATGCAGCTTCGCCCACTCAGCCCGACCCCAAGAAGGATTTTCTGCGAGAACTCGTCGCCCGGGACGTCGCGGCGGGGCTGAATGGCGGGCGGGTGCAGACCCGCTTTCCTCCCGAGCCCAATGGCTACCTGCACATTGGCCACGCGAAAGCGATCTGCGTCGATTTCGGCATTGCCCGCGAGTTCGGCGGCCGGTGCAATTTGCGGTTCGACGACACGAATCCGACGAAGGAAGACGTTGAATACGTCGACGCCATCCAGGAAGACATTCGTTGGTTGGGGTTTCAGTGGGACGGGCTGTTCTATGCGTCCGACTACTTCGAACAGCTCTACCAATGGGCCTGCGATCTGATCCGCAAAGGGCTCGCCTATGTCGACAGCCAAAACCTCGACGAGATTCGCTCACAGCGGGGAACGGCCACCGAGCCGGGGAAAAACAGCCCCTATCGCGACCGCAGTGTCGAAGAAAATCTCGATCTCTTCGCCCGCATGCGCGCAGGGGAATTCCCGGATGGGGCGCATGTGCTCCGGGCGAAGATCGACATGGCTTCTCCTCACCTGATTCTCCGTGATCCGCTGATGTACCGCATTCGGCATGCTCACCATCATCGGACCGGCGACAAATGGTGTATCTACCCGATGTACGACTATGCCCACGGACAAAGTGATTCGATCGAGCAGGTCACCCATTCACTCTGCTCACTCGAGTTCAATACCCACCGCCCCCTGTACGACTGGTTCATCGAAAAGCTCGAAATCTTCCCCTCCAAGCAGAATGAATTCGCCCGTCTGAACCTCACTTACACCGTGATGAGCAAGCGGAAGCTGCTGGAACTGGTGGAAGCAGGGCTCGTCGACGGCTGGGACGATCCGCGGATGCCGACGCTGCGCGGACTGCGACGACGGGGGTACACCCCCGAAGCCATCCGCCATCTGTGTGACGTGGTTGGGGTGACCCGGTATCAGGGGCTGACCGACATCGTTGTGCTCGAAAATTCGCTGCGGGACATCCTGAACAAATCGGCGCAGCGGCGCATGGCGGTTCTCGATCCGCTCAAGGTGGTCATCACCAACTATCCAGCCGGGCAGGTCGAGCAGCTGGAAGCGATCAACAACCCGGAAGATGCCACTGCTGGCAGCCGGACGGTTCCGTTCACGCGGGAGATTTACATCGAACGGGAAGACTTCATGGAAGACGCTCCCAAGAAGTTCTTCCGGCTCGCTCCGGGACAGGAAGTTCGCCTGCGCTGGGCCTATTTCATCCGGTGCAACGAAGTGATCAAGGATGCAGCCGGAAACATCACAGAATTGCACTGCACCTATGACCCGGAGACGAAGGGGGGCAACGCTCCCGATGGTCGCAAAGTCAAAGGGACGATTCACTGGGTCAGCGCGGAGCATGCACTCGATGCGGAAGTGCGGCTGTATGACCACCTGCTGAAAGTCGCCGACGCCGCGGAAATTCCCGAAGATCAGGACTGGAAGCAGTCTCTGAACGAGAATTCGCTGCAGATCCTGAGTGGCTGTAAACTGGAACCCGCCCTCGCTGATGCAGTCCCCGGCGAACCGGTGCAGTTCGAGCGCAAGGGATATTTCGTGCCCGATTCCAAACACTCCAAGCCAGGACATTTGGTCTTCAACCGGGCGGTCACGCTGAAAGACACCTGGGCCAAAGAACAGAAGAAATAACGGCAGCGTCCGCAGGCGCAAAAAAACAGCGGCATCCAATGGATGCCGCCGGAGAGACGGGAGAATCGGAGAGAAGCTTCTGCGAGTCGACACCGGCCACTTGAGCACGTGACGACCAGCTCACACTGTGGAGCAATTTGACTTTGGATTGCATCCGCATCGCCACGCGGGAGTCAGCAGTTCACCAGACGAAACGCAGGCTGCGCGGGCACTGGAAAAAGCAACCTGCACTAGTAAACGTCGAACTGGCCGTCGCAGAATTCAGCACTGTCCTGATAGCGGCTGCCGGCGGTGTCCCCTTTGTGGCCAGAGCTGCAGTGCACCTTGTACGACTGGTTCAGGCTGGCAAAGGCGGAACCGACATCTTCCAGTTCGTTGTTCACGTTGTGAGAGACTTCGCTGAGACCGACGATCATGCCCAGTACGGCGATGGTCGAGACCAGCACGAGTTCCGCAGAAACAATGAAACCAGCTTCGTCGTTCAGGAGGTTGGTGAAGAGAGTCATGGTTGTGAATCCTTAAGTTGGGGGGTTGTCTTGATGCAGATCCCTAAAAGCGAGGGGCGCGCCGAAGCGGATGTGCCATCGTTCAGAATTCTTGACAGGCCGTCTCACAAAACACCACAACCTGCCACAGCAACAGCACTTAAGAAATCTTGTCAAATCGCAAAATAGCCTGAACATCCCCCAGCACCGCAGAAGGGGGCCGTTGCCACCAGGCATCACCCGCAGCGTCCTCTCCCGCACTTTTCAGCGCAAGTCGCTGTCCGGACAGCGTTTTCATCTGGGATGCCCTCTGGCATCATGTTGCCGCCACTCATCACTCCCCCAACAGCGCTTCTCTTCTTGAACGCAGAGGGATTCCCGATACGACATTCACTCTGACGCGGACGCTCCGCTGGACAGAGTTCTGCTTGCGAGCCACACTGACCCCATGCCAAAACCCGCCTATCTGACCGCTCCACCGAACATCACTCACATCCCTCCGGGCATTCCGTATATCGTCGGAAATGAAGCGGCGGAGCGATTCAGCTTCTATGGCATGAAGGCCATTCTGGCGACCTTCATGACGAAGGCCCTACTCAATGCGGCAGGCGAACCGGATGTCATGTCCGAGGCGGCCGCCACCGAACGCATTCATCAATTCGTTGCCGCAGCGTACTTCTTTCCGATCGTTGGTGCTGTCGTGGCGGACTGGCTGCTCGGGAAGTACCGCACGATTCTGTGTCTCTCCCTGGTTTACTGCCTGGGGCATCTGGTACTCGCCCTGATGGACTTCCACACAGGGATCGATCAGCGAGTGCTGCTGGGCTGGGGACTGGGCCTGATTGCGATCGGTTCGGGAGGAATCAAGCCCTGCGTTTCCTCGCACGTCGGCGACCAGTTCGGACACTCGAATCAAGCGTTGCTGGCTGTGGTCTTCGGCTGGTTCTATTTTTCGATCAACTTCGGGTCGACGTTTTCCACCTTGCTGACCCCCCATCTGGCCCGCGAATACGGCTATTCCTGGGCGTTTGGCGTGCCCGGGGTGCTCATGGGAGTGGCCACGTTCGTGTTCTGGCTGGGCCGGAATCAATATGTCCACATTCCCCCGTCAGGGCGGGAGTTCTTCGAACGAACATTCAGTGCTGTCGGCGTCCGGGCAATCCTCAATCTGATCCCGCTGTATCTGATCATCGCCGTCTTCTGGTCACTGTACGATCAGACCGCATCAAGATGGGTATTGCAGGCGGACCGTATGGATTGCTGGCTCCCCATTTTCGGCACAGTCCAACCGGCGCAGCTGCAGGCGGTCAATCCGGTCCTCGTGATGCTGCTCATTCCATTCTGCTCCTACGTGTTCTACCCGCTGCTGGGAAAGCTGTTCGCAGTGACGCCGCTGCGGAAGATTGGCATCGGGTTGTTTCTGATGATCCCCGCGTTTCTCATTCCTGCCTGGCTGGAGATGCGTATTGAAGCGGGTGAAACTCCCTATTGCGGTTGGCAGATTCTGGCGTACGTCTTTCTGACTCTGGCGGAAGTAATGATCTCCATCACCGGGCTGGAGTTCTCCTATACGCAGGCCCCGAATGAAATGAAATCCTTTATTATGGGGCTGTACATGCTCTCCGTCTTTGCGGGAAATCTGTTCACAGCCCTGGTGAATGGAGCGATCGCCGCAGCTGAGAAATCCGGGAGCACTATGTTGGAGGGGGCGAATTATTATCTCTTCTTTACTGTCTGCGTCGCGGCCGCCGGCATCGTGCATGTGATCTGGTCCCAGTTCTATCGGGGACAAACCTATTTGCAGGAAGAGAAGGGGGCAGCGAGCCCCTCCTAGAGCATATTCGCTCTGGATGTTTTCCCCTCGCCACGCGGCAATGCATTTCATCCCACGAAACGCTTGCTGCACGGTCGCTGGAAGGAACAGGGTGCCATTTCTCAGGCGCCCCAGCGAGATGTTTTGGATGTGCAGAGCACCGTTCGGCTGGCTAGGAACGGACCGGGCAGCAGTCTTGAGCGGGTGAGACCCGCCGCGAACATGCTGCGGCAGGGGAGTGAGGCAACTTGAATCAATCTTGCCAGTTGAGAGGTATCTGCGGGGCTTCGCGAACTTCCCCCGGCGAGGCAGGCGCGCGAAGTACGGTATTTCGCCATCAAGGGCACTGGAAGCACGCCTCGTCTAGAAATGCAGTAAAACTACGCACCCGAGCTAGCCTCAACTGCAGTTTTTGTTGCTTTTTCGCAACATTTCAACACAGCAAATCGATGCAGCGCATCAACTTGAAGCGAAAATGCGCAAGTGGTCGCTGATGCCTCTCAAGTCGAGCAATCCTGCCACACCAGTCGACAAATTCTTAGGCCTTTTTGAACTCGCCATTTGAGATGACGAATGTTCACCCTATAGTCAGGCCAGTGTTGGGCAATAACGCTACAGATTGGGAGCCAGGCAATGACGCAACGGCAACGAATCATTCTCGTCGATGAGCACCCCATCATCCTCGAATCGCTGACACAGAAGTTGAATGCGATTCCGGGCTATCAGGTGATCGCAGCGATCACCCATTCAGATCGGGCCTTCTTTGAAATTTTCGAACAGCGACCCGATCTGGTGATCATGGAGCTGGAAATCCCTGGGCGGGGTGCGATCGACGTCGCCGACCAGATCGCCTCCCGGCTCCCGGCGACCCGAACCGTCTTCTACACCAGTTTCGATACCGACATTTTCATCGACGTCGCCCTCCGTCTGGGGGTGGCCGGTTATCTTCTCAAAACCGAACCGACGAACCGCGTGATCGATGCCCTGCAGCGGATCGTGGCCGGCGATTCGGTGTATTCGGAGTCTGTCCTGGAAAGGCTGCATTTTGATCGGGAATCGAAACGGTTCTTCGTCAAGACACAGAGCTTTTTCGCCAGTCTGACACTTCGTCAGATTCAGGTCCTGCGGCATCTCGCCCGTGGTGATAGCGTCAAAGAAGTGGCCCGCGCCATGATGCTTTCCGAACGGGCCATCGAAAGTCACAAATACCGCATCATGCAGAAAATGGGCATTCACGACCGCGTCGTGCTCACGCGGTACGCGATCCGCGAAGGGCTGATGCCCGCCTGAGAGCCGGTTGCTCGTTCCGGTGCCCGCGCAGCTAACGTTTCCTTTGTTGAAACATTCACTTCCGCGTGGCAAGAACGGGTCGAGCAAAAATCGAAAAAGACCCTGGGTGCCTCCTCCCCCTCAAGGAGCACGGTCCTCCGGCGTCCAGATTCGGTTGCCGAGCGGCTCACCGGGAGACGCTTTCCTTCTCGCCTTGATGCGGACGTAAGGGGCGACAAACATTCCGCGATGCTGAAAGTGACCTGGTCGGGCCTTGGGATCTCCCCGCATCGGCTCGACCAGGTCTTCGATCGTAAAGCCGCTGCGGCAGAGTTCACCGACCAACTGCTCCCAGCGATGCAGATATTCGACCGCTCCTGGTTCGCGGTAGGCAGTGTCAGGGACCGCCGGGAGCGGATCGCCGTGATAATAACGGACTCCGAGGACATAGCGGTTCTGGGAATCCCGATCGGCGATCTGCAAGCTTGTCGGCTGCTTGTGCTGGCTGATGTAAAGCCCCTCCGGTCTAAGGACGCGGGCGATCTCCGCATAAACATCCCGAATGCGCGGGAGATAGCAGGTACTGACCGGTTGATGCACAATGTCAAAACTTCCCTCGGGGAACGCCGACAGATCATCCATCGACGTCTGCACGATCCGCACCTGCACGTTCCGGATGCGCGCCTGCTGTTCATCCCGCTTGAGCATTTCCGGGCTCAGATCCACCACGGTGACGTGTGCCCCCGCCACGGCATAGAGGATCGATTGCCAGCCTCCCCCCGCCGCCAGACACAGCACTTCCAGCCCGCGCACGGAGCCGGGCAGCCACCCACGTCGATCGAGTGTCAGCAGCGGCTGCGCACACTCGGCGTCATTGGCGACACGAGCGAACTGGCTGTTTTCCCGGGCGAGATTGTCCCACGCACGTCGATTGGCATCTTGATAGGTCATCACTTAATTCGATTCGAACGTTTCCCAAAACAGAAGTCCCTGTTCGCACCGATCGATTGCGAGCAGGTGACTCGCAAAAGAGCAGTTCAGGGAACCCGCTCCGGAGTCGCCTCCGACACGTCATCACCGCAACGATCCTGCGCGCGGCTCGTGGACCAACTGCCGAATCAGATTCCCGCGTTCAGCCGCCAGATCGTCCAGTTCAGGCAGCCGGCGAACGTGACCCAGCCAAGGTAGGGGATCAGCAACGCTCCCGCGAGCCTCCGCTTTTTGAAAAACAACACGGTGGTCATGAAAATTGCGATCCATAGACAAACAAGTTCCACAACCGCCCAGCCTGTCTGGTGCCCCGCGAAAAAGATCCAGGACCACGCAACGTTCAGGATCAACTGAATCACAAACCATGCGAGTGGTCGCCGATTCTCTTTGAAGCCACCTTGCTTCCAGATCAGCCAGGCAGCCATGGCCATCAGCAGATAGAGCAGCGTCCAGACCGGGCCGAACAAGGAGTCGGGCGGATGCCAATGCGGCTTTTGCAGGCTGCGATACCAGCCATCCAGTTGAGGAGTGGTTGCCAGCGAGCCCAGTGCCGCCGCAGCAAAACAGAAGAGAATCCAGCCGATCAGCCCCAGCCAGACGTGTCGACGATTCATTGAGTTCTCCCGGGGGACATGACTGAAGTGATCTGGGCCAGGCAGGTTCAGTTCCGCTGGCGATGGGAGTCATCTGTTACGTCACACCAAGCAGCAGTCGTGACCACAATGCGACCGGTAAATCAGGCTGCAGGAACCGGGCCGAGATTCCAAGTCGACGGCAGAGTGACTCCGCCGCCAGAAAACCGCTCCGCACCGCCCCCTCCATCGTGCCCGGCCAGCCCGTCTGCGTCCAGTCACCCGCCAGTTGCAGGTTCCGCAGTGGCGATTGGGCATCGGGCCGCAAGGTGTCAATCCCGGGGACGACCGACAGGACCGCCCGTCGTTCTGTAATCAATCGACCGTGCAGCAACGCCGCTGCGCCGGCAGCGGGCCAAATCTCCCGCAGTTCCTGACAGACCATCTCGACCACCTCTGACTGTTCAAAGTCATCGAGATTGCGGCTCGCGCTGATCACCACCTGATACAGGCAGGCGGTCGAACCGGCTGACCACTCCGTCGTACCGCGGTTGAAGAGCCATTGCCCCAGCCGTCCCACGAGCACCGCATGAGGCAGCTCCGTGATCGGACGGTCAAACCAGAGATGCACGCTCGTGATGGGAGCCGCTTCGATCGCGGCTGCGTTCGACCGCAACTGCTGCAGCTCGGGGAGGTCGGGAAGCAGGTTTTCAATCTGATGCTGGGGGACTGCCAGAATCACTTCATCGGCAGACAAGACCTCTCCGTCGCGCAGGCGAATCTGATTCACCCTTCCCCCCGACATTTCGAAGGAAGAGACGCGGCATTTGAGTCGAACATCCACGCCAGCCGCGGTGAGCGCTTGCAGCGTTTTGTTGCCATAAAGTTCCCCCAGACTGACGTTCGGAACTTCGACCTGCCATCCCCGCTCGTTTTTCAGAAAGCCGTCGACAAAGACTTTTCGCGCGTGACGGGCATCGACTCGATCCAGCGTTTCGCTCAGCGCACTGACCAGCACCACTTCCCAGGCATCACGAATGACCAGTTCGGGTTGTCCATGCTGCACAAGCCAGTGACGGAAGTTCATTCCGGCCAGCTGTTCCGGTTTCGACCGGGCCAGTGCACGCACGCCCCACGCAAATCGGAGTTTTTCAGCCCAGCTCAGATAAGGGAGTGTGAGGAAGGCCCGGAGCAGATGAAATGGGGCGGGCAGGGGGTCCGCGCGAAACGGTGTGATCTGTCCATCCGGGGCGACAAAATTCAGCTGCGGAGCGGTTTTGAGCGCATCGGCGAATCCAAGTTGCTCGCACAGAGACCGCAGATTCGTGCAGCAGCCCATGCTGACGTGCTGGCAGTTGTCGATGGTGACCTGCGTCGCCGGATCGACATATGTGGTGGCCCGTCCCCCGAGCTGAGTCCGCGCTTCGAGCAGCGTGACCGGACAGCCGGTCGAACGCAACGACCAGGCGGCTGCAATTCCCGCCAGTCCCCCACCGACGACAATGACCGTTGGGAATGAGGGAGAAGACATTTCAGATGCGGCTCGAGCGGAAGAATGAGATCAATGGTCACGTCTCCTTGCGGGAACTTCCGCGGGACGAGCGATTCATAGCATCCACAACGGCCAAGAAAAAAGCCTGCAGCATCCGTCTGCAGGCTTCGCGAAATCGTTCGTGGTCCGATACCGGCAACAGGGGAGGTTTTCGGTATCGGGTGTTTCAGCAAACCCGGGAAGGTATTGCCGAGATTCAAGACATTTGATTCACAGGGGCGTGCTGGTGGTGACCGCTCAAACAGTTTCAAAAGTCCGGGTCGGCGAGGCGACCTTGCGATATCCGAGGTCGCGCACCACTTCGAGAACTTCGCTCCAGGTGGGGAACTGGCGACCGCTGCGACGTTTGTAGTCGTCCATCGCACGCATGAATTCCACTTCGTCTGGTTTGTAATCCCGTTCGCAGGTGGTGGGGTCGATCTGGCGTCGACGTTCCACCTTGCGACGGCTGCTTTCACGGCGCTCCAGGCCGGGGAAAGCCGCTTCCGTTTCGGTCCGGCGATCGGAGCGAAGACGGCGATCTTTGAACCGCCGGGTCACCTTCAACTCCGAAACCGCTGTAGACTCTTCCATTGCCAACTTCTCCTGTCCGAGGGGGGAACATTCCGAATTTGCGAACTGCCTGAGCCTCCTTCTCAAGCGACTGCATCCGACACTCCATCGCCCCAACAATGCCACCGGAATACCGATCAGGCAAAATAGTCCTGTGGGAAAATCCAGAAAAACAGGGCTGCGACATACGAGTTTTCCGGTTGCACCGGTTAGTAAACCGCGACCGGCAAAGGATGCCGGTCCCGTCGACCCTGCAGCGCCGGAATCCTGAATTCAACCGCTAGAGTCGCCCCGACCCGCAAAGTCGGTTGATTCATTACAGATTGGAATCATTCCGATCCGAATCATTGGATAACGCACCTTGCCGTTTCCGTGTTCCGGATTCCGAAGATGGTTCCCAATCAAAAATCCACCGATACTGCCTGGCTCCAGAAATGGAACAGACTTTCCCGGCGTCTGCGCCAGGAACTCTCTGCCCGCTACGCCCAGGCCGGACTCAATGAGTCCCGCGCCGCGGTGCTGGAGGTCCTTTCCGGTGCTCCGGAGGCGTGGACCCAGACCGAACTGGCAAACGACCTTTGCCTTTCGGAGTCCAATCTCTGTGCCCTGATCGAACGGATGCGCCGCGAGGGGCTGCTCTGCCGCGAGCGGAGCACCATCGATCGACGGAAAACGCTGCTGACAGCAACCGATCTGGGCCGCTCCAGCTGTGCCTCGATCGCCGAAATCAAGGCGGAGTTGGGGCTCGATCTCTCCGCCCACCTGACCCCTCAATTTTTCCAGCAGTTCAATCAGGTGCTCGACTCAATGTTGAGCGCCGTTGATGCTCTGAATCTGAACCTCCAGACCCAACGGAGGTCCGCATGACCAGCTCTCACCTGCGAACGAGCCGCGTGGCTCGCTGTCTCTCGCTGCTGGCCGGTTCCGCCATGCTGCTCGGCAATCTGGCCGGCTGTTCCCGCACCTTCTGGCGCGATCAGGCCGACCGTGACTCCTATGAAGCCATCACGGAAAAGCTGAACAATCCGCTCTGGAACCTTCCGCGCATTGACCTGACTCCCGACCCCCGCAGCCGCTTCTATGATCCGTTCAACCCGGATTGCGAACCGCTGCCTCCCGATGATCCGGCCGCGCATGTCTTCATGCACTGGGTCGACGGCTGGGAGGGGTACAAGGGATGGCACAAATTCGGCGACCTGATGTCGGTCGAAAATCCTCAGTGGATGGCCAATCTGGGTCTCAGCACCGATCTGATTGACCCCTTAACGGGGGAATACGTCGCCCCGGTCCCCGCCCTGAAGGGAGTCACACTCCCCGAAGCGGTGGAACTGGCACAGATCAACAACCGCGATTACCAGTTCCAGATCGAATCTGTCTACCTGGCTGCTCTGGCAGTGACATTCCAGAGATTCCAGTTTGGCGTTCGCTATCTGACCGCCAGCGGAGTCGAACCAACCGCCGGGGCCGCTGCGTTCTTTACACCGCACGGAGCACCGGACGGTGGGACAGGCAATGTCCGTGGAGGTGTCAGTCAGCTGCTCCCCGCCGGAACCCAGTATGCCGTGGAGTTCGCCAACAACACGCTCTGGCTGTTCAGCGGCGGAAGCGCCACCCGCTCGATGTCCACGCTCTCCTTTTCCATCGTACAGCCGCTGCTGTTCGGTGCGGGACGCAAGGTTGGTCTGGAAGGGCTGACACAGGCCGAGCGAGCCCTGTTGTATCAAGCTCGCGTCCTCGCCCGGTTCCGGCAGCAGCTGTTTACGGATGTCGTCGGCGGTCCCTCGGGATACCTCGTTCTGCTGCAGGATGTACAGCAGATCACCAACGCTCGTGGCAACGTCAAACGTCTGCAGGAGCAGGTCGATCGCCTGCTGGCGGAATCTGCCCGTAACAAGCAGTTTGCGAGTGTCACTCTCGAACAGCCGGTCGACATTCCGCCGGAACTGGCCACCAAGCTGGCCTACGAAGGGGATCCCCTCTACCGCCTATACTGGCGCAGTCCGGATCCGGTGACGGACGCGGAAATCGAGATGATGCGGAACCTTCGGCCAGATCCGGAGTTCCATCTGGCAGTGGACAACCTGATCAATCTGCTGAAGCAGGAGGTGGCGACCCTCGACGTGTTGAACCTGCAGTCCCAGCTGGCGAACTCGATCAATTCACTGCGCGCCTCAGAACGGGTGCTCCAGGACGATCTCGACAACTTCAAGCTGCTGCTGGGTTTACCAACAGACATGGAGCTGACGATTGACGATGATCTCCTGATCCCGTTTCAGCTGATCGATCCCCGTCTGACCGCTTTGGAGGATCAGGGAAAGGCGTTTGTGGAGCAGTGGGAAGCCCTGAATACGGATAATCCCGATCTCGCGACACTTCATAGGAGTTACGAAGAACTGCAGACCATCGTTCGCCGGGTTCAGGAAGAAGCCCTGAGTTACGTTCGGGCCGATCTGGCGGGCGTGCGGGCGGCTCTCCCCAAACGACTTGCAATGCTGGCTGAGGAAGCAGATCGGATTCAATTGCAGAAGGATATCTCGCGGGCCGAACTGCTGTACGAGGAGGCGGAACGTGATCTCGATCAGGTTCTGCTGGACGTGCAGGCCATCGGAGCCATGCTGCGGACGGAACCGCCCGCCAGCCAGCCGGGGTCCGAAGAAGATCCTGACCTCGTCCGGCGACGGGCGATTTACCAGGACATCGGGATGGTGCGGGAAGATGTCGTTCGACTCGCCCAGAACCTGGCAGTCGTCCAATTAAGCATGAGGGTGGAGCTAATCGAGGTTCAGCCCTTTGAAATTGCCATGCAGAATGCCATCGCCACGGCGATGGAAAATCGGCTGGATTTGATGAATGCGCGGGCTCAGGTGATGGATGCCCGGCGGCGCGTGGAAATTGCGGCAAATGCCCTGCAATCAGCCTTGAGTGTCGTCGTGGAAGGAGACTTCAATACACCCAACACAAATACACCGTTTGAGTTTCGTGGCGACCAGAGCCAGATTCGGGCAGGACTGCAGTTTACGGCTCCACTCGACCAGATTGACGAGCGGAATGCCTACCGGATCGCGCAGATCAATTATCAGCGGCAGCGGCGGGCCTATATGCTGTTCGAGGATCAGGTCAAACAGCAGGTCCGCGTCGCCTGGAGACAGCTGTTTGTGCTCAAGCAGAACCTCGAGACGTCCCGGCGGGCAGTCCGTCTGGCCGCTCTGCAGTATGATAACGCCGTGAACCAAAGCGCGGCTCCCGGAAGTGTCAACTCGACAACATCTTCCAGCAGTGGTAGCGGTCTGCAGGGTAACAACCTGAATACGGCGTTGTCACAATTGCTCAACGCCCAAAACCAGTTGATCGGAAACTATATCTCATACGAACGAAATCGGCTCAACATCTACCGTGATATGGGGATTATGGATATCATGGAGGATGGAATGTGGAACGATGCGTTCTATCGGAGTGAACTCAATGAGCAATCAAACCAACCGCGCGGGCCGTCTGCCGACCTGGATGCTCCTGGTACTGGCGATGCTGGCACTGGCTACAGTCGCCTGGGCGGGCGGGTTTCTGAAGACGGGCTGGTGGCCGTTCCCGAGCGAGGCGTCATCCGCCAAGTCAACGCCGAAAGACATGATCCTGGAGCGGGCTACCCGTGGGCCGTTTCTGATCACGCTGTCGGTTCAGGGGAATCTCGACAGCCAGAGAAACGCCACCCTGACCAGCCTCGTGGAAGGCTCGACAACGATTATCAGCATCGTCCCGGAAGGAACGATGGTGAAATCGGGCGAAGTGGTCTGTGAGCTCGATTCTTCACTCTTGCGTGAAAAAGCCAAGCAGCAGGAAATCACCTTCACCCAGGCCGGCTCCACCATGGCCCAGGCCACCGAAGCTCTCGAAATCCAGAAGCGGCAGAACCAGAGCGACGAGGCAGCAGCCCAACTGAAACTGGACCTCGCCCGCCTCGACCTCGTGTCGTTTGAAAAGGGGGAATACCCCAAGCAGGAGCAGCAGCTGAAGGCCAACCTCGCCCTGGCGAAGGAAGAAGAGTTACGGGCCAAGGAAACCTATGCCTTTTACTCGCAGCAGGTGAAAAAAGGATACCGGACCCAGAATGACCTCGAAGCGGCGCGCATCGCCGTCAAACAGGCCGAATACAAGGTGCAGGGGGCCCAGGAAGAACTGGAAGTGCTGCAGGAATACACCAAGAAGCGCAAGATGGCTGAGCTCAGCGCCAACTCAACCGAGTTTGAACGCGAACTGGAGCGGGTCCGGCTGCGTGGTCGCTCAACCCTGACACAGCTTGAAAAAGATGTGGAAGCCAAGAAGCTGACCTATGACGTCGAGAAGGATCGACTCGATAAAATTCTGGCTCAGATTGAAGCCTGCACAATCCGTGCTCCGCAGGACGGCGAAGTCGTTTACGCCAACAGCTCCAGCGGCGGTCGCCGATCCGGCGACACCGTCATGATCGAAGAAGGGGCGGCAGTCCGCGAACGCCAGGCCATCATCAATCTGCCCGACGTCACCCAGATGAAAGTGAACTGCCGCATCCACGAATCGCTTATCGGCTCGATTCGCCGGGGACTGCGAGCCAAGATCCGCATCGACGCCTATCCGGATGAAATCTTCAACGGTGAAATCTCTCACGTTTCCTCGGTGCCGATGTCGGGTAACTGGCCCAACATGGACCTCCGCGAATATCAGGCGGAAATCAAACTGACCGACGATGTCGATCGGATCAAGCGACTGCGTCCCGGACTGACCTCTCAGGTTGAGATTCTCGTCGACAATCGCGCCGACGTGCTTCAAGTTCCGGTGGTGGCGGTCGTCAACGTGGCTGACCGACAGCTCGCCTATGTCGAAGGGAAAAACGGAATCGAACGCCGGGATGTTAAGACCGGCATGACGAATCAGACCCACGTCGAGATCCTTGATGGCATCTCCGAAAACGAGCGGGTGCTGATGAGTCCACGCCGGACATTTGCCACGGAAATCACCCAGCTGCAGGCCGAATACAACGCCGAACGGAATAAAGAAGACCAGAAGGCGGCCGCCGCCACGGCGGTTCCACCGTCCGCGGCCGGAGAACCGGGAGCAGCCGGTCCTGCGAGCGGGCGACCTCGTGCTGAGGGGGCACGCGGCGAAGGCGAACGGGCCGGTGGCCGAGGTGCGGGGGGGAGCGGAGGAGCGGGAGGAGATCCCGCCGCCATGTTCGCCCGCCTCGACAAAGATGGCGACGGCAAGATTTCAAAGGACGAAGCCCCGGGCGGAATGCAGGACCGCTTTCCACAACTGGATAAGGACGGTGACGGTTTCCTCACCGTCGAAGAACTGGCTGCCGGACGACAGAACCGTCCGCCGCAGGCAGCCCCCTGATGACTCGAAGCATCCCGTTAATCACCTGATCCGGCAGTTGCTCTGGCGATCCCCTTGGACGTCAGGGCAGCTCCCACCCAACCGGATCACAAAACCGACCTCCCCCACATGGATCTCGCAGCCCGCCTTGTTGATCTTCAGAAGCACTATGATCTGGGCACCGTCCTGGTCAAAGCGCTGCGAGGAGTCACGCTGGATATTCCGCACGGCGATTTTCTGGCGATCATGGGATCGTCGGGAAGCGGCAAGAGCACACTGCTGAACCTGCTGGGGGCGCTCGACCGGCCAACCAGCGGCGAATACTACCTGCGTGGTCAGGACGTCTCCAAACTCTCCGATGACGAACTCTCCGCCAGCCGCAACAGCCTGATCGGCTTCATTTTCCAGTCATTCAACCTGATTCCGCAGTACACGGTACTGGAAAATATCGAGGTGCCGCTGCACTATCGGCCCGGCTATCCTCCCATCACTCAGGCCGACCACGACCGCTGCGAAGAGCTGGCGAAAAAAGTGGGACTCGGAACACGCCTCGATCACAAGCCGTTCCAGCTCTCCGGGGGACAGCAGCAACGCGTCGCCATTGCCCGTTCGCTGATTAACAATCCCGCCATCATCATGGCCGACGAACCGACCGGGAACCTCGATTCCAAGACCGGCGAAGAAATCATGGAACTCCTGAAAGCACTCAACGCCGAAGGGAGAACCATCATCATGGTGACACACGAACCCGACGTGGCTGAACAGGCCAAGAGACAGATTTTTATGAAAGACGGCGTCATCGCCGGCTACGGAGTTTTCCGGGGTTGATCGCACGAGGCAGGTCCGGCTCCCTCCCCACCCGCTGCTGCCCCCACCTGATCTTTTCCGATTGAAACACGATGTATCGACTGATTCGCACAATCAACCTGGCCATGAAAAGCCTGCTGCTGCACAAGCTGCGGTCGGGCCTGACCATGCTGGGAATTGTGTTCGGCGTGTTTTCGGTCATCGCCATGCTCGCCATCGGGGAAGGGGCCAGCCAACAGGCCCAGCAGCAGGTGCTGCAGCTGGGAGCGACCAATATCATCGTCCGCAGTGTTAAACCGCCCGAAGAATCCGCCAGCACTTCCGGCAACAGCCGCGTTCTCCGCTATGGACTGACCCGAGACGACCTGAAAGTCCTCGAGCGCACGCTCTCTTCGGTCACCGGAGTCGTCCCGGTCCGCGAAACCGTGTTTGAAGTCCGCTATCTGGAATGGGCTCTCAACGCGCGCATTGTGGGCTGCACGCCCGAGTATCTGGAGATGAACCACCTGAAGGTTGCCCGGGGCTCGTTTCTGACCGACCGCGATATCCACGACCGCACAAACAACTGTGTACTCGCGAACGGCACTGCCCAGGCTCTGTTCCCTACCAACGATCCGATCGGCCAATCGGTGCAGATCCGCAATCGGGCCTACCGGGTGATCGGTATCATGGAAGAGCGAACCGCCTCTGCCGCAGTTGGGGGGAGCCTTTCCGGGCAGGATTACAACAACGACGTTTACATTCCGCTGAGCACCTTTCAGGCCCGGATCAATACGTCCGACCTGATCATGAAAATGGGCTCGGGAAGCATGTCGGCCGAGTCGGTCGTTTTCGACCAGATCACACTCAAGGTCGACAGGGTCGAGGACGTCATTGGAACCGCTGATGTCGTCCGCGAAACCCTGCAACGCACCCACGGGGCCAAACAGGATTACGCGGTCGTGGTGCCGCTCGAACTTCTGAAGCAGGCGGATCAGCTGCGGAATATCTTCAATGTGGTGCTCGGCTCGATCGCCGGCATCAGCCTCCTGGTCGGGGGGATCGGCATTATGAACATCATGCTGGCGACGGTAACGGAACGGACCAGAGAAATCGGGATCCGCCGGGCACTCGGCGCACGACGCAACGATATTACCCAACAGTTTATTGTAGAAACCGTGGTGCTCTCCGGAACCGGCGGTCTGATCGGAATGGGACTGGGTCTGTTGACGCCCGTTGCCTTCCGCGGAATCAAATACCTGGTCCGCACCTATATTCTTGAGAACTCATCCGACTCCTCGGAAATGGGCCGGATGTTTCTCGACATGAGTCCACAAATCGCGGTCTGGAGCCTTCCGGTCGCGCTCGGATTTTCCGTCATGATCGGTCTGGTCTTCGGGGTTTATCCGGCTCGCGCGGCCGCCCGACTCGACCCGATCGAAGCCCTTCGTCACGAATAAGCCTTCCTCTCCCGTCACGTCAAAGATTGTGCAATCCCTACGGATGCCAATCGAAGCCATCCCTCCTGCGCTCGCCAGGCATCTTGCCAGTCCCGCCCTCGATCCGCGCTGTAAGAATTGAGCAGACGGATCACAAGGAGAAAATCATGCCCAGTCTCAATGCCACGCTGCGGAACGATCACCTGCGGATTTCCCTGCAGCCCCTCAACCCCGGTGCATCCACCCAGCAACTGGATGCGGAATTCAGTCAGTTGCTGGCCACGGCCCCCGCGTGCAAGGCCATCATCATTGACCTGTTCGGTTCGGGGCATGTCCCGGCCGCGATGGTGGCCCTGCTCGCCAAATGGCAGCTGTCCGCTCAGTCCGAGGGTCGCCGATTCCGACTGAACGGGATCAGCACGCTCGTCAACAGCGTGAATCAGCAACTCCGACGCTCCAAGCCCACCGAAGAACCTCGGGCTCTCGCTGGTTGAGCTGCGTCAACCCGATCCGCTCCCCACCTGGGGCGATGGCTCCGGGCAGCAACCGACGTCGAGTGTCACGTCCCGGAAAACATCCGGGACCGGGGCCTTCTCGGTTTCGCTGCCCGAGTTCGAGCCCAGCAGCCCTCACGCTGACGGAGAGGGGAGGGAAGATCTTAAGCTCGTGGTGATTCGATTCACCCGCTCAAGCCACGCGGGGACGTGCTTCTGATCCAGCGGTCGCGGACTGCGCAGAGCAGTGAAAGGCGACGCCCCCTGACAGCGCAGCGTCTTACAGGGCCACCGCCGGCTCGTCTGCCGGCGCTGTGTCCTGTGGGGGAACAGCAGATCCGCCGGGTGCTGCATCTCCTTCCGGAGCTTTTTGAGACGGGAGCTTTTTGAGTTCCTTCTCGATGCCGGACTTCAGCGAATCGTACGAAACGAGGCCCTCACCTCGAACCAGCGGCTTGCCTCGATCCAAAAGCACCAGTGTTGGCAGTGCGCTCGCCTGAAAGTAATGCGCCAGATCCGGATGACGGTCGACGTCGACCGACAGAATCTGCACCTGGTCGGCAATTTCCGGCTGCAGCCGTGTCAGGATTTCGTGCTGCTGCCTGCAGTACATGCACCAATCGGCCGTGAAATCCAACAGCACCAGCCGCGGATTGTTGACGACATTCTCCTGAAACCACTCGTCAACGGGCAGTTCCATCTCCTCCACTTTTGCCAGTTGGGGACCGCGCGGACCGAATTCCCGAAACAGCATCAGCAAGGCCATCACAACGCCGAGGACAATTAAGAGACGCGTCATGGCTGCTCCCGTTGAACGACTGAGTGGTGACAGGCGGAGTCGAGGCCAATTGCGTCGGCTTGACCGATCCGGCAGTCCGGGAACAGGATTCACGTTGCTCTCTGCCCGGTCCGTTCATGATAGGCAGGTTCGCCGCCCACGGGTAGGTCTCGCCAACAGGTACAGACCAAATCCAGCCCCCACGTCTGCATTGACGCTCCCTCACCGGTCACCCATGATTGAGAGCGACGAACTCACGAACTTGTCGCGGTTAAGGTGTTTGGCAGTAAAGGTGTTTGGTTGAAGAGAATTCGCAAACTGGGGGACCGTGCCAGCTATCAGGGAGGCTTTCTGTCGATCGGAAACTTCGATGGCGTCCATTGCGGACATCAGGCCATCCTGCGACAGCTGGTTCAGCGTGCCCACGCCCAGTCCGTTCCGGCAGTCGTGATGACCTTCGAACCGCATCCGATTTCGCTGCTGAAGCCCGAACATACTCCCCCCCGGTTGACCGATCCGGACACCAAAGCCCAGCTTCTGGGCGAAGCCGGAGTCGATGTCGTCTTCGAGTATCCCACCGACTGGGCACTTCTCAAACTGACTCCCGATGAGTTCTTTGAACAGCTCGTCCTGAATGAGTTCGATGCAAAGGGACTGGTTGAAGGTCCAAATTTCTTCTTCGGCCAACGCCGCGCGGGCAACGTCGAGACGTTACGGGAATTGTGTCACCGACACGGCAGAGCCATTGATGTCGTGCAGCCGACCGAGTTGAACGGGGTGATTGTTTCCTCGAGTCTCGTGCGTCAGGCCCTGAGCAGGGGAGAAGTCCGGAATGCCGCCCAATTACTCGGCCGCACTTACCGGGTCACGGGGATCGTTCAACGCGGAGCAGAGCGGGGACGGACCCTGGGATTTCCCACTGCCAACCTCGGTGAAATCCCGACCTTGCTTCCGGGAGAAGGGGTTTACGCCGGCCGATGTTGCACGCCCACGGGAAGCTATCTGAGCGCAGTGCACCTCGGTCCGAACCCGACATTCGCCGATGAGCAGAGAAAGGTGGAAATTCATCTGCTCGATTTCAGCGGCGATCTGTATGGAGAGCGGTTATCCCTGGAATTTCTCGACTTCATCAGACCGTTGACGCGGTTTGATTCCGCTGCTGAACTCGTGGCGCAGATCCATCGTGATGTCGCAGCAGTCCGGCAGCGCAACGTGTCACGCGGATGCCCTTGAACCTCCGGTCGCGTGCTTCTTGCCCCGTGGAGTGGTGCTTGCGTGCCAGTGAGAAACAGGCGGCGGGGGAATTCGCCAGTTCCACCAGCCTGAGCTGGAGACCGATTTGACCAGCTGATTTCCACAGCGAATCGGACTTGAAAGCGCCGATTGGACAACCGCGAAGCAGATCGTCATAATTGGCGGATGGAACGGTTCAGTCGAAAGAATTCACAGCCCGAGGTCGCCCACATTTTGTGTGGACTGCTTCGGGCTGAATGCGTTTCTAGAGCAGGTTGCTTTGCCCAGAGCCCGCGCAGCAAGCGTTTCGCCTGGTGAAATGCTCACTTCCGCGTGGCAAGAATGAGCTCATCAAAAGGCGAAAGGCAAACTGCTCTAGGGAGGGACTGATTCTGGATTTGCGAAACGGCGTTTGCAGCAAGAGACGGGTGTCGCGACGAGTGCCGGAATCGCAGCTGCAGTAATCCCCCTGTCTCGGGACGCAATTCCGGCCGACGTCACGTTCCGTCGCGCTGCTTCCAGCGCGTCCGTCAATGACCCCACGATTTGCAACGATCTCAAATGTTTACAGGACTGGTCGAAGGTTTCGGAACAGTGACCGCTCTCAGACCGCAAGGGGCTGCGATCGAGATCTCAGTACGCCCCGGTGCGGACTTTCCACGGCAGGACGACGTCCAGCTGGGTGACAGCGTCGCCATTAACGGCTGCTGTCTGACCGTGATTCGGATCGAGGCGAACGAATGGTCGTTCCAGGCAGGATCAGAGACCCTCTCCCGGACCAACCTCGGACAGCTGCAGACGGGTTCGCTGGTCAACCTTGAACGCTCTGTCCGCGCCAGCGATCGGCTGGGTGGGCATATCGTGCAGGGGCATGTCGATGCCTTGGGCCAGGTCGATGGCGTTCTGCAGGAAGGGGACTGGACGACCATGTGGTTTCAGGTCCCCGCAGCACTGACAAGGCAAATGGTTTCCAAGGGGAGCATCACCGTCGACGGTGTCTCGCTGACTCTCGTCAATGTGGAAGCAGACCGCTTCAGCGTGGCCCTCATCCCTCACACGTTGCAGCACACCACACTCGGCCGACGCCGTGTCGGCGACCTGGTGAACATCGAAACCGATATCATCGGGAAGTATCTCGAAAAGATGATGGGGAACATGAGCATGACGGAAGGAATCTACCCGAGAACTTCGTGATCCGCACTCCCTGTATCCCGGCCCGCCCGACACGCGTTGCAGCTGGTGCGATGCTGGATTCCGTGTGGCGAGGACGAAGCCATCAACCGACAAATCGCTACTCAACCAGCAACAGTGAGACGCTTCCCCAGACGAACCAGAAGATCCCCAGAAGCCAGGCGGGCAGAAAGAACAGGCTGCCTCCTCCGGTCAGCATTCCACCGAGCCAACCGCTCCGAAGCCAGCGATGAGTGAGATCGAACAGGGTGAGGAGGCCGCCCCCCACAACCATGAGAAAACTTTCTTCATTGCGACCAACCAGCGAACCCATCCAGATCGCAATCCCGAAGGAAGCCAGGAACATCAACAGACCCGACACATTGTAAAAGATCAAGGTGATTCGCTCCGGTCCGGAAATGACAGCGATGGCATGCATCTTGTTTCCGTCCGTTTTCGCAGTCAATGGAATTCTTCTTCACGGTCCGCAGCCAATTCAAGTGTGATAACACATGACCGACGTTGAACGGCAAACACGCTCGCACCTGATGCGGCTCTTCGAGCGGCAGGGACTTCGGCCGCGCACCGATCTGGGCCAGAACTTCCTGATCGATCTGAACATCATCGAATTTGTCGTCCGAGAAGCGGAACTGACCCCCGATGATGTGGTGCTCGAAATCGGCGCCGGGACCGGAGGCATGACGACGTTCATGGCCCGTGAAGCCGGACATGTCATCTCGGTCGAAGTCGACCGCAACATGCACAAGCTGGCCTCACTGGCAATCGCTCCCTACAGCAATGTCTCGTTGCTGCACATGGATGCCCTGAAGAACAAGAATCACTTTGCTCCCGTGATTCTGGAAACCATTGCCCGCGAGCTGGAAGTCAGCCCGCAACGGCGGCTGAAACTCGTCGCGAATCTCCCGTACAGCATCGCCACGCCGGTCATTTCGAACCTGGTCGCCTCCGAACTCCCCTGGATCCGGATGGTGGTGACCATTCAGTACGAGGTCGGCCTCCGCATGCAGTCGCAGCCAAGGCACGAGCACTACGGGGCGCTCTCCGTCTGGCTGCAATCGCAATGCGATGTCGAACTTGCCAAAAAGCTCGGGCCGACCGTCTTCTGGCCCCGTCCAAAGGTTGATTCGGCCGTGATGAAAGTGCTGCCCAATGCCGCTGCCCGCAGCCGCATCACGCATCGCGAATTCTTCCACGACTACATTCGCAGGGCCTTCAACTACCGCCGCAAGTTTCTACGCAGTGTCCTGTGTGGAATGTACAGCCAGCAGCTGGAGAAGTCGGACATCGATGCTGTCCTGGCCTCCATGGGCTTCGGCGAAGCGGTGCGCGCGGAAGAACTGGATGTCGCCACGCACATTGAGTTGGGAAATCGCCTGTTTGCCCGCATCGAGTCAATAACCAATCAACGTCCCGAAAATTAACAACCAGTCGCCGAGCTTACCCCTCCGCTGCTGAGGAACGATACCGGAAAAAAGTGAGGAGTCCCGAATATGCACGACCGCATTCTTGAAACTGGCCTGACATTTGACGACGTCCTGCTGGTACCGGCCTTCAGCGACCTGCTGCCCGGTGAGGCCGAGGTCTCATCGAGACTGACTCGCAACATCTCCGTCAACGTGCCGATCGTTTCCAGTCCGATGGACACGGTCACGGAAAGTGATATGGCCATCGGGATGGCCCAGGAGGGGGGCATCGGCATTATCCACAAGAATCTGTCGATCGAACAGCAGGCCCTCGAGGTGGACCGGGTGAAACGGAGCGAGCACGGGATCATTGTGGATCCAGTCACCCTGCGGCCCAACGCCAGCGTGCGAGATGCCATTAAATTGATGGACAGCCGCAACATCGGCGGTGTCCCGATCGTCGGTGAAGATGGGAAATTAAAAGGGATTCTGACGCGTCGCGATCTTCGCTTCCTCGATTCCGGCGACACCCGGGTCGAAGATGTGATGACGAAAGACAAGCTGGTCACAGCTCCGGAAGATACGAACCTGAAAGACGCGGAACGGATCTTGCGTGAAAACAAGGTCGAAAAGCTGTTGCTGGTCGATGAGCATTTCCAGCTCCGGGGGCTGATCACAATCAAGGACATCGACAAGAACCTCCGCTTTCCCCGGGCCAACAAGGATGCCCGCGGACGCCTGCGTGTTGGTGCGGCGGTCGGGGTGCACGACTATGAACGGGCCGAGCGACTGATCCATTCCGGAGTGGATGTCCTCACGGTCGACAGTGCCCACGGACATTCAGTCAATGTGATTGAGACGGTGCGGAAACTCAAAAGTCAGTGGCAGATCGACGTCATTGCCGGCAATATCGCTACTGCTGAAGGGGCGCTGGCGCTCGTCGAAGCGGGAGCCGACGGCGTCAAGGTGGGCATCGGCCCCGGTTCAATCTGCACAACCCGCATCATTTCTGGAGTGGGTGTCCCCCAGCTGACCGCCATCGCAAACGCAGCGAAAGCCATAAGTTCAACAGACGTCCCCATCATCGGCGACGGAGGAATCCGCTACAGCGGGGATATGACGAAGGCTCTCGCCGCCGGTGCCCATACCGTGATGCTGGGCGGTCTCCTCGCCGGTCTCGACGAGAGTCCGGGTGAAATGATTCTGTTTCAGGGACGGCGATTTAAGAGATATCGGGGGATGGGATCGTTAGGAGCGATGGTAAAGGGGAGTAGTGAGCGTTATCGGCAAAGCCTGACTGAAGAGGATGGGCGCGGAACGCCGAAACTGGTTCCGGAGGGTGTCGAAGGGCGTGTTCCGTACAAAGGACCGCTGAACAACCTCCTCTATCAACTCGTGGGGGGGCTGCGAGCAGGGATGGGATATCTGGGAGTCAGGACGATTGACGACCTCCGGACCCGCGCCAAATTCCTGCGTGTGTCAGCGGCCACGGTAAGGGAGAACCATCCGCATGACATCGCAATCACTCAAGAAGCGCCGAACTACACCACTGAGTACTCGCCGGTGGACGTGCTCTAGTTGGCAGATCCTGAAGCAGTGGAGCGCCGCTATCGGACTGGGGGCGGTACTGGCTGCTCCGACGACGGCAGCAGACGTGGCGGCCCACGTTCCCTCCACCGGCGCCCCGCGCCCGATGCCGGCCGCCCAGTGGACCTCGTGGCCTGTCACGCAAGTCAACTGGGAAGCCCCGGAAGGGACCACCGGCGACGCCGCAGCGCCAAGAGAATTCCCCGGCCGGGCAATCCCGCTGGGAGAATTCTGGAGCAGCACCAGCTTCGAACGGGTCGCCGCACCGGCGACGTTCGAGCTGGGGGATGACCTCTGGAGAACAACATCTCCACAAGTGCGCAATCTGTCTGCCGGTGACCGGCGGACCGCACAGGCGGGCGAGCCGACCCCGGCCCCACCCGCCTCGGGCAAGGTCCTGCTCCCCAGCCCCGCTCCCGACTACTCGGGAGATTCACTGATTCCACCGGCAGTTCCACCCGCGTTCGAAACCCCCAGGGGGGGACCACCGAAACCGCCCGATTTCGCTGTCGACGGCCCGTCTTCTCTGATTCCCGGAGCCGATGACGCGATCTTCCGGCCGATCGCCAAGATCCAGCCCTACTACGATTACTCACCGACCTCAGAAAGCCCGGGAGCCTATCTCTGTCCGCAGCCGAGCAGCATTCCGGATGATTTACGGGCCCGCTGCCCGGAAATTCTGGCACTGCCGTCGCACGGCTCGACTGCACGACACTTCCCCGAGACCGCCTTCCAGTGGGAAGCCTCCAACCTGTACCACAAGCCGCTCTACTTTGAAGACGTTCCTCTGGAACGTTATGGCCATGCCTTTCCCGACGGCGTACAACCCTTCGTCTCTGTCGGCAAGTTCGGAGTGCAGCTGGCAGCGCTGCCTTACCAGATCGCACTCGATCCGGTGTGGCGCGATCAGTACGTACTCGGTTACTATCGACCCGGCGATCCCGCACCGTACCTGTGCTATCGCGCTCCTTTGAACCTCAAAGCCGCAGCTGCAGCCGCCGGTGTCTATACGGGATTGATTTTCCTCGTGCAGTGACCCCGTAACCCACGCACCTCGGGCGACCGCCACGAGATGTCCGACCACACAAGAACACCGTTCCTTCCGGACGGTGTTCTTTGCTGAGGAGGAGCATTTTGACCGGGATTGCCCCGTCGTGGTCACGCGAACGTCAGCATTTCACCCGCTGAAACGCTCGAGCAGATTGCTCTTTCCAGTGCCCGCGCAGCAAGCGTTTCGGGGGCTGAAACGCTCTGTTCCGCGTGGCAAGAACGGGGAAATCAAAAAACAAAATGCTCTAGCGGCGCGATCGTCCGTCCGGCATCGCCAGACGTTGCCGCTGCACTTCGTAACACAGAATCCCGGCTGCCACCGCAGCATTGAGCGAACCGACATGCCCTTGCTGGGGGATGCAGAGTTGCTCATCGCATTCCGCCAGCAGAGCAGGGGAGACACCGACCCCCTCGTTGCCGATGATCAGCGCGAGCCCCGTTGTCATACGGGCGTCTGCCGGAGCAAGTTGCCCCTTCTCCGTTGCCGCCACAATTTTGAGACCCAGAGATTTCAACCGCTCACAGGTTGCGACGAGCGAGTCCGCTTGCGCGATTGACAGATAGTTCACCGCCCCGACTGAAGCCCGGGCCACATGCGAAGAAACATCCACCTGTCCGGCGGTGGGGACAATGACCGCATCGACCCCGAACAAATCGGCAGAGCGCAGAATCGACCCGAAATTGAAGGGATCCTGAATTCCATTGAGCAGCAGGATGAACGCCTGACGGGGGAGTGAACCGAGGACCTCATCCAGGGGCACATACGGGTACACAGGCATCCGGGCGACAAGCCCCTGATGATCTTTCGCGCCGCAGATGCGGGCGAGTTGCGATGCCTCCACAGGCTGGATGGCGATCCGACGGCTTTGGGCCAGCGACTGGACCTCGGTGACCGCATCCGCGGACATCCGCGAATCGTAAGCCAGTTCCAGCGGGAGCCAGCGACCGGCCCGCAGCGACTCCAGCACGGCATGCCGTCCCCAGAGCCAGCATTTCTGATGGTTCCCCAGCAGGCCGGCTTGTCGTTTTGCCCGCTGCTTCTTACCGACCACGACACACGCCTCGTTTCCGCTCGTGATTTTCCATCGACATGCGAGCAGGTTACTCGCTCCAGGGCCCGCAGCATACGTCGGGTGTGATGACTGGTTCACCACCACGTGGCAGGAACGGGACAATCAGAAGTTGAAATAGTCTATCCCGCCTTCCGTTCGGGCTGCGCAAACGATTTGCGTCTGGGGGGTTCACTCTTCCAGCGGCGGTGGACCCAGAAATATTGCTCGGGGGATCGGCGGATGGCCTGTTCGAGAGCGCTGGTGAACCGCTCGGTCAGATCCTGAACTTCATCGCGGGCATCCACCTGGGCGGCATCGATCACCGCCTCGCAGCCAACTTCGTAACGGACCCAGCGGCAGTTTTCGAAATCATCTTTCAACCGCCGACCGTAACCCACAACGACGAGGGCATTGTATTCGCGGGCGAGCAGGGCGATCGAACGGAAGGTCGACGCGGGTCGGCCAAAGAAGTTGACGAATACGCCCCGCTTCCCGGCATCCTGATCACAGAGCAGCCCCAGATTCCCACCCATCTGCAGAAGATCGACCATGCCGTCGAATCCTCCCGACTTCAGGAGCAGCTTGTGCCCTCCCTGTTCACGTGCCGCGACGAACCATTGGTGCAGGTAAGGATTGTCGAGTCGACGGGCCACCACGCCCATCTTGAAGCCGAACACCCCGAAGGTCGCGGTCGAGGCTTCCCAGTTGCCGAAGTGTCCTCCCAGCAGAAAAACCGGCCGACCGGAATTGAGAGCCTCCACCGCCGCTTTACGATTGCGAAAGACGATGACTTCGCGACAGTTTTCCAGCCGCAGCTTGCGGGGAAACTGGATCATCTCCGACACGAGCCGGAACAGATGCGTCCACATCTGCTCGATCAGATCGGCGACTTGGGCTTCGGAGTACTCCGGGAAGGCGATCCGGATGTTCTCGGCTGCCACATGAGACCGGGTCAACCGGTGCGGAAGAATCCGCACGAACACCCAGGCGAGCGTCTGTGACAGCCGTGCAATCAGTCGCGGGGGCAGAATTTCAAACAGGCAACCGACCATCCGGAAGCCGACATACTCGGCCCGCCAACGTACATCCTTGAACGTCATGATCCGTCTCTGAATTTCCGGGAGTTCGAACTCCCGGAGTTTCGCCGGTTTCAGGGGGATGGGTCAACAGGAAACCGGCACCGTAGAAGATCTCTCCGTTCTCCTGGCCAGCGCAGCCCGATCTGTTGCCGCTGGGTGGACCGCCCGATTCCGCGGGCGGATGGCCCGCCTGCCGACAGGGATGCTCGCCGATCACGATCCGTGGAACGCACCCAGGCGGCTCCCCCTGCGGACCAATCTCGCACGGGGTGGGGCAACTCCAGCCGGTGAAATCGCCCAGCCCGGCAATCGACCTATTTTGTTCGCTTGCGGGCAGTTTTCTTGGGTTCCGGCCGTTTCTTGGTCACCTTGGTCACGCTCGCACGGGAAGACGATTTTGACTTCTCTTCGCTGCGGGAAGTCGTCTTCTTGGCCGGGCGTTTCAGGCTGACAGCCTTGGCCGGCGCGGCTGCTTTGACAGCAGGAGCGGCGGACTTGCTGACGGGAGCGGGCTTCGCTGCCGGAGCTGGTTTGCGGGCCTTGCGCGGGTTCTTGAACAGGTCCACCAGCCGCTTCGCGGCATCGAACGGGTCGGGCGGCTCCTTTGCGGAGGGACCATCTTCAAATGCCGGACGCAGCTCCGCATCGGTCGCGGCGCATTTGAGGAGGTAGCAGATCTGGACCCCTTCCGCCTTCTTGACCGCCGATCGCAGGTCTTCCCCCGCGGCATCAATCGTCGAATCGCGCTCGGTCAGTCCCAGCCAGACCAGTACCTGGTGCATCGTCCGGTCGATCGGCAGCACATGGGCGCCCAGACCATGCTGCACCGTGTACAGCCGGGCAAAAGAAGTCTGGTGCGGAATTTCGCTCAGTTCCTTGAGCGCGACATCCTGGGTCTTGCGACGCAGCGGTTCGAGGTCGAACGCGTAGAACTTCTCGAAGGTGTGCTGCAGCGCCTCGCGAATGCGGGTTGCTTTCCAGTCCGCATCCTCCAGTTCGCCCAGCGACTCCTCGATCTCGCTGACGGAGGAGACGCGAATTTCATTCAGGTCGAAGAATGAGTCCAGCATTTTGCTGAACGCCGCTTCTGCATTTTCGTGCGTGGAATCTTCGAGACAAATGGCGAACAGCAGCGTCTCGAACGTGGGCCGCGTCTCTTTCGGAAGCGACCCGCCGTATCGGCGTTTCAGTTCGACGACAAGCTTCTTCAGAATCGTCTGCTTGTCGGCTGCCTTCAGTGCTTTGGCAGGCATCAATGCCTCCGGTCCTGTGCTGAAATTTCGCGGTGTGGTCAGTACAAAAGCCCGGCCCTGGCCGGACAGTGGTGTTTCTGCAGTGATATTTCTTCAGTGGTGTTTCGTGAGGTTGCCGCTGCAGCAACGCCATTCGCCGACGGAACAATGTGTTTTCGCCTCAACGGCAAGGCGACTGGAGCGGATCCGTCCCGTCCGTCAGAGCATTCCGGCAGGCGGAGAGTCGCTCAGTCGAACGTGGGTAAGTCGGCATTCTGCTCCGGCGGCCGCATCCCGAAGCCCCCTGGAACGCGGGCTTATTCCTCTTCTTCTCCCGAGTTGTCTTCGTCATCCTCATCGTCACCATCAACGTCGACCGGATCAGATTCCCCTTCGGCCGGCTGCAGGTCGCGGAGAACCCGTGAGACTTCAATACTCTTCTTCACGCCCTCATCGACCACAAAGGTCAATACGGGAGTCAGCCGCAATTGCAACTCATCCGCGATTCGAGACTGAATAAACCCGCGAGCGGAGTTCAGCCCCTTCAGCGAAAGTCGGGCAGTCTTCGCATCTCCCATGATGCTGACATAGATCTTTGCGGTCCGCAGATCTTCAGCCGCTTCCACGGAAAGAATGGTGACATTCTTCACGCGGGGATCACGCAATTCAAAGAGAATTGCCGTGCTGACAACTTGCCGGAGCGCTGCTGCAACCTTGGCGGTTCGTCGATTTGCCACGTGTCCACCGCCTCCTTTCCGTCAATCCTACCGGGCTACCGCGTTCACTGAACAGCGATTCGAATCACTCGTCCAGCGACCGTTTCCGCTCATCGATGCGGAACGCTTCCAGCAGATCCCCTTCCTTGACGTCGTTGAAGCCTTCGAGACGAATCCCGCATTCGAAGCCTTCACGGACTTCGCGGGCGTCGTCTTTCTCTCGCTTCAGCGAGGCGATGGAGTAACTGTTGAGAATGGTCTGATCGCGGATCACATGCACGCGGTTCGAACGATCGATCGTGCCGTTGAGCACGCGACATCCCGCGACGGTTCCAACCCGGCTGATGCTGAACGTCCGCAACACAAGTGCCCGGCCTGTCGGAACTTCGATCTTCTCTGGTTCGAGCAGACCTTCCAGCGCTTTGCGGATGTCTTCGGTCACCTTGTAGATGATCTTGTAACGGCGGATCTCGATCTCTTCCTGGGCTGCGAGCGATTCGGCACGATCTTCCGCGATCACATGGAAGGCAATGACAATCGCGCTGGTCGACGCCGCGAGGTAGATATCGCTCTCGTTGACCCCACCGACCCCTTCGTGCAGGATCTTGATCCGCACTTCGGGATGCTCGATCTTCATCAGTTCGCCCCGAATCGCTTCGAGTGAGCCGGGGGTATCGGCCTTGATGATCAACGGCAGGTCTTTGACACCCGCGCCACGTGCTGAGAAGAAATCTTCCAGCGACATCGGGCCACCGCGACCCGCGAGCGATGCGGTCCGTCCGCGGCTGCGCCGCTGTTCGGCGTATTCGCGGGCTTCGTCGATGTCATCCATCACAAACACATGATCGCCGGCTCCCGGAACCTGATCGAGTCCCGCGATTTTGACCGGAGTGGACGGTCCGGCGGACTGAATTTCCTCGCCGCGATCGGTATACATTGCTCGCACGCGTCCGTAAGCCGGACCGCACAGCACGAGATCTCCCACCCGCAACGTTCCCTGACGAATGATCACCCAGGCCAGCGGTCCGCGGCCTTCGTCGCGGAAAGCTTCCAGACACACACCGTCGGCCGGAACGTCGACAGGAGACTTTAGCTCGTTCAGTTCCGCGGTCACCAGCAAGGTTTCCAGCAGGTCGTCGATACCGATGCCCTGCAGACCCGAGACGCGGACTACTTCCACGTCGCCCCCCCACTCGGAGGGGAGAATGCCATGCTGCGACAGTTCGGTCAGAACCTTCTGCTGGTTGACGTTGGGGAGATCGATCTTGTTCATCGCCACGACGATCGGCACGCCCGCCGCCTTGGCGTGACTGATGCACTCCACCGTCTGCGGCATGACGCCGTCGTCGGCAGCGACCACGAGTACGATAATGTCGGTCACATTCGCACCGCGAGCCCGCATTTCGCCGAAGGCGGCGTGGCCGGGGGTATCGACGAATGTGAGCTTCTGACCGTTGTGCGTTACCTGGTAGGCAGCAATGTGCTGGGTAATGCCTCCCGCTTCGCCAGCGGCCACGTTCGAGGCCCGCAGGCGATCGACCAGCGTCGTTTTTCCGTGGTCGACGTGTCCGAGCACCGTGATGATCGGGGGACGGATCTGCATTTCCGCTTCCTTCACGCCCTCATGGCTGGAGATGCGGGCTTCGAGCACGTCCTCGAAGTCGGTCTCCTGCTCGATGTTGAGCTCCACACCCATTTCCATGGCGATTTCGAGCGCGGTCTCTTCTTCGATGATGTCGTTGATGGTGACCATTTTCCCCTGCTTGAACAGCACGGTGATCAGGTCACGGGCGGGGCGCCCCATCGCTTCGGACAGGCTGCGGATGGTAATCGGAACCGAGATCGTCGCTTCGCTTTTGCGCTCGGTCGCTCCGACGGACCGGCGATGCCGCTTGGCCGTTTTGACAACGACGTCCTCGTCCTCGCCTCCGGTGCGGGTCTTCTGGCGTTTCTTGCGGCGGGCTTCGCGGGCTTCTTCGAGACTCAGACCGCGCTGTGCCTTCCCCTTGGCGGCGACTTCTTCTTCTTCAGCTACGGTGGGCCGACGTGTGGCATCGTCCCGGTTCTTCTTGAGAATGTCCGCCAGTTTGTTCTTCTTGAGAACGTCTCCCGTGAGCGCCAGATCGGGCTTCTGCACGAGTTCTTCGGTCTTCTTGATGACCGGTGGCTTAAACGACGGCTGGGCCAGCGACGGGAGCACAGGTCCGCGCTTTTTATCGCGGCGATTGGGGATTGCCTCCGTCGGACGCACGCTGCCGTGCGGCTTCATTTCACGAATGGCCGACATGCCGCCAACGCCACCGGGGCCGATGTAGTCAGAGCGGCTGATCGGCGCCCGGGGCCGCATGGTTTCCACCGGTTTTTCCGCAACGGGTGGAGCGGGGGGAGGAGCAGGTTCAGCAACTGTTTGCACGGGCACTTCGCTAGGAGGGACTTCCTGTGGGATTTCGACAACGGGGGGCGAAATCTCTGCGGCCACAGGAGGCTCTACGACCGCGGGGATCTCAACAACGGGCTCTGGCTCGACGGTCGCCACCGCCACTTCGGGGGTCGTCGCCGCGACTTCGAATTCGGCTTCGGGTGACTGAGCCGATTCCTTGCGCGGCGGGCGGCGGGTCCGCATCTGACCGGCAAGTGGTCCCAGATCCCGAATTTCGCGGATCGGAACATGCGGACGCATCTCTTCCCGGGCGGGAATCGCCGGCTCTGCTTCCGCAGGACCGCTGGAGGGGCCGCTGCCACCAATTTTCTGCAGGTGGTTCATCAGCACATCGCGCTCATCGGGCGTGATGCTGGCCAATGGAGAACTCTTCACATCCAGCCCTGCGTCGTTGCAGTGCTGAATCAAATCTTTACTGTCGAGTCCCAGTTCCTTCGCCAAGGCGAAGATGCGGATCTTCAATCGACACCCCTTATCAGTAGTTTGCTTCGCTTCCACCGGCCGCGAATCCGGTGGAAGACTCAATCACGTTGACGTCATGGCGGAGACGTCCTCATATTCAGGCAGCATGTTCAAACCCATGAAAAGCGACACGCCGCGCCCCGCTCGCGTCGCCCTCGTCCCTCAGTCTTGCTACGTTGACGACGCCGCCTCCGACGGCGGTGTCTCGCTGACGTCCTCGCGATCTGAGGCCGTCACCACATCCGAAGAATCGGAAGAGCCTTTCGATTCTTCTGCGGCACTCGCCGACTCTTCGCCAGCGGCAGTTCCTTCTTCGCCCAATGGATTGCCGGTCATGGCGTCCAGTTCTGCCGCTTCGCGTTCCACGCGTTTGGCTTCACGTTCGATTGCCTTGCGCCGGTCGGTCTCTTTTTCTTCCCGTTCGGCTTCGCGCTCAGCGACCTCGACGATCTCTTCGCACTCTTCCGGACCGAGTCCGCTGAGCTGCTGCAGATGATCGGGCTCAATCACCGACAAGTCTTCGAAGCTGAAAAAGCCTTGCGAAACCAGTGCTTCAGCCAATTGGTCGGTCACATGCGGGACCTGTCCGAAGGCTGCCACCGAACGTTCCAGCTGCTCGTCCAGCTCATCCTGGGTCATGACTTCGATGTCCCAGCCGACCAGCTTGCTGGCCAGACGCACGTTCTGTCCTTTTTTACCGATTGCCAGTGACAGCTGGTCTTCGCGCACCAGCACGATCACCCGCCCCAGCATCGGACAGAGGATCACGTCTTCAACTTCTGCCGGCTGCATGGCATTGGGGATCAAGACCTGCAGCGAATCATTCCAGCGGACGATATCAATCCGTTCGCCGTCCAGTTCATCGACAATGGTCTTGATGCGCGAGCCCCGCACGCCAACACAGGCACCGACACAGTCGATGTTGTTGTCGTAGCAGGAAACCGCCACCTTGGAGCGATAGCCAGCTTCACGGGCCAGCGACCGGACTTCGATCACCCGCTCCGAAACTTCAGGAATTTCCACTTCGAACAGACGACGGACGAGTTCGGGGTGGACCCGGGAGAGGACCACCTTGATCCGGCTTCCCACCTTGCGTACTTCCAGTACAACGGCGCGGACCCGATCACCGACCCGATGCATCTCTCCGGGGATCTGCTCACTCTTGGGTAGAATCGCTTCGACTTTGCCGAGGTTGACGGAGGCCACTCCGTGGTCGACACGGACGACGACACCATTTACCAGATGCGACCGCAGTTCGGTAAACTCGTCATAGAGAGCATCCCGTTCCGCTTCGCGAATTTTCTGAATCATCACCTGCTTGGCGGTCTGGGCGGCGATGCGTCCCAGCAGGTCTCCCAGTTCATCCTTGGGGAGATCTTTGCCGTCGAGTTTTGCGCTGGCTTCACCGGTCGTCCGGTGAATCTGAATCACGATCTCACGGTCTTCGCCATAATGTTTGCGGGCGGCGGAAAGAATTGCAGCTTCGATCCCGCTGAACACGATTTCCTTATCGATCCCTTTATCACGGTGGATGGCGTCGACGATGCGTAAGACCTCGTTGCCGTTCATGATTTCTGCCGTCTATGTTGAAAAAAAAGAGCGGGCACAAAGTCCCACTCGTCGCCGCACGCCAAGAGAGGACCAGTCCGACGCGCGCCAAGCCAAATTCCTTGCGGAATTCGGTTCGACGTCATCGCCGAGCACCGGCCGTGTTCATGCCAATGCCTACATGGAAAGCCTCTCATTTGATCCGGGAAGTCCCGGACAGGTACGGAATGTCCGACGCCTGACTCTTCCAAGTCAGCGTTAACAATATGTGCCACGGTTGGATGTGTCAAGAATGACAAGGGTTCCGGCTGTGCTGCTGATAGAAATTAACTTCCGGCAAATGCACACTTTCTGTCATTCACCAGACCGATTTATTCACGTTTGCCGCAACGGCGTCGTGAATTCCTCTCACGGTTTTCACAGATTCTCCCGGCGCGGGCAGAATGAAGCAGGCAGGAGAGTCTCCAGTCGACCGATCCAGACAGGATGATCCGTTCCCGGGAGCCTGACCCGGTACCTCCACCCTCGTCCCGACCAAGACTCACAGCAGTGAATCCTGATGCGTTGGCAACTATCCGGGTAATCAGGCGGTTGGGCGGCCGAGGTGGTCAACCCTCTCAGGGGACTCGCGGCACCTTGGCAAACCGTTCCGCCGCTTGCTCTCCCCCAGGCGGGAACCCCGGATCAGTTTTCCCGATGAGCATGCGGGTGCGAGGTCTCGTAGGTCTCACGCATCCGCCGGGTGCTGACGTGAGTATAAATCTGTGTCGTCGTCAGACTCTTGTGCCCCAGCAGCTCCTGAACAGCCCGGAGATCAGCCCCCCCATCCAGCAGATGAGTGGCGAAGCTATGCCGGAGCGTGTGCGGCGAAGTAATCTGATCCAGACCGGTCTGCACCAGATAATGCTTCAGCATCCGACCGATGCTGCGCGTGGTGAGACGCCGCCCGAAGCGGTTGGTAAAGATCGCATCCTGTTCATCTGCAGGAGCTTGCGGATCCACATTGCGGACGTTCAACCAGCGTTCGAGAGCTTTGGAGGCATAGGAACCGATCGGGGCGATCCGCTCCTTTTTCCCTTTTCCATAGACCCGCAGGATGTTCGCTCCACGGTCCCAGGCCGGTTCATCGAGGCCGACCAGTTCCGCCACACGCAACCCGGCGGAGTACAGCGTCTCCAGAATCGCGCGATCCCGCAGCCCCATCGGTTCATTGGCAGGGGGAGCTTCCAACAGTGTGGCGATCTGTTCGGTTGTCAGGAAGTGGGGCAGTTTTCGGCCGGCTCGCGGAGTGCGCAACGCTTTCGCGGGGTTACTGGAGGTGATTCCCTCGCGTGTCGTGTAGCGGAAGAAACTGCGGAGCGCTGCCAGTCGACGGGCAATGGTCGTCCGCGCATACTGGCACTCGTGTAGATACGAGATATACCCCCGCAGAGTGGGGATCGTCAGTTGCTCGGGGGAAGTGATGCCACCAACGCGGTCTTCGAGATAATCGAAAAAACTGGCAAAATCGTCACCGTAGGACTTAATCGTCAACTCGGAGGCGTTGCGCTCAAGTTTCAGGTGTCGCAGGAACTGCTGAACAGACGTCTGCATGAATCTCGATCTGCCGACGGGAGAAAGCTGTGGTTAACCGGCCCCGGAGTACCGGATGCCTCCGATCGCGCCACGTGGAGTTGTGCTCTGGGTCAAACCAAGCTTGCACAACCGCACCTAGCACTGCGCGGGGACCGAAACGTATCGCCCGCTCTTGAGCAGGTTGCTCTTCCAGTGCCTCCGCAGCAGGCGTTTCGTACGGTCATATGCTGGTTTCCGCGTGGCGAGGAGGAGCCCCCCAAGTCAAAATGCCTTATGCGGACCGGCGGAACTTCGGATTTTCCGGAAGGGGTGAATCATCATCCCCTTTCAACCGCCGCACCTTCTGGCTCAGCACGGCAGCGTCATACCAGGTGAAATTCAGTTCAGGATCAGCGGCATAACGTCCCAGCGTCTGCAGAAGCTGGGGAGCGCTTTGATCGTCATACAGGAAGACGTAGCGCTCTCCATCTTTCACGAGGGCAATGACGTTGATGTTCCGCTCCATGAACCATCCCCCTGCCAACCGGGTCCAATAATCCCTTATCGTCGAGCGGGAAAATCGGCGTTCGCCGGAAATGAATCTTTGGAGCCACTTTTGCAGAATTCTGACGCGCCGCCCTTCTGATCGTCGCCAAACGTCGGCCACGAACGGTCCGCATTTTCGTCATGGCAGTTCGTGCCGGAAACCGATCTTCCGGACCGCGCAGCAACACGTCGTTCACAGACTGGCCCACTCGCTTCCGACCGGATTGAATTCATTAACGGATTCACTTCGCAGCGTGGGCTTGAATTCCTGAAGAGACGATGCGATGAATGCGCACTTCAACCGCATGGAACCGACCTCAGAGGATGCCGACGTGACCGATCAACTTCCCCAGGGATTTCAGGCAGCAGGAGTCGCCTGCGGAATCAAGGTTTCCGGGAAACATGACCTCGCCCTGTTTGTCTCGGATCGTCCGTGTGCCGCTGCCGGAGTCTTTACGCAAAACCGGGTTGTCGGTGCGCCGGTTGTCGTCTCGCGCAGCCGGGTCCCCTCCCGCAGCGTGCGGGCGGTCGTGATCAACTCGGGGAACTCAAACGCCTGTACCGGCGAGCGCGGCCTCGGCGATGCGCGGCAGATGACGGCACTGGTGGCTGAACAGATCGCTGCCGGAGAAGAGGACGTTCTCGTCTGCTCGACCGGCATCATCGGCAAGTTTCTGCCGCAGGAAAAGATCCGCAAGGGAATTCAGGAAGCGGCCCAGCAACTGGGCAATCAGCCACAGCATCTGCAGCTGGCTGCGGAATCGATCATGACCACCGATACCGTCGCCAAAATTGTGACCCGCACGCTGAAGCTGAATAGCGGGACGATCACGGTGACCGGGGTCTGCAAAGGGGCTGCGATGATCGCCCCCAACATGGCCACGATGCTCGCGGTCGTGATGACCGATGCCGCCCTTCCGGAAACAGAAGCGGCAACCATGCTCAAGCAGGCTGCGGACCGAAGTTTCAACAATATTTCCGTGGAAGGACATACCAGCACCAGCGACACGGTGCTCTTTCTGGCCAACGGTGCGGCAGAGGTCTCGATTCAGACCGGCCACGAACGCGAATTGATGCAGGCCACGCTGAATGAAGTCTGCGAAGAGCTCGCCCGGAAAATCATTCGCGATGCCGAGGGAGCCCGACATTTCGTCACCGTGAAAGTGCAGGGGCTTCCCAGTCAGGACGATGCCCGCAAAATCGCCAAAGCGGTCTGCGACAGCCCCCTCGTGAAGACCGCCGTCACCGGCAATGATCCCAACTGGGGCCGCATCGTGTCGGCGGCCGGCTATGCGGGGGTCTCCTTCCTGGAGCAGGATCTTTCGCTGGTCTTAAACGGCGTTGTGATTTACGAAGCGGGACGCCCGCTCGACTACGATGAAGCGGCGCTCTCGGCGTCAATGAAATCGGGTGAGGTCGACATCGACCTGCAATTCCGGTTGGGGATGGCGCAGGTCACGTACTGGACGTGTGACCTGACGGCGGAATACATCCACCTGAATGCCGACTATTCCACATAAGGCGGCAAGAGAAGCCCGTCAGGCGGAAAAACGTTCCCGCAACAGCTGCAGCACCTTCCGGTTTCCGTCCGGAAAATGAAGGGTGTCCAGATCTCCCACGCGAACCCAGCGGAACGGGGGGAGGGGGGAAGCTGTCGGCTCCACTGGCTGGCAGAGCAGGAAGGAGAGATCCACGGTTCCATGCGCGTAGTCATGAACCGTCCGATCAAGGACTTCCACGGGCCGGACCCGCAGTCCTGTCTCCTCCAGACATTCTCGAACAGCGCAGTCCTGCGGCGTCTCTCCCGGTTCGCATTTGCCCCCCGGGAATTCGTGCATTCCGCCGAGGACGATCCCGGCACTGCGGACCCCCACGAGCAGTCGACCCTCGTGCAGTACCACTGCGATCCCAATGCGGGTCACTGCGGGAACTTCCGAAGCTTCCCTGTTGCGGTTCTTCATTCGATGTCACGCACTCTTTCTGACTCCGTTTCCAGAGCGACAGCCCGACGATCAAAAACCGTGTCGGCACCAGAAACGAGCCGACAGAATAACCGACAAATTCCGGTGTCGGCATCGATCGCTGCGTTGCCAATTGTCCGCAAAGACGGCTAAACGGATTTCAAGCGGCTCCAGAGTATCCTGACTTGTGATCTAGCCGCCCCTGACGGACGTCTGGAGCTTTTTCCTCTCTCAAAACCTCGGCACCAAGTCACTGGAATGAGCAACCTGCTCTAACCGACAGCCTCGCGTTCTTTCGTATTGATACTGAGCGGACGCGTGGCGTCCAACCCCAGCGATAACAATCCCGATAAAAACAGGACTCCGGCACAACAATAGAAAATCATGCGCTGCCCCGCTTCCGGATTGTCGGTCATCAATTGCAGCTTGGGGACCAGCTTCGCTGTCGCAAATGCACCGAGGTTCCCCCACATGTTGGTCCAACCCAGTGCGGAGCCGGTGGAACGTCCACCCACATCCTGCAGAATGGCCCACAGACCTGGATTCCCCAGATCGACAGAGAACGAGACAATGCACAGGCAGATCACGGCCTCCCAGGCAGTCGTTGTGGACAGGCAGCCCAGATAGCCCAACCCGGCGATCAATCCGGACAAAGCGAGCGGCAGCACCCGCCCCCACCGACGTCCCAGAAAACGGAGACTCAGGTCCGCTCCCAGACCGCCCGCCAGCTGCCCGATCATGCCACAGCCGAGAACGACCGAAACCATCTTGCTGCCCAGCACATCATCGACGTGATGATGATCTTTCAGGAAGCTGGGAAGCCATGTGATCAGGAAGGCCCATCCGAGATTCACCAGCAACAGATACAGCGAGGCGAGCCAGAGTGTCCGGCTGCGCAGAAACCCTGCCAGCATCCCCCCGAGTTCGGGAGCGGTGACCGGCTTCTCCGCGGGAGGCTCACCGATAAAGGCCCGCTCCGCCTCATTCACAGCCGGATGTTCCTGCGGGCGGTTGCGGACAGTCATCCAGTACAAGGCTGCGATGACCAATCCGACCAGACCATCGATCCACAGGGCAGGTCGCCAGTGTCCAAACTGGACGACCAGCAACGTTGTCAGCCAGGGAGCCAGTGTACCGCCGGTTCTTCCTCCCACGATGACGCAGGCGCTTGCCAGCCCCCGTCCCTGAACCGGAACCCAGCGTCGAATCACTGCGCCGCAGGCCGGGTAGGCTCCCGCTTCAGCCGCACCACATAGCAGCCGCATCAGCAGCAGCCCGCCGAAGCTGCTCATCAGACCGGTCAGTCCGGTAAAGACCGACCAGAAGACGATGTACAGCGTCAGCATCGTCCGGGCACCAAACCGGTCACTCGCCCAGCCGGCCGGAACCTGACACAGCGCGTAGGTCAGAAAGAACGACCCCAGTATGGTGCCGATCTGATCCTTCGTCAGGTGAATTTCACCCCGGAACGAGTCCGACTTCACAATCTCTGAGAGACAGATCCGGTCCAGATACAGGATAAATGCCATCAGCATGCTGACGGCGATCACCCGATAACGAACCCGTGTCGGAGATTGTGAGATCATGCAGCCCAGGCCCGTCGGAGGAAGGCGACAAAGTTGCCGTAGAAAATTCCGTCGATGTCTTCTTTTGAATAGCCGCGGGCCAGCAGATGACCGCTGAGTTTGCGCAGGTCGGCAATGCTGTCGAGATCCAGTGGAGTCTGCTCCGTTCCGAATCCGCCATCCAGATCGCTGCCGATCCCGATGTGCCGGGTGGAGCCGGTCAGCTGGCAGATGTGGTCGATGTGCTCGCAGATTTTTTCGATCCGCAGATCAAACTCGCGAGCCGTTGACCGCAGATGGGCCCAGCCCTGTACCATCATGATGGCATCGAACGCCATCCCGATGACCGCTCCCCGTTCAGCCAGTGCCTTAATCTGATCGTCGTCGAATTGCCGGTTCCAGTTGGCGATGGCGCGGCAGTTGGAGTGGCTGGCCCAGACCGGGCCGTTGTAATGGTTGAGTGCATCCCAGAAGCTTTCATCACAGAGATGGGTCGCATCCAGAATGATCCCCAGCCGTTCCATTTCCTTGAGCAGATCGCGTCCGCGAGGTGTCAGCGGACCCTCGGCGTCGGTCCCCATTCCGTAGACGCCCGGCCCATAATGCACCGGTCCCAAAGCGCGCAGTCCGTTCGCGTACGAGTCTTCGAGATTTCTCCAGCTGACGATGGAGTCTGCACCCTCCAGACTGAGGATATATCCAATCGGGAGTTTGGACTGACTTCCCGGCTGGGCGTTGAGCCATTTGGCGAGATGCGAATCGAGTTCCCGCCGATCGCGAATTTGAACCAGTTCGCCGCAGGCCTCCATTTCGCGATACCAGGCGAGCTGCCCCTGAGTCTGGGCCCAGGCCTGTTCGGGGCTGGTCCAGCCCGGCATACGGGAGAAGTAATCGACCGAACGGGCGATCTGGGTCGCCACGCACAGCCCCACGTTCCCGCGACGCATTTCCGGAAAGCAGACGGTGTTTCTGGTCCGGAACCGCTGATCCGTCATTCCAAGCTCATGCCGCCGGATGCGTTCCTGAGTCCACCGCAGGTCACGATTGAAATCGAGTGCGTTGTAAGAGAGGTCCAGATGCACGTCAAAAAGCAATTCCGGCACGTAAGCAGAATCGGACGATGGGGAGGACATCCAGCTCTCCAGGATGGAATGGGAAGTCGATCAGGAACTGAGCGCACCAGTCGCGGTCAGCCCAGGGTATGGAAGCTGGAGAAAACTGACCGTATTAGCGCTCGCAAGTCAAGGAGCTGACGCGAAAGAATAGCCGGACCTTTGTTATCGACCGATCCAGGAAGTGATGAACGCAGAAACGACAGAATCCGCCGGACCGGACGAGCCCGCGAATCAGACCGGCTCCACAGACCCCTCGTGATGCGCGGATCTGCTCTGCCGGGCACCGCGTAACAGCAAGCTGACCATTCCGATCCCCAGTACGATGCCGACCGCGTCACTGCACCAGTCGTACACGTCCGGGATGCGTCCCACGAACCCCTGCGTGTATTCATCGAATGCCGCGTACGCCAGCATTGCCAGCACCAAGGCGACCGCCGGAATCCGCAACCGCTGACGATCAAGAAACGCGAAGGCGGACAGGATCGCCAGCACCAGATAGGCAGCGCAATGGATCACCTTATCCCAGCGGTTGACCACCTCGCTCGCGGGCGGGGGAATGGGAATATGCGTCGTGATGTACAGAACGATGGCACCCGCCAGCCAGCAGGAAACAACGGTGATGGGCGAAGTTCTCAAGACCAGCTTCAACATGAATTACGAGACCGGAATCCAGTAGGAACGGCAACGGCGCCTGCGGGTTATCGTGCGTCTACGGCGAGTGCGTCAATCCCCATCCGAGGTCTCGTTCACGCGGGGCCCAACTCATAAAGACTTAAACCGTCATTGATGCAAGACTCGGCATCGACTCCTCCTGCCGAAAGACAAGGCTTTTCACGCGACTGCCAGTTCCACCTCGGCTCGCCAGGCAGCGACACCAGCATCCAGACGGACATCTCACCCGCCGCAAAGGCCTGCAGCGGCAGAATCCGACAAGTTCCCCTTTCGCGTGAGCGGGAAGCCTCCTCCTCTCTCTTCACAGATTCGGGAGAGCGTTCTAGGATGCCGAGGGGGAAATTTTCAGACCACCCGATTGTTCTTAAAGTAATCGTAAGCCGGAATTTTGGCCGTGCGCGGCCGATCCGCGAGAGAAGGCAGCACCAATGTCCGTGGAAATCAAGGTCCCTGCGGTCGGCGAGTCGATCAGCGAGGTCTTTATCGGTGAATGGTACGTTTCGGAAGGGACGTGGGTTGACGTCGACACGAACCTCGTTGGCCTGGAAACCGACAAAGCGACATTCGACGTTCCGGCGCCTGCAGCCGGTGTGATCACCAGCATTGTGAAAAAGGCGGGGAACGCAGCCGGAATCGGCGAAGTCATCGCTCAGCTGGAACCCGGACCGAAGCCCGGCGGAAGTGATGCAGGCAGCAAGCCCGCTGCCCAGACAGACGCCCCCGCGAAGAAAGCCGAAGCCGCCCCGCCGGCCCAGGCCGCTCCTGCAGCCAGCGGCGCTCATGTCATGCCGGCCGCAGCTCGTCTGGCAGGAGAAAACCAGATTATCCCCGCTCAGGTCAAAGGGACCGGTCCGGCCGGTCGCGTGCTGAAAGAAGATGTCCAGCGTTCGCTGACTCCTGCCCCCGCAGCCTCCACCCAGATCGTGTCGACCAGCGGCCGCGAAGAGCGTCGTCTGCCAATGTCGCCGATGCGGCAGACAATTGCCCGGCGACTCGTCGAGGCCCAGCATAACGCGGCCCTCCTGACGACATTCAATGAATGTGACATGACCGCAGTGAAGGAACTTCGCGAAAAGTTCCAGGACGGCTTCCAGAAGAAATACGGCATCAAGCTCGGCTTCATGTCATTCTTCGTGAAGGCCGTCGTCGACGCCCTCAACCAGTTCCCTCAGCTGGGAGCCCAGGTGGAAGGGAACGAACTGGTCTACCGGAATTACTGCGATATCGGAGTCGCGATTGGTGCCGGCAAAGGTCTCGTCGTCCCCGTGCTGCGCAACGCAGAGCGGATGGGCTTCGCGGATATTGAACTGGCGATTGCCGAATTCGCCAAGCGGGCCAAAGAGAACAAGATCGGCCTGCAGGACCTCGAAGGGGGAACCTTCACCATCACGAACGGCGGCGTTTACGGTTCCCTGTTGTCGACACCGATCGTGAACCCGCCCCAGAGCGGTGTGCTGGGAATGCACGGGATTTTTGATCGGCCAGTCGCCATCAACGGCGCCGTGGTGGTTCGCCCGATGATGTACATCGCGTTGACGTACGACCACCGGGTCGTCGATGGTCGCGAAGCGGTTTCGTTCCTGCGACGTATCAAGGAAGCGATCGAAGAACCGACCCGCCTCGTCCTTGAAATCTGAGAGGGCGTCTGGTTGAAGATCCGGAGCCGGTTCTGAAATTCAAAAAGCGGCGAATCCTTATCAGGCATTCGCCGCTTTTCTTGGATGGAGCTCGCTGTTCTTTCGGAACATCGCGCAGTCGGCACGGGTCAGCCAATCTCCTCTCAGAACTTGACTTTCCCTGCGTCTCTCACACTTCGGAGTGCCCCCGAAGAGAGGCCGGAACGGCATTGATACGCCGCATTGCTTTGATCCACTGCGTTTGCCTGGAACAGTCAAACGCAGCAGAACCGCATGATAGATCCCGGTGAGGCCGTCGGCGACTCGCAGTGAAACTGGCTCTTTCCGTCCTCGCAGAGCGCGCATTCCGATTGACCGAAATCGCTCGTTGCAAGGCGAGAACGGGAGGATTTCCAGCCCGGCCTGCTCTAACCGATCTGCAGAGCTTCGAGCTGTTGCAGTGCGTTGATTGCAGCCTGAGCGCTTCCTGCTTCGGCCATGAACTTGCGTGCAGCCTTGAGCAAGGTGAAATCCACAGCTTCGCCACCGCGCGGAGCTGCCACAGCCTTGGCACCGGGGCGACGCACCTTCACCGAGCGACTGCGACCTGGACGCAGGCCCATCTTGCGGCGAGCATGAGAAAACGCAACATTGCAGGAGTTGCGGTTAATTGTCTGGCCGGGGAACCGCTTCTGCAGCTCTTCGAACACGTCGCGGCTGGACATGGACGGGGTTTCCTTGAGCAAAGCTCGAATTTCCGCCGACATGTTGAATTCGCCACGAACCGCTTTTTTCTTCGCCATGAGACTCTCTTTCATGAGGAGCGTCGGAGCCCAAACCGGAAGCTCTTTACACAAAGGCTAATTGACACGTTTGAAATAATGCCCGCTGTCCATTTGCCCTCCCCCTCAGCAGTTACTGGACCATTCGGAGCCAGAACTCATCAGATTTCCATCAGCATACACTGCAAGAAACAACTCGCAGATTAGATTCTGATTATGGTCAGCAACTCAAATTCAAGCGAATATTTACTGTCCGACTCAACCAATGCAAGCCTCTGACACCAACTACCGGACTTATGTCGGGTAAACATCTTCGCAAACCGTCATTTCCTGTCCCTTTTTGCTCCAGCCGCAACAATTACCCCATGCGATGAACTTTCTCGACTTCAGTAAGTGCATTTGTAAGAGCACTTGACTGACAACCGAAACGGGCAAGCTTCACGGTTTACTGGAGCCGACATCACGCCCCGTGAAACACCCGATTGTAGCTGCAAATTGCCGGCCATTTCGTTCCCTCGCACGAGCAGATTTCCGGATTTCGACGCTATTCAGGCGACTCTCAATCCAAACACGGGCGATAAACAGAGACTTCAAATTCGTCAAAACTTAGATATCTCCACGGGCATAACCCCTTGTTTCTGCAGCTTGCCAGGACAAAGTGCACGCGAGCCGCCGACCCGTGAGGGTTTTCCTGCGTCAGTCTGAAAGCATTCGACCGTTGACACCGAAAGGAAGGCTGTAGCAGCGTTGCTAATAGGCAGGCAGACTTAATTGTTGCAGCATTTGCGAAATTTCGACAGTAAAAACCTCTTCATGGAGACAAGACTGTGAAATCTTTCGGGGCGTCGAGTCGGCTCATTGGCCTTGCCATCCGTGTCGTCAGTCGACTTTGATACCCTATACAGCCTTCACAAACGGCGTCCTCAGCCACTCGTTCGCTGGCCTGTTAGAATGCTCTCCTCGCGACACCAGAACAAATGATCACGCATTTCTGCCCAGCGACTGCAAACTTGATGTTCGCCGTCCAACCGTCTGTTTCCACCTCGTAATCCCCTCCCGGCCCCGCTCAACGCTGCACCTGCGCCCATGACGAACCTCCCCGCAGCAGCAACGGCTTCACCGTTCGCCCGTGGCCTGGCGATCGAATTCATCCTCGCCGAACGCTGAAACGCCAAAAGGGTACCGACGCTCCAGCCTCGGGGACACATGTCGAGGGGATTATCGGAAGTCTCCTCCGGACAGATGCGATGGAGAGTCGACGATGCACTACACTGGATCCTCTGGTGGACCACTTGGCTCCCTCCAGACCCTGACCATTGCCTGCGCATCAGCGATCGAGTGAGACGATATGCCACCCCGGTTCGAAGAATGTTCCCAACTCGTCGAGCAGTTGTGCGTGGCCATTCCGCAACTGGAATCAGCGGCTCACAGCTGCCAGTTGCGGCCCCTCCCAGAGCGGGAGTGGTACGAACTGCTGCACCGCAAGCTGCGACCGCAACTCGGTGCACAATCGTTCCTGATTGTTGCCGTGGTGGGGGGAACCAACATCGGCAAAAGCGTCATCTTCAATCACATCGCCGGTGCCCAGCTGAGTGCAACCAGCCCTCTCGCATCGGGAACGAAACACCCGACGGCACTCTTGCGGGAAGACCTGGCCAACCGCATTAACCTCGAAGAACTCTTCCCCGGCTTCGAAATCACCCGTTGGGAAGCTCCTCAACAACCGCTCGAAGAGGACACACGCGACCTGCTGTTTTACCGCTGCAGTGACGCCCCTCCTGAAAACCTGATTGTCCTCGATACGCCGGATGTCGATAGCGTGGCCCAGGTGAACTGGGTGCGGGCCGACCACATTCGACAGAGTGCGGATGTGCTGATCGCCGTCCTGACCCAACAGAAATACAACGATGCCGCAGTAAAAGACTTCTTCCGGAAGGCGGCTCAGGAAGACAAGCTGGTGTTCGTCGTCTTCAATCAGGTGCAACTGCCCGACGACGAGGGCTATTGGCCCCTGTGGCTGGAGACGTTCTGCAAAGAGACCGGAACCAAACCCCACGCGGTGCTGCTGGCATCCTACGACAGAAAAGCGGCCGAGGGAAATCGCCTCCCGTTTTACGAGCGGACCTGGCCACTGCCCGCTGAGCCGAACACCGAGCAACGACAGCCGTTGAATCTGCTGGCCGAGCTGTCACAGCTCCGCTTTGGTGAAATCAAGCTGCAGGCCCTCTCCGGCGCGTTGCGCCAGCTCGTCGACGAGTCGGCGGGCATTCCTGAATGGCTGCGTGAGATTCAGTCCCGTTCGACACAGTTCGGAGAAGCTCTGGAACTGCTCTCCGCCAACCGCCTGGTCGAAATCAACCGCTGGCCGACACTCCCGAATTCGGTGCTGACATCAGAGATCCGCCACTGGTGGAGCGAACAGCGGGAAGGGCTGACCGCGACGGTGCACGGCTTTTATCAAAAGCTGGGGAAAGCGCTCGCTTATCCCGTGCAAATTTATCGCGAAAAGCGCGGAACCCAGCCGCTCGATCCGATCGAAGCGTATCGCGAGCGAGAGTGGGAAACAGTGCTCGAAGTGCTGGAGCGGGCCATCGAACGACTCAGCTGGCTCCGCGATCTCGGGAATCCGCTGCTCACTCCGCGACTGAATGAGCTGCTCGGCGGAAAATCCCGGGCGGACATCATCGAGAAAATCCGCCACGAACATCAGCAGCTCGACCTCACCCAGCAGGTCAAGCAACTGATTGATGTTCAGTTGCAACAGTTCCGCCAGGATCGCCCTGATGCTTATAAACTGTTTCGAAAACTCGATTCCGCTGCTGCGGCAGCCCGTCCTGCCATCAGTGTCGCTCTGTTTATGACCGGAGCCGGGCCACTGGCCCATGTTGTGGGACCAGCCGTCACTGACACCGCCCTCCACGGGGTGATTCAACTGGCAGGCGATGCGATTGGCGGAACGGTGGTCACCGCTGTGGGAGATAAGGTTCTGACCGATACCGCGTCGACCGGAGCAGGGTATGTGGAGGCCCGATTCCGCCAGCTGCACGAGTCCTTCGCACAGCAGAGGGCCAACTGGATGGCTTGGCAACTCGAAAAGCACCTGTTCGAGAATCTCCCGCAGGAACTTTCCGAGGCTTCCGGGCTGACGCGGCATGCGGCTTTTCGCGAGGTCCGCACGCTGGTCAATCAATTGAGATCTGCCCTGGGAAGCAGCCTCCGTTAACCGATTGTCAGTGGGGATTTCTCCCCCGGTTGCTGTTCAGGGCTCCGGAGAAATTCCCGGATCGCTGCTCCCTCTTGACGCCCAATTTTTCATCTCCTAGTCTCCGACGCTCGGAGTCTTTTGGGTTCGATCGCACGAATCGCCGCTTCCCCCGGGCTGGGATGCCCAAAATCATACATAAGAGTTTTCTATCAAAAAGGTTGAGAGAATGGCTGAGTTGCTCCCTCCGCATGGTGGTCTGTCGGAACCTGTCTGCTGCACCGTTTCAGAAAAAGACGCCGCCGCGTTCAAGCAGGAAGCTGCCGGCCTGAAGCAGGTCCCTGTTTCTTCAGCCGATGTTTCCAGCGTTTACCGGTTCGCTGACGGGACATTGAGCCCGCTGACCGGCCCGATGGATCGCAAGACCTACGACCGGGTTCTGGAAGAATCCGTGGTCGAGTCCAATGGCAAGAAATACGCCTGGACCATTCCGATCGCCTTCCCGGTGACCGCGGCTCTCGCGAAGACCCTCGCCGTCGGTGAGAAGGTCGCACTGACCAATCCCGAAGGCGAAATCATCGCGACGCTCGACGTCAGCGATGTCTATCCCTGGGATAAGTGCAAGTATCTCTCTTCCGTCTACGGAACAGGCCGCGTCGATCATCCGGGTGCCGACATGGTCCTCAAGGGCCCGGACGCCGAGAAGGCCTTCCTCATCGGCGGAACAATTCGCGCCCTGCCGCAGCCGAAGAACCCGAAGTTCGGGCAGTACGTGCTGACTCCGCGCGAAGTCCGTAAATTGCTGGCCGAAACCGGTTGGGATGCTGCTGTCGCCTTCCAGACCCGCAATCCGCTGCACCGGGCTCACGAATACGCCCTGGTGTACGCTCTCGAAAAGCTGTTGAAGGATGGCAAGAACGCCGGCGCTGTGCTGAATCCGCTGATCGGTGAGACTAAGGGTGACGACGTCAACGCCGTCGTCCGTATGGAAACCTACGAGAAGCTGATCTCCGAGCGCCAGATGGGCGACGGTGACAGCGATGTGGAACTCTGGAAGAAGCGCGGCGAATCGGTTCCCGACCGCGTGAAGCTGCTCGGCCTGGACATCAAGATGTTCTACGCCGGCCCGAAAGAAGCCATCATGCACGGCATCTACCGCCAGAACATGGGCTACAGCCACATCGTGATCGGCCGCAAGCACGCCGACGTCCCCTACTACGACGGCACCGCCATCTGGGGCGACTTCGATGCTCAGGAAATCTTCAACAAGCTGAATGGCGACCTGAAGATCAAGCCCGTGAACGTTGGTTTCGCCGCTTACTACGATTCCATGGGCCGCGTCGACCTGATGGAAAACCACAAGGACGAGAAGCCGGTCTTCATCTCGGGCAAGGACGTGCGGAACACGCTCGTTAAGGGTGAAATGGTCGATCCGCGCATCATGCGGGAATCGACCTCCCGCATTCTGGCCGCTGCGATGAAGCAGTAGTCAATTCTTGGGACGTTAAATTCATAAGCCACGCACTTTCGGGTGTGTGGCTTTTTTTGTTGGCTCCAGCGACCCCAGGTTCCTATTTCAAGGGCGAATTGACTCCCTTATCCTCCAAAGTTTCCCCGGCTCGCCTGGCAGCCCATGGTGGTGACGTTGAATCCGCGGTGAAAGAGTTGCTCGCGCCGTTTCAGTCGAACAACGATCAGGAATGCCCCAGGGAATATCTTGTCTTTGAGGATCAGGAAGACAGCTTCCGGTCGGAGTATGAAACAGAGTCAGTGGACATGGTCGTCACAGGTGACGGACGACTGCTGATGGCATTCGACAAAGAATTCCAGCTTCCTGGAGCATGGGGGAACGGCCAGCTCCAAGTACAAGTACCGGAGCATCTGGCAAGGAGCGCCGTTCCGCACAAGGAAAGATTCGCAACCTTCGAGGCGTTCGTGGCAAGATGGCGAGGGAAGAACGAACGCGATCCGGACATCGGGCGTTTCCGGCTTTTGGCACAATCCCAACGCGAAATGGGATTGTTGGAAAATCGGTGGTCGCTACAGCGGGCTGCTGCTCGTTAAGGAGAGGGCACGTTCAGTAGAGATCGCCATGCTCAAAGATGTCGATTTTGAAGGGATGTCATCCCTGGTCGATGCGGCCATCAACGAATTCTGGGAACAGGTCACCTGGCTCACTCGGATGGGAGCCTGCGATCCGTCGGCAACGGAATACGTTTTTGACCGCGAGAGTGATTGTCAGCTTCGAATCCATGCTCCAGAAAACAAGCAAAGCCTGTATCGCACGGTGCACGAAGTCCTCGAGCGGATTGGATTGCGATCGGAAGTCGGTGGTGAAGAGCCGCTTGGGCAAACCCCCTTCACTCTCGAAGACTTGAGGACCGCATTCCGTTGGAACTGGGAGTTCTCGACTTACGCCGTGCTGGACGACTCCGGTTGGTATTCAGTGGGAGAGATCGGGGTGGAGGGGGGGTCCTCAGAGACCGTTGCGGAGCGTGAAGAATTTGCGAAGAGTTACCTGGATCGATTCATTCGACCTGAAAACCCCGAGACCACGTTGGTGGTCGTCGATGGCGACTTCTGGTGAGCGGATCCCCGTAGCAGACTGGTGGACAATGAGCTCGAACCGCTCCGCCTACTCATTGCGAAAGGGGATATCCTGGGAGCTCCAAATACCAACAAAAAGAGCCGCGTGCGATCTGCATGCGGCTCTCTCAAGTGCCAGGCGGCCTCTCAATCAGCGGCGTGAGGCCTGCTGAATCGGAGCTCCCGATCCGTTGTAGACCTTCGGATCATCAATAATCCACGGCGTCGACCAGGTCTTGCCGTCGTCTGCTGAGCAGACATTGAAGAAGATCGTGTTGAAGAAGGTTCCCCGAATGCCGTAGGGCAGGGAGGACCGGATATAGTCGGCGGCGGTCAGGTCTTCCACGCCGGCATGGGCGTAGTAGTGCACGCGGGCATCGGGGGTGACCGACATTCCCAGCGTCCACCAGCCGGTCTTGTCGATGACCGGCCCCTGCATCTCGTGGCCCCGTTCATCGGCACGCAGCAGCAGCACCGCATACGGCTTGCCGGATTTGTTGCTCGGCTCGGTGGCCGGAACGTACTGGATGAAGAAGCCGGGGTAGTAGGGTTCCATCTCGGTGACGGTTTCCGTGCGGCGGCCTTTGAACAGCCGCTTGCCCATGCTGACCGTTTTGGTCTTTTCCTGCGGTCCCTGCATTCCGGCCCGGAAGCCGAAGGAGACACCCATCCGCTGTTCCCACTGCTCCCACTCCGGCAGATAGATCCGGATCACGCAACTCGGCGAGCTGGAGACGGACATCGGCTTGGCAGCCATGATGAAGTCGTCCTGAGCAAAGTTCTTTCGCTCTTCATCCGTTCGGCGCAGATTGTAACCCGGGCTGCCGGGAATGCCGGAATCACGGGTCCGCAGGTAAAGGGCTCCCTTGCTCCCGGGAATGCCGCCAGCGGGCGTTTCCACCCGCTTGATCGAATCGGGAGAACCCCGCTTCGGGCTTTCCAGCCACATATTGTTATTCGAATGCCCCATCGGCGGACGGGTCTGATTGTCTTCTTCTTTACTGCTCTTCGGCCAGTTGTGGACGTAGTTGAAGTTCTCGTTCTCGAAATCATCGGTGTTGATCAGGGTTCCCGTCCCCGGGACCATCTGAGCCACGGAGACCGCCGGCATCAGCAACACCGGCGTGGCGAGAAGGAGAATGGGAAAGAAATTCAGGTTGCGCAACATCGTTTGGGTTTCCGTCCTGGATTCGAGAGCGCGTACGTCGGATTGGCTCGCCCGTTCCCGGCCGCAATCCATCGATCATCGAAGGATTTTCAGTATGAACCGAAGAAGGAGCGGTCTGCTCTAACGGGGTGACTCCGCACCTGAACAACGCCGTCTGGGCGTGTCTCTCCATTGGTATCGGATGTCCGGTCTGGAGTGGTGATTCGAATCGCCCGAAGTCCGGATAGACCAGACAGGAAGAATAGGGAATCTACAAAGAAAAGTTCCGGCGGAGAGTCAGTCGCACCGCTTTCCTGACCGGTCTCAGCACTCCCGCTGGAGAAATCCGGGCGATAGCACCAACTGCGGCAATTCAGACCACCCGCGCCGTACCAGGGGGGCAGAGCGAGGCAGTCACAGGCACCCCACTCCCCTCAAACACGCCAATTTGTCAGACGCGGCCGAACACCATCAGCGTGATGTCGTCGTTCTGCTCCCGACCGTTGGCATGCTTGCGGACATCTTCCCGGATGGCCACGCCCAGATCGGAAGGCTTACGGGCACCGGTCTCGATGAACTTCATCAGCCGATCGATCCCGTACAGGGCATTCTTGGGGTCCATCGCTTCGCTGACACCGTCGGTATAGATCACAACGGTCTCCTGCGGATTGAGATCACGCTCCAGCTCTTCGTATGGGAATCCGGAGATCACACCGATTGGAACGCCGACCGCATCGTTCCCGATTTCTTCCAGCGTGCCGTCCGCCTTGCGAACGATCGGAGCCATATGCCCCGCGTTGACCCAGGTCATCTTGTTGTTTTTCGGGTCCAGAATAATCAGCACGAATGTGATGAATCGGCCTTCGACAGCCTTGGCACACATGTGATCGTTAATGCGACCGACCGCTTCCGCGGCACTCGTCACGAAGTCGCTGACGCTCCGCACGACGCTCGACATCCGGGACATCACCAGCGAGGCGGGGACTCCCTTTCCGGCGACGTCACCGAACGCCAGCCAGATCTTCCCGTCTGGAGTCGGGATCACATCGTAATAGTCCCCCCCGACCGCCTGTGCGGAATCATAAGACGCGAAGAACTCATAGCCCCCGATCTCGGGAAGCAGTTCCGGGAGCAGGGCATGCTGAACATTGCGGGCAATGTTCATTTCGTTGTCCTGCTTCTGCTTCTGTACGTAAGAATTCAGCAACTTCGCAGTTTCATAGCTGAGTGCCGCCTGTCCGGCGACGGCCACCATGATGTCGAGATCTTCACTCTTGAACTGCGTGAGCGGATTTTGCGTGTCGATGTTAATCACGCCGACCGGCTCCCCCTGCAGATCGAGCATGGGGACACACATCATCGAACGGATTGTCAGGGCGGAAATCGATTCGCTGGCGTCAAACCGGCCATCGCTCGCCGCATCGGCCGAAAGAATCGCTTTCTTCTGGGTGAGCACGTTGTTCAGAATCGTCCGGCTCAGTTTGACCGAGGAATCTTCATCCGGACGGCGATGCTTCATCGCCCGGGGAACCATTTCGCCGCTGCGGGGATCTTTCAGCAGAATGCAGCCGCGATCCGCTGCGGGAAAAATCGTGAACAGCGAATCCAGAATCTTCGGCAGCAGTTTCTCGACGTCGAGCGTTCCCGCCAGCGACCGGCTGATTTCCAGAATGGCCTTCAGCTTTTCCTGCGGACGGACGTCAAGCAGTCCGAAACCTCCGGAGCTGTCGAGGCTCCCCATGATGGTCGACGACGAGTTGTCATCGCTGATCTGAAAGCCGCCGGTCAGTCGCTGCGCGTGATGCAGGGCAGAGATGGCGGAATCGTCCCCCGCTCCATGGAGAGCCGGATCGGCTTCAAAGCGGACCAGAATCGGCCCAAATTTCAACCGGTCCTGTGACTTCAGGCGATGCGGGCCGGCGATCTTCTGACCGTTGACGAACGTTCCGTTCCCGCTGCCGAGATCTTCGATCAGGTAGCTCCCCCCCTCCAGATAGACCCGGGCATGCTTCCGGGAGACCATATTCGAGGGGAGCTGGATCTCACACTCGGGGAGCCGACCGATGAACATCTCGTCCCGATCGAGATTGAACGGGGTCGCCTGTCCTTCCTGGAGAAGAATGAGCTTGTTCATCGCCGTGGAGTCCCCTGACTGCAAACCTGCCGGAATTGAGCAACTCCGGAATCAAAGGACGGGAACCGTGCGAACTGCCACGCGATTCCCGCCGCTGCTTTATCTTACTTTGAAATCTGGTGACTGCCGCCTTGAGCAGAGCGGATTGCCAGGTTTCACATCTTGAAGATCGTTTCCACGTTCCCGCGCAGGATCTGTTTGCCCAGCGCGAGTGCCTTTTCTTCGGTCCAGCCCCGAGCCCGCACGAAATCGCGCGACAGCACGTGTGCCAGCACCCGGCGGTACATCCGGAACTTCGGCAGCGCGAATTCCAATTTGTACATGTCGCTGTAGTAACCGATCTGTTTGCTGCGCGGGACCGCTTCCAGACGGTTGCGGGTGTCCGACTCGATATAGCCGGGGATATTTGCGTACCACCAGTGCCCGTTGGTCACCACGTTGGGGAAGATCCAGGCGTAGCTCGCCAGTTCCTGATTGCTAACGGAACCGAGGACTGAAACCGGGAAGACCACTTTCGGAAACGCGTTAAACAGCTCTTTGTACTGAATCAGCGAGACCCGCATGTCAAACAGGTCCTGCCCCTGAAACACGCCGTCTTCATAGACCCGGCGGTTCACACCGATCATCAGGTCGAACGGCAGCTGATGGGCTTCACAGAACTCCGTGATCGTCCAGAAGGTGAACGACGAGAGCATCTCCTGCTCAGAAGTGGTCAGCCGCTGCCCCTTCACGGCCCGCTTCAGAATCGCGGAAGCGGCACCGGGATCGACCTTGGTCGGAGTGAACGATGGCGGCAGAGAAATCGCACAGGCCTTGACGTTGTTCTTCACAAAGTGCTGGAACAGTTTGCCGATGGCTTCCTTCAGCGTATTGGCATCGCCGACTTCAATTCCCGAAGCGGCGGTCAGACGATCGCGGGTCGCCTTCTTCAGGAAATGGAAGACGAGATCATCCGTCCGCAGGCAGGGGATGTATTTCGTCGTATCGAAGCCGGTCAACGGATCGTCGAAATCGTTGGTCAGAAAGACTTTTTCGAGCTTGCTGTGGGAGAGCACCTGCTGTTCCCAGTCCTCCTGAGCCATCTTCTGCTCAGCGGTATCGTACAGCGACTCCCAGTTGTCCTTGGTAATGCGATCTTCCTGGAAGCCGAAGAACTCGCGGCAGATATCCAGCAGCCAGCTGACCTGAATCGTGTTGTCCAGGTCGGTCAGCTTCTCGACGATGCGGCCGACTTTCTCCTTCGGGGTAATTTCCGCCCCTTCGATCTGCGCCTTGGGCAGGCCCGCGGAGTGAGCCAGCTCGGTGTAATAGTGATACCCCATAATGTCCGCCAGCGTTTTTGAAGCGGGCGAGTGCGGATTGATGTGCGTATGAGGGTCGATCAGGACCAGCTGTTCGAGTTCCTGAAAGAGAGACGCTTCGAGAGAATCAGTCATGGCGCTGTGGGTCCGTCGGAAGAGGTGATACGGGCGTCCAGTTTCGTCATTGTTGCATGCGACTGCAAGCGATTGCCCGGGAGCCGGTTCCTCAGCTGCGGATCAGGTCGGCGAGGCGAGAATCCGGCTGCGCCAGCTCCTCGACAATCCGTTCGCTGCGACGACCGGAAGACTGCAGCAGGAATTCGCGGGAGGATTCGCCGGTTGTCCGGATTTCAACGGTCAACCGGTCCCGGGGGAGCACCTCTCGCACCCGCTCTCCCCATTCAATGAGGCAGACATTATCCGCCCCCAGCAGTTCATCCGCCCCCAGCTCCAGAAACTCGTCGACGTCATTCAGACGGTAGGCATCAATATGACAGACCGGCAGTCGGCCGTCGTATTCCTGAATCAGGACGAACGTCGGGCTATGAACGAAATCGGTCGTCACCTGCAGTCCGGCGGCGATGGCCTGCACGAGATGCGTCTTCCCGGCGCCGAGGTCGCCGTTCAGTTCGACGACATCTCCCGCCTGCAGGACCCCCGCGAGCGCGTGACCGATTCGCTGTGTCTCGGCCAGCGAAGCCGCTTCGAGCTTCAACATCGTGATCAATCACCCTTGGCATCGCGTTAAAATCTGCACCGCTCACAAATCGTCCACACCGCGGGCGCGGGCGATCAGCTCCGTCGCGATCGGATGACGTTTCATCGAGAGACCCCGGCTCAGCAGCAGCGGAGGAGTAAAGACAATCTCCCGCCCCAGCGCCGTTGGCTGTTCAAGCAGCAGGGTGATTCTCTCGGGATTCATCAGGACCGTGGAATCGACATTGATAATCTCCCGGATCGGCACCCGCACCTCGACCCCTCGCTTGCGAGCGATCAGTTCGTCGTGCTCATCATCGATCGAGACTTCATCCGCCAGCGGCCACACGAGCACCTTCGCGATCACGTAGATCACGCCACCAATGATCGAGGACTGCACCAGGATGATCAGCACCAATCCGAACGGAACCCTGCCGTTCATCGCGGCGACATTGGTCCCCGCCACCAGGCAGCCCAACAGGGCAAACAGGGCAACGGGAATCCATTGAAAGAGGGAAGTCGCCGTCGATGAAATTCTGCGCATGGGTCACCTCCCGTTCGGGTCCGTTTCACGACTTCAGATTGCCCCAGTCCTGCACGGTGATTTTCGCACGCTCACCCGCGATCTCCCGCACGCGGGAGATCAACGAATAGGCCCGACCGGCCACTTCTCCGGCATCACGGGCTTCGACGTTCAACCGCAACAGCGGTTCATTGTTCGAGGCCCGCACGTTGAACCACCACTCGGGTGTGTAGTTCTGCACTTCGCGATAAATCTTGCCCTCGGGGTCACCCTGCGGGTCAATCTTGAAAACATCATTCACAGTCTGATACTGCGGCACACGGGGATGGAAGACACTCACGCCGTCGATATCGAGAACATAATTGTTCGCGGTCTCGACGCCGTTCTCGGCCTTGATGGTACTGATAATTTCGGCGCTCATCGCCTTCCAGTCGCTGCACTCCACCTTCAGGTTCAGCTCGCCACTGTTCGGCCAGGGCTTCAACTGTCCCAGTAACTGTGAACAGCTGAGCTGGGTTTCCAGCAGCATGTCCCAGAAGACCACCATGGCGAACAGCCCCGAATCGAGACAGTAGGCGGCCGGGAAGTTGTAGTGTGCTGACGATTCCCCCCCGAAGACGGCGTCGGTTTTGGTCAGCGCCACTTTGGCGGCATCCTGCCCCACGCGGCAGAGAATCGGCGTTCCCCCCGCCGCCCGCACTGTTTCCGGAACGATCCAGGACGAAACAGCCGAATACACAACGGCTCCCTTGCCCCCGTTTTTCTGCACGAGGTTGCGGGCCAACGCCGCCAGCAGGACCGAGCCCGAGACGAACTGTCCCCACTCGTCGACGAGAAATACGCGGTCGGCATCACCGTCGAAAGCGGCTCCGAAGCGTGCGCCTTCCGCGATGACGGTTTCCTGCAGCAGCTTGACCGCTCCCGGCAGACCGGGGTTGGAGGGACGGGTCGGGAATGTTCCATCGATCCGCTCGGCAACCGCCAGCAGTTCGACCTGAGCCCCCCGTTTTTCCAGCTGTTTCTTCAGCAGTGGGCGAAACAGGCCCCCCACGCCATTCCCCGGATCGAGCACGATTTTGCCCGATGCCTTGCCCAGTCGGTCGGAGAGGTCGAGAGCGGCGTCGACAAATTTTTCCTGCAGGTCGAGCCGGCTCTGCTGCGGAAACGGGTGACAGGCGGGGGTGGCAGCACTGGCGTTGCTGCCGTCCTTGGCGAAGCGGCCAGCCAGATGATCTGCCGGTCGCAGCACGTCGACACTGCCGGTCTCGGCACTTTTGACCACCATCTTGATGCCGTTGTATTCCGGAGGGTTGTGCGAAGCGGTCACCATGGCACCGGCATTAGCACCATCTTGCCCGGAACCGACGGCCCACTGAATCATGTCGGTGGTCGCCAGCCCGGCGGGAATGGCAGCGACTCCCACACTGGCGATTCCCTGAATCAGAGCGGAATAAATCGCGGGTGACGACACCCGTCCATCGCGCCCCACAATGATCTTCGGGGCGGTGCCTTTCAGCAGTTCTTTCAGGCTCTCGGCCAGATAGCGGCCGGTGAACCAGGCTAGCTCTTCGTTGATCTGATTGGGATACAGGCCGCGAATATCTGCTGAACGCTGAAAGAGAGCGGGATCGAACACGTCATACATCCTTGATGCGAAGGGACGGAACTGGTTTCCGGAGTATGGAGATTGTCTTTCCAGCCGTCAAATTCCGTTCCTCCCGAAGAGCGGCTAAACTGGTCGTTCTCCGCTGTCCGGTCGACCGATCAGCAGCTTTTGCCAGCCCGGGCCCCGATCGGAGAGTGAAACCGGCTTCCCCCGACCTGAACCCGCTGGAAAGCCGGTTGTCCTGTCCGTCAGACCACAGCGAACCGATGACGTCCCCGGTTGCGACCGACTCCAGACCACAGCCTGAACCCATGCTTGCCAAACGGATCATTCCCTGCCTCGACGTTCACGCCGGCCGCGTCGTGAAAGGGGTTAATTTCCTGAATCTGCGTGATGCCGGTGACCCGGTCGATGTCGCCGCCCGCTACGAAGCGGAGGGGGCCGACGAACTGGTCTTTCTGGACATCACCGCCAGCCACGAGCAGCGGGACATCATTCTCGATGTCGTCTCCCGGACCAGCGAAGTCTGTTTCATGCCCCTGACGGTCGGTGGGGGAATCCGCACGCTCGAAGACATTCGCCGACTGCTCAAGGCGGGCTGCGACAAGGTCTCTATCAACAGCGCGGCGGTGAAGGACCCCGAGTTTGTCCGGGAGGCGGCGCTGCGGTTCGGGAATCAATGTATTGTCGTCAACATCGACCCGAAGCGGGTTCCACTCACCGGCGGCGATCTGGGTGAAGCGGCCGCCGCGCAGCCCGAATCTCTACGGGTTCGGCCCCGACCGTTGCCGACCGGATCATTCGCCAGGAAGTTTGAGGGTCTCGAGCCCCGTCCGACACAGGTGGTCTGGGATGTGCATATCAACGGCGGCCGCAAACCGACCGGACTCGATGCCGTCGCGTGGGCTCAAGAAGTCGAACGCCTCGGAGCCGGGGAAATCGTGCTGACCAGCATGGACGCCGACGGTACAAAGGACGGTTACGATCTGGAGATCACCCGCGCCATCTCCGACGCCGTTCAGATTCCGGTGATCGCCAGCGGTGGAGCAGGGGACCCACGGCATCTGCTGGAGGCGGTCACCATCGGCGGTGCCAGTGCGGCGCTCGCAGCGAGCATCTTTCACTATGGTGAATTCACAATTGCGGAAACGAAAGCGGCCCTGCAGCAAGGGGGAGTGCCGGTCCGCATCCCCCGTCGACAATAAAGCACCTGGAACGTCAAAGCTCATGGAACGTCCCGGCCTGCGATCGTCGGCCGATCCCTGGACGGTCCTGGGGAGCACGGTCCGTTGGGCGATGAGTCACGAAACACCTGAAGTCCTTCTCCAGTCCCGCGGAGCACGCGATGTCACAGCAAACCGCCCAGCAAGTTCTTGATCGCCACTATCTGGAAATCCGCTGCGGACTCCTCGATCTGGCAGCCCAGTTCGATCGACTGGACCGTTCCCCGGGACGTGAGCAGCTCGACGGGGATCGGCGACTGGAATTGATCGCCGACGCCATCCAGATTGTGGCCAGTCAGACCGAGAACCGCGCTGAGCAGCTGCAGCTGCTCTTCAGTGATCAATACGTTCCCGGCTGGAATCGTCAGTAGTCGCAACCGACGGGATCAGAATCGCGCGTTCTGCGAGCTTCCGCAGGCTCGCCCGGGCCGGGCTCAGGCTGTCGCCTCCGGGGCGAGTGCCTGGTCGACCATCGGTTGCCGCGGTCCACGCAGCGCGAGGATCGCCTCGATCAGCATCAGCGCCGCCAGAATCACCAGCAGCACCGCCACCCAGGCGACGGGATTACTCGTCATGCCGTTTTTGAAGTGTTGACGGATCATATCGGCCAGGGCGAGCGTGCTCATGACATACATGAATACCATCGGAATTCCGGTGACTAACCAGACCCACATCGCCCGGCGGGTGCGCCACAACCAGACCGTCACGCAGAGCAGGGTCAACGCCGCCAGTAGCTGATTGCTGGCTCCGAAGAGAGCCCAGAAGGCCTGCCAGACGGGAATCCGCTTGCCATTCGCATCGGTCACGGTCTGCAGGACGAAAAACGCCGGTGCCCCCGCGGTCACCAGAGTTCCGATCCAGCGACCTGCACTGCCGCTCATTCCGGTCAATTCCTGAATGATATAACGCCCAAGGCGAGTGCAGACATCCAGCGTGTCGTAGACAAAGGTCGTGAAGGCCATCAGTGCAAAAGAAACGCCCAGAGCGGCCGGCACGTTCAGCTTCTCCATGAACATCCCAATGCCCCGGGCATAGATGAAGTTCGGCTTCGGATTGGCCAGCAGCTCATGCCCCGGAGCCAGCAGCATCACGCAGCAGAGGGAGACGATCGCGACCATCGCTTCCAGCAGCATTGCCCCGTACCCGACCGGCTTGGCGTCACTCTCCACCCGCAGCTGCTTGGACGTCGTTCCCGATGCAATCAGACCGTGAAACCCGGAACAGGCGCCGCAGGCAATCGTGATAAACAGCACCGGCACCAGTGTTGAGCCGTTCGCAGCGGTCCAGCCCGAATAAGCGGGCAACTGGATCGATTCGTTCCCCACCAGCAGTCCCAGGGCCCCCACCCCCAGCGCCACGTACAGGAAGTATCCTCCCAGGATGCCGCGAGGCTGCAGCAGCAACCACATCGGCACGACAGAAGCGATCGCACAGTAGATGAGCAGCGCTACGTCCCACCCCTGGTGTGCGGCAACAAGCGAGTCGGCCACCGACATTTCGGGACGGAAATACCGCACCAGAGCTGCGGCATCGAACGGAATCGATTGGCCGACCACAATGGCCACCCCCACCAGCGGCAGGAAAATCAGCGTGGCCCAGCCTTCGGTCAGTTTCGTGTAACGGACCAGCAACCCCATGATAATGGGGAGCGCCAGATACAGCAGCGACGAGGTGGCAATCCCCGGCCCGGAAACCTGTTGTCCGTTCTCCAGTTCCTGCACGCCGATAAACGAAGCTGCCGTAATATCGGCGAATGCGACAACGATATAGACCAGTGCCAGCCAGACGAATATCAGGAACAGCAGAAAGGCTCGGGTACTCATATGTTCGCGGACCACTTCCGCGATGGAACGTCCCCGGTGCCGGATCGAGGCCACAATCGCGGTGAAGTCGTGCGGCCCGCCGACAAAAATCGAGCCCACCAGAATCCAGATCAACGCCGGCAGCCAGCCGAACATCGCCCCGGCCAGAATCGGCCCGACAATCGGTCCCGCGGCGGCAATGGCCGAAAAGTGCTGACTCAGCAGCGGACCTTTCCCGATTGGAACATAGTCGACATCGTCGCGCTGCTCGACAGCGGGTGTGACATTCTTGTCATTCAGCCGCAACAGCCGGGTCAGGATCGGACCGTACGTGACATAGGCGATGGTCAGAATCACTGCGGACGAGAGAACAATCAGGATCATCATGAGCAGGTACCCGGCGCGGGAACGTCGACAGCGACAGACAGGACGCCGCTCGTGTAGGCTCGTCATCTCCCGAGCCTGGGCGCCAGACTGGACGCATCATGCACAATTGTGAACTTCCTGTCCAGAATCGAATTCATGTCAGTCTGCATCCGAGCAGACAGTGAGCACTCTCACTCCGGATTGGCTCAGCTCTCGACCCGCAAATGCGAGCCTTTCCACCAACGAACTGACTGCTGCAGGGGCACGAAGGAGAAGAGGCGGCTCGAGCCGCTCTCCCTCCCGCGAGCGTTGCAACGCTCACAACCTCCCCATCCGGAGGATTGCCAGCCGAGTGCGCCCGCAGACACTCGCAAAACAAACAGCCGCCTTGCGATCGCAAAGCGGCTGTCGTGACGGTTCGCCGAGGGACTCGCGCTCCCTGATGGCCGGGAGCAGGTCCGTCGGCGAAACCCTGCTCAGCCTGCCAAAGTCTCCGCGGATCGGGCCGAGTTCAGTACTCACGAACCTGGGGATCGCGGGCCTGAAACATGTTCCGATTCAGGTTGGGCCCCGCTCCCGGATAACCCGGATTCATCTGCAGCGGCGGGTAGCCGACCTGATAAGGCTGCCCCTGCTGAACCGGGAACTGGTACTGCTGAGGCTGCTGTTGCGGAATTCCGTAAGGATTCTGTCCGGGATATTGCGGGTTCTGTGTCGGTCCCAGCTGGCGATAGAACTGTCCGATCGACCGGGGAGCCTGTCCATTTCCCGACATTGCGGCCAGGTTCGACGGGGTCCCTTCACGGAAGACCTGCACGGCGACCTGCAGATCGGTATCGTTCACGGTCCCTCGCGTTCCACTGGCCGGAGCATTCACCGGGACGTCCGGTGTGACTCCCTGACCCGCCATCTCCCGACCGGACGGAGCGTAGAACTTCGCCGTTGTGAGCTTGAGGGTGGCGGAAACCGTCCGCATGGGAAAGTGTGTCTGCACGGTCCCTTTTCCGTAGGAATTCCGACCGATGATCACCCCGCGACGATTGTCCTGAACCGCCGCGGCAAAAATTTCACTGGCACTGGCGGAATATTCATCCTGCAATACCACGAGCGGAACGCCCCAGGTCTTCTCATACTTGGCCATCTCCGTCGAGTTGTCCGATGCATTCGGCCCCTTCGTCGAGACAATCACTCCCGAGGGGAGAAACATATCGGTGACCGCGATACAGACGTCGAGCAGCCCCCCAGGGTTTCCTCGCAGGTCCAGCACTAGACCTTTCATCCCCTGATTGTGCAGGGACCACAAGGCCTTTTCGAGATCCTGAGCGGACGAAGCCGAAAACTGCTTCATCCGCAGGTAGCCGATCTGGCCGGCAGGATCGATCATTTTCGCCCCCGTGACACTGCTGACATAAAACTTGCGACGAACCAGAGTCCCGCGGAATTTCCGGCCATCCCGCACCACTTCGATGGTGACGGAGGAACCTGCCGGGCCTGCCAGACGATCGGCGATCTCGTTCAAAGTCCTGCCGCCGACCGGCTGCTGTCCGACGGTGACAATCAGGTCTCCTTCGCGGAGTCCCAGTTGCTCGGAGGGACTTCCTTCAATCACACTGACAATCTCCACCCCTTCCGGATGGGCCTTCAGCTCCACACCGATGCCGACCACATGCTCTTCCAGTCCGACAGTGCGATAGGGTTCGATCGCGGCCCCCGGACGCCCCCCGGAACTTTCCGGCAGGAAGGCGGAATACTTGTCGAGATGATCGAGCGTGCCGTTCATGAATTCCACAGCAACCGCCTCACGACGAATCCCGAGGCTGCGGCTGACCAGTTCGGCCGTCAACTGCATCACCCCCACCGCTTCATTGGCATCGCGGGCGGGCTGGCTGTTGGCAATCTGGACGAGCTGGCTTTCGACCGCCTGAATTGCCTGCGGATTGGCCTGAGCCTGATTCACCCGCAGAAAGGTCTCGTTGCGAATGGCACGGATCACACCGGCAATCGCACCACGGGTCCGGTCTTCATAAGAGGGCGGGCTGACGTGACGGGCATCGATCATCTGTGACGCTTCGCGATACACGGACGCCATCTGCTGCAGGCTCGTCTGCCGTGTGAAGCTCAGCATATTGGCATCGCTCGCGCGATTGCTGATTTTGAGATCGGATTCGTCGGTCGGCGCAGCCGGGCCGTAACCATTGCCGGGCCCCCTTCCGGGACTTCCGCTAATGGCCGTGCGAACCGCGTCTTCACGGGCGCGGGGGAGTCCCTCGTCAGTGCGGATCAAGGTGTCCGGCTTCTGGCTGCGAATAACGCGGGTGGGGACTTCGTAAGAATTGGGATGACGCGGAGTGACCGTGTGGTCGTCGACAGGTTGGAGCCCGAACAGAGCGACGGCCAGAGTCGTGATCACCATGACGATCATCAGCGACGAGAGAAAATCGATTCGTGTCGTGGGGTGTGAGGTCTTCATAGGAATCATTCCTGTATGAAATGGAAGGGGCAGAAGCAGACGGGAGATCAGGCGTGAACAACTTCAGAAGTGACGGCTTCACTCGACTTGATGAGAGCATCGAGCAGCTCTCCGCGGATGACCCGCACCGTGGTGGGGGCGTCGATTCCGATTTTGGCCTTCCCTCGACCGCACGAAATCACTTTGACGACAATTGAATCACCGATGCGGATCGTTTCACCTTGCTTGCGCGTTAAAACCAACATTGTCGAACTCCTTGTCCTTGGAAAAATTGACAGATTTTGTCATGTCGTGGCGAGGAACTGCACTTGACTCAACCTCTCGCCATCCTCTGAAGGCCTAATGCACGACGCGTGCCGAAGAGACTCAGCAAACGCACACTCAAAACACAACCAACCACCACAAAACAACTTAAAGAACATCTTTTCTCCAAGACAGATTTGGGGTTGACAGAAAAGTGCCGTCGACTTTGTAAGCCTTGCCATGACCAACGTGTCCAGATGGCGACCTTACAACTGGACCGCAGTCAATCTGTGGACGATCGGCAGTTCCTGCCGCTGGACGGGTTCTGCGAGTGTCTACAAACAGAAGACATTGCCGTCAGCGGGACGGCAGATAGCGTCGGTGCCCTGGCCGGCCGACGGTATGAACTGAGAGAGCCCCCCGGGGGCAGTTCGGCACCCGGCAAGACGAAACGGGGCGCGAATTCAGACTCCGCGGTTTCCAGAGGTCCCCGCGCGGACCGACGGGCCCGTCGCTCCTCACACACCGGCTTGCGAACCGGTCAGAACAATCCATCTGATGAAACAAGAAACGCGGCCGGTCGAAAGCTCTCTGCTCTCAACCGCCGCGAAGAAATGTTGGAATCTCGTTGGGGGACTCTCGGACTCGCCTCTGAGAGGATTTTAACTTTTGATTACCCCCTCCGCGCCTGGCGGAGACCAGCATGCCAGTATCCGCAACGCCTGCCGCGCGGGCATCAGGCGTAGCAACCTGCCCTAACCGACGCTCGCAACCGCAGGCTGCATCGCGGCATTCGATGAAACCAGCCGATGCACGTAGCAGATTTTCTCGGCCACTTTCGGACCGAACACTTCCGGCACCAGATCTTTCAATCCCATTTCACGGTTCAATTCGTTCGCCAGAATCCCGACCCGCTGGTAATCGCTGATCATCTTGGAACACTCTGTCCCCTGAAAATCGCGGGCACTGACCTGGTTCGCCGTGTCCAGAATACTCACGATGTCGAGATAAGTGCCAAACGTCTCGGCGAAGTCTTCCCACGAATGCATCGAGGCATAGGCGGAAACGAAATTCTCCTGAAAGTTGGCTGGTGGCCCCGATTCGTAATAGCGGGCCAATGCTTCTGCATAGGTCGGGCTGCGCTCATCGCCGAAGAGCGCACGGTACTCGTCTTCCCGCCCACCGGGAATCAGGACTTCCCAGTAATAATGCCCCAGTTCGTGCCGGAAATGCCCCACCAGAGTCCGCTGCGGCTCGGCAAACTGAACGCGGGCCTTCTCGCGTTCGACATCATCTGCCTCACGAATGTTGATCGTAATCCGTCCAGTATCATGACCGGTGAATACCGGCCGTTCCGCGTCGGCCAGAAAATCAAATCGTAACGGCATGACGCCGTTTTCCGGAGTTCCGACAGGAAGTCCCAGCCACCGAATCGCATAGAGCACGCGGCGCTTGGCCGCCTCGAGGCGAGCCCATTTCAGCCTGTTTCCCTCGACGCTCAAATCCGGGATCATGTCATTCAGCGAGCAGAATTCGCACAACGCATCGGGAACAGAGGACTCACCCACCGTGACGCAGGCGTTGCAGACATTCTCGACCTGATAATTGTGACACTTGGACAACGTCGCCCCACAGCCCCCCTGACCGCACGTGTACAGATTGTCGCCAATCGCTGTCAGCGAAGAGATTTGTCGACATTGCGGACAAAAACCTGTCTCCAGGCCACACTTCACGCACTGAGTATTTTCGAAGAAGAGGGGGTTTCCACAGCTGCACCGAAACGTTTTCACGGTCAACTCCTCCCCGGCTGTGGGGTGAAACAATGGCGTCAGACGAGCGCAAAGCGGGCTTGCCCCGCTGAAGAGTACGGAAAGCATTCGGTGTGCCGGATTTTTCCCTGACCTGTTTCCTGCTACCCCACAGAAGCCTCGCCGAACCCGAGAAGTCTCTGGCGCAGCCTGATTTCCTAGGCCCTCCCTTAGTGATGTCGACTCCTCTTCAACGCTGCGGTCCCGGGGAGAGCGTCGACCCACAGGTTTGAAGGGGGATCGATGCGGGTCAAAACCGTTCGGGATGCTTGCTGTTCAGACAGAAGCTCAGCCGCTGCAGCCGTTTGATCAACCGTCGAAACACCCCCGACAACGGGGTTTCGCCAACAGTTGTGGCCGGGAGCGACGGGAGCTGTCGTTCACCGCCGCGATGGGGCAGGGGAGGGTTCCGTCAGGTAGGTGGGGCCATGTTCTTTTATCGTCAGCATCCAGAACAACAGCACCACCAGCGGGGCAACTCCATCACCAAAACCGGCGAGTGCGAGTCCGGCCCCGGCTCCTCCCGCGGCGATCACCTGCGAGAAGGCATGCAGGAAGCCCCACCCGCTCAACCCGCCTGCCACCAGCCGGTTGCGAGAGAGTGCCAGACAGAGCCCCCCGGCGATACAGATGGCCCCGAGGACCGCCAACCCCGCCTGTGCCGTGCTGGCCTCGACGTCTCGCTGTAACAACTTCGAACAGGTCAACTGCAGCCAGACGACCAGATCTCCCCCACGCTGATATTGGATCAGCGCGTGAATCCCCCAACTGACCGCAGCGACGATGGTCGCCAGCCGCAACAGCAAAACGGCCAGTCGATTCAACGCCAGCGAGGGACGCATGGCAGGGGGCCAGAAATCGATCAGCAGCAAGCCGAACGGCAGTGCGACGCGACACGCCTGTTCACAGAAGATGAGGAGTCCCGTCCCCGACTCGGCCAGCAGTGCCGCAAAACCGCCCTGCAGCAGTTGAAAGATTCCCAACGGAACCAGCACGAACCACGCCGGCCGCAGCAGCGAGAAGCACCCGGCAATCGCCACCGCCATCGCCAGCCGTCGATCGACAAGCAGGCCGCCAGCCGGATTCAGTTCCGCATGCCGGACACACCACGTAACCAGCGGTGATTCGCCCCGCAGGACCAAAACGGAGATCGCAAGACCAAAGCACTGCACGGCGACCCCCACCCGCAAGGTCGCCTGCAGAATGCGGGTGCCGCGGGGAATGGGCGCGACAAATGGATCGGCAGCGGTCTGGCTCATCCGTCACTCCCTCCGGCGGTCCTCTGCCTGCTCTCCCTGTCACAGACACCTGTCCGGGAAAATCGGTCCCGGAGTGACCTGCGCGGTGAGCTCTTTCCAGCAGGGGACACGATCCAGGACCATCTTTGCTTTTGATGGACCCGATCTCGCCACGCGGAAATGAGCATTTCATTAAGCAAAACGCTCGCTGCGCGGGGACTGGAGAGAGCCATCTGCCCTTTTATCGGTTCCAGTTGATCTGCTCGTAAATCGCGAGAAGCTTTCGCCCCCGTTGTGGATTCAATTGCATGACATGGGCGATCCGCCCTCGCAGGTGCGCCGCAAAGTCCGGGTGATCAGCCATACCCTGACCGGCGGGCCCTTGCTTCACGCAGTTGTGCAGGATCGCCTTCAGCTTGTCATATTCCGGCCGCGAAATATTCGGTCGCTGATTCACGACGACCCCCGCGACAACCTGCCGTTCACAGTTTCTCACGATCCGCAGCTTCTTCGAATTGAGAAAGAAACGCTCGGAACAGACGATGCGCCGGACCAACGGGATCACTTCCCGCAGTGCCGGGACGGAGAGTCCGCTGCCGGAAAAGGTCAGGTCGTCCGCGTAACGGGTGTAGTTCAGTCGATAGGCCTCTGCGAGCCCTGCCAGCCGGACGTCGAGGCTGAAGGCGGAAAGATTGGCGAGGGCTGGTGAGGTGCTCGCCCCCTGCGGCAGGTGCGCGGCGGTGAATCGTTTCAGGTTGGTGACCGCAGCAGGCGCGGTGCTGTTCCACGGCAAGGCAGCGGTCGTCAGGCGGGCGAGCCAGATCGCGGCTTCACGGCTGAATCCCAGGCTTCGAAAAATCGCGACGACGCGGGAATAGCGGACGGTGGTGTAGAAGTCGGACAGGTCGAGCTTGAGCACGAATCGCTGCCGCAGGTGAGGTTCGGCATTTGTCAGAATCGAGCGGTTCTGAACGAACCCGTGCGCGGCCGGGTGTGCGGGGACTTTGTCGAGAATCTCGCGAAGGATCTGCTGCTGGACCTGCTTCAGCAACGGCTTCGGGGCTTCGAGCAGTCGCCAGCCGCCACTTCGCTTGGGAATCCAGCTCGTCACATAATGGGATTCCGACGCACTCTGCGGGCGATGCCCCGGTCGGCTGCGGTGAGTCAGCCAGGCCAGCTGACCGATCGGAATCTCCAGCCAGTCGGCGACGTCATCCGGCGTCCGCAACAGCGGCAGTCCGAAGTAATCCAGCCAACGTTGATCGACATCGGTCGACAGATCGAGGAAGTGTCCGCTGCGGGCGACCGGGAAGGCGAACTGGTACGGTCGTCCTTCCACGACTTCGCGGGTTTGTGGCGTCCGGATCAGGCTCGACTGGTAGTTCAAGGGGCGAAGCAGCACCGGGCCGTGACTCCGGGCGACAGTTCCACTGACCCGGACTGAGCGGGCCGATTTCACAACCGGCGGGGCGACCGTGGAGGCTGTTGTGGCGGCGACGGGTGCCACATCGGTTCGAGGTTCTGGCGGCAATGCCTGCGAAGGAGCGGGGACGGGCTGCGACGGCAGTTCGAAGACCGGATCTGAAACAGGTCCCGGCACAGGAGGAACTGCCGGAGGAGAACCACCGAAGAGACGGCGAAGAAAGGCGAACAGTCCCATCGGTCAAAACGCTTCTGGTCTGAGGGCCTGTGAGCGAAGGGAGGAATCCCGGATCAACTGTGCGGTGTCGGCGGGCGTCATTCAATTTGCCGCAGGACGACAGTCTGAGATCCGTTCTGGAATGGAGGAATTCTCCAACTTCGCGACTCGCCCCACTTCCTCGAATGGCAAGTGGATCGTTCTATATCAGGATGGCCGGAGGGCTGGACAACGAATCCTGTGGCGAAGATTGCAACGGAATCTGCATTCCGGTGACAATCTTCCTCCATCGAATGGGAAACATGTCAGCGCCCGTGGGGTAGCCCCACAGTGTCCAGAGGACAGAGCTTGTACAACCCTCAGGCCACGGCGGGATTATGAAAGGCAGGTCCGGATGGCGTCAATGCAGTCCGATCAGGAAAGATGTCAGGGATCTGCGGAGAATGCGGATTTCGCCGGTTTTGGCAAACTCCAAACACTGTCAAAGTCTCGGGGCTGGTCATGCACCGTGATTTTTTTCGAAAAATCGCTCGCGCGGGGGCAAAAGTTCCCCGTTGTCGGTCTGGAACCGGGGTTCTAAAATTACGGCAGATGCCGCTGAGGATCGACCCTGTTGCCGCACACCTTGGTGCTGCACCCTGCGTGGAGTGCGTCCCGTGCCCTTTGTAGAGACCGATCGCCGGATTCTCGCCCGCTGTCTGCAGCGAGAGCCCGGGGCATGGGAAGAATTCGTGGACCGCTTCATCGGCGTGTTTGTCCACGTGATTCGTCATACCGCCTACGTGCGCAGCGTCGAGCTTTCCGCGGACGATATTGAAGACCTCTGCTCTGAGATCTATGTCACGCTCCTGAAGAATGACTTTTCCGTGCTGCGGCACTTCAAAGGGCATTCTTCGCTGGCAACCTATCTGGCAGTCGTCGCCCGGCGAATTGTCGTGAAGTCCATTGTGCAGCGGCGAAAGTCGGAAGCGATGGGGCATATCATTGCCCACCACTCCAACCTGCACGTCAACGGTGTGGAAGGGGGAGGGCATGCCGACGCGGAACAGGTGCGCGCGCTGCTCAATCAACTCTCTCCTTCAGAGGCTGCGATCGTGCGGCTCTTTTACCTCGAGGGGAAGAGCTACCACGAAATCAGCACGCAGCTGCGCATCCCCGAGAATTCCATCGGCCCCACGCTGCATCGCGCCCGGGAACGGATGCGGGACGTGAAAGTTCCAAACGCCGGTTGAAACAGAAGGCTCGGTTCAGATCTTCGCCGCCGGGCCCGTTTCGAGAACCTTCTGACGATCCTCCGAGACATCCGTATTTCCACCACGCAAGCGCGACCCGGCTCAAGCTTCTTGCGATTTCAGCGCATCCAATGCCTGCTGACGGAAATCAAAGTTGTGTTTCCGCTGCCAGTACCGAATTAACTCCTCGGTGACGTGACGCGGATTGCTCCCCCCGATCATCGCGCCATTCAGCCGGGTGACCGGGAGCAGGCAATAAGTCGACGACGTCAGAAAAACTTCCTCCGCAGCAGCCAGATCTTCCGGTCGCAAATCGGCCCGGTGGCATTTGATTCCGCTTGCGGCAGCCAGACCAATGAACTCCGCCTGACTGATTCCCGCCAGTGTCTTTTCGACTGCGGGAGTCCACAGCTGTCCCTGTCGAACGACAAAGAGATTGCCGGTGCTGGTTTCGGTGACAAACCCCTCCTGGTCGAGCAACAGCGCCGCCGCTCCGGGGGCCACGTGCTGCGCTTCCTGATCGGCTAGCAGCCAATGCAACCGGCTGCGCATTTTGATCCGCGGGTCGAGCGTGCTCGCCGGCAGGCTTCTGATGCTGGGGATCACCAGATGCAGCCCCTGCCGATGGGCGGCCCCCCACTGCGACAGCGGAAGCGGCGACGTATAAACGCACCAGCTCGGGGCGCTTTGCGAACAGCATCCGTTGGCATCCCCGAGAGCCTGACCCGCCGTCATAAAAACCACGACGGAAAGATCGGAGTGCCTGTCGATCAACCGGGAATTCTGGCGGGTCACGTGCTGGATGGCAGTCGCCAGTTCCTCCCTTGTCGCCGGAGATTTCCAGCCGACAAATCGCAGCGAGTGCTCCAGCCGGTCCAGATGCTCTGCCACCTGAAACGGCTCATGCCGGACTGTCCTCAGGCGCTCGGTGAGCGTCGCCCCCTGCACGATTCCCAGATCGTAAATCGGCAACCGCGCTTCCGTGAACGGGAGCAACTTGCCATTCAGAACAACAACCGGCAGTGAGGGAGAGTCGGCATTCATGGCCGCATGATAACACCCGGTGCACCTGTGCGGCTTCTGCAGGGGAGGCCGTCTACCGAAAATGCGAGTGGCCTGTTCCGCGAGAGCGCGGGGTGAGATCGTCTGCGGTCAGTGATTCAGGAGAAACTCATTGCTGTTCAACAACACCCAGAAGATGTCGGCATAGGCCCGCCCCGTCTCGTCCGCTGCCTGCTGTTTCAGGAATTCGCTGAGACGCTGCCGTTCCACATCAGTCGGTACGCGGCTGAGGGTCGTCAGGTAGAGTGCCTCGATTTTCTGATCCGATGTCAGAAACGGAGCATGGACCACCGCCGACAACGTCCGGCTCGACTCCAGATCCGTGGCCTCGCTGATGAACCGGCCGTTCATGAGCGACAGGGCCTGCAAAATGGTTGAGGTCCGGTCCGGCGGGGCCTCCGCCTGATTCGCAAACGTGGTCAGAAATTCCTGCCGGGCGGTGTCGTTGTTGAAGTTCAGAGGTTGTTCAGGATTGAACGGCTGGCGATAGCCGGTGGCCCGCGCGAGGCTGTCGAAAATCTGCTCGGGGCTCAAACCGCGGACAGGCATCCTCGCAAACAGCCGACGGGAACTCTGTGAGGGGTCGGTCTGCCGGCTCGTTAACTGATATGCCCGACTGGCAGTGATGGCCCTGATCATGAACTTGAAGTCATACCCCTGTTGAACAAATGCGGCTGCCAGTTCTTCGAGCAGTTCCGGATGGCTGGGGGGATTGTGTTCGCTGAAATCGTCCATCGGTTCCACCAGGCCGATTCCGAAGTGGTACGACCAGATCCGGTTCACGGCGGCCCGAGCGAAATAGGGATTCCCTGGAGAGATGATCCAGTTCGCGAGTTCCGCACGGAGATCCTGAGCCTCGGCAGAGGGGACAGCTCCATCGAGAAATCTTGCAGTGACGGTCAGCCCTTTTTCCGGAATGGCAATCCGGCCTGATTGGCGCTCCGCATTCGACAGATCAACATCGGTGAAGAAAGCGGCATTCTCCCAGAACTGGGCCTGCTTCCAGTGATCGAAGGGATGATCGTGACACTCCGCGCAATCGAGCCGGACTCCGAGAAAGAGCCGTGAGGTGGCGGCGGCCAGGCGTTCCGGCTTCCCTTCCTTGGCTCGATAGAAGGCGACCGGTGTCGGCTTCTCAGGCTCCCGGAATCCCTGCACGTCGTCTCGCCCGACGGGGACGGTCAGCATCTCCTCGACGATCTGGGCGAAGTTCCGGTTCTCGGCAATCCGCGAGCGCAGCCAGGACTCAAACCCCGGCAGAACAATGCGAACCAGTTGATCGCTGTTCGCCTCGGGGATCATCGTTTCCCGCCAGAGGTTCGTGTAATGAATGACATAGGCCGGGCTGGCCAGCAATTGCTGAACCGTCTCTGACCGCTTGCCGGGGCGGCTTTCCCGCAGGAAATCGCGGACCTCAGACGCTTCCGGAATGCGGCCGCAGATGTCGAGAGAGACCCGCCGGAAGAACTCTGCATCGTCCGCCAATGGGGCGGGAACCACGTTCTCCACTTCCCACCGTGCTGCCAGCAACTGGTCAATTCGGGCGGTCAGCTGACGGACAGCCACCTCTGTCTCGTCCTCGCGGAGGAGCGTATCCGCCGCCTGCAGCGGGACGACGGAAACACCTGCAGGCAGAATCCCCAGCAGGCAGAGCAGGGAGCCTGACAGAATGAGGCGTCGGCACAGAGCAACGGTCCACGTCTGCGGGTGCATCACACGACTCTATCACATTATGAATCTGGAATGCCCGGGAATTCGCCACCGGACTTTCAATACACGCCCGCAGTCGCAGCCGATCGCTCACCCGAAAGGACTGAACGGCTCGCGGCCCACTAGCTATACGGTTGCCGCCAGTGAACTGTTGGAGGAACCCCGGAATTTCTCACTCCGGCAGGGTCTGCTGCCATTCCAGCCCGAGCATCAGCGAGTTTAATCCGCTCCCGATCCCTAGCAGTGCCACCCGTTCGCCCGGTTGACCGGCCCATTGCTGCAGGCCGAGTGCGGCTGCCGTGGGGAGAGCGGCCGCGCCGGTGTTCCCCAGAAACTGCACGGTCGGGAAATCGAGTTCTTCCGACAGCCCAAGCCGCTCCAGCAGCAGGTTGCGGTGCGCCTTCCCCACCTGATGCGTAAAGACCCGCTGAACATCCTGATTCTGCCAGCCCAGCGTCGAGCGGGTTTTGCTCCACGTCTGTTCGGCCAGTTCGACTCCCGCGTGCAGCAGGGCTTCGGAATCGGTGCTCATCAGGGGGCGATTGTCTCCGGTCTGGGCGGCGTCGACGTCCCCTTCGCAGAGATTGTGGTGCCGGGTATTCGCCTTCCAGGCCCCTCCCACCAGTCGATTGCCCGTTCGGCTGAGGGATTCATGGCAAAGCACGACTGCCGCGGTGCCGGAGCCGATCGTCAACGAGGCGAAGTCCAGTTTCATCGATTTGCGCGTGACCCCCGGATCGCGCAGCAGCTTCGCAATGGTCGCTTCCACCAGTGGACGCCCGATCTCCGTCCCCACGACAATTCCAGCCCGAATCCGACCGAGTTCGATCAGGTCGGCGATCATCACCATGCCGTTGAGCAGCCCCAGACAGGCATTGCTGACGTCGAGCACGAGGGCATCGGCGGGGAGACCGGCAGCATGGTGGACGCCAGTCGCGGTGGCGGGTTCCAGCTGATCGCGGCAGACCGAGCCGTGGAGCAGGGCTCCGCAGTCGGCGGGGTTCAACCCGGAGATCTCCAGAGCTCGTTGAACCGTCCGACCGCTGATCTGCCCCGGCCGCGTGCCTCTGGGGAAGTGTCGACGTTCACGAATTCCCGTCATCAATTCCAGTCGACCGGCGGGGAGCCCGAGGCGGTCGTAGACCGGAGCGAGTTCGGCTTCGATCTCGTCAGAAGTGACAACCTCGTCCGGGAGGATCGTCACGAAGGCTTCGACGCAGACTCTCTGATAGTTCATCCGTAAATTTTCCGGGATCGTCGCAAAGGGGCCATCCTCAGCCCGGGAATTCCAATAAAATCAGCCCGACATCCCCAGCTGCGGGAGGTCGGGCTGTCGATGTCGCACAGGGTGAGCTCCAACCCGTCAGGTGTTCGGGTCGGTGATCGGTTGACTGCGTAGAAGCGGGTTTGGGTCCCGACTCGATCTCCGGCCTTATCATGCCGGATGGCCACGCAGGAATCAGACGTCTGAGCCAGACAACTGGTTCAGACGTTGGCTGCTTCGACAATCTTGGCGCCGTTCAGGAGGCTTTGCAGCGCTTCGATTTCGGTGTACTTGCTCTGACGCTGATGATCCACGTCCGCGTTCCACTCCTGCATATCCAGCGCGACCGAGCTCCGGACGAATCGCAGCCCGCGAAGCAGAAGTTCCTGCTGTCGGCGAGTCAGTTGAATATTGAGATCTGCCATTTCAGAAAATTCCAATTGAGACAGTCGGCAATCCTGAGTCGAAAAGTCGTCAATGACGATTCGAACCTGGCCGAACTGTTCCAGGCTCCTGCGCAGTGTTCATCAACGATCTGAACTCCTGCTGTTCTTCATCGAACCGGGCTTGCCTCCTGCTTGCCCAACATTTTTTTGCGGTGTGCGACCGTGATAACCTGCAGAATCTGCCGCTCAGCCTGCAGGAACGTTGACTCCTCTATGCTGACAAAATCGGAAATCATTTTCCATTGTGTTCAACCCTCAGCACTCCGGACTGGAAGGCTGAGGCCATTGCACGGGGAATTTCTGCTTCCGCCAGCACCACTTTCGCCCGGTTCTCCTGTGTCCGGGCTTGCATTTCCTGTTCCACAGCGACCGCTTCCGCGCGACGCTGCTCCGACTTCGCGCGGGCGACCCGCATGTCCGCTTCGGCTTGATCCGCCTGGATGCGGGCCCCGACGTTGGTTCCCACCTTGATATCCGCGATGTCGATCGAAACGATCTCGTATGCCGTCTGCGAATCCAGACTCTTCTTGAGCACCGCATCGGAGATCAGCATGGGATTCGCCAGCACATGCTTGTGCGAGGTCGACGCTCCGATCGCGGAAACGATCCCTTCACCCACGCGGGCGATGATGGTTTCCTCCGTCGCCCCGCCAATCAGCTGGCCGATATTGGTGCGGACGGTCACGCGGGCCCGGGCCTGCAGCTGGATCCCATCTTTGGCGACGCCGTCCAGTGTCATCCGCCCATGCCGGGTATCCGGACAGTCAATCACCTTGGTATTCACGCTGGTCCGGACGGCTTCATCGACATCCCGGCCTGCGAGGTCGATAGCGGAAGCGGTGTCCCAGTTCAGATCGATCCGTGCGCGATGTGCCGCAATCAGTGCCCGGACCACGCGCATCACATTCCCGCCCGCGAGGTAGTGAGACTCCAGATCTTCATTGGTGATATTCGCGATTCCCGATTGCACCGCCGCCACCTTGGCATCGACGATCAATTCCGGGTTCACCTTCCGCAGCACCATCGAAATGATCTTCAGCGGCCCGATCTTCGCATCGGACATGAACGCGCGCAGCCAGAGGTTGAAGTACTTCCCGAACAGGAAGATCATCACCAACCCCAGAACCAGCAGCATGAACCCGCACACCAGCAGAACGATGTGGAGGAAATTCATCTGTTCGGCTGCGGCAAGCAGCGGAACGTGGACTCCCGCAATGGCGTTCAAGGACGTATCTCCTTCGCTGAATTCGGGTTGACGTCAAGTGCTGATCGGATTGTAAGATCCCCGATGCGAATTGCAATTTCCACAGCGAAACCCCTGCCGTCTGCCAATGCAAAAAGCGGGATCTCGGAAATTTCATCGCACACGACACATCGACTCTTTTTGATTAAAAACCTGTTCAGCACCGGAAATCGTCCTTGATTCTACAACGGAGTCGCTAGACTCGGGGACGCTGTCGATGCACCACATGAGTTCCTCATCCACGCTTCCCCGGACGAAGGGAGTCCCATGTCGAATTCTGCAACTGACACATGGACGGCGGAAGACGGTCATACGGCAATTTATGACCCGGTTCCGGCCGATGCCGAAAGCGGCTGGTACGGCAGCAGTCATCAGGCAGCACATGCTCTGGAAATGGACATCCAGCGTGCGTTGCTCGCGTTGCCGGATTTCCAGTTTTCCTCGCTGCGTGTCCATCGCCTGCCGGACGGAATCTGCCTGACTGGCGTGGTCAAAGTCCCGCCCGGCCCCAAACCCCGATTCGATCGGCTGGTGGCGCGGGCCACCGGAATCGACCGCGTGCTCAATCATCTGGTGCTGCAGCCAACCGAGCAGAACACGCCGAAATAGTCGGACACGACTGCAAACTGTTCCTCGCGGAAGCTTTGCAACAGGTCCCACCAGCGTGCTGGCGGGGAATCCACTGTTTTCGTGGACTTGACGATCACGCTGAAGTGGCGCGACCCGGAATCCGACCTGTGCGCCTCTGGAGATTCCCTCTATTCTGCTGAATCCCGCACCAGACTGTCAGGGATGATCGTGGCTGGATTTCTGCTCAATCTCTGTTACCTCATCGTGGCGATCCTCTGGTCCCCCGCGGTGCTGTGGAAGCGGCTGCGCACCGGAAAATACAAACAGGGCTGGTCGCAGAAACTGTGGGGGCAGGTCCCAGTTCCTCCTCCTTATTCGGGAGCCCGGATCTGGCTGCACGCCGTCAGTGTCGGCGAGGTTCTCCAGTTACGGCAGGTGATCGGAAAACTGAAAGCCCGTTCGGCTGACCTGCAGGTCGTCGTCTCGACGACAACAGAAACCGGTTACGCCGTCGCGGTCGACAAATTGACCGACTGCCACGTCATCTACTTTCCTCTCGATTTCACCTGGAGCGTCCGCGCAGCGCTCGACCGCATCCAGCCCGACCTGATTGCACTGGTCGAACTGGAACTCTGGCCGAATTTCATTCGCGAGGCAGCACGTCGCCAAATTCCCCTGACCCTGGTCAATGGCCGACTGAGTGCCCGCAGCTTTCGCGGTTATCGCTGGATTCGCCCCCTTGTCTCCCGTCTGCTGAACCGCTTTTCCCTGATCGCAGTGCAGACGGACGAGTATCAGGAGCGTTTTCTGCAGCTCGGAGCGCCCCCGCGAAAGACGGTCGTCACCGGCTCCATCAAGTTTGACGGCGTCCAGACGAATCGTCAGCAACCCAAAGCCACGGAACTGAAGCACTGGCTCCAGCTGGAAGAGGACGCGCCTGTCTTCATCGCCGGGAGCACGCAGCACCCCGAAGAACAGTATGCTCTTGAGACCTATCAGGAACTGCGGCGACAATTCCCGCAGCTACGACTGATCCTTGTTCCACGTCACCCCGAACGAGGGCCAGAAATCGAACAGCTGGTCGAACAGGCCGGGCACCGCTGCCTGCGACGGTCACAGCTCTCACGAAATCCTTCCGTCACAACGCCCGGTCCGACGCAGTCGGGACTCCCTCCTGTCGGCCTGCTGGATACCGTCGGCGAACTGGGAGCCTGCTGGGCGCTGGCGGATGTGGCGTTTGTCGGGGGGAGTTTTACCGACCGGGGAGGGCAGAATCTGCTGGAGCCGGCCGCCTACGGTTCCGCCGTCTGCTTCGGGCCGAACACCTGGAACTTCCGACAGATTGTCGAACTCCTGCTGGAGAGAGAGGCGGTCTGCCGGGTCAAGACACCTGCGGAGCTCACCGAATTTGTCCGCTCCATGCTCAGCAATCCGACGGCTGCCCGGCAGCTCGGACAAACCGCACAGCAACTGATTCTCGAACAGCAGGGGGCCACCGACAGGACGGTCGCCATGCTTCTGGAGCTGTTGCCGCAACAGCCGGGACAGAGCGGCCGGCTGGCTGCCTGAACAGATCAGCCATGCGGGCAACCCGCTGTTCGTCCAGCTACCAGTTCGCTCGACTGCCCAACTCCGAACCGGTTCCCCACTCGATCAAACTCAGGAGAAATCCTGAAATCTGTCCCGTTTGCGGCTGTGGTCCGGGAGTTGCTTCTGGGGCCTCACGCTGCCCATTCCTGCTGAAGCAGGATTTTGAATCGAACGATTGCAACTCCTGTTGGCCAACGCCTGAGAGGATTTTCACCCCCGCGGGGAGCGATCCGTCAGCGTGAATCAAACAGGAGGCAATTGAACGGTTCCCTTGGTGACAGCAACCTCACCATCGACGAACAAGGACGCTGCCATGCACCGTGAATTTCACACCGAGGAACAGACTCCCGCCCAGCTGAGCCGCGCCGGAAAAATCAAGTACGCCTTGCTCGGCTGGCTCGTCGGTCTCCCGATTCCCATCGTGATCATTCTGCTGTTCGTGCGTGGTTGCGATTTCTAGGGCAGGGTCCACTTGCACTCCCTACGTGCCTGCGGGGCGCCTAGATGTTTTATGAAAAGGGTCTAGAATCGAGCGGAATCACACTCCCGTCATTCCGTTGCAGGATTCCAGCTCATGAAAGCGGCCTTCATTCAGGAACAGGGCCCGCCCGACGTCTTGAAATCTGGCGAGATTCCGACACCTGAGGTCGGCCCCCGGCAGGTGCTGGTCAGAATCAAGGCGGCGAGCGTCAATCCGATTGATACGTATATTCGCTCGGGGATGATCCCGGCGCCGATCACATTTCCTTATGTGCCCGGCTGTGATTTCGCCGGTGTCGTGGAGCAGGTCGGGCCGGAAGTGACCCGCTTTCGCCCCGGCGATCGGGTCTGGGGAAGCAATCAGGGGCTGCAAGGTCGGCAAGGAACCCTCGCCGAGTTCATCGCCCCGGATGAAGCCTGGGTGTACCCAACGCCCGCCGCCATGACCGATGAACAGGCGGCCGCCGGTGCTCTGACCGGAATCACCGCACACCTCGGGTTGTTCCTGCACGGGGGCCTGAAGTCAGGGGAATGGCTCTTTATCAACGGGGGGACGGGCGGGGTCGGCTCGATGGTGATTCAGTTCGCCAAGGCTGCCGGAGCGAAAGTGATCGCCACCGCCGGCAGCGAGGAGAAGCGGCAACTCTGCCAGGAACTTGGTGCCGATTTCGTCTTTGATTACAAATCCCCGACGCTGGACGATGACCTGCGGGCCGTCCTGAAAAACCACGGCGGTCTGGATTTCTGGTGGGAAACCCAGCGCGAACCAAATCTCCCCAGAACAATCTCCTTCCTGAAGAAGCGGGGCCGGATCATCGTGATGGCCGGTCGGCAGGCACAGCCACAATTTCCGTTGGGGCAGTTTTATACAAACGACCTGAAGCTGATCGGGTTTGCAATGTTCAATGCCTCGGCGGAAGAACAGCGGCACTGCGCCGAGGAGATGAACGCGTGGTTTGAGGGGGGAGACTGGAAGCCGCTGATCGGTGCCCGGTTCCCGCTCAGCGAAGCGGCCGCCGCTCATCGGCTGCAGGAAGAAAGCACTCTGCAGCAGCAAGGCCGCCTGACCGGCAAGATTATCGTCCTACCGTAAGCCCCGCTCGCTGAGCGGTTGATTTCTCTCGAGTTGAGACTTTGATTATCGATGCAGCTCGCCTCGCAAGGCGGCAGCAGGTGGACCTTCCAGGAAAAACCGGCTGTCCCGACTGAGGGAAACGCATCCAATCCCTGATCGCCTGAAGTGCCCCATGACTGTTCCGGAATTTATGAAGGCCAAGATGCAGGGGCGGAAGCTGTCCATGCTGACCGCCTATGACTGCATCTGGGCTTCCATCGTTGACGAGGCCGGAATCGACTCCGTGCTGGTGGGAGATTCAATGGGAATGGTCGTGCAGGGACACGACACGACATTGCCGGTCACGCTCGAGCAGGTGATTTATCATGGTGAGATTGTCGCCCGCACGGTCAAGAAAGCACTGGTCATCGTCGACCTGCCTTTCATGACCTATCACGAAAGCTCAAAGCAGGCGATTCGCAATGCAGGCCGGATTCTGAAAGAAACCGGTGCCTCTGCTGTCAAGCTGGAGGGGGGTGTCCATCAGGCCCGCACCATCGAACGAATCGCCAATTGCGACATTCCGGTCATGGCCCATGTCGGGATGCGACCGCAATCGGTCCGGAGATTGGGCCGCATGTCTGCGGTGCAACGGAACCAGGAAGAGCTGCTGGCCGATGCCCAGGCAGCAGAGCAGGCGGGGGCGTTTGGAATCGTCCTGGAACTGATTCCCCAGGCCACGGCGAAGGCGATCACAGAAGCCGTTTCCATCCCAACAATCGGCATTGGTGCCGGTCCTGATTGCGACGGTCAGGTGCTCGTCACGCCTGACATGTTCGGTCTTTCGGGCTTCAGCCCCAAGTTCATGAAGAAGTACGTCGACCTGCGGACTCAGGCCATTGACGCCACCCGGAGCTATATCGACGACGTCCGTGCCGGCCGGTTTCCCGGTCCGGAACACAGCCATTCCTAGCGACGACGGACGCCACACGTCCCGCTCGCGTCCCGTGGAGTCGCGCAATGGAAGAAATCCTGAGGCGGGGACGAGCGGATCAGGACCGCCTGCCCAAAAACGCAGGGGAGCCCGCTCAATGGCTCCCCTGAATCTCTCCGCCGCGTGAACTGCGATCGATCAGTAGTCTTCCGATCGCTGCAGCTTCTTGAGGCGTTTGCGTTCACGACGATTCAATGGAATGTCATCGTCGAAATCTTCATCGTCAAAGTCATCAAACGACGGTTTGGCTGGGCGTTTCTCGGCCTTCGGCTTCTCCACGGGTGAGGCATGAGGAGCAGGGGTTTTGGCCTGCGGGGGATCGACCCGAACGCTCTGCCCCAACACCCGCTTCTTCTCGCTGCGGGCGGTTGTCTCTGCTTCCACCGCAGTGGCATCTTCTTCTGCGACGGCCCGGGCCGGAACCGGCTTCGCCTTGGCGGGAGGAGTTTCGCTCGCTTCCTCGGCAGTGTCCGTTTTGACATCGGCGGCCTTGGCCTTGCGGGACGTTTTCGCCGGAGCCGCAGCGGCCGACTCATCCACCCGCTTCTTCCCGAAGAGAACATTCTTCAGCCGGCGATAGAGCCGAATCGGCAGCGACGATTTGCGGGGGCCAACCTCGTTCGAGACATGGACCACATAACGGGCATGCACCAACAGCGCGACGGTAATCGAGAGATGAAACAGCGTCGTCACTCCGGCGATCACCGGCTCGCGAAACTCAATGGGTAGGGAATTCTCAGCTCCCAGCTGCAGACTGAGAAAGCCGACCCCGAGCAGGAGCATCAGGTTCCAGCAGGTCTCGCTGAGTGAGGACTGCCGCATCTCGGTTGCCAGAACCCGGTGCATGGCCAGAAAGCAGGTCGCAAAGGGGACGAGCCAATACAAGGTCTCGGGACGGTAGCACTGCACCGGCCAGCGGGCGAACGCCATTTGCGCCAGCGGCACATGAATCTCAGTCGCCTGCGCAAAGCTGACCACTCCCCAGAAGAGACCGGCCCAGCCCCAGATCCGATAGCGTCCCATGAAGTCTTTTCTACTCCGGGCGCGGTACCACAGAATCAGAAAACAGAGTTCAGCCGAGACGATCAATGCCACCGTGCTGAAATAGTGGATGAACTTCCCGTCCCGAAGGGAAGAGAGATGCTGCAATCCCTGCTCGCGGAACAGATTGGAGACGCCGGCCCACACGATCCCCCCCCAGGCGGAGAGACAAAGCACAATGGCGACTGCCAGTTTCCAGCCGGCGCGTGGAATGACGCTCTCGTCTTTCAGGACAACTGCCGGAGACCTCGTTTCCGGAGAGTCTGCAGGGGAAAAGCCTGCCTCTGATTCGACGACGGGAGAATGGGAATTTCCGGATTCCTGAACGAGTCGCCGACGTCGTCTGTCGTCGGCATTGCGAGCGCCTGCAAATTGAGCCGTCATATCCTGCCGGTGTGATTTCTAGAGCATTTTGACTTTTGATTGACCCGCTCTCGCCACACGGAAGCTGCATTTCCTCACGAAACACCAGCTGCGCGGGGACCGGACAAAGCAACCTGCTCACGGAAGAGAGCTTCCGTGCTCTGTCGGGGAGCAAGATCGACAGGGGGCGATGGAGCACGTTGCCTGCTCCCGGATGTCGGTCGAGGAATTCGGTGATTCGCCCGCTGAAATCGGATTTGCTGTCACCTCGTGATCGACCTGCGCATCTTCCCCAACCCAACACTCAACGCCATTTCGGCAGCACTCAAAACAACACCAAAAAGCCATTATGACACACACAGCCGAGCACCACAGAGACTACAATTCCACAAACAACTTATTCAAAATAATTTACAACACAAAAATCGTCTCAGAACCAACTGGCACGCAACGTGCAAAAAGAACTGGCATTGCCAATCTGGACCCACAAATCACGCCAAAGTGGCCAGAACAAGAGAAGGAGACAAATCCATGATGACTGCCAATCGCATTCACCACCTGCTCAACCAGTTCCCGACAGTGTCGGAATTCTTCCACGATCAATGGCTGAAGCCGGCCGCTTCGGCGCTTCCTGCACAACTCTGGGCCAAGGAGGATGGTGTGGTTATCGAACTCGAACTCCCCGGGCAACAGCTCGAGGATTTCACAGTTCAGGCCGAGCGCAACAAGATTTCCGTTGAAGTGACCCGTGGACATTATCCGGCCGACTCGGACCTGCATTTCCGCATTCGGGAACGCAAAAGCCCCGCCTCGGGCGCGGAATTTCACCTTCCTTTTCAGGTACAGCCTGAATTAACAGAAGTTGTTTACCAACAAGGAATTCTGCGAATCACCGTACGCCAGCCAGCGGAAGATCAGCCCCGCAGGCTGCCGGTCCGCGGCACAGAGAACTGATCCCGGAACTTTTCACTGACCCCTGAATTTCGATCACTCCTCAACCCGCAAGGTTTGAGTTCTCACAGGAGAAACCACATGTCCAATTCCGCAACCACACCCGATTGCACCGACAAGAATCAGACGCCGCAAGTCCGCCCCACTCGCGTTCGACCGGCGGTCGACTTGCTGGAGAACGACGGAGATTTCGTCATGTATCTCGACATGCCGGGAGCCACCCCCGACAGCATCGACGTCTCCCTGGAACGGAACATTCTCACCGTCAAAGGAACCGTAAACCGTTCCTCTCCAGAAGGTTACAGACTTCTCTCCGGACAGTCGGGACCTCGCTCGTATGAGCGGAGCTTCCAGCTTTCCGATGAAGTCGACCGAAACGGCATCGATGCTGAAGTCACCAACGGCGTCCTGACACTCAAATTCCCCAAGGCACAGCAGGCCCGGAAATCCACCATTGAAGTCCGCGGGTCGTAACCTGCCTCAACTCAGGTCATTCAATCCCACCCTCCACCCCGCCGGGAGACCCTCGGCGGGGTGTTTCGCTTGACGCTGGCGGTTTTGCAAGCCTTAATAGGAGATCCCCTCCAGTTATTGCATCTTCGCAGTCTGCTGTCATCGGGGAAACCCGCACACCCCGAACAGTCCGCCCGATCGGTTGGCTGCTGGGATCGGACGTTTGCCAGGAGCTTGTTCTAGGCAGCGTCGCCGAGAGAGAGAATTTCCCCACAACAGGGTCACCACTCGAACGGGGCGAGTACGGGCAAATTCAAAATCAGAATGCCCCCACAAGGATGTCGAGACAATCTCAACCAATCACCAGAACGTCTCTTTCCACTGCACTGACTGTTTGGCAACTTGAGACGACAGCAGGCACACACTGGCAAGAGCGACGCTTCTGACTGCAATTGCCCCCTCACGGATGTCCTTATGGTTGGCCGCCACAGCGCTCACTCTGCACGCGACGCCCGCCGTCGGCGGATGCTGATCGCGCTGTCTCATTACTCTCCCCCGCCCGAAGAAGCAGAGTCATCGACACAGCCACACGCTGCGCCCAAACTGCCGACGTCCGCCGAGCCGCACCTGACCTCCGACAATCGCCCCGATTCTGAGCTGACCCGGAAACTGAGGCGACTCCGCAATCCAATCTGGGTCTTTACGGGCGACTCACTCGGCTCCCCCCATCAGAAAGCAGCAGTCCCGCTTTCACTGGTTTCCGTTTTCGCCCGCCAGTTGCGCCAGGCGATTCCGGGAGTCCACCACACGATTGCGAACACCACCACTCCGGGAGCCACGATTCGCGACATCGCCCTTGATTATGAGCGTCGCATCGGCCGCTTCGATGTCGACATCCTGTTTCTGATCTGCAGCCCCCAGGAACTTCAGCAGAGCGCCGAAAGCCTCATCGAGTTCGAAGAACAGTGCCACCAGCTGGTCCGACAGGCCAGGTCTCGCGGGGCGCTGGTGATTGTGAACCTCCCGCCGCAAATCGATGGGCTCACCGACTCCCTGCCTGTCGACCAGCTGATTCGGCTCGAGGCGCTGCGGGCCGCCATGCTTGAGGCGGGAGCGCTGGTCGTTGATCATTGGTCACACTGGGAGCGTGCCGCAAAGCCCTCCTGGAGCAGTGAGGGCTTTGCCACCCGCCAAGGGCTGGAGGAGATGACAAAATTCCTCCTCCACGATCTGCACCTGCGGAGTTCTGCATCGCTCCCCAGCCAGACCGACAACTCCGCAGAAGAGCCCCGATTCAGCGACTTCGGTGCTCCGGCCGGTCAACCTTCCCCCTGACACCGAAGCCGTCGCCACCGTCCACTACGCACCGTGTTCGGCTCCCCGCTTACTGCGCTGGCGACGGAGGCGGTGAAATCTCCAGCCCGACACAATAAAGACGCTGCTGACCACAAACCCGAAAATCAGCAGAGCCTCGTGGACAAAAAACGCCATCAGCAGGCTGGTCAGCAGCAGCAGAGTGGCGTGCAAGTAGAACTCCCCCGACAGAATTCCGGCTTTCACGATAAAGACCGAGGCCGCGAGCAACGCCAGCACGGGAGAGAGAGTCAGCACGGGCAATCCCAGCAGCGCCTCGATCCCGAACAGGGCTGTCGAGGAGGCCATGCTCGCCGCCCAGACGTGGGCAATCTGCCGCTCGACGAAAGTGACCGGGCCGGAACGGTGACGCAGGTTCCAGAAGATCAGCCCCCACGTTCCCAGCCCGACCGTCCACAGCACCACATAGGGAGAGCGCGACGTCACTCCGCTCCGCTGCAGACCGTCGGTGAAGAGACAGAGCAGAAAAATCACCAGACCGTGCCACATCCACAGCAGCCCCCAGTTCTCGAGCACACTGAAATGATGCGTGGGGCGGAACGCACGACTCAGAACCTGACTGAATTGCGATGAGCGCGCCGAGACCGGCTCGTTCCTCACGTAGGCTTCCAGATCATCGGCGAGTGCATCCGCAGAGGCATACCGCAGGTCCGGCGGCTTTTGAGTCGCCTTCAGGATGATCATTTCCAGGTCGGGATCGATCCCCGGATTCAGCAGCCTCGGCAGCGGAGGATCCTGCTCCCGAATTAGCAGGAGGGCATCCACCGGATTTGCCGCCTGAAACGGAGGCCGTCCGGTCACACAGGCGTACAGCACCGCTCCCAGGCCGTAAATGTCCGCGGCGGTTCCCACCTCACCCCGACCGGCCGCCTGCTCCGGAGCCATGTAGCCGGGAGTGCCAAGTATGGCCCCTGTCTCTGTAATCGAGGGAGAGTGCTTCCCGTGTTCAGCCTGCAGCGGAAACTGCTTTGCCAGCCCGAAGTCAGAAACAAACGGCCGTCCTGATTCGTCGACCAGAATGTTCGAGGGCTTGAGGTCCCGATGCAACACCCCTTTGGCGTGGGCCGCAGCCACGGCCCGGCAGACCGGCAACATCAGTCGAGCCGCCTCGCGGTCCGGCAAGGGCCCCTCGGCGATTCTGCGGGCCAGCGTCGTTCCCTCGATGAGTGGCATGGTAAAAAAGGGCAACCCCTGCACTGACCCGACTTCATAGACGGTGACAATATGCGGGTGGTCGAGTCGGGCAGCTGCCTCCGCCTCACTCCGAAATCTCTGCAGGTTCGCCTGCGATGCCGCCTCCCCCAGCAGCAGCATTTTGATGGCCACCCACCGGTTCAGCGACCGCTGCCGCGCCCGAAAGACGACCCCCATCCCACCCCGGCCCAATTCCTCCACAAGTTCGTAATCATCGAACAGACTGGATGCGAACCGTCCCCCCGCCGGCGAAGCGGGCAGTGCCGGGGGGATCATCGACGCGGGAGCCTCGCGGGTGGAGTTGGCAAAGTTCTCCGCGAACAGAACCGTCCCCCAGAGTTCCCGGAGCTCCTGTTCCTGCTCCGGATACTCCCGAATCGCCCGCTCCAGGGAAATTTCCTCCCCCAGCCGGACCCGTTCGGTCAGCGAGTCGAGTATCGCCATCAGCCGGTCGTCGTCACCTGTTACGTCCAAGATTCAGCCTTCTGCCACATCAGTCACAGCCCACGCCACGCCAGGTGGGGGGGGGGGAGAGTTCAGGTTACGCCAAAAATTCCGGGAAGAATGCGGGTTCCAAATTCCTCCAAAAAGGAGACAATACACTACCTTGACATTGTCGGTTGAGCCGATACCGTATTGCCTCGCTGGCCCCATCGTCTAGAGGCCCAGGACATTGGATTTTCAGTCCAAGTACGGGGGTTCGAATCCCCCTGGGGTCACTGCCTCAAGGACGGCATTCACAGAAACGTGAGTGCCGTCCTTTTTTTGTGCGCCGACGCTCGGCCGCTCTCATCCACAAACGGCCCATAATTGGGTCCCTCTTCCTTCCGCCCCCACCCGAGATCGGGGTCGGCCTCTTGCACGGACCGTATAACGATTCTCGCCTCGGACGGGCTGCCCACGCACCCCGAGACAGGATTGCCGGCACCACCAGCTCTCCTTGAAGCTCTGCATCCAGCCAAGGAATCTCTCGCCAGAAGCTGCCCAAAAAACAGGCTGCCCAATAAAGAGGCACGCTCCAGATGCTGTTCACTATGAAAATGCGTACAGAGCCGATTGCGCTGTGGACGATGACCTTGACGGTTGGTATCCTTCTGACGTCATATTCGAATTGATGGCGCCAGTCGCCGGTAGGAGGCCGGAACGGCGCGGGTTCAAAGGAAGGAGACCTCGGTCATGCTGGTCCTTTCGAGAAAGCCAGGCGAACGCATCCTGATCGGTGAAAATATCGCCGTGACCGTGGTCCGCATCGGCCCCAACACGGTGCGACTGGGCATTGATGCTCCGCGCAATATGAACATTGTGCGCGATGAGCTCTGCCAACCCGAAGGGGAGTCGTCCAAGGTCGTCGCTAAAGTCGCTGCTGAACAGTAGCGGCGGCGGTCCGACCGGGCAGACGGGCAGGGCAGACGAATAATCGCCGGTCGGCACACGCTGCTGCGCGACCTAAGGAGTGGTTGTTTTTCGCCAGCGTTCCCCAACTCGTTTGAGGGGGCCTGTCGGGCGTCGAACAACCACGGTGCAGTCAGCGCGCGACGGCTGCTGTGCAACCCGCTTTTTGACCGGCATCGGCTCGTCACTCCGGCGCTCCACATCCTGGAACCGGGCGGGCCTCCAGTCACGAAAGCATTTCGACTGTCGATTACCCGGTCCATTCCACGCGGATGTCAGGAACTCTCCAAAATGCTGGTTGCGCGGAGGTTGGAGAGAGCAACTTCTACCCGTAGAGCTGCGAGGAAAGCGACGTTTTTTCCGTGATCTCACAGAAGAACCAACGCCCTCCTCAACATGAATCCCAACTCGCCCCCCAGCAGGTCAGTCCGTCAACACCAATCCGCATCACCAGCGACCGCAGACTCCGGGAGTCGCGGCACCCGGCGGCAACGGCCTACGCAGAAGATCTGGACGGTGACCGTCTTCCTGCTGGCCGGTGCCAATCTCGCAGCCCCTCCCGCCTGTGTCACTTTCAACCCGTTTGAACTGTTCGGAATTCTTCCCGCACTGACTTTCCTCAACCTGCTGGTGATCGCCGCAGCAGTCATCCAGATTTTTCTGCCCCCCAAGCCGATTCTTTCCAGCAAAGCGACCCTGATAACAATCGTCGCCCTGCTGGTCCTGACAGTCATGAATGTCCAGATCCTGTATTCAGCTTCTGCAGCTGTCCTACGGACGGTTCCCATTCCGACAGGATCGGCAGCCCCGCTCATCGCCGCACACTGCCAGTTGCCTGACGACGGCCCGATCCTTGTCAGCCGCCTCCCTGAGACCACCAAATAAAAAACGCTCCCGGGGTCCATGTCCGGGAGCGCTGGGAAGGTGACGTCCGTGATTCAGTCGGCAGTTCCGGTGATCACCGGTCTGCCGGAGCGGCTCGAAGCAGCTGCGATCCCCGCAGCCTCTCAGTCGCCGAGCAGCCCTTTGTTCAATTTTTTCAGTGCCTCGGATTCAATCTGACGGACACGTTCACGGGTCAGTCCCAGCGCTTCGCCAATTTCTTTCAGCGTTTGAGGCTCGCCATCGTTCAAACCAAACCGCATCTTCAGAATGGTCGCTTCACGCTCATCCATGTCCTTGAGCATCCGCTCGACATGCGTGAGGTTGTCGGTGTTGATCAGCTCATCTTCCGGACCGAGCAGACGTTCATCGGCAATCAGTTCGCCCAGCGAACCGCTGCCGTCTGACTCCTCAGGCTGGGGAGTGGTGTTGTAGAGCTGAATCGCCTTTTTGACGATTTTCAGCTTCTTGGAAGGGAGTTCGAGCTCCCGCGCGATTTCGTCGGCGGAGGGAGTTCGCCCCAATTCGTCCGACAGCTTGGCATTGGCCCGCCGCCATTTGGAGAGCAGTTCCACCATATACGCAGGAACGCGGATTGTCTTGGCGGAATTGATGAGCGCCCGCTTGATCGACTGCTTGATCCAGTAGCTGGCATAGGTGCTGAAGCGGGTGTTCATGTCGGGGTCGAATCCCTCAACAGCCCGCAGCAACCCGAGATTTCCCTCTTCAATCAGATCCTGCAGAGGCAACCCCTTGTTGGCGTAGCCCCGGGCAATGTTGACCACGAGCCTCAAATTCGCGCGCACCATCCGATCACGCGCATGCATATCCCCATCCGCTATGCGGTTGGACAGCTCGCGCTCATCTTCTGCCGTCAGCAGAGCGGTTTCATTAATCTCGCGCAAATAGGTTTCGAGCGGATTCTGAACCGACGACGTACGACGACGGGTGATCTTGTGCATTGTATTTTCAGGGTATGCCGAATGCTGTAGCGGGGAGCGGCAGGAGTCGTTCCAGTTCCCCGGTCTCCGTCCCGTCCTTGAACGTCTGTGGTCTGTTATCGGATCGGCAGGAAGTGCCGCTATAGGTCGACAGCCAGTTCGGCCAAGTGGCAAGGAAAGACTGAATGAAAGCTGGGATGATCGGGAAAAGGTGCAGAATATGGACTCGACGGATACGAACGGCTGTAACCGTTGTGACGGTTAAGACAGGCGTTGATCGGTGCCCCGCGCACGATCAATCCGAATATAGAGGTCCGCGCGACGAAGACAAGGGGCGAGCCGCCCCCGGATAGCGCAAGTGATAACGACGATTCCGATTCAATCGATCACAGCGATTGATGCCCCCTGTGGCTCAATCTGCCGGAGCGATTTCGACTCCAGCACCCGGTAGCAGTCCGGCAGATCGAAGCGGGTCAGCACCCCGTTGACAAAAGTCGACAGCGGCCACTGATACCGTTCGGACTCGGCCAACGACCGATACGAATTCAGCCCCCTCTTCAGAGTCACTGCGGTGACATCCGGCGACAGCACCGCTGCAAACGTCGCCGGAATCGTCCCCCAGCCGAGTGCCACCAGATGCACACTCTCGTGATCGAAGCTCTTCAGCCAGTCGATGACCCGCAGAATGTCGTAGGTCTTCTGTCCTGCATAGGGTTGACCGAGCATGATTGAATGGGTTGCGTAAAAGAAATCACTGCCGTAGGGCTTCAGAAACGCGTCTGAACCACACGTGTCCGGCTGCGACTCGCCGATCCCGCGGACGTCACACGTATAAAGCACGGCCCCCGGTGCGGCGGCGGTCACTTCGGCAATGAGTTTCTCCTCCCGCAGCTCAACATCGCTGGAATGGTGGGAAATGTAGAGAATCGCCGGCGCTTTCGTCCGGGTCGGGCTCCCGCGCGTCGGGTCATCCGTGACCCAGTAGACCAGCGCCTGGATTCCCGGCTCAGTCTCAACCGCGTACGTATTCGTGTACTTCCCGGGATGCCTCCGACCTGAGTTGGCCCGAAGAATCCGGTAATAAGGCACACCCTTCCATTCCGGAATCTTCAACACGTCCACGAGAGTCGTTGCCAATGCCGCAGGGGAAAGCTCCCCCCGCTGCGCAGCGAGTTCACGTGACTTCTGTCGCGTGAAAGAGAAGACCGACCGCGACCCCATGTCTGCCACCTGACCGCTGGGAGAGCAGTACAGATCCTCGGGTTTCTCCAGAACCAGCTCCGGCTCCTGAGTCGCTTGCGAGACCTGTGTCGCCCGGTTGAACCACTGGTACATCGCTTCGCGTCCACCCCGCCAATACCCGTGTCCTTCCGGGCCGATGTAAAGCTGGACGTTCTCCTCCGCCCCGAGCAAGGCATAGAGCCGCTTCAGACGATTGAAAGCGGTCACTGTCCCCCGCGGATCAAAGAAGTCTTTTTCTTCAGCCAGCAGAATCACCGGTGCCGGGGCCATCGCAGCCAGAAAATCGGAATGGTCCAGCCCATGCGCCAGAACTCCGGGAGGACACTGCTCGGTATCAGCCGGCAGTTCGTTTTCCAGATTGTGCAGGAAAGTCGTCACGAAGCAATTCGGGGCAGCCATCGTCCAGCGGCGATCGAGACCGCAGAGCCAGGTGGTCATGGTTCCGCCCCCGGAATTACCCGTCACACCCACATGCCGGGGATCGACCTCGGGACGCGACAACAGGTAATCGAGCGCGCGAATTCCGTCCCACGCCCGCCAGGTGCCGAAATATTCGCCCACGAGAAACTGCTGGTTGCCACACAGCACATGTTCGCTGACACCAGCGGAGACCGAAGGCTGAACATGCTTGTATTGCAGCCGCTCTCCCTGTCCGATCGGATCAAACAACAGGCAGGCGTAGCCGAGCCTGGCTAGTCCCTGCGCGAACGACTGGTATTGCGAATCTGCCTTGCCGACACCCGAATGTCCGCAGGAGCCCACCACTCCGGGAAACGGCCCCGGCCGATCGGTGGGGAGATAGAGATTTGCCGTGACCATAAAATCGGGACGGCTTTCGAAGAGCACGTTCTCTACCTGATAGCCGTCCCGCTTCAAAACCCGTGTCACTCGGGGATTCAACGGCGTTTTCTCCGGCAGCGGACCGAAGCAGTCGGCGATCTTCTGTCGAACCCGGGCAATGTAATCTTCCGCATCCCCTTTTGTTTTCAGGCTGTCAAATTCGGCATTCGCTCGCCCCCGAATCTCCCGCACGCGATCAACAAAATACTCCTGAACCATGCGGGGAAAATGATTCAGTGGTTTCAGCGGAGAAGGTGATTTCGCCGAGTCACCAGGCTGTGCAGCCAGACCGGTGGGCAACCAGGCCAGGGGAGACGCCAAAACCGCAGCTCCCGAGAACTGCAACAACTGTCGGCGAGTCAGCACATCCGTCGAGATCATAAAATACCCCACCGGTCGAAGAGTCGCAGCCCCTGCCTGAATGCCGGTTTCTCTGAACTCAGGCAGACACGCCAAAAGCAGATCGGTGGATTGTGCACAATCCACGAGTCATCGAGCAATGCTGTCGCCAGCAGGTCGCGAACTTTGCTAAATTCATTCACCCTCACCCGAGGGATGTCCACCACTTCCGCAGAAATCAAATGGGGAGTCATCATGCTGCTCAATCGACGTTATCAACTGCTGTGGTGCCTGTGGATTCTGCTGGCAGTTCCCGCTCTGGCCTCCGCAGAGACTCGCACCATCGCCCGCTGCGGTGAGGGCTGGCTGGAAGAGATTGATGGATCACTCGTCCTCCACCTGAAGGGGACTCCCTATGAAATGGGATATCAGCACGGCAGCCTCCTGAAAGATCACGCCACCTCCAACATCACCAATATCCGCAAGGTCATGGACGAGAAGAAGACACTTCCTCTCGGGCCGCTGGTGCTTCGTCCCACCGCTGCGGTCGCAGTTATTCAGGAAATCCAGAAACCTTACGTCCCCGAGCATTTTCACGAAGAGTTACAGGGTCTGGCGGACGGCTCCGGCATGCCGCTCAGCGATTGTCGTTTCGGGAATTTTCTTCCTGAGCTGTTCCACTGCAGCGGTTTCGCCCTCATGAACTCCGCAACCGCCAACGGACAGCTGCTGCATGGCCGCGTTCTGGATTATGCCGTGGACTGGGGGCTGCAGGAACATGCGGTGGTGATGGTCTGCGAACCGGAGGGGAAGATTCCATTCGTCAACATTTCTTACGCCGGGTTCATCGGCTCGGTCACCGGCATGAATGCGCAGCATGTTTCGATTGGAGAAATGGGGGGCCGCGGACTGGGCCACTGGGAAGGAGTGCCGATGGCCTTCCTCGTCCGGGAAGCACTCAGCCGGGCCAACAACCTCGATGAGGCGATTGATGTCTTCCGGAATTCCCCACGGACCTGCGAATACTTCTATGTGCTGGCAGACGGCAAGAACAACCGTGCGGTCGGCATGGAAGCGTCGTGGAACGTCCTGCAGCTGATCCAGCCGGGAGAAGCGGAAGCCCGACTGCCGACGCCGGTCGTCGACTGCTCACTCCTCTCCGTGGGAGACCGTTACAACGAACTGGTGCGGCGGGTCCAGGCGGGGCATGGAAAGTTCACGGCAGAGTCTGCCTTGCGACTGATGGACAGCGGCGTGGCGATGAAGAGCAATCTGCACAATGTTCTGTTCGAGCCACTCTCGACGCGATTCTGGGTGGCCCATGCCAGCCCCGATGGCAAGCCCGCTGCCGAGCAGCCGTACGCTGCGTTCCAGCTGACGGAATTGCTGAGCCGCCGCCCTGATCCCAACAGCCCGGTACTCCCCGGCCCGGAAGTGGCTGCGGCTTCGAAATGAGAGCCAACGGATTAGACACGGAGACCCACCACACTTTCAGCAGGAGGTCGCATCCTATCGAAGATGCAGTAAAAGACTTGAGATGGATACACTACTAGAGTGTAATAGTTACCATTGAATCGGGCAGTATTTCCTTAGACCTGCAACTTGGCGTGTCATAGCGCTATTGAAGCAGAACGACACAAACTGGGCAAAGGGCAAATGAAACTCGAATCCATTACACTCAAGAATTTCCGAGCTTTTCACGAAGAGACTCGCATCGGCATAGGAGATCTCACAGCCATCATTGGCAAGAATGACGTCGGAAAGTCTTCGATCCTCGAGGCAATGGAGGTGTACTTCAACAACGGAACAGTAAAAATTGAGAGTGACGATAAGCACGTTCACGCGAACGAAGCATTCATTGAGGTAACATGCGAGTTCTCCGACATTCCCGAAAAGCTTGTACTAGACGCGCAAGCTGAAACGACGCTGCAAGATGAACATCTCCTCACTCTAAATGGCCTACTTTCCATCAAGAAGCGATGGCGATGCACCAGCGGGAAGCCCAAAGAAGAAGTCTTCGTATGCGCCAATCACCCTAGCGAGGAAAAATACAATGACCTACTAGGCCTCACACAAACTCAACTCCGCGAGAGAATGGCAAAACTCCGCGTTCCCACGGAAGAAGTTAACCGCAATAGTAATCCAGCAATGCGAAAAGCGATTTGGGAACACTGCCCTGACCTAAAGCTCACTTTTGCTGAAGTTCCCGTCGCAAAAGAAGACGGAAAGCAGATTTGGGAGAAGCTCTCCTCCCATTTACCATTATTCGCACTCTTCCAGAGTGATCGCACGAGTCGTGACTCAGATGTTGAAGTCCAAGATCCAATGAAGCTGGCAGTGGCTACAGCACTTGCCGAACCAGATATTGCTCAGAAACTCTCCGAAGTAGTGGATGCTGTCCGAAGTAAGGCCGTCGCCCTTGCTGAACGCACCCACAAGACTCTGTCGAAACTGGACGCCACTCTGGCGAGTGAACTTACGCCTGAGTTCAAGGCTGACCCAAAATGGGCAGGGCTCTTTTCACTGGCTCTTAATTGTGAAGATGGAATACCCGTCAACAAGCGCGGCAGTGGTGTTCGTCGCCTAATTCTCGTAAGCTTCTTCCGCGCCGAAGCCGAGCGCAGGTTAGCAGAGGGTGCAAGCCGAAGCATTATCTACGCGATCGAAGAACCCGAGACAGCTCAACATCCGAACTACCAGAGGATCTTACTAAGTTCATTTAATCAGCTTGCCGCTGAACCCAACTGCCAAGTCCTCATTAGCACTCATAGCCCCGGATTTGCGTCGTACCTCCCCATTGATTGCTTTCGGTTTGTCGACCGTGAGCCAAGTGGCCGTCGCCATGTACGAGAAGTAAGCGAGGAGGCACTGAAACTAATCGTCGAATCGCTTGGAGTAGTTCCTGACAACCGAGTAAAAGTGCTACTTTGCGTTGAAGGTCCAACGGACGTTGATGCACTCAAGTGCCTTAGCCATGCATTACATATTTCAGACAGAACCCTGTTAGATCTTTCCCGCGACCCACGCATCGCTTTCCTTGTACTAGGTGGGGGCACCTTGATGCACTGGGTGAACCAACAGTACCTTCGCGGACTAAACCGCCCAGAAATTCATATCTACGACAGTGACGTAGCTGCCTACGGAGGCGCAATTCAACAGGTCAACACAAGAACAGATGGATCTTGGGGCATTCATACAAAAAAACGCGAGATCGAGAACTATCTTCATCCGGATGCCATCTTCGAGGGTATAGGCTGTTCGGTCACATGAGGTAGTTTCACAACCCTTTGATGATGGTGTACAGGCAGGCTAAGTGAACGAAGCCTTCGAACAGTTCGGCGTAGTATTCCCAGCGAGTGATCAATCGGCGGCAGTTCTGCAGCCAACTGAAAGTGCGCTCAATTCGGTATCGGCGTTCGTATCGCCGCAATGCTCGACCGTCCTGCAGTCGAGGCTTGGTTCGTTTGTCTCGGTGCGGGCAGATCAGTTCGATGCCACGGGACAGAAGATGTTCCCTCAACCAGTCGGCATCGGCAGCTTTATCGTACAGCAGGCGACGCGGCTTGCCGTGTGGAGGGCATTGATCAATCAATGTTTGGATCGTGGTCACCTCGCTGTAATTGGCAGAGGGGGTATATGCCGAGAGTGGAATGCCTCGTCCATCAGTCAGGAGGAGGATGCGGGTTCCGTTGCCACGATGACAACGTCCCACGTCGTCACCCCTTTTTTTGCCCGTGAAAACGAGCCATCACCGATCGCTTCTTCCCAGTCGATGCCACGTCGCTGTAGCAGCTTGCTGAGCAATCGATCCCAGGCTGCACGAAAGACCCCGTTTCGAGTCCAGTCACGATGGCGTCGTCAACAGGTGACTGGTGAGGGGTATCGTTCTGGTAAATCTTTCCAACGGGCCCCTGTAATCAGTACCCACAGAACGCCTTCCAAGCACTCACGAGAAGATCGCCAAGGGCGTCCTCCACGGGGGCCCACCGGAAGATCAGGAAACAGATCCGCGATCAGAAACCATTGTGCATCAGAGAGAAAGGGCTTCGGGGCCGTCCTGGACCCTGTCTTGTTGGGCCGACGGGGTGTCGGCCACGAAGGCAGGGTAATGAGCATGAGTGTCTCCTTTCACCATGCTCATAAGCACATCCCTTGCCAATCCTGTTCAGTAATCTAAAGGTTGTGAAACTGGCTCATTTAACGACTCGGACGATGTGCCCGAATTAATCCGAGCTAAAAATGGATGGAAAGTGAACACCTGCAAGAAGAAGTTAGCCACGTACGCGTTTCCGAAAATGACTGCGGAAAGAATCGCAGCCCGTGATCCTGATGGTGAAATCGTAGGTTGGCTCCACCGCATTGCAGCAATGCTTACATAGTTCTTCCTCACTTACCCATTCATGATTGGCCACTGAAATGTAACGAATCCTACGCCATGTAGTCCGAACATAAAAAAGCCCCCGGTTTTCACCGGAGGCTTTCGTCTCATCTCAGCGGAATCAGATTCCGCAGCACTGCGAATTACTCGTCACCCTTGGGGTTCATGGAGAACAGCGGACCGCTGCTGCCGCCCATGCCGCCCTTCAGCTCACGAGGTGCTGACGATTCGCTGCCGCTGCTGCTGCCGGCATCATCCTGCTCGACTTCAGCATCCAACTTCATGCTCAGACCGATCTTCCGCTCGCCGGTATCGACTCGCAGAATCTTGACATCGATCTCGTCGCCGACCTTCACAATGTCTTCCGGATTCTTGGAAGTATCGCCACCTGTCAGTTCTGACACGTGCAGCAGGCCTTCGAGCTGGTCTTCCAGTTCGACGAACACACCGAAGTTCGTGATCTTGGTGACCTTCCCCTTGACCACGGAGCCGGGCTGGAACTGCTGCGGGATGCGGGTTTCCCACGGATCTTCGTCAAGCTGCTTGAGGCCCAGGGCGATGCGCTTCCGCTCTTCGTCGACCGAAACCACGACGCACTCGATCTCGTCCCCCTTCTTGAGCATTTCGCTCGCGTGGGAGATCTTGCGGGTCCAAGACATATCGCTGACGTGCAGCAGGCCGTCGACCCCTTCTTCGAGTTCGATGAAGGCACCATAGTTGGTGAGGTTGCGAACGGTCCCCTTGACGCTCTTGCCGACCGGATATTTGTCCGAGACATTGTCCCAGGGGTTCGGCTGGGTCTGCTTCATGCCCAGCGAAACTTCCTGCTTGTCGGTGTTGATGTTGAGCACCACCACTTCCACTTCGTCGCCGATCGCCACCATTTCGCTGGGGTGATTGAGGCGGCGGGTCCAGGACATTTCGCTGATGTGCACCAGACCTTCGATGCCGTCTTCCAGCTTCACGAAGGCACCGTAGGTCATGACGTTGACCACTTCGCCCTTGACGCGGGATCCGACCGGATACTTCTCGGCCACGTTTTCCCACGGGCTGGCCAGCTTCTGCTTGAGGCCGAGCGCGATCTTTTCCTTGTCGCGATCCACGTTGAGGATCATGACTTCGATCTCGTCGTCGATCTTGACCATCTCGGACGGATGATTGATGCGGCCCCAGCTCATATCAGTGATATGCAGCAGGCCGTCGATGCCGCCCAGGTCGACGAACGCACCGAAGTCGGCGATGTTCTTGACGACCCCCTTGCGGAGCTGGCCTTCCTGAATTTCGGACATCAGCTTGCGCTTGAGTTCGGCACGCTGTTCTTCGATCAGGCGGCGGCGGGAGACCACAATGTTCTTGCGGGCATCGTCGATCTTGAGAATCATGCACTCGATTTCATGACCGACAAATTCGCCAATGTCGGCCGGACGACGGACGTCGACCTGGCTGGCGGGGAGAAACACGTTCACGCCGCGCTGGCCGGAGGAAGAGACCGACTCGCCGATATTGACCAGCAGGCCCCCCTTGATTTTGCGGACGACCATCCCTTTGATGGTATCGCCTTCGCCATGCTTGCTGATGACCCAGTCCCAGTCTTTCTGGCGATCTGCCTTCCGCTTCGACAGCAGCACGAGACCGAAGTCATCTTCGATCTCTTCGAGCAACACTTCAATCGTGTCGCCGACCTTGGGTTTTTCTTCGTCTTCGGCCCACTCGTTGAGCGAAACCATCCCTTCGCTCTTGTAGCCGATGTCGACGAGAACTTCGTCACCATCGATGCTCAGCACCTTGCCCTGCACCAGCTGATTGACATCGAATGGACTTGAAGTGCGTTCGTAAACGCGGTCCATGCTGTCGTCTTCGCGATTGATCCAGTCTCCGATCTCGCCGCCCAGTGCGGCATCGAGCTCGGCATCATCAACCTGGAATTCGCGAATGAGATTACGATTAACCATAAGAACCTTGTTCCAATCCGGCGAAATCTCGCCACGGGCCGCCCCGACGCAGGACGCCCGACTGCTGAATGAAAAAACGACGACCCCTCGCGAGCCGGCCACTGGCCGACTCTCCCGACGAAGGCTCGCTTGGGTGAATCCCGCACATTATCACAGTCCATGCTGTCGATGCCAGCGGGTTCTGCAATAATGTATGGCTGCGTCAAGGGATCGGGAAACAGTTTCAGGTCGACAGGGAGCGCGCTCACGATGGGTGCAGAAGACTTCAACGCAATCGAATCCGCACTGAAAGAGCAGGGGATCGACTCCGCATTCGAGCAGCTCTTCCAGCGGCTGCGGCAACGCAGGGAATGGCACAACCTGTTTGACGCCAAAATGTTACAGGCGAAGAAAGACTTGAGCCTGCCCCTCTCCCGGCCCTCTTCCCTGCAGGATGTCCCCGCCGAACACCGCAAGTCGATCGAACACTCTTACCTGCTCGCCGCGCGGGAAGTGGCCGACGAATTCCTCCGCGAAGGGGACTTTTCCAGTGCCTGGATGTACCTGCAGGCGATCCGCGAACCGGAAAAAATTGCCGCTGCGATCGACCAGCTCCCTGATTCCATCGACGACTACGATCGTCTGGAGCGTATTCTGGGCATTGCCCTGCATCAGGGAGTGCATCCTGAGAAGGGGGTCAAACTGATGCTCAACAGCCACGGCACCTGCAGTACGATCACCGCGCTCGACCAGCTGTTTCCGCAGCTGACGCCGCAACAGCGTTCCAATTGTGCCAAGCTGATGGTCCGGCATCTTTACGAGGACTTGCGAGGAACCGTTCGACGCCACCTGGAGCAGCGGCTCCCTCTGCTGGAGCCGGATCTTCCGCTGGAGGACCTGATCCGCGGTCGGGAATGGATCTTTGAAGGAACCAATTATCACATCGATGTCTCGCACCTGAGTTCGGTCGTGCGGTTTGCACGGTCGATCGAAGTCCCTGCCGAAGAGCTGCAGCTGGCACGACAGCTGGCCCAGTACGGAGCACAGCTCGACCGCTCACTGCAGTATGATGGCGACCCGCCGTTCCAGAACTTTTATCTGGCGCACCGCCATTACTTTGGTGTGCTGTTGAACCAGCATCGCGAGGCAGGGCTAAAGTATTTTCGCGAGCAGCTGCAGGCCGAGCCGGATGAACGGGACCAGCCGATCCTCGCCTATGTCCTGGTGGACCTGCTGGTCCGCAGCGAACAACTGCATGAAGCAATCGACGTGGCTACGAAATACCTCGCGAATCTTGGCGAAGATGTGAATATTTCACTGGATGAACTCTGCGTGAAAGCGGGAAGACCGGATGTGCTGCTGAAGCTGCGGCGCGAGCAGGATCAACTGGTCGGCTTTACCGCGGCTTTAATGCAGTGCCACACCAGCAGCTCAGCCGAAGTCGTCAGTTAAGGTCCTGCATCGCGATCGAAAGACGCCCATTCCACCAGGGATGTCAATATTCAGACCACACCCCCGAACAAGGTTCGCACCCGTCCCTCGCAGACACTGATCGGTGTCTTGCGAGGACTCCTGATCGGCAGTTGCGGGCTGCTGGTCTTTGAGATCCTGCTGGGGATCGTGCCTCGCCTGAAGCAGCTTCAGCAAATCGCATTGCCGGCTGAAGCAGCACAGCTGCCGCAGGCACGGTTCGTCATCGCGGTTTCCGATTTTGCGGTCCAGCACAGGGAACTCTTTCTGGCATCAGGATTCTTCCTGTATGGCTGTTTTCTGCTCGGGATCTTTCGCTTCTCACATCGCTGGTGGGCGATTGCGTTATGTCTGCTGTACGAGGTGCTGTTGATCACATCAGCAATTGTCCTGCTGCGGATGTGGGGTGAATCGCTGGAAAACCTCCTCCAGACCTGCGTTGCTCCCAGGTAGAAGACCGTTCCAGTCGGTGACCGTCTGAAAACATTGCTTCGGGAGCCCGCAGTTCCAGTGAGGCCCGTCACCAGTTGCCCGCGACACGGCCTGTGATATCCTCGGAAGTCTATGAGCAATCTGATTCTCGTTTCCGATGAGCTTCTTCTCCGCCTTGCTCAGGCAGGCACAACTCTCGAACTGCGGGAGGAGTGGCCGGCGGAACAGTTGCAGTGGCTCGCCGGTGAAGGGGTGATGGGCTGGACCATTCCACGCGAGTTCGGGGGCTTCGATGTTTCGAACTCCGAACTGCTGCGGGGATACGAAGCTCTCGCAGCTTCCTGTCTGGTGACCACACTGATTCTGACCCAGCGCAATGCCGCCTGCCAACGGCTCGCCATCAGCGAAAATGCCCGTCTGAAAGAACGGCTTCTCCCCGATCTGGCGGCCGGCAAGACCTTTGCCACAGTCGGCATTTCGCATCTGACGACCTCGCGACAGCACCAGCGCGTTCCTGCGGTGACCGTCGACTTCTCCGGGAATCGGATGACGCTAAAGGGGACGATCCCCTGGGTGACCGGGGCTGCGCATGCGGACTATCTGGTGACTGGTGGGACATGCGACGATGGCCAGCAGATTCTGGTGGCTGTGCCAACGAAGCTGGAAGGGGTGCAAATTGCCGCCCCCATCCAGCTGATGGCCTTAGGTGCGTCAAAAACCACATCGGTTGAGCTTCATAATGTCACTCTTTCCCGCGATTGGCTGATTGCCGGACCGGTCGACGGAATCATGAAGCAGGGGGGAGGAGGGGCCGGCTCTGTCAGCACCTCAACGTTGGCGTTGGGACTGGCCGCCCGGGCTCTGGACTTGATCGAAGAAGAAGCGGAGCACCGGCCGGAGATCGCTTCCGTCGCCGAACAGTTCGCGAATGAACTGCTGGAAATCAGGACCGATCTCTACCGTTCGATCGACGCGCCCGCGGATCTCCCTTCGGTCAGTGCGGCGGCAATTCGTCAGCGGGCCAATTCATTGGTCCTGCGACTGACGCAGGCGGGCGTGGCGATCAGCAAGGGAGCAGGGTACGTGCGCGGGCACCCTGCGGAACTGGCTGTTCGGCAAGCAATGTTCTTTCTGGTCTGGTCCTGCCCGCAACCGGTGGTACAAGGGGTGCTGGAAGAACTGGCGTGCTTTTGAGGGGAAGGCCGGGAAAACCGACAGGAAGTGCTGCGGAATCTTCGCAATCACAGTGAATCTGCCACAACACATTTCCCCATCAGCAGATATAGCAACGACTCGCACGTCTCCCATCCTCCCAGAGCGGGAAGAATGGCAAATTTCCTCCTATTGCGCAGAATCGGGTCGAACAGGAAAAACGCATTGGGAGAGGCTCGATGAACTCAATAGCGAGAATGTGAAGCCCGGCCCAGATAAACGGAATGGCGAGCTTCTTGCAGGACGATAGTTTCCGAGGCCAGAGGCCGAGGGGCACGACTGCGCACCCGGCGACTGGCGATCCAGACTGACGATGCGATAGCGGGGCGAAGGAGCTGGAAGTTGGCGAGCGTCATCACCACCACCGATCAGAGCCGCAACCCTCCGAGTGCCTCCCCTGTGGCGCCCGTCGGTGCCAAGGTGAGTGACGGGACACAGTTAGGTTTGACCGCATTTCACGGTCTCGACATCCCCGGACTGATCCGCTTTCTGAGTCTGCGGCCTCCGCTCGACCGTCACCATTGGGGCAAAATTGCGAGCTTCTTCTTCACGGCACCGTGGAACTCCTTTGCGAATCTTGTCGAAACCCTTGTGCAGGGTCGAAGGGTCGAGCGCACCGAACTGACTGCTCCGCCGGTATTCGTTCTGGGACACTGGCGAAGTGGAACGACACTGCTGCAAAGCCTGCTGGCGCTCGATCCGCAGTTCGTCACGCCCAATCTGGCAGAGGTCTTCTGGCCGGGCAGTTTTCTGACCTTTGCACCGATTCTGTCACCCCTGACAGCCCGCTTTCTTCCCGAGACCCGTCCGATGGACAGCGTTCCAGTCGGCTGGGAAGAACCGCAGGAAGATGAAATCGCCCTGCTGATCATGTGTCTGTACTCCCCTTATCTGATGCTCGCTTTCCACGAACGACGCGAGAAGTTCGAGCGTTATTTCGACGTCCGGGAAATGCAGCCACACGAAGAACGACGCTGGGAGCAGTCTTTCCGCCACTATCTCAAAAAGCTGACGCTCAAGTGGAACCGTCGTGTCCTGCTGAAGTCGCCGACGCACACCTTCCGCGTCCCCAAGCTGGTCGAGATGTTCCCGGATGCGAAGTTCGTCTACATCTACCGCGACCCCTACGCCGTGTTTAATTCCTCGGTGCATCTGCGGAAAACGATGTTCCGGGAGAACACCCTCTCCAACGTCGATCACTCGCACACTCCCGAAGAAGTGCTGCATCTTTACATGCGGTGCTTCCACCTTTATGAGGAAGCCCGCCCCCTGATTCCGGCGGGGAACCTGTATGAGATCCGGTATGAAGATCTCGACGCAGATCCTCTCAACAGCCTGGGTGACCTGTACCGGAAACTGTCACTCCCCGGCTGGAACCACCTCGAACCGTTGCTGCGGGCGCGGATGTCGACGATCAAGGAATACAAGAAAAACCGGTTCGATATGGACCCCGAATTGATGCGGATGGTCTACGAGCGGACCCGCCCCGCGTTCGAGCGATTCGGATATCCCAGCCGCCTCGACGAATCGCCCTCTGTCCGGAGTCCGGCGGCCTGCTGAAACAGATTGCACTGTCCAATCCCGCGCAGCAAGCGTTTCGCTTGGTGAAATGCTGACTTCCGCGTGGCAAAAACGGAGCAGTCAAACGTCCAAAGTCTTACGCTGCCCGGGGAGAGCGGATTCCTGCGGTCCCAGAGAGACGACGTTCAGGCCGCAGTGACAGAATCGCGCTCACAATTTGGGAGCAACGGCGGGAGTTCCTTCGAAAGAGCCGGGAGATTACCCCTGCGGAGAAGTCGACCCCACCGTCGGACCGGCTGTCGCGTTCTCTGAGGAATTTTCTGACAAAGCCTGAGGAAACTGTCCCCGGTACAGAAGATTCTCCCACCAGGCGGGGGGACGCAGATTCAGGTCCTGTCCGGAAACAACCCGGGTTTTGCCGCGTCGCGTCCGGATCAGGAGTTGTCCGTCCTCCAGGACGCGATCCACGATCCAGAACTTGTCCACCTGATAGGTGTAGTTGTCGCCGTGAGGCGAGGGGGCGACTTTCCGGGCCCGGGGGCCGGGCTTCGTGCTGTGCTTGGTGACCCGGTAAATGATGTGGTCGCCCGGCTTGAATTGTCTGACAGATTTCAACATTGCCACAAACCTCGGACCGGCGTGAATCATTGCGAGCCTCTGCAGAGTCAACGCGGGGCAGTCAGCGCAAGCGCCACACTTTTCAAAGCAGCACCGAATTTTTACGGAAACCCTCTCAGGGAGCAAGATCTTTTACCACACCTGCTTGAGCGATTTCTGACTCCCCGACCGTCGATTCAACAATCTTTCGGGAACGAACCCTCCCGGGCTTCTCAATGAGCAAATCTGCGGTATGACTGAAAGTGTGAGTCCCCGGCCCGGGCGGGGGACCAAATTTCGAGAAGGGAGACGAAACGGAAGCGCCCTTCCGGCCCCCTCCCTCTCGGCCGCTGACGTCAAAACCGGCGGGTTGATCCCGGGGTTCCAGTTCCGAAAATTTCAGGGGAGAGACGCTGATGACAATCACCTCCGAGCAATTGCGCAGCAAAAAATGCCTCCCGTGCGAGGGGGGCGTCGAGAAACTCTCCCGTGAAGTTTCCGAACAGTTGCTCGCCAGCGTCCCCGGCTGGCAGCTCTCCGACGACCATTCCTCGATCGCCCGTTCCTGGACGGTCAGGAACTTTGTCGCCGGAATGGAATTTCTCAACCGAATTGCAGAGGTTGCCGAAGCGGAGCAGCATCACCCCGATCTGCATCTGACCGGTTACCGGAAGGTCCGTGTCGAATTAAGCACGCATGCCATCGGTGGCCTCTCCGAGAACGACTTTATTATTGCTGCCAAGATTAACGACATCCCGGTTGCCGAAAAGTCTGCCAGGTAATTGACAGCCAGCAGGCCGGGCATCACAAGAAGCTCCCGTTCCATGATCACCACCGCGATCCTGATGCTGCTCGCGTCGCTTTTCTCAGGAAATGTCGGCACCCGGCACGGTAGCGACCGGCACAAAGAACTTGCGAAAATCGTCTCCGGAGTCTTCCTCGCGATCTCGCTGACGCTGTTTGGAGCGGTCCTGCTCGGCTTCGGGGCGGCGACTGCGTTGACCTCTCCCCCACCGCCGCCGAATGTCGCTCCTCCCTCCGACACGGACGCGGCCGCACCCCCGGGGCGATCAGAGAGTTGACACGCTCCCAAGTTCCGTGCGCTCTCGATTGCTGAATCTCAGGCCCCGGCAGCAGGGAGCAGGAGCAGAAAACAGGTTGGCGATCGGACCGGGCAGCGGGAGCAGAGGCCGGGACCGGGTCAGTTTTCAGCCTGAATTCCCCACCACTCCGCTAAGAGAGACCAAACTGCTCTCGTTTCAAATTCCGTAATCCATCCCAGTCGTGCAGCTGGCAGAGGCAGCAGATCCGACAGGATGGGGCGCGATCCCTTTGTCCGCTGCAGTTCGTGGTGGTCGTTCGGACCGGTAGAACTGACCTCTTCGCGCCGCCAAACGCAAATTGAGGCATTTCGTCACCGTCCTCCCAATCTCCATTGAGCTAGGGTTGCTCATTCATCCGACCAAAGAAGGGAAGATGATCCATCGGAGCTGAAACAGGAAGCGGGAGTCATGCTTGTACTAAGCCGGAAACAGGACGAGAAGATCATCATTGGCGATTCGATCACCTTAATGGTCGTGTCCATCCAGGGGGACAAGGTGCGGCTGGGGATTGAAGCCCCGAAGCATGTCAGCATCCACCGCGAAGAAGTGTATCGCGCCATTCTGAAAGAGCGCGACGATGCCGATCACCCCACCTCGAGCGAAGCCCGCTAGAGAACTTTTTGACTGTCGATCTGCCCGTTTCCGCTCTGCGGATCTGCGATTTCCAGTAATCGGGACGTGAGCTGCGGGGCCACAGAGCAGTGAGCCCTGGTTCAGTCGGGTCTGATTCCGTCCGGTCAACAAATTCGGCAATCGGCAATCGGCACGCAGTCTGTCCATTGGGCTCGACCCCGCCGAATTGGCTGGGCATCTCGTGCCGGTGGATTGATCGTCCGCGCAGAATCGAGTCTCACTCGCTCCTTCGCCGGCAGACGCCCTGCGGCCTCACTGTGGTTCGCGCGGCAGTGTCGGCTCGATTCCTGGTTCCGCCTGTGGGGGCAGGCCGTTCTGCGGCCGTGGACCTGTTTCGGGCGTAAAATCGAAATTCAGGGACAGGCTTTCCCGCCCGATCCGGAAGAGAATTCGGAACGGAGAAACCTCTCCCCACCAGCTCATCCCGCTTTCCTGATCGAGCGCCGCCACCCGGTAGATCTCTGCGCCGGTGTGCCGATTCAACAGCAACAGGTTCAGCGTCCGCGACCGCAGGCTCGTCAGCACCAGGACCGGCCACGCTCCGGGAGGGTCCGACACCAGTCGAAAATCCTTCAATGACTGCGACCAGGCCAGCTGACGGGTGGAGCGATCAATCGCCACCAGCACTCCATCGACCGGGCACTGACTGAATTCGCGCAGTCGCTGCAGCTCGAAGCGCCGGCGATCGGTATCACGGCTGCTGGTTGCCAGAATCCATTGTTCAGGATATTCGAGCAGAGTGAACTGCCGCGCCCCCCCCGTCTCCGGGACTTCTACTCGCAGAATTTCCGTTTTCGACAGCGGGTCGAATACAGAAAGCTCTCGCTCCGGCGTCAGGAATGCCACCTGCTGTCCGTTGACACAGCTCCAGATCGTGCCTGTCGACGCAGTCTGTTTCCAGTGGACCTCATTGCTGGTCAAGTCCACGAGGCTCCATTCGAATCCGTTCTGGTCTCGACGCACCACAGGCGTGAATCGTCCCCAGTCTCCCCCCGACCGTTCGAACGAGACAATCACCCCCGCCGGGAGTGTGCTGATGCCAAGGCTCTTTCCATCGCTGCCCCGAAACAACTGCAGTTCATTCGAATCGGGAGTTTTGACGATCACGACGTGCTCATCCCCCAGAATCTCGCTTCCGGTGGGAATGTTTCGACGGGTCCAGAGTTCTCGCCCCGACAGCGGATCGATCGCGATCAGCTGGTCCCGGTGAGTGTAACACAGGAGCGACTGTGTGAGCGGCCCGACATTGCCATATTGCGGACCGCCGGGGACCCCTCCGCGCATCGTCCGCAGCCCTGGAATCATCTGCTGGGCAATAAACGAACGGCTGCCGTAGATGCGGTCTTCACCGGAATCGAGCGATCGGGTGGCGATCCGCGACGGATCGCCGGATTCCGTCAGCAGATTCACGATCACAAAATGGTCCATCAGCACGATCAGCGCGAGGTGATTGGAGACGCTGACATAACGTCCCTGCGACATCCCCGCGTAGCGGCTGTTCGCCTGCCCGGTCGGCACCTGTGCCCGATGCACTCCGTGTGCGTCCACGATGTCGATCTTGCCCCCCATCTGTTCAATGAAGAAGGTCCAGCCTTTCAACTGGGGGGAGACCGGCCCAAACAGCGGAAGCTGGTACGAAGTGTTGGAAGACTCGAACGGACGATCCTCCGTCACGTGGGCATGAGGCGGCCAACGCAGCACTGTCTTCCTCAAGGCTGTCGCCAGCGAATTCTCCCGGATCGGCTGCAGCGCGTCAGCGAGGGTGCGTCCGGGCTCCAGCTCGGTCGACGGATCGGCCGCTTCCAGTTCCAGCAGGATCCGGTCCAGCTCGTCAGCATCTTTCAGGTGAGCAGACAGTGTCGCCAGCAACAGTTTGGAGCGCAGCGAGATGGCCAGCTCCTCCGAACGGGCCAGAGCGGTGAGAATGGCTTCCCGCTGGAGGTTCAATCTGTTTCCAGAGGGAATCAGCTCCATCCGCTCCAGAACCGCCTCGGGAGCAACCCAGCTCTGCGGAATGGATGGCAGCAACCGCAAGACGAGTTCATCGGAAGCGGTCCCTTTCACCCAGGAGTCCATCGACTGCCGCAGGCTCAACCGCTCGTCGTCAGGTGCAGCCTGAAACAATTCTTCGATTCGCGCGAGCACCCACCGGCTGTCCGAGGTCGCCCACGAATTGTCGCGGTTTCTCAGTGTCTGAGCGTCGCCCAGGATTTCGAGGACATTCAGATAGGCGAGCAGCGCGCTGTTCCGCTCTCCCGAGTCCTGCAGTCCCTTGGCCGAAGACAGCAGGAACTGCAGCCGCTGCTCCGGATCCAGCGGAAGCTGTTCCAGTTCGGAAATGGACTCACGGTAGGTGGCAAAGTCGGTCCGCAGTCCTTCGAGCAGCGCCCACGACAGAACCCGCTCCGCACGCGTCTGACTTCCAGCGGCGACAGCTCGCCGGAGATCGGGGAGTCCCCCCGCCAGATCTCCCCGCTGCACCGCCAGTTCTCCACGCAGGGACAGTGCTTCCGCATGATCGGGATTCGCCTCCAGCAGGCGGGTCAGCTCCGCCATCACCGCGGCCTGAGAACGAAAGGCCGAGATGTGGGCTCCCGATTGCGAGACCAGAGTGCCGTTCGCCGCGACCAGATTGCCGGGAACTCCCCCCGATGTGACCGGAATGCGGCTGAGGAGTCGTCCGGCGGAAAGATCGATCAGTCCGATTTCCCCTGTGTCGAGTGGCTGCAGAAACTGATTCCCCATCCGCACCCCCCGACCGGAGGGGAGGGGAATCTGCACCGGTACCGGCCAGACCGGCTGACCATCCGACAGACGCAACGCCTGCACCTCACCCCGCCCCACAACGATCAGCCGGTCGTCTGCGACACACGGGGCATAGAGCATCTGCAGCCGGGGAAGATGTTGCGTCCAGACAGGCTGGCCATCTTCAACGTTCAGACAAACGAGCAGATTTTCATCGGGGGGAGTCGCAATGACATAAGTCCCCGCCACAATCAGCCGGGCGTCCATCCAGCGTTGATCATCGAGCAGTTCCTCGACGGACTCGTCGATCGAGTCATTGGTGGAGCGGAGCATTTGCATCACCATCATCCGCTGGGTATCCGACTTCTCCCGATGAACATACGGCTGGGACCAGACCATTTTTCGCCGGAGCGGATCGACGGCGGTAATGACTCCTTCGCCCGTGGGGCAAATCAGCAGACCATCGGCGTAGGCGGGCATGAGACCGGCCAGCCGCCGGCCACTGTCTTGCAACAGATCTCCCTGCGGATTCAACAGACCGACGGACCACAGCAATGATCCGGTCGCCGGATCAAGTTCGATCAGCTGGATCTGCCCCCGCTCTTCACCCATGACGAAAAGCCTCCCATCCACCGGCAGTGGCGGCCCCAGAAAGAAGATCTCGCGTGGGGCCTCCCCCATGACGTCGAGCATACTCCCCTCGGTCGAGTTCGTGCCGATCGACCAGCGCAGCATTCCGTCCGTCGCCAGATCGAATGCATGCAGCCGGTTCGAACGCTGCGGAAGCAGCATGTTGCGGGTGGAACTCTGCATGATGCGCTGCGGTGTCGTCGCCCCGACCAGTGCACAGTCCGTGATCGCATAGACCTGTTTGCCGTCCGTACTCAGCGAAGAGGAAGTCAGGTCCCGCCAGTCCCGAATGGCAGTGAAGAGATTGCGAATCTCCTCCCGCACGGGATCTTTGGCGTCCGAGGGCGAGTAGGAACCTTTGGACAGAAAGCTGAAGGTCTGATCGACGATCACGCCGTTCCACTGCAGCTTGCCCGTGTGCAGATTCAGCGCCTTCACGCTGCCTCCCCCGACTGTAATCAGGAGGTCATTCACGATCAGCGGTCTTCCCGCCGGAAAGACAGCCCGGTTTTTCCGGCTGCGGACCTTCTTTTCGATTCCGTTCGCGAGTTCACGATTGTCCTTGACCAGTTGATCGATCAGTTTCGTGTTCGGAAACAGGGCATCAAAGTCGTACTCCAGCACCAGCGGCGAACTCCACGCGTCGTCGTAGATCGCCGGAGCAAACCCTACCTGCCCGGTCTGCTGCAATCCTCCATAGGGGGTTCTCCACTCGTAGAGGGTGCCTTCCGCAGCTGACGGAATTTTCGCATCCCGGTTCGGAACGGTCAGAGCGTCGACATTCGGCGCACCGTCCGGAAAGGCGGTCGCGTGACGGGAGAGCAGCGCTGCGGCGCGCTGGGGCTGCCCCGCACGCAGCAACAGTTCGGCCGCCTCCCGCAGCAACTGCTGCCGGTCGTTCGCTGCGGGATGTTCCGCGAGCAGTTCGAGCAGACGGGCGGCATAGACTGGCTCCCCCCGGTCCCGCACGATCCGGGAAAACTCCCGGAGTCCTTTGGCTCCCGCCTCGGTCAGGCGGAATCGACGGATCAATTCCTCCAGTAAAAGCTGATCCTGATTCCGCTGCGACTCGTCGAACATCTGCTGCGCCGCCGAGCCGTAAAGTCGTTGATACTCCGCAGCCGAGCTGAGTATCAACGATTCGATCTGATCCAGGTGCGACTCGGTGACCGTCACCCCTTTGGGAATGAAAAAGTCGCTGCCGGAGTCGAGCATCTGCTGTAATGCTTCCAGACCTTCCGCCACATTTCCCGCTTCGATTGTCTGACGGGCTTTGACCAGCGCTGTCTGGGCCAGCGGGTCGCGAGGAAGTCGCAGGATATGGTTGACCCCGGGTTCCGTCCGCTCCGGCATGACCATGCCGGGGAACGGCTGAGCGACCGCCTGCCGGCCAGAGCTGTACAGGAGGGCCATCGCGAACAGCAGTCCGCTGAGCGTTCGAACTCCCTTGTGGCACCAATTCCTGCGTTGCGTTGTCATCCCCGGATTCCCTGCTGAGGGGTGGGCAGAATTCTCCTGATAAAGGATAACCATCTCCAGCCGTGGGGTCACGGTCCCCCCGCGTCATCTTCCCCGAAGCGTGAGGACGGGGAACCCCTTTGCCATCGCTCGTCCCGACAGAACGACAGGCGGGAAAGCGGAATTCGCCGGTCGAACGCCGCTAGGCTCGACGCGGACCAGAAAGAGGTTGCCCGATTGCTGCTGATGCGTTAGAACCATCCGCTTGAGCATGGGGCCAAGCCGGCCCGCCCAATGCAAGGATGCAACGGATGTTCCTCTCCGCACAGGAGTTAGCTTCAAATATCGGCGCGAGAATCCAGGGGAATGCAACCCTCGCTCTGCGCGACGTCGCCCCGCTCGAGTCGGCCGAGGCGGACGAGATTTCCTATGGGGAATCGCGCAAACAGCTCACAGCCATCACCAAAAGTGCTGCCGCGGCCGTTCTGGTCACGGAAGAAGTCGCAGCCCTGCTGACCGGCACCACGAAAACACTGCTGATCGTCGCCGAACCGCAGCGGACCTTCATTCAGGTCATGCTGCTGTTCCGTCCTCCCCGGCAACGGGCCGAAAGCGGAATTTCTCCGCAGGCACTGGTCCACCCCTCTTTTCGCTGCGGAGAGGACTGCATCGTTCATCCGGGAGCCCAGATTGCGGAAGGTGTGGTCCTCGGCAATCGCTGCGAGATCGGTCCGGGAGTCATTGTCGGAGCCGACTGCACCTTCGGTGACGACTGCCAGATCTACGCCAATGCGGTGCTCTACCCGAACGTCCACCTGCGAAACCGCGTGATCGTGCATGCGGGCGCGGTCCTGGGAGCCGACGGTTTCGGTTACCGCTTCGCTGCGGGGAGACTCGAAAAGATCCCGCATACCGGCATGGTCATTCTGGAAGATGATGTCGAAATCGGCGCGTGTGCCACCATTGATCGGGGCATGATCGAAGCGACCATCATCGGGCAGGGGACCAAACTCGATAACCAGGTGATGATCGCCCACAACTGCCGCATCGGTCGCCACAACGCCTTTGCCTCACAGGTCGGACTCGCCGGATCCTGCACCACTGGTGACTATGTCCAGATGGGGGGACAGGTCGGCGTCGCAGACCATGTCAACATCGGCAGCGGACTCAAGTTCGGCGGCAAGGCGGGAGTCATCGAAGATATGCTGGTCCCCGGCATGTATCACGGCGTCCCCGCGATCTCCGAAAAAGATGCCATCCGGAATCATCTGGTGACACTGAAACTTCCCGCGATGCGCGATCAGATCAAAAAAGTGACTTCCCAGATCGAAACTCTTCAGGCACAACTGGCGGCCTTGCTTCCCGAACAGGACCAGCGCGCCGCAGCCTAGAACGTGTTGCCCCGTTCCTCAACGTGGATTCCTGTTCTTGATCAAGTGAAATGCGTGTGATCCGGGGCAAAGGCCACTCCTCTCCGAATCCACGTACCCTGTTTTCCCTCCCGCAATTGAAGAAAGGACTTCTGTTCACAGCGACCCGTCAACGCACTCTCCGCTGACTCCTGATGAGCCGATTCCGACGCGGGCACGGAACGGAGCCAGTCAGAAGTCTTCCCGAAAACGACCGTCTCTGTAACTGAAATCCATCCCTCACGACTGTCCTGCAGCTTTGTGAAGCAGGGCCCAGTTTGTCCGTCATCATGTCCGACTCGTACCGAGAACGTCTGTTACCCATTCAGCCCCGCCGCGGCGATCGCGTCGGCCTGCTGGCGGGTTGGGGACGATTTCCGATCGTCTTCGCCCAGGCTGCCCGGCAGATGGGCTATTCCGTCCAGTGCATTGGCATCGATGGCATGGCGTCGCCGGAACTGGGCGACGTCTGCGATCATTTCCGCACCGCCCCGCTGGCCCGCATCGGCACCGCGATCAAGTTCTTCAAGAAGCGGAACGTCCTGAACGCCGTGATGGCAGGCAAAGTGGAAAAACGGGTGCTATTTGACCCGCTCCTCTTCTGGAAGCTGCTGCCGGACTGGCGGACCCTGAACATGTGGCTGCGGTTCTGTGTGAATCGCAAGGATGACACGCTGCTGCTGGCGGTGATCAACGAATTTGAACGAGACGGAATTCACTTCCGCTCCGCCCTCGACTTCTGCCCGGAGATTCTCGTGAAACACGGATTTCTGACTCGCCGCCATCCGACCCCGGCGCAGTGGCGGGATATTCATTTCGGCTGGCAGCTGGCCAAGGAAATGGGCCGTCTCGACGTCGGCCAGACCGTGGTGGTGAACGATACCGCGGTGATTGCCATCGAGGCGATTGAAGGGACGGATGAATGCATCCGCCGCGCGGGTAAGCTCTGTCGCCGCGGTAATATGTGCGTCGTCAAGGTGGCCAAACCGAGCCAGGATATGCGCTTCGACGTTCCGACTGTCGGCGTGCAGACCATCCAGACCATGCGCGAAGCGGGAGCCCGCGTGCTGGCGATCGAGACGGGCATGACCATTCTGCTGGATGAGCCCGAAGTGATCCGCCTGGCGGACAAGCTTGGCATTGCCATAGTCTCTGTAAAAGCAGAAGAATTGCATTTGCGTTCAGTTGCATAATCTGTCCAGCGCGTTTCTAATGACTCCTCGCCGGCTGCAGTGCGCTGCCGCCGGGGCCTTCCTGCAGTCACGCCAGCGACCAGACCTGCTTCCGAGCCGTTTCCCATCGACTCCTGGAACGGGTCGAAAACTTCCGATGGCGTGTCTCTTCATACGACTCGCAGACCGTCGGAATGATATGTCGCTCGAACTCAAAGATGTTCAGAAGAGCTACCGCGAACCGGGGGGGAGCACGCTGCCGGTGCTGAACATTCCCCACTTCCGTCTGCAGCAGGGGGAGCAGGTCGCCCTGCTGGGACAGAGCGGTGGCGGAAAAACCACGCTGTTGAATGTGATCGCCGGAATTACCGCACCAGACCGCGGCCACGTCCTCATCGATGGCTTTGACATTACCCGCCTGGTCGAACCGGCCCGGGATCAATTCCGCGCCGAGCGGATCGGCATCGTCTTCCAGACTTTCCACCTGCTGCAGGCCTTCACCGCCCTGGAGAACGTCCTGCTGGGAATGACCTTTTCCGGCAAGCCGAATCCCGCGTACGCCCGCAAGCTGCTGGAACGGGTCGGGCTCTCGCAGCGGATGCACCACCGTCCCAAGCAACTGTCGGTCGGTGAGCAACAACGCGTTTCCGTGGCCCGCGCCCTGGCGAACCGGCCCCGTTTAATGCTCGCCGATGAGCCGACCGCCAGCGTCGATATCGCCAATCAGGAAACCATCCTCAAGCTGCTCACAGAGACCTGCGAAGAGTTTGACATCTCGCTGCTGCTGGTGACGCATTCCCCGGAAGTTTCCACCCGCTTCAAACGGGTCGAGCAACTGAATTCGTTCAATCAGGCGGGGAGCCGACAATGAATCTGATCACCATCGCCTACAAGAGCATTCGTCAGCGTTGGCTCGCCTCGTTTCTGACCGGCCTCAGCGTGGCGCTGGGTGTCTCGTTGATGATCGCCGTGCTGATCCTCAACAATGCGGTCAAAGAGGTCTTTACCATGTCGGGCAGCGGCTACGATCTGGTGGTCGGGCCGAAGGGGAGTGACCTGCAGCTGGTGCTGAGTTCCATTTACCGGATGGACAAGCCGATCGAGAATCTCCCCTGGCGGTTCTATGAAGAGCTCAAGAACAATCCCTCTGTCTCGCGAGCCATCCCGATTGCTCTCGGCGACACCACCGAAGTCGGCGACTTCCCGATTGTCGGCACCACCCCGCGATACTTCACCACGGAGTATGTCCCGGGGAAGAAGTTTGAATTCTACCAGGGGGGCCGTGGACTCGAAGAAACCTGGGATGCCGTCATTGGCTCACAAGTCGCCAAGGTGAATGGCTGGGGTGTCGGGTCACAGTTCAAGCTGGTGCATGCCGGACAGTCCGATCACGTCCACGATGAAATGTTCACCGTCAGGGGAGTCCTGGCACCGACAGGCACGCCGAACGACCGGACCGCGTTTGTCGCGCTCGACGGGTTCTTCGAACTGGCCGGTCACGAACAGCCGATCGAAGAAGCGATCGAACGGGAAGCCAAGTTCTATGGCGAAACCGAAGACCAGATCCGCGAGCGTTACAAGAAGGACATCGAGGAAATCAAGGCACACGATCACTCCTCTCACGCCGGTCATCACCATCACCACGGTCCCCCATCGGCTTTGCAGAAAGAAGTCACCAGCGTCCTGCTGGTCATGAAAGGGGATGAACTGGAACGGGCCAACCGCGCCCTGAGCCTGCAGCAGAGACTGAAGCAGGGCTTTCAGGCTCAGGCCGCCAACACAGTGCAGGTCATGTCCCGACTGATGACGAATCTCGTCGGCAATGTTCAGCTGGCGTTTCTTTATCTGACCGGCCTGATTATCGCGGTTTCCGGCATTGGAATCTTCGTGAGCATCTACAACTCCATGGCCGAACGCAAAAAAGAGATTGCGGTCATGAGAGCACTGGGCGCCAAACGCCAGACGGTCTTTTCCATCGTCCTCCTGGAATCGGTCCTGCTCTGTGTCCTGGGAGGCCTGGGCGGCCTGCTGCTGGGACACGCACTGGTGTTCATCGCCGCTCCCATTATTGAGGACCGCAGCGGCCTGCTGATCGATCCACTCTCCTTCACAGCGCAGGAGTTTGTCATGATCCCGCTGCTGATTCTGATGGCCAGCCTCGTCGGCTTCCTGCCGGGCCTGACCGCCTACAGGACGGATGTGGCAGAAGGACTGCAAGGCTAGAGCAGGTTGAAGTGTCCTGTGCCCGCGCCGCAAGCGTTGCATTTGGTGGCATGCGGACATCCGCGTGGCGAAGACAGGACAATCATAGCCAAAATACTCCCGGGAGGACGGTGACGCGGGGCATCAGGCTGCACGACCGCACCCTCGGGGTATCACTGCGGAACGTTCGCGCGCCCCAAGGACCATTTGCCCGGTGCTGGGCTGTGCTGTGTGTATCCCGCAACGTCGCGTCTCCATGGTCAACATGACTGTTCAAAGGGGCTCCCCACTCCGGATGAAGATCCCTGCGGGCTTCCCACCGCCGTTGCCCAGTACCGAAGCCCTCTGCCCCACGCATCAGTTCTGACTGCTGGAAATGCATCCATCCCTGCAATTCCTCATGGGGTTGCAGCGCAGGGCAGCAATAGTCAGATTGTGCAGGAGCAAGTCGCGACGGGAATTTTCAACGGCAGCTTTCACTATGAGCGATCAGAATTTCGATGTCGTCGTCATTGGGACCGGCCCAGGTGGCGAAGGCGCAGCGATGCAGGCCACCAAGCTCGGCCGTTCCGTCGCGGTTGTCGAGCGGTACAAGCAGATTGGCGGCGGCTGCACCCACTGGGGGACCATTCCCAGCAAAGCCCTGCGATACGCCATCTTTCAGGCGACGACTCTGTTTCACAGCAAACTGTTCCGTGACGCCGGACTGACCAGCATTCCCGATCTGCCTGATCTGCGACGCAGTGCCGCATCGGTGATCGAAAAGCAGGTCGACATGCGGAACAGTTTTTATGAGCGGAACGACGTTCCCATCATTCACGGCCACGCCGCATTTCTCGACGCTCACACCATTGAAGTCCGTGACGAATTGGGCGGCAAGCGAATCCTCCACGCCGGGGCTTTCGTGATCGCAACGGGATCGCGTCCCTACCGGCCGGCCGATATCGACTTCAGCCATCCCCGGGTCTGTGACAGCGACACGATCCTGAATCTCAGCCATACACCCCGCTCCATCACCATCTACGGAGCAGGGGTGATCGGTTGCGAATATGCTTCCATGTTTCGCAACTTGAACTGCAAAGTGAATCTGATCAACACCCGGGACAAGCTGCTCGAGTTCCTGGACGACGAGATTATCGACGCGCTCAGCTACCAGCTGCGGGAACGAGGTGTCCTGATCCGCCACAACGAATCGTACGCCAGTGTGCAGCCGACCGATGACGGCGTCATTCTGCATCTCAAATCCGGCAAGCAGATCAAGACCGATATCCTCTTCTGGGCGGCCGGAAGGACCGGAAACACAGAAGACATGGGGCTGGAGAAGCTCGACATCAGCATCAACAAGCGGGGCCAGCTGGAGACGAACTCGGACTTCCAGACGTCGGTTCCCCACATCTACGCCGTGGGCGATGTCATCGGGCCTCCTTCACTCGCCAGTGCCGCCTATGTGCAGGGGCGCTATGCAGCCCATCACCTGATTTATGGCAGCTGCGAGCGTGCCATGATCCAGGATATTCCGACTGGAATTTACACCTCGCCGGAAATCAGTTCACTCGGTAAGACCGAACGGGAACTGACGGCCGAAGGGGTCCCCTATGAAGTGGGACACTCCATGTTCAAAAGCCTCGCCCGCGCCCAGATCACGGGTCAGACAGTCGGAATGCTCAAGATCCTGTTCCATCGCGAGACCCTGCAGCTGCTGGGGATTCACTGCTTCGGTTCGAATGCGTCGGAAATCATCCACATCGGCCAGGCGATCATGTCGCAGCCGGGCGAGCATAACACCCTGATGTATTTCGTGAATTCGACGTTCAATTACCCCACGATGGCAGAAGCCTATCGAGTGGCGGCTCTTAACGGATTGAACCGGCTCTTCTGATTGCGGCGGAGCAAGTCCGCTCAGCCGCGGGCTCGCTTCTGGAGTTCCCGCGAGTCGCCCTTGTGCAATAGCACAACAGCCGGCGACGACGGCAGACGATTCTCAAACTGCATTGTCTGATTTCAGTACATTGTTTCAGTACATTGACGCAGCAGACCGTCGGCTCGTCTTACCCGTTCGCGTGGGTAATCCACCAGTAGGTAATGCTGGTCGCAAAGGCCATGGCAGCGACCGTGTAGAGGAAGAAGATCGACAGCATCTTCCCGATCGCTGCTCCAGCTTCCGCATCATCTGCATCAAACTGCTTCACCTGCGTCGAAGTGAACGGTGCGGGTTCAGATGAGGGCAGGGGCGTCGAGTGCTCGCTCATGGGGAATTTGCCGTTCTTCGGAGGTGAGTGGAATGTCCTGGAAGATTTTGACTCGCTGAGGGCAACTTGTCGAGCGCATTCCCGACAGACCTCTATTTGTTGTATTTCAGTACATTCTCAGCTCTCATCGCAACTTCAAGCAGGATGTTCACCTGCGTGAACACTTCAGCTTGACCTCGGTTTCGGTGACTCCTAATTTAACGATCGTCTCAGGCTGCCACATGCATCGGGATGAGGCAATGCAGTGCCTCGTTTAACTGTCGCAGGGCAAGGTACCGACCAATGCAATTGTGGCGAGAGTTGCTTAATGATGAAGCAGGAGTCGTCCCGTCGTCGGAAGCTGTGGTGGTTGGCGGCGTCGCCATAGCCGGTGCGACTGTTGGCCTGCCGGCCTTGGCAAATTCGGAGCACAACCAACTGCAGGTCGGGTCCGTCAGGATCCGCAGCCTGGATCAGGGTCATTCAATTGCGGGCAGGAAAACAGCCAACGCCTGGTCGACTGGATCGGATTATCTGCAGAATCCGGTTGCGGAGACAATTGCCGAATTTCGGCACCACGCAGGAGCGAAGCCGACAATTGGACGGGCAGTGGAACAGGATGTTGCACCCTTGGCAGCGCTCTACCTAACGAGTCAGCAACCACTCGACTTGTCAGCGCCGGGCAAGTGACGAGAAGTTGAAGGTCGAAGGACATGATTCGCAAGCGACGTAATTTCGGGCAGTTCTTTCAGGCAAAACGTCACGCAGAAATTCTGGGTGAATTGGTCCAGAATTCCACAAATCCTCTGTCACTTGCTGAGCAAATTTCTACATTTAAGTTCTCTTCTGCGTTAGAAACGAACAGGGTGTGAGGGTGAACACAGGGTCTGGAATGATCGCAAGCGATTCCATCACTGCGGCGGCAGCATCTATTCAAAGCGTCGAACGACGCGAACTGATGGCATTGAATTCGTCACGAATTTATTCCATTGGTCGGGCACAACATGCGGATCTCAGGCTTCACAGCCCGCAGTCCAGCAAGATTCACGCAGTCATTTTCTGGGACGGCTGCCGTTGGCTGCTCGTGGACTGCAGTTCGAATGGAAGTTCAATCAATGGTCGGGATGCGAGGAGAGCACCTTTGAGTCATGGTGATGTGATCCGTTTTGCAGGCGAGGAAGACTTGATCTTTGTGGCGAAGAATGGGTCCGGAGGTTCTTCCGGAGTGCATATCGCTCCGCAGGCCCCTTCCATCTCCGTGGAGTCTCCGGAAGTGGCCCAGAAGTGGTCGATTCTGGGCAGTCACCCTGCCACGTGCCGGCTGCGTGAAGATGTTTCCAAGCTGGCGGAGTCATCGGCCAATGTGCTCGTGTTCGGAGAATATGGGGTTGGCAAGCGGCATATGGCCCGGGCTCTGCATCATTTCGGTCCCCGCCAGCATCGCTCGCTTCTGACCGTTGACTGTGCGGCCATCGCTCCCGAGGAAATCCGCCAGGAACTCGCCTCTTGGCTGTCGGTGATGGATGTTTCGTCCGTCGATCAGGTGCCCGGCACGGTGATTCTGGATGGCGTTGACGAACTCTCCAGCGATTCGCAGTCCGCTCTGCTCGAAGTTCTTTCCGAGAGTGGTGAGCGCCGCCGACGGGGAGATTACGGGGACCTGCCTCCCCGGTTCGTTTCGCTGGCAATGCTCGATGCCGACGGGGGTGAAAAGCAAGAACCGCAGCTGGCAGGGGAGCTCTTCTCCAAATTGTCGGTCGCTCAGCTGTTTATCGAACCGTTACGCTCCCGCCGGGACGATATCCCCGAGCTTGCCGGTTATTTCTATCACAGCTACTCATCGCGTCTCAGCCGAAACAGCCGAAACCTCTCGCACGACGCAGTTTCGCAATTGTTGGCCTACGACTGGCCAGCGAATGTGGCGGAATTGCGGAACGCAGTGGAGCGGGCGACAATGCTCTCTCAGGAACGGGAACTCGACGCCGCCGATTTTGACCGTGGCATCGGAACAATCTTGCGCGATGTCAGCCCGTTCACTGGAATGTCAATCGAAGAAGTGGAGCGGAGGCACATCGCCAACACGCTGAAGAACCTGAATTGGCGAAAATCGCGAGCGGCGCGAGTTTTAGGAATCGAAAGGTCGACTCTCGACCGAAAAATTAAACGTTACGAAATTCTGCGCGACAATGACGTTTGTGAGGATGAGTAACACGTGCCAATTCGGGAATTCGTGGAGGTCAAACCCTTTTTTTATTGACTTTCCGCAATACCTCGTGAAAAATCGGCCTAGCTGCAACGAGTCCGTAAGTGCTGCCTGTGACCCCGCCCCGCCAGCCTGAAGTGACCACCTGAGACACGAGCAATCCGAGCTGCATTTTTGCTCGGCGATCTCGGTGAGTTTGCTCCGGATTGGGTTTCTGTCGGGCGATAGAATGGATTGGGTCGTCAGTGACACTTCCGGAACATGACTTCGATGCCCGCACAGGGCTCGAACCGTCTCTGCTGGGAAGCGGTCGGAAGATACGGGAAGGGATCCCCGTGAGGCCTGCAGGTATTGCGACTCGAATTGTGAATTGGGGACATTTTCCGTTTCTGGATCGTTTGAAACTCAGTTGAGGGGAGACTGACTAATGGAGTTTTCCTTCGAGGTTAATCCTGACCTCGACATCGCAATTGGCACAGAACTGTCATACGAAGATTCACAGGACGCAGAGTTTCTGGAAGAGGATTTCGACCTCAGTGGTGTCGATCCTCTCGTGCCGACCGGTGCCAAGCCCGGCTCTGAAGACAAAGTCAAAATGCTCGCCGCACGCTATGCTGCCGGCATCCCGCTGTGGCATGACTCCGACTGCTACGACCACGGTCCCAAAGAAGCTCTCGCTGAATCCGACAGCGACGATGACTCCTACGAGCTTGATGAAGAATTCTAGAGCAGGTTGCCCTTTCCAGTGCCTGCACAAGCATTTCGCCTAGTAAAATGCTGGCGACGTGGGCGAGGGACAGGGCGATCAAAGACCAACATCCATTGCCGGCAGACCGCGGAATCTGTTGTCAATTGATCCGATTCAACTCCTGCTCAGCCGATTCGACTCTTGCCGCAGAACCCGGACACATCCCACTTCGGACCGGTGTCTGCTTCCTGGAGGCATCCGCTTCCCTGAATCTGTGGCACCGGAACCCCACCAAGCGTTTCGGCCAATTGACGACGGCATTTTTCCTTGAGAACCTGAAACCGGAGTCCGGGTCTTTTCCGGAGTCCGGTTTTTCTTTTCCGTCACATCGGCCTGCTCACGCCGATGTGCCCCAGCAGCAGCAGCAGCGACAGAAATATGATCGGCATCATCGACTACAGCATGGGGAATTTGAGAAGTGTACAGAAAGCCCTCGAACACCTCGGCCAGCCCGCTGAAATCCTGACTTCGCCGCAGTCGTTCCCTCAACTGGAGGGGCTGATTCTCCCGGGGGTCGGGGCCTTTCGCGATGCCATTCACGAACTGCATCGGCAGGACTTCGTCTCCCCCCTCAGAGACTACGTCGCCAGCGGTCGGCCCCTGCTGGGGATCTGCCTGGGAATGCAGCTGCTGTTCGATTGCAGCTATGAAGACGGAGAATACGAAGGACTGGGCCTCGTCGCCGGGGAAGTCGTCCGTTTCCGCCCAGAACCGGGACTCAAAATTCCACACATGGGCTGGAACGAAATCGCTCCGGTCATTCCGCACCCTCTCTTCCAAGGGATCGAACCGGGAGACAGCGTGTACTTTGTCCACAGCTACCATGTCGTCCCCCGGAATTCCGCGGTGACGGCAGCGCAGACCACCCACGGCAGCCAGACCTTTGCGTCGATCATCGCCCAGGACAACATCGTCGCCATGCAGTTTCATCCGGAGAAGAGTCAACAGGTTGGGCTTCGGCTGCTGCAGAACTTCGCCGAGCTCGTCCACGCCACGGCATAAGCATTGCGACTGTCGATTACTTCATGCCGCGCAGGGGGCGTACTCATCCCCCGAAATGCGAGCCAGTCGCAGTCCGACAAAGCAACCAGCCTTCGGACCAGGTGTGGAGCGATCTCACCACCTTCGCAACGCGGCCACAGTGGCGAAGCTCGCAGGCAAAATCGACCGTCCTCGGCAGAGACCGGAAGACTGGGGATTCGGGGAGCAACCGGATCGGCTATACTTGGCAGGACCTGCGACCATGAGTCATGCCGGTCCATCAACCGGCAAATGGCGAGTCGCGCCAGTTGACGGACTCGCCTGCCTGAGCAGGTGTCGGGGACATTCCAGAAGGGATCGGGGAACAGAATGAAGCGAGTGACCTGCGGCAGACTGGCCGGATTCAGCGCAGCCTGGTTCGGAACAACAATCGCCTGGGGACACCCCGGCCACGGCACCGTTCCGAGCGAATCCCCTCTGCATTACATCGTGGAGCCGATTCACGGATGCCTGGTCCTGGCTGCCCTTGCAGCGGGTCTCGCCCTGTGGGCTTTTCGTCTGCGCAAGCTCCGGCAGCAGTCGGCTCCGGTGCGGATTCGCGAACGCAACGGGACATCCGAGCACTGAACATTCAGCGGCAGCAGTCTGACTGCCGGCTCAGCCGATGAGAATATTTTCATCCGGAGCGGGATGCAGACTCCGACTGATCCGTTGAAAGAGCAATTCGAACTGATCTCGTTCGTGATCGGTCACCTGTGACATCACAAACAGGGTCACTCCTCCCGCTTCGACGGCAGCCATCTGCACGAGGTTGATCAGATCCTGCGAAACGAACTCCAGCTGTCGTCCCGCAACGGTCTCACCGCCGATGTTGCAGGGGGCCGGATATTCGTCGAGTTCATCGTATTCTTCGCGAAACGCGGCGCAAGCCTGGTCGAGGACAGCCTCGACTTCCGGCCGCTGCTTCAGCACCGTGACGGACCAGAACGCCCCCCCATCTCCCACGGTGATGGTCAGAGCCCCGTCACGCGGTTCTTCGGTCAACTCCCAGGGCTCCGGGTACTCGAACTCCACACCATTCCGCTGATACCGCTGCTGAATTTCCATTGCGAGCCATCGTCAAAACGTGTCCGGACAGATTGGCAGCAGTCCTGCCTGACCGGCTATCTTCGGACATTGAGAACGGCGTGTCGAGGATCCCGGTGCCGACGACGACGACCAAACTGCCGTGTGCTGAAACCGTTAACCTCTTGGCGAGTGTCATTTTCGACCTGCCTGCACTCTGGAATTCCAGTCCGCTCCCTCCCATGCATCACCGTAGATTGCTATGATTCGGGGCTTCCGCAGTTTATTCCACCCCCAGACCTTCTGGAGTTCCAATCATGCCCCTCAACCGTCGCGCATTCCTGCAATCAACATCCGCACTGGCCCTCCCCGTACTGCTTGCCCGCACGGGCTGGAGTGCGGAAAACACTCCGAAGATTCAGCTGGGGCTGGTGACATATAACTGGGCGAAAGACTGGAATATTCCGACACTGATCAAAAACTGCACCGAGGCGGGTTTCGCGGGGGTTGAGCTGCGTACGGAACATGCCCACGGCGTCGAACTCAAGCTGACCGCTCACGAGCGTAAGGAAGTGCGGAAGCGTTTCGCCGATTCCCCCGTCGCCATCGTCGGTCTCGGCTCGACCTGCGAATACCACAGTGCCGATCCGGCGGTCGTTCAGAAGAACATCGAAGAAACCAAGGCGTTTGTCGACCTGGCGCACGACATCGGCGCGAGCGGCGTGAAGGTGCGGCCGAACGGATTCACGAAAGGCGTTCCCGAACAAACGACACTAGAGCAGATCGGGAAGTCGCTCCGCACTGTTGGCGAATACGCGGATCAGTTTGGACAGGACATCCGGCTGGAAGTGCACGGCAAGGGGACCCAGGAACCGCCCAACACCAAAGTGATCCTGGATGTGGCCGATCACAAGCGGGCGGTGGCCTGCTGGAACTGCAATCCGACCGACCTGAAAGGCCTTGGCTTCCAGAAGAATTTCGACCTGCTGAAAAACAGGATCCGCACCGTCCATATCCATGACCTCACCAAGGACAACTACCCCTGGAAAGAGCTGTTCCAGAACCTGAAGACCCTGCCGACCAGTCAGGTGTGGACTCTGATTGAAGACAATGACACCTCCGGCGATCTGGTGGCCCGCATGAAGGACAACCGGAAAGCCTGGGACGAGCTGATGAAGTCCTAACGCAGTCTGACAATGGCTTGCCCCGTGGCTGCCACGCGGTCGTGAGCCGTTCACCGTACGAAACGCTCGTGGCCCGAGCGCCCGGAAGAGCAATCAGCCTCAGACAGGCGTTCTCCAGCTGACGCGCGACTCCGCCCGGTCCTGATTTCGATCAGAGCCGGGCCTTTTTTTTATCGTCGCTTCCGTTTGGATCATTGTGAAACCGACGCGGTTCCCCCCGGCGACCGGAGGGGCAGACACACCATTCAACGGGAATCATCCCGATCGATTGCCGCGCGACGGCAGATCGGTTACATCGGATTTCGCAAACATCGCGACAGGCAATGGTCTCATTCTGCCGGTTCGCATCTGAAAATTCTTTCCTTTGAGGCAAGTCATGGCGGATTCAGTTGTTTTGGCGTATAGCGGTGGACTCGACACCTCAGTGCTGGTCGGTTGGTTGATGGACCGGGGTTATGAAGTTCACTGCCTGTACGTGGACCTTGGTCAGCCATGCGAAGATCGCAAGGCGATCCTCCAGAAGGCGCTGGACATCGGAGCCAAATCGTCGATCGCTGTCGACGTCCAGAATGAACTCTGCCAGGACTTCGCGTTTCCGGTGCTGCAGTGGCAGGCCAAGTACGAAAACATCTATCTGCTCGGCACGTCGATCGCCCGTCCGCTGATCGCCAAGGCCTGTCTGCAACGGGCGCGTGAAGTCGGCGCAGTGGCGTTTGTGCATGGCGCCACCGGCAAGGGGAACGACCAGTGCCGGTTTCAGCTGGCCGCAGAAGCGCTGGACCCCAAGGTCAAGATTATTGCCCCATGGCGGATGGAAGAGTTCCGCACACAGTTCCCCGGCCGGACCGAAATGCTGGCCTACTGCGAGAAGAAGAACATCCCCGTCAAAGCGACAGCCCGAAAACCGTATTCTTCCGACGAAAACTGCCTGCATATCAGCTATGAAGCGGGAAAGCTCGAAGATCCTGCCGTAGACGGCATTCCGATTATCGACTTTGGCATGACGGTCTCTCCGCAGCAGGCGCCGGACGTGGAGACGACGGTCACGATCGGATTCGAGTCAGGGGTGCCCGTCACACTGAATGGCAAAAAGCTCTCCGCCATCGAGATGGTCAATGCTCTGAACAAAATCGGGGGAGAAAACGGCGTCGGCCGGATCGATGTCGTGGAAAACCGTTTTGTCGGCATGAAGAGCAGGGGTGTGTACGAAGCCCCGGGCATGACCTGCCTTTACATAGCCCATCAGGCGCTGGAGCAGCTGACCCTGGACCGCGATCTCGTCCACCTGCGGGACCGCATCAGCCCGGAAGTCGCGGAGATGGTTTACTACGGCTTCTGGTACTGTGCCAAGATGGACGCCCTGCTGGCCTTCATCAGGGAAGCACAAAAGCCGGTCACCGGCGAAGTCGTGCTGGGGCTGTACAAGGGGAACGCACGGGTGGTCAGCCGCAAATCCCCCTACAGCCTGTACGATGAAGCCATTGCATCAATGGAAGCGGGAGGCGATTATAACCAGACCGATGCCGAAGGCTTCCTGCGGATCATGGGACTGCCCCTTCGGGTTCAGGGAAGTGTCCGTCCTCGGGCCTATTGAGAAAGTGAAACTGCGATGACCCTGGCCTGTTCCTCTGACCTGTCTGACCACAGTCTGCGAGGAGGAACAGGATCACACCAGGGAAAGGCCCGAGCGGGGTTCGCTCCCCAGCCACAGCCGTCACCTTGCCGTCGTCATCCGAGCCGAAGAACGCGGTCCACGTGAGAGCATTTTGACATTGAATTCCCCCGTCCTCGCCACGCAGAAGTCAGCATTTCGCCAGATGAAACGCTGGCTGCGCGGGCACTGGAAAGAGCACCCTGCTCGATGATCGATCTCCTGCTCCTGCTGCTGCTCGGTGGTGTGACGTTCCTGGTCGCCAACGAACGGGCGTGGGGAGCAGCTATTACGCTGATCAGCTGCCTGCTGGCCGGATTGTTCGCCATGAACTATTTCGAGCCGCTGGCGGCCTTCCTCGGTCAGAACGTGCTGACGTCGTATCAGTGGCAACATTGCTGGGACATCATCGCCCTGCTGGGTTTGTTCGCCGGGGGAGTTTCCCTCCTGCGTGTCCTCGGCGACAAGCTGATGCCCACATACGCGGAAGTGCACCCGCTGGTTTATGAAGGGGCCCGCTGGGGCTGCGGATTGGCCACCGGCTACGTCGTCGTGGCGATTGTCCTCACCTCGCTGCATGTAGCCCCTTTATCACGTGAGTTTCTGGGCTTCGCCCCCGAGCGCCGAAACTTTTTCGGACTGGCCCCCGACATTCAATGGCTGGCGTTCACCCAGTACGTCTCCGAGCACAATCTCGCCACCACCCAGCTGGACGGCCAGCCTCACATTTTCGACGGGGCCGTGTTCGAAAGTCTGCCGCCGGACGCCAGCACCCGGCAGGTCTGGTCCTCCTTTCCGATTCGCTATGCCGCCCGCAGACAGCTGTACGCTTCCGGCACTGCAGCCGGTACCGCTGCTCCCGCTGGGGGAACCGTCGCCCCTCCTCCGGGAGGGGCCGCGATTCCGGGGAGCGGGGGTGGCGGCGGACCTTCCGGGACCGGCGGGTTCTGACCCTGGCCCACCGGACGAAACTGCCCGGGGGCAACGTGAGGGTTCCGCTTCGCTTCCCGCGGCCTTCCCCTCGCGATAACGTTTCCTGCAACTCCATTCCTCTTTTCGATTACGAGAGCCGCCATGCTGGTGCACAACGTTTTTTTCACCTTGCACGAAGACACCGACGTTGCCATCGAGAACCTGATCGGCGAATGTCAGAAGTACCTCGACAAGCATGATGGGGTCACCTTTTTCGCCGCCGGACCACTGGTGAAAGATCTGACCCGACCGGTCAATGACCTGAATTTTCACGTCGCCTTGACCGTCGTCTTCAAAGACAAGGCCGCCCACGACGTCTACCAGACCGCTCCCCGCCATCTGGAGTTCATCGAGCGGAACAAGCCGACCTGGAAGCAGGTCCGAGTGTTCGACTCTTACAGCAACTGATACAACGCTGCGCCGGACCCGCTCCGGCGGATCAGGATCAGTCTCATGGCACGCTGGCCGGATAACACACGGGCGAATGTGATCGCACTGACGGTGATCTTCGCCCTGTTTCCGCTGCTTTGCTGGTTCGCCTGGTGGTTTGTTTACCGCTAACCCAGGTGACTCTTACCGCAAGGCACTCACGCTTTCCGCGCCCGTCAGCTCCGGCGAAAAAAATCCATCGAAATCTGGCCGCACGAGCGAAAATGGCGGCGCGTGACGTCCCATGTCCACCCGGTTGGATTAGCGAGAGTTTGCGGTCTCTGACAGTGGTCTGCCGTGCGCGAACTGTAGCATCTCATGAGGCACAGGTGTCCGCAGCTGGCTGATTTTCGGCTGCTGCCTGCGAAGCGGTCGCACCGGTCCTGTCGAAAAATGTTGCGACCGGTCCGATCAGGAATGGGTCGGTCTCAAACCGAATTTTATCGCTGCAGAGGATGCTGCCATGAAGCGTGCTTTTCTGATTTTCTCCGCGATGCTGGTCATCGCGCTGACCACGATTCCCGCACAGGCTGCCGGACGCGGTTATCGCCGCGGGATCAACACCGCTCCCCGCTCGGGCCCGTTCTCCCGGCTGATGGAACTGGAACGCCGCAAGAATGCCGCCATCCGCGACATGTTCCGCCGGTAGGCGAACGGCAGGTTCCTTCATCACACCGAGTTCCGGCAGGAAACGGTGCAGGGAGGGGACGGAGAAGGCAGCAGGGGCTCCGGGCAATGCAAACGACAACGGAACCACGACAGGTCGGTTCCGGCTGATGCAAGGTGCTCGCCCCCTGTGGAATCGAAACACCCCGGGCGTTGTTCGGGGTGTTTTCTTTTTCCCGAAAATGAAACGGCATCGTGGCTGCGGCGCCCCCGAAATTTTATTCGGATGCGAACCGACGAGTGGCAATCAGACGCCACTCCGGTAAAATTGGATTGTCTCCCGCCGCGCCACTCTTCCCGTCACCGGACGACCATTGATGTCTGAACTGCATCACGAATGCGGAATTGCTGCTGTGTATCACTACCGGCAGGACAGAATCTCCCCACTCGCGAGGGCCTATGGACCCGGTCGAATTTCTCGACTGATCCCGCGGATGCTGCTGGATATCCAGAACCGCGGCCAGCTCGCGGCCGGGATGACCACCTACAAGCCGTTCGAAAAAGACCTGCTGCTGACCCACAAGCAGGTCGGACTGGTTTCCGAAGTGTTCCGCATGGGGCACAAGGCCAAGTACGACCGGTTGATGGAGCAGCACGACGGCCCGGCCGCCATCGGTCACGTCCGCTATGCCACCTGCGGACGGGACGATCCCAGTTACGCTCAGCCCTTCGAACGGACCCATCTGGAAAAACGGAAATGGTTCTCGTTCGCCTTTAACGGCCAGCTGGCCAACTATCCCGAATTGCGGTCGGAAATCCGTTCTCAGGGAGATTTCCATCTCGCCCGGGAAACCGATACCGAAACGCTGATGCATCTGCTCAGTCAGGAGATTTCGGAGTCTGCTGACAACAACCTCCGCGACGTGCTGAGCCGCGTCTCGGAACGGCTCGACGGGGCCTACAACATCGTATTTCTCAATGCCCGCGGCAGCATGTTCGTGTCGCGCGATCCGTTCGGCTTCCGTCCCCTCTGCTATGCCGAACGGGATGGTTTCTTCGCAGCTGCCAGCGAAAGCGTGGCCCTCACCAATCTCGGCTTCGAGCCGGAAGAAGTCCTCGATCTCGACCCCGGCTGCGCCATCTTCATCGAGAACGGTGAAATGCGGATCGAGCGCTACGCTCCCAGCGTGCACTACTCGCACTGCTTCTTCGAATGGATCTACTTCGCCAACGTCTGCAGCCGCATCGACAACCAGAGCGTGTACCTCTCCCGCAAGGTTCTCGGTGAGGAACTGGCAGCCCAGGAATCGGAATCGCTGGAAAACGCGATTGTCGTTCCGGTTCCCGATACCGCGAAAGCGGCTGCCGAAGGGATGGCCTTCTCACTGGGAATTCCCTGTCTGGAAGGTCTCATGCGACACCGGGCTCTGGGCAGAACATTTATCGAGAGCGAAGATCGCGAGGCGAAGGCGCAGCGGAAGTACATCCCATTGCCGGAAGTGCTGAAAGGCAAGCGGGTCTTTCTCGTGGACGATACGATCGTCCGCTCCACAACGATGCGGGTGCTGGTTGACCAGATCCGCAAGCGGGGAGGAGCGTCGGAAGTTCATATCCGTGTCGCCTGTCCGCCGATTGTCGCCCCCTGTTTCTACGGCATCGACATGCCGGATGTCAGTGACCTGTTTGCCCCCCGGTTTATCAATGCGGGCGGGGTCATTGACCAGGACGCCGAACGACGAATGGCCGCCCACTTCAACGCAGACTCCCTCCGCTACCTGCCGGTCAACTCGGTTGCCAAGGCCCTCAATAAGGATCCGGATCAGCTGTGCCGGGCCTGCCTGACGGGAGACTATCCGACCGAAGCGGGTCAGCGTCTCTATCAGCTCTCCCTGAAAAACGTGGGGACAGCTAATGAGGGGCGTCGGCTGGTGGAAGAAGAAGTGGAGCCGGCACTCCCCCCTGCGCGACTCTGAGCGGCACGCCAATCATTTTTGGCAGGCAAAGTTTGCTTCCGATGGCAACCACGGCCAACGGGCGATTGTCGTCTGGATGATCATGTCGTCTGCGGTAACCGGAACTCTGCGCGTCAGGCTCTCCGGACGCGCAATTCATGGGTTTCGCCGACTCGTTCTCAGAACAGGAGGGGGTTTGTTTTTCCAGTTCCCGCCCAGCCTGATTTGCGCGGATCAGGAGGGCGAATCCCCGGGTTGGGCCTGGACGAACCAATCTCCAAATCCCCTGGCAGACCGGAAATCGGCAGGGCCGGTTCCACCTCGGGCAGGGAGCCCCTCCGGTCAAGGATCGGGCGGACAGGGAGGTGTTTGCCAGTCTGGGCTTGAACTCAACCGCCGTTTTACGGTACGACCAGCCCTCTACGACTTCTATTTTAAGGAGGGAATTCGATGTCGCGCGCGAGTGTTCGCTGGTGGAGCCTGTGCCTTTGTCTGTTGTTGACCAGCCCGCTGGCAGCTCAAGCTCCCTCTCCGCTGGAGACCATGAAGGACCAGGCGGATGACGCCTACCGACAGAGAGATTTCTCCAAAGCGATCGAAATCCTGAACAAGGTCCTGTCTCAAAGCCCCAAGGACCACGAAGCTCTTTACCTGCGCGGCAGCAGCCGCGTTGAAATGGGGATCGAAACCGGCAATGTGAACCTCGTGCGGGAGGGAATTAACGATGCCCGCGATGCGATCGGCGCGGAAGGGGCCGGCAAGACCACCGGCAAGCCGGAATACTATCTCCCCTATATCTACGGAATGAGCCATCTGGCGAATCTTGAGAACAAGCCTTCGCATGCCAAGACGGCTCTCTCCGTCGCCGACAAAGAACTCGACCGCGACGACCTGACTCCCGAGCAGCGGGCGAATCTGTTTTTCCAGCGGGCTCAGGCCAACATGCAGCTAAAGGATTATCCCGGTGCCGAAGCCGATCTGAACGAGGCAATCCGCCTCGTTCCAAATCATCTGGCGGCCCATCTGATGACCGCCGATGTGGCGGTGAAAGCCAAATCTCCGGCCGAAGCGGTGGCGGTCTATTCTCGGATCGTGCAGGCGTTCCCGGAAGATCCGGTCGTCTACAACAACCGGGGGATGTATCTGCAATCGCTCGGACGCAGCCAGGAAGCGCTCGCCGACTACGCCAAAGCGATCCAGCTGAACAACAAGTTCATTCCGGCCTACATCAATCGCGGCTACGTCTATCTGGAAAATGGTGACCCCGCCACGGCAGAAACCGCATTGAGTGAAGTGGTCGCGATCGACCCCTCGCAGGTGGGCGCACTGAATCTGCGGGCACAGGCCCGGATGAGTCAGGGGAAGATCACCGAATCACTCACCGACTACCGGAAAATCGTGGAAATGGCTCCGGGCCATCCGATGCCGCTGGCTGATCTCGGGTTCGCTCTGTTTTTCGCCGGGGACTATGCCAATGCACTGGCGTCATTCAATTCCGCCTTAAAGCTCCAGCCCAGCATGCGGTTCCTCGAACCGTGGAAGCTGGCGTGCGAGATCCGCACCAGTCCGAATGGTCAGCCCAACCCGGCTCCGTACCAGGCCGCCCTGGCCAAACCGGAAGGCTCGCGTGACTGGCCGGACAGCCTGATTCTCTTCCAGCTAGGACAGGTCGACGCCACCAAGTTGCTGAATTCCATTCATCCGACGGATGAAAACGCCCGGGCAGCACAGCTTTGCGAAGGGTATTACTTCATCGGCAACGAGCTGCAACGTCGCGGGCGCGAAGCTGATGCGGTCAATTACTGGCGACAGGCGATCCAGAAGAAACTGCCTGCGCTCTCGGCCTACCGGGGCGCGATGATCGGCATCAAGAAAGCTGAAGGCGCGGTCCGATAGCGTTGCCTCTTGTCAGCCCCCGTGTCGCAGGCGTTCCCCGTGAGGAAATCACGCACTTCTGCGAGCCGAGGACAGGTCAATCACAAGCCAGCTGAATCCCGAAGCCACCGCAGGAAACATGCGGTGGCTTTTTACTTTCCGGAGGGGGTGTGACACTTCGTCATCCTGAGGGTCGATTCCCCTTTCCAGTGCTGTGCCGCAGGCGTTTCGACTGGTGACCTGGTGACATCTGCGGGACGAGGGCGGGCCATTCAATTGCCCCAATCCTTGGGCTCTGATGCCATCCGTCTCACATTCAAACTCTGGGCGATCTGGTAGGGCCGATTTGACGAAAAGCGAGACCAAGTTCCCGAAAACCGGGCACTCATTGAAACAACTGTGACACGTGTCTGTCACTCCAGTCGCGAAAACACCGCTGTTCCGTCAGAATCCACTTCATGATGAAGCAGGTGTTCCCCATGTTGATCAACACGCTCGAGCGAATGGACACGCAATTCGTTTCACCCGGAGAGCCCACCGAACGAAACTCGGGTCGCCCTCTGCCGCTCGTCTGCCCCAAATGCCGTGAGCCGATCCATCTGGCCGGGGGCTTGTGTGGAAACCGTCTGATTGACGCAATTCTCCTGCAGGCGGAGCGAATCGGAGCTGAACTGGAGTGCCACCACTGCAACATGCGGTTTGTCTTCCATCGCAGCTCCTCCCAGACAATGGAGCAATTGCCGCGAACCAAAAGAGCTCCGCTCTCTCCAGCCTGATGCATTCTGGTTTGTGATCGCTGCGGTTCCGCCGCGAAGTGATTTGCCAACGATGCCTGTCACCCCAGGTCGGAAGCGATCGAGAGCACAACCTGCTCGAAACAAACTGCGAGATACCTCCGGGGCGAGAAGAGGGCAATTTGCCTCGGAGGTATCGACCAGTCGACAGCCACACGTCGACAGCCACACGTCGACAGCCACACGTCGAATGCCACACGTCGAATGCCCCCCTCAAGGGGAATCGCCGACCACAACCCAGTCCGACAGACCCGCCCGCCGACTGGCATTCACCGAGAGATGGCCGATCGAATGCCGGCGGTGTGTGTGAAGCCCGGCAATGCTTCAAACCAGATCGCGCAGGTCTGAAATGCCGATCGTCTCCCGGCTCAGCAGCGGCTCTCCATAAGACTTCTGGATGGCCCATCCCCAGTAGCGCGCCCGATCGCGAATGTCATCGAACACGGTGGGATGCTGAAGCACTCGTCCCTCTGTGAACTGACTTTGGTAGCAAGCTATGGCAGTGAGCTTCTGCTCGATGAACTCCGAAATATCCACCACGAAGGTGGGCTGCTCGACAATCCTCAGGTGAATGCTCCAGAAGTAATACATCTTCGGCGGATAGTAGGCGTTTCCCGGAAGATCGGTGCGCGAGAGCTTTGACCAGAACCGCGCCGCATCGATCAGCGCACTGGCCGCCACGTGGTCCGGATGAACATCCTGCCAGTATGGCGCCAGAATGACTTTCGGCCGAACTTGCCGGAAGACCCCCGCCAGCTGCCGACGGGCTTCGAGCGTGTTTTCCAGCTTGCGGTTCGGTAAGCCCAGCTGATGACGCCAGCTCAGTCCGAGAATGCGGGTCGACTCGTCTGTCTCCCGCTGGCGGCGTTCCGGGCTGCCAAACGGCGTCGGTTCTCCATTTGTCAGCTCCAGGACACCCACCCGCAAGCCCTGCGCGACAGACTTCAGAATGGTGCCGCCGACGCTGAGCTCTGCATCGTCGGGATGAGGAGCCACAACCAGCAGATCCAGCGGGTCGGTAGGGGGAGACATTGAAATGACCTTTACCTGTCAAAATGGATTTGCGATATCCCGTTGTATCCTCTCTGCACCTCCCTGAAAACCTGCCCCCGCCTGCTCACATCTCCGAACCAACATTCGTTGGGAGGGAACCGATATGTCCTTTCGTCCGATCTGGACCGCTGCCTGCCTGGTGGCGGTCCTCTCCGGCTGCCAGTCTTTTGGCGGCCGCACCGCAATGAAGAGTTCCTGGCTGGGAGATCCCGATGCCAGCAAGAGCCCTGCCGATGAACCGAGCGATCCCTGGATTCAGGAAGCAGGAACAATCACCCGGGCAGAGTACACACGGGAAGAAGTGAACGATCCCCTGGGATTGCGCAACGTCTTTATGTCGCAGCGGGCACGAGACATCGAACGCAATCTGGGCGTGGGAGACTGATCATCACCCCATCACGGAACGACACTGTTCATCTCTCAAGACCGTCTCACTGATCGCGTCGTGAATGCGTTCTACTCCGTCTGATTCTCCATCCGCAGGCACCCTGGGTGGATTGATCCGTTTGGTCAGACGGGGCTCGCAGTGCGCGGTGACGGAACCGAGCGGCCCACTTTCAGCTCGATTCCCGCAGCCGAATCAGGTATTTCTCAGAGCGTACGGATTTGAATCCACAGTCCGCCTTTCTGCAGGACCGAGACGTGATGAGATCTGGTATTTCCCTGGTGATCTTCCTGGTCATTTTTTCACAGGCGCAGGCTGAGCCCCCCTCCGTGCAGTTACGGGTGCTGACGTACAATATCCATCACGCAGAAGGGGAGGACCTCAAAATCGATCTGGAGCGGATCGGCAAGGTCATTCAGGAATGTGCGCCCGATATCGTCGCGTTGCAGGAAGTGGACCAGCAGACCAATCGCAGCGGCAAAGTTGACCAACTTCAGGTCCTGTCGCAGGCCACTCAGTTGGAAGGTGTCTTCGCCAAGACTCTGGACTACCAGGGAGGGGGCTACGGCAACGCATTGTTGACCCGTTTTCCAATCGTCGCGCAGCGTATCCATCCCCTGCCCGAAGTCTTTCCATCTGAACCCCGCAATGTGCTGGAAGTGGAATTGCAGGTTCCGAAGCTCGAGGCCCCCTTGACGGTCATGGTGACGCACCTTGATGCCGTGCGTGATGATCGGAATCGGCACGCACAAATCGCTGCGATCAACAAACTGGTCGAGACACATCCTGCGCGGCCGATCATTCTTGCAGGAGACTTCAACGCCTCTCCCGATGCCGACATTGCAAATCCACTGCGTAAGGAATGGCAGGTAGCGGTGACTCCCCGAATGAGGACGTTTCCAGCCAGAAAGCCGCGACTGCAACTCGACTATATTCTCACTCGACCGCTCAACCGTTGGCGAATTCTCGAAGCCCGGACGATCCCGGAGTTGTTGGCCTCGGATCATCGGCCGGTGTTCACGGTGCTGGAACTGCTCCCAGAGACGCCCGCAACAGAGAAGTGATTCCCTCCCCGGGGCAATGAGGGCCTGCTGTCGCCTGACACACATCAAGCAGAATTCTCTCGGCTCGCAAGTCTGATTCATGCGGGAATTTTTTGAGCCGATGAAAATCTCGAAAGGATGATGGCAATCCGGAGTCACCAGCGGCATACTACACGGCACCTGTCCGTCCCTTTCAGCTGCCCCGGAGTCAGGAACATGTCTGAACAGCGTGAGTGTCCTGCGTGTGATCCTCTGGACACGACGGTCGATCGACGCGCTGCGGTCAGCCGTCGTGAGTTCGTGAAAGTCACATCAGGAAGTGCGCTGGCTGCAGGACTGACTGCTGGTCTGCCGGCCACAGCGGCCCGGGCCGGCTCGCAGACGAAGGGGGCATCGTCCGAAAATCTGGTCGAACAACTCTATCTCTCGTTCACCCCCGAACAACACAAGAAGTTGTGCTTCGACTGGGATCACCAGACCAAAGATCGCGGCCTGCTGCGAACATTCGTCGCCGCCAACTGGAACATTACCGATCACAAAAAGCTGCATGTCGGCGGTCCATTTTTCAGCAAAGACCAGCAGGAGATGATCGAGGCGATCTTCTATGGGCTCTACAACCCGGAATGGACGGACCGCATCCGGCAGCAACTCCGCGATGACGCGGGCGGCTACGGCAAGTCACAGACGATTGCCATCTTCGGCAAGCCGGGGAGTGATCGCTTTGAATTCGTGATGACCGGCCGGCATTTAACGGTCCGTTGTGACGGAAACACCACCGACCATGTCGCATTTGGTGGACCAATCTTCTATGGTCATGCATCCAAGGGTTCGCCCGACGCCTTTAACGAGCTGCCGAATCATCCAGGAAACGTGTTCTGGCCTCAGGCAGTGGAAGCCAACCGGCTCTACCAGATGCTGGACGGCAAGCAACGCGAACAGGCATTGGTGAAGTTTTCGCCAATTGAAACCGAGGTCGGTTTCCGGAGTGATGCAGCCAAACGTGATGGTCTGCTGATCAGTGAATTGTCTCGGGATCAGAAAGAACATGCTCAGAAAGTTCTGGCCTTGTTGCTCGAACCTTACCGCGTGGCCGATCAGGAAGACGCTCGGCAGTGCCTCAAAACCCAGGGAGGGTTGGATGACTGCAAGATTTCGTTCTATCAGGAAGATGATCTGGGCAACGATGGCGTGTGGGATATCTGGCGCATCGAAGGGCCTTCGTTTGTCTGGCATTATCGCGGCGCTCCCCATGTGCACGTCTGGGTCAATGTCGCTGACGACCCGACATTGCCGGCCAACACCAACGGCTAGCCTGACTCGCCAGCCGGTCCTCTCCTCCTGTCGATGCCTCACGGCCGTTGCTTCGACAGGTCTCGGACAGGAAAGGCCTGGCGCTGCTTTCGAGTCGTTTTTTTGATCACTTCTTCCTCTCATCTCTCATAGCTCTTGCCGGGGCTGTGTCTGCCATTCGCTATTTCGTTTGCAGGAGCAACTGTGAATTCATTGTTTCCCGGTGAGTCAGGAGGGCCACCCTTGGAAGATCCGAAGTCTGACAAAGCCTGGATTGCGACCACAGCAGATTTCACCAGTTCCGAGCTTCTCGCAACATCCGCACACCCGCTAGCCATCTCACAGACGTCCGCCTGCCCCCCGGCAGCACCGGGACGTCACGCCTCATGGTCACAGCGGCTGGCGGTGCACCAGATCACAACTCTCCCCTGGTCCCTGCAGGAAGACCTGGATGAGTACCGCCGCAATCACGTGGCGGGCGTCGGCCTGTACTGGCGGAAGCTGCAGGAGGCTGGGCTGCGCAAGGCGATGCGGAAGATTCAGGAATCGGGAGTGCCGGTCTCGAGCCTCGGCTGGATTGGAGGCTTCACCGGAGAACATGGGCATTCTCTGAATGAGTCTTTAAAAGAAGCTCGGCGCGTCATCCGGACGGCCGGGCAGCTGCGGGCAAGTGCGGTCACAATTGTGACGGGGCCCCTGGCAGGACACATTCGCTCGCACGCACTGCGGCTGGTTTGTGCCGCGCTGCGAGAACTGGTGCAACTTGCAGCGACTTATCAGGTGCAACTGGTTCTGCAACCGATGCACAGCTGTTTCGCCAAGAGCTGGTCGTTCATCAATACTCTTGACGATGCGTTCGAAGTCCTCGAGCGTGTGGGCGATCCCCGCCTGAAGCTGGCCTTTTCCCCCTATCATCTCTGTGATGAAGTCGGCTTGCTGGAGCTGATTCCGAGCCTGACCTCGCGGGTCGGACTCGTGTCCCTGGCCGACTGCGTCGATTCGCCACGCCATGAGAATGATCGCCTGCTGCCGGGGGAAGGACAGATCCCCCTGGCAGACGTCGTTCACGCCTTTGAGAATTCGGGATACTCCGGCTGGTATGAGCTGGAAGTTTGGTCCCGAGACTTGTGGAAACTGGCCCCCCGCGATTTAATGCGTCGTTGCCTGGATGCACGACACGTCTTGTCAGCCAAAGTCGCGGCCTCTGAAAAAGCCGAGGGGCGAGACTGATGGATTGCCGGCTCTGACAGACGGCCCCGAAGCAAGTTCAGGAATATCATGCTGGAGCGGACGACCGCGGCGGCTGATTCCATTGCGGGCACAATTCCTTCCTGATGCCAGTCGCGGGGGACCCTCCTCCTTAGCCTCCATGGAAAATCTTGCAGCATGGCCAATGAATGGTTCTCGATCGACGACCTCGCCCGGCAGCTAGGTCGTGACCGACGCGAAATCGAACGGTTAGCGACCCGCGGACGCATCCCGGCACACAAGCGGGGAACGGAGTGGCAGTTTCACGCTGCGGAAATTACGCAGTGGCTCGAACAGGAAATGCGTGACTATTCCGACAGCCAGCTGGCTGCCATCGAGGTCTCGCACTATTCACCCGATGTCTCTCACGACATCCCGGTCAGCAGCCTCCTCAAGCTGGAACTGGTACAGGTGCCGCTGGAAGCCCGGACGAAACGATCGGTATTGGAAAGCCTCGTCGAAGTGGCCGGACGGACCTGGCAACTCTGGGAACCTGCCACCGTGCTGAAAGCGGTGCAGGAGCGTGAGAATCTGCACTCCACCGCCTTCGACAACGGCGTCGCCTTTCCGCATCCGCGCAATCCACTCCCTGAAGCCATCGGAGAGTCCCTGATCGCTTTTGGACGAACCCAGAAAGGAATTCCCTTCGGCGCAGCCAACAACTCGCTTTCCGACTGTTTCTTTCTGATCCTCTGCAGAGACACACAGGCGCACCTGCAGGTGCTGGCCCGTCTCTCCCGGCTGATTCAACTTCCCGATTTTCTTCCGTTGCTGCGTGCGGCGGAGACCAGTGCCGAAGCGCATGAAGTGGTTCTGGCTGCCGAACAGCGTTTCAACTGAAGCAGCTTCGGCAGAGGGAACTGCTCTCCTCGCGTCACTGGTATCGTCGCCTTGACCAGTTTGTCCAACACGTTTTGGGGACCTGACCGATGAGACGAATCGCGATGAGCTGCGCGCTCCTGTTCACCAGCGTTACGCACATTTCATTGCTCCCTGCCCAGGACACGAAAAATCTGCCGACCATTGGAAGAATCCGGGTCGACGATCCACAGCTGGAAACGCTGATCGATCCCGCGGCCAGAATCGAAGTTCTCGCCGGCGGTTTTACGTGGACGGAAGGTCCGTGCTGGGTTCCACAGAAGGAGGGACCGGGGTATCTCCTCTTTTCGGACATCCCCAATAATGCGGTCATGAAGTGGGTGGAAGGAGAAGGGGCCCGTCTGTACATGAAGCCTTCCGGCTACACGGGAGTCGTGGACTATCCCCCCGAGCCGGGGTCGAATGGTCTGCTCCTCGACAAGGAGGGACGTCTGCTGCTCTGTGAGCATGGAGACCGACGCATTGCGTATCTGACTGCCGACGGCGGAAAACGGACGTTGGCAGACAACTACAAGGGCAAGCGCTTCAACAGTCCTAACGACGGCGTGCTGAAATCCAACGGCGACCTCTATTTCACAGATCCGTGCTGGGGGCTGCCGCAGAAAGAGAAAGACCCGCGACGCGAGCTGGAATTCACCGGTCTCTTCCGGGTGACGCCCGCCGGAGAGGTGACGTTGCTCGCAGAGGACATTGCCCGCCCCAACGGAATTGAATTTTCGCCCGACGAGAAAACGCTGTATGTCACCTATTCGGCCTCCGACAGCTCGGGCTGGCTGGCTTACGACGTGAACGCTGACGGCACACTCAGCAATCGTCGAATCTTTTTCGATGGAACCGCGCTGACGAAGAAAGGGAGGATTGGCGGTTTCGACGGCATGTGTGCAGACAAGCAGGGCAACCTGTTTGTGACTGCGCCGGGCGGAATCTACATCTTCACTCCCGAAGGGAAGCTGCTGGGGAACATCTTTACCGGGGAACGCATTTCGAACTGCACGTTCGGCGGACCGAACCGGGACATTCTGTATTTCACTTCTGATACGTACGTCTGCCGTGTTCCCACAAAAACGACCTCACGGAAAACGACACCGCACGACTAGACAGCAAGTCTTTCCCGGCCGTAAGCTCCGAATCCGAAACGGGTTCAGATTTTCTCCAGGCTCGCTCTCACATCCCGCAATCAGGGGATCGGCCTTGAATCGATCTCCTGATTTGCGTTAGTGTTCCGTCGCAAAATACAGACGAAGGAACGTCGGATGTCGATTCTCGAATGCCACGGACTGGTCAAGGTATACCCCGGTGGAAAACGGGCGGTGCAGGGGGTGTCGTTCGACGTCAATCCGGGCGAGATCGTCGGTCTGCTGGGTCCTAACGGCGCCGGGAAGTCGACAACCTTCCGCATGGCCTGCGGTCTGATTGCCCCGACCGAAGGCCGGGTGCTCCTCAATGGGACAGACGTGACCCATTGGCCGATGTACAAGCGGGCCCGCTGTGGAATGGGGTATCTCCCGCAGGACCAGAGCATCTTCACCAAGCTTTCGGTCGAACAGAATCTGATCGCGATCCTCGAATTCCTCCCGCTGTCACGCAAGGACCGGGTCGCCCGCATGAATCGTCTGCTCGACCAGTTCGGGCTGACGAACAAACGCAAGCAGATTTCCTCCACCCTCTCGGGGGGAGAACGACGCCGACTGGAAATCGCCCGCTGCCTGTCGAGCGAGCCCCGCATCATCCTGCTGGATGAACCGTTCACCGGGATCGACCCGACCACGATCAACGACATTCAGGACATCATCGGGGAGCTGCGCGACTCCGGAATTTCCATTCTGCTGACCGACCACCGGGAACGCGAAACGCTGACGATCACCGACCGCAGCAACATTATCTGCGATGGCCGCGTGCTCGTCAGTGGCGATGTCGAGACGGTCCTCAACAATCAGGAAGCCCAGGACAAGTACTTCGGCAAACGCTTTGATGCGGGTTCGATCATTGAAGAGAAGTCGAACTTCCGGAACGAGCGGAACCGCGCCGCCTGATCTGATCCGGGAACTCCTGCAGGTCGAAACTGGACGGCCGAGATCCATCTGATTGCAGCGCAACACGCTCACCGTGTTGCGCGGGCGAATCGAGAGAAAGCACTCTTCATAAAAAAAGGGAACGCGGTGCACGGACGCGTTCCCCCGAGTTCACAGAGTTGACGGCGACTGCGCGCGACAAACTCCCGCAGGTCGGCAACGACCATCACGCATCTGGGAGATCCAAAGGGCGATGATGGCCGCTGCGGGATTCCCACTGCCTAAAAGTCTCCGGTCAGCTCGCCACCGCTGATCGTGGAAAGCCCCTGGAAGACCGCGGTGCTAATGTTCTCGCTGATAAAGCGGACCGAACCATCTCCCAGGGTGAACTGAGCTCCCCCTGAATGAAAGCTGCCAAAGTCCTCTGCATGTTCGTTCCGGTTCGGAGCATGTCCGCCATGCCCGATGACGCTGGCAATGGCGTGCTCCACTTCAGGTAACGCACCAGCCCAGGTGGGATAGGTCATGTCCCCGTGCTCATCGATCGCCCCGCCGATGCGCTCCCCAATCATCAGCGTGTTACTGGCCCCGTCGGTGATGTCCCGCATCGACACGGCACTGTTATGGTAAAACATCCCATCGCTTAAACACTGCCCCCGCGAGTTGACCGGGGCATTCCCGGGGAGACGCTCACAATCATGGGGGTCCACCGTGCCGAACATGGCGACGTAATCCGAGGTGGACAACTCCAGTGGTTCTTCATTCCGGTCTTCCGACTCAAAAACCGCCGGGGCGATTGCCGAAGGGCAGCGAAAGACAGTCAGCGGCTGATTCAACAGCAGCCGGTTGTGTGCACTGTCCATCGGCTCCGTGAATCTGAGCGATTTGTAAAGCGGCCCCTGGTCCAGATACGGCAACACCAGAGTGGCCCAGCTGAACCCACTTTCCCCGTCAAACTTGGCAGCGCGGTTGGTGACGCCGATCCAGCCCGGCGGGAAGGCGTTATGGGTGTCATGGTAGTTGTGGAGTGCCAACCCGATCTGCTTGAGGTTGTTTTTGCACTGACTGCGGCGAGCTGCCTCGCGGGCCTGCTGGACTGCGGGCAACAGCAGGGCAATCAGGACAGCGATAATTGCCATCACGACCAGTAATTCAATTAACGTAAATCCGCGACGAAAAGAGGCGCGCATCAGAACAGTCCCTGATTCTCAAAAGAATGATTCCGGACAACAGCTGAGAACTGGCAACCCGCCAATACGGATTGCGCCGCAACCACTATTCAGTACGTAGCCTTCTGCCCGATTGCCGGAACAAACAGAACCTGTTCACGGATTTTCAGACACAATTGCTCCGCAGAAAACAGCGGCACGGGAGTTCAGCACGTGGCAGGGGGACCGCGCAAATGGAGAGCATCCAGCCGGTTGCGCGGCGAGATCTGCTCGACAGCCTCGGGAATGCGGGCGACAGCTTCATCGCCACAGAGTTCAACCTGAAAGGCAAATGGCTGAATTGCCTGAGCGAGCAATTCGCAGAGTTGACAATCATCGCTGCAGGGAGCGTTCCCGGAATCTTCCGTTGGACACTGACCCGAAGAGCAGGGGGACGGTGCTGACTTCTCCTTCGCAGCAGAATGGCTGTGCCCGGCATGATGATGGTGGCGGCAGCCCGCCAGATGTGCAGCGGCGTGCTGCTCCGACCCCTCGTCGAGCTGCGACTGTTCTCCCGAACCACCTTCGTTACTCACCGCATTGCGACAGCTGGAGCAATGGTGATGGGAAAGCGGGGAGTGCAACAGCTGAGCTGTGAGCAACATGGCGAAAGACGCCATCGCTGCGGTCCAGTTCAACCATTTCGCTGCGAATTGCAACACGCACCCCGTAGATCAGGTTATCCCTGAGGAATTGGCAAATCACGTACCAGCTTCCGCACGAGCAAATGATACTGCTATGCAAAAGCAAGTGCAATCGTTTTTGCAAATTCTTCCGGCCGCACCAATTGTCAGGAGGAAACCGGACAATTGGAAGTGGAAACCTGGGACTCTTGTGCAGTTTTTCCGAGGGACCTTCAATTCCTCATTCGGTTCCTGCACGCCGTCTCATCACGATTTTGGAGCGAAAATCGGCTGCCGGACCAATTTGAGCTTTTCCAGCCAGAATTGCACCAGTACCCAGAGTGTGGAAAAGCCGTACTTCACGCAGCGTTTGAAGTTGATACTCGAGGCCTCGTCGAAGTAGCGGACCGGGACGGGAATATCTCCGAGTTTGAAACCGAAGTAGACCGCCTGCGCGAGAAACTGGCTGTCGAACGCAAAATCATCGGTGTTGTTCTGCCAGGGAATCGTCTCGAGCACTTCCCGGCGATACGCCCGGAACCCACTATGAAAGTCACCGAGATTCTGCCCCAGTGCGATGTTCTCGGTCGTCGTCAGGAAGCGATTGGCGACGTACTTCCAGCCGGGCATCCCCCCGGCCAATGCCTCGTGACGGGTCCGGATGCGAGAGCCGAGCACCACATCACAGATTCCCAGACGAATAATCTCGACCGCGGCTGGAACAACACGGCTGTCGTACTGATAGTCGGGGTGAATCATCACCACGATATCCGCGCCGCTCTCCAGTGCTTTGGTGTAACAGGTTTTCTGATTGCCGCCGTAGCCGAGATTCTTTTCATGGGTGATGACGGTCAGCCCGAGTCGCCGCGCCAGATTCACCGTGTTATCGCGGCTGCAGTCATCGACGAGGATCACTTCATCCAGCGATCCGGGAGGAATATCAGCCAGTGTCCGTTCGAGCGTCGCTTCGGCATTGTAAGCCGGCATCACGCCGACGACGCGCAGGGGACGCTGCGCGGGAGGGACAGCACCGGTCAGATTCGCGGCAGTGGGGGTTTCGGTCGGCACGGGAATCCTTGTGGTGGAAATGGCCCCCAGCTGGCCGGATATGAGGGAGCCCAGTCAAAAATCTAGCTCGCGAATTCTGGTGGCTGCGCGGGCCCTGGTGTTCCAGTGCAGGTTGCTCGTTTCAGTCCCCGGGCCAAAAGCGTTTCGTACGGCGAAAGGCTTCCATCCGCATGGCGAGGACGGGGCAATCAAAAGTCAAAACGCTCTAGAACTGGTGGCCCCGCTGGGGGCCGTGCTCTGTCAGCGTCAGAATCTCCGGGCCTTCTTCCGTCATCAGAATCTGGTGTTCAAATTGCGCCGACAGGGAGCCGTCGGCGGTGATGACCGTCCAGCCATCATCCAAAGGCCCCTCCGTTTTTTCCGTTCCCATGTTCAGCATCGGCTCGATAGTGAACGACAGCCCGGGAGCGATGACGTCGCGGCGACTCTTCCGACTCGGAACGTGAGGGATTCCCGGCTCCTGATGAAATCGCTGGCCGATCCCGTGTCCCTGAAAATTTTCGACGACTCCATAACCGTGCAGCCGGCCGAGCCGGGAGATGGCGGTGCCGATCTTGATCACCGTGCTGTACGGCTCGATTGAATCGATTCCGAGCCACAGGGCATCGAAGGCAGTCTGCACCAGTTTCCGGGCTGCGGGGGAGACCTCGCCGATCAGAAATGTTTCGGACGAATCTCCGTACCATCCGTCGACGATACTCGTGCAGTCGATGTTGACGATATCCCCATCCCGCAATTCCCGGTCGTCCGGAATGCCGTGGCAGACCACTTCATTGAGGCTCGTGCAGATCGATTTGGGATAGCCGCGATATCCCAGACAGGCGGGAGTGTGCCCGTGATCCCGCGTAAAGGCATTTGCCAGCTGGTCGAGCTTGTTCGTGGTGATCCCGGCCTGCACGTGCGGTCGGAGAAAATCCATCAGCCTGGCATTGAACCGCCCGGCTGCACGCAAACCGTTGCGTTCCTCCTCACTCTGATAAAGTGGGAGCTTGTTTTGCTTGCGGAAAGGGATCAATCGTCTCATCGGCGAACTCCAGAGCCACTCCATTTTGACTGGAGAAAGCCACATCGGCAAGCCTCGCCGCGGACTCGAAAAAGGGTTCGGGTGAATCTTCCACAGAACGACAGTCGTGCTGTCCTGATGTGGTCCAGCCGGAATCGATGGGCCCCCGCCTCCGGCCATCAGCCCACTGGCTCGACCGCAACAGCCCCGATTTTCCGGAGGACTGTTACAAGTGGCGGCACTGACGGGAAATGGCCGCCCCCTCCTTGCTACTTCGTCCCTCTGTCTTCGACAGGAATCAACTCCACCGTCACTTCGGTTCCGAGGGGAGGAACCCGGTCCGTCCAGGGTTCAAACAGCAGTCCGGAGTCGTTGCTGGCGGTACTCTCGATGTTGACGTCGATCATCGCATCGGGAAAGTTGGCGACGCAGATGACGCTGCCGACCTCGGCCAGATACACCTCGCGGCCATCTTCCAGCTTGCGGAAACTGCTCCCCGCAAATACGAACGTCGCCTGCATCTGTCGAGGCTGACTCTCATCAAAGATCTGCTGCACCGCCTTCCGGTAATCGTCGTTGTCACTCATGGCGTCGAGTTTTTTCTTCTGCTCCGCAGAGAGGGTTCCAAACCACAGGAGGCGCTTGTTCATCGTGTCATAGCGGAGTGAGTCATCACCCTCGTCCAGTTTGACTCCCGCCGGGACCGATTCCAGAGGGACTTCGAAGTAGCGGCGAGTCGCCGACTGAATCCATTCCTGTGCGCGGCGGCGCTGCGGCTTCTTGTTCTCATCAATCCAATTCACATAGACGTCAATCTGCTGACCGAGAGGGGGTTGATATTTGGGCTGATAGCGGACCGGACGCCCCGGTTTGGCACCCGCAGCCAATAGCGCAGCATGAATCACCGCCGCTTTGGCATCGATCGACAGGATCGATTCATGCTCCTTCGTCTTGCTGGGACACAGGAACATTTCAAGCACGCCGACCCGCAGACAGACGGTCGTTTTCAACAGCACTTTTTTGTGCTCGCGATCGAGCAGGACGGTCCCTTCGGGATTCAGAGCGATCGGTGCTGCCTTCGGATCTTCCGCCGACAGATTCCCGGCGCACGCCCACAGCACGACTCCCGCAATCAGTCCACAAGTGAGTTGACGCATGCCTGTCTTCCGCGTTTGAGGTTGACCTTGAGAGCAGGTGCTCCTGCCTGTGCCACGCAGCGAACCATTCGTGCGGTGAACGGCTGACTTCCGCGTGAGGAGCACAGGCCATTCACAATCGTCAAAGTGTTTGAGCCTTCACGACTGACGGCGTTGTTCAGATCCCCGACTGCTCCACGCGGCTCTGAATCTCCTGCAGACTGACCAACGGTCCGCATCCGGAGCCCGGACAGTTCCGTTCGGTTCTCTCCCACGCCTCCTCCGAATACAGATTGCTCTGCCAGAAGGGCCACGTCCGACATTGCATCGGCCGTACCGGATAAATCTTGCACCCACGGGATTCCGCGTCAAAGAAAACACAATCCCCGTTCGCGAATTCCGTCAGCGAGACCTTGCCACGGGCGGGCCGGGTATACAAAAGACGGATCGCTCCGTGCGGCTGGTCCAGATGCTCCGCAATGGCCCGGATTTCTTCCTCATTCACCCAGACGTACCCGGGACTCCCGGTGCAGCAGTTGCCGCACTGCGTGCATTCAAAGCGGAGTCCATCCCGATACCAGGGTTCTTCAGACGCATTCGACATCGTCATCACATTCGCCAGCAAAACTCACAAAACACAGCCACCGGGTTCCCGAACGGCAGGAGATCAGTTTAGAGGCTGGCCGCGGACTCCAACAGTCACCACTTTTCTCCCGGATGCCGGAGTGGCGACGCCGCACACTGCAACCGCGCGAACTGAGCCCGTCAACTTCCCCTTCTCAAATGGGAATCCGATTTCCAGAAATGAGTGCGCGGGGCCGCCACATTGGTCGCCGGACGCAGGTGGGGTACCATGCGGGACAACATGCCAGGCAGGCATGACCGACGCCTCTCAGGAACGACACATGTCTGAAAAGAAAATTCTGCTGCTGGCCGGAGACTTTGTGGAAGACTATGAAATCATGGTCCCGTTCCAGATGCTGCTGATGCTCGGCTACTCGGTCGATGCCGTCTGCCCCGGGAAAAAACGGGGGGACACAGTCCGCACGGCGATTCACGACTTCGAAGGGGACCAGACCTACTCCGAGAAACCGGGGCATCTCTTCACGCTGAATGCAACATTCACGGAGGTCCAGCCCGCCGATTACGCCGGTCTCGTCATTCCCGGAGGCCGGGCACCTGAATATCTGCGGCTTCATGAACCGGTTCTCGAAATTGTTCGACACTTCGACCGCGAACAGAAGCCAATCGCCGCAGTCTGCCACGGACTGCAGATTCTCGCCGCCGCAGGGACCCTGACGGGGCGCCGCTGCACAGCCTATCCCGCGTGCGGACCGGAAGTACAACTGGCGGGTGGGACCTACGTCACGTGCGATGTCACGGAAGCGGTCGTCGACGGCAATCTTGTCAGCGGACCCGCCTGGCCGGCTCACCCCCGCTGGATCGCAGAATTCGCCAAGCTGCTGGGAGCAACAATCACCCTGTAGTGGGTGAGACTCTCCATTCCTCTTTTGACTGTTTGCACCGAGGGTCGTACCATGCTGACTGCTGATGCCAGATGCTGGATTCGCTGCGGAGCCATCTGCGGCTGCCTTGCCGTCGTGCTGGGAGCACTTGCCGCACATGGTCTTCAGAAGCCGCTGATGGAAAAGTATCAGGGGCAGACGAAAGAGTTCATGGGAACCACCATTCCGGCAGCGCAGAAGTATCTGGGAGACTTCCAGACCGGGACGGAATACCAGATGTCCCACGCTCTCGCGCTCGTGGCACTTGGTCTGCTTCCCCCCGGGACGTCACGTCGCGCCCGAAACGTTGCCGGCTGGTGCTTCCTGACCGGCATTCTGCTGTTCTCGGGAAGTCTTTACCTGCTGGTGCTGACCGGAGTCACGAAACTCGGGATGATCACTCCGATTGGCGGAACGTTGCTGATCGTCGGCTGGATCGCGCTGGCCTGCGCCACCTGCTGTCGAACCGAGGTCTCCCCGCAGGGGTGATCCGCTCGCGATCAGCGGTCGCTGTAACTCCCCGCTGCCGCTGCCGCTGACACGGGCGCGAAGTCCCCCGCACGCAGACGTTCCACGCTCGCAGCCACCTCCTGAAGAGCGCGGCGAATCTGGTCCGCATTCACATCGAGATGCGTGCAGGCCCGCAGGCGACTGACACCACCAGCCGGGTTGATCCGCACTCCCCGCTCGCGCAAGGCGGCCGACAACTGGGCAGCGGTGCCGACAGCCGGGTCGATGTCGAAGAAGACGAGATTCGTTTCCACGCAGTCAGCATCCACCCGAATCCCGGGAATCTTCGCGAGCCCCTCGGCCAGCAACCGCGCGTGGAGATGGTCTTCTTTCAGCCGCTCCACATGATGATCGAGTGCGTACAGGCAGGCGGCCGCTGGAATTCCCGCCTGACGGAGCGCCCCCCCGAAGATCTTCCGCGCCCGACGAGCCCGCTCCATCTCGGTACGGGAACCGACCAGCACCGAGCCCATCGGACAGCCGAGCCCCTTCGAGAAACAGATCGACACCGTATCGAAGTGGGCACCGACTTCTGCGGGCGTATAGCCATTTGCGAGGCAGGCATTGAAGATCCGCGCCCCGTCCAGATGGGTCTTCAAACCGTGCGCGTGGGCCCAGTTGCAGATGCGCTCCAGCTGCGCAAGCGGATAGGTTCGGCCTCCACCGAGGTTGGTGGAGTTCTCTACGCAGAGCAGCCGCGTCGGCGAGAAATGCACGTTATTCCCTCGCAGCTGTCCTTCCAGATGGCACAGGTCGAGCCGCCCGTGGTCACCCGGAATGCGGCGAACGGAGACCGCACTGAGGACCGCCGGGCCCCCCGCCTCGTAGTTGGCAATATGCCCTGTCTCTTCGATCAGCAGTTCGTCTCCGGCGGTGCAATGAGTCCAGACCCCCATCTGATTGGATTGCGTTCCCGAGCAGGCAAAGACCGCAGCCTCTTTGCCGAACAATTCCGACATGCGAGCTTCCAGCCGATTGACGGTCGGATCCTCCGCCACCATGTCGTCGCCCACCTCAGCCCGGGCAATCGCTTCGCGCATTCCGGGGGTGGGCTTTGTAAACGTATCGCTGCGGAGCTCAATGACCGTAGACATCGTCGCTGCATTTCCTGGATCAACGAAGAAACAACTGTGACTGGACCGAGAGGACGGACTGGATCCATCGCCGCTCATCTTCGCTGAACAGGCCTGCTTCCGCCAGACTCGAACGGCCGTGGCGGTGCGCATCGATCGAACCGAATCGATCCCAGATTCCGGAATGACCAGTAGAAATCGGGCACCACTGCCAATGAATTAAGCAGCTTCCCGCAGCTTGTCATCGAGTCGGTGCATCCGTCCGGCGTAAAGCAAAAGCAAATCACGCAGCAGGTCATAGCGGGTCACGAAAAGCGGAATCCAGAACCGTTCCTTTTCTCTCCGTCCCCGCACCACCAGATAATCGAGTCCCGCAACCCGAATCGGATGGACCTCTTTGATTTCATCCCAGCTGGTGTGTCGCTTCAACAGCAGCCACGAGTAACGGTCAATGCCGTCCGGGCCAACTTCAAAGCGATATTGAAGGCCAAGCAGTTTCAACAAGGCATAACAAAGCCCCAGCACGCTGGGAGGGAGGACCAGTAGCAGCAGCACCGGGTGATAATGTCCCATCGTCAGCAGCATCGTTTCCGTCACAGCCAGTGCGATCGTAGCGACCGCCAGCATGGGGCGTTGAATCGAAACGTGAAAGTCTTCGTGACGAACCGAGAATCGCAGAAACTCTTTACGGGAAGCCAGCATGGCACGGTCCTCCGAGAACCGGGAAGGGCGCACATCCCGATCGTCGTCGCTGTCGATCGCAGCTTGATTTCAGAAGGTAAGCTGCATCTCAGCTCATCCGTGCAGAGCAGTTAGCAAAAGAGTTGCCAATCATGCACTCAAAGTCGCTGATCCCTGTGTGCTGCAGACCTGTCAGAAAGCGATCTGCGCAGGGGGTAGTGGCAACGCATCAGGGAACATCCGGGGCTTGCGCGATGTTCCCCCCGTGATCAGTCACGGCCTCATGGACTCGAGGCCCTCCTGTCGAACCGGCTCAAGCCGGTGGAGGATCAGACGGCTCCGAAGGAGGAGAGGCCGCACCCGCGAGGGCCGGAGTTGCACGCACATGGCCATCCAGCAGGCAGCTCGTATTCACATCTCCCAACACGTTGATGGTTGTGCGGCAACGATCGAGGAACCAGTCGACGGCAATCAGCAGGGCAATGTATTCGATCGGCAGACCGACCGATTTGAAGACCAGCGTCATCGTGACCAGTCCCGCTTCGGGAATCCCGGCCGCCCCGACCGAGGCCACAATCGAGGTAATCACCACCAGCAATTGCTGTTCGAGACTCAGATGCTGCCCCACGAGCTGAGCCACAAACAACGCTGCCATCGCCTCGTACAGCGCGGTCCCGTCGTTGTTGAAGTTTGCCCCCACCAGCGAGCCGAGACTCGCCGACTCTTCCCGCAGGCCCACCTTTTCCTTGAGCGCGGCATACGTCACCGGCATCGTGGCCGTTGAACTCGCTGTGCTGAACGCCATCGTCAACGCATCGCGCATTCCCCGCAAGACATCCAATGGCCGGACCCATGAGCAGAGCCGAATGCGGATCAGGTACCAGCAGGTCTGCAGCAGCAATGCGAGAATCACCGCGAGGACAAACACGCCGAGTGACTTCAGCTGCGAAAACCCTTGTGTGCCGATCACCTTGGCCACAATCGCAAAGACGCCGAAGGGAACCAGCTGAATAATCCAGTGCAGAACCGTCAGCATGACCTGATAGACCACTTCCACCAGATCCTGAAACAATTTGCGCTGCGGCTCGCTGACACGTCGCAAAGCCAGCCCGAACGTGACCGCCAGAATAATAATTCCGATCACATTGGACTTGTCCCCCAGCGGACCAAGAAGACTCTTGGGGATATTGTCAATCAGCAGTTCGAGGGCAAACTTCTTTTCCTCCATCTCGCTCGCGGCACTTTTCTCCGGCTGCAGATTGCCATACCGCCCAGGCTGCAACGTATTGGCGACCATGAGACCGATGAAGATCGCCACCGTTGTATTGAGGAGCAGCAACCAGATCAGGCGGGCAATTTTGGGCCCACGGATTTCGGTCGTCATCAGCACATGCGTCACCGCCACGAGGATTAACGGCGGAGCCAAAGCCCCCAGCAGCTGCAGAATCAACTTGCTGGGAATATCGAAGATGATCGCCTTGTCCCCCATCCACATGCCGGTCAAAACGCCCAGCAGCAGACCGAGGAGAATCCGCACATATAACGGCATCGAAGTCCAGAGAGCCAACGGGCCACGAGAGTTGGTCACTGAATCACTCATGCAGGTCGCCTTTAACTTTCACTGCCCGGGCCGCGTGCCCAAGGGGGTTTCGGAGTTTAGCGGAGTCAGTGTCCAGCGGGAACCAGTCGATCGGGGAGTTCCACCACTCCGGAATCGTTTCGGAAAACTTCGTCCGGGAGGTAGCTCGCCAAGTCTCCGGGAATCCAGTAACGAATCCCCGTCTGCCGTCGCAGGTCCTCCAGTTCGGAGGTGGTAATGGACCCATCGGCGCTCGCGGCGGTCGTCCAGTCTGCAATCACCCAGAGCCGACGGTTCCACTCGATGATCGAATCCGCATCCTGCGGGCAGTCTTTGTAGCTCACATATTCCGGCCGCTCGGCGTACCACTTCACCGCGAGTCGACGATCCGTGGCATAGACCAGATCGGTTGCCGCAGAATTCTTTTTCAGCCACAGGCACGATTCGCGGAATGAAACCTCCCGCCCCGGATGCGACCGATGCGGGTTGCGGTCAATTCTTGAGTAGAAGAGCGATGCCAGAAAGATCGCTGCCAACGACAGGAACAGGACCGGCTTTCGTGCCGGAGACAGCGCCGCCCAACGCAGCATCCACTGCGCCGCAATCAGACTGAGCGCCAGCGGCACAGCCAGATCCGCCAGTCGAAACGGATAGAACTTCAGGAGTGCGGCCCGCCAGAGGAACCCCGGCATGTGCGACAACGGGCGCGGACCGATCCCAATCACAAGCCCCACGCAGGCGACCAGCAACGTGGTCAGCACAAAGGCGGTCCACCACCGCTGATGAAAATCTGTCGAAGCAGAATCGCCCGCAACCTGTTGATTCCGCCGGAACCACATCCACTGCAGCCAGCTCCAAGCGAGGCACTGCACGCCAAAGTACCACCAGTCCCCCCGATGGAATTCCATCGGATCCAGATGATGCTTCAACCGACTGCCGACGATTAATTGAGTCGCGGCGTCGTTGACCTGTGGCGACGACGCTCCCAGGGCGGCCAGCGCGGGAATCAAACCCGGAGCGGCGGAAACAACATAGAGCAGGGCAGGGACAAACACCTGTTGCCGAAAGTCGATCGGAGCATCTTCTGCCCCTTGGATTTTTCCTCTGCGGAACCAGCACCCGAGTTCCGCTGCAACCGTTCCGACAGTTCCCCAGACGCCGACAATCGGGTGAAAACTGACGGCCAGCCCCAGTGCGACCGCAGCGCTTCGTCGCGAACCTTGCAGCCAGCTGCCGATCCCCCAGAACAGGCATCCATACGCTGGAACTTTGGCCTCGATGCCGCCGACCAGCCATTCGCCCGACCAGTTTCCCCACGTCTGCAGCAGCAGAAACAACGGCAGGGAAACAAGGCCTGCCAGACGCTGTCCGGTCACGGCACGCGCCAGACGATCCCAGCCCAGCGCCACCATCAGGAGCCCAAGAATTCGTCCGACACAGGCTGCCTGCGGCAGCGAGAGAAATTGTGTCAGCAGCCCGAACGTCAGATAGAAAACGAAGTGCGGATTGGAGGAATCGAGGAAGAAATCTCCCGAACACCACGTCGGATCCCAGAAATGCCGCGCCTTGCTCAGATAATGCGGCTCATTGATGCCGGGAATCGGCACCCGCCACAACGACCAGGCGATCAACCCGAACCAGATGCCGACTCCGGACAGCAGATCAGTGCGTCCCCGACACAGGGAACGCGAGGACACCGGTGTCCCGGAGCTGGCTGCTGGCAACGGATGATTCTCCTGGCAAAACCGTGGGGGGTCCCGGTCGCGAGGTTGTTCCGAGGCAACCTGCAGCGACCGTCGCCGCGGCGTCAATTCTTCTTTTTGGCAACTTTCTTGGCTGCGCTCTTCTTCGGTGCCACTTTTTTCCCGGCAGAAGCTGAAGCTGTTTTTTTGGCTGCAGCCTTTTTCTTGCTGGCGGGGGCTTCCCCGTTGCCGCTGGCAGAGGCTTTGGTGCCGGCTTTGGACTTCTTTCCAAAGACAGCATCCCAGTTGTTCCAGAATGCGGGCGTTGCTCCCGTACGAATGATCGGACCGCTCATCACTTGACTCCTGAAGGTCCAGCCACCGCTTCATGCGACTTGAGATGGCTGCAACCACGTTTTTAATGGACCCCAAGCGGGGAGTGTCCTGAAGTGATTTCAAAACTGCAAGCGGAAGCGAGGAGGGACTGGTGTCCCGATCGCACAGCCCTGGCGAATGCTGTTCGATCCTGCCCGAGGCCCCATCATTCGTCGATACTCATGCATTTCCCACTCATGAGAGGAGCCGGAGACCTGATCGGCACACGATCGCTTCGCTTGTCGCCGACCAGATGATCCGCTCAACTGGGAACATGAACTTCTTCAATTTTGAACAGGAGCAGCATTTTCGCTCCCTCTGGAATTCAGTCGCCATCGTCCGCACGATCCCGTACACGCTGTTTACGTTCGGCGAATCGGACCTGCCGTATTACCTGATCGTGGAAGCCGAGCGGCCGCGTGAGCCGGTCACGGTTAGCCAGGGCTCGGTTAAAATCACCCGCCCGCTCATCGTCACTCCCCATCAAGGAGAACCGGAGCTGCGCAATTTCTTTGAAGATGAACGTTTTTCGGGAATGTTCAGCCTGCTGATGGCCCGCTCTGCCGCCTTCAAGCATCTCCGCATCGAGAATCAATCGCGGCAGTCCGAGTTGGTCAGCGACAGCGTCGACGAGATCGTCGCCCGGCTGAAAACGAAACTCGACAACGAAGAGGAAGACCGGGTCGCCATTCTGACGGCCCCGGCGGGACTGGGTCCTCTGGCAGTCCTGCGGTACACGACAGAGCGGATCCTGGAGAGTGCTCCCGGCAACTTGCAGGAGCTGAAAGAGCGGGGACTGCTCCCTGAATTTTAGTGCAGGGTGCTCTTTCATGGTCCCCGGGCAGCCCGCGCATCGTCCGGTGAAATGCAAAAGAGCAATGGAACGGAAACAGCGTGCTCTGCTTTTCTCCCTCTCCTCAGTGCCTCTGAGGTCAAACCCCCAATTTCACTCGCCCTCTGTCAATCTGCCAACGGCGGAGGTGCGGCGGGGAAATCTGCGGGACTCTTCGGCTGTGATGACAGAGGGCGTTTCTGCAGATCCGGCTGCGGCCAGGGGACGCTCTGATACATCTCCAGCCAGATCAGCTTGCGGTCGGTGGCTTCCACCACCTTGATTTTGACTCCCTGCCACTCGATCTCTTCCCCCTGCTTGGGAACACGTCCCAGTTCGGAGAAGACCAATCCGCCAATGGTGTCGAAGTCGCGGTCCTCGGGGAGCGAGAGGTCAAACAGATCGTTCAGCTCGTCCAGATGCAGGCGCGCATCCACCCGCAGCGTGTGCGGATCAAGAAGCTGATAGCGGTCCTCCTCGCGCTCGTCGAACTCATCGGCGATGTCGCCGACAATCTCTTCCAGAATATCTTCCAGAGTCACCAGCCCGGTCACGCCTCCGAACTCGTCCAGCACGATTGCCAGATGCAATCCCTCCCGCTTCATCCGATCAAGCAGAGAATCAATTGTTGTCGTCTCCGGGACGTAAAATGGAGACCGCACAATCTCCCGCAGCTGCTTCTGCTCGGGAGAATGAATCTGTTCCAGCAGGTCCCGGGCATACAGGATGCCGATGATGTTATCGGGTGAACCTTCGACGACGGGAATCCGCGAATGCCCCGCTTCCAGGAGCTGCTCGCGGGCCTGAGCCAGAGAACAGTCCGCCTGAATCGAGATGATATCGGTGCGGGGCGTCATGACCGTCCGCACGTCGTCCTGTTCCAGCTCCATCACCCGCTGAATCATCTTCCCGGCGCGGGTTTCAAGAATCCCTTCCCGCTCCCCCTCATCTACCACGCTCTGGATTTCCTCGGCAAAGTTTTCGAGGTTATCCGGCTCGGGGTCACTTCGTCCGGCAATCCGGTGCATCAGGGTATCGATCCGTCGCGTCAGCCGGAGCAGGGGAGAGAGCAGCCACGTCACCAGATGAATCAGCGGCCAGCAGTAATACAGCACGTATTCCGCTGCCACGCGGGAAATCGTCCACGGAAACACAATCAGCAGCAGCCAGCAGAGGGACAACGCTCCCAACAGAAAAATCAGCAGCCCCTGCGTCGTCAGCTCTCCCGAGGTGAACTTCCCGGCAGTCGCCAGTGCCACCGCACAGACCAGGGTCACCAGCCGGGCCGTCGCACAGGCCTGCAGCGCCTGTTCATCGTCGCGCAGAATCTCGCCAAATCTCGTCTCGTTTTTACGGCTGCGACAGACATAAGCCAGGCGCGAACGCCAGAAGTTTCGCAAACTGTCGAGGACGGTCGAAAAGAAGATGGCAGCCAGAAAGCAGCAGAATGAAATGATCGTCGTGGCCACGGGTACGTCTGACGAAGGTTCGCCACCAGTTCTGCTGACGGTGAGTGCCGGCTGAAATCGACTACCTTGAGACGCTTGACCAGGGGCAGTCCTCAGCGACAGGAATCGCGAGAGCATTTTGACTTTTGATCGCCCCGTCCTCACCACGCAGATGTCAGCGGTTCATGATACGAAACGCATACTGCGGGTACAGGCAAGAGCAACCTGCTCTAATCCTTGTAGTGTGGCGACAGATTCCAGATTTTCAAGACCGATCGTTCACGCTCGCGCATGACCTGCTGTTCAGGTTCCGTCAGATCGTCGTAGCCGCAGAGATGCAGCAGACCGTGCACGAGGTACAGGGTCAGTTCGTCTGACGTCTGCCAGCCATAGGTCGTGGCTTCCCGCGCGGCGGTTTCGACACTGACCACCAGTTCCCCATCCAGACTGCCGGGCCCCAGCGGCTGGTCATAGAGAAAACTGATGACATCGGTCGGATAGTCGTGCTGCAGGTGTTCGCGGTTCACGACGTGGATCGCCGGATCATCGACAAGCGCGATCACCAGTTCCGCAGAGGTGATCTGCTCGGCCTGCAGTGTGGCGGCCACCACCTGCCGGATCTCGGCTTCGTCGATCGGCAGCAACGTCTGCGAATTGACGATCTGAATTTCGTAGCGGGAAGTCATTCGACAGGTGGTTCCCGAGCAGGTTGCTCTTTCCGGTGCCCGCGTGGCGGGGACAGGTCGATCCAAAATCAAAATGCTCTAAGCCGTGCGGGCTTCCTGCATTTCCGGATAGCGGATCCGGCCGTGATAGACCGCAATCAGCGACTTGGTAATCGACTCCTGAATCTGCCGGATATCCGACATCCGCAATGAACACTCATCGAACTGACCGTCCAGCAGCCGCCGCATGACAATATTGCCCACGAGGGACTCGATCCGCTTGGGAGTCGGTTCCGTCAAAGTCCGGCAGGCGCTTTCGCAGGCATCGGAGATCATCAGCACCCCCGCTTCCTTCGATTGCGGCTTAGGCCCGGGATATCGGAACGATGATTCCTCCGCGTCCGTTCGATGATCGGGGGTGCATTCCGCAATGCGCGTCGCCTCGCGGAAGAAGTATTCCACCAGGGTCGTCCCGTGGTGCTGTTCGATCAGATCGATAATCGGCTGCGGGAGGCTGTACTGCTCCGCGAGATCAACACCGTCTTTGACGTGCCCGATGATGATCAGCGTGCTCATCGCGGGATTCAGCTGGGCATGACGACTGGTCGCCCCATCCTGCATATTCTCGATGAAATAATGCGGTTTGAGCATCTTCCCGATGTCATGAAAATAGGCACCGACGCGGACCAGCAGACCGTTTCCCCCAATTCGTTCGGCAGCATTTTCGGCAATGCTGGCCACAGCAATGGAGTGGTTGTAAGTCCCGGGCGCCAGGCGGACGAGATCCTGCAGCAGCGGATGTGACGGATCGCTCAGTTCCAGGAGAGACATGTCCGTCACCACGCCGAAGACCTTCTCGACGAAGGGAAGCGTTCCGGTCACCAGATACCCGGAGAACAGGCAGAGCAGGGAACCAATTCCGGTGGAAATCAGGAAGTCGCGGTTCTGAAACACTTCCATCAGCGCCTGATTCTGCACCACAGCCACGCCATAACTGACGACGAAGTAGGTAATGGCCGAAATGAAGCTGACCTTGATCAGCGTCGCCCGGGAGGAGAGCCGCTTCAGGGGGAGAATGGCTGCGGCCGATGTACTGAGCAGCACCAGGAACTGGTCCAGCCGACCGGTGGTCGACATCGTCAACACCAGTGCCAGTGAGAACGCGGTCAAGGTCGCCAGGAACTGGTTGTAGGCCACGCCGATCAGCAGCACGACGGTGAGCAGCGGAATAATCTCTGCCCGCAGCGGGTCGAATGACACCAGCCGTCCGATGAAGGCCGTCACCACCAGCGCGATGAGATAGGTCACCAGCCGGCTGATATCGGTCGCCAGCTTCGGCTCGTTCATCACAATGTAGAAGCCGTTCAGACCGGCCAGCACCACGATCAGGACAAACACGATCAGCATCCGCGTAAGCCGTGCCCGGGGGGTGATCAGTTTCTCCGCGGCGGCGTATTCGTCTTCCAGCAGCAACAGCTTGTCGGCGTCGAGCATTTCGCGGGGACGGACCAGAAAGTCCCCCTGCAGAAACCGCTCCATCCGGTTCTCCACGCCATCTCGGGCTTTGGCAATCGCCTCTTTGGTGGCGGCCTGATCGTAACGGAGCGTCGGCTGAGCCCGCTTGAACAGCCAGTGACTCAGCGCAGGCTGAATTTCTTTCACCAGACTGGGAAAGTTGGCCCAGGAACGTCCCAGCTGTCCGGCATCGTTCAGCTGATCCTGCAGCCGCACCTGAGGCAGAAGCACTCGGGTTCCGGTGGAATCGGGCTTCTGCTCGTCGACAACCAGAATCTGCTTGTCCGGGGTAATGCGCTGCACGCGCACATCTTCCCCATCGATGATCCCGATTTCATTGATCGGACGAATGAAGTTGGTGAACTCTTCCACCATCTGATCGATCCGGGTTTGAGCCATGCTCATATCGGGGCCGATCACGGCGTTTCGCAGCTTCTCAAAGCGGTCTTCGGGCGATTTGGGACCGTATCGGTCGTAGGCCTCGCGGGCCCGGCCTTTCGCAGGAGAGGTCGCCGTCAGGCCGAAGTCTTCAATGGTTTCCGGCCCCAGCTTGCCGAGGGTCTCTCCCTGAGAGATATCACCGAGTGCCGCCCGGAGTTCTTCGGGCAGAGACTGAAGTGCCGTCGGGTTATGCCGGAAGACGAGGGGGACCGCATCTTCGGCGCGGTCGCGGGCCTTCTCCGTTTCTTCGGCGTTGACCCGCTCAAACGGAATTTTCGCGGCGATCCCGTGAGGAACGCTGTCCCCCCGGCGGAACGGAAACGGAGCCCGCCAGCTTTGCACCGACAGGACCAGCAGCACGAGCGCGACAAAGGTGATCGCCAGTCGAACCTGCAGGCTGCGGTTACTCACCACTTTCTGCAGTCGGGACCACACGGTCGCCGGCCGCCGCAAGGCGACGGAGCGGGGAATTCGAGATCGCTTCTGCCCGATACCGAACATGTCACTTAAAACCTGATGACCGGTGGAGGAGTCCTCCCCCAGTCATGACGAGAATTCTACGCCGTGGAACTTCCTCACGGCTGCCAGATGCCACATCTGATACCCGACAGGGGTATCAATCAACACAGACTCCTCAGTGATGACTTTGTCCCGGCCTGGGACCAGTGTCATAGGCTTTCACAATCTCCCGCACCAGACGGTGCCGGACAATGTCCTCTCCCGACAATTCGACTTTCGTGACTCCCTCGATTCCCCGCAGACGCGCCATGGCGTCGTTGAATCCGGACGGAACCGAATCGGGCAGGTCGCTTTGCGTTGCATCGCCGGTCACGACGATTTTCGATCCTTCTCCCATGCGGGTCAGGAACATCTTCATCTGTGTGACCGTCGTATTCTGCGCTTCATCCAGAATGATGAACGTGTTATTCAGCGTGCGGCCGCGCATGAATGCCAGCGGCACAATTTCCACCACGTCATTTTCCATATACAGCCGAACCTGCTCGAAGTTGAGCATGTCGTTCATGGCATCGAGCAGCGGCCGGAGAAACGGATTCACTTTGGCCAGCAGGTCGCCCGGCAGAAACCCGAGTTTCTCACCCGCTTCGACCGCGGGGCGGACCAGCACGATCTTCCGCACCTGCTCGGACCGCAGTGCGTTCACCGCCATGGCTACGGCGAGGTACGTCTTGCCGCAACCGGCCGGTCCCATGCAGAACACGAGATCGTGCTGACGGATCGCATCGACATACCGGGCCTGTCCGGGCGTGCGGGGCTGAATTCGCTTCGCTTTTTCAAACAGGTCGATCGCCCCGCCAGCCGGGGACTGCGCCGACGGCTCGCGGGTCAGAATGCGCGTGACAGCATCGTCATGCAGCACACCGTCGCGACGAATCACCGCCCGCAGTCGCGAGATCACTTCCGTCGTCATCTGGATCTGTTCTTCCGTCCCGTCGACCACCAGCGAGTCCCCTCGCAGCACGATCGACGAACCGATCACTTCCCGGATCCGGCGAAGATGGGAATCACCCGGACCGAAAAGCAGACGTGCTTCTTCCGGATGCGTCAGAGGGATGGTTACGGCAGCGTTTGACATGATTCGCCGAAACGAGCTGCACAGCCCGGTGATTGACTTCTCAAACCGGTCAACATTCCAGGTGTCCTGGGAACAGGTCACAACAGAACGTGGTAGTCACATCTCCGGTTCTCATCCACAGCGGGAAGAGAACCCTCTCTGGTCGCACGAATCAGGAGACGGACAACTGTGCAAATTGCACCCCGTTGACGGGGAGTTGAATCAGTCGGCGACGAAGAGAATTTTAGATGTCGCTGAGACCGTTGGAAAGCATAAGACGCCGAATTGACGCATCCACAGACGGGATCGGCTCTTACAGTGCAGAAAACGCCATAAAAATGCTGGATCGACGGAGAGAAAAGACGAATTTTTCCGGTCGGATTGCGAAATCTCGGGGATTTGCCTCAAGTTTTCGGGCCGGACCGCCGGTCCCCCCGCGAGGGGCCGGAATCGCTGGCGATCCCCCCCAGCCCCGCGGCGGGTCCAGTTTCCGCTACTTTCCTCCCTGCAATGCCTTACGGAAGTAATCCGCCGCTGCCGCCAATGCGTCGTCGATCTTGGCGGGGTCTTTGCCACCCGCTTCCGCGAGATCCGGGCGACCTCCACCCCCTCCACCGACAATTTTAGCGGCATCGCGAACGCTGTCTCCGGCCTTGACGCCTCGCTTCACCAGATCGGGGCTGACGGCGGCCAGTAACGAAACCTTGCCGTCGATTTCCGTTGCCAAAAGCAGGGCGATGGAGCCCCCTTTCTTCCGAAGGTCGTCCGCAAACAGCCGCAGGCCATCCCGATCCACACCCTCCAGCTTTCGACAGACAATTTTTGCTTCGCCGACGGTCTCGGCCTCGCTGAGAAACTGGCCGGCCTGCTCGGCCGCATTGGCCCGCGCGTACTTCGCCAGCTCCTGTCGGGCCAGCTTCAATTCTTCCTGCAGCTGGGCCACCCGGCGGGGAAGTTCTTTCGGTTGCGGCAGTTTAAGGGCGATGGCGGCTTCTTTCAGTAGCTGTTCCGCTTCCCGGACACTCTCCAGCGCCTTCTTTCCGGTATAGGCCACGATCCGGCGAACCCCTTTGGCCACCCCTTCTTCGGAAACGACCCGGGCCAGCCCCACCTGTCCCGTATTGGAAAGGTGGGTCCCTCCGCAGAGTTCGACGCTGAATTCGCCCATCGTCACCATGCGGACACGGTCCGGATACTTCTCACCGAACAGCATCATCGCTCCCTTTTCGCGGGCAGTCTGCTGATCGGTGACGGTGGTCGTCACGACGGCACCTTCCGCGATGCGTGCATTGATCTCGTCTTCGACCCGCACGATCTCTTCGGGCGTCATCGGCCCCTGATGCGAAAAGTCAAACCGCAGAATGTCGTTATCCACCAGCGATCCCCGCTGCTGTGCGTGGGGACCGAGCACCTGACGCAGTGCGTGATGCAGAATGTGTGTCGCCGAATGGGCCCGACGAATCCCCGCCCGCCGCGACTCATCCACATGCAACTGGACCTCATCGTCGACCTTCAGCGTCCCCTGCTTCAGGTGCCCGATATGAAGGATCAGGTCTCCATCCCGCTGCGTGTCGATCACCTGGAACAGGCCCGGTTCTCCGCCGGCAGATGACGTCACGACCGTGAGCGTCCCCGTATCGCCGACCTGCCCCCCGGTCTCTGCATAGAACGGAGTGCAGTTCAGAACGACCGCCACCGGGTCCGCGTGGCCCACTTCCTCCACCTGATCGACCAGCTGCTTTTCAGCGATAATTCCCACGATTTTTCCGTGTCCGACGGTGGTCTCGTACCCCCGGAACTCCGTTCCCCCGGAAGTCTTCCGCAAGGCATCCAGCGGCCCTTCCGCCATCACCGAGTCGCTGAACGAACCGCGACCGCTGGTCAGCCGATGCTGATCGAGCAACTCGGTGAAGCGCTGCTGATCGACCGCCAGATTGTGCCGGGCAGCCATCGCCTCGGTCATCTCAATCAGGAAGCCTTCCTGCGTGTGCAGTTCAAACGCTTCTTCACCACTCACGGTCGGAGAATTCGACTGCCGGCAGCGTTCGACAATTTTGTCGAAGCGATTGAGTCCCCGCTCGATGATGCCCAGGAACTGCTGCTCTTCTTCCTTGATCGTGTTTGCAGCGGAGACGATCGACTGCGTCAGATCCGGGTAGGGGTGTTTCATGATCTCGACGACCATCGGGACGAGCGTGTGCAGAAAGGGCGTCTGCTTCCCGAGCAGGTAACCTTCGAGCAAGGCCCGCCGCAAAAGCAGCCGGACAATATATCCCTGCTTTTCATTGCTCGGGACCACCCCCTCGTGCACGCACATCGTGACCGCGCGAATATGGTCTGCAATGCGACGCAGCGGCCGGCCATGCTCTCCCTGATAGGCGTACTTCACGCCGACCGAATCCCCTGCCGCGAGACAGAGCTTTTTCAGAGTGTCGATTTCATAATTGCTCTCCACCTGCTGCAGCACCGCAGCGCAGCGTTCCAGCCCCATTCCCGTGTCGATGTTGTTTTTGGGCAGCGGCTTGAGATTGTCGGGAGGATTCCCGACACGGTTGAACTGGGTGAAGACGAGGTTCCAGATCTCGACCTCGTTCCCCTTTTCCGGGTGATAGTAGATTTCGCTGCAGGGTCCGCAGACGCCGTCCGGACCGTGTGTCGGAGCCCCTGCCGGCCAGAAGTTCTCGTGTTCGTTGTTGCGGACGATCCGACTCAGCGGAAGGCCGACCTCTTCGTTCCAGATGCGGGAGGCCTCATCGTCGTCGAGATAGACCGTCACCGACAGCCGGTCCGGATTCAGGCCGAGCCACTTTTTGGTTGTCAGGAACTCCCAGGCCCAGTGGATCGCTTCCTTCTTGAAATAATCTCCGAAGGAAAAGTTCCCCAGCATCTCGAAAAACGTGTGATGATAGGCGGTGACACCGACATTGCTGATGTCCCCCGTCCGGATGCACTTCTGGGACGTGGTCGCCCGAGTAAACTCCAGCGGACCAATGCCCAGAAACTGGTTTTTGAACTGGTTCATCCCGGCGGGGGTGAACAGCACCGACTTGTCTCCATGAGGCACCAGCACATCGCTCGGACGACGCACACACCCCTTGGATTCAAAGAAGCTCAGAAACTTTTCGCGCAGTTCGTCGGTTTTCATGGATCGGCGGGGAACAGAAAATCAGGAAAAAGACCTAGAGGATATTGCTCTTTACAGTGCCCGCGCAGCGAGCGTTTCGTCCGGGGAATGGCAGTCTTCCGCAGGGCGAGGACGGGGCAATCAAAAGTCAAAATTGCTCTCACACTGGTGCCGTGTCTCCGAGTTTCTATCGACTCGGAGTTGCTTTCAGCAATGGACATCGGCGATTCGCGGCTGTTTCGCCGGAAAATCCGTCCAGATCTCGGAGTCGGCCCAATGGCTGTGACAACAGTCGGATTTTACATCAAGCACGATTGAACTGTTACGGGAATTGTCAGACACTGACCTTGCGTCAACCGCCTCGCCTGTGAACATCACCACCCCGGATACGTCCCTTCCAGAGGAGTCTCACCCGTGGCTTCGCAATCGTTCAATCGTCGCGACTTTCTCAAGACGTCCACATTGGCGGCAGCCGGTGCCACCATGCCGTACTGGTTCAGTACGAGCATGTCGCTGGCGGAACAGGCAGCCCGCAGTCCGAACGAACGACTGACGATCGGCTGCATCGGGACAGGGGACCGCTGGCATCAGGATCCTTACTCCCGCATGCGGCTGTTCGGTGACGTCGTCTCCCTGTGCGATGTCGATGCCAAACACCTCGAGCGAGCCCAGAAGCGGGTTCTCAATGACCAGCGGGAAGCGAAGCGGGAACCGGGTGTCGAGACCACCGACGATTACCGGAAAGTCCTCGACCGCAAAGACCTGGACGTCATTTTGATCGTCACTCCTGACCACTGGCACTCGAAGCTGGCGATCGAAGCCATGCAGGCGGGTAAAGATGTCTATTGCGAAAAGCCGCTGACCCTGACCATTCACGAAGGGAAGCAGATTATCAAGGTTCTGGAAGAGACCAAGCGGGTCTTTCAGGTGGGGACTCAGCAGCGGACGGAGATGAACCGGGGCTTCCTGACCGCGCTGGCCCTCATTCGCGCAGGCCGCATTGGCAAAGTCACTAAAATGACTTGCGACATCGGAAGTTACGAAGACTGGGGCGTCATCCCGACAGCACCGGTCCCCGCAGAACTCAACTGGGATCGTTGGCTTGGACAGGCCCCGCTCGTCGACTTCCGCCTCGGATCACTTCCGGCCGATTCCAAGAACAAGTGGCCCCCCACTCGCTGTCACTACGAATTCCGCTGGTGGTACGAATATTCGGGCGGAAAGATGACCGACTGGGGCGCCCATCACGTCGACATCGCCCAGTGGGCCATCGAGCAGAATGGTCCCGGGCAGGGCCCGATCTCGGTGACGCCGATCATCTCCGAACATCCCGTTCCGTTCAAAGATGGGATTCCGCAACAGGACGACCGCTACAACTGTGCCTCGAAATTTGACGTCAAGGTGATGTTCCCCGGTGATGTCGAAATGCGAATTGTCAGTGAATCGGCTGACGGAAACGGCATTCTGTTTGAAGGGACTGAAGGCCGGTTCCATGTGAATCGCCGTCGCCTGAAAGGGGCTCCCGTCGACGATCTGGAGAAGAATCCGCTGCCGGAAGGAGCCCTGGAAAAGATCTACGGCGGAACCATTCCGGCCACCCATCAGGAAAACTTCGTCGAGTGCATCAAGACCCGGGCCCGGCCCATTTCTGATGTGTGGACCCACCATAAGACGATGTGCACCTGCCATCTCGCCAACATCGCGCTGCGGCTGAATGCCCCCCTCGACTGGGATGCCAAGCGCGAGCAGATCACCAATAATGCGCTCGGCAAATCGATGCAGGCTCGCGAGCAGCGCAAAGGTTATGAGATTGACGTCAAGGTCTGACCGATCATCACAGCGGGCATTGCGGCCGGTGCACCACTTCTCGCTTCTGAACGGGAGAGACGCGGACCGCCATGCCACGCTTTGTGATTCTCACACATGACTGGCCGTTCCTCCATTGGGACCTGATGCTGGAATCAGAGAAGGGGCTCCTGACCTGGCGCTTGCGTCAGGAGCCCTCTTCATGGACCGCCGAGCCGATCCCGATCGAACCGCTACCGGACCACCGGCCGGAGTACCTCACATACGTAGGGCCGGTTTCCGGGAATCGGGGGACCGTGACCCGCTGGGACCAGGGAACATTTGAATACTCTTTCGCCCCCGAAGGGACGTTGCATCTCGTCCTAGCGGGTGATTTTCTCGCGGGAGACCTGACCATCCGACTGACCTCCCCCTCCGCGGGGGAAGCTCACTTTCTTAAGAGATCGCCGTAAACTCTGTGATTGAAGATGGATCGGGCCGTTACTCGCCACGGCCCCGCTGTCGCACCGAACCCCGCAGGGCACCTGCCGCCGCCGTGGGAACTTCTAACGCCTCGCCATGACCGACCCTGAGGGGGCTCGCAGACATTTTCCCGCAACGGGCAGGCTCCACTCCCGACCAACAAAGCACCCATAACCTGATAATACATAGAACATTACAGCAGAACGAAACCCATCCTTCCGAACGGAGGGGCAGGGGAACCGCGCGGAAACTTCGGTTCCCGCACCGATCCGCCTAAAATCAAGCGAACAACCACGACGATCGAGCGGTATTCTGAGACAGCGTGAAGCGCATCACGCTCCTCCGTCGGGATTTGATCCATCAAGGGAATTTTCAATGTCTGGAGCGAAACTCCCTGAGCGGACATCCATCTTCGGCTGCCTGGCTGTCATCCTCCTCAGCGCGCAGTGCGGGGCTGCTGCTCCACCCGCAGCCCGTCCGGAAGATCCTGTCGTTCAATTCGTCAACGCGGAAATTCGTCAGGGCTGGACCGATAACGAAGTGACTCCCAGCCCCCGGGCGGACGATGGGGAATGGCTCCGCCGCGTCTACCTCGACATCGTCGGTCACATCCCTCCGGCGGACCAGTATGAGCCCTTTTTCGCCGACAAGGACCCGGCGAAACGGAGCAAAGTCGTCGAGAAATTGCTGGCGGATCCCGACTATGTCCGCAACACCACGGAAGTCTGGACGAACCTGCTGATCGGGCGAAACACTCCGCGTCGCACCAGCCGCAGCGGCATGCGGAAATTTCTTCGCGAGAGCTTTGCCGTCAATCGGCCCTGGAACGACATTGTCTTCGACATGCTGACTGCGGAAGGTCACTTCGAGGAGAACGGCGCCACAAATTTCATCCTGGCGCAGCTCACGGGAAATGCGAACAGCGAAGACTACCATGTCGAAGCCACCGCCCGGTTGACGCGGCTGTTTCTGGGGCAACAGGTGCAGTGCACCCAGTGCCACAATCATCCCTTCAACGACTGGAAGCAGAACCAGTTCTGGGAGTTCAACAGTTTTCTGCGGCAGGTTCGCCGTGTCGACCATCAGCGGTACGACCCCAAGACCGGCCAGAACGTCGACGACTATTCCGAGCTGGTCTTCCGCAACTTTGACGGCCCGGTCTACTACGAAATGCGCAATGGCCTCGTGCAGGTCGCGTACCCTGTTTACGAAGGGCAGGAGGTCAGCCCCAAGGCTCCCGACCGTCGGCTGGAACTCGCTCGACTCATGTGTGAAACCGATCCGGACCACGCGCTCGCCCGGGCCTTCGTGAACCGGACATGGGGCTATTTCCTCGGCTACGGTTTCACCCGTCCGGTCGACGATATGGGGCCGCACAATCCCCCCAGCCATCCGGCTGTCCTTGACCACCTGACCGAGGAATTTGTCAAAAGCGACTACGATATCAAGCAACTGATCCGCTGGATCTGCAATACCGAGGCCTATCACCTCACCAGCCAGTTCAACAAAGGGAATGAGATCGATAACCCCGCAGCGGGTGAAGTCCCCCTGTTCAGCCATGTCTATGTGAAGACGATGCAGGCTGAACAGCTGTACGATTCCCTGCAGATTGCGATGACGCCCCCTGGCGGCAATCAGGTTGATAATGCTGCCGCGCAAGCGCAGCGGGATCGCTGGCTGAAAGAGTTTCTCGAGATCTTCGGCGGGAATGAAGACGATGAACCGACACTCTTCAGCGGGTCCATTCCGCAGGCCCTGATGATGATGAACGGACCGCTGGTGCTCAAAGCCATCAGCACGGAAAAAGGGGACTACCTTCCGACGGTGCTGAGCAATCCGAAATATCGCAGTGACAATGCGCGGATTCAGGCCCTGTTTATGGCGACGCTGGGAAGAAACCCCAACCGGTCTGAAATGAACCAGCTCGTCCGAATGATGAAAGGGCACAAGGACCCACTGGCTGCCTACCAGGATTTGTACTGGGCCCTGCTGAACTCAAACGAATTTATTGTGAACCACTGAAACCTCAGTATTTTTGAAACCTCAGTTTTTTGACCTTGAACCGAACCAGTTTCGCCTTGCGAACACCGGCAATTCATCCCACGCAGCGCTGGGCTGCGGGGACCCCTGGAAAGACGAACCGGAAATCCATCAGCAACAGACTGCCGCAGCCGGTTTCTCTCTCTCGACGTCCTGATTTTGAAACATTGATCCTCGACCCACCTGGAGCTCAACCATGACTCTGACTCCGCCCTCCGGCATGTCCCGTCGCCACTTCCTGAGCCATATGGCGCTCGGCGGGGCAGCCACGCTTGGTGCCGGTCAATTCCTGTCCCAGCTCCAGCTGCATGCGGCGGATATCCGGGGCAACCAGCGGGCCTGCATTCTCGTGTGGCTGGGAGGGGGCGCTCCCACCATCGATATGTGGGACCTCAAGCCGAACTCCAAGAACGGGGGCGAATTCAAACCGATCAGCACCAATGGAGACCTGCAGATCTCCGAGAAGCTGCCGGAAATCGCCAAGGTGATGGATAAGCTCTCCGTGGTTCGCTCCATGAGCACCCGCGAAGCCGATCACAGTCGCGGGACCTATTACATCCACACGTCTTACGTCCCCAACCCGACGGTGGTCCATCCGACATTCGGATCGGTGGTCAGTTACGAACTCGGGGGTCAGCGGAAGGATCTGCAGATTCCGGCGTTCGTGTCGATCGGCGGCGGCAGCTCGAGTCCCGGTTTTCTGGGAATGGCACATGCCCCGTTCGTTGTGGATCGACGCGGACAGATCCGCAATGCCAACATGGCCGGCATGGACTCACAGCGTCTCGGCCAGCGGCTGCAGATGCTCAACGCCATTGAAACCAATTTCATTCGCTCGGACCGCGGTGATGTGGCGCAGGCACATAAAGAAGTCTATGAGAAGGCGGTCAACCTGATGACCTCCGATCAGATGAAAGCCTTCAGCCTCGCCGACGAAACCGCCGAAACCAAAGCCCTGTACGGGAACCACGAATTCGGCAACACGCTGATGATGGCTCGACGTCTTGTGCAAACCGGCGTGCCGTTTGTCGAAGTCCAGCTCGGCGGCTGGGATCTGCATCAGAACGTGTTCGACACGCTCAAGAATCGGAATCTCCCGCAGCTGGATACCGGGCTGTCAGGACTGATCCGCGATCTGGACCAGCGGGGGATGTTGAATAACGTCTGCGTCGTCTGCATGGGCGAATTTGGTCGCACACCACGCATCAACCAGAACACCGGCCGCGATCACTGGGCCACGAGCTGGTCGGTCGTCATGGGAGGAGGAGGCATTCAGGGAGGACGGGCGATCGGAGCGACCGACGAAGACGGGATGCGGATCACCACCGAAAGCTATCTCCCGGGAGATCTGTGGGCGACCATCGCACACTCGTTGCGGATTCCGCTCGACCGGGTCCACTACTCCAAGCAGGGCCGCCCCCTGAAGATTGCCAACGGAGGTCAGCCCATCTCCGGCCTGATCAGTTAAGTTAAGTCCCTGGTGCTTTCCAGTAAGTAGCGGCAACGTGTCCCAGTCAGCCTCCACACCCCGGCATCCCCCGCGCGATGAATTCGTGCAGCTGTTCACGCGCGCCCAGCGCCCGCTGTATCTGTTCATTCTGGCACAGGTCGGGAATGTTCTGGCTGCGGAGGAGATCCTGCAGGAAACCAATCTGGTCATCTGGGCCAAGATTGAACAATTCCAGCTGGACACCAATTTCGCCGCCTGGACCCGTCAGATTGCCACGTACGAAATCCTGAAACATCGGCAGCGCAAGCGTCGGGAAAAGCTGACATTCTCCGACGACTTCCTGACCGCCGTCGCCGAGGAAGTGATCGAACAGTCCCCCGAACTCGAACGCCGGCGCGAGGCGCTGCGTGACTGTCTGCTGCGGCTGGCGGAGGCGGATCGAGAGCTGATCGAACACCGTTACCAGCCCGGAATTTCAGGAAAAGTGCTGGCAGAATCGCTGGGACGCCCTGCCAACTCTGTTTACCAGTCTCTGGGACGGATCCGCCGCAGTCTGCTTGACTGCATCCATCGCAAGATGACCGCGGGAGTCCCCACATGACCTCGCAAGTGCGACAGGAACTCCTCAACCTCATTGAGTTGCTGTGTGAAGACCGGCTCTCCCCGACGCAGGGGGAACGGCTGCAGGAACTGGTTCTCGCTGATCGGGAATGCCGTCGACTCTACGTACAGGCGATGGAACTGAACGGGCTGCTCTACTGGGATGCAGGAGGGGTCGGTTCGCTCCATGAAATGCCGGTGCGGAAGAGCGTCACACCGCTGCGCCGACGAGCCGTCAACTGGCCGGTGGCTCTGGGTGGTCTGGCGCTGCTGCTGATTCTGGGGACAACGTTCCTGCGCAAGCCGCAGCCGCATCTCGCGGAGCAGGCACAGCCGCACGGTTCCGTCGAACAACCCTTCTCCGGTCACGAGCCAGAGATCCCGCAGATTTCATTGCCGCCGGTGCAGCAACCACCCGAACAGCAGATCGCCGCTGCAGACAAAACGAATCCTTCTCCGGCAGCGGCGCAGCTCACCTTTGAGCCGACCGGCGATCTGATCGCCTTAATCAATGCCCAGATCCGCAAAGGCTGGACGGACGCCGAGATTCAACCGGCTCCCCGTGCTTCGGATTCGGAGTGGGTCCGACGGGTTTATCTGGATCTGGCCGGACGCATCCCCACGGTTGCGGAAACCCGGAAGTTCCTTGAGGACACCAGCGAAACCCGGCACGAACGGCTGGTGACGACACTGCTCAAGTCTCCCGACTTTGCCCGGCATGAAGCGACGATCTGGACCAACCTGCTCGTCGGCCGCGCGGAGAACAGGAAGATCAACCGCGACGCGTTGCTGAGCTGGTTGACCGATGCCTTCCGCAGGAATCAGCCGTGGGATGACACGCTCTCGCAGTTGTTGACCGCACAGGGGCCCGCCGAGGAAGGGCCGACAAACTTTCTTCTGGCCCATCTCAATAATCAGGCCGTCCCGGCGACGTCGGTGACCGCGCGGATCTTTCTCTGTCAGCAGCTGCAGTGCGCCCAATGTCATCAGCATCCTGTTGTGAAGGAATGGGGACAGGAGCAGTTCTGGAAGTTCAACGCCTTCTTCCAGCAGACCCGAATTCGGGAAACGAGTCAGCCCGGCTCTCAGCCGGGTCGGATGAGCTCGACTCGAGAGCTCGTCAATCAGGAAAAATTCGGTCCCACCTTCTATGAGACCCTGCAAGGGGTGATGCAGGTGGCCTACCCGGAGTTCGCGGGAAAAGAAATTACCAAAGCGCCCGAGCAGCCCTTGCGTGATCAGCTCGCGGAACTGCTGGGAGAGGATGGAAGCCACCAGCTTGCCAAGGCCTTTATCAACCGCACCTGGGCTCAGATTTTCGGATACGGTTTCACACACCCCGTTGATGATATGGGCCCTCACAATCCACCGTCGCATCCCGAGCTGCTGGACGCTCTGGCGAAGGAATTCGTGAGTAACGGCTATTCCGTTCAGAAGCTGATGTATTCCATCTGTCTGTCTGAACCGTATCTGCTGAGCAGCCGGGTCACTGACGAGAATCCGGTCGATGCTCCGGAGCAGGGGGAACGCCCCTACTTCAGCCGCATGTACGTGAAGCCGATGACCGCCGAACAGCTCTTCGATTCGCTGGTTATCGCTTCCGGGACTTCTCCCCAGCGGTTGAATTCCCGGCAGGGCCCAGGGCTGAGACGGGAAGACTGGGCCAAGCAGTTTTTTGCGGCACTTGAAACGGAAGAAAACAGCGAGTCGACGACGCTCGACGGGAGTCTCCCCCAGGTGCTGATGATGATGAACGGTGATCTGATCCAGCGGGCGGTCAGTCCCGAATCGGGTCAGTACCTGAACTCGGTCCTCAACAAGCAGGGGGCGACCGAGACCCAGAAAATCAACGAGTTGTCGCTGGCGGCTTTGTCCCGTCCCGCAACGCCGGATGAAGTCAATCGCATCCGGAAGCTGGTCCGCCTGCACGTCAAACAGCGCACGGAGAAAAATGTGCCGGCCCCGGTGGCGGTGCAGGAGGCGCTGCGCGACGTGTACTGGGCCTATCTGAATTCCAGCGAGTTCTCCGTGAATCGCTGAGTGCGCCGCCAGATTTTCTTCACGCACGGCCACGAAAAATTCTGCGCAGCTCTCCCTCATTCCCATTTCGAACTACCCGTCGCGGCGTCTCGTCCGACCACAGGGAAACCGCTCGGACGCTGTTTGCTTTGATGGGGGCAATGGCTACAATCCCCTGTTGAGATTTAGTCTCAACTGGAGCAGGCACGCCTTTCCAGTCGCTGCGGAGTGTGCTCTTCAGCGGATGAACAGCACCGCGCCGCCTGACGGGAATGGGTCGAAAAAACAGGATGCTCTCAACCGGTGGAGCGGAAATCGTGAACGCTGTCATTCCACTTGAGTCGCTCAACGACAACGAAGCGGGGACGATTGTTGATATCGTCGGTCCCGAGTCGTGGCGGCATCGGCTGATGGAACTGGGTCTGCGCGAGGGAGTGACCGTCAGCCTGACCAAGCGGGGGTCCCCTTGCGTCGTCTCGGTGGGGGACCAGCGGCTCTGCCTGCGGCACGAACCGGGTACGACCGTTTTCGTGGAAGTGACTTCGAACGCCTCTATTTGAAATTGTTGATTGCGCCGACATGAGCACTCTGGCAGATCTCTCCGTGCCCGGACAGCAGGCACTCATTCTGGAAGTCGAAGGTGACGATGCCATTGCCGTCCGGCTGATGGAAATGGGTCTGATCGATGGCGAGCAGGTCTCCCTGATCGGGTTCGCCCCCTTCGGCGATCCCATCGAGTTTCTGGTGCGCGGCTATCGGCTTTCCCTGCGCAGCTCAGAGGCCCGGCGGATTCAAGTCGAACTCCTGCCTCACAGCACTGCGAGCGTTCCAGCGAACAAATCCTGAACTCGGCGAGTACTCCGGCGGCGGGAGACCACAGGCCATCGCCGCGCACTGCTGACAGCCACACACCGGGCTCGGACGTTCACCCTCGATCAAAATTGATAGTCAGCCTCTCACTCTGCTGGAGAGCGGTCCGACCTTCCTTCAGCCCATTCAGACCCGCCCCCCGCAGCAATCGATAACCAACCGACACCATGACCCAGCCCATCTCCGCCGCTCCCTCCACTCAGCAGGCAACGAAGTCATTGACCATTGCCCTGATCGGGAATCCGAACACCGGGAAGAGCACGCTCTTTAATGCACTGACCGGAGGCCGGGCCCGCACTGGGAATTTCCCCGGCGTCACGGTCGAAAAGAAGATCGGCCGCTTCCAGCACAGGGGGACCGACATTCGTCTCGTCGATCTTCCCGGAACCTACAGCCTCGCCCCCCGATCGGCGGACGAAATGGTTTCGGTCGATGTGCTCCTCGGCCGGCATCTCGATCTGGGCCGACCCGATGCCATCGTCTGCATCGTCGACGCATCGAATCTGGAGCGAAACCTGTATCTGTTCAGCCAGCTGCGGGATGTCGCGATTCCTGTCCTGCTGGTGCTCAACATGCAGGATCAGATGCAAGCCCGGGGAATTCACATCGACCTGCCGCTGCTGCAGGAGCGACTGGACGTGCGCGTGGTCGCCACTTCCGCCCATCGCCGTGAGGGGATTGATGAAGTGCGTGACGCCATCCTGGAGGTGGCAGCGCAGCCCGACGTGGAACCACTCCGGCTCTTTCCGGAACCGTTTTATCGGGAAGTTACCGACCTCAAAAGCTGGCTCTCTGCCCGCGGACACCAGCACGTTCCGTTTTATCTCGCGGAGCGCATGCTGCTGGATGTGCATGGCGAAGCAGAGCATCGTGAATCGCTCAGTCTGCAGGAAGATTTCAGCACTCATCTGGCAGCAGCGCGAAAGCGGCTGCTGGAACAGGGATGCCGGATTCCGTTTATTGAAACGCGGGTCCGTTATGACTGGATCCGCGAGAGGCTCAGCGGGGCGATGGAATTCTATTCCTCGCAGAATCTGCAGACGAAGAGCGACCGCATCGACAGCTGGCTGACGCACTGGGGCTGGGGACTGATGTTCTTTGTGCTGCTGATGTTCTCGATCTTCCAGGCCATCTTCACGTTTGCCGATCCCATCATGGGCCTGGTCGAAGAAGGGCAGGGGTGGATCGCCGGATTGGTAGAAGCCGTGCTTGCCCCCGGCATTCTGCGCAGCCTCATTGTCGACGGGGTGATCGCGGGTGTCGGATCGGTGGTGATCTTTCTGCCGCAGATCGTGCTGCTGTTTCTCTTCGTCGCGATTCTCGAAGACTGCGGCTACATGGCCCGCGCAGCCTTTTTGATGGACAAGCTGATGACCCGCGTCGGCCTGAGCGGAAAGTCGTTCCTGCCGCTGATGTCCTCCTTTGCCTGCGCCATTCCCGGAGTCATGGCGACTCGAGTGATTGAGAATCGGCGTGACCGGTTGACCACACTGCTTGTCGCCCCCCTGATGAGCTGCTCCGCACGCATTCCGGTCTACATGCTGATGATTGCCGCGTTCATTCCTCCGATTGCCTGGCTGGGGGGGCTGGTCAATTTGCAGGTGGTGACGCTATTCGCGATGTACTGTGTGGGGGCGCTCATCGCCATTCCTGTGGCGTGGCTGCTCAAGAAGACATTGCTGAAAGGGGAAACGCCCCCTTTTGTGATGGAGCTTCCGTCCTATAAATGGCCTTCTCCCCGCATCGTTTTTGATCGGGTTTATGACCGGGCCAAAGCCTTTCTGGTTGAAGCGGGAACGCTGATTTTTGCGATGTCTGTTCTGGTCTGGGGGGCGGGATATTTCCCCGGAGATCACAAAGAACAGCATGCAATTCAGGCGGAGGTCGAACAAATTGAAGCAGCGGGAACCGCAGAAGATGATGCTGCCGTGTCCGCCCGTCTGGAAGAACTGCAGGCGCGACAACAGGAGTTAAGCAGCACACTCATCGAAAACAGCTTTCTGGGACGCGCCGGAAAGTTCATCGAACCGGTCGTTGAGCCGCTCGGCTGGGACTGGCGGATTGGCGTCGGCGCCATTGCTTCGTTCCCCGCCCGCGAAGTGATCATTTCCACCTTGGGCACGATTTTCAGTCTCGGTGGGGATGTGGAAGACGGGGACTCTGGCCTGCAATCCGCGCTTCAGGGAGCGACCTGGCCCGATGGCAAACCGCTCTTCACGATTCCGGTGGCGGTGTCGGTGATGGTTTTCTTCGCGCTCTGTGCCCAGTGCGGCGCCACACTGTTGGTGATCAAACGGGAAACCAACAGCTGGCGTTGGCCGATTTTCACGTTCACGTACATGACGGCCCTGGCCTATGTGGCGGCACTGGTCGTCTATCAGGTCGGCACCCGCTTGCTGTAAGCTGGTGTTCTGAGGCTGCGATGTTCTCACCGCAGCAATCGATCCCCGGAACAGAGCAGGGGACCGTGGAGAGAGTATTTCTTCAAAGTCTCACAGGAGAGACAACGATGGATTGGCAAACTCCAGTCGCACTGATCTGCGTCCTCGTGGCCGGGTCGTTTGTCTCGCGTTTCGTCTGGCGGATGCTCAGTCGCGGGGAGAGCAGTTGCGGCAGCGGTTGTGGTGGATGCGCCTCACAGGTGCGCAGTCCCCACAAAGAACCTCTGATGACGCTGGGGGACGATCTCACCACTCCACGCGGAAAATCCAGTCGTTGAGACATGTGGCTCTTGCCTGTCCACGAGTGGTCCGCTGTCCGAGTGCTGGAATGCGCCACTCCATGTGGGGAGAGTCCAGGCTGCTGAAAAATCACCATGCACGAGACAGCGCTGCCGGCTCCCATCGTCGGAAGGCAAGTGGTGTGCTCCCAGCCTCGTGCGTCTCGCGCCATGGATCGGAGTCGCAACGTCCTCGTTAGCGTTGATCTCCCCCCTCAGCGGGACGGGGACCGACAGCTTTCGGCTCACTGCTGAGAATCGGCTTCTGCCTGAATCGGATTGGCCGGACGATTTCGGGAGAAAAACCGCACTGCCGAGCACACCATCAATGCGAGCAGTGCTGTCACCATTGTCTTGCTTTCCGGAGCTTTCGCTCTGACCCAGGGGGAAGGCTGCTTAATCGTTTCAGCTTCATCGACTTCGCGCTGCGGTCTTCAACTGGCCAGATGTTCGATTTGTGGACAGGACCGGAGAAATCCGCCGGTTGGTGGGGTCGTAGGATCTGCGCCACCCGCAATCTTTCACCACCCCGAAAACCTTCCAATGAGCCCCCATCTTCTCAATTTCCCCTAATCCGAAGTCGATCTCAGAATGGAATCTCTTCAGCTGGGACTGAATCATGGCCGAGCAGGCACGTGAGAATGGAGTCGCTGGGGAACTGCAACGGATTGAAATCGAATTTGCGCGGCAGCGTCAGTCACTGACGTCTGGGAACGACTCGTTTGCTGTCTGGCAGGCCACGTGGAAGGCCCGTCAGGAGGCCATCGACGCGAAACTGGCGGAGCTCAATCGCTCGCTCACGGACACCGGCAAGCCGCCGTTGAAAATTGTCTCGCGGCCTTAGGATAGGTTGCTCCTGCGTGTGCCCGCGCAGCGAGGGTTTCGTGTGAGGAAATGCTGCTTCCCGCCAGGCGGGAAGGGGGACATCCAGAGCGCACTGGCTCTCAACCTGGGTTGGGGCCTACGCGGTTTTTTCAGGACCTCGGTTCTCAAAGCGGCGCGCCGGCAGGGCCATTCTGCTCCTCATTTCTTCCGGGATTGCGATCACCACGCCCCCGGTCCGGCCGCCAATCCTCCCCCGAGCGGGTCAAATTCAATTCCGGTCCGGTTGCTCCCCCCGGCGTCACTAGTCACACTCTCGGCAGACCGGCGACCGGTCTCGTTCCCTGACTTTTTTCCTGCTGTGTACAGGCAGCTATGTCCCCCGCGAAACTTCCACTTGTCATCGGCCTTGGTGAACTCCTCTGGGACGTTTTTCCCGATTACCGCGTGCCGGGGGGGGCCTCCGGAAATTTCGCTTTCCAGGCGCAGCAACTCGGTTGTCGCGGGATGGTCGTCTCGAGTGTGGGACAGGACGCCGATGGTGATGAGCTGTTGCAGTTTCTGACGGCGCAGGGTGTCGACACGAGAGGCGTGCAGCGTGCCCCCGCTCATCCAACCAGCCGCGTCACCGTCACGGTGTCGGCCGAAGGACAGCCGGATTATGTCATCCACGAGCAGGTCGCCTGGGACCATCTCCAGATGACCCCCGCGCTGCAGGATGCGATGCGCGAAGCCTCGGCCGTCTGCTTCGGAACTCTGGCGCAGCGGAACGAGACCTCACGAGAAACAATTCAGCAGGCACTCGAGTTGGTCAGCGTCAACTGCCTGCGGGTGTATGACGTGAATCTGCGTCAGAACTATTACCATCGCGACACGATCGAAGCCTCCGCGATGAAAGCCGATCTGGTCAAACTCAACGACGACGAAGTTCGTCTGCTGGCTCCACTGTTGAAATTTCCGACCGACGAGGTTTCCTTCGCTCAGTCCCTGATCGATCACTTTGGAACGCGGGTTGTCTGCGTGACACGGGGGGCGAAGGGCTGCGTCGTCGTCAGCAAGGACGAAATTCACGAAGTCCCGGGACGTCCCGTGAAAGTTGCGGACACGGTCGGGGCCGGGGACTCCTTCACTGCGGCACTCATCGTGTCCCAATTGAAGGGCTGGCCACTGGCGATCGGCAGCGAGTTCGCCAATCATGTCGGCGGAATGGTGGCAGCCCGAAAGGGAGGAATGCCCAATCTCCGCGAAGAGTTCGCCCAGCTCATTGCCCGATATGAACCCTGATTCGCTCCGGAGTCGACGTCACGCTGGCGACCGCCGCAGAAGGGAATTTGTCGGCAGGCTGCCGGAATCAGAAACACTGAACGAAAATTCCGTCCTGAATCGACGGCAAACCGCCCCGGCACAGGGGATCAACACTGACTGGAGAAATCGAAATGTCGACCCCCAAAATTGAAGCAGGCAAAACCCGGATCGGCTGGATCGGAACCGGAGTCATGGGTTCCAGTATGTGCGGTCATCTGATCGCCCAGGGCTTCTCAGCAACGGTCTACAACCGGTCGCAGGACAAAGCCAAAGGTCTACTGGACAAAGGAGCCAAGTGGGCCGCCACGCCCAAAGAAGTCGCTGAACAGTCGGACGTCATTTTTGCGATCGTCGGCTTCCCGGCGGACGTTCGTGAAGTGTTCCTCGGCAAGGAAGGGGCACTCGCCGGCTCGAAAGCTGGAAATATTCTGGTTGATATGACCACGAGTGAGCCCTCGCTGGCGGTCGAGATCGCCGAGGCAGCCCAAGCCCAGGGAGTCTTCGCGGTCGATGCACCGGTCTCCGGAGGGGACATCGGTGCCCGCGAAGCCCGGCTGTCGATCATGATCGGCGGCGACAAAGCAGTGGTCGATGCCCTGCAGCCCTGCTGGGAAGCGATGGGCAAGACCATCGTTCATCAGGGAGGCCCCGGTGCCGGCCAGCACACCAAGATGGTGAATCAGATTCTCATCTCGACGATGATGATCGGTGTCTCCGAAGCCCTGCTCTATGGGTATAAGGCGGGACTCGACCTGGAAACCGTGATGAAGTCGGTCTCTTCCGGTGCGGCGGGCAGCTGGTCGCTGTCGAACCTCGGCCCCCGCATGATCGCCAACAACTTTGATCCCGGCTTCTTTGTCGAACACTTCATCAAGGACATGGGGATTGCTCTGGCCGAGAGCAAGCGGATGGGACTGTCGCTGCCGGGACTCGCACTGGCCGAACAGCTGTACCTGTCGGTGAAGGCCAAAGGCTGGGGCCGGAACGGCACGCATGCCCTGTTGCTGGCACTGGCCGATCTCTCAAAGGTCGACTGGCTCAAGCGCTCCTGAACCAAGCGTTCACCCTCAACGTCTTAACGATTACAGCCCTCATTTTCTGACGAAGATGAGGGCTGTTGCCTTCCAGACAGGGTGTTCGCCGCGGTGACCGTGGCTGTCTGACGATCAATCGGCCATCAGGTAACAGCGCAACTGCTCCATCACCTGAGCAGCGCGATTCTGAAACAGCTCAGCATTCCCCGGTCGACCGACCGGCTCGATACAGGTCTTCAGTAATTTCCGTTTGATCCGGGCCGAACGTTCATCTCCCGTCGGATCATGAATATCGATCTTCACCCGCACAGGGAGCCGGCCGCCGTTTCGCCATGTGCCGAAAACGCCGGACGATCCGATCTGCATCATGACCTGTCGATCATCCACGCTGAGGATCTTCGCGCCATGCTCTTCCACAAACCCCTTGAGTTTCAAAGGCAGCATGTCGCTGGCGACGCAGGTCAGAATCTCGGCCGAAAATTCGAACTGCTGACGGCGGTCGTGGTGGGGAGCTTCGGCACTCGCCCGTGACGTGACCCGCCGGACGCAGGTACAGTTTCGTCCCTGACGCTTGGCATCGTACAACGCCTGATCGGCCCGGGCGACGACGGTTTCCACGGTGTCCCCCTGTTCGATCTGCGAGACTCCAAATGAGGCCGTCACCCGCAGATCGGGACGATCGGCAAACACCGAAGCCTGAATGACCCGGCGAATCCGCTCCGCACGTTGAACGGTGGTCTGCAGATCCGACTGCGGACAGATGATCACAAATTCCTCGCCGCCATAACGCCCGACGATTTCGCCCGAGTACAGTTCGTCCTGCAGCATGCGGGCGACATCGGTCAGCACGCGGTCACCGACTGCATGCGAGATGTTATCATTAATCGCTTTGAAGTGGTCGAGGTCGAGGAACATCACCGAATAAATTTCGTTCGGCTGCGTCAGCCAGTGGTCATGGCATTCCGCCAGCCGCTTTTCCAGTTCGCCCCGATTCAGAACTCCGGTCAAGGGATCACGCGTGGCCGCGATCTGCAGCGACCGGAATTGCCCCCGGTACTGCTTGGATTCTTTTCCATTACAGATCAGCTCGATCACTCCCAGCACCTGTCCACTCTCGGACTGGATGGGAATCGCCTGCACATCGACATCGAGAAACGTGCCCCCCGGATCCTGAACAGTCATCGCATGGCAACAGGTCTGGCCAGTCAGAAAAACCGCCTCCAACGGATCGGAAGACGGGGGACTTTTGGCAATCAGCTGTCGTGTCCAGCGGGTCTGCAGGACTTCTGAAACCGGCTTTGAAAACAGCTTCGCCGCACCGCTGCTCCAGACCAGGATGCGGCGCGAGGAATCGATGATATAAAACGCATCATACAGCGATTCCAGCAGATACAGATGATTGAAGATCTGGCAGAGCTGACCGGCGTTGGACCGGGTCTCGACATCCACCGGCGCATTCACCTGAATTGAGACTTCTGCCGCCCGTTCATCGGCCAGCAGGGCGGCGTCGGGTCCATCCAGCCAGCGGCCCAAAGCAGCCACGACATTCCGGTCGAACTGCTTGCCGGATTGTTCTTCGAGAATGTGCAGCGCTTCCCAGCGATCATAAGGAGCCCGGTAGCATTGGCGCGTCGTCAGCGAGTCATATGCGTCAGCGACGGCGAGAATCCGTGCTCCGAGCGCCGAGGTCTGGACGTGCGAGGCGTCCGTGGCATCGACCCCGTGCGACTGGGCCACGATGTCCGTCACCTGCGGATGCACGTGGCAAGCCTGCAGCAGCCCCAACGCCACGCGATGATGAACCGCAATGTATTCCGCCTCATCCGGACTGAGTCGACCCGGTTTGCGCAGCACATGGTCCGGGATCCCGATCTTGCCGATGTCGTGGAGCAGGGCAGCAATTTCAATGATCCGTAGATCGTCTTCATCCCAGCCGAGACGGGCAGCAATTCCGACGCTGATCAGGCCGACCCGACGCGAGTGCTTGAGTGTCCCCGCATCCCGGAAATGAATGGCTGAGAGCAGTCGCCGCAGCGTCGGGACGGAAATGATTTGCGACCTGGGAGCCGACTCTCCGCTCCCTTCGCTTTCTCTGACGAAATTCAACAGTGCCTGAAACAAACGGGAAGAGTCCATCGGATGGACTGTCGGCATCTCATAGGAACGGGCAACCGGTGCATTCGGTGCGGGCATGTTCGATCTTGCGGATTCAGGGTGGGGATTTCACCGCACGGATCATTCACATGCGGCTCCGCAAACCTACGCCAGCGCGCCGGGCAGTCAACCTCCGAGTTTGTCCTGCCCGCAAACTCCGCAGAAATCAACCCGTTTCCGTGCAATTCCACTCGTCGGAAATGTCGGGTTCGTCCGATTCCACCGGATACAGCGATTACAGCGAACATTCGGCCCCGGGGGCGAAGCAGGCTCGTGACCGCTTCGACTGCCTGGCCGTTCCCATGAGAGCAACGGCAGAATTCGATCCGCACGTCGCGGACACGGGGAGCGACGCGGCGGACCAATCGAAATGTGCGCTGGGCCCAGACCGCCCAGCGCAGCGGGGCTAGCGCACCACGGATTCGATCTGATCCACGTAGAGAACGACACGCGTCGTCAGATACTTATCCGGCTCCGATTTGAACTTCTTCCGGTTTTCATCACTGACGAACAGGTACAGCTTCCCGTCGTAGAACGCCCCGTATTCGATACTCCCGGGCACAGCCCGGTCAGATGTCCAGGTGAGGACCGGATCGCAACCCAGAAACTGCGGAACGAATTTTTCCGGAGTCTTGAGGAACTCGTCGCGGCTCTGGGCACTGGTGAAGTGATAGAGCTGCCCTTTGAATTCACTCTTGAACTGACTGTCTCCCTTGATCCACTTGCGCTCCTTGTTCAGCGTGACAGGACAGTACCCCTCGATCATCAACTGGGCTTTTCCCGTGTTGGTGAACTGAGAAGGATCGGAGCCGTAGTCGGGAGTCGTGGAGACGGGGGGCGTGGTCTTGGGAAGACGCTTGGCCAGCAACTCCGCATAGCGGGTTGTCGCCCGATCGATCATGACCAGGTATTGATCCAGTGTCCGGAAGCCATCCCCCTCGACAATCCGGGTGGCATACATGTCCGGTTCGACAATCAGATCGGTCGGAAAGGATTTGATCCCGAAGCGCTGCACCAGATCTTCGTGCTTGTCGCCGTCAATCTTGAGGCCCACCACGGTCGCCTTGAGTCGGTCGAGCACAGCCGGCTGATTCAGAACCTGCTTCTCCATCTGCTGGCAGGGTCCGCACCAGGTCGCCCCGAAGTGGATCAACAGGGGTCGGTTCAGTTCTTCCGCCTTACGACGGGCTGCCATGACGTCGGTATACCAGGTCTGTGCGGATGCGCTATTCAGCGTGACCACAAGGACCACCGCGACTGTCAGTCCGCATCGGAGATGATTCATAGCAGCTTCCCTCCTCCGCAGCGGCATTTCGTCACTGCGACAGGAGCTTTCGACCTGAGGCAATGCGCTCCGGTGCTGCGGGGAGCAACAACCGACGCCACCTGCTCGAGATTCCACGCGTCCTTTCTTCGTATCGGCCGGTCGAAAATGGGAATGCCGGTTGTTCACCGTCACGTCGCAGAAACCTTGCCACTTTTGCACTCCCGAATCGATAGCGAGAACGTGGCAAACTTTTCCAGCAATAGGGATTTCATCAGGAAGTCCGTTCAGGGCGCAAGGGGGACTCACCATCGTTCCTGCACCACAGGACAACCGATGACGAGTTCAGAGCTTCCGATGACATCGGAGACGGAAGCCGAGGCGGATGGGAATGGAAATCGCCCTCCGCTCAGGGGCCTATCGGGAGGGTTTTCCCTTCTCCCCGGAAGATCGCACATGCAACAGCGGGGACATGACTTCGCGCGCGGACTGTTCGTCACCAGTGCAGGGATTCTCCTCGCGCTGGGGACGCTCATGGTCTACAGCTCGAGCATGACCGCCCGCCCCAGTGAGCTCGAACAGGTTTACATCTCCCGGCAGCTCAGCTTTCTCACTGCCGGACTCGCGGCAGGGGCCGTAGCGGCACTCGTCCCCGCACGAATCTGGTCACGAATTGCTCCGCTCCTGTTGCTGTTGACTTTCATATTGCTCATCGCGGTGCTGATGCCGGGGTTGGGTCGCACCGTGAACGGGGCACGTCGATGGTTCCGCATTGGTCCCGTCTCGCTGCAGCCGTCCGAAATCGCCAAGCTGAGCCTGCCCCTGCTGATCTGTTCCTGGCATCAACCGCTCAATGGGCTTCGTCCCAGCTGGCAGCGGACCCGTGGGTGCCTGGGGCTGACTGCCTTCACTGTCGGACTCATCGCCATTGAACCTGACCTCGGTACGGCGCTCTTTGTCGGACTGGCCGCTGCGCTGGCGCTCTACCTGACGGGCCTCTCTTACCGATTGATTCTGCTGGGAGGACTGAGTGTGATTCCTCCCGCCCTGATCATGCTCGCCACCAAGCCATACCAGCTGGCACGCATTCGAGGATTTATTGATACCTGGGTTCGTCCGGAAGCGGGCCCGTATCAGGTGCAGCAGTCGCTGACGACGCTCGGCGTGGGAGGTTGGACCGGCACGGGACTGGGCAAAGGATGGCAAAAGCTCAGCTTTCTCCCCGAGGCCAACACCGATTTTATCTTCGCGGTGATTGGAGAAGAGCTGGGACTGATCGGCACGCTGTCGGTCCTCCTGCTCTGGGCTGCGATCTACTTTTCCGGTCGAAGCATGATTCTGCAACTCCCTGCGGGATCCTTTCCCAGAACAGCTGCAACGGTACTCCTCACCCAGCTTGTGCTGCAGGCGGGAGTCAACATGGCGGTGGTGACCGCTCTTCTCCCCCCCAAGGGGATTTCTCATCCGCTGATCAGCTACGGCGGCAGCAGCCTGGTGATGAGTCTCGTCACGCTGGGAACGATCCTCAGCCTCACACGATTGCCAAACGACAAGTCCATCCGCGACAACTCCTCAGGGGATGGCACTCCACAACAACAGCAGGTGCTGTCGGCGGATGGCTCGTCAAAAGTGACCGATGGACTGGCAGCGTAACTGGAATCTGATTGTCAGCGGCGGCGGCAGCGGCGGCCATCTGTTTCCTGCGCTGGCCGTCGTTGACGAACTGCGGCAGGGGGACTCGCCCCCCCAACGAGTTCTGTTTCTGACCGCCCGGCGACCAATCGACGATCAGATCCTCTCCCGATATCAGGTCGAGCAACTCTCGCTGGGAACGATCGGCAGCAGTGAACTGCGGTCCCGTCCTCTGCGCAGCACGTATGCCCTCAGCCGCACCATCGCCACAGCGGTCCGCACTCTCCGTCAGCTGAGTCCCTGTGTGGTTCTGGGAACGGGGGGATATGGCAGTCTGCCGGGTGTCGTCGCCGCCCGCTGGACAGGACAGCCGGTCGTGCTGCTGGAACAGAATGTGATTCCCGGCCGGGCGACCTCGGTTCTGTCGCGGCTGGCAGATGTCGTCTGCACCAGCTTTGAAGAAACCGCCAAAACGCTTCCGAGGCGGACCCGGAGCATTGTCACCGGCAACCCCGTTCGACGCGAGATCGCAGCACTCGCTGCAATCAGCCCAGCAAATGAGAGGGAGTCGCCCCCGACACTCTTCCTCGCCGGTGGAAGTCAGGGAGCCTTCGCCCTCAACAGCGCGATGGAACTCTGCGTGCGACACACGGATCTGGCGCTCCTCCGCCGCTGGCGGTTCATTCACCAATCGGGCCGGCAGGAGCGGGATCGCGTCGCCCAAACCTATCAGTCCGTCAGTGCGGCAGCGAGAATCGCCCCGTTTTTCAGCGATGTTCCGGCGATCTACCGATCAGCATCGCTGGCGGTCTCGCGTGCCGGTGCCACCTCGCTGGCGGAACTCGCCTGCGCAGGTCTGCCGGCGCTGCTCGTGCCGTACCCCAACTCGATACGGGACCATCAGCTCGTCAACGCCCGCTGGTACGCTGATCGCGGCGCTGCCCGGATTGTTGAGCAGGGCACATCCGTCGAAGCTTTTCAACAGCAGTTCATGTCGGTCCTGCAGCAGCTGATGACCGACGACGACCAGCGATCCACAATGTCAACTGCCATGCGTGCGCTTGCCCGACCCGATGCGGCACAACAGGTGGCCGAGGTGATCCGCTCGCTGATTGCGGAAAAATAGCCGACGGGGAGTCCGGCGGCAGAATTCACCACAGAATTCACCACAAAGGCTCTGAGAACACGAAGAAAATCAGGAAGCGACGGTCCAGCCCTGTCGCTTCCTGGAATTTCCTCTAACTTGCTCTGTGACTCCGTGGTGAAGTCTTTTCCGTTGAACGGCCAGATTTGCTACACCGAGAAATCGGAGGAGTTGAGCTTAGCCATTTCGGGGCCGAGCAACTTCTTGATCCGGCTGACCGCTTCCTCGATGTTGGCCCGACTATTGAAGGCGCTGAGCCGGAAGTAACCTTCGCCGCTGGCACCGAAGCCGCTTCCCGGTGTCCCGACGAGATGGGCATCCTTCAGCAGGCGATCGAAAAAGTCCCAGCTGCTCAGACCACCCGGAGTCTTCAGCCAGATGTAAGGAGCATTCACTCCACCAAAGACCTCGATGCCGACCGACGTCAATCCGTCGCGCAGCAACTGGGCATTGCTGAGATAGAATCTGATCAGCTCGGCAATCTGCTGCTTCCCTTCGGGAGAATAAACCGCTTCCGCCCCACGCTGAATGATGTAGGGGACACCATTGAACTTTGTGGTATGGCGGCGGTTCCACAGCGGATGGACCGCATGACGACTGCCGTCCGCAGCCACGCCAGTCACTTCCTTGGGAACGACCGTGAACGCACAGCGGGTGCCGGTGAATCCGGCATTCTTGCTGAAGCTGCGGAACTCGATGGCCACTTCCCGGGCGCCGGGAATTTCGTAGATCGAGTGCGGAACCTCGGGGTCGGTGATGTAGGCCTCGTACGCGGCATCGAACAGGATCAGCGATTTGTGCTCGCGGGCGTATTCGACCCACTTCGTCAACGTTTCGCGACTCGCGACAGCCCCGGTCGGGTTATTGGGATAACAGAGATAGATAATGTCCGCCGGATGCTTGGGGAGTGCCGGAGTAAACTGGTTTTCGGCAGTGCAGGGGAGATACTGCAACCCCTCGTAGCGCCCCTTGTCGTCCGGCTGGCCGGTGCGGCCGATCATCACGTTGGTGTCGACGTACACCGGATAAACCGGATCCTGAACCGCGACCAGATTGTGGATGCCGAAGATCTCGAGGATGTTTCCGGTATCGCATTTCGAGCCGTCAGAGACGAACACTTCATCAGCCGCAATGTCACAGCCGCGTGCTTTGTAGTCGTGCTCGACAATGGCGTTTCGCAGGAAGTCGTAGCCCTGTTCCGGACCGTAGCCACGAAAGGTGTCGCGCGTGGCCATTTCGTCGACCGCCTTGTGCATGGCAGACACGATGGCGGGGGGCAATGGCTCGGTGACATCGCCGATCCCCAGACGAATCACTTTGGCAGCGGGATTCGCCTGACAGAAGGCGGTCACGCGTCGACCGATTTCCGGGAACAGGTAACCAGCCTTGAGTTTCAGATAGTTGTCGTTGATCTGGAGCATGTGAAATCAGTCGAAATTGAGGTTAAAAACTGCGAATCGCCATGAATACTCGGAAGGCTTCCAAATCGAGATAAAGGATAGCTGGTTCACTCGACAGGTTCTTCAGAGTAAGGAAGTGACGGATTCCGTATTGGCCGGGCAACACCCAATTTCTTCGCAATGAGTTCAAACCCGGCCCCGTTCTTCCACTTTTCAATATCTCCCAGCACACCGCGAAGTCTCACTTTTTCCCAAGACGACGATGTGTCAATGTGCTGGCGAATAAAACTTGCCGGCAGGGTATAGAACTCTGGGTCGCGTTCTCCTTGGGACCCATCCCAAGGCTTTAAAAACCGGCCAATATTCAAAAAAGCGACCACAACGAAATCGAATGCATCCAGACTTTTTGCTTTTATTGGAAAGCCTCTTCCGCAATCGCTGGCATATCGGCTTTTAACCTGAACCCGCACCTGTGACGACTGACCTCTTTTAGGCCGATTCCGAGGGTCTGGGTGAACACAAATTAAATCATAACCTTCGTTATTTGGTGGCGCCTTATACGTCAATATATTTCGTCGCATCAGGTACCCCATAACCAGATGCTCTGCTCCGGCGGAAACAATTGGAAGTCTAAAATGGGCTGGTTGCGGCTTCATTGAACAATCACCGAAGAGTGTGAGGCATTACCACATTGTCTCTCTAGTGCACCCGCATGCCGGGCAGGGCGCCGTCATCCGGATTGAGCAGGAAGATTTCCTTTCCACCCGGACCGCAAGCGAGCACCATCCCCTCGCTGACACCGAAACGCATCTTGCGGGGTGCGAGGTTTGCACAGCAGACCACGAGCCGACCGACCAGCTGTTCCGGCTGATAGCAGCTTTTGATTCCAGCAAACACGTTCCGTCGCTGATCCCCCCCCAGTGAGAGGGTCAACTGCAACAGTTTGTCGGCCCCTTCGACATGCTTGGCTTCGAGCACGCGAGCCACCCGCATATCGACCTTGGTGAAATCTTCGATCGTGCAGTGCTCAGCGACAAGCGGCTCTTTTTCCAGGGCAGCAGCACTGTCCTGCGGCAATGCGTTCTGCTCGGCGGCAGGTGTCGAAGCGGGAACCTGTGAAGCAGCGGACTCTTCAATCATTTTCTCGACCTGTTTGAAATCAACTCGTTGCAGCATGTGCTGATAAGAATTGACCGGAGTTCCGGTCAGCGGTGTTTGCGAATCATCCCAATGCCCAATCGGGGTATTGAGCAGCTCTTCCGTGGCACGTGCGACGCGGGGAAGGACCGGGGAAAGGTAAATCATGATCTGCCGGAAGAGATTCAAGCCCACGGTGCAGACGTTGACCAGCTCAGCTGCGCGGGCCGGGTCCTTGTTCAGTTTCCAGGGCTCGCGAGCTTCGATGTACTGATTGGCCCGATCCGCGAGAACCATGATCTCCCGCATGGCTGCGCCGAAATCGCAGTTCTCGTAGTGCTCTGCAATGCGGGCCCCCGCGTCCGCCCCCTGCTGAAACAGACCGCCATCATCGGGATAGTTCGCAGCGAGTTGCTGGCCCGCGACGAACTTCGCACAGCGGCTGGCGATGTTGACCACTTTGCCGACCAGATCCGAATCGACCTTGGTTTTGAACTCGGCAAAGTTCAGATCCAGGTCATCCACCCGGCTGCTCAGCTTGGAGGCAAAGAAGTACCTGAGTGCCGACGGTTCCAGGTATTTTGCGAAGAGCGACGCCTGAATGAAGGTCCCTTTGGACTTCGACATCTTCTCGCCGTCGACCGTCAGGAAGCCGTGAATGTGAACTTTTTCAGGCAGGTTCAATCCGGCCGTTTTGAGCATCGCCGGCCAGAACAGCGTGTGAAAGTAGGTGATATCCTTACCGATGAAGTGATGCACTTCGGTTTCAGGGCTTTTCCACCATCTTTCCAGAGCCTGACCTTCACGGCGGCACCACTGCAGCGTGCTGGCGATATATCCGATCGGCGCATCGAACCAGACATACCAGTAGTTGCCGGGGGAATCTGGAATCTCAAAGCCGAAGTACGGTGCGGGGCGCGAAACATCCCAGTCCCGGAGCGGTTCCCCGAGGAAGTGCCCCTTCAGGTAATTGGCGATTTCGGACTGCAGCGCGCCACTCGACTGTGTCCACTCTTCCAGAAACGGATGGAGTTGTTCGATCTGCACAAACAGATGCAGAGCGGTCCGCATTTCCGGAGTCGCCCCACTCAGCGTGCTGCGGGGATCGATCAGTTCCGCCGGCGTGTACGTTGAACCACATTTGTCACAGCTGTCACCGTATTGATCGGGGGACTTACAGCGGGGGCAGGTCCCTTTCACAAAGCGGTCGGCGAGGAACGTCTGCGCGACAGGATCGTACAGCTGTTCGATTTCGTGCTCATGGACCAGACCGGCTGCGCGAATCGATTTCCAGATTTCTCCGCAGAGTTCGCGATTTTCATCGCTGTGGGTCGAGCCGTAGTTGTCGAACTCGATGCCGAAGGCGGTGAAGTCGCGGAGATGCGCCTCACGCATGTCCGCAATCACTTCGGTTTCCGGACGTCCTTCCTGCCGGGCCCGGATCATGATCGCCGTGCCGTGCGTGTCATCCGCGCAGAAGAAGCGACACTCATGTCCGCGCAGCTTCTGGAATCGGACCCAGATATCCGTCTGAATGTATTCCACCAGATGGCCAATATGAATGTGGCCATTGGCGTACGGCAGGGCAGCGGTAACGAGAATGCGACGCTGTGACATTTGGACAGGGATTCTTTACCACGGAGACACGGAGAAAAGGATAATTCAGCAGACTCGCCTGATAATACGATCCTTCATTAACGCGACATTAACATTCACAAGCGGGCCGACTTTGATAACGGTCAGTTTCAAATAGGTGATCAGTTGTGCTTCGCGAACAGGGATGACGGCAACGACGGATTTGAGTTCGATCAGAACTTTTTTGATTCCCGATCACGTCAGCTCGAAAGGCGCCGTTCAGATCAATTTGCTTATATCGCACCGGAATCACCACTTGTCTCTCATGCGGAAGTCCTCGTTGCTGAAGTTCGTAGCAACGACATTCCTCATATTCGGACTCAAGTAATCCGGGGCCTAATTCCTTATGAATTTCGATCAAGATCGAAATAATCACCTCGGTTAAATCTCGGAAGGCCAGTGCGATCCTTCTCTCCCTACCTCCGTGGTCAAAAAATCAGTTCCTCCGCATGGATCGTCATCCTCGTTGCTTTTCCAGCGCTGCTCCCACGAAATCTCGGAACAACGGGTGCGGTTCCAGCGGCGACGATTTGAACTCCGGGTGATACTGGACCGCCACGAACCACGGGTGATTCGCAATTTCCACGATCTCGACCAGTTTTCCGCTGGGGCTGACGCCCACGGGAGTCATTCCGGCTGCGATCAGCTGTTCCTTGTAGTTCGGATTGAATTCGTAGCGGTGCCGGTGACGCTCGCTGATCTCGGTTTTGCCATAGGCCCGGTGGGCCATCGAGCCTTCCTGAATCACACAAGGTTGAGCTCCAAGACGCATGGTGCCTCCCTTGTCGCTGACGGTCTTCTGGTCTTCGAGAAGACAGATCACCGGATCGGAAGTGTGCTCCGCGAACTCGGTGCTGTTGGCATTCTTCAGCCCCAGAATATTGCGAGAGTACTCGATCACCGCGCACTGCATCCCCAGACAGATGCCGAAGAAGGGGATTTTATTCTCGCGGGCGTATTGCACCGCCTTGATCTTCCCTTCGATCCCACGATAGCCGAAGCCCCCGGGAACGAGAATTCCCTGTACGTTTCCAAGCAGCGAATTGAGGTCACTGCTGTCGCACTCTTCCGCCTCGATCCGTTTGACGACGACCCGGGTCGAGTGGTGGAACCCGGCATGCGTCAACGATTCGTAGATCGACTTATAAGCGTCGCGGTGCTCGATGTATTTCCCGACCACAGCCACGGTCACTTCGTGCTGCGGGTTGCGAATGGAAAGCATCAGGTCTTTCCAGTCGTCGAACTGCAGTTCGCCGTGAGGCAGGGAGAGCTTGTCGCAGATCAGCTTGTCGAGATTATGTTCCAGCAGGCCGATCGGAACTTCGTAGATCGAATATTCCATGTCGGTCTCTTCGATCACCGCCTTCTTCTCGACGTTGCAGAAGAGCGCAATCTTCTCGAGGTTGTCCCGCCCCAGCGGTCGTTCCGTCCGGACGATCAGAATGTCCGGCTGAATTCCGATCTGCCGCAACTGCCCGACGCTGTGCTGTGTCGGCTTGGTCTTGGCTTCCCGCGCCGCCTTCAGATAGGGGACGAGCGTGAGGTGAATGAACAGGCAGTTCTCTTTGCCGATGTCCAGGGGGATCTGGCGGATCGCTTCGAGGAAGGGGAGCCCTTCGATATCGCCGACCGTTCCTCCGAGTTCGGTAATGACGACGTCCACATCGGGCCCGGCCAGATGCATCACCGACGCCTTGATCTCGTTGGTGATATGCGGGACGACCTGCACGGTCGCGCCGAGATATTCACCCCGACGTTCCTTCTGGATGACCCGGCGATAGATCCGGCCGGTGGTGAAATTGGAGAGTGACGTCAGCGGTCCTTTGGTGAACCGCTCGTAGTGTCCCAGATCGAGATCGGTCTCGGCACCGTCATCGAGAACGTACACCTCGCCATGCTGATAGGGGCTCATCGTCCCCGGATCGACGTTCAGATACGGATCCATCTTCTGCATCCGGACCCGCAGTCCCCGACGTTCGAGCAGCAGACCAATGGACGCCGATGTCAGCCCCTTGCCCAATGAGCTGACCACTCCGCCGGTCACAAAAATATGCTTGGTCATGCTGACCACGTTCCCATCAAATAGTGAACCCCCGACGAGCCGCCGGGGGCGTTCCTGACCTGACACTTCAGATTTTAAGGGCCGGGAGACACACCGCGTCACGAATCGGCACGCCGGCAGCGCTCCACAAACGCAGCATAATCGGCGGCGGTGTCGATGCCAACGGACCGGTGAGCGACCACCTGCACCAGAATCGACGCACCCGCCTCCAGGGCCCGCAACTGCTCAAGTTTCTCCAGCTGCTCCAGCCGGGAGGGGGGCATCCGCGTCAGGGCCATGAGGAATTCAGGCCGATAGGCGTAGATCCCCAGATGCAGCAGCCAGGGGGATTTCTGATACGCGGCCGTTTCGCTGTCCGGATTCAGCAGATCGGCCGGGTTGCCGTCACGATAGAACGGAATCGGAGACCGACTGAAATAGAGCGCCCGCTGGTCCGCGGCGCAAACCACTTTGACGCAGCCTGTATCCTGCAGCATCGCCACCGACTGAATCGGTGTCGCCAGCGTTCCCATTTCCGCAGCCGGATTCTTCTCCATCAGCTTGACCAGCTTGTCGATGCAGCCCGGATCGAGCTCCGGTTCATCCCCCTGCACATTGACAACCAGTGATGCGTCGGGGCAATCGCGACGAACCACTTCTGCGATCCGGTCGGTGCCGCTGGGATGATCTCCGGTCAGGGCGACGCGGGCTCCGAAATCGGTGGCGACTCTGGCGATTTCGGGACTGTCGGTCGCGATGATCACATCGCTGAGGGCGGTCGACTGGCAGGCCGCCTCCCAGACGTACTGAATCAGCGGCTTGCCGGTTTGATTGAGCAGCATTTTGCCCGGCAGACGCGACGATTGCAGCCGGGCCGGGATCAGACCGATGACCGAAGACATCCTGAACTCCATTTCTTGATGCAGAAACACTTCGCCCGCAGGGGACGCCGCACATTCTAAAGTTCCGTTCCCCGTCGTGTCACCCTCCTGCTCGGAAATGCAGAGTTGCCGGGAGGCCGTCCGTTTCCGTCACCCAGCCGACTCCGCCCACCGGGAACGTTCTGAGCCTTCCGTGACATCCCTCCCGGCCGAAATCTGCTATGATCCGCGATTCTCTCTGTTTGACCGAAACTCCCTGAAAGCGTCCGCTCCCATGTCGTCCGATCCCGAAGACAGCATCTCCCCGATGAAACCGATGCGCCTGCAGCGATTCCTGGCCCAGTGCGGCCTCGGTTCGCGTCGCGAGTGCGAAGAGTTGATCACATCGGGCCGGATCGAGATCGATGATCAAGTCGTCACGCAGCTCGGAACTTCAGTCAATCCCCAGCAGCAGACCGTCAAACTCGATGGAGAACGGCTCAAGCTGGAGCGAAAAAAATACTTCATGCTCAACAAGCCGGCCGGGTATTTGTGCACGGCGAAAGACCCCGGGGGCCGACCGGTGGTCCTGGACCTGTTCGCAGAGGAGGGCCCGCGGCTCTTCACCGTCGGTCGGCTCGACGAGAACACCACCGGCCTGCTGGTTGTCACCAATGATGGTGATCTGGCCCAGAAGCTGGCTCACCCGCGGCACCGCATTTTCCGCTACTACCGGGCCCAGGTCGCCGGTACCCCGAGCCCGGAAATCGTGGAGCAGTTGCAGAAGGGGCTGTTCTTTACCGAGGGGAAATTCCGCGTTCACAGCGTCAAACTCGGGAAGAAACAGAAGGGGAGCACCTGGGTCGAGATTACGATGACCGAAGGGCAGAACCGCGAGATTCGGCGGCTCTTCGCTCGCGTGGGTCACAAGATCATGAAGCTCGAACGGATCGGCTTCGGTCCGTTGCGACTCAGTCGAGTCACCCCCGGCAACTACCGGGAGTTGCGGCGCGAAGAGCTGGCGGAACTGCATGCCGTTCTCGAACGGAATCGAACCGCAGACCGGCTCGAATTCGGCGTTCCCGAACTCGCCCCCAGCCGACCGACCCGCCCCGGTGCCAGCCGACTGCCGGGTGGTCGACGTCCCGGTAAACCCGATCCTGCACGACAGGGTCAATACGAGCGTTCCTCCGAAGGGGGGAAGCGCCCCGCCAAAGGACGCCCCGCGACGCGCGGAAGTTCCTATCCCCCCAGGCGGGCTGGAAAACCGGATCCTGCGCGACAGGGTCAATCAGTACGGTCGTTTGAAGAAGGGGAGCGTCCCACGACTGGTCGTCCGGCCACGCGCGGGGGATCGTTCCCTCCGAAACGGGCCGGAAAGCCGGGCGCCGGCAGCGGCCGCACTGCTCGACCGGGCGAGCGGACCGAACGGGCAGGGGGAGAAGGAGCCCGCAAATTTGAACGCCGGGCGTCCGCTGGCTCTGAGTCCCGCGGTGGAGCCTCAAAAGGTCGAGAAGGGGGGACCGGCGCCGCACGTCGACCGATGAAGTCCGGCCCCAAATCCCGAAGAGGCGCCGGACGGGTTTCGAAACGCCGCCGCTGACAGTGCCGCCGCAATGGCCGTTAAGAAGACGGGAGGCCCTCTGCGGATGCCTCCTCCGGATCGGCGTCGGGAATCGGCTGACAGACACCATCCGCGTGCAGCGAGCCGGTCTGCAGAAATCGCAACGTCGACTCCTGCGCCGTGGGGTCGGACATCAGAAACGAATGCAGCACGGGAACCGTCATGAAGTCCCGTGCTCCGGGGAGTCTGGTGCATTCCACGGAGATCGTGCCGTCGTCATCGCCAGCAACGAGCGGGTTCAGCCCCCGCTCTGTTCCCGTCGCCCCGGAGATGATCGCGAACTCAAACCCAGGAGTCGGTAACTGCTGCACGAAATTCCCGTCGCCGTCCGCCAGTTGCTGTCCGGCTTCCCCCATCACCTTCTTGAAAATCGACGTGTTGGCCAGCAGGCTCGCCATGCGGGCCCCCTGATTGGGGACACCTATCATGACCATCCGCCGCATCCGGGGGTCAGGTCCAGTCTCCGCACAGAGGTGCAGATACGTCCGCACCACGAGTCCCCCCATGCTGTGCACGACCAGATTGATTTCCTCAACTCCTTCGAGTGACTCGATCAGCTGCTGCAGATACGCGGCCGATTCTTCGATGGAAACGCGAGTGCTGGGATAGTCGAAAGGAACCACGGTGTAACCCGCTTCGGCCAGCTTGTCAGTCAGCGTGGAAAATGACTTGGAGGACCGCGTGATACCGTGAATGACAATCACGACCTTGCCTGACATCGGTTCGAGTCGCTGCTCCTCTCGCAGCTGCTTCAACTTCGCGCGACAATGCTCGAGGTCTCCCCACGCCCGCCGCACATCGTCCCCGTCCAGTAACCGGTAGTGCCCGGTCAGAACATTGTGCTGAATCCGGTATCCCCGGAAATAGGCGACATCTCCCCAGACCTGCCGGCCCCCCAGGGTCGGGAACGGAATGTTCGGCTTCCAAAACGCGTTCGCGGCGGGAACAGGGGAATTCCAGAAATTTCCATCGCCTGCCGGGGGCATGGGATCGGCTCCCCCCGCCTGATCTCCGGACATTCCCAAGACGAGAAAGCTCAACAGCAGGGAGTGAAAACTGCCCGGAAAACCACGGACCAGAATGCGTGTCATGGCCTGCCTGGATCAATCAGAGTTGCCGTAGATCTCACGAGAATATCCCTCCCGGTGACAGGCGACAATCGAAGGTCCATCACACGCACCTTTCCCGAATTTTCGCCCGGATTTCCTGGATCGCCACTGGCGATTTTTCCCGCAGCCGGGCGACCTTTTCGCCTTAAGCCCCCCTCTAATCCAAAGAATCGGCCCGCATTCCTCAGTTTTTGACCGCTGGGTGCCGTTGGCATAGCTGTTGCTTTTCCCAGAGCCTGAGTCCCCCAGCCAGGCAAATGAACCGGTTCCCGTCTGGTTTCCGGCACAAGGCACCAACCAGAAGGGCCAGTCCGGCCCTTCGCAGACTCAGTAAGAAGTAGTTTCGTAATGGGCCAAAAGAACAGACGCACTTTGCTCGGTGGATTTACCCTGATCGAACTGCTGGTCGTGATCGCGATCATCGCGACGCTGATCGCCCTGCTGCTCCCGGCAGTGCAGCAGGCCCGAGAAGCCGCCCGCCGCTCGCAGTGTAAAAACAATCTGCGACAGATCGGCATCGGGATGCACAATTACGCCTCGGCGATGGATCTCCTCCCTCCCAGCTTCTGCCTGAATCCGGCGGTCTCGAACGCCAGTTCGTGGTCGATTCACGGCCGGCTGATGCCCTATCTGGAACAGGGGAACATGTACAACCAGATCGACCTGAGCGTCGGCTGGTCGAACTATCCGATCCTGAGCGGCTGGCGCGTGCCCGTTTATGTCTGCCCGACGGACCCCAATGCCGACCGCCTGCGCAATACGGGGACCGACGCTTCTCCGGGGATCATGCTCTACTGCACGACCTACGGCTTCAACTTCGGCACGTGGCAGATCTTCGACCCGCGGACAGGGAAGGGGGGCGATGGCGTGTTTCACCCCAACAGCCGCTACACACTTTCCAGCATCACCGACGGCACCAGCAACACGCTGATGGCCTCCGAGGTCCATGCCTGGACAAATTACATGCGAAATGGTGGACCGGGCGCGGCTTACCTCACGACACCTCCGAGCAACGTCAGCGAGATGCAGGCCATCGCGTCACTGGGAATCGCCGATCGCCTGGCGGAAGGGACCGGCCACACCGAATGGGCCAACGGGCACTGCCACCACAGCGGTTTCACCACCACTTGGCCCCCCAACACGTTCGTCAAATTTGATTATGGCGGGACGACGTACAACATCGACTACGCTTCACAACAGGAAGGTCGTAACGCCACCACTCCCAGTCATGGGGCGTTGACGTCCCGCAGCCATCATCCCGGCCTCGTCAATTCCGGTTTCATGGACGGCGCTGTCCGGAGCGTCAGCTCCAACATCGACGCCAATATCTGGAGAGCACTCGGCACACGGGATAGCGGGGAGCCAGTCGGCGAATTCTGAAGTCTTGTCGATTTGGATCTGCTCGTCTTGCCAGGGGTTGCGTCGCCGGGCGAAAACGGCATTCCCCCCCACAGGTTCTCGAAGCCCTGGCTGCAAATCAAAAGTTTGGGAAACGGCGTCCGAGCATGGATTGGACCGCCTGCAGATTGACCACGTTCCTGAGCGGAGATACGATGGCAGCAGAGTGAAACAAGCGAGATGCCGGGAATCAGACTGGTGGTTTTCGATGGCGACCTCTGAACTCATTGCGACGGAAACGATCGGACCGGTCACCGTCCTCTTCTTCCGGGAAGGGCCGCTCAGCCTGACCGACAATGTCCTGCAGGAAATCACCCAGCCGTTGCTTCAAGCTGCCGAGGGAACGTCGCAACTGCTCTGCGACCTGAGCTGCGTCCAGTTCTTTGGCTCGTCTTTTCTTGAAATCCTGCTTCGTCTCTGGAAGCGGGTCCGGCAGACTCCGGATGGACAGTTCGCCCTGTGTGGGCTGCATCCCCATTGCCAGGAAGTGCTGGAGATTACCAACCTCACCTCGGTCTGGACGATTTACGCCGACCGCGATGAGGCGTTGCAGGCGATGTCGCCGGCCGCTGCGACCACGTGAATCACGGTTCCGCATTGTCGCGTCGCAAGCGGCGTTCAGGGGCGGCCGGGATGCTATGGCCCCGCGACTGTCAACCAGAGCGGCGTTCGGTGAAGCGGCTCAAGCGGGGGGCAGAGCGCACAAAAAAAGCCGGCTGTGCGTTGCAGCACAACCGGCTCGTGGTGCCGACATTTTCGACGATTACTTGGTCCCGAGGATGAACAGCGTGAAGCCGGTCGTCTTGAGGCCGTTTTCTGCGAGCACTTGCCGCACGGTCTTGGAATCGTCTTTCGCGAACAGCTGTTCGGTGAGGACACCGAGTTCGCGATAGAAGACGCCCATCCGTCCATCGACGATCTTTTCGATGATGTTTTCCGGCTTGCCGGTCGCCCGTGCTTCGGCGCTCAGACGATCGCGTTCCGCCTGAACGGCAGCGGGATCGGCCTGCTCAACGAGGGCCACGGTTGGCCGCATCGCGGCGATGTGCATGGCGACATCACGGAGAATCGCCGGGTCTTTTGCGGTCCCTTCTGCCTGGAACAGCACGGCGGTCTTACCGTCGTGATGCACGTAAACGCCGACAGGTCCCTTCACCCGGGCGACGCGGGCAACGACGATCTTCTCACGAATCTTGTTGACGATCGAATCGTACAGATCTTTCAGCGTGCCCGACCCGTTGGGGTTGGGCTGCTCGAGCAGTTCTTCTCCGGTGGCCGCACCCGGGCCGTTCAGCAGCTGGGTGACCAGTGCATTGCCCAGTTCGGCGAGCGCTTCGCTGCCGGCCACGGGAGCTGATTCACACAGAACTTCCACTGCAACCGCTTCGCCTCCCCCTTCGGCGATCCGGGTGAAGATCTTTCCTTCGTTGGTGGCGTTTGCGGCGCGCTTGCTGATCGCCTTGCCGCTCATTTCCTGCAGAATCTGGATCGCCTTGTCTTCATCGCCGCCGGCTTCGGTCAAAGCTTTCTTGCACTCCATCATGGGCAAGTCGGTTTTTTCACGCAGTGCCTTGACGGCGGCGGCTGTAATTTCGGCCATGGCCGATTTCTCCTTACAACAATTTGGAAATGAACTGCAGTCCGGTCAAACGCCATTGACCCCCTGCTCAATGACAAGCTGGGCTGAATCCCCTCCGGTCAGGAGGAAAAACCATCGCCCCCCGAGCTCGGTCGCTCGGGCCTCTGCATTCTGGCGAATCTCGCTGCAACGGACAACTGGCGGGTCGGTTCCAGTCTGCTGTCCGGGAATCGAAGCGAACTTCGGCTGAAATCGCCACCTGTCGAGTCGGAACTTCCGCCGGTCGAGCAGGAGAGTGGACTCTTCGTCACGGAAACGGGAGGCAAATGCCGCCCCGGAGGTTCACCGGAAGCAAAACAGGGAGACCGAGGTCCCCCTGCGCAATCTGCTGACTGCTCTGAACTTCCAATCAATAGGCTCCGACCGCTTCCAGATCCTCGACCGGTTCCGGAGCCACCAGTTCGGCGTCCTGACCGGAGTACAGCGACTCCACAAAGCCTCGCAGGTGCTCGGCACGGGTTTGATGCTGCAGCTTCCGCAGAGCCTTGGATTCGATCTGCCGGATGCGCTCGCGAGTCACCTTGAAGATCCGGCCGGTTTCTTCCAGGGTGTAGCTGTAACCATCGCCGAGTCCGTAACGGAGCTTGATAATCTCGCGTTCACGGTAGGTCAGGCTCTTCAGCACGTGATTGATCTTGTCCCGCAGCATCTGATGCATGGCCGAGTCGGCCGGTGTGCTTTCGCTGCTGTCTTCGAGGAAGTCACCGTAGCTGGAATCTTCACTCTCGCCAACGGGAGTGTCCAGGCTGATCGGGTGCTTCCAGGTCTTCATGATCCGTTCGGTTTCTTCCACCGACAGACCGACTGCTTCGGCCAGTTCCTCGGTCGTCGGCTCGCGGCCGGTATCCTGGCGGATCTGCTCGCTCTTGGCTTTGAGAGTCGAGATGCTCTGGAACATGTGGACGGGAATACGAATCGTGCGGGCGTGATCTGCCACGGCCCGGGTGATCGCCTGCCGAATCCACCACGTAGCGTAGGTCGAGAACTTGTAGCCCCGGCGGTATTCGTATTTCTCGACGCCGCGCATCAGACCGGCGTTCCCTTCCTGAATCAGGTCGAGGAAGCTCAGGCCGCGGTTGCGGTATTTCTTGGCAATGGAGACCACGAGACGCAGGTTTCCGCCCGACAGCTGCTGCTTGGCGTGGGTCCAGGCGTCGAACCGCTCGCGAATGCGAACCAGTCGGGCCCGGAACTCTTCAGCCGACTCGCAGGTCATGTCGACGAGATCGCTCAGCTCGCGACGAAGCATGGCGACTTCATTGACGGCGGTGGTCTTCCGCTTCAGGGCGTTGATGTCGCGGACGACTTCCGCCATCCGTTCGCCGATCTGCTGCATCCGCTTGTAAACCGGCTGCAGACGATGCGTTCGCACCGACAGTTCTTCTGCCAGTGAGCACATTTTGCGGCGGCGGATTTTCATGCGGGCGCGGGCCGCTTCCTTATCAGCGGGGGTCGCCTGTTCTGAACGGAGGGTTTCAAAGTCCTTGCGGTTGTCGGCCAGCAGACGCTTCAGAGTCGGCAGATTGACCGGCATGCGGCCGAGGATCTGCTCCTTCTTGGTATTTTCGGTATCGGAGGTCCGCAGGGTCCGCTCGAAGGGGAGTTCACCGCTGTGCACCTGATCCAGAATTTCGACTGCCGTGTTGAGGGCGAAGTCGGATTCCATCAGGGTGCGTCGGTACCGTTTGCGGGTGATTTCGATCTGCTTGGCGAGGAAGATTTCGTCTTCGCGGGTCAGCAGGGGGATGTTCCCCATCTGGCTGAGGTACATGCGAATCGGATCGCGGGACGACATCGGCGCATCGGGCTCGATGAGGCCCCGGGCGAGAGCCATTTCCGAGACGTCCGGCTCGTGGGTCTGCTGTTCGAGACGGGTCTTTTCAGCGACGGTGCGGGGAGCGTTGGGGTCGTTGATCAGCGGCAGATTGGCTTCTTCCAGGGCGTGGATGATGCGATCCATCATCAGGGGATCGCCCCCTTCGTCCGGCAGATATTCATCGACCATTTGATAGGTCAAATATCCCCGTTTGGCGGCCTGTTTCATCAGATCAGCCAGCCCCTGGTCAATTGCACGCACAGTCAAACTCCTCAGATGTCCAATCGCATCGCAGACAAGCAGAATCGGGTAGGAGCCGAAATCTGGTCTGGATGATGAATTCTCAATGTGTCCTGATCAAAATTAAACCGCTGAATCACCCCAAGGGTGTCATTTTTTGGCAACTGCAAGCCGGCCCGGAGGAAAATCTGACCGGCAAGGTGATCTCAAGCAGAGTGGCCGCATAGAACAGTTGCCGCATCGAACCTTCAATATCACCAAAGATTTCGCGAATTGTCACGAAAGTGAACAATTCTCTCGAGACTCAACGCACAATCGTCAGATTCTCAGGTCTCCGGGGGAACCTGACACGCGGGAGGACCGCTTCCAGAGCACCCCTGAATCGGGAGGTCCCATCCCTGCATGAACTCCGCCTGCACCGGCGGATCGCCTGGCAAGCGGAATGAGCCGACAACCGGCGGGGGATCGAGCAAGCAAGTTCGGGGTGATCGCATCCATACTTTCTCCCGGAAGCCGCGCCTGTATCGGCTCAAATTCACGCCGTAACATATGATGCCTAAACGTGTTTTGAATTATCCGAACGGCTGGATCCCTGCTTGGGGACCGTGGCGACTTGCGGGCCATCCTAACATAAACACAGGATGCGTCCACGAAGTTTTTTTTGCGTCACACTCGATTTTTTCAAAAAAATGCTCAAGTCCTCGTCCTTAATTCGTAGGCGCCAAATCCCGTTTCGTCAACTGGCCTTCCGTCGAATCGACACCTCCCTGTTCCACAGATTCCTGTCGGGCAGTCTGGGGGAATCACGCATGTTGCGCCAGCAGTTTCATTCTGTCATCGTCGCTTGCTGTCCATCGTCAATTGCAGGCATCCGAGACCCCCTTAATCGAAAATTCTTCCCCAAGGATTCGGCGGTTTCTCGGACACTCCTCCCCCATGCTGCAAAGTTCTGCAACTCGTCCCTCATAATCCCGCCCCGACGCGCAGGCATTTCAGCATGCTTTCATCGCGCAGCAGCAACCGACCGTTAGAAAGCGCGGGCAAGGCACGAACTCCCCCCCGCAGGACTTGTGCTCGGGAAACAATACGACAGACGGTCGGATCAACAGCAATCAGTGCGATCTCGCCATTGGTTTTGGCGGCGATGAGACGGTTCCCCACGCACAGCAGGGAACCATAACCAAAGCCCTGAGACGCCCATTTGACCTTGCCCGTCGCCAGCTCCAGGCATTTCAAGTCCGCCTGCGGCAGGTCTTCATCGCCGTCAATCGCATACAGCAAACCGTCGCGCAGAATCGGCGTGCAATATTGCGTCAGCAGGGGGCGTTCTCCCTGCCATTCCAAAACGACCTTCAATAGATCGAAACGAACGCAGACCGAGCCGGTGCCCCGGTTCCCCGCGAAAAAGAATCGGTCCCCATCCACGACCGGGAGAGCCGCGCTGACCCTGCCGCCCCGTTGACTCAGCGGATAGCGGAAGAATGTCCCGCCGCTTTTTGGATCGATCAGCAGACAAGCGGGCCCGGTCACCACCAGAACCAGCGTCTGATCCAGAAACGGCACCACGACCGGTGCCGAATAGCCGGCCGGCTCGGCCCCCATCTTCCAAAGCACCGCACCCGTCTCAACAGAAAACCCGACAATCCCGGCATTGCTCCGTGCCGCACCGACATTCACCACCACAACACCATCCACCACCACGGGACAGCTCCCCGCTCCGAGGAGTCCTTCCTGTGCCCGAAACTCGAGATGCGTCTTCCGCTGCCACAAACGACGGCCGGTCGAGAGCTGCAGACACGTCAACAGTCCCTGCGCACCAAACGTGATCACGACATCCCCTGAGATTGTCGGCACACAGAGCGGACCATCCTGCCGACCGGATTGGGGCCGAAATGTCGTCGGCGAAGCGTCCCGCCAGAGGCTTCGACCGGTTGTCAGGTCGATCCCCTCGGCAATCTCTTCTTCATTCACCCGGTGAAACAAAATACCGATGTCGCCAGACGTGGCCAGACCGGCACTCCCCCGACCAACCTTCCGCTCCCAAAGGAGAGGGGGACCTCCGGCAGGCCATGCCTCATCAACTTTCTCGTCACCGGCGGCAATACCGGACCGCTGTGGACCGAGAATCTGAGGCCAGTCCCCCGCCAGGCTCTCCGCGCAGGCGATTCCCACCAGAATCAACGCTCCCCAACAACGACACGGCATCCGGTGCAAGCGGGTCTCCTCCCTGTGTCACGATTTCGAAACGTTTTCACATCACGGGAAATTTCCGGGGTTCCAACGACTCCGGCTGCCTCTGGGGCATCATAACCTGCTGACGACTGATGGGTTTCGGCGCAGCCAACCGGGATGATACACTGCAGGCCGGGACGGCGTCTGCCTCTGAACCGGTTTCGACCGGCGCCGCCTCTGCCCGAAATCAAACTTCATTTCAGTCGACTGCCAGGAATTGTCTATGTCCGCCCCTGCGAAGCCCCCTGCAGCAGCAAAGCCCGCAGCCCCCTCAGGCCCGCCGGTCGCTCGACCGAAGGACTTCGATCCGGAAATCAACAAACTCTTCCGGCTGCAGATCAAGAACAGTGGCTCCGACCTGCATCTGCAGGCGGGGAAGCCGGCGATGCTCCGCATCAAAGGAGCCATTCGCGAAATGAACATGCCCCCCCTCACGGAAGACCAGCTGTGGGCGATGTTCTACGAAGTGATGGACGACCGCAACAAGCGGATCATGGAAGAGAACGGAGGAGCCGACTTCGCTCACGTGGTCCCCTATGAAGGAACCTTGTGGCGGTTCCGCGTCAACCTGTTTAAACAGCTGGGCAAACCCGGCATGGTGGCGAGGAAAATCGAGCAGTCGATTCCTCCCTTCGAAGGTCTGTTCCTGCCACCGATCATGGAAGACCTCTGCAAGTATGACCAAGGGATGGTGCTGCTGGCAGGAGTGACGGGGTCCGGAAAATCGACCACGATCGCCTCGATGCTCGACTGGATCAACCACCAGTACCGCAAACACATTCTGACGATCGAAGACCCGATCGAATTCATCTACACCCCCGACAAGTGCCTGATCAATCAACGCGAGATCGGGATGGATGTCATCGACTTCCACATCGCGATGAAGCATGCGGTCCGTGAAGACCCCGACATCATGCTCGTGGGGGAAATGCGCGACATGGAAACCTTCGAAACGGCGATCCACGCCGCCGAAACCGGGCACCTTGTGTTTGGAACCATCCACGCGTCCAGCGCCCCGGGAACCATTCAACGTATTCTGGACCTGTTCCCGCAGAACATGCACAGCGCCCTGCGGGCCAGTATGGCCATGAACATGAAGGCCATTGTCGGCCAGAAGCTGCTGAAGACCGTCGTCGAGAAGCCGACCCGGGTCCCAATCGTGGAAATCATGCGATTTAATCCGACAGTCCGCAAACTGGTGCTCGAGGGGCACGATGAAAAGCTCTCCTCCGCCATTCGCATCGGGAAGGACGAAGGGATGCAGCTGTTCAACGACTCGCTCTACGACTTCGTCAAGCGGGAAATGATCAGCCGGGGAGATGCCTTTGAAATTTCCCCCAACGTCGAAGAATTGAAGATGATGCTGAAGGGAATCGCCGTCAAAGGCCCCGCAATTCTGTAATGGCAAACATGGGTGTCCGGGGCTGCTGTGCCTTGCGCGTGCAGGAGCACCGGACTCCGATTCCGGCATCGGCAGGTTTTTTGGACGCGGCCGCAACAGGGTTCATCACGGGCATGAGAACGATTCTCTTCGGTCTGGTCTTTCTCTGCGGAACGGCAGGCCTGGTTCAGGCTCAGGCACCCGCCGCACCGGCAGTTCCACCGGCAGTCCCCGCCGCCGCCCCGGCTGCACACACCCGCTATGCCTTGCCACCCGATCCTTTTACCCGCGGCAATTACATTCCTTCACGCCCGGATCATCCAACCTTGAAAGTGAAGTACCAGCCGACGCCGGGGTACTACCTGTCGACGTTCAAATTACTGCTGATCCTCGGGATGTTTGCGTTCTGGCTGCAGTATTCCAACTGGGTCCACGAAGACAGCCGGGGCCTGAAGGTCCAGCCGGACCTCTGGAACAGCCTGATGCTGACAGGGGGGATTGCCGCCTTTCTGCTCGTTCTCTGCCTGCCGATGTTCGGCCTGGGGCTGACGGGAATGGTCGCCGCCATCGGCTGCCCTCTCGGTTATTACATCGTGGAACGCAATAAGATCGTGCCGGAAAACCGGCGGGTGATGACCCCGGAGCACATTCAGAAGTGGACCCGGAAGCAGCTCGCAAAAGTCGGAATCCATATTGGAGAACGCGAAGAGACCTTCGACACCTCGGGTCCTCCGATCACTTTCGTCGGCAAGTCCCGAACCGGTCAACGGGATGCGACACGGACGCGGCAGGTCGAATCGTCAACAGGGTTCATGGCTGCGAAGGAACTGGTCTATGACGCCATCCTCCGACGGGCGACCGATATTCACCTGGAGCCGAAAGATGATGAATTGTCGATCCGACTGCGAATCGATGGGGTGATGTACCCGGCAGAGCCCTTCGACAAGGCCGTCGGGGATGCGGTGATCAACATCATCAAGGTGCTCTGCGCCATGGACATCACCGAACGCCGACGTTCCCAGGACGGCAGTTTCGGCGCGCTGGTGGAAGGACGCGAAATCGATTTCCGCGTCGCCTCACAGGGAACCCGCCACGGCGAAAAAGTGAGCATGCGTATTCTCGATCAGTCGAACTCAGTCAGCCGGCTCATTCACTTGGGAATGCGCAAGCCAATGCAGGAGACTGTCGAACAGGTCATTCGACAGCCGCATGGACTGTTCCTGGTCTGCGGACCGACCGGAGCAGGGAAGTCGACCACGCTGTACGCGGCACTCAACGAGCTGAACGCCGAAGAAACCAACATCATCACGATCGAAGACCCGATCGAATACAAGATGGATGGCGTCACGCAGATCGAAATCAACACTAAGAGCGGCAGTACTTTCGGACAGTCTTTGCGCAGCGTGCTGCGACAAGATCCCGACATTGTGATGATCGGGGAGATCCGGGATGAAGAGACCGCCAAGATCGCCTGCCAGTCGGCCAACACCGGGCACATGGTCTTTTCGACCGTGCATGCCAACGATTCGATCACAGCTCTTTACCGTCTGCTCGACCTGGGAGTGGAACCGTTCATGCTCTCCACTTCGATTTCGGCCATTCTGGCACAGCGGCTCGCAAGGAAACTTTGTCCGCAATGCCGGATTGCTTACAAGCCGAGCGCAGATCTGCTGAAGGCGGTCGGCCTCCCTCCAGGGAAAATTGAGAGTTTTTACCGGCCAGCCCCTGAAGCCGAAAATAGCTGCACGCGCTGCGGCGGACTGGGATACAGCGGGCGGATTGGCGTGTTTGAGCTGCTGACAGTGAACGAACGGATGCGGGACATGATCCGCGACAAAGCCTCGATGTCCACCATTCGCAACGAGGCCCGCAAAGATGGCATGTTGTATATGCAGGAAGAAGGGCTTAGACTCGTGGTCAAAGGAATCACCTCCGTCGACGAAATCCGTCGCGTCGTGAAGTGACGGGAGTTCGGGCCCATAGTGCCGCCTGTGGAACCACAGTCCCAACCAGCAGCCCGGAGCCAGATCACAACCACACGGACACGGCGCTCGTCTGCATTGGCCCCTGACGAATTGCCCGGCCCTGCACCGGTTTCGCCTGCAGACAATTTCACCCCGGGCGAGAGGCGGGAGGATGTGGTCCGGACAATCCGGAAGGTCAGCCGCATCGAGGATGAACCGAAAAATCCTCCCTGCCGCCACCCAAAACAGGTGGACCATTTCGCCGGCGGCTTTATGCTGAACTCTGTGCCCGACAGACACCAAACCACGACATTCAGGAGGGTCGACCGATGCCACTCTTTGAGATTGAAACGAACGCACACATCATGATCGGCTGGGCTTCGAGCGATGAAGAGGCCCGTTCCTTCGCCCGCGAACATTATCCCGAAGAAGAAGTCACCCGGGTCTCCAAGCGGCCGCGCGACGTCTGGGTCATCTCCAAGCGCCTGCTGGGGCTGGAGCAGACTGAAGACCCCTGCGACACGGCGCGTGACTGCCTCGCGAAGGCATCCGGTGACAAAGTGCACGCCATCCGCCTCTATATGCATGAAACCGGGGTGGACCTTCACGAAGCCCAGAAGATGATCGAGACCAACATGTCTCTGGGCTGGTAGGGAACGGGCTGGCAGTTCCGCCTGCGCCAGCCATGATCGGCTGCGACGGGTCACTGTCTCACAGCCCAGCCGAACGGGAGGCCCCAGCGCGTTTCGCCCTTCCAAGGGCTGCTCCTCACCCTGCGGAGTTGTGCGTTTTATCCATCGGGGCACTCCGGCGGGGGGAGCCAGGGCAACATTCGCGAAGGGTGCCGATCAAGCGTCACGCGCAAGGCTTCACAAGTGCGTATAGAATCGCGATTAAGTTATTATTAAGAGAGGCCCCCTGCAGCATAACGCAGCAGTTGATGTAGATGATTTAACCCCTGCACAGGGAGATGTCAGCCTATCATACCACTCGCACCGGAGTCGGAATGATGCGGAAATGCAAGGTTGACCTATCCGTAACTTTGGATACTATCAGCGGCAGCGGAGGTCTTCGTCCCAGCCGAGCGCGCTGGAAAATCGCCGCCCTGTATTTTTAAGAATCGGATTGAAGATGGCTGAAGGCACGATCAAGAAGGTGACCGACAAGGGCTTCGGGTTCATCAACACTGGCAAGGGTGGGGACCTGTTTTTCCACTCTTCGAATCTCGAGGGAGTCACCTTCGACCAGCTGTACGAAGGACAGCGCGTTTCTTTCAACGAAGGTCGCGGCCCGAAGGGCCCGCGGGCCGAAAACGTTCGTCCTGTCTAAGCAGGTCGACAACAGTGATTTGACTCTGTAGTGGTTCACACTGCACGAGCGGTTCGACACTGAAATCAACGACTTCGAGGAGCCGACGCCCACCGTCGGCTCCTTTCTTTTCAGGGACATTTTAATTCCGCGGAATTGTCGGCACCGGCAGACCGTCCGGCACGTGTCGCCCCTGGCCGCCTGCTCTAACAAGCACGCGTTAGTCAAAGTCATGGAAATTACTGATGGCTGATTTAAAGACCGTCTTGATCACCGGAGCGAATCGGGGGATTGGCCTGCAGGTCGCTAAAGATCTCTCGCAGCGTGGCTTTCATATCATTCTCGGTGCCCGTGACCGACAGGCAGGCGAACAGGCCCGGCAGGAAATCGTCGGCACCGTCGATGTCCTGGAGCTGGATGTTTCCAGCGAAATCAGTATCCAGAAAGCGGTCGCACGACTGGGGGAGGACCTCAGCCTGGATGTCCTCATTAATAACGCAGGCATCTATCAGGATCAGGGTTTTAACATTCAGACCGTTTCGCGAGAGCGGCTTGATGCCACGTTTCAGACGAACGCCTTCGGACCCCTCAGCGTGACTCAGGCGTTCCTCCCCGCGCTCCGCCGTGCTGCACACTCCCGAGTCATTAACGTCTCGAGTGGCTACGGCCAACTCGGTGGCCTCGCACCTGACGTTCCGAGTTATTGTCTTTCTAAGCTGACCCTGAACGGCATCACCCTGATGCTCTCGCGGGCTCTCAAGTCGAACAACATTTCCGTCAACTCCGTCTGCCCGGGATGGGTCCAGACCGACATGGGGGGCCAGAACGCCGACCGCACCGTCGAGGAAGGGGCCGATTCGATCGTCTGGCTGGCCTCGGAAGCCCCTCAGAGCCTGACCGGAAAATTCATCCGTGACCGCGAAGAGATTCCCTGGTGAACCGCAGGCTGCGGGTTCCCCCTTCACCACAGGGAAGTCGCCCACGGCAGCGACTCGCCAGCTTCAGACCGCGCGATCCGAACCGGCAGACGCCCGGGGGAGAACTCCCGGCGCAATTGACGGAACGGATCGCTGGTGACCAGCCCGCCCACCTGCCACAATGCGGAGAAATTCCCGCTGAACGATCGTGGTCGCAGAAGTGTCTTCCTCCGGGAAATCACTCCGGCCCCCACACTGCAATTCAGCCACAATCCGTGTTGACACAAAGCCTTTCCTCCATGTCCCTGTTTCGTCCGAATATCGACAAGCTTCACGGCTACGTTCCCGGCGAGCAGCCGCAGGAATCGGGCTGGGTTAAGCTCAACACCAACGAAAACCCCTATCCGCCATCCCCCCGGGTCTTCGAAGCGATTGACAAAGTGGCCCGCGAGCGGCTGCACATTTACCCCGACCCTGTTGGAAAATCTTTTTGTCGGGCGGCGGGCGAAGTCCTGGGAGTCGACCCCTCGTGGATTTTTCCGACCAACGGCAGCGATGAAGCCCTGACCATTCTCGTGCGGGCGTTCACCGACACAAAAGATCTGATCGCCTATCCGTATCCCAGCTACATTCTTTACGAATCGCTGGCGGAAATTCAGGGAACCCGGCATGCCCGCTTGCAGCTGAATCCGGACTGGAGCTGGAATCTGCAGCGGAACGGACCGCTCCTCGAGCAGGCGAAGCTGCTGTTTGTTCCCAATCCGAACTCCCCCTCAGGGACTCGCTGGGACGACAAAACACTCCTCTCTCTGGTCCCCTCGCAGGGGATTCTGGTTCTCGATGAAGCCTACGGAGATTTCGCCCGGCAGCCGCATCAGCTGGAACTACTTAAAACACCGGAGGCTGAGCAGATCGTCGTCACCCGGACCCTCAGCAAGTCCTACAGTCTCGCTGGACTCCGCTTCGGCTTCGTGATTGCGCATCCGCAGATCATCCACGGGCTGCGTAAGGTCAAGGACAGTTACAACTGTGATGCTCTGTCACTGGCAGCCGCCGAAGCGGCCATTCGTGATCAGGACTGGATGCTCGCCAACCGGGCCCGCATCCTCGCCACACGGGAGCGGCTGAGCGAACGACTGACGCAGTACAGATTCTCTGTCCTCCCCAGCGAGGCGAATTTCGTCTGGGTTCAGCATCCCAGTGGGCGCCATGAAGAACTGCATCAGCAACTGAAAGCCCGCAAGGTTCTGGTGCGCTACATGAAATTCCCGGGCGCGATCGACGCCACTCCCCAGAATCTGAACGGGCTGATCGACGGACTCCGCATCTCGGTCGGAACCGATGCCCAGATCGACCAGTTTTTAACGTCATTGCAGGACAGCCTGTCGGCGTTGTCGCTCGGCGAGTGACACTCCGGTGCTCCCGCACTCCATTTTTCCCCTGTTTGCTCATGACCACCCAGACACGCACAGCCCTCATCGAACGCACGACCGGCGAGACGGCAATCTCTCTGTCAATTAATCTGGACGGGACCGGAAAATCCGAGATCGCCACCGGTGTTGGTTTTTTTGATCACATGCTGACACTGTTCGCCAAGCATGGACTCTTCGACCTGACCATCAAGGCCGTGGGAGACCTGCACGTCGACCAGCATCACACCGTGGAAGACACGGGGATCTGCCTGGGACAGGCGATTCGCGAAGCGGTTGGCAACAAGGCCGGCATCTACCGCTATGGCTCGATGACGCTGCCGATGGAAGACACTCTCGTGACTTCGGCGCTGGACCTCAGCGGCCGCTACTGGTTCGTCGACGCCTTCAAGATTCCAACCGAGAAGATCGGGGAATTCGATTCCCAGCTGGTTGAAGTCTTCTGGCAGGCCGTGGCGGCCAACGCACTGATGAATCTGCACGTGGTGCTGCACCACGGTCACAACAGCCATCACATTGCAGAGGGGATCTTCAAGGCCACTGCGCGAGCCCTGCGGCAGGCGATCACAATCGATCCCCGTCAACCGGGAATTCCTTCGTCCAAAGGGATCCTGTAGGTCTGCCCGCGGCCCCACAGCCCCAGCATTGTCTCCGCTTCTTTCCGTCCGTAACGTGGGAGGTGACAAACCTCCCGGGAACCAGCAACATGGCGATTACTTACCGAGATGCCGGCGTCGATCTGAAGTCTTACGCCGAGGCGATGGGCCGCTTGCCCGCCCTGATCCAACGAACCCAGACACCCCGTGTCCTGCCTCTGGTGGGGGGCTTTGCCGGTCTGTTTCAGCTGCAGGGAGAGGGGCGGAAGTACCGCGACCCGGTGCTGGTCTCCGGTACGGATGGCGTCGGTACCAAACTCAAGGTGGCGATCCTCGCGAAAAGCTATCACACCGTTGGCATCGATCTGGTGGCGATGTGTGTGAACGACTGCCTCTGCCTGGGTGCGGAGCCGCTCTTCTTTCTCGACTATGTCGCCGTCGGCAAAGACGATCCCGACCTGACCACCGCACTCGTCAAGGGAGTGTCGGATGGATGTCTGGAAGCGGGAGCAGCGCTGATCGGTGGTGAGACCGCCATCATGCCTGACTTGTACCAGGTCGGCGATTTTGACATGGCCGGCTTCTGCGTCGGCGTTGTCGAAAAGGAGAGCATCCTCGACGGCAAACAGGTCCGCGAAGGGGATGTGCTGATCGGGCTGGAGTCCTCCGGTCTGCATTCCAACGGCTTCAGCCTGGCCCGCAAGGCGGTGCTGGAAGTCGGCGGGCTGACCGTGGAATCGTACGCCTCGGAATTTCAGGCGACGGTCGGGGAAGTGCTGCTGGTCCCCACGCGGATCTATGCGGCTGCGGTGAAGGCCTTGCTGGGCCACGAGCAGCTGCGCGACAAGGTGTCTGCCATTGCCCATATCACGGGGGGTGGACTCGCAGAGAACACGGGGCGGGTCATTCCCGCCGCGCTGAAGGCGGTTATTCGTCGCCCGAGCTGGAAAGTCCCCGAAGTGTTTAACTGGGTCCAGCGACTCGGGGGAATCGACCGGGATGAAATGTTCCGCGTCTTCAACATGGGAATCGGCCTCGTGGTCGCGGTCCGAAAGGACGCTGTCGACGCGGTTCAATCGGCCATCAGCAGCGTCGGTGTAACGTCTCACGTGATCGGAGAAGTCACCGGAAACAGTGGTTCCGAAACAGCGGAGTACGAAGACTGAAACTTCAACCGGGATGAGTCAAGGCTGCCGGTGGCCCCTCCCGATACCGCTGAAGTCAAAGTGGATTCCATTCGGCTGGCTTGAACAGACCCGTCAAACAGTCGACTATTGAGGCTGATTGCCTAACCTGCTTGTCAAGATACTGAAGGAGCTCTCGCATGGCTGTTGATCCTGATGAAGTGTTACTCGATGCGGAAGAACGCATGATCAAGGCCGTCGACGTGTTTAAAGGGGCCCTGCAGGGGCTGCGAACTGGACGGGCCACTCCCGGTCTGGTCGATTCCGTGCGGGTCAACTACTACGGCTCGCCGACGCCGCTGAAGCAGGTGGCCAACATCAGCTGCCCGGAGCCGCAGCAGATCGTGATTCGTCCCTTCGATCAGGGGACTCTGAATGACATCATCAAGGCAATTCAGTCGAGCGACGCGGGGCTGGCTCCCAACTCGGATGGCCGGCTGATCCGCATCAACGTCCCGGCCCTGTCGACCGAACGGCGCCGGGAACTGGTGACCCGCGTCGGCAAATTCGCGGAAGAGGCTCGCGTGGCAATCCGCAACGTTCGTCGCGATGCCAACAAGCATTGTGATCAGGCGGAGAAAGAAAAGATCCTGTCCGAGGACGACCTCAAGAAAATGAAGGATCAGGTGCAGGATCTGACCAAGAAGTTCGAAAACCAGATCAACGATACCGCCAAGCAGAAAGAAACGGACATCATGGAGGAGTGATTCGACCGATTCACTGCCATCAACAGTCAACGACGAAGAGGGACCACATCCGGGATGTGGCCCCTCTTTGTCTTTCCGGTGGTCTTTCCCGGCAGAGAGGGTTGGGATTCAGCCGCTCTTCACTGGGTGAGGAAGTTCCTGAAAAATCGGGGAAACTCGCCCCTTGAGAATGAATTCCGCCCTCCTGCGTCAGTCTCCCTTGGACCGACTTCCGCGGGAGGAACCGGAGCCCCCCTCGGGAGCAGATCCTCGCGAGGAGGGAACCTGAATCGACGATCTCCCGCCGCCGCTCCCTCCTCCGCCCGGATTGAAATTGAATTGCGGTCGATTTCCGGATGGTGTCGACTGGGAACGATCCGGAGCGATCCGTTCCGGTCGGATCACCGGAGAGCGATTTCCCCCCTGAGGATTCCCCTGAGGATTCAAGGGGACGGTCTGACCAGAGTCCTGTCGCCGGGACGGCAGTCCTCCGGTCCCAATGTTTCCGCCCGGCCCGCGCGGTAGCTGTCCGGCACCGGCATCCTGACGTCCACGCAGGTCGCGGATGGTTCGTTGACCGTTCGGCAGGCCAGGATTTCCCAGAGCATTGGTTGACGGAACCTTCAGGGCTTCGGTCGTGCCCTGATTGCCCCGGTTTTCATTCCGACGGGGTGGCGACTGACCGCTTCCTGCCTCGGTTCCGGGGGTCTTGGGAATTGATGGGCTCGGCACCACGCGCGGACGTGGAGACGCAGCGTCTGAACCGGGAATGACCGGCGGTACAACGGTCGGATTTTTTCCCTTGGCATCCGAGGAAGTCGGGTTTCGATTGGGATTCCCACGGGAACCGCCGGAATCGCTGCCTCCCCGGTCTCCGCGTCCCGGCGCCGGATCGATGATCGGCTTCGGAGTCGCGTCGTTGCCCCGTCCGGGATTCACACCTTCGCTTCCGCGGCCGGAGCGATTCCCCGGAACCACAGTCGGATTCTCACGGTCGCGACCGCTGGCGGGAGGCTTGCCCGTGCCCGGGTCTCCTGCATTCCGCCCCGGACTTGTCCGCCCCGGTTCCAGGCTACGGGCTCGGTCCGCAGGTCGATCCTGATTCCTGCGACCGCCCGGCTCATTCACTTTACCGGAGTCCGATGGTCCCTTGTTATCCGACTCGCGATCGATCCGGCGGGTCACGCTGGGGGGTGTCGGGAGCTTGCCCCGTCCCGGAGTACTGTTGTCAGCGCGGTCTTTCAGATCATCGGAGGAGCGGTTTCCGCGCGCCGAACGGTCCAGTTTCGGTAAATCGAGTTTGATGTTCTGCGCTGCACGGATATCCCCTTTCACCCCGTCGCCCCCTTGCGGGCGATCCCGGTCGTTGCGGTTCAGAGGCTCTCCGCGACCCGGACCGTTCTCACCGCTTCGCGAGGCGAGTTCCACCTGATGGCGGTTTCGCTGCAGGTCACGCAGCTCTCGGGAACGATCCGCCACCCGCTCAAGCTGATTCTTCTCCAGCTCGCGGAACCGGATGTTCCCAAACTGCTGATGCAGATTGCGATCACGCGAGACTTCCCGCAGCGAAGCTCCCAGCAGGGCCTGCTGCACCACCTGAGGATTCGCATTGCGCGAATTCAGCATCTGCTTTCGCCAGTCCACTGACTGAGCGAGTGTAATCGGGGGCCGCATGTCGGGGTTGGTGTCGTAGTACCGGTTCCATCCGCGCAGACGATCAAGCGTCCCCCGACGGCTCCCCCCATAGCGGTAGTAGCTGTAGAGCGGATCGTAATAGTACCGGTTCCCGTAGAAATTCGGAGCGTTGATCCAGGGATAGATTCCGATCCCGGCGAAGCTGCTCCCGTAGTAGTTGCCAAAGTAGTAGCTGCTGTATCCGCGTCGCACGAACAGATTGATCAGCAGCGGGCCGACCGGCACGATATTACGGGGAGTGTAAACGCCGTACGTATAGTTGGGAGCATAGACCGGACAGAACAATGTTCCCCGGGCACTCACCGGATAATCCCAGTAACCGGCCGTGTAAACGTAGCCGCTGGGGGTCCAGTAATACTGGGAGGGAACCCAGACCCACTGGTCCTGACAGGGAGCCCAGTAGCCCGGCTGCCATTGATACTGATTCTGGTACACCCAACTCCCGGGAACCCAGAAGTAGTTTTCGCCGGGAGCCTCGATATTCGGTCCCGATTCCTGTGTGGCAGGGGGCTCCGGCAGGTAGCTGATCTGGGCAACCGAGTCGGCGGTCCAGAAGCCGGGGACCCGTTGCCAACCCTGGCCGGCAGGTGCAAAATAGCCGGGAATCCAGCGCTGACCGGGGGGAACATCGCGCCACAGTCCGCTGACCCAGATGAAATCCTTCCGATCGAAATCCCAGTCCCAGTAACCGGGGATCCATTCCACATTTTCTCCGTCCGGCATCACATCCGGCGGAAGTTCATTGATCGGTTCCGGAGGAGCCTTGTCGATCGGTTCCGCACCGACCGGCACATCGACCACGGAATGGGCGGCAAACGCTTCGTGGACAGGTCCGCGCGTCAACACCTCTAGCCCGGGAGGGTTCACATCGGGTGCGTTATCGGTCACGCCGGGAATTTCCGGGGCGATTTTCAGAGCATCAAATTGCTGTGGATCAGGTTGCGGCGGAGGCGGTGTCTGGGCGTGCAACATTGCAGCCAGTGAAAAGACCGTGAACGGCAGGCATAGACGGCCCGCCCAATGCCGCAGCCCTCTCGAAGGGGCCCGTGCTGCACGCTGATGACCGCTCGACGGGGAGTTGCCCGGTTGATGATCCAAAGAGAGCACCGATCCTGGAAGTTCATTCATGATCAACCTCGCGTTTTGCCCATCAACTTGAAAGGAAGCTTGAGACCGCTGGGGACGTGGGCTTAAACAGGTGCAGGGAATTCGGGAATGCACAGCGCCATCAGAAGAGCCACACACTGAACTCACTCTGACGATCCGAGTCCGTTTGAATCATCTCAACTCCGCTGAATTTGCTTCCCAATGCTCCTCGAACCTGTTGAGTCCCAGAACATGCAGGTTTCGTTCCAACCGCCTCCTTCCGGTGCCGCCCGGACGTTCAGCGGGTCTCCTGCAAGCGGATCGCCCGATCAGCCCTCAAGGGAGCAGTCGAGTCGGCACGGGGCACGGGAGAAGCCAGGACCGCGACGACGAACAAACGGCCCGACGTTGACCGCAGCGGCAGACGCCGGCTTCACGTCTCCGACTTTGCCCGCTGCGGGGCGTCGACCACGCGGTAGAGCTGGAACTGCTCAATGGCATCCAGGCCGTTCACCCGGCGTTTCAGTTCAGGCCCCCAGCGGTCGAGTTCCAGTTTCTCACCCCCTTGAACAGTTTCTTCCAGCCTGTGAACCCGGGGGTCCGCGATCGGCACTGGCGCCAGCACTCCGGCATCGACAAGTTCCTGCATCCGGCGGGGACTGACGAAGTCGGTGTACCGGTACGTCGCCCGATACCGCAGAATCTCGCTCCAGTTGACGAAGACATAGGCAATCCCCTCGGCCTGCAGATTCCTGCGAATCTCGTCGACGGGAAGCAGTTGCCATTCTCCCGGACCAGTGCGGGTCGAAGTCCACTGTTCCAGCAGGCTGTCATCAAACACGGTGTTGTAGCGGTGAGGGAAGGTGGTATCGAACACCTCAGCCTCACCCACGAACAGCACCTTCGCCCCCTCCGGCAACGGCAGATCTTCCAGCAGGGCGATGGAGGGCTTCTTGATCTTCTCGCGAACGACCGCCTCATCCTGCAGGTACATATTATTCCCCGCCAGTGCGGTGGTAATGTAACCGAGGTTGTAGATCAGCGTCCCGGCCACCAGCAGTAAGGCGACTCCGCGGAGCAGTCGGTCAGCAGGGGTGATCTCATCCCGTGGTGACTGCGAGAGGAGATTCGCCAGTCCGCAACCGGCCAGCGCCGCCAGCAGTGGAATCACCGGGACCCAGAAGCGGTCGATGCGATGCGTCAGCAGAAACCACGCTGCCAGAATCACGAAGACATCCAGCAGGATTGCCAGATGCAACCGGGACCGTCGCCGCAGGAACGCGAGTGGTGCCAGACCAAAGAGGAGGGGAGACTGCCAATCGTTATTGATGGCCACATCCTGCATGGCAGCCCGCACGTTCCAGAAGGCAGTGGCCGGAGTGGAATGGGCTGCGCGCCACTTCTCATTGATCTCCGGGTTCCAGTCGAAGCCACCGAACACAGAATAGAGCAGGGGGTACACCGGATTCCCCGTCTCCACCAGATTCTTGGCCATCCAGGGGCCGAACGTGACGAGGACACCAGCACCGTAATACAGCAGCACCTGCAGCAAAGGGCGAAGTGACAAGCCCGACGATTTCCATTGAGCCGCCCCCACCGCGCAGGCAAAGGGAATGGCGACCAGCACCATGCCGGGATACTTCGTCGCAACCGCGCTCCCGGCGAGCAGTCCAGTGACAAAGACCCAGCGCACGGCCAGGGGATTCGCCAGCGCCTGTTGCTCCCGCCAGACGCAGAAGGCGAGCAACGTCATCACCACGAAGCAGCAGAGCGCCCCTTCGGTGTAGGGAATGATCGAGATGCGATAGACCCACGGAGTCGACAGAAAAATCACGGTGGCGGCCCAGGCGGCCAGTTCACCCGCGAGACGTCGCGCGACACACCAGACCCCCAGTGCTGTCAGCGGAGCGAACAACATCAGCACGACCTGACCGATCAGTGCCCCGCGGAACCAGTCACCCCGCACCACCATTCCAGCCAGCGTCAACATTTCGGTCAGAAAGGGGAAGCTGGTGTAAACGTTGTGCGGAAGGAGCTGAACCCTTCCTGCTTCGAAATACTCCTTCGGCCCCTGCAAGTGGTATTCGCGGCAGTCGAAATCGGGAGTCGGCAGCATCGAGCCGAGGAGCATACAGAGCACGAAGGGAGCACTGATCCCCAGACAGATCCACATCGCACGTTGCGACCGCCGCTTCGGCTGGCCCTGTTTCGGGGCGGAGGCAGTTTTCTGCTGCTTCCGCTTCCGAACGGTCAGCCAGCCCTCGGCTCCGACGAGGAGTCCTCCGGTCACGATGAACAACAACGGGTGTAACAGCCCGGCCAGCCCCAGCATCAACGTCAGCAGCGAAACCGCCGAGAAACCGACAGACCCCGCAAGGGCGCACGCGGTCGGTCTGTCGGTCGCTGAAAAAATTCCGAGTCCGCGCAGAATGAGCCGTCCGGTGCATAAGCAGACGCACCCGATGCAGCCCGCCACCAGCAGCAGATCGAGTCGCTGCGGGAAGTACCGCCAGCCGGAGGTCAGTTGATCGGCCCCATCGGGGGTGATGAGCTGCTGGTAAATCTGCGGCAGCAGCGCAATGACATCCAGTCGGGCGATCCCTCCTCCCGCATTGGGAAGGTGCGAACTGAAGAAGAAGGTCCAATAGAGCCCCAGCCAAAGGAGTGCCAGCCACGGCAGCAGGAGCAGCAACGGGGATTCTGCTCCAGAGGAAGGAGATGCGGCGGGTCGGGGTTTCACAGCCCCGCTCCCAGTCGCTGTCCCTTCCACCGCAGCCAGTGGTCGGCCAGCACGATGGCGATCATCGCCTCTGCCATCGGAATAAACCGGGGCAGCAGACAGGGATCGTGTCGCCCCTTCGTCCGAATGGTCGCCGGTTCTCCCTCGCGGTTCACAGTCGATTGTTCCTGAGGCAGGCTGCTGGTCGGCTTGACCGCCGCCCGCAATACAATCGGCATGCCGGATGTGATTCCCCCCAGCATCCCTCCGTGCCGGTTGGTTTCTGTCACGATGACCGATTCACCGGCGCTATTGGGCCGTGTGGTAAAGCGGTCGTTGTGTTCGCTGCCACGCATGGTCACGCAACCGAAGCCGACCCCGTATTCCACACCAAGCACCGCCGGCAGTGAAAACAGCGCCTTGGCGAAATCGGCTTTAATCTTGTCGAAGACCGGCTCCCCCAGCCCGGCGGGAACCCCGGTCGCAACGATCTCCGCCGCCCCGCCGATGGAATCTCCAGCCTTTCGGCAGGATTCGATCAGTTCCACCATCCGGGCCGCGGCGCTGACATCGGGGCAGCGGACGATATTCGGCTCACCGTCGGGAAGTTTCTCGACCTGTTGCAATGTGATCGACGCCGGGTCCGCGATCTCAGCGCGAACATCCCCGACCTGTGTCACATAACCGACGACGCTGCCTCCGAACTCGGCAGCAATCAGTTTTTTGGCGACCACCCCCGCTGCGACCCGGACGGTTGTCTCACGGGCGCTCGACCGGCCTCCACCGCGATAATCACGGAATCCATACTTGGCATCGAAACTGTGATCGGCATGGCCGGGCCGGTACAGGTCCTTGATGTTGCCGTAATCCTTGCTCCGCTGATCCTCGTTGCGGATCAGGATGGCGAGACTGGTCCCGGTGGTCCGCCCTTCAAAGACCCCGGACAGAATTTCCGGGGTATCGGATTCATCCCGCTGCGTGACGATGGAGCTTTGTCCCGGCCGTCGCCGCCGCAGGTCGACCTGCAGGTCCTCCACGCTGATTTCAAGTCCCGGCGGAACGCCGTCAATAATCACAACATTGCCCGGGCCATGACTTTCGCCCGCCGTCGTGATTCGAAATGCCTGTCCGAATGTGTTGCCTGCCATCATCGAATTGTATGGCCTGACCGCCGACGAATGAAGCAACTCCGGACGAAGAACAGCCCGGAAGAAATCGAGGGCGCCGTGCTGCTCTGTCGCTACGATCCGCAGAAGGGCTGCAGCCGGAACCCGTCTTGACCTCACTTGCCACTTCGCCGGAAACTCCTCGCATCGATTCCTGTACGGAGGCCACGATGAGCAGCCCGCGACGATTCCGGTTCCTCGCGCTGACGATCCTGATCGTTGGCCTGGGGAGCATTCCGGCGGGTGACCTTGCTGCCCAGACTCCGGCCGCTCCCGAGACGGGCGTGGTGGTGATGACCGATGGCCGGGCCTACTCCGGAACGATTCATCCGATTCCCGGCGGCCTGCGGGTGGAATCGTTGCAAGGCCCCATCGTGATTCCAGAGGAATATGTTCAGCTGCGTGCTCCCACATTGACCGCAGCCTATCGCCAGTTGCGGGAGAACCGCGTGCAACCGGTCGTGGCGGATCACCTGATCCTCGCGGAATGGTGCCTGCAGAATTCTCTGTTGCGTGAAGCGCACCTGGAAATCCGGGAAGCGCTGCAGAAGGAGCCGACCTCTGTCGCTGCTCAGGGATTCCTGAGGAAAATCGAAGCTCAACTGCCGAGTCCTCCGCCGGGGAACGGCTCTACAGCGGCAAATTCTCCCCCTCCACCCCGGCAGCTTTCTCTGCGGGACACGATTGAGCGGTCGCCGGCAGGCCTGACACGCGACGTCCAGCGGGAGTTCATCAGCAAAGTGCAGCCGCTGTTGCTCAATTCCTGCGGGAATGCCGCCTGTCACGGAGCAGCCTCCACCGGAAAGTTCCGGCTGGTGACGGCGCGCTTCGGTTCACCGGCGCACCGCGCAGGGAGCCAGGAGAACCTGATGCACATTCTCACATTCCTCGATCCCGAACAGCCGGAGAAGAGTCCGCTGCTGCTGCGTCCGCTCGAGGCAGAAGGGGTCCATCAGGGTCTGCTGCTGGGGGAGAGACGCTCCCAGCAGCGACAGCTCCTGGAAAACTGGATTCGACTGGCTGCCGAAGATCTGCAGTCTGCACGCCGGCAGCGGACACCGGCTGCTCCCCGCGTGCTGCAGGCGTCTGGGACCGACACAGGAGCGACGGGAATCCAGCAGGCGGCCACGGAGAGCGTGAGCCCCGGTTCGCCAATGGGAGAGGGAACAGCACTACCGTCCGAGCCACCCCGACCGCACGATCCGTTCGACCCGGCGGAATTCAATCGCCTGATGCACAGCGGCGATGCCAACCGCGCGAATTGACCGCTCCGCCTGTCAGGAGAGAGCGTCCCATTCCTCTTCCTCGTCGTCTGCTCCCTGCGCAGACAGAGCGGCACGCTTTCCCCGCGACGGTACGTGCAGTCCACGGATCAACCTGCTCTAATTCGTTTCCCTGGCGTGAGGAATTCTGAAATCCCAGAGAAAGCAGTCAGCGATGAACGTCTATCTCGGCATCGATATTGGCACCAGCGGGACCCGGACGCTTGCCATCCGCGAAGAGGGGACCATTCTGGCTTCCGCGATTGCCGAGTACCCTGCCTATGCCCCTCAGCCCGGTTGGTCGGAACAGGATCCCGAAGACTGGTGGCAGGGGACGGCCGACAGCATTCGGGGTGTCTTGAAAAAAGGGAAATTCTCTCCCTCCGAAATCAAGGGGATCGGCCTGTCGGGACAGATGCACGGCAGCGTTTTTCTCAATCGCGACCATCAGGTGATTCGCCGCGCGTTGCTCTGGAACGACCAGCGCACGGCGGCCGAATGCCGCGAAATCGAAGAACGAGCGGGGGGCCGGAGCGCCCTCATTGAAATGGTGGCCAATCCGGCCCTGACCGGCTTCACGGCGCCGAAGATTCTCTGGCTGCGGAATCATGAACCGCAACACTACGATCAACTCGCCCAGGTCCTGCTTCCCAAGGATTACATCCGCTTCCGGCTGACGGGTGAATTTGCGACGGAAGTCAGCGACGCCTCGGGAACGCTGCTGCTGGATGTCCGCCGTCGACAGTGGTGCCAGCCGTTGTTGACCAGACTGCAGCTCGATCCGGCGTTGCTGCCGAAGGTTTACGAGTCGGACGAAGTGAGCGGAAAACTCTCCGAGAGCACCGCCCGCCTGCTGGGACTTCCGGCGGGCATCCCGGTCGTCGGGGGGGGAGGGGATCAGGCTGCAGGAGCGATCGGCAACGGGATCGTCTCGCGCGGTGTGATCTCCGCCACGATGGGGACCAGCGGTGTCGTCTTCGCCCACAGCGATGAGGTGCAGATCGACGAACAGGGTCGTCTGCACACCTTCTGCCATGCAGTCCGGGGAAAATGGCATGTGATGGGAGTGGTCCTCTCCGCGGGAGGCAGCCTGCAGTGGTATCGCAACGAACTGGGACAGCCCGAGCGGGCGACCGCCCAGGCGATGGGAATTGACCCCTATGAGCTCCTGTCCGCCGAAGCCGACCAGGCTCCCGCCGGTTCCGAAGGGTTGATCTTTCTCCCCTACCTGACCGGGGAACGGACCCCCCATGCCGACCCCGATGCCCGGGGAGCATGGATCGGCCTCAGCCTGCGGCATGGTCGCCCGCACTTCGTCCGTTCGGTGATGGAAGGGGCGACGTTCGCCATGCGGGATTCGCTGGAGATTATCCGCAGCATGTCCATCCCGGTGAATGAAATCCGGCTCTCGGGAGGGGGAGGTCGAAGCCCTTTCTGGCGGCAGCTGCAGGCCGATATCTACGGTCAGCAGGTGGTGACGATCAACGCCAGCGAAGGACCGGCGTACGGGGTGGCACTGCTGGCCGCAGCCGGAACCGGCGCCTATCGCGACGTGGTGGAAGCCTGCGAGGCGAGCATTCAGGTCGTCACCCGCACCGACGCCCGCGCGGAGCAGGTGCAGCGGTACAACGAGGCCTACGCGCTTTATCAACAGTTGTACCGTTCTCTCAAAGGAGACTTCAAACAGATCGCGCAGTTCGTCGCGGCTGGGGTGTGAGACGCGGCCCGGTCCGCACCTCTGACAAGCAATTGTGGAGAAACTTCGGAAAGGGGCAGGGGCGGAACAGAGCCCGCTCCGCCCCACAAAACTTCAGGAAATCACTGGCGGAACCGCCACGGACCATGTGACAATGCGTCGCAGTCGATTCCCGATCACCACCCAGCGACCCGATCCCCGACGATGGCGAAACGTTGCAATCACTACGACGTCGCCTTTGAACATCTATTACGGATGGTGCGGCGGCCGTATGTCTCCGTCAATGAGAACCGGCGTGCGTTGTTTCAGGATTCTTCCCTGAAGTCGATGGACTTCGTGGTCTACTCACAGCAGACAACCAATCTGCTGGTGGACGTCAAAGGCCGTCGGTTCACGGCAGGCGGTCGCACCTGGGACAGCTGGACCTCTCAGGAAGATGTCGCCAGTCTCATGCAGTGGGAGCAGGTGTTTGGCAGCGGCTTCCGGGGGCTGTTCGTGTTCGCCTACGAAGTCCCCGCTCTGCGAGATACTGCCCGCCATTCGCTGGTGTGGGAACTCAAAGGGAGACGCTACGCGTTTTATGGGATCTGGGCTGAAGATTACTCACGCTCCATGCGGGTCCGCTCCCGCAGCTGGCAGACGGTTTCGCTCCCCGCGCGGGACTTTCGTCGACTGAGACAACCGCTGCTCGATGTGTTATAAGAACGGGACGATTCCGTTTTCGAGCGACGCCACAGGGTCTGCAGGCATGAGAAACTCCATGAGCACAATCTCCCGTCGTGGGGCCAGCCGCCGGACAGCGGCCCGCGGCTGGCGGGACTGTGCGCTGACCCTCGGCAGCCTGCTCTCTCTTCCTTCACTGGCCTTCGCTCAAGCGGGAAGTGCGCCGCTTCCGTCCCGCCCTCTCTGGCTGGAATCGGCCGTGACTGTGATCATGATCGGGCTGGTCGCTTTCGCCGTCTGCCGCTCCAGTAACCGGACGTGAACGGGTACTCGCGCGAGGCCAGGGCAGCAAGCCCGGCCGTTGATGCCAGGCCTGCCTCTCCCTGGCAGGCACAGTGAAATCAGAGTTCAGAACGCTCCGGGTCTGAACGGGGGACGGGAGCCCGCAACGCGGCGATCGGCAAGCCCCCCAGAATCGGCACGCCTCCGTGAATGGCAGCTTGCTGTTGATCCATATTCGCGAGCGGACGTTGCTGCTGAACTTCGACGGCTCGCTCCTGCAGCCGCTGCAGATCTGCGGCGGACAAGGGGAGGGCCTCGAGCGGCTTCTCACTCGCGCGGACGAGTCGAAAAAGTTCGCCGCTGCGGGCCGCATGGCGGGCCACGCCGACAGGATTGCGCTCCAGCGATTTCACCCCGGCTGCAGCAAGCTTGATCAGCCCTTTGAAACAATCCGCCACACTGCCGCTGCGTCCCGCGGCGTGCCACCCGCTTTCCCAGACCTCATGCGCTTCCCAGTAGTAGCCGGCCGTAAACAGCACGCAGCCCCGAAGCCAGATCTGCGGCAGTGTCCCTGTGGACTCCATCCCTCCCTCCCGGTGCCCCTGCGGGTGCGAGAACGGGTGCGGTGTGACTCCCGGGACATAGGTGTAAGTCGGCAATCTTTGCTGGAAGGCCGCTGCGGGCTGAAACAGAAAATTGTTCATGCTTCCGAATTTCTGTATTCGCGTTGACCCTGGGCAACATCGCAGATTATTTGCCGCAGCCAGTGACATTCATCCTTCAGAGACCCCGGCCGTTCGCGCATGGTTTGCAGCCGGGAACGCTTTATTTTCGACTGTGAGGTCACCATGCTCCGGTTTCGGTCATTCCCGCTGCTGATGCTGCTCGGATTGTCGTGCGGCTGCACTTCGGCATCCATCAGTAATACGTCGCGGACCTCGACAGAACAACTCCTCGTCGCCAATGCGGTCGACCAGGCGCTCGATAAAGTCGACTTCAGTACCTTCCGGGGCCATCAGGTCTACCTGCAGGACAAGTACGTCGACTGCGTCGACAAGAACTACGTCATTGCTTCTACCCGGCACCGGCTGCTGACTGCCGGCGCACAGTTGGTAGATGCCGCCGACAAGGCGGAAGTGGTCGTGGAACTTCGAGCTGGGGCGGTCGGCACGAATTCCGCAGTCTCCTACATTGGAACCCCCGAGATCACCCTGCCGGGGATGATGAGTATCCCGGAAGTGAGATTCGTCGAACGCAAGCGTCAGAATGGAACAGCCAAGCTGGGAGTTGTCGCCTACGATGCCAAGACCAATCAGGCATTGGGAACCGGCGGCACCACACTGGCCCGAGCCGATGACAACAACTGGTTCGTGGCGGGGGTCGGTCCCTATCAGAATGGTTCTGTTCTGAAAGAAGTGGCCAACTCCACATCCGGCCCGGCCGCCCAGCCCAAAACCCGTGTCCCCATCATGGTCGCGTTCCAGCCGGTCGGAGGCCCCACCGATCCGGCGGATGCTCCGCAGTTCGCCACCACGCCGGAACCCGAACCTCAGGTCAGCCCGGCAGCCCACTCCTCGGACTTCCAGCCCGCCTGGGCCACCAGCAAAGAGCAGAATTGACTCTGCCGGGATGTTCTCAACTCGAGAGCACTCTGTCTCCGTTGTCGGGACAGAGTGCTTATTTTTTTCTGAATGACAGGGGTCTAGTACCGAGCGGCCATTTCGAGGTCGCCGGAATGTGACCGCAGGACCGCAGCCCCCGGCCCTCTGAGCTGCCGATTCGAAAAGCCCGAGAGCGTCTGCAGGCTGGCAAAGGGCTCGCGAAACCCTGCCGGACGGAGAACCCATCAACCCACACCGATCGTTCTCCATGACAAATCAGTCAGGTGTCTTTGACGAAGAGGCACAGAGTTTTATGATGCCGCCGAAGTTTTTCCCTCTCCCGGATATGAAAGTGCAGCATGTCGAACTTGAAGCGGATTGGCGTTTTAACTTCAGGCGGTGACTGTCCTGGTTTAAATGCCGTGATCCGGGGCGTTGTAAAAAGCGCAACGCGATTTGGCTACGAAGTGGTGGGGTTTCGTCGCGGCTACGAAGGGCTCGTAGATCCTGTCGACTACATGATGCTCGACCGGAAGAACACGCTGGGAATTATCAACCGGGGAGGGACGATTCTCGGATCCACCAACAAGGGGCGCTTCTCGGCCCGCCGGGGAATTGATGAGCGGATCGACCTCGACCCCGACTTGATGAAGAGCGTGAAGGACACGCTGCGAGTCCTCAGCATCGAAGGACTGATCTGCATCGGCGGAGATGGTTCGCTCGCTGTGGCCGAACAGTTTGAAGAGCAGGGGATCCCGGTCGTCGGCGTCCCCAAGACAATCGACAACGATCTGTCGTCCACCGCCTTTTCCTTCGGCTTCGACAGCGCTGTCGCCTGCGCGACCGACGCCATCGACCGCCTCTATTCGACCGCCATCAGTCACGAGCGGGTGATGGTGGTCGAAGTGATGGGTCGGCATGCCGGCTGGATCGCACTGCATTCCGGGATCGCCGGCGGGGCTGGGGTGATCCTGCTGCCGGAAATCAAATGGAACTTTGAAAACGTCTGCCAGAAAATTCTGGAACGGGACCGCGAAAACAAACGCTTCTCGGTGATCGTCGTGGCAGAAGGAGCCCACATGCCCGACGGCCAACTGGTGACGCTCGGGGATTCCGTCGGCCCCGCCGCTGCTCAGGTCCACCTGGGGGGCATCGGAGAACTCGTCGCCCGCGAAATCGAGCATCGTCTCAAGCGGGAAGTCCGCTGCGTCGTGCTCGGACATCTGCAGCGCGGAGGACCACCGACCAACTTCGACCGGATGCTTGCCACGCAATACGGTGCACATGCGGTCCGTCTCGTTCTGCAGAAGAAGTTCGGCTACATGGTGTCGTACCAGCCTCCTCATATTCACGCGGTGCCGATCAAGGAAGCGGTCGGGAAACTCTCGCAGGTGGAATCAGACAGCTCCCCCGTCGAAGCGGCCCGCGCCCTGGGAATCAGCTTCGGCGATGTCGCACCTCGCGAAGCAGTGAGCGCCCTCGGCTGGAAGGAAGAAGATTCCGAAATGCGGAGGATGTCGATGTAGGCCCCCACCGACGGGAGGAAGATTCCCCGGCGGAATCGGAAAAGTCATTGCATCACCGTCCGGACGCCGATAGAGTAGTGAACAAAAAATCACTACCCTATCGGTCCGGCAGATGAATTGGCTTTACACCGACATGAACTCGTACTTCGCCTCTGTGGAACAGATGGCGCGGCCCGAACTGAGACAACGCCCCGTCGCGGTGGTTCCTCTCGCTGCCGAGACGACCTCGGTCATCGCCGCCAGCGTTGAGGCCAAACGGGCCGGCGTCAGGACCGGCACACGGGTCCGTGAAGCCCTGCAGTTGTGCCCCGGCCTGCAACTGGTCAAGGCCCGGCCCGATTTCTACGTCGCAATCCACCATCAAATCCTGAAAAGCGTCGAACGCTGCGCTCCGGTCTGCCGGGTCTATTCGATCGATGAATGGAGTGTCCGGCTGCGCGGGCGCGACCGGGAAGTTTCACAGGCCATCCAGCTCGGACGCCAGATCAAACAGCAACTGCTGCGGGACTTCGGCCCGTGGCTCACCTGTTCGATCGGAATCGGCCCGACCCGCCTGCTCGCAAAAATTGCGAGTGACCTGCAGAAGCCCGACGGGCTCACCGTCCTCTCGACGGAGGACCTCCCAGGTCGACTGGAACATCTGCAACTGCAGGATCTGGCGGGGATCGGCGCAGGCATCAGTGCCCGGCTCGCCAGACATGGCGTGCGCACCATCAGGGATCTATGGGGGATCAGCCGCGAGACAGCGACCCGCGTGTGGGGGTCGGTGCAGGGGGCCAGCTGGTGGGCCGGTTTTCATGGCGAGGATGAAGCGGAGCAGGAGACAACGCGACGGACGATGACACACGGGCATGTCCTTGCCCCTCAGTACCGCCACGATGAGGGGGCTCGCGGTGTCCTGATCCGGCTCATCAACAAACTGGGTCAGCGTCTGCGTACCGCCGGGTACTGTGCCCGGAGTCTGCAGCTCTCACTCCGCTACCTTCCCGAGGGACGCTTTCAGGGAGAGATCGGACTCTCTTTCACGCAGGACACGACGACGCTGCTCCAACAGTTTCAGAAGCTCTGGCTGCAGCGACCGCAGGACGCCGGTCCGATCCTGAAGGTGGACGTCACGGTGTGCGGGCTGGTGAAAGCGGCCAACGTTCCCCGGTCGCTCTTTGACGGCGTCGAGAAGCTGAAACGGGTCTCGCACACGATCGACAAGATTCACCAGCAGTGCGGCCCAGGGGCGATTCGCTTCGGGCCGGCGCAATTGCCCGGGTTGAAGCTGGAGAACAAGATCGCCTTCGGGCGGATTCCGGAGGATTGCGATCCGTATTAGCAGGTTGCTCTTGCCAGTCTCCGCGTCGTCGGCGTTTCGCTGGTGAAAGACCGACTTCCGCGGGGCGAGGACGGAGCAATCCGACGGGGCAATCCGCGGTCAAAATGCTCTACAGTGCGACCGGTTCGTACTGTCCGGCGAGACGGGTCACTGCGTGGGCGGGGCTCAGATTAAAGAGAGCCTTCCCTCCCGTCCCCCAGATTCCCCCCTGATAATGGAACACGGCTGAGGCCTCGCGGAACTCATGAACCGCCTCCACATCAACCATGTCGCCGTCTTCCAGAGCTTCGAAGTAAATGTCGACGCCGACAAATGCCGTCAGCAGGCCGTTCTCGACATCGCGGGCGAAATGGACCTCATTCTTCCAGTCGCAGTGGACCCAGCGCAGGCCACGGGGTTTTCCACGCGCGACCGCCAGGTCAAAGAACTTCGCTTCCAGACCTTCGCGACGCAGGCGAAACAGACGCATCGCCCGGGTCGACTCCGTGCGCTGATAAAACTTCACCATCCGCAGGACGACTGCGAACAACATTCCAACCAATGGGATCGATCCCAACCACATCATCCAGGCTGACATTCCTGTCCTCCCCATCTCCGGCACACCGGTTTGCCCGAACTCATCGAATCTTACACATGCAGGAATTGAATGGCATTAGCATTTTTCGTCGTAAACCGTCAATTTGCGGAACAGTCCGTCAGACTCACGTGTTAATCCCATTATGGAAGACAGGTAATTTGACTCGAATATGAATCTCACAGAGTTCGGGCAATCAAGAGCAATCCCTCAGCGGTAAGCGGATTCCACATCAGATGTCGGACGGAGGTCAGGCGGGAGTTCGGCAGAATCCGCTCCGCTTGCCGTAACCTGTTGGGAGAGTTGAGTGTTTATGTTTCGTTCGAATACATCTAGAATCTGAGCCGCACCGACATCCTGTGATTTTCAACAGCCACTCTCCCGTTCAGGGCTGTGACTTTCGAACCTCACTCCCGACCTGCTGGCCACTCATGAATCATCGCTCGAACGAACCCAACGCTCCCCGACAGATTCTCATCGTGGAAGATGAGCAGATCATTCGCGACTCGCTGGCCGAGTTTCTGCTGGGGGAAGGCTACCGCGTCACCAAGGCCGCTTCGGTCGAAGAGGGGATCGCCAAGGCCAAGGGAAATGATTTCCACCTCGCGATTTGCGACATCCAGCTCCCCGACGGGGATGGCATCAAACTGATGCGGTTGCTGCACAAGCTGAACCCCTCGGTCTTCGTGCTGATCATCACCGCCTACGGCACCGTCGAGTCGGCCGTCGAGGCCTTTAAAGCGGGGGCGTTCGACTACCTCACCAAACCGGTCATCTTCGATGACCTCGCCAACAAGCTGCGGCGGGTCTTCGAGTACCGCGATCTCTACCTCGAGAACCAGAAGCTCCGCCGCGAACTGGCGCAGCCCAACCGCTTTGACCAGATTGTTGGTTCCAGCGAGCCGCTCCGGATGCTGCAGGAGACGATCGGTAAAGTCTCATCCACTCACTCCAACGTCCTGCTGGTTGGGGAGACCGGGACCGGCAAGGAACTTTTTGCGCGGGCCATCCATTCCGCCGGGCCGATGCGCGACGAGAAATTCCTCGCCGTCAACTGCGGAACGCGCCCAGTGGAACTGCTGGAAGCTGAGCTGTTCGGCAGCGAAGCGGGAGGAAAAAACCAGCCGGGCATCCTCCGCACCGCCGGCAGCGGCACCGTCTTTCTGGATGAGATCACCGGCCTGCCGATGGGGACCCAGACCAAGCTGCTCCGGGCCATCGAATATCAGGAGAGCATGCCGTCGGGGGGCTCCGAAACCTACAGCGTCCATTGCCGCATTATTTCCTCCACCAGCGAAGACCTGCTGCGGCTGGTTGGCGAAGAGGCGTTCCAGGAGGATCTGTTCTATCGCCTCGACGGCGTCAAGATCCGCATCCCTCCGCTCCGCGAGCGGCTCGACGACATTCCCGAGTTGGTCGATCATTTCGTCGCCAAACATTCCCGCACATTACGAAAGCGGGTCGTCAGCGCCTCGAGCGAAACGATTCGACTGCTCATGGCAGCCCAGTGGAAGGGGAACGTCCGTCAGCTCGATAACGCAATCGAGCGGGCGGTGATTATGTGCGACGGCACCCAGATCGAACCGAAAGACCTCCCTCCCGATCTGCTGGGGATGGGACAACCGCTGCCGGACACCGACGACCTCCGCAGTGCCCTCCGGCACTACGAACGTCTCCATATTTCGCGGGTACTCCGCCAATGGCCGGATAAACGGGAAGCCGCGAAGCGGTTGAAGCTCGGCCTGTCCAGCCTGTACCGCAAGATCGAAGAACTCGGAATCGAACTGTAATCCAAGGCGGCGTTCGTCCCCTGTCCGGTCCGAGCGCTCCCCGGCGAGTCCCGACAACACCGTCGTCAACGTCGCTCCGGGCGGCCTGTCGGCACAGGAGTCTCTCATGTCTCATTCCGCGCATCCTGACCGACAGCCCAATCGGCTCGCGCACGAGTCGAGCCCCTATCTGCAGCAGCACGCGTTCAACCCGGTCGACTGGTTCCCCTGGGGGCCCGAAGCGTTTGAAAAGGCAAAGCAGGAGAACAAGCCGATCTTTCTCTCCATCGGCTACAGCGCCTGTCACTGGTGCCATGTAATGGAACGGGAAAGCTTCGAGAACGAGGCGATCGCGAAGTACCTCAATCAGCATTATGTCTCCATCAAGGTGGACCGCGAAGAGCGTCCCGACGTCGATCAGATTTACATGTCGGCCGTCCAGCTGATCACGCAGCGTGGCGGCTGGCCGATGTCAGTCTTCCTGACACCTTCCGGTCAGCCCTTTTATGGAGGGACTTACTGGCCCCCGGTCTCCCGCATGGGGATGCCCGGCTTCGGCGATCTGCTCGTCAAGCTCAACGATTACTGGGTCAACAAACGGAACGAAGTCGACAGCAGTGCTGCCCAGCTGGTGGAGGCCATTCAAAACATGGCTGCGCCGGTCTTCGAACGGGCGGAACTGAATGCGGAAATTCTGCAGACAGCCATGACCGCTCTTCTGCGGTCGGCCGATCGCCGCGAAGGGGGGTTCGGCGGGGCTCCGAAGTTTCCTCACCCTATGGACCTGCGGGTCCTGCTCCGCTGCGCCCGGCGATTTGGCAATGACGACGCCCTGCAGGTCGCCCTGCTGTCACTCACCAAAATGGCCCACGGGGGGATTTACGATCAACTGGGCGGGGGATTCCATCGCTACTCGACCGATGCCCGCTGGCTCGCGCCGCATTTTGAGAAAATGCTCTACGACAATGCGCTGCTCGTCCCCGCCTATCTGGAAGCGTGGCAGATCACTCGCGACGAAGAGTACGCCACCGTCGTCCGGGAAACGCTCGATTACATTCTGCGGGAAATGACCGCCCCGGCCGGCGGCTTTTACGCCACGCAGGATGCCGACAGCGAAGGGGAAGAGGGGAAGTTCTTTGTCTGGTCGGAAGCCGAGATCGACCAACTGCTCGATCCCGCCGACGCCCGGGTCTTCAAGCTCAGCTACGATGTCACTCCGCGTGGCAACTGGGAAGAAAAGACGATTCTGAATCGTCCGCGACCTCTGCAGCTGATCGCCGACCAATTGCAGCTTCCTCTGAATTCGACAGCGGACAGTGAAGGGGTGCTGCAGATTCTCGACCGGTGTCGGACGAGACTGCTGGCCGCACGCAGCAAGCGGATTCCCCCCGGACGGGACGACAAAATTCTCGTCGCCTGGAACGGAATGATGATCGCCGCGTGCGCTCAGGCGGCACTCGTGCTGCACGAGCCTCGGTATCTCGATGCGGCCCGTGCAGCCGCCCGCTTCATCATCGACCACATGCGGGACCCCCAGGGGCGACTCCTGCATTCCTTTAAGGATGGGCAAGCGCGGTTGAATGCCTATCTCGATGACTCCGCCTGCTTCATCGATGGACTGGTGGAACTGTTTCAGGCCGAGTCAGGCTGGCAGACCGCCGAGAATTCCACGGCCGCCTCGGAATGGCTGACCGTCGCGCTGGACCTGACGAAGGATTTATCAGTTCGTTTTGCGGATGCGGACAAGGGGGGCTTCTTTTACACCCCGATCGATCACGAAGAATTGATTGCCCGCACCAAGGACTCCCAGGACAACGCCACTCCTTCCGGCAACGGAATGGCCGCCACCGCACTCCTCAAACTGGCCCGGCTGACCGGCCGCGACGACGTTGAACAGCTGGCAATTCGCACACTCGACGCTCTCTCGGGGCTGCTGATCGACCACCCGCGTGCCTCGGGACAGGCTCTGATTGCCCTCGATCTGGCACTGGGGCCAACCTATGAAGTTGTGATCACCGCAGATGCGGATCAGTCGGGGGACAAACTCTGGGACACGCTGTGGCAGCAGTTTGTCCCCAACAAAGTCGCCGTCCGCTGGCCTACGGGGCTGGCCGTCCCCGAGGTGCTGCAGGACCTGCTGGCTGGGAAAACAGAGCGGGGACCTTCGGCCGCATTCCTGTGCCAGCGCGGAGCGTGCCAAACGCCGGTCGAAACTCCGGACGCCTTGATCGCAGCCCTTTCGAAAGCCAGGTAATTCCGAGGTCACCCGGCTGTTGATCGTGACGATGCCCCCGCTGACGCGTCGGGCTCTGAAAAAGTGCAACGGGAGACAAGGGGCCCAACCTCACGGACACTTCGGCCATTGGACAAGTGCTCCGGTAATAACCTGTAATAACCTGCATGTTGACCGCGCAAAAAATCAGCGCTGCCCCGTATCGAGCAGCGCTGATCGCCTGACACCTTACTTGCGTGCGAACGTCAGTTCGCCATGCTGCACGTCGACCCGAATCGTCGAGCCCTCGGGGAATTCTCCCGTGAGGATCGCATTCGCGAGTGCGTTCTGCAGCCGGTTCTGCACAACTCTCTTCAGCGGACGGGCACCATACACCGGGTCGAACCCTTCGTTCGCCAGTAGCGTTTTGGCATCGTCCGAGACCTCCAGCTGAAAGTCATGCTGCAGCAACTGCTTCTGCAATCGCTGAATCTGCAACTCGACAATCTTGCGGATGTCGTGCCGCTGCAGCGGATGAAACACGATCACTTCATCGATCCGGTTCAGGAACTCAGGACGGAATTCCCGCTTGAGGGCCTCCATGCAGACTTCACGGATCTTCTCATCATCCCCTTCTTCCGCCAGTTCGAGGATCAACTGCGAACCGATGTTCGACGTCATCACGATGATCGTATTCGTAAAGTCGACCGTCCGGCCCTGACCATCGGTCAGTCGACCGTCATCCAGCACCTGCAGCAGCACGTTGAAGACGTCTCGATGGGCCTTCTCAATTTCATCCAGCAGGATCACCGAGTACGGATGGCGGCGGACCGCTTCCGTCAACCGGCCCCCTTCTTCATAACCGACGTACCCCGGAGGGGCACCGATCAGCCGTGCGACGGAATGAGCTTCCATGAACTCGCTCATATCGATGCGGATCATGTTCTTCTCGTCGTCGAACAGAAACTCCGCGAGAGCCTTACACAGCTCCGTCTTCCCGACGCCGGTCGGCCCCAGGAAGATAAACGAGCCGATCGGCCGGTTCTTGTCCTGCAGGCCGGAGCGAGACCGCCGGACCGCGTTTGCAACCGCTTCGACCGCTTCCTCCTGATTGATCATCCGCTGGTGAATCAGGTCTTCCATGTTGAGCAGTTTTTCCCGCTCGGTTTTCAGCATCCGGCTGACCGGCACACCGGTCCAGGAGGAGACCACCTGCGCAATCTCTTCCGGGCCGACTTCGGTCCGTAGCAAGCGGGTGCGATGCTCCTGATCCCCCTTAGCCTGCTTCTCGGATTCCTCCGCCTGCGCCTCGACCTGTTGCCGGAGGAGCTTGCGTTTCTGGTCGAGTTCGAAGAGCTTCTGATAGTCCGACTCCTCCACTCGCCCTGAGGCCTGCCGTTCCCGGATCGTCGCTTCGAGCTGGGAATATTCGAGTTCGAGCTGTTCCAGCTGCTCACGGACCCCTTTGACGTCTCCCAGGCCGAGCTTCTCCGATTCCCATTGCTCTTTGAGACTCGCGAGCTTCTGCCGCAGCTGCGTCATTTCCTCATCGATCGCCTTCCGCTCTTTTTCGGAATCCTTTTCGTTCTCTTCGGCCAGCTGACGGCTGGCGATTTCCAGACGGGTCATCCGCCGCTGGACTTCGTCGATTTCCGTGGGAACGGAATTAAGTTCCATCGCCACCCGGGCGGCCGCCTCGTCGACGAGATCGATCGCCTTGTCGGGCAGAAAGCGATCCGTGATATACCGGTCCGACAGAATTGCCGCAGCCTCAAGGGCCGCATCACGAATCTTGATGCCGTGGTGCTTCTCGTAACGTTCCTTCAGACCGCGGAGGATGGCAATTGTGTCTTCGACAGTCGGTTCACGAACCATGACCGGCTGGAACCGACGCTCCAAGGCGGGGTCTTTTTCAATGTACTTGCGGTATTCGTCGAGCGTGGTGGCACCGATGCAGTGCAACTCGCCTCGAGCCAACGCGGGCTTGAGCAGATTGGAGGCATCCATCGCACCGTCTGCCTTCCCGGCACCAACGACGGTGTGCAGCTCGTCGATGAACAGAATGATCTGCCCCCCCGCTTGTTCCACTTCCTGCAGCACTGCCTTGAGCCGGTCCTCGAATTCGCCCCGATACTTGGCCCCGGCAATCAGCGCGCCCATGTCGAGTGCAATGACCCGCTTGTCTTTGAGCACGACCGGCACGTCACCCAGCACGATCCGATGCGCCAGCCCCTCCACGATGGCGGTCTTGCCGACACCGGGATCACCGATCAGGACCGGGTTGTTCTTGCGGCGTCGCGACAGGACCTGCACCACCCGACGGATTTCACCATCGCGGCCGATCACAGGGTCGATCTTCCCTTGCCGGGCCATCTCGACCAGATCCTTCCCGTACTTCTCCAACGCCTGATATTTGTCTTCAGGATTCTGATCTGTCACGGAATGGCTGCCGCGGACCGCCTTCATCGCCTGCAGGATGTCTTTTTCTTCCACCCCATTCAGCTTGAGCAGCCGCTGGGCGGCGTCGTCAACCTTGGTCAGAGCGACAAACAAATGCTCGGTCGAGACAAACTGGTCGTTCATGCCGGTGGCAAGCTTCTGGGCTTCATCCAGAACCTGCGTCAACTCGCGCGACGCTCCGATATCCATATTCGAGCCGGACGAGGCCGGGAGTCGGGCAATTTCGCTGTCGACCATCGTCGTCAGCTGCCCGGCCTTGACGCCAATCTTGCCGAGAATGGCCCGGGGAATTCCCTGCGGATCCTGCAGCAGGGCTGCCAGGAGGTGCAGGGGAGTGAGCTGTCGGTTTCCTTTTTCCTGAGCAAGAGCGTGTGCCGACTGGATCGCTTCCTGCCCTTTGGTGGTGAGTTTATTCATTTGAAAAGCCATAGGGCGTACCTTTCTGTGGGGAGTCGTTCCCGGAACAGCAAGCTGCATTCCAAGTGAGCATACCCCAGAAAGTGGGACATAACCCCATTATTTTCCGGATGTTAGCTCGCCTCCTGAAATCTCTGCCTCCAGGCAGACTGCCGTTTAGGCAGAACACAGCCTTAACAAACACTCCCAGGAAACCGCCATTTCGGCACCACCCCATGCGTGCATGCGCAAACCCTTGAACTGATCTGACTTGGTCACAACACCACGGCACAGCGGGCCCGAAGTGGGGCAGGCAGTGGCCTCAAGAAGCAGGTTATGCCAAGATGAGCGAGTGGAACGCTTCGGAACAAACTCTTAACGGATTTGTTTTGCGGCAGAGGAGCTGGGTCGCCCTCTGCTGGTTCTTGAACTCACCGGGAGATACTCGATGCAGAATGGTTTCAGCCACAAGATTATTTGCCTCTTCTGCACAGCGACGTGGCTGAGAATCGCCGGCGCTCTCCTTGTGCTGGTCTCCAGTACGTTCGCCCAGGATTCTTCACCTTCGAAGTCGAAGTTGTATGTCGCAGCGACTGCGGTCGCAGATCGTGTGCTGCGCGAGGGACCGCCGAATGACGAAAGGTACCCTTATCATCGGGAGCTGACGCTGGAGGGCTTGCTCGAGTGGAGTGCGGTCACCGGCGACCCAAAGTATCAGGACTATGTCCTGAAGATGCTCGCGGATCGGGGAGTTCACCCGACCACCGAGGTTTCCTGGCGCCAGCAACCCTTCGGCTGCCTGACCTACGAAACCTCCCGGTTCACGGGAAACCAGGACTGGCTGCCGGTTTTTATCCGTCAGAGCCGTCTGCTCCGCACTGAAGTGGAACGTTCTCCCGAAGGGGGGATCCTTCATCCGCGGGGTGCCAAACGTGGAGGGGGACAGGCGTTACTGATCGATGCCCTGGGTGAATACATTGCCCGGATGGCTCAAGCTGGGGAGTTGACCGACGAGCCGGAATTCCGCCGGGAAGTCGCCGAACAGCTCAGAATCTACGCGGAGATCGTCCGGGACCCGAAGACCGGTCTTTGGTCGCAGGGACGCGGTTGGCTGGCCGCTGAACCACAAAAGCTCTCTCCAGGATTCTGGTCGCGCGGACATGGCTGGTTGATTCGAGGAATGGAACGGTCGCTGCGCTCATTGCCGCCGGATTCGGATGAGTTCCAGCAAGTCCAGCAGCACTTCGTGAATCTTTCTGATGCGCTGCTCATCCGTCAGACGGAATCTGGTCTCTGGCATTGCCTGTTGACCCGATCTCCAGAGGAATCACCCTATGAAACCAGCGGCTCAGCGATGATCGCCTCGCATCTGGCGCGGGGATGGAAAGCAGGCATTCTCAAGGATGCCAAATATCGCGAGGCAGCCATGCGGACGTTTGAGGCGTTGCCCGAGATGGTGACAGCCGAGGGGGTGGTACTGAGCGTCAGCCCCGGACCTGGCCCTCTGGAATCCGAAGTGCCGTGGCTGCGCAGCTCTTTCCCACCCAATGATCCGCACGGGGCTTTCACGATTTTATCAGCAGCCACCGCCGAACATCAGTTAAGCAGCGGTGCGCACGCCTTGCCTGAAAGGACCCCTTGAGCAGACGATTCACTCTCAAGCCCCGGCTTTTCATTTTCTTGTGTGGCTCAGCGCGAAGGGCCCCGGTGCGGAGAACGAACGTCGACTGATGAGCACGCGTGCCCGAAGGTGCAAGCATGTCACCCTTCACACAGCACTCGCTGACCCAGCGCGCTCTGCTCAGTGTCCGTGCTCGGTTTCATTTTGAGAACATCAGTCGCTGGCGCAGCAAGTCCAGAGCCAGCTTTGTCACCCGGCTCTCCACAATATCCGGGTTCCCGCTCCAGTTCGTCTCCACCACTTCCGGCGGGTGTCCCGCCCCCAGCAGGCCAATCGGCATCTGGAAAGCCCGCCGGCCGGTCTCGTCGGTCGTCACCGTCAGCGGTCCGATCGCAAGCAGATAATGCGCTGCGGTTTCCTCATGCAGACGCACCGCTGCCTGAAACCAGTCCTCCGGTCGCTGCGAGACAACCCAGCCTCCGCGGTAACATTCCTCCGCACGCGGAGCATGAGCAACACGGTCCGCGAGCAGGCCGGCGGTTCCACATTCGATTGTGACAAAGTTCAGCCCGCGATTCGCAATCTCCCGCACCACCACCTCTTCCAGCGTTTCATCCTCGACCCCGAACAGATAGTTTCCGAGCCGGGCCCGGATCGCTGACGAAGCAGTGGCGATTTTGTGCTGGCAAACCTCTTCGGAATCTCCCTGCGCAATGATCCGCAGCGTAATCGTCGCTTCATGAGCGGTGATGCCGATCTCGGGATCATGTCCGCGGGCAGTCAGGTCGCCGAGCAGTTCCTCGACCGCCGATTCACCCAACCCGAAGCAGTTGAGCCGCGCCCGGCGAATCACATTTCCTTCACCGGGGATGCGGGGCTGGACCTGCTCCACAAACATCCGCCGCATTTCGCTGGGAACACCCGGCATGGCAGCCATCAGGCAGGGCGACCGACCGGGACGGGCCAGCTCCATCCAGACACCGGGAGCCGTGCCGACCGGATTGAGTAACGGCTGTGCGCCGCGAGGAAACTGGGCCTGCAACCGATTGCGGGCCGGCATCTCGCGTCCCCGTCCGCGGAAGTAGCTTTCGATCGCCTGCAACGAGGCTGCGTCGGTCACCAGTTCGACACCAGCCACGGCGGCCATCGCTTCGCGGGTGAGGTCGTCCAGCGTTGGCCCGAGCCCGCCGGTAATAAGGACCAGATCAGCCCGTTCGCCCGCGATCTTCAGCACATCAATGTTCGCTGCCAGGTCATCGGCCACCGTCGTGTGAAAATGCACGGGGATGCCCAGGTCGGAAAGCTGCAGACTCAGCCATTGGCTGTTGGTGTCCAGCTTGGCTCCCGAGGTAATCTCGGTGCCGATGGCAATAATCTCCGCGCGCATGATTTACCCGTTCTGCAGTTCGTGCCCCACTCGCCGGATCGCATTCAGCAGCTGATCCAGTTGCTCATCATCGGTCAGGGGATTCATCACCGTGACGCGAAGAGCTCCGGCCTCTTCAACAGTTGTCTGAACAATATAGAACTCGCCCGACTCGATCAGCCGTCTGCGGATGGCACGGTTGAGCTCCCCGGCCCGACGTGTTTCGTCGGTCGTTCCTCTCAAAGCAGCAGGAATGTAGCGGAAGACGAGGATATTGGCTTCCGGCTCGTTCAGCGCTTCAAAATCGTCGGCAGCCAGAACCTTTTCATAGAGGGAGCGGGCCGCTGCGAAGGTCACGTTCACGAGATCCTCGAACAGTCCCGGACCGTAGGTCGACCAGAGTCCCCATAATCCGTACGCCGCTGCCTGCTTGGTGCATTCGATGGTTTTCAGCCCCCCATCAAATTCAGCGAGCCCGGGAGCAGAGGGATCGAAGAGATAGGGGGCATCCTGCCGGAACGCTTCATAACGATGAGCGGGATTCCGGTAAAAGACGAACGCGCACAACGCTGGGACAAACAGCATTTTGTGAGCATCACAGATGAAGCTGTCGGCCCGCTCAATCCCCTGGATGAGGTGCCGGTGCCGCGCACTCAGAGCGACCGCCCCGCCATGGGCCGCATCCACGTGCAGCCAGACCTTATACTCGGCACACAGGTCCGCAATTTCCTCCAGCGGATCGAAGGAGCCGGTCAGGGTGGCTCCGGCACAGGCGCAGACCGCCACAATCGGAGTTCCTTTCTGTCGCAGGGTGCTCAGCACCTCGCGCAGCCGGCGGGTGTCCATTTTGCGACGACTGTCGACCGGAATGCGAATGATCTGTCGGGTGCCCAGGCCAAGAATTCCGGCAGACCGTGACACGCCGTAGTGGCTGTCACCCTGACAGATCAGCACGGGGGAAGCCGAGTCGGAAGCGACCCCGTGTTCCCAGCTGTCCGCCAGACAAACGTTCCTCGCCGTCAGTAATGCTGTCAGATTCGCCAGCGAGCCGCCATTGGTCACGAGACCTGCGAATGAGTCCGCCGGTAATCCAAAACGTTGTCCCAGCTCCGAGATAACCGCATGCTCAACGGCCGTCGCCCACGGGGACATCTCGTAAATTGCCATCACCTGATTGGTCAGCTTCGCCAGTGCGTCGAACAACCCGGCGATGGGAAGCGGAGGAGGGACCTGATGACCAATGTAATGCGGATGATGGAGATTATGGCCGTGCCCAAGGGCGGTCTCCAGCAACTGGAGAAACCTGTTGGCAACGGCAGAAGTATCGAGATCCGGCAGCCCGGCCCGCAGTTCGCTTTGCGCGGCAGGAATCGTTCGGGAGGCCGGGTTCCAGTTGAGAACGGGTCCCTCCCCGGAAGTGACCTGTTCATAGTGGCGGGCGAGAGTCCCCGCAAATCGGGGAAGCAACTCCCGCATCACAGCAGGACTGTAAGCGTTTCGAATCCGGTGGCGGGCCTGGCCGATCTCGATGTCGTCCATCGCTTATTTTCCCGTTGGGCTGCGCCATTGCCGTCCGCTGCGGGCGAGCAGTTCCATCGCCCCTTTCGGGCCCCAGGTTCCCGCCGGATACGGTTCCGGCTTGTGATCCGGCTCGGCCCATCGCTTCAGAATCGGGTCCACAAACTTCCACGCCGCTTCCAGTTCGTCCACGCGCGTAAACAGCGTGGAATCACCCCGGATCACATCCAGAATCAGCCGTTCATACGCTTCCGGCAAAGGAACATCGAACGACTCCTGAAACCGAAAGTCCATATCGACCGGCTGCACCTGATATTGCATCCCCGGCCGCTTTGCCGAAAACTTCAGCGAGATCGACTCGTGCGGCTGAATGCGGAACACCAGCGAGTTCGGCCGGTCCTCGACCATCTGGCAGATTGTTCCTTCGCACTCCACCGTTCGAAAGAGACTGAGCGGCGGGAGCTTGAACTGCACGGCCACTTCCGTCACCCGAGCCGGCAGCCGTTTGCCGGTCCGCAGATAGAACGGCACACCCGCCCAGCGCCAGTTTTCGACACGTGCCTCCAGAGCCACAAAGCTTTCAGTACGTGAGTCAGGAGCGATGCGCTCTTCTTCGAGGTAACCGGGAACCTGCTTACCGTTGATGACAGCCGAGGTGTATTGTCCCGCCACGGCCCAGTCGTCGACCGAAGCTCCCGGCCCCGGACGCAAGGTTTCGAGCACTTTCAGTTTTTCATCGCGGAGTCGTTCTGCATCGAACAGGGAAGGGGGCTCCATCGCCACCAGGCAAAGCAGCTGCAAGGCATGATTTTGAAGGACATCGCGCAGGGCGCCTGACTTGTCGTAGTAGCCTCCGCGGCCCCCTTCAATCCCTTGCGACTCAGCAACGGTAATCTCGATGTGGTCGACGTGGTTGCGATTGAACAGCGGCTCGAAGATCGAATTTCCAAACCGGAAGAGCAGGATGTTCTGGACGGTTTCCTTTCCGAGATAGTGATCGATCCGGTAAATCTGCTCTTCGTTGAGATATTTCGAGAGATCGCTCGCCAGCTGCCGAGCCGACTGCAGATCGTGGCCAAACGGCTTTTCCACGACGATCCGGAACCGGTTCGGGTCATCGGGAATCATGCCCGCTGCTGCCAGGTTTTCGACCGATGGAATAAACAGGTCGGGCGTCAGGGCCAGATACACCACGCGCTTGCCCGACAGTCCGTGCTGCCGCTCCAGGGCGGTGACATTCTCATTCAGCTCGTGGAAATCGGCCGGGTGAGTGAAATCGGTCCGCAGATAATGCAGTTGCTGCGAGAACGTTGCCCAGTGCTTGTCGACGACCTCGGCAGTCAGCTCGTCGACGAGCGTGTCGTGCATCTCCTGCCGGAACTCATCATCCGACTTTTGGCGACGGGCCACTCCCACAATCTGAAACTTCTGCGGAAGGTATCCGTTCCGAAACAGGGAAAAGACTGCCGGCAACAGCTTCCGGCTGGTCAGGTCGCCTGAGGCTCCGAAAATCATGAGCGTCAGATCGTCCATGAATTCGAGTCGGCCGGAGAGCACAGGGGCGTTTTGCATTGGAACGGTTTCCGATGGAGTCGATATCGAACTGCACTGACACTGCAACAGCCCGCCCGGTTCCCGGGAAGGGGAGTCCTTCGGCCGACCGCCGCAGCCTGTAAAAATCAGAAAGAGGTCAGAGTGGTCGTCTGGAATTGAACGGCCTCTCCGGGGTATCTTCTCTGATCGGCCTTTTGTTGTCAGCTGTCGGAAAGAGAACTTCTTTCAAAACCTGGAACCGGCGGGATCATGCTCCTGAAATTTCATCGGGAAATGCGGCGCGACTTCAGCCGATTCCTGCTTGCTCCTTTCGTTCTCCTGCTGAGCCTGACGGGCTGCGGAGTGGGCACCTACGAAGAGCGGTTGAAGGAATCGGAGAAGTTCTATGAGTATCTGGACCGGCTGAACAGCAATCTTTCTCCTGCAGCCTGGGACCGCCGGGAATTCGACATGTCACTCCGAGTCCCGCTCCCCTTCCGGACACCACTCCCCCCGCCGCCCAAGCCGAAAACCGGCCCTGATGGAGAACCGGAACCGGGCACCCTGCAGCCGGTGGTCAGCCCCCTCGGCGTGGAGCTGCCAGGACTCCTTGAAACGTGGAAAACGTCCTTCCCCAATAGCAACGGATTCGCGGAAGATGCCTATCTGTTCGTGCTGAGCAATCACGATCGATTCGCATCGGTCGGGGAAGGGGGGCCTTCGCCATCCAGCTACTTCGCCGAACTCGAAAATCTACTGTCCAGCCTGTTTCAGACCACTATCCCGGAAGGGGAATCGACCCGCCCGGGAGACAACGTGCGTTACCGACTGACGGTGCCCGCACGCGGGAGTCCCCACGCCGCGTACACACCCGGCAAGGATTATTCTGTGATCCGGTTTGTTCCCCACGATTCGGGGCAAGCGTATCAGGGGCTGCTGTTTGAACGTCGCGTCGGTGACATTCAGGCGGCGATTTTTGTGCTGTGTCCGCAGTCGATCACCGCCCAGTTTCGACAGCGGCTCGATCTGGCACTGGAAACTTTTGCGGTCTCGGGAAAAGTCCCGCGTACGGCCACCCGACCGGGAATGCCGTCGCGGACCTCCACCGGGGGAACCGGAGGCTTCTGAACGGTCTCCTGCGTTGCCCGAAAATCGCCTACCGAAAAATGGCGAACGGAGCTCCATGACAAACGGGCTCGATCCTGAAATAATGCTCCGCCACAGTCCGTCCGACGCGTCGCGCTGACCGCGACTCTGTCTCCGTCTGGACGCGGGGACATCCCGCGAATTGGACACCGTTGCGGGCTCGCAATGGTTCACCGTGTTACGACAAGTGAGTTGATCAATGGAAGCTGGTATCGTCGGTCTGCCGAATGTGGGCAAAAGCACCCTCTTTAACGCGCTCACCTGCTCGCAGGCCGCCCAAAGTGCGAATTACCCCTTCTGCACGATCGATCCAAACGAGGGAATTGTCAGCGTTCCGGACGACCGCCTGCAGCGGATCGCCAATTATTTCAATCCGCAGAAAATCCTGCCTGCCGCACTGAAACTGGTCGACATTGCCGGCATTGTCAAAGGGGCCAGCGTCGGGGAAGGGCTCGGCAACAAGTTTCTCAGCCACATCCGCGAAGTCGACGCCATTTTACAGGTGGTTCGCTGCTTCGAGGATCCCGACGTCATTCATGTGGCGGGCCAGGTGAATCCTCTGAGCGATATCGAGATCATTGAGACCGAGCTCATGCTCGCCGATATGCAGACGCTGGAAAACTCCAAAGGGAAGGCGGAGCGGGCCGCCCGGTCGGGAGACAAAGAGGCCAAAGAACGGCTCGCGCTGTCCGAGAAGTGTCTGGCTTCACTGAACGACGCCCAGCCGCTGCGCAAGGTGCAGTGGGATCCCGCGGAACTAAAGCTGCTCGCCAGCTTCGGCCTGATGAGTGCCAAGCCGGTCCTCTATGTCGCCAATGTCGCCGAAGATGATCTGGAAGGAAAAGCTCCGCTGGTTCAGCAGGTGCGGGACTACGCTGCACAGAACGCAGCCGGGGTTGTTCCTGTGTGCGCCAAGCTGGAGTCGGAAATTGCGGAGCTGGATGAAGCGGACCGGGCAGAAATGCTGCAGTCCGTGGGTCTCACGGAACCGGCTCTCGGGGCACTGGCGCGTGAGGCCTATCGCACTCTGGGGCTGCAGAGCTATTTCACCGCCGGTCCCAAAGAAGTGCGGGCCTGGACGATTCCGATCGGCGCCACCGCACCTCAGGCTGCGGGAGTGATTCACACCGACTTCGAACGTGGCTTCATCCGCTGTGAAGTCTACACGCTGAATGATCTCGAAACATTCAAGACGGAAGTTGCGATTCGCCAGGCAGGCAAGCTGCGAGTCGAAGGAAAGGCCTACGTGATGCAGGATGGGGACATCTGCCACTTCCTGTTCAACGTCTGACAACGTGCTGACGAAAGGGGTCGCGGCACATTCCGTGCGGATGTCAGTCGGGTCCCAGCCAGGGGGCAGAAGCAGGGGCAGGGGATTTCCGTCGGGAGCCCCTGCCAGCCGCCCGTCCGGGAGTCGGCCGCGACCAATTCTCGTCGGCGCTCGGCAGGCCCCCCACCCGGGAGCCGTCGGCATTACTCCGCATGCATTCGCGAAGTCCCCTTCAACCGCTCTTCAACGGCGTCGCCGGCAATTCCACGTTTGGAGTCCGCAGAGAGAAACGCGATCAGACGCTGTCCGGCCTCGGACGTGATTGATTCTTTCAACTCCCGGAGGGCTTCCGTCCGGTTGTATCCCGAGCGATAGAAAATCTTGTAAGCCCGCTTGATCTCGTCGCGGTCCCTGGAGTTCAGTCCGCTCCGCAGCAGGCCGACCCGATTCACTCCGACCAATGCCCCGTCACGATCGGTCATGAAGAAGGGGGGAATGTCCTGCACCACTTTCGCCAGCCCGCTGATCATCGCGAGTTCGCCGATCCGCACGAACTGATGAACCGCTGCGTTTCCCGAGATGACAGAGCGTGTGCCGATATGGACGTGTCCACCCAGCAGCGAACCGCTGATCATGGTCACGCCGTCAGCGAGCACACAATTATGGCCCACATGAGCACAGGTCATGATGAAACAATGGTTGCCGACAATGGTTTCCGATCCCGGCTGCGTTCCCCGATGAATTGTGGCGCACTCGCGAATAATGCAGTTCTCGCCAATCCGGACGGAGGAATCCTGTCCCTCAAAAGCCCGGTCCTGCGGAAAATCACCGATGACGGCGTGCGAGTGAATCTGGGTTCCCGCGCCGATCGTCGTCGGCCCGTAAATCGTGACCCCTGCTGCCAGACGGCAGTTCGCACCGATGGTCACCGCCCCCTCGATGACGACAAACGGGCCTATGATGGCGGTGGGATCGACCACTGCCCGCGAATCGATGACCGCGGTTGGATGAATTGGCATGACTGGTGTTCTCGACCCGATTGCAGGGTACCTGGGGAGCGTTTGCAGGCCGGCATCTCGCAGAACACATTGTGCTGCGCGGCCAAAACGCCAAACGAATTGAAGACATGCTCGGGAACAATGTTCACATCGCGGCCTCACCGGCAGCATCGTGATTTCATGCTCCTGAGAAGAATCCCTGTTCAGGCAGAGCACAGATTTTCCGAATGCCGCAGCGAACCTGCAGCGCTGCCATTCACCCGGAGATTCCAGACCAGGAAAATGGAGAAAATCCGCCCCGCGAACTGATTGGGGTTTCCATATTCAGCCATTGCGGGTGTGGCAGAGCGTCTCAGCAGCCCCGTTCCCATCAACGGCGTGCCGCTCGCGTGACCGTCCCATCAATTTGCTCAATCGTGCTTACAATCTCACAGAGTGACGATTCCCACAAGAGCATGTTCGACACCGGGCGGGGCAGGCAGGGGGCTCCGGCAGATCTGGACAAAAAAAAACCGGCCACGATCACGCGGCCGGTTCTGAGTTTCAAATTCCGCAGGGAAAACCTGTTCAGCTGCCGTGAAGGCTTATTTCGCTGGCGGATCGCTTCCGAGGGGGGTCTTCTTTTCGGTGATCACCGGACAGAGCGGAGCCATTTCAGCGTTCAGCTCTTTGTACGGCAGCCAGGCTTCGGGAAGGTTGTCTTCATGGAAAATGGCTTCCACCGGACACTCGGGAACGCACGCTTCGCAGTCAATGCATTCATCCGGGTGGATGTAAAGAATCTGCTCCGCTTCATAGAAGCATTCCACTGGGCACACGACCACGCAATCCGTGTATTTGCAGTTAAAACAGGGTTCGGCAACAACGTGGGTCATCCGTTTTTCCTTTTCGATCTCAAAGTCGGCTGAATCAGGTCCCTATGAAACGGCTTCCCTGTGAATCGGTTGCGGCAACAGAATCCTATGGGAAATCTGCGAGGAATCCACATCCTCTCGACCGGCGTCGCCGCCGGCCCCGCGTTCCACCCGCTTACTCCATCGCCGAAAACTTGATGCACCCTCGTTTTATGACCCGGCCACCCCGCTGTCAAGGCGTTCCCATTTCCGGATTTACGACTAAACGATTGAGATTGCATCTCAGGATTTTGGCGTCTCAGTCGGGTAGCCCGCCCCTGTCCAGCCGCTCCATCCCCCATCCATCGAGATGACCTGCCGATAGCCCATCTTCTGCAGAGCGTCCGCCGCGAGCGCGGAGCGGAATCCGCCGCCGCAGTACAGGACGAGTTCCGTCTCCGGATCGGGAACGACCTTTTCAATATCCCGTTCAATCACCCCTTTTCCGAGGTGAATCGCCCCCGGCAGATGCCCCTTGGCGAACTCGCTCTCTTCACGGACGTCCACCAGATTCAGTTTCTCACCCGCCTGGAGCCGCTGATGCACCTCGTGCACGTTCGTTTCCCGGACACGGGTGCGGGCATCTGTCACAATTTCCAGGAAACGGGGAGAGTGTTGCTTCGCCATCAGCCAGTACCTACTTGCCAAATGTTCGCGACGCGGACCGGTAGGAATTCACCAGCCGCGCCAGATACGCGTTGATCCCTTCCTCAAGCTGTCGGGTGATTGTTCCTACGGACATTGCCTGCAAGGACACCCGCCCGATCACTTCTTCCTCATCCCAGATTTTAGCCAGGCTGCGGTTGCCGTCCTTGTCGACGTCGCCGACGAAAATCATGGTCTTGATCGAAAGCTCGCTGAGGATATTCGCATCTTCGGTCATCGTGGGGACAAAGACAATGACGTTGCAGATGATGGCTGTGGAGACATTGATATCTCTGCGGCGGCGAATGATTTTCCACTTCAATCGCTGTTCCAGAGTCCGTTCCGCGCGGGAATTCACGTACCGCATGACCCGCTGGGTTGGATCGACCGCGACCGGAAAATTCAGGACACAGCATTCGCGAATCTGACTCAGCAGCATCCGTCCCCGTTCCGTACCGACCAGATCGACAGCCGAACCGAGCGTGGAGTCGCTCTTGTTGGGGACATTTTCTGCGTTGAGCGCGACCATCGTGGCCGTTTTGCTGAGATCAACCGCCTTCTGGATATCGAGGCAGGAGATCGCAAAATTCAGACTCTCACCGACCTGCCATTTGAAGGTATTAATACCGACCACTTCCCCCCGCATGTTCGTAAGAGGTCCGCCACTGTTTCCGCCGGAGATGGCAGCCGTCGTCTGCAGCACGGTCCCTTCTTTATGCTGCACCTCATCCGCTTTCCGGATGCCGCTGATAATCCCTTCTGACGTGGAAAACGAGAGCCCTTTCGGGGCTCCGAACGTCGCCACTTTTTCACCCTTGCGCGGCAGGACAGGGGCCACCGGCAACACCGGGAGCAATTTGTCACCGGGGTTAATCTTGACCACCGCCAGGTCGACTTCCGGCTGCAGCACCAGAACTCCTTCAACAAGATAACTGTCGCCGTTCTGGAACTTCACAGTCGCCTTCTCACCCCCTTCAATGACGTGGTAATTCGTCACCAGCACTCCGTCGCTGCGAACGACGAAGCCACTGCCGATCGCTTCACCAACGTCATTCTTGACATCGATTCGGACAACCGCTTTCTCAACCCGTTCCACGAGATCGGGCAAGTCGAGATCGGACAGCGCTCCCATCTCCGCTTCAACCCGGGCGGCAAGCTGGTCGGCTTTGGACGGGGATGTCGGAGCGACACTCGAGGCGGTCGCCATCGTCTGGTCCGCTGCCGGTGGAGGAGTTTCTGAAGGGGCAGAGGTGTTCTCCGGGGTCTCTGCCGGAGCGCCTCTGCGGAGCAGCAGTCGACTATCGCTCGGAACCATCGGCGGTGTTCCCTGCGAGATCAGCGAGCCTCCCGCAGGAGAGGGGAGCCGCACCGGCTGCGAGATTTCACTCCCCGCAGGTTCACGCGACTCGGACGCCACGGTGGTCATCTGCGGGGGCGGAGGAGGTGGGGCCAGCGCCGTCGAACTACTCCCCTGAAATCTGGAAACGATGACCGCCACCAGGAGAAGGGCCACGATCCCGACCCCGACCGTTCCGGCGTTGAGTTGCAGCCCCTCGGAATCACGCCCTTTGCCCGGTCTCTTCTTTGTTGCACCAGCCATGATCAGCCCTAGCGATCCTGAAATGCCTTGTGGACAGACGCTGCAAACTTAACGACACGACTGCACTCCGAACCAACCGTGGCCCGCAGAGGGTCAGCCTGGAAGAAAACGAATCATTTGAAATTGAACCCGCACCACTCGCCCCGAACTTTTCAACACCACGCCCTGCGGAACATTACAACAACAACCAACAGCCAACCGACCTGAGTGAAGTACGGGCCTCTGGGTCCCGCATCTATGTAACGATGAGATGACATTTTCGAAGTGATCAAAGGAGAGCCCGAAGTGCTCATCATGATTAAACCGGCAACGGATTGCGGTGTCCAACCGGAAACGCAGAAATCCACGAGGTTCGCACTGAAATAAAGTTCTGTAGCAACGTCCGTCCGAATCGCATCCTGTACGATTCAATCCTCTGACCGCTAAAGGCATGATCTCTAAATGCAGTTGGTCCTGCAGCAGCTTTGATCAGCAGGTTTCCACACGGAGCTTTATCTCTACAGAGACGCGATTTCTTGCAGAGACCTGCCCCGGCTGGTGCTCCTGAAACAGTCACTGCGGCAGTCTCTCAGCGGACAGCGGCTGAGCAGGATTGAATCGCACACGATGAACCTGCAGGGGCGCGGTCCCAGGGGGGGGGGAAGCGATTGGCGGATGCAGGAAACTTGAGGGAAATCTCCGTGACTTCAACACTTTCAGCAATCCGTGTAAAAGCTACAAACCCCCTCGGCAGATGGTCCCCTTCATCTTGACCCTTTTTCGGGATTCTTTTAAAAATCCGCCCCGCGACACGGCCTTCGACCCCAACCCTCTCTCGATGGTCGTTCTCCCACTCCCATCGGATATCTCCTCCCTCTACGGTCCTCATTTAGCAGGAACATTCAGATGTTCGCATTACGCACCCGCGCCCTGACGGGGCTTACGCTCATGGCCACCGCGTGTGGCCTGACCGCCAAGGCAGAGGCGCAACTGTTTCCTGGACTTGACCCCTGTAATACCTGTGCCCAACCGGTGATGGTACAGCCGATCGTGCAGTCCGCATGTGCCTGTGCTCCCTGCATGCGCCCCATTACCGAAACCCATTATGAAGACGTCGCCCACGTCGAGATGGTTCCCGTCTCGAAGACCGTGCAGGTCCAGCAGATGCAGACCGTCATGGAAGAACGTGACGCCGTCCGCTACGAAACCATTACCGAATCCCGCACCGTCGAGGTCCCCTCCTACACCTGCCAGACCGTGACGGAATGCCAGGCTCAGACCGTGAACCAGAGCTTCTGGCGCACCAATTACCAGCCGGTCACGAAGCTCTCGCCGTGTGCCTACGATTCCCGTCCTGGACTGCTGGGCGAAATGAACCGCCTGACCTATTCCATGCGGAACAGCCTGACTCCCAACTACGTCGCCCGACGTGAATTCGTCCCCAACGTCTACACCGTGAATGTCCCGGTCCAGCGCGTCGTGCAGGTCCCGACCACCCGTCAGGTGACCTACAGCGTCCCCAAGGTCGTCGCTATCCCGACCAAGACTCAGGTGGCTGTTGCCCGGCCGATCATGGTGGACCGTGTCGTGACCGTGATGGAACCCCGCCAGACCACCAAACGCGTGGCTGTCACCCGGACCCGGATGGCTTACGTCGATCCTTACGGATTCGGTGGAACCACCAGCGCTGTCGCCTCGGAGCCGACTCCGGCAACGGCCACCAACCCGCCCGGAAAAGGAACCACCCGCCTGCAGTCTGTTCCGTCGCAGGAAACTCCGATCCAGTTCCCCAGCTATCGTCAGAGTGAACCACAGCCGGAAGCCGTAGAACCGACCGAATCGGGCCGACCGGTTGCCGAGCAGAGCGGTGCTGCCGCCATCGAATTCGCCGGATGGAGCAAATCCCGTCGCTCACTCAGCGATGCAGAACAGGCAGAACTCTCGATCGTGAAGAAGTAATTCCGAGCGGATCTCCACGGATTTCCCGAATACGCACGTCGCAGGTTTTGCGACGTGCTTTTTTGTTTTCGATGGGAACTGAGGGACGTCTCCGCTCAGGAGTTCATGCACGATCCGCCCGACGTGTGGAACCTGCAGATTCCGAACTTTGAGGAAGCCGCGAGACTTGGGAAAATCGTTCCGATTTCGCAGGCAGCCGATGGCCTTAGGGCGGAGCCGGGCATATGATCGAGCTACGACACATTGCCCCCCGTTTGTAGTGCTCACGAGTTCGTATGTTCAGCCAGATCAGTGAGCTGCCGTCGCTGTTTCGTAAAAGATTTAAACCGCTGCGGCCACGTTCTTTCGGTTCGCGAGCGGAAGTCTCGCGGATTGCGCCGGTCGGACAGTCTTTCCGCGGTCTGGCGTTCGTGTTGCTGGTGCTGGTCTCGCTTGGTTCGCCGGCACAGGACAGCTTCGCACAGCCACTCGATTCTGTACGTTCCACACAGTCGGCACCATCATCCCCGACGGATCTCAAAGGAAGCCCGCTGGCAGCGGAGATTCCGGATTTTCATCTCACGCAAGTCCTGCTGGATGCGCAGGTCGCCGCTGACCGAATCAACCTGGTCATTACGGTCGAGGTGGTCATTAATCGGGGGGAGGGCTGGCACCATGTCCCTCTCCGTCTGGGACAGGCACACGTCTGGCAGCGGGAGTACAACGGTCCCGGTGAAGAAGCTCCCGACGTTACAGGAAGGGGGCTCGATGACGGCATGACCTGGATGTTTCGCGGACTCGGGAAACATCAGCTGAAGCTCTCGGCCTGGACTCCGCTGCGACGGAACCTCTCCGGAGGACAATTCCAGCTTTCGCTCCCCCCGTTGCCTCCGCAGTTTGAAACCCGACTGCGGATCCGGATTCCCGAAGCCAACGCGGTGGTGCGGTCTGGCAAGTCGCTGACCGTTCTGGATGTCAAAAGGAACAACGGGACCACAGAGGTCGAAGCGAGTGTCTTCGGAAGCCGACTCGAATTTGTCTGGCAGACTCCCACAGCGGGGGCAGAGACTGTCTCGCTGGTCGTCTCCCGCATGCAGCTGCGTCCTTCGGCAGAACACCTGTCCCTGATCGTCGAGCAGTCGATCGAGCTGCAGCAGAATGCGATCGACCAGCTGCTGATCCGGCTCCCTTCGGAGTTCCGGATTGTACGGCTTCTCGGCAATCAGTATCGGACCCACGAAATGCTGCCGGACCGGCCCGGTTGGGTCCGGGTCCATATTGTGAATGACAACGCAGGTCGCATCACGCTGCGCTGGGATCTGGAAAAGAACCTCGCGACCGCAACAGGTCCGCTGCTGCTGGATGGATTTCAGGTGGAGGGAGCGATCCGCGAAGAGGGACTGATCCGGATCGACGAGTTTGAAAATGCCCGGATGATTCCCGATTTGGAAGCCTCCGATCTCGTTCACCGGATCAGTGTCAATCAGGTCCGGGACTGGGGAGCTGGTTCTCCGCTGACCGCCTACGAGTATCTCAAACAACCATTCCGTCTGGCCTTTGATGTTCAGCCGTTGGCAGCCTATTTCTCGGTTGATCCGGTGTATGACCTGCAGGTCCGCGAGGAGGGTCTCGAACTGACCGTCCGCTGTCCGCTGCGAATCGACCAGGGGATGCCGACCGAGCTGAGACTCGAATGGCCCGACTGGGAGCAGCAGGGTTGGCGGCTGACCTCCGCATCCAGCTCGACAGGCACCAATCTGACCGGCCCCGTGCAGGCCGACACGACCTCCGAGCTGGACCAGATTCGACTGTCGTGGCCCAATCCCGTGCCGCAGAATGTCTCGATTCAGGCCGTTTTCCGCCGGCCTGCACCTGCATCGCTGTCAGAGAACTTTACCTTCACTCTGCCGCAACCGACTTCTTCCCGCACCGGTCCCGGTCAGCTGCTGCTGCAGACGGCCGATGCACTGGAAGTGCAGTTGTCCACGCCGCAGGGGAATCCGCTGGCGGTCCTGACTTCGGAGACCCCCGAGCCAGCCGACACTCCCGCCAGTGGAGAGACCGCCTTCCCCGGAATCCGCTACCGGATCACCCCCGGAGAACCGATCACCGCAACGGTGGTCGTTCATCCCCGTGAAATTCTCGCCTCAACGACCGTCGAGATTCACGAAGCGACCCACCGGGAACTGTCCATCGAACAGATCATCCAGCTGCAGGTGAAGTACGGTCGGCTGAATGGTGTCGATCTGGTTCTTCCTCCCCAGCTGGCCTCCTTGATTCAGCCCTATGCGGTACCGGAAAGTCTCGATGTCTGGCTGGGGAATACACGGTTGCCGCTGATCTCCAGTGGCGGATTACTGAAGGCGACCTTCCCAACCCCCATGCGGGGTCACTTTGAAATCCGCGTCAATTACAGCTTCCCGCAGGATCTCGTCGGGGGAACCAATCCGGTCGATCTGCCGGTGATCAATCTCGACCAGTTCCGCTATACCCGGGCCCAATGTCTGGTTGGCCCGTCTGAAACAGTACAGGTCCGCTCTGAAGGGACCGGCTGGGAAGCGGTGCGAACCTCTCCCCGCGGAGCCCTCTGGATCAATCCGTTGCTCTCGGAACCGCTGACAACGATTCCACTGTCGGTCGGTCAGCGCGTCGCCGATTCGTCCCAGCAATACGTCGTCGACAGAATGCTCGTCCGCACGCTCTTCAACCAGGATGGGTCGATGGAGTGCTGGACGGAGTTCTATCTGGAATCTCCTCCCAGCCGGCTGGTGATCCAATTCCCGAACAACTCCGAATTCAAAGAGTATCTCGTCGATGGCATGCGTCTGGACTCAGGCGCGGTGACCCGCAGAACTTCCGACCACGATGAGCTGACATTAACACTTCCGGATCAGGTCAGCGCGCATCCGACGGTCTCCGTCCGCTACCGCACTCCAGCCACGACCTCGTTCGGACTGACGCAGTTCCGGACCATTCGCTTCCCCGAATTCCCCCGCAATGTCTGGGTGGATGAAACAGTCTGGGAACTGCAACTCCCATACGGCCAGCACTTGTTCACCTACCCGAATCTGGTCCCCCAGTTCCAGTGGGTGCGACACCTGCTGGTCTGGCAGCGCGAACCGTCGGCGAGCTACCTCGCCGAGCGGCTGCAGACGACCGGCGCCGGCGTCCCTGCCGAATTCCGTTTTGAGTCCCCGGACTTCTACGCCTTTCGGGGCTTTGGGCCCTTGCCGCCGGTGACATTCCGGTCGATGAACCGCTCTCTGCTACTGCTGATCGGGGCCGGGTTTACGCTGCTGCTCGGCTATGTGTTCTGGAAGCTGCCGATGACCCGCAACGTGTTCTCACTCGTCTGCATCGCGTTTCTGTTTGCGGTCGCCAGCCTCTGGTTCCTGGAGCCGATGCTGCTTCTGCTGCAACCCGCTGCAGTCGGTCTCATTCTCGCGTTCACCGCGACCATGATTGATTCCTCACGCAGGAAGGGGAGCGGTGAGTTGTCGCAATCCCGTTTCGATCGCCAGCGTCCACTCCCGCCGAGCAATGAAGACCTCCTCTCTCCCAGTGCTTCCACCCATCTGTATCGGCCGGTTGCCGCCGGTCGATCGGACCGAAGCCCCGATTGAGGACCGTCGCATGAAGACCCTGCCTGGCCAGCGCCCCCTCTCTCGGCGGCCGTCATCTTTCCTCTGGCTGCCGGTGCTGTTGACCCTGCTTGGGCTCTACTCCGGCGGCGTAGAGATCGTCAGCGCCCAGAGTCCCGCTCCCGAAACAGGAGCGGCTCCTTCCGTGGCGGTCATTGAGTCCGCAAAGTACGTTGCCCGCCTGCAGGGGGATGACCTCACTTCCGGCACATTCGAATTCGATGTCCAACGCACCGGCACGATGGCGGCGACTCTGGATTGGTCCACGGCACGCATCACTCTGGGGCAGGTGCGCTGGAACAACGGGCCCGTCGTGGCGGGCGTCAGTGGCGACCAGCGGTTGCTGGCGGTCATCGACCGCCCGAAGGGGCGAATGGTCGGGAACTGGAGCCTGCATGGCGAGATGTACGGCGAGACAGCGGTCTTCGATGCCGCATTTCCACCCGCACTCAATTCCCGGCTGGATCTTGAGGTTCCTCAGAAGCTGCAGCTAAGCTCAAGTCAGGGGCTCGTGCGTGAATCGGGCTCCACGGAATCGGGAATGCGGAAGTGGACGGTCGAACTGGGACGGGCTTCCTCTGTGATCCTGAAGATCTCCCCCCGCGAACGGACGGTGTCACAGCCGCGCTATGAAATTGAAACCTTGATGATCGCCCGGCGCGACGGAATTGTGCTGCAGGCCGATCTCAACGTGGATGGAACCTTTGGCAATTCGTCTCATCTGCCGCTCGAAGTCCCTCCTGCGGTCGACGTGCAGTCGGTGAGCATCGGCGGTGTGTCGCTGCCAGTGCAGCGGTCGAAGGACAATCCGGAGCAGGTGTTGGTTCAGCTGGAGGGGATCTCGCTGGAACCTCGTTTCACACTGCGACTGCGGGGGTTTGAAGGGGTGACCTGGGGAGATCCGCACCAGTTGCCCCGCATCCGCTTGATCCCGGCGGTGGTGACCCGACGAGCTCTTTCCATCCGCGTGGAGCCACCTCTGCAAATGCGGCGGGTGGAGCCGCTGGGAATGATCCAGACGGCTCTCAGTATCGATGAGGCACTCGGCGAGATCTGGAAGTTCGAAGCCCGCGAGCCGGGGGGGCAGGTGAGCGTCGACATCAATTTTCCGGAAACGGAGTTGTCCTCACAAATCGATTGCCTGCTAGGGCTGACTCCGTCCGAAGGCTGGGCGGCGGCGCTGGTCGGCCTCCAGCTGGAGAACGGGGCCCGGCTCGAGACTACGTTGCAGCTTCCCGCAGGCTGGGACCTTGTGACTGTCACCGGGGGAGACTACGAATCGCGTATTGCCTCGTGGACGCTGCAGGGGCAGGAGCTGCATGTCTCTTTCCAGAATGCATTGACTCCGACATCCCCTCGGCAGTTGCGACTCTATATGCGCTGCCCGCCATTAACGGACAGCTCCGCGGTCCCCTTACTGCTCCCGCTGGTCAAGGACTCGTCCGAGGCCAGCCTGCTCTGTCAGTGTTTTCTTCCGACAAACCGCAACCTGGAACTGGGCGACGGTGAAACCTGCCGCCTCAGTGACCAGATTCCGCTCGATCGCCGATTCCTCAGCATCAAAGAAGTGAATGAACGGATTCAGGACTTCAAAAACCGCCCGCTGCTGACCGTACAGACTCTTTCGCCACAGCCTGCCCGTCAGCTCGACGTCCAGATTCTCACCACGCATGGCCGCGGCGGCGCTTCGACAACGTTGCCTTCCCTGGCCGAAACGGAACCGGTCCGAAATCCCCTGAACGCTCCCAATCCCCCGCCGACCTTGTGGCTGCGGACCACTGCCGGCCCGGCAACGAATCCGGCGCGGGTTCATCATGCCGCCATCCGCTTTCCCTCGCCAATAGCGACCAGTCTCTTGCAACTGGAATTGTCTGACCGGTGCCGGGTTTCAAACATGCTGGTGAACGGCGAGCCGGTGAATTTCTCACGTGAAGGGGTGCGGATCCGGCTGCCTGGGGACGTCACGCAGATCAGCAATCTGCATCTCACGTACATCACTCAGGGGGAGCAGTCGCTGCTCTCTTCCAAAAATCGCATTCCGCTGCCGCAAATCGGCCTGCCGTATGAACTGATCGACTGGGAACTTGAACTGCCTGAGGAGAACCATCTCGTCAGCTTCGGCATGCCCGGAGCCCTCATGGGAGCCCCGCCGCCGACAAACTGGACACGACGATTCTTCGGTCCGCTCGGACGCGGTGCCACGGAAGGCTTTTTCAATCCGCTTTCCGCCAGCGACTGGCATGTGCTGCTCGACGGACAGCAAACCGCTGCCGCGGCTTCTCAGCCCTTGCAGCGCATCTACCATTTGCAGGTTCCGGGAAACGCCCAGACCGCCGAGTTCGTCGCGTGGAACGAGCCCCGCAATCGAGGCTATGCCTGGGGAGCCCTGTTAGGCTGCCTGCTGCTCGGGTCTGCTGCCCGCATGTTCAACCTGAATCACGTCCGTCGCCTGACTCCTGTCTGGCTCGCGCTGCTTGCACTGGCGGCGGTAATTCTCCCCTCGGTCTGGTCCGCCATTCTGGGAGGAATGTTTGTCGGCAGCCTGATTTCAATCCTGCTGCCCAGACGGTTCATCCAACGGACCGATTTCCTCGCGCGAACCCGAATACCGGCTCCGGCCAGGCAGGTGATCGCCGGTCTGCTGATCGGCGGTCTGGCCACACTGGCCCGCGCTGACGCCCCGGAACCGATATCCCAGGCTGCGGCAGGTCTCCCGGCCTCGCCTGCGGCGCCCACTTCACTGATTCGCGCAGCCCGTTATGAACTGCGTCGCCGCTTCCCTGTTGCATCCGTCCATGCGACGCTCGAAGTGCTGGTGAAGGGGGGAACCCCGGAGGTACTGGTCCGCCTGCCCGCACGCGACATTACGCTTCCTCCCGGGGCCCAATGCCTGGTCGATGGGGCCCCCACCGAGATGCTGCCGCTCTCGACTGGAGACGCGTTTGTCGTCCGCATTGAAACACCACTCAGCCTGCAGGATGGAGCGGACTGGGAATCGCATCAGATTGAGTTCGACTTCAACGTCCGGAGCCTGCCTCCCGAACGGGATGAACAGCTGAGTCCGCTGGCGGGACAGGTGCCGGGGGCTCTCGATACAACCTTGCTCATTCCCAACGCAGTCACCAGCGAAGACTTTGAACGCTGGGGACAGAGCCGCCGCGAACCAACGGGAGCCCGGCTGTTGCAGCTGGGCTCTTCAGGGCGACTCGTCAGCCGGACTCCCGACACCGTGCGCTCTCTCCCGAATGGCCTGCAGGCCGTCACCCTGCTGGATGTCTCTCCGTTGCGGCTGAAAGGGCAGACCCGCATCAGCGCCCCCGGAGAGCCTCTTCCGCGGCGACTGGATGTCTATCTGCCGGCAGGCTGTCTGTTGGGCAACGTCACCGGCTCCGCTGTCGAGGACTGGGTCGAGTCGCGGCTGCCGAATGGCGAGACCCAACTCTCGATTCGCTCCTTCCCCGATCACGCTGGCGGGACGGCGACATTCACCTTCGACCTTCCGGAAATTGCCCGACCGGGAGCAGAAATGGTTACCATTCCCGCGTTTCGACTCTGGAATGCTCCTCACATGCCGCATTCCATTGGCATCACGGTCCCGCCCGCGTCATCCGTCAGCCTGCTGAATGGCCCGGGGCCGGTCCCACTGACCACCGAAGAATGGCTCGCCCGCGTTGAGGCGGGACGCACCCGACCCGCTGTCGCCTTTCAACTGACCGAACCACAGCCGGTCAGCATCCAGTGGAATCGACTGCAGCCTGACAGAACCGCGGTCATCAACGAAACCGTCACAATCCGGAAAGAAACGCTGGGTTGGACCGCCAATGTCCGAACCACGATCTCACGTGTCCCGACGTTCCGACATCAATTTCGGCTCCCTGCAGACGTGATTCTGAACTCCCTGACCTGCACCGACCGCGGGCAGGAGGGGCCGATCCGCTTCACACGCCAGGGGGACCTGCTCACCATCTTTGTCGCGGGAGGCCAGCTGGGAGAACGGAACTACCAGTTCCACGGCTACAAGCCGCTCCGTCTGGAATCGTGGCAGAGTATTCCGGTCCTGGAGATTCAGAACACAGCGGGAGTCGAAACCCAGCTGGCCCTTGTCGACGAAACCTTCTGGAACGTCGAGATGGAGACAGCCTCGGGAGCCGCCACACAAGTTTCGCCCACCGACGGAGCCGAGACACGCGAGAGCGCCGGATCACGACAGCTGGCGGTCTTTCCCGGCACCCACAGCCTCCGACCGGTTCGCATCCGCCTGATTCCGCCGCCTGAAGTCTTTCGCGCTGACTCCGTGGTCCGCCTGACCGCCAACGACAAAGGTTCCTGTGACCTGCAGCAGCAGGTTCGACTGTCGGCCGTATCCGATATTCCGTTGAGACGGGCCCGCTTTCTGATCCCGAATGGGTTGAAACTGACGGGCGTCAGACCTCCCGAGCTGAAGCCGACACTCACATCGTCTCCACTGGGTGACCTCGTCACGATCCGGCTGCCGGAGCGGCTCCTGACCGGGGCGACGGTCACATTCCAATGTCGGCTCAGCAACACACTGCAGGAGGCGCTGCTCCATCCGGCGGAGCAGGGGGAGACAGCCAAGCTCCAGATCCCGCTGGTTCAGGTGCTGTCGGCGCAGCATGGTTCGCAGACGATTCTGCTGGAACAGCGCTCGCCGTGGACCTTGCCGCCGGAGTCGAGCCTGCCGGTGGAAACCCCGGGCTGGATGTCGAGCGAGTGGCGGACTGAGCTGCAATCACAGCTTCTGTCCGAATCCCGGCAGGCACAAAACCGACTGGACCTGATTCTGAAGTCGTCCACTGCCGGACAACGCCGGATGCGGATTCCGCTGGAAGAAACATTTCTGTGGCCTTTGGAAGATGGGACGGTTCGAGGTTTAAGCCGTGTCTGGGTCGCTGCGGAAGACGGCACAGGACTCTCACTACAGATCCCCGAGGGGCTGCGCATCACCCGTGTCGAAAATCCGGGACGGCAGGCAATTCCTCACTTCCAGAGCGAGAACCAACTGGAAATCACGCTCCCCCCGGGAGCACACAATTCTCCGATCCTGCTGGACTGGCAATGGGACACCCGGGCCAACCCGGAACTGTCACTGCTGGAGTACGACGGAATTCTTCCAGACGTTCGGCTGGCAGGCGCCGCACGGTCGCCATCGCAGATGGTTGAGCTCAAAGCGGGAGCAACGCTGTCGCCGCTGGAAGTCTGGCTGCAGCGCTGGGAAGGGCTGCTGAACCTGCTGACACTCCCAACCGGCAAGGGGGAACGTCACCACGCCCTGCACGAAATCATCGGCTGCCAGCAGGAAGTGGACCGGCTATTGACTCGCCATCGCGATTCAATTCCCCCCGCCTTACGGGAGAAAGCCGAAGAGCTCGCAACACGCTCGCGGCAGAAAGCCGGTGAACTGCTGGCTGCCGGACAGGACCCTGCCTGGCACAACAGCAATCAGCAGGACTTCTTCAATGAACAGCTCGTGCAGAGCACACGCGGAGGACTCCTCGTCGACTGGTCCTCGCCTTCCCAGCAGAACTGGGGAGCCCAGGTCAAACCGCTCCCACAATTTCCCAGCCTGTGGGGCCTCGCTGTGGGCCTGATGTTGGTCATCGGGACCGGATGGCTGGCACTGCGACATGGGGGAGCCTACACGCAATTTCGTGACCGGTTGTCCGGACATCCGAGCGTCAGTCTGTTGATCCTCGGGATCGCGTGGTGGCTGTTCCTGTCACCGGGCATCCTCGGCCTGGCGGTGATCGTGATCGCGTTGATGCTGCCGGTGCTGTCCCGTGGAGGGCGGAAGCGGCGAGGCGTTCATTCCTCATCCGCCTCGGGTACTTCAGTCTCCTGAACCTCCCGTTCGCACAGATCCCCGAGTCCGTTCTCTCATCCAGCCGCAATGCTGCTGGACACAGGAACGTGCAACCGGCCTGAGCGTTCGCCGCTCCCGCGTCAAACCCGAAGTTGTCATCGGCACCGGTTCGCGAAGCTGCATCCCCCTCCAACCGCTGCTTCCTCCCCGAAAATTGAGCATGCCATCCAATGAAAAAGCCCAACCCCGGAGGACGAGGTTGGGCGATTGAGATTCAATTGGCGACAGAGCGAGGGATCGGTCGGCGTCACCTGCTTAAGCAATTTGACTTCGGATGGCCCCGTCCTTGCCACACGGAAGTCAGCATTTCATCTGACGAAACACTCGCTGTGCGGGCACTGGAAGGAGCAGCCTGCGCTAGTTGCTGCGACCGCGGCCACCTCCACCACCCCGACGTCCCCCGCCGCGACGGTCATCCCGTCCGCCTCCCCGTTGTGACGAGGAGCGAGGCTGCTTCCGGACCAGCAGTCCAATCGCTTCTTCCCATGTCGGAATGTCATCGTACCGCTCGCGCGGAACCGGAGGTGCCGACTCCCGTTCGGGGGCCGCATCCTGTGTTTCAGACTGTTCGGACCGTCGGCTCGACTGCCGCTCCTGGGCAGGCGCTTCCGAGCGGGCGCGACGTTGACGCGGCGGACGGCGACGCCCTTCGCTTTCCCGACGCTGCTGAGGAGGATCGAGATCGAGTCCGGCTCCGAAGCCGTCATCGTCATCCGCATCGGGAAGCGCCGGTCGGCTTTCTTCGACATAGTCCTCGTCAAGTCCATCCCCGAACTCATCGTCAGGTTCATTGCGACGAGCTTTCGACACGGGCCGTTGGCGAGCGGCGGATTCCAGCACCCCTCCCCCGAAGTCATCATGATCTTCGAGCAGATCCACATCCTCGACGACCGGGGGAGCTGGGGGCTTCTGGCGACCCCGCTCGGAACGGGAGCGTCGACGTGCTGGACGCTCTGCCTCCGCTGCTTCCTGCGGCCGGTCCTCCCGTTGCCCTCGAGAGGAACGTCCTTCCCCAGTGGATGTCTCGGCTGCCGGCGTCTCCGCATGACCACGACGCTGCGGCTTGTCCTCCGCTGATCGACGGGACTGTCCAGAACGACCTTCACCACGGTCACCGGAGGTTTCGCGTGTCGCCTCGTCACCGCGACGGCGGGAGCGTCCTTCGTCGCGACGAGATGCGTCCTCGCGACGGCTCCCTTCTTCCCGGCGTGACGACTCTTCCCGGCGTGATCCTTCTTCACGTCGAGGAGCCTCCTCGCGACGGGAGCGCCCCTCGCGGCTTTCTCGACGAGAGGATTCCTCAGAGCGACGTCCTCCCCGCTGCTCCCGCCCCTGGGAAGGTTCTTCTTCCCGGACTTCACTGCGGGCACTTCCCCGTTCGACCGGTCGAACGTCGCTCCGCTCTTCCGTTCGACGCTCTTCGCCACGACGGGAACTCGAACGATCCCGATCCGAACGACGCCCCGAGGACTCACGGCCCCGGCCGGAACCGGAATCGCTCCGGCGTCCTCCGCGCGGTCCGCCCCGTCCTCCGCGGCCGGTCGGCGGACCCTCTTCGAGGGCGCTGACAGCGCCTGATTTATCGGCCCAATCCTCAAATCCTTCCAGCGGATCCCAAAAAGCGTCGTCGGGATTCTGGGCGGTCAATTCTTCAACATCTTCTTCGTCAGCTGCCGCGTCATCGCCCGCGTCGTCGCACTCGTCTTCGTAGTCGTCGACCTCGTCGGTCACTTCCACCACTTCGAGTTCTTCTTCCGCTTCCAGATCGCAATCGATGCCGGCGCCGAAATCATCATCCCAGTCGTCCACAACGGGAGCCGGGCTGGCCGGTGCAGCCGGGGACTTGGCGGCTTTCACAATCCAGGCGAGGGGATCATCCTCGGCGGCCGACTGGCGGCCCACATCGAGTTCTGCGAGTCCCGGATTGGCATTCGGCTCGAGCGAAGAGGTTTCTTTTTCCAGCGCGGGGCCAAATCCGAGGTCATCCAGCCCCAGACCGTCCACGTCCAGCGGTTCATCCGCTTCGTCTGCAGCGTTCAGGTCGACCCCCAGCAGGTCCTGGGCGAGCGACTCGAAATCATCATCCTGAGGATGGTTATGCTTTTTTGTATTCATACTGGTGACATTACCGCCGCTCGTCAGGGGCTGCAAGACAGCGGGCTGGTGGAAGGCCTGCCGCGGGACATCTCCGGTCGCAGGATTCCGAAAATTCAGCCCGCGACTCCGGAAACAGGTTGTCGACAGGGGAGGAGGCTCTGCCGTTCGGTCCGGCGATTGCACATTTCGCCGAAGGGAATGCATCAACCGATAATGTTGGATCCGACCCGCGGTCCTGCTCCGGGCCCCCGGTGAGCGGTCGACCGGCCAGTCAGTTTTTCGGGAATCAGGTCATAAAATAAAAAAGGGATCTCATGCCCGCACGATGCTCCGTCGACATTGGAGTACGTCAAATCCAGCGATTTGGCGAGTGCTCAGACTGCGCTGCAGCGAGATGATGATTCTTCCCGGAGAGAAAGTCCTGCAATTGCCGCTTGACTTTGCGAACTCCATGAGATATCGACCCGCGATATGTTCCTCGTTGCACCGGGACCAGCGCTGCTGTACGGTCGGCGGTTTAAGGATCGAACGCACACCACCAACAGCGATCAGAAATCGATAGACAGAGCTTCCAGAGAAGGGGCATTCGAATCATGACCATGACGATCACAGCCTTCCCGGCAATGAACTCAGAGCTGACCACAGCTGAAGACGAGTACCTCCTCCCCGGCCTCTTTGCCGCCAAGGATGACGACGACGATGCCGAAGAATTCGGCGACGATGAAGAGCTGGAAGACGACGAAGACGATGTCGACGACTTCGATGATGAAGACTTCGACGACGACTTCGACGATGAAGATCTGGACGATGAAGACCTCGATGATGAGGACTTCGACGATGAGGACTTCGATGATGAAGACCTCGAAGACGAAGAGGATGACGACGAAGACGAGGACGATGAAGACGAGGATTTCGGCGAATTCGTCGACGATGAAGAAGAGTTCTGAAACAGCAGTCGTGTCCTGTTGACGAACTTCGGACACTGCCAGGAAAGTTTCTGCCGCAAATGCCCCTGCGGCAGCCTCAGCGCCCGCGGCGGCGTCTCACAGTACAGCCCGTTTCCAGCTAGCCGACGTCAGTCATCTTGACGTCGGCTGTTTTTTTTCGCCGGAAACCGATCAACCACAGTGGCCGCTTGACGCTCGGCGCAATCCCGCGGATGATCGCCGGGCAGCTGTCGGCAGACAGCCGTTTGGGCGTCACAGCTGGATCAAGTTCTCCGGCTCGGCCCACCGCCACGCACCTGTTTCTCCGCTTCTGCACGGAAATTGAGTTCGCAGCATGTTTCAAAAAGTCGACCAGGCCCAGTTTCTCGACGGCGAACACGAAGTGCTCCGCTTCTGGCGCGAGCAGGACATCTTCCGCAAACTGCAGCGGCAGAATTCCCACGGTCCCCGCTGGTCGTTTCTTGATGGTCCGATCACCGCCAACAATCCGATGGGGGTGCACCACGCGTGGGGCCGGACCTACAAAGACGTTTATCAGCGTTACCACGCCATGCTCGGCTGTCAGCTCCGTTACCAGAACGGATTTGACTGCCAGGGGCTATGGGTGGAAGTCGAGGTGGAGAAGCAGCTCAACCTGGGCACGAAATCGGCAATTGAGAAATTCGGCATCGACACCTTCACCCGCGAGTGCAAAAAACGGGTGCTGAAGTATGCCGCACGCCAGACAGAGCAGTCGATCCGTCTCGGCTATTGGATGGAGTGGGACGATCCCGACCAGCTCCGCACTCTGGCCGACGCCATCGGTCCGGAAGAAAAGCCGGTTGAATACGTCACTGCACGCGGCTCGCGTGTCACGGGTCCAGCCGAGCTGTTGACGGCGCAGCTCGGCAATCCGGAATGGGGAGGGAGCTATTTCACGTTCTCGACCGAGAACAACGAAACCATCTGGTCGTTTCTCAAGAAGTGTTTCGAACGCAACAAGGTTTATCGCGGCCACGACGTGATGCCCTGGAGCGGACGGGGGGGAAGCGCGTATTCCCAGATGGAAGTGGCCGATGGACGGAAGCTGACAACTCACAAGTCGGTGTTCGTCCGGTTCCCGATCATCCGCGATTCTTCCGAACACGAAGCATCAGCGAGTGCTGCTTCGGGCCCCAGCGCGACAGACCGCGAGTATCTGCTGATCTGGACGACCACTCCCTGGACACTGACCTCCAACGTGGCGGCCGCAATCAATCCCGATCTCGACTATCTGAAGATCCGCGCCAAGAAGGACGGCGCAATCTATTACTTCGCCAAAGACAACCTCAACTTCAAACGGCTTGAAAAGGAATTCAAGGAAGGCTTCGGCCGCCCGGAGTGGAGCTGGCCGGAAGGGGTCGGCAAACTGAAGTCGATCGGCCAGATCTTCAAAGAGCAGGGGGGCTACGAAGAACTCGCGACGCTCAAGGGAGCGGAGATGGTCGGCTGGCGCTACGCCGGACCGTTTGACGAACTTGATGCTCAACAAGTACCCGGCGGCAACCCCGGGGAAGTTGACAGCAAAGAGCGCATCAAACGCTTGGTCAATTCCGGCACTCCATACACCAATCGCGGAAATGAGTCCGCATTGACTCCGCACATCCTAACACTTAACGAACTATCGGCGCGACAGGAGAGCTATGCTCCTGATGAAGCGATGAGACAGCTTGAACAGGTTCTGGTTGCTCTTCAAGAATTGATTAGTATTGCAATTAGTATGGGAGTTTGCAGACTCCCAATTCCGGCTGCCGAACTTAGCGAACTAAAATTCACATTGAAGCAATTGGGTGTACCGATTGTTGACTCCACTTCTTGGAAGCACATTGAAATCTATGGCACACAGATTCAGTTGATTGCAGGAGGAAAATCGCCCGTCCCAGCGACGAACTTCCAAAAATTGGCAGATGCTGTGATCGAGGTATTTACAAAACTGCAGAGCGAGCTCGCAGACATCCCGGTTCGCAGCGGAAAAGACTCCCACCGAGTGATCGACGGCGGTCGCGACTCCAAGGGTTCGCCCAATGTTGTCGCAGGCGAAGGAACGGGCATTGTGCACGTTGCTCCCGGCTGTGGTGACATCGACCATAAGATGGGGGTCGAGCTCGGGCTTCCGGTGATTGCGCCGCTCCGCGAGGATGGAACATACCAGGAAGGCTTTGGCCCGTTCACGGGCAAAGAAGCGATTTCACCCGCCACGGCGGAGATGGTCTTCGAAGAGTTGAAAAAGAAAGACCTGCTGGTCTCGGTCGAAACGTATCCGCACATCTATCCGCACTGCTGGCGGACCGGTGATGAGCTGGTCTTCCGGCTGGTCGATGAGTGGTTTATCAACATGGACTGGCGTGATGAGATCAAAGAGGTCACCAAGTGCATCAACTGGCTTCCCGATTCCATTCAGGGGCAGGAGCGTGAGCTCGAATGGCTCACCACGATGCGCGACTGGATGATCTCGAAGAAGCGGTTCTGGGGACTCGCACTGCCGATCTGGATTGACCCCGAGAACCCCAGTGACTTCGAGGTCATGGGATCACTCGCTGAGCTGAAAGAGCGCGCTGTTGAAGGCTGGGATGAGTTCGAAGGGCACACCCCCCACCGTCCGTGGATCGACAAGGTCAAAATCCGAAGTCAGAAGACCGGCAAAATTCTCACACGAGTTGAGGATGTGGGCAATCCCTGGCTGGATGCGGGGATCGTGCCATTCTCCACGCTCAACTACAACGGACGCTATTCGTCAGAACTGACGAACTGGAAGGACTGGTATCCGGCCGACTTCGTCACCGAATGCTTCCCGGGACAGTTCCGCAACTGGTTCTATTCGATGCTGTCGCTGGCGACGATGATGCGCTACGACGAAACGGAAAACGCCGAGGAGAAGAAGCCGTTCAAAAACCTGCTGGGGCATCGCCTCGTCATGGACGAGAGCGGCAAGCCGATGCACAAATCGGACGGAACCGCCATCTGGTTTGAAGAGGCTGCCGAACAACTGGGAGTCGATACCCTCCGCTGGATGTACCTTGCGCAGAATCCCGCGACCGATCTGAAATTCGGCACGCGCTACCGGAACGAACCAGTCACGCTGCAGACGATTGACGGTCCGATCACACAAACCAAGGAAGGTCTGCCGACGTGCAAGGTGACCAGCAAACCGGCGGATGATGTGCGTCGACAGGTGCTGATTCCTCTCTGGAACAGCTACGCCTTCTTCGTGAATTATGCGGTCCTGGACCAGTTCGATCCGAACCTGCCTCAGGTGCCGCTCGCAAACCGACCGGAAATCGACCGCTGGGTTCTCTCTCGTTTGCAGGAGCTGATCGGCATCGCCCATACCAGCCTGGAAGCATACCGTGTGGCGGACTTCATGCAGGCGGCGACGGAGTTTATCGACGACCTGTCGAACTGGTACATCCGCCGGAACCGCCGCCGGTTCTGGAAGCCCCGTAGTCCCTCAGAAGACGCAACATCCGCCAGCGTGGCCTGGGATGCCGACAAGCTCGGGGCCTATCAGACCCTTTACGAAGTGCTGGTCACGCTGACGAAGCTGCTGGCCCCGGCGATTCCGTTTTTGACAGAGCGGATGTATCAGAATCTGGTGGCCGACGGCACGCCTGACGCTCCGCAATCAGTCCATCTCTGCCGTTACCCCACGGTCGATGCTGAGAAGCTGGATGCCGACCTCAACTGGAAAACCCAGCAGGTCCAGACGCTCGTCACGATGGGACATCGCCTCCGCGAAGCTGCCGAACAGCGAGTTCGTCAGCCGTTAGCAGAACTCCGATTCGCAGCCAACGATCCCCGTCAGGCAGAAGCACTCGAGCACTACCGTGATGTCATCGCCGACGAACTGAACGTCAAGCAGATCACCCGAGCTGAGCATCTCGATGAACTGGTTTCGTATTCCTTCAAACCGAATCTGAAAACGCTCGGCCCGAAGTACGGCAAACTGCTCAATGCGATTCGCACGCAACTGAGTGAGATCGACCCGCAGATTCTCGCACCGCTGCGAGCTGGACAGTCGGTGGAAGTGACCATCGGCGGCGAGAACGTGCTGCTCGCTCCGGATGATGTTCTGGTCAGTGTCCAGCAGGCGAGCGACTGGGCGAGCGCCGACGCGGGAGGAATCCAGATTGCGCTATCCACCCGACTGACCCCTGAGCTGATTCACGAGGGGATGGCCCGCGACTTTATTCGCCAGGTTCAACAGTTGCGTAAAGACGCCAATCTGCAGGAAAACCAGCGGATTCAGGTGCTGTGGCGGCCTGCGGGTCTGTCTCCCGCGAAAGAGGTGGAACTGACCGTTGCCGCGTGGGAATCGACGATTCTGCAGGAGACCCGCGCGAACAGCATTCAACATGTCGAGGCACCGCCGGCAGATGGAAAACAGGTCAACCTCGGCGAAGTGAGCGTGGTGCTGGCGATCGTGACGGTGTAGCAAAAGCACTCACTCACGCGTCGTGCTCTGTTTTTCTGAACACGAAGCGTGACCGTGGTGTCTGAACACGAAGCGTTAGCGAGTGTTGCGAACCTTAAAAACAAGCCCGTTCGTCGCGCGATGATGTTCATTACCCGGAGATGACATGCCGGTACCGCTCGCAGACTTTCTGACGGTCGGCACCTACGGGACCTGTTTGCACGGTAGTCATCACGCCTCAGTCGATTTCCACCATAGCGAGTTCGGCACCCCCTTCGTGGAAGCCGATCCCCAGAAATTGCAGCACAGCCGCTCGCTGATGCGCGATGGACCGTTTCTGCTGACGGAAGCCATCCGCCGGATTGTCCAGCAGACACTGCTCGAGGTCGCCTCGCACCGGACATGGGTGATCCATGCCGTTCATGTCCGCACAACCCATTTTCATGTGGTCGTCAGTGGTGAGTCTCGCCCCGAGAAAATGCTGGTCGATTTCAAGAGTTATTGTACTCGGCGACTCCGCGAACAGAGTCTTGCCGAACCGCATCAGTCGGTCTGGGCAGAACACGGCAGCACCCGGTATTTTTGGGAAGAGACCTCGGTCGCCGCGGCGGTACGGTATACACTTCACCGCCAGGGGGAACCGCTCATGCCGGAACCGTATGAGCGGTGGGGGTGAGCATCATCGAGGAGCACTCGCGGTGATAAATGCAACCGCAGCACTCGCTCACGCGTCGTGTTCTGTTTACCGGACGTCAAGCGTGACAACGGCAGCACTCGCTGACGCTGCGTGCTCGGAAAAATGCTTCGTGTTCCGTTCTCGTGACGCGGTCCATCACGAACGACAGATCGCCGCGTCCCAATCAACGTTTTCCAAAGCATTCCTCCAGTCGGGCGAGACAAACACCCGCACGCGCTTCACCCAGTCGTCAAACTGCGTGGTGGCTAAGGCCTCCACGACGGGCGACACCTTCCGCAGGGGACGATAGCAGTCCTGCTTGGGGAAATAGACGTCGATCGCAAACTCGACTTCACGGTGCGGCGGGGGAGCGTCGATAATCAGGTCTGTCGGCCGCAGCTGCAACCGGTGTGCGGCGTTCAGTTGCTCGACCAGTCGATTGGAAATCTGGACGACTTCGGCGAAGGGCCGGCCGGCGAGCCGCTGGTAGATCTCACCCGATGTATCGTGGGAGTACTCCGCCACCTGTTTATACAGCACCCGTCGACGGCCGAAGATTCCCTCCAGCAGCGGTTCACAATCGGTTCCGCGTCCTGTCTGTCGCAGCGCAGCGATCATCTCGGCATCGGTGAATCCGAAGAGAGTTTCCAGATCAAGCTGACTGTGCAACTCAAAGAAAGCGCGGCCAAACATCGTCGTCGCACAGCGTACCGCATGATGCCAGTAGACTTCGCTGAACATCACATACCGGGCAAAAACCATCAGTTCGGCTGCCGTCTTGCCTTTCACGGTAATCGCCAGCCCGTTGCCCCGCTCGTTTAACATCAGCGACTGAATCAGCCGCTGCCGGTCGAAGTTGCGGCCATACGGGACCCCGCAGTGCAGACTGTCGCGGTCAAGGTAGTCCATTTTGTCGACGTCAATCGGCCCCGACAAAATCGATCGGAGCAGCTGCAGCGTGCCGGCCTCCTTCACCGCGGCGACAGAGTCCCGGGGAGAGCTCTGAAACGTTCGATGCGGTGCGAGAATCCCCAGTACCGCTTGCGGTTCGAGTCCCCATTTGGTCCGCAGGACATCGGCCAGTTCGGTTCCGTCCGCGAGGAACCGTTCGGCGTGCACTTCGTGCGGCGGCAACCCGGCCAGCCCCAGATCTTCGATCGGATGGCAAAACGGCCAGTGTCCGAGGTCATGCAGGAGTGAGGAGACAATCAGCAGCTCCGCCGCCTGCGGATCGACCTGTTCGCGGAAACGTGAGTCGCGGACCAGCTGCTGAAGATAGCGGAGAGCATTGTGATAAACCCCCAGGGCATGTTCAAAACGGGTATGCCGCGCGCCGGGATACACCTTCGAGACGAGCCCCAGCTGGCTGATTTCGGTCAGCCGCTGAAACTGCTCGGTATCGACGAGCGCCCGCACGCGGGGGGTGAAAGGGACGCTCTGTTCCGAGGGGACCCGAATCAGGGCCCGGGCGGCCAGCAGCTCCGCCAGTTCGGGAATCTCCAGATGATCGGACATGCCGTTTCTCGTGCCGGGCTGTGTGAAGAGTCCCGGACAATCCTTTCCGATCCAGACTTCAGGAGATGGCTGTAAAGTTCCGCAGCAGTTCGGTGCCGTCAGTCGACAGGAAACTTTCGGGATGGAACTGCACCCCGTAAACGGGATAGTCCCGATGCCGCACTCCCATCAACTCGGGAGGGTGCCCCTCATCGCGAGTCCACGCACAGGCGATGAGCTCGGGGGGAAGCGATTCCTCCGGAACAACCAGACTGTGGTACCGCGTGCAGACCATCGGGCTCGGCAAATTGGCAAAAACTCCCTGCCCATCGTGATGAATGGGGGAGGTCTTGCCGTGCATCAACCGCGGAGCACGCACCACCTTGCCTCCGAACACTTCGCCGATCGCCTGATGACCGAGACAGACCCCCAGCAGGGGCAGCCTGGGGCCAAAGTGAGCGATCACCTGTTTGGAGAGTCCCGCTTCAGAAGGAGTGCACGGGCCGGGCGAAATGATAATCCGCTCCGGCTGCAGCGATTCAATTTCCTCAATCGAGGTCTGATCGTTCCGACGGACGACGATTTCCGCCGTCGCATCCAGTTCGCCCAGACGTTGAACGAGGTTGTAGGTGAATGAATCGTAGTTATCGAGAATGAAGATCATGTCCGGCTGTATTTCAAACTCGCCCATCGCCCGGGAATCATCCGGGAGAGCGGTCTTTGTCGAAGGTTCGGGTGTTGTTCAGTCGCGAGGTTTTGTCGGTGTGCGGGGCAGGGGGGAACGGGTTCCCAGCAGTCCGGCGGAGGATTCGAAATAACGACGTCGTCGTGATTGAGCCGCCGGAATTCCGGGCGGTGCGGAAGTCTGCAGGTCAACGAGGTTCGCCTGACAGATCCGGCAGCCGATCACTGTTAAATGAAAACTGATGTATTCCAAGACAGGACTCTCCCCCCTCTGCTGCGAAAATTGTTGCAGCAGCTCCCGGGAAGGACAGCTCAACCGTTGGCGTCGCCAGATCTCCCCCAGGCTGTGCCCCCCCTGATCCCGTCGACGGGCGAGCCAGGCGGCCCGCTGCCGCAGATCCTCACGTTCCCGCAGCAGCCGTTCCACCGCGGCGGAACGCTCGGCGGCCAGCATCTCGTCGAGATAGGCAACCAGTTCCTGATCTGTGGGGTCGAGTGGGCTGTGCATGGGTGAACCGGCAGGGCCAATGGCCCGTTTTCGGCAAAACCGATCTAAATTGAATCAATTCGGGAGGTGCGAATTCAAGCCTTCCGGAGGGAAGCGGTCTCCCGGCCGCTGGAGGAGACCGGCCGCCGTCTGTTCGCCGGATCTTGGTTGCGGGCTGCGAAATGGCTCTGTAGCATACCCCGCAGATGTGAAAATGAACAATCCAGCGGATGCGATCACATCGATCGGGGATCGTTCGCAACCGGCAGCGGTTGACGGTCGAAAGGGCAAGCGCGGGATTCGTTCCCGTCATTGTCCTGAAGACCAAGCCTGAATGGCCGGCTCAACGTTTGCAACGGACCGGATTGATCCATTTCCTTGCCGACAGATTCTCAACTTCCTGAAACGGAAGTCGTGGGTTGCCGGACGCTGGCACTGACTTCGACATTTAGAATTTCGTATCTGCCAAAGGATTTCTCGTGCCTGAATTAAGCGTTGATGAACTGAAGGCGAAAGCCAACAGCATTCGCAAAGCCATCATCCGCATGACAACGGAAGCCGCCAGCGGCCACCCGACCAGCAGCCTGTCCGCCACAGAAGTGGTGACAGCGCTGTACTTTGGCGGATTCATGAAATACGACACGAAGAATCCGCAGGATCCGAAGCGCGACCGGTTCGTCCTCAGCAAAGGACACGCCTGCCCGGTGCTGTATGCCGCCATGGCCGAAGCGGGTTACTTCCCGCTGGAAGAGACGATGACCCTCCGCAAGCTGGGCAGTCCTTATGAAGGGCACCCCAACATGCGTCGGCTCCGCGGCATTGAAGCTTCGACCGGTTCACTCGGACAGGGGCTCTCGATCGGCCTCGGCCATGCTCTGAATGCCCGTCTCGACAAGACCGACTACCGGGTCTTCGTGATGCTCGGTGACGGCGAGATGGAAGAAGGACAGGTCTGGGAAGCAGTCGCAGCAGCCCACAAGTACAAGTGCGGCAACCTGACCGCCATCATCGACCAGAACGGCTACCAGCAGACCGGCGCCACCAAGGACGTTCTCGATCTGCGGGAATTCCAGCCGAAGTTTGAATCGTTCGGATGGCATGTGCAGACCATCAACGGCAACGACATGGGCGAAGTGGTCGCCGCGCTGAAGAAGGCCGCCACGGTTAAAGATCAGCCCACCTGCATTGTCTCGAAGACCCAGAAGGGGTTCGGCATTCTTCCGCTGCTCAAGGAAGAAGGGGACATGAACTACCACGGCAAGCCGCTGTCACCGGCACTGGCCGAGAAAGCACTCGCTCTCCTCGGTTAATTTTGTCGGCTCGCAGCCCGTCCATTCGAACATTCAGCAGCAGCCCTGCGGGGCCTGACAATATCGCGATCAACAGGAAATTGACATGTATCTTGGCGAATACAGCGGCTTGAAACTCGGTCCCGCAACGCGTGATGCGTTCGGCGATGCCCTGAAAGAGGTCGGATCAAAGAATCAGGCGATCGTCACCGTCGACGCCGACGTCGGAAACTCCACCCGGACCGAGCCTTTCTCCCTGGCACACCCGGACCGCACTTTCAACGTCGGCATTGCCGAAAGCAACATGGTCAGCGTCGCCGGCGGACTGGCAGCCTGCGGGAAGATTCCCGTCGTCTCCAGCTTTGCCTGCTTCCTGATGGACAACGCCTTCGACCAGATCCGCATGTCGATCGCGTTCCCTCACCTGAACGTGAAACTGGTCGGTTCCCACGCCGGGATTTCGATCGGCGAAGACGGCCCGTCGCAGATGGGAATTGAAGACGTGGCACTCGCCTGCTCCCTGCCGGGAGTAGTCGTGATTGTTCCGTCCGATGCCGCCTGTACCAAGGCTGCCACCGAGGCGATGTTCGAACACGAAGGCCCCGCCTACCTGCGGATCGGCCGCGGCAAGGTCGCGACGCTGTACAAAGACGGCATCGACTTCAAGCTGGGCAAGGCGATCCAGCTGCAGGATGGGACCGATGCCACCATCATCGCCAATGGCCTGATGGTCGGCGGGGCTCTCGATGCCGCCAAGAAGCTGGGCGAGCAGGGTCTGAAGATTCGCGTCCTCGACATGCACACCGTCAAGCCGCTGGATGTCGAAGCGATTGCCAAAGCCGCCAAAGAAACAGGCGCGATCGTCGTGGCAGAAGAACACCTGCGTCACGGCGGACTCGGTTCCGTGGTCGCACAGGCCGTCTGCGAAACGACTCCGGTTCCGATGGAATATGTCGATGTCGGCGATCAGTATGCTGAGAGCGGTGATCCGCAGGGGCTGCTCGATAAGTACGGGCTGACTGCCGACGCCATCACAGCCGCCGTCAAGAAGGCCATTGGCCGCAAGACCAAGTAGTTGTTGTTCGGTAAAATCTTCGCTGTCCGGTGAACAGTCGCATGGTCACCGACCGGTTTCCATGCGGTTGTCCCGCAGTCGAGTTGATCTTCCGGGCTGCGAACGTGCAGAATTGGATTTTGTGGCCAGCTTCCGCACATTCCGAAACGGCGACCCTCCCCGGCTACTGGAACTGTTCCGACAGTCTCGACCGGGGCGAGCCTTCGCCTGTCCCGAATCCGTCGATGCCCTGGAACGCTCCGTCTTCGGGCTCCCTTATTTCGATCCGGCTGGCCTGATTGTTGCCGAACATGAAGGCCAGATGATCGGCTTCGCCCATGGCGGTTTTGGTTTCTCTGAGGATTTGGCCCGCCTCGATTACTCTCAGGGAGTGATCTGCTGCGCCTTGGTCCACCCCGACCGCCAGCACCACGGCATTGGCGCCGAGCTGGTGCGGCGAACGGAAGACTATCTTCGCCGGCAGGGGGCCACGTCGATCCAGGCGGGGCAGTCCCGCTACTGCGATCCGTTTTATTTCGGCATCTACGGAGGAGCGCGGCCGTCCGGCTTTCTGCGTTCGGACCAGGCTGCAGACCCGTTCTTTCGGAATCTGGGCTATCAGCCCAAGACGACCATTCCCATCTTCCAACGGGATCTGACCGACCGCAAAGACCCCATGAATTTCCGGCTGATGGCCCTTCGCCGGCAGACCGAACTGGTGGTCACCGATCAGCCCGAAAGCCCGAGCTGGTGGTGGTACACCCGGTTTGGCAATACGGAGTCGATGCGGTTCCGGCTGGTCGAAAAGAAATCCGGAGTCGTCATCGCCACGCTGACGGTCGTCGGGCTCGACCATTACATTGCCAGCTGGAACGAACGGGCGATCGGGCTGGTGGATGTCTTCGTGGAGGAGAAATTCCGCGGGCAGGGGTTCGGCCAGACGCTGATCATCGAGGCGATCCGTCGGCTGCGAACCGAGCTGATTACCCGGGCAGAAATCCATATCCCGGAAGAGAATGCCGACGCGATTAAGGCGGTCCTGGCCGCAGGCTTTTCGCAGATCGATCTGGGCATCGTTTATACCCGCCCTTAAGAGCGGGTTGACTTCTTTGAAGTCCCCCCACAGGACCTGCTCGAATTTTAAAGCAGGTTGCATTTGCCACTGCCCGTGCAACGAGCGCTTCATGTAGTGAAATGCTGACTTGCCCGTGGCGAAAACGGGAACCACAACAGCGAGTCTGCTCGATCAGCCCGGAAGCACCTTGCGAGCTTTCAGCCGCTTCTTACGCACCAGTCGATACGCCGACAGCGGCCGCTCCGACAGGCTCATCGTCTGCAACAAGGCCCCCAGCGTTTCGATCGCATCGCAGCGAGGCGTTTCGTGCAGAAACCAGAATCGCCCCTGCAGGTCCGCCGCCAGCGGCAGGCTCTCCCCCTGCAGTTTTGCAATCAGATCCGCTTCAGTCCCCGTCAGAACCTGAATCGGAACTTCCTCATCAGGATTTTCTTCCGCCACTTCATCATCGCGGGTCAGCAACACCGCTCCCCGTGCCACCAGTTGCGGTGGCAATCCCCGGACCAGCAAACGCAACAGCTCCGGAACGCTCATTTCATCCCCCCGTTCGTCGAACAGGCGGCAGGCCCGGCCATCGCTCCCGATCACGAGACCGGCATCCGCATAGCGGGAGCAGATCTCATCAGCAAAGTCCCGTTCGCTGCGGGAGCCGGAAGGCCCGACCACTGCGGAAGAGAGGGTGATACTGCAGGGAGTCCGGACCAGCAAGCGCTGCAACAGGTCCCGCACCAGCGGATCGACACAGCTGATCAGCAGCCGCAGCGGGCGAATCGCGTGGAAGTGTTCGGACAGCGTCGATTCATACTCTCCCTGCAGACGCAGCGGCTGACAGGTCCCCTGTGTCCGGACAGTTCTGGCCGGCTGCCGGGCGAGTCGACTCTGCAGTCGCTGCAGTTCCCCCGGGAAGCACCACGGAATGGCCTGCCGGTCCAGGAGATCGAGACCTGTCCAGGCAGGAGGCAGAATTCCACCGGTCAGATACAGCGCCGCGTGCGGCCGAAGACGTTCGGTCGCAAATGCGAAAGCAGGACGGGTCGTCGATCCCAGATCTCCGATCTCACAGCCCCAGCGACGCAGCGCCGCGACCACACCAATCGCCAGATCGGGGGATGAGGGTCGAAAGTCGTATCCCACGAGAATCCGCAGGGGACCGCGGGACTCGGCAGCCGTGGCGGTTGTGGACATCCGTTGTTCGTCAATCAGGTCGAGAACATGCTCCACGATCCCCGCCAGCTTTTCACGCGTCAGCTGATTCAGATAAATGCCGCGCAGGCCATCGCGGCTGATCAGTTCGGGAACCGGCTGAATGGCGGTGGTCGATAATCGGCGAGAAATGTGCCGGGGTAGCGAACCTTGCTCTTCGCGGTGCGGACATTCGCGGCAGGCGGTCGATCCGGCAGCCAGTCGCGCCAAATGGACAGAACGTGAAATCGGCTGCGATTCCCCCGGACAACGGAAATCGCCGTTCCCCTCAATCGGGAGCATCGGGAACAGCGATGGGTCCGATGAGGTCAGCATGGCCACAATTCAGGGCTGCGGATGGAGAAAAGGGCGTGGAATCCGGTAAGCTGGCGAGAAAATCTATCAGTCGTCTGAACCGGCTACGGCCAGCGGAGCCGTCCAGCGGCAGGACTCTACGGCCAAACACCTTTTTCGGTCAATCTTTCTCTCATGCACGCGACGGAATTCTCCCGCAAGGCGAAAGCCGCCCAGAACGTTCCTCTGATCGTCCTGCACGGCGGCGAGCGACACCTCAAACAGGCGGCCCTGGCCCTCTTGTGCGAGCAGATCCTGAATTCCCCGCTCGATCAGTCGATCGGACTGACGCGCTACGGGGGGAAGGATGCAGACTTCAAGACGATTCGTGATGAGCTGCTGATGGTCTCCATGTTTTCAGACCGCAAGCTGATTCTGGTCGAGGACGCGGACGACTTCATCACCGAGCATCGGGCCAGCCTGGAGAGCTACGCCGACAAGCCGAGCAAAAAATCGGTGCTGGTTCTCGATGTCAAAACGTGGCGGAAAAACACCCGACTCGCCAAGAAAGTCGACGCCGATGGACTGGATATCGACTGTTCCGAACTGACGGGCCCCCCGTTAACTAACTGGTTGTTGCAGCAAGCCCAGGAGCAGCACGGGAAACAACTCAGCCGGGATGCCGCCCAGTTGATGGTCGAACTGGCGGGAACGGGACTGGGATTGCTCGATCAGGAGCTGGGGAAGCTCGCCTCCTACGCTGGGGAGCGGGAGAAGATTTCCGCGGAAGATGTCCGGAAGCTCGTCGGCGGCTGGAAGGCGGAAACCACGTGGCACATGATTGATGCCATTCGCGACGGTCATCCGGGAGTCGCCCTGAACTGCCTCAGCAAGCTGCTCTATGCGGGCGAGCCGGGTCCGAAAATTCTGGGGGGAATCAACTACGTCTTCCGAAAATTTGCAATCGCGGTCGAGCGCAGCCGACGCGGACAGGCCTTGAAGGAGGCCCTCAAAGAGGCCGGGGTCTTCCCCCGGGATATCGCCAACGCGGAGAACTACCTGCGACGAGTCAAACGGCAACGTGCCGAGCAGATTCTGGAGATGCTCGCCCGGGCCGACTATGGACTCAAGGGGGGAAGCCGACTTCCCGAGAATCTGCAGCTGGAGATGCTGATCCTCTGGCTGTCGGGGAGTGCCGTTGACGCCGGGCTGCTGGGGGCCGATGCCCGCTAGAGCAGGGTGCCCCGTGCTGCGCCCGCGCAGCCAGTGTTTCGTGTCATGAAAGACTGACTTCCGGGTGGCGGGAACCGGGCGATCAAAAGTCACAATGCTCCAGCGTCCCTCTTCAATCCGGAATCAGCCCCCCTCGAAGCAGGTGTTTCTCATCGAAATCCACCCGGCGAGGCGTTAAAATAACCTGAGCCGCTGCGATCCCGAAATTGCTTTCGCGCACGTCCGACCCGAATCCTCCATCCGCACCTCAGACGATCGTCGGACACCTTCTTCCTAAAACACTACCCGATTTGACCTTCCGTACGATTGAGCCATGACGGATCTCCCGATTCTCGACGACCTGCCCAGCCCCGTTCTTTTGCCGACCGGCAAAGGAGGGGGGAAGGGGACCTACGCGTTTATCAGCCTGGGCTGCCCGAAAAATCTGGTCGACAGCGAAAAAATGCTGGGGAGCCTGGCGGTCGATGGTTACGCGCTGGTCTCCAATCCGGAAGAGGCCGACTTCGTCATCGTGAATACCTGCGGCTTCATTGACGAGTCACGCAAGGAATCGAAGGCGGTCATTCAGGAGATGCTCGACCTGAAGGCCCAGGGAAAAACCCGCGGAGTCATCGTTGCCGGTTGCCTGCCGGAACGGGTTGGCGGAAGTCTGCTGGACGAGATGCCGCAGATCGACCATATCGTCGGCGTCTTCGGCCGTGATGAAATCACCAAGGTGGCCGACCGTCTCGTCGGCGGACAGCGGGAGCAGCGAGAGCTGTTTCGCCCCGCGGCGGTGCGGGCTCTCGATGATCGCGCCCGGCTGCGAATCACGCCGCGTCACTTCGCCTACCTCAAGATTTCAGAAGGCTGCAACCGGACCTGTACGTTCTGTTCTATCCCCTCGATGCGTGGCAAGCACGTCACCAAGCCGATCGAGATGGTGCTGCAGGAAGCCCGCGAACTCGCTTCCGACGGAGTGCGTGAGCTGATCCTCGTCGCCCAGGACACGACCTACTACGGAATGGACTACTACGGCGAAGTCCGTCTCGCGCAGCTGCTGCGGGAACTGGAGCAGGTTCAGGGAATCGACTGGATCCGGCTGATGTACCTGTATCCGGTCAATTTCACTGATGAACTCATCGACACCATCGCCAAATCGAGTCGGATTCTGCCCTATCTCGACATGCCGCTGCAGCACATCAACAGTCAGGTGCTCAAGCGGATGCAGCGGCGGGTCAATCGGGAAAAGACGGTCGAGCTCGTCACCAAGCTGCGGGAACGGGTTCCGAATCTGGTGCTGCGGACGACTTTTGTCGTCGGCTTCCCGGGGGAGACGGACGAGCAGTTCGAAGAGCTCCGCGAGTTCGTGACCGAAACACGGTTTGAACGGATGGGTGTCTTCCCGTATTCGCTGGAGCCTGGAACGCCGGCGGTCAAACTGGATGGACATCTCCCCGAAGAGGTCAAGCTGGAACGCCGCGACGCCCTGATGGAATGCCAGCAGGAGATCGCCTTCGATTTCGGCGAAAGTCTGGTGGACTACGAGCTGGATTGCCTCATCGACAGCCCGACAGAAGATGAGAATGTCTGGATCGGCCGGACCTTTGCCGATGCGCCGGAGATCGACGGCGTGGTGTATGTCGAAGGGGCCGGGCTGGAAGCGGGCCAGATGGTGCCGGTCACGATTCAGGCAGCACAGGAGTATGATCTGGTCGCGGTTGTCTCAAGTGAAGAGTAGAGCGGTCACGTCCCACGGGTCACGTTCCACGGGGCGGGGGACACGGGCCTGATCAAGCAGACTGGCGGCTGTGAGACCACAGTTGCCAGATCCCCATGAAACCCCTGGAAGCGAGTTTCATCTCCGTCATGACGATTCCTGCAGAAGTGAAACGGCCTCCCTCAGATGCGTCCGCTTCCGTCGCCCGGAAACTGACTTCGGCCCGTTCGCTCAACATTCCCAATCTGATCACGCTGCTGCGGCTGCTGCTCTCGTTCGTCGTCCTGTTCCTGATCGACTGGGGCGAGGCGTGGATCCTCTGCACCTGCGTCTTCGTGTTTGCGGTCATCACCGACTATGTCGATGGCCATCTCGCGCGGATCTGGAATCAGGTCACCCCCCTGGGGCGCATTCTCGATCCGTTCGTCGACAAAATCATCGTCGGAGGAACGCTGATCTTTTTGACGCAGCGTCCGGAAAGCGGAATCGGTCCGTGGGTCACGTTCACTGTCATCGGTCGCGAAATGTTCATCACGGGGCTCCGTTCCGTGCTGGAAGGCTATGGCGTCGACTTCTCCGCCAAGTGGAGTGGCAAACTCAAAATGCTGCTGCAGTCCATCACGATTCCGTTCTGCCTGCTGTCCCTCAGTCCGCTGGTGCAGTCCACCTTGGGAAATCAGCTGTCGATCTTTTTAGGTCTCCGCACCGTGCTGGTCTGGGTGATGGTATTGATCACACTTTATTCCGGACTGGAATACCTGTGGCGGGGCTGGCTGTTGTTGCGGCAGGGGGACCATGACGACTGACCATATCCACCTGAAGTTGAATTTCGGTCGGGAAGTCTCCAATTCTCCCGTGAGATCCCGCCTGCATTTCCTGTTCATCAACGACTGAGAGTCACGTGTCCCGGCCACCCGCCCCTCAATTTCGCAATTCCAGCTATCGACGCGAAGCCCGCTTCCCGCTCGACCCTTCCCATTGTCTGCAGCGACCGCTGACCGACGATGCCGCACAACCATTGCCCGTCGTCCGGCTGAAATCCTCCACCCGCCATCCCACTGTCTTCCGTAAGCGAATTGCGGATGTCGACCCGCGCGCGAAACATGGCGATCTCGTCCGGGTCATCACCGAAGCCAATGAGCCGGTCGGCTTCGGTCTCTGGAATCCCCGTGCGGAAGCGACAGTCCGTATTTTGTCATTCCATGAATCACCGGCCGCTGACAACTGGTGGCAGACGCGGTTCGCCCAGTCGGTCGAGTTGCGGCAGGACCGGTTGCGACTCGGCAACACCACGAACGCGTATCGGCTTCTCAACGCGGAAGGGGACCACCTGCCGGGACTGGTCGCCGATCGCTTTGACAATATCATCTCGATCGAAGCCTTCACGCTGGCGATGTTCCAGCGGGGCGAAGCGATCGGGAAACTGCTGGCCGAGGTGGCAGGAGTCCCCCACTGGGTTGTTCGACCAGGGCCCAGCACTCTCGAACAGGAAGGCTTCTCGGCCGAGGGCTTTTCGTCGGGCTCCGTGCCGAAGAAGGTCACCATCACCGAACATGGCATTCAGTACGAAATCCAGCCGTTCGCGGGACAGAAAACCGGCTTCTTCTGTGACCAGCGCGATAACCGGCTGCGGTTGAGAGATTTTTGCGCGGGGAAATCAGTGCTCGATCTCTGCAGTTACGCCGGCGGCTTCGCCCTCAACGCCCTCAAGGGAGGAGCCAGCGAAGTGACCGCCGTCGATCTAGACGAAGAAGCGGTCAAACTTGCCCGTCGCAATGCCCAGCTCAACAAAGCCTCGATCAAATTCGTGCATGCCGACGCTTTCGCTTACCTGCGTGACATGCAGCGGAACGAACGCCAGTTCGATGTCATCATCCTCGATCCTCCCAAACTGATCCGCAATCGGGACGAGGCGGGGGAAGGACAGAACAAATACTTCGACCTGAACAAACTGGCCGGGACGCTGGTGAAGCGGGGTGGGATTCTGCTGACCTGCAGCTGCTCCGGATTATTCTCAATGGATGAGTTCTTCCGAACAACCCGTGCGGCTGTGACAGAGCGTCAGCCCCGGCTGCTGCTGCGCAGCGGCGCTGCACCCGACCATCCGGTCTCCTTGGCCTGCCCGGAAACCGAATATCTCAAGTGCCTGTGGCTGCAGATGGAGAACTGAGTCCGGCACTCGATCAAATCCTGGCAGCCCAGACGGAGATCTGCGAACGCTTGCGTGTCCCCCTGACGATGAATCAGAATATCTCCAGATGCGTGTGAGTCCCGCCCGTTGCGACTGATGATCGGCTCCCGCCGACAGCCCCGCCAGCCTCCCTGCATGACTGCTCGCGATCCCGACTCTCTGGACATCCCGTTCTCGGTTCCGTTCGTCCACCGGTTGCGTTTCACCGAAGAGATCTTCGGCCGCGATCAACAGGTCCTCGCGGATCTGATCCAGCCCTCGGGGGATCAGCTCCCCAAGGTGCAGTTCTGGCTCGACGAATTTCTCGCCGAGGCACAGCCGCAGTTGCCAGCGCGAATCCGCGCTTTTGCGGCGAATCACCGTGACCGCTTCAACATGCGGGGCAACGTGCAGATCTGCCCGGGTGGAGAGGCGGTCAAGAACGACATTCATATTGTGGAACGAATGCTCAAGTGCATTCATGCCGTCGACCTCGACCGCCGGAGCTATGTCATCGTTGTCGGAGGAGGTGCTGTCCTCGACTGCGTCGGCTTTGCGGCAGCGATTGCCCACCGGGGAATCCGCCTGATCCGGATTCCCTCGACGACACTGGCCCAGGCGGACTCCGGCGTCGGCGTAAAAAACAGTGTGAACCTGTTCAGCAAAAAGAACTGGATCGGCACCTTTGCCTCTCCCTGGGGAGTGATCAACGACGAGTCGATGCTGTCGACGCTGAGTGATCGCGATTTCCGCTGCGGATTCTCGGAAGCGGTCAAGGTCTCGCTCTTACGGAGCCCGGAAGAGTTTGCCCGCATCGAATCGCTGGCAACGCGCATCAGCGCCCGGGACATGACGGCAGCCCGGCCGGTCATCCGGAAATCGGCCGAGTTGCACCTTGCTCACATCACTCGAGGGGGCGATCCCTTTGAAGCCCTCGAAGCCCGGCCCCTCGACTACGGTCACTGGTCGGCTCACAAGCTCGAACCGATGACCCAGTTCGAACTGCGGCACGGTGAGGCGGTGGGCATCGGCGTGGCCATCGACACCGTTTACTCCTCACTGGTACACGGGTTTCCCGAGCAGGATGCACGCCGCGTGCTGAACTGCCTGAGCCAGCTGGGACTGCAACTCGATCATCCTGCCCTGCGTGACACCCGCAGCCTGTTCGCGGGACTGGAAGAGTTTCGCCAGCATCTCGGAGGCCGATTGACGCTGACGATGCTGCGGAACATCGGCGATCCGCTGGATGTCCACGAAATCGATGAAGCCCGGATGCGGGTCGCTATCGAAACGGTGGCGGACTACGCACGGCAACTGCAGTAGCGAGCCGACCCGCATCGCGCTGCCTGTGAGCTGACCAGCGCCGGCTTGGCGATGTCGTCGCAACAAAAGAGCCGCCCATACCCCGGATCGGGACAGGAGCGGCTTCGGAAATCTGCCTGAGTTCCATGGGCGCGTGGATCAGCCCCCTTTGAGGCCAATCCCGGAATACTCGAAGCCGAGATGGGTCATCCGGTTGGGGTCGTAAAGATTGCGGCCATCAAAGATCACCGGCGCCTTCATCACGTGTTTGATGTAATCAAAGTCCGGGTTCCGGTACTCATTCCATTCGGTGACGATCGCCAGGGCGTCCGCATCGCGCAGAGTGTCGTACTGGTGGGAATGGTACGTGACCGCGGCTCCCAGAACCTCGCGGACGTTGTCCATCGCCACCGGGTCGTGAACATGGATCTCCGCCTTGGCTTCGATCAGCTTGCGGAGCAGTTCCAGTGACGGGGCATCGCGGATGTCGTCCGTCTTGGGCTTGAACGCCAGTCCCCAGACGGCAATCTTGCGGCCGTTGAGATCCCCTTTGAAGAAGTCGTGCAGCTTCTGGAACAGCACCTGCTTCTGGCGGACGTTCACGGCATCGACAGCCGACAGGAGTGTCGTTTCGAACTCGTGGTGCCGCCCGGTCGCCATCAGCGCCCGGACATCCTTGGGAAAACAGGAGCCCCCGTAACCCACCCCGGGGAACAGGAACGAAAACCCGATCCGCTGGTCGTGGCCAATTCCGCGTCGCACGTCATTGATGTCGGCACCGACCCGTTCACACAGGTTGGCCATCTCGTTGATGAAGCTGATTTTTGTCGCCAGCATGCAGTTGGCGACGTATTTGGTCATCTCAGCGCTTTCCAGCCCCATCGACAGGAACGGGTGTTCCGTCCGCAGGAAGGGGAGATACAACTGCCGGAGGACCTCAGCCACTTCCGGCTTGGTGACCCCGACCACCACACGATCCGGTTTGTTGAAGTCATCAATCGCGGCCCCTTCCTTGAGGAACTCCGGATTGGAAGCGACATTCACATCGCGCCCGGTCAGCTCGTCGAGTCGGCGCTTCACCGCCCGGTTGGTACCGACGGGGACAGTGCTCTTGATAATGACGATCGTCTCTTCCCGCAGATACGGGGCGAGCGACTCCGCCGCCTTGAACACGTAAGTCAGATCGGCAGCGCCGTCGTCTCCCTGGGGGGTTCCGACCGCGATGAAGATGCAGTCCGCCTCGGGAGCAGCAGCCGCGACGGAGGTATCGAATTTCAGCCGCTGCGCCTGGACATTGCGGCGGACCATTTCTTCCAGTCCCGGCTCATAGATCGGGATCTCGCCACGTTTCAATCGGGCCACTTTCCCGGCATCGATGTCAATACAGGTGACGTCATTGCCGCTGTCCGCCAGACAGGTTCCGCTCACCAGCCCCACATAGCCGGTCCCGATCACCACAATATTCACGCGATCCGCTCCTCTTGTGCAACTGAAGATATTGAGCCGAGCTTGCAGCTGCGTCTCTCCGGGATTGTGAAACAGCAGTTTAGCCGATCTTCAGGTTCGCGAGCAGCGTTCATCCCATGCAAAAGGGCTGCCATGACAAATCGGCAGACCCCCAAGACCGGATGTTCCCCGCTGGATCAACGGCCGGAGATGCAAGCGGTGAGAGACCGTGTCCCTGTCGCCGAACCGCTGAACAACCAAGAAGATATGCCTAACGGGAGACCGTCTGAGGAGTCAAAAATTCCAGGTTCGTGACGATTTCACGATCCTGATCCTGCAACTGTTCCAGCAATTCCGGTTCTATGGAAAACACGAACGACGCCTGACGTCCGTCCGGATGGGCGACCAGATAATAGATCCAGACCATCGGAACGGTGACAGCGGCCTTGGCCCCGGCCATCTCCACCTGCCCGGTGGCGGCCACGCGAAAGATCCGGCGACCGTCATCGGTGGGAATCTGCTCACGAGTGGTAATCGACTGGAAGCGAGCCCCCAATGATCTGCGGATATCGGCCTCGAACTGGTCGAGCGGAACCGGATCCGAGGGACTTCCCCGCTCCAGGGGGGTCAGGTTGCACTGGGCAATCAGGCTCCCCAGATTGACCAGACGGAGAATGGCAACGGGCGCCTGCTTATCGTAGACCGCCTGGAACAGATGCCAGTTGCGGGCATGCCGCAGCTGCAGCCCCCAGGGCTCGGCCCGAAAGACGAGCAATTCGGATTTGTCATCCGGCTCGAGCGGGATCGATTGCACGAGCGCGTCAGTCAACTGACCTGAGTTGGGCGAGACTTCCCGCGTCAGACTCACGGTCACCTGCATTTCGAGCCCCGGATTGACGGCTCCGATCTCGGAGGTGATCGTATAGGCGACCTTCGCTCTGGAGATCATGTTCGCTTCGCGGTCGAAGATCATGCCGCCAATGAGTTCGACGGTCGTGTTGGTTCCGAGACGCTGCCCTTTGATTTTGCCTCGCCAGGTCACTTTGGCTGCGGCGGGGGTCAACTGGTCGAGCTTGCATTTCAGTTCCGATGTTTCGACCGCCTCGACTCCCGAGAGCATCTGCAGCACCCAGTCCGAAGGCGCCCATTCCTGCCCGAGGCTCACTTCCGACAGGGGGAGCAAGGCCTGCAAGGCGAGCGGATCGCCGGGCATTTCCAGCAGATCGAGAGTTTCGCGGGTGAGGGCACCCTGTGGGCTGTAGCTGTTGACCCCTTCGCGGTTGCCGTTGGCCACGATGAGGAGGCGATCTCCCGGGAGCGCTACCGGAGTCTTGAGTCCCGCAACGTCGGTCTCGAGCTTCGCGACCTCAAACTGCCGCACAGCACGCAGTGCCTCGGCGTCGCGCCCAGCCGGCGGAAGCCGACGGCTCAGAAAGCGGAAATCGGCTGTGGCTGTGAGCGGCAGTTCATCTTTGCCCCCGCCGACCTTGGCGGTTAGCACTTTGCCGGTGGTCGCAATCTGGGACTGCGTGGCGAAAACCCGCTGATCGTTCTGCGGTTCGGCGAGACGGACGGGCTCATCCTGGGCGCAGGCGACCTGAGTCCAGCAGATTCCCCAGAGGACCAACAGGCAGAGTCGGGCTTCCCGGCGCAGACAACTGCCCCAATATCTCAGCTTCATTCAGTCGCTCCTTGATGACTGATTCATCATCCTGATGACCGCTTCCGTGCCATCTCCCCAACCGGGGGCAGCCAAGACAATCCGCTGCGAGTACTTCTCGTCACAGCCCTCTCTTCAGGAGAGGGCCGGATACCGCTCGGGACTATTCCGCAGCCGTTGCGACCTCGACCTTGGCCGAGGCGGGGGCCAGATCCCAGACCATGATGCGAGATTCGTCGACCAGCACGGAAACGCGAGAATCCTTGGCGGGAGTCACATCAGCACCCCAGCCTTTGAGTTCGGTCGCCTGTTCATCACCCTGCAGCAGGGTTCCGTCATCGGGAATCGCTCGCCACCAGTCCAGGTGCGGCCACTCCTTGCGGACGGTCTTGAGACAGGTCTCCATAGCACGCCCTTTGGCTCCTGCGTTGAAGCCGGCGCGCGCGGCAATGACACCGTAGCGGGCCACTTTGTCTGCTCGTTTGAGTTCCCACAAGACCTCGGCCACCGCTGGAGCACGTGTCGACGCCATACCATTTTCTCCAAAGCTGAACTCGTTCAAATCAACACGTTAACGTACCGCAACCGACATTCTACCACAAGCACGATCTGGCTTCTCATTGTAACGTCTCGCCCCGCCGCTGGATACGAGCGGCTGTTCCTGGCGGCCCGCAGGCAGTCTCCCTCGGGCGATTCATCGCAGATCCAGCTGAGGCGCGTTCCATCGGAGTTCCCGTACTTCGACCGCCACTGCGGAGCGGAGGGGGCCTTTCCCTCACACAGATGTTCACTGAGCAAGATTCAGCGCGGCAACCTGCGAGCGGCTTTCGATCCGGGGCGATCCGGGATCAATCCTCCGGCTTCACACCCGCGCGCCGGGGACCGGCAAGTGCAACCTGATTTAAAATTCTTCCCCATTGAAGACGATCACCGTGTCAGGAAGAAAGCGGGTCGCCAGTTCCCGAACCGCATCTCCCGAACAGGCGGTATTGCTGACGTCGAGCCGTTCCAACTGCTTCATCCCCTTGAAGGCAGCGAGCGACTGATTGGTCACAGCGCGGCAATTCGCCAGATTCAGCTCCTTCAGTTGACGCAATTTCGCCAGCGTCTTCACACCGGCGTCGGTGACCGCGTTGTCTCGAATGTCGAGTTGCCTGAGCTTGGGACAGGTGGAAACTTCACGAAGGACAGCATCTGAAATCCCGGCCTGCGACACCAGCAGTACTTCCAGATCTTTCATCGCACCCGCGTTTCCAAGCCCGTAGAGACCGATCCGTGTTCCATTGGCATTCAACTCTCTCAACTTTGACAACCGGTGTTGCTCAATCAGAAACCCGAAAGACTGTCCCATCAGGTTCGGATTGCCGTCAATCACCAGTGACTCGAGGCCGGTCAACGATTCCAGCGATTGCAGTCCCGGATCATTAATCGGAGCGCTCGACAAGGTGAGCCGCTTGAGACCGGTCGCCTTGGAAAGGTGAGCCAGCCCACTGCTGTCGACAGCTGTCCGGTCGAGCAACAATTCCTCCAGTCGAGGCCATTGTGAGGCGAACCGGAGTGAATCGTTGGACGTCCGCGTATCTGACAGGTTGACCCGTTTCAGTTCCGGAAACTTGTTCAACTGCTGCAACCCCGCTTCGGTCACAGGGCTTTTCGACAGATCGAGCTCGCGAATCTGCTCCAGCCCCGAAGGGAGTGCTGCCAGTTCAACGAGATGCTGGTCGCTCCGTTGCCAGGTGGGAAGCGCCAGAAACGCATCGATGGTCTCTTGTGGAGTCTTCGTCACCGGTGACTGGGCCGGCTCCACCGGGGCGGGCAGGGGGGTGGTCGGCGCAGAGGCCTCGGCAGCAGGGGAAGCTTCAGGCTTCTTCAGCTTGTCGCATCCCGTCACCCAAAGGGTGAAGAGCAGTACCAGACATAGGCATCGACGACCCGACATGTTACATACTCCCGGACGATGGATGCACATGGAGCAAAACCCGCACGGAGCCAGCCGGATCACTACAGCCTCGGCCGACGCGCAGTCAGGATCGTCTGCCACGAATCCTCAACCGACACCCGTCCCGGAACACAATTCCCTCCATCCTCAGCGTGGAGACTCAGACGCAACGCCGTTGAACTGATGGGCGCCACAGACTCGGCAAGCCTCCCCGGCGGCACGGAACGAGTTGCACTCCTGGAATTCGAGACAGAACCACAAACAGGTAGGACTCAAAAAAATTCGACAGGATCGCCGCTGCGCGGGGACTCGCCCCGGGAATCAACGACTGACTGCAGTATACCAGCCCGCCCGCCTGATAACGAATGAAAGCCACGGATGCCTTTGTTTTTTCACTTCGAACACACCGTCGCCGCGACAGAGATTGACCAGCAGGGACATGCCAACAACGTCGCCTATTTCCAATGGCTGCAGGACGCGGCGATTGCTCACTCAACGCTTCAGGGCTGGTCGGGAGAGGCCTACCGGGACCGGAACTGGGCCTGGGTGGTGCGCACACATTTCATCGAGTATCGCCGACCGCTGTTTGCCGGAGAATCGATCGTAGTGAAGACCTGGGTCGCCGACATGAAAAAATTCACCTCGCTGCGAAAGTACCAGGTCTATCGGGGAGAACAGCTGATGGCCCGCGCGGAAACGAACTGGGCCTTTGTTGACCTCCGGGAAGGGAGGCTCATTGCGATTCCGCCGGACGTGGCGGGGTCATTCGAGATCGGAGAGCCCCGAGCCGCTGAAGGAGATGCGTGATCATTGCCATCAGTCCACGATTGCCGCGAAACTAGTTCAGGACGATGATTGCTGACTTGGGAAAAATCAGGATCTTCACGAGCCCGCAAAACCCCACCCGTCCACGGCGAATCGGTGATCCCACCCACACACAGACTGAGAGTTTCATATGTTTCGTCGGCTTTTCCCGCTGCGAGACTGAGAGTGAGCACTGGCCAAGGGAGTCTTCCTCCCGGTGAAATCGACGGCCACTTTCTCAGCATCCAAAGCAAATTTCCGCACCAGTCCGTGGAGCATCACACCTACGATGTTCAGCGCACCGGAGCGGTCGGCGAACCTCCTGAGCGTGAAATATTACGTCGCCGCCTTGCGCCCGATCCGTTCCCACGACGCCTCTGAGCCCGCCAGAAACTTGATCACCCCGGCAGGTCGACTTCCGATAAGCACGCTGAACCAGACCGTCAGCAGCTGTTCCTGCGTAAACCTCTAGCGTTTCTTCAGATACGACCACGGCGAGACGTATTGCATCCGATCCGAGTCGACAGGGTCGCGACTTCCAGGAAAATGTTCGTTCGCGACCTCGGACTCAGGATTCTCTTTTACTGCCACCACTTCCCATGTTCAAGAGGACTTTTCCACGAAGGCATTCCCCTTCAAAACTCCCCGAAAATCTTTAAAAACGACAAGTTTACAGCAGAATTCGAGAAGACATGTCCGCGGCAACATGAATATAACGATGTTTGTAGATGCGTCTCATTGCCGTCAAGCCAGTGTCCGTTTTCAATTTGCTTTCCGTTTTCTGGTAAACTTGTCATTGAAATCGAGGATTCCATGTCCAGCCGAATGAAACGTACCCGAGCGTTCACGCTGATTGAACTGCTCGTGGTCATCGCCATCATTGCAGTGTTGATCGCTTTGCTCCTGCCTGCAGTGCAGCAGGCTCGTGAAGCAGCCCGTCGATCGCAGTGCAAGAACAATTTAAAGCAAATTGGATTGGCCCTCCACAATTACCACGACACCCACAAAGTGTTCCCCAACGGCAACATTACCCATCTCTCTGTCGACAAAAACGGATGTTACAGAGGAGCCGGTAGTTCCTCCCCCAAGTCCGGAGGGGCGCCGTGGCCTGTTTTGATTCTCCCCTTCATCGAACAAACGGCCGTTTATAACTCCCTGGTTATGACGGCACCGTTCCCTACGACGTACGATTCCACGACCGCGCCGCAAAACTTCGATAAGGACAATCGCTCGGGGCCGCTCTGGACGAATATCCCGGCGTTTCAGTGTCCGACTTTTATTCCGGGGGTTCCGAACTGGGTTCCACCGGGTTGGGCTGCGTCTGATGCCATCCCCGGGGTGCCCGTGAACAACTACTATGGCTGCACGGGTGGCACCATCCCTCCCTACACCTTTTCCACGGCCAACAACGGGTCGAACTCCTTTGTCTGCAACATTGGGGCGTCTAACATTGTGGTGAAGGGTGGAATCTGGAAGAACGGGCTCTTCAGTATTAATGAAACCCGTTCTTTGCGAGATGCCACAGATGGGGCTTCGAACACGATTCTGGTGGGGGAGACGATGTACAACGGTCTCGAATTGATTCGAGGCTGGGGAAGCGCGTACCGTAATGATCATGCTTCCAATAACGTGCCGGGTAGCCTGGCAGGAGTCCGCTTCGGAATTAACGCCGGTCCGGAAGTGTCGCAACTGGTGATTGCCCTCAGCAATGGGTTGCACAATACACTCGCGCAGACGAGCTACAGCAGCTATCACGTTGGCGGCGGACATCTTCTCATGGCAGACGGATCGGTTCATTTTTTCAGTGAAAATATGAACGTGAATGTGATCCGCGGCCTGGGGGCAATGGATGACGGACTGCCCGCGGGTGGTTTCTCGCCCTGAGCAGCCTGAACCCGATGCACACATTTTCGCTCCCAAAGGAGGAGACTTGGTGTTTCGGAGTCTAAAAGCAGCAACTGCTGACGCCGAGCGCCTAATTCGGGGTAGCGATCCGCTACCGATTGTCTGATGAACATTCCATTGCACTTCGGCAGCGAATTGCGATGGGCACTGTTGTCCGCGGGCTGGCGATGTTGTCAATTGCCAGCCCGTTCTCTTGCAAATGCCCGAAAGTAAGCAAGTAGTTCGATGATATCCAATTCAAGACCGACTTCTCTGGGGATGTTCCTTCTGATCCTTGGCCTCGCTGCGGGATGTCAGCAAGGAGAAACCATCGAGCGTGTTCCGATCTCCGGAACGGTGACATACGACGGCCAGCCGGTTCAACTGGGAACGATCATCTTTGAACCGACCGCGGACGCTGGAATGACAGCCCGCGCGAGTTATATGGCGGTCAATAACGGGGTCTTTGTGAGCGGCCCGAACGGACCGACCTCTGGCGAGTTTCTGGTACGGGTTTCTGGGTTCGACAAGTCGAAGATGAAGAATCCGAACGATGAGGAGGAAGACGTCCCACCCCTGTTCCCTGAGTACACGATGACGGTGCAGGTCCCAGTGACGGGAAACAAGTTGGACATTGTCGTTCCGGTTCGGTCTAAGTCGAAATAAGGTTCTGGGCCTTTATCAAAAGGTGGGGAGGTTGATTCGGATGCAGCTAACGCCGCAGGTGCGTAGGCCAGCACCCCAAGGGCTGATCCTCCAAACAGGCTCCAGTCGTTGCGGCTGGTCAATGCTGAGCCGGTGGCCCGTTTCGGCCACTCATGAATGATTCCACCAACCATCGCTTTCTGTAATTCTTTTCCTGCAATGTGGCCTCGGCCCCCTGGGAGCGGCATTGGCCATCCAGGCCTCCATCTGATCGATGGACTGCCGGCCTGATCACATTTCTTTGTATTATTTCCTTCAACTCAGAGGCCCCAAAGAAATCGCGAGGACTGAGCAGATCACTCTTCTCTCGTCAGGAAAATTGGCAAACCTTGTCGGGACGCGCCCGGCAGGATCCCACGGCCATTCATCCGTCCCATAAAGACTCCTAATCACATATCCAGCATTGATGCAATAAGCGTCTTCGCACAAAGATCTCTATAGTGCGACCACTACAGATTACTTCATCAGACTTTTGTAAAACCTCCCTTTATGATTAATAAATCGCATTCCCCGAAGGATGCGTGACAAGGAAGTTTTGAATTTGTTGCGACGCTTGGCATCCACCCCCGAAAAAAGAGTGTCCGTAATGGCTGCGCCACCTGATCGCGCTGATCAGTCCGCTTCGTCGGCTGTTCGTTCGGCATGAGCATCACAGCTGCACCTCACAAGGCTGCCCTCATCTCGCCTGCATCATGATCTGCCTGAGGAAGTCTTCAAATCGACGCTAAGATTCTTCTTCCAGCATTAACCGTTTAACAACCATGGTGGCGTAACAGCCTCGGGGCAGCAGGAAGTCCAGCTCGAGCTTCTGCTGCGTCGGGCTTAATTCGTCGACTGCGAAGGACCAGGTCAAACCTTCGACAGGAAAAATCACCCGCCGTGAACTACGGGCGAAGAAGCGGTCTCGGGGGAATTTGACTTTCAATTCCTCGAGCTTCCAGCCACGCACCGCCAGCCCCCGGTCAATCCAATTCCGCACCTCTCCCGGTTCCAGTTCGAGGCGGGCAGAAGGAAGGGGGATCTCCAGCGGAGACAACTGGGCGACCTGTTCCGCCGACAGATCCGTCGGGATCTGCACTGGGCCCGGCTTCAGCTGCAGTGGCTGGCGTTGCGACTCCGGGAACTTTTCCTTCACGAGTTCGCTGACAATCTGATTCCAGAGATCACTCTGCAACGCCGAGAGAAACAACCCCCGCAGATCGCTATTCACCCGGCTCCACGCCCCCTTGAAGTCTCCCTTCCGGTCGTCGAGAAAGGTGACGATGCTGCGGCGGTGCGAGCGACCCAACAATTGCTTGCAAAGGGCCCACTCGCCCCAGTGTTTGCGGAGGATTCGCTTTTGCTCACGTTCTTCCGCGTCATCAATTTCATCCGGCTCGACGAAGGTCAGCCGCAGCGCTTCCTCGTAATTGCCTCGTAGCCAGGGCTCCGCCACAAATCCACAACCGGGGAAGTAGGAGCCGAACCGCTGGTCGTCAAAATAATTGACCACGCCCGAGCGTGCGATATCAGGCAGGGCGTCTCCGGCAGACGCCACTTCCTCGGGACGGAGCCCCCGCAGAACCAGATGGAAGCGGTTGCCGGAAATGTCGTCCGAACGAATTTCCCGGCGTGACTGCCCCAGATATTCGAGCCGGAAGTGTTCATTATGGAAGGACTGCTGAGGGCCGCGTCGGGCAGTGATCAGCTGTGACGTCTCGGCGTGGCGATCCTTGAGGCCGGCGTGCATCAGGTTTCGACGGGGGAGGTGCAGCTCGCGTGAGATGCGGTCGAGAGCGTCGAGCGTGGTCCAATGCCGTTTGTGCAAACGGTATACGGCAAATTCCCCCTGCGCACCAATGGGGAGCGTGGAATCTTCATCCACTCGAAAGTCTTCAGCGAGGCGACGAAGTTTCACGGAGGAGCGGCCAGTTCATAAAAAAAGTGGGCAAAAACTCTCAGAGTCGTATCATCAGGAGGTCAGTGCGATTTTCCGCCAGAGTCCTCGATCCGGCACGAAATTTCCAGCATCTTCACTGGAGAGGCGGGATTGAGGTGCGCCCAACTCAAATATGCAGCGAAACTCTCGGTTCATCCCACAAAAGTCCAGGCACTCTGCCGCCAAAGAGTACTTTCCGGGATTTGCGAAAAACTGCACAGAAAATGTGATGATTTGTGACTCGCAATTCGCGTGCTGTGCGACGCATTTTTTTGAAACACCAGACGACACGAGACATGTAGCAATACGACGCAAGTCTTGCGCGAGAAGGAACCGATCTAACCCCTGAACGTTCATTTTGTGCTCCGAACGCTCAAGTTTGACGGATCTGTGGCCCCCTGGGCGCTCCTCGTTCATAGAATTGATTCGAATGTCTCAGCCGGCGGGGATGCACGTGAGTCTCCAGACACCACCGACGTCCGCGAATTCCCGATGGATCTGGCCCTTCGAAATCCTGGACCAGATCGGCGAAGGGGGAATGGGTGTCGTCTACCGCGCCCGCTATGTGGTCAATGGCCGCAACGTCGCTCTGAAAATGCTGCCGGGCGATGTGACCGATAAAACCGCTTTGGCCCGCTTCGAACGGGAACTCGACGTCCTGAAGACGCTGCGACACCCGAATATCGTCCGCTGCTTTGGCGGAGTGTGCGAAGACAAGCGCCGTTTCTATGCCATGGAGCTGGTCGAAGGGGGAAACCTCGACGAGAAACTGCAGAGCCGCGGGAAATTGGCCTGGGAGCAGGTGATTTACTACGGACTGCAGATGTGCGCCGCTCTGGAGTGCTCGCACGGAAAGGGAGTCGTCCATCGCGATATCAAGCCGAGCAACTTCCTGCTCACCCCTTCGGGCCAGCTGAAGCTCAGCGATTTCGGCCTGGCCAGTGTCCTCGCCGCGCGCAAAATCACAGCCGCGGGTAAAACCGCGGGAACATTCCTGTACATGGCCCCCGAACAGATTCGTGGACAGGATGTGACCCCCCGAACAGACCTGTATGCACTCGGCTGCGTCCTCTATGAACTGTTGACCGGAGAGCCTCCTTTCGTCGGAGAGACTCCGGGGGCCACCTTGCACCTGCACTGCTACAGCGCTCCCCCCCGCGCGACCGCCAAGGCACTCGATTGCCCGGTGGCGCTGGAGTCCATCATCCTGAAACTGATGTCGAAGGAGCCGGACGACCGTTACGAAAGCGCCACAGCCGTTGCCCGCGAACTGCGAAGCGTGCATCAGACAATTGTGGTCACGACTCCTCGCAAAGAGACGTTGCAGGACCTCCAGCCGGCATTTGACGAAGGGCAACGGATCGCTCGTGAACTGGAGGAAAAAACCGCTCCCAACATGTCGGCCCTGAAGTCCCGGAGGAACTCTCTGGTTCTGGCGGTCGCCTTGGCAGCCTCGCTGCTCCTGAATTGTGTGCAATGGTGGTCTGGACAAAGCGACTGGGAAGTCGCATGGCATCAGGCAGCAAACGCCCCGAACACCCAGATCCGAATCGCTGCGATGGAAGCGTTGGGGGGAATGGCGGCTGAACACAGCACCGCCACGGAGTCACTGATCAGTTCATTGAAGGACGATGACGCCAGTGTCCGCGCAGCTGCTGCCCGGGGTCTGGGCCGGGCAGGGGGACCGTCGCAGAGAATTGTCGGCGCGCTGTTAAACGCGCAGAAGCATGATGAGAGTGAGGATGTCCGCTCGTCGGCAGGGCAGGCGATCGAGACCCTTCGTCTCAATCAAACACATCGGTCCCCGTGGCAGGCAATCTCGTACTCGCTTCTGATTCTGGCCGCCGCTGGAGCCGGGACTTATTTCTGGCTCGGCAAACGGTAGAGCGTCGCTTTTTTAGAGGCCGGGCTGACTCTCCAGCTTCAGCCGTCATTTTCTCCGGTTCCACTCGGCTGCGTTCCATGCAGCCCTCCCGTTCAGACAGACATCTTGCGGGTCCCGCTTGGCCTGTTTCCCGCGCGGTCGCAATCGCACTTTGATGTGCCCGGAATGGATTAGTCAGCGGTCAACATGCTCACATCAGAGCGCTTTTACTGCTGACTTCGTCAGGGTTGGGGAGTGTCGACTTGTGGTGATTGCGTGACGGAAACGCTCCCGACCACGCTCAGAGACTGGCAAATCCGACACTGCAAATTCCAGCGAGCGCGCCGTTGCTTCCTCCGGTGCGGACATCCTTCAGCAATCAGCCGAGACTCTTAAGCACCTACAGGGGAGCGGTAAGTCCCATTCGCTAACGAAGTTTGCGCACACCACCCCACGTCGTTGAAGCTGAGTTCTGATTACGGACGCTGGCAAAAATCACAAGCTATTTATCAGTTATCGCATGTTGATGTGACGATGCATCTGAGACACTTCAGTCATCAGTCGTCGCAATTCTTGCCGTTTCTGTTGCAACGTTCACGGGCTTCCTGTTTCAAAGGTGATCTCCATGGCCACGTCTCAAAAGTCCAAAAAGGGTTTTACCCTGATCGAACTCCTGGTCGTGATTGCAATCATTGCAGTCCTGATCGCCCTGTTGCTGCCGGCAGTGCAGCAGGCGCGGGAAGCCGCCCGGCGCTCCCAGTGCAAGAACAACCTGAAGCAGATGGGACTGGCCCTGCACAATTACCACGATGTCTACAACGCGTTTCCCTCTGCCACCGTCTATAATTACGGTGGAAGCTTTAATATGTGGGCCTGGGGATTCGCACTGTTCCCCTATCTGGATCAGGCCCCTGCTTACAACATGCTGAACGGCGGATCGACGCAGCTGTGCATGGCTGTGCAGAACGCGACTATGCTCGAAGTCATGCAGAAAGGGTATCCAATGTTCCGCTGCCCCAGCGACATTGGGCCTGAACTCAACGCCGAATGGCGGATGACCCCCAAGTGCGGCACGACCGGTAACGATAGCAACATGGTGCCGACGTCCCGTTCGAACTATGTGGCATCCAATCACTCGACCAAGACAAACCGCGATCGTCCTTCTGACAACGCACCTGCGAATGGAGTGTTTCCCAACTCAGGTGATTGGGGGCAGCGGTGCATCAATCTTCGCGACATCACAGACGGGGCGAGTAACACTCTCGCCCTCGGAGAACGCTGTTCCGCCCTCAAAACGGTCAACATGAAAGCTGCCTTGATCTTCGGTGCCAACGACAATACAGAAGATAATGACAACGTCGGGATGTGCACTGTCTCATCCGGGGGAAGTCGCCTCATCAATGCCAACGGACGTGGATACGGCAGCCTGCATGCGGGGGGCGCTCAGTTCCTGCTCGCCGATGGTTCGGTCCGCTTCATCAGTGAGAACATCGACCATCGCCCGCAATCCGGTCTGGGTTCGGCACCCAGAAGTACATTCGAATATCTGATTTCCCGACATGATGGAAATCCCGTCGGCGAGTACTAGGAGTCACGGAGTTTTCCGGTTGGTCAAGACTGCACCACGGGCCATCCCCGGCTTCAAGACAGCCGGACGTGGTGCAGCCGGCCACGACCCGTCGTAAAGCTGGTTCCGGAAATCGACGGTACGCCGGGGCAGGCTCTTCAATGGGCCTGTCTCGGTGACAATTCTCTCACCTGGCAGAGCCTTCTCTTCAGATCGACAGGTCGTACTCTCCATGTCTCATCACGTTCCTGATTGCACATCGTTTCTCCGTACCAGTTGTCTGGCCGCCATGACCTGTCTGCTTATTCTGGCAGGCTGCGGAAAATCGGACCGTCCTGAAATTGGTCTGGTCGAGGGAACCGTGACACTGGATGGCCAACCGCTGCCAATGGCTAAAGTCCAGTTTGCACCACAGGGGGGTGGCCGCGCATCCACTGCAGTCGCCGACGCCAATGGCTTCTATATCCTTGAGTACTCCATCGGCACCAAGGGGGCCAAGATCGGAAGCCACTCGGTTGAAGTGTCGACCTCGTGGTACCCCGGGGAAGACGCTGCATTCCCGCAGGGAAGTCCCGAAAAGGTTCCACTCCGCTACAGAAAGCCCGATGCCATCGTGGAAGAAGTCAAAGAGGGCAAAAACACGATTGATATCCAACTGACCTCGAAATAGTTGGTTTAAACCAAGAGTATTTTGAATTTTACTGAACTCGTTCCTGCAAGGCAGACGTTCGCATTTCTTCACTCGAAACGCCTGCTGCGCAAGGATTGGAAAGAGCAAACTGCTCGAGCCGTAACTGGGCGATGACGATGCCGGATAAAGTTGTCGGGGTGATCGGGTTGGGACTCATGGGAACCGCCATCTCAGAGCGGTTGCTGGACCATGGTTATCGGGTCAATGTCTGGAATCGGACCCGTGAAGAAGCCCAGCCCCTGATCTCACGCGGGGCGGTCTGGACTGACAACCCGGTCTCCAGCTGTCAGCGGCTGGTAATCAGTCTCTATTCCAGCGAAGTGGTTTCGGACGTTCTTTCCAAAATGGAGTCAGGGCTCCGCGCCGGCCAATTCCTGGTCGACACCACCACGGGGGCTCCCGAGCAGACCATCGAAATCGAACAGCGACTCGCCAGCAGGGGAGTCAACTACCTCGATGCTCCGATCTCGGGTTCCAGCGAGCAAACCCGCCGGGGAGAAGCGATGGTCATGGTGGGAGGGGCACGGGCGGCGTTTGATGCCTGTTCGGATCTCTGGCCCGTCCTGGGAAAGCAGGTCTTTCACGTCGGCGCCTGTGGCACCGCCGCCAAGATGAAGCTGGTCACCAATCTAGTGCTGGGACTGAACCGCGCTGCACTGGCAGAGGGGCTCGCTTTCAGTGACATCCTCGGGGTCGATGCGGCTGCGGCCCTCGAAGTTCTGAAGGGGAGTGCTGCCTACTCACGGGCCATGGATGTGAAGGGGCAGAAGATGATCGAAGAGGACTTCAGCGTGCAGGCGCGGCTCGCACAGCACCTGAAGGATGTCAAGCTGATGCTGGATGCTGCCCGGCGGGCCAATGTGGACCTGCCAATGTCGACCACCCATTGCCAGCTGCTGGAGCAGGCTGTCGAAGCGGGTCTGGGCGAACTCGACAACAGCGCCATCGTCAAAGTGCTGCGACCAGATCGCCTCTGATCGATCTGAGTTGCGCTCATTCTGTGGCCGCGCTCCCTTTGTTCTCGGAGCACGTCCCTCGCACTCTCCGCGGGTCCATTTATCAATGGAAGCTCCCGCTGCGGTGCATTGTCCGGACCGGGCCCCTTCGAACTCTGCGCGCTCATCGACCAGCATGCATCCTCACGCCTCAAAGTCGAAATTTCTTTGAATCGTTTTGCACGAAACCGACTGTCTTTTCCCTCTTACGGACTTGGGTCGGGATTTTTGGTACGGCTGTTGCGTATTGCCGCCTCCATGAACTGATGAGTCGCCATGCCTTTCCAAGCGAGGCATGTCTTGATGAATTCAAGTCTGAAACAGGGAGAGCAGAAATGAAACGGTACTTATGGGGATTGCTGGCAGCGGGTCTGATGTTGTGCGTGGTCGGAGCAGACTCTGCTGAAGCGGCACGAGTACGCATCTACGGCGGGTCTCGAGGATGGAATCGTGGCTACAATGCCGGGTTCCGCTCGGGATACCGCGGAAACCGGGGCTATTACCGTGGCTACTATGGGCCGGGATACTACGGTCGCGGCTACTACCGTGGATACGGATACCCCGGTTATTACGGACGCGGCTATTATGGTGGCGGACGTTCTGGCATCTACCTGAATTTCTGACCGTACACCGATCTGAGCACTCAACGCGGTTTGGGGGCTATTGAGGTTTCAAAATTCGGGGTAGCGAATCCCGGACCACGAGCGAACTGATGGGCATTGCAAACCAACGCCCCTCAGATTCAAAAAGTTGGACGGGTTCGATCCCGCTAGAAAGCAGTTGCTGCGATTCAGTTCGGAGCAACTGCTTTTTCATTCCGCGCCGACTTCCGAAACAGGAATTCGTTGCATCCCAGTCGGCGGGTAGCTTTCAGACCAATTCGCTCGAATCCCCGCTCGGCAAGGAAATTGGTGACAGCAGGCACGCTCGCCACCTCAAAGGGGAGGCCACCCAGCCAGTCCACCCAATCGTGGGTGATGGACATTCCCCGATGCTGTCGATAGCGCGAGAATTCATTCTGCCTGCGAACGAGTGACACGCCAACTGTCCGCAGGAAAAACCAGGGATAATAGATCGCAGAAACGCCCCATCGGCTGAGTCTGTTCGCGCAGTACAGTTGCTTTACCTTCAACCAGATCCGCGAGCGGAAGCCCTGATCATTGTAGAGCGCGATGGCCAGTTTTCCCTGATCGGCCACTGCCTGGCTGACGAGATCCAGCCCCTTCCACATCGCACCGGTGTGGTGCAACACACCCCACGAATACACAACGTCGAACTGCCCGAGCGAGCGCAGATAGTCCGCATCGAGCGCTGAACCGCTTTCGACCTTCCAGTCGGCATCGCCCGGGAAATAACGTTCGCGCAGTTCCCGGGTACAGGCGACCGACTGCGGGTCATAGTCGAAAGAGTGCACCCGCGCCCCCAGCTTGCGCGCCGCCAGCGAGAACAATCCGCTCCCGCTCCCCACATCCAGAAACGTTCGACCGGCGAGATGATCAACCTGCACCAGATCCCGCAGCGACTGGACCGCAATTTCAATCCGTGAGTCGTCGAGCGTCTTTAAAAAAGAAGCCCAGTTCCGACCGAAAGGGAAACGTGCTCCCTGTTCGATTTCTGACTGGGCGTTCGACATGACAGGCACTTCCATTCACTCGGGCAGGGGACCGAACCCGTTCACTCGTCCTTTCCGGCTTCCAGTACCGACAGAAAGGCCTTCTGCGGAATTTCCACCTGGCCAAACTGCTTCATCCGCTTCTTCCCCTCTTTCTGCTTCTGCAGCAGCTTGCGCTTCCGGGTGATGTCCCCCCCGTAGCACTTCGCGGTCACGTTCTTTCGCAAGGCTGAAATCGTTTCACGAGCGATCACGCGGGCACCGATTGCGGCCTGCAGGGCCACTTCGAACTGGTGTTTGGGAATCTCTTCCTTGAGCTTCCGGACCAGTGCCCGACCCCGTCGTTCTGCGGTGTCGCGGTGCACAATCGTTGCCAGAGCTTCGACCAGCGTCCCTTTCACAAGAATGTCGAGCTTCACTAGATCGGCAGCACGAAACCCGATCACTTCGTAGTCCATTGTGCCGTAGCCGCGGGTGATCGACTTCAGCTTGTCGTACATATCGTAAATGATCTCGGCCAGCGGCAGCTCATACACCAGTTGCGCACGATCCGGACCGAGATATTCCGTGCTCTTGTATTCTCCGCGCCGTTCCGCACACAGTTGCATGATCGGCCCGATTGTGGATGTCGGGAGAATGAAGCTCACCTTGGCGATCGGCTCTCGGAATTCTTCGATCTGGCCCGCGTCAGGAACATCTGCGGGGTTATCGATCGTCGTCAACACCCCTTCACGTTTCAGAATCTGATACGTGACGTTGGGGGCGGTCTGAATCAGGTCGACGTCCGCTTCCTGCTCCAGCCGCTGCTGGATGATTTCCATATGCAGCATGCCGAGGAAGCCGCAACGGAAGCCGAAGCCCAGAGCATCACTCGTCTCCGGCAGAAAGGAGAAACTGGCGTCGTTGAGTGCCATCTTGTCGAGTTCGAATCGCAGCTTTTCGAAGTCGGTCGCATCGATCGGATACATGCCGCAGAAGACCATCTGCTTGGGCTGCTTGTATCCGGGCAGGGCTTCCCTGGCCTGATTTCCCTGCAGCGTGACGGTATCTCCGACGTGCACGTTTCCGAGCACTTTGATGCCGGTGATCAGGTATCCGGCCTGACCGGGGCCCAGTTCCTCACAGGCCACCATATTGGGGCGAAACTGGCCCACTTCCAGAGTCTCATGGACCGTCCCGGCCCGCATGAAGCGGATGCGGTCGCGCTTCCGCAGCGTCCCCTCGACAATACGGATATAGGTCACGACACCTCGGTAATCATCATATTTGCTGTCGAAAACGAGTGCCTTCAGGGGGGCCTGCGGATCTCCCTTCGGCGAGGGAATCCGTTGAATGATGGCTTCAATGCACTCTTCGATGCCGAGTCCTGCTTTCGCGCTGACGAGCAGGGCGTTGGAGGCATCCAGACCGATGATGTTTTCGACTTCGTCCCGGACTTCATCAATGCGCGTGACCGGCAGATCGATCTTGTTGATGACCGGAATGATCTCGAGATTGGCTTCGATGGCCGCGTAGGCGTTGGCGACGGTTTGTGCCTGCACCCCCTGAAACGCGTCGACAACCAGCAGAGCCCCTTCGCAGGCGGCCAGACTGCGCGAGACTTCGTAATGGAAGTCGACATGCCCGGGTGTATCGATGAAGTTCAGCTCGTACACCTGTCCCTGATAGGTGTAGTCGATCGCCACCGCCCGGGCTTTGACGGTGATGCCCCGCTCCCGCTCCACATCCAGATCGTCCAGCACCTGCGCATGAAACTCACGTTCATCAATGGCACCGCTTTTCAACAGCAGCTGATCGGAAAGAGTGCTCTTCCCGTGATCGATGTGTGCGATGATCGAAAAGTTGCGAATGAATTCAGGTTTCATAGACGTCGAAACTGTGGGAGCGTGTGACGGAATGCGGGGTGGCAGGCCGTCCGGACCGGTCATCAGCATCAACTGATGCGACCGTGGAAGCTGATATTATAGAGGGTGTCGTGGAAAAGAGATACAGCGGGCAGGGACGTCAGGAAACCTGCTCGAGATAGGCGGTCAGCAATGCGACGTAGGCTTCCAGATCCTCTTTGTGAGCCATCTCGGTGACGGTGTGAATGTACTTGACCGGACAGGCAAAAACGGACGTGCGGACACCCGCCCGGGTCCGTTGAATCATCGCCCCATCCTGCCCACCCCGGGCCAGAATCCCGCGTTGGGACTTGATCCCGTTTCGGGCGGCAATCGCTTCCATTTCTTCCAGCAGGCGAATGTCCGCGATCGTGGAGGAGTCCATAATTTTCAGGCAGATTCCTTCCCCCGGCAGCGTCACCCGTTGCTCTTCGGGAACCCCTGGCGTCTTGCAGCAGAGCGTCGTATCGCAGGCGATTCCGATATCCGGATCGACCGCAAACGCAGCTGTGGCGGCTCCCCGCAGACCGACTTCCTCCTGCACGGTCCAGGCGGCATGGATCTCGCAGTTGTGGTGCTGGAGCCGTTCGAGCGCACGAATCTGTGCCCAGCATCCGATCCGGTTGTCGAGGCATTGCGAGGCGACGTAGTCTCCCACTTCGGAAAATGGCCCATCCAGAACGACCATGTCGCCGATTTTGACTTTCTCGCGCACCGTTTCACCGGGCAGTCCCAGATCAATGAAGAAATCAGTGATCTCCGGCACCTTGCGACGTTCTTCTTCGCTGGCGATGTGAATCGGCCGGCCGGCCGGATTCATCAGACCGGGCAGATCGCCGGCGGCGGTGCAGACACGCACCTTGCGGGCAAAGAGATTGCGGGTATCGAACCCGCCTACGGGATTAACCCGCAGGAAGCCTTCCGAGCTGACGTGACAAACCAGAAAGCCGATCTGGTCCATGTGCGCTGCGAGCATCACTTTGGTCGGCTTACCCGCTGCACGTCCGGATGCGGGTCGCGGTCGGCGTATCCCGATCAGCGATCCCATCGCATCGACCCGAATGTCGTCAAACAGTCCAGCAGCGGTGACATGGGCCTGAATGACTTCGCGGATGCGATCTTCGCGCCCGGGGACAGAAGGTGTTTGTGTCAGCAGCTTGAGCAGATCCATATCTGTGAATCTTCAACAGAAGATAAATGGGGGAGTGAACGAGATGCCCCTGCGGCCCGCCCACAAGGTCTTCACAGCCCGAAGCAAAGAAAGCTGCGGCCGCACCGGAATGCGACCGCAGCAAGTCAACAAAAAATTCAGCAGTTCCGACGCTCGCAGCTCTGACCTCAGCAACAAACGACACGAGTTCGCAGGCTGCCAGGGCAGTCTGGCCGCATTGACCGGGACAAACGTTGATGGAATGCCCGGTCTTCCGCTGCCTGAACGCCAGACCTTCTGGCGATGCGTTTCGAGCATTTTGACTCTGAAGTGCCTTGTCCTCGCCACGCGGAAGTCAGCATTTCGCCCGACGAAACACGTGCCGCACGGGGACTGGACGAGTCAGCTGCTCTAGTAGGAGAAGCTCATCCGGCGCTGGCAGCTGGGGCAGCCGCTGTTAACCGGACCGAGGTTCAGAACCGGCTTGGCGATTTCGCCACTCTTGTGCTGATCCAGAACTTTCGCGAGGCGCTCCGAAGAGAGCTTCTCGCTGGTACGGTAGATCTGCTTCTTCTGGTTCTTGTCGATCACAACCACGCGGGGCAGGGGAGCATTGCCGAACAGCTCATGCACCTGCTTGCCATGATCCGTGGTGGTATCGATGACAGCCACAACGTAATCCTGCAGCACAGGCTGCAGCTTCTCATCGCCAACGAGTTCTTCTGTCGAGATGCCCTTCTGGGCATCAGCGGGATTGAGGATGACGAGCATCGGGCGCTCGGCATCGTGTGCAGCATGCCAGGCCTGTGTGTAGCTTGAGTAGGCACTGGGAGAAGAAGTGGAGACGGTCGCAACATCGACAGGTCCGGCAACCATCGCAAGCAAAATTGCACTCCAAGACATTCGCAAATCCTTTTCATTTCCCTAATCAAAACTCGTCGTCGGTTCCGTCCACCCCTCCGTGACGACGATGTCCGGCAGACAAGCAACTGTGGGAAAGGTCTGCGGACAGCTCAACCGAACTTCGATTGAACGCGAACCATGTTGACGCTCGCCAGACGAATGTCAACCCCGATCGGCGTGGTCATTTCCAAGCGATCGGCCGCGAATTGACGTAAGTCTGTCAGCGAGTGGCCGCAAAAAAACAGCCTAACTTCGTGGCTCAGGCGATGTTGGAGAAGGTCTCAAACCGCAGGCATCACGGGCACGTGCGAGAACTTCCCGAGCTTTGGAACGGGCCTTGCTTGCCCCCTCGCGGAGGATCTCTTCGACCTCATCGGGATGCGCTTCCAGCTGCGTTCGTCGTTCCCGCGCGGGGCCAAAATAGCTGAGAGCTTTCTCATACAACGCTGTCTTGGCTTCTCCATAACCCATCCCGCCGGCCCGGTAGCGAGCCGCCAGTGCCGCTTGTTCTTCCTCTGTCGCGAACAGTTGAAACAGTTGAAAAATCGAGCAGTGATCAGGGTTTTTGGGCTCTTCGACCGGTGTGGAATCGGTCTTGATCGACATGAACTTCTTGCGCAGCGACTTGGGCGATTCAAACAGCTCGATCGTATTGCCGTAGCTCTTCGACATCTTCTCGCCGTCGGTGCCGGGGACCTTGGCGGTGGCAGACATCACCTTGGCCTCGGGGAGTACAAAGACTTCCCTGTTGTAGATGTGATTGAAGCGCTGCGCGAGATCGCGGGTCACTTCCAGATGCTGGACCTGATCCTGACCGACCGGAACCAGCTGACTGTCATACGCCAGAATGTCGGCCGCCATCAGGACCGGATAGGTGAAGAGACCGGCATCGGCGGTCAGTCCGCGGGCGAGTTTGTCTTTGTACGCGTGGCATTTCTCCAGCAGGCTCATCTGGGTGACCGTCATGAGCAACCACGTCAGCTCGGTCACTTCGGGGACATCCGACTGCCGGAAGAGCGTGGCCCGCGCGGGGTCCAGCCCCAGCGCGAGAAGATCCAGCGCGGCATCGAGTGTGTTCTGCCGCAGCTGCGCCGGTTCGCGTACCGTCGTCAGGGCGTGCAGGTCGGCGATGAAATAAAACGATTGCTCGTTATCCTGCAGGGCAATGTACTGCTGAATCGCGCCGAAGTAATTTCCCAGATGAAAACGGCCGGTCGGCTGGATTCCGGAGAGCACTCGCATGGAAGTCCTTTTTGAATCTCGGCCAACGCCGGATTGTCGGTGATGATTGAGCGAATCTGAAACCGTCCCTGAATCCACAGCCCGGCGCAGGGATGACACCGCGCCGGATCTCTCAGTTCACGGGGGTTGCCGCAGCGGTCGCTGACGCCGTGTTCTCAGGCTCTGCGCCGAAGACGAGTCCCCGGTACAGCGATAGTGCTTCCATGCCGTTCAGATCACGATCGTCGGCTGTCAGCCGCCACAGCTCCGGTCCCTTGCCATGCTGAATGGCATAGCCTCCCAGCAACAGCAGAGCCTCTTCCTTCAGGTTGGCATCATGCAACGACTTAATGAACTTCAGCGCCTCGGCCGGTGACTGACGGGACTGCACACGGCTGCTCATTCGCAGCCCGACGCGATCGACTCGGTCCGGCTGCTTCTTGGCCAGATCTTTGAGGTAGGCAGCCTTCAGGACATCAGCCGCTTCGGCCAGCTTCCCGGCGGCAATCAGGGCCGACGTCCGTACCTCCAGCTGATCGATCGGATCAGTCTCAAACTGCCGACTGCCGGCAGCGGCCTTGATCTCACTGACGAGGGTCGACTGCCCCTCGACGGAGGCAGCGGCAATGAGCATTCCGGGTAATGTCGTTTCAAAGTAGGGCTCCGCCACGCGTGCATTGCCGTTCTGGAGACGATCGCGGACGAGTCCCCAGACCTCGGGCAACATCCCTTCCATGGCTGCAGCGCGAAGGATCTCGGCCTGTGTGGCCAATCGGGTGTCGGCCAACTGGTCGAGCACGTTGCACTGTCGGCGGTAGTTGTTGAATGAGGCTTCAAACTTGGAGTCGTCCCCTTTCACGCCGAGTTGCGAAGCGAGTTCGCGCCGCACGAGCTGTCCGGACTGCTGACACTCGTCCACGGCAGCCTGCGTCGCGACCGGACTGGGGGTGGTCGCCTGTGCGAAATCCAAGGCCTTCGCGAGGTTCGCCTTTGCGGCGTCGCGCTGCCCCAGGCGATTCTGCACCAAGGCCACATCCGCGGCAGCGAGTGACGCGGTCTGATTCGCTGTCGGATCGGCGAGGCCGCCGAACGGACGACCACGGCCATCGAGAATCTGCCTCTTGGTCGGAAGGGGCATCGGACCGGGAACCTGCAGCCCGTCCAGCAGTGTCAGAGCACGATCCAGTGCGGATTGCGCGGAGACTTTGTCCCCCATCTCCAGATAGCCTGCTGCCAGTGCCGCCCACAGACGGGTCTGCTCGGCAGGTGAAAACTTCGCGGAGGCCAGAGCGGCATTCAAAGTCGAGACGGCCTGTCCTTTCTGCAGAGAAGGGAGCTGTCCTGCCCACGCGGCGCGACAGGCCGCCTGCGAGCTGGCATCGTTCCCGGTCGCAGCGAACGCGAGCGCCGTTTCCACTTCGCCCCGTCCGACCAGAGTTTCCACAACGGACATTCGCAGTGGTTCCGGCATCACCACGTGCCAGGGACTGCGGGCCATGGCGTCGAAGTTGAAGGTTTTCGATTCGGTGGTTCCCTTCCACAGGGTGGAAGCCCGTCCGCGGGCATCTGTGTCCTGTTCAACCTGAATCAGCTGCAGAGCTTCCTCCTGACGACCGAGGGCCACCAGCGCCGCCGCCAGCGAGGCCACCGCATCCTGAGTTCGACGGACTGATTTCGGAAGGTCCTTGGCGCGTGCCAGTGCTTCGGTCAGCGACTGATTGGCTTCTTCCGTTTTTCCGGTCCGGCGCTGCAACCAGGCGGTCTCGACAAGCGGCTGAATCTGGAAAAACGGGGCCGCGCCGTCGCGCACGCGACGAAGGTCCTGGAACTGTCCGTTGGCTTCGTCGAGCTGACCCGCACTGGCATAGATTTCGGCAGCGATCTGATGGGCACGAGCCCGCGAGATATTCCGATCGCGAACCCGGTCCTTGATGCGGGCGACCGCTTCGGTCCGGACGGCTTCCGGAGAATCCAGCAGCCGTTCCACCTTGGTGACCGCAGCATTGTCTTTGGCAATCAAGCCTTTCAGACGCTCTTCATCCTTGTGCACCGCCACCACATCGTCGGTTCGATCGACGACCGGCGGAGGTTGCATCGCATACCACACTCCTCCTCCGATGGCCAACAGGGCAGCGAGACCGCCGCCGATGTACAATGGCTTGAGATTTTTCTCCGGAGCCTTGATCTCTTCGGTGACCTGCGGGCGAGGAGCTTTGAACACCGGAACAATGCAGTCCGGATTACAGCAGTGCACATCCTTGCCGGCATCGCTCGGCTGGATGTAGCCGGGAGTCTCGCACATCCGGCAGACAACTTCATAGGTTCGTGTTTTCGTCGGCTTCGGGGAGAGCTTGATCGCCCGCCGGACCGCCGAGGTATCGACTTCGAACGGATCTTCGGCGTTTTCATCGGGTGGCCGAATGGCAGGACCGCTGGGCCGTCGGGCTGCGGGGGTTGCCGGCGCAGCGGGCTTGGGAGCTGCATCTGCGGCTGCGGGCTTGGACGGGGCCGGGCCCGACGCCTTTTGAGGAGCAGGCTTTTTCGGCTGCGGTTTCCCCGACATGGAAGCCCCACAGAAGGGGCATTCCTGCACATCGTCTTCCAGGACGGAGGCCTGACACGCGGGGCAGGTGCGAAAGTCCATGGCTTGCTTCAACTCGAATTAGGGGTTCGGCTGATTGGCGCAATCGAAAACGCCGGAAATGTCATACATCCCAATCATACGCAACCGGATGGTCGACCGTCACGACCGCGAGTGATAGGATCGTCTGAGATGCCACAGAATTGCGGAGAGTTTCGTAAAAATCCACAATCCCCCGCTGTTTCGTCTCGATAATCCCGAAACGAACCCGTCAGTCAGCATTACGACCCCGGTTTGCCATGCATCGACACCTCGTCCGAAACGGCTGGGCTCGGCTTCAGACGCTCAGGAAAACCGATCCGGGGTCCCCCTGTCCGGGGACGCTCCGACGGACACTGCTGGCGTGCATGCTGGGAGTCAGCCTCAGCAGCTGCAACTCAAAAACCGCTCCACCAACTCCAACTCCGACAGCGGTCGAAGCGACTGCGGCCACGCCCGCGAAACCGGTCGAACCGGTAGCTCCGGAACGGAAATGGATCGGGAACATCCCCTATGACGTGTTCTACGACCAGCCACTGGTGATCGCGGCCGACGAAACCCGCCTGCAAGGGAGTTCAGCCACCTCGGCTCCCGTCACGCTCCCCTCCGCGTCTCCCGCAACCACGAACGCGATGCCTGTCGCGAGCCCCTCACCGGCTGCGCCTCCCGCATCGACATCTCCCCAGCCGGCCTCTCCGGACTGGGCCAAAATTCTTCCGATGCCGTTGCTGGTTGAGGAAGTCAAACTGCTGCGAACCCGACTGACCAGCAATCTGCAGACGGTCGCCACATTCAACAAGGGCGCCGCCGCGATTTCCCAGGATGCCGCTGTGCTGGCAGCGTTAGCCACAATCGTTACGACCCATCCGGAGTCCGTTTCCTGGAAGCCGAATGCCCATCACATTCGCGAGCTCGCCCATCAGCTTTCCGTCAAAAGCAGCGGCAGCGGACGAGAGGCATACAACGGGGCGAAAGAGCCCTTTGAAAAACTGACCGTGATCCTGGATGGTGGACCGCCGCCGGAAGAAACGGTAGCTGCCACGATCCCCCCGGCCGACGCCGTCGACCTCAGTGACCTGATGAAACGGACTGAAATCACCTTCAATTTCCTCAAATCGAACATCAATACCGAAGCGCGACTGAAAGAGAAACCAGCCGACTGCGAACGGGAATTGCGGCTGCTGGCCGCATTCGGCACATTGATGACCGATAAAAGCTACGCCGATGCGGAAGAAGAAAAATATCAGGCACTCGCTAAACGGTTCACCAGTGCGGCGGCTGCGGGAGCGGACGCATCGAAGTCGGAGCGCTACTCCGAATTCCAAGCAGCCCTGAATCAGATGCAAACCTCCTGTGCGGAATGCCATCAGGAATTCCGGAGCGGCGGTGCAGGCTTCTGAACCGAGCACGCAACAGCGACTTCGCAGCCAGACACGGGCGCTGACTCAAAGAGATTGAACACCTGCCGATGCAGCTCTTCCTGAGTGAATACCTTTGCAGTGGTGCCCTGGCCGATCAGGATCCTCCGGAATCGCTGCTGCTCGAAGGCCGCGCGATGTGGCAGGCCCTTGTGGAAGACTGCGCAGCCCTGCCGGGCGTGCACGTCAGCACCACCCTCGATGCCCGCCTGCCGTACGCGGAATCACTCAATCGTCCCAACATCGCGATCACCCGGGTCGACTCCGTTTTCGCTGCGGATGAACAGTTCACACAACTGGCTGAACAGGCGGATGCCGCACTCGTGGTCGCACCGGAGTTCCACGATCTCCTGGCGACGCAGGCCGAGCGACTGACAGCCTGCGGGACCAAAACTCTCCTCTCCATCCCGGACGCGATTCGACTCTGTGCGGACAAACTGCGGCTTTACGAGTTCTGCAGCAGTCGAGAAATCCCCACGATCCCGACCGTGCCCGCCGCCCCCCTTTCGCCTTGGGAAGCAACTGTCCTGAAGCTCAGGGACGGCGCAGGCTCGCTCGGCACACGACTTGTTCGCGGAACAGAAGAACTCCAGGCCGCACTGGCTGAAATTGATCCGGATGACTTCATCGCGCAGCCTTATGTCATCGGTCGGGCGCTCTCTGTGGCTGCAATTTTCCACAACGGCCAACCGGTCGCCCTCTTTCCCCCTGCGGAGCAATTGCTCTCCGCTGACAGACGGCTGCAGTACCTAGGAAGTCAGCTCCCCGCCCCTCATGTCTCCACGGACCGTCTTCACGCATTTGTCGCCCGGGTGGGTCGCCAGATTTCTGGATTGCAGGGCTACGTCGGCTTTGACCTGCTTCTGCCGGACGAATCTCCCGAACAGCCTCTGCTCGTGGAGATCAATCCCCGGCTGACGACCAGTTATCTGGCGTATCGGGAACTGGCGAAAGAAAATCTAGCCCGCTGGCTGATCGATCCGACAGACTCCTGTCCCCCGGAGTTCTCCGGAGCGGTGCGAATGACCGTCGGCGACACCTTTCACTTCCACAAACACAGCTGACGCAGCAATTTCATGTCTTCCCCGCTGAATTCGGTAGTGACATTCCCTCCTCTGGGCCTCGATATCGGCGGAGCGAACCTCAAAATCTCCGACGGCCACCGCACGCTCTCCTGGCCGTTCCCGCTCTGGAAGTCGCCTGCGGAGCTGAAAGACAAAATACGGGAGTTGCTCCAACAGTACCCAGTGGGGAGTCCACTGGCGGTCACGATGACCGGAGAACTCGCCGACTGCTTTAAGACCCGCAGGGAAGGGGTCCACCAGATCCTGACCGCCGTCGAAGCCGCAGCCACGGATCGTCCCCTTGCCATCTGGCAGACCGGCGGTGAATTTCTTTCCGCCCACGACGCCCGTGACCTTCCCGAACTGGTAGCGGCCGCCAACTGGCACGCCCTCGCCACCTGGGCAGGACGGATGGCACCGGTCGGCCCCTCATTGCTGGTCGATGTCGGCTCGACAACCACCGACATCATTCCGCTGGAAGAGGGGATTCCCGTTCCAGAAGGGCGGACCGACCTGGAACGGCTCGCTTCCGGAGAACTGCTGTACCTGGGCGTTCGACGAACGCCCCTCTGCGCCGTCACACAACAAGTCCCGGTGCGGGAACAGAATGTGGGAGTCGCCCGGGAACTGTTTGCCACCATGCAGGATGTCTGCCTGATTCTGGAACTCTGCCACGAGTCCCCTGACGACACGAACACCGCGAACGGTCGACCCGCCACACGACGCGAAGCAGCGATTCGACTCGCACGACTGGTCTGTTCCGACCTGGATGACCTGTCGGGGGACGACGTCCGCACCATCGCGGAGTCGATCTATCAGACAGCCCTGCAGCAGATCTCGACCGGACTGGCGGAGGTCATCGGTCGATTGGCCGGCCCGCCGGGAACGGTCCTCTTCTGCGGAGAAGGGGAATCTCTGGCCCGGGCCGCCTATCGGTCATTATTGTCCATCGACACGCGGGAGCAGCTGTCGCTGCAGGAGCTGATTGGCCCGGACCATTCTCAAGGGGCGTGCGCCTATGCACTTTCGCAGCTCTACCGGGAACATTTCTACAGCTGACCCGGGCATTTGAGATCGTCCGGGCTGTGGCGACGCCCCAATCAGGGGGAATTTGTCGAAGAACGATGCATCCTACGGGGCAGGGGCGTCGCGCAGACTGGTTCTGACCGTCACAAACTTGCAATCTTGGCAAGATGTTGCGTCAAATTTGACGTTACGTGAATTGTCACTCATAATCAGTTGCAGCTCGATGGAATGTTAAATCAGTCGCCAGGCGGAGGAGTGCGTCTTCGTCCAGTTACCTGACGCGTTGGAACTGGTCGAACAGTGAGACTTGTGATTGCGTGACTTTGGATGAATCGGACACCGCAAGGCGGAATTCTCCCTTTCTTCAATCGACATGCCTGCGATGCAGGCGCAGGAAAGAACGGCCTGCTCTAGGGATCATGGAGAATCAACTTTTGGCCATGCTGCAGTACGCGGCCGCGGTACAGAATCCGCTCCGGTTGCTGGTGCGCGCAGTTGACGGGTCAGAAACAACACACGAAATCAATTCCGCTTTCGCCATCGTGGGTCGGGGAGATGATTGCGATGTGGTCATTCCCGACCAGACCGTTTCCTACCGGCACCTCTACCTGCAGGCGATCGGCTCCCAGGTGGCCTGCATCGATCTTTTCAGCACGGGGGGAGTCCGGGCGAGCGGTCCGAAATTTCATGGCTGGCTCACTTCACAGAATACGTTGCAGATCGGCAGCGCCCGCATCCAGCTGCTCGATGAGGCCTGGATTGCTGACGAAACACTGAAAGCCCCGCTGGAGTTCCGCCCCCGCGACGAACAGCGCCCGGAATATGGGTTATTGCCGATGGTCGATCTGGAACTCCTCAACACCGCACAGCATGGCAAGAAGTGGCCGATCAACCGGGTCATCACTCTGGTCGGTCGCGACGAACGGTGCCGGATCACCGTGATGGACGATCGACTCTCACGCGTGCAGTGCAGCCTGTTGCTCCTCCCTTCGGGACTCTGGGCGATCGATATGCTCGGGAAGGGAGGAATTCAGATCAACGGACAGGAGTGCCGCTGCGCGCTGCTGGCAGCGGGTGCGGAACTGTCGTTCGGCCCGTATCGCGTGCGTGCTCACTATCCGCAAATCGAGGCCCGGCAGCTTCAGGGAAACATGACGGCCCAGACTCCCGAGGCCGACTTTCTGACCCGCTCCAACCGTATTCTCAAGGTCGAGTTTTATCACGATACCGTGATCATTCTGCCCACCGCTGAGTCCCAGAATTTTCTGTATCAGGACCTGCACATCGAAGCCAGCCGCATTACCGACATCATCTCGCAACGCGGCTACCGGCATGTCGTGGTCGACTTCTCACAGACCGCCATGGCAGGCCATCTGCTGCTGGAAGTCCTGATGTCCATCTGCCGGTCGACCCCCGGCCGCACCGTACTCTGCGGCGCAGATGAAAATGTTTTCAATGCCCTGCAGATGAGTCCGCTGAACCGCCGCTACCAGCACTACCAGAATCGACATGAGGCACTGCAGGCGGTCTACCTTCCGCTCTAGCCCCGATTGCTCTAACCTGCCTGTTCGCCGGGCAGGAAGAACAACATGATTTCCCCGGCCGCTCAGTCTGCTCCAGTCCTGACCCCTCTTGCCACTAACAGCCGACCGCCGCAGTGAACGTCGTTCATCTTATTACGCGGCTCATCATCGGAGGCGCTCAGGAAAACACACTGCACACCGTCGAGGACCAGCACCACCTGCATGGCGACCAGGTGACGCTGATCACCGGCCCCGCAGAAGGTCCTGAAGGGAGTCTGCTCCCCCGGGCTGCAGCCGGGGGCTTTCCCGTGGAAGTGCTGCCCGAACTGGTCCGCAGCATTCGCCCGACCACCGACTGGCAGGCCTACCGTCGACTCATCGCCCGCTTTCGCGAACTGCGTCCCGACATCGTCCATACCCACAGTTCCAAGGCTGGAATCGTCGGTCGAGCCGCCGCTCACAAGCTAGGTATCCCGGTAGTCCATACGATCCACGGAGCGTCGTTTCATTACGGGCAATCTCCACTTGCCTACCACGGCTACATTCAACTCGAACGGCTTGCCGCCCGCTGGACCGATCGTTTCATCAGTGTTGCTGACGACATGTCGCAGGAATACCTGCGGGCCGGCATCGCCACACCGGACCGCTACGAAACGGTTTACAGCGGCTTTGATGTTGAACCCTTTCTGAACCCTCCGGTTCCGCGTCACGAAGTCCGCCGCCGCTACGGCATCGACGAGCAGACCATCGTCGTTGGCAAGATCGGCCGTCTGTTCCACCTGAAGGGACACGAGTTCCTGATCAAAGCCGCTCCCGCGATCGTGGCACAGAATCCCCGCGTGAAATTCCTGCTGGTAGGCGATGGAATCCTGCGTCAAACCTACGAGCGGGAAATTGCTTCGCAGGGGCTGACCGACCATTTCATCTTCACCGGGTTGGTGCAACCGGGCATGATTCCCGAACTGATGGCCGCCATGGATCTGGTCGTGCACACCAGCCAATGGGAAGGGCTCGCACGAGTCCTGCCGCAGGGACTGATCGCCGGCAAACCTGTCGTCTCCTATGACGTCGGTGGTGCCCGTGAAGTGGTCATCCCCGGCGAGACCGGATTTCTTCTCCCGCGCGATTCACTGGAACCGCTGATCGATGCCGTTCTTCAGCTGGCAGGCGATGCGGAGCTGCGCGCCCGGTATGGGGCTGCCGGCCGGGAACGCTGTGCCCGGATCTTTCGCCACCAGTACATGACAGAGCAGATCCGGAAGGTTTATGAAGGCGTGCTGGCGAGCCGCACCCTACGCGGTGGCAGCATTCGGGCATTGAATTGACTCGTCGTCGCCAGGCGAATGCCAGCATTTCACCAGAGGAAACGCTGGCTGCACGGGCACCGGATAGAGTCCGGCTCTCGCAAGCGACCTGCCAGTCGAAGTTCCTCCCGCTAGAGCGAATCTCACGTACGTTTGGCGGCCTGGCGGCGGAAAACAAAGCGTTCTACAAAAATTTTTCCCACAAACGCCGCCACACTTCCCCGGGATCGGGGCTAACGCCAGGCCAGCGATTCGTCGGATGAAGTACGCACTTCGGTAACTTCGTCTGGCGGGGAGCTGCAACCGCTCCGCATTCATCTCCCTCGGCGATGCGCGCTCACTGAGCCTGCCCCCCTCTCGAGTGAGTGGCGATCACCGGCTGACTACCCCCGCGACGACCGGTCGGGCGAACGCATCAGCATCGCGAAGTCCGCCGCTCAACAGAGAGCGCCAAAACCAGGTGAACCTCCCCGTGCCCCACAACGTCTCGACCGATTAACAGCACCGCCGACTGCCTGAAATTTTGAGTTTGGCGAGAGAATCGGCGGGAAATCAAAATGCCGAAGGGGTGCGGATGTCCGATCTTGCAATTCTTCGACGAACGACTATGTTTCCCAGAGAATTACCCGGTAGTGTAACGGTAGCACAACAGGTTTTGGTCCTGTTCGTCGAGGTTCGAATCCTCGCCGGGTAACTCAGCAAACCGCGTCAAGGAAACGACTTACATCGACACCCTTGACGCGGTTTTTGCATTGAATTAGGTCGGTGCAACCTCCGTGCAACCAGCCAGGGGTGAACGCTAGCGACAAAAAATCTCCCGGCCTGTGGCCTGCAAACCGGGGGCATCTCATCCGGTGTCACGCCGGAATCGGCAGCGGATAATCGAGAATGGCCGACATCGCCAGCGGCTCCAGCTGGTGCACGCGATGCCTGGTACAGCCGATCTGCTCCGCGATTTCCTGTTGCGTGTCCCCATTGAACTTGCCCCTCAGAATGCGGGCGTAGCGATCCGGCAGCGAGCCGAGAGCCGTGGACATCATTTCGCAGTTTTCCCTTCTCTCTGGCGACATCACCAGCTCACGTGAAACCGGCTCGTGCTTCAGGGGCAGCGGTTGCCGGTGATGCCCCGACTGGCTGTAGGCCAGTTTTCTCATCAGCCCCCAGAGCCTCCAGTAGGCGTAGGTGATGGGATTCGATTTGCTGGGGTCGTAACTCGTGGTCTTGAGGAGTGACAGGAATGTCTCCTGAACCAGGTCCTCGGCCTTGTCCCGATCACCGTTCAGCCACTTGGTGGCTTTTTCAAGCAGGTAGTTACGACCCCGTGGCGTCATCACAGTCCGGAGAAGTTCCCGGGCTGCATCGCGGTCGATTTCAGGTGCGGAGGAAATGGGAGTGGGCGCAATCATGAACGAACCCCTTTCGGGAATGAGTGTGTGAAGGCCACTGCGGAGAGTCGCAGGGCGTGAAAGCAGGAACGAGAGAAAGATGTCCCCGGCGGACCAGGCGGTCGCACCGGGGAGCGACCATGCAGCCGGCGACCGTCAGTCAGTCACGGCATCGACGGCAGCCCGGACTTTCCGCAGGGCCTCGCGATCGCGGCCGGGAGCTTTGACGATGAACTGCACGTCGTTGTGGCCGGGCACCCGCAGCAGCCGCAGTCCCGGTTCATTTACTGGCAGTTCCAGAGGGGCTGACTCTTCCCGCTTCAGGGGCTTCACGTGGAGAGCCCAGAACTGCGGAGAGGGAGCCAGCTGCATTTCCCGGAGGTTGAACTCCCGAACGCACCGACGGGCGTCGCTGTTGCGAATCGGATCGCTGGCATCGGGCGGGAGATCGTATTCGCTTTCCGGAACCCAGAGCGACGACTTCTTCACCTGAATCACGGTGAACCCGGGGGCATGGCGATAGACCACAATATGCCAGGTGTCCGGACGACTCGGATCAGCCATGCAACGGCGGTTCAGTTCCGCGGCCAGTGACGTGGCGAGATCCAGCGGCATTCCCACCGAATATCGCGAGGGCAGGTTCGTGTGACTCTTGGGCACCCAGGTCGGCTCAGTCTGACGGATGATCAGTACCCGGGAATTGGCAGGTGTCGCAATCGGCAATTCCATTTCTTCCGGCGGAATGCTGAAAACGGAAGTGTCGACGGGACGGGGAAGGGAAAGTCGACATTGCAAAGTGGTCGAAACCATGAAATACTCTCCTTGGAGTGCCCGTCGACGTCGTGAGAAAATGGCGACGGGCGGCCATGATGACCCCGGTTGCACCATGCGGCCGGGGTTTCTTTTTTGCGCTGTGCTTTGTGGAATCAGCACGCTGCCCGGAGGTGGCTGTCCTCTTCAGCCTAAAGAAAAACCCGCTGGCCGGAAGGGACGAGCTTCGCGGCAGCGGGCTAGATCCAGGCAATGCCCGGGTATTCGATTTTGCGTGATGACCGCGGCTCTCGTCCAGCCATGTGGTCAGCATGATGAAGACGGTACCCGCTTCTCGCGTGATGTCAATAGATACCTATAGGGTTTCTTAGGATTTTCGTGCAGCCTGCACCGAGGGAACTCTTGAACGCGGATCGTTGTTCATCTCAGATACCGTCATGGCAAAGAAGGCAACCAACGCATCCCGTCAGCAATCAGGTCAGCAACTCAACGTCCGCTGCACTGACGATGACGCCGCGTTGTTTGCAAGGGCAGCTGAGATTGAAGGGGCTGACACTGCACAGCGCTGGATGGTGCAAGTCTGCCGCAAACGGGCCCGGCAGATCATCTCCGCAGCGGAATCCGGCCAGGCTGTCCGGATCAGCGAGACCGTGATTGTGCCGGATGAGGGCAAGTAGAGGGCGGGCAGGCTGCAGGGGCTTCGGCAGATCAGTGAGGGTGAAGAGGGCGATTGCGGCGGCCACGCAAAGGTGTTGGGCGGCCATGGCATTCAATGTACTGTCTTAAACCTGACAGGGAATGCTGACGCGATCAACATTCAGCGATTTCTGCGGTGGCAGATGGAAGGCGATCAAGTTTGGATGTAACGGCCATTCTTGCAAAACGCCATTGGCATGCGAAATCAGGTCCATCTTCAAATACCGGATCACCATAACCTGTCGGGTACAGCTGAATCGGCGGGGCTTTTTCATTGATTAGCGTGACTTACTGTGGTGGTATGGGGCGCTCCTTATTCACCTGACAGAAATGAAGGATAGTACCGTGACGTCAATTCAACAGATTGTCGATCGCTATCTCAAGGCATTTCCTGAGGAAAAAGAGCGGCTTCAGCCACTGTGCGATCTCATCAATCATGCCTCTGTCGAAGATCTCATCTCTCGGAAAAATACTGCGGGACACGTCACCGCCAGCGGATTTATAGTCGATGTGGCCCGTCGCCAAGTCTTGCGGCTCCAACATAAGGCACTGCGAGAGCTCCTTCAGCCCGGGGGGCACCTTGAACCAGAAGATGAATCCCCACTAGAGGGCGCAAGGCGAGAAATCCGAGAAGAAACAAGCATCACTTCACTCGATCACATTGCCTTCCATCCTGACTACAGCGTCCCTATCGACATCGACACGCATGCAATCCCAGCCAATGGTGATGAAAAAGAGCACCTGCACCACGACTTTCGCTACCTTTTCATTAGCCGTAACCCCTCTGAGTTCGTACAGAATAATCATGAATTCGAAACGTATGAGTGGGGAGACATTGGCGAACTGATGCGAATGGCAACATTCGAGCGACTCAAACCTAAAATCGAAATCGCCTTAAGCAAAGAGTTTCGCTCAAAACTCTTTTTTGACCGGATCGTTGAGAAAACCATCCCTGCCAAGCTGTGCAATTCAATCATCGTGGGGCATTGCGTGCCAGACGTAAAGGTCTTTCTGCGAGCACTCAACCTGCGAGTTCCGATTCAGGCACTCATTCCAAAGCCAAGGTCATTGGTTGATAAAGTGGCCGAGGAGCTTGTCGCCGACTTTCCTGTTCTTTCCTGGACGCGGGAGAATATTCACGCCAACCCAATTGAACTCGCAAAGCTTATTCAATCTGCTCCGCATCCCTGCGTTCTGTTCGATATTGGAGGATGGTTTGCGCCAATCGCCAAATGGCTTGCTGATCAATGTGGAGAGAAGTTGCTCGCAATCGTGGAAGACACCGAGAACGGACACCAAAAGTATGAAGCACAAGGAGATGTTACCGTCCCGGTGATTTCCGTGGCCAGAAGCCCATTAAAGCAGAATGAGGATTTTCTGGTCGGGCAATCCATCGTATTTTCTTGCGATGCGATTCTCCGGAGCGCGGGCTTCAACATCGAATATCAGACTTGCGCTGTGTTTGGCTATGGAAAGATTGGTTCATCCATTGCACAGCACTTGCTTGTACGTGGGATTAAGCCTTGGGTGTTTGACAGAAACCCGCTCTTGCGGATTGCCGCGTCGAACCGGATGTGCCTGATTCCCCCGCGTGAGGAAATCTTGGCTCATGCAGACGTCATTTTCTGTGCAACGGGGCAAAAGGTCCTTGGCCCTGAGGAATTTGTCCGACTTAAGCCAGGTTGTGTGGTTTGTTCAGTGACGTCAGCGGATGACGAGCTGAATCTTGCTGGACTTGACAACTACACTCACGAAGAGGTCAAGCCTCGCATCGACAAGTACACTAGTTTCGGCAACTATTTCTATTTAATCAACAACGGCAACGCAGTAAACTTCGCACATAACCCAGCCCTTGGTAGCTATATTCATCTCGTCCGTGCAGAAATGATGTATTCGTTAAACATGATCACGCGACACGAGCCTCCCAGTCACAAAATTCACACATTGAGTGTTGAGGATCGGAATGTCGTTGCAGAAGCGTGGCTGGCGACCTATGCCGACGACACCGCTGGACATCACGACCTAGGAATTGCTGGATAGTCGACTGGAGAAAGGTGGACACGAACACATAGGGGACGTCCCATTCGTTGCGTGCATGCTATGAATAAAAAGACGAAATTGGGCGGAACGGCAATTCCGCGACACGGTGCAGATGGCCTACTCGGCGCTCAGCCCGAATCCCAAATCAATGCTGACCCAGTATCGGCAAGCATGATGGCGTTTCAGACGCCCGAGATCAACAACTATTTGCGAGACCTTGAGGATCAGCTGACTCAATGTCGCGTTGCGTTCCTCATGGGGGCCGGATGCAGCAAATGTGCAGGCTTGCCGCTGATGAATGAGTTGACGAGTAGAGTTCAGAAGAGCCTGCCTGTTCCTTCGTTGGACGTTCTGAATGCTGTCCTGGAAGGGTTCGAAGGATCTCCCCGATCCACGATAGAAGACTTCATGAGCGAGATTGTGGACTTAGTGGCTATCGCTGAGCGACGAAAGCTTCGCAACGCTTCATCACCTACGGTCAATGTCGCTGGGAGGACGTTCACTAGCGAAATCCTTGGCACTGCTCTCGATGACGTCAAGCGAGAAATCGCGAAAGCCATTGCCAATCCGCAAGTGGACCTACAGGTAGAAACGCACCGATTGTTTATTCGCACGCTTCACAGAACTCTTCGGTCAGGTCGCACTTCGACGTTCCGACACGCCGTCGACTATTTCACATTGAACTACGATACATTGATCGAAGATGCTCTTTCCCTGGAACGCGTTCCGACCATTGACGGGTTTCAGGGCGGTGCCACAGGCTGGTGGGACGTCAAGCTGTACCAGGAAGCGTCAGCGTCCGCACGCGTTTATAAATTGCATGGATCAATAGACTGGTGCCTCTGCGATGACGACATTTTGCCACGCCGCATTCGGGCTGGCGTCGCCGTGTCGTCGCGCAAAGATCACTTAATGATTTGGCCGGCGGCAACGAAATACCGGGAGACGCAACGTGATCCATACGCGCAGCTCGTTTCGCTTATGCGGCGATCCCTTCGCCCAGACACCACCGACATTGTCGTTTGCATTTGTGGTTATGCGTTTGCAGATGATCATATCAACTTTGAATTGGACCGCGCACTCCGCGAGTCCAACGGACGACTCACTTTTGTCGTATTCACCAGTGACGATGAGCCACGCGGCCAGCTCAAGCTGTGGAATGAAGATCCCCAACTCGCTGAACGCGTACGAATTCATGCCAACCGAGGTTTCTATCACGCGAATATAGCATATACCACTGCGCACGAACTCCCTTGGTGGAAGTTCGAGGTGCTAACCCAGATTCTCGCGGGACATCGATGACACCATACCCCCCAAACCCTGGCGACCCAATCGACAATCTCGCTATCGGACGGATCATCGAAGTTGACGGCCCCCATGTCGTCGCGGAACTCGACGCAAAGATTTCGGAACTCACCCGCGTTTACAACGGGACGCTTTACTCGATCGGACAGTTCGGCTCGATTGTCAAGATCCACTTCGGCCGACGTCTGATCTACGGCTATGTGTCACGACTGCGAATGAAGGCCGATTTCAATCGAGAACGAGGCATTCCGACGGATGAGAGCTCGTCGGCTCGCATTATTGAAGCCGATCTTTTCGGTGAAGGCGAATGGAAATACACGGCCGGTGAATGGAGGCTTGCATTTGAAAGGGGAGTGTCAACTTTTCCGTTGCCGCAGCAAGGGATGTACTTAACGCCACGGAATGAGCTGGCAGATGTCTTCGGCCGAGGCGGCGACTTCAGCTTGGAATTTGGCGAGCACGTCGGTAGTGGGGGAACGCCGTGCCACCTTGATCTCGATGAACTGCTTGGCAAACACACAGCGGTTCTAGGCTCAACCGGTGCAGGCAAGTCGAGTGCGGTCGCGGCGATTGTACATTCTCTTCTGCAGCACGGGGCAAAATGCTCGTTTCCATGTTGGAGTCCACGCATCATCATTCTTGACCCTCACAACGAATATGGAAGCGCATTCCCGAGCCACAATCGGCTTTCTACCGATGAAGGAACATTGTCGCTTCCATACTGGATGCTTGATCTTGAAGAAACAATTGCCCTTATAATCGGAAAGACGGAATTTGCAGCCACCTCACAGACCAACATAGTGAAGAATGCCTTAATTGCTTCGCGCCGAGCGGGTGCGTTGGCGTTAGGATTGAATCCAGATGAAATTACCGTTGATTCACCTGTGCCCTATCTCTTGGGAGACCCAACAGGCCTGGACAATCTGGGCATGAGAAACGGCTCACTCGATACAAATGGGCTCGTCGGGCAGATCAACGACCAACGTCCGAAAGATAGCAAGGACAAGTCGAAGCATGAGGAATTCAACAAGGTCATTCGAAAGCTAGAAGGTCTGCTTCGTGATAGTCGCTTAAAATTCATGATGCAGCCTTGGACGGGCACAAAGGACGACGGTCAGTTGTCGAGGGTGCTACTGCAATTTCTTGGTTCGGGGGACCCCGTGTGCATCTTCGACCTGTCGGGTGTACCGAATGAGATCGCTGGAGCAGCAAGCTCTGCTGTAGCTCGTACATTATTTGCCACCAAACTATGGCAATCGAATGAAGAACGGGCGATAAGCCCTGTACTGTTGATCTGCGAAGAGGCGCACAGGTACGTTCCGCATCGAGGTGATGCTCAGTACTCCGCCGCGAGGCACGCGATTCAACGCCTTGCCAAAGAAGGCCGTAAGTATGGAATTGCCTTGATGCTAGTCTCTCAGCGTCCAAGTGAAGTGGATGCAACTGTGTTGTCGCAGTGCAACTCGTGGATCGTGCTGCGAATCACGAATGATTCTGACAGAGAGCACGTTAGGGCAATTCTTCCGGATTCTCTTGTTGGACTTACCAAGGTTCTTTCCGGCCTGCGCCAACGCGAAGCAATTGTTGTCGGACAAGCAGCGGCGATCCCTTCGCGAATTCTCATCCGTAGGCTCGAACCTTTACAATTGCCACGGTCGAACGACATCAGTTTTACCAACGGATGGCGTTCACCTCACATGGATGAGTGCTCCCTCGCTGCCATCGCAGAGAGATGGCAACTGCAAGAGAGGCTCCGCGAGAAAAAGGTCGGCATTAAAAGCACGCAAACGGCGGAGGCAGATGCTGGGCCACCGTTCTGACAGCTGATTATGTGTTTCCCTCGCCAGATGCGTCGTCGCCCCGCCCCGTGATTCACGCATCGGATTCCGGAACCCCGGCGTTCAGCCGCAGGGCCGTGATTTTCAGGGCGAGGAACGAGCTGCGGAGACTCACGGCGATCAGCCGGCGTTGCTGCGGTGTCAGTTTCCGCAGGTTTCCGGATTCGATCTGGTCCGCCAGCCCGGGGAGCGAATCGGCGTAGGGGGAGAGTTCCCAGCCCAGCTTCTGCAGCCGGGCCAGCTCCTGTTCCGCCTCGTGAAGACACCGCAGCTGTTCCGTCGTCACTGGACCGTCGCCCCGCTTTTCTTCGTGTTCTTCTCGATCTTGCCGAGATGGTCGTTCATGGTGTCCAGCTTGCCCGACACCGAGTTCGTCCCGAACTCTCGACTGGCGTACATGCCGAACGTCCCATGCCCCCCGACTCCGCCGCCTGTTCCCATCGACACGTCTGGCATGTTGAACCCTCCGAACGGATTTTTCTTCGGGTCCGTGACGGTCGAGTTGGCCTCGTTTCTCGCTTTGCGATAGTCGTCCATGGCCTTTTTCAGTTCGGCTTGTGAGTCGGCGATTTTCCGGTCGAGGTCCTCCTGGTTGGTTTCGAGAGCCCCGGCCTCCTGGCGGTTGATCTCGTCGATCTTCCTCTTCGTTTCCCGTTCCCGATCGAGAATGGACTGATCCCGATCGTCGCTGATCTTCGACATGCCGGCATCGTGGGCCACGTCGATCCCTGCGTCTGCCTTCTGCAGGAACGCTTCGGCCATGGCAGGGCTCATCCCCGAGGCCTTGGCGAGGACACGCATCAGGATCTTGGAGACCGCCGTCTCGGCGTGCTGCATCGCCTGCCTGACGGGAGTGATGATCAGTGAGAACGCATCGGCGATGAACCGGGCGGTTTCCGCCCAGACTCTCGAGATCGTCGCCGACAGCTTGATGAACATGTCCGCCGCCACCTTCACGAACCCGTTCCAGATGCCGGAAAGTTTCGTCGTCCCCTTGAGCCAGGCGAGCTTGAGCGACGTCCACAACACTTCTGCCGCGGCTCCCCAGTCCCCGCCCGAGATGGCCGTCTTGATGGCGTTGAACACTTCCGCCGCATGTTCATAGAGGGGCTTGAACAGCGTCCCCAGCCACTCGATCGCATTGCCGGACGCGAACGCCCAGGCGACCACACCCGCCAACGCGACGGCCACGGCCCCCATCGGCGTCGCGACCGCCCCGACGACCGTCCCCAGTGCTGTGAGGGCGGTGGACATCGCGGCCATTGCCGCACCGGCCCCCCAGAGGATGCCGGCGATTGTCAGTATCGCGGCTCCGGCACCGGCGGCGACCGTACCGATCACGGCGATCATCTTGACCAGCCCCTGATTCTCCGTGACGAAGTCGGCGACGAAGGTGATGCCTTTTGAAATGAGCGAGACGTACTTCGTGACGACAGGCAGGACGGCCGTCCCGACCGCTTCCCAGAAATTTTTGATGGACGCCCCCAATGCTTTGATCTGATTGGCATAGCTGCCACTTTCGCGAACAGCACTGCCGATTGCTCCCTGGTGCGCCATTCGATTTCGAATCTCGGCCATGCGGGCCATCGTCTTCTGAGCCTCAGTGGCATCATGATAGTCGACACCGAACATCTGCTTGACGATCGGCTCCAGGGCTCCGACTTTCAGGTTGACCCCGAACTTATCCATGACTTCGGTCGACCCTGACATTGCGGAAATGAATCGCTGCATCGCCTCATCGTCGGCGATGTTGTGGAATGCGGCGAAGTCGACCGACAGCGATTGCATCATCTTCGAGAGTTCTGCGGCCTCCTTCGAGCCCTTGCCCAGTCCCAGGAAGAACGACTGGAAGGTCGCCAGTCCCGTGACGGTGTCGATCTTGGCCCGGCCGATCGTCTTCGAGAAGTTCTCCGCCCACTTCAGGGTGTCGTCGGACTGGTCGCCGAACGTGGCGCGGAACTTGGCCATCGCCTCTTCCATGTCGGAGGCAGCCTTGGTGGCCGGGACGAATGCGGAAGACAGGATGCTGCCGACCCCGGTGAACACGGCTCCGATCTTGCCGACACTGAGCGAGAACGCTTTGAGGTTGCGGGAGATCCGCTTCACCCCTTGTTGGAACTTGCTGTCGTCAGCGAAGAATTCGACGTAAGCTCGACCGGCTCGGATTCCCTTGGCGGATGCTGCCATTTACTATCCCCTTCTACGGTAAAAATTTCCCATTGCCTGAATCAGCGAATTGGCGGCCGCCTCGATCGTTTCACAGCGGGCCAGTAACTCAAAAAATTGCTCCAACGTAATCCCACGCTCCTCAGCCTGTGGTTCACAGCAACACCACAGAGCCCCCAGCAACAATTTCGGTTTCTTGGCCAGTTTGCCGATGGCAGCGGGTTTCGGCTTCGACAGGTCCAACGACAACTGGTCGCGGATACGCTGGATGGACGCCCGGTCGAATTGCAGGTTCCAGACGCGTCCAGTGTGGTCGTTGAATTGGGACATTCTCTGCACTTTGTTTCAGTGAGGAACGATGAACCTGACCTCGTCAGCGATAAGTCTGTTCGGCTTGAATTGCCTGTGCGATTTCGTCCGTGCCACGACCTTCCCGTAACATCCGGTAACACTGGTTCGCGAACGCGTGATCCACGAATCCGCACGTCGCCAGCATCGTTTCCACCTGCTCCCGCCTGTCGTTTTCACGGCGATCGAGAGCGGTCATGATCTCTGCTCCAATCAGCTCGCCGAGTGCCCGCTGATCCTCGGGTGACAGTTCATCGTCGCCCCCTTCTTGGAACCCGGACGGTCTCCAGCTGGCTTCCAGATCGCCCGCCATGAACCGCAATTTGGCGTGTTCATCAGCTCCAATCGGCACAAGGCTTCCCTCCTTGAGTCCCCAGGAGGTGACGACATTGACCGGGCCTGTGAAATTTCTTCCGGCAACGAGTTCGGATTTCCCGGAAGGGACATGCGTCTTCTCGAGAACCTCATACCCGGCACTGATGTCGGTCAGGTGGCCCTCGCGGACCAGCGTGAATGCCTTCTCGGCTTCCTTGGCGGTCGAGAAGTGCAGGGTGCCGACAACATGATCTCCAGACACCTGTAAATCGCGAATGCTTCCCAGTTGGCGATTCACGGTGCTGCGATCGTGCCCATCCAGTAACGGGACCTGTTTCGGCAGCGTGACGCCGGACACCAGTAGAACTTCAGGAATGACCGTCCACCGCTCACGATCAAACATCGGAACGGCGGATTCCGTGGCGATGGTGGCGACGACGGTCCGAGATTCCGGATTGACCGTATCGGCCCGGAGCTGGTCGAAGCGAAACTGGATTCTGTCTCTCATGCCATTGCCTCCGATCGACTCAGCCTCTCCTCGTCTGCCGCGGCCAACTCGGAAAAGGCAGTGGGTGGTCCCAGAGTGAGGATTTCACGAATGGATAAATCGACCAGACGGACAGGCTCATCTCCCAGAGCAGACCAGTATGTCTGGAAACAGGTCCACGGCTCGGAACTGCGAGTGAGCAGGGAATCCATTGCCGGCAATCCGGCAGCAGTCATGCGATGTGAGACGTGAGCCATTACCCGCAGAAACGTTGGTCCATGACCTCGCTGCTTGCTGGAGAATTCCGGGTCAGCAGCACGTTGGGCCGCTTCCACAGCACTCCAGATCATCGCCCGCTGTTCTGCTGTGAGGGAACTGATCAGAGGGTTTTCAACGGCGGCAATCACCGACGGAGTTTCTGTCGGGTCAAGATCATGAGTTTCGGTCCGCTGCGCCGGATACGTGATGAAGTGCCCCGCCTCATGAAACGTGAGATTGAGGAGCGCGTAATAGCGGTGTGCTGACCCATATTCCAGAAAAGCGGACTCGACGATCACCGTCCCAAAGCCCCGGCCGCGCCAGTCTCCGTCAGCCTGCAACAGGGACTTGAGTCCGAGGTCCTGGTCTGGACCCGTCCACCCCCAGAGGCCGGGCTGGAACGTCATCCCCATCCGGTGTCGACAGTCAACGTCCGAAACGACGTAGACCGGCAGGGTCGACGGGAAATCGAGCGGTAGAACTCGGCGAAGTTCGGCGATGAATGGCAGCCCGAAATTCCTCACGCGACCTCCAGGGCTTTGCCAGTCAACCGCTGCTGTTCCTGAGTTACTGCGGCGATCTGCTGTTCGATGGAAGCGATTTCGGTAGAAAGCCTGTCGGCTTCTTCCCTTGCCTGTGAGGTTCCGGGGATCGGCCGCCCTTGTTCATCGCGGACCGGGGAATCACTCTTCGATCCGGCCCCCTGGGTTGCCGCTTACAGCCTCTGCTTCAGTTGGCCGAGTCGGTCCTGAAGCGGTCGGATTTCCAGTCCGACCCGAGTCGATTGACGACCGACTTCCGGGTCGGCTGTTTGTGCGAGCCCGCGGTAAGCGTCCTGGATCTTGGCCATTCTCGCATTGAGTTTCAGGATCTCGCTGTCGATCTGGGCTAGCTCCGCCTCGTGGTCACGGCGAGCCTGCCGCATTTTTTCCTCAGCGGCGGTTCGTCGCTGTGAGAATTTCTGGATCGCCGCCTCAACAGCCGGCTTCTCTGCGATCGTGGCGGACCACTCACGACGACGGAGCAGGCGATCGACGTCGGATTCCAGTTGCTCCAGAGATCGCCCGGCATCCCCGATCGCCGGCAGAATCTCGTCCTCACGAACTTTTTTGCCATCGGCGATCGCAAGAACGAGCTGCTGATAAACTTCTTCCGCGTCGGCTTGCTCGGACGCCCGACGCTTCCTCAGCTTGACGAAAAAATCATTCAGTGACATATTCGGAATCCATGTGAGAACCAACGAAAATCTCTATCTCCTCTATTCGCTGATTCACCGCGAGAATTGCAGTCATTCTCGGGAAGCCTCCGAAGCACAGTCGATCAATCGAATCGTCTGTTCGTGAGGCTGGACGGTTGAAAACAATAGACCGCACCTCAGGCAACGCCGACGCCGACGAGTACAGCCGACGTGAATTCTGCGGAATGAAACCCTTGACTCTGTCGATCCACAATGCGGGCACTTGATCTGGTGCAGAGATTGCGACGTGGCGCGGCTCATTGGTCCCCCCTCGGCTTCAGTTGGATACGCGGCTACTGGCGGCGACGTGACGTTGTGACCCTGGTCCGCCGTGACTACCGCTCCTCGGTCCCAGATGCGTTGCCAGCAAGCTCCTGCCTCATCTCGCGGACGGAATCGAGCACGTCCTCCAGCACCTCACGTGATGACTGGCGGGATGAGACAGCCACCCGCTTCAGAGCCTCCTCGGCAAGGGTCCGCTCTCGCCATTGAATGATGGGCTTGAGGCGGTATTTCCCAAGGTGATCCTTTGCGATCGGACAGCCCCGGCGCCGCCACTCATATACGGTGACTCGACTTTTCCCGAAGATGGCGGCGATCTCACCGACGCTCCCTACGGCGAGCTGGTCGAGTGCTGATTTCAGTGATTTTGATTTTCCCATCGTTTGCCTCGCGATCTGCTGTTGTAAACCACCCACATTTTCAAAAATTCTTCCGGGAAAATGTCTGCGGTCCGGAATACACCCCAGCCATTTTTCGCCCCGGAAGGACCCATCGATCACCGAGACGACGCCCGATGCGACGCCCGAGACGACGCCCATATGGCAGGCCGCCATATGAGCCTCATATGCTGTGCCGCCATATGAGCCCGGTATAGGAGCCCGCCATATGAGGCTCATATGCGGGCCTGTGGTAAAGCGTGCCAGTCGACCGAAATACAATCGGAATTCTTGAGGAATTCCGGCAGCTGGCTACTCACCAGTCGACTCGCCGATCAGTCCCGTGGCATCGGTGAACAGGTAGCGTGACCTCAGGATGTCGAGCCACTTGACGACCTCCCAGAGTTTTCGCCAGCGTCCCAGCTTGCTGCGGGAATAATCGTAGGACGCTTCGCTCATGACCCGGTTGCACACGCCCTGATGCACGAGGAACGCCAATCGCAAGTATGCCACTCCACCGAACGGCTCGATAACCTTGCCACACACAGCACATAGCCGTTCATCGAATGCTCTCCGGTGCCGCACCGCCCGTGATGGGATGCGACGGACGATGGTCCCGTCGTCGCCTCCCCCGGATTTCTCAATTAAACTCGTCATTGATTTTTCCTCCGTTGTTCACTCTTAGCCTATCCTTGATCTCTTGCCGGAGGGCCGTGGTGACACCGGTGACTTCTGGTGACACGTTTTCAGCCCGTCGCCCTACACATCTCAATGCACGCCATTTTTAATTCGTATGTGTATGTTTCTAGATTTCTCGTTTCTCACCCGCGAAGGGGGGAGGCAGTGTCACTTAGAGACACCAGTGTCACCGGATTCGTCTGTTGCTACCCCTGAATGACGATCCATCTTCTCTCTCTTGCGTGACCTTCCCGATAATCGAGTCTCCTGCCGCTCACCGTCCTGCCACGAAATTGGCGAAGACGGTTGCCGATTTTGTGCGCGTCGCGTCGCGTGACCTCGCCCAGCCCGCACAATTCGGCGATCGCGGAGTGAACAGTTCGCGTTTCGATCGCCTCCTGGCCGACGAGCATCTCCGCTGCGCTCACCGGCATATCTCCATCAATGAGGTCCCGTCGCCGTGCCCGGCTGTCGAGAAGTCCCGCCAGCTCAGACGACGTGACACCATGGCCATGTGGATCGATTTCGTGCCAGCTCTCCAGCAAAGTCCTCAGGGCCACTGCGTCACGGTCTGAAGATTCCACAAGTTCGCTGCGAGACTCACCCGGGTCAGGAAAGCCGACCCACACGAGACAATCCCTGATCAGGTCCGACCAGCCTTCGAAGCTGCCCCATGACTTCAGCTGCTGGCTTGGTCGTCCCGCCACGAAATAAGCCCGCAGCATCGTCAGCCCAGCCGCCACAAGCTTCGATCTGTTGTTCCGCACATGCGCCAGCAGGTTGGGGTGCCGGAAATCGTCGCGTTCTTCCGGGTTCTCGAGCGGAGATTCCAAGCGGACGTGAACAACCCGGCGGGACAGGTCCCCGCGGAGTGCCATGTTGTTCCCGGTCGCAAACCAGACGGCCTTCAGTGGCATCTCAACCACTTCGGAAACGCCAAGCCGACGATCCTTCCATGTCGTGGAGGTCATCGCGGCATCGATCGATGGTCCCCCTAGTGCCCCTGCCACATTGTCGACCAAGATGATCGGGTCGCCGTTCAAGGCGATTGCCGTGACGCGTTTCCTGAATTCGTCGTCGTCTGTCGGAGCCGTCATCCGGGGCATTTTTCGTCCCGTAACGACAATGGAGACGATGTCGGTCAACATCGACTTGCCGGAGCCACGGGTGTTTGCGTCAATGACAAACATCGGAGCGGGTCCTTCAAAAGCCCGTCGTCCGAGAATTGTCAGCAAGCCTGCTACCCAGGCCGATCGGTGTGCAGGAGTCCCGAACGGAAAATCCTCGACAATCTCAATGAGATCGGTTCCCGCTTGCTCAACCTCGTCCCGTGTTGGTTCGGGGGGGATGGCAGGAAATTCCCCGGACGGCTCGAAAATCAAGCCAGTCGATTCATCCCAGCCAGGCGAGTCCAGAATCGTCCCGTCGCTGCGGAGTGTGGGAATCTCAGTGATCCCGCTGAGATGTCGCACTGGCGGCCAGAAGCCGCGGGAATAGACGGAATTCACCGCCCAACCCGGGGGAGAACATTGGTATTCGACGACCTCCTCCCCGGTGTCCTTTTGCTTGAAGTAATAGGCACTGCTGGCGAGCAATTCTCGCAGATAGCCTGATTGGATGTCGCGAATCCTGGGCGTTCCCATGGCCCTGCTGATGCCGTCCTCGTCAGCGTCCACGATTTCCCGAACAATGTGCGTCAGCCGACCTGCCCGCTTGAAAGGTATGGGGCTTGCAGCCAGTGCTGCGATCGACTGCTCGATGACGATATGTTCGTCGGCCGTCACCTCGACAGGAATGCGCGGATCGTCTGGCGGCTTTCCGCAAGTGTTCTTCGTTCCGGCAGCAGATGCCCACTCATTAGCGGGAACGGCCTTCTCCAGTAGTTCGAGGAATTGTTCCGCGGTCCCACCTGCTGCCAGCCAGTCGAGTACGTCGCCCGCTTCAGGAAGCCCGGGGAGTTCAAGGATTCGGACTGACTTCGCGTGCGACTTCAGCTTCTCCGCCACGTCCTTGGCATGGTTGCGGCCAGGCTTGTCAGCATCCGGGAGAATAACCACGTCGCGGCCGGTGAATGTCGGACCGAACTCCGCTTTCCAGCCCCCAGCGCCGCCGACATTGCAGGTCGCAGTGAATCCCAGCTCTGCCAGCCGGTCAGCCTTCCGCTCGCCCTCGGCGATCAGGATGGGGCCAGCTGAAAAAATCAGATCGAAGAGCCGATACGGAACTTGGCGAACTCCTTTCGTCCCGCGACGCCATTCTGAACCGTCCCATCGCTCTTGGAAAAACTTCTTCTGTGGCTTGCACTTCCTGGTGTTGATTTCGCCCGACTCTGTTCGAACGGACCGGTACAGCGGGGCTCCCAGTTCGTCGGTGTACACCCATTGGCCGGTAATCCGCGGCACGGGCCGCGATGGTTTCCCGATCGATAGTCGGGACGCACTAATGCCGAATGCATAGCAGGCCTTCTTGGTATCGCAGCCCGCCCGACAATGCAGCAGGATTTTGCCGTCAGCCTCCGCCAGGGTGATAAGCAAGGACGGGTCGCTATCGTCATGGACAGGGCAGAAGCCGACCATGTCGTGGCCGATCTGCCGTGCCTGACACTTTTCGCACAGGTCCCGATAGGTGCCGCGCAGTTTTTCGATCGCGTCTGGAGAGTGCGTCATGTTCGCACCTCCAACGTGACACCGGTCCGCCGACCGCAGCAGCGGCGACGACGTTTGCAGATGATCATGAGAGGTCCATTCTCGCAATTAGCGAATGGACACGCGGTCTGCGATCCGATAAAATCAGACAACGCCCCTCAGCGTGTCAGATTTTCGGGAATCCCGACCGGACGTCCATCCGAGTCGGGATTTTCTATTTCAGGGGTGCGTCATTGCATTCGACGGTGCGAGACGCGAGCCATCCATCAATGTGGCTCTTTAAATAAAGAACCTTCGCCCCGATCTTGATGAATTGCGGGCCACGGCTTTGACATCTCCAAGTCCGCAGGGTGCCGGGCGAAACTCCGATGTACTCAGCAGCTTGCAGGGTGTCCAACTTGATAGAGGCAAGAATCGCTGGCATTTTTAGTTACTCCACGTGACGTGAATTTATTTGCGTCTACAGGGAATAATCGAAATGTGCACAGTGACATTCAATCCTCTTTCGGGGTGATTCTAAACACTCTGGGAAAGCCTGCGACTTGAAAAAGAAATCTTCGATTCAACTTCGACTCGCCTTCGACTTGCGTGCCTTCTTCAAAGGGTATTTCTTGTCGTCGCGATACTCGCTAGCCCGACTTTGCACCTCATCAAGTCGTAGGCGGACCTCCCTTTCCGTTCCGTCTGGATGAACCTCCAGTCGCCCCTGCAGCCGCCATGTCCGAAATGTCTCAGTAGAAACCCCGAAGATTCCGCACCATTCAGCGGGAGACCTTGCGCGTGTCCATCCCGACTGAGTTCTCTGGGAGATCTCCCGTACAAACGCAACAACCCTTCCACCAATTATTAGTGATTCACTGACGGTCTCACTTGGAGAGCTATATTCCTTTTCAAAGTGCAAGATTGGCTGCTCTACGATAAACCCCAGGTACACAAAATGTCGGTAAGTCATGGCCCTGAGTGCATTGCAGCTGTCGCATATTTTGTAGAAGTCATGTAGCTGAATTTCTCCAGTTTTGCTGCCAGCAAGATAGTCGTGGAGTTTCAATGCGACATCCGTCTCCGGCCCATTCAATCTTGGTGTCTCCATTGCTGGGTCAACTTTCTATTTTCGTCGGGTTCACCTTCTAATGCCGTCCTCGACTTGCTCGCATCAATCATCGCCGCCACTGCTGCCTCAACGCTCTGGCGAACGGGATCGAGATTCAACCTTGCGTATATCGCCGTTGCGGACTGGCTCTTGTGACCGAGGGACTTGCCAATGACAGAAAGTGACGCCCCGGCTGCCGCTTGCCAGCTTCCCAAAGACCTTCGCAGGTCATGCAGTCGCAAATCTTCCAGTCCGGCCCTCTTGCAGATCCGCCACCATGCCACGTGGGGATAGCTGAGATGCGGATATTTCCCTGTCGCCGTCCGTGATGGAAACACGTAGGCTCGACGTTCTAGGGACAGCTTTTCCGTCTCCGCCGCAATCTTTTGCCGATGCGTGAGAATCTCCAGGGCAGGGGGTGCCAGCGCGATCCGCACTGTGTCACCGTTTTTGGTCTCAGGGATCGTCCAGATGGCTTCCTTCAGGTCGATCTGGTCCCATCGCATTGTCAGCAGGTTCCAGCGGCGGGCGCCCGTGAAGATGGCCAGCCGAACGTAATCGGCAATGTCCGGTGAGGCGTCGGCGTCGATAGCCTCAAACAGCTTCGGGACTTCATCAGGCTGCAGGAATCGTTCACGGGCCTTGAGCTTGAATTTCCGGATCTTGCTGGCGGGGTTGTCGCCGCTCCAGACTTCAAGGCGGGAGGCAACATTGAAGACATTGCAAAACATCTGAATCAGTCGGTTCGCCGCAGTCTGACCGTGGCCCGTCCCGATCTTCTGGTGAAGAGCTTGCACGTCGGACCGCTTCACGGATGACAGCCGTCGTGATCCCCAGCCGGTCAGATACCGATCGTAAAGTCGCTGCTCCTCACGCCACGACTTCACATGTGGCCGACTGTGAGCCGCCATGTACCAATCGAAAAGTTCCCCAACGGTCCACTCTTGACGCCGCTCACGCTTCTCAGCATGCGGATTTCTGCCTTCAGACACCGCTGCAGAAGCCCGGACGCATAGATTGCGGGCTTGTTCAATCGTGATCTCGGGGAAGGTCCCAAAGCGAATGCGAACGGTTCTACCGTCAATTTTGCGGACCGAATAGAACGTTCGCTTTCCCGTGGCCGTGACGCACACCGCCAGTGTCGGAGTCCTGTCGTCGTACCAATAGTCCCTGCCACTCTTGGGCGGTTTGAGTGTCTGAATGGACTGTTTGGTGAGGCGGATTTTCTTGGGGCCACTTCGATTCGAGGCCACATTAGGTTTTGGCTCGCCCATTCTTCAGCCGTCCTGTTCGTCGCCCGGTGCAACCGTGGTGCAACCACCTGTGTACACTATCGGAAACTTCGATTAACACTGATGAACAGGATAACAGACGGTAAACAACACGCCAGTCAACATTTATCAACAGCCATCAACACCCGCTGTACACTATTTAAACTCCTTTTGGTCCTGTTCGTCGAGGTTCGAATCCTCGCCGGGTAACTTCTTTCTGTGTCGCGAGTTGCGGCAACCCATCGAGTGGTGCATGCGGTTCTACTACCACATTTCTACCATTTTTCATCGGTGGTGCAGCGTGAAACCCCCCAGTTTCACACCCTGAGATCAGGAGCTGCACCCATGCCCCGGCGACCGCGAAAACCCTCGTATTCCCTTCACAAATCTACTGGGCAGGCTCGGGTTCGGATCGGATCAACCGATTACTGCCTCGGGAAATAAGGATCCCCAGAATCGTACGAGCGGTACGAGCAATTACTTGGAGAGATCTTCCTGAACCAAGGCATGCACCCATCAAAACTGAACGTGGGTGTACTTACCCTCGCGTTCATCAAGCATGCGGACAGTTACTATCGCGTGAACGGTGAGCCGACAGGGGAGGCCAACAACTTTCGCGAAGCGGTTCGCCAGCTGAATGCCCTTTTCCGCGCAGTTCCTGTACGTGAGTTCGGACCAAAAAAACTCCAGCATGTCCGAAACAGAATGATCGAAGCAGGCAAAGTGCGGACCAGCATCAATCGTAGCATCGCACGGATCAAGCACGTCTTCAAATGGGGGGTTGCCCAGGAGCTCGTCCCCTCACAGATTTACACCGCATTGGCGGCCGTTCCAGGACTACGCAGGGATCGTTCAGCTGCGGTGGAAGCAGCCCCAGTCCTCCCCGTTCCGGAATCTGATATCGAGGCCGTTAGGCCCCGTTTAACTGCACCGGTCCGAGCAATGGTGGACCTGCAGTTGTTGACCGGAATGCGACCCGTTGAAGTTCGAACCATGCGATGTGGTGACATTGACCGCTCAGGAACGATCTGGACCTACACACCCCGATCCCACAAGACGCAGCACCACGGACGGCAGCGGAAAATCTTTCTGGGACCCAAAGCCCAAATGGTTGTGCGGCCGTTCTTGACGGACTCTCCAGAACTGTTCGTGTTTCGCCCCGAGGCTGGAAGAGCAGAATTCGTCGAGAAAGCCTACCGCCCGGGAGCCAGCGTGTCGGTTAGAAATTCCGAGGGAAGCAACTCTCCCTATTCGCGCCTGGGTTACGATGCCAGCATTCGCCGGGCCTGCAAACTGGTAGTAGTCACTCCATGGTCACCTGGTCGACTACGTCATAACGCCGCCACCCTGATCAGGAACGAGTTCGGCGACATCGATGCCGCCCGAGTCGTCTTGGGACACTCGTCTCCGACAATTACGCAAATTAATGCGGAGAAAGATTTTGAAGCAGCTCGAGGAATAGCCGCCAGGATTGGCTGACAGGGAAGGGATCAGGTCTCCATCAGAGGCGGTTTAGATGTATTCCAATACAAGCGGTAGACAAACATCGGGCAAATCCGGAGAACGGCTAGTGACTTGGCATGGACTCGGCATATTCCCCGACTGCTGGTACGACTTAACGGCGTTTTGTGAGATACTGCGAATTGGCCAGAAAAGGCGATATCTTCTCCTGGGTAAGCTTCGAAACTGCCCTCGCGCGCTCCTCAATGGGCACAGCATGATTGCAGAAGGGCGTGTGTTACTCGATCTGTTAAAGATCCTTAGCCAGCGACCAGACATAGAGAGACACCCTGGCAGTGACAACCGCTAAACTGGCTTTTTGGGTGAATTTGTGAGAGTCGAACAGCGGGGCAGGGATAATTCTCCAACACCTTGTCCAGCGCAATGCAGGTGCTCGTTCCTCGATCCCCATTTACGGATAAGCAGACCCTGAGCGCGGGAGCCTGATTGACTACCCACAAAATTTCTCAAATCATTCTGGCTAAACCTATTCTATCTTGAGATGCCTCCAGGCGATCAAAGAGTTCGCGATGTGGTGACATGCTGGGTGCACGTCTTCTAGTACTACAGTTTGACTTCCACGAAAACGCCGAAGAATACCGCCTTGGTTGGAACATAACGGCTTGATGGAATTCAAAGAAAACCCTCGCTGACGCGTCGGGCTCTGAGGAATTCCAACTGTAGTACTAGGCCGTCCCATCTGAGTGCGATGTCGGCGGAATTACTTCTGTCAACGGGTGGTTCTCTCAATGGGCCAACGTGTGAACCCCAAAGGTAACTGCTGCAGAGTTCGGCGATTGGGAACCGATTGGGAACCAAAGCTTCAGTGTCATCCAGTCTCAACAGCATGTGTCCCGTACGGCAATCGTGCCCGACGTGAGCAGCGACACTCCAAGCACCGTCCAGCAAACGTCTTCGTCTTCCCCCGTCGTTTGAATACTTCAGGACCACCGGCGGCACCAGTCACTTCGGATTATGGTCGTTGGCATCGGCCAGGATGCTTGCACGCGAAATTCCATTGCGAATCGCCGTCAAGTGAACTTTACTGCCACACTGGCCCCGCCTGCGGATGAGAAAACGGGCCCGCAATCAGAAGCATTTGTGCGCCAGAGAGAAAAGGGCTGGGGCCGTCCTGCCACAGCCCCTTTCATACCAGCGCACATCACTACACATCACCAAAGAAAAGCGACTGCATGTCCTGTCTGAGATAATGAGGTCGTTGCCAAGCGTTGATTATCACAAAACTTCGCCACCCCCTTAAAATAAGATCTTGCAAGTGTTTTCGGCGATCCTATTCTACGGCAGTTCATCGCTTCCGAACTGCATTAAGGAATATCAATGGTTATCGCTCATGACACTCTCCCAGAAATCCTTTCCGGACAGCTTGAACCCATCAGGGTGACTGCTAAACGGCGTACAGGAAAACACCCAAGTCCTCCAACGGAGTGGCGATGGGTCAGGATTGGAGTAGCTGGTGGCAACAAACTGCCGGCTGCCTTAGTCGGTGGAAGATGGTGTACGACACCTGCTGCGTTCGACGCTTGGATTGCGGCGCAAACGGCTGCCGCTTTAGCTCGACAATCTGCAAGTAAAGATGCTAGCAACAGCGACTTGCGCGCCGCTGACTTGCTGTAAAAAGCCATGACCCGTAGCGATGGGGATTCGCCACGGGCCACGACAGTTCACTTTATCCGCGCTGGCACGCGCGAAATCTTCGAAAGGCATTCGCCATGATATGGTTTAGTCACCAGACGGGCAATCGTAAACATCCAGAGTTTGAAATTCCCGTCTATCTCTTCTTCAAAGATGGTCGGCGCATTCGCTGCTCTCATCTCGAGCATCTTGAAGATGTTCATCAGTACGTTGTTGTTCCCCATCCGGAATCTTATATCGAGTGGGGATCGTCCCGGCTCAGGATTAGCTGCTCGGAATTAACGATAATTTATGCCGGAATGCTGCCAGACCCCATAACGGAGAAGGGCTTGTGAAAGGCAACTGGACAGAAGTTTCAGCAGCTCTTCCTTGTGAATGCTGTAGTAAAACAGATTGGTGCAGCAGAAACGGCACTGCGATGACGTGCAGGAGATCGTCAGTTCACCCATCGCTAGGCGCTGGCGAACGTGGAACAGATTCCGCAGGCAGCGAATTCTGGCTCTTCCGACAGCCAAGCAGCCGCCTGGAACTGGCTGTGCCAACGTTATCCCCATCGCCGAACCGGGCAGATGCTGAAATACTAGGCTGCATTTACCACGAATCAATCCTGCTTCTTCGCCCGTATCGTGAACCAGCCCGCGCTGAGCTTCATCGCCGCGGACTTGGTCCGGCCGACATTGAGTTTATCTTAAACAAACTCGGGTACTCCTGGCTTCCGGTTCGCAGTCGCGCTGCAATAGCGAAGCGGCTAATTGATCAGTTCGGGGAAGCAACAATTGCTCGGGTGCCCGGCTTCCTTGTGAAACGAGCCGATTCCGCAACCTTCTGGACAATCGGCGGACGGGAAGGACTTCTGATTCCCATTCGAGACGAACAGCAGCGAATTATTGCAATGATTGTTCGCGCTTCCACGGATGCCAAAGGCCAGCGATACCGCTACTTATCCAGCAAGCGGAATGATGTGGGTGGTTCCGGACCGGGAACGCCAGTTCATGTGCCCCGCTTTACTGGTGATCGCAGTATTATTCGAGTAACGGAAGGCTGCTTGAAGACCGATGTTGCCACACATGCCAGCGGCATTCTAACCATCGGACTCCCTGGCGTCGGTTCGTGGCGAAAGGCACCCGGGATCCTGAAATCGTTGGGTGCAGAGGAGGCGATCGTCGCGTTCGATTCGGACTGGCGAACGAATGCGGCTGTTGCTAGCTCACTGAAAAGCCTTGTTCGGGATCTGCAGAATAACGGCTTTGTCGTTGCACTTGAAATGTGGGCGCCAAGCTACGGGAAAGGTATCGACGACTGCCTGAGTGGGGGATATCAACCCGAGCAAATTGACAACAATTCCATTGAACAACTTCTCACCAGTCCTATTTTCGAATCATCAGCGATCGGAGAATTCCCGATCGGAAAGAATGTTCAACCTAGTTCTATTGCTGTCGCAATACAAAAGCACGACGCAACATTCCCCGGAATACCCAGCATTACGGATCCGGAAGGCAGGACAGACTTATCCAATAGCCGTCGGTTTAAGGCACTGCACGGGGATCGAGTAAAATTCTGCCAGACCTGGAATAGATGGATCGCCTGGGACGGTTGTCGCTGGGCTCCCGATGAGTCAGGTGCTGTTTACCGTTTAGCAAAAACGGTCGCCGATTCAATTTGGTCAGAAGTTCGCAGCAAAGGAGATGATTCCGCACTTCAATTTGCAGCAAGTACTGCCAGTTGCAAACGCATCACAGCGATGTTGACGCTCGCCAAATCGGAACTACCAGTCTTAACGAGCGATCTTGACCAACATCCGTTTTTGCTGAACTGTCCGAATGGAACGATTGATTTGCGGACAGGAACACTTCATGAGCATCGTCGGGAAGATCTACTCACAAAGCTCTGTCCAACCGAATTTCATGCGGAGGCATCCTCGTTTCATTTCGATCGCTTTCGTGAAGATATCTTTGAGGGGACTGAGGACGTTGAACCGTTTCTACAGAGATTGATGGGATATTGCGCAACAGCAGATGTAAGAGAACAGATCCTGACAGTTTTTCACGGAACCGGATCCAATGGAAAAAGTACATTCCTGGAGGCCATCATTGAGACTCTGGGTCCAGATTACACGGGAGCCGCGGCTCGTGACCTCTTACTGGAGCGGAAGGGTAACAGCCATCCAACTGAGATCGCAGATTTATACCAGAAACGCCTTGTCGTCGCCCAAGAAACAGATGCTAACCGAACACTCGCAGAATCTTTGGTGAAATCCCTGACCGGGGGCGACACGATTAAAGCCCGCCGAATGCGTGAGGACTTCTGGGAGTTCAAGCCCACCCACAAGATCGTACTTTGTACTAACCACCGACCGAGGGTAAAGGGAACTGATCACGCCATCTGGCGCCGCTTGCGGTTGGTTCCTTTCAATATCGGATTTGAAGGGGAGCGAAAAGATAAAACCATTCCTGAAAAACTTCGAAAGGAGAGGCCAGGAATACTCGCGTGGATCGTTGAAGGAGCCAGACTTTGGCTTCAAGCCGGACTACAGGAGCCGGACACAGTTCGCTTAGCGACCGCTGAATACCAAAGTGATTCAGATGTTATAGGCCGCTTTATCTCAGACTGCTGCATCACGCTCCCAGGACAAAAAGTGAAATTCGCATAATTCTTTGAGCGTTTCTCAAACTGGTGTGAATCATCGGGCGATCCAGTCCCTTCCAAGCGAACCGTGACAGCCTATCTCGATGATGACAAAAGATTTAAGCGGATCATGAACAATGGGCTATGGTTCAATAATATTACGCTTCGCGATTTCCACGACGGAATGAACGGATCCATACGGAACGAAGTTTTCGTAGACGCATTGCTATGCAGGGAATGTCATTAAAGTAGGTAACGGAATGACGGGTTCAATTTTCCTGTTTGTTGAGCTGATCATAACGTGAAGCGGCTTAACCCGGAAATCCATTCCGTTGTTCCGTTGTTCCGTTAAATATGGAATTTAGATGTTGAAAATGAATATGCAGTTTGCACTGCGATTTCAACTAAACGCAATGCCATAGTGTGCTATTTGCGACGACGGGACACCAACGTCGCAATCACAATGATTCAAAAACGTCGTCAACCCTGACACACAGAAAGCACATGGCGATGACCCTCACCCCCACCGAGCGCCAGCGCCGTCGCCGCCATGCCGCCCGCCAATCAGCGAGGCGAGAGCAAATCCGGGCAATTGCGAAGGTCGCGACGGCGATTCGCGCAGAAAACACGCCCGAAGCCATCTTGCTGGCCGTCAGGCGATCGCTAAGACCAGAGGCGGGGAGCGAGGGCAATGAGGCAGAAAACGTCGCAGCGGGCCTGCCGGGCGTTGTGGCGAGCGTATCTGATTTAGCCAGTCATCCTGGGACGCCACCGGCTGTGAGACTGAGTTTTGTTGAGACGCTTTTGCATGTTGCTGCGGTCGCAGAGCTAAGGGCTGCTGGCAGGGAGGAGCCACAAGGAGTGCGGCTTGACTCTGTAACACTCCAGGAGTTGCTGTTGACGAATCGGCCGAGAATCATCGCTGAACTGCGCCGGTTGCTTTGCGAAGGGATAATTAACGCCGATGACATTGACCCGACCCCGGCCAGTCATCCGGCACAACGATAATTATAAGTAATTACCATGAAAGGCAATGTGTCTAGAGCCTGTTATGAACTTGCCTGCATGAGGAAGCGAGCGTGCTTGAGCAGGAGGGCGACCATCGCGACCCAGTGCCAGCCGGCGAGGACTTCGGCCAGGCGTTCGTAGTCTCTCGCCAGTCGCCGGGAGCGTCCCAGCCACGCGAACGTTCGTTCCACCACCCAGCGCCGGGGGAGCAGGACAAAGCCTCGTTTGGCCCTGGCATGTTTCACCACCCGCAGTTGAATCCCTTGTTCCGCCGCAGCGTCTTCTGCGGTTTCACCCGTGTCCCCTTGATCGACATACGCCACTTCCACGGTCTCTCCGGTCACCGCTTGCACTGCTTCGCGCAGCGACCTGCGCCCGCTCCTGCTCATTGGCAGGCGTGACTTTCACCGCCAGCAAATGGCCCAGCGTGTCGATGGCAATGTGAATCTTCGAGCCTTTCCGGCGCTTGTGGCCATCGTATCCTGCCCGCTTTCCGCTCTCCGGCGTCGACTGCAGCACGCGACCGTCCAGAATGATTCCGCTGGGGTCTTCCTCGCGCCCTTCGACCACGCGGGCGATCGCTCGCAGGTCATGTGCGATGTCCTCGAAGACACCGGCCTGCAGCCAGCGACGCGGCTGCTGATCAACCACCGGCCAGGGAGGAAATTCATGCGGCATGAATCTCCACTGCGCTCCCGTACTCACCAGCCAGCGCATGGCGTTGAAGACCAACCGCAGCGAATGGACTCGTTGCGGAGAGTCTTCACGTACCAATGCCAGATACGGGACGAGAAACGCCCATTCTTCGTCCGTGACATCACTCGGGTAGGCCGTCCGTGGCTTGCTCATTCACGCACACTTCCGCAACGTCAACACTTAAGTCCATAACCGACTCTAGTAGTGGCTTGCGGGGTGTCGCTACTACAACCGCTCAGCGTCATGACTTCGTCATGGTTTGCGTCACTCAGCAGACTCTTTCAGGATGTCGCGGACCGTGAAGTGACTGAATTCGGGTGTCACCGTCGTTATCACGCGGCCTCAAGATCGGACGAATTCACCAGCCTGGGAACCGAGCCTCGAGCCTACCCGAAGTCCCAGATCAGCGGCCAACTCTTCGGCAGTTTCGTGAATTGCCGTCTGGTATCTCGCACCATGGGTGAGTAATCCGAGTAACCGTCATCCTTACACCCCGCGACGATCTCCACTTCACCATCCTTCCAACCGCCGTCAACAGAAGAGTTCAACTCATCCACGATGGTTAGAAGAAGTTGCTGGATCGGGTTAGTACGCCGGCCTTTCTGGACGAAGAACGTGCATCGTTACGAAGCCGCCATAGTTGGCATCGGGTGAACATTTGCTTTATCCTTTCGACAAAGGAGTTCTATGGCTGAATCAAGGGAGGTGAACCAACAGGCTTGGACTGCGGATGGCAGAGGGCTGCATGGCGTTCTGGATCTTCGAAAAGTTAGCTGGGGGTGCCGTTCGACGGGATCCGAATGAGACTCAGCTATTCAAGACTGAACAGACAGATGAGGGGGAGTACGCGGGGACGGATGCTCTAATCCGAGAAATCCTCCAGAACTCGATGGATGCTTCGACCGGGCAAGGACCGGTTCGTATTCGGCTGGCTCTTCATCCTGCGACCGACCTTCCGTCTCGGGCCCGGCTTTCGCATTACTTCCGCCGACTTGAGCCAGCGTTGAAGCATCGGGAGATCGGCTTTGCACCCGATGGAGTGCCTCAACTTCAGGAAGGGTTTCTTGTATGCGAGGACTTTGGAACTCGCGGACTCGGCGGTGATCCGCTCCTGGCGAGAGATCCTGCTCTTGGAAGTAAGAAGCGGGAGGACTTCTTCTGGTTTTGGCGGAACATTGGCCGGAGCGGGAAAACCGGTGATGACTTGGGCCGCTGGGGTCTGGGCAAGACGGTCTATCGTGCGGCCAGCCAGGTTGGCTGCATGTTGGGCCTGACGGTCCGGGCAGGAGATTGTCGTCAACTCCTCATGGGGCAGGCAGTCCTGCGGATTCATGAACTCGAGGGGCGCGAGTATGTCCCGGAAGGCTACTGGTGTGGCGGCGTGGAGCCACAGACTGGACTCCCCTTGCCTATCGAGGATGCGACCGAACTCGATGAGTTCCGTCGGGAGTGGAAACTCACCCGATCCGTCGATGAGCCTGGGCTGTCAGTGGTCGTGCCGTACATCGCCCCGGAACTGAAAGGAGCCCGACTTCTGCAGGCGATCTGCGTTCATTTTTTCCTGCCCATCCTGCGTGGGGATCTGATCGTGGACCTCGTTGCTCCGGATACAAGGGAGGTTCGACTCGATCACAGCTCCCTGGAAGAGTGGAGCCGTAGTGTCAAATGGGATGGTCCCAAGCGAACCAAGCGTCATGTTGCTCCCCCGATTGACTTCGTGAAGCGGTGCCTCGCCGTTGAATCTGTCGCCGTTCCCACGAAGCTCCTCGGCCAGACCAAGTTGCCGGAGTTAACGTCCGAGGCGTTCGAAGCTGCGACGCTTGAGAAGCTCAGAAACCAGTTTGCATCGGAGAAACTGACAGCGGTCAAGGTGCAGATGGCCCTGCCTCGTCGCCAGGGACCGGATGAGGTGGGGGAGATCTTTGTCTTTCTGCATCGGGAGCCTGATAGGGAACGGACTGATACGTACTACGTTCGCGAAGGAATGACGATCACCAAGTTGAATTCTCGGGCGGGCCTGCGTGGCGTCCACGGGTTTGTGGCCGTTGAGAAAGGCCCCTTGGCCTCTCTGTTAGGTGATTCGGAAGGCCCGGCCCACGAAGACTGGGATACATCCGAGGAACGCCCCAATCGGACTTGGACCAAATGGAAGGGACGAGTCAAGTTTTGTCGCCGGATCGTTGACGATCTGACCGAGTTGCTGACACCGCCGACGGTGAAGGCGGACTTTGACATTCTGAGTGATTTCTTCTCCATCGAGAAGACCCAGGCTCCTCAGAGATCAAGGCTGCCCAATCCGGACGGGAATGGTCGGCCCAAGTTTGGTGACATAACCTCCAAACCGCGTTGGTATCGCCTGGATGGCCGTCGCGGTGGCTTCCGGATCATCCACAACTCCGGGCAACCCCTGCCAGCGAATCCCCGACTTCGTGTCTCGGTGGCTTATGATCTCCCGTCAGGGAACCCCATTAAGACGTGGAGCCCTTTTGATTTCGAGTTCGGCAAGAGCCCGCAGCTGAAGCTCACGGGGAAGAGCGTCAAAGTCGTTCCCCGGGCCGGGAACATCTTGGTTCTCACCGTAGAAGGCGAAAAGTTTTCGTTCGGAGCCGACGGCTTCGATGAACACAGAGACATCCTGGTCCGGATCGACGAACTGACAACAGACAACGTTCTTGAGGAATCTGAATCGTGATTAAGCGAGTGAACTCCACCGGACGCCGAAGAATCGGCTCCGATCATGTCACCATTGAGGTGCATGAGGGACAGGATCCCCGTACGTTTGACGCGACGATTGACTTGAAGGATTTCGAGGCTCCCCCGGAAGCAGCCGTCGTTCTGGAAGCCACCTGTGCCGGCTCAAACACGATTCGCCGCTATGCGTGGGGGACTGTGGGGCAACTCTTGCCTCCTGACGATAGAGCCTTGAGGGACATCCACGGCGAGAACGTCATCTTTTCGCTGAAGGTCATCGACCGTTCCGAACGATTTGGTCGAATTCTTGGCCTGGCTGAGAACATCCGCGCGCTGAAAGCTGGTCCAAATACGGCCACTGGTCGCCGGGGGATTCTTCCTGTCGAAAAAACGGATCTGGGTGATGAATTGTGGAAGCTGGATTTCCGTTCTGAGGACGTTTTCCTGTTGGTGAACCAGAAAATCCCAGGGCTGTCGGAACGTGTTCGATTTGACGCCGCCATCTATGCCCTGATTTATCCGGCGATCATCCGTCAGGTGCTGCAGCGGGCTCTCGATGAGCAAACGGACGATAACGAAGACTCCGATCGATGGTCAGTACTCTGGCTGAAGTTTGGACGTCAGCTGCACCCGGAGGGTCTTAAACCGCCTGTTTCCGAAGATGACGATGAACGGGATGAATGGATCTCAGACGTTATCACCGCTTTCTGTCGGGAACATAGTTTGAGGGAGAAATTCACCCAGGCATCTGGTTCGAGCGAGGCTTGGGAGGAAACACCATGAAGCTCAGGCGATTCACACCGGAAGGCATTCAGGCATTTCGGGATGTTCTGTCGGAGTGCCGCAGGAAGCCAGGGACAGAATTACCGATCGATCTCCTGGAGCATCGCAAATGGACCGAGGTGGTGACTCCCGACTGTCAAGTTGCTGTGAGCATCTTCGAGACGAAGATCGAAGCCGCTCAGTATTTGCAGTCTGCATTGGCACCCTTGCCCATTGAGGCGGTGTCGAAAGATGCGGGGCTATGGTCATGGCTTTCGATGCTCTACTTTGACTCTCTTTGCTCGGTAGACGCTGGCTCATACGTGGTTAGAAGCGACTACTACTACATTTTTGAGCCGAATGCTGCTCGGTGTTGGTATCGTCACCTCCTGTTTGTTTCCTGGCGTGTTCTGCAGCTGGCTCCAAGGCACAATCGCCTATTCTTGAACTCCCGACTGAGCATGCTCGATCAGATTACGGAACGGGTCATGTCTCGACTGTTCCTGACTCGAATTCCGTGCATGTTCGATCTTCTGGATCGTCTGTATTGGGACGATTCCCAGAGCCGTCCAAGGAAGGGCATCACAGATATGCGGGAGCGTCCCGGTAATTTACGGCATCGCCTGCCGATCCGAATCCGGCAGCTGGAAAAGACCTATGACCTGATGAGTCTCACGGCAGAGCAGCTTCTGGAATTGCTCGGTGACGAATTCGCCTTTGGCCGCAAGAAGTGCCTGAAGCCGTTCTCGGAAGAAGTCACCACATGAGCCCTCGGAAGTGTGGTGCTCGGCCCCATCGAACAGGCCCAAGAGATAACTCGAGCGGGCCTGGACACTCGCATGCTTTGCAGCATGACCAGCTCAGCAAAGCAGCCGTCGTCAATGGAGGCTTCGACGGATTTTTACGTCACCAGCGTCACGACGCCATAAGTTATTGAGTACAAGACCTTCGGAAGTGACGCTAACATCACCGCGAAAAGAACTCTGAGTGTCATCAATAGCGTCACCGATTTTCATTCCTTACCAATCGGATCCAAGCACCGGATCAGGTCGTTCCCTATGACGTGCGACCTCTAGGGCTGGCCCCGAAGCATGCTCATGCCCATGCAGACTGACGCCGATCCCAAAGTCTCCACTGAAGGATCGATCGGCCCATTAGGCACGTATGCGATTGCGGATGCATTGGCCGTTCGCATGATCCCCGGCGTGCGTGAGCGGCAGACTCATCCCCGGTTTCTCGCCAGCATGGCCGTGTCGCTCTCGCTTTGTAGTTAGTTCGGTGAAGACGTCGTTGCGGCAGACGGAGTGAGCGACCCGGAACGTGCTGGCCATGGCCGGCATCAAAGCCTTCATTCCCAAGCGAGGTCAGGTGCAAAACTCGACGCTGGGAGCGACCCGCTGGCCGATTGAGAGAACGATCAGCTGGCTGAAGCAGTTCCGTAGAGTGCGGATTCGTGGGGATCGACTCGACGAAGTTCACCAAGCGTTCCATGACATCGCCAACTCACTGATCGCCTGGAGATTCTTACCCGCTGAATAGGTTATGTCCGGTTGGTCTTATAATTACGCTAATGGAATCGGGTTTAGCAAGTGCGTTAGATTCATTGAACATAATTGCTCACGAACTGCATCATACTCGCGAGCATTTACGACTTGGGACGATGCTCGACGAAGAGGCAGCTACCATTGATGGATTTCTCGCAGAGGAATATTTTCGATGAACGACGAATTACAGACGATTGTTACTCCAATGCCGAGAGAATCGGCAGAGATCGCCTTACTGCAATGGTTGGCCGATGAACGCTCAAAAGGTCGAGAACACCTTAAGGAAGAAATCATCGAAGATGTAATGTGCGGAAGTGATCGACAGACACTTGTTCGATACCGACTCTTGAAGAGACGGAAACCCAGTTAGATCAAGCGATATGTAAGAATTGCGAATTTAAAGGCGATCTTCACGGATTTTTCGTCACCGGTCCCAAGGCCCCCGTCAACTCCGCTGCCAGCATGCTGACGCTGGGGATACAGAATGAGCTCATCGCCGTCGATCCCGCGACAGATCTCGTTTACGACGGGGCCCGGGCTGGCGGCGAACATTGGCGTGGCAGCTGCTTTGGGGGCCGTCAGCGGAATGGTTTCTTGCAGCAGCAAGATCGGCATGGCCCTGAACGGGCTGGAACTGGCCAATGGAGCGATGGACGTGGGGCGCGGTGCAACCGCCCCTTCGGTTCCGTAGTCACACAATGGGTGGCGGATCGGTTGCGGATACCTTTCAGACCGCAGAAATCATTAGGCCGATTCACACTGCTTTCATGAGTCCAGAGCCTCAAAAGAGGCCAAAGTGGGTACAGTTTTCTGATGTGTACCCATGTTTTGCCCCTGACACAGCCCGGGCAGACCCTGCTCTTTAACCTGGCCAGATTGAGGCAAGCTGGAGATCTTTTGACGGTCGCTGGCGTCAGGCCGGAAAATCTCAGCTCTTCCCGCTCTCAAGAGAGGTTTCAACGGAGACATCGCGAGGTACAACGAAGGTGAAACACCTTGTAGATTAGCGAGTTGAGAAAATACCGGAATGACGAAAATTTTCCGTCCCCTCATCGCCTCCGTCACGGACCGGGAACTGGCCCAGTATGCCGAGTTCCTCAGGGAGGAGAACAAGATTCTAAGGGCACGGATTCGCGGGCAGATCCACACCAGGCTTTCGGAGCGGGAACGGCTGCTCAAGCTGGGCAGAGCTTTGGGCCAGACCATTGAGAACTGATCACGATTGTCAGTCCCAGCACATTCTCCCGCTGGGTTCGTGAGGCCAGTGAACAGCCGAAAAGCAAGCAGAACCCCAAAGGGGGTCAGCGGAAGCCGAAGGAGATCCGGGAACTGGTGATCCAGATCGCGAATGCGACGGGATTCAGATACACCCGGATTCTCGGCGAACTTCGGAAGCTGGGGATCAAGAAGATCAGCCGGCAGACCGTCCGCAAAATCCTGAAGGAGGAGGGGATTCAGCCCGGTCCTGATCGGACCTCCGACTCCTGGGTCAACTTTCTCCAGCGACACGAGGAGACCCTCTGGGCCTGTGATTTCTAAAGCGTGAAGGCAGTGACCAAATGAGTATTCCGCGATCTCGATGTGCTGGTGTTTCTTTATGATCACACCCGCGACGTCATTCTGTCTCCCTCCACGGAGCATCCCACCTCGGCTTGGGTCAAACAGCAGACGGACCACTTCCTCGACCAAACCTCCGGCAGGGACGAGAAACCAGCGATCGTGATGCACGATCGAGACACCAAGTTCACCAAGGAATTCACGCAAGCGTCCCGAGCAGGGGGGCAGATTAACCCTCTCCTAAAAGCCAGTCCCAACTTGAACGGACGCTGCGAGAGGTTCATCGGGACCATCAAATTGGGAGTCCTCTCGAAGTACATCGTTTTCGGCAAGCGGCGCTTGGACAATTTGGTCGCGGAGTTCGCGGACTATTACAACCTCCACCGCAGCCACGTGTCGAGAGGTCACCTGCCGCCGTTCAGGCAAGAACCGGAAGTGGTCATCACGCTTGGCCTGGATGAGGTCGAAGTGAAGTCAATTGTCGGTGGCCTCATTAAGAGGTTCGCGCGGACGAAAGCGTAACGGCTGACGGTGACCGGACCGATGGACCGGGCATCGGGCGACTCCGAGGAGAAAGTCTGCGGACAAAGTGCGCTGCGGAACAATCTCGACTATTCGCCGCAGCCCAGTAAGACGGGGTTCTGCTAAACAATTGAAAGTCCCCCGACATTATATTCGTGCCCATCTCGGCCGGATCTCCCGAAACCGACGTGACTTCATCGCAAAAAACATCTGTTGGACAGCGGACTATGAACTCAGCAGAGTGCCAGTGCTGGAGCCGAATTGCTCAGCTTCAATCTTCATCTGCTGAAGCATCGAAACGAAGAGGTTACAGAGCGGGACGTTTTGATCCCTCCGAAATGTCAGATGCTGGCCGTGGCGAAATCCCCCCCCGGCCAGCAAGATCGGCAGATTGGTGTTAACGTGAGTATTGGCGTCGCCCAAGTTGCTGCCGAATAAAACCATAGTGTGATCGAGCAGATGGCGTGCCCCGGTTTGGGTGTCGGCGAGCGTCTTAAGCAATTGACGAAGTAGTTGCATTTGAGCGTGATCGGCCTCGCGCAGCTGCGCCAGCTTTCCCTCGGCTTGTCCGTGGTGACTCAAGTTGTGATATCCATCTGTCGTCGTCCTTTCGTCCAGCTGAAAAACGGGAGTGGCGAAGGCGTCGACCATCAACGTGACAATGCGGGTGGATTCCGATTCCAGCGCCAGCCGTGCCATCTGCAGCATCAGATCATATTTCTTGAAGAACAAACGTTTGTCCTCCAATTCTTCGGGGGCCGGGTGATTGGAGATTGGCTTTGGACGCTGCTCCCATTCGCGGGCCGAGTAAAGGTCGTCTTCAACGTCGCGAATCGCTGTAAAATACTGGTCGAGTTTAGACCGATCCGAATGGCTGATCTTGCTGTTGAGGAGTCGGGCATCATCACGAATCGTGTCGAGAATACTGGCACGTTGTGCGAGTCGGTTGAGTTGGCGAGCAATGTCGTCCGGATTGCCCTGCAGGAACATTTTCCGAAACACCGCTGGGGCGCTGTCTTCAGCCGGGAGCAGTGCACCATCGCGAGTCCAAGAAAGACTGCGATTCGCCTTATCGATATTCACACCGAGATTGATGGAGGAGAACCGCGTGACCGGACCCAGAGCTTCCGCTGCAAACTGGTCCAGCGAAATTGTGTTGCGAAAGCCGCTTCGAGTCGGCCCCCTCGCGCCGGTAAGGAAGCAGTTCTCAGTGCTGTGCCCGCCTGAAACATCGGGGTGAGACAAACCGCTGAAGACTGTGAAGTCATTGCGGAATTCCTCGAGCGTCTGAAGGTAAGCGGGGAGAACATCGAGAGGACCTGAGGATTGGGGAAAAAAATGATCCGACAAGATCCCGAGATTGTTGGAGATTAGCAGCATGCGCTTGGGCGGCTCTTGAGTGTCCGGCAACCCCTTTGCGTTCAGTTGTGCCAGCGACTCAAGCCAAGGCAGGGCCAGACCGACTCCGACTCCACGCAGGAAGGCACGGCGGGGGAATCGGGTTGCACTCAGTAGATGCGGAATCTTCATGTTATTGGCGTTCCGTCAGGCAGCCGGGTTCTCCCAGAAAGATCGGACTGGTGATCATACCCTGTAAAAGATCCCCAACGCGGTAATCGCTCTGCTGGCAGTCGTCCAAAATCCGCTCGACCTCGTCTCTTTCCGAGAACCGCACCGGAGTTCCTGTGCCGTACAGCGCGAACTGGTGCAGAAGATTGCGGGCCAGTTGGCGAGGGTCCGCAGCCAAAATTTGCTTGAGTTCATTAATATCGTCGAACCGCTCACCATGAAGAAGTTGTCCGCTGCCATCGACAAGTCCCACGAGAGTATAAGCGAAGTCGTGGCCTGCCCGATCGATGCCTGTGACGAGTTCTCCCTGTTCGAGCCCTCGATATCGAGTCCTCCAGCCTCCGAGAATATCAAAATTCTCTAAAGCGTGTCCGACGGGCTCGAAGCGGGAGTGACAGCCTGCGCAGGCGGCCGATTTCGTATGGAGAGCAAGGAGCTCGCGGATCGAGTTCGCTCCGCGGATATCCGGTTCCACAGCGGGAACATTCGGCGGGGGAGGAGGAGGCCGTTGCCCAAGTAAGCGATCCATCACCCAAGCTCCCCTCACGACAGGTGACGTCGACGTCCCGTTTGCAGTCACTTTAAGAATTGCAGCCTGGGTGAGGAGTCCACCATATGGGCTCCCTGGCGGAACGGGAACCTTCCGCATGCCTGACCCGTCGACCGGCGGAAACTCGTAATGGTCTGCCAGCCGATCATTCACGAAGGCGAAGTCGGCATTAATGACCACGCTGACAGGCAGATTTTCCCGAATCATGGCTAAGAAAAACGCGCGGGTCTCCCGCTCCATCGATTCGACAAGATAATGATCCAATCGGTACTCCGGATATCGCAGGATGTCAGGTTCATCTCGATAGAGGTGGCGCAGATCCAACCAGTAATCGGTGAAATTATTCACAAATCGCTCAATGTCGGGAGACCGAATCATCCGGTCCGCTTCCACTTTGAGCGTTTGGCAATCCCGCAGACGTTCTTCTTCCGCCAACGATATCAACCACTCATCCGGCCGCGTATTAGTCAGCAAATGGGATAAACGACTGGCGATCACAAAATGGTCCTGCTCACCATGTGGTTCGTGGAGATAAAGAAAGTGACTGGAACATAAAAATGCCTGATAGGCAATAAGCATGGCTTCCGTGAATGGGGCACCGCTGTCGAGTTTTGAGAGGATGAGTTGTTCGAAATGTTCAATCGACGCTTCCGATACCGGCGCGCGGGCAGCGCGAGCGATGAAGCTCCGCAGCAACCGCGATGCATCCGCTTGCACATTGTTGGGAACAACTTCGACACTGAGCGCGCTGTCTGACGGAGCGGCTCGCAGCGGAAGATTGCCAAACAGAACTCGATGAGACGCAGGGGGCCAGTGATCGGGCTGGAGCGGGCCCGTGATCTCAAGCTTCTGGATGGCGACTCCCGGTTGTCCTTCGGGCGGGAAGGGAGGATAGCGATAACTGGGCTCTCCCCCGTCAACATTGCGGGCGAGAGGCATTGGCAGACCGAGCAGGCTATATTCAAGGGTTTCGCCAGCTTTCAGCAGTACTTTGGTTTCGAACTCGGTTTGCTCAGGCTGGATGTCCCAGATTCCGCCGGTGGCACGAACATCTCCGGACACGTCGGCACCGGAAGGCTTGCGGGCCCGAAATGTCATGGGGACAGGATGCTTTGCTGCCTCCAGCCGATACCCGGGAAGCTGCGTCACAGCTCGAGCAGAGAATCTGACCAGATATTCTCCGTCCTTCCTGGCGACGAATTCTCGCGGATATCCAAAGTAGGGCCAGGTGGCGGAGCGAAAAAGCGCCAGTTCAACCGATTCGTCGTCCTGCCATTCACTCTCCAGTTTATTGTCGAGCGCTAACGAATCCTTCGCGAAAAACATCGCCTCCCGATTGCCAAACGTACTCTTTGGTGTAAACAGATTCCGCCCGATCGCTCGATAGTAGTACGTCTCCGGTGTGTCAGGAGCAGTTGCCACAGCCTTGAACAACGCAGCTTCCGCAGCGTCCAGATAGGCGTTCAGTTGCACCCGGGAGAGGTCCAGAACCTCTGAAGTCTTGTTAAGATGGAAGCCCTCCCGGTCCTCCGGCAGGCGATCTCGAATATCCAGCAGTGGCAGCTTGAGAATATCCCGGAGATTCTGCTGAAATTCATCCCGCGTCAGACGTCGCATCGGTCCGCGACCGCGTTGACGGATGTCTTCCCGATCCGCCTGAACCAGAGCAAACTTGAGATCTGACAGAAACTTGGTGCGCTCGGCATTAGGAATCTGATCGGGATCCGGCGGCATCTCGAATCGACGCACGCGATCGTAAACGCGAACCCAGCCTTCGCGGACGCCGCTGTGATCGAGATTCCACTTGGGCTGCGCAAGACTCAGACCGGCCTCCGGACCGTCGGCGCCGTGACAGTCTGCGCAATAATGGCTGATGAACGCTTGAGTCCGTGCGTCCGGTGCATGCGACTCACCCCCAAACGTGAAGGAATCGAACGCCAGCGACACCATCACAAGTACTAATTCCGCTGGCCGGATCGTCCCAATCCTCATTTGGAAAGCCCTTCAAGTTCGAAGTTTAGTTCGAGCTCTGGTTTAGGGCCGATCTCCGCCCTTAGCTCGCTCCTTTCATTATATTTTGCAGGCAGAAACTGAATCGTTTCCTTGATTCCGAACTCCTCATAAGGCTTTCCAGTCCACTTGGAGCTGTTAATTTCAACCCGTTTGTTGCCATGCGGAACCTTGACGGTATACATACCGTCCGTGATCATCGCTTGGGCTGAGGGCGTTCCTTGATTCTCAGCCAGAAACGTGATCGTGCCTGACTCGAGCGGCTCTTTGTTGTAAAGGATGATGCCGGTCACGGTCGATTCTGGAAATTGGGGACCTTCCTGACATCCGCTGATCAGGATCAGAGCGCACGAGGCGACGGAAAAACGAGCCAGGAAGTTGAACCAGACCATTAATGAAGTCCGGTAGCTCCATCGCGTGCTAGTCCTGCCTCGGCCGACAGCCAGAAGAGGCATCGGAATCATTGCTGAACTCCTTTAATTCCAAAGTGTGTACAAACCGCGGAATCTCCGGCCTTCACCCCCGATAGTATCACTTGATTAGCCCGCCCCGCTGCTGTCCTGACTAGAACTCTCCGAGCACTTCTCCGCCGGCGCGAGATCCCAACCCCTGATAGATCTGGAGGGAGACATTATCAGCCACAAACCGGACCGCACCATCCGCGAGCAGTCCGTGAACTCCCCCGACGTGGTAACTCCGGGCGAACGTACGACTGTTTTCGACGCTGTCGGCTCCGCATGGGGCTCCGGGAATGGCTGCACATGAGATCAAGACGTCTCCGACCTTGGTGTTCGGCGTTTCCAGCGTGGAGATAAATGTCCCCATGCAACGCGGGTTCATCAGTCGCCCGCGAACATCATGTTTGCCCAAATCCGGGGATAGGATTAATTCGCTCGCCATCAATGTCATGGAGGTCCCATCAGTGATATCTCCCATCGACGTCCGCGATCGGGAATAAAAAATTCCGTCCAGCTGCGTGTACTGCTTTTGTGGCCCGAAGTTCGTGCTTCCGGAGCAAACAGTATAGTTCCCGTGAAAGCCCTGGGATTTATTTGCGGACGGATCTGTCTCTCCAAAGGTGATGATCTTTGGGGTGGCGGGGTCGCTGGGGCACATCATCATGGGAACCACCGTTTCCTTGGATTGCCAATAAATCGCCCCCAACCGTACCGTATTTTTCTGCTCATCCATGAACTTATTGTAGAGCGCTGCCTGTTCCACATAGGGCAAAATCATCGGATACCAACCTGTGTTATCCGTGGCTGGACGGGGCGTTCCGGGAAGATCGCCATTAGTGGGGTTAATCATCCCGAAAGGAAAGACTCGATGCGTGTCATGAGCCAGTTTCATAACCTTTAGATTACTGAACAGGATTGGCAAGGGATGTGCTTATGAGCATGGTGAAAGGAGACACTCATGCTCATTACCCTGCCTTCGTGGCCGACACGCCGTCGGCCGAACAAGACAGGGTCCAGGACGGCCCCGAAGCCCTTTCTCTCTGATGCACAATGGTTTCTGATCGCGGATCTGTTTCCTGATCTTCCGGTGGGCCCCCGTGGAGGACGCCCTTGGCGATCTTCTCGTGAGTGCTTGGAAGGCGTTCTGTGGGTACTGATTACAGGGGCCCGTTGGAAAGATTTACCAGAACGATACCCCTCACCAGTCACCTGTTGGCGACGCCATCGTGACTGGACTCGAAACGGGGTCTTTCGTGCAGCCTGGGATCGATTGCTCAGCAAGCTGCTACAGCGACGTGGCATCGACTGGGAAGAAGCGATCGGTGATGGCTCGTTTTCACGGGCAAAAAAAGGGGTGACGACGTGGGACGTTGTCATCGTGGCAACGGAACCCGCATCCTCCTCCTGACTGATGGACGAGGCATTCCACTCTCGGCATATACCACCTCTGCCAATTACAGCGAGGTGACCACGATCCAAACATTGATTGATCAATGCCCTCCACACGGCAAGCCGCGTCGCCTGCTGTACGATAAAGCTGCCGATGCCGACTGGTTGAGGGAACATCTTCTGTCCCGTGGCATCGAACTGATCTGCCCGCACCGAGACAAACGAACCAAGCCTCGACTGCAGGACGGTCGAGCATTGCGGCGATATGAACGCCGATACCGAATTGAGCGCACTTTCAGTTGGCTGCAGAACTGCCGCCGATTGATCACTCGCTGGGAATACTACGCCGAACTGTTCGAAGGCTTCGTTCACTTAGCCTGCCTGTACACCATCATCAAAGGGTTGTGAAACTACCTCATACACCGACAGCATTTCATTTGAGAATTCGCGATACGGGCTGTCAAAGTAGTACGCCCAATCTTTGTGGTTGAGGTTACGCTTCTTGAGATATTGCTTCGTGAACAAGCAGTTGTATCGCCAATGAGCAGTCATCTCATCGCTGCTGCCAAATCGCTCTGGCGAAGCGTGCAGCGGCGCAAACCGGGTTACGAGGACAGGAACCACACTGCTTGGTGGCGGAAAGTGAGAGATGGCCGGGATCAACTGTACCAGATGTTCGTAATCATCGATTGATTCACCTGGAAATCCCCGAATGATATTGTAATAGACGTGAATTCCGTTTCTTGCCATGTTGAAGATACAGGTGATGTTCTGTGCAGCTCGTACACCTTTCTTCATCAGTTTTTGAGGAATGGAGCGACGTTGCCAGAAGCGATGAAGCTGGCCCGGCACTCCACCGTCACCATGACGATGAACTACACCCACATCGGTCTGGAGGATCAGGCAGCGGCACTGGCGAACTTGCCGTGGGGGAAAACTGACAGTGCTATGACAGTGCCTGACGGTCAGTCCGTGTCATCTGATGTCCTCGATCCGGGGTCCGTGGTCCGGGTCAAAAGGGACGAAACCCCTTGCTGGAATTGTGTTTCTGGCAACAAAAATGGCCGTCTGTCACAAGGTGACAAAACGGCCAATTTTATGGAGGCGGCGGGAATCGAATGAGGCATCGTCTTCCCGCAACCACCTTTCTGCAGAACACCTTACGACTTCGGCCCCGTCGTTGTCAGCACATTGTCAGCAGTCGGGCAGCATTGCCAGTCTTACGCTGACAAATTCCGACGCCGCGTTAGACCGGGTCGCTCAGACTTGGTCCGTTCTCCCTAACGAGGTCCGAGGCGTGGTGGAGGCTCTCTGCCTCCACCCTCAATTGTGTGACACGAGCAACGTGAAGCCGGTTCTCGACCATTCGGCACTCGCCGAGATCGTCACCGCATGGCCTGAGTTGCCGCCGAGCTTCAAGCTGGCCCTTCTGACCATCGTCCGGCTGCCCTCAATCTTGCCGTCCGGCACAGATAGGAGGTAGGCGATGCCAGCCAACACTTTGACGGACGCCGGTCCGAATGAAGTTACCGAGTCACCGTCCGATGGCGAGATTCTTCTGAATCTCATCTTCTCGATGAAGGTGCGATATCACATCGACAAGACCGGCGAACCTTGTTTGCTTTTGCCTGGCGACTCCCTGGAACGAGCCTACCCGATTCAGTCGCGACGGGTGCGGGCCTACATCGCCGCATTGGCCTGGAACTCGGTGCAGATGCTGCCCAGCACGGCGGAACTGGATCGAGTCCTTCGTGTACTGGAAGGTCTCGCGTGGGAACTCGCCCCCAAGGACGCAACTCGGGATCAACTCTGGCACAGCCTTCAGGACAAGCCGATTCTTCAGGTCGTGATCGAGTTCATGCGAGAGCGTGAGAAGCACGAAGCCCAAATGCAGACGCTTCTCAACGACTTGGAGTTGGTCGCCGAGAAGCACAAGTTCGACGTGTACGCGAAGCAGTGGCCGAAGACGGCGGCTCATCTCAGTGCCCAACTCCGGCAGGAGCACAACCAGGAGATCCTGAAACAGTTTGGAATCGCCATTGAGATCACCCGAGACAAGAACGGAGCCAAGGTCGTCCTGAGTCGCGTGACGCCGAGTATTCCTGGTAACGATGAGGAGCAGTCGGCGTCATCGGCGGCGTCACCTGATAAACCGCAGCCGGGAAACGACTTGGCGGCGGGTGACGCCGGTGACGGCGAAATGCGTCAACAACAGCTCGAAGACCTGATCCTTAACCGTCTCAACCAGCATCGCAACCACGAATAGGAGGTGGCCCCGTGACGAACGATATCAAGCGATGGATTCCCACACGCTGGCAGGACGTGGCCGGCAATTCGGCCCTCGCCGAGCACTTTCAGGACATCCTTCGGGCGAGTCTCGACGGCGAGTTCAATGGGCTGAACACGCTCGTCACCGGGCCGTCCCGATCCGGAAAGACCGCAATCGTCAAACTGTTCGCCAGGTGCCTGTACTGTGACCGGCTGGACCGAGCGACGCTCACCCCTTGCCGCTTCGAATGCAAGAATTGCACTAGCGATGTCAGCCGGTTTGGACTGCAGGGCATCGAAACTCTCTCGCAAGGCCGGAGCATCCATTACGTGCCGATCGACTGTACCAGCGTTACCGAAGTCGAACTCCGTGAGAAACTGACGGATCTCAGGGACTATCCAGGCTTCCGCATCGTGTTCATGGACGAGGCCCATCGTCTCGTCCGTCGCAGCATGGACGAGCAACTGCTCAAGCCTGTCGAAGAGCGGGCGAACACAATGTGGATTGTTACATCCGCTGTCACCGGCGAGTTGGAGGCCATGTTCAAGAAGCGGTTCGTCCGGCTTCAAACTCAACTGCCATCCATCGAAGAACTCTCGCTTTGGCTGACAGACCGCTGCCACGAGTTCGGAATTCACGACATCGACAATCCGTCGACGATCATCCGACTCGCGGAACGATCGAACCAGATTCCAGGGGATGCCCTGCAAGTCCTCGCTCGTGCTGCCATCAAACGGCCGAAGCGACTGACGCGACAGCTTGTCGAGAGCCACGTCTTCGAGCTTGACGACTGATTGGACAGGTGGCTAATGCACCAACGCCCCAGCGAATGAATCACTCGATTCTCTGGTAAGGACGACAGAAACGAGTTCATACCGCAGCCGGAGGCACGAGGCCATCCCATCCCGGCACGGTGCTCGCTCACGCGGGCGTGGTCGACGGCGATCGATCACCTCTCTCCTGATGCCAAAGCCCAAACGAAAAAGGCGAAAGCAGAAGAATCACAAGATACAGGTCAGGCAAAAGAACAAAGTACAGGACTGGAATCACATCATTCAGATCAAAGCACTGGACAGGAAACAGCACTTCACAGGCAGGAACAAAGCCAGGTAAGGACAGGAAACAGGAATCAGACAGATCCAGTTCCGGGTCGAATCGACCAGAACGGAACCATGACAACTGACGGAGAACCACAATGGCGGAAACCATGCAAGCAATCGGCCCGCTGCGAACGCACTCGGCCCTGTCACCTCCGAGATCGGCCAACGGCCGCACGCCACCGGGATACCGTGTCCTGCACGTGATCGTGCCCGAACCGATCTTCAACCACGTGAAGGCCCAGGCCTACCTCTCTGGCATGCGGTTCCCGGAGTATGTCGCCCGGTTCCTTGAGGAAGCGTGGCCGTACAAGGATGCCCGCCCGCCACAGGGAGCCGTCGCTCCCGCCGGCACCGGTGGCGGTCACGCCGAGTGACGGCCGGACCTGACCAGCATCGTGCCCGTGACCAATACCCCCCAGCACCGCAACAGAGCCGGAGGCCAGCGTGACCACCCGAACGACCGTCATGGACGCTGACGTTGAATTGGCCCTCAGGGTCACCGTTCAACATCACGGCTATGACTTCAACGATCTGGCCGGCGGGGTCGATCAAACGATCATCGCCACAATCGGCCAGACTCCTGAAGGCTGCCACTACTTCAATCCCGCCGTCACTGTCTCCTGTCCCCAGCCGACCCCGGCGTTCTTCGCCAAAGTCAAACAGGAACAAGCCCGCTGGTGCCGGACCGCCAGCCTGACCTTCAAGAAACGGGGGCGACGAAGCGTGAAGTCTTGGATCAGCCACGACCGAGTCACCAACAAGTACGCCCGCTACCTCGAGCGTGCCGCCTGCTTCACCGGCATCCTGTTCATCGACGGTCGACCTGTCCCACACCACCAGTGGCCGAGCCGCAAGTCTCCCTTGTGAGGTAGTCGCCTGCCGTGCATCAAGTGTGGAGAGAAACTTCAGTACGAATAGTTTTCCATTGCCACAAGAAGTCGCATGCTCGGACACCCTGTCAATAGAACTTACGTCATTCGAGGACAATTCTTCTTCCGCTGTATTCCCGAGGGGCCGCCTTATAGCCGATCTCGCCCGGTACTGAGGCGACGAAGTCAAAGCGATATCCGGAAGTGCTCTTATGATTATGTCCTCGCACGCCGACCGACGGCTATCTCCGGTATCCCGCAGTGCCTTGCTTCTGGCACGGGTAGATCGGGGAACCGCCAGCATCTTCAGAGCAGGAAAGGGCAAGCGATGGCAAAGGGATGGTTTGAAGTGGACAAGGCCGGACTCGGCCACCTCGTCGATCAGCAAAACAAAGGACGAATCATCGCGGAACTGCTCCAGAATGCACTTGATGAGCAGGTCTCCAGGGTGAATATCACCCTTCAACCACATCCACGAGGCCGGCTCGCCGATCTGATCGTCGAAGATGACTCTCCAGACGGTTTTCGGGACCTTGCTCACGCCTACACGCTGTTTGTCGACAGCCGCAAGAAGGATGATCCTGAAAAGCGAGGCCGGTTCAATCTCGGTGAAAAACTGGTTCTCGCCATGTGTCGAGACGCACAGATCAGCACAACATCCGGCACGGTCATCTTTCGGAACGACGGACAGAGAATCCTGAAACCTCGTGTGAAGCGTGAACGGGGATCAGAGTTCCGGGCAACGATTCGAATGAATCGGGCCGAACATGGTGAGGCATTGTCGTACCTGAATTCGGTGCTTGTCCCCAGGGGCGTTAGAGTCACCCTCAATGGCTCCACCTTGGCACCACGATTCCCGGTTCATGCCTTCGACGCCACACTCGAAACGGAAATTGCCGACGAGGATCGCACTCTGCGGACAAGAAGGCGGAAGACCCGAATTGAACTGTATGCCCCTGCCCACGGCGAAGTGGGTACGGTCTACGAGATGGGACTTCCAGTGGTGGAGACCGGAGACACTTGGCACATCAACGTCTGCCAAAAGGTTCCGCTAAACCTCAATCGGGACAACCTCCGTCCGGCCTACCTCCAGCGGCTGAGAACACTGGTTTTCAACGAGATGCACCAGCACTTGACCGAGACGGATGCGGGGAACACATGGGTGCAAGAAGCGACTTCCCATCCTGAGTGTTCAGGCGACGCAATCAAGAGCTTTCTGGACCTCCGGTTCGGCACAAATCGGGCCTCTTATGATCCAAGCGATCCCGAGGCCGGCAAGCGAATCCAAGCGGCTGGTGGGACGGTCGTCACCGGGAGCATGTTGAACCGTCACCAATGGACCAACGCCAAAGAGGCCGCGGCCATTCTGCCTGCGGGGAAAATTTGTCCGTCGCCGAAACCCTACAGCGACGATCCCGATGCTCCACAAGAAGACGTGGTTCCACCGCACGAGTGGACGCAAGGTATCAGGAACATCGCCGACTACGCGGTCTTTCTGGCTCGCGAATTGATGGGAGTCCGCCTTTCCGTCAAGGTGACCCGCTGCCCCAACTGCTTTCTGGCCTGCTATGGCGGTGAGCAGTTGACGTTCAACCTACAGCATCTTGGCCACCGCTGGTTCGAGCAAGGCCCTAACGAAGAAGTTGACTCGCTCCTCATACACGAGTTCGGGCACGAGTACTCAGCCGATCACCTGAGCGACGAATACTACGAAGCCCTGTGTCAACTGGGAGCAAGATTGAAGCGAGTCGCCTTGGAGCAATCCGAAGCCCTACGGCACTTCTCAAGTCTGGCTCAGAACGCTCTGGCAGCTAGCCCGTGAGAATACAGATGCTTGAAGTGACGCGTCAGGCGATCTGCGAGCCACGGAGACTCGATGTTGAGACCGACCTCGATATTCCGCTGTTGGCCAGCCTCGGTGAAATTCGCCGAGGACACGAACACTTGCTCGCCGTCCACGACGACGCACTTTGCATGTAACGACGAGCGGATGGGGCTCTCGGCGTCGATGGATCGTGGATCGTAGTAAACCCGCGGCAACCGATGCCCCCGAGGCCACTGCGATTCCCTGAATCTCTGGGCGAAACGGGAGACCAGTACTGCCGACGGGCTGCCATCTCCAGCGGGACGGGGAATGTCGAGGAACATCTCGACTTCAAGGTTGGGCTTCTCTTCCATTCGCCGGGCCAAGGCTTCGAAGACTCGCTGTCCCTGGTAAACCGCATATCCGACCACCAGGACCGAACGCTCCGCATGAGCGAAAAGCTCTCGGACGACGACCGCCGTGTCACGGTTCGTCACGCCCGCGGCTTCCGGGCCGGAAGTGACCAGATCGATTCTGGGTTGGGCAGTCCGAACGGCAAGGCGATCCTGCTCAAGCAGATCCAGAACGACGAGGATCTGCTCTGGTTGAAAGCCTCTGACTTCCAACTCGCTCAACGTGGCCGTGACCGCAGTGGCGGTGGCGGGGGGCAGAATTCGGGAAACCTGAAGCTCGGAATACGGAGCAGCAATCCGCCTTGACCGCAGGGCGACGATCAACGCACGGAGATCCGCATCGCTTAGATGGGCGAGGGCATCGTTCATGATCAGGCGAGCTTGAAGAACTCGATCCCGAGATTATCGACGGTTGGGACGACCAGGGCCCGGTCAAGGAACTCGTTGTGCTGCTCACAGGATGTCTCGGAAATGAGCAGACAGCCGTGACAAGCGGCTCCGTGCAGGAACCGTCGCTCGTGCAGATTCGCCGGCTCGTGCTGGGCACAGACAGGATCGTTCGAGCAGAGTTGACCCAGTTCCAATGCGTTTCGAACGTGCTCGTGAATGCGACGACCGACCTGTACCAAACCTCCCAGCGTGCCCTCGGCGTCCGATGTTCCCGTGTAAAGCAAGACCCCGAATCCGACATGAGGGATCGCGTAGATCCGCTCTCGAATCGAACTTGCCGGATACCCGCACTCCAGAGCAACAGCCGTCAGCAGCAGGTGCGAGAAGGAATGGAATAGCACGTACGGGAGCAGGCCTCCTGCTTCAACGAACTTCTTTGTGGCGTTGTTGTGGTTATCCTTCCACGCATCATAGCCGGCCAGTAGCCGCTTACCCCGGGCAATGACATCCGTACGATTCACCCACTTCTTCACCTCATCGCTACTGAACTGAAGGAAGATGCCTTCGCCCCGTGTTTCAATGGCCGGGAGCCAGGTCACTTCGCGTGCCAATGGTGCCCGTCGGACGCCCATTTCCAGTTCACCATCAATGTCCGGGGAAACCGCCTCGAACCGGGTGAACCCAACTTGGGCCATTACTTCTCGCAATCGATGCACGAGGACGATCCGCTCAATCTTCTTCATCCACGGAGCGTTCCAGACTTCTCGGCTCAGAGTTCGAGCGTAGAAGTTTCCGTCGGGCCGGTCGTCCCCGAGCTCTTCCTTGCTGGCCATCAAGGTTTCCATTTCGGCCTGCTTGATCGACTTCTGCTGCTGGAGCGAGTGTCCTCGCCGAATCTGAACTTCATCGAGGACTTCTTCATCGGAGTACGGTTCCAAAACCTTATGCACCTTCGCCTTTTTCCGCTCGTACCGGAGCATTTCGAGATCTTCGACTTCTCCCACGAAGTCCCACACAGTCTCCACTGCCTCGCGAAGGGTTTCGTTGCGATCCGGCAGAGAGATGACACTCATGAGCTGCGGAAAATAGGCGTTGCTGGCGGTGCGGATGAGAAGCCGATTCGGCTCGCCACATCGCTCTTTCGAATATGGCCCTAACCAGGGACGATTGCCGTCGCAGTGGCCGAGGGACACCGTTCGCTCCGAGGCCTGCAACATGCTCCGTTCGCCGCGACCACATTCACATCGAACCCAGACTTCTGATAGATCCCCAGTTGTTCCCCGCTCTTCGATCCACAACTGACGACGGCAATCCGTCTCGCCGCCGTGGGCGAAGCTGTACCAGTCGATGTCCCCGATATGTCCGTTTCGGCACGCTCGGACGAATCGAACCGGAACCACAGAACGCTTCTTTTTCCGGTCGTCGATGAACTTCCCCTTGGTCAGCATCCGGCGGTGGACCAGCATTCTTGCCCGGATAGTTCCGCGGCTGGCTTCGGTGTCCACGTCTTGGGTGATAAACCATTCGGGGAACTGCCAGGCCGTGATCCCGGTCTGTGGAGCGGTGGGATCGTCCGGGTCCGGAGGCGGGCCGTGGAGCTTGAGCATCGTCAGCGGAGGATCGAACAGCGATTTCAGCTTTTCCACCAGTCGCGGCTCGACGATCTCCTCGCCTCCCGTCGACCACGAATCGAGGCCGCCGACGACAACGGAGTGATTGGGAAGATCGAGCATCGCTCCAGGACCGAATGACGTGATCAACTGGCTCTGTCGGATCTGCCCGTGCGGGCGAGTTCCCGGTCGACGGCTCATGCTTCTTCCTCCTCTGGCTCAATGTCTATGCCGTCGATTGTTTTCAGCCACAGATTGACGTTGGGTTCGACATCACGCATCGAACGATTCGCCCGGAATTTCCTGTGTCGCGGCGGCAGGGTTTTCAACTCTGGGTTCAAGAATTCATAAAGCAACCGCTGGGCACCGCCATGTTCCGTCTGATACTGGAGAACCCCGCCAGCATCGTGAAGCTCCTTGGCGATCTTGCTCCACTCGTCGAGAAGATCCTGGCAACGTTCCCACACCCGTTTAGAGAGCCGATCCGCTTCCCCTGATGAACTGTCGAGATGGGTCGCCAGGGCACGATCCGCCAGCCTCTGGACGGCGAACTCCAGCTTCGGCAGTTCCCGCAGAATCTCAGATGCCCCGCGAGGATGCGTCATTGGCAGGTGCCCCTGTCGAGCGAGAGCCACGAGGGTGCCCGCCAATCCGCGGTCCAATGCCCGTGGGGAAAACGGAGTGACGCTGGTGGCTTCGACGCTCCGGTAGAACGACTCATGAAAGGCACAGAAACGCTCATAGTGGGAGCGGTCGCGAGGCCGATGGATGTTGAAGATTGTGACTACGAGTCCCGGCCTCTCGTGATCCCGACCGACGCGGCTTGTCGCCTGAATGTATTCGGCACTCGTCTTGGGCTGCCCGAAGACGACCATAAGGCCAAGACGAGTGATATCGAGGCCGACAGAAATCATGTTTGTGGCGATGGCCACGTCCACATGCTCCTTTTCGCTGAACGGCTGCTCAAGTTTTCGCTTGGCTTCCGAGACGCGGTTGGTGGTCACCCGGCTGGTGAGCTCGACCGGCTCATACGCGATCGTACGGTCCCGAAACAGGCCAGCGGTCTCCCCGACTCGCTTACGTGCTCCGCGACCCATGAGCTGCGTGCGGACTTCATCTTCAATCAGCCGGCGAGCACCACCGAGCTCCCGCAGGCTATTAAAATAGCCCAGGAGCGTCATGTACGGATCGGCGGGGTTCGGAACGGCCTTGGCACCGCCAGCCTCCAGATAGGCCTTCTGTGCTGCACCCAGGAGTGCCAAATAGACTCGCAGCATCACCACTTTCGGGCTGCGTCCTTGGGCCGCGATTCCGACATACTGCCGGGCATTGCTGCGGTCCGTCGAATGAGTTTCGGCAAAGAACGAATGGCGACGATCCGGGCCAGGCGGAGGGAACACATCGACCTGCCGACGGTTGAACAAAGCTCGAATCTGCGACTCGGCCCGCCGGACAGTCGCCGTCGAGGCAATGATCTTCGGTCGGATCGTGTGACCGTCCTTCTCGATCGTCGCCAGTTCATCGAGGGCCGTCTCGTACAGGCCTACCATCGTGCCCAGCGGACCGGAGATGAGGTGCAGTTCGTCCTGAATCACCAGATCGGGGGGAGGCAGGCTGTCTACAGGCAATGGCCGCCCGGTGCTGGGGTGGCAGGGACCGTAGAAGCCTTCGGAATCGGCCCGCTGCACCCGTCCGAAGAATGCTCCAACTTCACCGGTCCAAGGCATGGCGGCGAACTTATCGACGGTTGCGATGAGGAAGCAGGGGAGCCGACGATAGATTGGCTCGTCAACAGCCAGGATCGGCAGGTGATTGCCCCGTGAGAAGTCACACTTCCGATTCAGGCAGGTGACTCGTAGATCGGTGGGCATGTCCGGATTCGGCATAAGCTGAAACGAACTCGCCCGGAACTTCTCGCCGCACCACGGACATTCCTCCAGCGGAATTGGCGAGGGCTTACGATCATCATTCTTAAATGCGATCGTCTTGGCCCGAGCCGATTCCCGATCCGTGTCGCCCTTTTGTCCCATCCGGTTAGGGGTTGCGGCCCTTCCGACCCACAAACCAATCTCAAATGGCCACTCGCCCAACTTCGTGACGTCCTGTTGCCGTTCAAGTTCCAACGCACAGACCATTGCCGCAGCACGCCCGAGCTGGTCCAGCGTGAGCAGCCGCAGGGTGTACCGCATCAGAACACTCAAGCCCGCGGACGTAATGCCGGGATTCCGCAGCCGACGCAACACCAGCGTAAATGCTGCCAGCCCGAGGTAAGCTTCCGTTTTACCACCACCGGTCGGGAAGAAGAGCAGATCCACACAATCCCGGTCGGGGTCCGACGGGTCGGCGATTCCCTTGAGGTTCATCAGCAGGAATGCCAGCTGGAACGGCCGCCACTCCGGTACAATCTCGTCCGGTGATTTCTTCCACTGAAGTGCCAGACGGCGTCTCCCTTGAGTCGCCATCGCCCGGTTCGTAATCCGGAATGCCTCCAGGCATGGCAGATCACGCAGCAGTTCGATGCCCGCCTGAATTCGGTCAGCTGCCAATTCCGCCCGCCGGAGCAATTCGTCCGCAGTCTCTTTCCGGTGTGCTGGCGATGAAGGAACGTTTCGTTTCTGTTCGGCGATCCATGCCCGGTAGGCGGTGACGAGATTTCCCAGCTTGGCCTCAGCATCCTTCCCGTCCGTCAGGCTGGACAGTTCCTCCATCCTTAGCTCGACATCCGGAATCGACGAAGGGGCCACCCGTTCCACATCGGCCGTTGGAATCCAGCAGGCCCGAACAATTTGGCAACTACAATCGTCAACCTGGGCCGCAGTGGAAACGCTGTGACCGACCGCGAATTCGCACGCATCGCGGTATTGCAAGTCAGCCACCCGCTCGTCCCAATCCTTACTCTGAAGGCTGCGAAGATTCGGACGGGCGACGAGTCCATCGCGGCAATGGACCTCCAGTTCGGCTTGAAAGATGAAGCCTTCGTCGCTCGCCTCATCCGGAGCCGGTTTCCTTCGATTCACGACGAACAGCGAAAGACTTCGCGTCCCTTGCGGTAGGCCTCCATCAACTCCAGAATCGGGAATCCCACGAATCGACCAAGCGAGTTCTACGCCGCGACTGTTCGGGACCGGAATAGCTCCACTAGCTGGGATCGTCTCCGGGAGCTTCAGCGTCACGGAACCTTCGCGAGGAATTCGCCGCCACTCGACCGAAGGCGACTCAGTTTCGTCAACTTCGGACCGCAAATACTCCCCATAGCTAACGGTCGCTTCAAGATCGGTCGTCTTTGTTGAGATCAATACACTCAGGCCCATGCTGCTGGGCAGGAACGACCGCCGTGCAGCCGCTCGCTCAGGCGTCTCATCGTCATCCAACCCTGCTGGCTCAGCCGCCTGATCGAGCTCGTCCATGCTCGTGGGATCAGTCCGCTGCTCCTCTGCAGCGTCTGTGGGGACTAAAAAGCCGGTGAGATACCAGCGAGAGGGGGACTGCGGCAGAACCTCCTTTGGATCGCCCATATTCTGGCTGGGGCCGACGAGGTCTAGCTGCAAAGCGTCGACCAGCTTACCGCGAACGCCCAGTGGACTGGATGGATTTAAGTTGAGATTGTTCGTCGCCATATGTTTCCTCTCCAGGCCTCACTGCCTTCCGGCAGTCGCTTTATCGTCGTCGATGGTTGGCAGGCGGAGTCTTCAGTGTGTCGCCACCATTTCGGTAGAGATCAAAGTCCAGTTCGAAAAAGCTCACCGCAACCTGCTCATTACCATGAGTGTGGAAAATGGTCCTCTTGTTCTTGTCTGCGAATGGAGCGTGAGCACTCGACCCGCCGTATTCCCCAGAATTCGCCACGACAACATGTTGAAACATATGGTAGTGAAGGGCGGCAGCCATGTTATCGAATGTACCGACATCAATATTCAAAGCCGGAACAATGAAAAGATCAGTAATGTTCCGTAAATCGGCTGCGAGGCTAAGGTCAGTTGCGTCGTAACACACTGCACTCGTCATTGACCACAGTATGTCGGAAAGATTGCGGGGAGACACCAGATTCAGAATCCATTGAGCGGGACGATAGGGCATGATGCCAAGCGTCCTCTCATGTCCCGTCATATGCTGCTTCCCCTGATAGACGATCTGGACATCAAGGCCCCCCGTTGGCCTCCTCACAGGAATGATCCATGCCGCCCCATTCACCAACGTTCCGTCTCCGTCGTCCGCAGGGCGAAATACAAGTCCTGCACATAGGATGCACCGATTCTGCATGACGAACGGCACCAAGAGCGGGCGAACATCGGAAGGATGAATCGACAGCTCTGGTAGGAGCAGCAACTCAATCCCCACAGCCAAATCCTGATGGGTTGTTCGGACCTCAAGCATTCGTTGAATGCCAGCCAGAACAGATGCGGTATGTCGGCGATGCCTTCGCCGATAGGGATCTGCCAGAAGTTGGGGATCGTTTAGAAGATCCGCAAAACGTGGAAGAACAGTCTGGGCCAAGCCGACTCGCATCCGCCGCATACCCTCGTCTGATTCATTGCCATTCGCACTTCGGGCAAATCCGAGAAGCTTTGGCACTGTGACCGGCAGAATCGGAATCCGCGACGATCGCCCGTACAGGCGTTCCATCTCTTCGACGCGACTTTGAAGTAGTTCTTCCAAATGTGCCTCACTGAAGCCTTGTGGCAATCGAATCTCGAACTCGAACTCCGGAAACCCAGGCCATTCCAGGAGTCGATTCAGCAGTGAGCCAAACCAAGACGAGATGGGAATGCAAGGCGGTCCGAATGCATTGCGGCCATTAAACATCCCGTAACGCCTTCTGAGCCAACTTGAGCGATAGGGGACATACAGAATCTGCGACCGGGAGGTTTTCGCACGGCCGTCCAACGTGTAGTCGGGAATGCCAGTCAGCAAGACCCGCAGTAGCATTCCTAGTTGGTATTTCCAGCGTTCGCGAGCAGGCACCCACTCCGGGAGTCGGAAACGACTGTCCTTGGAAGAGAGCGGAGCCAAGGTGACTTCAAAGGCATCGTCAGCGACAGGATAGCTTTCAGGTCGTAGACGAGACCAATCCGGTGCTGAAACTAGAACGCGGTCGGGAGTGACCACAACCGACTCGCCCGTCAACAAAGGAATGAGTCTTTGGGCGAAGCGGATCGCTAAGTATTCCTGACGAAAGGGATTCCCAGGAGAACGCGACACGTCCAGAAGAGAGTAACTGACCCCAGGATCAGCATTCTCAAGCGTCGCTGGAAACACCTGTATGTCCAAGATGCCATATCCTTGGAAGAGGTGCCGCCATGCCGCCTTCGTGTTGGTTTTCATCTTCTGCCACACCGCCAACGATAGTTGCCGATGCTCGCTCAGAATACGCACCAGCCATCGTTGCTGTCGTCGAATTCCCTCCTTGCTCCACTGCTTGAGAAATGCGGTCGCCGCTTTCTCCGGCGTCTGAAGTCCAGCGTGAAGCAAAGTAAATCGTGGCACCTCGGATGGTGGCAGATCCCGATATGCTCCCTTCAACGTCTTGTGGAGCAGTACATAATGGCGGAGTGCCGGATTTGAGCGTCGCGTTGCTCGGTGATCGACATACTCGCCAAAGCACGCCAAGTACAAATAGGCTTGTTGCACCAGATACCAGGGAAAGGCTTGTTTTCGCGATAGAATCTCTCGGGCGAGATCCGCCAACTTCGTCTGGTACGCCTGCAAGTCGACTCCATCTGGTAACTTGTCATTGTCGTCGACAAGCCCGGTCTCGGTCGCTCCGGCCTTCAGCAGTTCTGCTGCACAATACCAGGCGACGCGACGAGGAGCCTTTCGTTTTGTTCTCACACCGAGGTATTCGCTTAGGAGAGCCAAGACGGCGTCCAGAGTGCGGACATCGGGACGCAAATCGAGGGCAACCCGAAGGAGCCGCATGTTTGACGGATCGCGAATCCATCGCTCCACCAACCGACTTCCGAAGTGACTCGCTTTTTCATCCAGAATCTCACGAGTCAGCGTAGAACTGAGGCGAAATCGGCCCGAGTTCCATTCTTCAGACTCGCTCTCCTTACTCGGCTCATTGCCGGCTTCTTGCTCTGCAAATGTTTCGCTCATGGGGCGTAATGTGCGAAACGCAGACCGAAACCGATTCGCAGCGAACCGAGCCACCGTGTTTTCGCCTACGTCTGGCTTTGCAGCCAACACCGTGTCCTGGAAACGCTCTCCCAGACCCAATGAATTCGCTTCCGTCGAATACAGTAGAGTTTCGATTAGTTCCAAGGTCTCTTCGCCAACGAAGAGATCCATGACTCCAGAAGCGTTGTGGTTGACCCGCCGCATGCTGGAAGACACTCGGACGCTCCCTGCAGCGGCGTTTCGCCCCATCACAACTCCGCACTTCTCTGGATTAACGACAAGACCCGGTGCGTGTTGAGTGAGTGCTGCGGTCAACAATTCTGAGAAGGCCTTGACTAGCCGTGCCTCAAGATCAGCCTGTTTGAGCTTGCCGAAGCTGCTTTCAAGCCGCACGACGAAACGCATGTCGTCCACGTACCGGCAGTAGTCGAGCAGTTGCCACTCACCTTGGTCATTCCATTTATCGAACATCGAGACAATCGATTCGTCGAAATCAATCAGCACGACATTCGCGAAGAATCCACTCGACACCAGTCCCTGAGGCAAGGCGATGCGGTCGAAATCTGGTATTGAGTTTGGATTCGCCTGGCTGGCATACTTGAGTGCCTCTTTGGCCTCACTACCGTGCCACGTCCAATCGAAGAATGATTCGAAGGACCGAAGGAGGCGTTTGTCAGCATTTCGTCTAAGAAGTCGTCTGACGCTGGCATGCAGAACTTCGGGGCGGACACGGTCATAGAACTGCGACAGATCCGCCGAAATGATCGCCCAGTCCTGGTCCTGCCCGCTGAAGTGGTTGCGGACGGCCTGGTCCGGTCGTGCAATGAAGTTCTGATAATCCTGAAAGTACTGTCGGTAGACGCCCGCGTTCCCCCATCTGAACCGCATGCCATTTTCCACCCGATCACAGAAAAGGCGATGCCCGTAGCTCACCATGCCGGCTTCGCGGGCTTTTGCTGCGGACATTCTAGGATCGCCTTGTCGGGTCTCGGCGGTATCCGCCAACAGGATCATGAATGCGGTGCCGAGAATCTGGTCACGAACCGAGAGGTGAGCCAACGGCCGAAGTTTCTTCTCGACCGCAGATGGCCCCTTCGCTGGCCGCCACTGCTCTTTCTTGATCTCCCACACCTGGGACTTGGGAGCCAGCACTAGCCGCAACGGGTTGGAACGCAGCGGTTCGCCTGACTGAAGTTCCTCAGCAATTCGACGAGTCACCGCACCCAAATCGGCGTTCGTCAGGTCGAGTTCCAAGACATCCGAATACCAGTTGTGCCGACGAATGTAATCGTGAGCCTTCTTCCACGCAGGAACCAGCAAGTATTCCTGTGAGAGATGGTGGAATGTCGGACTCAGTGTGACTCTCGGCATTTTGGCCCAGCTCTAACTTGAGATTCCCGCGAAGTTCATCGCCAACTACTCGTCGAAACTCAAAACGCTCTTCCCAGCAGTCGCTCGGCATCTTTTCGGGCGTCGAGCGTCAGGCGGACGTACGGGCCGGATTCGTCGGCGAACTTTGGCGGCGGCGGTGTGGTGGTGGTCACGATGTACTGGAAGGAGATGTCATCCTCGGAATCGAAAAGCGATTCCAGTCCGTGGACGACCTCGAACAGTCTGCTGAAGAGTGGGCCTTCCATGTCTCCTTCGCGGGGGCTGTCGTGCAGCAGGAGGCGAGGGTGATTGCCGAGACCAGTGATGCTTGCGGCGACGCTGGAGACGTCGAATGCCAGGACCGTGGTCATCACGGACAAGGCGGCTCCTTCAGGAGCCAGATGCTCGTCGGGCACCGGTCGCAGTCCATTCCCGTCTACGCAGATTCGTCCCGCCGCCTGATCGCCGAAGATCTTTTGCAGAATCTGATGGTAAATGTCGGAGTGTCGCTGAACGTCAGACTTGATGAGGCTACGGACTGAATCCTGTCGATTCGCGGACTCCTCAACGTCCCCCTTCACATCATCGGCTTTTCTGGTTGAGCGAGAGAAGGACGTGGCCAACGTCTGGAAATCCTGAGCATCCTTCAAATATGCCCTCCATTTACCAATCTCCTCGTCAATTCCCGACCTCTCGGCGGCAAGCCGATCCTGTTCGGTCTTCAACTGCTTGAGGGCATCGTTCAGCGAATTCTGGTGGGCTTTCTTCGCCTGCTGGGTTGTCGCAAGTATCTGCTGCTGTTGGTCCAGTTGGCCGCGAAGATCGTCCAGGTGATCACTGGCCGAAGGATCTGCTGATTCGCGTGCCTTTTCCCTAATCCAGCAGGGATCTGCTTCACACTTTGCATAGGCTCGAAGCGGATCTTGCTCGTACTGCTGAATCTGCTTCTCGATGAAATCCATCAGCGTGCGGCAGGCTCGAATCTCTGACTCGGCGTTGTTCACCCGGTCATACGCCGCATCGCGTTCGACCTCCTGGTCCGCCACGCGAGATTCGCCGGCACGTTCTTCTTTGAGCCGCTCCAGCGACGCGATCTTCTGCTCGACATGGTCTGCCGGTTTGATCGAGTCGAACTTCGGCTGTTCGCCGGAGACTTCCGTCTCTTCCTTCAGTTCGAGCTTCTCCCACAGGGTGGGCCGCAGGGTTTCCAGTTTTCGCTGATCCTGTTCGACCGACTGTTTTTTCTTGGCCTGTTCATCCAGCAACTGGCGATGCTTCAGCCGCAGGTCGATTTCTTCGGCACTCATCAGGCCGCACAGCCATTGCATGATCAGGCTGTTTTCCGGCAGATTCAGGCTGGGGCCGGCGTTGGCGTCTTCGTGTCGCCAGTCGTTGGCCTTGCGGTAGCCGCACTGGTAATCGCGAGCCAGCCAGGCGAGTACGTCCAGCCAGTTCGCCTTGCGGCCTCTCGGGAGTGTGAACTCCGGCAGACCTGACAGGGCGGCGTCGCTCACCTGCTTCACGAAGTCGCGGTGGGAGTGCTCACGCAGCGGGATATCGACCACGGCACGCCAGTTATCGCTTTGTGCGGCGAACGAATCCGAGCCATCGGCGGACCGCAGGGAGCGAACGACAATCCAATCCTTCCCTGAAACAACCCAGTGGGCGACGACGTACCCCTCCGGCAACACCACCTGAACTCGGGACTGCAAGTCCTCCGAGCCGAAATGAGCTTCTCCCAGCGTGTAACGCATCAGACGCATCAGCAGCGTCTTGCCGACGCTGTGTCCCGCGACGCGATTGCCGTGCTCGTCCATCTGGCGGGTCTGGATGATGTTGAGGCCCCGGCGGAACTCGATCTCGCGAACGATTGCCGAGGAATTCAGAGACGAAAGGATCACCAGCCGCTTGAGCCAGAGAACCGGCTCGCGGCGATCGGGGGCTGGGGCGATTGGCTGCAACTCAAGCGGGAACAAGGTCGAGTTCGGCATCGACGCTCTCCTTGCTGATGGTCACCTTTCCGGATTCGGCTTCACGTCGGAAGTACTCCTGCACACCCCGAACTCGCTCCTGATCCTCCGCTGCACTGTCGTTAGTCGAGGGAGCCGCGGCAGTAATGCGAACGACCTGCTGAACGCCCGCGTTGTCGATGTCAACGAACCCTTCGACTTTCAGATCAGTCAGCAACTGGTTCAAATCGATGTCGAGGCTTTGTTTGCGAGGAGGCTTTGCCGAAGGGTTCAGCAGGGCTTTTCGCAGCTTGTCATCGAGCATCAGGATCATGCCGGCATTGAAGGCCCGGCGAGTGAGCGGCTTGCCGTCCCAGGCTCGCAGCAGCAGGAGGGCGAACCGCTGTTCCCGGCTAAGGTCGGAGATAAACAGGCGAGTTCCGGCGGAGACCGCTTTCTTCTTTGGACTGGCCTTCCTCGTCGGCTTGTCGGCAGCGGCTGCCTTCTTCCTGGGCTTCTTCGAGGCTTCGATCTCACCGGCGGCGAGGAGTTCTTCCTGGTGTCGCTGTTCGTTCAGTTCGAGCAGGCGGGCGAGGACTTCGTCGCGTAAGTCGTCAGGCCAGCGGAGACGCCAGGGCTTTTTCCGTTTGGACTTCTTACCGCTGGATTCATCCTGTTCGTCTTCTTCGTAGTCGAGGAGGAACTCGCAGCGAGCCCTGTCGGCGAGATCATGCCAGCCGTAGGCTTCTAGCACTACCCGATCCATCTCCGCATGGAGTTCTCGCAGCTTCAGGATGTCGGGCGAAGTCTCGTGGGGGTTGTGGAAATGGTTGTACGTTTTGGTCAGCCCTTCGTCGTTGCGGACCATGAGTGCGGCCCGGAACTCGTAATACTCATTGCCCGCACGTTCCAAATCCGTATCGTTCTCCCACTCCGGCGGGAACGGAAACGTCTCGAAGCAGTCGGAAGGCTTGTAGCGAAGCCGCTCTTCAAGTGACGATGCAAAGAAGCGGGCCCAGACCTCGTGAACTCGGCACTGCATAACGCACAAGGCAGCGTTGTGATCGAATGCAAACACCTTCGTCGTGTGAGCATAGACAGCAGAACTTGGCACAAAACTGAAAACGACATGAGAAGTCACTTCGGACATCGCAAGTGTGCGGTCCAGCGGACGAACTTTCTCGTATAGAGCGATTCGCTTTTCGCAGTATTGCCACCAGAGGCGTCGATAGAGCTCCCGGTTATCAGATTCCCGCTGGGGCTTGACCTTCATCTCGACAATCTGAATCAGTTCCTTCCAGTCAGCCGCAACAGGATCCGGATAATCGAGCGGCACACGGCCGGTTCGGAGCCAAGCGGCTCGTTCCGATTCGTCCGCTGTCGCCCACGTTTTTTCGCGGGCAATTGATAGTTCCGAACCCGCAACTCGCTCCAAAGGGAATTCGCCAAAGTTGATGACGTAGCGGTGATGGGCGTGCGTGGGGCTGGTGTTGATTTCTTCGCCACCGATAAAGGGAAATATACGTTCGGCGTTTCTGCGGTTCTGTGTGATTAAGCGTTCCATCTCGGACAGCGGCGTGGCGACCCCCTTCGTATCAGTGTCATCGAAGGTGAAGCCCATCCCCAGGACGATGCTGCCTTGAAAGCTCTTGCCGGCGTTGGCGGCGAGGGGGGATGGGTCATCGTGAGTGCCGCGATGGAACAGGAAGGCTGTGATCGTCTCGACCTTCCGACCGTCGAGCATTCGCTGGCCCAGAAAGCGTCCTTTGCAAACGTGGACCACACTGACGACGACGGCCGCCAGCCCGGGCCATTTCAGGCGGCGACGGGCATGATAGATTTCGCCGCCATGACGACCGATCCACCGCAGGCCGCTGGAGCGTGTATCACCTTGGCCGATCGTGTTGGTGGCAATCAAACCGAAGCACCCGGAGTCGCGGAGCAGGTTGAATGTGCGGCGGAAGAAGTGGGCGACCAGGTCGGCGTTGCCGTGGCTTTCGGCGTGCGTCTCCTTCAACCAATCGGGATATGCGTCGCGATTGCCGTTGATAAGCGTATTCTTTCCAGCAAACGGGGGATTGCCGACAAACGCATCGAATCCGCTATTCGCCCGTCCGAATATCTCCGGAAACTCAATCTCCCAATGAAACGGCGGGATCGGATGCTCTCCCTGCCGCAGACTGGCTGCCGCTTCTGCAATCGGGCCACGCTTGTCAGGGTGCATCCCACTGGCGAACCATTCGGACAGGCTGCCGAAGAGCTTGTCCACGCGGGTTTCCCGGTCCTTTTTCTTCTTTCCGGCGAAGAAGGCACTCACGCAGGCATCGCCAATCAGCCGAACGACCGACAGGGCCTCATCGGCCGCAGCGAGACGCTGTTCCTGATCGCGGTAAGGGGTGTCCTCGCGGGCATCCAGAATCTTCCGGCGTTCTTCCGTCGCCCGTTCCAACCGGGCCTGGATCACCGCCCCTTCCATGTCCTTCTGCTTCTTCGGCTCCCAGTGAAAGCCGACGATCTGTCGCCGGGTGAGGCCGACGAGCGAATCGCCGTGCCGGAGCGAATGGTCGAGGAACGTGAAGGGATGCGACTTCGCGAGCGTCACCAGCCACAGCGACAGCTTGGCCAGATCGACCGCCATCGGGTTCTTGTCGACGCCGTACAGGCACCGCTGGGCGATCAAACGGCGGGCGTAAAGAAGTTCGTCCTCATCCGGCGGAATGTCGGTCGGCAGGCAGTCGTGAGCGTGCCAGGCGGCGACGAGTTCATCGCCGAGTTGCCGACAGACCTCGACCAGAAACGCCCCGCTCCCCATCGCCGGGTCGCAGACCTTGAGATCGAGAATCTGATAGGGATGCGGCGAGCCGCCCGCTCGGGCCGCTTTGGCAGCCTCCATCGCCTTCTCCGACAGCCGAACCCGCATGGCCAATTCGCCCTGCGTGTAGCGACGCTTATCCTCCCGTGTCGGTTCGTAGACTTTGGGCAGTTCAACCGCCGGATCGACCATCGCTTTGAGGATTGGCTCCAGCGTCGTCCGGACAATCGGCTCGGTTAGTGAGCGGGGAGTGTAATGCGAACCACTCCGGCGGCGTTCATCGCTGGGCTGCAGGACGATGGCCCCCTTCTGCACCACCCGCGGCGTGACCTTCTTGGCAATCTTCTTGTCGAGGGCTTCCAGCAGCTCATCGATCGTGCCGGCATCCTTGAGTTGGGCCGTCGCCTGCTTCGGGAGCGTCTGATCGGCCTGTTCCTTGAGCCACTTCGCCCGGTCTTTGCCCTTGGTCGCCAGCAGAGCTTCGAGATTGATCGTCGCCGGGGCACCGTGAGATTTGACCGGCTTGATGGCGATGGATCTCCCCTGAGCCACCTCCAGGTTGAAGTCCATCACCGTTTCGTAGACGCTGCCGATCTGCTCGACATCGAGGCGACGATAGCTCAGCCGTTCGCCATCGAGGATCAGCAGGTTCCGCAGAACGCGGTAGATGACGCCATCGGGAATGCGGGGCACCTGAATGGCGTCGCGGTCGCGGGAGTCCCTGGGGCGGCCTTCCAGAAAGGGGTAACGGTCAGGATCGAACAGGTAACCCTTGCGGGCCGGCAATTGGAAGTCGCCATGCTGGCCCCCTTCGAAGACGAGCCGGAACAGCGTGAGGAGTTGCGACCAGGCCCCGAAGCGTTGATTCATGGTGTCGGGATGACGCCCGGCATCTCCCCGCAGCCGGTCGAACAGCCCGTTCACCGAATAGTAGTTCGAGTAGACCGGATCGCTCGACATGAGGTCGCGGTCTTCTGCGTACATGAGGAAGACCAGCCGCATGAGAACGGTGAGCAGGCCCGAGTAGACGTGATTGGGATCGGTTTCCAGCACGTCGCGGAGGAGTTTTCCTTTGGTGACATCGTTCGCCGCCTGGAAGCCCCGCATCAACTCGTACAAAGCGGCGAGAACCTGTTCGGCCAGCTTGGTTGAGACGGTGTTCTGATACTTGCGGCTGGTTTCGAGGATTGCCGGCAGCCGCTGGTTCTGACCCAGCGAGAACATCCGGTCGGCGTTCAGCAGCATGTGCAAGGCAGCGAACATCGGTCGGCCAGCCACCTGCATCATCTCGCCAACGTTGAATGTGGCGTGGCCGCTGGATTCACCACGGGGAGCGTACACCAGCCGGAGCTGCCGCTGGTTGAAGAGGAGCCCGATGGGAATGCTCGTCTCGCGGAGCAGACGTTCAAACTTGGCCTGCGGAGCCGCATTCCAGTGGCGATGGCTGTCGACTTCGCCGGGTTCGTCGAACGCTGCCCCGGAGGCGAGTTCCTGGATGAGCATCATCCACGGCGATTCGTTTCCCTTGGGACGACAGACGGGAACCGCGTACGTGGGACGTAGTGTTTCGTGATACTGGAGGAGGATAACTTCGAGCGTCGCCATGTTCCCCGGCAACTCGCCATGCCGGGGGACTTCGAGCAGGTCGTCCGCCTGCCAGTTCAACACTTTCTGAATGAATTCAGGGAGGCTACGAATCTCGGGAACGATTTCGCCATGACCGTCGCGGGGAAGACCGTTGAGAAAGCGGGCATGCTCGACGGCGATGTTCTTGTTGACATAGCACTGAGCTTCCAGCATGGCGGGGATGGAAACGACCAACCCCACCGGCTGGACATAGCCGATCCATTCCTGATGTGCCAGTTCTTCAGGTGATTTTGCCATGCCGTTATCCCGTCACCGGCCAGAGATAGACCAATCCGACCGGCTCGACCCGTCGAGCTTTGACGCTGTAAAGTTCTTCGATACGTGACGGCTCGGTCTTGAGTTCGGTCTTCAATTCCTCCAGCCGTTTGACCCAGTAACGCTTATTGGCATCCAGTTGTGCCTGCTCTTCTTCGTTGTCGAAATCAAAGCGAAGCTGTTTGGTGTCCAGCTTCTCCATCTTTCTGAGTGTGTCGGAGATGTGCTTCTGCTGAGTTTCGAGGATTTCCCGCATGGCTCTGGACTCGGCCTGGCCACGGGCGGCCAGCTTCTGTTCGGCATCGGCACCGTACTCCGAGCCACGTGTTTCGAGATGTGGCAATAGCTGCTGAATGTCGTCAGCGGCTGCCTGCTGAAGCTGGGCGATAACCTCTGGAGTGAGCTTGAATCCAGCCGAGCCGAGAAGTGACTGCTCCAGCAGTGAGAGCGTCTTGGCTTCCGCGTCTTTGGCGTAGGGAGACAGCGGTCCTTTACGGATCGCCGGATCAATCCATCGAGCGGTGACCGGAATCAACTCCTCATGCAGCCGGGCAGCACCAGGACCGTAGAGGCAAAGTCGGCCGATGAGGATGACACGAGGAATCGAGTCGGTAGCTTGGGCAAAACAGGCTCGGGAGAGATCGTGATGAACGAATCCCTGGGCGATGAACCGCCCCAGCAGTCGCTGGACGACGCGTTGCTCCAGATGGAGATGAACGACGTCGTCATCGACGGTGCCGGGATCGTGAAAGACGACGGGCCGGAGCGGTGATGACTTCCTCCAGTCCCAGAGTTTTTGATCCCGTTTGCGGGGGGCACGCAGGGTGTCCATCGTCTCGGCCCAGGTGGGATCGGCTCCGGACCGTTCATCGATGGGTGGAAACTCAAACTTGGAAACGGTTCCACCGCCCGCCTTCACGGGCTTCAACTGTTCGGAACCGAGGAGTTCCAGCGAGCAGGAAATCGCAGCATGAAAGTGGTCGTCACTGAGTCCAATGCTCTTGCGAGAATTGTCCAGCAGGGTGCGAAGCCGATCGATCTGCTCACGTAACTGCTGTTGTCGTTCCCGAGACGCTTCGAGTTCTTCCTTGATGGCGGCACGGCGGTCCTGGTCGAGGTCGGCCGATTCAAGTTCGCTTTCGAGTGACTCAACGGCACGATGACGAATGCCCTGACTGAGCGACTTCGTGAGCCGAGCATCGATCACCTGAGAGAGGCTCCCGAGTTCCTCCCGGATTCGCTCCGTTTTCCGGACGAGAACCTGCAAGATGCGGTCTTCAGGCCGCTGGCGATACATGAAGTAGTGGCAGAAGACTTCGGGCTGTGCCTGTAGCTTCCGGTCGATGCGACCGTTTCGCTGCTCCATCCGGCTGGGGTTCCAGGGAATATCAAAATGAAACAGATTGAAGCAGTGGGCCTGCAGGTTGAGACCTTCTCGGGCCGCATCCGTGGCCACGAGAATACGGACAGGATGTTCCTGGGGAGCTTTGTTGAACGCCTTCTTGATTTCTTCCCTCTTCTGAACCGGCGTCGGGCCATGGAAGACTTCTATCCGCCGCTCGGCCAGATCTGAACCGGCAATGGCGGCTTCCAGTTGCCCAATCAGATATCGCTTCGTGTCGTCATACTCGGTAAAGATGAGGAGCCGCGTGTCGTTCCACCGTGCCCCTGTCTTGCCGAGGTCCGGGCACATGTGGCCTCGAATCCAGTCAATGAGCTTTCTGACACGAGCGTCGGGTTTCCCGCGAGCCTGTTCCGCGATCTCGGTCATCTGATCGAGAAGCTTCTGTTCGCGAGCGAAGAGTTCTCTGGCAGAGAGATCTTCGAGCGATCCCATTGAGGACAGTGAGGCCGCTTCGAACTGGGCATCCTCTTCCGCCTGCAATTCCTGTTCATCCAACTGGGCACGGTCATCGTCGCTGCCCACGGAACCCGTCAGCAAGTCGAGTGCTCCAGATGCGTCCTGTTCTACGGTCGCAGATTTCTGCAATTCCTCCCATTGTCGCTGAACGGTCCGGCGGTGAACTTTCAGGGTTCGGGCGAATGCTTCAATTGAGGAGAGCAGGCGTTGCTGAAGGCCGGTGATCAACAGGCCGGACGCCGCCTGTTTTCGTTTGGTCTCGTTCTTGAGACGTTCCTCACGAGTTTCGCGGTACTCGTCCAGCAGCCGCGACAAATACAGTTCTGGAGCATTGGAGGGGAGGCCGTCGATCACGACTGGTACGACATTCCGCTTCGGGAATCCCCCCTGAATTTCGCGGATGTCTTCCTTCAGCCGCCGAACGATGACTTCGTCGCGGTGTTTCGGCGAGACAGGCACGCCACGGCAGAATCGCTGCGGGTCGAGAATCTCCAAAAGAGCGGAAAAGCTGTTGGAGTGACCGTTGTGCGGCGTCGCCGACAGAAACAGCCGGTGCTCAAACCGAGGAGCCAAATCGCGGACGGCTCGCGTGATCTGACTATCGATGGCATACTTCTGCCCGCTCGACGGGGCCGCATGGTGGGCTTCATCGAGAATCAGAAGGCTGCCACTCTGGAATGTTCCCAGGTGATCTCGCAATGGCCCCGCGTAGGTCTCGTCGATCAGCAGCCGATGCGAGACAAGAAACCGAGTGTGCGTGGACCAGGGATTGATGCTGAATCCCCGCTCTCGACGGACCCGCTTCATGTAGTCCTTGTCGAGAATCTCGAAGGTCAGGCCGAACCGCGATTCCAGCTCTTCCTGCCACTGGAGCAGCATGGAGGGCGGACAAGAGACGAAGATCTCTTTGACTTTCTTGCGAAGGAGCAGTTCGCGGGCGATCAGACCCGCTTCGATGGTCTTTCCCAGCCCCACGTCGTCCGCGATGAACAGGTTCACTCGTGGCAGTCGCAGAGCCTTGCGGAGCGGCTCCAACTGATAGGCATCGAGCCTGATTCCCGCTCGGAATGGCGACTGAAAGAGCTTGGGATCGGTCGAAGTGACGCAGTTCCATTTCAACGTGTTGAGGTACGCCGCAAACAGGCGGGACTCATCGAACCCCCGTGCTGCAATCGAATCCCATGCTTCTCCGGACAGAATTTGCGGTTCGAGTTCTTTCTCCCAGAGCACTTCGAGCGGCTGGCCCTGATTGTCGTCATCCACACATGACAATCGAACGAGCGTGCTGTCGGCCGACCGCCGGGATTTGACGGTCTCTTCAATCAGCCACGTCCGCTGTCTGACGCGGGCGATCTGACCGGGAGCAGGAATTCCGGTAAGGCCCATTTTGATGCTCCCATACATCTGAACGACTGACACTTTGAGGGAAACGTCACCAGGGTCACCCACATGGCACAACGCTTCCGCTCACCCCAACTCGAACGAGCCGGCCTGAATCGACTTCACGCACGCAGACTGTTGACCGAAAAGTACAGGCAGGATACCGTACCGATGGGGTGGACGCAATCCGCTGACGAGAATGCAAATGCAGTTTGGTGAACGAGTTCGAGACCTTCGGCTCAAGAGTGGACTGACCCAACAGGAACTCGCACGCCGGTTGAGCGTGAGCGTCTCGTACGTTTCGAAAGTTGAGAACGAGAAGCTCCATTTTGGCGACTACCCTTCAGAGAAGTTCGTTCACAAGCTGGCGGACACTCTCAATGCCGACGAGGACGAGCTTCTTGTCCTCACTGACCGAGTGCCGAAGGCGATCCGCAGGCGAGTGAGGGAGAAGCCTGAAGAGTTCCGGCGGCTGGCGAGCTTGGACGATGAGTCACTTCAGAGACTGATGGCGATGATCGACGAGCGGACCGGGCGGGTGTCGAGACGAAGAAAAAGTGGCCACTGAAGTATGCAAGGGGTGAGACTCAGATGAAGCTCGCAGCCGTTCTGCTCCGCTGGTACAAGTCGTTCAACACGAACTACGTCGGCTACGGGGATCGACGAGTCGGCGTTTCGTCTCGACCTTGGAATCTGCTAAGCAGGAGCACTCAGAGTGAAGACGACTATCCGTTCATCGAGATTCCGCTCGAACCGGACATCACGACCATTGTGGGAGCGAACGAGAGCGGAAAGTCGCACCTACTCAGTGCGATCAGCAAGGCCATCATGGGCAAAGGAATTCCTGATGGCTTCGGCGAGGGGCGTGACTTCTCACGGACGGACCTCTGTCACTACACGTCGCCACGCAACAAGAACGCCGAAGACTGGCCAAATGTCGGAGTGCAGTTCAATCAGCTGCGAAAGGACGAACTAAAAGCGATTGGAGAGGCTGCGGGAAATGAGGTCATCAAGAAGCATTCGCCCACACCGGATACGCTTCTGACCCTCGTTCTTGCTCCCGACCCGACCGAAAAGACGGTAGCTCACCTGTTCCTCGAAGGAACGCAGTGCGAGCTTGATAAGGGCCAGCTTGCGAAAGTCAGAGCATGTCTGCCCTCTGTCCAGTTCATTCGATCCGATGTCGCCTTCTCCGATCAGATTCCAATTCACAGCCTCCTATCGGCTTACAACGGCGGCACGGGCTCGAGCGACGAGGTTTTCGACTTCGCCGCCGCTCAGAAGGCCGCACGCCTGCTGTACTCGCTGGTCTTCGGGAAGGAGAAGCCGTCGCTGTCGGGCGAGGATTTGCAGAAGCTCTCGGCAGAACACGACGCTCTAGGCGATTCCCGCTTCCACAACGGCCAAGCTGAGCTTGAGCTTCAACTGTTTCGGGACGTGCTGGGGATCTCTGAGACGACCATTCAGTTCGTCGCTGGGCTCGGCATCTCGGACCGAACGCATGCTGACGGCCTCATCGCTCGGTGGAACCGAGAGATTGAGGAGAGGCTCAACCTTTCGCACTATTGGACGCAGGACGACTCGTTCGCATTACGCCTCAACTACAAACAAGGGCTGCTCTACTTCGAGATCACCGACAAAACAGGGGCGACCTATACGTTCCGGGAGCGAAGCTCTGGGCTGCGGTTCTTCCTGAGCTACTACATTCAGGCGAAAGCCCTGGAGAGCGTCTCTCGCACCAAGCCAGCAATCGTGCTCATGGACGAACCGGATTCTTTCCTCTCGATCATCGGCCAGAAGAATCTGCTATCGGTGTTCGAGTCGTTGGTCAAACCAGAGTCGTCGGGACAGAACTGTCAGTTGCTCTACACGACTCACTCCCCGTTCCTCATCAATCGGAATTTTCCGCATCGGCTGCGTCTGGTTCGGAAGGGTGATGCGGAAGAGGGAACACAACTCATCGACCAAGCGATGTTGCGTCGATACGAACCCGTCCGTTCCGCTCTCGGAATTGACTGCTCTCAAACGCTTTTCATGGGGGCGACAAACGTCGTTGTAGAAGGGCCAACCGACCAGTTTCTTATCTGCGAGTTGATCCGTGCGTACGCCCGGCCAGACAACATCAGCGAGTTGCTCGACCTGAATTCCGTGGTCATGGTGTCCGCCGAAAGTGCTCCCAGCGTCGAAAAGCTGCTCAGTGCGTCACAATGGGGTGACGAGTCCGTACCCGCCACGGTCGTATTGGTGGACAGCGATGACGCAGGAGATGAGATCAAGAAGCGGATTACCGGCAAGGCCCGGAAGTGCAAGAAGCTCATTGACGAGGAATTCGTCATACAGGTCGGTGCTGCCGTCACGAATTCTCATCCGGTGAAGACCACCGAGGACATCTTGCCGCTCGGCCTCTTCAAACGAGCGGTGATGAGCTACCTGGATCGTTGGTGGGAAGACCTCGAAGCTGAAGCGAGGTCAAAGGTCGGTGCGGCGATGGACGAGGGGACATTCGCCAACAACGGAGTAGTCGAAGGGGCGAATAAGGTGCTCAGCGAGCATGTCTTCAAGGCCAAACGCACCTACGACAAGTACGGCGTCCTTCAAGAGGTTGTTCGGCTCATCCAGCAGGGCGACCTCGAAGAGGATCAAGAGCTACTGAAGAGAAATGTCTTCAAGCTCTGTGAAGAGATTCGGCGGGCGGTGTCGGCGAGCCAGCAGGCCGCAAGGCGGGAGAGTGGCAAGCAGGCCGTGAAGCGTTTGATCGACGACTTCTTCGTGCAAAACAAGGAGTCGTCGTCGGTTTTCGACACACAACTGCTGCTCGAACGCGTTCAACGGGACTTACAGTTGCTCGGCTCCGATGGCGAAGTGCTGGATGGAACGATCAAACGGCTCCTTGCGGAGCTTCGAAAGTTGCGTTCCGCTGGTCACCATCGACTGACCTCTGAGGTTTGGAAATCGTGGAGCGGTGTCCTGGCCGCTATGCAAAAGAATCCGCTTCAGTTTGTTGTTGAGATCAAGGAGGGGGTTCCATCAGTGCCCACAGCGTCAGCGGAGCCACTGACGACGGCGGCGGAGACGATTGACGCGGAGACGGTTGCAACAGAGGCATCGGCCTCGGTTTAATTCGCGAGGGATTCTTCTCGTCAGCCGTTGCCAGTCCTTGCGGGTACTGAGTGCGTCGTTCGTATCGCACTCAACCGGAGGGAAAGCATGGCACACGAACTCGCAACGACCAACGGCCGGACGGCCATGATGTATGCCGGGGAGATTCCCTGGCATGGACTGGGAACGAAACTCGACGAACCGGCAACGGCCCGAGAGGCCATCGAAGCGGCCGGCCTGGACTATCTGGCGGAGCTTCGGGACATCCAGACGGCGGACGGGACACCGATCCCCACCCGGAAGGCAGTGGTGCGGTCGGATTCCGGGGACGTTCTGGGCGTGGTCGGGAACAGCTACGTCCCAGTCCAGAACTACCAGGCGTTTGGGTTCCTCGACGCCGTCGTTGCCGATGGGAGCCTGCGGTATCACACTGCCGGAGCACTGGGCAAGGGGGAGCGGGTCTGGATGCTGGCCAAGCTCCCGGATGACATCCGGGTGAAGGGCTCAGACGACATCACCGAGAAGTACCTGCTCCTATCCAACTCTCACGACGGCAGTTCGTCCCTGAGAGTCCATTTCACCCCGATTCGCGTGGTCTGTGCCAACACGCTGGCCATCGCCGCGAAGAGGGGACGCGGGCAAGGAGTGTCGATTATCCACAAGGGTGATCTGGCGGCGAAGGTGCGGCAGGCTCAGGAGGTGCTCGGCTTCGCCAAGCGATTCTACGACGACGTGCAGGAACAGATCGAGCGGTTGGCCCGGCATTATCCCAGCCGACGTCAACTGGAAGAATACTTCCAGCAGGTCTACCCGGACTCGCCCAATGGTCCCTTCACCCGGGCGAAGAACATCCGGGCAGAGTTCCTGCGGCTGTTCGAGCACGGGATCGGTCACGACATGCCGGAAATCCGCCACACCACCTGGACCGCCCTGAATGCCGTCACGGAATACGTGGATCACTACCGTTCCACCCGTGGGAAGTCGGAACACGATCGAGCCAGCAACCGGCTGGAGTCGGCCTGGTTTGGATCAGGGGCCCGGCTTAAGGAGCGGGCTTGGGAACTGGCTCTTCAGATGGCGGTGTAACGGAGGAATCACGCTTCTCCGGTCGAGTCCGGCAAACCTTTGCTGACGCTTTCCTTCCAGAGCTTCAAGGCGTTCAGGGAACGTCGATGCAGTTCCTGTTGAGATGGAAGGCCGCCGCGGGGAATGACGCCATCGAGGGCCGCGTCAGCCAAGGTTTGCTTATACTCGATGCACCGAAGTCGCAGGTCGTCCCAGGACCATTGACCAGCACGCTCCTCCCGGAGAGTCACCTGCGGGATGATGACTTCGATTTGATGGAACTTCGATCCCTGCCTCCACAGGCGGCCGACGATCTGCTCATAATCGGCATGCGACCAGGGAAGCGTCAAAAAGACGAGCCGATCCAACAGAAATTGCAGACCGTCAACGCCTGTCCCGATTGGAGCTGAACCGATCAGCACGTCCATCCGCTTCGCCTCAAATTCCTGCCGGAACTCTTCCAGCGATATCCGCTCTTTGCCCGTGAAGGCTGCGATTCGCAAACCCAACCCTTCCACCGCCCGCTTCACCGGCTCGACGATCTCTTCCACGTATTGGGTATAAATCAGCGTCCCCCGTCGTACCCACTCAGCCACATGTGGGAGCTTGGCCTCCAGAAGCGTCTGTTCCATGAGGAGCAGATCCTTGGGGCGAAGGTGCTCCAGCCGTGACAGCCAAGGCTGACCATCGATGACCACCGTCTTTCGGATAAGTTGCTGCTCATAGCGAGGGACATGGCGTATGCCATGCTCTCGCAGGTGCCGGTGAACATTGACCGCGTTGGCAATGCTCACTCCGACGGGAATGCGGGAGAAGTCCCGTTCGGGCCAGAGCAATGTCAAGACGTTGACGGCTTCACGCAGATTGTTGACGACCGGCGTCGCCGACATCGCCAGGATTCTGAGTTCGGGATTTCGGTCCAGAGCTCTGCGGATCAGGTCATCGACATGCTGCCGTCTCTGGGACTTTCGAGCCTCCGACTGATGCCGCTGTCGGGCGAATTGCACTTCGTCGAGCACGACGAAATCAATGGGAACTTGTGAAAGCAGCAGATTAAGGAGTTCTGTCGTCCATTGCTGCTGAAAAGACTCGTAGTTGATGACAAGAAAGTTCTTCTTGCCAGGCTGAGAACGAAAGGCCAGCGGCGATCCAGCATGAACATGAAACGAATCAGGGGCAAAGGATCGCTCGATGGAACGTTTCCAACCGGCGATAGTGGCGTTCGCCGCAAGAACGACTGTGAATTTGGAAGCGAGAACAGCCGCCCCAAAAATCGCCGCATGCGTCTTGCCGGCTCCCACACCCGACCAGTTGCCCACCCGCTTGTCATGCAGCAGGCGGTAGGCGGTCAGCCGTTGCATCAAGTTCAGATCAGCAGGCTGCCCAGCAGCATCCACCAATCGGTATTCTCCCGGAACGTCGAGAGCCATTACGCGACGGTAGCTGTCCGTGAACTGTTCCTTGATGAGCGTGGCGTACGTTCCCCCCTGAAATGAGTTCAACCGGTCAAGCATCGCCGCTTCACCGCTGGCCATCGCTTCCTGCCAGAGCAGCATGACGCGTTCCGAGACCATGAAGTCGAGAACTTCGGCATCGTCGGAAATGTTAAGTTCGGTGACCCGATCAACCGTCTGCAAGGCATCGAGAATGTCGAGTCGGCGAAGCGATGAGCCGTCCGTGGCGAACAGGTCCTCATCAGAGACCATCTGTTGCAGGTCGTTGTGCTCACCATCCTGCTCCGCGGCAGCCGCTGGTTTCTTGTCCAAGGCATCTGTCAGTTGCTGCTTCGCCTTCTGAAGATCCTCCTGAGTGCGAGCGTTCTTGAGTCCTCGCAGGAGCTTGCCCGCTCTCAGCCTGGCATCTCGCCGCAGCATTCCGTTCTTCGACAGAATCAGATACAGGTCGAGCTCCGTCAGCTGCTCGATGCACGGCTCCAGGGAGTCCAGGAATTTGGCGATCTCCCGATGCGTCCAGCGATTGCGGTATCCGAGGAAGTCGCCCCAGCCGATCCAGCCTTCGTCCTTGTACCGAGCGTCGGGCGATTGAGGGATATCGTCGGGTCGATGGGCCTTCGCCCATTCACGCCATTCGTCTTCGGACTTCAGGCCGAGTGAACGGGCGAATTCACGAGCTTCGAGGAACGAGCGTACCTGTTCGTGACCACTGGCTCGTCCGGGCTCACGTCCCAGCCAGTCGGGCCAACTGATCCACCCCTTGTCCTTATAGGCCTTGGACGGGTCGGCTGGAATGTCCGCAGGTTTGTCGGCGGTCTTGACCCAGACGTGCCACTGCGATTGCGTGGTGATTCCATACTGCGGCATCAACTGCTGGGCCATTTGCTTCGCAGATTCAAACTCCAGAAAGGGAATTCGTGTTTTCGGCCTCGAACGTTCCTTCGCCGGCCCCACCCCAAGGAAATACTCCCAACCACGCCAATCGTCACCGTAGGTGCCGCGTGGATTGGAAGGGATGTTGGCAGGACGGTCTGTCCAAGCGTAGAAATCCGCCTGTCGCTTGAATCCCTGTTGAACGACAATTGTTCGTGCTTCCTCCAGAGGGAGCCACTTTCCGGGGGCTGGCATCCTCAGCGATCCTCCCCGCTGTTCTGCGGGTGTTGGAGCACTTTCGTAGCTTTGGGTTTGGCGGTGCCGCTGCCTGTTTTGGACGGAACTATCCGATAGAGTGCGATTGTTTCCTTGCTGCTGGGAGGCAGTTTCTGGCCGTCGATCGTGAATTCGACTCCACTTGTGCTCATATGGACGACTTCTGTGGCCACGGATCGAGCAGCATCTTTGATGTCCATGGAAGCTGCACGCCGCACATGAGCCTTGTCGCCACCTGGACTTCCGGTTTCCTGAATCAACTTCTGTCGCACCTTCGGCCCCAAAAGGTCCAAGATCTGGAATGCGGTAAGAAATGGCCTTTTCGGATGTTTGGCCGCTTCCGACAGGATCTTCTTGACATGGGGGCGTAGCTTTTGAGATCGGGTAGTCGCAGCCTTCTTTTTCGCCATGGGTGGTCTCCTTTCGTCATCGAATACTGAGGGGTGGAGCAACGCAGACGCTCAAGTTCTACCAAGAATATCGGCGATCCAGTTGCTGAAGCTACGGCCCTGACCTTTCCAAGACGAATCTTGTCGGTCCTTCGGGTAGAGAGTCCATCAATGGCCTCCAACCCACGAAGGAGAATCGCATGCTCAAGGTCAACGTCGGTCTCAGCCGGAAGCTGTCTCGGGATTACAACTCCACCGGATTCAGCCTGAATCTGGAAGGGGAACTCTGCGTCGGTCCGGACGATTCCGAGGCCATGATCGAGAAGATCAGGGAGTTCTACGACCTCGCCGAGGAGGCTCTGAACCAGCAGATCGAACGCTACGAAGGGGAATCGGCCATCGCCAGCCGGGACGAGGCACCGGCACGCCAGAGCGGTCCCAGCCGCAATCGGGTCGCGACCCAAGCCAATCGCCTGCCGGAGGCTTCACCGCCGCCATCGGGCCATGGCAACGGTCATGCTGGAAACGGTGATCACGCAACGAACAAGCAGGTCCAGTACCTGCTGAATCTCGGCAAGCGGCACGGCCTGACACCGCCTCAACTGGAAGGCCGGATCGAGTCCATTCTCGGCAAGCGGGTCGGCGTCTACGACCTCACCAAGAAAGAAGCCGGGGACGTTATCGACGCTCTGAGCCAGAACGGCACACCAGCCACGAACGGCAATGGTCGCAGCCGGTCCAACCGCTGAGGGAGCCGACATGGACCCTCAAGCCGCCTGGAACGAACTCCTCGACGCCCTGGCCGATGACGATCTGGCAGAGGCTGAATTGAGGGCCGAAGCTCTCATCGCCTGGCTCGACAAGCAGGGTTTCCCACCGCAGACATCGCTGCGAGTGCTCCCCGGTCCCTGGGATGAAGCGATCTGCCGGTACATCTGTCGCAAGGTCATGGCCGCCGCACCGACTCACGAGAGAGGAACCCAATGAACCACTCCCGGCCCCACTGGAGCTACAGTGCGATCAGCCAGTACCTCCGCTGCCCGCTCCAATACTACTTTCAACGTGTGCTCGGAATCCCCAGTCGGACCGTCAGCAGTGGGATGGCTCTGGGCTCCGCCGTCCATGCCGGTCTGGCCGAATACCACCGGCGGCTGATGGAGCAGGAACAGGCAACTCCAGAAACTGTCACGAAAGCCTTTCAAGACGACTGGCAGGAGCGTGAAACCTGTGAGTTCATCCAGTTCCGAGATGGAGACACGCGGGATGACTGCATTGCTCAGGGCGTGCACCTGCTGGAACTGTACCTGAAGGAGCCGCCGCCGGAGCGAATCGTCGCGGTGGAGCACCGGTTCATGGCTCCGCTCGCCAACAGCCAGGGAGAGTATTTGGAGACTCCGCTCGTCGCCATCACCGACCTGATCACGGCGAACGATGACTCGCTGCAGGTCAAGGAGTTCAAGACCAGCGGACGGGCCTACTCGGAATCGGAAGTCGAGTCGTCGCTCCAGCCGACCTGCTATGTCCATGCCGTCCGGGAATGTCTGGGGCAGGAACCCTCGGTCGAATACACGGTGCTGGTGAAGACCAAAACACCGAAGGTCCAGCGGCTCCAGACCAGCCGGTACGCCGACGACTGCGGACGACTGGGCGACCTCGTGCAGACGATCCAGCGGGCGGTGGACCTGGGGATCTTCTATCCAGTCGAAAGCCCGATGAACTGTGCCACCTGTGCCTACCGGCAGCAGTGCCGGGACTGGGGACAGTCAAATCGACCGATCGAGACGGTCGAACATGTCCAACTCGAAACCCCGCAGGAGGCGTTGGCGTGCTCACCGAGTTGAACGGCAAGGGAGGCTGTCTCTGCGAACCGGCCCGGAAAGGAGAACTCCGCTGCCCGCTGATCGTCCGACCGACCAGCGAGGATATTGTCACGGGACAACTCTTCGGGACGCTGAGGGTGCTGAATCCCCGCTGGTGGCTGCCGGACTTCCTGAATCAGGCGTTGGGTACGGAGCGATTCCGTCGTCAGGTCTTTCGAGATCTCCGCATCGAGCTCTGGCAGAAGCAACGGACCTATCCGCGACAGCACTTGAAATGGGATGAAGGGCAAACTGAGGTGGATGTCGTGCTGACCTGGGAGAACCCGGCGACGACGGTCTTCATCGAAATGAAGTACGGCTCAAACCTCTCGGCCAAGACCACCCACAACCAAGGCACCGACGGCTTTCCGTCCGACCAGCTGATCCGAAACGCCCGCGTGGGACTTCGGGAGAATGGCTGGTTCGACGAAGACCTGCTGTTCGACGCTCCCAAGCGGGACTTCATCCTGATCCTGCTGACACCGTCGCGAGGGAATCCACTCGTCAGCGAATACCAGAACCCAGACCGGCTTCGGTCAGCCATCCCCCACGGCGAGCGGCTGACGGAACTTCCCCGATTCCCTTTCATCGGAGAACTCGGCTACCGGGACGTCATCGACCTGCTGAGCCAGCAACGCCGCTGGTTCAGTCCACCGGAACGCAAGCTGGTCGACGGGTTGAATGAATACCTCACGTTTAAGCTCACTCAACTCCGGGCAGTCAACGGACATGGTCACAACTGAACCGGAACGGATTGACGATTCTTTGGAGGCCCGACAGGCAGCTTTCGCCGAGTGGGTGGAAACCGTCCGGAACCCGGCACGGGAGCACTCCGAAGGACTCCGGCAACTGATGGTTCTCAACGGGGCCGCCATCGCAGACTACGAGATCGCACCACTGCCTAATGGGCGATGGGCCATCACTCTGCACTGCACCTATCGCTGCGGTCACTGTCACGGGGTGGGCATCCCTTGGGCCGACTTCGAGAGCCGGGCAGCCTGCATCGAGTTCTTCCTGACGATAGCCCGCAGACACTTCGGCTCTCCCATCGGGCCAGACGGTTCGGACCTCCAGCGGCGGGCACAGGTCGAAATGGCCGAGTCCCTTCGAGGCGGACTGTTCGGCTTCATCGAGCCGCTCCCTTCGTCGGGGTATGAGAGTCAAGAGCAACGAACCCTTTTCACACCCGAGGAGCACGACAATGGCGAAGACGAAGCAGCAACCGGCCCATGAGATTCGGATGGGGGCGATCAAGGCGACGATCTGGGAAAACCAGACGACCGCTGGCCCCCGGCACAACGTGACAGTCAGCCGCATCTACAAGGATGGCGACGAATGGAAGCAGACCGAGAGCTTCGGTCGCGATGACCTGCCCCTCTTGGCCAAGGTGGTCGATCTGGCCCATACCTGGATCTTTGAGAACGCCGCCTGATTTCCCAGAAGGATCGACAAGTCGGGTCGGGAGCAGCACTGCCCTACCTTTGGCAGACCTCCGCCCGACACTGGATGCCGGGAGGCAACCATCAGCATGGCCAAGAAGCAGTCGAAGAAGCAGAACTCGAATCCCTCCGGACCACCCGCCTCGAAGAAGGATCGATCGGATCGGGATCGCCGGGTTCGGCAGGCCGATCGGATCGCCCGCATCCTGAAGGTGCTGGAACTGATCCAGAGCCGGGGTCGCTGGACAACGAGAGCCATCGCCGAAGAGATCGAGTGCTCGGAACGAACGGTCTACCGGGACCTGGACGTGCTCCGGTTCGCTGGCATCCCGTACTACCGGGAAGGAGACCAGCAGTTCATCCGAGTCCGGCCGGACTACCGGTTCCCGGCCTTGTCGCTCACCGACGATGAAGTTCTTGGCCTGTCGCTGGCCACGGTGGCGACGAAGGCTCCCGGCCTCAACGTCACCGCCGGTGCAGGCCCCACCACTCGCAAGCTGGCGGCGGTCTCCAGGGCGGAGACTCAGGAACTGATCGAAGACGCCCTGCGTCTGGTCTCGGTTCTCGACCTGAAGCTGGTCGATCACAGCCGACATCACGAAACGATCAAGACGGTCCAGTTGGCACTTCTCCAGGGGAAGCAGATCAGCGGACTCTACGAGAGTCCCTACGAACCGGCTCCGGTCAAACTGAAGGTTCACCCATACCGGCTCTGCCTGTTGAAGAACGCGTGGTACGTCGTCGGACGGATGGGCGATGAAGACAGCCCCAAGACGTACCGCATCGCCCGGTTCAAGACGCTACGGCTGCTCGACGAGTCGGCCATCGTTCCCGATGAGTTCGACCTGAAGGCCTACTTTGGCAATGCCTGGGCGGTCTACCGGGGGGAGCAGAGCTACCGGGTCGAACTGAAGTTCACCCCCGACGGCGGGAAGATCGTCACCGAAACGATCTGGCATCCCACGCAACAAGCGAAGACCCACAAGGATGGCAGTGTCACACTGACGTTCCAGGTGGATGGCCTCCATGAAATCCTCCGCTGGCTTCTCTCCTGGGCCGGGCGGGTCACGATCCAGACGCCAGACGAACTCAAGGCTCTGTTTCTCAAGACACTGCACGACGCCATCCAGATGCAGGCTCCCACTGCGGATGCCTGACCCGCCTGAGTCAGTCCCTTCGGGTATCAGGGGAAGAAACGTCGCCGCGATCCGTCGCCTTAGGACTGGCGACCGTTGCGATTCCAGCACCTGACCGGAAGGACGAACGATGAAGCTCTGGCCTCTCTTGATTCTGTTGGTCGTCGGACTCTGCGGCTGCTCGGGAGGATCATCCCGCGACGGGACGGAAGCCGCAGCTCGAGCGTTCTTTGACGCCGAATTCCAGAAGTGGATGGCGGGGCAGGAGACTCAGGTCTCAACCATGAAGTCCCGGATCGGGAATCTCAAGAACCCGATCAGCTACGACATCCGCAGCGTCGTTCCTGACCAGCCCGACATGCTGGCCATCGCCGAGGACTACAACCAGCACGGCGAATCCAACGACAATGATGGCGAATGGACCGCCTGGAAGTTCAACGTGGCCATTGAGTGGGAATCCCAGGCCGGGACGCCGGTCGAGAAGGTGACGACCTACACGCTCACCTGGAATCCCCGAGCACAGAAGTGGCACGTCAGCGAACGCCACTGAATGCTCTCGAAATCGCCACTACCACTGACCCACGTCGGTCGCACCCATCCCAGACAATGGCTGCTGGCTCCCGGAGAGACGCAGGCCCCGCGAAGGGGAGGCGAGCCGGCACAATCCCGTCGGCTGTCTGCCGCCGGTCCCCACGGATCGGCCAAGCAGATCGGACCGACAGCTCAGGGGTGATCGACCGGCGATAAGCCATCGAACCCAGCATCACTCTCCGGGAGCCTCATTTTTCAGAGACTCAGCGATGAACGACCCGAACCGACAAGACGGCGAACTTGATCGACTGCTCCGAACGGCTCCCGCAGCCATCGGGAGTGGAGTCCGGAGCGGTGTCCGGGGCGTGGCTCTGTTCCTGGGGAGCGGAGTGGCCTACGGAGCCTTGATCGGGAAGATCGAGCAACTGTTTTACGAGATCCCGTATATCGCCTTGACGCTGTGGCTGGTCACTGGCGTGTTCATCTTCCGAGCCTGTGATCGAGGGGATCTGTGATGACCGAGTCCCCACGTTCCCAGCGACAGACCACAGAAAACGTCGGCCTTAGGTTCGAATTGACCGATGCAGAGAGGAACTTCTTCGCCAACTATTGGTGCGAGACAATGGCCCTCACCCTTGGTCCCGCCCTATCGTGGCTCAAAGAGAATGGGATCGAAGTCAACGCCATCTACCCGTTCACGACGCTCTTTCAAAAGGAGATCGATCTCGCCTTCGGACCGACCCAACCGGACCATTGCGTGACCCCCTGGGATTCCGTCGAAGAATTCCGAGCACGTTCAGAGGAACTTCGTCCCCTAATGGACCAGCCTCCTGCCAAGAAGGGAAGCCCATCATGAGGCTGACCATTCACCGGGGCACGCACGAGATCGGCGGCAACTGTCTGGAGGTTTCCTCTGGCAACAGCCGGATCATCCTCGACATCGGACTGCCACTGTTTAACGAGGACCGGGAGCCACACGACACGGGAGCCTTGAGACGGCAGACTCCGGAAGAACTCCGGCTGACTGGAGTGCTCCCCTCCGTTCCCGGCCTCTTCGATGACGGTCCGACCGTAGACGCGATCCTGCTCTCCCACGCCCATGAGGACCATACCGGTCTGCTCCGTCACTCTCGAATGGACATCCCGATCTACGCCAGCGTCGGCACCAGTAAAATGATGCTGGCCGGGACCAAGTTCGCCGGTCAACCCGCACTGCCCAGGGAACGGCATCGCGAACTGGCATCAGGGCAACCCGTCCAGATCGGTGATTTCACCGTCACGCCCTTCTCAGTGGACCACTCGATCTATGGCAGCCAGGCGTTTCTGATCGAAGCCGAGGGGAAGACGGTTCTCTACTCCGGTGACCTGCGACTCCACGGACGCAAACCCGGCATGCACCGGGCACTGGTCGAAGCGGTGAAAGACCGAAGCATCGACGTGTTGCTGATGGAAGGGACGCACATCGGCCATCCCGACCATCGAGGACCGAATGAATACGACCTGGAAAACCAGATCGCCGACCACATCCGATCGGCCACCGGACTGGTTCTGGCCTCGTTCTCACCCCAGCACGTGGATCGGCTGGTCGGGTTCCTCAGGGCCACCAAGAAGACGGGCCGAACATTCGTCGCCGACGCCTACACGGCGTTCGTCATGCACCTGATCGCCTCAGAGACTCCCGTCCCCAGGCCGGAGTCCACGGAATGGGTGAAGGTCTTCTTCCCGAAGTTCTTCGAGGAGAGTTACCGGAGAAAACAACTCGAAGGATTTGTCTCTTTGATGTCCCGGGCCCGGATGGAGATAGAGGAAATCCGGTCGAATCCATCCCGGTACGTGATGCTCTTCCGCCCCAGCATGCTGGAGAGCGACTTCGGCGGCGTCCTTCCCGTTGGCAGCCGCTGTCTCTATTCCCGTTGGACCGGGTACTTGGACCGGCCAGACTGGCAACCTGTCCGTAATGCCCTGCAGTCAGCACTGGGCGACTTGATCGAAATCCACACCAGCGGTCACATTCATGCCGCCGACATTGCGGAACTGGTCGGGCAGATCAAAGCCAAGGTGGTCATCCCAGTCCACACGTTCGAACCGGAACGATTTCATACCATCGCTGCCAACGTCCGGATTCTGAAGGATGGAGAGACGCTGGAACTGTGAGCCAACCACGGACTCAATTGACCAGCGGAAAGCCCACCAGTGGCTGAATCGCCAAGCCATCGACATTCAGATCATGCCCGCTGATGCTGACGAACGAGACGGGCAGGTTCTCCGTCTCGAATTCACTGAGCAATGTTCGGAATGACTCCCATGTCTCACGTGTGACCGTTCGTCCCTTCTCGGTGATCGGCAGCCAGTCAATCCAGAAGCTAGCTGGGGCTGCGGCGACCAAAGGGACTCGCTCCAGCTTCAACGGAATCTGAGTAATGACTTGAACCGGAAGGTCGAGTTCTCTCAACCGGGCAATCCATTCGGGTCGGAAGAGGTCCCAGTTCTTCCGGAGAGCGATCGCGTACGCCGCCGCCTCCAGCACCATTCGGAGTGGAGTCTCAGTTGCTTCAGTCTTTCCATCAGACAGGGCATCGGGAGCCTTCTTCAGTTCGACGACCACGGGCAAGCCATCAGCGGTGACGCCCAGCAGGTCAATATAGCCCCAGCTTCGTTTCTGTTGCTGGTCGAATAATGGCACCTGACACGCCACGAGACGACTCCACGCACGGGGAACCGGCCACATGCCCGTTGCTCCCCACCGCCGCATCATCGCGGACTCCAGCCGACGTTCCTGCTCACTTTCGTGGATTTCCTCTGCCACGTTCCGATCCAGCCGGAATCCCTGCTGACGCACTGGTGCAGCGGCATACGTAGCGGTGATCGCGGCCGACAACTGGCCCCTCTCGGCCAACGCCCGAGACTGCACTCCGAGATGAGCCTTCTGGCACCAGACATCCTTCAGGATGTGCAGTCCCTCCGCGGGCTGGTGACCGTAGAACGGGTCCGACATGGCCTTCCTTTCTTCACTGGCGAGGAAAGCCACGATCTTCCGAAACGACTGTGCCAACAGTGGGACACACCTCAATCGACGCCGCTCAGAAGAGAGCGGAAATCACCGTCTCAATCCCGGTTGTCCCACTGTGGTCATTGCCATCTGCGACGCTCTACCCCGACAAGAACTCTTTTCGGGGGCAGCGTGGACGCAGGATGGCCAAGAAGCAGCGATCAGATGCAGACCGCAGGGTCCGCCAGTGCGAGCGGCTGGGGCGATTGCTCCGCCTGCTCCACCTGATCATGGGCAAAGGCCGCTGGGACGCAGGCACTCTGGCCGAAGAACTCGAATGCTCCCGCCGGACGGTCTACCGGCTGCTCCAGACGCTCTCGATGGCCGGCGTGCCGTGGTACTTCGACGAGACCACCCGCTGCTATCGAGTGCGGCCGGGATACAAGTTTCCTGGTCTTGAGGGACTGACGACCATCAGCAGCAAATCCGTCGAGCCCGCCCCTTTGGCCGCGGCCGCACGACAATTGCTTCTGGACGGAGAGCAATTCATGGAGTCGCTGCGGGCCTTCTGTGAAAAGCTCGAAGGTCGCGACCGATAACCGGCAGTGCTCCTGCTGAAGGAGCGGGAGATAGCATCTCGGCGACGCTGGTTTCCGTGTTTCCTCCGCACCCTGTCAAGGTGATTTACGTCAATCTGACCGGATTCTCCGCCGGATAAAACTCCCACAGGCTGGGAACTGAGCCGATCTCGCGTCCGGAGGCATCGACGAAATCACTTCGGCCGTCAAACGTCGTCGTAAAATGTGGGCTGCAATTCGGGGGATCGTGTCGTCCCTGAATCGAAGCGGCCCAATCCTGTGAGCGAGAGCGATCCATGAACGATGTGGAAGTGACGAAGTTTGATGACTACTGGAGGACCATCACGCGAAATGAGGAGTTTATCAAGGAGCACGCCCATCATGGTTGCCCGGACTGGCAAGACACGTGGCACAAGGATCTGGAAGATGCCTACCATCAAGTTAAGCCGTTGCTGGAATCAGTGACAGCACGACGTGTCTATTGCGACTTGCCGGGGGATCTCACTTCCATCGATGCCGAGAACTATCACCACGCGTTAGTACTCGTTCTGAATCCACCTGAGCGGTGGTTCGGCAATATGGCCGTGCTCCGCTCGCCGAAGTATCTGGAGTTGAAGCGAGCCGCGGCAGAGGAGGAAAGGACGGTCGCACGATCATTCCCCACGGAACGCTCTACGGAAGCAGTCCCATCTCTGCTTGAACGTTTGAACGACACGGCCATCACGCTCCTGGAATCGATGGATTTGCAAGCCCCACTTTCCCTAAAGGAAGTCGCCGACCGAGCCGGCTATACCTACGACGTCGTTCGACGCTATTCGAAACCTCTCCAAGAGGCGAAGCTGATCAAGAAAGTCGGGCAAAGAGGGTTTGTCCGGCTGATCCGACTGCATGCGGACTGTGACGCCATGTGAATCACAACGACACACAGACCAAGCACACGTCAGACACAGACAAATCGTTGTTCGTGCTCAACAATTCTCGCAATGACATTGGTCACCGCCGCGTGGCGGAACGATCAAAGGGCCAATCACCATTCGAGAGCCATCAATGAGCGGCCCCTTCTGTCATGCACCCCGGCAACGGCCAAAGTTGCTCAGCCGGGTAATGCGGGTATTGAGAGGAGTCTGAACCGAAACTTGTCGGGCACGTCAATGGCAGTGCCCCAGAATGGAGATTCATGAATGGCAACGATCCAGGAAACCCAACAGTCAACCCAGTCCGAAACGGCGAGGCCGCTATTGGTATCCGTCGAAACATTGGCCGAGATGCTCGATATCTCGCCCCGTTCCGTCTGGCGACGGCTGAGCAGCGGCGAAATGATCGAACCGGTTCGCATTGGCAGCAGCGTCCGCTGGCGTCTTCGGGATGTCGAGGCATGGGTTGGTGCCGGATGCCCCACCCCTGTCTCCGAATGGAATGGGAGGTAAGCTGTGGCATCGCTCTACAAGTCTACAAGAAGGGGCGTGACAAGAAAAAGAAGCACGCCCCGTGGTACATCGACTACCTCGACCACAACGGCCGGCGGAGGACCGTCAAGGGATTCACCGACAAGTCGAAATCCGAGCAGCTTGCGGCGAAGCTGGAGATGAATGCCCAGCTTCGCCGAATGGGGATGATCGACCCGCAGCAAGAAGAACTTGCAGAGCGGAAACGATCCGGCGTCGAAGATCACCTCCAGCAGTTTGAGAAAAGTCTCGCCCGTCGCAAGAACACGGCCAAGCACGTCCAACTGACGATGGGCCGGGTTCGCCGTGTGATCGACGGCTGTGAATTCAAAACGCTGGGCGACATCAAGGCTGACGCCGTGGAGTGTTTCCTGGGAGAACTCCGCGAGGACGAAGGCTTCGGGCATCGCACCTACAACCATTACGTGCAAGCGTTCGAGCAGTTCTGTTCCTGGCTGACGGCCAAGGGGCGTTTGGCGGTCAACCCTGTCCTCGGGTTGCCTCGGTTGAACTGTGAAACGGACGTTCGCCGCAAGCGACGAGCCCTTAGCCCCGATGAATTCGGCAAGCTAGTCCAGTCAGCCCGGTCGAGCACCGAGTTGATCCAGTGCTTCGACGGCGAGACGCGGGCCAGGATCTACATCCTGTCGTACATGACCGGCCTTCGCCGGAGTGAGTTGGCGGGCCTGACGCCGGACAGCTTTAAGCTCGACGCGACACCAGCCACGCTGACGGTCGACGCCACGATCTCGAAGCATCGCCGAAAAGACACGCTGCCGCTCCATCCGGAGTTGGTAGGAATGCTCCGTGGCTGGCTGGCGGGGATGGAATCGGGCGAGTACCTGTTCCCCCGGTTGGCTCGGCGGCGAACCTGGTTGATGGTCAAGAAGGACTTGGAGCGGGCGGGCATGCCCTACGTCACGCCGGAAGGCGTGGCCGACTTCCACGCCGCCGGTCGCCACACCCACATCACCGGGCTGCTCCGCAATGGGGCGACGCTCCCGGAGGCGATGAAGCTCGCCCGGCACGCTGACATCAAGATGACGATGAGGTACACCCACATCGGCATCGAGGATCAGGCCAAAGCCCTGGCTGGCCTCCCGAATCCTTGTCAGCACATTGTCAGCATTTCAGACGACTTTGGGGGGCAAACGGCGTCGGCGGCCGTCGCTGACGGGCACGCCAATGGCCCTATGTCCGTTGATGCAAGTCTTGGAGAATTGGCAACTTCTGACGCTGACCAACAAAAAGGGGCATCGGATGACTCCGATGCCCCAAAGTGGAGGCGGCGGGAATTGAACCCGCGTCCTGAGAGCCCTGAGATGCAGTCTCTACGTGTGTAGTTGCTTGCTTCCGAGTGTCATTTCCTTTGCGACAAACAACAAACCCTCCGGAAATCAGGTTGCTAAAGTCTCACCGACGAACAACACAACCACGCGCCCGTCAGCCAGCCTGAATTTGTAACCAGCTTTCGGACTCCTCAGACGGGGATTCCTGAGCCGGGGAAGCCTGTATTAGGCAACCAGTGCGTACTGCTTGTTGGCAGTTATTGTTTGATCAGCTTTTTACGTGGCCAACTGATCAACCACGACACGCCACTGTCACCCGCGGAGAACCAGTCGAATCCGATCGCCCCCGGTGCTTTTGGCGGATCTATCATACGGTTCCCGGGCCCCACCCTCAAGGGGCGTTTTTTCGACTTCGCCCGGAATCGACACCGGACGCCAACCCTCCGGGTGCTGCTTCCCCAGGCCAAACAGCCCCACTCGGTGCTTCACGAACAAAAAAATCCCCCAACCACGCGGACAGGGGGATTCGTCGGTGCCAGATTATCTGCCTGGATAGTGGATCGCCGTCCGTCTGCCAGATTGAGCGCGGTGACAGAATGCCGGGAGTTCACCATCCAGCGGGCCGAAGCCCGCAATCAGGCCTTCTTGAAGAACGGATGTGCCGAGGCGGCCTTCTTGGAGAGCATTTCCGCAGCGCTGGGCTCGTCCTTCATGGCGCGCTGCAGCGACAGCTTGGTGGCTTCGTAGTTGTACTGGTAGATCTTCTGATCGTCGCTGGCGTCCCAGTGAATGAAGACACCGCAGACGATGCAGAGCTTGTCGGCCTGGTCCTTGGGAATGACGCCCGATTCCACGGAATCGGCGACGGCGTCAGCGACAGCCCGCTGTGCGGGGCCGAACATCTGCACGGCCTGCTTGGCACCTTTAATCGTCACTTTGGTGATCATGACGGTTGCGGGCTTGACGAGCAGATTCGGTTCGAGCACGGCCATCAGGTTGCTGTGTCCAGCAGACTGGTTGGCCAATGCATTGGCGAATGCGATGCCGGCGGGGCCCGACTTTTCACCGATGATCAGGTCGATGTGCGCAACTTCATTGCCTTCACCGACGAGCGCTTCACCAACATGAAATGACATCCAGAATCTCCTCAGAATTTTTGCAGAGTTGTATTTTCACCCTCAAATCATGCGGAGTCATAGCAGTGTCTCCGCATGATTGCCAGCGCAAGAAGTCTGCGCTCCCATAGAAATTTCAGGGACTCTCGTGTCTGACGGGAGGGAAACTGGCGGCGGGGATGCCGCCGTCGTCGGAAGCGAGCAGACCGTGAGCATTCTGAACGCGAGAAGCCGCACAGACTGTTCTCGTCGCGTGATGCGCTCGCGCAGGTCGCGTCACGCCTCCGGAGTGACGAGCATTCTGCGTCGATCCAGAGCAGTTGCTCTCACCAGTGTCCACGCGGCAAGCGGTTCGTCTGGCGAAATGCTGAGATCCGAGTGACGACGAGGGGGCAATCAAAGTCAAAGTGCTCGAGCTGTAAGGTCTAAATCCATGCCAGAACGGTTTACGGAAAACGGAGCGTTCACAGCCGAATTTGCCCGACAGCGACGGGACCAGCGGACCTGGAGGCTGGATCGTGGACTCGTCAGGGAGCTGCGACGTCTGATCAATGGCCGAACTGCCTTCGATTTTGGAGCGGGAATTGGACTTTACTGTGCGGAGTTAAACTGCTGCGGAGTGGATGGGATTCCCGGTATAGAAAACCTTTCCGCGGGGCGCGTCCACTGGGGGGACCTGACGTCGACCGAGTTGAGATTGCCGGAGCACGAGGTGGCTCTCTGCCTGGAAGTCGCAGAACATATTCCCCCACAGCGGCAGTCGATCTTTCTCGATCATTTGACGCGGAGCTGCCAACTGTTGGTGCTCAGCTGGGGAGGACGAGGGCAGGCCGGGGTCGGGCATGTCAACTGTCTGGACGAACCGGATGTCAGGGCCCTGATGGAGCAGCGGGGCTTTCGCGTCGTGGCGGCGGAGGTCCATCGACTTCGCAAGGCCGCTTCCATCTCGTGGTTTCGGAAAAACCTGCTGGTCTTCGAGCGCAGAACTGAAGCTCCTCAGGCGAGCACGTTTCCTGTCGGCAACACTCGACCGGGTGGATGATTCCGGCTGGCAGCACGAATCGCAAGGCGAGTTGTGCTGCGGCAACGCCGGAGTCATCTGTTCCGGTCCTCCGCAGCGCAGTCGCTCCGCCGGGCAGACTTCGATTCACGACACCGCAGGCTGACGGTACGTGAACAGGTTGCTCTACGCGACATTCCGCGGTCGACAAGAGGAGTTTCACTGCGGAACCTGAAACTTCAGGCTTGTTCGCTTCAGATTCGTATCGCGTCGGAAGTTCGGGGTTATAATCAAAATGTTGACGACACACAGCGGAGGTTCTGCGCCTTCGCTTCTCTGCAATCATGAAGAGGGGAGCTTATTGATGTTCAGCCGATCGCGCATGGGTGCTGGCCTCGGGGCGCTGTTATTCTGCCTTTGTTCGCTTCAGGGGCTGTGGGCGGCAGAGGACGACGCTGCCGTCATTGAAGAGATTCGAAAAGCCGCTGACGAGAATGTTTCTGCGTTCAACGCCGGGAAACCGGCCGAAGTGGCCGCCGGCTTTCTCCCGACAGGCGAATGGATCGATGAGCACGGCACGGTCTATCAGGGACGGAAAGAACTGGAAGAGGTCCTGACCGCCTACTTCGAAAAGTATCCCGAAGCCCGCATGATGATTGTTGTCGAATCGATCCGGCTCCTCGGCTCCGTTGCCATTGATGAAGGAGTGAGAGTCGTCACCACGAAAGACGGGACCCAGACAGCCAATATCCGTTACCTGGCAGTCCGACAGAAAACGGAACAGGGGTGGAAAATCGCCTCGCTGCGAGACTTTGGCGACGAACTGCCGCTGACTCCGCATGAACGCCTGCAACCGCTCGCCTGGCTGGTGGGGGACTGGGTCAATGAAGGATCTGACGGCACGGTGAAGATCTCTTACGCCTGGTCCGAGGACAAGAACTTTCTGGTCGGGACGTTCGACATTACGTGCGAGGGAGAGCCTCCCATGAAGAGCACCCAGCGGATTGGCTGGGATCCTCTGACAGGCAAAGTCCGTTCTTGGCTGTTCGACTCGGATGGGGGCTACGGAGGGAGTCTTTGGACAGAGTCCGCTGAAGGCTGGGTCATGAAATCTGAAGCGGTGACTCCGGCGGGTGTGCTGGGGTCGGCGACCGTCACCCTGATTCAGTCAGGTCCCGATCGTTACACGTTGCGCGGGACCGATCGCATTATTGGAGATGACCACGAAGAAGACTTCGAACTGGAAGTCGTTCGCAAAGCACCAGCCTCAGGGAAATAGGGCATCCGTCCAGTTCCGAACCTTTTGGTATTCAGTTTGATCAACAAACAATCAGGTTCCGCAAGACAAGGACCGCCCCCACAAAGGTGAGGTACGAGTCTTTGAAAGTTATCGAGAGCTGCTAGCTCATTATTACTGCCCGCCCGGCACGCGATTCGATTGGCCAATCTCCGAACCTGCAGGACCAGAGCGGGCAGACTCAAAATTAAAATATTCCAGAAGGGAGCAGGACATGCTCAATTGGATTGGAAAATGGCGCCGCACAGCCTGGATTCTGGCTGTGCTGGCGGGCGGGATCTGGAGTTTTGAATCCCTGGCACTGGCTCGCCCGTCGATGGGCAGGGCAGGGGGTGCTGGAGGAGCCCGCCCCTCGGGAGGTGGACGCCCCTCAATGGGGGGCGGCAGACCCTCGTCCGGAGGTGGACGCCCCTCAATGGGTGGTGGGAGACCCTCGCCCGGAGGAGGTCGCCCTTCCATGGGGAATGTTGGCGGAAATCGACCGACCCCCACTCGTCCCAGCGGGAACATTGGGAATCCTGGGAACCGTCCCTCGATGGGGGGCTTTGGAAATCGTCCGGGTGGTCGGCCGAATGCAGGCGCAAACCTTCCTGGAGCGGGAACACGCCCCGGAGGAGTGGGGAGTCCCAACTCTCGACCGACGGGAGGCCCCTCGACACGGCCGGGAAGCGGCGGAAGCAGTGTCCGTCCGATTCCATCGGTCGGCGGCGGGAACCGCCCCCAGCTGAATAACCCGGGGAACTTCCGGCCTGCCAATCGTCCCTCCCTGGGCGACAGGGATTCACGACCGAATTTTGTCGGGAACCGCCCCAGTCTGGGGAATGTGACTCGACCCGCTCCACTCCCGGGGGTCGGTGGCAATCGCCCCGGGGACAATCGCCCGGGAACCCGACCGGGGGGAGGAGATCGTCCTGGTGCGGGGGGGAATCGCCCCGGCGGAGGAGATCGTCCCGGAATTGGAGGAAACAATCGGCCCGGGCGGCCCGGTGGTCCAGGCCCCGTGGATCCCGGTCGACCGGGAACCCGTCCCCAGCGTCCTGGAGGAGGGGACCGTCCGATCATTGGCGGCAATCGCCCGAATCGCCCGGGAAACTGGAACCGTCCCGGCGGCAATAACAATAACATCATCATCGGCGGGGGATCACACAATCGCCCCGGCTGGAACGGCCGTCCGGACTGGGATCATCGTCCCGGTGGCAACCGTCCGGGCTGGGATCACCGACCCGGTTGGAATCATGGTCCGGGCTGGAATCACAATCATGGCTGGGGAAATCGTCCGGCCTGGGACCGTCCCAGCTGGAACCGCCCTGGCTGGGGATGGGGTGGAGGAGGCTGGCAGAACAACTGGCGCCGGTATGCGATCAACAACCGCTATCACTGGTATCATGGCCCGTGGGGCTATTGGGGGAGCGGCTGGTATTCACCACTCGCCTGGGGAGCAGCCGGCTGGGGTCTGGGGGCGTGGACATCGACCTGGGGATATGGGGGCGGGTACGGATACGGGTATTACAATCCGTATTACGTTACCACCGCACCGACGGTTTACTATCCCTATGACTATTCGCAACCCGTGGTGGTGAATAACTACACGCTTGCGAATGATGTTGATCCGGGGGTCGCTTCGATTCCCTCGCAGGCGGACACCACCTCTCCCGGCATGCAGGCCTTTGATCAGGGACTCGCGGCCTTTAAAGCTGCCGACTATTCGCTTGCGCTCAATCAGTTGAATACTGCCCTGAAGGAGATGCCGGGCGATCCGGTCGTGCATGAGGTGCGGGCGCTGACGCTGTTCGCGCTGGGAGACTACCAGCAAGCAGCCGCAGGACTGAACTCCCTGTTGGCCTCCGCTCCGGGCATGGACTGGACAACCGCCAGCAGCCTGTATGGCAATCCTGCAGACTACACGACGCAGTTGCGGCGGCTGGAAGCGTTCTGTAAGGATCATCCCAATGATCCTTCGGCCCACTTCGTGCTGGCGTACCAATACCTGGTGACCGGAGCGCAGGATGCCGCGGTCGATGCGCTGCAGGTGGTGGTGAAGAACCAGCCCAAGGATGTCGTGGCCAAACGCATGCTCGACGCCCTGGCTCCTCCCGCGGCAGAAGCAGCGGCAGCCCCGGAACCGACCACGCCTCTTCCGGCACCCTCGGCGGTGAATTCCGCTGATGCGCCGGAAACAGACCTTGTCGGAAGCTGGCGCGCCAGAGCCGGCGACACGACCATTGAACTGACGGTCAGTGAAGACTCGCAGTTCGTGTGGAAGGCGACTCCACAAGGCCAGCCTCCCATCGAACTGAAAGGGGATCTGAGCGCAGAAGATGATGAAGTCACCCTCGACAGTGATTCGCAGGGGGCGATGTCCGGAACGGTGACCTCACAGGGAGCGGACAAATGGCGGTTTAATCTCTCGGGGGCTCCGGCCAATGATCCGGGCCTCACGTTTGAGCGGGTCCGTTGAGCGTCTCCGGGAGCAAGCCGGGTTGAGTTCGAAGCGTGGTTGCCTGCAAGGGGAGCCACGCTTTTTCCTTGACCGACGGCAACCGGAAGACTTCTCCAGGAGTACAGAGGACCAGCCTGAGATTACGCGGAAGTAATCTCTGTGAGACACTCTTCTGCCGGTCGACGATTAAAGTATTCTGACTTTCCCGCCCCTCATCCTGCCACAGCAAGTTGATTTTTCAATCGATGCGTGCGGTATCGGGCAAGGGAAGGAACATGCCTCTCTCGGCTGTGCACCGACATGCTCTCTGTTAGTCTGGGTGGGGACCCTCTTCCGCAGTCTTTGGCGAATCGCTCATGCATCCGCTCAATGCCCGATTCATGTTGCGGATCGTGGCCCCCACGGTCGCGATCAGCCTGCTGCTGTTCGGTCTGGGAGTGGCGGCTGCCTGGAATGTGCAGCGTCAGCAGGAGCGCAGTTCCGAACTGGTGGCGCTGGAAGTGCACAACATGGTCGCTGCGCAGGAACTGGTGCTGGCGATTCCCGAACTGCGACACCTGCTCCAGCAGTCACTGCGGGGTGATGACCGCCAAGCTCTTCGGCGAGCCGTGGAACAGCGGGTCCCCATCGAAGAAAAGCTGCATCGCATCCACGAACTGTCACTGGCCGACGATGGGCAGGAGAATGTCCGGCGGCTGGCGCAGGGACTCACCGGATTCTTCTCGGATCTGGAGAAAGTCGAGCGGGTCGAAACCCGGGAAGAACGGCAGACAGCACTCGAACGGCTGCTGGATCACGAACTGGAGGAGCAGATCCTGCAGCCGGCCCGCAATATCGTGCTGGCCAATGGAGAAGCGGTCGATCGCACAAACATCGCGAACCGTCACACGACCGACCAGATGCGACAGGCGTTTCTGCTGCTGGGGATCTGTGGCGGAGCAGGGGGCCTGATCGCCGGTCTGGTCATTGCCCGGGGCATCGGCCGCTCGATGATTCGTCTCGACATCTCCGTGCGTGGAGCTGCCGACAAACTGAAAGAAGTCATCGGCCCGGTCCAGATTTCCACGGTGGACGGCTTCCCCGATCTGGAGCGGGGGCTGCAGCAGATGGAGAACCACATCACCACGGTTGTTGAAAAACTCCAGATTCGTGAACGGGAAAGCCTGAGGAACCAGCAGTTGGCCGCCGTGGGTCAACTGGCAGCCGGACTGGCGCACGAGCTGCGCAATCCGCTGATGCCGATGAAAATGCTCGTCCAGAAGGCCCTGCTGCGGGAAGATGGTACGATGCCCCGTCGACAGCTGCAGGTCCTCGATGAGGAGATCAAGCGGCTGGAATTGCTCGTGCAGGAGTTTCTGGATTTTGCCCGGCCGCAGTCTCTGCAGAAGAAGCCGGTTGATCTGCACGCGATTCTGACGCAGGCACTGGAACTGGTGGCCGCCCGCGCCCGCGTGCAGGAAGTCGAGCTGAGCGAGTTCCGGGGAAATCGCCTCCTGATCAGCGGCGACCCGCTGCGGCTGCGACAGGTGTTGCTGAATCTGTTGCTGAACAGCCTCGACGAGCAACCGCATGGGGGACGGATTGATATCTCCGTCAAGGAATTGCCGAACCTGATTCCCTACGGGCCTTGCGTTGTCATCCAGATTTCCGATCGGGGGCCCGGCGTGTCCGACGAGATCATGGAGCGGATCTTTGAGCCCTTCGTCAGTACCAAAGAGACCGGCACCGGACTCGGCCTGTCGATCTGCAAACGGATTATGGAAGACCACGGGGGAACACTGCTGGTGAAAAACCGCGATGGCGGGGGAGCCGTGTTTGAAATGGTGATCCCGCGCAGCGCCCCGCCGGATGCAACTTTCGAATCGGAATCACAACTGGGAACATGCGATGAAGCGTCGGCTGCTGGTAATCGATGATGAACCGAATATCGTGTTTTCCATCCGGGAATGTCTCGGCAGCGAAACGCTGGAAGTCCTCTCGACCGGCTCGGCGCGTGAAGGGATCCGGCTCATCGGAACGGAACGTCCGGACGCCGTGATTCTGGATGTCCGGCTGCCGGATATGTCCGGGCTCGATGCCTTTGACCGGATCGCCAAGCTGGAGCCCCGACTCCCGGTCATCATGATTACCGCTTACGCATCGACCGAGACCGCCATCGAAACGATGCGTCGCGGCGCCTTCGAATATCTGGTGAAACCGGTGGACTTCCAGCAGCTGGAGGCAGCGGTGACAAAGGCACTGGAGGTCAGCCGGCTGAACCGTGTCCCCGCATTGCTCGGAGAAGACCTGCCCGAGTCGGTGGGGGATCGAATTGTCGGCCAGTCTCCCCCCATGCAGGAGGTCTATAAGGCGATCGGTCGCATCGCTCCCGCGGAGGCTCCGGTCCTGATTCTCGGGGAAAGCGGCACCGGCAAAGAACTGGTGGCGCGGGCGATCTACCACTACAGCAAGCGAAGTCAGAAGCCGTTTCTGGCCATCAACTGTGCAGCACTGCCCGAGACGTTGCTGGAAAGCGAACTGTTCGGACACGAGGCCGGTGCCTTTACCGGCGCCGACCAGCGACGGATCGGCAAGTTCGAACAGGTTCACGGCGGGACGATTTTTCTCGACGAGATCGGTGACATGAGTCTGCCGACGCAGGCGAAAGCGCTCCGGCTGATTCAGGAGCAGAAGTTTCAACGTCTGGGAGGCACACAGACCGTGGAAACAAATGTCCGGATTATTGCCGCCACGAATCAGGATCTGGAAAAGCGGATCGCCGAAGGGAGTTTCCGGCTCGACCTGTTCTATCGCCTGAATGTCTTCTGCATCCGGCTCCCCGCCCTGCGCGATCGGCCGAGTGATATTCCCGAACTGATCGAACATTTCATTCGCAGAATCAACCATGTGCACAACCGGCGCATCAGCTCGATCACCCACGAAGCACTGCAGCTTTGCCTGGCCTATCACTGGCCGGGAAATGTCCGTGAGCTGGAAAGTGCGGTGCGGTTCGCCATCATTCGCTCAGCAGGAGATGTGATTACACCCGATTGTCTGCCCGAGCCCTTGCGACGCGCTCCGGAGAAAGAGGTCAAGTCCCTGCCATCTCCGGCAGCAGGTATGGCGGCCTTTGATGTTCGCCAGTATGTCAGAGCCCTGCTCGACGGGAACGTGGCCGACATCTACCACAAGGTCACGCGGGAAGTGGATCGAATTGTCCTGGACGAGGTGCTCCACAGCGTCGATGGCAATCAGGTGCAAGCCTGCAAGAAGCTCGGCATCGCCCGCATGACGCTGCGCAGCAAATTGCGGACACTCGACCCGCAGGCAGGGGAGAGTTCCCCTGTCACCCAGGATGCCGATGCCACTGGCGACGGTCCGTTGTAAGGGGCCGTCCCCTTCAGAGGCCCAGCCCTGATTCTCCTGAAACACAAAAACCCCGGGCTGTCAGGCAGCCCGGGGCATCGTGCATCGTCTTTCAGCTCTTCCCGTCCCCGCCACGCAGAATTGTGCGTTGTGCAGGCACAACTCTCGCAAAGTGAAGGCAGGAACGTGCAGCCGTCTTAGAACGTGTAGATCGCGTCCATCCCGAAGATGAACTGGTTCTGATACACGCTCGGCGGAGCCACAGCGCTGGTCACGTAAGGAACGCCCCCCGGTGCCCAGTTGTAGCGGACTTCAGGCCGGATGCGGAGATTGGCGATCGGCATGAAGTTCACACCGTAAGCCATTTCATACAGGGAATCGCCATCGGCTTTCCACCATTCGACGCGGGCTCCGGCTTTCGCCCAATCATTGAAGGTGTAGAACAGATACTGGTTCACACCGACGGTGTCGTAGTGTTCGTTGTCAATCGAGTTGGGCGAGTTGCCGACGCTGTTCACGTCGCTCTGGAAGACGTATTCCCACTTGTCGTTGATGACATAGTCCGCCACGATACTGTGGGTGTAGCCTTCACCGATCCAGCCCAGGTTGCCGAAGGTGCAGATGTAGGTCACAGCCAGATCGTCAGTCACAGCATAGCTGGCACCGCCGAGGAAGCTGCTGCCTCCATTGAGCTGTTCGAAGCCGGTATCCCATCCCAGCGTCCATCCCCCGTACAACGTCAGCTTGTCGTTGGCTTTATAGGTTGCCAGGGCACCCGTGTGGGTGAACGCTTCGCTGAAGTTGAAGGTGTAAGGAATGCTGTAGAAGAAGTTACCGGTTGCCGGCACGACCTGATAACCGAGCAGCGTGTAGAAGTGACCGACCTTCACCGACAGGTCGCCGTAAGCCACTTCCCCGTACAGCTGCGGCATGGCCCAGCCATACACCCCGTGATCCCAGCCGTTCAGATAGTCGAACGTTCCGGCGGGGTTACCGAACGACTGTGTGTTCGGAGCATCGGTACCGTACATCAGATCGACACGACCCCCGAAGCCGACACCGTTGCTGCCGTCAGCAACTTTTTCGGCGTACAGGTTCATCTGATTCAGCTGCAGGTGGTGCGGGTATGTCCAGAACACCCCGTCGTTCGCTGTGGTGAAACCGGCAGAGAACCATCCGCCCAGATCCCAGCCAGCGTCTTCGCCAAGCAGAGAATCACTCAGGTCGAATTTCGGAACGTCGAACAGATACACAGGATCAGCACCGGCAGCGTCACAGCCTCCCAAATCACAGGAGAGATCGCAGACCGGGGCGTCATGGTTGATCTGCTGGATCAGTGAGGTCTCGGAACTTCCGAGGATTGCTTCCGCCTGACTGACAAACTGATTTTCCTGGGCAAACGCCGTCGACGACGCCCCCAGCGCGACTGCCAAGCTCAGCAGCCATTCTCTCGTCTTGAGTTTACGCATCTTAGTCCACTCCTGGAACATTTTTTGAGATGACGGGAGCACTCCGCATCTCAATCGCCGACAGTCGTTCCTTCCTCCAGAAGTCAAAAGCGAGTGGGGCGTAGAGACGCCAGGTAGCCCGAACGGCAGAATCTGCCGTAATCACTTTCTTCCGCTTCTTGAGCGCAGTTGCAGGAACCAGTTCAGACCTGCAGATCGACACAGCGGGCACAGACAGATTGAGATTTCGCTGCAGGACGATTCAACACCCCCAATCGTTATAACCGGCCCTTCGGGGTTTTCAGCGGGGGCCAGTCCTCTTAAGATGGGGAATGACTGGCGGTTCGGTGGACGGATCCGGGTCACCAGACCGCAGTCGGCTCAACATCTGAACGGAGTTTGTGGATGAGTTCAGCTTCTCTGCGCTGGCCGGCGCGCCCCGTGTGGGGCAGCATGGTCTTTATTCTGGCAGTCGCGGTTGCAGCTTTTGTGCTGGTCCCGCGGTCAGGGTCGTCCCAGGGTGGCCCGGCAGCGTCGACGCAAACGACAGGCACGACATTGCTCGCAGACTGGGTGAATCCGGTCGCAGCTCTCGTCTTCACTGGTGACGTCCACGGCTACCTCGAACCGTGCGGCTGTTCCGAACGGCAATCGGGAGGCTTTGCCCGACGAGCCGACCTGATCCGCCAGCTGCGCGAAGTTCGCCAGATTCCGACGGTGGCTTTCGATGTCGGGGGCTCCCTGAATGACTCCCGCATCAGCTATCCCCAGACGAAGTACAAATTCGCCGCCATGCTCAAAGGGCTGAACGAGATGGGGGCGAAAGGGATCGCGCTCGGCAAGGAAGAACTGATGCTGGGGGCTCCTGAACTCTTTACCCAGCACGCCAACAGCTCCGCCGAAAACAAATTCGATGTCCCCTTCCTGGGGGCGAATACCACTCTCTTCGGGACACCGTCTGAAGCGCTGGGAACTCCGACTCCCACCCGTATCATCCAGGTCGGACCGGCCCGGATCGGAGTGGTGGCGATTGCCGGCAATACCGTCCGGCGAGAGTTGCAGGCAGCGGGTGTCCTGAACAATCCGACCGAACTGCAGGTCGACGAGCCGGCACCTGTCCTGGCGGCGGCGATTCAAAAATTGACGGCCGAAAAGCCCGACTATCTGGTTCTCCTCTCCCATGCCGAGATGGAGGAATCGAAGCAGCTCGCGCAGGCTTTTCCCCAGTTCCAGATTGTGGTGACATCAGGAAGCGCTGAAGACCCGCGTCCGGAACCGGTCTACATCGGGAAAACCATGCTGGTGCAGGTCGGCAAAAAAGGCAAGAACGCAGCGGTCGTTGGCATTTTCCCCGACCGAAAGCTGCGGTACGCACTGCTCGAGCTGGACATGGATCGCTTCCAGAATCACCCGCAGATGGTGGCTCTGATGGAGCACTACCAGAATCAGCTGAAGGAAGCCTGGCCGGAGCTGTCTGCCCAGGAAATTCCGGATCCGGCGACCGGGACTTTTGTCGGAGTTGAGGCCTGCAAGAGCTGTCATGAAGGGGCCTACGACGTCTGGAAAGACTCCAATCATGCACTCGCCTACGAGCATCTGATCACCGGCCGCAAAGGGCAAAAGGAATACATTCCGCGGATTTACGATCCTGAATGCCTCTGCTGCCACACGACCGGATGGGATCCGCAGCGGGCACTCCGCCACGCCAGCGGTTTCATCGACATGGAGCGGACCCCGCTCCTCGCAGGGCAGCAATGCGAAAACTGCCACGGTCCCGGTTCCAATCACGTCAATCTCGAAAAGGGACTCGCCACTGGGGCCTTGCCGACACCCGAAGTACTCGCGGCCCGAAAAGCAATGCACCTCGATCTGGAGACGGCCAAGAACAAGACCTGCACCGGCTGTCACGACCTCGACAACAGCCCGAAGTTCGAATTTGACCACTATTGGAACGAGATTGCCCACTAGTCAGTTCGGGCAGTCCTTCTGAATGAATGTAGAAAGCTGCTCCCGGTGGCGGGGGATGGTTCGGCGGGGGACATCAGCCGCGGACACGGTTCTGTCGTCGCCACCGATACCATCTCCGGAAGGGCGGGGGAGGGACGAACGTTGCTTTCGCCCGAAACCTTAACGGGCGTTGCGTAAACAGCTTCCGGTGCCACGCTTTACGTGGTCTGGTCTTGACCAGATTCCCGGATCAGGGCTATAGAAGCGGTCCGGCAGACCACGGATGGGTCAGCCCAGTTTCTGCGAGGGAGCGCCGCAGTCCGATGTTCTCACTGTTGCAGCGATACATCTTCGGTGAGGTGCTGCGCGTTTTTCTCTTCGTGCTCGGCTGCATTACCACACTGCTGATGTTTGTCGGGGTCTTCCAGCAGGCGACCGATCGAGGGCTCGATGCCCTCAATGCACTGAAGATCCTGCCGTATGTGATCCCGACGATGCTCCCGTTCACGATTCCCTCGTCACTGTTGCTGACGGTCAGCGTGGTGTACGGACGACTATCGGGCGATCAGGAAGTGACCGCCGCGAAAACAGCCGGAATTCACCCGGTTTCACTGATGTGGCCTGCATTCATTCTCGGTGCCGTTCTCAGCGTCAGCTGCGTGGTTCTTGTGGACCGGGTGATTCCCTGGTCGATTGGCCGCATCGAACAGTTCGGGGTGTCGGTGATTGAAGACATCTTTCTGAAACGTCTGGAAACGGAGCTGCAGTTCAGTGCCCCCCAGTTCGGGCTGAATGTCACCGTCGCCGGCATGGAAGGGAAAGAGTTGCTGCACCCGGTGTTCCGCTATTCGAAGGAGAAGCGGACATTCGTGATGACGGCCCAACGGGCGATTGTGGATTTTGATCTCGTGAATCAGCAGGCGGTCATTCTGGCGAAGGATGTCCTGCTGGAGATGCCGGGAGACCAGTCCTGCTACATCCCGTTGGCACGTGAGCCGATTCGCTGGGATCGGGACACCGACATCAAAAAGCCCCGGAACCTGGCGATTGTGGAAATCGATGAAGAGATGAAAAATCTGGCCCGTCAGCGGGTCAAAAATGAGCAGCGCCGCCTGCTCAAGGCGAGCTTTGCGCTGAGCATGGCCGATTTTCCAAATCTTGCCAAAACAGTCGCTGCCGAGAAAACAAACATCAAGACGGAACGGAATCGCATGTTCCGTCTGAACACCGAAAAACATTTCCGCTACGCTCTCTCGTGCAGCTGCTTTTTCTTCTCGCTACTCGGAACGCCGTTTTCCATGCGATTTGGAAAAAGCCAGTATTTCACGAGCTTCCTGATGTGTTTTGTGCCGATTGTTTGCGGGTACTACCCGTTGATGATGGGGCTCGTCATGCAGGCCAAGAAGGGGCATGTGGAGCCGGAATGGTCGATGTGGGTCGCCAACGGCGCACTGGCGGTCTGTGCGTGGCTGGTGATGAAGCGGGTCATCCGCTACTGAAAATCGAATCCCGGAATGTCCACCGTCTCCCACAAGGCGCGGTAAACTCTTTTACAATTAGTGGTTACGCCACACGAGAGATTGCCAAGAACATTGACACCCCTTATGCCGGGCCTATAATTTCGCGTTCCCGGTAACTGTTTATCCATGAGCTTGCCCAACTCCCGAACGCCACCACTCCCTCAGGCACTGACCGCGGCGGTGCAACCTGGTGGGCGACGCGTCCTGGGCCGGCGACATTCAAAGATGTTTGAGGAGTTCGAGTGATGGCAGGGAATCTTCAAGAGTTCAAAGACGGGACCTTTCAAGAAGAAGTTCTTTCGAGTAGCCAGCCCGTGCTGGTCGACTTCTGGGCTCCGTGGTGCGGTCCCTGCAAAATGCTGACGCCGACGATCGAAGCGCTGGCAGAGAAATACGCCGGTAAGGTCAAGGTCGGCAAACTCAACACCGACGACAATCGCCAGTCCGCCATTAACTACCAGATCAACAGCATCCCCACGCTCATTGTCTTCAAGGGTGGACAGCCGGTCGGCCGCATCCTCGGCCTGCAGTCGCAGGAGAAGATTGCCGAACTGCTCGACAAACACGTCGGCTAGAGCAAGTTGCTCTTTCCAGTGCCCGCGCAGCAAGCGCGGGGACAGAGAAGCTTCGCCTGCTCGAATGCCTTGCGGGAAAGGGCAGCGACCTGCCAGGGACACCCCCTGACTGAGCGCTGTCCGATCCGCCGTCAGAACGTCAAACGTCTGAGATCCGCCTCCGATTCCGGATGCCTACAATCCTCGAGAAGCCGGCGTTTCGTTCGCTGAACCGCCGGCTTCGTCGGGATCGCGTGTCGCTCTGATTCCTCTGCAGACTCGAGCGGGAGAAGCGGAGAGACACGCTGTCCGAGCGCGGGCTGGAAGCAGTGGCCCTGCGTTTCCTCAGGGAGTGTTGACCGCATTTGGCGACGATGATTCGTTGTGATTTCACTGTCGCGATTCCAGCTGGAATCGGGCAGCTGGGGAAGGAGTCCCCACCATGAATCCCATGCACCCGCCGTTGCCGACACCCGAGCCGGAAGAAGATCGACTGGCACAGGCCGGCCGCATTCTTCTGCATCTGCAGCAGCAACTGGCAGAGCTGGACCGCCGCGAGCAGGATTGCCAGCACCAGCTGGGAGAACTGATCCAGCGGGAAAAACTCTTTCAACGGACGCGCGCGGTAACCGAAAAGCGGCTCGCGGAGGGTCAACGCGAACTCGACGAGCGGACACGCGTCATTCTCGAAGCCGAATCGCTCCTGAATGCGCGGGCGGAACACCTGCAGCAGCGGGAACAGGAAGTCCAGAATCAGTTCGATCAACTGCAGCGGGACAGGGAAACTTTTCGCCAAACACAGCTGGAGCAGTCGGCAGCGCGGGAGGCACAGCTGGCGGCAGAACGGGATCAGTTGCTGGTGCTGCGGGGTCAGCAGGCCGAGATTCCGGTCGATCAACGTCAGGCAGACGAGGTCTGGCTGGCACAACGGCAACAGGAGCGTGAAGAGTTTCAGCTGGAACTTGCCGAACTGCGGAGGGAAAAACTCTCCAGCCTGGATCAGCGGGAGCGGGAACTTGAGCGCAGGGAAATCGACAGCCGCAAGCGGTTCCGGTTCCACGAGGCCCATCTCGATAAAATGCGCATCGAGCTGGCCACGCGTCGAGCGGAGATGGAGCGGGAACGTCAGCAGCACCGGGTCTGGATTAATCAGGTTGATGAATCACTCCGCCTCCGACTGGCTCAATTGCAGCGATTCCGCAGTCTGCTCGATGAACGGGAAACGCTGCTTGTCCAAGAACAGCAATCGCTGCATAAACAGCTGAACGAGAACGAAAGCCGTCTCTCCGCTGATCGCGCACTACTGCAAAGAGAGCGACACCAGTGGCTGCAGCTTTGCGATCAGCAGTTGCCCGCGGGAGAAGCCCGCGACCTGTTGCTGCTGCTGCACGCAAGTCAGACGGAATTCGCACAACGTCTCGATGATCTGACAGCGCTGGAAGAAAACTGGAGGCAGAAGCGGGAGGCCTGGCGGCTCGAACAGGAGCAGGCCGAGCAGCGGTTGCAGCACTTGTTCTCTGAGTTACAGCGGAACATTTCGCATTCGGAGCGGGCCGCTTAAGACTCGGTCCGCAAGGAATTCACCCGCCCACGCTTCATGCTCCGCATCACCGTTCTCGGGTCACCGTGATCTGGTGGAGGGACGATTCACTGTTCATCGCTGATAGATCGGCAGATAGCGGTAATCGACTGCGAGTCCCAGAACCGCCAGACTCGTGGCGTACGCCCGTCCCGCGATGCGCTCGTTCCCATGCTCCGGCGTCCATCCCCCATCTTCCTTCTGAATCGGCAGCAGGGCCTGCGCGAGTTCCCGGCGCGAGCGCTCCGCGAAATCTCCTCCCATCTTGAAGAGACCGACTCCGGTGTAATAGACGCCATAGAAAAAGAATGCCGATTCGCGATTCAGCGGATGCACGACCAACCATTCCGCAGCGTCCAGTGATTCCTGCGAATGATGATCTCCACAGACTTCCAGACAGGTAATGCCGGTGCCGGTCATGGTCGGTGTCGCTCCATTGCCGGGCTGATAGCCAAATCCCGAATTCTTGTTGACGGCACAACGCTTCACATAGGCGATCGCTTCATCGATCGATTCGGCCGGCACATCACAGCCAATATCCTTGGCGGCACGCAAGGCAAGCACCTGCCAGCCAGTCACACTCAGATCACTGTCTCGACTGTCGATCTGATAGCGCCAGCCCCCGCGATGCCGTTCAAATTTCTGCACTGCCTGCGCCTCGAGAATGAGCAGGACCGCTTTCTCCAGTCCCTCTTTGACCGCCGGGGCATCAGCACTGTTCATCATGCCCATGACTTCCGCCAGCATGAGCGTGCAGATCCCGTGGTTATACATCGGCCCGTGGCTGAGATCGTCACCCATCAACAGGCCAGAGGGCTGCTGCTGACTGAGGACCCAGCGAATTCCCCGGTTGATCTGCTCGCCATATGGCCCCTCGCCGGGAGTGTGTCCCGCAGCGAGATAAGCCATGACCGCCAATGCCGTAATCGCGGTCGAGTCGCCCCAGCCTTCCGTGCGCCAGCAGCCGCTCGGTTGCTGTTCCTGCGAAAGAAAGGCGAGGGCCCTCACAATGGCTGCGTCGACCGTCTCCGGGCTGATTTCCTGAGCCTGCACCCGCTGTTCGGGCACCGGCAGTCGACCGCCGACGGTCATCAGCAAGACGCACAGACCAATTGTGAAGCGGCGAAACATGTCAGCGTGAACTCCCGGAGAACTCCTGCAGTTTAAGATGATGGCCTCTTTCTTGTCACGGTGTCAGCGCAGACGTCCCCGGAACTTGCAGGGGAGGGGAGTGGCTTGCCGATCCCGTTTGACGTGATAAGTTGGCAGGCATGTCATCCCACCCGAGTGACCAACCGATCCTGTCGACCCCTGCCTGGATTGAGCTGAGCCAGTTGCTGCTCGATTCCTATGCCCGCTGGCTGGGACGGGAACTGATTCCCCGACGGGGGACTTCAGCCGAGCAGGCCGACAGGCTGTTCCACGCGCCCTTCGTTGTCGTCTCTCATGGCACGCAGGCCGATCCGGTGTTTCACTACGGCAACCAGGCTGCGCTGAACCTGTGGGAACTTGATTTGCCCTCGCTGCTGACCATGCCTTCGCGGCTCACTGCGGAACCGGTCCACCGCGATGAACGGGCCCGGCTGCTGGAACGGACAACCCGCGATGGTTATGTCGATGACTATTCCGGCATCCGCATCAGTCGCAGCGGTCGACGCTTTCGGATCAACCAGGCGATCATCTGGAATCTGGTCGACTTATCGGGAACGTACCGCGGACAGGCAGCCACGTTCTCGGACTGGACTCCGCTCGCGGCTGCGGAGGGGACCTGAACCGTTGCTGCATCAGCTGCAAGTGGTCGGGTAGTGGATTACGGAGTCGTGGGCCACAGCTCGAACAGAAACGATTCGATGGCCCGCACCGCGTTCTTCCGGTTCTGTTCGTAATTGCGGTCGCTCCCCCGGCTCAACTCGAGACTGTGATCCCCCTCGGGAACCCAGTGAATCCGGATCGAGGGACTGAGAGTGAAACTCTCGACCTCTTCGCGTGTGCCGAACGGATCGCGCTCTCCCTGGACGATCAGTACCCGCTTTTCAATCGTCTGCAGGTGTTCGATTCGCAGTTTGTCGGGACGCCCCGAGGGATGAAACGGATAGCCCAGACAGACGACGCCATCCGCTGCACATTCGTCGGCAATCAGAGTCGCCATGCGGCCCCCCATTGACTTGCCGCCGATGGCGAAGCGTTCCGCGCCGACCTGCTTGATGACGTCTCTCCAGGTCTGCAGCAGGACATCCTCCTTGTCGGGGGGACGTCGACGACCGGTGGTCGAGCGCTGAACCATGTAAGGGAAATCGAAACGAACGACTCGATGCCGCTGTTCGGCAAGCTTTTCCGCAAAATATGTGAGAAAGGCCGAGTCAGAACTTTCCCCCGCACCGTGGGTCAGGATGACACAGGTCTTGGCTTTTTTGGGACCGAGAATCTGGATGTTGTGGGGAGGCATGTCGTCGTGTGAGTTGGCGGCCAGCGGGGAATTGACCCCCGGCAATTTTCGTGATGTCTCGCGGATCGTATCAGAACGGACGACGTGCGGCTGCCAGCTCCTGAATTCGAAGGCTGATCATGTCGGCCGTTTCCGATCCGGAGATCTTCAATTCGGTACATTCTTCCAGATTGCGGAACCATGTATGCTGCCGTTTGGCAAACTGGCGGGTGCGGGTCTGGATCAGCTCGATCAGCTCCTGCCGGGAGGAGCCGGGGGAACGGAGCCAGTCCACCACTTCCCGATACCCCAGCGCCTGCTGAGCAGAATGACTGAGCGGCAATGGGGCCTTGAGCAGCGTTTCGACTTCTTCGATCAGCCCCTGCTCAAACATCTGTTCCACGCGACGGTCAATCCGTCGGTACAGGGTCTCTCTCTCCGGGTGCAGCCAGACCACAACGGCAGGTCGTTCGGAGTCGGGGAGGGGCCCCTGTTGCAGCAGGGAGGAAGGGGGAGTTCCCGTCTGGCGGTAAATCTCCAGAGCCCGGATCAATCGTCGTTGATCATTTGGATGCAGTCGCGCGGCCGTGACGGGGTCCACTGCCTGCAGCTGCTGCCATAGCCAGTGAGGGGGGGCCTGCTCCGCTTCGCTTTCGAGTTGTCGACGAAATTCCTGATCGGCGGAGGGCCCTTCAAACAGCCCTCGCAGCAGCGACCGGAGGTAAAGTCCGGTCCCCCCGACAAACAACGGAATCCGGCCCCGGTCAACAATCCCTTGTGCACTTTCCAGAGCGGCTGTGAAAAAAGCGGCGGTGGAGAAATCGACGTGCGGGTCGACAAGGTCGATCAGGTGATGCGGACAGCGCTCCTGTTCTTGTCGTGAGGGTTTGGCGGTGCCGATGTCCATTCCCCGGTAAACGGCCATCGAATCCAGTGAGAGGATTTCCGCTCCGATCTGTTCGGCAAGCCTCAGCGAGGTTTCTGTTTTCCCGACCGCGGTCGGGCCCGCGAGAAACCAGCAGCGCTGCAGCAGGGAGGAGGGAAACTTCATGAACCAGCCAGCCTGCAAATCGAAACGGAGCTCGCGGAAAGGGGAGGGGACCGACCGCGATTATAGGGTGTCGATCGCCATTCAGGCAGAGGGCCAGACGCAGTGATCCGCAGTGCCGGGCGGACGGAAACGGGATTTCTTGCGACTGTCGGCGCCTGCATGGGGACAGAGCGCATTCTGACTGTCAAGTTCCCAACCGCCACAGGGAGGCCTGGTGTTCATCAACCCGGGCGCCCGGTACGCAGGACGGGAGCGCGAGGCGTGAGCCCCCACCACATCAGCCGACGGACGCCAGCAGCAGCACATTAAAAAAAGAACCCCGATCGCATCCAGAACTGCGATCGGGGAATTTTCTTTCGGTGTCGACCCCGGCATTGGGCATGGAGGAACCGCCGGGTTCGCGTGACAAGAGCCTGTTTCTTTGGGAGCTGCCCGATCTCACCGCTTGGCGTAGTGCGTTTTCTCAAGCGAAACGAGCACGCTGCGGGAGAACAAAAGGACAGGCTGCTTCAGATCACGCCACCATGTGTCCGGTAGGGAGTGGCGGTGTCTGGCATATCCAGAAACCAGATCCGTTCCCAGATGCCGGGTATGTGGCGATAGTTTTCTGACTGATAAATCAATTGGCGGACGCGGTCATCGGGAGTGGCGCTCCAGATAGGCACCACGCATCCGGATTGGGTGCTCAACGTGGCAGTCAGGGCGATGAGCAGGAACAGCTTCCGCATCGGTTTCCTCCATGAATCCGAGATCGGCCGGGCCGGATCGGTCGGTCGATTTTTGTCGCAGCCACCCTCCAGAGCGGCACGACTCCATGTCTTGTTTCCTGTTCGAAATCACCGGCGGCTGACACCTGCGAGGGGGTTCCTGCGGGTGGGCCGCTCCGGGAAGTCGAATTTCGTGGGATCGCAAGCTGGATTACGGATGAGCAGGATATGGTGCCGAGGGCGTCGGAGTGCTCGGAATTGGCGATGAAGAAACCGGAGGAGCCACGGGTGCAGGTTCGGCAGCACCAGCTGCCTTGCGGGCAGCCTCTTCCTGCAACTGCAGGACACGCTCTTCCATCTCTTTGCCAGGTTTGAAGGTCACAACGAATTTTTCTGGAACATCCACCCGTTCGCCCGAGCGAGGGTTCCGCGCCTTGCGGGCGGCTCGCTTCTTGACTTCAAACACACCGAAATTACGGAGTTCGATGCGCTCTTCAGTCACGAGGGTATCGATGATCGCTTCAAACGTCTTCTGAACGATTTCCTTCGTCTTCAGCTGGGTCAGTCCACACTCTTCCGAAATTGTCTTGACGATTTCTTTTTTGGTCACGACTGGCCACTCCCGGCGATTTCGATGACGGTCAGATTGCTGTTCCTGAAGGAATCAGGTGGACTCAACTGTAAATGCAACAGCAACTTACTGTCAAGCAGCCGGGAAGGGCTGCCGGGCTCTCTCCCTAATGTTTCCGTCAGAGAAAGGAACACAAACCTCTCATCGTCATTTCACAGCCGCTAAATCAATGCAAATCGCAAAAATCGTCAAACCCTGCCCGATTTGCCCCTTCTCGGCCGCATGGGGGTTCCAGACGCAGGCAGTTCGAGGCCGTGCCAACCGGCAAATTCTGCCGTTGCGTGCTAGTCACACCCCTGAAAGAAGTTGCGCACTGCAACAAAATTGTTTTTCAGCACCCAGGTAGGCAACTGATCACGTCGTCCAAGCGGGTCAACGGAACGAAATCGCCGCATTCTGCACCAGGTGAACCACGGTGCCCGACGACGCGTCATCTGGTCATCATGCCGCTGTCGACGTGGATTCTGCACCCCGGAAGTGCCGAATTCAGTGCGGTTGCAGACTTTTGGCCCCGAATCCACATTTCAACCTGAAGGGTTTCGCATGTCTCTTTCCAATCTGATTGATCAATATCTGGCTGGCCCGGCACAACTTCGGACAGCAGTGCAGGGGATCACCGCAGATCAGATGGCGGCCGCTCCCGTTCCCGGACGCTGGTCAACGCAGCAGCTGATCTGCCATCTGTCAGATTTTGAACTGGTCAACGCCGATCGCATGAAGCGAATCCTCGCGGAAGAGCAGCCCCTGTTTTTTTCGGGAGATCCGGACCTGTTCGCTGCCAGCCTCGCGTACGACCTGCGCAACGTGGAAGAGGAACTGGTGTTAATCGAAGTTGTCCGCTCGCACATGGGACGGATCCTCAAGTCGCTGCCCCCAGCCGCCTTCGAGCGAGTCGGCCGTCACAGCGAGGAAGGGCTGCTGACCTTGAGGGACCTCGTGGAACGCATCACCCGCCACATTCCGCATCACCTTCCCTACATTCAGGAGAAGCGGCAGGCGCTGGGGATTTAACAGCAGGTTGGTCTTTCCAGTCCCGGCGCAGCAAACGTTTCGTAGGGGAAAATGCTGACATTCGTGCGGCGAGGGGAGGGCAATCAAAAGCCAGATTGCCCTAAAGAATTGTCGCACCTCGGGCTGAGCGTTTGATCATCGTCACTTCATTTCCGGTCGCGTTGTAGCTGACGTCGTCCATAAACGTCCGCATCAGGAGAACGCCACGTCCACAGGGGCGTTCCAGATTGGCCGGATCGGTCGGGTCCGGAAGTTTGGAAGGATCAAAGCCCGGCCCCTCATCGCGAACGATATACGTCACTCCATCTTCGTTGATGGCAATGCCGACATCGATCCGTCGGAACATATAGGGAGCCAGCTGGGCCCGCTCTTTCGCCAGTTCATAGAATTTGGCGTGGTCGATTTCACGCAGCTCGCTGCTGACTTCCAGATTGCCGTGATACGCGGCATTGAGCAGTGCCTCTTCCAGTGCCACGCCGGAGCGCAGCCGATCGCTTTCGGTCAGCACTTCCATATCGCGCAGGACCCCCTGCAGGTAAGCCACCAGCGACGTCAGTACCGCGGGATCGTTGTCCAGAATGAACCGACAGGTCATCGACTCCAGGCGCTTCAGCAGCGTTTTCTGGGTACGACGCTCACCCGCCAGCGACAGCACCTGACGAACGGTGTTCACCAGCAGATCCGCCAGCTTCGTCTTCGGTACATAGCTGGCCGCCCCGAGCCGGAGCGCTTCCACCGCGATGGTTTCGCTCCCCTGTCCGGTCATCAGAATCACCGGAACCAACGGGAACTTCTGATGCACCTCGCGGACGAGCTCCAGCCCGTTCATTTCGGGCATCTGCAGGTCGGTCACAATGACGTCGGGAGGATCGAGCGCCGCCTGCTGCAACTGCTCCCACGCCTCGCGGCCATCGGCGGCGTAGTCCACTTCCCAGCCCGAGACTTTCTGCAGCAAACCTCCCGCGATTTTCCGATCCATGGAAGAATCATCGACCACGAGTATGTTCACCATATTTCTCTCGCTGCGGAGCTGCACTTCCAAGACATTCTCAACATGACTTCTCACCTGACAGGATGCAAGTGACTGTGGAAACGGTGAGGAACGGATTTCAACGAGAACCGGAGAAGCCGGTACAGGACGGAACTTCCGTTGCATTGAGTTCCGCTGTGGCAGCCATCGGCTCGCCTTTCCGAGAGCGCAGGGATGTTGAGACGATGCCGTTCAAATCCGGACACCAATCGTCCCCCGGGACAGCCGGCTCCCTGCTGTCCGCGTCCGCGCGGGGAGCTCAGCCTTGCTGGGGAGAAGTTCCCTGAATCGGAATCTTGCGGCGTTTCGACGCTTCCAGCTTGGGAAGCCGGACCTTGAGCAGTCCTTGCGACAGTGTCGCTTCAATCTTGTCCTGATCAACAGGGCAGGGGAGCCAGACCGAACGGGAGAACTGCTGCTGCCGGCGTTCGAGTCGATGATACTTCTTATCGCAGTCCTGCGGTTCGGACTCCACCTTCCGCGTGCCGCTGATCGAAAGATGATTCTCCGCCAGATCGATGCTGATCTCCTCGGGCTGGTAACCGGGAACGTCGGCGGTCACTTCGACTGCTTCGGGAGTTTCCACCACATCGAGCCGAGGACCGGAGTCGCCGCGCCAGGCGGGGAGCGTCTCGCCGAGGAAATTCTCAAGCAGGTCATTCATCTCCTGTTTGAAGGCGTGGAACGACGTGGGAGGAAACCAGGAGCGCGCTCCACGCGGTTCACGAGGAGAAAACGAGTCGGTCATCGCAGGGACCTCGTAGAAAGTTGTTGTGGACAAACACCATCCCGATTCGATTGTACCATTCGGCAACGGGACCGGGATCAAAATTTCGCGATGTGAGGTGTTCGCACACCCGGGCAGGGGAGGGGGCCTGAGCAGCGCGTGGGGAAGGCTGCTCCCGTGGAGACACCTCCCCGAAAATCACCGGAAAACCGAGCGGATCGCTTGATTCTGGAATCGTCAGGTTCAAGAATCGCCCACTGCTGCCGGCGAACCCGCGGTCCAGGCGGTTGTCCGTCTTCCGGCTGATTTGTCATCAACCCTCATCAGGCTCACCATGCGCTTGTCTCAAATTGTCCAGAATCTGAAGCCGTCCGCGACTCTCGCTGCTGCCGCCAAGGCACGCGACCTGAAAGCCAAGGGGGTCACGGTTTACGACTTCACGACGGGCGAGCCCGATTTCATCACTCCCGAGCACATCCGTCAGGCGGCCAAGGAAGCCATGGATGCCGGGCACACGCGGTATACCCCCGCAACCGGGATCAACGAACTGAAGCAGGCTGTCGTCGCCGCTTACCAGCGGGATTACGGTCTGACTTACGATCCGGCACAGGTCGTGATTTCCAACGGGGCCAAGCACTCGATTCACAACGTGCTGACCGCTCTCTGCGGCCCGGGCGATGAAGTCATCATTCCGACGCCGTACTGGGTCAGCTACAGCGCACTCGTGGAACTGACCGGCGCGGTGCCGGTCCTGGTCGAAACGACTGCCGAATCCGGATTCTGTCTGACAGCAGAGCAGTTCGAAGCAGCCATTACCGATCGCACGCGACTGCTGATGCTCAATAACCCCTGCAATCCGACCGGGGCAGCGTATCCTCCACAGGTGCTGGAGGCTCTGGCGAAAGTGGCAGTGGCGCGGCAGATTCCTGTGCTCTCCGACGAGATTTACGAAAAGCTGATCTATCGGGGCTCGGAGTTCCGCTCGTTCGCCTCCTTCGGCCCGGAAGTGCAGGCCCTGACGATCACCGTCAGCGGTGTGAGCAAGGCCTACGCCATGACCGGCTGGCGCATCGGCTGGTCGATCGCTCCCCTCGCTGTGACCAAGGCGATCAACAACCTGCAAAGCCAGGAGACGTCGAACCCCTGCAGCGTCAGCCAGTACGCTGCAGTCGCCGCACTGAACGGTTCGCAGGACTGCGTGCAGGAAATGCTGACCGAGTTCGCCAAGCGTCGCGATTATGTCGCCGGACGGGTCAGCCAGATTCCGGGAATCACGTTTCCGGAGCCGGGCGGAGCGTTCTATCTGTTCTTCAATGTCAGCGAATACTTCAACAAGAAGCTGCCGCAGGGGAAGGTGGTCAAGGACTCCACCGAATTCTGCACAGCCGTACTCGAAGATGCACACGTGGCGCTGGTCTCCGGCGACGACTTCGGTGCTCCGGGTTACGTTCGGCTCTCGTTCGCCACCAGCATGAAAATGCTGGAAGGGGGACTCGACGCCCTGCAGAAATTCCTGCTGGGGTAATTCCCCAGGAATCTCTCTTCGCAGCATTTGAGATCGAGAGGCGCGTGGCTTGATGGCCGCCGCCTCTTTTTTGTGACAGGGACAGCAAAAGCATCACACCGTCAACGGCGAGGAGCTTCTTTCACCAGAAAAAGTGGAGTGTCGTCAACATCGGTCAGCAGTCGACCACAGGCGGAGCATTCCCAGACCCGATTGGACTTCGCCGCCGTGCGGATCTTCATGATGGCGGCTTCTTTCTCACCGGGGCGACGCAGATTCTCGATCGTGTCATCGATCAGTTCCAGCAGACGATCCCAGTCGGCAGTCGTCAGCCAGCGATAGCGCTGTGAGCCCTCGCTATCGACGACGAGGTGTCCGCACTGACATTCGTATTTCACGAGGATGGCTTTCAGCGAGGGGCAGGGGAGGGAAAGGTCAGCGGTCCTGCGCTGAGGACTTTCGAGGCTGGGCATACATCTCCGCATCGGGATAGTCGCGGACCTTCTGAAATTGCTCCGGTCGCAAGTCTTTCAGTTCCAGCTCATCAAAGACCTGCTGCAGCTGCTTGCCGTAGCTTTTCGAGATGACGACAACGAGATCATTCCCCGGTGTCGGTCGTTCAAAATGCACGGGGTCGATCCCTTCACGTTGGGCATAGTAGACCAGAGCTGACGAAGCGGGAGTGACCGACACAATTCTGTCGTTGGGCTGCAGGATGTCGCTCAGGTCGTGGATCACCTGTTCTGCTTCGGTGAAGAGCCCGGTTTCCGACGACCTGTCGATCGACTGCGAGGTTGCGGCGTAGATGAGGCTGATGCCGGCGAACAAGCTCCACGTGCTGGTCCAGAGTAACGGCTGGCGTAGAAGCGGGATGCGGTCCATCGCCAGTCGAGTGCCGGAGCCGACTCCGACCGCGACCAGCGGAATCAGAAAGACCCAGGTGCGGGGCGGGGGCCAGGTCCCTATGAGGGTGGCGGCGCCGACTCCCGCGGCCAGTGACAACCCAGCCAGCCGGATCAATCGCGAACGCGGGCTGCGGTCCATCACGACGAACGCGATGGCAGCGAGCCCCACGAGCAACGCCGGCAACGGCCAGTCCCGGATCAGCAGAGCCCCTGTCGCTGACAGTCCTCGCAGTGTGTGAGGCCAGCGATCGACTGCAGACGCTCCATTCTGGACTGTCCCTGTCAGGAGGCGCAGTGGACTCCACACGATCAACACCGGGGCATAGAGCAGGGCAGTGCAGCCGAGCGTTCCAGTGACAACGACAGTCAGCTGCCGCAACGTGCGCATTCCCGGAGAAGCCAGGAACAGCCACAACCAGATCATGCAGAGCGGGATCAGCATCGTGGGAACCGTCCAGAGTCCCAGACTGCCGGACAGAATCAACAGCACCGCCCCCGCGCGGTTGTCGAGTTCCCGGAGCGAGATGGCCCCCATCCAACCAGTGAGAATCAACAGCGTCATCATCGAGTAGCCACGCGCGTTGGTGGAGTATTCGATCAGGGCAGTTGATCCACAGGCGATCAATCCGGCGATCATCGCTCCCCAGCGACCAGAGGCAAACTTCCCCAGTGCAAACGTTAAGGGGACAACCAGCACCCCAGCCAGCCAGGCGGGCAACCGCAGCGCCCACGGTGCATCACCAAACAGTCGCGCACTGCAGTGCACCAGCAGATTATGAAAGATATGGTGATTCGGTTCATCGTACTTGGAGAGAACGATGAACCAGGGCTGCGACGCATAATTCAGCCATGTATAGGCTTCATCATACCGCATAGGCATGTTCAGCCAGAGCAGTCGAAACAGCGCTGCGAGCAGCGTCAGCGAAACGAGCGCGAACGCATTCTCCCGGCAGGTGTCGCGGGTGATATTCCACAAGCGGCGAACGTCCTCGCGCAAGTTGCTCCGGAATTGACTCAATTGCTCGGGGAATCGGCGACTCACACTCCGGCAGATCAGCAGGGTGGCCGCGATCAGCAGGGCAGCGGACCAGCAGGCCCACTGGAGCTGACGATGCAGGGCAGAGGTATAAGGATCAGCCGAGCCGTCGCCGGAGTAGGCGTCCAGGCGGCTGCGAATCACGGTGAAGGGGGTGAAGCCTGCCAATGCACATCCCACTGCCAGCAGCAGCGCCAGTCCGATCAGCAGTCGAATCGAGAGCAGACTTCGTAAGAGGCGCATGGGAGTTGCAGAGGCGAATGCGGAAGAGAGGTGGAGACATCAACGAATGCTGGATTAGAGCAGTTTGCTCGCATCAATGCCCGCGTCGACAGTGCATTATCAGCAGAAAGGGGCCGCACCGCGGGCCAGGGATGCGTCGGCAGAGTCCTCCCTTGCGGCAGAAGTGGATCGTCGCGGTTCCGTTCACCCATGCACCTGTCTCCGCACGCATCCCCCCGGTGATTGCTTCAACTCCCGATTGTCATTACAAGGACAAAGGAGTCTGCCTGCGCCGCTGCGACTGACCAGCTGTTGGTCAGGGAGAGCGAAGGGAGCCGTCATTCAGGGATGTTATGAAGCCTTCTGCAACAGCTGAACCGGATCAGTCTCCTCTGCTTTCGGCGCACGCGTCCCGTCTGGCGGTGGCAGCGCTGCTCCTGCTGCATGTCGTGGTGGGCCTTCATACGGCGTGGTCGAATTCGGTAACGCACGATGAAATCTGGCATCTGCCGGTCGGTGTTCGGAACCTGCAAGGTGATTTCGCGGCTGATGTCCTCAATCCTCCGGTGACGAGGATGTGGGCGGCGGTGCCTCTGGTCGTGGGCGGAGCCCAAGTCGATGCGCAGCTGCAGGGGCCGGAACTGGGGAAGAATTTTGTCCTGACCCATCGAGAGGATTTTCAGCGCTGGTACCGTTGGGGCCGGGTCTTCAACCTGGCGTGGTCGGTCGCCACGGGACTGTTGCTTTATGTCTGGAGCCGTAGTCTGTTTGGCAGTGGAGGGGGGCTGCTGACGCTGTTGCTGTATGTCACCTGTCCCAATCTGGCGGCGCATGCGAATCTGGTGACGCCGGATGTCGGCGTGGTGTTCGGATTCGTCGCGACACTCTTTCTGCTCGATCGCTGGACGAGATCACTGCAATGGCGGGATGCCATTTTACTGGGAGCAGCGCTGGGGGTGGCCGAGGGGATCAAGTACACGGCGATTCTGCTGGCGCCGGTTGTCGTGCTGGCCACGTTGATTTCCTTGGCACTGCGCCGTCCTCAGTGGAAGCGTGCCGGTCTGCAGTTTCTCGGGCTGACGGTCGTCAGTTTGCTGGTGCTGATGGCCTGCTACCGCTTTCAGGGGGTCTTTCAGCCGCTGGCCGGTTTTCAGTTTCAATCGACGACGCTGCGCACCTTACAGAATCTGCTGGCAGGCGTTCCCGTGCCGATTCCCTTACCGGCCGATTATCTGCGGGGGGTCGATGCGCAGCGGATCATTATGGAAGGGGAGCACGCCGTCTTTCTGGACGGTGTCTGGAGTCTCTCCGGATTTCGCAACTACTATCTGTGCGCCCTGCTCTACAAACTTCCGCACATCACACAGATTCTGATTTTGGCGGGGATGATCGCCTTGCTCGTGCGTTACCGGAACCTGCAATCGGTGCAGGGCAGAATTCTCGGCCCAATCCTGCTGCCGATTGCCGTTGTGCTCGGAGTCGCCAGTCTGGAGCAAATGCAGCTCGGCCTGCGGTATGCCTTGCCGGTCCTCGCACTCCTGATGGTAATCGCCGGTGCGGCGTCGCTGTGGATCCGCGACTTTTCTCCCCGTGCCCGACAGGTGTTTGCCTTCGGGGCAACCATCCTCTGTCTCGCCTCGCTTCGGCATCATCCCCATCACCTCGCTTACTTCAACGAGCTGGCGGGAGGGCCGGTCGGAGGCAGGGCCCATCTCATCGATTCCAATCTCGACTGGGGCCAGGACCTGGAACTGTTGCAGCAGTATTTAAAAGAGCAGGGGATTGAGCGGGTGGGACTGGCCTATTTCGGGACGCTCCCCCCGTTCGCCCTGGGAATCGACTACACGATCCCGCCGGGACGCACTCCGGAGCCGGGGACCTATGCGGTGAGTGTCAACTTTGTCATGGGGAGGCCGCACGGCCTGCTGCAGCCCGACGGCAGTGTGCGAGCAGTCGATTTCAACGAATTCGGCTACTTCCGGGCTTTTGAGCCGGTGACCACTCTCGGCGGCTCGATCGACGTTTATCAGATGACCGAGGCTGATATCGCCCGCGCCCAGCAAGGCCCCTGAAGCACCGGCCTACCCCAGTTCAGCCAGTCCCCCAACAGGTCAAAAAGCAGTAAATGGGATACTTTCCCAGCCTGCGGCGACTCCGGAACTCACGCGAACTGACCCGTTTTGCGAAGCCCGAAAGCCTGAGAAGTCCCGAATTCAAGGGGTCAGCTGGGAGACTGCTGAAAACTCTCTTTACGGAGGGAACCTGTCGGCGCTAGACTGCCAGACGAAATTTCCCGCGCCTGGAATGCGCGGCGAAGATGGCCGAAAGGAGTCTGGCTCATGTGGTATGACGTGCTGTGCGTGGGAGTCTTGCTGTTCTTCACGCTGCGCGGCGCTGCTCGCGGGGTGATCTGGCAAATTGCCGGCATCGCGGGAATCGTACTCTGCTTTGTCTTCGGCAACGGAATCTCGGCTGCGGTCGGTCCGTATATCCGGCTGGAATCTCCGCTGAACCACTGGGTCGCGCTCTTTATTGCTTACCTCGGTTTTTCGTTCTGCTGTTTCGGGCTGGGAAGGGCACTCACCGGCTGGATGGAAAAAAACCAGCTCAAGGAATTCAATCAGCATCTCGGCGCGGTCTTTGGATTGGTCAAAGGGGTCATCCTCTGTCTGGTGATGACCTTTCTGCTGGTGACCGTCTCGTCCGACATGCGGGCCAAACTCATTGATTCCCACACGGGGCGGTATTCGGCCATCATCATGGATCGACTCCACCCGGTGATGCCGGAAAAACTGCATGATGCGCTGGCGAAATACATTCATCAGCTCGACCACGATGGCCTGGATCTGGATCACCGTCATGACCACGATCACGACCACGAGGTCGTCCCGAACACCAATGGCAGTTCCCCCTACCTGGGGACGCCGACTCAGTTCCCGCAGACCCAGCAGCCCGTCGCGACGCCGACTTCGTCACCGCTCTGGTCGCAGCTGCGGGGTGCTCTCAGCGATCAGGCCCAGCAGGTGGTCTCGAAAACTCTTGATGCCGCTCAGGACCCGCAGACCCGGGCGAAGCTGGAACAGGACCTGCTGAACCTGTGGAACTCGGTTCCGGCACAAGACCGCGCAGCGCTGCAGCAGCAGATCATCAACGGCGGAACGACGCAGCTGCAGAACTATCTCAATCAGCGGCTACAGCCGGTGACGTCGACGCCGCAATCGATTCCAGTGCCGCCGATTGCGAACTCGGCTCCGGTGCAGACCCCGGCCCAGCCCACCACAACGCCGGCCCCCACCGCGCCGAGTGCTGGCGACCGGCAGGCGGCCCTGATTCGGGAAATCGCCAGCGCCTATTCGACCATCCCCAACATCCGGCAGGGCATCGAGCGGGACATCGCCGACAAGATCGCCGGGTTACCCGAGTCACTGGCGATCGCCGTTCTGGACGACTGGAACGCCGACGCCTGGTCGCGGCCGTCCGACCCCGATCCGCAGACCACGAATCAATCGACCATCGAACAGCGCATTCTTCGTCAGCTTCAATTGTCGGGATTGACTCTCGACCGGCTGGCCCCGGCGATTCAGCAGCGATTGCGGGCTGCCCAGTCGCCGCAGGCCGGGAACCCACTGTAAGAATCCGCCCGCGATTGCCGCTTCGAAATCAACGGGGCGGCCAACGACCGGGCACAGGGACGCGACATCCGGATGAGGATTCTGAATCGATCCAGCACGACGCATTCGCACGCCCCGAAGGGAGCAGTGCTGAGGGACTGCGTGCGAGGGGCGGATGCGGCTTCGCGGGGACCGCGGGGGTGGCATTTCGAGTTCCAGAGGCTTGAATCGCGGCCGAACCCCAACGTCCGATAATGTCCGTTATGTTCACTTTGGGTAGCGGATTTGCTGCGAAACCATGCAGTCTCACGTTTCCCGGCCGAGATGCGACTTCCGTCATTTCGCCTCAGCCAGCGGAACGAATTGGCCGGGACTTCAACTCGACGGTGACCGAACCCAAGACCGACGCCAGCGAGCAGGATGAGGGCGCCCACTGAGGCAACCCGCAGAGGGATTCCGCCACATTTCGTCCACGACGTCGTGCTCTCACCGACGCAAGGCTGGGGCGACTTCAGGTTGCGGTAGCCAGGTCTGTTTGACTCCGGATCCCTCGGTCAGAGCCCCAAGGGATCGGACTTTTCCAATCGCAGAATTCACATAGGGGACGCACAGCCAAAGAGCCATCTCCCTTATAGAACGCCTCCGCCAGCCTCCTTCAGTCACGGCCTCTCCTCCCCTGCCGACGGGGGCGGACCGACCTGCGGATTCGACATCGGAGAGGTCCTGCGTGAGGGACTTCTCAATCGCCATCCCAAGGAGCAGCGACAGGCGGGGCTGCGCCCCGACCATCGCGGAAGGCCATCCGCCTACCACGACTCGACCCTATTGATTTTGGGATCCGCGCACACTCGCCACGCGGAGTCATGTCGGGATTCGAAACGCCGCGCAGTGCGGGAACCCGAAAGAACAAACTGCTCACGCCGCGGGGAGACGATGCAGGTGAACCGAAAAAACTGTCGGCACCCCACCCGAGAGACCTACAGCTCGACCCGCGTCACAGAGCGGGCGGTCGGCACGCTCGATTCCCCGCATCGGCAGATCAGCCGGGTGAAGTCGGTTGACGACTCCGATTCGAGTCGCCACAGGAGCGTCAACTGAAATCATCCCCGTCAGGAATGCTCCGCCCCGTGTAGGCGAATGCGGAACACTGCGGCGGGGGCGCCGCTGTCGTTGCGAGCAAACTGAAAGCGGAGGCCGCGAGTACAGACCGGAGGATCCCAGCGGAACGTGACCCGGGTCAGGTGGTTCTCAGTTGCTCGTGCGAGCACGCGACCGTCAGCGGTTGTTGCGGTGATTTCAGGAAGACAGAAGGGCATGACCGGTTCTGGATTCCCCATGAGAACCGACTCCAACGGATGATCAAAATCGTTGTCGAGACAGATCGTCGCCGAGCCGATCGATTGCTCGCGGGGCCAGGCGAATTCGACCCAGGGGCGGAGGTCATCGATTTCAGCAGCCCAGCAATTGGCTGACGTCGTAGGACGCTCAGCTCCGTAAGCCAAGCGACGAGCGTCAAACAAATTCAAAGGGGGATCGAACTGCAGAGCGAGATTCTTCCCCTTGGGTCGTCGTTCCGGCAACCAGAACTCCAGCTCATCGAGTCCGGAATCTGCTGGCGGACGCTGGACCGCCTGAGTCGCCACCTTGGAATTCGCGCGGTGACTCAGGGACAGGATTCCAGACACTCGGAGATCACTGAGCGCGACTTTGATCTCGGGCGTTCCAAAAAGGCAAACGGTCACGTAAGTCTCATTCTCCATCTGGATGCCAAAATCGACTTCGATGACGTCACCGGCTTTCGGATCATCCACAATCGCGGTGGACCGTGATGCGACTGCGATGGTGGATGAGGCAGTCCCCTGAAGAGGAGCATGTGCGACACACGCAGCGGAAATCCCATTCGACGACAGAGCATCCCGGTTCAACGGCTCGACGGTGAACTCCCGAGTGGCCAGTGTCAGATCAGGAGTAAAACTCCCCTGACGGGAGCAGACACGCAGTTCGACGCGAAGAGGGGAAGGGTGGCTGGCCCGCATCCGAAATTTCAACCGGGGAAATTCGCCTACCGAAACGGGAAAGAGCATGGCTCGCGGCTCGGCCAGATCGGTCCATTCGCTTCCCGCGGGGAGTTCCGCCAGCGAAAGCTCACTGCTCGCAGTCACCGTCGCACTCGTTGCCAGATCATCCGGATCTTCGACATCCACTCCCGGAAGGGAGTGCCCAATGCGGCTGAGCCGTCGCTGCAGCACGGAGAGGCGGCCTGCCTGCAAGAGGTCTCGCGGTGCACATTGAAATTCTCTACAGAGAGCGGCAGCCATTCCGACCGCCTGCCCCCCATGAGCACAGGTCGCCATCACGCGTGTGGAACCAAAGGCCACATGCGTGGCACTGATAATACGGCCGGCCAAAAACAGGTTATCAATATTTCTACTGTAATAGCAGCGATAAGGAATCTGATAGACCCCTTTACTGTGATATTGCTGGCAGCCCGGGAGCGATGAATAAACACCGTCGGCCGGATGAAGATCAATGGCCCAGCCCCCATAGCTGATGGCGTCCGGATGCTTTCGCTGCTCCACCAGATCCCGCTGGGAAAGCAGGTAATCTCCTTCGAAACGGCGGCTTTCCCGCTTTCCTGGAATGTGTCCGACCCATTCCAGCGTGAGAGTTTCACTCTTGGGAAACTCTCCGGAATTCTTAATATGATTCCAGACCCCATAAATAATCTTCCAGAGCTCCCATTTAATCTCTTCTGTCTGATGGACTGTATCGAGCCGCCCCCCGTATTCGATCCACCAGAGCTGACAACCATGTTCGCGGGAGTTAAATGCCTTCCAGCGCGGGATTGTGGTGATATCCTGGAGAGCGAAGGCCGGAGGAACGAACCGGACAGGACGACCGGTGTCGCGGGTATAGAAATAGAGGGAGTGCCCGAGCAACTCACCGTAGGCGGCGGCCGGAGCGAACTGTTCCTGAAATTCGTCACGGGACTCGGCCCCCATGCGAAAGGCTCCCCCTGCGAGGAACCCCACGATCCCATCCCCCGAGGCGTCGACAAACAGCGGAGCCCGCAGAATATAACGCGTGCTGTTCTGGCTGCAGAAGGCGGTCACTTGCCGGATACGTCCCGTCGACTCGTTCTCGACCTCATAGACGGCGGTATTGAGCAGCAACTTCAGGTTTGGTTCCGCGACCGCCTTCTCCAGCAGGATCGAGTCGAGAATCAGCGGATTGCCTTCGGGATTGCGATAAGCATTCTCAATGAGAATCTCGTCGACAATCCCCCCTTCCCTCGACCAGCGGTTGTTGTTTCCCATATGGGACGTCGCGCCGAGGATCCACAGGCGGACTTCGCTGGACGCGTTCCCCCCCAGAACCGGGCGATCCTGCACCAGAATGACCGACAATCCTGCGCGTGCCGCAGTCGTGGCAGCACACAGTCCAGCGAGCCCTCCCCCGACAACCACCAGTTCGGCGGAAAGCTCGTCCGTACGAAGTTCTCGACCATGCGTGGGTGATGAAAGAATCATAGAGAGGCGATTTCCGAATCTTCGTTCAGTGCGTCAACGTTGGCCGATCGGCGCAACGTGTGAATTCCAACTCCGCCCGCAATCAGAAAGAGCCCTGCAGAAAACGCCCCCAGCACCAGCAGATCAACACGCGAACCGTGACGATTCACCCAGATCAGCCAAGTCGTCAGCAGTCCGCTCGCTCCCACAGAGGCGGCCACGAGGTAACCCAGCAACGGATCGAACTCCCGCACTCCCACTGCTGCTGACTCCGCAGAGTCCCGGCGCGCGGACAGGGTGTCGTGCAGCCGGCGCCAGCCGGGATCTGTTCCGCGCGCGAAGAGCATCCAGACCGCCAGAATTCCCAGCGGCAGAACCACCCCGATCAACGTATCGATGCTGCCCGACCAGTCACGCAGCTGATTCATCCAGGGCATGGGACAGAACGTCACCAGCAGACCACAGCCGAAGCTGGTCAGGGCAGTCGTCCACATGGCCGCGGCACTCATGCGGGAACTGAGCAGGCCGAACAGCGTGGGGGCCAGCAACGGTGTCACAATCAGGTTGGTGATGGTGACAATCGATTTTTCTGCTCCACCGAGCCGGGGGATGAGAATCGCCAGACCGATCAGCAGCACCCCGAGCACCCCGCTGAGAACTCTGCCCACCCAGATGCACTCCCCTTCCCCGGCGGTCGGCAGGATGCGTCGGTATACATCTTCCGTCAGCACTCCTGAGAAAACGTTGAGCTGCGCGCTGACCATGCTGGCGGTGGCGGAGAACATCGCGGCCAACAACAGTCCGACCAATCCCACCGGCAGCACACTCACACAGGCCCGGACGTAGGCCTCCTCATGGGGCGTATCAGGTTGAATGAAGCGGTACAGCATGGGTGGAAGCATCCAGACCCAGGGGCTGATGAGATACAGGATTCCAAATAGCCACATCGCCTTCCGGGCATCTCGGGGCGAAGGGACACAGAGGAATCGTTGAACAAACGCCCATTCCGCACCGATGATGAAAAAGTGAATGGTCGTCCAGCCAAACAGAAACAGCCACGAGTATTGCCCGGCTGTCACATTCCAGAATCCATCAGGAGCGGAATGGCGCAGGATGTCCCAGCTGTCAAACCGGGCAAGCAGCAACGGCACCACGACGAGCACCGACATATTCAGGACAAGAAACTGCAGGACATCCGTCATGAGGACCGCCCACAGCCCCCCCAGCATGGTGTAGATGACGGTCACACCTCCAAATAGAACGATGGCCCAGAACAGGGAGAAATGCCCTGTTTGAGGATCGCGCCCCCACGTCCCTTCCGGCAACGGCATCATCGCGCACAACATGACCGACAACGCGTAGAGCGCGACCGCCGAACCGACCATGCGATACACCATCATCGTCCAGGTGTAGAAGTGGACGGCCGCCGAGCCAAACCGGAGACGGACAAACTCAGCGGGAGTGCGGATGCCCAGCTTGTTCCAGCGGCCCGCCACAGCCCAGCCCGCGAGGAGTGCGGCCACCCCGTAACAAAGGTTAATGACGATGGCCACCAGACCGAGACGAAACGCGACTCCTCCCCAGACGACAAACGTCCCCGCGGAAAAGATCGTCATGAACGAACTCAGTCCCGAAGCCCACCATGGGGATTTACCGCCGGCAGCAAACAGGTCTGCTGTGGACTTCACGCGCGACATCAGGCTCGCTCCCACGGCGAGCATGCCAACCAGATAGAACGTCAGGACCAGATAGTCTGCGGATTGCATAACACTCTTGCAGCCAGAGATCGGAAGGTTTCAGCAGCCACGGAAAGGTGCCTCGTGAAGCCAGGAGTCTGCGGCTTCACGAATGTCCGGAATCACGGATTCGTTTGTTTCTCGACCGGCGTTTTCCCCGGCAGCTCGGTTCTCACCGCGCTGGCGGAAGCGGGCGGTCCCCCCTGCTCTCTGCGCAGGACACCCTCCTTCGAAGTCACCACTGTTCCATCGACGCGCTGCAGTTGAACGGAGAACCGGATCTCGTTCGCGTCGTCGGGAAGTGGAATCGTCTCGTCAAATGGGTAGCTGGTATCGGAGCGAGTTCCCGATTGACCGTCGATGGTGTACTGCCAGGTGACACCCGACACCTCATCGGGGGTGGCCGACGTATACAGGTAGGCGCTCGTCAAGCCTTTGCCGTAACTGAAGACAATGCCGGTGGCCCCGGCTTCGGTAAGACGTTCCGGTCCAGTCCAGTGTGACTCGACAGGCTGCGTGATGCGGTCCTGAAACCGAACCCGGGGAGTGACATGGTCGAGCCGCAAGGCGGCGAGTCCCTTCGCCGGCAGTTGGACCCTCAGGGCCTCCTCTGTCCAGCTGGCCCCTCCGGAGCCCGTGGAAAGAAGCGTGAGCAGAGGACGTGACGGTGCGGATGAGGAGGCTTCCCCTCCCCTGCTCCACTCTACATGCTCCGGGTTGATCCGTACGGTTTCGGTGACGGGCTGATTCGATTCATTCATCAACAGCAGGTAGAGAGCATCGTCGCGGCGGGCAGACAGATAGTTGATCTCAGGAGTCTGGAACTCCAGCAGTCCCGGCGGCATCCATAACCAGACGTCGTCATCACTGTAAAATTTGCCCGGGCGATCACCATACACCTTGGATTGGAGATACGCATAGCCCTCGGTGAAGCGGGAGGGGAAATCGACTTCCCCTTCGCTGCGCACGTACCCTTCGGTGACGAGGGCGTCGATCATCAGGCCGATATGCGACCAGATGTGGTTGTAGTGGATGGAGGTCGTCGCATTGAGCTGTGCCTGCGGACGCATCGGAAAGTCGGCCGCCATGTACACGGCGGTGCGGTTCGTGTTCATGTGGTAGCCCGGAAAATTCTGGTAACGACCGACCAATGCACAGCGCGCCGCCTCTTGCAGGAAACGGTCCTTTGTCAGCCAGCCGATTCTCGCCATAAAGGGTGCATAGTGGGCATTTAGAATGGCACGATGCCCTTTACAGGTTCCGGCGGATTCGGGTGTCAGTCCGATTTCGGAGACTTGCCAAGCCTCCACGTCGGAGGGTGTGACCGGAATGTCTTTCAAATGGGGAGACGTGCGGTAACGGGGGGCCAATCCGGAGGAATCGACCCGGACCGTCCCGTCGGGCACCTTGGGGCACATCCAACAGAACAGCAGATAGCGTCTGGCTCCGTCCCGGGCCGCCTCCAGAAATTCTGCATCGCCGGTCGCCTCATAGAGTTCGAGATAATCGATCCAGGGACTTGTGAACGCCGGCCAGAAGAATGAGCCACTCTGATGGGCGGCCGAAATGCCCCCCTGTCGCTCCGCGATCTCGGCCCGCGCCTGCTGGCGAGCGCGTTCCAGCAGGGCGTTGTCACCTGTAATGCGGAAGAGCGCCAGGGAATTCTGCCAGCGGGTCCCCGATGTGACGGTGTCGAGGTTGTAGATCTTGTCGATCCCGAAAATCTCCTGAGCCAGTTTGCGAAGGCCGTCGCTGCGACCTCCAGACATGGCATAGCAGGCGGCCAGATCCGGAAGCGTGGAGGCGGGTCCCGTGAGTTTCCAGCTGGGAGACTGAATCTTCACATCGGGGCTCGTTGCAAACAACAGCTTTTCCCGCGAGCAGACGTATTCCAGCATGGGCAGAGCCCGCTCGTGGTAGATGCGTTCGTCGTCCAGCACGATCGCGGCTTCGAGCGCAGGCAACGGGGAAACATTCTTCACCGTCCCGGGGGCATCTGTCGAATATTCGGCTCCCCGCAATTCCTTGTTGAATTCGCTCCATTTGCTCATCCCGAATTCGACCATGTTGTCGAGAGTCCGATTCATGGAGCAGAGACGATTTTCTCGCAGATCCCGAAAACCGAATTGTTGACGGGCCACCTGTTCATACAGGCCTGTCAGACTGAGATGCGAAACATGCAGCGTGCAACGAAACGTCATCGTTTCCATCGCTTTTCGTCGTGATCCCTCTCCTCCCAGAATGGGAGCAAAGATCATGGGGCAAGCCTCCCCTCCCCTGTCACGCAAGGCGACTCCAAACGGGTTGTTCTGGCTGTTTGTCGGCATGGGCAGGAATGGCAGTTCGTCGCTGGCGGCCATGACCGAAATGGAGCGGCTCCCGTCGTTCATCATGGTCCCCGGGAGGGTGCAAAGAAACGCTGGCGTCAGGAACGAGTCGGTGGGAAATCGGAGCTCCGTCCAGATCATTGGCTGCCAAATTTCCTTGAGCCGGACCACAGGAAGCGCCGGAGCCCCGACGTAGGCGACGGAGTAAAATCCAGCCTGCCGGGGAGTGAATGACCAGTTCAGTTCCGCCAGACCGGCCGCTTTTGAATCAACCTTCACAGTCGCGGAGAGCCTTCCCCACGGATGATCCGCGAAGCTCCAGTCGATGCGGTTCCCCTGCCTGCGCGTCTGTGTGGCAGTCAGTTCGACGAAGGGAGCAGCCGAGAAGACGTTGGCTGTTCTCCCTTTGCCGAACTTGCGGTCGACTTCAGGATCAAAGCCGTCCTGAATGTGCAGGTTTGGGTCGGGCTTGATGTCGGGGTCGCGACCCCAGGTGAGCACGTTGTAATTGGGGACGTTGGGAATGTCGGCATAGCGAAGTGCCGGATTGGGGGGCTTTTCAGCCTGAAAGATGAGAAAGCGGGGCTGGAATTCCGCAGCGGCTCCGTGCGAATCCTGAATCTGCAAGCCTTGGCTCTGTGGCGAGTCGGCAGCGGATGCAAAACTCGAGACAAGCGACATCAGCCAACAGCACCAGCTCAGACGGGTGACAAACCAGCGTCGCGATGTGCCCGGTATTCCAAGCTGCTCGATGGAATTTGTCACTGAGTCCAATCCTCTCTCATCGGTGGCAATTTGTGGGGCGGCGTGACAGGGAATCCCCTGCCCCGCCTCTCTGGCGAGAGTCAACATCGACGTGCGGGCAACGGTTGCCCCCAATGAAGTGATCCAGCCGGAGGGACGTCGTTTCGCAGGAGCACCATCATGAGCCTCTCTTCGGGGGGTGATGGCGGCGGCCGGTGCAGGTCATCCGCTGTTCTAAAAACATTGCTGGAGCCGTGGGTTTCGGGAGGTCAATCAGCAATCGGCAGACAGGATTGACGAAGCCTATTGGAGCAGGAAGTCCACATTTTCGTTCTCTCCGGGCTGAATCGTCACTTCGAGAAGAGAGGCGGTGCTGTACTTCTCCGGCAGCCCGACCACTTCGGGGAAAGTGGTCCCGTCTTCGCGGGTCCCTGTCTTTCCCGTCAGAAACTCGGCATGAATCTCGACCGTCTTCTTCCCTTCGGAAGCCTTCCCTTCAAACCGTCCCTTCCGGATGATCGCAGCATGCACGGGACCCGTTTCGGGGAGAGACCGGTCAGGGACAAAGACCACCCTTCCCGAGTCGATCGGCTTCCCCTGAAACGTGACTTGACCGCTGACGGGATACAGCTTGGGACCATCATCCCGGGTACAGCCCATCGGCAGCAACATCAGCAACGCCCCCAGGATCTGCCACTTCGTCATCAGCTTTGACTCCCGAACAATAAATGAAGACTTCCAGGAGAGGTGGGAATTTCGCGCACCATCAATAGTCACCGACCGTGTTTCCGTCTTCGCGATTCCCGAGGTTGTTCCACGTCTGCAGGTGAATATTGTTGGAGACGAAGCGAACCGAACCGTCGCAGAGCAGAATCTGAGCCCCCCCGGTATGGTGACTGCGCACGTTCATATGCAAAAACGCGGTGTCGGCAACCAGGCTGACGGGAATATCGTCCTGATGCGACGCATAACCGGTCTGCAGCACGTCCGGCGCTCCGGAGTTGGGAGGGTCGCGGAGCGCCACCGTCCAGGTGGCTCTGAGTCCGGCATAGAGGTGTCCTCTTCGGTCGCCGTCATTCATCGGAACGACTTTAATCTCGCCGGCTGCAGCCGTGTTGGATGTCCCATCGGTGATATCGCGGATCTGGATGCTGGAAATGCAGGATGCGATCCCGTTCCCTTCCATGCTGTTCGTGCCTGCAGAGGTTGTCGTTCCGGTCCGCATACTCTTCGAACCCTGGGACAGCTGATAGTTTGAATAGGAGCCAAGAGAGGTCACCTTGGGCATGGCCGGATCACTCGGGCAACTGAACCCGGGGATGATTGTCCCCCGGTCGGGCCATTCATAGGGACGCAAGGCTGTATTCTGGTGGGTGTTCATAAACGAGTTGAACAAAGCTGTCTGATCCAGATAAGGGAACAGCATCACATGCCAGCCGTACCGGTAACGGAACTGATAGCTCTGATTGGCCGGACGGCCGACAGAAAAGCCATAATCCTGCATCTGACCCGGCGGGAAAACCTTGTGCACATCGTGATAGTTGTGCAGCGCCAGCCCAATCTGCTTGATGTTGTTCTTGCACTGGGTTCTTCGTGCCGATTCCCGAGCCTGTTGCACGGCTGGCAACAGCATGGCGATCAGTACGGCAATGATGGCAATGACCACCAGAAGCTCGATCAGGGTGAAGCCCCGACGTTGTCGATCACAAGCGGTGAGAGCTGGCATCAATATCCTCATGAATGAATTGAAAGATGCAGACGATGCAGTCAATCGAAAACAACACAAAGGGTGATCAGGGCAAATTTATATCAGAACGAATTGATACAACAGGCAGTTTTGCGTAAAAAATCGTTGTAAATGCGACACGCTGTCCGAGAGGGATTATTCATGTCACAGCTCGAGTCCGCAGACATTCCCTCTGTTGCCGTGCTGGTCGACACCGCCACCGGCTGGGGACGTCGACTGATCCGCGGCGTCTGCTCCTACGCCAGTCGACACGGAGCCTGGCATGTCTGGTTCGAACCGCTCGGTCGCGGTGAAGCGACGCAGCTGCCACGCGATTGGGATGGAGATGGAATCATTGCCCGAGTCGGCTCCCCACGGATGGCCGATGCGCTCAGCCGACTCGAAAAGCCGGTGATCAATGTTTCCGCGATCGATATCGATCCTTACTCGTTTCCCCGTGTCACCAATGACAATCACATTTCGGCACGGCTGGCTGCCGAACATTTTGCCGAGCGTGGGTTCCGACACTTTGCGTATGTGGGACCACTCAACCGCGATTACGTCTGTGACCATGCGAACGCCTTCGCCCGCGAGGCGGCACAACGCCAGATCGGCTATGACTGCTTTGATTATCTGCACGAGTCGATGACTCATCGCAGCTGGCGTTTACGCAGACAATCGCTGGGAGCCTGGCTGGAGCAACTCCCCAAGCCGATCGGACTCTTCTCCTGGGCCACAAACGCCGCTGCTCAGGTGCTGGATGTCTGTCGGTCCCGGGGAATCGACTCCCCCGAACAGGTGGCTGTGCTGGCGGGTGACGATGATGAGTTGCTCTGCGAGGCAACCACTCCCCGTCTCTCCGCGATCGTGACCGCTTCGGAACATATCGGCTACCGGGCAGCGGAACTCCTGGACCTGCACATGCAACGCAAGCTGAAGAAGGTTCGGGAAGAGCGGATCGCGCCGCTGCACATCCGGACTCGGCAGTCCACAGATGTGCTGGCCGTGGCCAACTCGGAACTGGCTGTCGCCCTGGCGCTGATCCGCCGCGACTTCGCGAAGCCGGTCACGGTGCGTGAAATCGCAGCGGCTGTTCCGATGTCACGTCGAACGCTCGAGCGATCGTTCCGGGATTTCTTTGGAAGAACTCCACTCGATGAAATTCGACGGCTGCGATTGGATCGGGCGCGCGAGCTGGTCATCGAGACCGAGCTGCCCATGTCCCGCATTGCGCTGTTGAGCGGCTTCGGCACGCCGGAATATCTGACCGCCTGCTTCAGTGCCAGTTTCGGCAGCACACCGCTCAAGTACCGGAAGACGATTCGGACCGCGGGACTCAAGGGATAGGGCAGCTCTTGCCCTTCTCCAGTGCTCATGCGGCCAGCGTTTCAAATGAAGGAACCCTCACTGCCGCAGGGTGGGTCCAGCTCACTGAGCTGTCACACTGTCGAATGCAACAAGCCCCCTCCCTGCGTGGCCGCTTCAGGGTTGTGGAGCAGGAATCAGCAGCGGCTCCACAGCGTCCAGCAATGCTCGGGAATCGACTGTGTTGCCGCTTCCCGGAAAGGAAAACTCCGCCAGCGACCAGATCTCGGTGAACGAATCACTTCCGCCGGGAGGAAGGTTCATGCGGGGACCGACCGGTTCCAGCTCCACAAAGTAGCTGTCGGGATAATACACGGCAGCGCTGATCCCCATTACGTCGTCATAGACTGCGTTCGGATTCACGGCAAATTGCTTCAGAAACAACAGTCCATTCGGCTCCAGATAGGCGAGCCACCCGGCGGTCGAATCAAAACCCGACTTCGGTCGGCGCGGCGGAGCAACAATCTGCAGCAGATTGTCCCGCAGTACGATGTGAGGATCGCTGGGAAGGAAATTCACATAGCCCTTCTCTTCATACATGATGAACTGACGGGGCAACCGTGATGGCTGAGAGAGGGGGACCACCACCACTCCCCCTGTGGGAGCGAACGTCCGGCTCCAGTGGCACCAGTATTTGGGCTCGCTGGAGACATTCTCCACCGTCTGGACCACCCGCAGCCGCGACGTCTGCTCATCAAGCGTGATGTCACGGATCAACCGCACGCCGACAGCCTCGTCAATCTGGCTGGTCAACCGCGCCTGTCGCGGTCCGGTGAGGGTGACGGTCCACTCTCCAGTCCAGAGCTTCGGACGTCTGGGAACCAGATATTCAGGGCCGATGTCAAACCGGCCGGCGGACATATCGGTCAGGGTCCCTTCCGTTCCTGGCTTGAGCACGAGGGCGTTTTTTCCATCGAGCGAATATTCGAGGATGCGCCCCCCCGCCTGATGACAAAGAATGACACGCGTCCGTTCGTTCTTCAGAACGACACAGTCCGTGTAGCCGAAGAAATCGATCCGCCCGGTGCCTGGATACGATTCATCGGCTCGAGCTGAAACGCTCAGGACCATCCAACACAGACACAAAGCTGGGAGCCATCGCATCCGTTCTCTCCGGCACGAAATCATCTGAAACGGTCAGCCCGCATCATGACGGGGAACCCCACAGCGATCAATAGTCGGAACTCCCCACGGGGGAACGCACGCGAACGTTGATCTTACCAGAGACACCTTAACCCCGTCTGGGCCTCGGGACCCGTCCGCCCGGCTGGCTCCCTCCCCGCTTGCGGCCCCGGCCTCTCCCCTTGCCTCTTGATCCGCGGCCTCCTTCGGCAAACCCGGGCCGGTCTTCATCACCGACGGGGATCTGGTCCTCTCCGGATGCCAGTTTCCGCTGCAGGTCATTGATGCGGTCACGCAATCCGGCTGCCCGTTCGAACTCCAGATTCTCGGCGGCGGTCAACATTTCCTTTTCCAGTTCGGCGATGAACTCCTGAGTGATATAGCGGGTCTCACTGCCGACACCGGTGGCATCCCGCTCGATCTTGCGCGCGGAGATTTCGTCTTCGATTCCGCGTCGAATCGCCTTGCGGACTGTTTCCGGAGTGATCCCATGGTCCGCGTTGTATTTGAGCTGCACATCGCGGCGACGCTGGGTCTCGTCGAGGGCCCGCTGCATGCTCTCGGTAACGGAGTCGGCGTAGAGAATCACCTCTGCGTTGACATTCCGAGCCGAACGACCAATGGTCTGAATGAGACTGGTTTCGCTCCGCAGGAAGCCTTCCTTGTCGGCATCCAGAATGCAGACCAGCGAGACTTCCGGGAGGTCGAGTCCTTCCCGCAGCAGATTCACGCCGATCACCGCATCGAACTTCCCCTCGCGGAGTTCCCGCAGCACCTCCACGCGCTCGATCGCGTCCAGTTCACTGTGCAGCCACTCGCAGCGAATTCCCTCCTCCTTGAGATAACCGACCAGATCTTCGGAGAGGCGTTTGGTGAGCGTCGTCACCAGCGTCCGTTCTCCCCGCTCGGTCCGCAGACGGATCTGCTCGATCAGGTGCGGAACCTGACCGCGTGCCGGACGGACATACACGACCGGGTCGACTAGACCAGTGGGGCGGATGATCTGCTGAACCACTTCCCCTTCCGCCTGCTGCAATTCCCAGTCGGCGGGAGTGGCGGAGACGAAGACCGTCAGATTGCGGCGTTTGTCCCACTCTTCGAACTTCATCGGCCGGTTGTCAAGGGCCATGGGCAGCCGGAAACCGTGGTCGACGAGCGTTGTTTTGCGGGCACGGTCGCCATTGTACATCGCCCGGACCTGCGGCACGGTCTGATGCGACTCATCGACGATCATCAGAAAATCATCGGGAAAGAAGTCGTAGAGCGTGTAGGGAGCTTCACCCGGTTTCCGTTTCGCCAGCGCGCGTGAATAGTTCTCGATTCCCGGGCAGAAGCCGACTTCTTTCAGCAGTTCCATATCGTGGCGGGTGCGGGCGGAGAGACGTTGGGCTTCGAGCAGTTTCCCTTCCTTTTGAAAGAGCGCCAGCTGCTGATTCAGTTCCTCCTCGATTTCTCCCATCGCTTCATCAATACGACTCTGCGGAAGCACGAAGTGCTTGGCGGGATAGATGTAGATGTCTTTCAGATCTTTGCTGCTGGCGCCGGAGACCGGATCGATAATCGACAGTTTGTCGATTTCATCTCCCCAGAGTTCAATGCGGTAGGCGAATTCCTCGTACGCGGGCCAGACTTCGATGACGTCTCCCCGCACCCGGAATTTGCCCCGCGTGAACTCATAGTCGTTGCGGTCGTAGTGAATATCGATCAGTTTGAGGAGCAGCTCATCCCGGTTGACGGTCTTTCCCACCTGCATGGGGACCATCATCGCCAGATAATCTTTGGGGGAACCGAGCCCGTAAATGCACGAGACGCTGGCGACGACGATCACATCGCGCCGGGAGACCAGCGCGCTGGTCGCCAGCAGACGCAGCCGATCGATCTCCTGATTAATGCTGGCATCTTTCTCGATATAGATGTCCCGTTGAGGGATGTAGGCTTCGGGCTGGTAGTAGTCGTAGTAGCTGACGAAATACGTCACCGCGTTATTGGGGAAGAAGTCACGAAACTCCCCATAGAGTTGGGCCGCCAGTGTTTTGTTATGGGCCAGCACCAGTGTGGGACGCTGGGTGCGGGCGATGACGTTCGCCATCGTGAACGTCTTGCCGGTCCCGGTCGCCCCGAGCAGAACCTGCGATTTCTTGCCTTCTTCAATTCCCCGCACGAGCGATTCAATCGCCTTGGGCTGATCCCCCGCCGGGGAAAATTCGGACACAAGTTCAAACAAGGGCATAAAACGCCTGCAGGTGAGTGAGTGCGACGCGAGGAGTTTGACGTATGATTGCCCCATTCTCCCCACGCGGGAAGAGAGCGGTACATCACACAAATCGGCTGTTTCGCGGAGACGGTAACGAGCAACCGTCTCGAGGAGACTCCCGCCGCCGCTTTGTCATTCTAGAGTAAATCAGAACTTAGTGTACTGCTGTTCTCTCCCCGGGAACAGATTTCCCTGGCCGCCCGGGGCCCGCCGTTCGATTCGCGCCCCCGCATTTTTTTCCATGAGAACCGGAAGAGATGTCGCGCTGCCCCGCTGCGGTAGCAGTGGGCGTGGGGAATCTGCATAATTCTCCACATCTATCGCCCCCGTCCTCCAGCAGCGAGCCCGCTCCGATGTTGATCCATCCGGTCGTCCCGGCTCTCTGCCTGTTGGCGGCGGTGGTCATCTGGATGAACCGCACCCGTTCGCCACGTCTGGCAGATCTGCTCGGGATCGTCACTCCCCTGCTCTGCCTCGGTCTCGGTTGGCTGGGGCTCTCTTGGCTGGGGGCCGACCGGACCGCCGGGAGACCGGACTCCGGGTGGCTGCAGACCGATTCCGTAACGAAGATGGTTCTGATTCTCGCGCCGATTGCCGCTCTCGTGATGAACGCGCTGCGGCCGGCTCCCTTCATCGTGGCGGCCCTGCTGTGGAACTCTGGCTTACTGTGCCTGATGTCCACCTGCGGACATCCGGTCTGGTGGTGGGGAGCGCTGCAACTGACGCTACTGCCGCTCTTGCTGCACCCCGCCCGGGGATCTTTCATCAGTCAACAGGGATGGCACCGAGACCCCTATGTGGTCGGCAGCGGATTGCTGGCGCTCGGGATGCTGCTGCTCTGTCTGGCACGGGTCAATATCGTCACAAGCACACTGAGCATGGTTCTGATTCTCAGCGGGATGGGGGGCCTGCTCGGGTGGTTCCCTTTCCCCCGAATCCTGTTGCAGGGTGAACAGACTTCTTCGGTCGACGCCTTCGCCTTACGGACCCTCCCCTTGATGACCGGCGGAGTCCTGCTGCTGCGACTGGCGACGCTCCCGACGGTCAGTGCGGAGCAGCTGGGACTGATCGCCCTCGTGAGTCTCTTCTCTGCAGTGGCCAGTGCTGCCCGTCTGCTGTGGGAAGATCGTCTCTCCTCCCGAATCGTTCTGACCAGTACCTGCCTGCTGAGTTCGCTGGCGTGGGCTGGTTGCCTGTGCGGTTGGGAAACACTGCATCCGGCGCGCGCCTGGCCGCAGTCCAATCTACCGCACGCACAGACGCTGTTTCTGGCGATTCTGAATTGTGAAGTGGCCGCCCTGCTCGTGCTGGTCAGCTGCAGCCGGGTTCTGACAGCGCGAGGCCACGAAGGTGACTACGCCCAGACGCTGGAAGGGGCTCTGTCTGCGGCGCCTGTCGCCGCGGTCTCGCTGCTGTGCGGCGTCATCAGCCTGGCCGGACTCCCCCCCCTGCCCGGCTTCTGGTGGCGATCCGGGCTGATTGCAGCGCTCCTCCTGCCGCACAATCAGTCGAACGTCACCGGGCTGATCGAGCCGAATGATTCGTTCGCGTTTCTGGCTTTTGCCTTCGTGCTCCTCTGGATTCTCAGCTGCCTGGGGCAGTTGCGACTGCTGCAACAGGTTTTATTTGCCAGTCCCTTTCGTGTCCGGACAGAGCCCTCCAACTGGAGAACGAACCTCGCAGGAGGATTCGCGCTCCTGCTGCTGGGAGTATCGACTGCCTATCCGCTGACGCTGGCAGCACAACTGTTTCTGGGGAAAATGAATCTGCTTGCACGGTAGTTTTTCATGAGAGAAATCAGCCCCGGTGGCTGTGGGATGCGAAAAATGGTTTGAGGGGGAATTGGTGAACGGGCAAGTCACTTCCGGGAATGTCGAGGTCTAAGTGGAATCGGTCTGTGTCTTTTGTGGTTCGCGTGTGGGCAACAATCCTCTCTACGCCGAGCTGGCGCGGGAACTGGGAGCGGCCCTCGCACAGAAAAAGATCCGCATGGTCTTCGGCGGAGGAGCAATCGGCCTGATGGGAATCGTCGCCGATGCCGCTCTGGAACATGACGGAGAAGTGATCGGCGTCATTCCCGAAGCGCTCATGGCCCGGGAGATCGCCCATCTCGGACTGAAAGATCTGCGCGTGGTCGAGTCGATGCACGTCCGCAAAGCGCTGATGGCGGAACTGTCGGAGTCGTTCATCGCGCTGCCGGGTGGGCTGGGAACATTCGAAGAACTGTGCGAAATCCTGACCTGGGGACAATTGAAGTTTCACCGCAAACCGGTGGGCCTGCTGAACGCCAACGGGTACTTCACTCCCTTGATTGCCATGCTGGATCGTGCCGTCAGTGAAGGCTTCATGTCCCAGCAGAACCGTGACCTGCTCTTTGTTGCAGAGTCGGTTCCGCAGCTCATGGACTGGTTACTGCGGACGCCGGCGTTCGTTCCCTCCGATCCGACTTCCTTACGGGAGCTGACGTGAGTCGCGGTCCACAAAGTGCGACTCCAACCGGACTCAGACTTCGTAACTGTCCCCCAGTTGGGGGATCACCGGGTCCTCATCGCAGTTGTCACGAATGAGGCTGGCCAGCCCCTGTGCTCCGGCCGCTTCGCCATGCACGAGGAAGACTTTTCCGAAGGAGCCGCGGCGTGTCGATTCCTTGAACCACCACTGGAAATCGGCGGCGTCCGCATGGGCGGAGAGCCCTTCCAGCTGCAGGACATTCGCCTTCAACGGATACTCGCGGCCAAAGATCCGGAGAATTTTTTCGCGATTGGCGATATGACGACCGGTGGTCTGGGAAGCCTGGTAGCCCATCAGGAGAATGGTATTCCGGGCATCACCGACGGCATGTTTCAGATGGTGAACCACGCGGCCACTTTCGCACATGCCACTGGCGGCGATCACCACGAATGCTCCCTGCCGCTGATTAAGCGCCATACTCTCCGGCTGGCTACGGATGTAACTCAGGTGCGAGAACCCGAAGGGATCGGGGTCGGTTTTCAGGACCTCTTCAACATCCGCATCAAGAGTATGTGAGTACCGCAGAAACAACTGCGTCACTTTGTTGGCGAGAGGACTGTCGACATAAATTGGAATGCGCGGCAGCACCCCTTCATTATGCAGATCGTTCAAGTAGTAGACGACCTGCTGCGTTCTACCGAGTGCGAAGGCGGGAATAATTACGCGCCCTCCATGCTTCAGCGCTCCTTCCAGCACCTGCAGCAGAATCGCCTTCAGATCCTGCGGTGAGGGATGCAGACGATTGCCATAGGTCGATTCGCAGATCAGCACATCGGCACCGTCGACCAGCGGCGTGGGATCTTTCAGGAGCGGCATGTCGCGCCGACCGAGATCGCCGGTGAAGACGATTCGTTTGGTCTCCCCCTCGTCCTGCAGTTCGAGTTCCGTGATCGCGGAGCCAAGGATGTGGCCGGCCGGTGAAAACCGCAGGCGGACATCATCAGCCAGCGACACCCAGTCATCGAACTGGCAGGGCTCGAACAGCTTCATCAGGCCGTGAACGTCGTCCACGGTGTACAGCGGATCGATCGGCGGATGCTTCCCGATCAGCTTGCGTGAGAGATAGGCAGCATCTTCCTGCTGGATTTTTGCTGAATCCAGCAGCATCACTTCTGCAACGTCGGCGGTGGCATCCGTACAGAACACGGGACCGCGAAACCCCGTGCGGAACAGTCTCGGTAAGTTTCCGCAATGATCAATGTGAGCATGCGACAGAATCACCGCATCGAGTGTTTTGGGATCGCAACGGAGTGTTTCGTTTTTGCGACGTGATTCTTCGCGACGTCCCTGAAAGAGGCCACAGTCCAGCAGGATTCGCCGATCACGGGTTTCAATCAGATGCTGGCTTCCCGTGACCTCCCCCGCCGCACCCAGGAACGTGATTTTCATCTCCGCACTGTCGTGGAAGAGAGCCAGAGTGTCGAGTGCAGTCGACCTGCGACAGCCCGGTTTGAGCGGACTCAGCGAGAAACGGGTGAGACGCAGCAGAGGGTCGTAGCAATCTGGCTCAACGCCATGCTGAAGATTGCAGCAGCTGCTTCACACGCCTGGAAATCAGAATGTTTGCTGATGCCGCTTGACAGAATCATCCGAAAAGACGACTGTCTCGCCCGTCCGCAGATGGACGAGAAACAGCGAACACAAACCTTCCGCAACATGTTCGCCAGAGGACCAAACAATCGCGTGGGCCGCGATCACCCAAGGTGCGTGCCAGACACGACCTGATCGTCGCCCTTCTCGCAGCAGTTCCTGACTGCGCAACACGCGGAAGGTTTGACATTGAGAGCCGTGGCTTCCACTCCGGAGACCACGGCTCTTTCATTTTTGTCACAGCCCTTCTGCTCCCGGCCGTTCCGCTCCACACGAATTCCACTCCGAGGTGGAGATCCTGACCGCGGTTCAGAGAAGTCATCGAGACGGACACGTGCTGAAACGAAAATCCCAAATCTTCGAATTCCGGAACTTTTTGTTTGCTGCCCGGCAGCGTTTCGATAAACTCCCATTTGCGGGAATTGATGCGTTGTGTTGCCCCGGATAGGGAGATCTGCGTGATCTCGATCAGCCTCCCTGCTGGGGCATTGTGCCGCGCTGGCGAAGACGACAACGAGTCTGCGAGTCACCTGACTGCTGCCTCCGGGCTCAACACGGACCTGAGCGGACAATGAGTCACCCGAGCTTCCCCAACCGGAAGAAAGGCTGTCATCAGTCGCAACGTAGGCTGCGCGGCACCGGAAAAAGCAACCTGCTCTAGGAAAACATGGTGGTTTTCTCTACAGAGGCATTTCTCTCAAAGGCGGTTATTTGGTCATCGGAATCAGGAAACCTGTCTTTACAAGGAAGTTCAACACAAGGAGCGAAGCAGATGGAGGCTTCATCAAAGCAACCTCTTCTGAGCGATGTCAGCCTCGGCTGTTCACCGGTCGGGCTGTGTCTCAACGCTGATGATCAGATTGCAGATCTGGAGCGGAAAATCGCTTTCCGGACCGCTGGACGGATCCGTGAACTCCGCGTCGAGTCGTCCGGTGAAATGTTGATTCTGTGCGGTCGGACAACAACCTACTACGTGAAACAGCTGGCGACACAGATCGCTCTCGATGAGCAATTTGACCTGTCGTTACAGAACTCGATCGAAGTCATTTAGTCGCCTCGGTATCTGACTTTTCCCTCCTCGATTCGATGTGTGGGATAAAGGGACCGATCCGTCAGGCTGCGGCTGCCCGAGACGGTGGGGGACGAGTGACCGGCAGCAGTGAATTCTCGCACTCTCGGAATTTCATGCGGGAGCCGATCGCGGCTGAGTGCGGAAGCTTCTGCCAGACGCTGGCGCTCGTGTGCGCGTCCGAAGCCTGCGTTCCTTGCGCAAATCAGGGGTTCCGTCTAGAATTCCGGAATGCCCCACATTCATGTTCATCTTTTGCCGGCACTCCTCGAATCGCATCAGCTGCGCGACGGAGTTGTTGTCGTCGCCGACATTCTGCGGGCCACCACGACAATCATTCACGCCCTCAGCGCGGGAGCAGAGGCGGTCATCCCCTGTTTGACGGTCGATGAAGCCCGTGCTGCAGCCCGCGAACTCCCACACGAATCGCGAATTCTGGGGGGGGAACGGAAAGGGGAGCGAATCGACGGGTTTGACCTGGGAAATTCCCCAGAGGATTACACGTCCGCAGTCGTCGCCGGCCGACGGGTGATCTTCACCACCACCAACGGCACCAAAGCACTTCTCGAGTGCCGAGAGGCACGCAAAGTGTTCATCGGGGGCTTCGTGAACCTTACCGCCGTTGTGGAGCGGTTGCGTCAAATCGGCGCCGATGCCCATGTCCTCTGTGCGGGGACTGATGGTCAGCTGACCGCGGAAGATATTCTGTTCGCCGGAGCGGTTGCCTCGCAGCTGGTGACCGGCTCACCATCCGGCTGGAACTACGGGAACGTGCAGGGACAGATGGCGGCCGATTACTATGTCGCCCGTTCCCGTGACCCCCAGGTCTTTCGTGACACCTTTTTTGCCAGCCTGGGGGCCCGGAACCTGTTGGAACTCGGCATGACGGCCGATATCGAACGCTGCCTGCAGCGAGACCTGTTCCCCTTCGTGCCACAATGGAATGCTGCCACGGGTGACATTCGACTGAATCCCTGACGTCAAGAGCCGGGACAGCGGCAATCTGCTCTGGAGGCAATTTTCCTTCAGGGATACAGTATCCCGGCCCGGACGGAGGTCGTGGGCATTGCCGTCCGCACATTGCAGGGATGCCTCGGGCATGTCGATTTTCCCCTTCCCCCCTTCATCTGCCAACGCCCCAGGCTGCTTCAGCTGGGGGATCGCCGACGGCGCTGCCGGGCATGGCAGCCAGGTACGCGGCCTGACAGAGGGACTCGGTGGAGAATCGCAGGTCTTCGACTGCACACTGGCGGCGCCGTGGAAGTATCTGCCTGGATTTTGTGTGCCTCGTCAGCAACGCATTCTGCGCGCGGCCGTCGACCTGAACTCCCCCGCCCCGCGCGTGCTCGTCTCCTGCGGTCGACAGGCCGCCACCGCTTCCTGGATTCTGCGCCACAACGAACCCCGCACTTTTGCCGTGCACCTGCAGCATCCGCAGTCGCCGCTGGAACGGTTCGATCTCATTGTCGTTCCGGAGCACGATGGTTTAACCGGTCGCAATGTGGTCACGACACGGGGAGCGCTGCATCCCCTCTCTCCTGCCGCTCTGGCGACCGCTGCCGCCAAGGGACCAATGGGGGGACTCGAACAATTCGACTCTCCATTCGTCGCAGTGTTGCTGGGGGGACCGAACCGATACTTCCCCTTTACCCCGGAGGATACCGCCCGGCTCGCGCATCGATTGCAACAGGTCGCGGCTGCGGGGCATCGCCTCGCGATCATTCCTTCCCGTCGAACTCCCGCTCACGCCATCTCCCGGTTCGAAACCCTGTTTGGACAGGATCACCTCGTCTGGACCGGAAAGACGGAGAATCCGTACCGGTCTGCATTGGCATTGGCGTCTCATCTCATTGTGACGGGTGACTCGATCTCGATGGTTTCCGAGGCGAACGCCACCGGTCGACCGGTCTACGTGGAAATGCTCAATGAGCGTCGACCCGCCCGGAAATTTGCCCGCTTTCATCAGCTCTGCCAGCAGCGTGGGTTGATCCGACCCTTCACAGGGGAACTGGAAGACTGGAGCTACGAACCGCTGTATGAAGCGGGTCGTATTGCCGCGCTCATTCATGATCGGCTGGCAAACAGCACGCTGCGGGCAGCGGGATAGAGCCTTTTGCCTCGTCCTCACCAAGCGGAAGTCAGGATTTCCCCAAACAAAATGCGGCCGGCGCGGAGACCGGAAAACGCAACCGACTCTACGGAGTCGAGGGGGACAGCCCCTGCGGTTTGACGTTGAGGCCGCCGAATCGACGTTCCCGACCGGCGTAGCCTTGCAGCGCTGCGATCAGCTCGGGTTTGCGGAAGTCGGGCCAGAGGGTCTCGGTTACCCACAATTCCGCATAGCTGATCTGCCAGAGCAGAAAATTACTGACCCGCATCTCGCCGGCGGTGCGAATCACCAGATCAGGATCGACCATGCCCGCGGTGTAGAGGTGATCGGAGATCGTCTGTTCCTGAATGTCGGCGGCGTTCAACTCGCCGGACTTCACCTTCTCAGAAATCTTGCGGACCGCAGCGACCAGTTCGTCGCGAGCCCCGTAGTCGAGTGCCAGACAAAGCTGCATGCCGGAATTGTCGCGGCTGAGCTCGATCGTGGTGTTCACTTCCTGCAGGATCCTGCCGCCGATGCGGTCGGTGCGGCCGATGGTGGTAAACCGGATCTCCTGCCGCATGATTTCGTCACGCTCGGCGACCACATACCGCTGCAGCAGGCTCATCAGCAAATCGAGCTCGACCGGGGGCCGCTTCCAGTTCTCGCTGCTGAAGCAGTACAGGGTGAGCTGTTCGAGTCCCAGCCGGGCACATTCTTCGACCACGGTCCGCACGCTCTGCACACCGCGGCGATGACCTTCGATCCGGGGATATCCCCGCTGCTGGGCCCAGCGGCCATTGCCATCCATAATGATCGCAATGTGCCGCGGCAAACGCTCGGCACACAGGCCCAGGGCCTGAAGATCGGCGGAAGTATAAGGAGATTCAACAGCCACTGGTCATTCTGGAGCGGAGTGCTCTTACCTGAGTCTGTGCAGTCCGTTTTCAGTCAGGAAAACGGGGAGTCTCGCGTCGGAGCCGGCCTGCAAGTGGAATGGAAACGCTCTGGACACCGTCCGGGAGCAGGTTGCTTTTCCAGCGCCCGTGAAACCAGCGTGTCATTTGGTGAAATGCTGACTTCCGCGTGGCGAGGACGGGGCAATGAAAACTCAAATTGCTCTCAAGACAGGGCTCCGGCTGGTCGCAGATCTCCACGACTGGCGCCCAAGCCCCGGTGCACTTCGGCATTCTGACGGAACCGGTCCGTCTCGGCAATCACCGACTCCAGAAAATGCGGAACCGGCCAATTCACCGGTTACGGTCCGCTGCGGGCCACCCGACGCAGGATCTCGGCCCCCCGCAGCAGGGTGTCGTCGCTGGCGGCATAGGAAATACGGAAATGGGTGTCCTCACTGCTGAAAACATTTCCGGGAATAATCAGCAATTCGTTCTCAATCGCCTTTTTGACGAATTCGGTGCCGGTCCCCCAGGGCGTGCGCGGGAACAAATAAAAAGCTCCCTCCGCTCCCTGAATTTCGAAATCGTCCTTGAGGGCGTCGACCATCAGGTTCCGCTTGCGGCGATAATCGGCCACCCGGTCGCTGATGTCGTAATCCCAGGCGACGCAGCTGGCCCACTGCATCGGATGCGGAGCACAGACAAATGTGAACTGCTGCAGCTTGATCATCTGCTGAATAATATGTTCCGGGCCATGACACCAGCCGACCCGCCAGCCGGTCATCGAGTGTGATTTACTGAATCCATCAATGACGATGGTCTGGTCATTGAATTTTGCCGGGCTGACGAATTCATGGTCGTAACAGAAGACCCGGTAGATCTCGTCGCTGAGCAGCGCGATGTTGTGTTCGCGGGCAATCTCGGCCAGTCCCCGCACTTCCTCTTCGGTGGCGACATGGCCCGTCGGATTGCAGGGGCTGTTGAACAGAATCAGCTTCGTCTTCTCGTTGATGGCCGCCTTCACTTTGTCGAGCGGAATGCGGAAATCGGGATACGTCGAGATCGATCGCACCGTTCCACCCGAGAGGGTCGTCAGGTGCTTGTACATGACGAACCACGGATCAAAGACGATGACTTCGTCTCCCGGATTCACCAGTGTGTTCAACACCAGCATCAGGCCGCCGCTGGTCCCGCTGGTGATGAACGTCTTGCGGTCAGCATGGCCATAAGTCGCCTGCACGGAGGACTGGATCCGCTCCAGCAGCGGCTTGATTCCCTGTGTCTGGCTGTAGGCATTTTTACCTTCATCCGCCGCCTTCTTCATCGCCTCCTTGATCGGCTCGGGCGTGTCGAAGTGCGGCTGACCAATACTCAGATTGCAGGGATTGGCCATGTTGGCCGCGAGGTCGAACACCTTGCGGATGCCAGATGCGTCGATTTTGTGCATCCGGTCTGCGATCCATTTTTCAGACATCTGTGTGTTCCGTCAGAAAGGTGGAATTCTCTGGGAGTGGTGAGCTGGTTCCGCACCAAAATGCACTACGCGGGATGAGTCGGTCCGCTATCGTCGCCTGATGTTCGGTCGGAAGCAAAAGATGGCTTCGTTGACCCGCTCGCAGCGGATCAGTCGCGATACCGCTTCACGATGTCCCCATAGGCATCGATCCGGCGATCGCGCAGGAACGGCCAGTGGGTCCGCTGCACATCGATGCGGTCGAGATCACAGGGGACGATCAGAATTTCCGGTTTGTCGACGCTGGCTTTCTTCAGAATCGTTCCCGAAGGATCGCAGATAAAGCTCTGTCCCCAGAATTCGATGCCATCGCTCGCCGCTCCTTCATGACCAATCCGGTTGGGAGCAGCCACAAAGACCCCGTTTGCGATGGCGTGGCTGCGCTGAATCGTTTCCCAGGAAGTATGCTGCGCGACTCCGTATTCGGCTTTTTCTTTCGGATGCCAGCCGATCGCCGTCGGGAAGAACAGGATCTCCGCTCCGGCCAGTGCGGTGAGGCGGGCCCCTTCCGGATACCACTGGTCCCAGCAGATCAGCACGCCGATTTTCCCGAAGCGGGTCTCGAAAGCTTTGAAGCCCAGATCTCCCGGCGTGAAGTAAAACTTCTCATAGAACAACGGGTCATCCGGAATGTGCATCTTGCGATACAGCCCCAGCTGAGAGCCATCGGCATCAAACACAACAGCGGTATTGTGGTACAGCCCCTGAGCCCGCTTCTCGAACAGCGAGGCCACAATCACCACCCCATACTTCTTTGCAAGGGCACTGAATGTTTCCGTGCTGGGACCGGGAATCGTCTCCGCCAGCGCGAAGTTGCTGTGGTCTTCCGACTGACAGAAATACTGGGCCCGGAACAGCTCCTGCGTACAGATGATCTGCGCTCCCTGCTGCGCTGCCCGTTCGACATCGGCAGCGGTCTCGCGCAGGTTGGCGTCGACGTCGAGGCCGGCGGGCCGTTGAACCAGGGCGACGTTGACTACTCGGGCCATTTCTCGTTGCTCCGCAAAAAACTGTGTACTGAATCGGACCAGTCCCGGCAATCTGCCCGGACAGGAATCATTCTTCGGACTCAATTACGACCTGGGCTGCCAGTTCCTGACAGCGGTCCATTGTCAGCCGGCCCGGCAACAATTGCTCAGCGTTTTGAGCCGCTGCGCCGATGCCAAACCGGATGGCCATCAGCGGATCATCGCCGCGATGAAGCGCGACTGCAATTCCAGCTGCCAGACAATCTCCGCACCCGGTCGGATTGACCGTCCGCACCTGGGGTGGTCGCAGCCGATACGTCGACTGTTGCGACATGACATGGACCAGTCGCGGCCCATCGGTCACGACAATCCAGTCCGCACCGGCGTCGCGGCACTCCTGCATGGCAGACACCACCGCCGCCGATGTGTTCAGGGATCGACCGCAAGTGGCTGCCAATTCTTCCCGATTGGGCTTGATGAGAAAAGGCTTGCCCGGCAGACATTTTCTCAACGGTTCTCCCTGCAGGTCGAGAATCGTGCGAATCGATGTCGACTGCAGAAACTGTGCGAAAAATTCGGGCGGGACATTTGGAGGAAGAGAACCACTGAACACGGCCAGGCTCGCCGTTCGCGACAGGGCCTGCCAATGGCTGGCGAAACAACTCAGGACCGCGTCTTCCACCGGTCCGGTATTCTCCACCAGTTCGGTGGTCACCCCGTCAGCATCCAACAGGGTGGTACAGACCCGGGTCGGCTGCCGACTCTGAATCCACTCCATATGGAGTGGAAACAAAAACAGATCCGCTGCCAGAGCATCCCCGGATTGCCCTCCGCGGGTGGTCACGGCAGCGGTTTCCACTCCCAAATGACAGGCGGCCACGGCCACGTTGATGACCTTGCCCGAAGCGCACCACTCCGCCCCACGGGCCCGGTTCACGTCACCGATCCGGAGCGAGTCAAACTGGAGAATCTGCTGCAAAGCAGGAGAAAGTCCGGCTGCCAGGATCACCAGTGAGCCTCCAGGATGGAAAGGAGTTCGGCGTCTGTGAAATCACGCGGATTCCCGCTGAGACTGTTTCCGCGCGAGCCGGTCGCAATCTCGAGCAACTGGGAATGATGGACTCCCAGGTCGCGCAGACGCCGGGGAACCGACAGGTTGTCGAGTAAGGAATCGACCGCGGCAATCCCCTGCTCCGCCGAGGCGGTCAGATTGCCCGTCAACAGGGGAGCCAGCCGTCGCAGCCGGGCGTTCGCCACCTGCAGGTTTTGTCTCATGGCAATCGGCAGCAGCGTGGCACAGGCCAGTCCATGTGGCACGTTGCAGAGGGCCCCCAGGGCAGCTGCAACGCCGTGTGCGAAGCCGAGGCCGGAGTTCGCCAGTGCAATCCCGGAAAGAAAGGCGGCGTAGGCCATCGTCTCGCGGGCGGCCCGGTTTCCGGGGTCGCGGCAGGCGGTTTCCAGTGCCGACATCGCTCCGTCCAGGCCGGTCAAGCAGAGTGCGTCCGTAAAAGGCTGCGCTCGGCGGGAAAGAAAACTTTCGATCAGCTGTGTAATGGCATCCAGTCCCGAAGAGGCGGTCTGGCGGGGAGAGAGGCTCACCGTCAATTCGGGGTCGATCAGAATGGCCGAGGGGAGCATCAGGTTGGAACGGAGACTTTTTTTGCACGGCGGCTCATGACAGGAGATCACCGCATTCCGGGTCGCTTCGCTGCCGGTTCCGGCAGTTGTCGGGACAGCCAGTACCGGGAGCGGATCCGCCGTGAGTGTTCTGCCGGTCCCGACTCCTTCCAGATAGTCGCGGACACTCCCTCCCTGGCTGTTCGTCGCCATCGCAGCGACCGCTTTGGCCAGATCGAGTGCCGCTCCTCCTCCGATGGCGAGAACCAGATCTCCGGATGCAGGTTGAAACCGCAGGATGTCACGGGTGGTGGCATCGACATCGGCAATGGTCGGCTCGCACGTGACGGTACAAAGATGTTCGACAGCCAGATTCTGTGAGGAGAGCGAGCTCAGAATCTCTCCCCACACCGGGGATTTGCGGAGCGTATTGGAACCATCGACCAGAAAGACACGGGAACCGAGTCCGCGCGCCAGCGTTCCGAGCTCGACCCGGCGTCCCCAGCCGAAGGTCACCTGTCGAGGAAGCAGCAAATTGAATTCGAGGGACCGGTTCATCTCACAGATTCGGTTGAAGGCGCAGGGCTCGCAGACCCGGGCGAGGGAAGGTGTTTGGCAAACTTTTCCCCGGCGATCCCTTTCCAGACGTTACTTCTCCGGCGGAAAGACGTATAGAATCCCCGGCGGAAAAACTGAGAGATTCGACGGGAGGCGGAGTTCATGCGACCAAGTATAACGTTCAGTACCCTGCTCTGCGGACTGCTGGCCTGGAATTTGGCCGGCGCGGACGAACTCTCTCTCTCTGCGCAGCGAATGCGGGAAGACCTGAAAATTCTGGCATCCGATGAATATGAAGGGCGTGGCATCGGCACCGAGGGATTGAAGAAGGCAGCCGAATATATTGCGGAACAGTTCCGCGCGACGGGACTGAAGGTGGACGTCGCCGGAGGGGACCCGTTTCAGGAATTCGAAATCACCGACGGAGCCCGGCTGGGCAGTCCCAACACGCTGAGCTTCAGCGGCCCCGGCGGAAAAGTGATTGATCTGCAGTTGGATCAGGATTTCCGCCCCTGCTCCTTCGGAGGCTCGGGAACGTTCAAGGCTCCGCTGGTCTTCTGTGGATATGGCATCGACGCCAAGGATCAGGGATTCAACGAGTTTGCCAACGTCAATGTCCGGGGCAAGGTGGTCATCCTGATGCGGAGGGCTCCTCAGCAGGAGAACCCACACGGGATGTTTGCCGTGGCCCACGGTATCTCGCGGCATGCTTCACTGGCCACCAAACTGGGGGAAGCCTTTACTCGCGGTGCCGTGGCAGTGTTGCTGGTCAACGACCCCTACACCGGCCGGTCCGAGAAGGAAGGGCTTGCCAAGCAGGTTGAAAAAGCACGCGATGAAATCATCGTACTGGCGGAGAAATTGTCAGCGCAGGGAGCCACCAGCGATGAACTACTGCCCCAGCTCCGACGAGCCGTGGAACATTTGCGTCAGGTCGAGCAGATGGAAAGTGCTCATGTGGCCGACCCGTTAATGACCTTCGGCTATGGCGGCACCCGCTCGGGCAAGTCACTGCCCTGTTTCCAGATCACGCAGCAGGCCTGCAACGAATTGCTCTTGGCCAGCCTCAAGACCACGCTGCAGAAAATCGAAGCCGAAATCGACGAGACCGGCAAGCCGGCCAGCAGTGAGCTGACTGGTTGGACCGCAGCTGGCCAGGCCAGTATCGACGTGCAGAAGGTGGAAGTCGACAACGTGATTGGCGTGCTGGAAGGGACCGGCCCACTGAAGGAAGAGACCATCGTCATCGGAGCACACTTTGACCATCTCGGTCTGGGTGGAGAAGGTTCACTGACTCCCGGAGTGAAAGAGATTCATAACGGAGCGGATGACAACGCCTCAGGGACAGCGGGCCTGATCGAGATCGCCCGTCGGCTGGCGTCCCGGGGAAAGCCGCTGCCGCGGCGCATCGTATTTATTGCCTTCACCGGGGAGGAACGGGGGCTCCTGGGCTCTGAGGAGTACGTCAAAAATCCCGTCTATCCTCTGCAGCAGACCATCGCCATGTTCAATATGGACATGATTGGCCGCATGGAAGATGCCAAGCTGACGGTTTTCGGAACGGGGACCTCCTCCCGCTGGGAGAAGCTGGTTGATGAAGAAGCTGCAGCGCTGGGGCTGAAGCTTTCCAAGAAGCCGGAGGGCTTTGGTCCGAGTGATCATTCCAGTTTCTATGCCCACCGGATTCCGGTGCTGCATCTCTTCACCGGGACACACGGCGATTACCATCGCCCCTCTGATGACTGGGAGAAGATCAATTTCGCCGACATGGACCGGGTCATCAATCTGCTGGAAAAGCTGGTCGTGGAAACGGCGGAAGCCCCCACAAAGCCGGATTATCTGCACATCGCCGGCGCGGCATCACTCGACCGGAGCGGCAACCGCCCCTACTTCGGCAGCATTCCGGATTTCGGTTCCGATGTTCAGGGCTATGCCCTGCAAGGAGTCTCTCCCGGCAGCCCGGCGGAAAAGGCGGGCTTACGCGGGAAGGATGTCATTATCCGGCTGGGAGACCATCACATCGGCGGCCTCGACGACTTTGACCTCGCACTGCGAAAGTTCCAGCCGGGCGAACAGGTGGATGTCACCGTGCTCCGTGATGGACAGGAAGTGACGCTGAAGCTGACTCTCGGCACCCCTCGTGGTTGAAGGGGACTCAGCGGCCCGCCAAAAAGTGTGAGGCAGGCCGCACGTCCTCAAGCCTTTTCACGTAGGATTGCCCCGTTCTCACCATGCGGAAGTCAGCCCTTCACCAGACGAAGCGCTTGCTCCGCAGGCACTGGAAAGAGCAACCTGCTCAAATAAAAAACTCCGGACGGACTCGCCCGGAGTTTCTGATTGACCTGTGCCAAATGGCGGGGCGGATCTGCTTTGCAGTCGCTCTCCCGGAAATTCCGTAGTCCTCAACCGCGTGCGGCCGCCAGAGCGGCGTCGTAGTTCGGATGCTCTGAAATTTCCTTACAGTACTCAACATGCTTGAGCTTGTTGTCGGCCCCGATCACAAAGATCGCGCGGGTCAGGCAGCGATCGAGCGGCCCTCCTTCAATCAGCACGCCATAGGACTTGCCGAAGGCAGCTGTCCGGTGGTCGCTCAACGTGGCAACTTTGTCGACGTTCTCAGCACCGCACCAGCGCTTCTGTCCAAACGGCAGATCGGTGCTGACAACCAGAATCGCTGCGTTCGCGAGCTGAGCCGCTTCATCATTGAAGCGCTTGGTCTCCAGGCTGCAGACGCTGGTATCGAGCGAAGGGACTGTCGCCACGATGCGGGTCTTGCCCGCGGACGATTCCAGCGTGACGTCTTCGAGAGACGTATTCTGCAGGGTGAAGGCCGGAGCCGCATCACCAACTTTCAACTCCGCTCCGGACAGCTTCACCGGATTCCCTTTGAGCGTCACTTGTGGCATTTCCGCACTCCCTGTTTCATGAAAAATGGAAACTGCCTGCAATTGGAATCTGCAGGCAGTGATCAGTAATCCCCCTGGCTGCAAGCAGCGTTCCGCACGCGGCACTGCGTTGGTCGATCCGCAGTGTCACGCCGGAATTTGTCCATCCACTCGAGCGAAACGTTACAGCTTGGGGGGCAGAGTCAGCATCTTCTTCATCAGCCCCAGCAGTTCCGGATCGAGCTCCTGTTTCGAATCGGTCAGGTTCTCAGTCTCGTCTCCATATTCTGCGAACTGTTGCAGGGCGGCCTGGAACGAGGGGGGCAGACGATTGAGGTCCAGACCATCCAGTGTCTGTCGGGCTTCCGCCAGAATCGCCTGCATCATCTGTGGGTAAACGACTTCAATTTCGTCATCACTGAGCGACTGCATCCGCTCCTGCCACTCTTCCTGCGCGAGCGCCCGTTCGCTGAGTTCTCCGCCGATCAACCGCACGCGCAGCTGCACCAGCTTTTCGCGGTCGGCAGATTCGAACGTGACCATCGCCGGTTCGCCGGAACCGTTCCGGTTCTTCCAGCGTCCATCGGCGAGAGAGCGGGATTCTGACCACAGCGTACTGACTTCTTCGTAGTCGTCCGGATCAACGACCGACTCTTCATCGGGGAAGTCACTCGGTTCCGCCGCCAGTTGAATCTGGTAGAGCGCAGGAGTGGCATTCTGGACCGTGTTAATCAGGCATTGCTCGGCATCGAGCGGCTTGACGATTTCGAACCGGGTCAACAGCTCAAAATCCCCCTGGCGTTCCTGCCGGAACAGAATGAAAGAGGTTCCGGATTCACAGAGCCGCTGATCGATCGTGTGAGGTGCCGGCTCCCCCGCTTCCACGGGAATCTCAATCACTTCTTCCGCCAGCAGTTCGTATTCGCTGATTTCATTCCAGTCGACAGCTGGTTCCGCATCCGAGGCAGAAAGTCGGTTCAGGAAGTCGTCGACTCCCCCTTCGATTCGTTCGCAATAGCCGCAATGGAGGTCAATCGCGATGACATCCGGCTCTCCTTGCGGGCCGCATTCGTGATAATCGAGGCCGAAGAGCGTATGCCCTTCGTGTTCGTCTGCAAAGATCAGAATCTGTTCGGCGTGCCCCCCGTTTTCCTGCACCATTTCGAGGGCGTCGTCATCAAGCAGCTTCGATGCCAAAGCCACGGACTGCCGCTTGTCACGCGAAGTGACCTGAAACAGATTGACTTCCTCGTACCGGACGTATCCGCCGTTCTGGACGGACAACACTTTCACGAGGCTTTGTGGAAGGGAGACCTTCAGGCGTTTCTCGGCCAGTTGCAGGTCTTTGGGGGTCAGTCCCGGCGGAGCGTCTTCAGTCTCTTCCCAGAACTGCTGCAGATTCAGCATTGAATTGGATCCATCTCAGCCATTGAAATTCGAATCGCTGAGTATGCCGACTTGCCAGTCGAATGGCAATTCTCAATTCAGGACGGTGTCCTGCTTGAAGACGGCCGCTTCCGGCAGCTTCTCGCCGAGTTCATCGGCATCCAGAGCGTACAACGGGCTGATTTCGATCGTCACTCCCTTATTGACGCGGGCGCCGGTCGACTCCACCCACGCCCGGGCAATGCGTGCCAGAGCTTCCCGGCAAGTCATGGGCGAATCGTTCCCGTCTGCGTTTTTCACGGGGTTAAACTCACGGGCCCGATCCCCTTCCACCACCAGCGCCACCTGCGCATGCGGCAGGGCATCGAAGATGAACTGCTCAAACTTGGTGGCATTCGGCTGGGACGGCTGCACGGAACGTCCGGCGGCGTCGACATACGGAACTTTCTTGTTCGCGATATGGAACGGCAGCGAGAGATCATTCTGCAGCAGCTGTTCGAAGAACTGGCGACGAAACACGTGAATGGCCGTGTTCCCTGCCCAGAACAGCAGGTTACCGTCAGGGGCCTGTCGCCGGGCCTGTTCAATCGGCAGATCGCTGTATTCGATGATCTGGGTCTGCCCATCGACCGCTGCCAGAACCCCCATTTTCTCTTCCGCATTCACCTTGGCCACGACCTTGGTGGTCATGTCGGAATGCGTCAGGGCGTGGTGTCCGAGCATCGCCGGGTCGCAGACGATCGCTGTCGGGTTGTCGACCTGATGGTAGTAAAGGTGTTCGATCCCCCGATCCCGCATCACATCCAGGAGGCCGCTGTTCTGCAGGGCCCGCAGCATGCCGCCATGCCCGTCGGGACTGGTCGCCAGACGGCCGGGACTCTCGAGCAGAATCTGTGTCGACGCCATGTCGAGGGCCGGCAGTGAAGCCTGCTGGAAGAAGAAGACGTTATCTTCTCCCAGACCGAAATACCGGTGTCGCTCGAAGAAGGCGACCGTCGGAACGTGGGTCGCCTCGCTCGTCATGATGAAATATGGGATCGGCTGACCGGCCCGGCGCGACCGTGCCAGCAGCTGTTCGCAGAGGATCTGGAACAGCGTGCGATCGGTGAGCGGCCCGATCGGGAACATCCCCTTGGGGGCCTCGAATCCGAGTCGCGACCCCTGCCCGCCGGCCACCAGAATGGCACCGACCTTGCCGTCGGCCAGCAGGTGTTCACCCTTCTGGATCGCCTTCAATTCCGCTTCCTGCGCCGCGGCCGACTGCGGCAGCCGGACAACCTGTTGCAGCCCCTGAGCCCGCGCTGCTCTCTCTGCTCCGCTGCCACCGGGGTGCGCGGGTTCGGTTCGCAGCTGGACGAGCCGCTGCAGCAGGGTGAAATCGATTTCCTCGATCTGTTTAAGCAGAGCTGCCTGCTGTTTCTCGTTCAACTGGTCCCAGAACTGAACCAGGTGTGTCTGTTGATGCTCCTTGAGACGCTCCATCGTGTCGTCAGGAATTCGCACAGCTGTCTCCGAGAGAAACCTGCCAGGAAATACGGATTAGGGGCACTCGTGCGAGCGCGGTCCTGCCGCTGAATTTTAATCGTCAGGTCGAGTTTGTTGGAATCGACGTGGAGAGTATGCGTGGGGAGAGAGCGGCGCCAACTCTGCAAGGATCAATTGACGTTGATTGATCCACGGAAGACTCTGCCGGTTCTGCAGATCGTGCGAGCCGGGGAGGTCAATCGCGGCCCCACGGGCAGGCTCGGACCGGGACTGCGGGAGGCGGACAACGTCCTCACTACCGTTGAGGGAGGCGGGAGGAGCGGGTACAACGTGTGGCAGCCTTTCCACTGATTTTTTGAGACGCCGGCCAACGTGGCCGCCAACCTGGAGTGCTTACATGTCCATCGGATTTGGCATTGTCGGAACTGGAATGATTGCCCAATTCCATGCCAAGGCCATCGCCGCCATTCCCAACGCCCGACTGGTGGGGGGCTACGACAATGCCCCGGCCCGCGCGGAAGCGTTCGCCAAGGAATGTGCCTGCCAGGCATATTCCAATCTGGATGAGATGCTGGCCAACTCGGAAATTCAGGTCGTCACCATCTGCACTCCCAGCGGTGCCCACCTGGAACCTGCCGTCGCCGCTGCGAAAGCCGGCAAGCACGTGCTGGTCGAGAAACCGCTGGAGATCACACTGGAGCGCTGCGATGCGATCATCAATGCCTGTAAAGAGGCCGGAACGCTGTGCGGGGCGATTCTCCCCTCCCGCTTCACCGGAGCCAATCTGGCACTGAAACAGGCGATCGACGCCGGCCGGTTCGGGAAGCTGACGCTGGGGGACACCTATGTGAAGTGGTGGCGGACTCAGGAATACTACGATCAGGGGGGCTGGCGCGGAACCTGGGCTCTCGATGGAGGCGGGTCCTACATGAATCAGGCCATTCACAACGTCGACCTCATTCGCTGGTTCATGGGAGACGTCGCGGAAGTCTGCGGTCTGACCTCCACGATTGCCCACGAACGAATTGAAGTGGAAGACGTCGGCACCGCGATCGTGAAGTTCAAGAACGGCGCTCTCGGCACGCTCGAAGCGACCACCGCCGCTTATCCCGGACTGCTGAAAAAGACTGAGATCCACGGATCTGAAGGCTCGGCCATCGTGGAGCAGGATTCCATCCTGCTCTGGGATTTCAAGAACGCCGATCCGCGCGATGAAGAGATTCGACGCGAATTCGCCAAAGGCAATGAATCCAGCGGCGGCGCTGCCGATCCCAAGGCGATTTCCTTCCTCGGCCATCAGCGGCAGTTCGAAGACTTTGTCGCAGCCATCGAGTCGGGTCGCGCTCCGATGATCGACGGGGAAGAAGGCCGCAAGAGTGTTGAACTGATTCTGGCGATCTACCAGTCCGCCTGGGAAGGCAAACGGATCAGTCTGCCCCTCAAGGCTGATCCCAAGCGGCCCGCATAGAGCTGCTGGACTCTTGATCGGTCCGTCCTGGCTCCGCGGAAGCTCGCCTTTCACTCGACGAAACGCTGGCGGCGCGGGCCATGGAACGAGCAACCTGTTCTGAGTCAGCCAACCGACGGCGACTGCCGAGAAATCACAACGGGACGATGAATCAACCGGTTCATCGTCCCGTTTTTTTGTTCGGCCCCTTCAGAGACCGCTGCTGCGCAGACAGCATCAATGATGGTCTGCTGCGGGCGGGGCCTCTTCGACTACTTTCCTGCCGCGCAGTTTCTCATCGAGTCCCTGAAAGATGACGAAGAAGATCGGGATAAAGAAGATCGCCAGAACGGTCGAAGCAATCATCCCTCCGAACACCGCCGTTCCCAGCGCCTGTTGTCCGGCGGCCCCTGCTCCGTCGGCGAAGACGAGCGGCACCACCCCCAGAATGAACGCGAACGAGGTCATGATGATCGGCCGGAACCGCATCTTGGACGCCTCGGCTGCGGCCTCATACAACGAACGGTTACGAGCCCGCAGATCTTTCGCGAACTCCACGATCAGAATCGCATTTTTACTCGCCAGCGCGATGATCAGCACGATTCCGATCTGCGTATAGACATTGTTGTCCATGCCCCGCATCGCTACCGCCGCGGTCGCTCCCAGCAGGCCCAGCGGCACCACCAGAATCACGGCGATCGGCAGGATCCAGCTTTCGTACTGGGCGGCCAGCACCAGATAAACCAGCAGGATGGCGATGGCAAAGATGTACACCGCCTCTCCGCCGACTTTCTGTTCCTGATAGGCCATCCCGGTCCATTCGGTGTCCATGCTGGCGGGCAGGACCTGATTGGCGATCTGCTTCATGATCACCAGCGCATCCCCCGAGCTGTAACCAGGAGCCGCCGCACCGGAGACCGTGGCCGAAGGGTAAAGGTTGTAGCGGTTCACCACCTGCGGACCGAACGAGCGGTCCACATTGACCAGTGTGCTCAGCGGCATCATCTGGCCGTGGCGATTGCGGACCTCGAGCTTGCCGATATCTTCCGGCACCGCGCGAAACTTCTGATCTCCCTGCACGCGAACCTGATAGGTCCGGCCGAACTTGTTGAAGTCGTTCACATAGGCTGAACCGAGATACGCCTGCAGCGTGCCGAAGATCGTCTCCAGCGGCACATCCATTGTTTTGGCTTTCACACGGTCGACGTCGACGAACAGCTGTGGCACACCGGGACGAAACACCGTCGTCACACCGGCCAGTGAGCTTTGTGTGGCGGCATCCGCCACGATGGCCTGAGTCGCCTGCTGCAGCTCCTGCAGGCCGACGCCCCCCCGGTCTTCCACGATCATCTCGAAGCCGCTGCGGACGCCCAGTCCGCGAATCGCGGGAGGAGGAAAGGCAAAGATCATCGCCTCCTGAATGGACGAGACCGACTGCATCACCTCACCCAGAATCTGCTGTTGCGTCCGGCCGGACTTGCGTCGCTCCTCGAAGTTATCAAACGAAGCGAACACCGTCCCCGCATTCGGGGCGCTACTGCCGTCGAGCAGTGACAAGCCCCCGATGGTAATCCAGTCGCCGATGCCATTGATCTTGTCGAGCCGTGCATCGATCTGCTTGAAGACTTCCCGGGTCCGCTGCTGCGAAGCGGCATCGGGGAGCTGCACGATCATCAGAAAGTAGCCCTGGTCTTCCGTCGGGATGAAGCCTGTCGGCAACCGCATGTACCACCACCCGGTGATCGACACGAGCACGACAAACACCAGCGAGACCACGACCCGCTGATGCACCAGCCAGCGGATCGTCGCGGCATAGGCGTTTTCAATCGGCGCGTAGACCGCTTCGAACCACCGGAAGAGAAACATCTTCTTCTGCCGCATCGGCCGCAGCCACAAAGCACACTGCGCCGGCTTGAGTGTGACGGCATTCACGGCACTCAGCAGTGCGGTCGCCGCGATGGTCAGGGCGAACTGTCGGTAGAGCTGCCCCGTGATTCCCCCGAGAACGGAGGCCGGGATAAAGACCGCCAGCAAAACCAGTGTGATGCCAATGATCGGCCCGAGCACTTCGCTCATCGCGCGGATCGTGGCCTCACGCGGAGGCTCACCCCGTTCGATGTGATGCACTGCATTCTCGACCACCACAATGGCGTCGTCGACCACGATCCCGATGGCGAGGACCAGCCCGAATAGAGTCAGCATATTCACGCTGAAGTCCAGGGCATACATCGCGGCGAAGGCCCCGATAATGGTCACCGGCACTGTCGTGGCGGGAATGAGCACAGCTCGCCAGTCCTGCAGGAAGGCCAGAATCACGATCAGCACCAGCACGCCCGCCTCGAACAGCGTCTTGTAGACTTCGTGAATCGAGGCTTCGATGAACTTGGTGGTGTCGAGCGGCACCCCCCAGGTCACGCCTTCCGGAAACTGTCGGGAGAGTCTCTCGATTTCCTTGATCACGTCTTCCGCCACTTGCAGCGCATTGGCTCCCGGCAGCTGATAGATCCCGATGTTGGCGTTCTGTTGCCCCCGCTTCATGTTGAACTGGTCGTATGACTGTGCTCCCAGCTCGACGCGTGCGACATCTTTCAGGTAAACAACTTTGGTCCCTTCGCCAGTTTTGACGACGATGTCTTCGAACTGGGCAGGTTCACTCAGCCGACCAAGTGCCGTGACGGTGTACTGAAAGTCGGTCTTCAGATCGATCGGTGGCTGCCCGATCTGTCCGGCCGCCACCTGGACGTTCTGTTCCCGAAGGGCGTTGACGACATCCTGCGCCGTCATTTCGCGGGCTTTCAGCTTCTGCGGATCGAGCCAGACCCGCATGCTGTAGTTGGCTGTGCCGAAGACCGTCACTTCCCCCACGCCGGGCACACGGCTCAGCGGGTCGCGCATGCGCAACGTGGCATAGTTGGAAAGATACAGCGAATCGAGCCGCGGATCGGAACTGATCAGCGAAATGACGAGAATGATATTCGTCGACTGCTTCTTGACGGTGATCCCCTGCCGACGGACTTCTTCCGGCAACTGTGGCTCCGCGATGGAGACCCGGTTCTGGACGAGCACCTGCGCCTCATCGAGATTGGTGCCGATCTCGAATGTCACGGTCAGGGAGTAAGAACCGTCACCGGAACTTGTGGACGACATGTACAGCATGTTTTCCACCCCGTTCACCTGCTGCTCAACCGGAGCGGCAACGGTATCGGCGACAGTCGTCGCATTGGCTCCGGGATAGACGCTCGACACGCGAATCGTCGGCGGCGTGATCTCGGGATACAGCTCAACCGGCAGTTCCCAAAGTGCCACGACGCCGATCAGGATCGTGACGATCGCAATCACGTTGGCGAAAATCGGCCGTTCGATGAAGAACTTGGAGAACATGCAAGTTGCCTGCCGTCAGATCGATCAAAGGGATGCAGAGTGACACAAACACGAGCTGGTAAATCGGTCCCTATTTCCCGTCGGTCGCTTTCCCGTCAGTCGCGGTTTCCGCTGCGGGAGCCGCCGGCTGTCTTTCATCGGTGGCCTCCGGTTTCGGATCGGCGGCCGCAGCAGGTGGGGCCGTCTGCGGAACGGTGGGGGGGGCTCCCATGGTGGACAGGGTCGGATCGACAGTCGAGCCGGGTCGAGCCCGCTGCAGCCCGTTGATCACAATGCGATCCTGGGGAGTGATTCCGCTCAGAATCACCCGCATGCCGCCGGTGAGGATACCCAGCTTGACAGGACGTTGTTCGACGACGTTCTTACTATTGACCACCAGCACGAAGTCACCCCGCTGGTCGGAACTGAGAGCCCGCTCTTCGACCACCAGCTGTTCTTTCGGTTCACCCAGCGCAATGCGGACCCGCACGAACAGACCGGGAATGAGCTCGCCATCCGGATTGGGAAAAACCGCACGGCGTTCGGTCGTGCCGGTGCCGGGATCGACTCCGAAAGCCCGGAAATCGAGAACCCCCTTGTAAGCAAAGTCCCCCGAGCTGCCGAGAGCCATCTCGACCTGAGGAGGCGAAGCGTCGCTGAACTTTAACACGCCGGTGCGGATCATCTCCATGAACTTCAGCAGATCGGTTTCGCTCAGCTCGAAGTAAACGTGGATAGGATCGGTCGAGTCGAGCGTCCCCAACACCGTCTGGCCCTCGATCACCAGATTGCCGATGTCCACAAGATGGCGACCAATGCGGCCATCGAACGGAGCATGAATTTCAGTGTAGCTCAGGTTCAATTCGGCATCTCTCACCGCAGCTTTGGAGGCTGCCACGTCAGCCACGCGTGAGGCTCGTTCCGCCTCCTGAATATCCAGTGCACTCTTGGTAGCTGCATCATTGAGAGCCAGGGCGCTGGTCCGGGCGAGCTGCTGCTCCGCAAGTTGCAATTGTGCTTCTGCCTTGGCGAGCTGTGCCTGCGCCGAAGCCAGAGCCGCTTCAAAGGGAGCCTTGTCAATGACAAACAGCAACTCCCCTTTCCGGACATTGTCACCATCGCGGAAGGCGATCGACTCAAGATACCCCCCCACGCGAGCACGCAACTCAATATTAGCGACAGCACGGGTGCGGCCGGTCGTCTCGAAATATTCGAGCACCGGCTTCTGCAAAGGGAGTGCGACGGTAACCTTGGGGGGAGGAGGTGTGATCAGCTGATTTCGAGGCTGGCAGCCGGTCAGCAGAAGCAGTGTCGTCAGCAGACAGACAGCCCACCGGCCGCCCCCCTGACCCGGCCTCGTCTCGTGCTGGCCGTTCGCCGGTACACTGCAGCAGCCTGCTGGCTGCAATGCCTGCGGACAGATCAATTGTCCCGCTGCGCTCGTCATCATCTGGATTCCTTGATTCATCTTCCACACGTCGTCAGATTTCTCGGTTGGACACCCTCGGCGGAACCCTCTCCCGGCGATTCCGGAGGGGAAAGATTGTCGTGTACCTGCTCCAGCAACCTGCGCAAACTGACATACTGCTTTTCTGACAGATTGCGACTGGAACGCTCCCGGACTCGCTGGAAGCAATGAATGATCCGCTTCCAGACGGGGACCGCCTTGCGGGTCGGTCGGATCATTTTCCGACGGCGATCATTGACATCCGTCGTCCGTTCAATCAGCTCGTCCCGTTCCATACGTGCGAGAACCCGGGCCATCGTGGGGGGTTCGACATGGGCGAGCTTGGCCAGATCGACCTGCGATAATTCTCCCTTCAGCGCCAGCCAGGCGAGAACCTGACACTGGCGGTAGGTGATCCCCTCCACCGAGAGTTCCGAATTCATCGCACACTCGAAGCGATGTGCGGACAGATGAATCCAGTAGCCGATATCGGACTGAAAATCGTGCTCGAGCATCCCCGCTGCGGGCTCCCTGGAATTCGATAGACAGCTAACCAATAGCATGGCATACTTTTTATAGCGGGCAAGGTGACAAAGACCAATGAATTCATTTTCCGTGGAAGAAGTTCACTCCGGATTTGACAGAGATCCCGGCAGCGCTTCATAACCTGTGCAATTGTCAACGCGCCCCCTCTCCCCTGTGCTCAACCGATTGGTCCACGATGTCCCCCTTCCCGTCTGATCCGGCTCAGGAGACGCGGATTGCGCCCGAGCAGCTGCGCCCGCTGCTCGAACAGCTGCTGACGAAGCGCTGCCTGTTTCAGTACGATGCGGCAGTCGCCGTACAGCGGCTGCTGGACGCCGATCTGCATGGGATCCCCCAGCAGGGATGCGCGCTTCTGGGCAGCCTGCTGGATGCCATCGACCTGGGAGATATCGATCCGCGGGGGCGGGTCCTGACCCTCGCGGATGCTCCTACGTTCGCAGTCCTCGACGGAAGCCGGGCTGTCGGAATGGTGGCAGCTTCGCGGGGAGTGGAACTCGCTCTGGAGAAAGCTGTCGCTCAGGGCCTCGCATTGATCGTGATCGGCAACAGCCAGACGCTGGGAGCCCCGGAAATTTATGCCCGTCTGCTGGCCCAGAAAGGGTGCATCGGCTTCTGCACGACCAGCACAGGCACAGCGACACTGGCCGCTCCCGGGCAGACGACTCCCTTGGCCGGAAATCATGGTTTCGCCTATGCCGTCCCCTTCGGCACGGATTGGCCTCTGGTGTTCGACGCCAATTGCGGCCCCATCAGCTTACACCAGTTGCAGCTGCTCGAACGCTATGGAATGAAGCTTCCCGAAGGGCTCTGCCTGAATGCCGAAGGCGCCCCGACCACAGATCCGGCCCAAGTGCGAACTCTCCCGCCGCGCGGCGACGGGCTCGGCTTCGGACTCTCATTGTTCTTTTCGACGCTCGCGGGTCCGCTCGCCGGGGGAAAAATGCCCCTCCACAAACGGCAGCGCGCCGCGGCCGATGACTCCCAGCATGTGCTGCTGGCGATTCATCCTCCTCACTTCTGCGATGTCGAGAAGTTCAACAAAGAACTCGCCACCACCTTTGAAGACATGCGGCAGAAGACGATTGATGCGGGAACAACTCCGTTCGAACTTCCGGGAGACCGCGCGCGACAGGCGTATGAACAGTCAATGCGCGACGGCATTCCACTGCACCGCACCGTGGTCGACGACCTGCGAAACCGCGCTGAAAAGCTGAAGGTGCCCGTTCCGTTCTAGTGCATCTTGTTTTCTGATCTACCCGTTCTTGCCACGCAGAACTAAGCATTTCAGCACACGAAACGCTTGCTGCCCGGGCCCTGGAAAGAGCAACCTGCTCAAGCGGATTCGAAATTTCAATCACCGCGACCTCCGCTCCTCCTGCCTGAGTGCGACCGGCCCTGTTGTCGACTGTGGTCCCAAAAAAACGGCTGACCGTCTCCTTGCGGAAGCAGCCAGCCGTTGAATCAATCACACGATCTGTCTCGCCGTTCAGCCGATCGACTGACAGCAGGCATCCGATCGATCCCCTCGACCCGAGCATTTCATCAATCGAAACGCTTGCTGTGCGGGAACCGGAACGAGCAACCTGCGCTAGTCTCGCACGGAGTCGAACAGGGCGGTGGACAGGTAACGTTCACCCGAGTCGGGGAGCACGACCACAATGGTCTTCCCTTCGTTCTCCGGCCGGGCGGCAACCTTCAGGGCCACGGCCATCGCAGCACCGCAGCTGATGCCGCAGGTAATTCCTTCTTCTTTGGCAATCCGAGGGGCCATGGCGAAGGCTTCTTCATCGCTGATGGGAACGATTTCATCGACGAGGGTCATATCCAGAATCTGCGGCACGAAGCCGGCTCCGATTCCCTGAATCTTGTGCTTGCCCGGGGCTCCCCCCGCGAGGACGGGGCTGTTAGCCGGCTCCACAGCAATGGAATACAGTGGCTGCTTCTTCTCTTTTTCGAAGTAGCGGGAAATGCCGGTGATGGTTCCACCCGTCCCGACGCCGGCGACCAGAATGTCGACCTTGCCGTCGGTGTCGTTCCAAATCTCAGGACCGGTCGTCTTGAAGTGGATCTCGGGATTGGCCGGATTGTTGAACTGCTGCGGCATGAAGTAGTTCGGATCGGCTGCCAGCTCTTCAGCCTTGCGAATGGCTCCCCGCATGCCGTCGGCACCAGGGGTCAGCACGAGATTGGCTCCGAACGACTTGAGCATCATCCGACGTTCGATGGACATCGTGTCAGGCATGGTGAGGGTCAACTGATAACCCCGGGCAGCGCAGACAAAAGCGAGTGCAATCCCGGTGTTGCCGCTTGTCGGTTCGACCACCTGCATTCCGGGCTTGAGAACGCCTCGCTTCTCGGCGTCCCAGATCATGGCTGCACCGATACGGCACTTGACGGAGTATGCGGGATTCCGCCCTTCGACCTTTGCCAGAACCGTCGCCTTGAGCCCTTTTGTCAATTGATTGATTTTGACTAACGGTGTGCGGCCAATGGAGTCGGCGTTGTCTTTAAAAACAGGCATCGGGGTTCCTTCCTCTTTGAACAAGTGATCGCAGTCGCCTCACGTCCCCGATTATGCTTGAAACTGGGGCGATTGAGCAAGCTTTGCGACGTTTGACGGAAATTCGGTTGCAGACCGTACACAGACGCCTGATCTCGGTAAGTCCGACTTCGAAGATTTGCCGATTCAACAGCTATCACCGAGGCCGCAAGGGGGGAAACCGGCAATAACTGCCGGTTCCGGACGGCCGCGGAAGGGGGGACTGCATGTTGAGCTCCGGGAACTGGGGACGGAATCTGTCTGTCCTGGCTTTAGCGGGATTCGTCTTCGCACTTCGGTCGGCACCCGTGCTGGCTCAGGCCTCGGCCTCCGATGCCGAATCGGTGATGCCGATGGCTCAGGCGGTCGGCAAGTCGAACGGCCACCGACTGCAGGTCACGGTACTGAAGGCGGGCGATTCCAGCCGCCGCCAGCGCAGCGCCGCGATCGATCAACTCCCGATGCAGCATCTGAATCCGGCCGCCCAGCGGGAAGTCCAGCGGATCGTCAAGAACATCAGCCTGTACCGCCGCCTGCCGACCGTCGAGCTTTTCTCCGACCGCCGGGTTTATGAATACTTTACGACGCATCCGGATGTTGCCGTCAGCATCTGGCGGGCACTGGATATCTCACAGGTCCAGATGTTCCAGACCGGTCCCTTTGACTACGAAACCGACACGCGGGACGGCACCCTGGGAACGGTGACGGTTCTGCACCAGAGTCCGACCAGCTACGTGATTCTCTGCAAGGGACAGTTTCAGTCCCCTGCCCTGACCAAACCGATTCGGGCCGAGGCGGTCATGCATCTGCAGCCGCACTTCAACGACAACGGAACCGTCTGGCACGAACTGGATCTCTTCGTCTCGTTCTCCTCGCAGACGGTCGAGACGATGGCCAAGCTGGTCTCCCCGTTGAGCAACCGCATCGCCGACAAGAACTTCGAAGAAGTGAGCCTCTTCGTCGAAATGATGAGCACCGCCATGTCCCGTCAGCCCGGCTGGGTCGAACAGCTCGCCGGACGACTCGATGGTGTCCTGCCTGAACGGCCGAATCAGCTGCTGTCGGTCACGGCTCAGGTGTATGTGGACGCCGAGCGGCGCCGACTGGCTGCCGCAGGCCAACAGCCCACGCTGCAGGCGGTTGTCCCTCCGGCACCTGAACGGGTCCCGCGTTAAGCCAAAAGTGTGGCGGGCGACTACCGATAGAGGGGAGCGTCTCCCAGATTTTCCGGTGGCCTTTCCGCCTGAGTCACAGGCTCGTTCACAAAGACAGGCAGAACCTCCGCAGCCTGATCAACCTCTGTGGCGACCGGAGCCTGTCCCGGTTCCAGCGGGGGGCCAATCAGGCCGGTCTGTTCCCCCACAAGAAACGTCAACGTGGCCAGCAGACCATAAGTGAAAGCGGTCGGGGCGAATGTCGGTCCGGCAAACTTGATCGCCGTGCCAAACGACTTCTTGACGCCCGGAATCACTCCCTTCCACTGGACCGAGTAAATCTCATCCAGCAGCAGGTGCGAAAAAAATCCGGTCGTGACGGCCATCGCCATCAGTAGCTTCAGTTTCCACGATTCGGTGGGATAAGCCAGATAAGTCAGTTCGCCCGCAATCGCCATGGCGGGGAGGCTGTGGAACATCCCCCGATGGATGCTGAGTTTGTCGACGATCCATGCGAGGCCGTAGCGGATGCAGAAATACATGCAGAGCATCAGCAGCATGACCGTTTCGGTATCCCCCTTCAGTCCGGTGACACGCAGCGCGTGACCGACCAGAAAGAGCGGACCGACGGCGGCCATCCACGAGAAGACCTCTCGCCCCGGACGGGCCGTTGGCAGGTCCAGGTCGGGCAGCATCCCCGAAACACCGGTCAGGTAGCCGGCCAGTGCCGCTTCCGATGGGGAAAAGCCCAGCACAAAGCGGGCGGCCACGCCATAGCCGATGCCGAGCAAGCTGCTGAATGCAATATGTTCACGAAATGCCGCCATGCGTCCTCCGGGGGAGCAGGTTGCTCTTTGCGGTCCCCGCCCCGTGCGTTTGTCGCTCGATCAAAAGCTCGACACCGCACGACGAGAACGGGCATCAAAAATCAAAATGCTCTCACGCGAATATCACCAGGGGAATTTACTTCGCGGCCGAAGAAATCCTGGGGTGGTGCAGTCGGGGGGAACTGCACGGTGTGTGGGGATGTGTCTCAGGGGCCAACTGGCTGGGACCAGTCGGGGGGGCGAGCCGAAGGGGGGCTTCGGACCGGACCGGCTTCTAACAGAAGCCATCGCCACCGAACAATGGGATTTCCGTCTCTCCCGTTTCCGGTCACGACCAACTGCAGTTTCCTGCCGGTGTGGATCACCCGCCGTCGAATGACGGACAGTTCAGAAGTGGTCTCCGAGTGAGAAGTTGATATCCTCTCGCGATGCCTGAAATCTCACTTCGACACCGACTGCAATTCTTCAGTCTGTTCCTGCTCGCCAGCCTGTTTGGCTGGGGACCAAGGGATGCCGTCGCTGGTGACGCCCTGCAGAAGATCCAGCAACGGGGCAAGCTGATCTGGGGAGCGGATCAGGAAGGGGGAGGACCTTTTGTCTTCCCCGCCACCGACGACCCGCACAAGCTGATCGGCTTTGAAGTCGACCTGGCAGCGCTGATCGCGGAGCATCTGGGCGTGCAGGCTCAGTTTGCCCAGGGACAATGGGACAAACTCCCCGACCTGATGGAGCGCGGGGACATCGACATTGTGCTCAACGGCTATGAGTGGACACCCAGCCGCGCGGAACGTTACGGCGTTTCCATTCCCTATTACATCTACGAACTGCAGCTGCTGACCCGGCGCGATGATGCGACGCTGCGGAGCTGGGAAGATCTTGCAAAGCCTGTCGCCGGACGAAAGCGGCGGGTGGCGGTTCTCGGGACCTCCGCAGCGCAGGATTACATCGTTCAGAACTATCCGCAGGTCGACATCGTCAACTTTGATGGCGTCTCCGATGCCATGCGGGCGGTTCAGCTGAATGTCGACGGCATCGATGCCAATCTTCAGGACCTGCCGATCTGGACCTTCTATGAGTCCGGGTTCCCCGGCCTGCATGCCCTGGGCGAACCGGTCGGCCGGGGATATTACGTCGCTCTGACCAAAAAGGGGGAGCCGGAGCTGCTGCGCGAGGTGAACCGCGCCCTGCATGCGGCACTCCAGGATGGCCGCCTGCGGAAAATCTGTTCGAAGTATCGCATGTGGAACCGGACGCAGGCCGCACGCGGACTGGAGACCACCCCCACCGGGAGTTTCATCGGCGATGGTTCGCACGGGACCGACACGGAATCGACCGATCCCGTCGATGAAGAATCGTACGTCGCGGTGACCGGCTGGGATGTCATTCAGCAGCGTGGCGGTCTGCTGGTCAAGGCGGCGGGGATGACAGTGGCTCTTTCGGTCTGTGCGATGCCTTTGGCGGTGCTGGGAGGACTTCTGATTGCACTCCTCCGTCGCTACGGACCCTCTTTTCTGGCCCGGCTGGCGACGCTCTATGTGGAGATCGTACGCGGCACGCCACTGGTGCTGCAGCTGTATGTCATTTTCTTCATGCTGCCGGAAGTCGGCATTTCGATCAATGCTTTCGGCGCCGCTGTGCTGGGTCTGGCGATTAACTATTCGGCTTATGAATCTGAAATCTACCGGGCCGGGCTGCAGGCGATTCCCCGCGGGCAGATGGAAGCGGCGCTGGCACTGGGGATGACGCGCAATCTGGCGTTGCGTCGAGTAATCATTCCACAGGCGACCCGGCTGGTCATTCCCCCGATGACCAACGACTTCATCGCCCTGTTCAAGGATACGGCGGTCTGCTCGGTCATCACCGTGGTGGAGCTCAGCAAAGAATATTACATGCAGGCCAACAGTACCGGTGCCGTGTTGGAATTGGGAGTTCTCACCGCCCTGCTCTACCTCGCCATGAGTTATCCCCTGTCGGTGCTGGCCAACCGGCTGGAGCAGCGATTGCATCCCGAAAAGACAGGCTGAGCAGATTTCCATGATCACACTGACAAACATCCGCAAGAGCTATGGCGACACGGAAGTGCTGCGGGGGGTCTCGCTGCACGTGGCCCGCGGTGAAGTCTGTGTCCTGCTGGGACCTTCCGGGGGAGGCAAAAGCACATTGCTCAGAACGATCAACGGGCTGGAGACGTTTCAGTCGGGGGAGATCAAGGTCGGCACCACGACCCTCGGTCCGCAGCCGGGGCCTGATCGGGACCACGCGCTCGCGACGATTCGACGTCAGGTCGGCATGGTTTTTCAGCAGTTCAATCTGTTTCCGCATCGGACAGTTCTGGAGAACGTCACCGAAGCGCCGGTGCACGTTCTCGGTCGGCCGGTGGAGGAAGTGCGCCTGGAAGCCTTGCAGCTGCTGGACCGTGTCGGTCTGAAAGAAAAAGCCGATGTCCGACCGGCATCGCTGTCGGGCGGACAACAACAACGAGTGGCGATCGCCAGAACCTTGGCGATGAAGCCCGAGGCGATCCTCTTTGATGAGCCGACCAGCGCCCTCGATCCGCGAATGACAGCGGAAGTGACGCGCGTCATGGCCGATCTCGCGTCGGAAGGTCAGACGATGATTGTTGTCACCCATGCGATGGGGTTTGCCCGTACGGTCGCGCATCAGGTGCATATCCTGCATGCGGGGTGCATCGCCGAATCCGGGCCACCCCGGCAGATTTTTGAAGCACCACTGCAACAGGTGACCCGTGAGTTCCTGGCTGAGAGCCAGTCAGCCTGACCCAGCGTCGCCCCCTGACAGGGACGGCGGGCGCTCATATCACCGTCCGCCGCACTTGCATTGAAGAATCGGGCTGCAGACCGGCGTCGCGCAGCCGGGCCCAGCGTTCCTCCTCATCGGCGCATCAGCGGGAACGGGTATACTTCTGAATCGCCTCGGCGAGTTCCTGGGGGTCGAGTTGACCGTCACCATTCGTGTCGATCAGGAAGAATCCCTTTTCCAGAACTGGAAATCGTTTGGCTTCCTCGGGCGACAGAAATCCGTCCCGGTCCTTATCCAGCATGCTGAAGCCCTCCTCGAGATCAATCCGTTCGAGTGTTGCCGTACTGGGATTGAAGAGAGGCTGTTGCTCGGCGGTCCCCTTCGGGAAAATCAGATCGAAGTAACCGATCAGCATTTCATCCCAGGTCTGGTCCCCCCATTTGACGGTCTTCGAGGGGTCGGGATTGGCGGGATTCTGTGCCGAGTTATCAAACTGGGCCACACAGCGGATGCGTGAACCGGCCTCAATGGAGATGGGCGTGGCGGTGGCATAGCGGGTCTGCCAGTTGAAATCATATTTGGGCACATTGAGCAGCGTGGTCACCTGCTCATCCGGCGAGATGTATTCAAACCGGAAGGACTGCCCGCGGACGTGCATATGCGGAGCCATTGAAATCAGCTGGACATCTCTCCGGAAAATAGGAGACCGGCCCTTGAAAGTCTGATTGGCCAGATAGGGCTGCAACTCGATGCCGGGGTTGCTGACGTCCGCGGTGATCACTTCGTGGGTTACTTCCTCCGGCCGGGCTTCCAGCAGACCGAGACTGCTCAGGTCCTGCTGTTCCACTCCGATCGGCGTGTAGTGCACCTGAAAGCGAATCCACGAACCGGCCGGAATCTTCTTCGCCGCTCCCGGTGGAAGTCCATTCTCGAGGCGGAGTCCGGGCACATACCCCGCCAGAAACACAGCCTTTTTCGACCCTTTGCCTTCGGGATGCAGGAAGGCGATGATGTGGTGCACCACAGCCCGGTTACCGGGACGCAGCTCGATCCCCTTCACCCAGAGATCTTCCTTGAGTTGCGGGTCCGCCCAGAAATACTGGTACTTGACCCCCTTGGGCCCGGCATCTGCCGGAATCGTGTAGGGCTTGTCAGTGATCGGGACGACGCGATCGGGCACCCGTCCCAGCTGCCAACCTTCCACAAAAACTTTCGGCTCCGGGAGTTCTTGGGGATCTCCTTCCGGACAACCATTCCTGACCCACGTGACGATCAGCTGCTTCTGTTCTTCATTCAGGCTGCAGTCGTTGACAAATTTTCCGTGTTCCGGATCGGCGAACCAGGGGGGCATCCGATTCTGGGTCACCACTTCGGCGATCGTCTCTCCCCAACCCCGGACCTCTTCGTAGGTGGTCATATCGAAAGGACCGATATCCCCCTTGTGATGACAATCAACGCAATGCGCCTGAAAGATCCGCGCAATCTGGTTGGAGTACGTTACCTCGCTGGAGCCATTGGGCTCCCGGGTCCGGCCGATCAGACAACCGATGCCTTCCGTGCGGGAGACGGACACCGGTTGACCTGCCAGCAGTTCGTCGAGGGCGATTTTCAGGTCCTCGCGCGAGGCACCCTGTCGCACGACACCAATCTGATACTGATCATCGATCCGCCCCTGATAGCGAATCTGCTGTTGCCGGTCGACGACCACCACTTCGGGAGTCCGCTTCGCTCCGAGCAGGTCGGCCAGTTGGTGATTGGCGTCTTTGATCTGCAGCAGAGAGAGCTTGTGCTTTTCGGAGAACTGCGCGATCTCTGCCAGTGAATCCTGAATGTTGGCGTTCACACAGACGAACCGCACCTGCTCCGCAGGATACGCTTCACTCAGTTGCTGAAGGCGGGTGGCGTACAGCTTCGCCAGTGGGCATTCGGTTCCCAGAAAAGCAAAGACCACCAGCTGCGATTTCGCCAGATCAGTGTAAGAGTGCTTTCCGCCACGAATGTCCTGCAACTCAAGATTCGCTAGCCGCCCCAGGGCGGGAGGTTCCGCGTTGGCCACGGCGGAAAATTGACAGGCGACCAGCAGCAGCAGGATCGGGAAACGGAACCAGGGGTTCGCCCATCCGGGTGATGAAGTCGAAGAGCCACACAGGTGGAACAATCCAGCTGGAAACGTCATGACCTTCTGCATCCTGGCTGATTCCTGCAAATGCGAACTGTCTGCACATCCGCCGGTGGCCACTCCCACGTCTCTCAGGCTCGGGGAGGGCCACCCGGCGATGGTGCCCGACCGTGGTCCGCAATCTAGGCGGGCACAAGAGCAAAGCGAAGTGCCATTCGTCATTGCCGCAGGTCATGGACCCGACATGACTCCGGCGGAGTACCAGTTCCTCACTCCGCAGCCTCAGGAGAAACAGTCACGCCAGCCCCAGTTCACGTGCTTTCAGGGCGGCCTGCAGGCGATCCTGTACTTCGAGCTTGCTGAGGACGTTGGTCACATGATTTTTGACGGTCCCCTCTCCTATGTTCAGTTCCGCGGCGATTTCCTTGTTGCTCCGTCCCCGGCTGACATGCCGCAGCACATCCAGCTCCCGCTCCGACAGGCGATCGAGAAGGCTTTGCGAGGGGGTTCGCGGACGCAATTTGGAGAGCCGGCTGAACTCGGCGATCACTTTGGCGGCGATGGAAGGTTGCAGCACCGATTCCCCCCGCGCGGCGGCGCGGATCGCCTCCATCAGTTTCTGGGGAGAGGTGTCCTTGAGCAGGTACCCCGCCGCCCCGGCACGAATCGCGTCGAAGACGTCGTCATCATCGTCGAACGTCGTCAGCACAATCACCGCCGCTTTCGCATTCAGAGCCCGGATGCGACGGGTCGCCTCCACCCCGTTGCAGACCGGCATCCGCAGGTCCATCAGCACCACGTCCGGCTGGAGATGTCGCACCTGCAGCACAGCCGCTTCACCATCCTCCGCCTCCCCCACAATTTCGATTCCCGCCTGAGCCGACAGCAATGTCCGCAGGCCCTGACGAAAGAGAGACTGGTCATCCACCAGCAGCAATCGAATCGGTTTCATCCCGGCACCTCGATCTCCAGCGTCAATCCTTCACCCGGTGCCGTTGCGACCCGACACTCTCCACTCAGCAAGCGGGCACGCTCGCGCAGACTGATGAGTCCAAACCCGCCGTTCTTCGTATCATCGCAACCGATTCCGTTATCGCGGATTTTCAGGTCAACTTTATCCGCCTGCCGGAAGTCCAGGATGAGATCGACCTGTGACGCCCGAGCATGTTTTTCCACATTAGTCAGGGCCTCCTGCGCTGCGCGGAACAATGTCAGTTCCGTCTTGGGAGGCAACGGGCGAACCGTTCCCAGCAGCTGCAGATTCAACTGCAGGTTGCCATGCTGACTGTCGGAGACCAGCACCCGCAAACATTCCACCAGTGACATATTGTTTAACGGCGGCGAACGGAACGCTGCCACAGACCGACGGATCTCCTGCAGCCCCTCCTGAGTCAGCGACTGGGCTTTCCGCAGTGATTCATGCCCGGTCTCGGGATCACGATCCATCACCGCCTGGGCGGCCGCGATCTGCACGTTCACCACCGTCAAATAGTGGCCGACACTGTCATGAATTTCGCGGGCCAGTCGATTCCGCTCGCGGGCAATGGCCAGTTCCTCGACCTGCATTGCGTATTCGCGCAGCTTGCGATTGGCCTCGGCCAGTTCGTGTGCCAGCCGCTCCACGCGCCAGCGGACCCGCTCGGAATTCACGGCGATCTGCGAATAAACCAGCGTGAAAAACACGGCGTAGATGAAACTCGGCAGCGCTTCCGCCAGCGTCCTCCATTTGTGCAACCGCAGCACATTCACGGAAAAGATTCCAATGAACGCAAAGCAGACAATCGCCAGCCCCCACCGGGGCAGCACCATCACCCCGTGTGAAATCGGCGGCAACAGAATCAGCCACAGGGCCTCGATGGAACGCGCCGGCCGCGTGATGTGAAAGATCACCCCCGCCAGCAGCAGCTGCACCAGGAAGTACAACACAATCTTCTTCGTCGAGGGCCAATGCACCGACTTCTCGGCCGACGTCAGCCGGGTGAGTCCCGCAATCAGAATCGAGGCTTTCAGATTCAGTCCCAGATAGATCGCCCCCAGCACCGCAATCCAGGCGATCTCCTGTTCCGAGAAGACCGACCAGCCTTTCACGATCGCTCCGGCAATCCCCAGCAGCACCAGAAAAGCGACCGCGACATGCCCCCCCTGCACTGCCAGCTTCGTCGCCCGGACGGCATCGTCGGTCCAGGGAGTGACCAGCGGTCCCAGATCCGGCTGCTCGTCCAGGACCCCTTTCGCAGGGAGTGTCGGACTCCCCTCTTTCCCATGATCCGTCAACACAGCGATGACCTTATCCGCGAACAGTGCTTTGGCAGGGAGAGATTCCCGGGATTCCGCAGTCAGCGATTCAATCCGGTCAGAATGGCCGTCTGATCACCACGGGATTACATTGCCCCGGAGAGAATGACATATTTCGGGATCGCTCGCCAAGTGATGGGCAATCCGATCGTCGCAGGAATGCCGACTCCTTTTGAGTCTTCCTTGGGGAGTGCGTGCTGGAGAGAGACCTTCCCCGGCAATTCGCCTCACACTGTTAAGACATGTCTCCACCGATGCCGACCGACTCGACACTCCGCAATTCCACACCGGCCGCGTTGACCCTGCAGGGGCGGATCAAATCCCTTCCGGAAGACTTTGTCGTGGAAGAAATTCCCGCCTATGAACTTTCGGGAAGCGGTGAGCACCGATTTCTGTGGATTCAGAAGCGGGACGTGTCGGCAGAACAGTTGCTGCAGCACATCGCGTCCATGCTGCGCATACGGCGTGAAGAGATTGGTGTCGCCGGGCTGAAAGACCGCTGGGCGGTGACCCGGCAATGGATTTCCGTTCCGGCTACTGCCTCTCCCGATCCCTCGTTACTGAACACCGACCAGATTGAAGTCCTCGAAAGCCGGCTGCACGGCAACAAGCTGCGAACGGGCCACCTCCGTGGAAACCGGTTCGGGATTCTGATCCGCCCTGCCGCCGGTCTCCGCTTCGAAGTCTCCCATCTGGAAATCGCCCAACAGGTGATCGCCCACATGCGGACGTCAGGGATTCCCAATTACTTCGGAGACCAACGGTTTGGCACCACGGGTGAGACGCTGGAACTCGGGCTGTCGCTGCTGCGGGGGGAAGAATCACCGCGCCGCATTCCGTTTCATCGCCGCAAGTTTCTGACCAGACTGGCCCTCTCCGCAGCGCAGTCGCAGCTCTTCAACGGGCTGCTGACCAGCCGGATCGATGATGGCCTCGCCCGGGTCGTACTCGCTGGGGATGTGATGCAGGTGACCGCGACGGGTGGCCTGTTTGTCGTCGACGATGTTGAGCGCGAGCAGCAACGCTGCGACCAGCAGGAGACGGTCCTCACCGGGCCGATCTTCGGTCCCAAGATGAAATCACCAACGGGCGAAGTTCTGGAGCGGGAACAGTCCGCCCTGCAGCAGGCGGGCCTGAAGATGGCCCACTTTCAGGCGCACGCGAAATTCACATCGGGGACGCGCCGACCCTATTTCGTCTGGCCCTCTGAACTGACAGCGACGTTGGAAGAAGAAGGAATCCGCGTGGCGTTCTCACTCCCCAGCGGCAGCTATGCAACCGTTGTGCTGCGGGAGTTTCTCAAAGAGAGTACCGTGACGGAACCGGACGACGACACTCCGTGACGCTTCAGGACTTCCATCCCGTGCGGTAGAACCGGCGGAAGCACGCCTGATCAGTAGATCACGCGGCTTTTGGATTCGGTCGAGCGGCTGAACCGCTGCACCGGAACCGGCTTTGATAAGGTGGTCGGTGACAGCTGACTCTTCAGGCTCTGCGGCTGCTGGGCGATCATGGTCTCGGGAGCGGACCGTAACTGCCGGGTGATGGAGCGGAGCGGCGGCATTGGTTCGGTCTGACTGAGAATTGTCGAACTCTGCGGGGCGGCTTCCAGCTCACCGTTCAGATAGGCGTAGAACTTCGGGCTGATGTCGTGGAAGATCACCACGCGATTCTGCGACTGCGGCTGCGATTTGTCGCGAATGATCACGACCACCTCCGCGTCACCCGTCTGCACATCGAGAGAGCCCTGCACCGGTGCGCTGGCGGGGGCACTCACCGCTGCGGGGAACGGCTTTTCCATGACCGGAGCACTCGCTGCCGGGGCAGCCGCCACAGCGGTTTCTGCAGTCCGCACCGGCGTCGTGTCGACCGGGGCGTAGAGTGAAGTCAATTCACACTGATCGAGCAGTTGATGAATGGCCAGCAGGCCGGAATAGAATCCTTCTTTGGTCGAGGGATCAGCTGCACTGCAGACCCCTACGATTTCACCCTGACGATTGAACAGTCCACCCCCCGAACGTCCCTGAACCGGCAATCCGGTACAGAGCAGATTATGCGGGCCGTCGAAGCGGTCGATGGCAGCGACCTGTGACTGCTGCCGGGTGGGGTTGTCTCCTCCGCTGCAGCCGATGGCCACCAACGGTTCTCCCATCCGTGGAGCCGACTCTTTGGGCCCGACCTTGATCGGGAGGACCGGATTGGTCATCGGGATGGTGATCAAGCCAAGATCCGATTCCGGGTCATGCTTGATGAGTCGACCGATGTACTGCGAACTTTGACCGTTCACGAACAGGTCGACTTCAATCTTCGACTCGGGGGAATACTCCTTGAAGATATGAGCACAGGTCAGGATCTGCGTAATTCCGGGCTTGCTGGAAATGATCGTGCCGGAGCCCAGGTCAATCCGCTGCTGAGTGATCACCCGAATCCGGACACTGGCATCCATGGGATCGGCCGCAAAGGCGCTGCTCACCGCGGTGGCTTCAGGGACAGCGGCGACTGCCACTTCATTATTCGCCCGAACCGTTGCAGGCTTCTCTTCGGTCTTCCGGCCGAATGAGAACAGGTCTTTCAGGCCCCCCTTCTTTTCTTCGTTGCTGACGATGCGGGTCTCTTCAGGACGAGACGGCAACGACTGCGGGCGGGTCAGCGGTCCGGGTTCTCCGAGCTGAATCTGGAACGGCTGATTCGTACCGGGACGTGACGGGCTGCCACTGGTCGGAGCGGGATTTTTCGGCTCGGCTGGAATTCGCGCAGCCATCCGCCGCAGATCGCTTTCGGTCATGGCCCCCGTGTGACGGTCGACTTCCTTGCCGTCGATGATCAGCACAAAGGTGGGGATACTCTGCACGTTGTACTGATCGGCCAGACTCCGGTTCTCATCGATGTCGATCTTGCGGATCGGCAGGCCGGCCCGCTCCAGTTTTTCCACAATCGGGGCGACCTGCTGACAGGGGCCGCACCATTTGGCTCCGAAGTCGTAAATCATGCCGCGTGGCTCGGCCATCGCGACAGAAGCGACCAGACCGGACAGCATTCCACAGAAGAGCGCAAGAGATCGGCTCATGGGAGAGACTCCTGAAACAGTGCAGCCGGAGCGGCACCGGATATCGTTGGGTTGTTTCGACGGGAGGAACATGGCGGACAGACAGGGACCAGCAACGACGTTGCGGATCCAGGTTGTCACTGGGGAATGGGCTGACGGCAGGAGACTGCAGAGAGACTCAGCACACGGGGGGAAAAAGAGATCGAGTCGCTCATTCGGCTTCCTGCCTTTTGCAATTCTTACAAGTCGGGATTGTCGTTTTGACAATGAGTCGCCGTCGATAGCAACTCCAATTCAGGGAAGACCCGTGGATGAGTGTGGGTTTTTCCCTGCGCAAACCAGGCTCCAGAGAGCCGGTTCGATCACCGCCGTTCCCTCCTGGAAGCGGCCGGATGACAATTCCCCTTCCCGTGCAGCCACCGTGCCAAAACGGATGAGCGAGAAAAAAACAGCAGTCGCCAACTGCCGCATTTCGCGACACTGCTAGGGTTTTGTTTTTTGATCGACCCGTTCTTGCCACGCGGAACTGCGCATGTCAGCACACGAACCGCTTGCGTCGCGGGCACTGGAAAGAGCTACCTGCTCTCGCGTCAGCGGGGCTTGGTCAGGCCGCACCACACTGCGATGTCGCAATATCCCGAATGGAAACGTCGAGCCCCGGTCTCTCACGCGGACTGCAATTGAGTCAGTGACCGGCTTCGGCGGCCCCTTTCCATTGACGCTCACCTGCCGACAATCGCCGATGTCCGCAAGAGACTGACTCAAACTCGCAGCGCACGTCATCGTTTCCGAGTCAATGTTGCGAGCGGGTCAGCAGCGCACCGAGCGACAGCGGCCCGCAGTCCGTTCTGCGGAATGGGGCCCTGCAATGAGAACCGGGAGGTCGCCACGCGTCCTCGGGACGATCAACAGCCAAAGTGCTTTAAATCGCCTTGCTCAACGGCGTCACTTGTCGACTGGTCGGTTCGTTCTTTCCCAGCCAGTCCGTCAACGCCTGAATTGATGTCCCGGGAATGGGTGGGGGACTGCCGCCGATGACTTTCGTCGTCAGTTCAAAAACGACTTCCCAGGCCCCCTTCACAAACGTTGCATTCCCCTGCAGTCCCGGACGCTCGACGACGTACAGCAGGCCCCACTTCCGCTCTTTCGCATGGCGAACCAGCGCCGGACGAAACGCCAGATAGATGTTGGTAAAGCACCGGCGCCAGCCCGTGTATTGTGGCTGCTTATTGTACGCCAGCGACATGTCGCGGAGCAGCTTGACGATTTCGTAAGTCACCAGGGGAACATTGACGTTCCCCGGTAACGGCAGCTGAGATATCCCACGTGCAGCCAATGAGCGGTTATCAAACGTTTCACGCGGATTCATCACCACCGACAGCAGCGTGTCGATGACAATCGGCCGGTCCTGAACGTCATTCACCCGGTCGACATACCCCAGCGCTTCGATGATCGCTCCTCGGAACCACGCGATATCATCCCGGACGCTCGGCTCTGTTTCATCAAGTGCGGTGACCAGACCCACCGCGATTTCTGACTTCTCCACGGAACTCGGCGCCCCGGGGGCAGCGTCACGGCAAACACGGGCAAGCCCCCGTGCCGCGATAATCCGGCACTCCAGCAGTTGATTTTTGTCGGTCAGGACCTGGAGCAGAATTTTGTAAACAGGATTGTACGGGACGGCGGGAATCTCCACCCCTCCCGGCTGACTGGTCGCATTTTTCACGCTGAGCTGAGCCAGCAGCCACATCGTATTGGTGCGGATCAGCGGATTCGGGTGCGATAGCAGATCGGGTGCGGCATCGATGATGGCATCCATCATCGCGATCCGTGCTTCCGGCGTGGTCAGCTGGCTGAAGATTTCGCTGGTAAAGCGGTCGACCACTTCTTTGGGAAGATTGGCGACGTCGTTATGCAGCAGCCGGGACAGATAATAGTGGACAATCTTCTGCAGCGATTTGACTTGTGCTGCACTCGGCTTGGTCGCCTTCAGGGCGTCACGGTCGCGGAACTGTGCGGGCGAACGGCGCCACTCCTCGGCCTGAGCCGCCGACATGAACCAGGCGGGTGCGGTCCAATTGTCCTGAGCCTCTGCGCTCCGCACTGTGCAGACCGCAAGGCAGAGCATAACCGCGTGTAAGACGCTCCTGCAATTCCGTGGAAACAATTCGGCTCCCCCACATGTCCAGCCCCCTGGGAAGAGGCTGGTGGCTCACAACGTTGTACTTCAGCCCGTGCGGATCGTAGCGGAAGATTGGATTGAATCGAAGTGCTGGTGGGACCGAAGATTCGAACGAAACGCGGCCAGGTGACTGGTCGCGCAGCGGACCATCCCGGCTACCGCAGCCGACGAAACTATCATCGCTGCAAAACAGATGTCAAGTTGTGCCACCTCTTCCCCGTCGCTTTGGCGGCATCCCGATTCCGACTTCCTTATCTTGCCGGTTGTTCGAGCGTGACTTTCGCTGCGGGAATTGAATTCAACGCTTCCAACCAGCACAATCGGACATCGCGGTACGTCTGCCCACTTGTGCCGGGCTCCGACAGCCCCATCCTATTCTGCGGATGATCCCGACCAGACCGCCTGCCACGTGGCCCCTGCCCCATCGGAGCAGATTGTTCAGCGGAGATCGACATGCTGCTCTACTCGGACCCCGTTTTTCAGCAGCATGATCCCGGCCCCCATCCGGAGAACCCGCAGCGGCTGCAGGCGATCCAAACCGCCATTGCTCCCCTGCTCGAGCCTCTCCGGATCCAGCCGGGCACCCTCACTTCGGCACCCGACGAGGACCTGCTGGCGGTCCACACTGCCGAGTATCTGCAGGAATTAATCCGAACGAATGATGCCGGCGGAGGTCGACTCGATCCCGATACGGTGATGAGTTCCCGTTCGTTGGCCGTCGCCCGTCTGGCAGCAGGAACGGCGTGCGAAGCGGTTCGGCAGGTCCTGCAGGGGCCCGTCCGCCGCGCTCTCTGTCTGACCCGCCCCCCCGGACACCATGCACTGGCTGGGCGAGCAATGGGGTTTTGCCTCTTCAATAATATCGCTGTTGCCGCCCGATTCGCCCAGAAGCACTGCGGTGTGGAACGGATCCTCATCGTCGACTGGGACGTCCACCACGGGAACGGAACACAGGATCTTTTTTATGACGATGGCCAGATCGTGTTCTTTTCCATGCACCGCGACCGCTTCTGGCCCGGCACCGGACATGCCCATGAAACCGGGACCGGACTGGGACTGGGAGCCACACTGAATGCCCCCATCCCCTACGGAACACCTCGGGAGACGTTGATCCAGACCTTCGAAGCCCACCTGCAGCGTGCGGTCCAGCGGGCCCGACCGGAGCTGATCCTGCTCAGTGCCGGCTTCGACGCCCATCGGCTCGACCCGATCGGGTCACTCGGCCTGGAGACCGAAGATTTCGGCCGACTCACCGAAATCATCCGCGCTGCCTCCAACGCAGAATGCCAGGGGAGACTCGTCAGCCTGCTCGAAGGGGGCTATTCGCTGGAGGCACTCGGAGAATCGGTGGCATTGCACCTCCAGACGTTGGCGGAACAGCCCCCCGGCTGAGAATTCCTCTGAACGGATGCCAGACGCCGCGGTGGGAACTCGCTCTTCCCGAAGCAGGTGGCACTTTCCAGTGCCCTCGCAGACAGTGCCCCCGCAGACAGTGTTTCATCTCGGTAAAATGCTGACATCCGCATGGCAAAGATGAGGCAATCAAAATTCTAAATGCTTGGCCCTCCCTCGATCATCATGTTTCGGGGAACCTGCAGCGGACTCCCGTGTCTCGTCTAACGGACCGATTCCCGGCGAGCCCGCCGGAGTTGTGATGAACAGTGGAGTTTTCTAAACTCCTGAGCCACTCGGAGAGGTGGCAGAGTGGCCGATTGCACCGGTCTTGAAAACCGGCGTGCCGCAAGGTACCGGGAGTTCGAATCTCCCCCTCTCCGCTTTCTTCTCTTCCGCCGTATTGCTGCTGTTTTCGCAGGATTTCTGCAACTTGGCTGCTCTTTTGCGGTTCACGATAGGCTGAGTTCCGGAGCGCTCCCCGAATGCGGACTGCTGCACGGATATGCGGTCCTGCGCGATCGGCTTCTGTAAGACCGTCTGTAAGACACTTTTTCGCCCGTCAGTGCCGGTTGCGAGAAGTTCCTCCTGATGGTGTCTCGGAGAATGGAATGCCGACGACAGCACGAATAAGAATTCTAAGGCTTGGGCTTCGTCGGCCATCAGAGTATGAGCACACCGTGCCAGCGCGAGTTCTACGGTGGAATGCCGCGCCAGCCGCTGAGCGATCTTGGGATGCACTCCCCCCTTAGTGATCAGGCTAACGTAGGAGTGCCTCAAAGCATGGAAGTCGGCATATCGGTCGGTATCGTCTTTGTATTTCAGTCCTGCAGCTTCAAGATCGGCTTTCAGCATCTTTGAAGTATGTTGAGTCATGTCAGCCCATAGTGGGGAATCCGGGGAAATCTGGGCAGCGGAGATCCATTGTCGGAGTTCATCTGCCAGTTCAGGTCGGATGACTTGGATAACGGGTTGACGGTTCTTTGTAATTTGCGGGGCGACCACTATGGATGGGGGATCGACTTCCAGTTCCAGACTGACCGGCGTCAGGGATCGCAATTCATTTCGCCTCAGGCCGGTTTCCATGGCGACGCGGTACAGCATCGCTCGCGACTGGCCAGTCATCCTATGCCTAACCGGCCCGGTAACCGTGGATATCAACAACCGGGAAAGTTCTTCCGCCGAAAGACTCCGCCGATCATGTCGCCGGTCCAACTTGACGTTCAATCCTTCCAGATGTGCGACTGGCGACTCGGTCGCACTGCCATCCTTCACCATCCACCGGCAGAATTGCTTGATGGCTTGCAAGTAGAAATTCGACGTCTGATGGCCGATGGATTTTCGCTCATCAGAAGCTTTTCGCCGTTCCGCCAAATGCCGCTGTACTTTCGACGCATGAATATCAGAGTAGAAAACAAACCGGCAACCACTGCAGACGCGATCTGCCCGCGCCTTTACTAGATCTGCATGGGCACGGGTCGCCCCTTTGTCGATCAGTGAAGCATGAAAGTCTGCCAAGTGCTTTTCCAGAGGCTCTGACAGCGCCACCGAACGATTGTCTAACACTCCCCAGTTGCCCAACCTCTTCCGCAAGTCAGCAGGCATCGTTTCCAGCCATCGCACCAGTTCTGATTCGAGTGGATGATTTACGGATCGGCTGGCCACAATCCGTTCGAGTTTCCGCCCGAGTTCCTCAGTGGCTCTGCGGTCCCTGAATCCGGGGAGGCGCCGACGGACCTCACGATGATCGACAAATTCCAGGTACCACTTCGAAGACTCCCGGGCTAACCCCTTACGGTCTCGGTACTGCTGCCGAAAGATGACCATCATTTACCCCCTGTTCCATCATGTTGATGATTCCGGATTCTTCCGGAAAACCGTCAGCTCCAAACTGAGATAGCGACAAAGTCGGTCGACCGCTTTCATCGACAGCTGGCTCTGCCCATTCATGAAACGGCTGAGATTCGATTCCGCTATTCCAGTTTCCTGCGCCAACCGGTAGCGACTGTCCCCACAATTTTTGATCGCGTCCCGCAGAGCTTCGGAGATCAGTTTCGTTTGCATCGACATGCCCAAATCATAAAAGAACACTTGCGTATCCGCAAGCATTTCTAATTTCAGATTTCACGCCCTACGTGTTGACGATCTTTGAGGTTCATCCCAAAGATGGAATCGACCTCAACTGCAGCTGGAGCGGCAATTCTCAGGAATTCAGACATAGATGATCATCAATTCCCAAAGATGTGCATCGACCAACTTGAGGAGTCATTGGTAATCAAGCACTTTGATCATTGCCCGGCAGCATCCAGACCCATTTGCCGGCTTCCCCGAATCCTTCCCGCGTGGCGAGGACATTCAGCTTCTCTTTTGCTCTTCGCAATGTGGCCTCTTTGATTCCGTCCCCTTTCGCCCCGTCAATTAGTTCCTGCGCTGGGCGGGGGCCTGCTGTTAATTGCCCCCGCAGCCATTCCGCCGCTTCCGTCAGTGCCGGCGACGCTTTGGATGCACGTTTGTCCTCTCGCTGCCCGAGAATTTCATCGGCTGTTGCGCTGATCAAGGCCTCTTCCCATGCCAAGATGGGTTGACCTCCAAAAGACGTTTTGACTCCAAATGCCATCCCTCCAGTATCGGGAGCAAGATTGGCCTTGGCCGGCAGCATAAGCCGTCGCCGTCCGCTTAAATCATTGGGATCTTTCGTGACCAGCCAGACTACCCGCGCAGCTGCCACGTAGCCGATACTCCCCATCGTCCGGTAAATGGCCGGAGATCCACTGGACTTATTGAGATGGCTGACCGCCACGATCGCGACTCCGGTCTTGCGTGCCAGTTCGCACAACGGAGTCAGGACAGTTCTCAACTCGGTATCTTTATGGTTGTCCACTCCTCCCAGATAGGCATTAATCGGATCGACAATTACCATGCGGCAGTCCGCCGTGCGCTCAACGGCTGCACCGATAGCATCCAGATCCGTCTGCAGTGATACGGGCCGCTGAACCGATTTGCCGGACTTCTTGTCGACCTGACTGATTCCCTTCAAAAGCGAGATTCGGCTGCAGTCTGCCCCGGCTGCATCCAGGCGGGGCCGAATCGTATCTGCGGGGTCATCTTCGGCCGACAGAATGACAATCCCTCCGGCCTCACGGAGGTCCTCTCCGTCGGGCCAGCAACTGCCGGCACTCACCCGGGCAGCCAGATCGGCCGTCAGCAGACTTTTTCCCAGGCCGGGATCGCCGGAAATCAGCGTCAACTTCCCCCCGGGAATCCGTCCGGGCCACAGCCATTGGATCAGTTCAGGCTGTACATCAGATAGCCGTAGGATTAGTGGCTCACAAGTGGATTGCGAAGCACTCGCCCCTCTCCCCCCTACCTGCAGGTCGGTTCCTTCAAGTGCCGTCGTGAGTTCTCCCCGGGCGGCCGCCGTTAGCCTCCGCTCGTGGACAGTCATCGCCTGTCGCCGAAAGTGACATTCGATCAGCCGGCGGAGGTAGAAATCCGCATCTTCGGGCCGGGTGGCAATTTCGAAGCAAAGCAGGAGTTCTGTTCTCGCATCACCCGCCAAGGGCCACAAATTCGTAGCTGTGATTGCATGGGCTACCCTTTCAAGATTGCTGCGGGCGGCCGCGATCAAATGCGCTGGATGATCGCTTTGGGGGGCCGTCCAGTGACTCTGTCGTAGTGACTGGATCGTGACAACGATAATTTGTCGGCCTTCATTGAACCAATACAACGGGTCGACATCTTCCGGATCGACACCCCAGAGCAGACAGCCAATGAGCTGCCGTTCTGCCAGCACGTCCTGCGGAATGGACTGACCTTTACTTCGCATCGATGGCGATCCTTATTGGGATGCCAGCTTGCCGCATCGTCTGATCGCAGAGTAAAATGGCACTGTGAGACGCCGCTCTGCGGTTCAGGCAACGCTCGCTGGCCTATGGTAAGCGGGCGTTTGTCATTCAAGCACCGGCCGAGAATAAACCCACGCAAAAACAGGTCAGAAACCTGCCACGCGAAGTAGCCGGGCACAAACGCACTAGAGGTTTGCTCTGAGAATTTCCCAGCGGTCGCGGGACGGTGCGCCGGCGGCGAGCCAGGCCCGCAATTCCTCCGCATTCCAGCGGACTGCCCGCCCCAGTCGAATCGGTCGGGGAAGTCGACCGGTGGCATTCAAGGCCGCTACATGTCGAATGGAGACATTCAATAGTCTGGCGACGTCGGCAGCAGTCAGAGCCAAACTGTCAGGTTCATTTGCGTGCGATGTAGTTCTCATGCACGCATTCTGGAAAAACTGCGTCGTCGGATCTCGCACGGAAATAGGTCATTTTCAAACTACGAATTCATATCGCTTCGACCTATTTCCGACAGGCGGGCATTACCGTCGTGCCGAATCAGCTCAACTCTCAAGCCACCCTCACGCAACTTCTTATTAATTCGGTTCTTTAGGCTGTTCCATGAATTGTCGTAGGGAGCCTGCCAGTCGATTTTTGGATCTTTTGCCAGGTCCGCGATGGAAAGTTTACCCCCTGCCGCGAGAATGAGATCGATAACTCGCTTCTCTTTGCCTTTCAGAACGTTTGCGGAGAACGTGCGAATTGGCGACAGATCAATCGCAAAGCCTATGGCCGTCTCCAGGGAAAAGTTGCCTTCCGCAGTACTCGTGGCGGGCTGCTCCAAACAGTGCAACTCTGGCGGCAAGGGTTCGTGGTTTCGCGCCAACCAAGCTGCCGCCTCTTCTGGAAGCAACCGTCGATACTCGTTGTCAGCTGTTATGCCCGGCTCTACGTAGTATTTTCTCGTGAGTGTCCCCCAGGTTCCGTCCTGCAGACGCCAGAGTGTTTCCGTGCACTCAATGCCCCAATACCCCTCCGTTTGGGGTGCTCCCCATATTCGATCGTTCCGAATTCTAACCCATTGGTAAGGTCAAGCCTTACAAACTTGCCCGTTTCCACGTTGAACACGGAAACAAGAACTTTTGACATGCCGATCGAACGAGAAAAGAAAAGTCGCTCAAGTCGCGGAGGAATTGCCGAGATGCCCTGTTCGATGAACCAATCAACAGCCGCTTCGTCTGTCAGAATTGCAATGTTGTCTTCAAAGCTCGGAATCAGAACATCGAATGGGTCTTCAGTGGGCACACTTACAAGTTGTCGATGAATCCAGGTCCCATCTTGGGACAGATACAGCGTTGGTGACGGATCGTTCTTAAATTTGCTGAAGATTGATGGACCCCATCGCTGAACAGCGGTAGAGGGGTCAAACCACATCAGGCGCCCATCGATCGTGACTGTAAGGGGCCGAGAAGGATCGGGGCCTTCGCAGAGTTCATTTGGTATCCCATAACGATTTGCCTTGAGCCAGTTGACTGCGTCAAAAACCGTCAGAGATCTTTCTGAGTTTTCAGAGGGATGTTGTTCATGCGATGACTCAAAAATGATGATCAACCGCCAATCTCGGAGCCAGTCCCAGCACTCCAAGACCTCCGAGGTTTCGCCGATCGAGTAATTCCAGTTCGTTTCAGTTGTCGCATATTCGGCGGTCCGGATCGGTCCCCAGGTGCGCAGTGGCGCTTCAGCAGGCATTTCTTCTACCTTCATTGGGGCCGGGCCGGGAGACCGGGGCGAAGGTAGAAAAACCCAGTCCCTTCCGGACCGCTTCGGCCGACTGACGCTTGCAATCGTCAGCGGCAACCCGATCCGATTTTGCCAAAATTGGTGCCTTGCGAAAACCATCCTGCAGCCTGATGCACTGGGGTACATCGTCCCTTTCACCAAAATCCGCATAGACCTGTTCTTTTCTGTACTTTCCTGTCCTGCACAGTTCTGGTGGAGAAATAGCGATCTAGTCGAAAGTCCCTCCCCTTCCGACACGTCGCGAAGGAAAACGCATAAGGAGCGGCCGATCCGCAAAGCAGCCACCGAATGCGAGGCCCCCCGCCCTGCGAACCTGGCAGCCCCGCTGGAGAAAGGGGCTTGCCGCGCGCCGCCCTTGCATCTCCCCAACCTCTTCTCTATGACGACATGCTGGCTACTACCAGGAAAGAATGGGATCTGGCTTCCAATGAACGCGGTCGAAATTGAACAAGCGGTCTCAAAACTGGCGGAAGCACCGTTCGACCCGGCTGAATTTCCTTATGCGTTTTTTGAAGCCTTTGGCAACAAAGAGACAACGCTCAAGCGTCTGAGAAGCGGCAGCACCAACCAATCCGATCTGGATGGAGCCGTCCTTCAACGGAATAACATTCACATCAAAGTCTGCAGCGAAGGTCAGGTTGCCGACACCCTGAAAGCGTTGCGGGAAAGCCCAGCAACGGCCCGTCAGAAAGCCAAGTACATTCTGGCCACCGACGGCGTCACGCTGGAAGCCGAACGGCTGATCGATGGCGAGACGCTGGCCAGTGATTACCAGAACTTTCCCGATCGATTCACATTCTTCCTGCCGCTGGCTGGGATCTCCACTGTCCGGCAGATCGAAGAAAATGCCTTCGACATCCGGGCCACCAGTCGGCTGAATCGCCTGTACGTCGAATTGCTCAAGACCAACCCCGACTGGGACACCGACGAACGACGACAGGAGATGAATCATTTCTTCGCCCGGCTCATCTTCTGTTTCTTTGCGGAAGACACGAACATCTTCCGTTCCCCCACACTGTTCACAGCCACGGTCGAGCAGTTCAGTGCGAAGGATTCCTCAAACACGCATGAAGTGATTTCCGAAATCTTTCGGGCGATGCAGGTCAAGTCAAACGAAAAAGACCGCAAGGCGGCCAAGCTTCCCAGCTGGGCCAATCAGTTTCCGTATGTGAACGGCGGCCTGTTCTCCGGCAGCGTGGCGGTTCCCCAATTCAGCAAGATCGCCCGATCGTATCTGCTGCATGTCGGCAATCTCGACTGGACGAAGATCAATCCCGATATCTTCGGCTCGATGATTCAGGCGGTTGCCGACGATGAAGAGCGCGGCGCCCTGGGGATGCACTACACCAGCGTTCCCAACATTCTGAAGGTGCTCAATCCGCTGTTTCTGGATGACCTGCGGGAAAAACTGGAAGAAGCGGGGGACAATTCGCGGAAGCTGCTCAATCTGCGAAACCGGATGGCCCGCATTCGTGTCTTTGACCCGGCTTGCGGTTCCGGGAACTTTCTGGTGATCGCCTACAAGGAAATGCGGGCGATTGAAGCGGAGATCAACCAGCGCCGGGGAGAAGCGGACCGGCGGACGGACATTCCGCTGACGAATTTTCGTGGAATCGAGATTCGACACTTCTCCTGTGAGATTGCCCGGCTGGCGTTGATCATCGCGGAATACCAGTGCGATGTCCTCTATCGCGGGGAAAAGCTCGCGTTGGCGGAGTTCCTGCCGCTGGAAGCAGACAACTGGATCACCTGCGGGAACGCCCTGCGACTCGACTGGCTCAGCACCTGTCCCCCGACGGGAGAGCAGGTGAAACACCGGGCCGATGACCTGTTCAGCAAACCGGTCGATCAGGCGGAAGTGGAATTCGAGAACGAAGGGGGCGAGACGTACATTTGTGGGAACCCGCCATATAAAGGGAGCCAATGGCAGTCCGCTGACCAGAAAAACGACTTAAAACTATTGTTCGATGGGCGGACAAAGAGCTGGGCTTCTCTGGACTATGTTGCTGGCTGGTTTTTGAAAGCGGCAGATTACGGAACACACACCTCAACAGCCACGGCATTTGTCTCTACGAATTCACTCTGCCAAGGTCGTCAGGTTCAAGTTCTTTGGCCTGCTATTTACAAAACAGGTGCAGAGATTGTCTTTGCCCACACCAGTTTCAAATGGGCAAACCTAGCCAGTCACAACGCCGGAGTAACTGTTATCGTTGTCGGTTTCTCTATCGATGCGAAGCGAGTTCGCAAGCTGTTTTCAACAGATGAACGCGGAAATACTTCCGTCAAAAATGTACCGAGCATCAATTCCTATCTTGTTCCTGCTTCTAATGTGATAGTAGAAAACTCAAGCTCGCCTCTTTCCGATTTAACGGAGATGACATTTGGAAATATGCCTAACGATGGCGGTGCCTTGTTGATGAATTTTGATGAAGCTGTAGAGGTGAAAAGCAAGCATCAAGTCGACTCCAAATACATCAAAAAGTTTTTGGGCTCCAGAGAATTCATCAACGGAATTGAAAGGCGCTGCATATGGACCACTGAGTCTCAATATACAGATGCAAGACAAAACGAATGGCTAGGGAGTCGATTTGAGGCTGTAAAACGACAGCGTACTGCATCTGGTCGGTTAACGACTAAAAATCTGGCTTCCGTCCCATTCAGATTTGGAGAAGTTCGCCAGACCGGCGGTGAAACGGTTGTCATTGTTCCAAGTGTGTCGTCCGAGAGCAGAGAGTATCTGCCTGCCGGATATTGTCCGCCGGGTACAATCGTCAGCAATCTGGCTTTTGCATTACTCGATGCACCGCTCTGGAATATGGCGATCATTGCTTCCAAGCTGCATCTGGTCTTGGTCTGCCTTTGAAAACCTGATCCAGATGGTATGAAGGTTTCCAGCGGCCCCGGAGGGGGCGAAGGAGACCTTGAATGACGACGAAGCGAAGGAAGCGGCATACGCCCGAGCAGATTGTCAAGAAGCTGCGGGACGCCGAAGCGATGCTGAACGCCGGCCAGGACGAAGCTGCGGTACTGCAGGCTCTGGAGATCAGTTGGGCGACGTACCTGCGGTGGAAGAACCAGTACGGCGGAATGAAGTCCGAGGAGGCCAGGCGCCTCAAGCAACTGGAAGACGAGAACAAGCATCTCAAGGAAGTGGTCGCTGAGCTGACCTTGGACAACCGGATGCTGAAGCATCTTCAGCAGGGAAACTGGTAAGCCCTTCTCGAAAGCGAGCCGCTGTGAAGGAACTGCAGCAGACGTTCGAGGTGTCGGAGCGCAGGGCCTGCGAAGTGGTTGATCAACCGCGCAGCAGCCAGCGTTACGAGTCACAGCCTCGGAGTGATGAAGGCCCCATGACCAGACGGATGCGGGAACTGGTGGGGCGTCGTCCCCGGTTCGGGTACCGCCGGATCGGGAGTCTGTTGCGGAACGAAGGGTGGCGGGCCAGCGATACGCGGGTGTATCGCTTGTGGCGTCGGGAAGGGCTGAAAGTGCCGAGAAAGCGGCGGAAACGCCGCGGCCTGGGAGTCAGCGAGAACGGCTGCCAGCGCCGGAAGGCCGAGCACCAGGACCACACGTGGTGCTGGGACTTCGTGTTCGACCGGACAGCGAACGGGAGTCCACTGAAGTGGCTGAGCATAGTGGATGAGTACACCCGGGAGTGCCTGGCGCTCAAGGTGGCCCGGAGCCTGACCAGCGAAGATGTGATCGACACGCTGGCGGAGTTGTTTGCAATGCGGGGCGTGCCCCAGGCCATTCGTAGCGACAATGGGCCGGAGTTCGTGTCCAAAGCGATTCGGGGCTGGCTGGGCCGACTGAAGATCCAGTCGCTGTCCATTGCTCCGGGAAGTCCCTGGGAGAACGGTTACGCGGAGAGCTTCCACAGCCGGTTGCGAGACGAGTTCCTGGGGCTGGAAGAATTCGAGAGCCTGTCGGCAGCAAAGCGTCTGACCGAGGCGTGGAGAGAGGATTATAACCATCACCGACCGCACAGCTCACTGGGGTATGCGACCCCGGCCGAGTACGCGGCCCAGTGCTCGGGGACGGTCCCCGGCGCGGCCCGCTGTGCCAGCTGCGTTCGGCCTACGGCCTCACTCCGCCGGCACAGCGGAGATTCCCCAAACAAACCTTCATAGCACCTGGTACAGAAATTTGACGCAGATCAGTCTGGATTGCGACCGTTTGCGGGCGAATGAAAACCGACTATCGCTATTCCAACACGCTCGGCTGGAACACGTTTCCGGTCCCCACGCTCACAGAGCAGAACAAAGCAGACCTGACCCGCTGTGCGGAAGAGATTCTGCTGGCCCGTGAAGCCCATTTTCCCGCCACGATTGCCGATCTCTACGACCCGGAAAAGATGCCGGAGAACTTGCGCGAAGCCCATGACCGGAACGATGAGACGCTGGAACGGATCTACATCGGTCGCCGCTTCAAGAACGACACCGAACGGCTGGAAAAGCTGTTCGAGATGTACACCCAGATGACCGCCAAACAGTCCGCCCAGAAAGGGGCCAAGAAGCCTGCCGGTCGGAAGCGGAAAGGGGCCGACGCATGAGTGATCTGATTCTCTACACCAGCGAAGACGGCCAGACCAGGCTGGAACTCCGCGTCAGAGACAGGACAATCTGGCTGACGCAACTGGAGATTGCGGAACTATTTCAGACGACGAAACAGAACATCAACCTGCATGCCAAAAACATCCTCAAGGAAGGGGAATTGTCGTCGGATTCAGTTGTCAAGGAATCCTTGACAACTGCCGCCGATGGAAAGAAATACCGGACGCAGCTCTATAACCTCGACCTGATTCTGGCGATTGGCTACCGGGTCCGCTCATCGCGAGGGACGCAGTTCCGCCAATGGGCGACCACCCATCTGCGGGAATTCATCGTCAAAGGGTTCGTCATGGATGATGAACGCCTGAAAAATCCCGGCGGCTGGGATCACTTCGATGAACTACTGGCCCGCATCAGGGAAATCCGGGCATCGGAGAAGCGGTTCTACCAGAAGGTCCGGGACCTGTTCGCCCTGAGTTCGGATTACAAGATCCGGGAACAGGAAACGATGTTGTTCTTCGCGGAGGTTCAGAACAAGCTGCTCTATGCGGTGACTCGTCACACAGCCGCCGAACTGGTCCTCAAACGGGCTGATCCGAACGCTTCCAACATGAACCTGACCAGCTGGAGTGGCTCGCGGGTTCGTAAGCAGGATGTCATTACCGCCAAGAATTATTTGAGCCAGGACGAAATTGATACGCTCAACCGGCTGGTGGTGATCTTTCTGGAACAGGCGGAACTGCGGGTGAAGCAACGCAACGATTTGACCCTCGATTTCTGGCGGGACAATGTCGACAAGCTGCTGCAGTTTAGCGATCGGCCAGTGCTGGACGGACCTGGCAAAGTCAGCCACGAGGACATGAAGCGGATTGTCCACGAACGGTTCGAAAGGTTCGACCAGAACCGGCGGGAAGCGGACGCCCTTGCAGCCGATGCGGAGGATCTGAAGGAGATTGAACAGCTGGAGGACGAATTGAAGAAGAACAAACAGAAGGGCCGTGACCATGAATAAAGTGATTCCATCGGTTTCGGTCAAATACGCCCAAGACGGCGGCTCCACGAAGTCGAACGCTCTCGGCATGCGGCCAATGCAGGAGCGTGTCTGGCAGAAACGGGGCGAGCAATACCTGCTGATCAAATCGCCCCCGGCCTCCGGAAAGAGTCGCGCCCTGATGTTTGTGGCGCTCGACAAGCTGCACAATCAGGGACTGAAGCAGGCGATTATCGTGGTCCCGGAGCGTTCCATCGGTTCCAGTTTCAATAATGAACCGCTCAGCCAGTTCGGGTTCTTCGCCGACTGGGAGGTGAAACCAAACTGGAATCTTTGCAATGCCCCTGGCGGTGACAACGGCGGAAAAGTTGATTCCGTTAAGGCGTTTCTCGATAGCGATGATCAGGTGCTGGTCTGCACGCATGCCACGTTTCGGTTTGCTGTGGAGCGGTTTGGAGTGGAAGTGTTCGACGACCGGATGATTGCCGTGGATGAATTTCATCACGTCTCCGCGAACCCGGACAACCGGCTGGGAGAACACGTCCGCCAGTTCGTCGCCAGGGACAAGACCCATCTGGTGGCGATGACCGGCTCGTATTTCCGAGGGGATGCGGAAGCGGTGCTGCACCCGGAGGATGAATCCAAGTTCCAGACGGTGACCTACACCTATTACGAACAACTCAACGGATATCAGTTTCTGAAGCGACTCGACATTGGGTACTACTTCTACTCCGGCAGCTATACCGATGAGATTTTGAATGTCCTGAATTCAGCTGAGAAAACGATCCTCCATATTCCCAACGTGAACGCCAGAGAGAGCACGAAAGACAAAATCCGGGAAGTGGAGCACATCATCGAGGAACTGGGAGACTGGCAGGGAACAGACCCAAAGACCGGCTTCCAACTCGTGAAGACAAAAGAGGGGAAAATCCTCAAGATCGCTGACCTGGTCGAAGACGACGCCACGAAGCGTGACAAGGTCTCGGCCGCGCTGAAAGACTCGGCCCAGAAGAACAACCGTGACCATGTGGACATCATTATCGCCCTGGGGATGGCAAAGGAAGGCTTTGACTGGATCTGGTGCGAACATGCCTTGACGGTCGGCTACCGGTCGAGCCTGACAGAGATTGTGCAGATCATCGGCCGGGCCACCCGCGATGCTCCCGGCAAGACACGGGCGCGGTTTACCAATCTCATCGCGGAGCCGGATGCCACGGAAGCCACCGTCGTCGAAGCCGTGAACGACACCCTGAAGGCCATTTCTGCCAGTTTGTTGATGGAACAGGTGCTGGCCCCGCGATTCGAGTTCCGGCCGAAGACCCCGGCCAATGTTGCAACTCCCGGACTGGATTACGGAGACGGCGGTTACGATCCCAACAAGTGTAATGTGGGTGTCGATCCCACGACCGGAACGGTCCAACTGGAAATCAAGGGGCTGGCGGAACCGAAAAGCGAGGAAGCGGAACGCATCTGCCGTGAAGATCTAACGGAACTGGTGACGGCCTTCGTTCAGGACAAACAGGCCATTGAACGGGGACTGTTCGATGAGGAGTTGGTGCCGGAAGAATTGACCCAGGTTCGCATGGGGAAAATCATCAGAGAAAAGTTCCCGAACCTCGACCATGAGGATCAGGAAGCGGTCCGCCAACATGCCATCGCCGCACTGAACCTTGTTCAGCAGGCTAAGAAGATGCTAGAGGCGCCGGATGCAAGTGAAAAGGGGAACACATCACTGATCGACGGAGTGCGAAAGTTCGCCCTATCGGTGAAGGAACTCGAAATCGACTTGATTGACCGGATTAACCCGTTCGGCGAGGCGTACGCGATTCTGGCGAAGTCCATGAGCGAAGAACGGCTTCGGCAGGTGGCCGAGATTATCACGGCCAAGAAAGTCACGATGACGCTGGACGAAGCCCGTGATCTGGCAAAGCGGGCTAAGCGATTCAAAGAGGAGAAGGGACGGCTGCCGTCGCTCACCGCTGCGGACCCCTGGGAAAAGCGGATGGCGGAGGGGATTGCCTTTCTGCAACGAGAAGTGAAGGCGAGCAAGAATGGCTAAGAAAAAAAACGTCACAGAAGAAGATCTCGATCTGTTGGAGGAACTCGGCGTCGAGACCGAGCCGGAGGCAGCAGGCGGGCGTACTCCCCGCGAGCAGCGGATTATTGCAGGCTTTGAGGAGATCGAGAGATTCTTTGAAGCAAACGGGCGAGGTCCAGAGCATGGTGAGGGGCGCGATATTTTCGAGCGCATGTATGCCGTCCGCCTGGACCGGATCAGAGAATCTGAAGAATGCCGTACCGTGCTAAGCGGCCTGGACAAGCACGGATTGCTCGGATCGAAGGGAAGCTCCTCAACAGCCGCCACGAGTGATGCGGACCAGGACGACGAAGCGCTCCTGCAGGCACTGGGAATCGACTTAGTGTCTCAGGGCGATATTACAAATCTTGTCCATGTTCGGCCGAGAGCAGAGATCAAGGGTGCTGAGGAGATCGCACAGCGCACCCCCTGTCCCGATTTTCATCTGTTCAAGCCGCTGTTCGAGACGGTTCAACAGGAACTTGAGGCAGGCGAGCGCAAGACCGTAAAGTACGGAGAGCAAGCGGCGATCAAGGAAGGGCACCTTTTCATTCTGGACGGTCAGAAAGTGTTCGTAGCCAAGGTAGGCGACGAATTTGTAACAGATTACGGAAAGACAGATCGCAGGCTTCGCGTGATCTATGACAACGGCACTGAAAGTGACCTGCTGCTCCGCTCCTTGCAACGCGCTTTATACAAAGATGATTCCAGTCGGCGTATCACTGACCGGGAGCAGGGTGAACTTTTGTTTCTGGACAACGAGGAGGAGGGAGACCAGGCGACCGGCTCAGTGTATGTCCTCAGAAGCCTGTCAGATCATCCCTTCCTTGCCGAACACCGGAAAGCAATTCACAAGATCGGTGTCACTGGTGGCAGCGTCAAAAAGCGTGTGGCCAACGCCAGAAAGGACCCCACGTTCCTCCTGGCTGACGTGGAGATCGTTGCCGAGTACAAGCTTGCCAACATCAACCGAAAGGCTTTAGAAGCCCTCATTCACAGGTTCTTCGCCAATGCTCGACTTGATCTCGAATTGAAGGATCGCTTCGGCGCGGGAGTAGAACCCAGAGAATGGTTCCTGCTGCCGCTGCCCGTGATCGATGAGATGATTGAGAAGATCAAAGACGGGACGATTGGCGACGTCGCGTATGATTCTGGCACTGCTCGTCTCCGGAAGTCCGGTAAAATTGATACTCCACCTCGTGAGTGAAAGTGCAAATTTTGATCGATGAGAGGCGGAACACATGTGCAGACATCAGGTTCAATTGCTGTAGAATCTTTTAGGACGGCAATGAAAAGCACTTCAAAACTTGCCAATGGGCATGCGCCGCTGAAGTGCGGTTACCTGTGACTTTGCCCCCACCTTCTATACCCCCCCCTCCCCTTTTCCGTCGTGGCGAACACTGGATGGTAAGAGCTCCAACGCTGGCCGACCGTCACCCGCTGTGATGGGTTGTCCGGATTAGCCAAGCACTTCGTTCATTTTCCGGATGCCACAACAAGGGCCATAATGCCCGCTCGAATCGGTTCAGGAAGAGATTCCCAGCTTTCTACAATCCGAATGAGTCGAGAATCAGTCGATGCCGAGAGTGTTGGAAATGCGGTCGGATTCTGTAAGCCAGCCTGTAAGACAGCAATTCGCGAATCCACAACCCCTTTTTCCATTGATGTTTGCAACATTGCAGCACCGGTCTTGAAAACCGGCGTGCCGCAAGGTACCGGGAGTTCGAATCTCCCCCTCTCCGCTTTCTTCTCTTCCGCCGTATTGCTGCTGTTTTCGCAGGATTTCTGCAACTTGGCTGCTCTTTTGCGGTTCACGATAGGCTGAGTTCCGGAGCGCTCCCCGAATGCGGACTGCTGCACGGATATGCGGTCCTGCGCGATCGGCTTCTGTAAGACCGTCTGTAAGACACTTTTTCGCCCGTCAGTGCCGGTTGCGAGAAGTTCCTCCTGATGGTGTCTCGGAGAATGGAATGCCGACGACAGCACGAATAAGAATTCTAAGGCTTGGGCTTCGTCGGCCATCAGAGTATGAGAATACCGTGCCAGCGCGAGTTCTACGTCGCCTCCACTGAAAAGGCCGGTTTGTCAATCTGTGACAACCGGCCTTCTTATGTTTTTTTTAGAGGGGATCCGTATCTCCCGGCGGTATTCTTTCCCGTGGGGGCAAAACAGTCACATTGCCCATCGAGAAAAAATAGGAAACAGAAATTCGACGGCACCCGACGATGGCAGCCTGGCGATTCGGAATCCCCGGATCCCCTCCCCCCCACTTCCGAATCTCAGACTGTTGCCGGTGATCATCCCGTGACGGCCACTGGACCGGGAGAGAAGATCAACGCGGCTGGAAACAAGCCACAAAAGCCGCCGCCATTGCCCGGACAAAAGCGGCCAACGAAGCCTACTCCTTTCTGCTACCGACCATCAATGAAATGAGAGAACAAGGAGCCAGCTACCAATCCATCGCCAACCGGTTGAATCAGGGCGGTCATTCGACATCAACCGGAAAATCATGGACGGCAACTGCGATTCTCCGTACTGCCAGGCGAGCGACCGATTCCATTTGAGTGGCTTGTCGCGTTTACCTGCGAGTTCTGAACAGAGTGCTCGTTGACTTGAGAGAAAGCCTTGAGTGTATGATACTAATTGAAATCCGGTCGTCTTCTCAGACATATGCGGGGCCAAATGCGGGTTTCTAAGTATTACAACCTAGGTCGAAGCCAACCGACGCTCGATTTCGTTGATGTGGACATCGAAAATGACACACGTCTTTTTGTTGATCCACATGCTATCCGCATGCTTCCCGACGAGTGGGGCGATGAGTGTGTGGGCCTGCTTGAAGATTTCTTTGAGACAGTGCTGAATGCCATTAGGGGAGGCAAGCACTCAGAGGCAAAGTTGCTGCTTGCTTCCTTGAGGGAGCCAAATGAGACGCATCTTGGCATGTCTGTGGGGCGATCGCAGGGGAGCGGCGTAGGAAGAGACCTAGCAACGGACTTGTGGCAGTCTCTCTGCAATAGCACTGCCGTAAGCACTGGATTGATGAGAGATTTAGAAGATACAGTCTTAATGGTGCCAAATGTTGATGCTGACCGAGTGTCGGATATCACGACCAACATTATCCGCGAACCGCTTATTCGCTATACGAGGACCGTTTGTGAATTATACGGAATTCCTTTGCGATCACAAGTTGATTCCGGCCCCCTCTGGGACCCAACCAAGAAGGCATGGCACTCTAAGTATGTTGAATTACCTGTTACCAAATTTGGGAAGTTGATTTTAGTTCCTAAGGTGATCATCCGCCAAAAGCTCGCGTATGATGCCGGAGAATATTACCAACATTATATTCTGACGGAACTTCAGCAGGAAGCTCTAAATGATCCTGCTTCCTCTTTGGTGCGAGTGCTCAAGACAGGTCGGCGCAAAGTGACAAAGAAGTCCCTTAAAAATAGGTTTGGGAGTGGGAAGGATGTGAATGAACGAGAATCGATTCGGCTTCCTGAAGTAATTCGTCGCTATCGCGAACACAAGGAGGTCAACCCACTACCGCCATTGAACCACGATCAGATCGCTGTGGCAGAAGGATCGAAACCTCCAGATTGGGATGAGTTGCTTCAGGCTGTGATTCAACTTCGTACAGGTCGTGAATCGGCGACAGCGTACGAGAAGGCCGTTGAAAAACTGCTTTCGGCGCTTTTCTACCCGGCATTGGCCACTCCACAGTTACAAACCAAAATCCATGACGGCCGGAAAATCGTCGATATTACTTATACAAATGCAGCGAGATCAGGATTTTTTTGGTGGCTTCACCAGCACTACACTTGTCCGTATATATTTGTTGAATGTAAGAACTACGCGAGTGATCCTGCAAATCCTGAGTTGGATCAGCTCTCTGGACGATTCTCGCCACAAAGAGGAAAAGTTGGAGTTCTTGTTTGTCGGCAACTAAAGAACAAGGATCTGTTTATGCAACGCTGCATTGACACAGCAAGGGACCAACGTGGATTCATTATTCCTTTAGATGACTCTGATCTCAAAGAGATCGTTGAAGCTAGAGGGCTAGCGGGAATTGATTTTCCGCTATTGCGGGAGCGATTTGATCAACTCGTTTTATGAACGTATTGCTTGCTCACTTTAAGGCCTCGGTGCAGAGTATGTGAATCACGCTTCTGGCTGTAGTGTTGAATACAGGCCATGCTTTGATCACAGCAATCAAATCTGGGGCAAGCGACGACAGCCTCGGACACCCAGAGAAGCAAGGACGCTGACAATTTCTGGATTCACCGCATGCGATTCGCTGCAACTGATTTCTGGAAAAGTGGTTGCAGGAATTGCATTCCGTTTCAATTCCCCGCCGCCTCCACTGTTCTGTACGCCAAAGGGCCGCTCGCGAATTTGCAAGCGGTCTTTTGTTATAGTGGTCCGTAGGAATCGAAAACACTGGCTTTTGAGGGCAGGAGCCATCTGGGATAGCGATCCAGATTCCAATTACGCTCAGGCTGCTGCTGACTCCACCAGCGGACAGGCGTCGCCGGCCTGTCCTGGAAGCGAGATGTCATTCTTCCACTCGCATTCGCCGCTGGCCCTAATATCTGCTTCGGAATGCTGGTGCTTACCGGCGATTTGGTTTTTTGATGGAGGAAGGCAGATCCCCCGGTGCTCCAGAAGGCCGGACCGAGCCATTTGACGGCGTCGCTGGGCACGGTATTCTCCCCACAGCCTGCAACCGTCTCATTCCCGAGCTCAATGATCGCTGCTCATGAAATCGCTTGCCATCAGTCTGAGCTTTCTGACCAATCCCGCGCGCCGTCGCAATCTGCTGATCCTCGCACGCATGCTGCTGGTGTTCATGGCACTGGTCGCCGTCTATTCGCTTGCCTTTCATTTCCTGATGCGGGCGGAAGGGAAAGAATACTCGTGGGTCACCGGGACGTATTGGACCCTGACCGTGATGTCGACTCTCGGATTCGGAGACATCACATTCTCTTCAGATCTGGGCCGGATCTTTTCCGTCATTGTGCTGCTCTCCGGGACGGTGTTCATGCTGGTGGTTCTGCCGTTCATGTTCATCCAGTTTTTTTACGTCCCCTGGCTGGAGGCGCAGGCTGCCGCCCGCGCGCCACGGTCTCTGCCGGCTTCCATGGCAGGACACGTCATTCTGACCGGCCTGGGTCCGGTGGAGCAGACATTGATCCGCCGGTTGAACCGCTCGCATGTCAATTATGTCCTGCTCGTGGCAGATCTGACGGAAGCGCTGCGGCTGCATGATGAAGGTTACCGGGTCATGCTGGGGAACTTCGATGACCCTGAAACGTACTACAATGCGCAGGTGAAGCAGGCCGCACTCGTGGTGGCCCTGCAGAAGGACACGACGAACACCAACATCGCCTTTACGGTGAGGGAAACATCAGAGTCGATTTCGATTGTTGCTTCTGCCGCAGCTGAGCCGTCGATCGACATTCTGGAACTGGCCGGTTGCACGCATGTTCTTCAGCTGAGCGAGATGCTCGGAGAAGCTTTGGCCCGACACGTGGTCGGCCGCGACGCCCGCAGTCGGGTGATTGGGCATTTTGGGGATCTGCTGATTGCCGAGGCGGTGGTGGCCGGTACGCCGATGGTCGGTCGCACGCTGCGTGAGATTCGCTTGGGAGATCACGCGCAGGTGACGGTAATCGGGCTGTGGGACCGGGGGAAATTTCACATCTCCGGGCCCGAATCGGTTCTGACCGCCACTTCCGTTCTGGTTCTGGCAGGGAGCCGCTCGCAGCTGGATGAGTATGACAGCCTGTTTTGCATCTATCGCGACTCCAGCCACCCCGTGGTCATTCTGGGTGGGGGACGGGTCGGACGGGCGACCGCTCGCGAGCTCGCGAGACAGTCGGTGAACTATCGCATTGTGGAACGGCTTCCGGAACGGGCCACAGATACCGAGAACTATGTCATTGGAGACGCCGCCCAGCTGGAAGTGCTGCAGCGGGCCGGAATCATGGAGGCCAGTTCGGTCGTCATCACCACTCACGACGATGACATGAACGTTTACCTGGCGATTTATTGTCGGCGGCTGCGGCCTGACATCCAGATTGTGGGGCGAGCCAATCAGGACCGCAACATCACTACTCTGCACCGCGCGGGGGTTGACTTTGTGATGTCCTACGCCTCGACCGGCGCGAACGTGATCTTCAATCTGCTGCAGCAGGGGAAAATTCTGCTGCTGGCCGAAGGTCTGGATATCGTGCGACTGCCGGTGCCTAAGGCTCTGGTCGGGCAGTCGCTGGCGGAGAGTCGGCTGAGACAGACGACCGGCTGTAATGTTGTTGCTGTCGTGCAGAACGGAGTCTTCGAAGTGAATCCGAATCCCCATCAGCCGTTACCAGCCGGAGCAGAGCTGATTGTGATTGGCGACTCTGATGCGGAGGGCCGATTCTTCGCTGCCTGGACCAACAGCTAGGTCCGGTTGCTCTTTTCCGTCCCCGCGCAGCAAGCGTTTCATGTGGTGAGGGGCTCATTTGCGCGTGAAGAGAATGGGAGATTCACCGTTAAAATGCTTCAAAACAGCTGAAACATTCAGGCAGAATGGAGGTCGGGAACTTCTGGAGGAGTGGGGGCCGCCTGAATAGACATCCTCCTCACACAGACGCCACGGACAGCAGAAGCACCGGAACGCGACCTCCCAGGCGTGGGGCACTTCACTGCACTGATCCGATCGTGAGAAATCTTCTGGAACACTGTTAAGCCATTCTTGTAAGCCATTCTTGATCCGAGTTAGAATGGTGACAGGCTCTTCGGGTATTCTTCAATTCTGTCAACGCGGCGAGATGTGACTATGAACCCCTGTTATTTCGGACGGACCTGCTGCGCGCTGCTGGCCGGTTGGTTGCTGCTGCTGGTCATTCCGCTTGGGGTTACTGCAGCCGACACCCCTTCGAATTCTCAGCCAGTGCGCAGCCTGATCTCGTCGAATGCCATCGGCGCGGTCTGGCTGCGACCTGCCGAACTGGTCGCCTCGACGGAGTTCGAGATTCTGGGAGACGTGCCGTTTCTGGAACTGTTGCCGGTTCCCCCTTCGCAAATCGGTGAGATTGCCTTTTGGCAGGAAGTCGATCCGGAACATCCCGGGCCCGTTACCTATCTGGTACTCCGCTTTCTTCATGAAATGCCGGCGGGCCTGCTGGTGGATTGGCTCGCCCCGGGGGCTGAGCGGATTGCGGATCGTCCCCTCCCGTCTTATCGACATGCGGGACAACTGCAGGGAGGGATGCTGGGCGGTCACGATCTGGTCATGATCGATCCCCGAACCATCGTGCTGCTGGAGAACGCGGACAACATCCAGCAATTGCTGGAGCGCGACGTGGAGGCGACCACGGGGTTACCGCCGTTGGTGCGTTCCCTTCCCCCGGAATGCAACGTGTGGCTGGCGCTGGATGCCGGGCGGATTCGCCAGGTCTTCGACGAAGGCATATCGGTCCCCGCAGCCGGCTCATTCCCGGAACTGATGCTGTCAGTTCCCGCAGAGTTGGCCCAGTTGCAGGTGGCAATGGCGTTCGGCAAAACGGGGAGTCGTCTCGATCTTGAACTGACCAAGCGGACGGATGTCACCGATACCGGTGCACTGGAAACGTGGGCAGCCACGATGACGGGAGAGTTCAACCGGATGGTGGAGCTGGGAGAGGAAGCCATCGCCCGCCGTCTGCCTCAGTCAATGCACCCCCGCTTGCGGGAAATTGCGCAGCAGGTGCAGACGCAGTTGGGAAAGATTCAGCACGATGCCCCTGCCCGTCCGCTCCACTTCAGCGACTCTCACCTTCCGTCACTCACACGGTCCATGCGGGATGGTGCCCACCTGTTGGAGCCATTCATCATGCTCTCACGGCAGGCGGCTTACGATATGCAACGCCAGAACAACTACAAGCAGGCCCTGCTGGCGTTGATGATTTACCACGATCGTGAAGGCAAGCTGCCTCAGAACATTCTGGACGCTCAGGGACAGCCGCTGTTGAGTTGGCGTGTTCGGCTGCTTCCTGAACTGGGCTATGGCGAACTGTTTCAGCAGTTCAAGCTGGATGAAGCGTGGGACGGGCCGCACAACCGGCAATTGCTTGCACAAATGCCTGACGTATTTCGGTCGCCGGGGCTGCCCGCCCAGCCTGCGATGACACGGGTCCGCGCCGTCGATGGCCCACAGACCGCATTCGGCGACGGGGTTTCGTTCCGTGACGTCACCGACGGGCTGAGTCAGACCGTTGTGTTGGTGGAAACCGGCGCTGAGGTTCCCTGGTCCAAACCGGAAGACTTGATTCCCCTCCAAAAAGACATTCTCGCACAGCTGCAACAGCATCCCCAGGGTGCGGTTCTCTTGGGTTTTCTCGATGGACACGTTGAAAGTCCGTGGGCTCCGAGCGATGAGCAGCTCTCGATTTTATTTCACTATCGCGATGGCAAGGTTGTCACCGATCCACCGTCCGTCGAGGCGACACCAAAACCCGTTACTGCGACTCTGGAGCAGTCTCTGCGGTTAATACAGCAAGTCGCTCTGACTGATCGTTCGATGATTCGCAGTCTACTGCAGGATGCCCGACATCATCTCTTTGAAGAGTACGAACAACTCAGCCGGGAGAGTGCGATTCAGGGGACAGCGATTCCACCTGAGGTCGAAGCCCGCCATCAGACGAATCGTCAAATGGCCAGAGACACAATCTACCGGCTGTTGAAATCGCCGGACGTTTACGTCCGGGGGTGGGCAGCGGAACTGGCCATGCGTTGCCTTCCGCCCGGGGATGTCGCCCGCTCACCGGTGGCTGAACTGAAAGACGATGCCAACCGCGATCTGCAGGCGCATTTCAAACGTGTGCTCAACGAACAGCCCGGAACGGCAGGAACGTTTTCAGGCCCGCGGGAGTCGATCAAAGCGGTGCTGCTGAACTGGCATCTGTATTATGACGTGAATTCCCGATTCCCCGGGAACTATGTCGATTCCACCGGAAAGCCGCTGCTGAGCTGGCGGGTACGACTGCTGCCTCTCATGGGTGAACAGGACCTGTTTGCACGCTTTCACCTCGATGAACCGTGGGACAGTCCGCACAATCGCGAACTCATCGCCCGGATTCCAGCGGTCTATGAACGTCGCGATGGAACCATTGAAGATGGCACGACCCGACTGCTGGCGGTGACCGGTCCGAAAACGATTTTTACCGACGGCGTACAGCTGAATCAGATCACCGACGGCACGAGCAACACCGCCCTGCTGGTGGCTGCCGAAAAGCCTGTGGTCTGGACCAAGCCTGAGGATTTCGAAGTTCCGCAGAGTGACACCGGCCGAAGCCTGTACAGACTGCCGATCGGAACGTTCGTGGTGGGAATGGCCGATGGCAGCGTCAAATCCGCTGAGAAAGTGAGCGATTCAGAATTCAAAAGCTGGTCCACGTATGCAGGGGCCGAACTGAGTCTGCTGGAGCAGCGGAACCAGCTCTGGGAACAGGTGAAGCAGGAAGCGGCTGGTCCCCATCGGGCTCAGGCACTTGTAACAGGCAGGAAGATGCTGGCGCTGGAAGAAGAGATGCTGGGCCCTGTTCACGATGAGGTGCTGAGCACGCTGGGCTGGCTCGCCACGCAGGCGTCCGCCCAAGGGGATGCCCGGACCGCGCTCGATTACCTGAATCTCAAGCTGGAGAGAACCGGACAGCGTTTTGGCGAGCAGGCCCCCGCCACCGTCGATGCCCGGACGGCGGCCCGCCTGCATGAGTTCGAAATGAAAATGACCCCTGTTCAGCGTCAACTCTTCGGGGAGTCGCTCGCAGAGCTCGAAAAGGTCAAGGCCGCGCTCCAGCAGAACGATTTGAAGACAGCACTGGCTGCCGCCGAGAAACGTTGTCAGTTGCTCCGGTCCGCCCAGGCTGATTCGACAACGATCTTCTGCGGTCCACTCCGGGATTGCCGGGCCTTGCTCCAGCGGTCCGGGGAACTCCCGAAAAGCCTGGAAGTGGCATTGGAACTCCAGAAGCTCAATGCCTCGCAACTGGGGGAGCATTACCCTGCTGCCGTCAAAGATTCGGCGGAGTACGGTCTGCTGCTGCAGGCCAGCGGTCAGACTGAGAAAGCCGTGACGATCTTGACGCAATTCTACGATCAGATCGTCCAGCATTGCGAACCAACAGACGTCCATCACGTGGCCGACCTGCTGGCGTCACACGCGATCCAGCAGGGTGATTCCCGGGCTGCCTATCTGCTCGCGGGACAGGCGATACATCGTTTTCAGCAACAGGGACAGACCGCCGAGGCGCTCACCAGTTGCCTCTCTCTGGGCAGGCAGCTGAACCCGTCTCGCGAACCCCGTTACGCATTGTGTGCATTGTTCGAGGGGATCTGGCGGGCGGCGAAAGCCCATCAGACTCAAGGCTTCCGCGCCAACTATCACCAGCTCGCGTTGTACTTCCGGAATCAGGGGAAGCCTCATCTGGAACTCGGACTGCGGCAGACCTATCTGGGACTTGTGGAACAGTCGATTCCCGGTGGCCAGGTGAGTCTCAATGAATACGCGGGAGCTTATCTGGAACTGGCTGAGACCTCGCTGGAACTGGGTGATTTCAGCAATGCCGATCGGTACTACGGTCTGGTCATGCGAGTTCTGAAAGGCCAGGGAGAGGCGGAACCGACTCCGCCGGTGTCTGTCCTGCTGGGCTGTGCCCGGATTATGCAGTACCAGAAGAATCCCGCACGCGAGGAAGTCCTGCTGCGGCTCGCACTGCAGCATGCACAGGCGAGGCAGTCACAAGATCTCGCTGACGATCGCCGGTGCCTGCGGCAGCTCGCGGAATTTCGACAGCGGCAGGGGAAACTGGATGAAGCACTGGCTCTCAGTCAGCAACTGGCTGCAACCTATCCCGATGGCTTTCATTCCGATGGATCGATGCGGGACAGAGTTCAGCTGGCGCGATTGCTGGCCGATTCCGGGCAGACCGAACCCGCGTTGGAGCTGGCTCGTCCAATGCTCGAAATCATCCGTCAGCAACTGTCGACAGGCAGCCTCTCCCCACAAGTCGCGGAAGAGATGGCCGATCTGATGCTGGCCTGCCACGAGCCGGCGACAGCCAGAGAACTGTCCATCGAAGCGCTGCAGCTTTGTCAGCAGCGGCACGGACCGGAAAGTCGTGCCTACTCACGGGCCCTGCTGAAACGCGCACTCGTCGCCAAGGCGCTGGGAGACATTGCGGTCGCTGAAGCAGCTGCCCGAGAGTCGCTGCGGATTTCCAGAAAAGCACTCGACCATTCGATGTATGCACTCTCGCCTCGGCAGCAGATGGGATTGCGCGAGCATTCCCGCCAAAGCCTCGATCTGTACCTGTCGCTTGATCGGCAGACCCCCGCAGCTGCGCGACTGCGGTTCAACGAAATCTACCGCTGGAAAGGTGAATCTCAACTGAGACAGCGCAACCTGCATCAGCTGATGCAGCACGCCGAGGTCAAAGCCTTTCACGAACAACTGGCAGGTCTGACGAACCGACTCCTCAAGTCGGCCCAGCAAAAGCCGCTGGCGGAAGATGCTCCCGAGTTTGTCCGGATCGAACAGGAGACACAGAACCTGAGCCAGCTGAAGGAGAGTCTTGAGCAACAGCTCTCTGCTGCGGCTTTGACGTATCTCGATCTCTCCAGCCATGCCACGGTGGAAGATTTCCTGAAGTCCCTGCCGCCGGATTCCCTCTTCATCGACTATTTTGCCTATCAGAACAGCTCGCTGACGGGAGCACCCGGAGAGTATCAGCTGCTGGCGACACTCATCCGTTCGGATGGTTTCATGCAGACGATTCGGCTGGGACCACTCGCCCCGATTGAAGCCGAAATCGAAAGCTGGCGTCGATCTTTCGGCTCAACGACCGACGGTCGCGCTGCCGGGGCTGCGCTGCGCAGGCTTCTCTGGGATCCCGTCAGTGACCATCTGGGGGACGCTCAACTGGTGCTGATCTCTCCAGACGGCCCGTTGGGACAACTCCCCTTCAGCGCGCTTCCGGGGCGGGCTCCTCAGACTTATCTGCTGCAGGATCATCGTCTGGCTGTGGTGACCGTCCCGCAGCTGATGACCAGCACGCTGTCTCCTCTGACGAAGTCCTCCCACCGACTGCTGCTGTTAGGTGATATCGATTATCAGGCAGCTGAGGCGGTACCGAAGTCCTCTGTCGCACTTGCGGAGGAACTGCCGCAGGCCGTACGGGGGGGGCAGGTCTTCACGCCGTTGCCGGGAACTGCCACCGAGGTCGAAGCGATTGCCGGGCTGTTCCGCAAGGGAACCGACCAATCCTCCGGGGAGATCCGGTCGCTGGTGAAGCAGCAGGCCAGTGAAGCGGCGTTCCGCCAGTTCGCCCCCGACTGCCGCACATTGCATATTGCCACGCATGGGTTCTTTGCTCCCCGTCGCTCTGCTGGGGATGCATCGGGGCTCGCAGTCAACTCGTATCGTTATGGCAATACCGAGTCGATCGATGCCTATCATCCCGGGCTGCTCTCCGGACTCGCCTTCGCGGGGGCCAATTCCCCGGACCCGCAACAGACCGATGACGGAATTCTGACAGCCGATGAAATTGCGTCACTTCCGTTGTCCGAAGTCGATCTGGCGGTGCTTTCCGCGTGTGAAACGGGTATCGGCCAGATGACGCACGGCGACGGACTGATCAGCATTCAGCGGGCCTTCCAGATTGCGGGGGTGCGGTCCACCATCGCCAGTCTCTGGAAAGTCAACGACCATGCCACTCAGGTCCTGATGGCGCGCTTCTACAGGAATCTGCAGGGGGGAGGTCTCTCGCGTCTGGATGCGCTGCGAGAAGCACAGCTGTGGATGCTGGAACACCCTCAGGAAGTCTGGGCGAAGGCCTCGACAGAAGCACGGGGACTCCGCAGAGTGAAATCCGATGCTGCGGCCGACGAGAATCCGAAGCAGCTGGCTCCGGAATTCTGGGCGGCCTTCGTTCTCAGCGGAAACTGGAAGTAGTGCAGGCGGCATCAACTGGTGCAGGAACGATTTTGTGAGGTCGAGCAGGTCGTTCAACATTGGACGCCCCGGGCGCACTCCGGAGAATTCCATGATTCGCTCAGAATCAGCATTCGTCGTCGGCATTCTGCTCTTCGTGGTGGGCTGCCAGTCTCTGGCCCACGCGGAACTGATTCCGCCCCCGACTTTAGAGGGTGTGCGACAGCAGTTGTCGACGGATGATGAAGACCAGATCGAACGGGGACTGCTGCTTGTCCAGATGTACGATCTGCCGCTGGCCGACGAAGTGGAGCGGCATTTCGATTTTCAGTATCCGGAGCTGGCATATTGTGCCTATCTGGCTGCCGGCGGAAGCGAAACAAAACTCGTGCAGCGGCTGCAGGGGTTGATTGAAGCGGGTGTCGATGACGGACAGCGGTCTCTCGCCACTGCCCTGCTCTGCTCCCGAGAGCACAGCGAAAATGGTCTGCGGGCGCTGTTGGCCTTGGCCTTTAGTGGGATCATAGAACCCTGCGACGTCTTCGATCCTCTCGGAGGTGAACTCTCCGTGAGGAGCGTGGAACTGCTGCTGGAACAATTCGCCAAACAGCAACTTGAACTGACTGGCGACTTTCTCGAATGGGTGCCAGTTGCACCCCATCTCAAACTGCAGCATTGGCCGGGGCTCCGCAGGCTGCTGTCGACAGGGAATGAAGAGCTTCGTTTTCTGGCTGCTGCCTGGACGATGCTGGGTGATCTGGATGAACTGCCCGAGGATCAGGTCGCTCTGCTGTTGGCCGGAAGCGAACGGGAGCGAATTTGCGCCGCTGTGCTGAAGCTGCGTCGGGAACCACAGCATGCGGAGTGCTTCAGAATCCTGTCGGAGGCTTTCCAAAGTGCCGATCTGCGTGTCCAGCAGCTGGGAATCCTCGGTGTGGGAACTCTTCCCAATGACATGCAGCGATGGCTCCCGTTGCTACTCCCCTATTTGAGGCAGGAGCAGTCTGCGACGTCTTGGCTGGCGGTCCGGTTGATCCTGCATTCGGTTGCCGGACATGCAGAAGAAATTGTGGCAGATCTACAGCAGCATCTGAACGAAATCCCCGCAACGTTCCTCTACGATGTCATATTGCATTTCCGGGAGCAAGAGGTGCCCGCACTGCAGAAATTGTCCCTGCAGCTGGTGTCGCATCCTCATCGGAAAACCCGCAAGTTGGCGATTGAGTCTCTCAGTGCGAAAGAACTAACTCCACAAGTTTTTGAGGTCCTGCTCGAACAACTGAAAGATGAGTCCCCCGACTTTCGGTTCGACGCGCTGCGACTGCTGGCCAGAATGCAGCCCGACGATTTCCAACGGCAAGAAATCGACCGGGCCACGAAGCTTCTGCTGTCGGACGCCTCCTCCGTTTTCGGAGCGAGAGTGAGAGACCCGGCAGCCGCCCTGCGCTGGCAACTCACCCTGGATCGGGAAGGGCTGCTCACGCTGGCGCGAGACTGGCTTTCGTCAAAGAGCGTAAATGATGTCAACTGTGGAATTGAATTTATGAGGTCACTGCAGGAGGAGTCGGCGCCATTTCTGGACCAACTCTTTGAACTGGCAGGCCGCGACGGACGATTCCATTCAAGGCTTGTCCACGTCTGGCCTGCTTTTGGGCCCAAAGGCCGGCACTTTCTCTTGCAGAAACTGAAGAGCCCCACCCCTCAGGATCGGGGTCAAGCGCTCGAACTTCTGGTGGGATTTCCTGCTGACGACGAACTGGTCCAGACCACAATCTCTTTACTGGCAGACGAAAACCACTACGAGAGCAAGGGGCTATTTGGCGGTGTCAATTCCACCCCGATTGGCCTCTCTGCAGCGATGCCGCTTTATTACTGGCGAAACTGGCTGACTCCTCAACTCGCCAGAGATCTCCAGGTCGCACTCGCTCAAAGCGATCAACTGAAGTCCATGCTTCCTTTCGAAATGAGTGAATGGCTACAGCAGCCGTTGCTGGCCAACGCTGGGGATTTACCGGGAGAAGGACGGGCCTGCTGGATCATTGCCGATCGGCTGACTCACGGAGCCCTTCAGCCCGAGGACCCCAAGACATTGCCGCTTTCCCCTGCACTATTGCGTGAGTATCTCCAACTGGTTCAGAAAACACTTCCTTCCGGTGATACCATCCTCCGGGATGGAGCAGATTTCGCAATCATGCGGCTCGACTCTGTTGAAATCGTTGACGATTCGGTTGTCGAGATCCTTCAACGTTGGGTGAAAGAAGTGCCCGTGCTGGAACTCGATTTGCGTGTGGAATGTGCTACACAGATACGACACTGTCGCCCCGATGACAAACAGGTCCAGCAGTTTTTGGAACTGCGTTCGCGAGTCCCGGAGATCTGGAGTGGCGGGGTGACCATCCTGGATCCCTGACGCGAGCCTCTGCCGGGACATTCGCTTCCCCCTGGCACCGCGGGATTTTAGAGCGAATCTCACTGACGTTTGGCGTCCTGGCGGCGGAAAACAAAGCGTTCCGCAAAGATTTTCCACACAAACGCCGCGACACTTCCCCGGGATCGGGGCTGACCACGCACGATTCCGCTATTTGGAAAACTCGAGCACTTGCCGGTCTTCCAGCAGGCGCTTTCGCAGTTCCTCGTACGGAAGCTGGTGAATGGGGAGCTCCGCGTCGAGTGCCAGAACCACCCCCGTGGCGGCCGATTGACCGAGAATCATGAACACCGGCTCCATACGGATCGAGCCGTACGCGATATGCGACGTCGATGCGCAGACCGGCACCAGCAGATTCGTGCACTCCGTCTGCTTGGGCAGCAGCGACTTCCATTCGATCTGGTACGGGCCGTTGGTCTTCACCCCGAGATCACCTTCGTTCTGCACATGTCCCTCGGGCGTGATGTAGCGCTGCACGTTGTGTGAGTCGATGGTGTAGGACCCCATGCCGACCGATTCCCGCACGGGATTGCGCATCAGCAGCTCGTTTTCGGTCATCACAAACTCGCCGACCATCCGCCGCGCTTCACGGACATAGATCTGGTGCGGCCAGTGGTTGTTGTCCAGAAACTCATCGCGGGGCAATCCCCAGGTGGACATGCGGTCGCGAACTTCGGCCGGCACGCGCGGATCGTTTGCGAGGAAGTACATCAGTCCCTGCTGGTAGCGCTCGTGTTCCTTGCAGATTTCGCGGCGACGTTCATAGCTCGCCTCGGGATAATCGTAGTTGCCGCCGAGCAGGTCCGTGCTGAAGGGACCATGATTATTGGTGTCTGTTTTCATGTTGGGCAGACGATCAAACTTGTTAAACGTCTCGCGCCAGCCGGTATCCAGCACACGCCCCAGCAACTCGTATTCACGGGGATCGTACCCTTCCGGCTTCGGGAACGGCACCCGGTTTTCAGGGGCGTTGGTCAGACACATCCGGTAGCAGTAGGCCTGCACGCGGTGGTCGGCTTCACCGTACGTTCCAGGGGGCTCGGCACTGACATGCGGCAGCAGCCCGCTGGCGGGGTCGTCGGGAATCAGGTAAGGGCTGATCGGTTTGGGAAGCACTCCGAAGTGATGGCGGTGGTGCAACACCCCGACCTGCACGCCGGCCCATTTCTCTCCGTACTGTGCGCCACTTTCCCGCCCCACCGTATAGCTCACGCCCGCCGCAGCCAGCAGGTCCCCTTCATAGGTCGTATCGAGAAAGTATTTTCCGCGATACGTTTTGCCGCTCAGCGTCATGAACGAAACAATGCGGGTTCCCTCCTTTTTGACTCCCTTCGCCCGGTCGAGCCATTCATCGCGGACGACAGGAATCTGGTACTCCTCGATCAGCTGATCGAAAACATTTTCAGCCACATGCGGTTCGAACACCCACATTGTCGCTGGATTCTCGCCCTTGGCCGATTCGATTCCGCGCTTGCCAAATGTGGCCGGTGTCTCCCATTTCCACGCGCCGGGGGACTGATAGTGCTTCCAGATGCGATGATAGAACTCGCGCGCCAGTCCACCGATCGCGCGTTTGTCACCCGAGTCGGTGTACCCCAGTCCTCCACTCGAAAGACCTCCCAGATGACGATCGGGAGAGACGATCACCACCGTCCGTCCCATCCGTCGCACCTGCACAGCGGCTGTCACGGCTGCACTCGTTCCTCCATAGATGACGACGTCTGCCTCTGTCGGTGAACCGGAAGCGACAGGGGGAGATGCCGGTTCGGCGGCGAATGCCGTTCCGCAGAGAAGGAACCACAAGGCCAGGCGCAGAATCATGACACTCTCCGGGGAAGTAGGAGCAGGTTACTCTTTCCAGCGCCCGCGCAGTAAGCAGTTCAGTTGATGAAATGCTCACTTCCGCGTGACGAAAACGGGTCAATCACAAGTCAAATCGCCCCAGACGAGAGGGGCACAAAGGCTGTACCGAGGAAGGACGTCGACGCGAGAATCCGTCAGACCGGAGATCCAGACGCGACAGACGGCTTCGCAGCCCCTGCCCGTGCTGTGGACTTCACCCGGTCGCGGATGCAAAGCGGTTATACCGGGTCATTGGGGTCTTGCCAACAGGCACCGCGGCAAAGAGCGGGCGGCGCGGAGGTCACGCAGTTCGCGATTCGAGTGAGAACAGGTTTCCTTCCGGATCGTAACTGTGGCTGACGAGCACGCCGGGAGCCGGCGAAAAGATCGGCTCCAGCGCGACACCGCTTTGCAGCAGAGCGGCGCGAACTTCGGAAAGGTTCTGAACGGCAAACACAATCTTGGCGGCATCGGTCCCCTGTCCCCGCCCCACCACCGTGCGGACAAGCCTGCAGACTCCGGTCGGGATGACGATCCCATACTTCTCCGAGTCGTCGACACACTGGGGGAACTCACCAGACAGGCCAAACGTGTCGCGCTCGAGCCGGGCTGCCCGATCCCTCTCGGTGGCATCCAGAATGACTGGACCGTGAGGACTCCCGGGCATGGACTCTCTTCCCCGGAAACCGCTCGTTCTCTCGCATTCCCGCACAGCACTGTGGCGACCAACGATCATCACAACCCCGCGGTGTGGGGCTGGGCAGATCAGCCATCAACAGGCGTTATTGCTGGGAGAGTGCCTGGTCACGCAGTGCGGAATCGACCTGGGTGTCGGGCGTGTCTTCGAGAGCTCCACTGAGCAGCATGCCATCGATCAGGCAGCTGGCTTCTGCCAGATCAGCCAGGGCATCGACATAGAGAATATTGGAATCGAAGAAGATTCTGCGCGAGACGAGAATTTCGAGGAAGCTGTTCTCGCCGGCGACGTAGGCTTCTTCCGCAAGCTGCAGCATCTTCTTCGCACGCGGCAGAATCTCCTGCTCGTACAGATTGACCGTGGTGGCCGCAGTATCGAAGTCGCGGGAGTTGCGGGCGAGCCGGGCCTTCAGCCCCAACTGCAGTCGTTGCAGATCCTGAGTCGCCCGACAGTACTCTCCATAGGCGGCGGAGATATTTCCATCGTTATTGTTGAACACCGGGATCGGCATGTCGACCTGCACGTTGATCATGCTGGATCCGGTGCCGTTGTCATGTCCCGCGCCGAACAGCAGTCCCAGGTTGGGGACCGCCTGCACTTCCTGACGGCCGAGTTGCAGCTGGGCGCGCGCGACCCGGGCGCAGGCGGCCCGCACTTCGGGGCTGACAGCCACGAGCTGGTGGTAATATTCGTCCCAGTTACGGCTCTCGGACGAGACACGCAATTCACCGACCAGCGGCGTCGGCTGCATGTGCGGAATTCCGCTGACGGCCGCGAGTTCGCTCCAGGCGGCTTCATAGGAGATATGCGATTTCTTGCGGATCAGCTCGACTTCACTATATTGGATCTCCGCCTGCAGCACTTCGACCGTCGACCCTTCCAATGCCTTGCGCCGCATCTCGGCGATGCGGACCCCTTCGGAAGTGACCTTTTCAAATTCGAAAGCGAGATCGCGACGGCGTTGCGCGGTGAGGGCTGCGTAGAACTGACGACGAACATCGGTCAGCACACGGTAACGCTGCGCTTCCACTTCCCAGAGCTGCGTTTGCACTTCCTGGTCGAGGACGCGCGTGCTGCGGCCGAGCTTATCGGCCGTCACGATGCTTTGAGTGACAAAGGCGGTGTGCTGGTCGGTTCCGGCATCATCCAGCTGCGTACCGTTATAACCGATGCTGGGGTTCGGGTAGCGTCCGACCTGTCGGCGAAAGCCCTGCGCTTTGGCCACGGTGGCATTGGCCTGCCGGATCGCAGGATTGTTCTCCAGCGCGATCTGCTCCAGTGCCTGCAGCGTGAGGGCCCCCGCGGCGTTTGATTCCGGTTCCGGATGCAGAGCGTCTTCGAAATCGGCAGCGATCGTCGGTTCGACTGGAGCGGGAGGGGCCAGCTCGGCAGGGGAGGCGAGCTGTTCTGCGGCGGTCAACTGGACCGTCGCTGGCGTTGATTCCGCTTCGGCAAGGGGTGAAGCCACGGCCTTTGTTTGCGGTTCTGCGATCGGCTTCGCTGCGATCCTGGCTTCCGGCAGCAGCATGGAGGTCCATGACTGAGAAGTCTGGCAGCCCGACCATAATGTCAGGCCACCCAGACAAACGGCAAATCCCTTCGCCAGTTGAGAACTCATCGTGTGAACTCACCTTGTAGACTGAACTCGGGGGCGAGTGGGACTGCCCCTGAATGGATTCCAGCCCGAATTCATCTCGGCCCGCGCAAATGGCAAGCCAATGGCCGCAGCAGTTCTATCGGTCCTTCCAACGGTGCCTGTCCTGCCCGTCGAAGGGACAACATCGTTCCTAGGGAAGAGTGGACCGGCTTCACACTCAGAACCTGCATAGACGGAGAATTCGGAACCTGTCGATCCGTGGTTCGACTTGAATCCGATTCCCCAGATTCCTTGAATCCGGCCTGTTTTCTGGTCGGCGGGACAGTTGAATCGCTTGTGACGACCAGTTTGAGAGGCACGGAGAGTCTCAGGAGGAGGTTCCACTTTCCCGCGCGGGAAGTGTTTCGTTTGATGAAATGCTGATTTTCGTGTGCCGAGAACAGAACACCAAAACCGGACATGCTCTCAAAAAAAACACCGCGAAGGCTGTCCCTCGCGGTGTTCGGTCGTTTTCCGGCGATCGACGAAGTGCACTCTTTCAGCGGGAGTCGGTCCTTCCTGGCTCCCGGTCCTGCGCGTCTGTCGGTAGGGTGACGATGTGATACCGATTAAACGCCCAAAGGAGTGACACGGCTTAAATGCTGAATGTTCAAACGCTATTCCGGTCGGTTCTGACCGGCAGCCTTAAACAGGGTGTCAAGCTTGACCGGAACTCCTCCCTGCCGACGGCTTTCGTCAGCAGCGTCCATGAACGCCAGGATTTCCAGTGACTCCACGGGGTTCACGGGAGAGGTATTGGTACGGAAGAATTTCACGATCTGCTCGACAAGCAGGGAATAGTCGACCGGGACTTCACTGTACTCGTTGCCGCTCTTCCCAAAGACCAGCGCCCCGAAGCTGGAGCGTCCATCGCGCGTGCCGCGATACGTGGCAATGCGGCCATCTTTCCATTGCCCGGTGACAACGTCCGCCCCGGCATCATGCGTACGGGTGACCGTTTCACAACCGGGGCCCATGATCGTAAAGAGCATCTCCACACCGTGAATCCCGTACCAGTACAGGTCGGGATGATGTTCTTCCAGGCTGCACGGACCATAAGTCACGCACCCGAGAACCGGGCCGATCTTGGGAGCATTGAGATACTTCTGGATCTGGGGAGCATACCGCAGGGACGAACTGGAGAAGCAGGGGACACCCTTCTCTTTGGCGAGAGTCAGTAATTCGATCCCCTCTTTCAGCGATGAGGCCAAGGGCTTGTCGACAAACAGTGGCTTGCCGGCAGCGATCACTTCCCTGGCCTGCTGAAGATGCACCCGGCCGTCCACGCTGTTCATGATGACGACGTCCACCTGTGCGACCACGTCGGCGATCGACGGGACGATTTTCACGCCCAGCGCAGCGACTTCCTCGGTGAACTTGGGCAGGCGCTCAATGCTCGAGGGGATATCAGGACTGCCGCCGGGAAACGCGGCCACGACCCGGACGTTCTCCAGTCCTGGTTTGGAAGGTGTGGAGTTCAGGAGCGCGGTGAAGCGAACGCAGTGTGAACTGTCCAGACCGACAAGACCGACTTTGAGCGGAGGCGGGTTCGAGTCGGCTGCGAAAGAGCTGGCAGCCAGGGAAAGCATGGCCAGGAAGGCCCAGGACGTTTTGGAAAAAATCATCTCGCAAACTCACTTCAGGCTCACACTGATGGCCCGCCTGATCCGGAGCCGGGGATCGATGCGGGGCGATGTAGAGGGAGGTTGGTGACGACCGATTCTGTCGTGCGCACACACTCGACTGAGCAGCTTCAGCAGCATCCAACATCGCATTGCAAAGAACAAGCTGTGCTCTCGGCAATTCTGCAAAACTCGGCAAATGCGCGTTGCAGTCTGCGTGGATCAGAGGCAAATCGAGTGAGCTTTCAGTAAAATCACAGGAGATTTGGAGGGGAAATTTCGTATCAGTTTCCGACCTGATGCGGCCTGCTGATCGCCCCCCTTGCCAACGCTCGAACTTCATCCAGAGTTGCAATGTCCACTTCTGTTGCCGAGGGGAACACGCTGTTCCCCATTTCCCGGTTTGTGATTCGCTTGAGCCTCTGCCTGCTCATCATTCTGGGGATGGCGATCGCGGTGCATTTCGCCGAACGGTTCCTGTTCGGACGCCCGGACAGCTACGGCTTCTCGATCTGCCCGACCGCATTTTTCGCCTGCAGTCTACTCTTCATCAGTACGGGAGGCCTGCTGGGCTTTACCACGCTTTCGGAGAGTTTGCCTCAGTTGGAAAAGCGGATGATCGCCGGACTGCTGATGGGGGCGACCGCGCTGGGGACTCAGACTTACGGGATCTGGTGTCTGCTGCCGGAGCGTTTTAATCCTGAGTATCCACGCGTCGGCCTCTCGTTGATTCTGGTGGGGCTGCATCTGCTCGGCTGCATTCTCGTTCTGCTGGTGGCCAGCGCAGCGGTCGTGCTGATCACGGGGGGAGCGGACCGCCCCGTCACCCGGCAATTGCTGCGTGTCTGCGGCCTGTACTGGTTTGGGATGGGCCTCTGCTGGACCGCCCTGCTCTGCGGCTTTTCGATTCTGCTGGGGTGATTGCGGTTGGTTGGGATTGGACCGACCAGATCACCGACCCGAAAAAGTGGGTCAACCGGATGGACACATTGCGTTAACATTCGCCGCTGCTGTGACCGAAACTGTTGTGTCTTCTCCTGTTCGTTGCCTCGCTGACCTGCCCTCATGCCCGCTCCTTTGTATGCCCCTGGTCCGGCGGACCGCACCGTGCGCGCCGCAGATGGAAAAGTTCTGACCGTTCCTGCTGGCTGGATTCTCTTTCCTCCCGGTGATGCCGCCTTGACGCGACGAGTCAAAGCCGCCGGTGAGTTCTGGGCCGTTGCTGAAAAGCGGGGACGTAAAGTCTTCTCCAAAGGAATCTGGGCTCCGGCGGAAACGATTGAACGAATCCAGGCGGACCTCTTGCAGGAACGTTCCACCGAGACGTTCGCCCGCAAGAAAGAGTCGGATGCCCGGCGACGCGAGAAGAAGCAGAACGAGTATGTAGAAGACTTTCTGGGTGCTGTCCGCAGCTTCCTGAATTTTCATCCCGCACATGCGTCGCTGGAGGAAAAACTGGCGACCGCGGTCACGACGCATGCCACTCCGGTCGGCAGCGGAACGGTGGCGAGAACGCAGCGCATTCCCGTGGAACAGCGCGCTGAAGCTGCGGTGATTGCCTGGATGCGTCATCAAACGACCGCGTATGACAACATGCAGATTCCACGGGTCAAGGGGAAACGGCGGGAAGTCCGACGGATGCTGGCCCAGCGGTCCAAGCAGCTGTTGTCGCGCTATCGCCAGAGTGAAGTGATCAGAGGAGATTGCCCCCTGGCAGCAGCCCTCACTGAGGGTCGTTCAGCCCCTTCTGGCGATCACAACGTCAGGTCGCAGCCCGAGGCTCACAGCGAGTCATGATCGGCTCTCCCGGTCGTCACGCATCGGCTGCGGCATAGACCGAGTGGTGCTGACCATCGATCGCCGACTTCTTCCCAGCACCGTTCTTGGTCCGTGACAACCCCGCGATGGCCCCTTGTGCGTCGACCATCTGCTTCTTGAAGTAGGCGGCCAGCCCCAGCACATCCGCAGCGACGTTGAAGTAGCGGTATCCCATTTCGATCAGTCGCGGCAGTTCGGCGGGAGCGCAGGGGGTCCCCGCGAAGATTCCCTGCCGCTGCGTAGCCCGCACGACTTTGCGGCGTGCTTCATCAATCCGGGGGTCAGCGAACTGGCCCGGAATGCCCAGACACTGGCTGTAGTCGCCGGGACCGAAGAACAGAATGTCGATCCCCTCGATGGCGGCAATCCGGTCGACCTGTTCGACCGCCGTCGCATTCTCGATCTGCACAATCACCATCCGTTCGCGATTGGCTTGATGCAGGTAGTCGGCGAGCGGCGTTAAACCGTAATCTCCATCGGCCCCCGCTCCGTCCAGTGGTCGAAGACCGGTGGGATGGAATCTCGCCTGTCGCACAATCTCGCGGGCGTCGGCTTCGTCACGAATGTGCGGCACCATGACGCCCGCAGCATCCATTTCCAGCGGACGAATCAGGTCGCTGTAGCTGCCGCGCGGCACACGCACAATCACATCAACATCATAGATTTTGGCAGCCCGCACCTGGTTCTCGACGACCATCAGTGTGTTGGGAACGTGCTCCATGCAGGTCCACACGGCATCGAAGCCGGCCAGGCTGGCGACCTCGACGACCCGCGGATCGGCAAAGTTAAGTTTGGCGCTGAGGGCCACTTCTCCGCTGCGAAGTTTCCGCAGGAGTCGGCTGGGACGCATGATAGACCTCTCAAGGATTCACGAGGAGCGCGGACGGGGAAACTTCGATCTGTCGGCCCGTTTGCAGACTCTCGATCGCCGCTTCGGCGACCCGGAGCGCTGCAAGTGCTTCCGTTCCGTTCACCAGCGGAGCCACACGCTGAGACCGGCACTGGAAAAAATGGTCGAGCTGTTGACGATAGATGTCATCAACCCGTCCGGTAATCTTGTCGAGTTCGATCCGGGTGTCCTGCGCGGGGTCACCATGACGCAGACACTGCAGGGTTCCTGTCATGACGTCGTACAGGAGCGTGCCTTGATCTCCGTAGATCTCCAGATTCCGACGCTGCGGATGCTGGACATAGTCGAGATGAACCTGCACGAGCGCCTGTGATTCCATCACCAGTGACAACTGCACGACGTTGGGCTGCGGCTTGTGAGCGAGTCGGCCGAGCTTGGCCGACGTGGCGCTGACGGCGCTCACCTCACCCAGAATCCAGCGCAGAAAATCGAACTCGTGCGTGTAGTCGAACAGCAGTGCATTGGGAGCGAAATTGCGGTCGTCGTGTCGCGAATTCAGCAGCGTGATATAGGTGCCGATCATGGCGCGGGCCCCCACGATCTTACCGATGACCCCTTCCGCCACCAGTTCACGCACCTTGGCGAGACCGGGTTCGAATCGCAGCATATACCCGACCTGCAGCACCCGGTTCGCCTGAGCGGCGGCCTCGATGATCGCCAGTGCCTCGTCACTCCGTGTGCAGATCGGCTTTTCGATGAAGACATCGCAGCCTGCTTCCAGAGCGGCCAAGGCCATCGAAGCGTGGCGACTGTTGGGGGTGCAGATCAGTACGGCGTCTGGCTGTGAGGCGAGCGCTGCGGAATAATCGTTCCAGCAGCGAGCCGGCGGCGACTTCAGCACGGCCAGTGTTTCGTCGAGGAAACGCTGCTGCAGGTCACAGAGGGAAAGTTCGACATCGCTGCGTTCGCTGAGCAGCCGTGCGTGACGGCGGCCGATAGAACCGACGCCGACAACGAGGATGCGGGCTGGTGATCGTTCGTCGCTGAAACGATTGCTATTGCCAGACACTGAAGCCTCCATCGATGACCAGATTGTGGCCGGTGACGTAGCTGGACGCATCGCTTGCCAGAAAAACGACAGCCCCTTTGAAGTCGGAAACGCGTGCCATTCGACCCAGCATGGTTTTTTCGGAGTAATTCTCGATGAAAGGGGCGGGTTGATTTCGCTCGATGCCGCCCGGAGAGATGACGTTCGAGCGAATGCCATCGCGGCCGAGGCAGGCCGCCAGATCCCGATTGAGGGCGATCAGCCCCCCTTTCGCAGCGGCATAGTCGAGTGTCTGCGGCATCATGCCTTCCGGATAGACCCGCCGATCCCGACCAATGAGCCCCGCGATGCTCGCAATGTGAATCACAGAGCCTCGCCCTTGCTTGCGCATGACCGGTGTGACTTCGCGACTGACCAGCCAGGGAGCCGTCAGGTTGAGTCGTTGCAGGCGGTCCCAGTCGGAAACCTGACGGTGTTCGAAGTGGACGGCCTCCTGATCGTGCAGTCTCCCTCCCCCGCCGACGTTATTGACCAGAATGTCGATGCTGCCGAAGTCGCTGACTGTCGACTGGACCAATTCCCGGATCTGTTGCTCATTGGTGGCATCGAGAGCAGAACCGACAATTCGTCGACCGGTTGCTGCTGAAAGCTGCGCTGCGGTGTCGAGAGCGGGAGATGCATTCCGCGACGTGATCACCCCGTCTGCGCCCGCTTCGGCGAGTGCCGAAGCCAGTTCCCGGCCAAGGTCCCGTGCACCGCCGATGACGAGAAAGACTCGCGCGGACAGGTCGAAGAGATTCGTAATCGATGCAGACGGGCTCATGCGGTCGAAGCCTCCGCTTTGCAGGATCGCAGTGAGAAAATGTGGCTGGCGAGCGTGCCGGTGGTCAGGTTCACCAGTAAGGATGAGACGCCAATCCACTGAAAGCTGATGGGATAATCGAACAGTGAATCCGAGAACGCGACCAGCACAGCGGTGGTCAGGCCGCACACCGCCCCAACCAGCACGCCGGCCGAGTTGGCGCGGGGAATGAACAGCGCGAAGACAAAGAGTGCGAAAATGGACGGGGTGAACAGGTTGGCGGTCCGCTGAATCAGTTCCAAAAAATTACTTTTGATCTGGGCCATCAGCAGGCTGCAGGTCAGAACGAACAGACCAATCGCGAAGGTGAGCCCGCGCATGGCCCAGGCCCGTCGATGCTCCGATGAAAAGCGGATTCCGACACGGTCAATCCAGTCGGTCAACAGGACGGAAGTTAAGGCATTGAGACCCGAGTCGAGTCCTGACATCTGGGCTGCCAGCAGAGCGGCAACAATCAGGCCGGTGACACCGATTGGAAGTTGATGGGCGATGTAGTAAGGAAAAATTCGATCCGCATCGGTTTTCAGGTTGAGCCCCTGCGGCAGCAGGTCGACGTGGGCTTGATAAAATCCCATCAGTGCCAGTCCCACGAAGGAGAGCAGAACAATAATCAGCGAAGCGGCGAGCAGGCTGATTCCATAGGCTCGGCGGGCAGCGCTGACGCTGTGCGTGGACATGAAACGCTGCACGGAGAGTTGGTCTCCCCCTGCGGTGCAGGTGTTCCACACAGCTGAGAAAATGATGGTCCCCAGCAGTGTCGCGCGGGTTGTCGAATCGAATGGCAGAACAGGCTGAACGTCCCAGCCGGAATGCCAGCCGTGGGGAATCCAGCTGAAGCCGCCCAGTCCCCAGGTGACCGTGCCGATCACCAGCAACGTCCCGCTGAGCAGCAGAATGGACTGCATGACATCGGCAATCATGACCGCCTTCAGTCCACCCAGTGAGGTGTACGTGATGGTGGCGATGCCGGTGATCAGGCTCAGCCCGATGGCCCAGATGGCCTGCTGCTCGGGGGGAATGCCGATGACCGTGACCATCGCAGTGGCGCCGATGAACGTCACGACCGACATCCACAACAGCCGCAGCAGGATGAAGAGCGTTGCACCGAGCAGCCTGATCGGGAGACCGAGCCGGGCTTCCAGCAATTCGTAGGCGCTGGTGACCTGATGTTTCATGTAAGCCGGAATCAGCACGTAGGCGACGACCGCATACGCCAGCGGAAATCCCAGCAGCCAGGCCAGAATCACCGGACCTTTGCCAATCATCTCCCCCGGAAACGAAAGATAAGTCACCGTGCTGAGCAGGGACGTGAAGAGCGAGACTCCGGCGATCCAGGGATTCACCGCTTTGTTGACGACAAAGTAATCGCGGCCCGCCGCAGCCTGCCGTGAACAGACCCAGCCCAGGACAATCAGCCCGGCGACATAGGAAATCACAATTCCCCAGTCGAGGACCGTCAGTCCCTGCTTCGCCAGGTTCATCGCCTGCGGTGACGATGCTGCCGCTGCCGACTGAGCGGCGCACAGGGAACCGCCCATCACCAGCCACAGCAGGATCAGGCAAAAGGCAGTTCTGGCCTGCAGGCAGGCGAGGCGGAGACCGTGCGGAACGGACAACGATTGGCCTTTGGTTTGAGGTGAGGCTGCGAGAAGCCCGACCGGTGCAGCTGTGCCTGGTCGACTGCTCGCTGCTTATGCGGGTGGCCGATGGGCATTGATGATTTCGACAATCGGTAACAGATGGGCGGACATGACCCGGGCCGCTTCTGCGATATCCCGGGCGGCAATGGCTTCTGCGAGCGCCTCGTGTTCTTTCACGATCCGCAGGTCCGGCAAGGACAGAAACTTTTCACTCTGGCGGAAGTAGTTGACGAGTGTCTCGTGCAGCTGCGAGGCGAATTCGCTTCCGGTGGAGTCGAACAGCGTTCCGTGAAACTCAAGTTCCTTTTCGAGAAAGGCGTGACGCAGTCCGAACGGATCTCCTTCAGCTGCTTCCACCATGGCCCGCATCTCCGCCGCCAGCGATTTCAGACGGGCGATCTGTTCTTCGGAGGCATTCTGAACAGCCAGCAGCAAGGCTCCCAGTTCGACGACGACGCGGAACGCGGCCAGTTCGCGCCACCCTTTTTCGTTCGCGGCGGTATGGGTAAAGACCTTGCTGAGAATCGGGCGGATATCTGCCTCGGCGACAAAGACTCCGGTCCCCTGTCGCGAGGAAACGACCCCAAGTCCACGGAGGGCGCCAATCGCTTCCCGGACAACGGTTCGTGAAATGCCGTGGTGTTCTGCCAGTTGCAGCTCCGTCCCCAAGTGGGCGCCGGGGCCGAGGCGTTCGGTATGAATGCGGCGCAAGATGGTGTCGACCAGTTGTGTGCTGAGCGACTTGGTGTCTTTTTTGAGTTCGTTGTGATGCATGGGGATGATCGTCGTGGTCGAAGGCGTCAGCGTACCAGTGGATATTATCGTACAAACGAAATGCGTCAAGAGGGGCGGCGAAAGGGCTTCCAGGAGTCAGTGTTCTAGGTGTGGTTGTCGGCTGTAATACGGTTTTGGGGTGGTTCTGGTTCTTGGGGGTGTGAGTGGATTTTTGAGGAGAAACATTACTGATGCCCGCATTTTCGGGTTCGGATGGGCTTCGGGTGTTCTAAACAGCGGTGCTTTTGCGAGTGTTCGGTGAATTCTTGCCGGCGGCTGACATTTTTGTAAAAAAAACGGCTTGCAATTGTATGGCAATCTGTTAATTGTCATACAAACGTGGTACTGTTCAGTGGCTTTCATGTGTTTCGCCGGGCATCTGCTTTTCGGGGTCTGCACCAGTGTTTGCCACTGGCGGTCGTTCTGTGGTGCTGGATTGCTGTGGCAGTTTTGGCGTTCTTCAGGTTTTATTGATTGCGGTTCTGTACTGATTCCTTTGATCTCTCCCGATAAGGAATGACGTCATGCCTCATCGTTCTCGTGCGACTCGAAAAGTTGGCTTCACGCTGATTGAATTGCTGGTGGTCATTGCGATTATTGCCGTGCTGATTTCACTGCTGTTGCCGGCGGTGCAGCAGGCCCGCGAAGCGGCCCGCCGCTCGCAGTGTCAGAACAACCTCAAGCAGATCGGGCTGGCTCTGCACAATTACCATGACACACACGGCATCTTTCCTCCCGGGTTCTCGTTCAACCTTCCCGACTTCACTTCTCCGCATGTGACGAACGCCAACGCCAAGAGCCTGATCGGCTGGCAGGTGATGATCTTTCCTTATATTGACCAGGCTCCGCTCTATAACGAGATTCAGTCAACAGGAGCCTTTGACAAACGCTGGCTGGCAGTCACGGCATTTACGACTTCTCTGGCCAAATCGCGAATTCCGGCATACCTCTGCCCTTCGGATACGTTCGGCGGGATCAATACTTCTTCCAATGGACTGGGCTACGGCGGCACCAACTATGCCGGCTGTTATGGAGGTGACTTCGGCCCCAACTGGACCGGAATTCTGTTCCCGAACTCAGCGATTCGCATTCGGGATGTCACCGACGGAACCAGCCTGACCATGCTGGTCGGGGAACGGGAATACACGACGCCGCTGCGAAAGGCCTCGGGACACGGCATCTGGCCGGGAGGGATCAGCAATATTGCCGATTACACCATTGCTGCCACGACGAAGAATCACCCGAACACCATTCTGAATTCCGCGTTGGGGACCTCTGCGTTCAGCAGCATGCACGAAGGAGGGGGATACTTTCTGTTCGCCGATGGGCGCGTCCAGTTCCTGAGTGAGAATATGGACACCAAGAACTATGAACTGCTCGGCTTCCGCGCAGATGGAAATTCCATCGGTGACTTTTAAGGCTTGTTCCCTGGGGGCGTGCCAGCCCCTTGAGGCCCGATGCCGCGACGCATGACGCCGCACGTGAATCGGATCAGAGGGCCTGCTCAGGTGCTCGGTCTTCCGCTTTGATTCGTTCAGGTTTTGTGAGTGAACGTCCCCGTTCTTGAAGCGACAACAACTATGAAGTTCTCGATTGCCTTCTTCTTTCTGGCATGGGTGGCGACCTCCGCGGCGGGATGCGGCGGCCACAAGGATCGGCCGGAACTCGGAAAGGTTCAGGGGACCGTCACACTGGACGGCACCCCCCTGCCCGGTGTGCTGGTTGCCTTTTACCCGGAGACGGGCCGCTGCTCCGGCGGTTACACGGATGACAAGGGGCACTATGAACTGGTCTATCTGCGCGATGTCAAAGGAGCCAAGCTCGGCGTGCATCGCGTGATGATCACCGAGGATAACGATCCGGCCGGAGGAACACCGAGGCGGGGAAAATCAATGATCGGTCCCCAATACAACACAAACACGACCCTGGCTGCAAAAGTCGAGCCGGGTGAAAACACGTTTGACTTTTCGCTGACATCGGACGGCAAAAAGTGAAGTGCCGTCTGCTGTTTTCCCGTCCCAGGTCGTCGGAAGCAGTTTCAGAGAGTCGCACCAGGAACAAGGTGCATCGCTGAATGCGGGATGCGTGCCTCGTTTTCTCATCCCACATAACGGTCGCGGATCAGCTGCCAGCGATCAGAGATGGTTCGGACCGGAAGGGCGTTGACAGCGACTGGGGTCCGCTGCGCTCTCGACACCCTGCCGCTTCACACACTCTAGTGGAACACGAAAGGCACTTCCGCGCCTTCCCACTTCGTTCTTCATAGAAGATGTCCGTCGGGCAGCGGACACTCTTGCACCGGCAACGCCCTGAAGGAGAGGTTATGACCAAGTCCAAAATCTGGGTGTCGATGGCGTTTCTTCTGTCGCTCGCCACTCCAGCGCTCTCGGCTGATCCGGTCGACATCGGCTCCCGCAGAGAACTCTTTCTGGATGCGGAACTCATCGACCAGCTGAACGGTTTGTCGCTGAAAATGCACACTCCCACGCTGATGCCCGTCACGAGTCCGTGTCCGCAGATGCACTATTCGACAATCCTGCATGACAACGGCAAGTACCGCATGTACACACGGATCTATCTGGATCCGAAAGTCGACTGGAGTTCCCATGGTTGGGATGTGGCCCGCAGGAATGAATTCACCATCCTGATTGAAAGCCGCGACGGCTTGCGCTGGGAATCCCACCCCCTCGGGGTGATGGACGTGAAGGGGATTCCGGCAGGAAATGCGATCATCGGTACGAATGAGCCGCTGGTGGTCCATAACTTCACTCCCTTCATCGATCTCCGGCCGGGAGTCACGCCCGACGCCAAGTACAAGGCGATCGGCGGCATGCACTATCAGCCGCAGTTCAAGAAGTTCGAAAAAGATTTCGGACCCGATGGGCTCTACGTGTTCCAGTCGGCGGATGGCATTCACTGGAAACGGATTCAGGAGACGCCGGTCATTCCCTCGACCTGGGGAACGTTCGATTCGCAGAACGTGGCGTTCTGGTCCACTCTGGAAAACCAGTACGTCTGCTACTTTCGCACGTTTGTGAAAGGGTTTCGCAGTATCAGTCGCACGACGTCCGATGACCTCCTTCACTGGACCACACCTGTCCCGACGGATGCCAATCTGCCGGGTGAGCACCTCTATACGAATGGCGTTTTTCCTTACCATCGGGCGCCCCACATTTATGTCGCCATGCCGACTCGCTTTCAGGCCAAACGAGGTGCGACCACAGACATTATGCTGATGTCATCGAGAGGGGGAAACACGTTCACACGGACCTTCAAAGAGGCCTATATTCGACCGGGGCTGGGCAAGGACGGATGGGGGAACCGTTCAAACTATGCTGCCCTGAATGTCATCCCGACGAGCAGTTCGGAACTGTCGATTTATCTTGCCGGGAACCGCCGTTACACCCTGCGGTATGATGGATTTGCTTCCCTGAATGCCGGGTCTGATGAAGGGGAAATGGTGACTCGTCCGTTGATCTTCTCCGGGAAGGAACTGGAATTGAATTATTCGACCAGTGCATCAGGACGACTGCGGATCGAGATTCAGGATATCGATGGCAAGCCCCTTCCCGGGTTCGAACTCGAGAACTGCAAGCCGATAGTCGGTGACGTCATTGAGGGCATGGCTGTCTGGGACAGCGCCAGCGGTGCGGATGTCAGCTCTCTGACGGGGAAACCGGTTCGCCTGCGGATCGTGATGGAAGACTCTGATCTTTACTCCTTCCGGTTTAAGTAATCGACCCGGTTGGGCGCTCAGCGCGGTGTGGGGCCAGCAGACGCCTGACGAGAGACGAGCCTCTGCGCCGATGCAGAAACTTCTGCATTGCGGTCGATGCGGCCCATTGATGAGCAACCTGCTCTACCCGCCCCAGTACCAAGCCGCAGCGAACAATGACCCGAGCAGCGCCACGGCGACTGCGATGCCGATGGACCAGTGACGCAGCCGACGGGCGCGCAGTTCGGTGCGGTCCGGTCGACGAATCGCCGAACTTTCGGACTCCAGCTGATCGGCAAGGTCCTGATCAAGCCAGACATGGGCTGCTTCCTCCAGCGTGGGGGATGTGGCTGCTCGCTCCATGCGAATGGTGCTGGGCTGAGATGCCTGAATGGCATCGGTGTCAGAGGGGGGCGTCATCGCCGAATCCCATGCCGTATCCTGGGTTCTCACGGAGCTGGAGGATTCCGGATCGAAGCCCCCCTGCAGGCCGAGCCGGTAGCGCCCTGACTCGGTCACCGGGAACAGTGTGGCCGAAGCGGAACGCAGGCTCAGCGCTTCCCATTCGGCTCCACCGTTCTCGCTGAGCCAGTCGGTCAACTGATTCACCACGTCCCCAGCGGACTGGATCCGTTCTTCCCGCTGTTTGGCCATCATGCTGCGGATTATGGCCAGCAAGGATGCAGGAACATCCTGCCGAATCTGTTCGATCGGGGTCGGCTCTTTCAGTTGGTGGTCGAGCAATCGTTGTGTGAAGTTCCCTTCGAGAAACGGGGCGCGGCCCGTCAGCAGAAAGTAGAACGTGCACCCGAGGCTGTAAATGTCGGCGCGATGATCAACGGTATGACTGTCGATTGCCTGTTCGGGAGCGAGATAGTCGGCGGTGCCGATCACTTTTTCTTCGTGGCGCACGGTGAGCGAGAGGTCTTCACCTTCCTGAATCACGCGTGCGAGCCCCAGATCCATCAGCTTGACGACCCCGTACGAGTCGACAATGAAATTGCCGGGCTTGATGTCGCGATGCACCATTCCGGCGCGGTGGGCATGGTCCAGCCCGAGCGCTCCCTGGCGAAGATACTCCGCAGCCCGGACCGGCGACAGCGGACCCGAGGACTGGACCAGGTCGAACAGGTTGCTGCCGTTGACGTACTCCATCACCAGGAAATGAATCTCGAGATTCCCGTCGAGTTGATGATCGATGTCATAGGCCCGCACGATATTCGGATGGTCGAGAGCGGCAACCGCCTGCGCCTCGCGTTGAAACCGTTCCACGTACGAAGCTTCTTTCACCAGCTTCCACGGCAGGACCTTGATCGCGGTCAACCGTTTCATGACGACATGCTCTGCCAGATAGACGGAGCTCATCCCCCCTTTTCCGAGCAGACTGAGCAGGCGGTACTTGCCGAGAAAGAAGCCCTTGTGCTTCCCCTGCAGCAGCTTGGCCCCCTGCCACGCAGTGATCGCCTGCTGTTCCACGAGGAAGCGGGCAAAACTGTCGGCCGATTGATTTCTCGCGGAATCCCGGAAGTCGGCGGCCAGTTTTTTGTATGCAGCGTCGTCCAGCAGACGACTTCGTCGCAGCACGCCGGCAAACGATTCGAGTGAAATGCTCATCCGCGGTGTTCAGCGGTCATGATCTGGTAACGTCCAATTCGCACATTTACTCTATCCGAAAAAGCGGGGCTGTGCCGCTCCACGGGCTGATTTCGGTTGTCTCGGGGCCGGGATCAATCACCCGTCATCCTCCAGCTGTGCTGGTCTAATACACGAGTATGTCTTCACGATTTCGGCCCTGAGTTTTGACCTGAAGGGGCGTTGGCGCGCGACCAGTCCCGATTGGGTGAATTGGCACTGTCGGTCTGTTTTCTGCGGCGGCAGTGCTGAAGGACACTCCATCAGGACGACTCATGACGTTCGAGCCGGGCGACATTGCCGCCTGCCACGGGACTGACTGGACCAGCCGTGTGATCCGCTGGTCAACGGCATCGTTCCTCCCTCCCCGCCGGCTCATGCTGGGGCCGTCGCATGTCGCCATGATCTGCAGCTGGCAGGGGGAGCAGATCTGGGTGGAATCGACCCGGATGTGCCGGACGAACTGTCTGATTCACGGTCGACCTGTTTCCGGGGCACAGGCCCATCTGCCCGGGGACCGCATTGCCGACTACGTGTTGAACGGCGGCCGGGTCGATCTCTATCGACTGACGGCCGTCAACCGGCTCTCACACGACGAACAGCGACTGCTCACGGCCCTGCTGATGCAGTTTTTTGTGATCCCGGGAGTGAATTATGACCTCGGAGGTGCGTTGCTGTCGGGCACGCGGGTCTTTCAGTGGAGCCGCCTGTTCCCTCGCGCCAATCTGGAACAGCTGTTCTGCTCTGAACTGGTCGCTGCGGTGGTAATGCGTTTGAACCGCATGAATCACGCCAATCCGACCCGCTTCAATCCCGCCCGCCTGCTACGGACGCTGGTACAGACGGGGAAGTATGAATTCGTTCAGTCTCTGGCAGGAACGAGATGACCCCTCCCACCCTCGCGCGCACGCTGCTGCCGCTGCTGCTGACCGGGTTCCTGCTGAGCTCCTCGCAGCGCGCAGTCCTTGGTGAGAATTTCCGCTGCGCGGATGCGGAACTGTGCAGCGCGGCGGAGACGTCACGCCACCGTTCAGCGCTCTTCTGGTCGGGTCGGCCGCTGCCGGGGAACTGGTCTCTCCCCTGCCCCATTGTCGTTGTGGGACGGACCGGAAGCGGTCATGGCAAATTGCAGCTCCGATTTGATCGGGGAGAAGTCTTTGGCTGGCGAATGTTGATTCAGGGGGAACGGTCCACCCTGCTGAATGATGTGATTCCTCACGAGGTCGATCACGCGGTGCGGGCTTCGCTCATCCGCCATCCGATCGAGCGCTGGCTGGATGAAGGCTGTGCGAGCCTCATGGAATCAGCCCCTGCGCACGCAGCGCTCCGCAGCCGCATGGCGACGAAGACCGTCAACGACTTCACGCTCGAGTGGCTGGCGGCGGAGTCCTATCCCTCGAACGCGGGGGAAAATGAACGCCTCTACTGCCTGGGCTTTTCGCTGGTCGAGTTCCTTCTGCAATGCGACTCACCTCGACGACTGCTCGATTTTCAGCGCGATCCCCGCCCCATTGAGGAGCGGTTGCGGCTGTATTATGGCTGCACCGTGAAAGAACTCCACCACAACTGGCAGCAATGGCGAACCGCACGGGAGGCACGGGGGTATGACTGTGCCGCGTGTGGATGTCAGCTGCATCCCGGGAGCCCTGGCGCTGTCGTTCCCGAAGGAATTCCGGTGCTGACGATCTGGACGGCGGAGTGGTGTCTGCACTGCCATCGATTGCGAAAAGACATCGCAACCAATGTCGGGTTTCGAGAGGAACTGATGGCGCGGTTTACGGTCAGGTTTCGTGATGTCGAACACGATCCCGCGGCGGGACTGGAGCCACCTCCCGTCCTTCTTCCCGCGTTCGACTGCGGCGGTAAGCGACTGACCGGCTATCACAATCCGGGCGAGTTGCTTGAACGGCTGCGCGGCCTGTCGGCCCCGTCCTTTTCTCCGGAACCAATCGATCGTGAGCCCCCACCCCCATTGGTGGCTCCCCCGGATGTCCCGCTCCCGTCGGTTGTCATCGTGCCCCCACTGACCTCTCGACCAACTTCCACGCCTCCCTCCAGCAGCCAGCCCGAAGAGACCCGCGGCGGCAAGTTGATTACGGTTTCCGGGGGGGATGACATGCGCTGGGTCGGTGTCGCCCTGCAGGTGTTGAAGTGGACGGGAATCTGGAGTGGAACTCTGGCGACGGGTGGACTCGGGGGCCTGGCGATTGGCGTCGGTGCGTGGCTGGTCAAACGCCGGCTCGCGGCGAAGTTCCGCAGCGCAGCGACAAAACCATCGGTCGCCTTGACACCCGAAGGGAGGGATGCGGCCTGGCCAGCCCCCTTTCCCCGACAGCTGGATGAAGCACGTCAGTTACTTGAACTCAGCCAGGCAGAAGGACGTGTGGGAGTACTTGATACGCTCCGCGGCCTCTTCCTGCAGGATGAACTCGACAAACTCAGCCAGTCCGCCGATCTGCAAGCCAGCAGCGTTGCGGAGCGGCTGCGGAGGGCGATTGATGAGCGTGTGGAGGAAGTGGCGCCATTGACCACTCAAATCGGCCAACGGAACGGAGGCGTCTCCGGAAATTAAGGCAGCTTGACTTTCGATCTGCCTGGACCGCCACGAGGGGGTTGCCATTGATCCGTCACCGGGTGGGCTACAAGGGGGACAGCCAGAGCAACCTGCTCAAGACTTCGTCCACGCGGGGCCTTCGCCAAAGAGTTTGACCGGAATTCCCGGAGGCGACCCGTACGCCCCCGGCCGAGATCCAATGATTCATTTCTTCAATAAGGATGGAGTCTCACATGCCGATCGGAGAAGCCGGTAAAGAACAGTTTCGCCGGGCGATCGTGACGATGCGCAATCTGCACATCGCCGCCGCCCTCTCCCCTGTGTTCACGCTGCGAACAGAATTGCTCGCTAATGATGAACTCTCAGATCGGGGTGGGTTCGATGACCCGACCCGCGATCATCTGATTTCGTTACTGGTGCATTGCGACCGCTGGCGGCGACGCGTCACTCACAACCCGGACAAAGAGCCGCTCGGCGACAAGATCGAGCGGGCCATCAACACGAATTGTGTGGTCGAGATCGGCGACAGTCCCTTCGGCGGGGATGATATTCAAAATCAGTCGGGTGGTCTGATTGATCTTCCGTATGCGCTGGATGGGTCGGACCCCGACATCCCCTTGCAGTCGCAGCTCAAGCTGAAGAGTACGCACGCCATCGTGCTGCTGGGAGCCATTGATAAGGCGATTGTCGCCTGGACCCGTATTAACAGCCGCGACCGGACCCGTTTTATTACTCGCTATGATTCCATGCGGGTGTATGGCCATTATCAGGAGATTCTGGGTTATCTCACCGCCTTTGGTGGTGATGCCAACCGCGTGGATGTGGCGCAGGTGCTGCCGACGGAAGAACCGCTCGGAGCCGACGACAGCCCGAACCGTCGCACGGAAACGACCGCGACGACGGCTCTCAAGTTGTAAACGTGACTTTCAGATCCCGGACAGAAAGAAGCTCCCTCTGCTGCAGCGGGAGCTTCTTTGATTAGTAGGGACCGAAACAGCACACGCAATCGACCTCTCCGCTGCGCTCAGTCGGCCCAGTGAAATCCATAGAGCCGAGCCGACTGCAGCGTGAAGCGGATCGAGACCGGTTTTGCAGACTCACCCGTTCGTAGAGAATCGTTCCACCGGACTTCGTGTGCGATGTCATCGCCGGTGATCTCCTTCCGGTAGCCTGGGAGAAGACGGCGGTCCGCATCGAGAAGCTCCACCACCACGCTCCCCGCACTGGCATCGGCATTGATGAAGAGGGGGCCCCCACCCGGTGGGAGCAAAACGGTTTCTACAATTCCGATTCCGTTTGTTTCGGGACTTAGCGAAACAAACCGATTCCGTTTCCAGGTAGCCAGTCCGATCGCACGGCGTTTGGGAGGGAGCGTTCCGCCATGCCCGACGTTCATTCCCGAATAGTAGATCCACGTTTCATTACCCACATCCAACAGATTACCCACGCCAAAAATTGCCCCCTGATCAAAATGCCCCGCGCGGGGTTTCAAGATCGTCGGTCGTCCCGCAAATCGCTCCCACTTCACGCCATCCCGGCTGTAAACCATTTCAATTGCCATCGGGCCCTCATCCGCACTCTGATGCGGGGCCGGCTGGATCGGCATCCGCTCCAACTGACAGATGGTGACGAATCCCAGAAACAGACCAGCGCGAGGGCTGACCGTCATCCGATAGAAGTGCGTCCGCTGCGTCTCGGGACGGGTCACCCACACATCATCGGTTTCGTCCGGAACGAGAACTTCCACGGGGGCTGACCAGCTCTGAAAGTCGGTGCTCCTGCTGAGGCTGATCTTCCGACGGGATCGCTCCTCCTCCTGATCCTCAATCCGCAGATAAGCGAGAAACTCGCCCGTTTGGGGAGAGCGAGTGAGCGTGATGTTGTCACCGCCGGAGACGAGTTTTTTCGTCTCGGTCCAGTGGAATCCATCGGCAGACCGGGCCGTCAGATAGCCCCCTTTGCCGTAGCCCGCCATCCAGAACTGCGCCCTTGCCGGGGATCTGTCGAAGACGACACTGGGGCTGTGGAAATCGAAGACGATGTTATTGCTGGAATCACGATTCCACGTGTAGAGTTCCAGAACTTCCCGTTCCCAGTGGACTCCATCAGCGGACTTCGCCCGCAGCACAAGATCCTTCTTGCGAGAGTGAGTCAATCGTTGATCTTTTGCGGAGTCGTCGAGCAGATGAGCGTGGTACCACATCTGGAACTGCTGACTTTGCGGGTCGAAGTCAACGGTCCCCACATGCAGTCGAACGGATTCCCAGGGACGTTCCGGTTCGAGAACCGGTTGCGGCAGGGGCTCCGGAGGATGAACCGTTCGGACCACCCGCTCGCGCTGGGCGATGTGTCCATCGTCTACGAACAGCACCACGTTTCCGGAGGGAACTTCTGCCACCGTGGAACCGACGCCGACGGTTCCGGCGATCACGGCTGTGAGCAACAGCAGCTTTTGCATCGGGGACATTCTTTGCAAGTGAGATCTGCCGGGAACGATGGGGCAATTCCGGAGCGGGCGGTCCCTGGAATGAAAACGGACTCCGCTCTCGGTCTGTCGATCATCCCAGCGCCGCAAGCGGATCGCAGCCAGTTCCACCCTTTGCTGCGGAGAGGCTGCGAGCGGGCGGCGACACGAATCGATTGGACCGCAAAAAGCATAAAATGTTGTCGATTGTTTCGTCCGAGTGTCAATACGGGGAGGGATTGTCTCGCGATCGACATCTTGATCACTAAAGTAATTCGAGCATTGGATGGAGGCTAAGCCATGTCTCGTTTGAGGTTACGTCTTGGGTTCACCCTGATTGAGCTGCTTGTCGTCATTGCCATTATTGCCGTGCTGGTGGCCCTGCTGCTTCCGGCCGTTCAGCAGGCCCGCGAAGCGGCTCGCCGCTCCCAGTGTAAAAATAATCTGAAACAGATCGGCCTGGCGCTCGTCAATTACAACGAGACCCACGGTGTCTATCCGCCCGGCTGGGTTCAGCGTCCTGGATCAGCCGGTTACATCTACGACCCCGCCAACGTGACGGCGACCGGATTTCTGCGGAGTTCTGTCGACATGCCGGCCTGGGGCTGGGCGGCCTTCATTCTTCCCTATGTCGAAGAGGGGGGAGTTTACTCCCAGACCGTCGGCGCGAACGTGCTGCTGGAAAACATGATGACGCCTGACAGCATCATCATGAAGAAGCTGACGATTTACCGCTGCCCGTCCGACGTGGGGCCCGTGGTCCGGAATGCGGGCGGAAAGTGGATGAACTCCGCGATTTCCAATTACGCAGGAAACATGGGTCATCAGGGAGTCAAAAATGGTGCCGAAGGGGGCAAGCCAGGTGAAACGACCGGACTCTTCTGGGGGCAGAGCAATGTCCGCACCCGGGATATCACCGACGGCATGAGCAACACCATCGCTGTGGGCGAAGCAGCCCATGAGCACGGTGCCGAAATCTGGAACGCCAAAGCGTGGGCCGGTTGCCGCAAGGGGGGCGATGCTGAATGCATCAAAGACATTCTGGGTGATGGACGCGCAGGCATTAACACCCCGTCAACCGCAGGCACCGAACGGGCGGAAGCCTATCACAGCATGCACGCCGGGGGAGCCAATTTCGCTCTGGCAGACGGCTCGGTGCACTTCATCAGTGAGCATATCGAGTACAAGACCAAGCCCAGCAACAAAATCGACAGTGTGTACGAAATGCTGCTCAGCCGCGAGGACGGATTGCCGCTCGGTGCTTTCTGAGACCGGTGATGCTCTTTCCGGTTTCCACGTGAAGAGGGGAGAGCTCCCAAATTCCGAGCCTCCCCGATATGGAACGGGCCTGATGATTTTCCTGGCATGACAATGGAATTGCGCTCGATGAGATTGAACCTGCGGCTGCTGCGGTTGAGTGTTGTTGTTCTGGCGACGATGTCGTGTGCCGGATGCGGAGACAGCAATGAACCCAAATTCGGCGAGGTTTCCGGGCTCGTCACCCTCGACGGGAAGCCCCTTCCCTATGCGATACTGGAGTTCCAGAAAGAGGGTTCACGCCCCTCGATCGGCAAGACCGATCTAAACGGGAAGTACTCTCTCAAGTATTCCATCTCCCGCACTGGAGCTGTGCAGGGGAATCACAACGTCTGGATCGAAATGGGAGGGCCGGACGAGGGAGAGCCCCCCGCTCCCGGACCGTCGGTCACCTTACCGCGAAAGTACAACGTCGATTCCCTGTTGACCGCCGAGGTCAAAGCGGGAAACAACGAAATCAACTTCGCGCTCGACTCGAAGTAGTCCCGCAGTCCCTGCCGTGTTGATCGGCTGAACTGAGCGACCGGCAGAAGCCCCGACTTCTGTCAGTTTTCTTTTTTGCTGCGACGTGAAATGCCCGTGGCAGCGAAACCCCGCGATAGAAGCCGGAGACGGACTGCGGCGGAATCACTTGCGAAGGGCAACCTCTGCCGACGATGCTGTCGAATCCGGTCGGCAGGCTCACGCTCAATCACAGGCCGAAGACGGGCCTCTTGAAGAGTCAGCCGGTTCCGCCGCAACAGGAGAGAAGGCCGCCGTGCCCCACGACAACCCAACAGAAACTCAGGCCGGCGCAGATTTCCCAAGGGCATTTTGTTTTTTGATCGACCCGTTCTTGCCAGGCGGAACTGAGCATGTCATCACACGAACCGCTTGCTGCGCGGGCACTGGAAAGAGCAACCTGCCCCAGACAAACGCTGACGGTTGCCGCCGTCAGCCTGCTTTCGGTGCTGGGCTGGATTGTCGTCGGGATGGAACTCCATCGAGTCGCTGAAGGGAGGCTGTTTCTGTTCTCACTTTCCGGTGATCGCCCTGCCACTCCCCCTGAAGTGGCAGACGCCCACCTGCTGGCGACCGGACAGCGGTTCCAGGCGATGGTCGTCGTCCCGCTGCTGATCATCGCGGCACTCGGTTCCGTCCGTAAACTGCGGAAACAAGGCTGGCCTATCGAAAAAATCTGGTGGTGGGGGGCGGCACTCTTTCTGGTCGCAGCCATCGCGGATGGGGTGACGACGCTGTGGTTCTTTCATCGACTCGGCGTCGATCATGAACTGCACCCCGGAATTCGCCTGTTTGGATATGCCTACGGGCGGACGATCGGCCCCATTCTCGGCAAGGGGCTGCAGGCGATCGGAATTCTGCTGTTGGCGGCCTGGCGTCCTCGTTACGGGACCGCGTTGCTGCTGCTTGCAGCGGTGGTCTGCCTGGCGGCAGCGGGATATAACCTTTGCAGAACGTTGGCCAGTCCCCAGGCTGATTGACTCGGCCCTGCAACATTCGCTGCCTCATCACAAGGGAACCAGTCGGTTGCAGCTGATCGTCCGGCCGTCCGGAGCGGCCTGTCGAATAGTGACCTCAGGGCGGGGTCAGCCTCTCATGAGAAGGAGAGGAATCGGGCGCGTTCAGGCGTTTGCAATAGCGTGCGGCCAGTTCCTCATTGAGGGAGTCGATGCCGGCACCGGCCCGACCTTTCCCCCTCGTTCCTGGATCAGTTTTGCTGTCGGCAGAGTGGCATTGCAGTCCAGTTTTTGCATGGCAGCGAAGTCAATCCGGATCGTCTGCCGGATCTCGTCCAGATTGCAGCCATCAGCTTCCGGGATGGCTGCGGCATGGGGGCTGAGGTCGTCCCACGATGTCGGCCAGCGGTGATCGTGTTTGACAAACTCGCAAATCAGGTCAAAGGCGCCGCACGCTCGGGAATAGACGGTGAATGACTCACCAGCTGTCAGAGAAACCTTAAAAAATTGAACGAGGACCACCATGCCCCAGACAAGGCAAGCGGTGAGCAGGAGCGGCAAGACACTCGTCCTGAGAAAAGCCAGCAGCTTGCCCATGAAACGTCTCTCAAGTCAGACATGATGTCAGAGCCTGCCCACCGCTTCAGCGAGACGGCGAATTGCAAGCCTCCAAAAGCGTGCTGCGGAGTTGTCTATCTGCAGCAGAGGGTTTACGGGAGCGTTGGTTCCACACCTCACTGGGTGCACTCCTTGTCTCGACAACGGTCCGGTTGGCTCCGAGGTTGATTCGAAAACAGTCACCGCTTTTTTGAGGAGCAGTGACAGAGCATAGGACTTCCGGTCAACAGCTGCCTTTTGCTCAACACAAAGCCACTGCTGTACCGCATTCTGCTCTGGGCTGCCAATGGCGAGATCAATCGTCTTCTCGAGTCGCCCATCGGCAAATCTCGAGACAGTCCACGTTGCCGGCCCCTCTTCTCCACTCAAGCCAAATGAGATGGCGCTGACGAACAGAAGGACAACGACATGGCACGCTTTCATTAGAATTTACCAACGAGAGCGTACTGTGTTGAATTCAGCTCACATGACAGAGACCGGTTGTCATCGTGACACGTTAATCGTCACTTCGTGATCCGCCGAGCAGTCCCAGACGGAAGATGTAGTAGACGACCAGCAGAATCGACTGCAGCGTGGCCGCCACATACGTCCAGGCCGCAGCGTTCAAAACGTTTCGGACCGCACTGCTCCCGTCGAGATCGACAATCCCCATCTCGGTCAACAGCCGTTTGGCACGGTTGCTGGCGTCGATTTCGACCGGCAGGTTGATCAGCTGGAAAATGGCTGCGGCTGCAAATCCGCCGACAGCGAGCCACAGCAGCTGCTTGGAATACAGCGGCACGAACATGCCCAGCACCAGAAAGACCATGAACCAGATCGGTCCGAACTGCGCAGCCGGAACAGCAATCTGCCGCAGGGCCATCGGGCCGTAGTTCTGAGCATGCTGCAGAGCGTGTCCCGCTTCGTGGGCGGCAATGCCGACAGCAGCGGCATTCCGTCCCTGGTAGACGTCGTTGCTCAGGCGGAGCACGTGATGCGTGGGATCGTAGTGGTCAGACAAATGTCCGGTGGTCGACTCCACTTCGACATCCTGCAGCCCGGCGGCGTCGAGAATCCGCCGCGCGGTCGCGGCGCCGGATAATCCGGCGGGGACCTGCTGACCCGCGCTATAGGCATGTTTAATCCGGAACTGCGCCCAGACCATCAGCAGCAACGCCGGGGCGAGGATGATGAAGTACCAGATGTCGAAAAAGGGGTAGAACATCGGCAGCGGGCCCAATTCAAATTCACCAGGGGGAAAGTCCAACAACGTGCTTTGTCTCTCTCACGGCAGCGGGACCGACGTACTCCGGTCGGAAAGCGTCGACGTCACAGTGGGGGAGACAACCCCTCAATCATACCCCTGCGGAAGCGGCTCGCGTAGTCCTGTTGTGCGAAATCCGCGTCCGGTTATCACAAATGAAAAAAGGAGGCCGAACAGATCTGTTCAGCCTCCTGTCGGATTCCAGAAATCCAGGACCGCAGCGAACTTACTTCGCAGCCTGATCTTTACGGGTCCGATAGGACTCGTTGAGGTACTTCAGGATGGGCTCGGTGATGTCGTCCTGATCCTGATAGTAGACCACCTGGCGGTTCATGGTCTGCATGATGGCCTGCGGATTCGACGAATCAGCCACTTCCGCACGGTTGAACCGGATGATCAGCTTGTAGTCGTAGTACTTGGCATACTTGTTGACGGCGTCCTGCACTTCGACGTAGATCTGCTTGTAGACTTCGGCCTGCTTGCGGACGATTTCGCGCTGTTCCTTCTGCTTGAAGCCTTCCATCTGGGACTTCAGCTCGATCATTTCGCCTTCGATCTTGTTGAACTCGGCACTTCCCTGCTGGAAAGTGGCCGCCTGCTGCTGCAGCTTCTGGCCCTTTTCCATGAAGGCCTTCATCTGCCCTTCAGCGTCTTTGGCGGCCGCTTCGAGGCTGGCGGTCTGGTCCTTGAAGCGATCGTAGTTCTTGAAGATGTAGGCCAGGTCGATCACACCGACAACAGGAGAGGCGGCAGCCGACTTGCTTGCTTCCTGTGCGGAAACATGGGTGGGGGCCACACTCAAACCGGCAGCCACCAGGGCGGCCGTTAACAGGCTGAATCTCTTCACGGTGACTGCACTCCTTTGCGGTTTCCGTTCGACCGGGGCGGATCAGACTTCTGGGACAGGCTTGCTGTGCCCGGCGAACTCATGATCTCAGAGGTGAGTGAAATTGGCGGGGCTTTTGCCCCTTCAGGGGAGCGGGAATCTCGCAGAAGGGGCATTTCCGGTCAATTGGAATCATTCTGAGACACCGGCGCGCTGCGATTTTCCGGAAATCCCGGCGAAAACTGCCGCAGTCCTTCTTCGTGAAGGGCTCGGTTCTGTGCCGCTGCCTCCATCGGCGGAGACATCCGAAGCTGCGCAAAGCTTTTCAGAATAATGAGTTCAGACAACCGGATTCCGGAGGGTTCCAATCCGCTCGACGTACGCTTCCAGCAGATCGCCCGACTTCAGGAACTTCCCTTTGGCCTTTCCGATGCCGTGCGGAGTTCCGGTCGAGATAATGTCACCCGGCAGCAGAGTGACGAAGCTCGAAATGAATTCGATGAGCGCTGCCACCGGAAAGACCATGTCCGCGGTATTGCCGTCCTGCTCGACGTGGCCGTTGACCGCCAGCACCATGCGGAGGTTCTGCGGATCGGGGCAGTCGTCAGCAGACAGTACGCAGGGGCCCATCGGGCAGAAGGTGTCGTGCCATTTGCCGTGCAGCCAGTCAAAAAAGCCGTCGCGCGGACGCTCGACGCGGCCCGGCTGCTTGGTGAATCCGCGGTCGGTGATATCGTTGATCACGGTATAGCCGGCCACGTAGTTGAGGGCGTCCGCCTCACTGACCCGTGAACACCGCTGGCCGATGATGACCGCCAGTTCGATTTCCCAGTCGATCTGGTTCGGAGAGACTTCCGGGATCCGTACGGGGTCTCCCGGATGCGTCAGCGTTGTTGCGGGAGGCTTCATGAACACATAGGGAAACGTCCGTTCCCGCTCTTCAGCACGACCGCCCGATTCCTCCACATGCTTGGCATAATTGCCCGCCAGCAGCAGCAGTTTGCCCGGGTCCGGCACCGGAACCAGCAGCTGGACGTCGGTCGCAGGAAATGTCAGCCCCGGCACGGCTGACGGATCAAGAAATTCTTTCAGCGGCTGGACTGCACCGTAAAGTCCTCCTCCGGGCAGAAAGTCGAGCAGATTTGTCGACGGGGGGAGCGGGCACGCAAACTGTTCGGCGGCTTCCTTGAGGGGAAGAATCGATTCGTCTTCGAGTACGAATCCGATTTCGGCTTGTCCCTGATGGGCGTATCGGCAAAGACGCATGTCGCTGGGTCCCGGAGCTGAAAGAATGCGAACCGCGTGAGAGCAATCAGATTGTGGATCGACTCTTCCCTGCACCGCGGAATCCGGCTTTTTCAATCGGAATGCCGGTCTGGCGGCACGGGTCGAAGCGATCTGCGTTATCTTGGCCGCTTTTCCAGGGATGTCAATTCGCGCACTGGCGGATTCAACATCTGCTTGGGAGGGCCAGATCAGACGCTCGCAGCATCCTGTGGCGGGTCCATGTTGGAACCGGAGCGTTGCAGATACTCCTGCACTTGTTGCAGCAGCGGATCGATGACCCGGGCCTGAATCTCCTTCTCCGGTGGCCAGGGAAACCAGCGGTAGCCTTCGTGCTCGGTCACCCGGATTTTCACGGGTTCGGGAATCGACACCAGAAAGATGATCAGTGTCTTCAGCTTGCGGACAAAATTCTCGCGGGCCGTCTGCACGTAATACTGGACTCGAAATTCGAATCCGGGGTCGACCGTCACCGCCGAACGGGGAATCCCGGTCTCCTCTTCCATTTCACGCAGGGCGCACTCCAGGTCGGACTCCCCGGGGTCGACGTGCCCTTTCGGAAGATCCCAGCGGTCCGGGTGTTTCATCAGCAGGAAGGAGTGGATCGGGTTTCCCTGCACCACCAGCACTCCGCACGACTTGACCTCGACTGAATCGTCCATGCATTCCTTCCGCGTCCCGAAATTGAGTCCACAGCTCATTCTGGCAGGGAGTCGCATCGACTCAAGTGACCGACGTCCACACCTCCCGAAAAAATCAGACCGTTCGACGCCGCAGCGGCATGACCTCTTGCGGGATTCCACAGCTCCCCAACAAAAACACCTCCGGGACGTCAGCCGGAGGTGCGCCTGTGTTTGAACTTCCCGGCATCAGTGATGCCAGTGGCCGCTCTGGTGATAGTGGTAGTGTCCCGGCGTGACATGGAAGTGGTTCCGATGTGGAACAATCGTCGGCCCGTGATAATCCCAGTGGCTGGTATCGTGGAACACGGGACCATAGTTGCCCCCATAATACGGACGCACATAGCCGTAGCTGGGGGTGTTGTAGAAATACCGGGTTCCGACACGGCCATGACCGCCGTATCCCCCGTGATGATGACCGTGATGTCCTCCGGCAAAGGCGGACGTGCCTGCCAGTCCGATGACGAGACAGGCCAGTGCTGAAATCTTGATGAACCTGGACATGTGACCCTCCTCAATTTGTGTTTCCAGTGATTGCCGCAGCCCAGATTGGCTGCTGGTCTGGAAATAGAGGGGAGCAGGAGGCGTGCCTTTCGGCAGATTCTGCCGGTCACAGCGAAAACGTAGGGTTTGGCGCAGATTCGCAGGATGACGACTGAGTGGATTGTGACACACCCTGACATCATTCTGATGTCGTTCTTGTTCGGTTGCAGCGGATGCAAAGCCTGCACCTGCTGGAAGGATCTGGCCGGATGCAGTCGCTTCAAGCCGACTGCAGGACTCTCATTTCCTGATCCGCTGGTTGCAGAACGGAAATGCATCGGGTAAATCCAAATTCTGCCCAGATTGACGTTTTTGCCGGGTTGGCGCTCTGCACAGACTCTGCAATGTTGCGAACGAGACAGCGATCCCCATGAAAGTTCATCAGTTTCTTGACCACTACGGTATCACTGAGAACCCCTTTGCTCAGGAAGATGCCGCGTCGGATCGCGTTTTTCGCGAGCACTGTCTGGGCAGCACGCACCACCCGGCCTGGGACAAAATCTACGGCGATCCCGGCACTCCCGCGACGTCTGTCGTGTTCGGAGAACAGGGCTCCGGCAAAACCGCGCTGCGCCTGCAGATCGTCTCCAAGCTGCAGCAGTACAACGCGACCCATCCAAACGCCCGGGCGTTCATCGTGCAGTACGAGGACTTCAATCCGTTCCTCGATACGTTTCGCGATCGGCTGAGCAGCCGTCAGCGCAAACCGGAACGAGCCCTGACCAACTGGCGGCTCTGGGATCACATGGATTCCATCCTGACCCTGGCGGTGACCCGGCTGGCCGACACCATCCGCAATGATGGGCAGGATCTCAAAGACTCCACCCACAACATTACGCTGGATGCGATGGAGAAGCTGAACCGTCCGCAGCGTCGTGATATGCAGATGCTGGCTGCGTTCTATGATCAGAATCGCGAACTTTCGCCCGGACACCGCTGGTCGCTCCTGCGGAAGAAGATGAAGTTCACCAACTGGAAGGCGAGCTGGGATTTCTGGATCGGCGTGCTGGTGACAGTGATCGTCGTGGGAGTCAACGCCGCCGTTTCCGAAGGGCTGAAGGATGCCCTGAGCCACTGGATCTGGGTGGCGGTGCTGGCTCTGGCCGGCTGGGCTCCCTGGCTGTGGCGGCAATTCAAATCGTGGTGGGTGGCCCAGAGCGTCAGTCGGCAGGTGCGGGTGATCGACCATCAAAGCGGCGTCCTGCGGAAGCTGCTGACGAAGATTCCCCAGCCCGAACTGATCGGACAACCCTACCCCGGACGGTCCCGCGGCGATGATCGCTATGAGCTGCTCGGGCGTCTGCAGTCCATTCTCGAAACCCTCGGATTTACCAGCATCGTGGTGCTGATCGACCGGGTGGATGAGCCGCATCTCGTGCAGGGCTCACCCGAACGCATCCGCGATCTGGTCTGGCCGCTGTTCGACAACAAGTTTCTGAAGCATCCGGGAATCGCGTACAAGCTGCTGCTGCCGGCTACGGTTGTCGGTTATCTCAACCGTCAGGAAAAAGACTTCTACGAGCGCTCCCGACTCGACAAGCAGAATCTCGTCACGTCCCTCAGCTGGACCGGTCAGGGGCTGTACGATGTGGCGAACGATCGTATCCGGGCCTGTGCCAAGCTGTCGGAAAAACCGGTCGGAATCAAAAGCCTGTTTGATCCTTCGGTTACCGAAGCGGAGCTGCTGGCGGTCTTTGACCGGTTGCGGGCTCCCCGGCACCTCTTCAAGTTCCTGTATCGCCTGCTGATTGATCATTGCAGCAAGTACACCGAAGATCAGCCGCAGTGGGCGATTCAGCGGGAGACCCTGCAGTCGAGCCTCGCGGTCTTTCTGCGGGACCTCGACAGCTATGACCAGAAGCTCGGCACCGGCTGAGCGGAGGCTGATACACGCGAACGGCTTTATCGCACGAGCGACTGAATTAGCTCGGCGTTGAGCTTCAGAAACTGCTCTCCCCAGCGGTAGTCATCGAGCAAGCCCTCGACAGGCCGACCCAGCTGCGCATGCGCGGCATAGATCGCTTCGATCGTTGCGAGACCGGCACTCGGATCGTCGTAAAGTTTTGAGACGCGGGGGTATGCTGTTTTCCAGTCAAGCAGGCTGCGGATCGGCAGCCCGGCGTAATCAGGCTCCATCTTGGCCGCCAGTCGCCAGGTCCCATCCAGCACCAACAGGCCGCGGGGCTGATCGGCCGGCGTCAGGATCTCACCCCCCAGTCCCAGTCGCACATACGTCTGCAACGACTCGGCCCCCCGGGTCGGAAACTTCCAGAACACGAAATCGCTTCGCCCCCGCAGCGGTTCGACAGAGCATTTGCTCCGTTTCTCCTTGGGGTGGACCACCAGAATTGTCGGGAGAGGGTCGGCATTCATAACAAAGGGGGGGACGTCTCAAAAAAGCGGCAATCCCGGGCAGACGCTCCGGGGTCCGGGGAAGTCGACCGGGAGTCCGAGAGCAGGCAGCACTGTTCAATGTCTCCGCACCAGCGTTCCGTGTTGTGAAATGCTGTCATCCGCGGGGGCGAATGCGGTGCAGTCAAAAGTCGAAAAGTTCTAAGTCGCTTTCTGGATGTCCTGAATCTGCTTCTGAATTGCCGCGATCTCTTTCTCCAGACGGGGAATCTCCGCCGGGTCGTCCGGTTGTTTCTTCGCGCCGGAGAGCTGCTGCTGCAGATTCGTCAGCTTCTTCTTCAGAGAATCGATCTGCTTCTGCTGTTTCTTGTTGATGCTCATGGTCGATCGGAAGTTCGGGGAGAACAGTTATGATGCAGCGAGTGTAAAGTGCCCGCCTTCCGAACGCGAGGAGCCGGGAGTGGCCGATTTCTGCCCAACTGAAAATCTGTTTGCGCCCCCATGATCGACCAACCTCCGGAGATTCTCACCTCGTTCCGCGCCGCCTGGACTGAAGGTCGATTTTTGTCGCTGGTGCTCTCCCGTCCGGTGAAGTCGGCGGCTGCGGAGCCTCGTCGGCAGTCGGTCCGTCCCATCGAGCTCAAAGGACGTCCACTGCTGCAATGGTCCCTCCAGTTTGCGAAGCAGCAGACGCATCAGAATCTGGATCTTGAGCAATCGCTGCAGCGCGTAGCGGATCTGTTTCCTGCGGTCTATCAGGAGGTCAATCTGTTCACGTTGACCGAAGATCTGAGCGCCAGCCTGTCCGGGAAAACCGTCCGGCTGCAGCGACGCTCTCCCAGCCGGACGACGGCCCAGCCCGCGACGCACAATCGTTCGAAAGAGTACCTGATTCCAGAGGGAGTCCCCTGCCCCTTTCTCGTCGCACTCGACGTGATGTTGCCGAATGGTCAGGTCCGTCAGAACCGGCAGAAGAAATTCCGGCAGATCAACCGGTATCTCGAAATCGTCAACGATCTGGTTCCCGCGTTGCCCAGTCAGGGGACGATCCGGGTTCTCGATTTCGGTTGCGGACTGAGTTACCTCACCTTCGCGGTGCATCATCTGCTGACTGTCGTCCATCAGCGTGAGGTTCAGTTCCTGGGGGTGGACCAGAACGAACACGTCATTCAACGCTGCCGTGAGATTGCGAGCCAGCTGGCGTTGGGGGGGATCGAATTCAGTGCGGCACGCATCGAATCGCTTCCCGCTGCGCAGGATCTGGATCTGGCGATTTCGTTGCATGCTTGCGATACGGCGACCGATTTGGCACTGGCTCAGGCGGTGGGCGGGGGTGCGCGGGTCATTCTCGCAGCCCCTTGCTGTCAGCATGAGCTGTTCACCCGGATCGAAGTCGGTTCGCTCTCGCCGGTGCTTCAGCATGGCATTCTGAAAGAGCGAATGGCAGCGCTGCTGACCGATGGGTTGCGTGCTCAGGCTCTCGAAGCGGCGGGCTACCGGACTCAGGTGATGGAGTTCATCGATCTGGAACACACACCGAAAAATCTGCTCATCCGGGCGGTTCGACGGGAGAGCCCGGTCGACAGGGAGCAGAAATGCGCGGTCTACCACGAACTCAAACGGACATATGGGGTGACCGAACTGGCCACAGACCAGATTCTCTCCGCCGCCAGCAGCCGTGAAACTTGACGCCTTTCCTGGAGGGGGGGAGACTGCACTCCCCGGGAGGCGCCCGGAGTGACTGGCCGCCGATCCGGGAGATGGGGACGAGGGGATCACCGGCCGAAATTCGGCTCCGAGCGACCGGTCAGATTGCCCGAACCGGCACTGCATTCTTCGAGAGAGACAACGGAATGATCGTAACGATCGACGGGCCTGCCGGAACGGGCAAAAGCACTGTGGCCCGACTGCTCGCCCAGCAACTGGGGTTTGAGTATCTCGATACCGGTTCGATGTACCGGATGGTCGCCTACAAGGCGGTACAGGCGGGGGGGGATCTGACCAACGCCGACTGGATCTCGCAAATCGCCGAGGCGAGTCGCATGGATTTCTGTGAAGGACGCACCCTCTTGGACGGTGCCGATGTCAGCACTTCTCTGCGAACGACGGAAGTGAGCCGGGCCGCCTCCATCGTCGCCCAGAATCCGGCGGTTCGTGAAACACTGGTGCAGCGTCAGCGGGAAATTGCCGATCATCGCCAGATCGTCTGCGAAGGGCGTGATCAGGGGACCGTCGTCTTCCCGCACGCCGAGTTCAAGTTCTTCCTGACGGCGCAGCCCGAGGTTCGAGCCCGTCGGCGGCTGGCCGAGTTGCAGCAGGCCGGAACCGGAATCGATCTGGAATCCCTGCTCCGCGAGCAACAGGAACGGGACCGCAGAGACGAGGAGCGACTGATCGCCCCCTTGAAACCGGCGGTGGATGCCGAGATCGTCGACACCACCGAACTGCAGCTGGATGAAGTCGTTCACCTGCTCTTCACGAGGGTTCAGCCACGATTATCGGGCAGGTGACGTCTCCTCTTGGCCCTGCCGGCGGTCGATCGAAATCGAGAGATTGCCCTGTCAACGATTTTCCATTTCCGGCGCAATTGCTGCATTACAGGAAAAAGGGTGTGGATTTCGCGTGATCTGCCACGTATTGAAGCAGAAAATTGTGAAATTCGCCCGCATCATGTCCGCTCAGGCGAGGTTCTTTGAGAGGAACCGCAGGGGGCGATGCTTCGCAGCGAAGTTTGACTTCACCGAAAATCAGGAATAAAGTTGAATTGAGCTTTCGCAGCGGCGATGCCTGCCCTTGCTGCGTCACCAATTCTGCGAAACCAGAAGGATCTCGGGAACATGCTGGGTGAGTTGATTCCGACCGGAGGGGGCGATGCGATTCCCTTGCACCGGCCAAAGCTGGTGATCGGCCGTCGGGAGAGCTGCGATATCGTCTTCCAGTTCCCCAATATCTCCTCCCAGCACTGCGAACTGGAGCTGGTCAACGGCTACTGGCAGGTCCGCGATCTGGGCAGCCGAAACGGAATCAAGGTCAACGGCGAACGGGTCGACACCAAGTTCCTGCATCCCGGCGATGAGCTGTCGATCGCGAAGAATCACTTCGAGATCCGCTACCAGCCTCTGGGCAATGCCCCTCCACCAGAGGATGACGATCCCTTTGCGATGAGCCTGATGGAAAAAGCGGGACTGGAGCAAAAACGCCGGCCCGAGCCGCGCATGCCGCTGCCCCCTTCCGGCAAGGCGATCAAGAAAACCAATTTCGGTGCTGAAGAAGACGCAGCCATGGACTGGCTCATGGGCGACGCTTAACCGTGGCTGCCGCGAAGAAACAGGGGAAGAAGGTTCGACTGGCCTTCAAGAAAAATCGCGGCAACAGAACCCGCCATCACGATCTGACGCGTCAGGCTCAGGAAGTCGAAGATCTGGCCGACCTGTCGACCGGCGAACGGCTCTCCGGCAAAGGGGAGTTGACCCGTCATCGCACGATCCTCACCGAAGAAGACGGTTCGAGTGAACTGACGCGGGTCGCCAGCGAACAGGACTGTCTGCAGGGACGGGTCCTCGCCGCCGTCGGTGCCAATCAGATCCGGGTGCAGGCGGCAACCGGTGAGATCTTTCTCTGCAGTGTCCGCCGACTGGTGCGAACCCTGCTCCGCGAGACCCGCAGTGCTGTCGTGGCAGGTGACCGCGTCTTGTTCGCTCCCGAAGGGACAGACGCCGGAGTGATCGAACGGGTCGAGCCCCGCAGCACGGTCCTCAGCCGTGGGAGCCGGCGCTACGCGCATGTCATCGTGGCCAATGTCGAGCAGGCGGTGATCGTGGCCTCGGTCAATGATCCGCCACTGAAGCCCGGGCTCATCGACCGGTTCCTCTGCAGCGTCGAAAAGGGGGGCATCCGTGGAATCGTCTGTCTGAATAAGGCAGATCTCGGTGACCAGACACGTTTGCAGCCCATCATTGGACAATACGCCCAGCTGGGCTACGAAACCTTGCTGACGAACGCCCTGACAGGGGCCGGTCTCCCGCAGCTCCGTCGATTATTGCGGAACCGGGAAACCGTCTTCACCGGCCAGAGTGGCGTCGGCAAGTCGTCGCTGCTCAACGCCGTGCAGCCGGGACTGGGACGTTCGGTCGGCGATGTCAGCAGCGACAGCGGCAAAGGGCGGCACACCACCCGCGTGACCGAACTCCTTCCGCTCGAAGGGGGAGGCTGGGTGGTCGACACCCCTGGAATCCGTCAGTTGCAGTTGTGGAATGTCTCAAAGCCGGAGCTCGAGGGTCTGTTCATCGAATTCCGTCCCTATGTCCCCCGCTGCCGGTTTCCCGATTGCCTGCATCTGCATGAACATGAGTGCGGCGTGCAGGCTGCGGTGGCGGCGGGTCGAATTTCTCCTCTCCGCTATGAAAGCTACCGGCGGATCATGAATGACGAGGAAGACTGACCTGTCTGAGACGTGCCGCGAGCTGAGACGATTGCCTACCGGAATGCGCGGTCTCTCCCGATTCGGGAATCGGCTCTGCCGGTTTTGGGGATCCGCGGAAACTGGTCCTGACTGAATTTCCGGACTTCTCTAGAATTTTGCCGCTGCCAAACAGTCTGGCTCCGCGCGCTTCGGCTGCCGGAGCGGGAACCTGCGGCAGTCCAGGCATTCGGGAGGGGACGAAGATTTTCTCCCGTTACCGGGCAATCTGTCGGGCTCTGGCTGTGAGGCGCTGCCGAATCACCGGAACGGACCCCGTGTTGATGAGTTCAGGATCGCTGACGATCCGAAAAGGAGTTTTGGAACAATGCTGCCCAGACTTTTGAACGTGTGCGGATGCGCGGCTTTCGTTTTCGCTTCTGCCGCGACAGGAATTGCTGCGGAACCCAAGGGGGGCGTGACCGCCGAGGCGGTTCTCGGGTATCAGCCGGTCCAGCCGGGGGTCGATATCGAAACCCCCGCTCCTGCCGAGATGGCACAGTGCAAACTGGAAAGCGAAGGCTCCGCCTGGGTGGTCTATGGACCTGCCGGGCAGATCTTGCGGCGGTTTATCGATACCAATAACGACCGCAAAGTGGATGAATATCGCTACTTCAAAAACGGTTTGGAGATCTACCGCGATATCGACACCGATGGCGATAACGAAGTCGACCAGTTCCGCTGGATGAACATGGGAGGAAGCCGCTGGGGAGTTGACGAGAATAAGGATCGCCGCATCGACAGCTGGAAAATTCTCTCCGCGGAAGAAGCGACCCGTGAAGCGATTCTCGCGATGGCCAACCGCGACGAAAAACGGTTTCTGGCGGTCATGATCACGCCGGAGGAAATCAAGTCGCTGGGAATTACCGGCGAGCCTGCCACGCGGTTGAATAATAATATCCGCGATGCCAGCACGAAGTTCCGGCAGGTTGTCTCCACCACCAAAACCATCACGCCGACGACGACCTGGAGCCGGTTCGACTGTTCCATGCTCATGCCCTGCCTCATTCCGAAAGAAACCGGAAAGACCGGCAGTGACCTGCTCGTCTATGAAAACGTGATGGCCACCGTCGACAACGGCGGACAGTCCGGCTTCGTGCACATCGGTGAGATGGTCCGGATCGGCAATGTCTGGAAACTGACCCAGGTGCCGCAGCCGGCCGAAGGGGACAAGCTCGAACTGGCCGACGCCGGAGCGCTCTTCCAGCCAACGATCGCCGCCGCCGGAACTCCCAGTTCCGCCTTCAGCCCTCGTCTGCAGGAGCTGATCGCCCAGATGACCGAACTGGATGCCAAGGCGCCGCCAATGACGGCCAAGCCGGAAGAGATCTCCGCGTATAACGTCGCTCGAGCCAAACTGCTGGAGCAGCTGGCGAAAGAATCCGGAACAGAAGAAGAACGTCAGGAATGGCAACGGCAGCGGCTCGCACTGATTGGTGCTGCTGCGCAGATGGGAACTTATCCCAATGCACTGGCGGAGCTGAAAGCGGCTGAGCAGGCCCTGCGTCAGAACCGTGAGGATCAGGAGCTGCTCGCCTATGCCGTGTTTCAGCGTCTGGTGGCGGAATACAATATTGAGTTGCAGGCCAGCAGCCAGGCCGGCGCTGCCGAGCGGGCCAAGGTCCAGGAAAACTGGGTGAAATCACTGGAAGGGTTCGTGCAGGAATTTGCCCAGTCTCCCGATGCCGCGGATGCGCTGTTGCAGCTGGCGATCACCAATGAGTTCGTCGGACATGTGAAGGAAGCGACGGGCTGGTATCAGAAGCTGGTGGAAGGATATCCGAAAGCCTCGGCCGCCACTCGGGCAGCGGGGTCGCTCAAACGGCTGGAACTGGCCGGCAAGCCCTTCGCCTTTGAAGGAGCGAACCTCGCGGGTGGCAAGATCAATACCGCTGCCTACCGCGGCAAGGTGCTGGCGGTGATCTTCTGGGCGACCTGGTGCAAACCGTGCACGGAAGATCTGCCGCAGATCCAGCAGCTGTATCAGACGTACCAGAAGGAAGGTTTTGAAATCGTCGGCGTAAATCTCGATTCGCCGGGAGCACCGATTCAGCAGTATCTGCAGAACTATCGCGTGGTCTGGCCGCAGATTCACGAACAGGGGGGGCTCGAAAGCCGTCCGGCCATTGAATTCGGGGTGATCTCATTGCCGACGATGTTCCTCGTCGACAAGAGTGGCCGCGTGGTGAATTCGAGTGCTTCGGTCGACGACCTGAAGAAAGCTCTTCCGGAGTTGCTGAAGAAATAACTTCCGGATTGCAGTGTCACGAGAGATTTGCATCCGCCCGCCACGTTTTTTCAAAGACGGGGCGGGCTTTTCCCATTGTCCCCGGCACCGGAGTCCGGACGCATGGAGCTTGTTGTTGTCGGCAACTTTCTCGAAGCCTGCCTGTGGTTTGTCCTGGGGATCGGAACCTTCCTGGCCGGGAACGTGCGGGGCCTGACTCCGTTCGTTCGCTGGCTGCTGGTGGTCTCGTATTTCGCCTTCGGTCTTTCCGACCTGATCGAGATAAAAACCGGTGCCTGGTATTCCCCCCCTGCCCTGCTCGTCTTCAAAGGGCTGGGCTTGACCGGCATTGCCGTCGGCCTGCGGCGATTGTGGAACGCGCGTCGACCGGGAATATCAGAAGATCGAGTCACCCCGCTGCAACGCCGCCGGCGGGAACATCAACTGAAAGTCATTCGCGCGTCGACGGCGGAGATTCGACCCACCGACAAATCATCCGACTGATACGTCCGCAGCCAACTACTTCAGGTCGAACTCTTTGATTTTGCGATACATCGTCCGCTCGCCGATGCCGAGCAAACGGGCGGCTTCTTCCCGCTTGCCCCCGGTCAGTTCCAGGGCCCGGGCGATGTAATATTTCTCGACCTCTTCAAACGGTCGACCGATCAGCATGTCGGTGCCGGAAGCGTAAGCGAGGCCGTCCGAGGCCCGCCCCGCCAGCGTGGCGAGTTCCATCGGGAGGTCATCGACATCCAGTCGGCCATCGTTGTCGAGCGCCAGCATTCCTTCGATCACATTCCGCAGCTGACGGATGTTACCGGGCCATTCAAACGACATCAGCACCTGTCGGGCAGCGCGGCTGATTCCCTCCACTTCCCGACCGTTCCGCTTGCAGAACTCTTTGAGGAAGTGTTCGATCAGCAGCGGAATGTCCTCACGACGTTCCCGCAAGGGGGGGAGCGAGATCGTGACGACGCTGAGACGATAATACAGGTCGCTGCGAAACTCCCCCTTCTCCATCATCGCCTTGAGGTCCGCATTCGTGGCTGCCACCAGGCGGACATTGATGGAACGCTCTTCGTTTGAGCCGAGTCGCGTGATCTTGCGATCTTCGAGCACCCGCAACAGTTTGATCTGTGTTTCCATGGGCATTTCGCCCACTTCATCCAGAAACAGCGTTCCCCCGTTGGCATGTTCAAACTTGCCGATGCGGCGCGTGGCAGCGCCGGTAAATGCTCCCGGTTCGTGCCCCCACAATTCGCTTTCGAGAATGCTCTCCGGCAGAGCGGAGATATTCAGGGGAACAAACGGCTTGCTCTTGCGGGGGCTGTTCTGATGCAGGGCGCGGGCCACCAGTTCCTTCCCGGTGCCGCTCTCTCCCAGAATCAGCACGGTGGTATCGGTGGGGGCGAGGTTCTTGAGTTGCTCGATCACCCGGTGCATGGCGGGGCTGTTGCCGATGACTCCTTCAAAACCGAACTTCTCATCAAGCCCCTTGCTGAGGGCGATATTTCTGCGGAGAAGGCGAATGCGGCTGCTCGCTTTGTCGACGGCGCTTCGCAGCTCCTGAATATCCAGCGGCTTGGTGAGATAGGTATACGCCCCCCCCTGCATGGCGGTGACCACCGAGGGAATCGAGCTGTGCGCGGTCAGGACGATCACTTCCGCATCGGGGAGTTCATCTTTGGCTTTGCGGAGGATCCCCAGGCCATCGACGTCATCCATTTTCAGATCGGTAATGATGATGTCGTAGTTCTGGCTTTCGATCAGTTCTGCGCCCCGACTCCCTGAACTGGCGATTGTGCAGTCGCAGTAGAGGGCCTCCAGGGAATCGGCCACAGCCTGAGCATGCGGTTCATCGTCGTCGACAATCAGCACATTGATGGCGATGGCGCTGGGATCGGCGTGATTCACTGCCACGAGAGACGTCTTCACTACATAAGGAGGTGGAGGAGGAATCCTGTCGGGCTGCCGGCGGAACCGTCCGCAGCGGGCCATGAGTGACAGGACTTCCGGGGCCAGACGAGGCGAGATCTGTCGACATCTTACCTCGAACTGCAAAATTTACAGGTCAATTTCGGCGTGTAAAGGAGCCGAAATGGCAGATTTCATCTTGAACTGCTCCGGCCGCGGTTCTTTTCGGTGAAGCTGCTGATCGGGGAACCTGTACGGCACAGGCAAAGATTGAAGGTTGGCGATGCGTTTCCGTTCGAGTTATCAATCGATTAGATTCATGCCTCCCTCGTCCCCCACACCCCTCAAGCTGGCTGGCTATGAAAATCCGCTGCTGCGCCTTGGAATCTGATGAAGGTCCCCATTTCCCCCTGTTGCAGTCTGCCGGTTTTGAAGTCCTTCCCGGAGACCGGACGCTGAATTACTGGCAGGCGGACGCCCTCATCTCACAGCTCGCGGGGTGTGCGGGCGTGATTGCCGGGTCGGAGCCATACACCCGGCAGGTGATCGAAGCGTCGCCGGAACTGAGGGTGATTGCCCGCACCGGCGTCGGCTACGACGCGGTCGATCTGGCGGCCTGCGATGAACGACAGATCGCCGTCGTGACGACCCCCGGCGTGAATCATGAGGCGGTCGCGGAGCAGACCATGGCCATGCTGATGGCCGTGGCGCGGGGGTATCCCGATCTTGATCAGCGCGTGCGGACCGGCCGGTGGAAACGCATCGCCACCCCCCGCATGCTGGGGCGAACCCTGGGACTCGTGGGACTCGGTCGGACCGGTCAGGCGGTCGCCGTCCGGGCATTGGGACTGGGGCTGAAGGTGATTGCCAGCGATCCCTATCCCCCCACCGAATTCCTGAAAAAATATCCGGTACAGATCGTGTCGTTCGACGAAGTGCTGGCAACAGCGGATTATGTCTCGTTGCACAATCCTTACTCCGCGCAGGATGCCAGGATGATGAACGCGGCCCGGTTCGCACAGATGAAGCCCGGATCGATCTTCATCAATGCCGCCCGGGGGGGACTGGTCGATGAAGACGCGCTGTACGAGGCACTCAAGTCCGGACACTTACGCTCTGCGGCACTCGACGTCTATCAGATTGAACCGCTGCCGTTGACCAGCCCGTTGCTGACGCTGTCCAACATTCTGCTGTCAGGCCACGTTGCCGGACTGGATGAGGAATCGCAGCGGGACGCTCTGACGATGGCCGCCGAGAATATTATTGAGCTGTCGCAGGGTCGCCTCCCTGCAGGTCGGGTCCAGAATCTCAAGCACCTGACCCGGTTTAACTTTTAGCCTGCAAGGACGTCGCCGCAAAAACGGGGCGCCCGCATTGACAGGTCCCTGCGACCATTGTGATGAATGTTTAATCGGGATTCACCCGGACGGGAGGGGGCAAGCCAGCTCCGCATAGTCTGGTCGATCCGCAGCGGTCTCATGTCGATAGCTGCGGATGATCTTTCCCTGATCGAGTACGAAAACTCCGGGCATGCGGAAGCCGTTCCCTTGAATCGGACCGAAACCGTGTCCTTCCAGCAAGGCTGCACGCAATCCGCGGCTGATGACAGAGGCTCCAAACAGATCGGTGAAACGACCGAGCCGCAGATCGAAAGCCCGATAAAGCTGCTGATCGGGGTCGCTGAATCTCTCGGCGGCCTGCAATTCGTAACGGGCGAACAGAGGGGCAATCTCGACCTCGGGACTCATATGCACCAGCGCGAGGGGCATCGGCGTTTCTCCGCGGGACCGGGCGGCTCTGCGCCAGGCGGCCAGATCGGACAGTGCCTCGCGACAGAACGTGCACCCTGCATGCCGCAGGAAGACGACAAGGTGCGGCTGCTGTGTCGAGAGTTCGAGCAGTGAATTCCCGTTCTGGCTGCGGAACGAATGGAGCAGAGATTTGAAACTCTCCGAACCAGACGGATTCTCGACCTGAGATGAATGAAAGCGGACGGCACCCCACAGAATCATCGTGAAGGGAATCCACCAGATCAGGTCATTGCAGATCAGGAGTCGGGCGGCACTGGGAGGCAGTGTCCCCTGTGCCACGCTGACGGCCATACCCACCGGGCCCAGCACCTTTCCCAGCAGGCCGACGAAGACCATCGGCCAGTGACGATAGGGATCGCGGGCTGCGAGCCAATAGCCGACGCCATAGACGCCAATCACCATTCCCAGGCACTGCCAGAGCGCCGGATGGTGACCCTCCGGTGCGAATCCGGAAACCCGCAACGAGGCTTGCGGCCAGCCAATCACCCATAAGCCCCAGATGATGTTGTAAACACCGGCACTGCGCAGAACCAGCTTCATCCAGGGGGGCGCTACGAGCGATTCAGACGGCATGGCGATGTGTCCTGCTCCAAAATTGACATGTGATGAAAAAAGATAACGGACACTTGGGATTGTCGAAATCCATTATGTGGGCGGGATTTGAAGGGAGACACCCGACACCGGACCCGCGGTTCGCTCCGGGATCGCTCCAGAGAGGAGCGTGACCTTCCGATCTGGAGTGCTATGATGCCCCCGACGCGGCGTGTCACGACGACGGAAACCCGTCCCGTACCTGCCCCGTCCGGGAGCTTGAAAGTCTCATTTATGCCCCCAACCAAGCCGACGAATCCCAATCTCGAACAGACGATGCTGATGCCCGCCTTGGGCGCAGCAGCGGAGAAAAAGCCTGGGAAAAAAGGGGCCGCTGTCGCTCTCGTCAGCGGCAGCAGCATCGATTACAGCGGCGAAACCAGCCAGCTGTTAACCGAACGGCTGCGACTTTCTTCACTCATTCTTTCCGCCGGATTTGCTGCCTTTCTCGCGAAGGGTCTGTTCCTGCCGACGCAGCGGACGGCGAATCAGGAATGGATCATGCTCCCGCTGCTGGCGGGGGTGACCGCCATCACCGGCTTTCTCGCACTGCGGATTCAGGCCAGGTGTGAAAAGACACTCCGCAATCTGCGGCTGGTGGAGATGCTGATCTTCGGCTCACCAGCGATCCTGTTTACGGTCGTTGGTTATTGCTCGCTCGTGTACGGGGCGCAGCGGGGTTACCTGCCGCCGATCACGGTGCCGTGGCTTATCCTGATTTTTACCTACGCGCTGTTTATTCCGAATACATGGCAACGCGCGCTGGTCATGATTCTGCCCCCTGCTCTGGCTCCCGCCGGGACGATCCTGTTCGCCTGGGCGACCTCGCCGGATGTCTCCGAGTTAATGAAGAGCAGCGGCGATTTCCATTTTGTGATCCTTGAAGCGGCGATGGTGATGGCGTTCGGAGCGACCATCGCGGTCTGGGGTGTCAAAACCATCAACGTGCTTCGATCGAAGGCCTTTGAAGCGAAGAAGCTCGGGCAATATCGACTGAAGCGACTGCTGGGCAAAGGGGGGATGGGCGAGGTCTACCTCGCCGAGCACCTGATGCTGAAGCGGCCCTGTGCGATCAAGCTGATCCGTCCCGAAATCGCTGGCGACCCGGATACCCTTGCCCGTTTTGAACGGGAAGTGCAATCGACCGCCAAGCTGACTCACTGGAATACGGTCGAAATCTTCGACTATGGCCGGGCCGATGACGGCACGTTTTATTACGTCATGGAGTATCTGCCCGGAATGAGTCTGGACCAGCTGGTGGAACGACACGGCCCAATGCCCGCCGGTCGCGTCATTTCGCTGCTCGCGCAAACCTGCAGTGCCCTCGCCGAAGCCCATTCCCAGAACATGATCCATCGTGATCTGAAGCCCGGGAACATCTTCGCGGCCAAGCTGGGGGGCGTTTATGACGTGGCGAAGCTGTTGGACTTCGGCCTCGTGCGGACGGAGAACTCGGAAGTCGATGTCCGCCTGACTCAGGCGGGAATGGTGACCGGTTCCCCGCTGTATCTCTCCCCGGAACAGGCCACCGGAGACAACATCGACGCCCGCAGTGACATCTACTCGCTTGGATGTGTCGCCTACTTCCTGTTGACGGGGCAGCCCCCGTTCGTGGAAGACAAGGCGATCAAGCTGATTCTCGCACACGCCCAGCGGACCCCGGCACTTCCCTCTTCGATCGTCCCGGGAATCCCGTCCGATCTGGAGAGTGTCGTCATGCACTGCCTGGAGAAGGATCCTCGCAACCGGTACCAGTCGATTTCCGCGCTCCGGCGGGCATTGCTTTCCTGTGCCAGCGCCGACGAGTGGAGCAGCGAAGTCGCCCATGACTGGTGGAACGTCTATGGCTGTCCGAAGAAGCGCGAACTCGACGAGTGTGTCATCGAAGGTCGTGAACTGCTCGACTCCAAGGAATTCTCCGCTGCGGGTGATCTGATCAGCGTCTGACGCGGACACCGGGCAGCGAATGTCGCTTTTTCGCAACACAGCAATGCCGCTTTGTAGGGATTATGGCGGTTGTCCATCTGCAGGGGTCCGCACGGCGGAACTGACTTGGAAATCTGTACGGGATTTTTGCTTTTCCCGGATTTCAACCTAGGGTTGGGTGAACCGAGTCGAACACCGGATCATCGCGTGTCTTGGCGGGCGAGGGTGGGAGGCCAGCTGATCTTCCGCGGTCTTGACATGCGTCATGGGTCGGCGTTCGGTAGCGGTGCAGGAGCAGGTTCTCACGGACACACAATTTGTGCGGGCGAATGTGTGTGGAGCTGAGACCCCACCCTGAGAAGTTGGATGCATCCGGGCGGCTGTCGGAGCCCGGTGTTGCCGGCTGGTCGGCGTGAAAGTCGGTTGATGTGAAATGTCTGTTCTGCCTGTAGCGGGCGGAGTTGCCGCCAGCCAGCCAGCAAAAAAATTCTTCAAGAAACCACAGCTTGTGAAGAAATTCTGACCTAGGTTTCTGGTGAAGTGCGGCGAGCTTTAACGCCCTCCCACATCAACGTCACGTGAAGATGACGAGACGATTTGTGCATGTCCGAGGTCTCGGACAGATCGTTTCTAATCGTTTGGCCGGAGGTGAGAGCCCGGTCGAAAAACCAAGAGAGAGAACGAGAGATGAAGAACATCGCCCTGAGTGTCAAGAAGTTCCTGAAGAGCGAAGATGGCCCGACCGCTGTCGAATACGCCGTCATGCTCGCCCTGATCGTGATCGTCTGTCTGACCGCCATCAAGGCGATCGGAACCAACGCGAACACCAAGTTCAACGAAATCGGCAACGCGTTGACATAAGTCTGAGTGCTGAAGAGTTCATCATTACAAAGAATCAAGGTTCGCCGCCCGGTCGGGACAACTCGGCCGGGCGGTTGATCCGTCAGTAGCTCACCAAGTTTTGTTGATTTCACGGCACGCTGAAGGAGACTGCCATGATTCCCTTTTGGATCGATCTCGGATCGCTGCCTGCCTTGCAGCTGATTCCCTTCGTTCTTGCGGGATGGGCCATGTATTCGGTCCGCTAATGCTGTTGCTGCTGACAGGTTGCCAGCAATCCGTTTCTTCCTGAGAGACGTCCTGCCGGAATCCCGCCCTGTCCGCACCAAAGCACGGCCTTGGTTCCGATTGCATCAGGTCGGCAGAGAACTTCTCCGCTGACCCGCTGGATACAGAACGCACCCCCCTGTGCAACCGTATCCGCAGCCTCTCGAAGTTGTGAACGTTCGTGTTTCCCAGCACACACTCGAAATAACTTCCGGCCCGACGCTGAGTCGTTGCGGGCCGCGAGACATAAGGATGGCAAGATGGATTGGCACGCGATTATTTTTGATAACTGGCATGTGAAGTTCGTCTGCGCGGTGCTGATCGTCGCCGCCTATATCGACGGTAAAGAGCTTCGCGTTCCGAACTGGATCACCTTCCCGATGGTCCTGTCCGGCCTGGTCTACAGCACCTGGGTGGGTGGCTGGGAAGGACTGGGAGCCGGACTGCTCGGCATGGTCGTCGGACTCGCCACACTGCTGCCGCTCTACTCTGTCGGCGGCATGGGTGCCGGAGACGTCAAGCTGATGGCCGGCATCGGTGCCTGGCTCGGGGCGACCGTCACCTGGTACGCCTTCCTGTGGACCGTCGTCATCGGCGCTGTGATGGCTATCATCATGGTGCTCGCCCGCCGCAGCTGGGACAAGCATTACGGCAACTTCCTGATGATCTGGATGGAACTCACCTCGATCAAGGACCCCCGCAAGCTCTCGGAAATTGCTGCCGAGCGGAAGCCGCGGATGCTGCTCCTCCCTTATGGAATTCCCATCTGCATTGGATCCATCGGCTACTTCCTGTACTCGGGCATGATCACCTACTGAACGGCAGGGAATGCCGGTTGAGATCTGCTGAGAGGATGCGGCGCTTACGGGGCCTGCGGGCGTTTGGGTAGTTCGCCCGCAGAATCCGGATGATCGTTTTTGTCGTTACAACCCGCATATTGTGAAGCAGTCCGCCAAGTCTTGCCGATTCTGACTCTGATGAAGTCCGTCTCGGTCGCGGCCCACTTCCTGATTCGTGGTAAGAGGCGTCCGAGATGAAACCAAAAACACTGGTCCTGCTGGCAGTGGCGGTAGGCTGTGGCCTGGTGGCGATGCTGGGTGTCCAGCAGGCCATGCAGGGAGGACAGCAACCTCCGCCCAAGATTGAGACCGCAAAAGTGCTGGTGGCACTCGAAAATATTGATACCGGATCCCGGTTGACGACGGAAAACGTCGCCTTCAAGGAGCGCGCGATCGACTCTGTTCCGGAGGACGCCATCCGGACGGAAGAAGACTTTAATCAGCGGGCAGCCCGTGTGCCGCTGATCGCCGGTGACATTGTCCGGAAAATGAAGCTGACCGAAAAAGGAGAGTTCGGCAAGTCGGTGCAGATTCCCAAAGGAATGCGGGTCTGGACCATTAACGTCGACGACACGCATACCAACTGCGGTTTGCTGAAGCCGGGCGACCGGGTTGATGTGCTGGTGACCTATCAGGGAGTGAGCGATCGCGGAGCGCCGATCTCCAAGTCGACGGTGCTGCTGGAATACGTCGAGGTGTTCGCCACCGACAATAACACCGCCACCAAACTCGATGAGAAAAAAGATGGCAGTCGCGCCAAGAACGTGTCACTGCTGCTGACTCCCGAGCAGGTGAACTTTGTGGCTCTGGCCCAGCGCAAGGGGACCTTGCAGCTGTCCTGGAGAAACAAAGGGGATGACGAAATCACCAAGACGAAAGGTGTCGACGAGAAGCTTCTGGAAGAACTGGAAGGCTCGATCGGACTGCAGGACAACTACCACCTGTACACCAACGAAGAACGTGCGCCGCGGGGACTGTTTGATGAACCCAAGCCGGTGGAACCGGCCCCTGCTCCAGCACCGGAAGTTGTCCATGTGCCTGTCGCGGTAGAACCTGAGCCGGCCCCCGAACCTCCGGTGCCGACCTGGACCGTGGATGTCTTCAGTGGCAACCAGATGGTTCCACATGAGTTCGAGATCCGGAATGGAGTGCCTGTTGCTGTGCAGTCACAGCCGCCGCAAGGGGCTGCACCGGTGCCACGCGCTCCGGATCGTCCGGTCACCGCTCCTGTTTCAGGAGCCACAAAGTCCACCGGCGGTTCCACTGTCGGTATGGACGCCAAGGCCATGGAAGAAATGATGAGAACACTCGGAGCGGGAAAGGCGTCCGGCCGGAAGAGCACGGGCGTCGATTCACTCCTGCAGTGACGTGAAATTGAGTTTGAATTCGAGAGTCTGACTTCGCGACATGGATTGTCGTCGAAGACGGCAGGATCCCGGTCAGTATACCACTCGCCGTGGATGACATTCTGGAGCAGTCGGTCCGTTCAGCTCGAGCGGCTACTGTGAAAGGGTGACAGCTGACGAGATGAAGGTGCAAGGATGCCCAAGACACGAAATCATGGCCTTTCCCGTTGGCTGCGCGGCATTCTGTTTGCCACGATGGTCAGCCAGGTGCCACAGATTGCCGTGGCGCAGCCAGAGCGGCTGCCCCCTTCTCCCTCGGCACCGGCCGCCCCCGCTGGGACGCCCGCAGTCGCCCCGTTGCAGCAACCGACGACCGGTGAGCAGGTCTTCCGCGTGATCGCGCCCACGACCAATCTCTCGCTGATGCATCTTGACAGCCGTATTCTCGAACTGGCCCAGCGCATCAAAGTGGTCGATGGTTTCAACCCCGACAAATTGACCGTCACCGCTCTTTCACCCAACCGCATCCGCGTCCGGGGCGAGAATCCCGGGGTCACAACGTTGAAGCTTGTCGACGAATTTGATGCCGTTTACAGCGTCGAGTTCTTCGTCCAGCCCGATACCCGTGAGCTCGAAGCCTACCTCCGCAAGTTTTTTCCTGGTTCCGCTATCGAAGTGACCGGCCTGCGGGATGGAGTGGTGCTGCGGGGCTGGGTCACCGACCCCACACACATTCCGCAGATCATGAGAATCGCGGAGTCCATGTACCCGCCCGACCTGATCCAGTCACAACTGCAGGTGGGGGGCGCCAGCCAGGTTCAGTTGCATGTGAAAGTTGCGGAAGTGCAGCGGACGAAGCTCCGCGAGTTCGGGTTCAACTTCATCTTCAACGGTGAAAACGGCTATGTCGCGCAGACGGTCGGTGGCATCTCGCCGCTGAATGCAATCTCAGCGGCCGGGGCTCTGCCGTTTGGCGGACCCGCAGCACCGGTTGTTCTTCCCAGTGCCCTGTCAGGCTCCGAACTCCAGTTCGCTCTGACGGGAAATTCACTGATCTTTCAAGGCTTCTTCAAAGCCCTGCAGACAGAGGGTCTCGCCAAAATTCTGGCGGAACCGATTCTCGTGACAACCAGCGGTCGACCGGCCTCAATGCTCTCCGGGGGAGAGTTCCCGATTCTCGTGCCGCAATCTCTCGGGAACGTCACGATTCAGTACCGCGAGTTCGGCGTCAGCATGGAAATGGTTCCGGTCGTACTCGGTGATGGACGGCTGCGACTCGATGTCGCGCCGGAAGTGAGCGAGCGGGACTTCAGCAATTCCGTGTCGACCAACGGTTTCGTCGTTCCGGGGATTACCACTCGGCGCGTCAACACCCAGGTGGAGATGCGTTTTGGTGAAACGCTGATGGTCGGCGGTCTGATTTCTTCGAGGCGGTTCGGAACGATGCAGCGAATTCCCTTTCTCGGAGAACTCCCTTGGATCGGGGCTGCATTCAGCAGAAAAAGCTACACCATCGGAGAGACCGAGCTTATCATTCTGGTAACGCCGCAGATGGTGGCGCCCATGCTTCCCTGTCAGGTCCCGACCACATTGCCCGGTCAGAACACCGACATGCCGACCGATCGCGAGCTGATTCTGGATGGACAGCTGGAAGTTCCGAACTTTGGTCCGGAATGTCCCCCGGGGGGATGCCCGCCCGGGCAACTGATGACACCGCAGATGGCCTGTCCTCCGGGAAGCGTCATGCCGGGTGAGATTCTCCCTGGACAGCCGCAACTCCCCTCCTCCGCCGACGGACTGATTTCCCCGGAACCGACGACGGCTCCGAATATTCCCAGCGTCCCGCCGCCGGTGAGTGACGATCCGAATACCAGTGCCTCACGGTCCAGGATGATTAATCCGTTCCGGTCCACAGCCAGCAGAAGCAATCCCAACCCAGGCGCCGTCGTCCCGGCTTCGGCTGAGTCGGCGGGCAAGAACAGCCCGGGGGGAGTCGTGAATGCGGGGCACAATCTGCCCGGCCCGATCACTCCCGGCTCGTCTTCAGTCAAATCCGGCACCCGATGAACCCGTCAGCCGGATGGAGCGTCAGAGATCATGAACAACGTCTATCGCCTCGCCATTGTTGACCCCATTGATGCCAGCCGAAACTCCATCAAGAGTCTGCTGTTGGGAATCGATTCCGTCTGGCTGGAGGCGGAGTGCGCCCGCTACGAATTCTTCACCGACATCGTCACCCAGACACTCCCGCAGATCGCTCTGATCTCGCTCGATGCTGATCCACAGCGGGGACTGGCCCTGGTCGCCGAAGTGACCCGTGAAGCTCCGCAATGTCAGGTGCTGGTCGTCAGCCGTTCGCAGGAAGGGACACTGATCCTGCAGGCGATGCGGAACGGAGCCAAAGAGTTTCTGAGTTCACCGCTGAATCTCGATGACTTTCTGGCGGCACTCGACCGGATTCAAAGTGTCACCGGCGGCAAGGATGGCCGGGTGCGGGGCACGACGGTCATGACCATCGTCGGTTCCAGTGGCGGCGTGGGCTGCACCTCCCTGGCGGTGAATCTGGCCTGTGCGCTCGCCTCCAACAAGTCGAACAGTGTGGCGGTGCTGGACCTCGATTTGTCACTGGGAGATGCCGATGTCTGGCTCGATATCATCCCGGACTACACGATTCAGGATGTCGCCGAGAATATCAACCGGCTCGACTTTTCGATGCTGAAACGTTCGCTGACGCAGCATGCCTGTGGTGCGTTTCTGCTGCCGCGCCCGGTGCATCTCGAAAAGAATCCACCGCTCACTCCGGAAGAACTGCAGCGCGTGATTGCGTTGCTCAAGGCCACATTCACGCACCTGATTATCGACGTCAGCAAATCGTTCACCGCTTTGGACCGCGCGGCGATGGAAGCCTCGGACCAGATCTTCGTGATCGCGCAGCTCGACCTTCCGTCGCTGCGAAACGTGGTCCGCATCAACCAGTTTCTGGAAGATCAGGGGCAGGCCGAGAAGATCCGAGTGATCATCAATCGGGCCGGTCTGGGAGAAACCCAGATCAGCCTGAACAAGGCTCTCGACACGATTGGTCGGGAAGTCTACTGGCAGATCCCGAACGAATACGCGGTCGTCATCGAATCCCGCAATAACGGGGTGCCGCTGGTTACCGAGTTTCCCAAGTCGAAAATCACGAAGGCAATTCAGCAGCTGGCTGCGCAGATTGACGCCGGTGTGGTCTCCGACGGGGGCGAAGAGGAACCGGCCGAGAAGCCGAAACGGCGGCTCTTCAGCTTTCTGGGGCCCGGCAAGTAGGCTGGCAGACACCGACATTTTGCCGTGGCGAGACTCGCGTTTTGGTGTCCGTCTCGAGCGCTGAAACTGCCGCTGAATCCGGCGATTTCCGCATTCCGGTCGCCGCACTGTTGACCCACCGCAGCCTGTGAATCAGGATGCCCCGGGGAGTGCCGGATGCGGTTCCCCGGCTGGGACGCCGGGAACTTTTCTACTGCATTCTTCAGTCAGTCACAGTTGCGTCGGTCCGACGCACGAATTCCTTTTTACACGGATTGTCAGCATGGTCTCGGAAGCCAATACGGCCTATCGGCGGGTTCTCCTGAAGCTGAGCGGTGAAAGTTTCTGCCGCGAACGTGAAGGAGGAATCAGCATGACCGAAGTCACGCAGATTTCGAAGCAGATCAAATCAGTCGCCGAGACCGGAGTGCAACTGGCCATCGTCTGCGGCGGTGGAAACATTCTCCGCGGGAAGCAGTTCGCTCAGGTCAGCGCCGCCATTCACGCCTCGACTGCCCATTATATGGGGATGCTGGCGACCGTGATCAATGCTCTCGCCCTGCAGGATGCGCTGGAGAACGAAGGGGTCCCGACCCGCGTGCAGTCCGCCATCCGCATGGAAGGTGTCGCCGAGCCGTTCATCCGTCGGCGTTGTGTCCGACATCTGGAGAAGGGACGCGTGGTCATTCTGGCGGCCGGCACGGGAAGTCCGTTCGTGACGACCGATACCGCCGCTGCCCTGCGTGCCCGTGAACTCGAAGCCAACATTCTGATGAAGGCGACCAAGGTCGACGGAGTCTATTCGGAAGATCCGACGAAGAATCCGCACGCCGTGCGTTATTCGTCGATCACGTTCCAGGATGTGCTGAAGCAGAACCTGCAGGTGATGGATGCCCAGGCGATTCATCACTGCATGGAACACAACATTCCCATTATGGTTTTCAACTTCGGGCAGACCGGGAATATCCTTCGCGCCGTCCGGGGGGAGAAGATCGGGACCGTCGTGCACAATGCCGGCTCGCCCAGCTAGCCCCGATCCCGGGGAAGTGTGGCGGCGTTTGTGTGGAAAATCTGTGTAGAACGCTTTGTTTTCCGCCGCCAGGACGCCAAACGTCAGTGAGATTCTCTCGAGAGCAGATCAACTCTTGAACAACCCGTGCTCACTGCGCGGGTTGTTCGTTGACTCAATCGGGACGCGCGCTGCAAGGTCCAGAACCCAGCAGGTTGCGGAATCGCAGCGTGCGGATTCTCAGAGCGGTTCGTCTGCTTCGACCGTCGCCTGCAGCGCAACAGGCGGCTCGGGGAAGATCGTCAGTCCCGCTTCCAGAATGCGAGCCGCGCAGGGAGCGGCGACGCTTCCGCCAAACTGGGCAGCGCCGGTCGGTTCATCCACACTGACCAGCACCAGCACGCGGGGGGCTTCGGCCGGAGCGCCACAGATGAAGGAGCTGATATTCCGGTTCATGGAATAGCCTCCCCCCTCCTCTTTCGTCTTCTGGGCGGTTCCCGTTTTTCCAAAGACGGACACCCCTTTGATTTGAGCGAGTTTCCCGGTTCCCCGCTCGACCACCTGCACCATCGGCTCCCGCAGGACCCATTCGGCAGCGTCGGTGTCGACAACCCGTCTTATCATGACATTTCTGGAACGGGTTGAGCGAACGAGCCGCGCGGCTCCGGTGGACGTTTCGCCTTCACTCTTCAGCAGGAGGTGCGGCGTGACATAAATCCCACGGTTCGCGAGAACAGCATGGGCCGCAATCATCTGCAGAGGAGTGGCCGCCAGCTCCTGTCCCATCGGGATCGAGCCCGTGGAGTAGCTGTCCCAGTCTTCGAATCGCCGCAGAAGTCCCGGAAGTTCCCCGGGGATCTCGATTCCCGTGCGGTGACCGAATCCGTAGGCCCGCGCCAGTGCATAGAGCTGCTCATTCCCAAGTCGCTGGCCGATCTTGGCCATCCCGATATTGCTCGACTTCACCAGAATATCGGTCACCGAGAGCCGGCCGTAACGGTGATGATCGTGCAGCACCCGTCGACCCATGCGATAGGCCCCCAGCTCGCAGTCGAACAGTTCATCATGTTTGAGGACTCCCTGGTTCAGCCCCCACGCGACGACTAAGGGCTTGAAGGTGGAACCCGGCTCAAAGACAGCTGAGAGTGCCAGATTCTTCCAGGCTTCCGGACTGGCTCCGGCAGGGGAATTCGGGTCGAAGCCGGGACGGCTCCCCATGGCGAGAACTTCTCCTGAGCGCGGATCGAGCACGATGGCACACGCTCCCAGCGGAGCATGTTTTTCCATGAGCGCATCGAGTTCGCGTTCGAGATGAAACTGCATTTCGATGTCGATCGTCAGCGTCACATCGCGGCCATCGATCGGCGGTTCGGTCACCTCTTCCAGAACGTCGAGCACAAAGCCCCGGGCATCACGGACAAAACGCCGGATGCCGTTCTGTGAGGACAGAATTTCGTTGAACCCTTCCTCCGCTCCCCCCTGCCCCTGACCATCGATGTTCCGGATGCCGATGACATGAGCCGCGAGGCTGCCTTGCGGATAATGACGCTGCGACTCATACCGCAGTCCAGCGACGTCGGTGGAAAGTTTGAGTCGCCTGACAGCATTGGCTGCCTCATCACTGAGCCGCCGCTGGATCCACAGGAACTGCCTTCCGGAGTTCTCCTGAATGCGCCGTTCGAGCTCGATCGGATCGATGCCGATGGCTGCTGCCAGCTTCAGCGGAACGTCACTGCGTGCGGCGATCCGACTGGGATTCACATAGAGGCTGGCGGCTGAGATGGTCGTCGCCAGCAACCTGCCGCGACGATCGAGGATGTCCCCAGCGCGGGCAAAGATCGGTTCATCGCTGATCTGCTGTCGCTGCGCACGGGTTGCGAACTGACTCTGCGACAGGAACTGCAGATGAATCAGCCGGCCGATGAGGATGGCTCCCGCCACGCTCAACAGGATGGGCAACACGCGTTCCCGTTGCCGTGCTGAGGTGGGCGTAAACGGGACATCGCCGGTGTTGAGCGGAGCAGCCCGCGGGATCTTCTGCAGCAGTGGAATGATTCGTTCGACCACCCGAGTCCAGAGCGAGGGGCCGACCGGAGCCCCAGTTTCCTGCAGAAGGACTTCAGCAGTCAGCTCGAGGGGATCGGCCGTCTGCTCCTCAGCGGCTGTCACCTCGACAAGGATCGAATCGGGGGGGAGATCCGGTTCCTCAACGGGCGTGAGATAACGCTGCGCGACCCACGAGAGCAGATTTTGAACCAGACCACTCACCGCCGACTCCCTACAGAAGAGGGGCCCGTCGCTTCACGCGAGCGTGAGGTCGACTTGCGACTCCGGGCGGCGGCTCGCAGCTCCGCAGCGCGTTCCTGTTCGAGCCGTTCGCGCTCTTCGATCAGCCGCGCAGGAGATCCGAGACGCTGCGTCGTCAGAATCAGGCGGGAGCGTTTTTCCTTGAGCAGCTCCAGTGAATAGTGCTGCAGGCTGATCGCCCGCTTGTATTCCAGCTGCTGTTTTTCCAGTGTGATCGCCATCAACGAAATGATCGTTACGATCAGAGTCGCAATGCCGATGCGGAAAAACATGACAATCCCCACGCTCGCCCATCCGTGGGGTTGGTCAGCTCTCCATCCCGATTCTGAAAAGTCTGGCTCGGGTGACCGGTCCGCAGCCTTTGTCCGCAGTTCCCATTGAACGGCAACGGCTCCCCGGCTGCGGATCAATGGACCGGTACAGGATTATCGGATGCTGGTATCGTCCGGGGCGAGAACGACCTGGCAGGCATCCGCGGGGAGCCGCAGGACCGTGCCAATTTTGAGGGCGTCCTTATTCGGAATCAGCTCGCGATTCAGGCCGTAGATCTGCGTCCAGCGGGAAGATCGTCCGAGATGTTTTTCCGAAATGGTGGTCAGCGTATCTCCTTCGCCTACGCGATAGGCGGGACCCTGCGCATCGACAAAATAACCGGCTGGCAACGATTCTGCTGCCTGTGCGACGGCGGCTCCGGTCATCTGCGGGAACCGCTGATGCAGAACGTCGAGGGCCGGCACGAGGACAATCATTCCCGGCTTCATTTTCTCCGGCTGCGGAATGCGATGCTTGTTGTATTCGGCGAGTGCACTGAAGAACCGAGCGGAACCATAAAACTTGCGGGAGATGGTCCAGTAGTTGTCTCCCGACTGCACCTGATAGACCTCTTCACTGGGCGGAGCTTCTTCCTTCGGACTGAAAGGGGCCTGCGCAGGCACCCGGTTCCGGGAAGGTCCGGCTTCGCCAAAAGCTGCCGCGGGTCGAGCCTGTGTGGGAGGAAGTTCCTGCTGGAAGAACGGATCAGCGGTCTGAGCCGCCGGTGCCGGTCGCATTTCCCGTGCGGGAGGAGACATCGGGGCGATGTTCAGCGGTCGGGGATCGGTCATCCGGGGTTCGGGAATAGCCGCGCCACTTGCAAACGGGTCCGTAGCGGCCGGGGCCATGGGAGGAGTTTGCGGCGGCAGTCCTGTTGCCGTTGCGGGGAGTTGCCCCGGGACTTCCGCCTGCAGATCCCAGCTGGCGGCAGGTTGTGCAGGGGCGGGCCGCTGCGACATGTGGGACGGGCTCAACGGCACCAGCGGTTGTCGCGGCGGGATCTGGGCGGGTGCGGCAAACGGATCGGCTTCCACATGCTGAACCGGTTGCACTGACGTGTTGTCGGCCTGCGCATCGAGCGACATCACCGGCGCGAGAGAACGGGCCCGCTGCGCGGGTGTCATCTGCTGCGGCGCTTCTGCTGCCGGAGCGGCAAACAGGGCCTGTGTGGCTTCTGAGGGTGGAGCGGTGGGCTCTGCTGTCTGGGCCGGAGCCGTCTGCGGCGCGGCGAATGGGTCTTCCGTCTCGTGGCTGGCGAGCTGAATCCCGCTGATCATCTTCGGCTGACCGGCTGTTCCCTTCGGAAGAGGACGATGAAACTCGTCGGTGGGGTTGGGCGATGTTGCCCATGAGGGACGAGGCTTCACCGCCGCTGCAGGGGTTGCTGCGGGTGCGGGCGTCGGCTGGTCGGGACTTTGTCCGAGAACCACTCGCTTGAGAGTGTGTTTATCCCAGTGGGCGAGGTCATCCTGGCCCTTGAGCTTCAAATACGACAGACCGCCGAGAGCCACGACCAGCAGGCCAATGGCCGCCAGTCCCAGCTTTGACACGCCGCGTGACGGCTCGACCGCAACCGGTGCAAAGCTCTCGGGAGCGGCGGCAGCGAGTGGCTTCAGACGGGCGGTTGCCGTTTCGCGACCCGCAGCTTGGCGGACCTTGAACGCGGGTTCCATCGCACCTCGGAGGGTGTCGCGACGATCGGTTTGCGCGTGAGATTGTCCCATATATCCACCTCGCGAAAAGCCTGTTTGACCAGGCGATCTTCCAGTGAGTGAAAAGTGATAATCAAGGCTCTTCCGCCGACGCTCAAGCGCCGGGGCAGAACGTCATGCAGAAAGGTCTCGAGCTGTTCGAGTTCACGATTGACGGCAATCCGCAGTGCCTGAAACAGGCGGGTGGCGGGGTGCGATTTGCCGCCCTGTGTGCCGATGATTTTTTCCGCCAGCGCTTTCAGGCCGATCACCCGGGTCACGTTGCGACCCTGCTTACGGGCGGTGACGATTTCCTGAGCCAGCATCGCGGCCCGCGGTTCTTCGCCATACTCGCGAAAGATGCGCTCCAGCTCTCCAACATCCGCTGTCTGCAACAGTTCGGCAGCCGGAATTCCTTCCGAGGGGTCGAACCGCATGTCGAGGTCGCCGCTGGTGTCGAAGCCGAATCCCCGGCGAGGATCGGCGAGTTGATCGGAGGAGAGTCCCAGATCGAGCAGGACACGATCGACCTGCTCAAGGCCCAGTTCGTCCAGTACCTGATCCAGCCGGGCATAGCTTGATGCCCGTAACGTGACCTGATCACCCTGCACTACTGCCGCTGCCCGGGCAAGCATGCTCGGGTCGCGATCGAGTCCGATCAATCGGCAGCTGGAGTCCATACGGGCGACGATTTTTTGACTGTGCCCACCCCCGCCGACGGTGCCGTCGAGTATCGTCAAACCGGGCGCAAAGTCCATGTTTTCAAGGACTTCATGCAGCATGACGGGCACATGCACCGTCTGTCCAGACGACATGATTGGAACCGCTGAGGGAGGAAATACGGATGGAAACAGGCAGGAGATCTGACAGGGGCCGACTCGCGGAGAACCCGCAGCGTCGGCAAGGGGAAAGGGAATCTTGAGCGTTTTTTATCGCTCGGGCCAATTTTCGGAAAGATCAGTTTCCGGTCCCCCGCCGAACAGGATGCTGCCCAAGGGAAACCTGCCTTGCTACCTTGTTACCGTTTGCAGACGCCGTCTTTCGAACTCCCTTTCAGCCGGTTTCACCGCGTGCCGCGATCAAACCCCACAGTCAGTGTGCTGACGATCACTTACAACCATGAGCGGTTCATCGAAGGGACGCTGCGCAGTGCACTCTCCCAGCAGACAGATTTCGATTTTGAGATTGTGGTCGGAGAAGATTGCTCGACCGACTCGACGCGGGAAATCCTGCTGAGGCTGCAGCAACAGTTTCCAGATCGCCTTCGATTGATCCTCCAGCCACGCAACGTCGGCCTGATGCAGAACTTTGTGGAGACGTTTCGCGCCTGTCGAGGAAAGTACATCGCCCTGATGGAAGGGGATGACTACTGGACGAACGACACCAAACTGCAGCAGCAGGTCGACTTCCTCAACGCTCATCCGGATTGCGTGATCACTCATCACAATGTCTGGAAAGTGATCGAGGGAACAGCAGGTCACCCGGAAACCTGGCATCCCCGGAGTGACCGGGCCCGCTGGCAGACCCTCGAGCAGATGCTCTCCTCGAATATCATCGTCACCTGCTCCGCCCTGTTTCGCGCTGGGCTGTTCAACAAGTTCCCCGACTGGTATCTGCAGGCGGAAGCACCCGACTGGCTGCTGCATCTGCTCAACGCCCGGCACGGTCGCGTCTGGTATGATCCACAGGTGATGGCGGCCTATCGGATTCACCCCTCTTCGGTCTGGTCGACCTCTCCTCGGATCGTGCAGCTGAAACGGATCCTCAGACACGCCGGGATGATTCGGGGCGAGCTGACTCCTCCGCAGCAATACAAACTCGACGCCAGTTCGGCTCGCTGGCATGAAGAAATCGTCGAGCTTCTGATTCAGGACGGCCGTCGGGACGAGGCCCGTCATTATTCCGCACTGCATCTGCGCGACGATCAGGGACTGCAGCGGCTCCTGGCGTTCGCCGATGGACTGGAGCTGGAAAAAGGGAACCGTCGCTGGGCTGCCAATCTCAAGTTTGTGCAGGCGTTGCTGACCGGAATCGGGAAAACGCGCATCGGAATACCGGATGTGCTGCTGGCATTCGTGAGGAACACGTTTCCCGGAGTTTATTACCGGCTGCGTCAATGGCATCGCGAGCGGCAGTCAGCTGGTTCTACCTGATCAGGGAAGCCTCTCATCGCTTCGCTTGGGGAATTCAGGATGAGGTGTTCTTGCGCGCCTCCGCCGCCCGGGCCTCTCGATCGAACTGCCGTGCATAGACCAGCAGAATGAGAGTGCTGACCGGCAGAGTGATCAGCCAGCAATAGCCTGCATAGGCGGTCAACGCTCCGGGCAGACCGTACTTCCGACCGAAGTAGTAGAAGAGTGCGGCCACGATTCCGCCGGTGGCGACATTCAGGATCAGAAAGGGATCCCGCTTGTGGAGTCGAACGTAGTAGTGCTCGGTCATGGCCACCTGCAGTGCGATGAGCGCGATGATCAGAATGGCTGTCGAGCGCAGGTCCATGAATCGCGCCTGAAACCCTTCCAGCCCCAGGGGGGCGAGCAACCAGACCGCCCCCCAGAATCCAAAGCTGCACAGCAGGAAGACTCCCAACGCAATTCGGGCGGTATGAAGGAACTGCTGATTGAGATCCCGCCGGGCCTGTGCGGCGGCCAGCATCCCGAACTGGGGAATGCGTGTCTGGATCCAGGCGAGGCTGACAGTCTGGATGGTCGACAGGATGTTCCAGGTGAAGCCGATCTGCCCCGCCAACACCGGGCCCTGGGTGCGGAATGCCAGCGCGACGAAGAAGTCTTTGGAGACGAAAAAGCTCAAAATGGTTTGAATGGCCATCTTCCACTGCAGCGGCCAGATTTCCCGCGACCAACTCATGGTTTGTGTCACCGGCGCCTGCTTGAGGGACCGGAAAAAGGGACCATACCAGAGATGGACCAACGACCACTCCCAGGCCAAACGAACCAAGGTTGTCGCCGCGACAACCCAGAGCCCCGCGCCGCTGAGGATTCCAATCCACACGACAACCGATCCGGTGATGCTTTGCAGAAGTCGAACTCCGTTAATGGTGCCGACCTGATTGCAGCCTTCCAGAATGGAGAGCCGGGGGAGATAACCCAGAGACAGTGAATTCAGTACGAGGACCGTCAGCCACGGGGCTCGCCAATGCAACTCTGCGGCTTCGACGGATGCCGGCGACGCCCCGCTGCCCTGGGGAGCCCGCGGGAAATCCAGCAGGTAAGTCCCGAAAACCGCCATGATTACCGTAAACAGCAACGCGCAGCTGTTGAGCCAGCGCTCCGACTGGCGATGGAGGTTGGCTAACCGCGCGTGGGCGTCCGGAGCTCCGGTAATGGTCCCGTCCGGAGCCAGTTGCAGCGCTGACCATTCGTGACTCGCCATCAGGACAAGGATCGCCGACAGCCCCAATTCCGCGAACACCTGCATCGCCACCAGACTGCCGAAGGTGTAGTAGTAACCCTGCAGCGTGGGAGAGAAATAACGGGCAATCAGCCAGTAGGTGACCGGTGCGGTGACCACCTGCCAGAGTCGCCCCGCGACCAGATAGCCGACCGCGCGATTGATCGCGAAGCGGTTCAACAGAACGGTCAGCCAGGCGGGGAGCGACTGCACTTGGTCGAATACTCCGCTCCGAAGGGAATCCGGAGCCTCATCAGGGGGAATGGCAGAACTGCTTCAGGGGGCGCCGTTGGCACCCCCTTAAGGAACTGTGTGCTGCGACTTAGTAACGTTGAGTGGCGACTTTCGGGAACCGGGACAATGACACTGTGAAGACAAAGGGAATTGGGAGCAAGTCCGGTCTCCTCAAAACCACTCGGTTCGATTGGCAGACGGCCTTCCGTTGACGATGCTGTCAGCTGATCCGGAGTTGATCACCAGATTTTGGCGACCAACTGCCCCGTCAGATGATCGCTCCTCTGTTCCAAGGAAAACCGGGGGCCATCGGAACGATCGACTCGGCCCCAGCGCTCCCCCTCCTTTATGTCACGCACCCGAGTCCTGCTGCTCACTTCCGGACGGAACACGCCGACCACGCGTTACCGGATGCTTCCGTACGTGCCGCGACTGGCGGCGCTCGGGATCGACTGCACCGTTGCCCACAGCCTGCCGGAGAAGTACGACTCCTTTCGCTGGCTGGGGTGGCGGCTCAGTCAGCGGCTGAAACGGTCGGTGCGGCAGTTCCATCTGCGGCAGGCGCAGCGTCAGCGCTATGACGCCATTCTGCTGGAACGGGAAATCTTCGACGATCCCACATGGGAACTCGAAGCAGCCTTTCGGCAATGCACGCCTCGATTTGTGATGGACATCGACGACGCCATCTTTTTGCGGTATCCCGAGAAGTTTCAGCACATCGCCGGAATGAGTGACCGGATTCTTGCCGGGAACCGCTTTCTGGCCGAGGTCTGCCGCCCTTATTGTGATGAGATTCGCCTGCTGCCGACCTGCATCGATCTGCATGACTACCCGGTTCCCTCGCCGACCCGAAAAATCGAGTCGCCGGCGGTCATCGGCTGGATCGGCACTCCTTCAAATGTTCCCTACCTCAACGACATCGTGCCGGTGCTGCGGCGGTTGCGACAACGCCAGCCTCTGATTCTGCGGATTGTCAGCCACTCGGCAGCGGCCCGCAAGGTGCTGATCCCCGAAGACCTGCCGGTCGAGTTTGTCGAGTGGAACGCACGGACCGCCGTCGCGGAAATCAGCCGGTTTACAGTCGGGCTGATGCCACTGCACAATGGAGATTGGGAACGCTACAAGTGTGGGTTCAAGCTGCTGCAATACCTCGCCAGCGGCCTGCCGGCGGTCGCTTCACCGGTCGGTGTGAATGCGGAGATCGTGACCCCCGGTGAAAATGGCTTTCTCGCCGCATCGCCTGAAGACTGGTTTGAGACGATCGGGCAGATTCTTCAGGATCCGCAACTACGGGAAAAACTGGGTCGGAACGCGAGACGAACGGTGGAGGAGCTGTTCTCGATCGACGGTCACGTTTCGACCGTGGCTGCCGCGCTGCGGGATTGATCAGTCGCCGGCTGTCGCCGGGAGGGAGATTTCCCGCGGGTCCGCTCGCGAGCCCTCGCCGGCGCCCGCTATAATTTTGGACATCCGGCTGTTCGAATCGGTCGGGACTTGGCCTGCCCCCCATCTTCATCCAGTAGCGGGAGGGCAATTGGAATTCCCGCAGAACGTTTTGACCGCACGTTAGGTAATTCGTCATCCGGGAGTTGTTGTGACAGGGGATGAAGGAATCGGATCGCCATTGCGATCGATCGCGAGACGGTGGCGGGGAGGGAAGCGATGCGAAATCTGATCGGGCTGTGGGGACTGATTGTCGCCCTTTTGGCGACTGTCGGCGTCAGCCGTCCGGCGCTGGGGGCGTCGCAGGCCGAGATCAATGCCTCCATCGGCAGGGGGGCGACCTACCTGCGACAGGCTTATCCGACGACGAAGTCCGAGCAGAAGTCACTCGTTGCGCTGGCTCTTTACAAGGCGGGGCTCGACAAGGACGCTCCTGAAATCGCCAACGCCATGGAACTGGTCCGGGCGAAATGTTCGACCGGCAAGTACAAGGCGACAGGCGCTGAGGCGGGTCTCTACGAAGCGGGAGTCGACGCCACGCTGCTGGCCGATGTGGATCCGGCGGGGGAACGTGAGACCCTCGTCATGCTTCGGGATTACATTCTGTCGGAACGGTTGCCGACAGGCGCCTGGGACTACCCCACTCATCCCGGAGACCGGGCGCAATCCGTCGGTGATATGAGTGTGACGCAGTATGCCTGCCTGGGGCTCTGGGCGGTCGACCGCGCTGGGGCCAAAGTCAACCCGCAAGTGTGGGAAACCGTGCTGCAGTGGCATGCGAAATATCAGAACAACGATGGAGGTTACAACTACCTCCCCTTCCAGTCCCCGAACTCGACACTGAACATGTCGATCAACGGGCTGGGGAATATTTTCATCGCGATCCTGCATATTGATCCGGGGTATTCACCGCTCACTCCTGGTAAAGCCCGGACGCAGCCGAAGACGGAAGAAGCCAAACCGAAATTCGGTGTCCTCGAGACCGTCACGATTGAGAATCCGGGCGAAGCTGATCCTTCGCAACCACGCGCTCCCCTGCGGACGACGACTGCTCGGGTTCCCGCAGCCGCGACCGACGCCGCCCGCAAGGTTTTTGCGTACATCACGACCCGCTTTCGACGGGATGACGGCGGGTCGCAATTCGGCAGTTACTACTTTTACTCTCTGGAGCGGATGGCGGCGCTGGCCAACCTCGAAGAGATTGGTGACCACAACTGGTACGATGAGTGTGCCGACTACGTTGTTTCCAAGCAGCGGAATGATGGAGCCTGGGGGCTGGCGACTCACTCGCATATCTCGACTCCGGTCGATACCGCCTTCAGTGTGCTGTTCCTCTCCCGGTCCACCGGCAAGCTGCTGAAACGTGCCATCACGGAACCGGGTTTTGGTGAAGGGATTCTCGCAGCGGGTCGTGGCCTCCCCGATGACCTGCTGAATGTCGACTCCAAAGGGGGAAAGATCGGTGGGAAAAACAAGCCGGTCGAACCGCTCGAAAAGCTGCTGGCGTCGCTGACCGTCACGGGAGATGTCAACATCGACGAGGTTCAGGATCAGATTGTCGAGCAGATTCAGGTGCAGGACCGGCAGGCCCTGATTGGCAATATCGAAATGCTGATCAAGCTGACGCAACATTCCAATCCGGAGGTCCGGCGGACGGCTATCTGGGCGATCGGCCGCAGTGATGACCTGAAGCTGGGGACCTACCTGATTAACGCTCTTGATGATCCGGATCTCGGCGTCATCATCGAAGCCCAGAACGCTCTTTGCTGGATCAGCCGCAAGCCCCTGGGATTCGGGCATGCGGAAGACCCGCTGGCGGACCTGCCGCCAACCGCCAGCGAACAACAGCGGAAGGACGCCATCTCTGTCTGGTATCGCAAGCTGTTGCATGATTGGGGAAACTGGTATCTCGCGCATCGCCCCTTCGAATCGCGGGGAGACGAGTTCGAATCGCAGTTGCGGCTCAAACTGGAGCGGATGCGGTTGTCCGGCCAGATCCCGTAACACCCGGCTGTTCGGACCTGGCTGCTCTTTCCACTTTCTGTGCAGCCAGCGTTTCGCCGGGTGAAATGCTGACATCCCCGTGGCAGGGGGGATGAGAAATCAAAATGCTCTGGGAGTTCTCCCGGAGTTCAGGCCAGAGCTTCCCCCGGCGTCTGATAGAACCGGTTGGCCAGCAGCAGCTCTCCGCAGAAGATGACGACAAGGATCATCAACAGCACCGGGTAGACCTCCTGACCAATGTCGGTGGCGTTGATTTCATCTTTCAGTTCATCAAGGTTGCGGGCCACGCGATAACGGTCCTCTCCCAGCAGGCTGTCCAGATCCTGCCGCGTCAACCGGGTCAAATCGCTTTCGGCGGCTGTCACGTTGATGCTGAAGGCGCTGACGATCTCGCGCGGATTTTCCGCTTTCACCAGTTCGTAGTGGCCCGGTTCGGTGACATCTTTCAGCTGCAGGAGTGACTCGTTGGCGGCGAGTGTTCTGCGCGACTGCTTGAGATTGGGTTCTCTCAAAAGAAAGACGCGCTCTGCTTTCTCGGGGGGGAGCCGGATGGCGATGGTCTGACCCGCAGTGAAGGCATGCTGCGTGCCGGCAAAGCTGCTGGCGTAGTCCGTGAACTGCTCCACCAGCGCCAGAAACAGCCAGGCGTCGATGAGCGGGCTGGGAAGGTTATTCCAGCGTTCATTGCGGTTTTCGGGGAGGTTGGCAGCCGTCGTCAGCACGACCGACCGTCCCTTGCCGTGCCGTTTTTCGACGATGGCGGGCGAGCGATCGACGTCGGTGTAAGTGGCCAGCACCGCAGCCCCTTCTGCCGGCTTCACCTTCCAGAACCGTTCGACCACGACATTGTTTTCCAGAATGGCGAATGAGCCGAACGGCTCCAGTCGCCGGAATGTGGCAAACAGCGGGTGGTTTCGCTGGTCGATGGAAAATCGCCACTCATTTTTGGGTTGCCAGGAATCGAGCCAGGCCGGAAGAAACTGCTGCGCGGGGGCCCGGTTGTAAGCCGCGGCCGAGATGTCGGTACTTCCGAGAACCACAATCAGTCCGCCGCCGCTTTCGACATATTGCCCCAGCTGCTGCCAGGCATCATCTGTCAGGCGGGGAGCATTGATTAACGTTACCGTGGCGAACTGGCCGAGATCGAGTTCTTTTAACCGGCTGATCGGTTCGTAGCGGGGCTTATAGTTGTTGGAAACCGCACCGGCCCCTTCCAGCGGCGCCAGGGCTGCCAGCCACTCGAAGGCATCAGCGCGGCGGGGAGCCAACACCAGCACCTGCGGCGGTTCCCGCACTTCGGCGGTGAAGTAGCGGACATTGTCGAACGTCAGAGGATCGGTGCCGCTGAAACGGACCTGACCGTTGATCCACGGCACGGTCAATCCGGTGATCTGCGGGAACTCGGTGCGCGCGGGGAGGTTCTGGTCGAGCCGCAACTGCGTCTGACCCTGTTTGACCAGATTCCCATTCTGGCCCTGAAACAGCAGCTCCAGCTGCGCGGCATCGGCATCTTCCCCCTGAGCCTGTGCAACGGTTGTGACCGACAGGTCTCCACCCACGGGAATCAGTTCGCGCGAAGGGGTGACTTCCAGAATCGCTTCGTTCTTCCCCTGCTCTTCGCCGACATCGATTACGTAGACATGAATTCCCTTGAGGCGTTCCAGTTCGGCTTTCAGCAGGCTGCTCCCTCCCGAACGCCAGGCCGACTTCGCCAGATCGGTGAACAGGTAGATCCGCCGAAGATAAAGATCCTTCCGGACATCTTCGGCGACGGTCCCCTGCTCTGTCAGGACCCGCTTCCGATCCTCCTCCTGCGCATGCAGGGCTTCGCGCAGCCGATCATCAAGAGGGCGACTGGCTGCCCGGGGGTGCAGACTGTCGATGCGGGTTTGTGCGGAGAGGAGTGTCGACTGGAACAAAATGGGATAGTCGGCCCCCGTTTCAGAGACCGCCACCCGGCTGCCGGAAGGGAGTGCTTCCAGATGAGCACGTGCCACCTGCTGGGCACGGTTCAGAACGGTTTTTCCGGCCTGCAGATACGACATGCTCAGACTGTTGTCGAACAACAGAATACCCGCTACCGGAACATTGAGCTGGGTCGCGGTTTCGGGCTGTCGGATTTCGGCTGAGATCCTTCGCTGGTACGGGCAGCCGACGCAGAGCAGCAGCGCGCCCAGCGTTGCGGCGGTGGCCCAGCTGCGACGCGACTGTCTTTCCTGTTCCTGCTGAAAGCGGGATTCACCGGAGCGGTTGAGCGACCTGATCGACAGAAAATAGCCCCCGACTCCGGCCGCAGCGACCAGCAGCAGGACGATCAGCTCAAAGCGGCTCAAGGCATAATTCGCAGCCGGAAGCGAGGGACGTGCCACCGCCAGCACGATCAGGGCGAGCACCAGCATCCGGAACAACATCAGCCAGACATGCCGCAACCGCATGCGACGGACGTTCTGCTGTCGACGTTGCTGCAACAGCCGCAATGCCGGAAAGAGCAGCTTCCGGGGCTTCTGCCGCATCAGGAAGTGCAGCAATACGGGAACTGCGACAAATCCCAGTCCGATCAGAATCGCGGAGTTGAGAAACGTCATGTGCGGTCCGACGATGACTCAGTGTGGGAGAACCTGTGGAAGGATCAAAAGCTAACCTCATCAGGCAGGTGCACAACGATCCGATCGTTCCCGCGTGACCTGCCACCGATTCGTCCGCGGTCAGGTCGGCCTCGCAAACACGAGCTGCGAGGACCGGAACTGCGGAGCTCAGTCATCTACGGCCAGGTCGTCGTCTTCGCTGGATTCTCCTTTACGGCGGGGCCCACTTTTTCGGGTGGGCCGATTGCGGGGTGTGAGGTTCTCTTTCCAGAGTCGCGCCTGCTGCAGAAACTCCTCGCGGGTCATCGGCAAAGGAGAGACTTCCAGATCGGCTTCCATGCCGGGCCGGCCTCCATCTTCGGAGAACGTCGCCGACATCACTTCCCGTTCCAGCGAACGCAGCCAGTCCGGAATGTCGACTCCCGAGCCCCAGGAGTCTTCGAGGTAAACGTCGATTTCTTCGCTGAGCTGCTGGAAGATGGGTGAATCGTCCTGCCGGCCCGCGCGGGCATCGGCCACTGCCCTCGCCACCAGCGCGAGCATCCGGTTCACCGCGAGCGGCTTGACGAACCGTTCTTTCAGGTGATCCGTGATCGTCGGCATCCGCATGCCGTACTGGCTTTGCAGTTTGGACAGATTCGCGAGATGTCCGTCGGCGAGTTCCAATGTTTGGATTTCGAAGGCGGCTTCCCGAACTTCAGCTGCCAGCATCATGCCATTCCGCACCAGCACTTCGTGAACAATGACCTGCGGTGTCAAATTCCAGGCGTCGCGATCATAGAGGGCCTCCAGCCGCAGAAAGTCGAGGAGGCTGTAGATCATTTCGCCATAATCAGACTGCGTGGTGGTGGTGTTGTATTCCAGAAACCGGTCGAAGCGGTCAACGATGATGGAATACACCTGATCCAGAAACCATTCCGCGTCTTCGCGGTCAATCAGTCCTTTGTCGAGGTCTTCGAGCAGCTTGATCGGGCGGAGCGGGTCCTGCTCTTCTTCCAGATAATCGAGGAACCAGTCGACGCCGTTATGCAGAATGGCCCGCACGTTCCCCAAGGTCAGCTGGCTGGCGTGGAACAGATCGCCTCCGTACCGTTTGATGAACCGCGTGACTTCTTCCCAGTCTTCTTCCTTGCGCAGGCCGTCGACCGCGGAGATCCGCATGGTGCGGCTGTGCTCATGCCACAGCCACTGGTAAGGATCCAGCACCCGGTTCAGGGCATCGATCAGTTCTTCGGTATCCACCTCGCCTGTGGACCAGGTCTGCACACTGCCGACCAGAGACTGCAACGTGCTGCGGAGGGCAATGGCGAACAGGCGGTCGAACTCGGTAATCGCCTGCCCTTTGGGACGCCATTTGCGCTCCATGCGAAACGCGGTGTAGAGCAGATGCCAGGTCTCGCGAAGCAAACCCATGCGGGGTAATTCGCGAAGCAGAAACCGCACCACGGACTGCAGCGCCTGCGTCCGCAGAATCTGCCCGGGCTCTCCCCCGTTTTCCAGCGGGATATAGAGCAGCGGGTTTTTGGCCAGCCGCGAAAGAAACGGGGGCATCAACTCGCGGACGGTCGCGACATCGCGCTGGATCACCGCACGATAGATACGGGCCAGTTGTCGGTCCTGTTCCGTCCCTCGCGGGACATCGACTTCTTCGGGAATGATCCCGTTCAGCAGTCTTTCCGCATTCCGCAGGCAGATCAGTGTGCTGATCACCTGGTGCAGCAGATAAAACTTCACCTGCAGCTGAATGTCGTATTCCACATTGGAATCGTGATCTCCCATCGGCTCGGAGATTTCGTGATCCCAGATGTTCTCCATCAGCTCTGCGAGATCAATCTGCCAGCGCTGCGCCTGACGATGCCAGGTGACAATGGCCTCGCTCAATCGGGGATCAGCGCTCCAGACATTGGTGCCGCGCTGAATCTCGGCGGCAAAGCGTGCGGCGGCCAGCTGCCACAGCTGCCCGACCGCATTCAGAAACTTCAACCGCGGTTCCATTTCACGGTTCAGAGTTTCGAATTCGGTGTTGCGGAAGTTGCTCTCACCGCTGTCGGCGGTATCTCCCCAGTTGCCGTCCTCGGCACTGTCGCGGAAAACCACACCGTCATACGCGGCGCCGAAGACATCGTCTTCTTCGTTCTCGGTCTTTTGGAACGACTCCGGCTCCTGTCTGCCGAATTCCAGGTCGTCGGTCATCGTCGAGCTGGAAGCATTTCGAAGGCTTCCCAGTTGGGGAACTCCCCACCAGTCGTCGGCGTTGGCTTCCAGGAAGTCGAACATCCGGCGGATCGTGACCAGCGGGGACGAACTGTTGTCGGTCGCGGTTTCGGCGGAAACCAGTTTCATCCACCGCATCAGCAGCGAGAAAATGGAATGCTGCGGGCATTCAAAGCCGACATCTTCCAGCTGCCCCAGCCACTGCATCAGCAGTCCCATCGCGGCGACGTAATCCCGCTTCTGCAGCAGGGCGTCGACCACCAGCGCGTAGGACTGGGCGGACTGGAATTTTTCCACGTGGTTCCGCCAGAACGAGATATCGCCCGCCGCTTCTCCCGCCTCCCGCCACTCTGCCAGCGAGTTGGAAACGTGCGAAGCCGATTCCCAGCTGTCCTGTCCGGAGACATCGGGCAAGTCTTCGATGACATCGCTGCCGTAGCGGTCCCACCATTCGGCCAGCGTATGATGCGTGGCCGAAATCTCTTCCCGCAGGACAGGAAGTCCTCGCGCAGCCGCCTCTCCGAGACAGCGGGAAAACGCATTGAAGACCTGCTCCATCAACGACAGCAGAGTCTCGACTCGGTTGTCGGGAATGGCGTCTTCACGCGATGAGAACAGGGGGAACTGCCCCTGAAATCCGAGAATATTCCACGGGTCGACGAACGCCCCGCAGTCGATGCCGCGGCGGAGTAGATCGGGAATCTGCTTCAGGCCTGCGAAGGCTTTGGGGACGTCTCCTGCATCGAGTGCCGAGTGGGCTGCCGAGACCGTGCATTCCACTTCCGTTTCGAGTCGGACCGACGCCGCGGGAATGGTCAGGGCCTGTTGTCGGCTGGCAGCCGGGTAGCCCATGACGGCGTAGAGGTGAGCGAGTTCCCGGTGCTGCACCTGCCGCGCTCCGTAGCCGGCCAGTCGCATATTGAGGAACTGTCGGACATGTCCGAACGGTTGCTGGGTTTTCTGCTCTTCTTTCAGCAGCCGCTGCCGGCGGTCGCCAGTCACCGACTGCATCACGCGGGCGTAGAACTCGTCGCGTCGACGGGCAACGATCGGCAGCAGCGACGTGAGCGAAATCGTGGAGTCATGGGTCGCGGGGCCGGAGCCGCTCACCGACGAAGCCATCAGCATCGTCCCGCAGAGGGCGGCTGCGGCGTCGAACAGACGCTCGGAGCGCTTCACTCGGGAATCTTTATCGTCGATCCAGTCCTGCAGCGAATCGAGGATGATCTTCCGGATAATAAACCGGCGGTAGTTCCCCTTGTTGTCGATGCGGTGGGGGTCCCACTCGCCGAAAAGGTAGTTCGTGCGCTTGTTGACAGGATGCAGGTGGTCGTAGGCCCGCTGATCGATGGCGAGCTCTTCCAGCTGTTCCAGCGAGAAATGAGCCTCGTGCAGAATGTCCTGCGGAGCCTCTTTCAGGAACGCCAGCGTATGTTCCAACAGATCATGGTAGGGACCATTCGCGACGCCGGCCCCGGCCACAAAGACCGGAATCGGACGCAGACGCTCGTGCGGGTAGATCTCCATCTTGCGGCCGTTTTCCAGCACTGCAATGGGGCGATACCCGACGTAATCGTTCAGATGCTGCAAAGCCGCGGACACGATGCGATCGGGTTCATCCCAGGGGGCACCCTGCAGCAGCACCGCTTCCAGCAGCGCCGCCAGAAAGAATGGCTGTTCGAAGTCCTGGTCGGTCAGATGGAACAGCAGGTCGGCGTGAAATGAGCGGTAGGCCTTGAACAGATCGTTCAGTCCCAGATCGATGACCGCCCGGGCCTGAGAGGCATCGGCGAAGGCGGGTTGGTCTGTGGAAAGCCGGGTGAGCGTCTCCTGCAGCAGTTGACGCAGCAACTCGTGGCGATGGGGTTGATCGGGAAGGACGGACCAGATCGCGTTGAGATTGCGCAAGAATAGCGGGTCCGAATTTCCACTGGAGAAATTCAGATATCCCAAGGCTTCACGGACATTGCCGGAATGCGAATCGGGCAGCGACCAGCCCTTGGCGTTCTTCTTCGATGCCATTCCATCTCACTTCAACGGGCCAGTCTCAGGCCCTGCGGTACCAATATTGTAACGAGAAGCTTCTCCAGAACTTGCGAAAAATTTTCGCCAGCGGGGGCATTGTGACGGAGAATTGCCCGGGTCGCAAAGCAGCAATGGGAGAATCGTCCTCTCCATCCCTTTCAGGGCGGCGCAATGCCCACCTTTTCCTGCGGGCCGCAGCAGTCCAGCGCGAAAGGTCTCTGGATGAGTGCTATTTGCTCGTCACAGCTTGAGGTGTGATCAGGAGTTCCGGCTTTTCAAAAACCAGGTAATGCCCGTGGTCGGCCGTCACAATCATGACGGTTTCGTCCCAGGAACTGTGCTTCTCGACCCAGTCGGTGACCGCTCGCACAGCTGCATCGCCGCTGAAAACAGCGCCGATGGAATTGTCGATGTTGTTGTCGTGATTCGCCCAATCAACGTCACCCGCTTCCAACATCATCCAAAAGGGAGCGTCATCGGCACCCAGATAATCGAGGGCCGTCGTCGCCATCTCGGCCAGGACCGGATTTTCCAGCAGGTCTTCTGGCGTGTAGCTCTCCGCCTTGCGGGACTTGCCCGGCGCGGGATTGAAATTGCCGTCTGCCGTTTGAAACGGCAGATGTCCTTTGGTTCCGCTGGCTCCGAAGAAGCCAAAGAGTCGCTGATTGGCTTGCCGGGCTTCGGCCGCCTTGACCCGCAGCTGTTCCGCGCCGCTGACACCCGGTTCACGCGTGGCCACGACATACTTCCCACCGCTGCGAACGTCAGCCTGCTGCAGTGTTTCCGCGGTCAGGTACAGATTGCCCGGAATAAAATTTTCCCCCTGCTGTTTGCTTTTGGCGGCGTTCACTCCCCAGCCGCAGCCGATCAGCAGGTCGACGCCGGGGAGCGGTTTTTTCGGGTGGCTGATCGACGTGAGCCCCAGCAGATCGCGGGTCAGATCCTGATAATCATCCCGTTCGACGTTGTGTCCGTAAGCGGAGGCGGGAGTGGCATGGCTGATGGGGACGCTGGTCACCACGCCGATGCGGTATCCCTGACGCTGCGCCAGGTGGGCGATCGTGTCGACCTGCCCCCCGTGAATGTCGACATTGACCGACGCGTTAAACGTTTTAATGCCGGTCGTCATGCTGGTTGCCGAACTCGAGGAGTCGGTGTACGGCTGGCGAAATTCCTTGGATTCGGCTTTTCCGATCAGGTATTTGAGGTCTGTCGGCCGGCTCCAGGGGAACGATCCGGCAATTTCGAAGGCATAGCCGCCGCGCGTTCCTTCTTCGGAGGGGCTGGCGGTCTGCTTGTTGATGTCGACGACGGCATCGTTGATCCAGGGACTGGTCACCATATAGCCGTATTGGGTGGTGCCGCGGGCTGTGTAATCCATGAAATGCAGCCCTTCCCCCCGGCCGGAGTCAAAGGCGATCCGCTGATTTTTATGAATGGTGGCCGCCCAGGTGGTAAACCAGTCGGTGCCGTCGAACACCACGAGAATGATGTGTTTCTTGCCAGCGGCCAGAGCGGCCCGCTGAATGTCGAACACGTTGGTCTGGTCGAGATACTCGGCGTTTGGATTCAGGGTTCCGACGGGGACCTGACCGTAGAGCTTCTTGAGAGCTGCGGGATTGCGATAGGGACTGTTGGGGCCGGTGTAGCTGGTGAGGTCGATCCCCTGCCCGGCACCCAGCGTGCCGAAGGTATAAACCGGAATCAGGCGGTTGGAATGGGTTGACCAGGCAAGATAGTTTTCGGGGTCCCATCCCCAGTGGCCGAACTCGGCCTTGTTCTTCCCGATGGCCTGTTCCTGAAGGTCGCGAATGTAGTCTTCTGCGGGGCATTCCACGGCCAGGCAGATCAAACAGACAGTCAGCAGCCATCGCATACTTGGGATTCCTTGCGGAAAGTCGGCGGGAAGGAGAATCGGTTGGAGCAGAGAGCGGGTGGCTCGCCCGTTCAGGACTCTCATGAACATCCGCGACGGAGCGCGGCCTGTTCGCCTGCGGGCGGCTCACCCATCTCATTCTGTTACGATCAGTCCGCCATCATAACAATGGCACGTTAGCGATACACCCCAGCATAGAACCACTGTCCGTTGGCGGCCCGCTGGCAACCGAAGCCGACGCGGGTACTGCCACCCATCACAAAGGCCCGGTGTCCGGGGGAATTGATCCAGCCCTGCACGCAGGCAGTGCCGTTGGCATATCCACGACCGATCACCTGCTCGCCGCCGCCGTGATACATGGAGTTCTGGGCGGCCATCGTGTTGGCCCACCGCTGAGCGATCTTGCAGAGTTCTTCATCCAGAACCTGGGTCGGCATCCCTGCCTGAGCCCGGAAGCGGCAGCTGGCGGAATACATTTCCTGAATCCGTGGATTCTGTCCCAGCGGTGGTGACGTGGTGGCTCCCAGAAACAGAACCGAACAGAGGAGCGCCAAAAGTCTCAACTTCATCATACAGCCTTTCGTTCCTTCAAACTGTGGCCGACTGCTGCCTGTCGGATGGGATGTGAATCCATTCCCCGGCGGCTCGCCGTCCCAAATCATCCCGGGAAACCGTTCCCGGGCCTCCCAGCGTGACGGTCCCGATGGCGGCTCTCAACGGCGATCGGGCGGCGCCGAAGAACTTTTTCGTATCCATTATTTTTGAAGTAATGGCGGTTGAATCGCATGCGAGGTTTCTGTAGTCGCGGAGAGACGAGGCTGCGGGCCTCGTGCGGGGGCTCAGCGGTCGGACCCGGCAAAGAGCGAGGCCATTTCCTGTTGGCAGCAGGGTGTGGACCGCAGCCGCGAAGCCAGTGGGAAGGCCCTGTCCTGAAAACAAAACAGGACGCGCGATGCAGCCATCGCACGTCCTGATCAATTTGCCTGTTGCCGCTCCCCGACTCCGCCAGACCCGGGCTTTGAGCGTTTTTGACTTTTGATTGCCCCCCTCGCCACGCGGAACTCAGCATTTCTCCAGACGAAACGCTTGCTGCGCGGGCACCGGAAAGAGCCACCTGCTTTAGCGGGTTTTCAGTTCAACCAGCGTCAGGTTCTCCTGCAGCTGCTGGGCGGACTGCGAGTCCCTGTAGTCGCTGTGGCAGTTGGCCTTGCCGGCATCGGCCCCGACCGCCTTTTTCGTCTTACTGGCGAGCTTGTGAATCTCATCCGGCGAGAGCACCCCGCGCTTTTCGAGAATCTCCCGCTGTTCGGCACTCAATGCGGCCGAGACCTTGGCCCGGTTCCACTGGTAGTCCCCTTCCTTTCCGGAGGCGAACTCCACGATCTCCTTGCTGATCCGGACACTGCACCAGTCGTGACCGCACATCGCGCAGAAGTCGGTGTCAACGTCGAGGTCTTCATCGTGATAGGCCCGGGCCGTATCGGGGTCGAAACTGAGCTCGAAGTGTTTTTCCCAGTTCAGGGCAGCGCGAGCCTTCGTCAGTTCATCATCACGATCGCGAGTTCCGGGAATTCCCAGGGCCACGTCGGCGGCGTGAGCGGCGATCTTGTAGGCGATGCACCCCTGCTTGACGTCATCTTTCTTGGGAAGACCGAGGTGTTCCTTCGGAGTGACATAACACAGCATGCTGGCGCCGTGGTACCCGGCGGCGGTCGCCCCGATGCAACTGGTGATGTGGTCATAGCCGGGGAAGATGTCGGTCACCAGCGGACCGAGCACATAAAACGGTGCCCCGTGGCACAGGGTCCGCTGCAGCTTCATGTTGTATTCGATCTGGTCGAACGGCACGTGCCCGGGCCCTTCGATCATCACCTGGACCCCCTTTCGCCAAGCCCGTTCGGTCAGTTCACCGAGCGTGCTGAGTTCGGAAAGCTGCGCGCGGTCGGTGGCATCGGCCAGTCCACCGGGACGCAGGCCGTCACCGATGGAGAAGGTGACGTCGTATTCCCGCATGACGTCGCAGATCGCTTCCCAATTCGTATACATCGGGTTCTGATCGTTGTGGTCGATCATCCACTTGGCGAGGAGCGACCCCCCGCGGGAGACGATGCCGATCAGCCGCTCCTTGACGTACGGCAGGTGCTCACGCAGCACTCCGGCATGAATGGTGAAATAGTCCACCCCCTGAGCCGCCTGATGCCGCAAGGACTCCAGAATCACTTCGGCATTCAGGTCGTACAGCTTGCGGCCGATGATCATCGAATAGATGGGGACGGTGCCGATCGGAACTGTGCTGTTCTGAATGATGGCCGCCCGGCATTCATCGAGGTTGCCGCCGGTGGAGAGGTCCATCACCGTGTCGGCCCCCCAGCGTTCGGCCCACTTCAGCTTGACGACTTCGTCATCCGTGCCGGAAGAGACGGGAGAGGCCCCCATGTTGGCGTTGATCTTGGTCTTGGAGGCCCGGCCGATCGCCATCGGGTCGAGCTGATAGCCGAGATGCACTTTATTCGCGGGAATAACCATGCGGCCCGCGGCGACTTCATCCCGGACCATTTCCGGCGTGAGATGCCCTTCCCGTTTAGCGACCCGCGCCATCTGCGGCGTGACGATTCCCAACCGGGCTGACTCGAGCTGGGTGAGCGGCTCAAAGCCGGCGGGACAGACGACCGTTCGCAGCACGCCGTTGGACTGCGCGAAGGTGTAGGTGTCGACGTCGCCCCGTTGCTGGCCGACGGTGGCGGCCGGATTTTCGGTGGTGCTCCAGTTCTCCGGGAGGAAATCCCAGGCGGTCTTGTCCGAGGGAGCGGGCATCCCCGGAGTATCCGGAGAGGAGAAGGTCAGCCGGCCTTCGACGCCGGGGGCCAGATTCGGTTTGCGGGCGAAACTACCGGGAGTGGTTCCTGCGGCAGTTGAGGAAGGGTTCAGGCCCAGTTCGGGAAGCACATAATTCATGAGACAGACATCCCTTCCGCTCAAATGGCGGCAATTCGATGGACAAACGCAAATGTCAATGACACATCGTACCATCTCCGAACCAAGCGTCTATGCAGCCTGCAGGTTTCGGGGGCCCGGCCAGAGTCGATTCTGTCGCGACCGGCCCTTTCCACTGGGGATGCTGGCCAGGGATGGAAATTGCTGTCGAACCGGGGAACAGCAGGGCTTCCTCCCCGCCGCCTGTGGAAATATTGGCAGGAATCGCCCACACTGACCTGACGTTCTGGCGTATTCAGTGACACCTTCACGGGCTCATGGGCGTGTCGGGTTCTGGGGACCAATTGGGCGGGCACCGAAGGGAGCAGTGGCAAGGCATGCAAATTTCGCAATTTTTCTGCTGGGCAGCGTGTGCATGGGGGCTGGTGACAGGATCAGTCCTCCTGGCTGAGGAACGGACCCCCACCAAAGAATTCGAAGTACGAAACAATCGACCGTGGCTGGGAGGGCACGAAGTCGATCTGTGGGGCCTGCGCTGTGGCAACGCGCTGTACAGCCAAGCAGTCACCGAGAGGCACATTCACGCACTCGACAATATGGCGGCTCACGGGATCAACCTGATTGGATTCTACATCCAGGGAAGCAACGGCGGCGTCCCCAACCCTGAAGCTGGAATCAACGGCTTCACGCGGGACGGGGCGATTAAACCCTTCATCGCGGACCGGATGGAACGTCTGATCCGCGAGGCGGACAAACGGGGGATGGTGGTCATGGTCGGCCTGTGCAGTCCCCGCAAGGATCAGGACTTCTACGACGAGGCCGCCATCCAGAATGCGATGGAGAACACAGCGAAGTTTCTGATAGACCGGCAGCTGAAAAACGTGTTCGTCGACCTGATGCACGAGTTCAGCCATCCGGAGCGGATCGATCATCCGATCTTCCGCGAGCCGGATGGAGAAGCCAAAAAGGCGAAGCTGACTCAATGGTTCAAAGCGGTCGCCCCGGACATTGAGGTTGGCATCTGTCCCGATCACGACTCCACCACCGGCAGTCGCTATCCGGGCATGGACATCCACATCATTCAGAAAGATATGGAGATCCCCCCCGACGGATTTGTGGTCAACGTGGAGACCTTCCGGGAGGACCAGTACTCCTACGATGGAATTTTCAATCCCGGGGCGGTCCAGTCAGTTCGGGACAACTGCGAACGTTACCTCGCCGCCCCACATGCGGTGATGCTGTTTCATGCCGCCTATCTGCAGGGCATCAGCAATCAGAGCGGCTCTGCACCGCACGCGGAAATGGGGGGCTACGGGACCGGCGTGCATGACCGCGGAATCCGGTTCTATTTCGACTGGGTCCGCGATCACAAAGGACGCTGGGAGTATCCGCAGCATGTCCCCGTGAAGTAACTCCAGCCGCGGAAGGCTGAGGAGACCTGCAATCGAAGGAGGTGCGGCATGCGACGCAGGGGCTTTACACTGATTGAACTGCTGGTGGTGATTGCGATCCTGGCGGTCCTCATCGCACTGCTGCTGCCGGCGGTGCAGCAGGCCCGGGAGGCAGCCCGTCGGGCGGACTGCAAGAACCGTCTGAAGCAGCTGGGATTGGCACTCCACAACTACGAGTCCACCCACAAAGCCTTGCCGATGTCGTCCATTGTCTACAGGAAGAGTGACGGCAAGATCGGGACCAATTATCTCGGTCCGCATGCCCGGATACTTCCCTTCGTCGATCAGGGGACCGTGTACGCCGGTCTGGACACCTCTGCGGAATACGGACAGACGATGAACAAGGAGGCTTCCGGCCGCGTGATCGACCTGTTTCTGTGTCCGAGCGAGCCGTTTCGGGAAGTAGCGGACCACGCCACGTTCGGCAAGGTGGGGGGCGTGAACTACGCCTTCTGCATGGGAGACTGGTACGTCTGGAATGGCCTCGATAACGACTCGCCCCCCACGCGTTCCGCGTTTGGTGTCAACATCAGCCGTCGCTGGGCCGACTTTACCGACGGCACGAGCAACACGCTGCTGATGTCGGAAGTGAAGAACAATCAACCCTACGTGCGCGATTGTGGTCCCCTCTCGTTGATCAATGATCCGCATTCGGTTCCCCCGCCGACGGCGAACTATCTCGACGTGGCCCCGGAATACAGTGCGGCCGGCTGCAGCTTCTTTGAGAATGGTCATACTCAATGGGCGGAAATGGCGGTTCACCACAACGGGTTCACGACTGCCTGGCCACCGAACAAAGTGACCAAAGGGGGACCAGGGATGGGGCTGGATGTTGATATCAACAGCAATCGGGAACGGATCGGAGGGCCGACGTTCGCAGCCATCACCTCCCGCAGCCATCACGTCGGCGGTGTGCAGAGTCTGTTCGGCGATGGGGCCGTCCGGATGATTTCCTCCTCCGTGGACGGCTTCCTCTGGCGGGCAATCGGGACCGTCGGAGGGAACGAAGTGGTCGGCGAAGGGGCCTTCTGACCTGGATCAACCCGTTCCCACTTGCGGAACACGGGAGCGGTCCTGTCCGCTGCAGTGAGGAGATTGTCCGATGAATCGTCGACGCTTTGTGGTGAGCTCGACCCTGTCGTTGACAGCACTCTGGGGCTGCCGGAACGAGAACCCGGTCTCCGAAGCGTATCATCAGCACGCGCGGGAGTTGCTGCTCCGCTGCCTCGATGCCTGGCGCAATCGTGACACGCGAAGTCTGACGAGCGGCACAGACCGGGTCCGGTTTGTGGATGATGATCTCCGTTCCGGCTGGAATCTCCTCGCTTACCAACTGGTCAATCCCGATCAGAAACTCCGTCCGTTTGAAGGGATTCCGGTCACGCTGGAACTTGAGGATAAGGCGAAGAAGAAGCGGACGGTCGTGGCGTATTACCAGATTTCGCTGACGCCACGTCTGACGGTGCTGCGGGCTGATCCGTGAACAACGGTTCGGGGGAATCGCTGACGCAATGGTTTCCGCTGATGTGAAGGGCGATTCTTGACAGCCGGAGCCCGGTTGCATGCGGGCGAATGAGGGTTACAATGCCCGATTCCCCATTTTTCCGGATGGTCCATCGTTGACCACGAGGAGCACGATGACCGCTTTCTCCGCTTCGGCCGATCTTCAGCAAGACACCATTCTGGTCCTCGACTTCGGTTCCCAGACAGCACAGTTGATTGCTCGCCGGGTTCGCGATCAACAGGTCTTCTGCCAGCTGGTCCGTCATGACCTGACGGCTGCCCGCATCCGCGAATTGAAACCGAAAGGTCTGATCCTCTCGGGAGGCCCGGCCAGCTGTTATGCCGCCGGAGCACCGCAGATCGATCCGGAGATTTTCGATCTCGGCATTCCGATCCTCGGCATTTGCTACGGGATGCAGGTTTCCTGCCGGGCGATGGGGTGTGAAGTCAAGCCGGGTCGCTCCCGCGAATTCGGTCACACCGAGATGCAGTGTGACAACGAGAACCCCCTGTTCAAGGGACTTCCCAAATCGTTCACCGTCTGGATGAGTCACGGCGACCGGGTCGAGAACCTGCACGAACAGTTCGTCGTTCTCGGCAGAACCAACGACTGCCCCAACGCTGTCATCAAGCACCGCGAACGCGAGATCTACGGCTTGCAATTCCATCCGGAAGTGACGCACACGCAGCATGGCGAGCACCTGCTGGGGAACTTCATCCGGAATATCTGCGGTTGTGCCGGCAAGTGGAAAATCTCCTCCTTCATCGATCAGGAATGTGAGCAGATTCGTCACCGCGTCGGTCAGTCCCGCGTGATCTGTGGCTTGTCGGGCGGAGTTGATTCTTCCGTCACCGCCGCCCTGCTCTACAAGGCGATCGGCCAGCAGCTGACCTGCATCTTTGTCGACAACGGCATGCTCCGCAAAGGGGAGCGTGAGCAGGTTGAATACGAATTCAGTGAGCATTTCAAGACCGACCTGCATGTCGTCGACGCCCGGGATCGCTTCCTGGATGCCCTGGCCGGAGTCACTGACCCGCAGGAAAAGCGGAAGCTGATCGGCAAAATCTTTATTGACGTGTTCAAGGACGAGGCCCGCGGGATCGCCGATGCCCACTTCCTCGCACAGGGAACGCTCTACCCCGACGTGATCGAATCGGGGGCGAATCCGGACGGACCGGCAGCGACGATTAAATCGCACCACAATGTCGGCGGGCTGCCGGAAGAACTCGGATTCGAATTGATCGAACCGCTACGCATGCTGTTCAAGGATGAGGTCCGCGTGATGGGGAAAGAACTGGGCCTGCCGGATCAGCTGATCTGGCGGCATCCGTTCCCCGGTCCCGGACTGGCTGTCCGCTGCCTTGGAGCGATCACTCAGCAGCGGCTCGATACCCTGCGCGAGGCGGACGCCATCTTCATCGAAGAACTGGTCGAAACCGGTCACTACCGCAAAGTGCAGCAGGCCTTTGCCGTGCTGCTGCCGCTGCAGACGGTCGGGGTGATGGGGGATGCCCGCACCTACGAAGATGTGATCGCATTGCGATCGGTCGACACCGATAACTTCATGACCGCGGACTGGTCGAAGCTCCCGTATGACATGCTGCAGCGGATCTCCACCCGGATCATCAATAGTGTCCGGGGAGTCAACCGCGTCGTCTACGACATCAGTTCCAAGCCCCCGAGCACGATCGAGTGGGAATAAGGGGACGCACGCAGCGCACGTGTCCCGTCGTCGACCCTTTATCCAGCTTGCCCCGGGGAGGGCGCTCCTCGAACGACGCCTCTGCGGGAGCATTGGCGTTTTCAGCGTACGGTCGGTCTCGCAGAGTTGTACACGTGAGGCAGCGAGTTCCGCAGCGTGCTGGCCTCTCAACGTGTCAACCTCTACGGTGACTGAGAGGGGCTTGACTCTGCCTTGCCCCGTCCGAGGGAGGCTCGGATTATCACCGCTCCCCCTGTGACGACAGCGAGATGAGGCTCAGGCCGACCAGTGTTCCCTCGCTCCGGGCAAACTCGGCGATCGGCTCGTGCAGCGGCTCGGGAAGAGTGGGAAGCAACGTGGTCATCGCCACGATCTCTTCACCCCGGAGCAACTGCTCGGTCCGCAGCAGATCGACACTCTCGAAGACAAACCGCTCTGTCAGCTGCGCATTGCAGTCCTGCAGCTGCTCCAGAAGATGGCTCAGGGCCGCGTTCGCCCCGTCCACATACAGGCGGAGTCTCCACGTCGGCGACGGTTGTTGATCTTTGATGTCCACGGTCACCCCGGTCGTTTTCGAGCGCGCTGGAGTTGAAGAGTCACGTCGCGGGGTGGTCGCTGGCGTCTCCCAGATCAGGGAGAGAGGAACGCTGCTGTTGGACGACGTTGGCTCTCCGGGCAGTTGAATAACGTAAAATGTATCTAACGGCATTGTCCGTGATGCCCCTTCCTCTCTGCCTTCACGGAGTCTGTCTCTGAATGCATGGAAAAACAGGCTGCACTGACCTCCCGAGGCCAACCTGTGGTGACAAGTTGCTCTTTCGAAGTGGGTCGACGGGGCATTTTCGCAACGCCAACCTGAAGTTAAGTCGCACCTGCAACGTGTCAACCCCCCAAAATCTTTGGAATTTCACTCGTGCCCCCGCGTGAAAATTCGCAAAGCGAGTCGAGCTCGTCACAAAGTGGGCCGGAATCGCAACGGTCCTTTGCCACTCTCGCCGCATGCCAGAGCGGGCGATGATTCCTCTAACCGCTTCGCCGGGAATCAGGTTCCCCTGCCGAAAACGTCAGGCGTCATTGAGAAAGGGGTTTTGATTCCAGACTCCGCCACAGATACCAGGAGGCGACTGTCGCATAAGGCCGCCACGGTTCTGCGAGCCGCTCGCACTCATCCCGTTTGGGCTTGTCCGGCAGACCGTACAGACGCTGCAGCGCCACCTGGATTCCCAGATCTCCGTGAGGCAGCACATCCGGGCGACCGAGTGAAAACATCAGGAACATCTGCGCGGTCCAGACCCCGATCCCCTTCACCGCGACCAGCTCTTCGATCACGGTCTCGTCCGGCTGGCGACTGAGTTTGTGGAGCGGGAGCTTGCGGCTCTGTACGCGCTCGGTCAGATCGCGGACGTACCCCAGTTTCTGGGGCGAGATTCCGGCTCCGCGAAGTGACTCGTCCGGGAGTCTCTGGATCACCTCGGGAGTCAGGCGTTTTGTGCCGGCAGCGGTCTCGAGTTTGGCCCAGATGGAGCGGGCAGCGGCACCGGAAATCTGTTGTGAGACGATGGCCCTCAGGAGCGATTCATAGCGCCCGCGGTTCCTTTTCAGCGCGAATGGGCCTACGGACTGAATGACTTGCCCCAGGATGGGATCGCCTCGCTTCAGGTGCCGCAGGGCATTCCCGACGACGTCGGGGGTCAGCGTGATGATCACGGGAACAGGCATGAATGGAACCGTTTCTGAGCGAAGTCGCCGAGAAGCGACGTCGTACTGCGGGGGACGGATTTCAATTCGGGACGAACCTCAACAGGCCAGGCCCCGGTGGTGGAGGCACTGGCGCCTGATCGGGTGCCTGACAGCGAAAAGTTTGCCGCAACCGGTCTATGGCCTGACGGGCATCGGCAGGCTATTGAAGAACTCTTCATACGCTTGGCGAACCGGTCCGTTGGAAATGATACCCAGATTGTGGCCCACGTCGGGGAGTGTCAGAAAGGTTTTGGGAATGTCGTTACGGGAGCGATCCGGAGCCGCGGCGAACAGGCGTGCTCCCAACTCGTAAGGAACAACCGGGTCGGCCGTGCCGTGAATGGAGAGGAGCGGGCAGGTCACCGCCGAAATCCGCTCAATCGAGGGAAAGCGGTCGATGAGCAGCACCCGGGCGGGGATCCACGGGTAGTGCACAGCTGCGGCGTCGGCGAGTGATGTAAACGTCATGGAAATGATCAGCCCGCCGGGGACAACGTCCCGTTTGCACAGATCGCTGGCGAGCCGCGTGGCGACGGCCCCTCCCAGTGACTCTCCGCAGATCACAATCTGATCGGGGGAGAAAGCCAATTCCGTACAGGCGTAGTTCCAGATCGCCTCCGCATCGCGGGCGATTCCTGCTTCAGAAGGACTCCCGGCATTCTCACCATAGCCGCGATAGTCGCAGATCAGGCAGGCACAGCCGAGCTGGGTGAAGACCTTCAACGCATCGGCCCGATTGGCCCGGTTTCCCCCATTGCCGGGAAACAGCAGGACCAGCCGGTTCGCCTGTGCCAGCGACGTGCCCGCAGGTGTGGCGAGCCAGCCGTGAAGCGTCAGTCCCTCTGCGCCGGGGATGCGGACTTCCCGAATCTGGTCGGCAGGCAAACCGGCTTGATCAGGAGTGACGGGACCTCGGGAGGGAAAATAGATGAGTCGACGCTGGAAGGCCGCGATCGGTCCCAGCACTCCTCCCAGCAGGAGCAGCCCCAGCATGCCGAGTCGGATCAAACCTCTTCGCGGCTTCGCAGGCTCGCTCATCGCCGAATCAACTCCCGAATGCGGGGATCACCCAAGCTCTGCGCGACCCCCTTCGCCACGCTGAAATCATGGTGGCGGCTGTGGTCGTGCGGCACGGAAATAATATGGGCACCGGCTGCTGCGGCTGCGCGGGTGCCGTTCTCGCTGTCTTCCAGAACCAGCATTCGTGACGGATCGACCTCGAGCCGTTGAGCCGCTTTGAGATAAATCTCCGGATGCGGCTTGCCGTGGCTGACATCTTCCGCAGTCAGCAGAGCCTGAAAGCGGGGCAGCAATCCGTACCGGTCGAGAATTTTCGTGGCGTAGTCACGGTCGGACGATGTGGCGACCGCTTTGGGCAGTTGATGATCTTCAATGTGCTGCAGCAGTTCGAACAGGCCCGGCATCGGGGCCAGATGGTGGTCGAGCAGACCGTCAAAGATTTCGCTCGATTCGACTGTCAGCAGCTCGATGGTATCGGCCAGTTCCATATGGTCGATCATCGCCTGAAAGGCCTCGTGGGCGCGGCGGCCCATCATCTTGTGAAACAGCTCGGGGGTGGCGAGCTTGCCGCGGCGGCGCATCAGCTCGGTGCCGGTGAGATGAAAGACATCCTCCGTATTGAACATCAGGCCATCGAGATCAAAAACAACTGCCTCAATCCGGGGAAGCTCCGTCACTGTTTCGCCTTTTCCTTCGCTTTTTCAGGGGTGAGTTCGCGGTACTTCAGATCGCGAACCGCACCTTCCGTCTGATAGGTTGCCAGCCCGAGCGGCTTGCAGAGTTCCATTTCGATCCGCAGGCCGATGGTCCGTTCCGTGTAGTCGACATCAGCGATCTGCTTGTCGTCGAGCCAGGCCAGAATGTGGGTGTCAGTCACCTGCAGCTTCACCTTGTACCAGTGGTCATCTTCGAAGCGGACATAGTCTGAAGTCTCATTCTCCGAAGCGTCGAAACCGTCGATGCTGGACAATCCGACCACTCCCCCGCCCCACCCACCGAGGACGAGCGTGCAGTTTTCTTCCTTCACCGGAAATGTCAGGCCCAGGAAGAAGTCAGCCCCTTTGATCCGCTTGGCTTCCAGGGCAATCTCATAATTCGCTTTGGGAAACGCCGGCCCCTGCCAATGGACGCCGGTCAGGGGCTTTCCCTCGCCCAGGGACATGACCCCCTCCTTCACCGTGATCCGTCCATCGCCACCAAAGCTGGACAGCTTCCAGTTCTTGAGGGAGTCCTTGGCGATCAGAGGTTTCCACTCCACAGTTCCCTTGGGACGTTCCGGATCCCCTGCCAGAACGAGTCCTGACAGCAGCAACAGGCAGACGCCAAGGCGGCAGAGGTGGGTGAGTGACATGCTGGAAATCCTGGGGAATCGACGTTGTCTGCAGGGCAGGCTGACCTGTGGAAATATTGTAGACATCCCGATGACGATCATCACCCTTAGGGGCCGGGCACCGGGGAGGCCTCGCGCTCAATTCTTGTCCGGAGCAGCGGGGGGCTCAGGGTGGGCGGCTTGATAGGCCTGAACCTTTTTGCGGACCCCCGGAATGATCCGCTCCGCATTCTCGTGATAGACCTTCTTGAGAACATCGTCCGGCAGGCCGATTCCGTAGATGTTCCACAACCCTTGCGGAGGGAACGGATTGTCTTCGTAAGGGAAGTATTCGTCCCATGTCTCCAGAAAGCGGAAGTGCGGGATCAGCTCGGTCATGGGGGGGATGCCATCGGTTCCGAACAGGATCCGGTCCGCATACTTCAGGAAGAATCGCCGGGCTGTATAGGGTTGACGGCCCAGTTCGGCCACCCGTGCGGCGATCTCCACATTCATGTTGGGATACTGGTCCAGATATTTTCCCAGCAGCAACAGATCTTCCGGCAGGTCGCCCATATGAGCACAGATGAACGTGGTGTCGGGATGCCGGGCGATGACTCGGTTCCGCGCGTCAATCAACTCCTGCAGCGAGGGAAACTGCTCCCCGTGAAAACTCCATTCCGGGTGGCGATAGAGTTCTTCCCAGCGTTCGTTCTTTTCGTCGATGGGATTAAAGAACGAGAGGGGATCACCGCAGTGCCAGAGGACGGGAACCTTCAACTCCCCTGCCCGCTGCCAGACCGGGTCGAACCGCGGGTCATCCGGCTTGAGGAGTTTGCCATCGGCATCTTTCAGGTAGAGCCCGAGGTCCTTGAGAAGCTTGAGTCCACTGGCCCCCTGCCGGACCGCTTCGGTCAACTGGTCGGCCATTCGGAGTCCGAATCCCGGCTGATGGACATCCCACGTCTGCGGCTGCCTGGGGTCGCCGCGGCCGATGTAATCCATCCGCACGAAGACCACAAACCGGTCGGGATGTCGATCATGCAACTGGTGCAGATGCCCGGCGAACTTCGGGCCAGCGGGGCCGTCGAGGCTGACACTGACTGCGATGTTGGCTTCGTCCATGACCTTGACCATCTCGTCGATTTCCTGAGGGGTCAGGGTGGCGGGATGGGTATGCACGTTGACGCAGGGATACTTCGCCCGCGTCAGGATGTGCTCTGGAGTCTTGAGAACGGAGGTCGGTCGGAACTCGTCGAGGTAGATGCGGCGGGGACGCTCCGGCGGAGCCGGTTCAGCGCCGGGCAGGCTCGAATTTCCCGCCATCAGACAGATTCCGAGTGCCAGCGCCGACGGCCAGAGGCTGCCGGGGGTTCGGGCGTGTGTGTTCGGCTGCAATCTCATCAGACCCCTCAACTCAGGCTCGGGATGTGTTCCGCAATCAGCGAGTAGAGTAGGCCAGAATGGCATCCGTTTGCCACCAGCCGTCAGCGAGAAGGGACCATCCGGAGTCGCGGGAGGTCAGGCGTCGATCGCCCGCAGGATGTCGTCATCCGACAGTGACTGGAATCCCCGCCAGTCGGAGGGAGTGATGCCTCCATCGTGGAGGGCCGACGCCACCATCGCGCCGTCGAGGCGGGCCAGTGAGAGCGTATGGATATCGGCGAGCGAGCGGACCCCGCCTCCCGTCCAGAGAATCATCTCCGGCCACCGCCGCTTCAAACTGTGACAGAAGGCCACGGTCGGCACGCCCCGGTTTTTGCCGATTCCGGCCAAGTCCAGGACGATCAGATGGTGGACGCCGCATTCCACGACCCGGCTGACCACTTCGATGCTCTGCATGCCGGCGGCACATTCGCCGATCGGCTGGCCATCGCGCATGTCGAGACTGAAAAGAATCCGCTCCTCACCGAACTCCCGCGTAAACTGGCAGACGAGATCCAGATCGGGCAACGTTTCGAGAGCGATCGCGACTCGCGCGACCCCCATCTCGAACAGCTTCTGTGCCTTGGCAAGGGTTTCGACACCCGCATCGACCACCAGCTCCACCGGGAGCGACGCAAGATCCGCCAGCAGCTCGCTCTGGACTTCCCCCTGCTCAATGCCGTCAAGGTCCGCCACGTACAACGACCCCGGTTCATACTGCTTGACGAGCGCCGCAGCTGTCGCCAGCGGCTCACTGGAATTCAGGAGCCGACTGCGGTTGGGGCGGTAGAGATCGCGCTCGCCAGCCATCCCTCGGACGACCTGGCCACGCTGCAGATCAACGACCGGAACAAGCTCCATGATGCTCTCCGGAATGTGGGCCACTGGACAGGCATTTTTTCGATAGTACGCCCTCTGCCGACGGTTGCCAGTCAAATCGTGGAGGCAATTGTCATTTCAATTGAAATGAGTTCCTGAGCGGGCGTCCCGGTTCACGCCCACACCGCTCAGGCCGCCTTGGAGACCTTGACCTCGGAAGCTGCGGAGGAGGGAACGACACTGCCGGCCATCGCGTCGGCGCGGAGCTGCAACTCGTCCATCCGGCGCTGCAGCTCTTCACAGTACGGGCCCAGCTGATCGCGGCTCAGCCCCGGCGGAATCAACATCGGCTCGCCGCCGACGGAATAGACGGTGGTTCCCGGCAGAGGAACCAGCAGATCGGTCCATTTTCCACGCGGCCTCCAGGCTTTCACCGCCGAGATAGCAACGGGCACGATCTTGCGACCGGAGTGCGAGGCCAGAAAGACGATTCCCGGTTTCAGCTTACGTCGCGGCCCCCGCGGGCCATCCGGTGTGATGGTGATATTGACGTTCGCAGCCCCTTCCAGCATCTGTTTGATCGCCGTGGCGCCGCCGTGATTGTGGGATCCGCGGACCGGACGAATGCCGATCGCCTGCATCACCACCGCGACATAATCACCATCGGCATGTCGACTCGTAAGGGCCGCCATGCCGTGGACCTTGCCGCTGAACAGGGCTCCCAGAATGCCGTCATGCCAGACGCAGTAAACGTAGCGCTCCGCCGTCGGTGCGTACGGAGAAATTTGCGGCGCCTCTTCCACGATGTGAACCTTGCACGACCAGAACAGCCAGCGGTTGATCGATGCCAGGCAGCGTGCGAGCAGACGAATCAGGGTTCGGTTACGAATCTTCACGGAATCCGTTCCGGGCAAGATGACAGAAGGCAATCAGGGGGGGAATCATACGACCTGAGCCGGAAATCCGCCAAGAGCGTTTTCAGCCCGTCGAAACGTCAACGGCCGCATCCCAAAGGACGCGGCCGCTGCCAAGAGACACACTTAGCGGAGGTGTGTCCCCCGCTTGCGCCTTAAGAGATCGTTCCGCCGTAAACTGCTGCGCGGCCGAGGATTTCTTCAATCCGGAGCAGCTGGTTGTACTTGCAGATCCGGTCGGTGCGGCTGGCGGAGCCGGTCTTGATCTGTCCGGTTCCCAGAGCCACAGCCAGGTCGGCGATGGTGGTGTCTTCGGTTTCGCCCGAGCGATGGCTCATCACGGCGGTGTAGCCGTTCTTGTAGGCGAGGTCGACAGCCTGCATCGTTTCGGTCAGGGTTCCGATCTGGTTGACCTTCACCAGAATGCTGTTGGCGATGCCCTTTTCGATCCCTTCTGCCAGACGGCTGGAGTTGGTCACGAACAGGTCGTCGCCGACGAGCTGGCAGCGATCGCCGAGGCGATCGGTCAGGAGCTTCCAACCGTCCCAGTCATCTTCCGAGAAACCATCTTCGATCGAGCAGATCGGGTACTTGTCGGCCCAGCCGGCCAGCAGTTCTGCCATGCCGGCGGCGTCGTAGGTCTTACCTTCGACCGTGTAGATCTTGGACTTGGTGTCGTAGAATTCGGTGGCGGCACAGTCGAGAGCGATTTTCACCTGATCGCCGGGGGTGTAACCCGCTTTTTCAATCGCGGTGAGGATGACCTGAATCGCTTCTTCGCTGTTCTTGAGGTCGGGAGCGAAGCCCCCTTCATCGCCGACGGCGGTGCTCATTTTCTTGTCGTGGAGCACTTTCTTCAGGCTGTGGAACACTTCGGCACCGCAGCGGAGAGCATCACTGAAGCTCTCGAAGCCGAGCGGCATGACCATGAATTCCTGCAGGTCGATGCCGTTATTCGCGTGGGCTCCCCCGTTGATGATGTTCATCATCGGAGCGGGGAGACGGCAGGCCCCTGCCCCGCCAAGATAGCGGAACAGCGGCAGTCCGCACGAAGCGGCGGAAGCGCGGGCGACCGCCATCGAGCAGGCGAGAATCGCGTTCGCACCCAGACGAGACTTGTTCGGGGTCCCGTCGGCGTCGAGCATCGCCATGTCGATGCCGGCCTGATCGAACGAATCCATGCCGCACAGCAGCGCGTCGAGTTCATCGTTCACGTTGTTGACAGCCTTGGCAACGCTCTTGCCCAGGTACAGGCTCTTGTCGCCGTCGCGGAGTTCGCAGGCTTCGTGTGCCCCGGTGCTGGCACCGCTGGGAACCGCTGCCCGGCCAACGGCACCGTCTTCGAGCTCCACATCCACTTCCACAGTGGGGTTGCCGCGGCTGTCCAGAATCTGACGTCCATGCACCGAGAGAATAGCCATACTCATTTTCTTTCCTTCACGTCCTGTTCGCTGTGCTTGCGGGCGTTTCGCGCCTCGTCACGGCCATACAGTTGTTGCGATATGTTGATCAGTGCAACGTTTTAGCAGACAGATCGTTCCTCAGCCAACGATCGTGGTTCCCGTGGGACGGGGATTCGAATTGGCGGGAGCCGATCCTTTGACGGGCTCGTGCCTTCCATTCACGTCGCCGGGACGCGACCGACGACAAACGTGCAGACGACGGCCGCGAGAATGAATCCAAACGCCAGCCAGTCGTTCCAGCGCAGGGACTGCTGCAGGTACGTGGCGGAAAAAATGGCGAACACCGTCAGCGTGATGACTTCCTGCAGGATCTTGAGCTGGGGAGCGGTAAAGGTCTCGGAGCCGATCCGGTTGGCGGGGACCTGAAAGCAGTATTCGAAGAAGGCGATCCCCCAGCTGATCAGAATGACGGTCCAGAGCGGTGCGGACTTGTGCTTCAGGTGGCCATACCAGGCAAAAGTCATGAACACGTTCGAAATGGTGAGGAGAATGATGGTCTTCATGACGTTGACGCAGTTGCGGCTCGGGAACGGGACGGGGTTGGAAATCGTGTTCGCGCAAACAAAAAGCCGCCCGGGTAACGGGCGGCTTGTGTCATAGCATAGTCGGGCAAATCAGTGCTGCGCGACCTGCGTCTGCTGCTGGTCAGGACGGGGAGCAACGGGCAATCGGACAACCGACGGAGCCCGGAAGCTGGCCTGTGTCACCAACCGCTCACGAGGCGCCTTGAGGCTGGCGATCGGGGCGGAATCGAGCTCCAGAGGCTGAACTTCGGTGCTCGGCTTGGCTGGAGAATTGAAGGGATTGATCTCCTCGTCGGGGAGGAGATTGCCGGCGGGGGCGTTCGGATTGGCCGGCGGATTCCCCATCGGATTGATGGGATTGATCGGGTTAACCGGGGCGTTGTTCATCGGATTGACCGGCGCGACAGGGGGATCAAACCGACGCAGGTCATTTGGCTCCATGGGGTTGGTCGACCGCTGATTGTCGGGGGCCAGCGGAGTGAACGGACGGGCATTGTTGTCCGGATTCGTGTTCCCGGCTCCGTTTCCCCGCCAATTCTGCTGGGGATCGTAAGTCGGCACCCGGTTAAACTGGTCGCCCGGCGGGTTGTTGTCGTAGGTCCGCGGTGGCGACTGGCGGGGAGTGATTTCTTCTTCCTGCCGAGGCTTGGAAAGGTTCGGATCGGGAACCGGTGTGGTGCTCGGGGAATAGGTAGCGCCGCAGTTTCCGGTTGCACAGTTTCCGCCCGGGCAGTTCCCTGTGGCACAGTCACCGGTTCCACAGGCATTGCAGCCGGAACCGCATGGATCGCAGCCACACGGATTGCATCCGCAGGCAGGCCCGTACCCGGCACTATAAGCATAGCCGCCGTAGCCCATGTTCCACGGGGCGTAATACGAACTGATCGTGCCGGGGCTGGCGGGGTATCCGATCGTTGAGGGGTAGCCAGCGTTGTAGTAGGGAGCGGCACCGTACCCGTAACCACCGTAGTATCCGCCGCCGAAAATCGGGCCGTAGCCGAAGATTGCGTTGTAGGTCCAGGGAATGATTCCCGCTTCCGAGGTCGCGGGCATTGACGGTCCGGCAAGGACCACAGACAGCAGCAGGGCTCGCTTGAGCAATGTCAGCGGCGGCATAAATTCTCCCACGATAGCACGGTCCAGAATGGAGTTTTTGTCGTCCTGACTGGATACGGTTGCGCACCGCTCCACTTTATCTGTTTTAACAGGCGTCGAACCACTGTCAAATCCAGCACATCCCGCGCCGCTGTCGAAAACCGGGCGATCGGGCATTAGGAAAACTGAGGTTTGAGTGTCGGTTCAGAGGAACCCCTGCTGGCGGTATGACCGTTCCCGCTGAACCCGCTGCAGTCTCTCCGGGAGATTGACATTGTGGCTGTGGGGGGAGGGAGATAACGTCGCTGTTCCCCTCTCGCTCCCCTGTCAGTTCTTGGTCCCCTTCGGAAAGGACTCCGATGCGCCGGATATGCTTACTGTTTGTGGCAACATGCTTGCTGACAAGTGGTTGCACGATGTTTGAGTGGTTGGCTCCACACCAGCTCTGGAAGTTGAACCGTCAGGCTCCTCTGGGGAACGAGGATGCCTACTTCAGCATTCCTGCCGAACCGGCCTCTGCCGTGAACCTCGTGAGGTAGGCCAGTTTCGGCAGTTTTCGCCGGCCCGAGGACAAACTTTCAAGTGCCGTTGAAGTTCTTACAGGGTCCCCCCCATGCTCGAACCACAGCCCCAACGTCATCCGTTGCAGACTTTCCAGTTCTGGTTTGTGGTCCTGTTGAGCGCCGGCGCCGCAGCGGCCTGGAAATTCGACCTGCTCAGCTCCGGGAATCACCGCCGGGTGCTTCCTGTCATCACCGATGAGCCGATGCCCCCGCCTCCAGAAGGGGCGGAAGAACTCCCCGCAGCGGAGCCCGCTTCCATTGCTGAGTCGCTGGTGCTGACCGATGTCCGGACGGATGCTCCAATTCCCCCCGGCAGTGCTGCGGCAGCACCACTGCAGCAGCCGGAGATCGACCTCCCTCCGCCGCAGGAGGAACCACAACTTCTGCATGACGCACCACCCCTCCAGACGGTCAGTGCTACGGAACCGCGGATGCCGGAGTCGGCCCCGGTTCAGGCGGAAACCGGACCGTTACCAGTGATTGCCGTCGGCGATGAATTGTCGATGGAACAGGTCGACCGCCTGATCGATGGGGGACAGGATGTCGATGCGCATCGCCTGCTGTCCGGCTGGTATTGGCAATATCCCGCACAACGGCCCCGCCTCGCCTCGAGGCTGAATCTGCTGGCGCGGCGCATCTATTTCCAACCACAGCCCCACTACCTCGAACCTCATAAGGTCCGCTTCGGGGACCGCCTGGAGACAATTGCAGCAAAGTACTCCGTCCCGGTTGATTACATCGTTCGCCTGAACCAGATTGATCCGGGCAGACTCCGCCCCGGGCAGTCCTTGAAGGTAATTCAGGGGCCCTTTAGCGTGCTTGTGGATCTCGGCCGGTTCGAGCTCACGGTCCATGCCCATGGGTACTATGTGGTCAAACTTCCCATGGGATTGGGCGAGGATGCGGTTTTGCGTGCCGGGACCTATCACGTCTCGGAAAAGCTCACGAACCCGACCTACTACGGCCGGTCAGGGGTGGTTGCGGCGGACGATCCGCTCAATCCGCTGGGGGAACATTGGCTGACGCTGAACAACGCAGAGGGGACCCTGCGGGGAATTGGCATGCACGGCACGATTGAACCGGGGGCGATCGGGCTCAAGGGTTCGGCGGGGTGTCTTTGTCTGCGTGAGTCGGACGTGGCTAACCTCTTTGCTCTCTTAACGATCGGCTCAGAAGTTGTCGTGCGGGAATAGTGCGGCCGGACGAGTCGACCGCCGGTGCAATGCGCGCCCGGGGAACAACCAAAATCGATTCGTCGAGACAGGTTGCAGCGAATTCGGAATTTCTGCTCGCGAAACTTGTGTGATGCTGCAGAATTCGCTTATACTGCTCCGCTTTCGATTTCGCAGCTGGCTGAAGATCCCCTCCAAGGGGCTGCCGGTGTTTGCGTAGATCGCTTTCTGTCGCAATTTTTGCGGAGTGCAGGTTTCATGAAGGTTCGCTCGAGCGTCAAGCGCATTTGCGAGCATTGCAAGACGGTCCGCCGTAAAGGCCGGAACTACGTCATTTGCTCCGCCAATCCCCGTCACAAGCAGCGTCAAGGATAAGATATGCCCCGCGTTCTGGGTGTCGATATTCCCAACGACAAGCCGACTTATATTTCCCTGACCTATCTGCATGGCGTGGGCGCGTATCGTGCTATTGAGGTTTGTCGCCAGTTGAATCTGCCGACGCACCGCCGCGCTCGTGAATTGAGCGATGACGATGTGCAGCGTCTCAACTCTCTGCTCGATAGTCAGTACACGGTTGAAGGTCAGCTTCGCCGGCAGACAGCTGAGCATATCAATCGCCTGAAGGCGATTCAGTGTTACCGTGGGATTCGCCACCGTCGCGGTCTGCCCGTTCGAGGTCAGAATACGCAGTCCAATGCCCGTACTCGCAAGGGTGTGAAGAAGACCGTTGCCGGTAAGAAGGGCGTGAAGGACATGCGTCACTAAAAGTGACGCGAGGCTGGTGGGGCTTGTCGCTGTTTGCGGTTGAAAATTGGTACGCGGCGGACTTTGTAGTGACGGCATGTGGCTCGCCGGACCGGTCCCCTGTTCCAGGTAGAATCAGAATGAGGTTTGGTCAGTGGCGGTAACAACGAAGCAGAAGAAGCGGGTTCGTCGCAACGTGACTCGCGGCATTGCGCACATCAAGGCGACGTTCAATAATACGGTGGTGTCGATCGCAGATACCAACGGCGACGTCCTGTGCTGGGCGTCTGCTGGAACGGTAGGATTCAAGGGGTCCCGCAAGAGCACACCGTTCGCAGCGCAGCGGGCTGCCGAAACCTGTGCCGACCGGGCTCGTAAGTTCGGCATTCGCGAAATGGAAATTCGCGTGAAAGGTCCTGGTTCAGGACGCGAGAGCGCCATCACCGGTTTGCAGATCGGTGGAATTTCCATTAAGGCGATTGAAGATGTGACTCCGCTGCCGCACAACGGTTGCCGCCCCCGCAAGCGTCGCCGCGTGTAGGTTCGAGGCGAGTCAGAAGTATTTGTTCCACTGAATATTTGTTCCACTGCAGCGGCCGGCTGCAGGGAATTGGTCGGTGTGCTGCCGCTGCCGTTTGACTGGCCATTGCGACAGTATCTTTTCCTCGTCATTGGAGACGACACAGTGAGAATCCGCTGGCGGAATCTTGAGCTTCCGAGTCGAGTTGTTGCCAACAAAGAGACCGCGACAGGTACCTATGGTGTCTTCGTTGCCGAGCCGTTTGAGCGCGGCTTCGGCCATACGATTGCAAACAGTCTGCGACGTATTCTGCTCTCCAGCCTCGAAGGGAGTGCTGTGACCCGCGTGAAGATCGCCGGGATTCAGCACGAATTCGCCACGATTCCGGGTGTCGTGGAAGATGTGACCGACATCTGCCTGAACCTGAAATCCCTGGTTGTGAAGAATTACAGCAGCACCAGCAAGACACTGCGGATTGAGCGCCACGAGCGGGGTGTGGTCACCGGTGCGGACGTCATTACCGACGATCAGGTGGAAGTGATCAACAAAGACCTGATCATCGCCACCATGACCGATGACGTGCCACTCAGCATGGAACTGACGGTGGAAAACGGCCGTGGTTACATTCCGGCAACCGAAGCCTACGAGAAGAGCCCCGAGCTGGGAATCATCCCCCTCGACGCTGCTTTCTCCCCGGTCACTCGCGTCCGTTATAAGGTGGAAGACACCCGCGTCGGCCAGCGAACCAACTACGACAAGCTGACGTTGGAAATCTGGACCGACGGTACGGTGAAGCCCGATATGGCTCTTGTGGAAGCGGCCAAAATTCTCCGCAAGCACCTGAATCCGTTTATCAATTACCAGGAACCTGGTCCGGAACTTCCTCCGGAAGCGGGTCTCAAGGGAATGCTGGAAGCAACCGGCTATTCCCCGATCGACCTTGAACTGGAAGACAAGCTCAACCAGAGCCTGGCCGAGCTCAACCTGTCGGTTCGTGCGACCAACTGTCTGGAATCCGAAGGAATCACTTCCGTTCGCGATCTCGTCGGTCGGACGGAAGACCAGCTGCTGACGGTTCGCAACTTTGGCGAAACGACCCTGTATGAAGTGCGAGAGCGCCTCGGGGAAATCGGACTGCGCCTGGGAATGCGAGTTCCCGAGCGTTCCAAGAAGCAGGCCCGCACCCCGTAGTCGTTGCCAGAGCATTCCGTGTCGGGGGAGTCGATCTCTGTCAGACACACGTGATCATCCTGCGATCTTTTGTTGAATTGAGATTTCCATGCGACATCGTGTCAAGGGCCGAATCCTCGGCCGTAATGCCAGCCACCGTCACGCTATGTTTCGCAACATGGCTGCCAGTCTGATCAAGACTGTCCGCACGGACGGCGATAGCGAAGGGGCTCCGAAGGTTGCTGGTCGTATCATCACGACCGTGCCGAAGGCCAAGGAGCTCCGTCCGTTTGTGGAGAAGCTCATCACGCTGGCCAAGGGGTCGCTGAAGCACTCCCGCAGTGCCCAGGAGCTCTTTACGACTGCTGAAAAGAACAGTGCCGAATGGAAGAAGTGGCGCGAGTCTGAAGGCTGGAGCAAGTGGGCAGCAGCCCAGGCTCCCGTGGTGAATGCTCGTCGCCGCGCCTTCGCCCTGCTCCGCGACAAGCTGGCAGTCGAAATTCTGTTCGACGATCTGGCCCCCCGCTTCGAGACTCGCGATGGGGGCTACACCCGGATCCTGCGTCTGCCGAAGCCCCGTCTGGGTGATGCCGGTGAGCGGGCCCTGATCGAATTCGTCGGCGAACGCGACCGTGTCAAGGGACGCCGTTCTGCTCCGGCAGTGGTCAAGGACGAAGCTCCAGCGGCGACCGCCGAAGCGTGATCTTGTTGCAGGGAAGCTTCCCTGCGTTGCAAGTCAAAGAAATTAAACCCGGCGCCAGACTGATCTGGCGACCGGGTTTTGTTTTGTGGGAGAGTGGTTTGCGACTTGCCAACCCCCGCGGCGTTCTGCTCCGGAGGAGTTGCAGCTGTCGGTTTCGCGGTGGTAGTGATGCCGAGTCCACGAGGAGGCGGGTTGAAAGCGAGAGCATTTTGCTTCTTGATCTACCCGTTTTTGCCACGCGGAACTGAGCACTTCATCACACAAAAGCTTGCTGCGCGGGCACTGGAAAGAGCAACCTGCTCTCAAGCAGAACGGCTTTGGGTTGCCCGGTCTCGTCACGAGGAACCGAGCGTTTCATCAGGCGAAGCGCTGGCTGCGGACGCATCGGAAGAGTACCCTGCTCCGGAGAGAGCTTCCCGGCCTTTACAGTGGAGTTCAGGCGGCGGGACGAGCCCGGCGGCCTGTGGGTTGTGTCTCGCTCGTCTGCGGAGATGTGCCGAAGAGTGCCAGAAAGCCCCGCTGAGGAGTTGGATCGCTTTGCGATGAGGCAGTCAGTGCCCTGATGGGTGTCTCGGGCGACTCGGCCTGCTCGCTGGTGACTGGCAGGTGGGTTTCGCAGATATGGTGGGTGACGATCAGGCCAATGACGCCTCCCCCCGCCAGGAAGACGAGCATCAGTGCGGATTTGATCAGGAGCGTGGCGGCTTCCGGTCCGAGTGCCGCGGCGAGCGTGACCGCGAGAATTGTCAGTGCCCCGGCGGTAAAGACGGACATCTGCCAGTTGGTGGAGCCCGGAGCGGGCCATTGGTTGTTGAACATTGTGCCAGTCCTGTCAGGAATATCTGCGGGGATATCACGTCGGGACAAAACACATCAAGTGAAAACCCTTCCGTCAGCAAGGTCAAGTTCGCGGACCGGCCGATTTCGCGCCTTCATTGTCCGCAATCTCGCTGGGAAACGACTGAAGATCAGGTTTCCGAGGCGACCAGCGGTGCGTCCGGTGAAGCTTGTTTCGCGGACGTTTCAGTGGAAGAACTCGTCTCTGGTTTTCTTCGGAGGATCCAATCCCGCGCGGGTACTTCAATCCAGCGATACGTAAAGTGCGAAACGAGCAGGACAAGTGGTACTCCAGCAAGAAGGTACACGAGATCGCTATTCGTTGTGTCCATTGGAAATTTCAAAGCCTTGTTGAGGCCGCCCAGGAATGTCTGGATAAACGAATGGACCATATAAATCGAATAGGAAATTTCTCCGCCGTAGACCAACCAGGGGTGCCGGAGCCAGGCAATGGAATTCTGTCTTTCTGCTAACGCACAGAATAAAACGATTGTCGAAATCACGAGCACGCTCATCCAGGTGGGGGCGTCAAAGGTCATCAACAATGTCAAGGAGAGGATGCTGCCTGCGACCCAAAGTTGCGGGCGGGGGAGTTGAAGATTCATTGCGTAAATTCGGAAGGCCACAATTCCGAGGGGAAGTTCGGCCAGAATTCTGAAGACTCCTCCGTCGCCAGTTCTGTCCGTCATCGCGTACCCTGGTTTTGACACCAGGAAGTAGACCAGCAAAAACCACCCAATGGCGACAAGGAGAGCAGATCTCAACCTAAGCCGACTGAGAAAAAAAGCTGCCACAAAAGGGAAGAGCAAATAGGCCACCCATTCGGCGCTGATCGACCATGAAGGGCCATTAAATCCTCGCTTGAGGCCAGTCATTGAGTGCAGCATCAGAAAGTTGTAAAGAGCTCTGGGCCAGGTGTATTCGTCTGCCCTTTCGAAGCGAATTGAGAACATGGATGTTGCCAGCCAGACTCCAATGAATGCCAGCAGCATGACTAGGTGGAGGGGATAGATTCTGGCAAATCTTTTTCTGACAAATCCAAAATATTGCAGAGATTGCTTTTGAACCGCGCTAGAGTAGACAAATGCCAGAACAAACCCGCTCAGGATGAAGAAGAAGTCAACCATCAATTCGCCGTGTCGAAGGAACGGCGTCCATTGCAAAAACCAATTCCTCACGGCTCCCGAAGCTTCTCGCTCTTCGTAGAGGTGAAAGTAATGCAGAATGACAACTGCGAACGCTGCGAAAAAACGCAGTGAAGTCAAAGAATCAATCCGGTCCAGCTTACGAAGTCCAGGTTCCGTCGCAGAACTCATCAAAAAAACCTGCTGTATCACGAGGTGCGATTTTAACAATCTGTGAGGGTGGCGAGGCCGGAGCGGGCGCTTTCGATCGCTGCCTGCAGGGTGGCAATTTATCTGAAATGCAAATGCATTGCCACCATTGTTGCAAAACTCCGGCATCATAAGAGTTTACGAAGATTGTGCGGTCAGGTGGTAAACAGGCAGGGTTGCCATCGACGTTGCGTGGGGCATTTCGGTTTCCTGGACTCGTTGCCCGCCCATTTGCCGCAGTTCTCGGGGGGGGGCGGTATTTCACTGTTGCTGCGGAGTGGAATCTCGACGGGTGGGAGGCGGTTCGGCCTGCTCCGCCTGGTGGCAGTGGCTCGACCTGTTTAGATCTTGTGGGCGCATCCCACATTGGGTGCTGGCGTGTGTCCGGGACCCGCATCACCAAAATCGAGGTAGGTTTTACAGCGTTCAGTCTCGCGCGTGCCCTGCAAAGGCGCTCCGCACTCCTGTGACCCCGCAAGATTCCGCGCCTCAAGAGGGTGTGAACAGAATCGCTGTTCCCGTCCTTGACATCACTTTCCAAACTGCCATACGATCCGTGATCTTTCCAAGTCCGGCGCGCGAGGCATGCGCCGGCATCTGGAATTTTTCTATCTTTTAGCAGCGAAGGGGGTTCGGCGCGATGGCTGTTCCCAAGCGACGACAGTCGAAGTCACGTTCACGCAAGCGTTGTAGTCACAACGCCGTCAAGCCAATGAAGTTGCAGTATTGCACTCAGTGCGGCACCGCCGTTCCGTCTCACGTGGTTTGTCCGAATTGCGGGCACTACCAGGGACGTCCCATGGTGGAACAAGAGGACTAGCCGACCATGCGGATCGCGTTGGACGCGATGGGGGGAGATGATGCTCCCATTGTCAATGTGGAAGGAGCCATTGAGGCCCTGCGGCAATTGCCGGGGCTGGAACTGGCCCTTGTCGGTGATCGCGCAGCGATTGATCCGCTCATCGAAAAGTCGGGTTACTCCGGAGAGCGGCTGACCATCGTTCCTTCCGTCGGCTTCGTCGGGATGGAAGAAAAGCCGACCGAGGCCCTGCGTAAAAAGCCGGACTGCTCAATTGCGGTTTGCTGGAAGCTGATGGCCGGACGCGAAGTCGATGCGGTCGTCAGCGCTGGAAATACCGGGGGTGTGGTCGCTTCGGGACTGCGCACCCGCTTGTTTCTCAAGGGGGTTAAACGCCCCGGAATCGCGGTTGTTCTGCCGACAACCAGCGGACGAACCGTGCTGATGGACGTGGGGGCCAATCCCGGCGCCCGCCCCGAGCATCTCGCTCAGTACGCGCTGATGGGGTCCGTCTTTGCTCGCGAGATCCTGGGGATTTCCTCTCCTCGCGTCGGCCTGATGAACATTGGCAGCGAAGACGGGAAAGGGACCGATCTGGTCCGTGAAACTCATCAGTTGCTGGTCGGCAGCCAGTTGAGCGGAGCATACATCGGCAACGTCGAGGGGCGGGGTCTCTACGGCGGTGAAGCGGATGTGGTCATTTGCGAAGGCTTTGTCGGAAACGTTGTGCTCAAAGTCAGCGAAGGCATGGCCTCGATGATGATGCGGACCGTTTCCCGGCAGGTACTGGACTCCCTCAGCCAGGAAAAGCCACTCGCAGCCTCCGCATTGCAGCAGGTGGCAAAGAGTTTTGAGTACAATGAAGTGGGCGGTGCTCCGCTGCTGGGGATCGACGGCATCTGCCTGATCTGTCATGGATCCAGCGACGCCCGCTCGATCGGCAATGCCCTGCGGACGGCTGTGACGCTCAAGGATCGGGAAGTCAACCGCCACATTACCGAGCAGTTGAGTCACACTGCGAATGAAGCGCTGGCCGGTTAAGGGGACCTCCCCTGCCCTGCGGCTGTGCTCGGTGGACGACCGCTGAGCAGCCGGGAGTGGCGGCGATTTCCGCAACGGACTGCAGATCGACGATTTTCTCTCGCGTTAAGGGACGGAGTCATGAGCCGGATCGGATTTCTCTTCCCAGGGCAAGGTGCCCAGCATGTCGGTATGGGGAAGCAGCTCGTCGAGCAGTATCCGCAGGCCCGTCAGCTGTTCGACCAGGCGAACGAAATTCTCGGATACGACCTGGCGAAGATCTGCTTTGAAGGCCCGACCTCGCAGCTCGATTCGACCGTCATCAGCCAGCCCGCGATTTTTGTCACAAGCCTGGCGGCACTGGAAAAATTACGGGCCGAAGCTCCCGATGTCGTTCTCGCCTGTGAAATGGCTGCGGGACTGAGCCTGGGGGAATACACCGCGCTGGTGTTCGCGGGAGCGATGTCGTTTGAAGATGGCTTGCGGGTGGTGCAGAAGCGGGGTGAGGCGATGCAGGCTTCGGCCGACGCCACTGCTTCGGGAATGGCCAGTATTCTCATGCTGGAGCTCGAGAAAGTGCAGGCGGTCTGTGATCAGGCCCGTGGTCAGAGCACACTGGAAATCGCCAACTATCTCTGTCCGGGAAATCTGGTGATCTCGGGCGAGAACTCTGCGGTTGAAAAGGCGATCGAACTGGCAGAAGCTGCCGGTGCGCGGGTTGTTCCGCTGGCGGTCGCGGGGGCGTTTCACACACGAATTATGAAGCCGGCAGACCAGCTGCTGGGGGAAGCGCTGGCACCGGTCTCGTTGAAGGCCCCGGAAATTCCCGTGGTCTCCAATGTCGATGCCCTGCCCCACAGCGATCCCGCCGAGCTGAAGGACGTGCTGGTGCGGCAGGTGGTCAGTCCGGTTCGCTGGGAGGACTGCGTGCGGCACATGCTGGCGGCGGGGATTGACGAGTTTTACGAAATTGGCCCGGGGCGGGTTTTGACCGGGCTGATGAAGCGGGTGAACCGCAAGATTCCGTGTACGGTGATCAACGATTCGTGAGCATTCCCGAAAGGATGCTGAAAGTCGGCAATCGCCGCGATGCTTGACGTTTACATGGTCTCCAAAAGCCGTTATATCTTCACGCGTCGTACAAAATCCTTGTAAAAAGCCTAATCTTATCCGGCCGAAAAGCCGTCACTATTATCAAAACCGCACCACAGACGGTGACGGTTCGCCGACGAAGGAGCCCATCGTGGAAGAAAAAGTGATCTCAATTGTGAGTGAGCAATTGAGCGCCCCGAAAGACGATATCACACGCGAGAGCAGCTTCATTGACGATCTGCACGCGGATTCGCTGGATCTCGTCGAACTCGGGATGAAGTTCGAAGAAGAGTTCGGCGTGACGATTCCCGACGAAGACTACGAAAAGCTGCGGACCGTCGGGGATGCAATCGATTACATCAAGCAACGAGGGAACGCTTGAGTGATGGCCAGGCGAGTTGTGGTCACGGGCATGGGAGTCGTCTCAGCGCTCGGATTTGAATTGTCTGAGTTCTGGGACAAGATCTGCGCCGGCAAAAGCGGCGTAGGTCTCATCCGTCGTTTCGACTGCTCGACATTCAAGGTGAAGTTCGGCGGCGAAGTGCAGAACTTCGACCTCATGGACCACATGGACCTGCTGGAAAAAGAGGTCCGGCGACTGGATCGCTTTGTGCAGTTCGCCATGGCCGCCGCCCAGAAGGCGATTACCGCTTCGGGTGTCGATTTCGACAGTGGCGATCCCTATCTGAACGGGGTTCTCATTGGCAGTGGTATTGGCGGCCTCGGTGAGATTGAACAGCAGCATGCCGCGCTGTTTGATCAGGGGCCGGCCAAGGTCTCTCCGCTGATGATTCCCAAGCTGATGGTCAATGCTGCCAGCGGCAACATTTCTGTCCGCTGGAAACTGCGGGGACCGAACAGTGCCGTGGCCACCGCGTGTGCCTCTGCCACCAATGCCATTGGCGATGCGTTTCGGCTGATTCAGCAGGGACACGCAGATGTCATGGTGACCGGCGGAAGCGAAGCAGCCATTACCCCGATGGGACTGGCCGGTTTTGCCCGCATGCAGGCGCTCTCGACCCGGAACGAAGATCCTCAGGCAGCAAGCCGTCCGTTCGACAAGGGACGTGACGGCTTCGTGATGGCTGAAGGGGCCGGAGTGGTCGTGCTCGAAGAGTACGAACGGGCCAAGGCTCGCGGGGCGGAGATCATCGCCGAAGTGCTCGGCTATGGGATGTCCGCCGACGGCAACCACATGACTGCTCCCGATCCGGAAGGCCGGGGAGCGGCTCGTGCCATGAAGTCCGCACTGAATGACGCTCGCTTGGGACCGGATGCCATCCAGTACATTAATGCTCACGGCACGAGTACTCCGCTGGGGGACAAGGCCGAGACGTTTGCTGTAAAAACGGTTTACGGAGAGCAGGCACGCAGGGTTGCGGTCTCCAGCACCAAGAGTCAGCTCGGACATCTGCTGGGAGCATCCGGCGGACTGGAGTTCGTCATCTCCGCCTTGGCGATTCGCGACAACATCGCTCCGCCGACGATCAACCTCGATGATCCCGACGAGGAATGCGATCTCGATTACGTGCCGCATGAAGCCCGTCAAATGAAAATCGATCGGGTGATGACCAACAGCTTCGGATTCGGCGGCCACAACGCCTGTCTGATCCTGGGACGGCCTGAATAGTCCATCCAGCGGTTTTTGAATTCACCGACGCCCGATGTGTCCTTTCCGGATGCACCGGGCGTTGAGTTTTTCAGAGCCCCCCCCTGCTCTGCTGCAAAGGCTGGTTGTTGACAACTTTCAACTACCAGTCATCCGCTTTGGTCGGCTTCCCATCGTTCTTAATCAGCAGGCTGCGCAGCACCGCAGGATCGATCGAGGCTGCGAGATCGCGGACGGTTCCATCCGCCATGAGTGCCTGACTTCCCTTCGAATGGAAGCTGGAAAGAATGCTGCCCGATTCACCGGGAGTGCTCCCTGGCCGATTGATGCCGATCGACTCTCGGGTGAAGTCCACATCTCTTGGTTCTGTCCAGACGATGTTCCGGCCACAAGCCTCTACCAGCAGAATCGTTCGCGAAGTCCCGTCGACGATTTGCCTGATATTCCCGCCGGAGTCGTCCCCGTAAATTCTTCCAGACCCTGCTGGAAAGGCATAAGCTGAGAATTACGGCTCGTCTGCACGGGAATGCAATCGATCGAGTGGACAAGTGAATTGAGGAACGCGGGTTTCAGTGACGGGCTGAATGGCGACACTGTTCCACGGCTGGTCATCGTGATAGTTCGCACGGAGATCCAATCGATCGAGAAAGGGGAGGATGTCGACCCGCCAGCTGCGCGGAACCTGTTAGAGACCAAGCTGCTGACGCGGGGGAAACTGGTCATGGATTTCATGGTAGAGATGAAATGCGAGTCCCAGTTGTTTGAAGTGGAGTCGGCATGCACGGATTGGGTTGGGGGATTCAGGAATGTCCGCAGGCAGGGCGAACAGAATTCCCGCACAACTCAGAAGGAGCACCTGGTAAACCACCCTGAGGCCGGGGACCAGGTATTGAGACAACAATTGCCACAATGTGATCGTGATGCCAATCACCCCGCCTCGATAGGCCCACAAGCTCAAGGTGGCCCAGTCATGTTGCGAAGCAGTCGAGAGCGCCGTGCGTGCGATCGCGGCGGCTGCCATCCAGAATATCGCATCCGGCCAGCGTCGGGTGCGGATTTTCATCAGGCCGAAGTAATACATCACAGAGTAGAGGGCAATGACTGCAAAGCTGATCATCGCGACCGATGTCGGCAATACCTCTGAGACCAATGTGGGGGCATCATCGTGCGGCGGGTATTCGTACAGGAGCCTGCCCTGAGACGAATTGCTTAAAAAAGCCTGTTCCTCATGCTAAATGCTGATCAGCCGAGCTGTAAATCTGAGATCATTCCAGAATGGGACGTAGCGAGTTGTTAGAAGCAGTGTTTCGGGCGGCAGGGGTAAAACAAAAAAGCCCGCGTCATTTCTGATGCGGGCCTTTCGACAGGACAGCAACCCCCCAGCTGTGTCCTGCCGTGGTCTGGGTTGATTCAAGTGTTCCGCAGCGATCCGGACGTTCCTTCGGAGATCAGCTCGGAATGGGTGACGGGTCCAGGTGTGGTTCGCAGACGTCAGGGACTCGACGCCGCAACGACTCAGAACTTGCGTCCTTTGCTTACTGGATGGCAAACGTGCCATCGGAGGTTTCGATGCGATCCCGGAGGTCAATTCCGGACTTCGCGGCCTTGTGGCCATTACTGCAATAATGCCGGTAGTTGAGTCGAAGGGCGAAGAACGGGCCGCCGGTTTCGGGGAGTTGATACGGGGAAGACGCCTCGCAGATGCTGAAGATCATCCCCCAAGCAACCACAGTCTCCATCCGGATCAGCTTTGCCGAGACAATGAAACCCGTTTCATCCCCCAGCAGAGTGAGGAAAGTCTTCATGACAATCGTCGGTTCCGAGGTCAATGACTGCCTGAGTCAGCTGCCGGAGTGGCGGTGAGAGAGTCCGCCGGACAGCCGCGTGAAGGCAGGTCGATTTGAGAGAGAGGCCATGTCGCCAGAACGTGGCGAGATGGTTGTCCAGTCCGTTGGCGGCCGATGCCCCCGTTTCGTTTCGTCCCGCCTTCAAGCCTGCGACAGACGCTGAAGGCGGGGATTCGGTGGAGCCATCTGTTCGGGGCCGCTTACTGGACGTCGAACTGGCCGTCGCAGAATTCGGGGCAGTCGTGGTAGCTGCTGCCGGCCATCCAGCCTTTATGACCGCTGCTGCAGTGGACTTTGTAATCCTGCTTGAGGCTGGCGAAGGCGGAGCCGACATCTTCCAGCTCGTTGTTGACGTTATGGGAGACTTCGCTGAGGCCGACCACCATTCCCAGGACGGCGATGGTTGACACCAGCACCAGTTCGGCGGAAACAATGAAACCGGCTTCGTCGTTGATCAGAGAGGTCAGCAGAGCGTTCATGGGTCGTTCACTTTCAGCTTGGGGGGTGATTGGACGACTGTCGTTGTTTGGTTTTGACTGTCGTTTGATGTTTCAGGACATTTGCAGAGGGTGTGCCGGGTTCTGAACAACGCGGTGGAGAGAGCTTGCGGAAATGAGCTATTTCGACTCATAAATGTTTCTGGAGAAAGAAGTTGCGAGTTGTCAAAAAATCTGAACAGCCGTTGTTCTGCTCTGGGCCGGGACCTGCACGATGATGCCCAGAGGCAACGTGCAGAGAGTGCTGAGACGGTCCCTGCTCACGGGATTCCGGCATAAAGTTTGTGGCAGGCTTGGAATGCGGCAGATGATGTGGCGTTGCAACAGTGTTGACTCCGGGCATCAAGCGGGTCTCGGATGTGCCGGAGAATGAGGGATGCAAATGATTCCATTTCGTGAGCGGCTTTCGCTGGGCAGACCTCTCCTTCTCGATGGGGCTACGGGGACGGAACTCAGCCGACGGGGAGTGAATGTCGATGTCCCCTCCTGGAGCGCAGCAGCGATTCTCACCGCCCCGGAGCAACTGCTGCAGATTCATCGCGACTATGTGGAAGCAGGGGCGGAGGTGATTACGGCCAACACCTTCCGGACCCACGCCCGGAGCCTCCGCAGCCTCGGCTGGGAAGGCCGTGCGGAAGAACTGACCCGCAGGGCCGTCGAGATCGCCCGGGCAGCAACCGACGGCCGGTGTTATGTGGCCGGTTCCCTCGCCCCACTGGGGGATTGCTATACCCCGGCTGAAACTCCGGAGCTGGCGGATCTCGCGGTCGAGCACGCGACAATGGCTCGTCAGTTGGCCGACGCGGGAGTCGATTTGCTGCTGATCGAGACGCAGCTGACGATCCGGGAGGCGTGTGCTGCGGCAGCGGGCGCACAGGTCACGGGGCTACCGTTCGCCGTCAGTCTCGTTCTCGGCCGCGATGGGAACCTGCTCTCGGGAGAATCGCTGACGGATGCACAGATGGCGTTGAAGGTGTTTCAGCCTGACGTGGTCCTCGTCAACTGCCTCCCGGCGGAAGAGGTCCTGCCAGGTCTTAAGCCCCTGTTGTTCAGCGGGACTGCTCGCCACCTCGGAGCTTATGCAAACACCGGAAGGTTAATGCCGAACGGCAGTTGGGAAGCAACGTCGGGCGAATTACCGGCAGTTTACGCCGAATTTGCAAGAGGCTGGAAAGATGCCGGACTGATTTTGATCGGAGGCTGTTGCGGGACAATGCCGCAGCACATATCTGCAATCAGGAACGTGATTTAAACTCGGTCAAGAGCCGGCCGACCGCGTGAAAACAACGCACATTCGGGCCGATTCGACAAGGTTCTCGCTCGGGACTCGCTCTTCGCGCTGTTGTGACCTTCCACTACGGTCCGGCGATCATCACCCAGTCCCTCCTTGATGATCCCCTTTTGCCTTCGGCCTTCATCCCCTTCCCAACGGGGTCGGCTGGAGGATCAGTCCGCCCTTCGAAGTCCTCTCGCAAAAACTATGAACGCCAAAAATACCAATACGGGCCGGACCGCGGTGCGCGGTTCCACCACGGCGCAGCGAGCTTCCACACCGGCGGCCTGCGGAGATCGTGCGGATTCGGGGTCGTCACACATTCCTGACGCAGCAGTCAAAACGCGGGGTAAGCCGATGGCGTTTTCGCGGACGATGGAAATCATTCGCCGGATGGGCTCGAAATGGTCGGTGACCGGGGCAGGCCGCCTGAAAGCGGCGCGTCGCTGGTTGATGGGGGCCGCTGCCGGAGCAGCCATCGCCGGTGTCAGTCTCCCTGCTCTCGGTCAGATGCCGATGTCCCCTGCCCCGCAAGGTCCGCCGCCGGGAATGGACTTCACCATGCCCTACCCGGGGCAGGATCAGTCCGGCGCCGCGCGCTTCTCTGACGACAGCACCGATATTGGCGTCGGGGGTTTTGGTATCAAGGGACGCATCGGGCATGAAGCGGGCAAGACCGTCGGTCGCGAACAGTCGATCACGTTCTTCGATCTCTCGCCGTACATGTTCCTCGATGACAACAGCATTCTGTTCACGGAAGGCCGACTGGCACTCGGGAACAATGGTCGCCTCGGCGGGACAGCCGGCGGGGGCGTGCGGCACTACTTCGAGCGGATCAACTCCATCGCCGGGGTCTCTGCCTTCTATGATGGCGACGACACACGCGATGTGATGTTCAAGCAGTGGGGCGTTTCGACCGAACTGCTCACCGAGTGGATCGACTGGCGCACCAACCTGTACTTCCCGTTTGGTGACCAGCAGAAAGAGATCGCGAACGTCTTCGCTCCCGGCTCCACGCAATTCGCCGGGCAAAACCTGATCTTCCAGCGTCGAATCACCACTGCCACCGTGATGCAGGGGATCGACATGATGTTCACCGCCCCCATTCCGGGGGAAATTCCGGAGAAGTTCAATCTGGAGATCGGAGCCGGTTGGTATCACTTCCAGGCAGACGATGACTCTCTGCCGGAAGCAACCGGTTGGAAGCTGCGCGGCGACGCCGACGTGTTCGACCGTCTGTCGCACATGTTCCTGGAAGTGATGCACGACAGCGTCTTCAAGACCAATGTCGTGTTCGGAATCGACGTCAACTACTGGCATCATCTCGAAGCCCGGCCACGAATCGGCCGCACGCAGTACAACCGACTGGCGGAATGGGTCCGCCGCAATCGCACCACCGTGGCTTTGGAACAGGCCACCCTGAGTGCTCCTGAGATCGCGATCAATCCCGATACCGGTCTGCCATACGTGGTCGCGCAGGTCCGGAACGTGCTCACGCCGCCGCCGGCGAACTTTCCGTTCCCGATCGGAAACGGCACGATTGCCACGCCCTATCAGTTCATTCGCGAAGGTCTCTCCTCCGGCGCCGATATTGTGTTCGTGCAAGGGAACAGCGTGTTCGATGGCACGCTCATCGGCGATGCAAACGCTCAGGCAGATCTGTCACTCGGTGCGCCGGGTGTCATGGTGGTCGGTGAAGGGACCGACATCACCATTCCTGTTCAGGGAGTCAACGGCGGCATCACACTGCCGACGGTCACAACTGCTCCGTTCGACACGCCGGTCATCCGAAATCTCAATGGCCCGGCAGTCATTCTGGCCGACGGCTCAGACTTTGCCGGGTTCGATATCGAGAACGTCAGCAATGGTCCGGCCATTCTGGCCAATGGCGTGATCGGCTCCAATGTCAGCAACGTCACGATCGATACCGTGACCGGTGTGGGAGCCAACGGGATTGAGCTGACGAACAATTCGGGTCTCCTGAATTTCACAAATATCACGGTCAACGGTGCGGAAGATGCGACCCTGTTTGTGCAGGGGGGAAATGCGAACATCCTCTTCGGCGGAACCAACGTCTTCAATAATTCGACGGGCTATGCGGTCTTCGTGGAAGATGCTGGCGGGTCGGTGAATCTGAGCAGCACGCTGATCACCTCGACCGGCGGTAACGGAATCACCATTCAGGGAACCGCCCCGGGAACCTCGACTGCCGCCGTGACGTTCGAGCAGGTGACACTGACCGACACCAATGCCGGAGCTCCCGCTGCGGCGGTGCTGATTGACAATCACTTCGGCACCGTGGCGTTCACCGGCAACCTGTCGATTGACAACAACGAAGGGGACGCTTTCGTCGTCCAAAATCTCGGTCAGTCCGGCACCGTCAGTGTTTCAGGCAACACGACAATCAACGACCGGCAGGGGCGCGGGATCTACATCAATAACATTCAGGAAGGGGCCAATCCGGCCAATCCTTCCCAGACGATCGCGGGGAGCGTGATCTTCTCCGGAACGACGACAATCAATGATGTGGCTGCCGGATTTGTCGGACTGGACCCCGCCGTCCAGATGCAGAGCGATTCCGGAACGCTGTCGTTTCTCAATACCCTGACCATCGACGGCAGTAATGGCAGCGGGATTGAAATCTCGAACATTAACAACACGGGGACCGTGAACGGACAGTTCCTGTCGAACAGCCTGATCCAGATCGAGAACACCGCCGGGACGGCCTTCAATGTGGAGAACGTCGCCAAGTCGAACTTCTTTATCTCTACAAGCACCATCGATATCGATGACCGGCTCGGAATGGGGATCAACATCGACAACTTTGCCGGGACGGCGCAGTTCCTGGTCAACACCCAGGTTGACAACGGACTCGCTTCCACAGCGTCGGCGGTCAACGTCACGAATAACACCGGCAGCGTGACCTTCCAGTCGCTGACGGTCGAGGATGCCGTCGGCACCGGACCGGGCAGCTATGCCGTCCGCGTGTTCAACAACTTCAATCCCGACGCGACACTCCAGTCCATCGTCTCGTTTGGATCGCTCAATGTCGAAAGCGCCAACGCGACCGCCGTATCGTTTGAAAACAACGAACGCATCAGTGTGGGCAACGGTGTCCTGGACACCACCACCGGCCGGGCTATCGAAGTACTCAATAACGGTCAGCACTCGATTACCCTGACCGAGGTCAATGCAACCGCGGCCGACTACGGGATTCTGGTGCTGGACAGCTTCGGAACGTTTACGGTCAACGGATCGAACAACACGCCCGGCAGCGGGGGGACGATCACCGGGATGACCGTCGCCGGAGCCGCCTTCGAAAACACACAGGCTGTCCGCCTGCAGTACATGGACCTGACCGCCAACTTCCGCGGCGTGACTGCACAGGACATGCTGATCGATGAATTCAACATCACCCCGCAGCTCATTCTGCAGGGTATGAATATCGACGGTTCGCTCGCGCAGGGTATCCGGACTGTCGATGTCCTGAACTTCCAGCTGCTGGATTCCATCGTCAATAACAACGGTCGCGGCGGCGGACTCGGGCAGCAGCAGCAGATCTGGCTCACGGCAGCCACCGACAGAATCGACAGTGACAACGATGGGGATGTCGATGACAACGACGACCTGTTGACCTATTCGGTGCTGATTGATGGCAACACGATCTCGGATAATGTCGGCGCGGCGATCGTGGCGGACGACATGATCCTGATCGATACGCTTTCCACGATTGCCGATCCGGTAACGCTCAGTCTGGTCTTCACCAATAACGGAACGCCACCCTCGGGGGTCGACTCCATTACGTCGAACCGCAACGGCGCTTCGGCTCTGAATGTGAACTGGGAAGGAAACGTCGGCGCCACGATCTCGCGGAACGTCTTCAACCTGCTGAATGGTAACGGTACGATCACCGGCAGCAATCAGACCGGCGTCGAGATGAATATCGACGGGTCGGGCGACATCGTCTACACGTTCAACACGATGACAGCGACGGGGGCGACCAACACCGGTCTGATGATGAACTTCCGGCGGGCATCTGCCGTCCAGATCAGTGACAATGTCGTGCTGAATGCCGCGGGAAACAACATTCAGGGATCGGGCTTCCTGTTCTCAGGAGCAGATTCGACCGCAGTGGACCTGACGTTCCAGTCATCGAGCAACCGGGTCTTCTTCGAGCGAAACCTCGTTCAGTTCACCGGCAACGGCTTCAACGGAACCGGGATGCTGGTGCAGCGGGTCTTCGGCGATTCCGACTTCTTCATCAACAACAACCTGATCGAGCTGGTCACCGATCTCGATACCATCCCGGAACGGGGAATTTACTTCCAGGATGTGCGAGGCGTCATCGACCTGTTCGGCTCCGTCAACAACTCGATTACTCCGGGGACATTCCTGCCGTTCGTGATCGACTTCTTTGCTCCGACAGGCACCACCAACGGTTCGATCATCGTGAACGGCAGCCAGGTGCCGTAACAGCAGGCGACTTCCGGAATCTGACGTTCAATCAGAAAACTGCACGCAGCGGTCAGCCTCCAATGGAGTGCATCGGCCGCTGCGGTTGTTTGAAGTCGACCGCATTGATGTGATGACCGGCCCATTTCGCAGCCAGGCATTCCCGGACCCGCTGCTCGATGGAGTGATCACCGGCGTCGGAACGCAGCTGCTCCCGGACGTCGAACTCTTCGAGACTGAACAGACAGCTCCGCAGTTTGCCGTCGGCGGTGAGTCGAAAGCGGTTGCACGCGTTGCAGAACGGCTGACTGACCGATGGAATGAATCCGATCCGTCCCGTCCCGTCAGAAAACAGGTATTCCGTGGCCGGATTCATGGGGTCCTGCTCTCCCACGGGAACGAGCGGCAGCAGTTCCCGGGCGAGAATCTGAATGATCTCGCTGGCGAAGAGAACTTTCCCCCGTTCCCAGGCCGCATCGGCGTCGAGCGGCATGTATTCGATGAAGCGGACCTCGCAGCCGGTTTCCCGTGCCAGTCGGCCGAATGGCACGATTTCCGACTCGGTGAAATTCCGGATGGAAACCGCGTTGATCTTGATCGGGGCGAAGCCGACTTCCCGCGCCTTGTCGATGCCGGCCCGCACCTGCTCGAAGCCCGTTCGTCGGGTGATCTCCTCGAACTTCTCTGCCTGAAGTGCATCGAGGCTGATGTTGAGTCTGCGCAGCCCGGCCGCGAAGAGACCTTCAGCCTGCCCGGCGAGCAGGATTCCGTTCGTCGTCAGGCCGACATCCGTGATTCCGTCGATCCGGACGAGTCGAGCGATCAATTCGGGGAGATCGCGACGGACGAGCGGCTCTCCCCCGGTGAGTCGGATCTTGTGAACCCCCAGGGGCGCCACGATGCGGACGAAGCGCTCGATCTCTTCGTAAGTCAGCAACTCCTGTCGCGGCAGAAACGAGGAGAACTCGGCCGGCATGCAGTAGACACAGCGGAGATTGCAGCGATCGGTGACGCTGATCCGCAGGTTCGTGTGTGTGCGCTGGAAAGAGTCGATGAGGGGGAGTGAATTCATGGCATCGACCTTCAGGCCGTTGCACCCGGATTCAGTCGGACCTCGGGAGCGGCCGAGATTCGCTCCAGCAGATCCCAGGAATAGATTCCCGTGGCGTGTCCGTCACTCCACTGGATCTTGAGGGCATAATTGCCGACAAAGTTCATCGCCAGCGGCGCCACGTCATCGGGAACATCTTCCGGCTTGAGGAGACGCTCGCCCGTAAACTCATGAACACAGGTGGCACACGGACATTCACAGCGGATCAGCTTGAAGGGAAGCAGAAATTCCGGTGTGGTCGGCCAGGTGATAGCCAGCACCCCCTCCTTGCTGAGGGCACGAATTTTTTCCGGGACAGAAGCCATAGGGATGCTCGATCGCAAAAATGACAGAAAATCAACAGCCGCAGCAATCCTCCAGAATAGCATTCCTTCCGCAAAACAGCACCGACCGGGTGCGGGAAGGGGTGTTGCGGCACGCCGGCAGGCGAAGTGCTGGTGAGCGCGCGGCTCGGGAAGACCAAAGAGGAGGGTCCTTGCGGACAATCTTCAAGTTTGTCCGCGGTGAAAGAATGATGTGCGATCCTGCGGAGCGCTCGGCCACTCTTCCGGGATGGCCAATTCAAAACCGACTCGACGGGCGTGACTTCTGGCGCGACCCTGCGTACGTTCATGCAAGTGATCTGTCGTTGATAGCCGGATCGTGACGGGCACGGAGTCCACCAAGTCACGCCCCCCGCAGCGGACGCGGGATGACAAAATCAGAATGCTCCAATGTTTAAGGGCAAATCATGCATCCGGTTCTGAATCAGAATCTGTTCTTTGTAAAAGAGCATGTCGGCTTCTTCAAAGCGGCCAACAATTACGACGTCTTTGATCCCTCGACCGGAGAGGAAATTCTTCACTGCCGTGAACCCAATCTGGGGACAATCACAAAGCTGCTGCGATTTACTGACTACAAACGGATGACGCCGTTTGACATTTACCTGACGACACCGGAAGGTGAACCGGTTCTGAGGGTCCATCGGGGAGTGAACTTTTTCCTGTCGAAAGTGCTCGTCAGCGACGAAGATGATGTGGTGGTCGGCGGCTTCAAGCAGAAGCTGTTTTCCATCGGAGGAGCGTTTCAGGTGCTCTCGGCGAACGATGAGCCGCTCTGTCAGCTCCAGGGAAAATGGACCGGATGGGAATTCAAATTTGTCCACGAGGGGGACGTGCTGGCCACGGTGTCCCGGAAGTGGAGCGGAATTGGCAAAGAACTGTTCACCGACGCGGATAATTATGTCCTGTCGATTTCGGACTCGGTCCCTCCGGACAATCCGCTGCGAATTCTCATTGTCGGTGCGGTCTTCTGCATTGATATGGTTCTGAAAGAGAAATAAGCGACATCCTGCTCCACGGCTTCCGTGGCTGGGAAGACTGCACGAAAGATTTGCCCCGATGCCCTCATTCGAAAAAAGCCGCGAGCAGTTTGCCCGCGCTCAGCAACTGATTCCCGGTGGCGTCAACAGCCCGGCGCGCGCGTTCGGCGGAGTCGGCGGAACTCCGGTGTTTATCGCCCGGGGCGATCAGCAGTATCTCTACGACGTCGATGGAAATCGCTACATCGACTACGTCGGTTCGTGGGGGCCGCACATTCTGGGGCACCGGCATCCGACTGTGATTGCCGCGCTGCAGGCGGCGCTGGAATTCGGCACCAGTTTCGGCGCGCCGACCGAACAGGAGTCGGTCCTCGCGGAACTGATCATCGACGCCGTCCCCTCGATCGAAAAAGTGCGGATGGTGAACTCCGGAACGGAAGCGACCATGAGCGCCATCCGCCTGGCGCGGGGCTTCACCGGGCGAAATGTCATCATCAAGTTTGCCGGCTGCTATCACGGACATGTCGACAGCCTGCTCGTGCAGGCGGGGAGCGGAGCATTGACGCTGGGGCATCCCTCGAGCCCGGGAATTCCCATTGGCTGTACCCAGGACACGCTGGTCCTGGAATACAATGACCTCGAGGCCCTGTCGGCTGCTTTTGCTCAACAAGGGGACCGCATCGCTGCGGTCATTCTGGAACCGGTCGTCGGCAACATGGGAGTTGTCGCTCCGGCAGCAGGGTTTCTGGAAGCTTGCCGCGAACTCTGCACACGCTCCGGCGCGGTGCTGATCTTCGACGAAGTGATGACCGGTTTTCGACTCGCCTATGGCGGAGCGCAAGCCCGGTTCAATGTGACCCCCGACCTGACGACTCTGGGCAAAATTGTGGGGGGAGGACTCCCCGTGGGAGCGTATGGCGGGCGTGCGGACATCATGCAGTCGATTTCCCCTGTCGGCCCCGTATATCAGGCAGGGACCTTGTCGGGGAATCCGCTGGCGATGGCGAGCGGAATCGCCACACTGACCGTGCTGAAAGAAACCAATCCCTACGAGCAACTGGAGCAGCAGACCACCCTGCTCTGTCATGGGCTGCGCGAGATCGCCAAAGAGTTGCAGATTCCGGCGAATGTGGCACAGGTGGGGAGCATGTTCACCCTGTTCTTCAACCCGCAGCCGGTAACCAGCTACCGCGTCTCGGCACTCAACGACACCGCCCGCTTCTCGCGGTATTTCCACGGGATGCTGTCGCGCGGAGTCTATCTCCCCTGTAGCCAGTTCGAAGCCAACTTCCTCAGCATTGCCCATTCGACGAGTGATATCCGCCAGACCCTGGGGGCCGCCCGGGATGTGCTCGCCGAGATCACTCAGTAGCAGATTCGTGCGCAGCAGTTCATTCTGCAGCAGTTCATTCCGCAGTGGACGGAGTCGGAACAGATTCGCTTTGACGGACCCGTTTCCGCTGCGCGCAAGTCAGCATTTCACCATGCGAATCGCTTGCTGCGCGGGCACTGGAAGCAGCAACCTGCTCTAGTAGCGGGGAACGGTCGAATCAATCTTCTGCGACCACTCGTCAATCCCCCCGGCCATGCTTTGCGCCTGGGGGAAATTCTGGCTGCGCAGCCAGCGGGCGACGCGCAAGCTCCGTCCGCCATGGTGGCAATGGACCACAATCCGCTGCTGCCGGCTCCCCTCCAGTTCCGAGAGGCGGTTCTGAATCTCGCTCATCGGCAGCAGCTTCGCTCCGGAAATCCGCGCCGTGTCATGTTCATTTTGCTCGCGGCAGTCGAGGAAGGTGAAGGTCTCCTGCTGGTTGAGGAGCGAATGAACGTCCTCGCAGCTGATTTCCAGCGGCAGATCGGCAGCGGCGGTCATGGTGTTTCTCCGAAATCAGACAGCGTTTGCGAGTTGACAGGGGGCGAGCTCAGTTCGCTTCGCCGCCTGGAGCGGTGTCAGCTGGCCAGTTCACCCAGCGGTTGTCGTCGCGGCAGGTGATTGCACAGCCAGACCCCCAGGAAATACAGACCAATTAACGGGAAAAACATCAGCAGCATGCTGACGGGATCGGACGGGGTCAGAATCATCGCGATGATGGCGATGACCAGAATGGCCAGTCGGGCGTTGGCCAGGTATTGCTGCGACGTCAGGATCCCGATCCGCTCCAGGAACAGCATCACCAGCGGCAACTGGAAACTGACCCCGAACATCAATGGGAGAATGACCGCAAAGCTGATCCACTCCGAAAGGCGAATCTGCGGGTGCAGTTTGAGTTCGGCGTTAAAGCCCAGCAGATACTTGAGCACGAACGGGAAGACCAGATAAAAGCAGAACGCAGCCCCGATCAGAAACAGGGCCAGGCTCATCGTGCCGAAGACGTACACGTAGCTGCGTTCGTGCGGATACAGGCCGGCCGCGACAAACTGCCAGAGCTGATAGAAAATCCACGGGCTGGCCAGGATCACCCCCGCCACCAGCGAGACCTTCAGATAGACCATGAAGGCTTCCTGCACATTCAACGTCACCGCCCGGCGCGATTGCTCAACTGTCGCCTGAAACTGTGCGAACTGTGGAGCCCGCAGCTTCAAGGCGATTTCACCCGGAGCCGCTACGGGAGCGAGCAAAGTGCCGTTTGCAGCGGCCACGGGTGGAGGAGGAGGTGCGGGAAAATGGCTCGGGTCACTGTGATGCAGAGCCCGCAACAGTTCGTCCTTCGACAGGTGAACGGTAATGGTGTCGGAAGTCGTGTCGGGATCTGGAAGAGGCGGTTCTCCTTCGGCGACCACCTCCACTGGCTCTTCGGCCAGAGGATCCATTCCGAAGAACCGGCGAACCCCATTCCAGAACGTCTGCTTCCCCGCCTTGACCTCGGCAAACTCGCGATCAACGTTGGCTTCGGAGTAGCGTTTCAATGCCACATCGATCGGACGCCGGATCTGGTCAACAAGCCTGTCACCGATCCACAGACAGAAGAGGACGGCGATCACCAACCCGATCAGAGCCTTGATCAGATGGCTTCGCAGAGCCTCCAGATGCTCGCCAAACGACATCGTGCTGTCGTCAAAAAGGTCTTTCGTTGGCGTCTTCATGATTTGGATCCGGGATACCTGAAAACCTGCAAAACTTCTGCCGCAGACTTAGCCCTGCGACAGCAATCGGTATCCACCCGGATGGCCCATCACGATGGCGACGAGCAGTTGGAGCGGCATAGGTCCCAGCATTTTAAAATCTGGCCCGTGGGGTTGCAACAGCGGCGGATCGTCCCCTTCCGGCCACACAGCCGCAACGGAACAGGCCGCTGCAGCCGGGGCCCTCAAGGAGAACCGCATTCGAGTAGGTTGCTCTGTCCCGTGCCCGCTCAGCAAGCGTTTCGTGTGATGAAATGCTCATTGGCGCGTGGTGGGAACGAGTCCTTCAAAAGCGAATCGGCTCTAAACCGTGGTCAGCAACTGGAACGGGTCGGACAGCAGACTGCCGAGTGTCACCACAAAGCGAGCGGCATCGGCACCGTTGATGACCCGGTGGTCGTAGGACAGGCTGAGCGGCAGCATCAGGCGTTCTTCCACCTTGCCTTCGTTCAGGCGAAGTTCCTGCTGCCCGCGGGACATCCCGAGGATGCAGACTTCCGGATAGTTGACGATCGGAGTGAACCCGACGCCGCCGATTCCCCCCAGATTGGTGACCGTGCAAGTCGCCCCCTGCATCGAGTCGATCGGGAGCTTGCGGTCGCGGGCCTTCTCGGCGAGATCACCCAGATCACGGGCGATTTCGAGAATGCTCTTTTTGTCACAGTCCTTGATGACCGGCACCACCAGCCCGTGCGGTGTGTCGACAGCACAGCCGATGTTGTAGAACTTCTTGAACACGATCTCCTGCGTTTCGGGATCGAGACTGCTGTTGAACTTGGGATAGGCCTGCAGGCATTTCGTGAGGGCCTTGATGATGATGGCGGTCATCGTCACCTTGGGACCGTTCTTGCCCATGCCGGCGGAGAATCGTTTGCGGGCCGCTTCCAGATCGGTGATATCGATCCGGTCGTGCTGCGTGACGTGCGGAATCACGTTCCAGCTGACGGTCAGATTTTCCGCAGCGGTGCGGGCAATCTTGTTCATCTTCTCGCGTTCAACGAGGCCGAAGCGCGAGAAATCGGGCAGCGGCGGAGGAGCAATGCCTCCAGCGAGGGCGGGGAGATTCGCGGCAGGCTGGCTGCGGGCCGGAAGTGTTGCCTTCTGCATCCGGTCGCGGACGTAGTTCTGCACATCTTCCTGGGTGATGCGACCGCCACGGCCACTCCCCCGGACTTCCCGCAGATCAACTCCCAGCTGACGGGCCATGCGGCGTGTCGAGGGAGCTGCCGGAACCGGATCGCCGTTCTGGCTACTGTCGGCATGCGCCGCCCCACTTGTCGCCAGCTGGCGATTTTCCTGCGGTGCGGGCTTACTGGCAGGAGCGGCTGCCTTGGCCGGTTCCGCAGCCTTGGGAGCGGCTTCCTGCTTTTTCGCGGGAGCCGGTTCACTGGGCTTTGCGGGGGCGGATCCCTGGCTGACCTTGCTTGTCGCCTCGATTGTCATCACGACAGAACCGACGTTGACCGAGTCCCCTTCCTTGATGTGGATCTTCTTGATTTTGCCGCTGTGCGGACAAGGCAGCTCAACGACCGCCTTTTCGGTTTCGAGTTCCATGACGACGTCGTCCTTCTGCACGACGTCCCCTTCGGAGACAAGAATTTCCGCAACGTCTGCGGAATCGACCCCTTCACCGAGCGGCGGGAGCTGGAACTCCACCACGCCCTCCACGATCTCGGCTTCAGCGGCCGCTTCCGCTTTGGGTTCGGACTTCTCCGGCTTTTCTTGAGGAGCGGCAGCGGGCTGTTCGGCTGCCTCCTCTTTTTTCGCGGCTGGCTGTTGGGGAGCCTCTTTCTTCGCTGCCGAGTCGGAACCGGATTTGGCACCCGATTCTCCCTTGCCATCGCTGACGAGCATCAGCACTTCGCCGACCTGCACCGTGGCGCCGGGGGAGACCAGAATCTTTTCAATCTTTCCAGCTGCCGACGAGGGGAGTTCGACGACGGCCTTGTCGGTTTCCAGCTCCATTAACGTCTGCCCGACCGACACGGTATCACCGACCGCCACCAGAATGTCCGCAATGTCTGCAGATTCCACGCCCTCGCCGATATTGGGCAGCTGTACTTCAATAGTCATGATCGGTTCTGTCTCGTCAGTCGTCTGCGGCAGGGGTGCCGTGGTCTTGTCGAAAATTCAGGGAGGTTTTCCCTGTTCCGCCGATGATAGTCAAGCTGCGGCGATGGGGCGAGTGCGGTCTGTTGGCGCACCTGCCATGAGAAAATCACCCGTGCCGCTCCCGGTTCGCGGGGTACCGGGAGGCCCTTCCCAGGAAAATTTTTCGGGCGGACGACTCGGCGATGGGTCAGTGCATCCCGTTATAGTAGCGAATCATCTGGGCTTCCAGCAGCGAGGTGTCACTGCCGAAGACGGCCTGAAAATCGCGAATCCGCTCTGCTGCGGTATAGCGGGGTTCCAGAGGATCGCGATCTTTGATGCGTTGCAGATACTGAAAATACTTGGTCCGGTGGTGCTCGACGAGATAGAAGGTGAGCGCCCAGGCAACCCCATAGGCTTCCAGCGGATCCTGCTGAAAAGTCGGCTCGTCATCCGCCACGAAATCCATGATCGAATGCCGCGGGTGGGATTTGCGATAGTCAAAATAGGCCTTCAGCCGTTCCAGATTGACTTTTGAACCGGTCCCCCCAGAAGCCTCGGATTGTAGGATTCCGGTTTCCAGCATGGTGGCGAGTCCTTCCACAACCCACCGCGGATTCTGGCCGATCCGGGAATGCAGGCCCGAGTTGAATGCCAGTTGATGGATTGCTTCATGCATCACCGTATTGCGGGTGGCGGTGCTCAGATCTTCGGCAATCGGGGGATGGGCCAGCATGCGGTATTCGGTGGAGGGCTCGATCGGAGTTTCCGCCCCCGCACTGGTGGCGGTGGCTGTGATGTCGTAAAGCGTGACCCGGTTGGACTCCGGTGAGTAATAGCCCTGCAGCAGTGAGTTGGCTTTCATGCCATCGACTGAGCTGTTGAGCTCAAATTCCTCGCGTGTCGGCCAGACGATGACGACCAATGGATACTCAGCCCGCTGCAGACGGATGCTCCGCTTGCTGAAGTAGGTGGCGAAGTTGTCGGCGGTGCGGGCGAGGAGTTCGGCATACAGCGTCGTCTTGCCCGGCGGTGCGCAGACGACGTAGTTCCCGCGAACCAGAATCTCGAATTTGTGTCCCCAGCGTCGGCGCAGATCCTGCGCCAGCTGTTCTGCGGTGTAAGGACGAAAGGTTCCCGTCAGTTTCTGGAACTTGCTGACCCGGCTGAGGTCGATGGCGGTGTAACTGCCGTCCTTGCAGCCGAGCCAGCAGACTGCCTGATTGCTGACGATCGGCGTCCCCTCGTACACCGTGTTGTCGACCGTGAATTCCACCAGCAGTGATTGCGCCCGGGCTGGCGAACTCAGGAACAGCAGAGCGACTGTCAGCAGTGCAGGAGTCAGGCGATTCATATGCGGGCCAGCGAACTTCGGAAATGGATCCTGCCAAGCCTAGGCCACGCCAAATTGTCCGTTCCGGGTTCGGGAGATCCGGATTCAACTCGGAGCGTTCGGGGGTGGGGTTGTGACGATTGTGCGGGAGAGCCAAAGCCAGCGACTCCCCGTTGCAGGAGGGAGAGTCCCCAGGATTGCCGGGGCACTGCGAAGTCGACAGCCAACGGCCGGCACTCTTCCAATCCGCGTTTCGGTACGGGAAGATAGATCGCTTCCCCTCTGAACCCGGATTTTGATGGCGCGTCGCAGCAGATGTCTGATTCTTATTATCAATTTGATGTCGTGGTGATCGGCGCTGGTCATGCAGGAATCGAAGCCGCGCTCGCCAGTGCCCGGCTGGGGGCGAAAACTGCCCTGCTCACGATGAACTGCGACATGGTCGGGGCCATGAGTTGCAATCCCGCGATCGGCGGCGTGGCCAAAGGACAGATCGTCCGCGAGATCGACGCCCTTGGTGGCGAGATGGGGCGCTGCATCGATGCCACGGGAATTCAGTTCCGCATGCTGAACCGGGGGAAAGGAGCAGCGATGTGGTCTCCCCGGGCCCAGGCGGACAAGAAGGCGTACCAGTTCCTGATGAAGCTGCGCGTGGAGGAGCAGGAGAACCTGACGCTCGCGCAGGAGATGGTGGAAGAACTCGTCGTCGAAGGGGAGCCAGTCGCGGTCGACATCACCGAACCGGAACCGGCCCAACGTCCCCGTGTCACCGGAGTGCGCGTCCGGGGAGGAGCAGTCTACACCGCGCCGGCGGTTATTGTGACGACCGGAACCTTCCTGCAGGCGGTCATGCATACCGGCGAGGCCAAGACGGTCGGCGGTCGCGCGGGGGAAGGGACCACCGGGACCCTGTCCGACAGTTTTCGCCGGCTCGGCTTTGAGCTGCTGCGGTTCAAAACCGGGACCCCTGCCCGACTCAATGGACGAACAATCGATTTCTCGTCGCTGCAGATTCAACCCGGCGATGAGGCCCCGTCGCCTTTCTCATTTCTGACGGAGAAACTGACACAGGAACAGCTCCCCTGCTGGCTGACGGAGACCAATTCCTCAATGCACGAGCTGATTCGTGCCAACCTGCACCGCGCGCCGATGTACAGCGGTCAGATTCAGGGGACCGGTCCCCGCTATTGCCCTTCGATCGAAGACAAAGTGGTCCGGTTTGCCGATAAGGAATCGCACCAGATTTTCCTGGAGCCCGAAGGTCGGCAGACGCTCGAATATTACTGCAACGGGATCTCCACCAGTCTGCCGCGTGATGTGCAGGAGCGGATGATTCACTCCATTCGCGGGCTGGAGAAGGCGCAGATCATGCGCTTCGGCTATGCGGTCGAGTACGATTACGCACCGCCGACGCAGCTGACCGCCACGCTCGAAACGAAGCGGGTCGCCGGCTTGTACTTTGCCGGACAGATCAACGGGACCACCGGCTATGAAGAGGCAGCGGGTCAGGGCCTGATCGCCGGGGTGAACGCGGCGCTGAAGGTGCGGGGCGCAGCGCCGTTCGTCCTCGACCGCTCGCAGGCTTACCTGGGGGTGCTGATCGACGATCTGGTCACGAAGGGAGTCGATGAGCCGTACCGGATGTTTACCTCACGGGCTGAGTATCGACTGTTGCTGCGACAGGATAACGCCGACCGCAGGCTGACTCCGATCGGGGAAAAGATCGGTCTGGCAACCCCGGAGCGGGTCCGGCAGCTGCAGGCTTACGAAGGTGAAATTGAACAGGCCCTCGCTCTGCTCCGGCGGATTCGGCATCAGGGAACGACGCTGGAAGAGTGGCTGCGCCGACCGGAAATCGAATGGTCTCAAATCGCCGAAATGTCGAGTGAGTTTGCCGCACTGGCCACATCTCCCCGGGCGCGCGAGCAGGTGACGATCGAAGTGAAGTACAGCGGCTATGTGAAGCGGCAACAGCTGGACATCGACCGGCTCAACCGCACGCAATCGCTGAAGATCCCCACGAGCTTCGATTACCGTCTGCTGCCGCATCTACGCGCGGAGGCGAAGGACAAGTTCGCGAAAGTTCGTCCCGCCGATCTGGGACAGGCGGCACGGATCAGCGGGATCACTCCGGCCGATCTGGCGGTCCTGACGCTGTATCTGAAGGAACCGTCGCGGCGTCCCCGTCCGGAAGAGGAACAGCGGAATCACGCCAGTCCGCCCACCGCTCCCTGTGATGCGGCCGCCAACGCGGTGATCGACGCGACCCCCAGGAGCCCTGAACAATGACGTCCTCCCGCCGATACCAAATCGTGGACTTCACAGCGCTGCCGGGAATCCCCTGCCCCTGCGGAACGGCCCGTCGAGCCTTTGCCGAACACCCTGACTCACCCGGCACTGTGCATGTGACGGAGATCGATGACGACGCCCGCGTGCACTATCACAAAGCGCACACGGAGACGTATTACATTCTGGAATGCGGCCCGGACGCGGCCATGCTCCTCGATGGGGAACAGTTTCCGGTGCGGGTCGGCATGTCGATCCTGATTCCCCCGGGAGTCCGTCACCGCGCGATCGGCCGGATGAAGATCATCAATATCGTGATCCCGAAGTTTGATCCGGCGGACGAGTTTTTCGACTGACGAATCCCCTTGACTCTCGTGCGGGGATTGTGTACTTGTGTTCACTTATTGAGTGGTGGATGCAAGGGGGCAAACTCGATGAATCGTTCAATACCGCGAGGAGCCAAAGGACGCGCATCCCAGATTCATCCTCCCAACCGCTTTGATCGCATTCATGCGGAGGATGATTTCGAACAAGTTGAGCACGACAGCGAGTTCCTCGAAGATCGGCAGCAGGTGCCGACCGAGTACCTGCCCGACGAGACGCGATCGATCATTTCGGAAAACGACAGTCCTGATATTTCATTCCGCTATTCGCTGAATCCGTATCGGGGCTGCCAGCACGGCTGCTCATACTGCTACGCACGACCCTCGCACGAGTATCTCGGTCTGAATGCCGGCCTCGATTTCGAATCGAAGATCTACGTCAAACATCGTGCGGCCGAACTGTTTCGCGAGTTCCTCAGCCGTGACCGCTGGCAGCCGGAAGAGATCGTGTTCTCCGGAATCACCGACTGCTATCAACCCGCCGAAAAACTGTTTCGCCTGACGCGGCAATGTCTCGAAGTCGCCTGCGCCTGTCGGCAACCGGTGTCGATCATTACCAAGAACGGGCTCGTCGCTCGCGATCTGGATCTGCTCGGCGAGCTGGCTGCCCATCAGCTGGTGCGGGTCAACATCAGCATCACTACGCTCGATCCACTGCTGGCCCGGACCATGGAGCCCCGTACCAGCACGCCGGCAGCCCGATTACGGACCGTGGCAGCCCTCCGCGCCGCCGGTGTCCCGGTCAACGTGATGGTCGCTCCCATTATTCCGGGGCTGAATGACTCGGAGATCCCTGCCATTCTGGAGGCAGCCGCGGCAGCGGGGGCTCAATCGGCGGGCTATGTCCTGTTGCGTCTTCCCTTAACCGTTCGTCCGGTGTTCCTCGAATGGCTCGAACGGACACACCCGCTGGCCAGGGATCGCGTTGAATCACGGATTCGGGCCTGCCGCTCGGGGGAGTTGAACGGAGCCCGGTTCGGAGAACGCATGCGCGGCACGGGTGAATTCGCCGAGCAGATCAGGCAGACATTCCTGGTGTTTCAGAAGAAGTTCCGGCTGAACGAAAAACTCCCTCCGCTGGAGACCGGGCTGTTCCGTCCCCCTCGGAATCGCAAAGGGCAGCTGCGGCTGTTTTGAGGTTGGCCGCTCGTTCTTGCACCTGGGCATCGCTGCAAGATTTACAAATCGGCAGTCGAATTCGAAAAGTAACTCAAGTCGGGCCGAATCGAGCGAGAATCGATCTTGACCCTTTTTTGCCGCTGCAGGTAGTTTTCCGATCAACCTCCCTTTCCGTCGGTTTTCCGCCGACTCCTTGACTGACACTCCTCTTCTCGCTCCTGCAACCCCAGCGGTAGATCAACACGATGCAGCCCGTCCGGGGAATCCAGCCCCCGCAGCCCTCTGTTCGTACTCGTCAGACCGGCCTGAAGCCGTTGCTGAGGTATGGACTGTGGTTGGTGCTGCTGGGGGGGCTCTGCGGGTGTGCGAGCAAAAGGCCGTTTACCCCGTCCACACTCCCCGCACAATGGCAGGCGCGGCCGACGAGCAATGCCCGCACGGTGGGCTTGTCGCGTCTGGTGTCTGACACCCGTCCTCTGGACCAGATCGCCAAAGGGGATGTCATCGAAGTTAATCTGGCGGCGAGTCTGGCTGCCGATGATGCCACGACATTCCAGATGCGGATCAATCAGCATGGCTTCGGGATCATTCCGGATGTGGGACCGGTGCACCTCGAAGGCATGTCGCTGGAAGGAGCAGAATCGGTCATCCGCAATGAGTGCATCCAGCGGCAATACATCCGTAATCCCCACGTCACCGTCACGATGAAAGAGCGGAAGACGCTGCAGGTGACGGTGGTCGGCGGCGTGGAAAAAGAAGGAACTTACTTCCTGCCCAGTGGTTCCGCAGGGCTGATTCAGGCCATCTCCGCTGCGGGGGGCCTGGCCGATGATGCGGGAACCGGCGTGGAAATCAGCTACGGCCCGACTTCGACTCCCCAACCGGAGCGCGAACGGGAAAAATACATTGCAGAGTCGGGCCCGAACGGCACCGGAATCGAACGGACCGCGGGAATGGATGCCGATTATGCAGGGCAACGGGTTCCCGTCCGGACCGAAGGCCCGCGCACGGTCAAAATCGATCTGGCCTCATTTGGGCAGCAGGATTCCCAGAAACTTGCCCTGCAGGACGGCGCCACCGTGCAGGTGGAACGGATTCAGCCCCCCCGGATTACGGTGCAGGGACAGGTCCACAAGCCGGACACCTACGACGTCGATCCCGGGAAGGAATACCGACTGCTCGACGTCATCAGTAAGGCGGGGGGGGAAAGCTCTCTGGCTGCGGACAAGGTGTTCGTGATCCGCAATCGGCCGGAGTATCCCGAGCCGGCGTTGATTCAGGCGAGTATCCGCAAGGCGAAAAAGAACGGCATGGATAACCTGCTGCTGGAGCCGGGGGATATCGTCACCGTCGAGCAGACTCCGGGGACGATGCTGCTGGAAGCGGTCCGGATTATTGGGTTCAATATTTCCGCCCGGGCCCTGTAGGCCGGCTGGGTCTCACGACGTGCCGCCGCTCTCCCTGAGTGTTATCGTGTTGCAAGTGTATGTTGTATCGCCCTTTGTGCCTGTTTGCGAGGTGCGGTCTGTCGGCCCTGGTTCCCGCAGTCAGCCGCCTTTCCGGGAAAATTGCCGATTCCACTCTCGTGGATTTCTGGCTCGGATGGTGTGGTCTGGAAATTCCGGGGCTTCTCCCCTACACTCTTCCCTCCGCGGATTCGCCCATTCGATGTGAATACAGCGTGTTATGCGGATTCGAAATTGAAAAGCTGCCACGGCAGAGGTGAACCATGGATAAGACAAAGAATTTAGTGGACGTGAAACTCGCTCTGGCTGCCAAGTGTGAGCGGCTGCTGCGACTCTCCGGAAGCCGCCCCCGTCGCAAGACCTTGGCCTATCAGGCGTTGAAGTACCGTCGACAGGCCGAGCAGATCGCCCGTGACCAGAACCTGACCGCGACGACCGGGAAGTAGCTTTGCATGTCGGTCGAAGCCACGCTTGAAAAACTGGGATATCAGCTCCCCGAGGCAGCCAAACCTGTCGCTGCTTATGTTCCCTGTGTGCGCACGGGGAATCTGATTTACGTCAGTGGGCAGCTTCCGCGCACGGCGGGCGGAATGCTTGCTGTGGGGCCGGTCCCCTCGCAAGTCTCCATCGAGCAGGCGCAGGAGGCCGCCGTGCAGTGTGTTCTGCATGGACTGGCGGTGCTGAAGGCCGAACTGAACGGGGACCTGTCCCGCGTTCGACGCGTGGTTCGTCTAGGAGTCTTCGTGCAGTCCGATTCCGGATTCGGTGACCAGCCAATCGTCGGCAACGGAGCCAGCGAGTTCGTGGAGAAGATCTTCGGTGAAAGCGGGAAGCATGCGCGTGCCGCAGTGGGGGTGAATGCGTTGCCGCTCAACGCAGCGGTGGAAGTGGAATTCATCTTCGAAGTCGAATGACTCCTGCCCTTCGTCAGGCAGTCCACGGGGCGGCTGCAGTGATCACCTCTGCAGAGGACACGAGTCGACATCCTGTGAGTCATCACGCCTGGCACCGCCGGGCGTTTTTTATTGCAGCTGCGCTCAGAGTCGACCGGGGAGTGACTCAAACACTCCGCGCTTCCCCAGCCTGGGGCCTCGCGATGGGCAAAGGTTGGTCGGCCGTCAGGCAGTACTCGGTCGAACGATGGCTCGGGAAGACCCCTCATCACGGGGGGAAGGTCAGAGTCAATCAGAGCAGACCTGCCTGTCTTTCTATCGATCGGTGCGCTGCTCTTCCGGGCAGATGGATGGGTCGAAAGTGGTTCCCGCGAGGGGATTTCAACTCTGAGGGAAATTCAGGTGCCTGGGAGCAATGCACCGGGCGGGGACTGTGGGGCACCTGCTGTTTGCGACCCTCTGTACCGGGGCACACACAGCGCTGGGACTCACACAGTATGGTGGCTCACACTGGCGATGGTGGGAAGATTGAGCTGGCTTCCGAGAGGGGAGCCTGCGCAGAAATCGGGCTCGGCCTGCAGCAGTGCGGCCATTCCCTCGGCTCATCTCGATTTGCAGTGGCGGACGTTCAACGTCGCGAGACTTCGCGTTTCAAAGAACTCTCAGCCATTGCCAACCCGCACTGAAAACCTCAAACGGTTTCCAGCACTCCACTCAAGCTGTCGACTCCCAGTCCCCCCTGATCGTCGCCGTCGATTTCGATGCACAGTTCATCGCCATTCACATCCAGGATTCGCACAAAGTACTCGCCGACCTGAATGGATTCACCGACGCTTAATTCGATCAGATGCTCTTGCACCATGTCTCTCCGATTGGACAGAAATGATTTGGGCCTGAGTGAAATCCAGCAGCCCAGACTGATGATGGCGAACTATAGCAATGGTTCCCGGAATCCGCCAACTGAAAATACGTCAACGACAGGGAGTTTCCGGATCGGTCATCCTCTTCAGGTCGCATGAATGTTCAGGTGAAACTGCTTCATTACGAAGCACGACACGATGGTTTGTGATTGCTCGTTGATGATTCCACTACATGTAGAGGCTTCGGCAACTCAGGTCTCATGACGATCACGTTGACCTTTACGAGCATTGGCAAACAGCCAGTGCATGCGAAGTTTTTTTCACGGCTCATCCACACAGTGAAAACACTCGTTGCGATGCAGATGGTGTCTCCCACAACGGCAGCCGAAGTTCTTCCACGCGACTCACAGTGCTGCTTCGTGGAAACAGGCGGTTGTCAGTTTGTCAGATTCCCTGTCAGGCTGGTTGCCGTTGCCTGTCAACTTCCCTCGGGGCTGACTCGCTGCGCTGAAGCTTCCATTCCTTTTCCCCTCCGCATCTCTCTGGTACGGTGTCCCCCACTTGCAGGGACCTGGAGTTGGTGACTCTCTTCTGTGCTCGTGATCGCAACGTTTCCGCTGAGTGATCACTGAGCCCGCAGGAGAGAACGGTGTCACCGTGAATCGGTATGTTCGAAGTGGAGACTGTGAAATGACGGTGAGGATCGGCATTATCGGATTGGGTTTCATGGGGATGACCCACTTCGAGGCCATTCGGCAGGTTCAGGGGTCGCAAGTCGTTGCCATTTCGACCCGCAGCCAGAAGAAGCTGAATGGGGACTGGTCCGACATTCAGGGGAACTTTGGCCCCCGCGGGAGTGCGGAGACCGACCTCACGGGAGTTCGCACCTATCTGGAGCATGCCGATCTGCTGGCCGATCCCGACATTGATCTGGTGCATATCTGCTTGCCGACGGATCAGCATGAGGCTGTCACCCTGGAAGCACTGGCGGCCGGCAAACATGTGCTGGTGGAAAAGCCGATCGCGATTGAGCTCGCCGCCGCACAGCGGATGGTCAATGCGGCTCAGGCTGCGGGACGATTGCTGATGGTGGCCCATGTGCTCCCCTTTATTCCGCAGTTTCGCTGGCCCCTCGAGCAGGTCACCAGCGGACGCTACGGCAAGCTGCTGGGAGCCGCGTTCCGCCGGGTGATTGCTCCGCCGAAATGGTCATCGCAGATCAGCGATTTCCGGAAGCTGGGAGGCTGGGGAATCGATCTCCACATTCATGACAATCATTACATCGCGCTGTTGTGCGGTTGTCCGCAGCAGGTCTTCTCACGTGGCCTGCTGGTCGATGACTTCGTCAATCATGTGTCGACGCAGTATCTGTTCGGCGATCCGGATCTCACGGTCAGCTGTGTCAGCGGCGGGATCGCGGCCGATGGCCTGAAATTCGGCAACAGCTTTGAACTCTTCCTCGAAGGAGCCACCATCCAGTTCGATGCCGGAACCTATGGCAGCGAGTGGGTTGTGAACCGGCCGCTGACATTGATCACTCAGGATGGCGAAGTGACTCAGCCCGATCCGGGAGGCGGAACCGAGTGGTGTGCCGCTTTCACGGAAGAGATCCAGCAGGCGGTCGACGGAGTCCGTACCGGCACGCTTCCCCCGACCCTCTCTGCTTCTCTGGCGGCCGATGCGCTGCGCATCTGTTATGCTGAGGCCGAGAGCATCCGCCGTTGTGCACCGGTGAAGGTGGAATAAGCGCTGCAGCGGCTCCGAGGCGGATTCGTCAACGACGTTCTTACGTTTGTCCGGCCCGAATATGAAGCGCACTCTTCCCCTGTTGATCACCGCCATCAGCGGCATTGTGCTGATCGTGGCGTTTTTCGTTCCTTCTCTGGAGGTTGCCAGTGAAGAAACGACGGTGTGGTTTGATGTGCTCGCCTCCATCGCGTTTGTGCTCGGTGGAGGAAACCTGCTGAAGCTCCAACTGCAGAAAGTGAGTGATCGTCAGCCGGGCTGGGGTTATGCAGCGGTCACGGTGATTGCCTTTGTGCTGACGCTGGTTTTCGGCCTGCTGAAGACCGGTAGCCCACCGGAAGCCAGTTCGGAGTATTTTGGTGAAACCTTCGCCTCGCTCCCTGTCTCTGCGCTTCCCGAGTACCGCGTGCCCGGTGAAATCCCGCAGCGGGCGGATGGAGCCCCCCTGCCCGCGTCTGCGCGCGAACAGCTCCGACAGGCAGATGGGGAGCTGATTTTCCAGGGCTGGATGTCCCCCGGGCAGCAGGCGGATCTGACCGGCTATGAGGACACGCTCAGTTGGCGGTGTCAGGTGGAGCAGTTGGCTGCCGTCGCCCGGCCGCCAGCCTCATTACGAGGCAAAGTGAATTACTATGTCGGTCAACATGCCTTGGCGTGGCGGGGAACAATGACGGATGAGCAGCAGTCGGAACTCCGCCGCCTGTTGCAGCCCGGCCCTGATGTTGAGAATGCGATTGCCCAACTGGCAACGGGAGCCCACAAGGAGTCGTCGCTGGCGGTCACCGATGTCCCCTCCGGGTTCCAGATTCCTCCCGCACAGAACTCGATCGTTGAGCTCACGGACAGCACGTTGCGGTTTACGGGTCCCATGTCTGTGGGAGAGCGCGAACAGCTTGCCAAAGGCTGGTGCCATTACCCTCCTGCCCGACCGCAGACAGAATCGCAGCAGCAGCAATTACTGGCCGCGTTGAATCAGGCCGGTCCGCCACTCAACGAGAAACAGCGCGAGCTCTTCGACCGGTTCATGGAGGCTGAGTGGAAAGCGGAGCTGCTGGTTCTGGCGCTCAACAGCGCAGGTTCTCCTCCCCCCACCCCGGTCCCCGTTTGCGAGACCCGGCAAGCAATCCTTGCAGGTGAGACTCCCCCTGCCCCGACGGCCACCGCTCCGGTGTTGCTGAACGCGGCGCAAATTGCGGTGATTCAGAGGTTCGTGGATGATTCGGAGATCAGCCCTGAACAGCTCCCCGACTTACTCGCTGCCGCTGGTCCGTTCACCGAGTCGCAACGTGAAGCGGTAGGGACATATTTTGCGGAATTGCCCACCCTCGCAGACCGCTATCAGGAGCTGGGATTCGTGCTCTTGCAGAATGGCTCCTTGAGCAACGGCCAGCGCGAACTGCTGTTTGCCCCGGCCCGCGAGCAGTTTCGCTGGCGGCAGCAGGTCGGTCGACTGTTCCTCGCGGCACATGAAGTCAAATACCCCTGGTCCGGCGACTACAGTGCGGGCGGCACACCGTTCTGGTGGATCTACGAATACATTTTTCAGCCGCTGCTCACGACGACGTTTGCAGTTCTCGCTTTTTATGTGGCTTCGGCAGCGTTTCGCGCTTTCCGCGCCAAGAATCTGGAAGCAACCCTCTTGCTGGGGACGGCGTTCATCATTCTTCTGGGACGCACTGCTGCCGGGGCTTGGCTGACCGGCTGGCTGCCCGAGTCGCTGGCCATGTTCCGGATCGATCAGCTGACGGTTTACATCATGAGCATTTTCAATACTGCCGGAAATCGGGCGATCATGATCGGGATTGCACTCGGCATCGCGTCGACCAGTCTGCGAGTGCTGCTCGGAATTGATCGGTCATATCTCGGCTCGGGCGACGACTAAGAGGCGGATCACACTTCCGCGTTCCCGCGCCATGCGTACTACGCCCAGTCAGCTGCACAACTCTGTTCAGTGCTAATTCCGAAATGAATGGCTGCAGGGCGAAGGTGCGGTTCCAGAGCAGACTCGCTTTTGAAGTACCGCTTCTCGCCATGAGGAAAGGAGCATTTCAGCAGACGAAACGCCTCCTGCGCGGGCACTCGAAACAGCAACCTGCTCTATCCCCGGGGGTGGCACTTCGCATGAATTGCCTTCAGGCGGCTATGCTCCACCTGAGTATAGATCTGTGTCGTGCGAATGCTGGCGTGCCCGAGCATTTCCTGCAGAGCGCGAATCTCGGCGCCCCCAGCCAACATATGCGTGGCAAAACTGTGCCGCAGCGTGTGCGGGCTGATCTTCCCCCCGGCCCCGATGCGGAGCGAATACTTCTTCACCAGCTGCCAGATGTTGATGCGGGTCAACGCCCTCCCCGTGCGGGTGACGAACAAATACTCCGAGTCCCGCAGCCGCACGCAGGCGGGACGTTCGCGCGTGAGGTAACGGCGGATCGCTGCCACCGCATAGGGATTCAACGAAACGATTCGTTCCTTGTTTCCCTTACCGAGGCAGCGGCAGAAATTCTGTTCCAGCTTGAGGTCGCTGAGCCGGAGATTGCTGACCTCCGAAGCGCGACAGCCGGTGGCGTACAGAATCGTCAGCACCGCACGGTCGCGCAGGGCAAACTTGTCGGCCCAGCCCGGAGCCTCCAGCAGGCGATCGACCATCTCCGGACTGAGAACCGTGGGGAGGTACTGCCAGAGTTTGGGGGAGGAGAGCAGGTCCACCGTGCTTTCGGCAACAATCCCCTCCAGCACCAGAAAGCGGAAGAACATTTTCAGCGCGACAAGTCGACGTGAAATCGTAGTGGCTTTAAGTTCCCGCAGATGCAGCGCCTCGACGAATCGTCCCAGCGCAGGGAGGTCGATCTGCAGGACAGAGTCGAGCTGTTCCCCATCCATCCACGCGATGAACTGCTGTAGGTCGTTGCGGTAAGCCTTGACGGTGTTCGCCGACATGCCGCATTCTGCTTCCAGATAGTGCAGAAACGGCTGCAGATACTGCTGGGGATGCATGGCCCGCAGAGCGACAGGCTGGTGTCCGGTCGGAGGTCGACGCCTGGGAGGCATGGTGGCACCTGAGCTGATGAATCGAAATCTCGGGAATCATCGGCGCGGCAGGTGGACGGACAAGAGGCTGCTGTCTCGCTTGGGAAGTTCTGTCGCGATAAAGTGTCGGGTTTCCAGTTTCCCATGATTGTGACAGGCCCGCGTGACTTCTCCCGACCCGACCTCCGCGACTCCATCAGCTTTTCCGGTTTTGCCGGTTGATCCGGATGCACTCCCTGTAATCCCCGGAGGCTGGAACCGATCGGTGTTGTCGATCGCCGACCGGTCCATTCAGCTGATGCGGCCCGCCGTTCCCGATCTGTTTCTGGACGATGAACAGCTGCAGACGGAAAACGACCGCAACGACTATATGCCGTACTGGGCGTTCCTGTGGCCCTCCGCGGAGAAGATGGCCGCCATGCTGCTGCAGCACGCCGAGTGGCCGATCGGCACCGAACTGCTGGAGCTGGGAGCTGGAATTGGCCTGGTCGGACTGGCGGCGCTGCTGCGGGGAGATCGCGTGACGTTCAGCGACTACGACCCGACGGCGCTGCATCTCTGCCGTCTCAATGCCCGTTTGAATGGCTGTGCGGATCCCGATCTGCTGCTGCTCGACTGGCGCGATGCGGTCGATCGTCAGTTCCCGGTGATTATCGGCTGCGAAGTCACCTACGACGCCGCGACACATGGCGTGCTGCTCGAGACGCTGCAGAAGATGCTGGCCCCGGGAGGCGTCTGCTGGCTGGGTGATCCGGGGCGGTACCAGGCGCCGTTTTTTGCCCGTCTCGCAGAGGAAAGGGGATTTGCGCTGGAATGGCGTGATGCTTCAGGCCAGCCGGGGAACCCGGAGAGTATTCTCGGCTTTCAGCTTCTTCGGCTGGTCCGTCGTTGAGTCGGTGTTGATGACCGTATACGCCGAAACCGGCATCGGACGACCCAGAAAGAAACCCTGTCCGATATCAAATCCGAGATCCTTGCAGGTCTCCATTTCTTCGGCCTTCTCGACCCCTTCCGCCACGGTGACGATGGGAACGTCGTGACAGATGTCGACAAGCATCTTCATCATTCGCAGCTGGTAGGAATTGGCTTCGTGCACATCCCGGATCAGGCTGGCGTCGAACTTCAGAAAATCGGGAGGAGCTTTCACCAGCTCCAGGAGACGGGACTGCCCCGCACCGAAGTCGTCGTAGGCGACCTTCATCCCGAGGTCGCGAATGCGGTGACAAAACTCGGCGGTCATCATCGGATCGTGAATCGCACCCTCGTGAACCTCAACCACGATCGGCAGATCGGGATATTCTCTGCGGAGCTGACGTAGCGAGGGGAGGACATCGACGTCCAGACTCTCGTGGCTGTGGGTGTTGACGAACAGATGGGTGCCCGGCGGCATCCACTGCGAGTATTCCACTGCTTTCTGCCGGCAGATGAGGCTGAGCTCAACTTCCTGGTGGACCATTTCCGCGGTGCGGAACATCTCGGCCGGATTCTCCAGGCCAACCAGAGGGGTCCGGGCCAGCGACTCGTAGCCGATGACATCCATCGAACGCAGGTCGTAGAGTGGCTGATAGTGAGGCAGGACTCCGCGTGTCTCCATCAGTCGGTTGAACTGGCTGAGAACCCAGTTGGATTCCAGAATTTCAACCGCCTGTGCCGTCTTCTTCAGGACGTCCAGATCCTGCCGCGGCGACCAGACCTCTGCGGAACGAAGTTCCACGCGAAACTCCACGTTCGCGATTTCGATGTGATCCCCTTCGGCGATCGGGGTCGGCTGCTTGACCTGCTGGCGATTCAGAAATGTTCCGTTGGTGCTTCCGAGGTCCCGGATGAACAGATGCGGTCCGATCTGCAGAATCTCTGCATGGCGGGCGGAGACACATTGGGAAGCGATCGCCAGATCCGATTCCGGACGCCGGCCGATGACAAAGGTGGGGGAATCGATCTTGATTTGTGACAGCGTGCGAATGGGAGGCAGACAGCCGACCAGGTACCAAGCGGCACGGGCCTTGGGGGGGGCAGTTGTCCCTGGCGCTGTGATGAGCGTCTGCGAGGTCATGAGCTCTTCCAAATACGATCGGAAATGAGGAATGAATCTCCTCAGTCGAACGCTACTCCGAAAATCCTGCAGCACGTCGCATCAACGCAATGCGAGGGAATGAATGCGGTCGGTTTTTACGCAGAGCTTGCACACTGTTACAAACATATCGATTTTACCGATTTGGCGGTTTGTAGCGGCCGGGTTGTCTTTTACGTCGATTGAGCCGCTGCAGCGGAGTTTCCCTCACTCGATAATTCATTTGATCTGGAGAATCGCCACGATCCTTAGAACTGCTGAAAGTCAGCCAATTCGCGTGAGCGGCAGGAATCCTGCGACCGGGAGCCTGAAGTGACGCGAAACACGCAACCCTGCGGCGAATTTTTGTCGCCGTGGCACGCGTCCAATGCCGCGGATCAAGACAGTCTGATTGGCGGGAACGACGGATGGCCGAAAGACCTGGCCCGAAACGACTGACGGAATCTGGAGCAGGTTGCTCTGTCCAATGCCCGCGCAGCCAGCGCTCCGTCTGGCGAATGGTTGACCTCCGTCTGCGAACACGGGGCAATGCAGCCTCAACATGTTCGGAAGCGACGCTCCTTCACGAGCGCAATCAGTGCGGCGTGAGAACCATTGGTTCCGGGAGGGATCGTTCTTGTGATTGCGGAATGGCGCCGATGATCCTTGAGGACGCACAATTTGCGAGGTCCCGAAAGATCTGCCTGCCCTACTCCGTTTCCTGCAGGCGATAGAGCGGGAGGTACCGGTAATAGACCTCGAGATTCAGGGTGGCGATCGCAGTCGAATAGACCCGTCCCCCGTACCCGCCCCAGAGATCGCGCGGATCCCAACTTCCCGCCAGCGGGCCGGATTGCCGCTGTTCAGCAACCAGCAGATCGCGGACAGCCTTGTTCCACTGATCCCACTCCCTGCCGCCGTGCTGGTACATCGCCAGCGTCCCGTAGTACCAGTAATAAAGATTCAGCGTGGATCGTCGCGGCGGATGCTGCAGCAGAAACTGGACCGCTTCCCGGTTTGATTCAGGATCCTGTGCCATGCCCATCATCTGGCGACAGTAAAGCGCTTCGGCAGTCATCGAGGCAGTTGGTGGATCCATCGCCCGATAGCCGGCGAGGCCGTAGGCTTCTCCCCGACGTCGTTCCGAAAGAAACCGCCGCATTTTCGCTTTGACGTCTTCGGGGATGGGAATGCCGGCGGCTTCCGCACTTTTGATGGCCATCAGCTGCCAGCCGAACATGCTCATATCCCCATCCGGCTGTCCTTTGACGTACCGCCAGCCCCCATCCGCAATCTGAGTATCGAAGATAAAATGGATCGCCTTTTCGAGGGGTGTTCGCAGCCATTGGGCTTCTGGCTTGTCGCGCGACATGGCATACGCTTCCGCCAGCGCAAATGTCGCCATCCCGTGGCAGTACATTGCCTCGAAGTCGGAGGCGTTGCCCCCGAGATAGCCATTGGTTTCTCCCCAGTCCCCTTTCCAGCGATGGACCGTCTGCTGGGATACAATCCAATGCAGAGCCCGCCGCACGACCGGGGCGTATTCTCCCTGATCGATCGTATTCAGCTTCCCGAGGAATGCGAGTACGGCCAGCGCGGTGACGCCGACATCCGCATCTTTACCCGCTGTCTGTCGGTTCACCCCTGCTTCGGCGACCTCCACCTGCCCTGCTCCGAACTCACTGGCATCCCAGTAGCCATCGGGATGCTGGACTTTACTCAACCACTTGAGGCTGCGATCAACCGCAGCTTCGGTTTCGGCTGAACCGCCAAAGCGAAGGATCGCCCGTTCCCGTTGTTCTTCCGTACGCAGGCGGTAAGCCGAGGGAACCCTGTCGGCTCCTGTGCTGGAAAGAAAAGGATCAGCCTGACGTGAGAGCGTCGGCATTTCAGCCGGAACAGCGGAGGCGGAGAGTGACGCGGAGGGGTTGGCGTTTGTCGCGGGAGACGGAGGGGCGTTCGGTTCCACGCGGGCCCGTGCTCCACTTAGCCCCGTCCCGGTGTCGGTCTCCGTGAGCGTTCGTGTTTCCATCCGCGCAATTTCGCGGTCTTCGCTTCCCGCGGGGGGGCGGTCCTCGGGTGGGCGCACGATCTGTTCCGGTACGGTCGTGGCGATGGATGCCTGTGTCGGAACCGCCGGCTTCCCCTCGGGGTCGGGACGCTCAACCGTTGGGGCGGGGAGGATCTCCATGTAAGGAACCGTGGGGGAGGGACTGGTGTCGATCGATGGCTGGATCAGATTTCCGGCAAACGGACGCTCGGGAACGACAAGATCATCGACTTTGGCCTGCGGACTGGGGGTTCGCTCGCGCTGCTGTGTCGCAGCCGACTGCGTCTGCTGCCGGACCTGACTCGCCATCGATTCCACGTTCAGATTGGCGTTGGCCTGCGGCAGGGCCGATGTTTCTCCAGACTGCTGACGGTCGGGCAGTGGAGAATCCGGAGGCTGCAACGGGGGATTGAGATCCGGTGTCGGCTGTGGTTCGAATCTGGCCATGTCGCCGGGCTTGTTCAGCGCGACTTCCGGCGAGGCGGTTGCTGAGGGATTGGCCGTCCGTTCCGGGAAAGGTGTGACCGGTGGATTCGACGAGGGAGCGTGTTGCAGCATCCGTTCGAACTCCGGCAGATCACCCTGCACGGTGTCCTCAGTTCCCGGGCTGTCACTGCGGCTTTGAATGGAGACCACCTGCACCGGTTCGCGGGCAATCTCGTTCACCCGCGCATAAACAATGCGGGGATGCGATTCCGGGATCAGGGCGATCAGACCGCAGGCCAGAAGCAGGTGGACACTGAAGGAAAAGAACAGCGATTTCGAGGTGACCCGCCGGTCACCCCAGCGGGTTCCCAGCATGGTCAGCAGATGCGCCGTCGCCAACACGAGCCCGCAGATCAGAATCATCACCAGAGCCGGTTGCAACAGCGCGATTGTCAGGCGCGCCAGATGCCAGCTTTCCTGGTTCAGATTGACCGCAGCCAGCGTCATTTTGCCCCTTCGGCTTCAATCCGGTTGGCCAACTGGATATTGCTGATGAGCGCCCGCTTGCAGACATCGAGGACACTCATCACGTTTTGGTAGGGACCGGCGGCAGCGCCCCGAATCACGACCACTTGGTCCGCATAACGCTCATGCGCGGCACGCAGATCGGATTCGACCTGTTCGAGAGTCCGGGGTTGCCCGAACATCGAGATGCTCCCGTCTTCGGCGATATTGATAATGATTTCGTCGGGAAGCTGGGTCAGCGGCATGGCTGCCGACACCTTGGGAAGCTCGATATCGTACTGGCTCTCCTGTTTGGAGAACTGCGTCCCGACCATAAAGAAAATCACGAGCGTCAGCACCACGTCGATCATCGGCGTGAGGTTGAGCGCGGGGTCTTCCAGTGGCTCGAGTTTCAGTGGCATCGTTGCTTTCAGTCGGCAGCAGCACGGGGCTGTCGTTACTTCCAACAGGCAGAGATTGATTCTGCTTCCGGAGCATCCTCTGGAGGGACCGGGACAGCATCCGGCGTCGCACGATCTGGCGTTTCACTGCCATCCGCTGATCAGTCGCGTTCCCTCGCCCTCATCGGGGACGGCCTGCGGGGCATTGGCAGGGTCCTCGAGATCGAGCGGTCTGGGGAGAACGATTTATTCTCCGGAGTGCACCGGTCTTCCTGACCACTCCAGTATATCGGCATTCGCAGGGAGACTGCAGCGTCATTTGCCGCTTTGACGCGACTTCCCCACCGTTCCTCAATTCAAAAACTGGAAACTGGGGGTTCTGGTGAGGGTCGTCCCTCAGCCGAGAGGCCAGCCTCAACCTCCTCAAGCCGTAGAACTTCACCGGATTGCCGCAATTCCCAGCAAAGCAGCCACGATGCTTTCCGCAGCAAATGCAGCAGGGCGCCCCGGAAAGCGGCTGAGTGGGGTTACGGCGTTAGGGTCGCCGGGTGTTCGGCGGTCCATTCGCCCAGGGCGTCGAGACAACGCTCAACATCGGCCCGGGTGTTGTAGAGATGGCAGGAGATGCGGACGAGCGAACGCTCTTTCCAGCCAATCACCGGCACCTCAATGCGGTGTTGATCCCACAGCCATTGCTGCAACGGATGCATCCCTCCCGGAAAGTTGGCGACCTGAGGGAGCGGGAAGGGGATACTCACCATCGAACCGTACCAGGCGATGTCATCCGGAAAGAGTGGTTCCTCACCACTGATCCGCAGCATCTCCTGACGGGCGAAGCGGGTCAGCGCGTGGGTCTCCTGCCGAAATTTCTCGACACCGTACTGTCGGAAGAAATCAATTGCGGCGGGGATTGCCAGGTAGGGTGTCGGATCAAATGTCCCCGGCCAGTGAAACTCATCCTTCCACCGCGTCGGACTGCCATCGAGACTCCTACCCCAGCTGATCACATTCGGTTTCAGTCCTTGTTTGAAACGGGAGCGCACATACAGGAAACCACTGCCGAAGGGAGCACTTAACCACTTATGGCAACCGGCAGCGTAAAAGTCACAGGGAATGGCCTGCAGGTCGATGTCTGTCATCAACAGGGCATGAGGACCATCCACACAGACCAGCAGCCCCTGGGCGCGGGCCCGTTCACAGATCTCTTTGACGGGGAGCTTCACGGAAGTTTGTGAGGCCACATGGCTGACGACGAGCAATCGTGTGCGGGGCGTCACCCGCTCGAAGATGGACTCCACGATGTCAGGGATCGAATTCAACGGCAGCGGCAATCGGGCCAGTGTGGTTTTGGCCCGGGCCTGTTGGCAGTACTGACCCCAGATCCGCACCACCGCGCCATACTCGTGGTCAGTCAGGAGGACTTCATCCCCTTCCTCAAGCTGCAGATTCGCCGCGACAATGTTCATCCCGGCGGTCGAGTTGGGAACGAAGATCAGATTGTCCGCCGGACAGTTCACAAAGCGGGCCACCGCCTCGGTCGCGTCGTCGAGCAGGCGCGACAATCGACGAATGAAGAAGTGCATCGGTTCGGCTTCCAGTTGCCGCAGCCATTCCTGACGGGCTTCCATGATCGGAAGGGGCGAAGGGCCGAACGAGCCGTGATTGAGATAGGTGACGCCGGGCTCCAGGCGCCAGTGTTGGGCAATGTCCATCGGGGAATTTTCTTCAAAAGAATGAAGATCAGCGGTGCGGGTGTGGTTACGATAACAGTCGCCAACGGCGCTGGAAATCAGGAAACCCCAGATGTGACATCAGGGGAAATCTGATCCTTACCGTGACAACAGGGACACTGACAGCAGCACAGTGCAGCAGGTTCGGCTCAGGGGAAGCTGCCTGATCGAATGACCTCGAGCCTTCTGAACTCAGATCAACAGTAACGCACCGCGCGGCGGAACCCGAGAGCGAGCCCTGCTCTACACCTCGAGATGTCGCGCTTGACGGGTCGGCAAGCCGGACCGGGCCTTCAGATCTCTGGCTGCCGGGAGTTCGAATCGACGCAAGAACTGCGGTCGGTCTTCACGTCCTCCCCGAGTGTAGTCCTGCCAGATGGCCTGGGCAGTTTCCTCTTCATTGCGTTTCAACTGCGTCGTCAGAAACTGAAAGACCAGTTCGGCCAGCCGTGGCAGAGGAATGCCATGTGTTTTCTGTTCCGTCTGGTAGAGCCATTCCGAGAGCTGCCGGAATGTCCAGAATGGCGATTCCCCTTCGCACCACAGCAGCTTGCGGGTCTGCACGAAGTTGCCGCTGTTGGCGATCAGGTCCCAATACCGGGCAAAACGCCGGAGTTGATGAATCGTTTCGAAACTCAACAGGCTGGTGGAGAGGATTTCGTAAGGAGGAAACGGGCTATAAGCCATTTGGAAGGTGTCATCATGACGGGTGATCGGCGTCCCTCTTAACCGCTTCAGTAATCCGACCTGAATCTCCTGAGGATCGAGTCGCACCAGCCGATCGAATCCGGCGGCAAAGCTCTCCTGGCTCTCACCCGGCAGCCCGACAATCAAATCGGCGTGAAGATGCACGCCCGTCTCCTGACGCAGGAAACGGAAATTCGCCGTCAGTTTGTCATTGTCCTGCCGACGGCTGATCAGTTCACCGACATTGTCGTTAAACGTCTGCACTCCGATTTCGAATTGCAGTGCCCCGGCGGGAAACTGGCTGATCAAGGTTCGCAGAGAATCGGGGAGCCGATCGGGAATCATCTCGAAGTGCAGAAACAGTCCCGGCTCGTAGCGATCCAGAAAGAACTGCAGAATCGCCTGACTGAAACGCAGGTTCAGATTGAATGTCCGGTCCACAAACTTGAACTGCCTTGCTCCCCGGTCGAGCAGACGTTGCATCGCTGCCAGAAACGTTTCGAGCGGGACCGCCCGGACCGGGATCTCCAGTGCGGAAAGGCAGAACTCGCAGGTAAACGGACAACCGCGCGAGGCCTCGACATAGAGGACCCGATGGGCGATGTCTTCCCCGGTATAAAGTTCGTAGGGGAGTTGCAGCTCCCCCAGCTGCGGAACGGGAGCGCTGATCATTTTTTCGGAGCGGGGCCTGCCGGCCAGCAGGTCTGTGCAGAGATCACGAAATGCCAGATCCCCTTCCCCGCTGATCACATAGTCCGCCAGTTCCACAATCGGCTGACCGGCCGCTTCGTAACTGACTTCCGGTCCACCGAGAACGACGATGATGTCCGGACGCACCTGCTTCAGCTCGGCGACCACTCGCGTCAGCGCCTGCACATTCCAGATGTAGACACCCAGACCGACGATGCGGGGTTGCTGTGCCAGCAGGTGCGAGACGATGTCGACGCTGTTGTCCCCGATGCCGAATTCCAGCATCGCTGTCCGCTCGCGCAGCGGCCCGAGATTGGCAAGCAGGTACCGCAGGCCAAACGCGGTGTGGCAATAGCGGGCATTGAGCGTCGCCAGAACGATTTCAGGCATGGAACCGGTTTCAGCTGCGGGAGTTCAAACTGAAACTCTAAACGTTTTGTCGGTCGAGCAACAGGTTCCGCGACCCCGTCCGCTGCAGGGAGGTCAGGCCCATACGACGGACGCCCCCCTGCCCCATCGCGATTTTCTGTCCGGACAGTTTCGGGTAGGGGACGGACATTGTCCTCATCGCCCAGAGCCGTTTGCTCTTCCCAATACCCGCGCGCCAAGCCTTACGGCGGGTGAAATGCTCACATCCGCGTGGCAAGCACGGGTCGATCAAAAAACAAAAGGCCCTAATCAACTGGAATCAGTGGTCGGCCGATGGTTTTGCCGGTGATTTCCGAAGCCATCTGATTGAGAACATCGTTGATGATCAGAAAGCCCAGAAAATGATCGACCGGCAGCTGCACGTGATGTCGATGATCAAGCTTTGCGAGCCGGGCGAACTCCCGGGCATTCTGAATGGGAACGATCTGATCGAAGATCCCGGAGTACAGCCAGGTCCGCTGGGGGTCGAGCCGGTGAGCGAGACGATTGGGTTCAATCCGCCAGACCAGTTCCCGCAGCTCTTCTTCTCCAATCCCGGCCTTCTCGAGTTTTTCCCGGAGTTCCTTGGCTTCACGCTCCCCCTTCTGGATGACCCCCAGAACGTTGCCGCTGGAGAGAAAGAAAAACGACTTGTCGAAGGCGGCATCGAGCCCGGCAGCGGTCGAAGCGACAAACCCACCCAGACTGGTTCCCTGCAACGACACTTTCCCGGGCTCCACCAGCGGGAGTGCCGCGACCGCATCGCGAGCCCGGCGAACATCGGTGATCCCTTGTCGAACCAGCTCAAAGCGGGCATCAAATTTTGGAGCTCCCGGCGTTTTGCGGGCGCCGTAGCCCGGCAGCTGCAGATGAAACGCATGGATTCCCCGCTTGCAGAACCCCTTTGCGATTGCGCGGCCGACCTGCATCCCCGGCCCGGATTCGTGAATCACCACCACAGCCGGAGCGGTGATCGCATTTCCCTCACCATCTACTGCCAGCGACCATTCCATCACCACTTCCGCCGCTGCTGCTTGGCTTCCGGGACAGGGAGAGGGAAACCGGACGATCGCCTCTCCGTATTTGGGATCGATTGGTGCCTCGACCCTCACCTGAAATTCCGAGTTCTGCCAGCACAATCCGTCCAGACACTGGCGGGCATCTTCGATCGGCTCATCGTCGGTTTTCAGCGTGTCCTGCGCCTGAAACTGCTGTCCGATGAGCGGATGTTCAGCCGCGGCTGCTGTCGAGAGGCTGAACATCATACCGGGCAGAAACAGCGCTGCCACGAGCGTGAACATGCGGTGAACTCTCGCGCCGCCGATCGCATCCAACTTTGAAGGGGTCGGCTGAACTCCCATTGAACTCCGTCGCTCCCGCATCGTTTATTTCTCCCGTGCGTCTCGCTCTCCTCAAGCTCGCTTGCTGAACCCTCTCAGGTTCAACCCTCGATCGCAGACTGAGAGCCTCTCCGCGAGTTAAAGTTGCGGACTCTGCACACGGCACTGTGCATTTCAGCGGCGGCACTGTCAACATTGCGCCCGGGTGAACCGATCGCTGTGGTCGTCGCAGGGAAGAAAGTCGACCTGCTCCGCTCCCGTCAGCACGAGTTCAGCGATGAAGGTGGCGGGGAGGATTTTACCCTCCCCGTCCGCCGGAGGAGTCGGGATCGTGCTGCGACTACTTCTTTCGCAGGTAGGTCATCTTCCCGCATGTTTCCGCTGCCGGTTTTCCCTGATCCCAAGCGACCCCTTCAACTTCGAAGTGATCGGGATCGACGATTGTCAGCACAGCGGAATGCATGTGCATGTCCTTCTTGGGATCCAGATTCGATCCCCCCGCAAATTCGAAGTTCAGTCGATTGCCGCTGGGGTTGGCCTTGGCTTTCATCCGCGGCTGGTTTCCGAGAACGCAATAATGCGTCATCAGCAGATCGGGTCCGTCAGCGGTGTAGACGGAAACCATTTCCATGGGCTCTCCCGGGAACACGGTTTCGTGGATCGCGCTCCCCCCGGCAGTGAGCCGAATGATCGAGACCACCTTGTCGGTCGGTTTTCCCTTTTCGTCCGCCAGCACCCACTCCCCGACCAGTCCTTTCATTTTTTCGAAGGTCGCATTGGTCGGAGCCTGAGGGGGAAGCTCGTGCTTGTGTTCGTGTTTGTCTTCCGCGAGGGCTGGCCATGTCAGGCCCAGTGACAGCATCGCAATCAGTAAAGCGGAACGTTTCATTGAGTGACTCCCATTCGGTCAGCCGGATTGTGAAGCAGGCAGAATTGCCTGACTCAAACTGGTCGAACAGCCATCCCTGGAATCGACACGAAAATACGGGATTGCTTCAAAGGATTTCAGAACGTTGTAACTTGAGATAACAGAAGAAATTACAGATCTGCCGAACTCTGGAAACCGCGAGCAGGTTCTGACCTCTTCGGCTTGTTCGAACCTCTCCGTCCACAATGCGAGCTGACCTTCTTCACACCTAGAGCCGAGCCCCGCGCACAGACCCTCGGGGCGATCAGAACTTTGATCCGGACTTCCGATAATCTTCGCCCCCTTTCGGGGTCAGATACAACATCTGGACGACCCCCAGGTTTTCCATTCCAACGATCGGGCAGGCATTCTCGAAATAGAATGCCACTTTCCGGTCGGTACCGGGGATCTCTTGATCATTCAGCAGGACGGCACGGATGGTGTCCCCGTGTGGACACTCCACCCGCAGGACTTTGAGCGGAGGAAAATTCTTGAGGAACTCTGCATGGCAGACTCGCGTGAACTTCTGGGGGAGCGAACCTGTGGGCCCCGCATCGACAGCCACGGTCATCCACCAGTAGGAGCGAGAACCTTCAATCCATTCAGTTTCCGCGATGATCACCAGGCCGGCATCTCCCTTCCAGGCCGCCGCCGAAAACGACATGACATCCGGGAGCTCCGGCAGCATTTTTTTGCGCGAACCACCCCTCCAGCTCAGGACTAGATCTTTGTCGTCATCGATGGCGACTTCGATATCGAACTTGCCGACCCGGACAGTCACCGGATCGCCAGCGTGAAGATGAACCGCGGAAAGATGTGCAAGAGTCGCCCAGACGCTGATAACGCAGATCACGTTAAAACTTTGGCGTGCATTCATTCCCGGCTCCAGAATTCAGGGGAAACTGTATGGGCAGGAACAGCCGAAGACGTTGCTCAACAGCTCGTCGTCTGACAGCTTAATCCACATTGAGCGGTGGCCGACAGTTACCCTGTTGAAAGGACCTTGGGTTGTTGCATTTGTCCTAACGCCGCAGGGCGGAGGCCAGCACTCGGAGTGCTGGTTCGATGAACAAGCTGCGTTCCCGCCTGGCCGTGAGTGTTGATCCCGTTGTCCGTTTCAGACCGCTCAGGAACGATTCCACCAACCAACGCCGGCCGTAACCTTTTTCCTTCAGCGTCTGAAGTGTCATTTGCGAGCGATACTTCCCACGCACGCTCCCATCCGCGCAATGCACCGCCGGCTTCATGACACTCTTCACTTGCCAGTCCTCCCGGCAGAAGCGATGGACCCCTTCGGCATTAGAACCGGCATCCGCAAACACTCATTGCGGCGCTGCAAAGTCTCAGAGACTTCCAGGAACTCGATCACACCCCGGTAGGTCGTCTTCAGGTAAGCCCGCAGGATCAGGCAGGTGAGCAGTTGTTCCTGCGTGAACTTGTGAGGGCTCTTCAGGTGCGAATACGGCGCCACATGCCTCCGCGCAATCCGCAGAGTGAGAGAGAGAGAGAGAGAGAGAGAGAGAGAGAGAGAGAGGTGACTTCCAACAGGATGTTCGTTCGTGATGTCTGGCTCTTGCCATGCGTTGGAGCGCAGCGAATCGCCGATTCAAGAGATGTTTTCAACAGAGCAAGGTCACTTCAAAACTTGCCAATGGGCATGCGCTGCTGAAGTGCGGTTACCTGTGACTTTACCCCCACCTTCTATACTCTACCCTCCCCTTTACCGTCGTGGCGAACACTGGATGGCAAGTGCTCCAACGCTGGCGGACCGTCATCCCCTGTGAAGGGTTGGCACGATTAGCCAAGCACTTCGGTCATTTTTCGGATGCCACAACAAGGGCCAGAATGCCCGCTCGAATCGGTTCAGGAAGAGATTCCCAGCTTTCCACTATCCGAATGAGTCGAGAATCAGTCGATGCCGAGAGTGTTGGAAATGCGGTCGGATTCTGTAAGCCAGACTGTAAGACTGTGATCCGACCATCCACAACTCCCTCCCCCAATGATGTTTGCAACATTCCTGCACCGGTCTTGAAAACCGGCGTTCCGCAAGGTACCGGGAGTTCGAATCTCCCCCTCTCCGCTTCTCTTGCAGTTGGTGTCGCATCCCTGTTGCGATTATCTTGTCTGCCGGTATTCGCACCATTCCCCTGTTCGTAAATGTGAAGGGTGGATTCCAAGGTGCCCATTTCCCTGGCAAGAAGTGAACCGCAGACGCAATCAGGCATTCTCAACGCGTTCGTTTCAGTGAGACGAGAGCTTCATGGCGCCAGCGTATGCGGATGGGAGCTTTAATGGCATTGGTAACCAACATTGAGCGCTGCCAAAAGGATCGTACGACGGTCCATAAGCCAACTCGTTGCTTGTTTTCGATCGTGGAAGGCGATGCGGGACAGCGATATCTTCAATTGGATACGTTGGGATCGGATAAGCGGCAGATTGCCGACAAGGTGAGTCAGTCAATCCAGTTTGACAGGCAAGCCGCCGAGCAACTGCTCCAACTTTTTCGGCAGACATTCCCAGACTTGGCATGAATAAAGACGGCGACCCATCACGAAATCGCCTCACTCCGGTAATAGAAAGCTCCATAGACGTCCTGTCCTGTCGACATTCTTTTCCTATATAAATGACGCCGAAGTCGGTTCGTTAGAACCGCTCTTGTCGACCAATTGCGGCGATCAGTGGATGTGCTCTTTCCGCTGCCCGCAGCGCGTGAGCCTCGCCGGACAAGACCTCCTGAGTTCGCGAGGCACGGACCGGCGGAAAAGAGGTTAACCTCTCTTGCTCTCAAGTTGCTCAGATTCCTTGCATGCGTTTGAAGCGACCGGACCGACACGATCATCAGGCGCGCCCAGTTCAACGAGTCGCGTGCTGATCCACTTCTCTGCCCTGCGGGAGGGGTTCGCGATGAACGGCCAGACTGCACCCAACATGCCCAACACAACCGCAGCACAACTCGCGTAAACTTGAGGCAGTGCGGCAGGATGACTGATGTAGTACTCACGCTCTCTTCCGCGACCAGTACTGATTCCGGGAGCTAAAATTCCCGCTACCGCAGCTCCCATCACCATGAGCAGGAGACAAATCCCCGCTTCGTCGATCCGGAAGAGCTGCTTGATCGAATATCCCTGCGTGCGCATGAGCGCAATGAACGCCCCGACGAGCGTCGTGAAGTAGCAGAACACTGTCGCGCTGCTGAGTGGCCCCCTGTCGCCAGCCTCCCAGGACCACCAGGTCAATGCAGACAAGGTGCCCGCAAGTATCGACGAGGTGACACACGCAACAACTTTACCGAGAACTGTCCGCATCACGTTCACCCGGAATGTCTAATCGCCTCTGCCAGGGCAATTTCTCTGCCTTCGCTCAGACGCATTTGAATGACTCGCGCTGTGTGCGATGACCGTCAAACAGAAGAACGCCGCGTTAATGCCGATGACAAAACGTCTCTCCTCTCCACACGAAATCTCCACCTCCTCTTGCAGTCAGATCCAGTTTACACAGCTTAGGCGCGATTCATCATATGAAGCCCAGAAAAGCGAACAAATCAGAGACGTGAAACCGGCCGCACTCGTTGGTTTTCAAATCTGAGGGAGATATCCGGCCGCGCGTGGGGGAACAATATCACATCGCCAACCCGCCAGAGGTTGTCGATCGGCGCATAAAAAAACCCGGAAACAGCGAGTCCCAGGGGGGCGGAGGACTACAAGCCATTTCCGGGGGCGATGAGCGTGCCGGACCTTCGAAGGCTGCTCATCCGTGCCTTCGATGAGCGGGACAATATGACCTCTTGCAAAACGCGTCAATACGGCTTTCCGCGATTCCCCTGATGCGGTTCCGGAAGACCACAACAGAAGCCAAAACAAAACACAAGCACTTAAACACAAATAAGTTACGCCACAATGAAACACACGACACGACCGGCAGAATTCGCCGATGGTCGCCGACCAGGGGCGAAGATCCCGCAGTATTTCGCTGCGATTCTTTCGAAGACAGGCCGCGCCCGGTCAGGGCCCGGGTTCAGCGAAAGAGGGTTCCCGGGTGAATCCACCGCGCCTGTCGATCAACGAAGGCGTCGACGAGTCGACGAATTTGAGTCACGCTCGTGCAGAACTCAGACTTCGTCGAGTGGAGAACAAACAGTCACGCGGGGTTCAACTTCAGCGCGCTGAACCATTTCTCTTCGTCGTGGCTCGGGCCCCTAGTCCCCCTGTCGAGTCCGGGGTGTCAACACGCTTCGGGGTTCGCGATCAAAGCTCGAACAGTAAGGAGGCGAGATTCCTTGCTCTCCTGTGCCGGTGAGTCTCCGTCACTCTGACACCGGCCCGGTGGTTGTGGCCCGGACTCAGTTGGACAATTCCCCAGTAAGCCCAGCCCCTCTTCCTCGCGAAACGAACAAGCAGCACAAGTCGTCACGGGCAACGGACTGCAAGGAAAGCCATCCGGATGAAATCAGGGCGAGTGCAATGAGAGTGAAGAGTGGTGTTAAGGATCGGGATGAACCTCCGAAACGTCGACGCAGAAGCAGAAGTCGGCTTCCCCGCTCGACAGTCGCTCCCCATTTCCTTCAGGTTTTTTGATGGAGTCCGGGTTCACACGTTCCAGAGACGGCGCGGATGCATCGAAGCCGGGCTGTCGCCAGAGATGGAATTACCGGCGGCTCAGCTCTTCCCGTTTCCAGGCGATGATGTCGTCCAGAATCCTGCTCAATGGCAAGGAGGGCTTGTCTCCCAGCACAGACTTGAGCTTCGACACATCGGGGACGCGGCGACGGACATCTTCAAAATCGTTTCCGTACGCATCCTTGTACTCCATGTACTCAATCCGGATTTCCGGGTCGATGCGGCGAATGATCTCCTCAGCCAACTGCTGAATCGAGACATCCTGATCGCTGCCGATGTTGTAGATCCCACCGAGCGCGGCATCCGTTTCGGTCAGTCGAATCACGCAGTCGACCACCTCGGAGACATGGGCGAAGCACCGGACTTGGCGCCCGTCGTCATACACGACCACCGGACCTCCGCGCAGGGCCTGTTCCACAAATCGGGGAATCACCATCCCGTAGTTGCCGACCTGCCGGGGTCCGACCACGTTGAAAAAACGGCCAATCACGACAGGCAGCTGAAACTTGTTGAAGTACGCCAGCGAAAGAAACTCGTCAATCGCCTTCGAGCACCCATAGGCCCAGCGGGGCCGGGATGTCGGCCCAAAGTGCAGGTCTTCCTCTTCCGTCCAGCGTTCTTTCGGATTCTTGCCGTACACTTCGCTGGTCGAAGCCAGAAAGAACCGGCAGCCGCGCTGGGCTGCAAACCGCAGCAGCCATTCGGTCGGATAGATATTCGTTTCGATCGTCCGCACGGGATCTTCCGCGACGATTTTGACTCCCACCGCTGCAGCCAGATGATAGATCACATCGACACCGCGGACTGCTTCCGCGAGCAGCAGCTGATCCGTAATGGAACCTGTCAGAATGCGAAGTCGTTCGTGATCACGAACACGGGCAAGATTATCCGCCCGGCCTGTCGAGAAGTCATCGACCACCGTGACGGAGTGCCCCGCGGCCAAAAGCTTTTCGGTGAGATGACTGCCGATGAACCCGGCTCCGCCGGTCACGAGACACTGCGACATTGGAATCCCCTGACGATGATCGCTCTATCGTGACAGACGAGGGGACCGTCGTCCAATGATCAGGCAGCCACAATTTCCGCGTCGTCGGTCGGCGCGGGATAGCCGAACCGTTCATAAATGACGCGGCAACGGCTGTAGACTTCACGGATCCAGACCGGATCCGGAGTGAACTTATTCTTCTGGTAGCGTTTCAGCTCCGGAAGCTGCGGTTCGAGAATTGCCCTCAGCTGTTCAAACTCGCCCAGCTGCAGGCCATTGTACAGCCGTTTCATCTCGGCCACCGGGTCAGCGGTCAGGTCCTCGTAGCGGATCTCATGCAGGTTGCCTGCTGGAATCAGCTTCCGGTCCCGTTCATAGGCCTCATAGCCTTCCAGCATCGTCTCGATGACGTCATTTTCCGGGTTGGGATGATCATTCTTCCCCAGCGTGTTCTCATCGATCAGCGTCTCGCGGAGATGCAGCGTGGAGTTGAACACGCTGTAGGGGTTTCGCGAGATATGAACGAACTGGGCATCGGGGAAGAGCTTCAGCAGCGCCTCGACATGAAACGTATGGGCCGGCGACTTCAGCACGATCCGCTTGGGATCGCGAATGGTAATTTTCTTCATCAACAGGGTCAGAGCATCTTCCCAGGCCTGTTGCTGGGCGGGAGTCAGTCCCTCCAGGCGGTACATCTTCTTCCACGTGACGTTATCGGTTGGGTTCGCCACCAGGACATAGCAGGAAATCAGCGACAGGATGCAGAGCGCGATGTCGTCTTCCTGGGGAGTGGTCCAACTGACCGCCACATTGTCCATCGGACGCGAGTCGGGCACCATCCAGCTTGTCAACGCGATTCCCATTTTCTGCGTGGTCAGGCAGTGGTTCGGGAACACCGTTTCGTAGAGTGAGGGGTAGGTAAACCGGGGATCCATCGTCAGCAGGTTATGCAGCAGCGTCGTGCCGCTGCGCCAGTACCCCAGAATGAAGATGGGAGGTCGATTCAGACGTGTTTCTGCGATTTTCCGGCTGTAGAGCAGCTTTTCGACCCAGCTCATCAGCGAGTTATACAGTCCCAGCGGGGGCAATGTCGCAATGCGCAGCCAGCGGGACCAATGAAGATTGGGGCGAACAGTCGCCAGGAAGCGGAACATCATTCCCAGCGTCATGCCGTGCCAGATTGTCAGCTGTCCCTGACTGGACCTCTTGATCTTCCCTGCAGAATTCTTCATACGACCATCTTGGTTCAAACAGCGTGACGATTCCCCGGAGCCTGATGCTCCCACCCAGGAATGCTTTCTCCGGACAAGTGACCGTCGAAGTGCGTTCGCCACCGATCCTTGACGGATTGCAAATCACTTCCCGCCGAAACTCGCCGCTGTGGAGTGCAGCGGAATTCCGGCCCGATAAGTTGCGCATTAACGCATAATCGGGTCGCCACGGCAACCGGTTTTGACGGAAAATGGGCTCGATGCGAATAATCGGAGAGGTCCGGTCGGGGGGACCTTGACGGTTGGGAGAGTCTGACGCTCTTTGGCCTGCTGCAATTTTGCAACCTCGGCGTTCTTTCTGGGGACGCCCCCCGCGACTCCGCCCCATATTTCCTGAGCCGATCCGACAACGGAGGGATTCCCCCCGCCGGTCGCGATTCAGTTGCCCCGGAGATTCGACCGGAAATGGTCGCGTATCTGCTGTTCCTCTGCGCCAACGCGATGCTGTTCATTCGACCGGCGGAGCTTCTCCCTGCGCTGGGCAATATTCAGCTCTATCTGGGCTGCATTCTCGGCGCGATTCTGTTTTCGATTCACGACCTGCACAACCAGTTGCGATGGCGAACGCTGGTGCAGCAACCGGTCAACCTGTGTGTGCTGGGTGTGACCTTCGCCATTGTCACGTCGCGTATCGCCACCGGACATACCGAAGACCTGGACACCAGCGTCTTCAGCATGATCAAGGTGGCCCTGTACTACCTGCTGCTCGTGTCGGTAATCAAAACACCGCTGCGGCTGCGCTATTTTCTGATGTCGACCGCCATCTGCTCCACCCTGATGATCGCCTACAGCGTAGTGGACTACCGGGCCTTCGACGCCGAATGGCGTGGTCGCCCGGACATGGTTCAGGAGATTGAGAAAGACAAAGCTCGCGCTGTCGAAGACCGGCAGTTGCGTCATATCCCGGATCGCGATGGCGAAGATATTTACGGCAACGAGATCTGGTTCTTCCGCATTTGTGGTCTGGGGATCTTTCATGACCCGAACGACCTGTCGCTGCTGATCGTGGCGACTGCATTCATCTCCGTCTATTTTCTCAGCGATCGTCGTCTCGTCGGCTTGCGTTATCTATGGCTGATTCCCATTGGGATCATGGGGGTGGCCATGTACTACACCTACTCCCGGGGAGGATTGCTGGCCTTCGGCGTCGGTGCCATGGCTTGGCTCGCCTGCCGGTTCAGCACCAAGGTGAGCATCGCCCTGGGATGCCTGTGTGCAATGGCTGTCCCTGTCGCACTGGGACGCGCCGGAAACATGAATCTGTCCTCCGGAACAGGACAGCAACGGATTCAGCTCTGGAGCGATGGGCTGGCCGCCATCCGCAACAGCCGCATCCTGTTCGGCATCGGCGAAGGGACTTATTACGAAGTCGCCGGACATGTGGCCCACAACTCGTACGTGCATGCGTTTGTAGAACTTGGATTCTTCGGCGGAACGCTCTTCTTCGGCTGCTTCTTCCTGCCCGCGTACACGTTCTTTCTGATGAAGCGTTACGACTTCCGGATTGAAGATCCGGAACTGCGGCGGTTGTTCCCCTACGTCGCCGCCATTCTCGCGGAATGGGGAATGGGGATGTGTTCTCTTTCCCGTTGCTACGTGCCGCCGACCTATATGGTTGCCGGTCTGGGGGCGGCGTTCATCAATCTCGTGGGCTATTACCGGACGACACCCCGTCCGCTCATCATTCTGAACCGGAATACGATCCGCCCCTGGCTGACCTGCAGTGCGGCCCTCCTGGGAGGAGCGTATGTGTTTGTCCGCGTTTTCGCCCGCTGGGATTAAAACAGCTCACGTGATCCGATGCCCCCGGCTCGACGTCTCCCCGACAACCTGATTTTCCCGAACAGACCTATGCCACAGACTCCCCGAATCAGCGTCGTCATTCCCGCCTACAATGCGGAGAAGACACTGGCACGGACCCTGGACAGTGTCCTCGCGCAGACGCTTCCCCCTGTGGAAATCCTCGTGGTCGATGATGGCTCGCGGGATCAGACTCCGGCCCTCGTCGAATCGTACGCACCGCGGGTTCGTCTCATCCGGCAGGCCAATGCGGGCCCCAGCGCTGCCCGCAATCATGGTATTCGTGAAGCGCAGGGGGACTGGATCGCGCTCCTCGACTCCGACGATGCCTGGCTTCCCGGGAAACTCGAACGTCAGGCGCAGGAACTCGGCCCCGATGTCGCCCTCGTCCACTGTTACTCCCTCGATGAAGAACACCGGTTTGAAGGGACACTGAATTTCGATCGCCTGTGGAAGCACAATCACGTGGGGACATCGACAGTTCTGATGAACAAGCAATTGTTCACAGAGGTCGGCGGCTTTGTCGAAGACCGCTTGTTCATCGGCGCGGAAGACTACAACCTGTGGCTACGAATGGCCGCCACCGGCCAGCGGATTGTCACGGTCCACGAAGAATTGTCGATCTATACTCCGGCCGAGAACAGCCTGTCTCAGCAGGTCGCCCGGGTCATCAAAGCGGAATTGCTCAACGCCGACGTCATTGGCAAAGAACTGCAACTGCCCCAGTCGCAGATTGATGAGAAGAAGGCCGACCTCTACGAAGAGTATGCCCGTGCGCTGTTCTGGATTCGTGATCTGCCGCTGGCCCGGCAATACTATCGCGAAGTCCTCAAGTTGCGACCGTCGGCCACATCGCTGCTCCACTGGCTGGCCACGTATCTCCCTTCGTCACTTCTGAATTACCGACGCAAAACCGCGGCGGCCGTGGCGGCTCCTCTCCCCTCTGCTTCTTCTCACAGCCTGCTGGTGACGAAATGAGCGTCCGACGAAACATCATCGCCGGCTGGCTGGGGCACCTGGTGACGGTGCTGATCGGCTTTTTCCTGATGCCGTATATTCTGGGCACTGTGGGAGAAGCACAGTACGGGGCGTGGCTGTTCATCAATGCGGTGGCGGCGTATTCCGGCATGGTTTACGCCGGGTTCGGGGCGACGATCTGCCGTTATGTCGCCGATCTGGCAGCCCGCAAAGAGTGGAACAAGCTTAACACCGTTGTCAGTACGATTCAGGCCATCTACTTCGGCACCGCGTCGATCGTGCTCGCCTTCGCTGCGGGGTTTGCGTGGCTGGCACCGGCACTGAAACAATGGGACGGCGTGTCCGTCTCGGAAGTGCAGGTTTCGATTCTGCTGATCGGCGTGTCGATCGCGCTGGGAATGATCTGCAGTGTTTACGGCGGAGTGTTGGTCGGCATGCAGCGCTTCGATATCAAGCGCGGCATCGAAGTCGGTATCAATGTCTTGCGACTGGTGCTGACACTCGTCTGCCTGACGCAGCGATTCCCGCTGATCACGCTCTCACTGATCTTCCTGTCGGCGGTTGTGCTGGAACACGGTCTGAGTGCGTTCTTCGCTTATCGATCGGTCCGCACGCTGTCGGTTGCCCCGTGGCATGCCAGCCGTGAGGTCATGCAGGAATGCTTCGGATTCAGCGCGTACAATGCTGTGGCCCTCGTTGCGGAATATCTGATCTATTTTTCCGACACCGTGATTCTGGGTGTAATGCTCGGCCCCAAATTTGTCGTCCCCTACCAGATTGCTCTGCGGGTTTCGCAAATGATTCAAATGCCGATCGCGCAGATCGGCGAGGCAATTCTTCCCAAAGCGGGCGAACTCTATGCCCAGCGCTCGACGACTGCCCTCAGCCAGCTGGTTTACAAAGGAATGGGCGTCGCCTTTCTGCTGGCGGGAGGCTTCTTCATCGGCGCCAGCTACTTTGGAGATCTGCTCATTCGCACCTGGATTCGGCAGGAATTCGATTCCACGATCGCCATCATGGCGATTCTGCTTGGGGCACAGACCGTCAACCTCCCGATGACGATCATCCGCAAGGCCCTGATCGGGATCGGACAGGTCCGCCAGCAGGCGTTCATCGATCTGGCGGAGGCCCTCGTCAACATCGTGCTGTCGATCCTGTTCATCCGCTGGTGGGGAACGATTGGCGTCGCCTGGGGAACCTTTATTCCGCTCACGGTCATCGAGCTTTTTATTCTGTTGCCCTACGCCGCACGGCCTCTCGGACTGACAACCGGAGCGTTGTGGCAGAAAGTGGTCATGCCGCAGGTCCCGGCACTCCTCGCCCTGCTCTGTTTCTGTGAAGTTGCTGACGGTTTTGTGCCCGCTGAAGGCTGGATCCCGCTGTTGACCGTCACCGGAGGGGGGGCTGCAGCTCTGCTGGGAACATGGGCGCTGACTCGCCGACTGGAACAGCACTGGTCCTCCCGCAAAGAGGCCGCTGCCTTGCAGGCCAACTGTTTGTCCTCCTGAATCCGAGATCCCAATGATCGTCACCCGGCGATCCTCCCTGTTGAATTTGAAATCGACTGCCATGTCTCTTCTGGAACAACCGACAGTTGCCAAGAGTGCCGACCTGACCTGGAGACTGCTCCCCTCAAAAGGAGTGGAAGAGGCCCTCGCTCTCTGGCGGCAACTGCATCTGCGCTTGCGGAATCAGGCGGTCGCCTGCGACCCGATCTGGATTGAAACCTGGCTGCGGCATTATGGGGACAGTCAGCCGCACCGGTTCGCCGTCGCGACTGCCGGTGGCCTGACCCGGGGAATCGCTCTGCTCGCCGACGGTGTCGGCCAGAAACTGGGGCCGTTTCCCGTGCGGACATTGCATCTCGGCACGGCCGGCGAACAGCAGCCGGGCAGCGTCTGCGTCGAATACAACCAGCCCCTCGTTGAAGAGACCTTTGCAGAAGAGTTCCAACGCGGACTCGGGCAAATCGTGCTGCAGGAGGGACGCTGGGAGCAGTTTCGGCTCGACGGCTTCACGGAGCATGATCTGCAGCCCTGGCTGGACTTGTTGCCTGATGCCGAGGTCCGCACGCGTGACTCGCGGTTCTTTGATCTGCGTCAGACACGCGAGCAGCAATCGGACATCCTCTCTCAACTCGGAAAGAGTACGCGCTACAACATTCGTCGGCGGCTGCGGCAGTATGGAGAACTGGATTGCGAATGGGCGACCGATCTGGAAACCGCCGAAGAGATTCTGAACGAATTGATTTCGCTGCATCAGGCGCGCTGGCAGGGAGCGGGTCAGGCGGGAGCCTTCGCCAATCCCCGCTTTGACCTTTTCCAACGCGACGTTTCCATGCGGCTGTTCCACGAGCGGAAGGCCGTGCTCTTCCGGGTTCGACATCAGGGAGAGACCGTGGGCTGTCTGTTTCTGCTGGTCGACCGCAATCGACTGCTCGATTACCTCTCGGGCTTTGCCGACTTCGACGTGAAGCCGAGTCCCGGACTGATCTCGCACTACCTGTGCCTGGAACAGGCCTTAACCCGCGGCTACGACGCCTACGACTTTCTGGTGGGCGACAAACGCCACAAGAGCAATCTGTCCAACAGCGTGACGACCCTGTGCTGGCTGAGCAGTTCCCGGCCTTCCTGGAAGCTCTCCGCGATTCGTCTTTTGAAAAAAATCAAACACTCCCTGCGACCCGCATCCCCCCCGGTGGATTCGACCAGTTCCACTGATCAGGAATAGGCCCCGAGCGCGTCCCGGAAAATTGTCTCAATCCCTCTAGCGAGAAGATTCGTGAGCGTACAATTAAATGATCTCCCTGAAGCTGGCAGCCCGCACGCCAACACGCTGTTGTCGTCCGGCGCGCGCGTGCGGGTCTGCCATTTAAGCATGACGTTGAAGACGGGTGGACTGGAGCGGTTGCTGGTCGACTTTGCCCGGTTTCACGACGCGACCCGCTACGATCTGAGTTTTGTGGCTCTCGATGATCTGGGCCCGCCTGCCGAGGATCTCCGTGCGGCCGGATACCCCGTTTCGTCGATCGGCCTGCGGCACTGTGGCAAACGGGCTGCCCTGCGGAAACTGCGGGAGCATCTGTCAGCCGAAAAGATTGACGTCCTCCATACTCACAACACGTACCCGCAGTTCTACGGGAGCATCGCGGGGAGACTGGCCGGAGTTCCGGTCATCATCAATACCCAGCACGGACGTGGCTGCGGTCCCGGCTGGAAGAGCCTCTGGCAGTTCCGGATGGCGAACCGCCTGACCGATCGCATCATCGGCGTCTCGGAAGATGCCGCGCGGTTATGTCGTCAGCAGTCTCCCGGCGCCGCTTCGAAAATCCAGTGCATCTGGAACGGCATCGATGTCGATCGCTTCCGCTATTCCGGTCCGTCCCATGAACCGGTGGCCATCGGCGTGGGCCGGCTCTCCCCGGAGAAAGATTATTCCACGCTGTTGCGAGCCACAGCGATTGTGCTTCGGGAGTTCCCCCAATTCCGACTGCGACTCGTCGGCGATGGTGCGGAACGCCCGCGGCTCGAGCGACTCGCCACCGACCTGAAAATCGCTGATCACGTCGAATTCCTGGGTGAACGGCAGGATGTTCACGAACTCCTGCGGACGGCGGGCTTCTTTGTTTCCTCCTCCAAGACAGAGGGCATCTCGCTGACCTTGCTGGAAGCGATGGCGGTCGGATTGCCGATCGTCACCACCCGCGTCGGCGGGAACCCCGAAATTGTTGTCGAGGGAGAAACCGGACGCCTGGTTCCTCCGCTCAATCCCGACGGACTGGCGGCCGGAATTCTGGAGATGCTGTCGGAGCGGGAGCTGTGGTCGGGAATGGGAATCGCCGCCCGATCGCGGATCGAACAGCATTTCGACGTGCGACGGATGCTCACCAACTACGAAGCCCTCTACCTCGAACTGCTCAGCAAGAAGTGTGCACTCCCCCGTTAGAGCGCTCGGACTTTTGAACTCCCCGTCATCGTCACGGGAAAATGAACATTGATCGATCGAGATGCCTGAGACGTGAACAGGCAAGAGCAAACAGCAGGCGAACAGATCCCCCGGACCTCTGACCTGTTTCCGGTGGTTGCCCAGACCGCAGTGATGCCCCAGAGAAGATTTCGAGCCATGCCGACACCATCCCCACTTCGCATTGCAGTCCTCGGCTGCGGCCAGATCGCCGATGCACATCTCTCGCAGCTGCGACGCATCCCCGCCGCCGAAGTGGTCGCCGTGTGCGATGTGTATGAAGATCTCGCCTATCAGGCAGCAGCCCGCTTTGCCGTCCCCAGGACATTCACCAGTCTGGAACGGATGCTCGATGATACCCGGCCCGATGTCGTGCATGTCACCACACCAGCCCACACACACGCTCCATTGGCCATGCAACTGATGGAAGCGGGTTGCCATGTCTATGTCGAGAAGCCTTTCACGCTCGATTGCCTGGAATCTGAAAAGGTGCTGGCGACCGCCGCCCGGACCGGCCGATTTGTCTGCGTCGGACATGACCAGCTCTTTGATCCGATCTGGTTGACCGCCAAAGAATGGCTGGCCCAACAGCTGATCGGCGAGGTCCTACATATCGAATCGGTGCTGGGCTATCCCCTCGCCGGGAGCTTTGGAGCACGAGTCGCCGGCGATCCTCAACACTGGGTCCACCGGCTGCCGGGAGGACTTTTTCAGAACACAATCTCCCATCCCCTGTATCGCATCACCGACCTGATGGAGACGGATCAGCCGAGCCTGCACGGGCATTGGGCAACCCGACCAGGATTCAATTTCCCCACGGAAATGAATCTCGCTCTCGCCGGAAGTGCACAAACGGGAACACTGACCTTCAGCACCTTTCTACCCCCGCAGAGAATCACACGCATCTACGGTCAGCGCGGCACGCTGGAGCTCGACTTCGACGCCCAGACGATTCGCTGGAACCGGCAGCTCAAACTTCCCGGAGCGTTTGCCAAACTGGAGGCGGTCTGTCGGCAGTTCGGGAATGCCTGCTGGAATGCCGGCCACACCGCACTCCGGTTCCTGCGGGCCGACATTCATTACTTCGCCGGCATGAAGACCTTGTTCGAGCGGTTTTATGATTCGATCCGGACCGGCAGCCCACTGCCGATTCCTCATCACGAGGCACAGCGAGTCACCCTGCTCATGGATCGCATTTTCGCGCATTGCCGCGATTCCGCAGAGAGCGTTCGCCCCTCGACACTGCGAGTGGACAATGAGGAGCAGAACTTCTCACACCGCTCTGCAGAAGCCGTTGCCGTCACAGCCGGCGAAGTGTCGTTTTAAGCGACTTCTCCCCACACAATCAGTTCAGTATCAACAGGTGAGCGATGGCAATCAGGGCATTTATCACAGGGGGAACCGGGTTCCTCGGGCGGCGACTCATCCGATCGCTGCTGCAGCACGATGTCCGACTCCGCTGTCTCGTCCGGGGCTCGAGCGATGTTGCCAGTCTCCTCGGTGAAGTCCCTCCGGAGAAACGACGCTGCGTGCAACTGATCGAAGGAGATCTGATGCAGCCACACACCTACGAGGAGCATCTCGAAGGGGTCGATGTTGTCTATCACCTCGCTGCAGCGTTGTCCGGTTGTGCCTCTGGCATGTTTCTCAACACGGTGGTTCCAACCCGCCAGCTGGTCGAATGCGCGGTCCGCTCGCAAGTGAAGCGCTTCGTGCATGTCAGTTCATTGGGGGTCTACGGCACGAAAACATTGTCCAACGGTTCGCAGCTGGATGAGACCACGCCAATCGACCCGCTCCCACACCTGCGCGATCCCTACACCTTCAGCAAAATCCGGCAGGAGGAAGTGGTGCGGCAGGCTGCCGAAAGGTATGGACTGCCAACCGTAATCGTCCGTCCCGGTGTCATCTACGGTCCGGGACGGTCCCTGCTCACCAGCCGGGTCGGACTGTCACTCGGTCCCCTGCTCCTCCGCATGGGGGGGAGCCAGCAGCTTCCCTATACACACGTGGAAAACTGTGCCGATGCCATCAAGCTGGCGGGCATCGCTGCCGGCACGGATGGAGAGATCGTGAACGTCGTCGACGATCACCTCCCGACCGGTCGGCAGATCGTCAGCTTGTTGCGTAAAAGTGGCCAGCGGGTCCCGACGCTCTGGCTGCCCCGTCCCCTCATCGGGCCGCTCTCTTCGATCTACGAGTGGTATTCGAACTGGTCCGAAGGGCAACTCCCGGCTGTCATCACTGCGTACAAAAGTGCCGCCATCTGGAAACCGTTACGTTACTCCAATCGCAAAGCCAAAGAGCTGCTCGACTGGCAGCCGCGCATCACCACGGAAGACGGATTACGAAGCACAATCGTCAGTTGAAGTCCTTCTTCTCCGGTCAACATGAAAAGAGAACTCCGCCTCGCCTCCGGATTCGGCACACACTGAAGGAGGACCGGCCCCCGAATGGGGGGCAGATCGCCCGTTGCCATCGGCACAGCCATGAAAATCCTATTCCTCAGCACGACCTTCCCGGATGCCGCCGCTCCCTCCCGAGGGACCTATAACGCGGCCCTCTGTCGTGCGCTCGCGCGAGATCATCAGGTGCGGGTGATCGCCCCCCGGATGTTCACCGAAGTCTACCGTCCCCTGCGTCCCCGCAAGCAATTTACCGTTCCCGCCGACATCGCTGCCGCGGGAATCGCGGTCGATTATCCAACCTACTGGTATACCCCCAAACTGCTGCAACACTGCTATGGCGAGCAGATGTGGTGGTCGGTCCGGAGCGTCGTTGAAGAGGCGATGCAGTCCTTTCAACCGGATGCCGTCCTCAGCTATTGGGCACACCCTGAAGGGGAAGTCGGTGTCCGAGCAGCCCAGCTTCAGGGCATTCCGTCTGCGGTCATCGTGGGGGGAACCGACGTTCTGGTGCTCCCCAAACTTCCCCGACGCGGTGAACGCGTGCAGGATGTGCTATTGCAGTCCCATGCGGTCATCACCGTCAGTGAAGGCCTGCGAACCGCCGTCACAGGGCTGGGAATTCATCCCGAGCGGGTCCGCACCATCTATCAGGGAATCGACGATTCGATTTTCCACCAGCGACTCTCCCGAGAGGAGGCCCGCCGACGACTCGATCTGTCAGACGATTTCGCGCATCTCGTCTGGGTCGGACGCATTGTCGCCATCAAGGCACTCGACATGCTGCTCGATGCCGTAGCGCTGCTGCGGGACTGGGGTGTCCATTTCAAACTTCATCTGATTGGAGACGGCCCACTTCGGGGCTCGCTCACTCAACAGGCGGCACGTCGGGGAATGGACAGCTTTGTCCATTTTCATGGAGCCATGTCCCCTCAACAGACCGCCGACTGGTACCGGGCGGCCGATCTGACCGTCCTTTCCAGTGACAGCGAAGGACTTCCGAATGTGCTGCGGGAATCTCTCGCCTGCGGAACGCCCTTTGTTTCCACCGATGTTGGCAGCCTTGGCGAAATTGCCGGGCCGGGCTTTTCCCTCCTCGTTCCTCCGCGCGATGCTCCCGCGATGGCACATGCGATTCAGTCGATGCTGACAACAGAAGCCAAAACCGCCGCAGCCACGTATCGTCCCAGACACTGGAACGAGACCGCAGCCCAGACCGCCGCTCTACTGCAGTCGCTCAGCCGGCAACACCCTCAACGGGTGACCCGTTCCGAATCTCCGACGAAGGAAACCTCAGATCTCCTGGAAGCCCGATAGTCTTCAACAGGTTGCCAACCCCTCTCTTCGATTTTGACAGACTCCATGCCCTTTGCTCAGAAACGTGTCCTGTTCGTCTCTTACTCCTTCCCTCCCGTGGGGGGAGTCGGCGTCCAGCGCGTTGTGAAGTTTGTGAAATACCTGCCCGAGTTCGGCTGGCACTCTTCGGTGCTGACGGTTTCCAATCCATCGGTCCCCCTCATCGACGACACTCTCTCCCAGGAGATCCCTGTCGGGACGATCCTCCGTCGTGCCAAGACCTATGAGCCGGGCTATGCGGTGAAAAACGCTGTGGCAAACGGATCCGGCCGCAAAGGACATCCGCTGCTCCGGCTGGCGAAATCGGCGGCACGTCGGATTGCCAATACAGTGCTGCAGCCCGATGCCCAGATCCTGTGGCATCCCCACGCTTACCGCACCGCACTGAAGCTGCTGCGCGACGTCCCGCATGATGCCATCATCGCAACTGGTCCCCCGTTCTCTTCTCTGCTGCTGGGCGCCCGCATCAGTCGCGCGACCGGCCTGCCGCTGGTCCTCGACTACCGGGATGAGTGGGACATCAGCAACGCCTACTGGGAAAACAAGAGTCACGGACGATTCGGAAACTGGTTGCAGAAGCGCCAGCAGGCGCAGGCGCTGCGGGCGGCCGATCTTTTGCTGGCCACGACCCCTTCCAGCACACAGGCTGTCGCGGAGGCCGCCGTGCAGGCGGGCCATCCCTGCCGGTCGCACTGCCTTTATAACGGGTTTGACCCGGACGACTTCCCACAGTCATCAGCTGCAACTGGCCGCACTGACCAGAAATTCCGTCTCGCATTTATCGGCACGTTGTGGAACCTCAATTCCATCGAGCCGGTCGTCAAGGCTCTGCTGCAACTCTCCACGGCACATCCTCAACTGGCGGGGAACCTCGAACTGCTGCTCGCCGGACGACGCACAGACGATCAGGAACAGGTACTGCGACAACTCGACGCCACACCGGTGCAGGTGACCCGGCTCCCCTTCGTGACCCATGCGGAGGCGATCGGGCTGATGCGTTCCGCAGATGCCTTGCTGATGCTGAACAGCGATCTGCCGAAAGCCCGACACATCATCAACGCCAAGACGTTCGAATATATGGCTGCCCGCCGTCCCATGTTTGTTGTCGCTCCGCGGGGCGACGTGTGGGACATCGTCCGCGATCTGCCCGGAACCATGTTGAGCGAGCCGTCCGATCAGCCACGCATCGTCGAGCTGCTCGAGCTGATGCTGGAACAGCATCGCTGCGGAATCCGCCACGATTCCGCCATCTGGAACATTCAGCGATTTGAACGTCGCTCATTAACGCGGGAACTGGCCGAGCTGCTGGACCAGCTGCCGGAGCGCCCGACCTTGATCGACGGCAGGAATCACAGGAAATTGATAACGCCATGACTGGCTTCTGGATCATTGCCATCGGACTTCTGACCATCGCCCTGCTGGGCATCGCAACCGCGGCGTGGATCATTCGCGCGCGGGACATGCAGTACTGGCTGGGGAGTTATGTGTTCCCGACGGAACCCCGGCCCGACTGGAACGTCGACGAGCCGATCGACGTCTTCATCGCCCTGTGTGACCACTGGGAACCCCGCTGCTATGGCGCCTCCGATGCGCTTGCCATCGCGCGTGTCGAAAGGTGGCGCGACGACTATCCCGAACTTTTTTCCCAGTTCCACGACGTGGAGGGGCGTCCCCCGCAGCACTCATTTTTCTTCCCGGAAGACGAATACCGACCGGTTTACCTCGATCAGCTCAAACCGCTGATCGATGCCGGATTCGGCGATGTCGACATTCACCTGCATCACCACAATGACACGGCCGCGCAGCTGCGTGACAAACTGATCGAGTTCCGCAACACGCTGTACCATCGTCACGGACTGCTGCGAGTCGATCCCCACAGCGGCGATATCGTTTACGGTTTCATTCACGGAAACTGGGCTTTGTGCAATTCCCGTCCCGACGGTCTGCTGTGCGGTGTCAACAATGAACTGTCGATCCTGATGGAGACCGGCTGCTACGCCGACTTCACCTTACCATCAGCTCCCAGCGGGACCCAGACCCGCACCATCAATTCGATTTACTATGCCCGCGACCTGGGGGACCGGCCGAAGTCTCACGATCAGGGCCTGCGGGCCCGTGTCGGCCAGCCTGCTCCACGGGACCAGCTGCTGCTGATCCAAGGCCCTTTGATGCTCGACTGGGGCTCGCGCAAATGGGGGCTGATTCCCCGCACGGAGAATAGTGACGTCCACGGGTCACGTCCGGCGACATTGCGACGGTTGAAACTCTGGATGAACGCCGGCGTCCATGTGGCGGGTCGACCAAACTGGCGATTTATCAAGCTGCATACGCATGGATGCAAGGACGAAAACATCCGGATGCTGCTCGGCGGCGAGATGCAGCAGTTCCACCGCGAACTGCGAACCCTGCATCAGCACCATCCCAATTTCCGCTATCACTATGTCACTGCCTGGGAAATGGCACAGCTGGTCCATCAGGCGGAGCGGGGATTGAGTAAGCCGGACTTCACGTCGCTGCGGGCCGGAACTGAAAAACCCGCTGTCGAGACACCGCGGACACACATGGAAAGCTGATCGCCGTTCCCGTTCCCGTGCAGGAATCGAATCGAGCCACCCACGGCCGCGATGAGCAGTTTGCATCGCTTCCGTATCCGCACGCGGAAGCCAGCATTTCACCTGACGAAACGCTGGCTGCACCCGCACGGAAAGAGCAACTTGCGCTAAGAGCGGACCTGACCATTTCCATAAGCCACGTACTTGTAGCTCGTCAGTTCCTTGAGGCCACAGGGCCCGCGTGCATGAAACTTGTCGGTGCTGATTCCGATCTCCGCTCCGAGACCGAACTCTCCTCCATCGTTGAATCGGGTGCTCGCATTGACGATCACCGCCGCGGAATCGACCGCCGCCACAAACCGCTGTGATGCAGGGAGATGGTTGGTCACAATCACATCGGTGTGGTGCGAGCCATACTCGTTGATGTGTTCAATCGCCGCTTCCAGATCGCTAACCACCTTGGCGGACAAAATCAGATCCAGATACTCCGTACGATAATCCTCTTCGGTGGCCAGGCGGGCGGAAGGCAGGAACGCACGAATCCGCTCATCTCCCCGCACCTCGACCCCTGCCGCAGTGAGTGCCTCGGAAGCACGCGGCAGAAAACGCTCGACAATCTTCTCGTGAACCAGCAGCGATTCGGCTGCGTTGCAGACTCCGGTTCGCTGACATTTGCTGTTGATGAGAATCCGGATTGCCATGTCGACATCGGCCGACTCATCGACATAGACGTGACAGACACCGTCGAAATGCTTGATGACCGGCATCGTCGCTTCTGCGGCGACCCGCTCGATCAAGGACTTGCCGCCGCGAGGAATAGTCACGTCGATATACTGATGCAGCTTGAGGAAGTGCCCCACCGCCTCGCGATCCGTCGTTTCGACCAGCTGCACCGCATGTTCGGGAAGGCCTGACTCCTGCAGTGTCTCCCGCAAGATCTGAAACAGCGCCACATTGCTGTGCAGCGCTTCTTTTCCTCCCCGCAGGATCACGGCGTTGCCACTTTTGACACACAGGGCTGCGGCATCGACCGTGACATTGGGACGTGACTCATAAATGAAGAACACCACCCCCAGCGGGACCCGCACCTGCGTGACCATCAGGCCGTTCGGACGAGGATTGCTGCCGATCACTTCCCCGATCGGATCGGGAAGCATCACGACTTCTTCCAGCGCGGCGGCAATCTTTTCGAGGCCGGATTCCGTAAGTCGCAGCCGGTCGATCGAAGCCGCCGAAAGTCCGTAGCCGGGTCCTGCTTCCAGGTCCCGTCCGTTCGCAGCCACCAGTTCCGGCGTGCGACGCCGGATTGCCGCTGCCGACCGCTTCAGCCAGTCATTCTTCACCCCGCCCGGAATCGTGGCCAATTTGCGGGAGGCATCCCGGGCCTGACGGGCGAGGCGAGTCGTATAAGCAGACAGATCGTTCATGACAACTTGTCCGGCCTGTGCCGGGATTCAGGAATAGTGACTCTGGAAATTTCACGACCTGCCGGAGCGGGGTGAAGCTCGTTCGTTCATCGCCCGCTGCAGTGGTTCCGCTCCAGCCGAAGAACCGTCCTCAGACCGTTTCAGTCGAACTCTGCCGATAGGGGAAGCTGACAGCGAGCACTGTCGTCCGGAGCGAGTCATTCCTCTGGACGATGGGGTTCAAACAAAGTTCGTCGCCGACGTTCCAGCCGACGCACCTGTTCGCGCGCCTGCCGATACAATTCCTCCTGCGCGCGAACCTGCAGCCCATCCTCTCCGTGCAATCGCCGGTAAGTTCCATCCGGCTGCAACTCCCACGCTTTGACATTATCGGCGAAACAGGTCTCCAGTGTCGACATCAGACGGCGGCGGCACTTTTCATCTTCGATGGGAACCAGCAGTTCTTTTCGCTGATCCAGATTCCGGGGCATCCAGTCGGCACTGGAGATGAACATTTTCGCGTCCCCCCCATGATGGAAGTAAAGGATGCGGGCATGCTCCAGAAAACGATCGATAATACTCGTGACCCGAATGTTTTCACTCAACCCGGGAACCTGGGGTTTCAGGCAGCAGACTCCCCGGACATTCAGGAGAACTTCTACGCCTGCCTGTGACGCCGCGTACAGCGAATTGATCAGTGCGGTATCCGTGAGTGCATTCAGCTTGAGAATGATCCGCGCCTCTTCCCCGTTCTGTTTGCGGTTGATCTCGGCATCGACGAGGCTTTTGAGGGTATCCCGCAGCCGCAGCGGTGCGGCCTCCAGCTTCCGATAGCTGTAAGGGGGCTGGGAATAGCCGGCAATCGCATTAAAGAAGGCCAAGGCGTCGATCCCCAGATCTTCGTCCGAGGTCAGCAGCGAAATGTCACTGTAAATCCGGGCGGTCGCTTCGTTGTAGTTTCCGGTTCCAAAGTGCAGATACCGCTGCACGCCATGAGGTTCGCGCCGCACCACAATACAGAGCTTGGCATGGGTCTTCAGCCCCTTGACACCGTGAATCACCTGCGCCCCAGCCGCCTCGAGTTCCCGCGCCTGCTTGAGGTTGCGTTCTTCATCAAAACGGGCCTTCAGTTCCAGCAGCACGGTCACATGCTTGCCGTTTTCCACTGCCCGTTTCAGGGCCCGCACAATCGGGCTGTCACGGCTGATCCGGTACAACGTCTGTTTGATCGCGATGACATCAGGATCGTCGGCCGCCTCATCCACCAGCCGGACGACCGGTTCGAAACTCTCGTAAGGATGCACCAGCAGCACGTCACGCTGTGACAGAATATCGAAGACGAGCTCTTCGGACGGAATCTCCGGAGAGTTCACCGGCGGCCAGGGTTCATCACGCAGTCCGTCCGCTCCGCGCCGACCGGCCAACTCCATGAACGCCCCCAGATCGACCGGCCCGGGGACACAATACGTCTCGACATCAGTCACTTCGAGTTGCGATTCCAGAAACTTCAGGAGTTCGGGCGAAGCGGTGTCCTGCACTTCCAGCCGCAGGCATTCGGTGAATGTCCGGGCGCTCAGCACTTCCGCCATATTGAAGGCGAGGCCGTGGGGAGTCAGTTCCTGCACCTCCACTTCCGCATTGCGCGTAATGCGGAACGGAACGGACTCCAGGACTTCTTCACCGGGGAAGAAGTCGTCGATCGACATGGCGACGACATCTTCCAGATGCATGTAGGCGATCCCCTTCTCCGAAGGAATGCTCACAAACCGCGGGAGTGTACGTCCGAAAGGGAGCACGGCATAGCGGGGGGGTGGGAGATCGTCTGCATGCGCCGGCTGCTCGGGCGCAAGGCGAATGCACATGCTGAGCATCTGATTCGGAAGCAGGGGGAACGGTCCGTCGCTGTCGACGGCCATCGGTGTCAGCACGGAATAGATGTCCTGCTGAAACAGATGCCGCACCATCATCTTCTGCGTCGCGTTCAGGTTTTCCGGCAGGAGCCGCACGATCCCATTCTCAACCAGTCCCGGTGCCAGCTCCTGCGCATAGCAGCGGTACTGTCCCTCCACAAATGAGGCAATCCGACGCCGGACACTCTGCAGCTGCTGCTCGGGAGTCAGGCCTGAAGGGGTGGCGCGGTTCACGCCGTTCTGAACCAGCAGCGTTAATGCTCCGACACGGACGCGAAAAAACTCATCGAGATTGGTGCTGCTGATTGCCAGAAACTTCAGCCGTTCCAGCAGCGGCACGCCGGGGTCAAGCGCCGCGTTCAGGACCCGCTGGTTGAATTCCATCCAGCTGAGTTCACGATCGAAAAAATCTGTGGAAGTTGCCGACTGCATCGTCTGACTCGTGCGGTTCTGGAATTTCGGGGCGATACAGACTGTCGGCCAGATACTGAATGTTTTCAAGTCCGCCTTCCACCGTTTTGCCGTTCTGTGAAGCGGATCGCTGCCGAAAGACCATCCGGCTGCGGAGAGCGGCCACCCGCGGAGTTTCTGCTTCGGACAGCTGGCGTGTGCGGAGAGGACGGAAACCGGTTGCTGACGCAGAGGACGCCCGGCTTCGCAGTGTTCACCAACAACCGAAACTGATATGAATCCGTCGCGATAACTCAACCATGGGTCACCCTTCAAATTCCTGACCGAGGTGTTAGATGAAGAGTTTCAGGATCGCCCTGCTCCTGCTGCCGTTCTTAACGTTTCCGGTCACCGCTGCCGAACAGCTGGACGAGAAGGTCGAGCCGCCGCTCGCGTACACCTTGACGATCGGTTCGCAACGGGTGCCGCTGACCCCGGGCCATCCCGTCAAGGTGAGCGGAGCGTTTCGCGATCCGCAGGTGACGTTGAACCAGGGCGATGTCCGCAAGTTTCCCTATGGGGAGATTGAGTTTGAATATCCGGCCCGGTTCAGCTGGACGGCCAATCTCGATACTCCGGGTCTGAAAATCTGGAATCTCGGGGGCAAGGAAACAACGATTCTGTACTTCGTCGCCAATGAGGAACTGACCCCCGCAGGTTATGTCAGCGAGTTGGCCAATCGCTTCGGCCGCCCGAACTGTCAGATCTTCCCGGTGGTCGAAAAGTTTGATGGCCAAGAGGTCGCGGGACAGAAGATTGTCATCAAGCAGGAAGGGGCGACCGTCGTGCAGTACGCCTACGCGATTCCCCACAAGGGTAACCAGCGTCGGCTGTTTGTCGTTCAGGAAGTCCTGATGGAGGGCAAGTCGCCGCAGGCCTATCTCGATCTGATGGAACAGCTCCGGAAGACGCTCAAGTTCAAATAATCATCGGGCTCTCTGTCGTGACAGGCAGCACGCGCCGTGAGTTGTCCAAAGTCCAATTCCGCGTGCTGCCCCCGAGCAGAACTGACCAGGCTCGAAATTACTGAGTCTGCAGGGACCAGTGATTTCCCCAGCCGCGATACAGCTTCTGCAGCAGTTGCTCCCACTCCTCCCGGGAGCGTGTTGGCGGAAACGGAACCGGAGCCTCCGGTTCGGCGGCGGTCCAGACGATGAGAAACTGTCCATCCGGCTGCACCCGACCAATCCGGGGCGTCTTGAACGTATGTTGCGTCTGGGGATCGATCTTCACCCGGCCCTCGGGAGCTTTGACTTCCTGCCCCCTGATTCCCAGACGAATGTCCGCCGGCACCAGTGAGCGGGCCGCCTCGACTCCGCGGGCCCACAGGAAGACTCCGAAGTAGGCCGCTTCCATCGGGTCGTTGACGACTCGCTGTGGACCGTAGCGCTTGCGGAATGCGGCGATAAACTCTTTATTCTCCTGAGAATCAATGCTCTGGAAATAGTTCCAGACCGCAAAGTCCCCCGCCATCGAGGCGACACGCAAACGGCGGAGCTCTTCTTCACCCACGCTGAACGAGATCGTGGGAACCGATTGCGGAGTCAGCCCTGCGCGTCTCAGCTCGTTAAAAAAGATGGTGTTGGTATCGCCATTGATGAGGTTCAGAATGACGTCGGGCTGGGCCGCCTGAATCCGGCCGACAACGTCATGGACATCCAGTCCACCCAGCGGAATGAAGTCTTCACCGACCAGCTGTCCGCCAAGTTCCGCCAGCTGATCTTTGATGATTTCTGCAGCCACGCGAGGAAAGACATAGTCGGAACCCACGACATAAAACTTGCGTTTCCCCAGGAACGCGTAGGCCCACTTGATCGCCGGAATGATCTGCTGATTCGGAGCCGCCCCCGTGTAGACCACATACGGAGATTCCTCTGCCCCTTCATACTGCACCGGGTACAGCAACAGATGATTCGCCTGCTCGAACACCGGAATCACGGTTTTACGGCTGGCCGACGTCCAGCAGCCGAAGACCGTGCAGACATCTTCTTTCTCAATCAGGCGGGCAGCCTCTTCCGCAAAGACGTCCGGATCGGATTTGCCATCGGCCACGATCCCTTCCACGGGACGGCCGAGAACTCCTCCGCGCTGATTCAATTGTTCGATGGCCAGCAGTGTCGCATCGACCACAGGCGATTCGCTGTTCGCCATACTCCCGGTCAGTGAATGCAGAATGCCGACCCGGAGGGGAGGTCCGACCGGTGGTGGAATCAGTGGGACCACCGCTGCGGCGGGAGCGACTGCCGCGACCGGTGGCGTCGCGGCCTGCTCATTCGCGGCGGCCACGGAGCCAGGTGTGCCCCGGGCGGAGAGCAGCGTCGCGAGCCCGGCAATCAATGCGGTCGCAACGAGGACGCCTCCCGCCACCGCTCCCCAGAGCCAGGTCCGTCGTTCCGCCGGCAGCGCAGGGAGCGGTCGGTCGATCCGTTGAGTCCTGTCCTGACTGGGCAGCACGATTCCCGCGCCGGAGAGAGCGGCCAGAACCGCCTCCAGATCGCGTCGTAACTCTTCCATGTTCTGATAGCGCAGCTGCACATCGGTCGCCATCGCCCGTTCGATAATCATGGCACAGGCCAGCGGGATCAGTGCACTCACCTCGCGCGGGTCGGGGCGAGCGGCGTGACAATGCGCGTACATCACCTGCACGACGCTGTCGCTCTCCTGATAGGGGCTGCGTGCCGTCAGCAGGCTGTAGTACGTTGCCCCCAAAGAATAGATGTCGCTGCGAGCGTCGATCTTCCGGGATTCACACTGTTCGGGACTCATGAAGTACGGAGTTCCGACAATCTGTCCGGCCTGAGTCGCATTCAGTCCGGAACTCTGCACACGCTTCGCCAGACCGAAGTCCGAGACTTTCACCATTTTTTCCGGGGTCAGCAGCAGGTTCGCCGGCTTGATATCACGGTGAATGATTCCCTGTTTGTGTGCCGCGTGCAGGCCCATGCAGGCTTCAATCGTCAGCCGGGTCGCCTCACCCACCGAATAGGGGCCGCGCCGACGCAGTTCATCGGCCGCACTTCCGCCCGCGACAATCTCCATCGCGAGATAGTGGATGTTTCCCTCTTTTCCAATTTCGTAAATCGTCACCGTATGCGGGTGATGCAGCTTCCCCGCGCTCCGGGCTTCCGAGAGGAAGCGATTCAGAGCAACTTCATCGGAGGCCAGTTCCTCTGGCAGCACTTTGACGGCGACGTCGCGGTCGATCCCTTCATCATGGCCACGCAGGACGATTCCCATCCCCCCCATGCCCAGGATGCCGGTGATCTGGTATTTGCCAATCTTCCGCCCGACCCAGCCCTCAGCCGAAAGATTCGGACGGGGACGATGCGATTCATCCTCTCCCCCCATGATCCGGGTTTCGGCCAGAGTGGGCAGCCCATCTTCCCTCCCGCCGTCCGTCAAATCCAGGCGATTTGCATCCGAAGAAGTCATATTGCTCCCGGCACTCACCATGCCCCTGCGTCTGTCAGAACGCATTCTGCAAGCTGCACATGCTGCCCCTGTCGAGGCTGGAGGGTTCTGGCGGCTCGCCAGCTCTCCGGATCTCTGTCATTGCCCTATGGCCCGGCCAACAGAACTCGGCGTGCAGCCTGCACAGCGTTCCGAATCGGAGTCCACGTCAGTACATGGTCCGAGATAAACAGACATTCATCCTCGCCAGCCAAGGAGCGCCCGGCCAACGTCCGCTCAGAAACGGCTTTGCTCTTGCAATGAGCCTATGTTTCATTTGGAAACAGCACAAACTGAAACTTCAGCTTTGCAACCGGATTCCGCCGAAATCTCACGTCAAAGCCCGCTTATTCGTCACAGTCGACTGGCGACCTGTAGCGATATCAATCAAACCCCCGCCCCTGCGGACTGGTCTTCAAATTCACCAATGCGACGGAATTTCTGATACCTTCGCTCCAGCAGTTCCTCAGGCGGAATGTCAGACAGTTTCTTGAGTGCCTCGGTCAGCGAGGCTTTCAGCAACGTCGCCATCCGACGGTGGTCACGGTGAGCGCCTCCCAGCGGTTCATCCACCACTTCGTCGACGATCCCAAAACCGAGCAGGTCCTTTGAGGTAAACCGCAGGGCCTGTGCGGCTTTATCGGCATGCTTGGAATGCTTCCAGAGAATCCCCGCGCAACCTTCCGGGCTGATCACCGAGTAGTAGGCGAAGCGGAGCATCGCCACATGATCGCCAATTCCGATCCCGAGAGCTCCTCCGCTCCCCCCTTCCCCGATCACGACACAAACGATCGGGGTGTTGATGCGGGACATCTCCCGCAGGTTGTAGGCAATCTGATACGCCTGTCCCCGTTCTTCCGCCCCGATCCCCGGATAGGCTCCGGCGGTATCAATGAGACAGATGATGGGCAAATGATATTTGGCGGCCATCTGCATCTTGGCTAGTGCTTTCCGGTAGCCTTCCGGATGCGCCATGCCGTAGTTGTGTGCAATCCGCTCCTGCAGGTTGCGTCCCTTCTGCTGTGCGACGAGCATCACCTTCCGGTCGTCGAGCTTCGCCAGCCCGGTCAGAATGGCCCGGTCGTCTCCGAAGGACTTGTCGCCGTGCAGTTCCACAAATTCATCGAATACCAGCTCGATGTAGTCCAGAGCTTTCGGGCGGGCTTCGTGCCGGGCCACCTGCACAATCTCCCAGGGATTGAGCTGGTCATAGATCTCGCGTCGAAGCTTTGTCAGTTCCGTCCGCATATTGCGCACGGCTTCGCGGGTGGCTGAGGTCGGATTCGGTTCCGCCTCCAGAGCTTCGACCTGTTTTTCCAGATCGTGAATGCGACGTTCGAACGGCAGCGGCAGGGGAGCTGGCATGAAATCGGGTCACTCGAAAACAGTGACCGGAAGGGGCTGGAAACCGCTCAACTGCTCTCCCTCCCGGACTGGTGGAAGTTTAACTCCCGCGAGGGTCTCTGGACACCCCGCCCGCCTCCCCTTCCATCGAGAAGAGGAGGGAGCGAATGTCCGAGTTGCAAATCACTGCGGAACAGAGAGTTACTCGATCTGCAGGTCGTCGATCGACGCGAGGGGAATGTCTTCCGGCGGGGCGGCTGCCGGAACGGGACGGTTAGGTACGTTAGCAGGCGCTGGCCCGGCCGGCACGGGACGAGGTGGCTGCGGGGTTGCCGGCATCGGCATTCCGGGTTGAGGAGGCAGGCCCATCCCCGGCGGCATCCCCGGCATGGGGGGGAACGGCCCCGGCGGCATCGGCATTCCCTGCCCAGGCATTCCCTGCCCAGGCGTCAGGTGTCCCGGCATCATCTGTCCGGGCATCCCCGGAAAGCCCCCCGGCATTGGCATGGGCATCCCCTGCGGCGGCATCCCGGGATATCCGGGCATCGGCATTCCGGGCTGCATGGGAAATCCTCCCATTGGCATACCGGGCATCATCGGTGCGCCGGGATAGGGCATCCCCGGGTAGCCGGGGAATGGCTGAGGCGGGTACATCGGCGGGGGAGCAGCGGCTGCGGCAACGGGCGCAGCCGCCGGAGCTGCAGGCTTCTTCGCCCCTTTTTCTTCCTTCAGTGTCACCACCGGCTTGGGCTTCGGTTTGGGTGCCGGACGAGCCTCGCCCGATTCCGTGCGCAGCGCATCGAGCCGGCTGTTGAGGCGGTCATTCTGCGCCTGCGCGTCGGACTTCGCAAACTCTTCCGCACGTGACCGGGCCAGCTCGACCGGATCTTCCTTGAAAAACTTCAGCGAACGCACTGCAGAAAAGACCTCCTGCATATTGGCGGGGCGTTCTTTGGGATACTTGGCGAGCATCCGCAGAACCAGCTGGTCCACTTCCGGCGTGATATTCTTGTCGATGTCTGAGGGGGCGGCCGGCTTATCGCGGACATGCATCATCAGCAGGTCATTGGGATTCGCGGTCCGGAACGGTGGATGCCCCGTCAGCACTTCGAAAAGGAGAACTCCCAGACTGTACATGTCGGCGGAGAATGTCAGCCGTTCCCGTCGAATCAACTCCGGCGCGAGGTACGTACGAGTTCCCTGAATCGCGATGCTCGACTTCTTGGAGACCGCGTGAATCACCGGATTTCCCTGCCCGCTGGCCAGAGAGAAATCGATCAGCCGCACATCGCCCGCTTTCGTCAGCAGCACGTTGTCCGGCTTGACGTCCTTGTGGACCCAACCCTTCTCGTGGAGGTGCCCCAGGGCCTGCGAGAGACATTCCATCAGCTTTTTGGCTTTGCCCTGTGTCGCTGCACGTTCGCTGCGGATCAGCCCTTTGACATTCCCCCCGCGGAAATATTCCATCAGGAAGTAGCCGTGCTTGCGGGACATCTTCAGGCCTTCCACCCGAATGATGTTGGGATGCTGCAGCCCCTTGGCGACCTTGTATTCGTGTTTCAGCGCGCCGCGGTGTTCCGACAGCTTGTAGGCCTCGGGCAACAGCAGCTTCATGGCCATCGACTGGCCCCCCTGTGCCACTTCCCAGATCTGGGTGACGCTGCCGGTTGCCACGCAGTTCACGAGATCCCAGCCGTCGATTGTGTCCGCTTCCGCCACGGTGCCAACCTCACATCAGGGTTTGTCAAAGCGCGCCACCTCGGGGGCGCAAAGAGGCTCTCCTTTCAGTTTAGACCACCGGACAGGTGAATTGAAGAACGGAATTGTCCCCCCGATCGAAACAGTCGGAGAGCCCGGGGGCCGGTCCGGTCACCGGGATTACACAGATCGCTCGGAAAAATCGCTCAAAACAGCTCGTCGACGGGACGGGCCACCCGCGGTCCGCTCGCCTGGCCGACACACCGGGCAATGGTCGCAGCCAGCTCCTCCGGACTGACGGGACGCTCGACCGGCTCCTGCCCGCAGGAATCGCTCGCTCCGATCACCCGTCCCCCCTGCACGCCTCCCCCTGCGAACGTCACCGAATAACAGCGGGTCCAGTGGTCTCGTCCTCCGTCCTGATTGATCCGGGGGCTGCGGCCGAATTCCGACAATGCTGCCACGAGGGTCCCCTCCAGCAGGCCTCTCGCTTCCAGGTCCTCGACCAGTGCGGTATAGGCCCTGTCGTAGATCGGAGCGACCCGATTCTTCAGCGATGTCATGGTGGAAAAGGGTTTTCGGCCGTGGATGTCCCACGTCGATTCATCGAAGATTGAGGGGAACGACGGGACACCAACGAACCGGACTCCCGCTTCAATCAGCCGACGTGCGCGGAGGCAACTGAGTCCGAAGCGGGTTCGACCGTAGCGCTCCAACACCGCGGGCGGTTCCTGCGTAAGACTCCAGGCCCGTTGCAGCTGAGCGGGGAGAGCATCCGTTCTTTCCATTCGGCCCAGATCAACCGTCGCGCTCCCATCCAGCGAAGGGAGAGAGGCGGCCAGTCCGTCGACACTCTCTGCTCCCCCCGTTTCATTGGGCAGCGAGTCGTGAATGGCAGGCCCCGCATGGTGGCAGGAGCGGATCACCGCGATGCGATTCGCCAGACGGGCATGTCCCGGCAGCAGTTCGCTCACCTGCAATCCAGCCACGGAGGTCGGGATGGCGCGAAACGGACCTCGAAATTCGGACGGAGCCAGTGGCTTGGGATCGAACAGATCCAGCTGACTCGGTCCTCCCCGGTTGCAGATGAGAATACAAGCCCCTTCCTTCCCCTGAGCGCCCGCCGGAACGAGAGACCTCGCCAGCAACGGTGGACTTCCCGCCACCGTCAGCGCCGTCAGCGATCCCCATTGCAGGAGACGGCGACGGCTGAAAGGCGACTCCTCTGGCGACCATCCGGACAGGCTGGAACTCTGCATCTGGCTGCTCCGATCAGGAATCCGGACACGCAACGCCGGACGTGCCCCGCCTCGCGTGTCCTCAATTGACAGAACGTCGTGGCGCTCACCGCATCGTCAGTTGACGATCGGTCCCATCCAGCAGCATATCAGTCATTTTCAGGTGCAACAGAACTTCGCCGCAGAAATTTCGAAGTTGGCATCGGGCCGCACATTGATCCACGTGCGAAGCTGGATTTCCGCTGCCGTTCCTCTCCTGTGTGTCTTTGAGGTCGAGGCCACCGCTGAGCGGCCCCTTGGGGGGAAGTCCTCCCCGTTCAGAATCCGAGTTCTGACTCCCTCGCGCACTTTCACTTTGGGGAGCCCCTCCTCGCCGCGCGGGCGCTGACAAGAACCGCCTGCGCTAAGCAACCTGTTGACGGCTCTTCATCAGGCAACCCTGTAACCCCAGAGCACAGAACGCCACCAGACAGGCTGCCGCAAACCAGTCTCCTCCTCTGAGGTACAGGCTCCGGCGGGGATCGAGTGGGACATCGGCCACCAGGGCGCAATTCAGCTGCTTATGAAACTTGCCGGTGCGGGGATCACGCATCGACTCGCGCGGCGTCTCACCCGCGCGCTGCGCGTCGAGATCGATAAACTTCTCCGGTTCGCGGACGACTCCGTCACCATCGATGATGGCAGAAATTCCGGTGTTCACCGCCCGGACGAGGGGCGTCCGGGTTTCCACACAGCGGAAGGCTGCCGTGATCAGGTGCTGCTCCAGTTCGCTGGAACCGTGGAACCAGCCGTCGTTCGTCACATTGACGAGCACCTGCGTCTGTTCGCTGTCATCTTCAGCACTTTTGACGATCTTGCGAACAAGATGCGGAACCGTGTCTTCGAAGCAGATCAGCGGAATGAACTGCCAGTCCTTGTAGCGGAAGAGATGCGCCTCGCTTCCGGCATCGATTCCAAAATTGCCACGATACGGTGTAGCGGCCTGCAGGAACGGGAACCAGTCCTTCAGCGGGATATACTCGCCGAACGGGACGCGGTGCATCTTGTCGTAGTGATCGGTCACTCCGCTGCCCGGCTGCACGAACGCGGCGGAATTATAGATTCCGTAACTGCCGGGAACGGCATCGAAGATACTGATTCCCACAATCAATGCGGCGTTCGCCATTTCGGCGAGATCGGCGAGCTTCTTCTGAGCATCCCGGCTCGACCAGACCATCGGTGGAATTCCCGGATCCAGTTCCGCCAGCTGTTCATGAGTCATCCCTTCGGCGTGCTGCCACATCGGGTAACGGAACATTCCTTCGGGCCAGACCACGAGATCGGGCTGCAGCAGAACCGCCTTGGCGGTCAGCTGCTGATGCGTGGAATAAATCTCGACCCAGCGGTCACGGTCATCGTGAACGGACGCCGGGAAATTCCCCTGAATGAGAGCCACACGAGGCCCCAGGGGAAACGGCTCATGTCCGCGACGGACGACTCCATACGCCACACAGGCACCGACGAGGACGACCGGAATGATCGCCACACGCCACGGACTCCGGAGCGCTTCCGCCTGTCGCTGCTTCTCCACCTCATTGGGCCACGCCAGATCCAACGGTCGCAACCACTGGAAGGGAATCAGCTGTGCCAGTCCGGCGTTGGCGGCCGCGACCACAAAGGAGACTCCATAAGCCCCCACCAGATCACTGACCTGAATCAGGGAGACCCAGCGATACTGGGTGTGCCCCAGAAAATACCAGGCAAACCCGGTCATCAGATGCGCCCGCAGATACTCCAGCCCGGTCCAGAACACCGGCACCACAAGAATCATGGGGAGATTCAGTCGATGCACCGCAAGCCGCGTGACGCCAATAAAAATTGGCCAGTAAAACGCCAGATACGCCGCGAGCGCAAACAGTGCAAAATACATGGTGGGATCGCCCAGTCGCATCCACTGCAGCGTTACCAGCCAGAAGATCAAGCCGGCGTTATACAGGTTGCGGTACATCCAGCGCGTCCGTTGCTCCAGACGGACGAGCAGCAGCATCGGCACCAGACAGACCCAGCCGAGCGGTCCCCAGTCCAGCGGAGTGAATGCAGCCCACATCAGCAGTCCGGAGAGCAGCGACAGCACCAGCCCCCCGGTGAATCCAGGACGACTCCGCTGACCGCGGGAAATAATTTCCACCAGACGCTGATGACCGCCTGGCCCTTCGTTCTCGGCCTGATTCATGTTTGCCTCGTCCGTGAGGGCACCACTCATGATTCGCTGTCTGCCTCGCTGAGATCCGTGAAAATCGTCCGTTCGCAGCCTTCTCGGATCACCACCCCCACCCTGGGGCGGCCTGAAATGATACGGGCGCGCGACGCACTGCTTTTGCAGCAGTCACCCCACACAGGAGGGCTGCAACTTCCATCAATCATTGCTGGGGTGATGCCCCTTGGCAACAGTTTTGCAGGAATGACGGGCTGGGGGAACCTCAACTCTCCAGACTGCCTCCCCACACGAGCACTTCGACCTCCGTCCCCGCCTCCCACAACCGGTCCCCCGGCGTGAAGCGAACGCTGCAGTTCGCGTCCGCCGGACTTCGCAGATCGAATGAGCCTTTCCAGTTCACCGGGGAGACCTGCATTCCCTGCGGTCCCATGGAGAGCCGGGCCGGGTACCAGGTTTCGCGGTCTCCTTTGTGAGAAAAAGCGACGGCCAGACGGGCGACGACACGAGGAGCGACCGCCGGACTGAGACCGACGAACGCCCGAATCGCCGTCCGCAGAAACAGTTCGCAGCCGAGCAGACTGCTGACCGGATTCCCCGGGAGCCCGAACACCGCGCAAGGGCTGGCTCCCGCACCGGACCGAATCCCGAACCACAACGGCTTTCCCGGCTTCATCGCGATTTTGTGAAAGACTTCACGAACTCCCGCAGCCTGCAGTTCGGAGGGGACCAGATCGTAAGTTCCTGCAGAAACTCCTCCCGAGAGGACGAAAAAGTCGGCCTGCAGCCCGGCCGCAATTTTTTCCCTCAGCGACTCACGTTCATCGCGCGCAATCCCCAGATCGATGGGGGTTGCGCCGAACTGCTGCAATTGAGCGGCCAGCATCAGGGCATTGGTATTGCGAATTTCTCCCGGTCCGGGAATCTGGTCCACGGGAACCAGCTCGTTTCCGGTCGCCAGGATGGCCACTCGCGGAGGACGTCGCACATAGGGAGTCGCGATCCCCGCTTCCGCGAGCAGCGCGAGTTGCGGCGCCAGCAACCGCCGACCGGCCGACAGGATCACCTCTCCCTGCGACATGGCCGTCCCTTGCCGGACAATATTCAGCCCCTCACCAACCGGCTTGCCCGGGGACTGAATGCGAACCGTGGTGCTGTCCGTCGTCGTCCATTCCACCGGCACCACGGCGTCGACTCCTGCGGGAATCGGAGCGCCGGTCATGATCCGGAGCGCCTCCCCCCTCCCGACGGCCCGATCCGCAACCGCCCCAGCAGCTACTTCTCCGATGATCGCGAGGGTCCCTTTTCCATCGACAAGATCCAGCGAACGGATGGCGAAACCATCCATCATCGCCTTATCGAAAGGGGGAGAGTCACAGCCGCTCCGCACATCGGCCGCCAGCACGCAGTTCCGGGCCAGCTGCAGCGGCAACGACACGCCCACGGCAGAGGGGATCGACTCCACAATTCGCTGCAGTGCTTCATCCACGGTCAACATCGAGTGCCACACTTCGCTCAAGGGGAAACGATTCCGAGACAGGGAAGCCCCGGTAGACGTCACGACAGCGGCTCTCTCCGCAGCACCGGGGTTCCGGCGCATCGGAGAAACTTAGTTGGGCATCAGCCAGAGCCAGTCGCCAAACAGAAACGAAAACCGGCTCGCCAGCAATGCGATTCTCCCCATGACGGTAAACGCGAACACCGCACCAAATGTAATCATCAGCACCCAGACACCGGCCCGCGACACCTTCCCCACGACCCCTTTGTGTTCCACAGAGAAGAAGAAATAGACCAGCGTGGCCAGCAGACTGGCCAGCAGCAGCATGCTTTGCAGGCTGCGGCCGAAATCGATTCCGCCGTCGGAATTCAGCACGATCAGCGGCTGAATGCTCCCGTTGATCTGTCCCAGGAAGTCGGCCTGAATGAAGCCCAGCAAGCGGATTCCCGAAAACGAACCAATGATGAAGGCGAGCGGCCAACGGGCGATCCACCCTCCCCGGGGCGCGAGTCGCCAAAGCAGCATCACTCCCAGAATCAGCGGGAGAAAATAGAGCCACCACCGTGCTTCCCGCACCGGCGACAGTCCCGGCAGCGCCCACGACTGGATCCACGCCGGCCAGATCTTCCCCGCCAAATTCGGAATCATCACCGTCCAGAATGCCACGACCATCCAGTAGGCCGCCGACACGCCCACGAAGATCGATTCGCTGAATTTGTAGCAGGCGTTGTCACGGTACAGGAAGGAAATCACAGCCAGCGTCAAGAAGGCGGCAAACCAGACCCCGACGGTGCGGATCAAACTGTATTCGGCAGTCCCCGCGATGAAGTCGTTCCGACTCGCTTCCAGAACGCGGCCGTTCATCTCGGTGACGTAGGCGGACCCGGCACCGACAAAGATCGCCCGATACAGCAGCCAGGCGGCAAAGACCAGCCACGCGGCTGCCCAGAATCGGCGCCAGAGCAGATCGGACCCAGGTCCCTTCAGCGCGGTTGTTGCCACACCAACATCTCCGTGCAGATTCGTGACAGTCACCGTTCCCACCCTTCCGCGACGGTGGTTCGGCGGAAAACTCTCCCACCCCCGGCCTGCTTCTGCCAAGGGCCGCGCAACGAGCTTCACATCGGGTCGAGAGCCCGCCCCCGCGCGGTGAGGACGGGGCCATCAAAAATTCAAAGCCTCTAAATTCCAAATGACGATCTCAGGATACTCTCATTCACGCTGCCGAACACGTGAACCCGGCCGGTCTCCAGGTTCTGAAAGACCACTTCCGCCGGACTGAACAGCAGCGGATCCAGCTGGTAGAAATCCCGCCCGGCCGCTTCAAACAACTCCAGGAACGGCTTGCCATAGGCTGCCGAACCCGAAGAGGGGACCCGCGGTCCGATCTCGGCAATCGATTCATCGTCGCCGGTGACGTACAGCGTCACCCGGCCTCCATACAGGATGGCATCATTCGTCCGGCCGACACCGGTCAGATCGTCGGCGGCCACCGGAGAGATCGGAGCACTGCCACACGCCGACTCGACCCGCAGCACATCAAAGCCGACCTCGTGCAGTTTGTGCATCGCGGTCTCCACACTCCGCGCGACCACCTGCAGATTCCCGGCGATGCTGGATGTCGGCGCGACGAGCAGCGCGACCTGATCGGGAGCGACCCGGCAGGTCTTCGCAATGTATTCCACCACCTCGCGCGAGGGGAGACGGGAACTTTCCAGCACTCCCACGACCCCGTAGCCGGTCTCGCTGTAGTCGAGTTCCTCGAACAAGGGCTCTTTCAAGGCGGCCGCCCGCATCGGCCCCGAGCCCATCGCGAAGTATTTTCCCAGCGAGATCTGCCAGCCCGCGTACTGGCTGAGCAGGCAGGCTTCGAGCGGATTGTCGGTCTGCACGAACAGCGTCGGCCAGCCGATTCCCCCGACAGTCCCCGGAACGATCGACAGCTGGCACAAACCTGCCATGCAGACTTCCGCCAGTGCCAGGCCTGCCGACAGACTGCCGTCCGCCTCCACGCCGAAATCCAGCACGACGCCGGCACCCTGCTCGGCCACCGGCTGAACACGAAGCTCGTCCGCCTCCGATAGAATCTGGTGAACCAGATCCCAGGCCAGATCATTCAAGGGGGATTCGACGTTTTCTTCCTCTTCCACGATCCGCCTTAATATCCGGTTAGAACCGGAGCTGTTCTGTTCCGTTCAGGCCGACACCGGCCCACTTGTCCATCTGATTCGGAATCGCCCCGCTCTCATCACGAAGAAGCGTCCCTTCGATTATTCATTCACGTTCGCAGCGCGGGAACCGACAAGTGCGACCTGCTCTAAGCCTGCAGAAGTTTGAGCACCTCATTCCGCAGCGCCGGTGTCAGTGAGATGCCATTCCCGCCGGTGGCGCTCGACTCACCATTCCAGTTGACGAAGTCACCGCCGGCCTCCTGGATAATAGGGATCAGCGCCGCGGCGTCCCACTCCGCCAGCAGCGGATCGACCATCAGATCCGCCCGTCCCGTCGCCACCAGCATGTGTCCGTAGCAGTCTCCCCAGCCCCGTGAAAGGCGGGTGCCCGCCGACAGCTTCTCCAGAGCGTCCAGTCGACCAATCTCGGTAAATCCCTCGACGGCGGTATAGCAGAAGAGAGATTCTTTCAGGCGGGTTTGTCCCGTGACCTGAGCCCGGACGGCCGGCTGATCACCGCGAATCCACCAAGCCCCCTCACCTCGTGCGGCATAGATCACCTCACGAACCGCAGGCAGACGACAGATCCCCGCGACGGGCTCTCCCCGAAACTGCAGTCCGACCAGCATCCCGAACAAGGGGGTTCCATGGATGAAAGACTTTGTGCCGTCAACAGGATCCAGAATCCAGCGGAATCCACTGGACCCGGGAGTCTCCCCGAACTCCTCTCCGAGCACGGCGTCCTCTGGAAAGTTCTTCAGAATCTGTTGCCGCAAGAGTTCTTCAGCCCCGCGATCGGCAGCAGTGACGGGGGACAGGTCCGACTTCCAGTCCACCTGCAAACCGGACTGAAGGTAGTAATCGAGCACCAGACGTTCGGCGACCGCAGAAGCGTCGAGCCCAAACTGGAGTCGTTGGTTGATCAGAGCAGCAGACATGGGACCGGCTTCCATGCGACTGAGAGAAAGGAGACAGCGCAGGAGCGTAGGCCAGTGTCGCCGGGGAATCAAGCAGCCCTCGAGCGCTGGCCCTCAAGCGATCGATGCAGTCGGCATACTGACAAGGTGCGTTGTCACCAGAGACAGTCCCCCGCTCCGCATCCCCTTGGGCTGACGCGGGCGATCTCAGCAGGGACGCCCGCTCAGGTCGTCGGACGGCGACTGCGATACTGGTTGATAATGTCGGCCGCTCGCTTGGGAGCTTCTTCCTTGGCCTTCGCGTCAGCGGTCTTTTCACCGGTTTCTACCGGCTTGGGAGCGGGAGGCTTGGCACCCGTCTCTTCCGGGTTGGGCAATCGCAGCCCGATATTGTCGACCACCGGCGCAGGAACTTCCGGTTCGGGGGCCTGAGGCGGCGCTGGCATCATCGGGGGCATCTGAGGCATCGGCATCTGCGGATACATGCCGGGCATCGGATAGCCCATCTGCTGTGGCATGGGTGGATACCCCGGATAGCCGTAAGGCATCATCTGAGGATACCCCATTTGCGGGTAGCCGAGCGTGGGCTGCATCGGCATTCCCATCTGTCCCATGAACTGGGTATCTCCCGCGGGGGGAGCAGCAGGGCCAGCCACCGGCAGAATCTGCGACGCCACCGGCATCTGGATGGTGTCGGTGGCAGAAGGCTGATTCAACTCCAGCTCACCAGAAGAGGGAGACTCCGAGAGGGTCGGCTCTGCCTTGGGAGCGGGCATCATCCGGGTCTCGCTGTCGAGAGCGATATGAGTCGCCGTGTCTTGGGCTGACTCATGAATGACGACCTGAAAATCGATCTTTCCGATCGAAACGACATCGCCCTGATTCAGGATCACCGCACCCCGGATCCGCTCGCCGTTGACGAGCGTACCGTTCGTGCTGCCGAGATCCCGAACCCGAACTGAGTACTCATCCACATTAAAGACGCAATGGTGCCTGCTTACCAGCTCGCTGTTCGGACGGAGGTTACAATCTTCTTCCCGTCCAATCAGGAACCGGCCTTGAGGAAGTGGAATGGTATTACCCACCTGCTTGCCTGAGGCGACCTTCAATTCTGCCTGCCGCATAGCGCTTAAACTCCGGGTAACTTCAGCTTTGCTTGTCCTTCTTGTTTCTAAACGCCAGTAATCTGAGGCAGAAATTCTTGTGACCGGAAACGATCAGATGAAAGGGCTCCGCGGGAGACGACGAAAAAAGTGTCGCGTCCGCAGAATACAAAACTGCACGAATAAAACCGGGAAATGAATATCCTGTCGAGCGTAACAGTCAGGTCGGGGAGTGTCAATAATTGCGACGGTGCCGCATCTGACGTACAAGCCTTTTTTGCAACCTCTTCCAAACTCGTTGCATCTCACTACACGTTCGGTACCAAGCCGTTTCCAACCGCACGTTGATCCCTCAACAACGGCCTCACCCCAGCCCAAGGCGCAGTTCTGGCCGGTTCAACTCCTGCGACCCAAGGTTCTTTACTTTTCAGAAATGATGAAAATCTTGCCCCCGACTCCCCTGTCGGGCGTATTGACCCATTTTGACCGTCAAAATAAACTTTGTTGCGATGGCGGGTTGCGGCTAACGTTCCCGCCAGCCGGCAGTTGATGCCCCTGATGAGATGGCTCCCCTCCCGATTTGCCAGTGATTGAGTCAATCCCGGCCGGGGGGACGCGGCTCATCCGGCTTTGCTGCTCTCGTCGACGGAGTGACGCTCGGGCCCCCCGGACGCGCTTGCCCGCGAGATGCAACCTCCGAAACGTCTGGATTGGAACAAATGGATTTCATTGATCGTCTCGGCGAATTTTTCACTGCGATCACTGCGTTTATCGAATCGCTGATCCGCGGCATGTTCGGCTCCGCCAACGAACGGGCGATCCGCAACATCGGCTACATCCGCGAGAAAGATGGCTCGTCGCGAGTGATCCCCGGGTCGACTCTTGACCGGATCAACTCTCTGGAAGCAGAGATGAAGAAGTTGACCGATGCCGAGCTGAAAGCGACGACCGACAAACTGAAGGCCCAGCTCGCCGACGGCAAGACGCTCGACGATGTCCTTCCCGAAGCCTTCGCTGCGGTGCGCGAATCGGGGGTCCGTTTTCTGCAGATGCGGCACTATGACGTGCAGATGGTCGGGGGCTACATCCTCAATCAGGGAAAGATCGCCGAAATGGTCACCGGGGAAGGAAAAACCCTGGTCGCTTCGCTCCCCGCCTATCTCAACGCCCTCAAGGGAAAGGTGCACGTCGTCACCGTCAACGACTATCTGGCAAAGCGCGACATGGAATGGATCGGCCCTCTGCACATGGGCCTGGGCCTGTCCATGGGGGCCATTCAGTCTCACATGCAGCCGCACGAACGCCAGAAGGAATACGCGGCCGACATCACTTACGGGACGAACAACGAATTCGGCTTCGACTACCTGCGCGACAACATGAAGCCCACGCGGGAACTGCAGGTGCAGGGCCCCCTCGACTACGCCATCGTCGACGAAATCGACAACATCCTGATCGACGAAGCCCGGACCCCCCTCATCATCTCCGGACCGGCACACGACGACGTCACCAAGTATCCCAAGGCGGACCGCATCGCCCGGTTGCTGACCCGCGATGTCCACTTTGAAGTGAAGGAAAAGGAACATACCTGCCATCTGACCGATGAAGGGATTCGCAAGGCGGAAGACCTGGCCGGCGTCGAGAGTTTTTACTCCGCGGGGAACATGGAATGGCCGCACCTGATCGATAATGCCCTGAAAGCCCACTACCTCTACAAGCGGGACGTCAACTACGTTGTCGAACAGGGGGAAGTAATCATTGTCGACGAACATACCGGCCGAAAAATGCCTGGTCGGCAGTGGAGCGACGGACTGCACCAGGCGGTGGAATCCAAAGAAGGAGTGCGGGTCAAGGAGACGACCCAGACTCTCGCCACCATCACCCTGCAGAACTACTTCAAGCTCTACAAAAAGCTCTGCGGCATGACCGGGACGGCCATGACCGAAGCCAACGAGTTCTACAAGATCTATGGGCTCGACGTGGTCGCTGTCCCGACCAACCGGCCGATGCAGCGCATCAACCACCACGATGTGATCTACCGCTCTGAAAAAGAGAAGTGGCACGCGGTCGTCGAGGAAATCGCCGAAGTGCATAAAACCGGCCGCCCGATTCTGGTCGGAACGGTTTCCATCGAAAAGAGCGAAAAGCTCTCCTCGCTGCTGGACAAGCGGGGAATCAAGCACAGCGTGCTCAACGCCAAATATCACGAACGCGAAGCCGAAATCGTCGCGCAGGCCGGTCGCAAGAATGAGGTCACCATCGCCACCAACATGGCCGGTCGCGGAACCGACATCATTCTCGGGGGCAATGCCGACCACATGGCCTGGGATATTCTGAAGAACAAGTATCCCTCCCGGCTCGATGTCCCCAAGCGGGAATGGGATGCCCTGGCCGATGAAATCGCCCAGAAGGAAGGGATGAAAGCGGAAGGGCGACAGGTCGCGGAGCTGGGCGGACTGCATGTCATCGGCACCGAACGGCACGATTCCCGCCGGATTGACCTGCAGCTGCGGGGACGTTCCGGCCGTCAGGGAGATCCCGGCTCGAGCCGGTTCTTCCTGTCTCTGGAAGACGACCTGATGCGGATCTTCGCCGGCGATCGGGTGAAATCCATGCTCACCTGGCTGGGGATGAAAGAAGGAGAATCGATCGAGCACCCGATGGTCTCCAAACAGATCCAGAAAGCCCAGAAGAAGGTGGAAGAACGCCACTTCGAATCGCGCAAAAGCCTGCTCGAATACGACGAAGTGATGGACCACCAGCGGAAAGAAGTTTACGGCTATCGCCAGAAGATTCTCGACGGTGCGAACTGCCGCGAGCTGATGCTGGAGATGCTCGACAAGCAGGTCGAGAAATGGGCTCAGCAGTTCCTCTCGCCGCAATATCGCTGGGAAACCGCTTCCGCCTTCGCCAGCCAGCAGTACGGGATCGTCACCGACTGGCAGGACCTGCGGGACATGAACAAAGAACAGATGTCGGAGCATCTGAAGAACGAAGCCCAGCGGCAATCAGAGACCCTGATCGAAGAACAGGTCGATGAAGCACTCCCCCGCGATGTCGATTCCCGGGAATGGACCTGGCAGGGACTGGCCACCTGGGCCAACCGGCATTTCAACCTGAACATCAATGACCGCGAGCTGCGAAAGATTGCTCGCGGAGACCTCCCCGAAGGAGAATTCGAGCGGGATGATGTCGTCCGCTATCTCTCACAACGGGCCGCCGAAGCGATCGACCGGATGGATCTTTCACCCCTGGAGACCATCCTCGCCGACGATTTCCCCCAGCGGCAGCTCGCGGGCTGGCTGCGTCACACCTATGGCGTGGAGATGCTCCCCGAAGAGTTTGCCAAGGACGAAGACCCCACGGCGGCCATTCCCCTGATTCAGTCCAAAGTCCGGGAACGGTACCGGGAGAAAGAAATCCGCTTCCCGGTGCTGATCGGCATGAACCGGTATCTCGCCGGTTCCCAGCCTGACCGTGAAGGGCTGCTGGAATGGGCCAACCAGCGTTTCGAAACGAGCCTCACCGAAGACGACGTCAAAGAGAAAGAACGTCCGCAACTGGCCGAGATTCTGCTGCAGCGCAGCCGGATCTACTATCCCAGCACCGAAGCGTTCGAAGACCTCGAAGACAAACTCGGCCACACCTTCCCGAAGCGGTCTCAGGATTACATTCCCCGCCGCAACGGGTCGATCGAAGATTTCGCCCAGTTTGTTTCGGAAACGTTCCGGGTGCGGGTCCGCGGCTCAGAGCTCAAGAACCTGACCACCGAGCAGGCCCGTCAGGCCTGTCTGGAAAAGATCGACCACAAGTACCGTCCCGAACTCGGACAGGCGGAACGGTACCTGCTGCTCGAAATGCTCGACGGGGCCTGGAAGGAGCACCTCTATTACATGGATCATCTCCGGTCAGGGATCGGACTGGTCGGCTACGCCCAGAAGGACCCCAAAGTCGAGTACAAACGCGAAGGGATGAAAGCGTTTGAGCAGATGTGGGACCGGATTGCCGAGCAGGCGACTTCCGCAATCTTCCGGCTGGAGTCCGAAAGCTCTCCGCAGTTCCTCAACAGCCTCTGGTCGAACGCCCAGGCACAGCATCAGGCCGCCCGCTCGGCTGCTGAAGAATACGAAAGCGGTTCCGGAGAGCCGGTTCCAGGTGCACCGGATCAGGCGGTCGACCCCATCCGCAACTTCGACGAAAAAGTGGGCCGCAACGATCCCTGCCCCTGCGGCAGCGGGAAGAAGTACAAGAAGTGCTGCGGCTCGCAGGTATAACCGGTTGTGTGCGGGCCTGCACGAGCGGACTGCCCGGACGAGCCTGTTGACTTCTGCAGGTTTAAACCCGGATCGAGTTGAATGATAAGACCGGCCTCTCCACGTGGGGGGCCGGTCTTTTGTCTTGTGTCAGGACGAGAATCGGCAGGTGAAACGCCCGAGACCGTGCTGAACCGGGGCTCCGTCACACCCGCTTGCGAACCGCATCCCGCAGCGTGCGGTCGGCATCGTTCTTCTTGATCTTCTGCCGCTTGTCGTATTCCTTCCGCCCCCGGGCCGAACCGATCTGCACTTTCACCAGTCCTCGAGAGAAATAGACCGACAGCGGAATGAGCGTCATTCCCGACTGCATCGCCGTCTCGGCAAACTTCCGAAGCTCGCTTTTCTTCAGCAGCAACTTGCGCGGCCGCTGACGTTCATGATTCAGGTAGGTCGCCTGTGGATAGATCCCGATATCGGCGTTGAAGAGCCACAGTTCATTCCGTTCGACACGGGCGAAGGCTTCATCAATCGTCATCTTGCCGTCGCGAATGCTTTTGACTTCACTCCCCGCGAGCACGATGCCGCATTCCAGTTCGTCCACGATTTCGTAGTCGTGTCGCGCGCGGCGATTCCGGCAGACAGTCTGCGAATTGGGATCGGCGGCTTTTTTCTTCTTGGCGGTCATCAAGTCACCAACGGTCGAGATCGAGCGACGACAAGGAGACCCGGCTCCTGACACGACGCAGCGCAGTTCACGGGCCCGCCAACTCCTCCGGCAGGTCGCCTCAATGGTCTGCAGCGCATCCACCCGTTGATGGTATGCCGCAGCGGCCGGCAGGGAAAGAGGCGGTCCAGTTCGACGTCAGACACGCCCGGGAAGCGGAAGTTCATTCAGAATCTCTTCCACCGCGTCCGACTTGTTCAGCACATAGAAGTGAATGCCGGGAACACCCTGGGCAATCAGTTCGCGGCACTGGCGGATCGCGAAATCAATCCCGATGCGATACTGGGCTTCCTTGTCTTCCTGAGACGATTCCAGCTGCTGGAAGAGTTCCTGCGGAATCTCGCAGGCGGACATGCTGGTAATCCGCTTGATGCGGGAGAACTCGGTGATCGGCATGATTCCCGGAACAATCGGAGCCCGGATGCCTGCCTGCTCTGCCTGCTCCCGGAACCGGAAGAAGCAGTCATTATCAAAGAAGAGCTGCGTGTACACCGCATCTCCCCCGGCGTCGATCTTGCGTTTCAGATTGGCCAGATCCGACGCGGCGTCGATCGCTTCCGGATGCTTTTCCGGATAGCCCGCCACACCGATCCCCATCTCTGGAAAGTGCTTGCGAATCAGTTCGACGAGTTCGGCAGCGTATCGTAGCCCACCCTCTTTCTGCACAAAGGCCGTTTCACCGGCAGGCGGATCTCCCCGCAGGGCCATGATATTCCGCACCCCAATTTCCTGGGCACGCTGTAACCACTCCAGCAGTTCTTCACGCGTCGAACCGACACAGGTGAAGTGTGCGGTGGCAACCTGCTTCAGCTCGTTCTGCAGGATGTTGCAGATCCGTAAAGTGCGATCCCGGGTGCTCCCCCCGGCCCCGTAGGTACAGGAGATGAACGCCGGCCGACGCTCGACCATCCGTGCCAGATGTTCCAGCAGCGACGCGTCCCCCTGCTCCGACTTCGGGGGAAAGACTTCGAACGAAAGACCGAAACGGCCATCAGCATAGACATCGCGAATTCGCATGGGCTCGATTCGAATGGTGTTGAGGAGGCTGCGCTGGCAGGTCACAGCCTCTGATTCTGAAATCAATTCGGCAACAGCGTGGAGACAGGTGACTCTTTTTGTCTCTTCCCAGCCGGAGTCTGGAGTGGTGGAAAGCTCTGTTCCCGTGACGAGGATCGATCAGTCGAATCATCCGGGACTGGAACGCGAATCAAACAACCGGCGCAGGTTCATCGAGATACTCATAATGCACGTTCCGTTGACGCGGGATGTAACCGGCATCCTGGATGCACCGCCGGATCGCGTCCAGCGACAGGTGGAACACGGTTCCCGCCTGCGAGACCACGTTTTCTTCGATCATCAGGCTTCCCATATCGTTGGCCCCGAAGAACAACGCCAGCTGGCCGATTTTCTCGCCCTGCGTGACCCACGAGGATTGGATATTCGGAATGTTATCGAGATACAGCCGGGCCACGGCCTGCGTCTTGAGATATTCGAACGCTCCCGCTTCGTGCAGCTGCGACATGTCGACGCCCCCTTTGCGACCAGCATCAGCATCTTTCCCGAACCAGGGAGCCTCGGCGGGAGGCTGATGCGTCCAGCAGATGAACGCGGTAAAGCCACCGGTCGCGTCCTGCTGACGCCGCAGCCGGTCCAGATGCTCGATCCGTTCTTCCAGCGTTTCCACATGACCAAACATCATCGTGCAGGTGCTGCGCCCCCCGAGTTCATGCCAGGCCTGATTGACTTCCAGCCAGCCGTCCGTCAGCACTTTGCCACGGGTAATCTGCTTGCGCACGCGATCCACCAGAATTTCACCACCCCCGCCCGGCAGACTGCCGAGTCCCGCGTCCATCAGCCGCTGCAGAACGGTCTTGAGGGGCAGCTTGCTCAACTTGTGAAAGTGCCACAGTTCCGGCGGGCTAAAGCCATGGACATTCAGTGTGGGGAACCGGGACTTCATCGACCGCAGCAGATCTTCATACCACTCCAGCGGCAGCTGCGGGTGGAGTCCCCCCTGCAGCAGAATCTGATCCCCTCCCAGATCGAGCGTCTCCTGAATCTTCTGAAACAGGACTTCCTCGGTCAGCACATAGGCTTCCGCGTGACCGACCGGCCGGTAGAAGGCGCAGAAGTCGCAAACGGCCGAGCAGACGTTGGAATAATTGATGTTCCGGTCAATGTTGTAGCTGCGGTACGGCCCCGGATGCAGCCGGTTGGTGACCGCCAGCGCGGCCTGCCCGAGCGCGGTGAGATCGTTGGATCGCAGCAGCGCGACTCCTTCTGCGGGAGTCAGCCGCTCACCCGCGACCGCTTTCTCCAGAATGTCATCGACGTGAGAGGGCACAACTGAAATCATGGCGTATTTGCAGTGCAGAAACTGTCGGCGGTCGGCCGACGCGATGGGACCATCGTCAGGTGCGGGTATGGTAGGACAGATTCACCTGAAATCCCAGATTCCCCTGAAAAAACCGCGACACACATCAGCGAATCACCATTTTTCACGGCCAGAATGTGTATGAACCCAAGAAAAAAGAGACCGCCCGGAAGGGACGGTCTCTCTCAGTTTCGCACTTCGCCCACAGGCGGGATTATTGAACTTTCCGTCCCAGCCCCAGTCGACCGAAATCATCGGCGAACACCAAGTCGGTGGGGGAAATCGAACGAATCGTCACTCCCATCAGTGTTCCCACCCGATTCAGATGCTGGGAGGCAAGCACCTGCAGCAGCAGGCGGCCGTGGTCGATCCGCCACGTGCCCGTCGACATCGGAGTTTCCACAAAGATCTGCTTGTACAGCTTGGATTTCTCGACCTGGCGGGTCGTGGTGTAAGTCCCGTCGGCCCGATATTGCACCACGAGTTCGCCGCCGTGGTCATCATAAATCCAGGTCCCGACCAGCATCCGGGCCACGTCGGCATCACTCAGCACGACTTCGGCCGGATGTGCGGGGGCCGGCGTGGCGGGTGTCGCCGGCACGGGGGCCTGGGCGGTCACCGGGACAACCGGCACGGTGGCCGACCGCTGCAGAACCATCAGCATCCGCTTGCTCCCCGGCTCGGCGGAGAAGTCCGAAGGTGGTTCTTTGGCGTCGTGATCTGCCAGACAGACCACCAGCTTCTGCCCCTGAAACTTGAAGATCCCTTTCACCTGCGATTTGTCGACATCGGTGATCGTGATTCCCTTCGGCTCGCGTGCAGCGTCGATCGAAAAGATCCGGGCATGCTTTTCCTTGTCCACGTGTGAGGTGAACAGGATCGCACCATCTTCAATGTCGACCTTTCCTCCCGATGGCAGCCATTCAGGAATCGCTGCGGGCGGAATCACCTTGCCATCTTCGACAAGTTCCACCACCGACCACTGACCGTTCATCGACTGGGAATCAGCCGCCCGAAGCGAGGTTCCGCTTCCCAAGAGACCGGCCAGAACCAGAGAAATGCACATCATCCTGATCACGACATTTCCTTCCGTGAAATGAGTTGAAACGCTTTCAGAACCGACACCTCGCGCTGCCCGATATCGACTCGACAGGTGACGCTCTGCGGTGGGGGGGCCCGGGTGCAGCACCACAAAAAGCAATTTCGGCAGCCACAGCCAGGTTCCGGAAATATAGAATCCGCACGCGACGCCGTCCAATGTTCACGGCCCCCCGCGCTCTCCCTCCGAAACAGACGCTGGTCGATCTCGCCCCGATGACTCGAGCATTCAGACTTTCAATTCAACCGTGCTCGCCACCCGGCAGTGAGTCCTTCAGGTGACGAAACGCTGGCTGCACGGGGAACGGGAAGTGCCTTCGGCTCCGGCGTCTGCAACCCTCAGTTGCTGTCGCCGACCGTTGGCTGATGCCCCCGCTTCAGCCAGGCCCATCGATAGAGGTTCTGGCTGTCGAGATAGCGGCCCGAGGAAGTCTCCGAGCCCAGCACAACGACGAGCAGGTGGTCTTCCCCCCGATGGCCGCTGGAGACCAGACAGGCGTTGGCCTGTGGAGTGGTTCCAGTCTTGATGCCATCGAACCCCTGAATTCCCAGCAGCTGATTGGTGTTCTTCCAGGTGATCTGGCGGCTCTCTCCTGCAGAATTTCGGACGGTCGACGTGTGCTCAACGGTGCCGACGTAGTCCCGAAACCGGGGAATCTGCATGGCGGTATGCGCGAGCTTAAGCAGATCGCGCGGAGAAGTCGTTCGATCATCGCGTGTCCCGCCATCGCCGAAAGGACTGCGGTAGACCGTCTCTTTCATGCCCAGTTGCGTGGCGTGCCGATTCATCTCGGCGATGAAATTGGACCGCGATGTCGCTGCTCCCACGACTCCTGTGGGGGGCTGCAAGCGATCATTGAAATGCTCTGCCAGGGCGTTGCCGGCATCATTTCCCGAGGGGAGCAGGAGCCCGTACAGACACTCGCGAACAGGAAGACTTTCGCCGGCGTGAATGTCGGCAGTCGACCCGGTCGTGGCGTCCGCCAAGGGAGAGAAAGTGACCATTTCTTCCAGAACGCCCGGATCTTTCTCAGCCAGTCGCAGGACGACATAAGCGCACATGATTTTCGTAGTGCTGGCGGCCTTGACCGGTTCTGCTTCCCGGTGCCCCCACAGAAGTTCTCCGGTCTTGCCGTCGGCAATGGCCCAGTTCCGGGCGGAGACAAAAGGTGGGCCGCTCAGATCATCGGGAGGAGCTTTGTCGGCAGCCCACGAGACGGGCAGTCCCCCGCCCACGCACAAGACAACCATGAGCAGCAAAGATCGAAGCGACGGCAAGGGGATGGAGGACATGGCGGCAGCTCCAAAAGGAGAGTGCAGAATGTTGTTGAGAGGCAGGAACGTTCACAGCGGGTCTCGACCCCTGATGACTGCAGCCCATCACAATTGAACCGTGACGCGAGACCTCATGCCTGGGAAGGGCAAGGTCCCCCCCCTGTTCCGCGCAGTCCGTGTCGAATGGAATGAATGACAGCCGTTCACGAGTCAATGAAGAGTCGTGCAGAAGCCTGAATGGCCCCGCTTCGGGCGCACCGCTGGCGGCCATTCTGCAACGCATCTCTCCGGATGTCTACGCCCTCACTGCAGCGAGGGGAGGCGATTGCGCGAAATCAACACGACAAAACGTGAACTCACAATAAAATGAACTCATCAATAACGCTGCCGGAAGACTCCCTCAAATGCAAAACGCTCCGGCCTCGGCAGCCAGAGCGTCCCAATTTCGATGTGTTTCAACCGCACTGTGGTCGTTCGCTGCGGCCGGATGATCGGGTGACCGTCGGCTCACACTCCCGGCGTGGATGGCTGGGCGCGGCGGTTCCTCATCGTTTGCCACATCCAGTCCCAGACCAGCACCAGAATGATGCTCGCCCCCGCGACCGGCATGAGCAGACTGAGCAGAGCGATCAGCAGGACCATCCCACTTCGCAGGGGAACCCCCGTCCGCTTCGGCAAACCCGACTCTCCTCGCGGCCGACGCTCCCACCACATCCACAGCCCCGTCAGTGGCATCGAAAACAGGACCAGCATCGAGACCATCCAGAGCGCCTTGGAGTACTGTCCGAACACGCTGCCGACGTGAAGGGGATAAGTCCACGTATGCCACCAGTAACGAGGGTTGTCCCAGAGATGGCTCTCTTCGTGGATTTCCCCCGTATCGGGGTCCAGATGCAAGCCGGTCGACTGCATCGGCCCCCAGGTGGCTCTCGCATAATCGTTGATCGCCGAGACATCATATTCCGGATGTCCGCTGGTCGGCATCGTCACGGTGAGATCGCGATCGGGGTAGAGTTCCCGCGCTTTGGCGACAGCCGCATTCAGAGGAAACTTCGGCGGAGGGACCTCCTCACGCTGACGCTCGCCGGCATTCCTCTGCTGCTCCCCCCGGGCCGGCTCCCGCATGGCGGCGATCGCCATTTCAGGATGATTCAACAGGAAGAATCCCTGACTCCAGATGTAGGCGTAAAACAGGCCGGTCACCGTCACCAGCAGAATCACAGGAGTGAGATAGATCCCCACCACCGTATGCAGATCTCTCAAGACCACATAGGTCTTCCCTCTCAATCGTGGCCACCAGACCCCCTTGTCGTTCCACTTCTTCGGCCACCACAGGTAGATCCCCGTCACTCCCAGAATCACCAGCCAGCTGGTCGCCAGTTCCACAAACAACCGGCCAGTTGTCCCGATCCAGAGATTGCGGTGCAGCGACAACGTCCCCCGGAAGAATCGTTGATAGGCCTCCTGCGGCGCGGTGGTCCCCTGCACCACTCCCGAATACTGATCCACATAGTAAGTGGTCTGATTGCCCCGCCCCCTTCCACCACGTCCCCGCTGCGGTGGCGGATCTCCCGGCTTGGGAGGAACGCGAAACGTGAGCATCGCCGCCCGTTGCGGATCTGCAGAGAGAAAGATCCGCGTGAATTTCTTGCCGGCAGCCTCTTTCTCGTTCTCCACAGCAGCAACCAGATCCTCCGGCGGGAGTGTCTCTGGCCCCACCTGCTGGACGTAGATTGCGTCCCGGAAAACCCAGTCGACGATCTCCGCGCCGTAGATGTAAATGGCCCCCGTCGCAACGACAACCAGTAACAGCGGAGTCGTCAGCACACCCGCGTAAAAATGCCAGCGCCAGATCGTGCGATAGTAACTGGGAGTACGCTCGGGCTTCGACACTTTCGCTGCATCTGGGACCGGAACGGTCGTGGACGGCTCTGCGGGCTGGGTTTCCAGAATCTGCGTCGACATGAGACTGACCGTGAATGAATGAAGAGGAACTGGAGAAGACATCCCTGCCGCGCAGACACGGAACAGATTGTTCCTTCATGTCCGCTTATTACGGCTGTCTGCAGCACAGCCGGAGCCCCCAGCAGCAGGGCCCTGCGTTCGACCGCTGCCTGTCTGCGAACTCAATTGGCGGTGTCGAACGGAGTCCGTGGGCGCGGGCGTTTTGACGCATTGCTGAGCGCCGCCTGCAGCTTGTCGCTCTGAATCTCGATCACGGGGAGTTCGTTGTTTCCCGCTTCAATCCTGACCGTCCACGGAGAGGAATCCGGTTTGTCATATTCCCCACCGAGAAGGTCAGTGAAATCTGCTTTGAAGGCATCCTGTCGAAGCACGACCGTCACGCGGTATTCCCCCGGCGGAACGCCGTCATCCGGTTGATAGGTCCGCAGCCGGAACGTTCCATCCTCACGACTGATCCCCCAGGGCTTCGACTCTCTGACATCCAGCTGCCCCTGCAGGGGATGCAGCGTGATAATGGCATGTTTGCGAGGTTCGCCGTTGATCAGAATTCGGCCCTGAGCGGGGTACGTCTTCGCCTGCCAGGAATTCGCACGATGGCAAGCAGACAATGTCGCGAGGCAGAACAGAGAGAGACAACACAGCAGCGGCCTGAAGGTGGGGGGAGTGCTCATCAGAATTCTCCCACGGTCTCGCCGCCATTGATGGAAGAAAGCGCCGACAGGATGGTCATCGACGTGTTCTCCGACAAGAAGCGGACGCCGCCATCAGCCAGCAGCATCTGCACCCCACCCGTATGAAACGAGTACGGGGCAGCGTAGCCATTACAGACGTTCACCACCGCGCTGCCGGTGTAGGCAATGACCGCGGAGCCTCCCGAGAGGTCAACGGCAGCTCCAAACCACCAGCCAGCATTCTGGTGAGAGGTCCAGCCGTCCTTCGACTTTCCATAGTTCGTGGTGTTGTTCGTGTTGCTTTCGTAACCCCGGATCAGATAACGGGCCCGGCCGGCCGATTCGTAATGCATGCAGGTATTCGACAGGCCGTCGGTGATGTCGCGGATCTGGGCCGAGAAGTTCTGATTAAACAGCGACTGGTGATTTGCATAATCACTGGCGCTGCGAATCACGGAATAGGCTGTCACCTGCTGTCCGATCGCCGGCAAAGTCTCGAGAGCAAAGGGATCCGAAGGACAGGTGTAGACGGTCGGCATTTTGTCATAGAGAGGCTGATTCGCCGCGTCATCCCAAGGCTTGTTGTAGTCATACAGATTGGCCAGCGCTCCCTGATCGAGATACGGAAGCAACGCAATCGCCCAGTTCGCATTGGTCTTCTGCCAGGAACGGGGAAAGGCGGAATGCACATCGTGGTAGTTGTGCATGGCCAGACCGATCTGCTTCAGATTGTTTTTGCATTGGCTGCGACGGGCCGCTTCGCGGGCCTGCTGCACCGCGGGGAGCAGCAGAGAAATGAGCACCGCGATGATGGCGATGACCACCAGCAGTTCAATCAGCGTGAATCCTGTTTTCCGGGAGTTCCGCTGGAGCAGGTGCAAGACGACAGGCGAGCTGGCAGTGCTCGTATCACCAAAGTGAGGCATGGTTATTCACTCGAAACGGGTTGGCACAACGATCAGAACAGACGAAGCCGCGTTTGGGCATTTCAGGGCTGAGGCAAAGAAGAGCCTCGAAGCTGGCGTCTGGCTGGCCACCCCGGTCTGGTGAAAAGCGCTCACCAAACAACATGAGATTGAGTCTCAATATCACACAGATTATCGAGGAGCCGGAGATTGTCAACCAAACCTCACCGCGACTTCTAAAAAATCGGGAAGACGACGAACTCAAGCAACACCAGAGAGCCCTCGCAACAGCTCTCCCCACGCCCCCTCCGCTGGCAGCCCTCCACAACCCCCGGCAGACATAGCAGTTGCATCCACTTCCCCTGGGACAATGTTGTGGCCCGGTGCGCACAAAAAAAGCCCCGGCTGTGTGAGCCGGGGCTTCATTGCTGTGCAATATTGGACCGTTGGTCACTCTCAAGGGAGAGCGGCCTCAAGTTGATCACTCGTCCGGAGAAAGGTCTGAGAGTGAGGGGACGTCACCGGTGTTCGGAGGGAACCCCGGAGGAATCAGTCCTTCTTCGTTCTCGCTCAGCAGTTCGCGACGGGCAGCCAGAATCCGGGCATGCTCTTCACGAAGTTCCTGCTGGGCTTCCGGACGGATCCGGACTTCTGCATTCTGGTGCACCTTGAAACCGGTACCGGCCGGAATCAAGTGTCCGAGAATCACGTTTTCTTTCAGACCAACGAGGTTGTCCGACTTCCCGGCCAAAGCGGCTTCGGTGAGCACTTTGGTCGTTTCCTGGAAGCTGGCCGCCGAGATGAAGCTTTCGCTCTGCACCGCCGCCTTGGTGATCCCCAGCAGCTGCGTGCTGGCACTGGCAGGACGGGGCCGACCGTGCTTCACGGTCTTTCCACCAGAAGCTTCGATCTGCTCGTTCACTTCTTCGACGGTTTCCAGCGGGACCACATCCCCGACCTGGAACTCGCTGTCACCCGGATCGGTCACCTTGACGTTATCCGCCAGGGCCCGATTCACACGGCGGAATTCCCATTTGTCGATAACGACCCCCGGCAACAATTCGGTATCACCGACGTCGTCGACTCGCACCTTGCGGAGCATCTGCGAGACCACAAGCTCGATGTGCTTGTCGTCGATACCCACGCGCTGGGCGCGGTAAACGTTCTGGATCTCGTGGAGCAGGTACTGCTCAACCGCTTCTTCGCCGCTGACCCGCAGAATGTCGTGCGGAACCAGAGGCCCACGAACGAGAGCGTCACCGGCCCGCACCATGTCGCCGGAATGCACCAGCACGTGCTTACCGTGCGGAATGATGTGTTCCACATCGGTGCCGTCGGCTCCGTGCACCACGATCACCCGCTTACCCCGCTTGCGCTCGGCAACCAGCTCGACTTCACCATCGATCTCGGCGATGACCGCCGGATCTTTCGGCTTGCGGGCTTCGAACAGCTCGGTGACCCGCGGCAGACCCCCGGTGATGTCCTGGGTTCCCGACGCTTCACGCGGCTGCTTGGCGAGGATCGCCCCGGCGGAGACCTGCTCCCCTTCCTTGGCTTCCACGTTCGCCCGCTCAGGCAGGTAGTAGTAGTCGAGAATCTTGCCGGTGCTGTCTTCGAGAATGATCTGCGGATGCAGGTCACCCTTATGCTCGATGACGACACGACGCATGTGACCGCTGGCATCCTTCTCGGACTTGATCGAACGTCCTTCGATCAGGTCTTCGTAGCGGACGCGACCACCCACTTCGGCCAGAATCGGCACGGAGTGCGGGTCCCACTGGCAGAGCACCTGTCCTGCCTGGACATGTTCGTCTTCCTTCACCATCAGCACCGCACCGGCTGGCACGTTGTACTTTTCGAGTTCCCGGTCTTTCGGGTCGATGATGATGATCTCCCCCTGTCGGGCCAGCACGATGTTCTGACCTTCGGAGTTCACCACGCTGCGAATCCGGGCGAATTTCACCGTTCCGGACTTCTTGGTCTTCAAATCGCTTTCTTCCAGTTCCTTCGACGCCACCCCCCCGATGTGGAAGGTTCGCATCGTCAGCTGCGTACCGGGTTCACCAATACTCTGGGCAGCAATAATGCCGGTCGCCAGACCTTCTTCAGCGAGCAGACCGGTCGAAAGGTCCATCCCGTAGCACAGCTTGCAGAGCCCGAGCTCCGCTTCGCAGGTCATCGGGCTGCGGACCTGAATACGCTCCAGTCCCATCTCTTCGATGCGACGGGCGATGGCGTGGGTAATCAGCTCGTCTTCGCGGACGATCACTTCGTCGGTAATCGGGTCGACGATGTTCGTGCGGCTGACGCGACCACGAATGGCCTCGGCCAGACTCACTTCCACCTTTTCACCACGATAGAGAACTCCGCGGGTCACCCCCTTGGTGGTGCCGCAGTCATCCATCGTGATGACGAGGTTCTGGCAGATGTCGGCCAGCTTACGGGTCAGGTAACCGGAGTCCGCCGTCTTGAGAGCGGTATCGGCCAGTCCCTTACGGGCACCGTGCGTCGAGGAGAAGTACTCCAGCACGGTCAGACCTTCGCGGAAGTTCGACTTGATCGGTGTTTCGATGATCTCGCCGCTCGGCTTGGCCATCAGACCACGCATCCCGGCCAGCTGTCGAATCTGTTCGAGTCCCCCTCGTGCACCCGAGTCTGCCATCAGGTAGATCGGGTTCACATAGGCCCCTTCATCGCGGACGTCGTGTTCGAGGTCGCGCTTCATGGCCTCGGTGATCTCTTCGCGAGCATGCGTCCAGATGTCGATCACCTTGTTGTACCGTTCCTGGCCGGTGATCACACCGCGGTCGTACAGCTTCTGCTGCTTGACCACTTCCGCTTCCGACTTCGCAATCACGGATTCCTTGTTGGGAGCGACCACCAGGTCGGTGGCACCGAAGGAGAGGCCGCTGCGGGTCGATTCCTGGAAGCCGATCGCCTTCATCTTGTCGAGCAGCTCGATCGTGGCGCGCTGGCCGATAATCAGATGGCAGTCGGAGATCACGTTCTGCAGGTCCTTGCTCTTCAAGGCCATGTTGTAGAACGGCATCCGCGGGTCGAGGATGTCATTGAAGATGACACGCCCGGCCGAAGTTTCGATCAGGCCTCCCGCCTTGAAGCTGTCGGCCCCTTCTCCCTTGACCTTCTTGTCACGCGGGAGCCGGACCTTGATCGTAGCGTGCCGGGAGACTTTCCCCTGCTGATAGGCGGTGATGCACTCCTTCAGCGAGGCAAAGGTCATCCCTTCACCTGGTCGATTCAGACGACGCAGGGTGCAGTAGTAGCAACCCATCACGATGTCCTGCGACGGTGAAATAATCGGGGCACCGTTCGCCGGGCTGAAGATGTTGTTGGTGGACATCATCAGCGTCGTGGCTTCGACCTGGGCTTCAATCGACAGCGGCAGGTGGACGGCCATCTGGTCGCCGTCGAAGTCGGCGTTGAAGCCTTTGCAGACCAGCGGATGGATCCGGATCGCGTGACCTTCCACCAGCACCGGCTCGAACGCCTGAATCCCCATACGGTGCAGCGTGGGAGCACGGTTCAGCAGCACGGGGTGATTGGTGATCACCTCGTCCAGAATGTCCCACACCTCTTCATCGCGACGTTCCAGCATGCGCTTGGCCGACTTGATCGTGTCGGCATGGCCCAGCTCTTTCAGACGGCGGATGATAAAGGGCTGGAACAGTTCCAGCGCGATCTTCTTGGGCAGACCGCACTGATGCAGATGCAGTTCCGGACCGACCACAATGACCGAACGGGCGGAGTAGTCGACGCGCTTACCGAGCAGGTTTTCGCGGAAACGCCCCTGCTTCCCCTTGATCATGTCGGTCAGCGACTTCAGCGGGCGGTTCGAGGAACCGAGCACCGGGCGCTTGCAACGTCCGTTGTCGAACAGGGCGTCGACCGACTGCTGCAGCATGCGCTTTTCGTTGCGGACGATCACTTCGGGAGCGTTCAGATCGACCAGCTTCTTCAACCGGTTATTGCGGTTGATGATGCGGCGGTACAGATCGTTCAGGTCGCTGGTGGCGAAGTTTCCGGATTCCAGCATAACCAGCGGACGCAGGTCGGGCGGAATCACGGGAACGCAGTGCAGCACCATCCACTCGGGACGGTTGTCGCTGTCGCGCAGGGCTTCGACAATCTTCAGCCGTTTGATGAGATCTTTGGTCTTCTGCTGGCTGCCGGTTTCTTTCAGCTCCTGACGGAGCCGGGTCGACTCCTCGGCCAGATTCAGACCGCTCAGCAATGAGAAGACGGCTTCCGCCCCCATCTCGATTTTGAACTCCCCTTCCCCGTATTTTTCACGGGCGTCGCGGGCTTCATCTTCGGTCAGCAGCTGGCAACGACGCAGCGGGGTATCGCCTGGGTCAGTCACCACGTATTCCTGGAAGTAGATCACTTTTTCCAGGCTGGTGGTCTTCATGCTGAGCAATGCGCCCAGTCGGCTGGGCATGCTCTTGAAGAACCAGATGTGCACGACCGGGGCAGCCAGTTCGATGTGCCCCATGCGTTTGCGGCGGACGCGACTGTGGGTCACTTTCACGCCGCAACGATCGCAGATCATTCCTTTGTATTTCATGCCGCGGTACTTGCCGCAGGCGCATTCCCAGTCCTTTTCCGGACCAAAGATCCGCTCGCAGAACAGGCCATCGCGTTCCGGGCGATAGGTCCGGTAGTTGATCGTCTCCGGCTTCTTGACTTCACCGAAGGACCAGCTGCGGATGTCATGCGGACTGGCCAGGCTGATCTTGACGGCCCGGTAGTCGTTGACGCGATCGTAAGCACCTTCTCCGACGCTCACTAGACGCTCCTCGTTTAAACAGTGTATGCGGGGCGGGGTTAGCCGGCCTGCCGAAGCAGCACCGGCTGAACAGGTTCAACTTGAGTTACGCGTGGGCTTTTTCCAGCTGCATGTTCAGACACAGGCCGCGGATTTCGTTATTGAGCACGTCGAAGCTGGCCGGGGTGCCGGCTTCGAGAGTGTTCTCGCCTTTGACCATCGATTCGTAAATCTTGGTCCGGCCTTCCACGTCGTCGCTCTTGACAGTGAGCAGTTCCTGCAGGATGTAGGCGGCTCCGTAGGCTTCGAGAGCCCACACTTCCATTTCCCCGAACCGCTGACCGCCGAAGCGGGCTTTTCCGCCCAATGGCTGCTGCGTAATCAGGGAGTAAGGACCGGTCGCCCGAGCGTGCACCTTGTCGTCGACGAGGTGGTGCAGCTTCAACATGTAGATGTAACCGACCGTCGTCTTCTGTTCGAATTTCTCGCCGGTCCGGCCGTCGTGCAGGACAACCTTTCCTTCCTCCGGAAGACCTGCTTCGCGCAGTGCTTCGTGAATCACCTCTTCGGTGGCACCATCGAACACCGGGCAGATCGCCCTGAATCCGAGTTTCCCGGCAGCCCACCCGAGGTGGGTTTCGAGAATCTGCCCCACGTTCATACGGGAAGGCACCCCCAGCGGGTTCAGAATGATGTCGACCGGCGTCCCATCTTCGAGGTACGGCATGTCTTCCACCGGCAGAACCTTGGAGATCACCCCCTTGTTTCCGTGGCGACCGGCCATTTTGTCCCCGACAGAGATCTGTCGCTTCGACGAGACATACACCTTCACCATCTGCAGCACGCCGTTGGGAAGTTCGTCCCCGCGCTTCATGCTGTTCATTTTCTGATCGGCGGTGTCGATCACGTCTTCCACGAACGGCCAGGCATCTTTCATCAGCTTCCGCAGATCGGACTGCTTCTGCGGGCTACGGATGTCGAGCTTGTCGTAGTGGGTATTGAAATCGCGGGCAAACTGCGAAACGAATTTGACGTCGTCAATCGTACGGATCTCGCGGCCGTCATCGTCGGTCAGGTGCTTGCCCAGAGCCCGTTCAAACTCAACCAGAAACTCCTGGAACTTCGCAGCGATGTTCTCGTAGCCTTCCTGCTCGATCCGCTTGGCTTCCTGATCGAATTCCTTGCGTTCGGCCTCGGACAGACTCATCCGTCGCGAGAACTTCTCGGTGTGGATGACGATCCCTTCGACACCGCTCGGAACTTCGAGCGACTCGTTCTTCACGTCTTCCCCGGCTTTCCCGAAGATTGCGTGCAGCAGTTTTTCTTCCGGGGTCAGTTCGGCCTTCGCCTTCGGCACCACTTTGCCGACGAGAATATCCCCCTGCTTAACGCGGGTTCCGATGCTCACGATCCCGTTCTCATCGAGATGCCGGAGCGCCTTCTCGCTGACGTTGGGAATGTCGCGGGTGAACTCTTCGCGTCCCAATTTGGTTTCGCGGATCTCGACGTCGAACTCGTCGATGTGAATCGACGTGTACACATCGTCCTTCACCAGACGTTCGGAGAGAATAATGGCGTCTTCGAAGTTGAACCCTTCCCACGACATGAAGGCCACGAGAACGTTTCGTCCCAGAGCCAGCACCCCGTTCTGGGTGGCAGCACTGTCCGCCAGAATCTCACCCTTCTTGACGCGCTGTCCCAGTGCAACCACCGGTTTCTGGTTCAGGCAGGTCCGCTCATTCAGACCGGTGAACTTCCGCAGCGGGAACCGCTTTCCTTCAACCTCGATGACGTTGGCGTCGACGTAGGTCACCTTACCGGGACGATCCGAGCGGACCACCATCCCGGAGTATTTCGGGATTTCCATTTCCATGCCGGTTCCGACCAGCGGAGCTTCCGTCACCAGCAGAGGAACCCCCTGCCGTTGCATGTTCGAACCCATCAACGCGCGGTTGGCGTCGTCGTGCTCGAGGAACGGAATCAGACCGGCAGACACACCCACCATCTGAGCAGGAGCGACGTCGATGTACTGCACCTGCTTGGCTTCAATCCAGTGCACGTCGTTGTGGTGACGAGCCAGCACGCGCTCATCAACGATCTTTCCCTTTTCCACGTGCGTATCGGCCGGGGCCACGAACACGCTCGATTCTTCATCGGCACGCAGCCATTCGATTTCTTCGGTGACCCGGCCCTTGTCGACCTTACGATACGGCGTGATCAGGAAGCCGTAATCATCCACCTTGGCGAAGATGCTGAGGCTGGAGATCAGACCGATGTTCGTGCCTTCAGGCGTTTCAATCGGGCAAATACGTCCGTAGTGGGAAATGTGCACGTCGCGCACTTCGAAGCCGGCACGCTTCCGGTTCAAACCACCAGGACCTAAAGCACTGAGGCGACGTTCGTGCGTCAGCATGGCCAGCGGGTTGGTCTGGTCGACAACCTGCGACAGCTCGCTACGACCGAAGAAGTACTCGATCGCTGCGGAAACCGACTTCGGATTGACCAGAGTCCGCGGCGACATCTCCTCCACGTCCTTCAGGCTCATCCGCTCCTGAACGGTCCGGCGGAGCTTCAGGAAACCCTTGCGGATCTCGTCCATCGCCAGTTCGTCGATGGTCCGCAGACGGCGGTTACCGAGGTTGTCGATATCGTCCACGTACGCGGTCGGATCAGCGACACGCAACCGCACCAGGTAGCGGATCGCATTCGTGATATCCTCTGCCCGCAGCGTCATTTCATCATCAGGAATATCCTGATTGAATTTGCGGTTGATACGGAACCGACCGACGCGTCCCAGGCGGTAACGATTGACGTCGGAGAACTTCTCTTTGAAAAGGTCCTTCGCCTTTTCCAGTGCCGGAGGATTCCCCGGACGAAGCCGCTGATAGATCTTCAGCAGTGCCTCTTCGTGGCTACAAGTACCGTCTTCGATGACACTATTGAGGACCAGCGGATCGGGTGCATCTTCGATCACCAGTGCCTTCTTGATCCCGGCTTCGGCAATCTCGGCAGCGAGCGAAGCGGAAATCTGATGGCAGCACTCCACAATGATTTCGCCGACCCGTTCCCCGCTCTGATAAACGATGTCTTCGGCTGCGTACTTCCCGGCCAATGCCGACCCGTCTGACCCGACCTTGGTCTCCTTAACTTCATAGAACAGCTTCAGCAGTTCTGTATCCGTGCTGTAATCCGGGCTCATCGCCCGCAGCAGCGTCATCGCCGAAAAACGGCCGCTCTGGTCGATTCGAACGCCCAGAGCGTCCTTCTTCGACACCATGAACTCAATCCAGCTCCCTCGCTCGGGAATGACGCGGCAGGAATAGCTCTTCCGCTCGCCCGGCTCGGCCGACATCACAAAATCGACACCTGGCGAACGATGCAACTGGCTGACGATCACGCGCTCAGCCCCGTTGATGATGAACTCGCCCCCGCCGATCATTACGGGCATATCGCCAAGGTAAACCTCTTCCTCCATCGGCTGCTCTTTGATCAACCGCAGCGTCACCCGAAAGGGCATCCCGTAGGTCAACCGCAGCTGACGACACTCGTTCTGAGTATAACGTGGCTTGCCCAGCTCGTACTTCACGTACTCCAGGCGGTATTGCCCGTCATAACTCTCAACAGGAAAGACTTCCCGGAGAATCTCTTCGAGCCCTTCATCGCGACGCTCGTCCGGCTTGCGTTCCAGCTGCAGAAAACGCGTATACGACTCGGTCTGAATCCGGGTGAGGTCAGAGAGTTCGTGATGGGCTTCAATCTTGCCAAAATGCCGGACGGTGTTAACAGGAACAATACGTTGGTGCGGAATTGGCATGAATGGATCTTTTTTGGCGCGGTAGGTGACGATTCGAACCAGTGGACAAGCAATGCCAGCGTTATGAGCCAGGCCTCAGGATGCCGGGACTCAAAATGCTGGCTGAATGCGGTGGGCCAGCAAGCGGGCCGCGACGCTCCAGCCTGCAGCACAGCACCGGATCTCCTGAACGAGGAGGAAGACAAACGCCCTGAACCAGAGACACGGCAGGGCCACACAGAGGCGCATTGAAATCATATGCAAAATGGATTTCCGCCAGACCGATTTCCGTCAACTTCAGCCCCGTCAACCCGGCTCCCCTTCCGGAACATGTCGACGGCCATAGATCAATGCCGACGGCCACAGAAAAAACTTCCCACAGACGCCCCGCAGAGCGTGCTGCAATCCCTGCGACGCGAAAACCAGACAGAGGAATTCAACGAAATAGCAAGCAGGACTTCCTGTTGCGACCGCTCCACCCCTGACTTCCAATGACGTAGCCTACCACTCGCTGCAAAAATTGCAAGTGGACGGCACGCCCCATGCTGCTAAACGACAAAAACAGGGCGAACCGACGATTTCTCGCCCGTTCGCCCTCTTTGCCTGCTTCGGGAAATTACTTCAGCTCGACTGCGCCGCCAGCTTCTTCGATTTCCTTCTTGAACTTTTCGGCGTCTTCCTTCGAGACAGCCTGCTTCAGCGGCTTCGGCACGCCTTCCACCAGGTCCTTGGCTTCTTTCAGCCCCAGACCGGTGATGCTCCGGACAGCCTTGATCACGTTGATCTTGTTGTCACCGAACTTGGTGAGGATCACGTCGAACTCGGTCTTCTCTTCGACCGGAGCAGCGGCTGCACCAGCGCCCCCTGCAGCCGGGCCGGCCATAACCACGCCGCCGCCTGCCGGCTCGATGCCGTGAACTTCCTTCAGGTAATCTGCGAGGGCCTTCGCCTGCAGCAGGGTCATACCGACGATCTTGTCGCCGAGTTCCTTTGTCGTTGCGTCGAATTCTTTAGCTGGTGCTTCAGCTGACATCGTTCTTTCTCCAGAAATTAATCCACGCCGGCGAATACCGACCGGCTCGGTTGAGTGAATAACTCGGCCGCTTCACTCGGCCGAACCGGGACGCTACGCCGCGTCGCCGCCTTCGTCTTTGTCGGCCAGCGCCTTGAGCTGACCGGAAACCGTGCCTCCAGGCCCCAGCAGCGCACCGGCGAGGCGGGCACCCGGGCTGAGAACCAAGCCAACGATCTGGCCAATCAACTCCAGACGGCTCGGCCCCTTGGAAATGTCTTCAACACCCTGAGAGTCGACACCCTGGCCGTCGACAACTCCTCCCTTGATCGTGATCTTGTCGATCTTCTTCGCCCACTCGGTCATCTCGCGGGAGAGACCAACGATATCTTCTCCGCCCCAGACCAGTGTCGACGGCCCCGCCAGCACGTCATCGACCGAGCCGATGCCACTCTTCGCGAAAGCCAGACGAGCCAGAGCGTTCTTGACCCCCAACAGCTTGATTCCTCGCTTGTCGAGCTCCAGCCGCAGGTCATTCATCGCAATGGCGTCGACTTTCGACGTATCCAGGACGACGAAATCCTTCCGATCACCAATCTTGGCAAGGATCTGGCCGATCATCATATCCTTGACGGGCTTACTCATGGCTACACTTCCAAATTCTTCGAAACAATCGCCCGCTTGAAATCACAGGCCGTGTATATTCCGCAGCACCAAACCCCAGCGAAAGCAACTTAGACCGCGGCAATCTGCACTCCGGGCATCTGAGTCGCCGTGAGTGTAATCGACCGCAGGTACTGCCCCTTTGCTGCCGATGGCTTCAGCTGCTGAATCACCCGCAGCAAAGCATCGACGTTCTCGGCAATCTTCGCCTCGTCGAACGAAAGCTTACCGACGACGCAATGCACAATACCGCCGTCGTCGACTTTGAACTCGACCTTACCAGCCTTGTATTCCTTGACTGCGGTCGTCACGTCCTGGGTCACGGTTCCCGCCTTCGGTGAAGGCATCAGGCCGCGCGGACCGAGCAGCTTACCGAGGGGACCGACCACGCCCATCATGTCGGGAGTCGCAATCGCCACATCGAACTCCAGCCAGCCATCCTTAATCTTATCGGCCAGCTCTTTCCCACCTGCGTGCTCTGCCCCGGCATCGAGAGCCTTCTTAACGTTCTGGTCTTTACAGAACACCAGAATCCGCTGAGCCTTGCCAATCCCGTGAGGAAACACGATCGACCCGCGAACCTTCTGATCGGCATGCTTCGGATCGACACCCAGCCGGACAGCCAGCTCCACAGACTGATCGAACTTGCTGGGTTTCACCCCTTTAGGCAGGGCTGTTTCCAGCTTCTTCAAAGCAGCAACAGCGCCCGCCACGGAGACCACACCGACCTTGCTGGCCGCTTCCTGCAATGCTTTTTGGCGTTTTGATAGCTTCATGACTTCACTCTGTTAGCCGGATTCACTCTGCGGCAGCCACCCAGTACCCAGACCAGGCGGCAGGATTAATCAACGATTGCAATACCCATACTGCGAGCTGTGCCGGCGATAATCTTCGCGGCCTGCTCCACGCTGTTGGTATTCAGATCTTCAAACTTCTTCTGCGCGATGTCGCGGACCTGGGCCTGCGTCACAGTCCCGATCTTCTCAGTGCGAGGATTCGCCGCCCCCTTGGCGACCTGGGCAGCCTGCTTCAGCAGCACCGCAGCTGGTGGGCTCTTCAGCACAAACTCAAACGAGCGATCATTGAACACAGTGATCACAACAGGGATCGTCGTCCCCATCATGTCACGTGTCCGCTCATTGAACTGCGAGACAAACTGCCCAATGTTCACACCGTGCGGACCAAGTGCGGTACCGACAGGTGGAGCGGGAGTCGCCTGTCCGCCGGGAATCTGCACTTTGATTTCAGCGACGATTGCTTTTTTCTTGGCCATGACTGAGCACAGAATTCAGAGATCAGGAATCCACAAATGGCCTGCAGCCATTCCACAAATCAACTCAAAAACAATAACCCGCAACGGACATTCCGATGCGGGCATTCATCGAAACTCGGCCACTAGACCTTCTCAACCTGCCAGTGCTCAAGCTCAACTTCGGTCGGTCGACCGAAAATTTCAATTATGACTTTGACCTTACCCGTCGTGTCATCCATCGAGTCAACCGAGCCTTCGAAACTCTCGAACGCCCCTTCCTTGACCTTCACATGATCCGCAACGGACACGTCAAACTTCACCACAGGCTTGGACGGCTTCTCAGGCTCGCCCGGCTTAACCTCTTCTTCGAGGCCGAGCCAGCGACGCACCTCATGAATCTCCATCGGGATCGGCTTGCCGGCTGCCCCGGTAAAGTCGCCGACACCACCTGTCGACCGAACAAGATGCCAGCTCTCGTCGGTCAAATCCATCTGAATCATCATGTAACCAGGGAGCAGCTTCTGCTCGCGGACCCTGCGCCCGCCCCCCTTGGTCTCTACAACTTTTTCGGTCGGAATAAAGATCTCGCCGAAGTGATCTTCCATCCCTTCCATCTTGATCCGACGAATAATCGAATCCCGAATGGAACGCTCGCGATTGCTCTGCACCTTCAAAACAAACCACCGCATGCGGGGATTGTCGGTACCGAGCCGCTCCGCAATGGAACGCTCAGGCTTGGCAGCCTTGCGCCCCTTCGGCTTTGCCTTGGATTCAGGCTTGATTTCGGAACTGGATTGTTGGTCGTCCATAAGCGAGCCACGCATCTTTAATGATCGCCCAAGATTTTTCAAGCGATCGAGAAATAATCCCTTGCGAATTGACCTTGATTTCCTCAGGCCCCCATCAGCCTCGGATCAAGGAACCGCACGAAGATGAACAGCTGCTGCCAGATGATATCGCAGAAAAACAGATATCCCCCGAGGACAACCATAGTCACCAAGACCACCGCCGTCGCACGCTTCAGATATTCCCAGCTTGCCCACGAGACCTTCTCCATCTCGGCGTCAACAGAAATCAGAAAGTTGGCAAACGTGGGCCAGTTCACCAGCCGATAAGCCAGCCAGACCCCCAAAAGCCCAATCGCAGCGGGAATCCCCCTCCGAATTGGCTCACTGGAGTCAGCCAGCGCCGTCGCATGCAACCGGTAGGCAATCAGGACAGCAGTGACCGCAATGGCCAGTGCCGTGACCTGCCGGACAACCCGCCCCTGAGCCGGCTTATAGGGCCGGACCTGGAACAGCTCGCCGATCAGTGACGTTTCCGCTTTCGCTCGTGCCATCCTGGGCGATTCCTTCTCGTGACAGATTCCCTGCGATCATGCAGGTCTGAAGGTCATTCGAATCCGTTAATAATTCGCAGGCCACCCTGAATCTGCGCTGACCCGCCCACCGGACAAGGCAACCAGACACAGGTACCTCTTCAGCACGGGCGGAGGGACTTGAACCCCCAACCTGCGGATTTGGAATCCGCTGCTCTGCCGATTGAGCTACACCCGTCCGCAGCGGCCCGCGGTCCCCGCACCAGCAGCAGCACTCTGCATCTGGCACCGGAAAACCACGGTGACTGACTACTTTTTGCGAGATTCTTTATGCAGAGTGTGACGGCGGAGCTTCGGGCAATACTTCATCAGCTCCAACCGCTCAGTTCCCCGCATTTCCTTCGGAACACGATAGTTGCGCGAACCCGATTCCGTGCATTCCAGCCAGACGTATTCCCGAGCCATCTCTTACCTCGATATAACGACACCAATCCGACGACTCGCGCGGGCGAATCGCCGGATCATGAGTTCACGCGCCAAGACAGTCAAAAACAGAGCTGACCACCCTCACCCGAGAGTGGCCAGCCATTTCACATACTACAGCAGAATCTTCGTCACGATTCCGGAGCCGACGGTCCGGCCCCCTTCGCGAATCGCGAAGCGGCTACCTTCAACCAGAGCGACCGGCTTGATCATCTCGACTTCGAGCTTCACATTGTCGCCGGGCATACACATTTCGGCGTCACCCAGCAGCTTCACAGCACCGGTCACGTCTGTGGTCCGGAAGTAGAACTGCGGACGGTAGCCACTGAAGAACGGGGTCTTGCGACCACCTTCCTCTTTGCTCAACACGTACACCTCAGCTTCAAACTTGGTGTGCGGCTTGATGGAGTTCGGAGCAGCGAGCACCTGCCCACGCTCGACGTCGTCCTTGGCGGTACCGCGGAGCAGAATCCCCACGTTATCCCCTGCCTGACCAACGTCCATCAGCTTGCGGAACATTTCCACACCGGTACAGACGGTTTCCTGCGTGTCGCGGAGACCGATGATCTGAACCTTTTCGCCAACCTTGATCTGACCCCGTTCAATACGACCGGTCACCACAGTTCCACGACCAGAAATCGAGAACACGTCTTCGATGGCCATCAGGAACGGCTTGTCGACTTCGCGAGCCGGCTCGGGAATGTCTGAATCCAGAGCATCCATCAGCTTGCCGATGCAGGCATTCTTTTCCGGATCAGCCGGGTTATCGAGAGCCGGCTTGGCCGACCCACGAATGATGGTGACGTCATCGCCGGGGAAGTCGTACTTGTTGAGCAGGTCGCGAACTTCCATCTCAACGAGTTCGAGCAGTTCTTCGTCGTCGACGAGGTCGCACTTGTTCAGGAAGACCACGAGAGCAGGCACGTTCACCTGGCGAGCCAGGAGGATGTGTTCGCGGGTCTGCGGCATCGGGCCGTCTGCAGCCGACACCACCAGAATGGCGCCGTCCATCTGAGCTGCACCGGTGATCATGTTCTTAATATAGTCGGCGTGCCCCGGGCAATCGATGTGGGCATAGTGCCGGTTCGGCGACTCGTATTCGACGTGCGACACAGCAATGGTCACCGTCTTGGTCTCATCGCGGACAGTTCCCCCCTTGGCCACTTCCGAGTAAGCGATCGGAGTGGCAAGCCCCTTGGTCGACTGCACTGCGAGAATCGACGCAGTCAGGGTTGTCTTGCCGTGGTCGATGTGGCCAATTGTCCCGACGTTAACGTGCGGTTTTGTCCTTTGAAACTGTTCCTTCGCCATATCAGCGCTCCAAAACTTTCAGATGACTATCTCAATAGAATCCAGGACCGGAAACCCAGACAGTGAATTCCACAGGTTGAATTCAGGCGGCCTGATCTGCCGCAAACACCTAGGTGTCCGCAGCACGCCTGCGGCCGCCTCCTAACGACAAAACCGGACATGACCGGTAAGCTGCTGGTGGGATTTGAACCCACGACCTCGTCCTTACCAAGGACGCACTCTACCGGCTGAGCTACAGCAGCAGACTACTCCAGATAACCCTCCGGCAACAGCACCCCAAAAGGGGCATACCGCTTCCGACGATTATCACCGACGACCCGGGCTTCGTCTGAACTTCCGATCCACTACACAAAAGCGGGTGAAGGGAATCGAACCCTCACCACCAGCTTGGAAGGCTGGAGCTCTACCATTGAGCTACACCCGCAACAATCTCAGCAGAGCCGCCTGCACCTGCCGATGCAGAGGGCACTCTTCACCTCAACTCGAGTGGGGGCGGGTGGATTCGAACCACCGAAGGCAGAGCCACCAGATTTACAGTCTGGCCCCATTGGCCGCTCGGGCACACCCCCCAATTTTGCTGAAAGGCTGGATCCGTTTCCTTTTCCAGCGATCGCAGAAGCTAGCGGAGGGATTCGAACCCACAACCGCCGGTTTACAAAACCGGTGCTCTGCCGTTGAGCTACGCTAGCCGAGAACCGGATCGTAAGCCGCGAAGTATAGCGGCGGACTACCCCCGTGCAAGCACAAATCGTTTCTCTGTGCCGCGTCTCGCATCGACCATTCTAGCGATCACGCCAAACCTCGCTACTCCAGAGCGGTTCACCGGGAAAGGAATTCCCTCTCCACGCAGGGCTACATGGGCCGGATTTGCCCCGCTTCCCGACGCCCCCGCAAGGGGTTTCCTCTGAAGAAACTCTACTCCGCATCGGTGCATCAGGGACTGACACCACCGGCCCCCCTCCAGTTCGCGTCCGAAACGGCTCTACCCTAAAGAGCCCAGCCGTCAACACCTTTCCCGACCCCGAAGTCGACCAACCAACCTCCCCTCCTCTGCGGCCGGGCCCCTTTTCTTCTCCGAAAGCCAGATCAGACGTTGCCGCAACACATCACCGACGTTGCTTTTGCCGCAACAACCCGCAATGTGAAATTCCACAAACACTTAGAACAACAGAACACCCTCAACATCTCCCACAAACGTTGCCCTGAAGCATCACAGCGACCCTTCCTCTGAGCGCTCTGTCAAGAAATTTATCGCGACAATGTCGAGTCGTAACCATCTTCTCCATCGACACTTAGAGAAGGGACAACTGCCCCCAAAAAGCATTCACTGCAAAACCCGGCATTCACCCTGCTTGACACGCAGGACGAACGCTGTGTTTCGGCAACTCACTCCGACGACGCAGCAGGACACTCACCTTCACCGAGACTCACGACCAAGGAAATTCCATGCTGCATCTCACTTCTCAACTCATGAACGACGAGGCAGGCTTTATCGTCTCCGCCGAACTGGTTCTCGTTTCCACAATTCTGGTGATCGGAATGGTGGTTGGACTCAGCGAAGTCGCGAACAACATCAATCAGGAGCTCGAAGACGTCGGGTCGGCCTTCGGCAGCGTCAACCAGAGCTTCCATTTCTCGGGCTTTACGGGACACAAAGGCTCGATGGCGGGCAGCTGCTTCCGGGATCTGGAAGATTATTGCGACGGCCAGTTCGACATCACTTGCGACAGCGGTGCCACTCCGGAAGGGCAGAAGCGTTATGGATGGTAGTCGGAGTGCGGACCGCGATTTACGCCGTGGTCCGCCTGCTTGATCTCCAACCCGTTCGCGTGGATCGCACTTTGCAGAACCCGGCCAGCGCGGCAGCCGAACAGCAAAAACAGACTGTTCGCCGCACGCCGAACCCGGGCAGATGGAAAATCGAAGTGCTCGAATTGCCTCTCCCCAAAAGCAAACGCCCGCCGGAATTTCTCCCGCGGGCGTTTTCGACTTTTCTCCTTCTGACTCAGGCAGCCAGCGGCTCAAACCGACCCGGCAAAACCTGTCAGGTAGGGAAGCTGCTTGGCTTTGGCATCAATCTGGGGCTTGTTCGCCAGCAACTGCCCCAAAAAGTCCCATTGGCCCGTCACGAGTGCCTCGCGGGCACTCTCCGGCATGCTGCAGTCAATGCTCTGCTCTGCGTACCGGACGACCTGAGCATCCAGATCGACCAGAATCGCCAGCTGCGGATTGGCCTGAATCGCGGCGGCCAGATCTTCCAGGTCGTGACGTGACGCACAGACCGCAGGAATCCCTAGCGAAACACAGTTTCCAAAGAAGATCTCCGCGAAAGATTCCGCAACAATCGCCTGAATTCCCCAGCGCATCAGCGACTGTGGAGCATGCTCCCGGCTCGAACCACAGCCGAAATTCCGGCCAGAAACCAGCACGCCGGCATTCTGAAACCGGGCATCGTTGAACGGGTGTTGCGGATCCTGCTGGCGGTCGTCTTCAAAAGCGAACTCGCCAATGCCATCGAACGTGACACAGCGGAGATAGCGCGCCGGAATGATCCGGTCGGTATCAATATCATCGAGCAACAACGGAATGCCGGTGGCGGTGACGGTTTCAATCTTGTGCATGAACATTCACTTCGTAGGGATTCAACACGGACCGGGCTGCAGTCAGAGAAGCGCGCAGCCAGCCGGCCGGAGCAGTCAATCCCTATTGTGTCACATGTTCCGCCGGTGAGCAAATACGTCGCGGGGAGACACCGACCAGTCTCCCCTGCCCTGTCCCCTCACAGCGCTCACCTATTCGGCGATGACCCTCACGGCGTGATCCCGCCGCAGCGTTTCAAAGTCCGCACTTTCGAGCTGCAGGGTCACCTTCGTCGAACCGGCACCGATCGCCGTCAGCACCAGGTCATACACCTGCTCTCCCCGCACCGGCAGCTCGTTGAGTGGGGAAAATGTCACCAAATTCCCCTGCAGATCGTAAGAAACCGGGCCTTTTGCCGCCGCGAACTGTAACCCGGGCGGAATTTCGAACGTTGTCTTCACCTGCCGGGCTCCCGCGGTTCCGTCGTTCTTCAACGTGACCCGGACCGACAGCTGTTCGCCGACGACGACTGTCCGCTGTGGGCTCGCCATGTCGACCGCCAGATCCGCAAAGCCCTTCACTTCCAGCGATGTGGCGACTTCGGCCCGGTTTCCTGCAGCATCCTGAGCGATCACTGTCCCCTGATGATCTCCAGCGGTCACCGCTGCCAGCTTCGATTCGAAACGGCGGGATTCACCTGGCTGCAGCTGCGGAATTTCCCAGCTGATCGTGTGCCGGACAGCATCCCAGCGTCCTTCAGCAGGAATGCCCGCGAGCTGCACTGACTGCGGCACGGTCTCTTTCACAACAACCTGCTTGAGAACGGTCTGCGACTCGTTGGTAACCGTCGTCACAAACGTTGCGGGCCGATTCACAAATCGACGTGCGGGCCCGGTCCGTTCCAGTTTCAACCGGGCTTCGATAACGCGGAGATCGCTGCGGGTTTCATCCTGTGTTTTGCCGTCATTGGTCACCAGTCCGCGTGGAGTCACGATGCCAGGCTGATCGGCCAACACGGTCAGATCGATCGTCCGGGATGCCCCTGGCGCGAGAGTTCCGACCTCGTACTCAATATCGTTCCCGCCGGGGTGCTTGAGCCCTTGCGGCAGGATCGCCCGCAGAAAGACATTTTTCGCAGCCCCTTCACCACTGTTTTTCAAGGTAAAGTGGAAGGCCAGCTTTTCACCCACCAGCCCTTCCGAGGGACTCGTCATATCGATTGTCAGCTTGGGAGCCGTCACGCGAATCGAGGCGGTCACCGCTGCCGCAAATGAAACCGTAGCGACACTTCCGATCTGTCCGGGCTCCAGCGGAGTCACCTTCAGCTGAATTTTTCGCTCCGCACCCGGTTCGATCGATCCGAGTTCCCACAACAGTTTGCCGTTTGACAGCACCGCCTGGGGAATGGTCCCTTCCAGACGGGCTCCTTTGGGAATCTGGTCTTCCACTTTCACATCGCGAGCGGTGCTTCCCCCTGCATTCCGGATCACGATGGCATAGACCACCGGTTCACCAATCGTGGCTTCGCTGGGGGCGATTTTCTCGATCTTCAATTCCGGCGTTTGAGGTCCCGTCGGAACATTGCTGTGGGGCTCCCCGTGACCGAGCAGCTCGCCGGGGGCCACGGACCCTTTCTGCATCTGCAGTGACGTGACAGGTTCGATCGTCGACTGCTGCGGCATCGTCGGCAGCGGGATCGCAAGATTCTCGACCGGTGCGGGTCTGGGAGCCGCTGGCGTCGCCGGTGTCGGCAGCAATTCCGAGCCTCCACTCGGCAGCAGCATTCCCGCGGGTGGAATTCGCTCTTGATTGCCCGGCATTTCCAGCTGGGGCTGACTCGACAGGTTCGGCTGGGCCTCCTGACGAATGGTTGCTGGTGGAGAAACGCCAAACGGATCATCAGCCAGCGTGGGAGCGGGCGCGGGCTGCGGATTCAACGGCGTCAGCGGGAGTTCCGCCGGAGCCTGACGAGGAGTCGCGGCAGGCTGCTGCAGATCCCACGGGACCGATGACGGAGCAGGTGTCGCCGCCGGGGCCGCTCCACTGGCTGGAGTCGGGAGAATCTCATCGGACGCGGCCGGAGCCGGATTGAGGATCGGCATCATCGGCGCGGCTTTGGGCTTCGCGACGGGAGCGGGCGTCTCGGCAAACGGGTCGCCTCCGCCGAGAGCGGGTGCCGGCTGAGTCGGCGCCGCCTGGGTCGGTGCCATCGGGACAAATGGTTTGTCTGGGACGGGCTGCGGCGTAATCGTCATCTCAAACGGTGCCGCCTGCTTCGCTGGGGTCACAGCCGGTTTGATCTCCGGAAGAATTTCCTCGGCGGCCTGGATCGGAGCAGGTGCCGACGCGGTTGCGGGAGCCAACGGGAGGAACGGCCGCTGTGGCGGGGCATCTCCCGCAGCGGGCAGAATCAGATCATTTTCTTCGGCAACCGCTCCGTCAGCGGTCACCACCCCGCTCGGCAGTCGAGGTGCCGCCTGAGGACTCATTTCCCCGGCGGGCAACAGAACCGGGCCGGGATGGGTGGGAGGCAGTTTGGTCAGTCCGGGAGGATGATCCGCACCGGGCAGTGGCTTCGGTTCGACCGGTTCGACGGCGAACGGGTCATCGGTCGCCAGCATCTTTTTCTGATGAGACGGACCGAAGGGGGCTGCCAAAGTCGGTTCCGGAGCATGCGGATCTTCCTGTTCCGGCAGTTCCGCAGTCTGCAGGGGGGCTGTCGCCAGCATTTCCGGCTCGGCCTGAGGCTTCAGTGGTTCCACTTCGGGTTCCGACTGGGGCAGGAGAAGTTCCGTCTGTGCCGGCAGCGGAAGAGGCTGCGGCGTCTCCTTCAGTTCCTTCTGGGGAACTTCGACTTCCGCAGCCACCGGAAGAATCTTCAGCTCCGGCTCCTGGGGAGGAGCTGCCATTTCAGTCTGCGGAGGAGCGGCGGCCGGTTCCGGAGCGGACTGGAACGGGTCCCGGGCATCGATTCCGGCGATCGGCGGGGGACTGGCGGCTGGCGGAAGTTCCGGGGCTGCTTCTTGAGCGGGCGCCGGTTCTGTCCCTCCGAACAACATCGGGAATTCGCGAACAGTGCCTGGTTTTGCAGCGGGCTCAGCAGGAGCAGATGCGGTTTGCCGGGGGAATGCTCGGTTTTCGAAGTCGAAGGGGGCACTTTCGGGAGCCGACGCTGTGGCCGGAATCTCGGCCCGTTGCGTCGGCAGCGTGCCAAGCTGCTGTGCAAACGGGTCGTCCGTCAGATCAGAAACGTTCGCAGTCGGTGCCGCGCTGGCGTCCGACTCCAGCGGATTAAAGCTTTCGGGTGTGATTTGCGCACTGGGCTGTTGCAGTCCGTCATGAGCCCGCCAGACGACAAATCCGCTGCCGCCGATGACGCCTGACAGAACCACCAGTTTCAGTAATAGGTTCTGCACCGGGGAATCCTTTCCCAATAACCGCAATCACAGAAGAGTTTCAATTCGGACGACGCTGACGGGGGCCAGCGACCGATCCAACTTCGCACCGTTTCCTGACAATCGTCTGTCAAAAACGCTCTGGCTCGGTTGGCGATATCCCCTGACCGGTTCGCTCATCCTGCGTACCGGCCCCCCGGGAAATCAGTTCAGCGGGGACTCATAACAAATTTTTGTAAAAAGTGTAAAGCCGAATTTGTCTAACGGCACATTCTGCTGCTGATTACGGAAAATCGTCATTTTCGACCTGTTTGATTGCAAAGTCTGGGCACAATAGACTGCGTAGAGGGATTCTTCCGGTTTCCCTGATGAGCCGGAAGAAAGGAGTCCCGTCGGCCCTGCGGCCTTTTCCGTCGATGCCGTTCTGACCCGTCGGAACAGTCGATAACACGTTGTGATCACTTTCGTCGGAGTTCCCTGACTCCCTTCGACGTAAGCCTCGTCATGGTGGAACCAATGCGAATTCGTCAGAGTCTGATGTGGATGGTTTGTGGCTGCAGCCTCTCGATGTGGGCCGTGTCCCACTCCTGGGGTTTCGATCAGTTGCAGGCCCCTCCGGTAGGTCTGGGTGGCCTGTTCAATGGCCCTCCAGCCGGACTGGGTGAAGAAGATTTCGCCGCCCTGACCGAGTCGATCGACGGCTCCTGGAAAGAATGGACGACGGAAACCGGAACCTTCGTGAAGGACCTGTTCACCGGCGAACACGCGACCGTGGATGAGCAGCGCGCCTCCATCCAGCGGGTCAAGGTCAAATTGAACACCCTCGAAAAAGCCCTGTCGGATCCTCGCTACAAAAAGGTCGCTCCGCAGCTCTCGAGCCTGTACAGCAAGCTGAGCCCGGCGGTCGAGACGGCCGAGGCACTGCTGGACACGCTCACAGTCGATCCGGCAGCCGCGCAGAAGAGTCGCGTCGAACCGGCGTTTAACGAATTGCATTCGGCTGTCCGGAAACTGCAGTCGGATCTCAAATCATACGGAAACGGAAGTCGCTGGAACCCGTGGATCGGAAGCGATGAACTCCTCAGCCTGAAGGCCGACAATCCGCAGGCACTGGAAATCGTGACGGCTGCCAAGGCCAAACTGGAAAAACGGGAAACCTACTCTCCGGAAGTTCGTGACTTCGTCAGTCGTGAACCGTTTCTGGCTCTGGAAGATGCCCTCGCCACCGTGCAGCGTGCTTTGCAGCCTGCCGCCCCAACGTCGCCTGAAGAGCTGCGGGGACTGCTCACCAAGCTGCTTGAAACCATCGGTCAGTACAACGCTGACCCGAACTGGCAGCTGGAAGGCGAGATCCGTTCGCTGCTGACACAGGTACAGGACAAGTCTCCCGATGGGGGAGCTGAACTGAGCCGCGTCATCGGCGCTGCCTATCTCAACTACAACCTGCGGCTGGGTGTCTCAGAAGGGTTGATGAACCGCTTCTACATGGAACGCCGGGTCGAATCGAGCACCATCCGTGATCGCGTGATGGAAGCGTGCGTCGTTGGCAACCAGTGCACCAACACGGACCTGACACTCGACATTCTTCCGAGCTCGCAGAATGCCCGGTTCGCGATCACATTGAGCGGAGTCGTGCGGGCCAACACCAACGGCTACACCGATCAGGCAACGATCCACACCGTCGGGAACCATAGCTTCCGTGCCCAGAAGCCGATCATCTTCGATGGTCAGTCGTTTTACGGCGAACCGGCACAGGTCTCCGTGCGGGCGAACAACCAGACCGTCGGAGCCAGCACCAAATTCAGCGGGCTGCCCCTGTTCGGACGGATCGCTGACAACATCGCCTTCCGTGAAGCCAGCTCCCGCACCCCGCAGGCCAATGCAATGGCCGCCGGAAAGATCTCGAACGAAGTCCGTCAGAAGCTGAACGATGAAGCCGACCGGCAATTCGCCAACGCTTCGAAGGAACTGCAGACCAAGACGTACGGCCCGCTGCGGAAGTACGACCTGTATCCGGACGTCATCGCCGTCAACAGCACCGACAAGGAGCTGCGGTTCTGGTCACGTCTGCTCGGCCCGACCGAAGTTGCCGGCTCCCGTCCGGCCCCCATGCCTCCGGTCCCCAGCAACGGACTGGTGGCCCAGATCCATGAGAGCCTGCTGACGCACGGGCTCGATCGCTTCGGACTCGCGGGTCAGACCATGACCGAGGACGAAGTCCGCTCGCTGCTGGAATCGCGCTTCAGCGAGATTCTCAACCGTGAAGTCAAGTTCCCCGAGCCGCAGCCGACCGCGGAAGGGGAAGCCGTCAAGGGGAACACACTCGTCTTCGATGAGCACGATGCGGTGCGGTTCATCATTCGCGGGGGTGAAGTCATTCTGCAGATCCGTGCCGGCCTGAAGCGGGACAACGGCGATGATATTCCCACTCAGATCATCACCGTGCCGTTCACTCCGGTCCTCACCGGTAACGAATTGATCCTGAAGCGGGGGAATGTCGGTGTGAAGCCGGTCTCCCGTCCCCCCAATGTCGGAGCACAGATCACCCGTGCCAACGTGATGCGACAGAAGATTCAGGCTGCCCTGCCCGAACGGACACTGGAAAACAAGTTCGTGGTGAACCAGAACGGCAAAACGGTCAACCTGTCGATGACCGGTCTCTCCGCCGACGCCGGCTGGCTGACCATCACGCTGCAGTAATCCCGGAGATTGGCGAGAGCCTGTGGCTCTTGCCGGTCGCCACGCCGCCTGCGTTTCGTCTGACGAAATGCGGGGCCCGGCCTGGCAGGCCCGGTTGAATCCAGTTCAGAATGCTTTCAATTCAGTGTGCGGCGGAGGAAGTTGACAGCTTCAGCCGCCGCACATTTTATTGCGCCCCGCCGACGAACCATGAACTCCACCGAACCGGACAGCGGAAAGCGAGCCGATCCCGGAAAGGCGGAACGATGCTGAGTGCTTCTTCCCAGTCACGGATTGACCGCCCATGAACGAACGCAAGGAAACATCCGCTCAGGAGAAAATGCGGGCCGCTGCCGAAGCGGAACGGCCGACCAGTCCCTGGCTGCTTGTGGGTGGGGGTCTGGCCGCTGCGCTGCTGGTCATCGGTTGCGGCTTTTGCGCGATCGGCATGTGGTGGTTCCGTCCGCAGATCACCGAAGATCCGGAACAGGCCTCCCAGATGCTGCAGCGCATGGTGGAGATCCATCTTCCGGCCGACTTTCAGCCGCGCGGCACGGTCGAATGGAATATGGGTTACGTTCTGCGTCTCAAGGGGGTGTATTACGAAAGCCACGATGGGAAGTGGCTGTTCACAGCGGTCGAAGTGAATTCCCGTCTGGCCAGCGACAGCGCTGTCCGCAGGCACATTCGCGAAACGCTCCTGCAGGAAGGAGCAGGAGGAACGCCGCTGATCGTCGACAATACCCGCACCCGCCAGGAGTCCTACCGGATCAACGGCGCGCCGGTCGACTTCAACTTTGAAACGGCGGAAGACCCTTCCACCAAGCGGATCTACCACCTCGTGCAGGGGGTCCTGAACAGCAAATCCGGGGGACAGGTGCTGGTGTCGATTCGCGTGGACGCCGACAGCTGGCAACCGGAGATCGTTCAGAAGATGCTCGGCTCCCTTTCACAGGAAATGAAATGAGCCCCTCCCCTTCAGGTCGGTCAAATCGGGAACCGGACGTCGGGAGTCAATGGGCTTCGGCTGAGGGGGTCGCTGGTTTTGCGGGAACGCCAGCCGCAGTGTCACTGGCTTCCGGCCGGTAGGGATGCTTCCCTTCCCACTCCCGCCAGAATTCCGCCGGATGCTGTTGCCGCCAGTTGCAGAGCGCTGCGCCGACATGGGAGAAGAACGTGTAGTTCTGCTTGATCTCGTCGTGTGACTTCTCTTTGGTGGTCCGGATCACCCATTGCATGGCCTTGCGAATCTGTTCTTCCGGCGGATGCAGTTCGGGAGGAGCAATGGAGAGCCATTCCAGATGATGCCCGGTCGCGATCACTTTCTTGTAATCATCCTCTACGATCGGATCAGCCACCGCGTCGGCCCCATCCGGCCAGTTGGAGGGCCAATGTCCATCTTCGAATTGTGAGACCGTAATCGCGTCACGCACGGTCCGCAGGTAATCCATCGAAGCCTCGCGGGCCTCATCCGACAGAATGTCGAATTCGTCATCCAGTCGGATCAGGACCATCAGCGAATAGACACGGTGAGTGCCGACACAGACTCCCGTCTGTTTCTGCCCCCGACGCAGCCGATCGGCCAGCAGGTCAAACGAATACTCGCGACCGCCGGAACCGATCCAGCTTTTTGTGGGACAGATCCAGAATCCGAAGCCCATCGCCGACCATTCCGTCTCCCGTTCATCGAGGCGGAAGTCGCGCAGTGACTGCTGAACGACGTCGTACAGAGTCGCGGGCCGGCGGGAAACTCCATAAACCGGAGTATTCAGCGGTGCGCCCGCTTCGGTCACGCATGCCAACCAATGATCGTGATGATAGGAAGCATTCAGTTCCGCTTCCCAGCGAATCGCCACGCCATTCGGCTGCTCCAGCAGCAGCGGCGCGACTTCGGTTCCCCACGACTGGTAGTACTTGGCGGTATCGGTCAGGAACTCGAGCATTTCCTGTCCCGAGACAATCTTCGGGTTCTGGAAGGTCGCTTTCGCCCCCCAGGTGCGCAGCGCGTGCTCCACGTGGTTGGGCTTCATCTGCTTGCGGTCGAAGGGGGGCTGCACCTGCCTGAGCACCGCCGCCAGATCCTCGTCGGTGACCAGATCGGGCCGGTTGTAAAGCGGTTTAATGCGCAGCGGCTCTTCACGAGGAATCGGCACCGGCTGAAACGCTTCGATTCCCAGCAGTTCCTGTCGGGCGAGTCCTCGGGCCTGACTGCTGCTCAGTGCGAACGCCAGTCCGAAGGCACCTACGACGGCCACCTGAATCCCAGCGAACAGCTTCCAGTTGATGTGACGTTTCATTTGCAATCACTCACTCGTCAATCGAGTTCCAGCACGGAAGGAATCAAATCTCGCCGGTTCTTTCAGCACAGGGCCGGCACTGCGACGACGGAGGGTCAGATCGGCTTCTTGCGGTAGAAGACCGCCCCCTGATAGTCCTTGTACTTCTTTTCCCAGCCGGACTGCTTTTCCAGTTCCCGGATCAGCCCGCCGCGGGATTCCGCATCGACCACCACAGCATTCACTCCGTACCGGTCGAGCTTTTCCATCCAGCCATTGGCTCCGTTGGCGATCTGCAGATAATCGTCCCAGACTTCTTCGGGAATCAGATGAGCGTGAGAGTTCACGAACAGCTTCATTTCCTTCGGGCCGGCCCAGAGGAGGTAATCTCCCCACTCATAGGAATTGAAGACCTGCCCTGTCGGCGGCTCGCGATTGAGGAATCGTGTCAGCTCCACCGGTGTCTGCGTCGACAGGCTCTTGCGGAACTTGGCTTCGGCGGCTTTGGGATCTTTGATCTGTCCATGCAGCACGGTGTATCCGAATGGCGTGTAGGCAAAGCAGATCCAGGCCACCCCGACCACGATAATGGTCCGCAACCCGGTATAAGTCGGTTCCGCAGCCGGCTGCTTCCGCCAATGGCGCCAGATTGCGATGGCGTGGACCGCCAGATAGTACGCGGCGACGGGGGCGAACCAGACGATCATCCGGCAATACCACATCATCCCCAGACCAAGGAGAGCCAGCAGCAGAACTTCGCGCACGGTCACACGACGGGGTGTCAGGCGGTAGGCACAAATCAGAGCCAGCACCACACAGGCCGCCGCCTGCCCCTGCTTCATTCGCAGCGTCAGCGGTTCCCACTCCACGAGGCTCTCCAGATTCCGGCTGCCGGAGACCTGCAGCACTTCTGGATAGATGCCGATGCCATAAGGATTCAGCAGGACCGCCGCTGCGGAGAGTTCCGTTGCGAGCAACAGCCCGCGGGTCCCGCGTTCGGCGAGAACCGTTCGCCAGTTTTTGCTATGCAGCCAGACGTCGATCCCCCGACCGACGGTGAACAGCCCCAGCATCACCAGCCCGACGAGAAACGAACCGTGCAGGTTCGCCCACGCCATGAACACCAACGGGATCGCGAAGGTAAACCACCGCTTCCATTCCGGGGCGGTGATCATGGCGAAGACCAGCGTGAAGCAGACCATTCCGGCCAGCTGCGGACGGACCACCAGCAGCTGCTGGTAGGCCACCCAGTAAAACGCGCCCAGTGCCAGCAATGCGGCTGCGACACTTTGGGTGCGCCGATAAACGATCGAAGTCAGGACGCCCGCGACCAACAGAAAGGAGGAAGCGTACAGGAACTGAATTCCGCTCACTCCAAAGCGTTCGAACATGCCGAAGCCGATCAATTGGCTCAGCCAGGCGGTATCCACGAATGGAACCCCCTTGGCCAGTGGCAGTAGAGGCTCTGTGCGCGGGACAGCGTGCTCCGCAGCGATCCATCGGCCATAGGAAAGGTGCCCCCACAGATCGGTATGCCAAAGTGCGGCATAGCTGAAGGTGATGAACAAGCCCCCCAGTGCCAGTGTCAGAATGACGGCCCCGCGCGACAGCCGGAGCGCCGCCGGCATCCGGTCCTGCAGGAGTGCGACATTCGCATGTCCGTCGGCATCAAGGTATTGTGTGGCCACTGGCGGCGTGCCCGATGAGGCGGCGAGTTCGTTCAGGGTCGTACTCATTGTGGCAGAGGATTTCTGAAGAAAAAGTCGATTCCACTTTCAACCTAAGCCTGATCGGGGACTGTGGTCGAGAGACGACTGAGGAACTCCTCCAGAAACACCCCTCTCCAAGCCGAACAACCGTTTTTTTCGTTACAACTCAACATTCAGCCGCCATTGCGACTGTCGCGGAATACATCAGGAATCTTCATGTACGGCCAATTCCAGAATCATATCCAGACCCAGCTTGCCGACATCCGTGCTCAGGGACTGGAAAAACGGGAACGTCTGCTCAGCTCTCCACAGAATGCCCGGGTCGAGGTGAATGGCCGGCAGGTGCTCAACCTGTGCGCGAACAATTATCTCGGCTTGGCCGATCACCCGGAGATTGTCGCCGCAGCCCGACAGGGACTGGACGAATGGGGCTTCGGCATGGCGTCGGTCCGCTTTATCTGCGGGACGCAGGAAATTCATCACCAGCTCGAAGAACAGTTGAGCCGGTTTCTCGGGACCGAGAGCACGATCCTGTACTCCTCCTGTTTTGATGCCAATGGCGGTCTGTTCGAGACCCTCCTGGGGGAGCAGGACGCGGTGATTTCGGACGAACTGAATCACGCCAGCATCATCGATGGCATCCGTCTCTGCAAAGCCCAGCGTTTCCGTTATCGCAATAACGACATGGCGGATCTCGAAGCGAAGCTCAAAGAAGCCCGCCACGCCCGCTTCCGCATGATCGCCACGGACGGGGTTTTCTCCATGGATGGTTACCTCGCCAACCTGCCGGAAATCTGTGATCTCGCCGACAAGTATGATGCACTGGTCATGGTCGATGACTCGCACGCGGTCGGCTTTACGGGAGCCACCGGCGCGGGGACGCCCGAACATTTCGGCGTGACCGACCGGATCGATCTGCTGACCGGAACCCTGGGGAAGGCACTTGGCGGAGCCAGTGGAGGTTATACCTCTGGCCGGAAAGAAATCATCGAGTGGCTGCGGCAGAGGTCGCGCCCTTACCTGTTCTCCAATTCACTCGCACCGGCGATCGTGGTCGCCGCCCAGAAGGGACTGGAGCTGATCACGACCGCCGAGTCCCTGCGTCGCCAATTGCGGGAGAACACCCGTTACTTCCGCGAGGAGATGACCCGTGCGGGGTTCTCCATTCTTCCGGGAGACCACCCTATCGCCCCGGTCATGCTGGGAGACGCCCGCGTGGCGCAGGAGATGGCACAGCGACTGCTCGAGCGGGGACTGTACGTGGTCAGTTTCTCATTCCCGGTTGTCCCCCGGGAGAAAGCACGCATCCGGACCCAGATGTCGGCCGTCCACACACGTGAGGATCTCGCCTGGGCCATCGAGCAGTTCAAGGAGGTCAAGGCGGAACTGAAAATCTGACCTCATTCGTCTAGTCCGGCGCCTATGATAAACGAAGAGGGGGCGGAGCAGATTTCGCCCCCCCCCACGCAGAATCAGCGCCGGAGAATCCTGCAGCCCCGAACGTGCTTCTGTATGACTTCTCCCCACGAAACACCTTCTGCCTCCGCTGCTCCCGCCGCACAGCCGCTGCAATTCGGCAGCCTCGCGCTGCCATCGCGCTATCTCCTTTCGCCGCTGGCGGGATTCACGAATCTGCCGTTCCGACGGATCTGCCGCGAGATCGGGGGAGTCGGTCTGTGCACCACCGATCTGGTCAGCGCTCGGGGTTTGCTGGAACGCAGCCCCAAGTCGATGCAGCTGATCGAGACGTGCGCTGAAGATACCCCCTACTCCGTGCAGATTTTCGGGCCGGATCGTTTCGAGATGCGGGATGCCGCCCAGTTTCTCCAGGCGTACGGAGTCGACTCGATCGACATCAACATGGGCTGCCCTGTCGACCGGATCACCAAGGGTGGTGCGGGGTCGGCGATGATGTGCTCGCTCGACGCCACGATTGCACTCGTGCAGAGTGTCGTTGAAGCGGTCACGTTGCCGGTGACTGTCAAAATGCGGCTCGGCTGGGATGAGACTCAGCTGTCGGCTCCCCGTTTTGCCCGCGAGTTTGAACAGGTCGGTATCGTGGCGGTCGCGATTCACGGCCGGACGCGTGCCCAGGGGTTCAGTGGAAACGTGAACCGCGATGGGATTCGACAGGTGGTTGAGGCTGTCGAGCGGATTCCAGTCATTGGCAACGGAGACATTCGCAACGTCGCCGATGCCGAGCAGATGTTTCGCGAAACAGGCTGTCAGGGAATTTCGATCGGTCGCGGGGCCCTCGCCAACCCGTGGATCTTCCGGCAGCTGACGGAATGGGAGACCACCGGCAGTCCCCAACCGACCGGCAACTTCGATGACCGATTGCAGTTGATGCTGCGACAGTTCGCATACCTTACAGAACAGGTCGGTCCGGCACGGGCGGTTCCGATGTTTCGCAAGATGGGCCACTGGTACCTGAAGGCGATGCGGGTTCACAAAAGCTTGCGGCATCGATTCCAGCTGGCACAATCGACCGAGGAACTGCAACAGGCTGTGGCAGAGATTCGCGGGGCCGGTCCTGTCGATGGACATCGTCTGGGAATTCTGCCGGACATGCATATTCCGGTTCCTTCCGGACCGGTGGAACGGTGGTAAAAAACGACTCGCACCTACTTTTGAGCCTGCCTCACGATGGACTGTGACGATCTGATTTCTGAACGTCTCCCGACCACGTGGAGCTGTCCCGTTTATCAATCGACAATCGCGCTGCGCGGGCACGGACAACAGCCGCCTGTTCTCGCGTCCGACTGCGGACAAGGAAGTTGAGATCATGGAGACCGCGACTCCCCTCGACGATGAAGAAGAGTTCCTCACAGCGGCGGACGGAACCCGACTTTACAGTTGCCGACATCCCGTCTCTCCCAGTGTGGGCCTGGTGCTGCTGGTGCATGGACTCGGTGAACACAGCGGCCGCTACGGCCATCTGATTCGCTACTTTCAGGATGCGGGTCTGTCGACAGTCCGGATGGACTTGCGAGGGCATGGCCGTTCGGAAGGTCCGCGCGGACACGCTCCGAGCTACGACCAGTTGCTCGACGATCTGTCATTGATGCTCGCCGAAGCCCGGGCCCGGTTTCCGCATCTGCCGGTCATCCTGTACGGACATAGTCTCGGCGGCAATCTGGTTGCCAACTGGTGTCTGCGTCGCCGCGACACCTTGGCCGAGATCGCCGGTGTGGTCCTCTCCTCTCCGTGGCTCGAGCTGACGGAAAAGCCGACCCCATTCAAATCCAAAGTCATTCACTGGCTGGGAAACGTGTGGCCTTCGCTGGCGATTCCCGCGCGGTTTCGCCCCCGCAAGCTGACTCGCGATCCGGAAGCCATCGACCGCTATGAAAACGATCCGCTGGTCCACTTTCGCGTGACCACCCGACTGGTCAGCTCCGCGTATGACGCCGGTCTGTGGGCCCTGGAGCATGCGGGCGAGTTTCCGCTGCCACTCTTGGGACTGCACGGCGCCGCGGATCCGATCACGTCTCCCGCAGCCACGGCGCTCTTCTGCGAGCGGGCCCCCGATTCGGAATTCATCCTGTTCGAGAACCTGGTTCACGAACCTCATAACGAACCGGAATGGCCGATCGTGCTGGGCAAGATCCGCCACTGGATTCTCGACAGGGTTTCGCAATTCACACGCGAGCACTCCCCGCAGCCCGAGGAGCAACCGGAATCCGGGGTGAAGCAATCGTCCGAGGCGTGATCGACGGCCCGCTCAGGGAAGCTCGTACGGCAGTTGCATCAGGAACTCGACCAGGTCCCCCCGTTGCTCCGGGGTGAGATGGCTGGTGACCCCATGCCGATCCTCGGGATTGCAGGTGGTGAGCACTTCCTCCAGAGTCCGGGCCTGCCCATGATGCAGGTAAGGAGCGGTCCGGTAAATTCCGAACAACGTCGGCGTGTCGTACAGTGGCCCCATCAACTCCGTCGGGTCGGACTGTCCGGTACCGACATCATGCAGCTTGCGGTCGGTGTAGTAGCTTCCGGAATGGCACGTCGCACAGCCGGTTTTCTCGGAGAAGAAAATCTCCCGCCCCCGCTTTCCGGCCTCTGACAGCCCTCCTTTCCCATGTGGGCTGAGCCGAAAGGGATGAGAGTTCGTGTACGCCGCCAGCGCATCAAGTTCACGGGACTTCCCGGCATTCTTCTCACCGAGAGAATCCGCAACCGGCCCGCGAATCAGTCCTTTGCCCCGCATCAGCTCCGAGCGGATGGTGTGTTCGAAATCCTGAACTTCATCGCGATCGGCCGACCAGTGGATCGGATGTGTCTCTTTGAGGCCGAAGAGGGCCTGTGTATTCCGCAAACCTTCCGGTTGCTGCCAGGTTCTGCCGTCGGCATCACCATCCGGGTGACAGCTGGAACAGCTGATCCAGCGGAGCGCTGACATCGGCGATTCCGCCGTATAGAACAGTTTCTTCCCCAGTAGTTCTTCCGCACTTCCGGGCCACGTCGTCACCGCAATATCGGCGACCTTCTGCTGCGTGGCGAGATCGATTTCCGTCACCGTGAAATCGAGAGCATTGTAGGCGAACAGGCGTTTGCCGTCGGGGCTGAACCGCACCGCACGCGGGTTTGCTCCGGTTCGGAAGGTCGTCAGATAGCGGAGTTCCTGATAGTCATCATCAAGCACTTCACACAGGAACAGGTCATTCGTCCCGCTGAAGGCGACACAGGCGGACTTGCCATCGGGTGAGAGGGCCACCTCCCACGGATTGGCCACCACATACACGCCCCGAAATGAATCCATCTGGACCCGCTTGCGGCGCTTCCCTTCCCCAGCCTCGGTATCGAGCACGGAAACGTAGGGAAAAATGGAACCGGAGCCGTGAGCGACATGCGTCAGGGTCCGCTGATGAGGGAGGTAGGCCTTCGGACGATGGGGATGCACAGTCAATTGCCTCGCCATGCCGTCTTCTTTGGAGCCGATCCAGCTGTCGGTGACCGTCAATGTCTGAGGATCAATCGCTTTGACAATTCCGGTCAGATACTCACAGACCAGCAGCCGGTCTCCGCAAATTGCCAGACCCCGTAAAAACTCGCCGACCTGTTGTTCGCGACGGATCTTTGCGGTTGCGACATCGATCTCCACGATCCGGCCGGGATACTCCAGTGTCGCCCACAGCGTGCTCCCATCGGGACTGGAGACCACGGAATAAGGTTCGGCAAACACCTCAATTCGGCCGGTCACCTGACCGGAATCGGCATCGAGCATGAGGATGCAATCCTCGCCGTACACCGCGACCGCCAGGCGGTGACTGCTACCAAGAAAAGTGACCCCCTCCGGATGTGTTCCAACGGCCACTTCGGACAGTTTTCTTCGCGACTGCAGATCGACAATGGTGACCGTACCGCTGTCACGGTTACTGCAGGCGAGCAAGGTTCCATCGGTCGAAAGGTCCATCAGGCTGTTCGAGCTGCCTGCCTCAAGAGCCGGGGAAGGAATCAACATCATTCCTCCCAGCACGACACTCATCAGCCACGCGATTCCGGCCGTTCGCTTCATGATCCACTCACCCTGCTGGCCAAGTCATCCTGTCTCTTCCGGTCATCTGCTCTTCCACACGGCAGCGGGAGAGCCGCCAGATCATACCTGTTCGTGCGGCGGGAAACGATCCCGAGTTCCCCCGGAGCCGCTACAGTAACGTCCCTTTAAGAAGGACGAGTGCCACCGTGAAATAGATCACCAGACCGGTCACATCGACGAGCGTGGCCACAAACGGAGCCGAGCTCGTCGCGGGGTCGAAGCCTATGCGCCTCAGCAGAAAGGGGAGCATACTGCCGACAATCGATCCGAAGCAGACGACGCCGACCAGCGTGACCCAGACCGTCAGGCCGACGAGCAGATAGTGCTCGCTATAATCGACCCAGCCAAACCGGTGCCACATCACAATGCGGATGAAGCCGAGCAGTCCCAACCAGCCCCCCAGCGTCAGACTGGTCCGCAGTTCTCGCCAGAGCACTTTCAGCCAGTCCGAGAGTTCCAGCTCTTCCAGAGCCAATGAACGAATCACGAGCGTCGCCGCCTGTGAACCGGAGTTCCCACCGCTGCTGATGATCAACGGAACGAACAAGGCCAGCACGACCGCCTTGGCGATTTCATGTTCGAAAATCCCCATCGCAGTTGCGGTCAGCATTTCACCCACGAACAGCACCGACAGCCAGCCGCCGCGCTTCTGCACCATCTCGCGGAACGAGACATCGAGATACGGCGCATCGAGTGCCTCCATCCCCCCGATCTTCTGCATGTCTTCCGTGGCCTCCTGAGACGCCACGTCCAGAATATCGTCGATGGTAATGATCCCCAGCATATGCCCGCTGGGGTCCGTGACCGGCAGGGCCACGCGGTCATACTTTTCGAACGCCCGCAGCACCTCTTCCCGGTCGGTCACCGCCTGCAGCGGCACGGTCCCCAGCCCGGCAATCTCATGCAGTCGGGTCTCGGGGTCAGCCAGAACCAGAGCTCCCAGCCGGATATCCTTGACGAACTTTCCATCCTCATCGAGCACGTACAGCACGTGGATGGTTTCCTTGCCCCGGCCGTTGCGACGAATCTCTTCCAGCGCCTGCCCGGCGGTCATGTCGGCGCGCACCGCGACATACTGCGGCGTCATGTAGCGCCCCGCGCTTTCGGGGGGATAGCCCAACAACTCACGCGCTGCCTGCAGTTCCTCCGGCGACAATGTCTCCAGCAGCCGGCGGGTCATCTGCGGCGGCAACTCTTCCAGGAGTCGCGTCTGGTCGTCGGGAGACATCGCATTGAGTACCCCCCGCATCTGATCGCTGGAGACGGAGCGGATCAGTTCCTCCTGCCGGGATTGAGGCAGGTAGGCGAACACCAGTCCGGCCAGTTCCCGAGGGAGAATGCGAAAGATCGGCGCATCATCCGCGACAGGACACTCGGTCAGGATCTCAGCGATATCCGAGGGGTGAAACTGCGAGAGTGTGGCCCGCAACACGTCCCAGCGGCGCTCCGCGATCAATTCTTCCAGTTCCGGTCGAAGCAGATGTCCAATCATGTCGTCATCCTACCGGTCCTCAGGTGTTCCCTGAGTCCGCCTGGAGCAGGTTGCTCTCTCCTATGCCCGCGCAGCAAGCGTTTCGTGTGATGAAATGTTTATTTGCGCGTGGCGAGAAGGGGTACATCAAAGGCGAATATGCTCTCAAGAACTCTGGATCAATGACCCAGAGCAGTCTGCCTGCTGTTGCGGTTCGGCAAGTTCCCCGCTGCACAGATCAAGCACATCACAGGATAAATAAAAACGTCCCGGACACAGGATGTCCGGGACGTTGTTCAAATTGTGATCAGTCCGCAAGAGCGGCTGAAGGCTTACAGCACTGCGCGGATCTTCTGCAGAAACTCGCGATTGGTGTCGAACTTGCCGAGTGTCCGGACCAGCTGGTCCATCGCCTCGGTCGGATTCATCGAGACCAGGCTGCGACGCAACATAATGATGCCGTCCAGAATTTCCGGGTCGAGAATCTTCTCTTCACGGCGGGTTCCGGACCGGCTGATGTCGAGTGCCGGCCAGATGCGGCGATCAGCCAGATCGCGGCTGAGCACCAGTTCCATATTGCCGGTCCCCTTGAACTCCTGGAAGATCGCATCGTCCATGCGGCTGCCGGTATCGATCAGTGCGGTGGCACAGACCGTCAACGAGCCACCCTCATCGAAACGACGGGCCGTTCCGAACATCTTGCGGGGAATATCCATCGCCCGCACATCCAGACCGCCGGTCTGGATCTTGGAATCCCGGCCGCCACGGACCCACTTGTTGAAGGCCCGGGCAGTCCGGGTGATGCTGTCCATCAGGATGAAACAGTCTTTTCCGGACTCGGCGAGCCGCTTACCCCGTTCGAAGATCAGCTGACTGATCCGGACGTGGCTCTCCACATCGAGGTCCATGGACGAAGCGATCACTTCGCCTTTGATCGTGCGGCGCATCTCCGTCACTTCTTCCGGACGTTCATCGATCAGCAGCACGATCAGATGGATTTCCGGATGATTTTCACTGACGGAATTGGCGATATCCTGAAGCAGCATCGTCTTCCCGGTCCGGGGAGGAGCGACGATGAGCGCCCGCTGTCCCTTGCCGATCGGCGTCAGCAGGTCCATGACCCGCATCGTGATCGGGCGCGGTCCGGTTTCGAGCTTGATCTGCTCGAACGGATTGATGGCAGTCAGCGTGTCGAAGTGCTTCAGCTTTTCGTAATCTTCGACGCTTCCTCCATCGATCGAGTCGATGGTGAGCAGCCGCGGGCCCTGTCCACGGGTCCCGGGACCGATCTCGCCCCGAATTTTGATCCCTTCGCGGAGCTGATGCTTTTCGACAAAGGAACTGGAGACGAAGGCGTCCGTTTCGCGAGCGCCGTAATCGTTATCAGCCGACCGCAGGAAGCCGTATCCCTTGGGATGCAGTTCCAGCACCCCTTCGATGTGGCCGCTGGTGGCCACAGGAGCAGCCGGAGCGGCATTTTGTTCGAACTTGGACATCCGCCGGCCCCGGTTATTGCCGGAGTTCTGCCCCTGGGCGTTGCCGTGTCCTCCGCGGCGGTTCCCCTGCTGCGGCTGTTCGCGACGACGTCCCTGATTGTTTCCCTGATTGCGATGCTGTCCGTAGCCCTGCTGATTCTGGTTGCGGGAGTTCTGGAACTCGCCCTGTCCCCCCTGCGGATTTCCACCTTCGTTCCGACGGCCGCGACGGCGACGACGACGACGTGGACGCTGTTCGCCCCCTTCGGAGGGACCATCAGCCGAGTCACCCTGTCCTTCTGAGGAGCGATCATCACTCCCTGCAGAACTGGACGCCCCTTCGGCATCATCGAAATCGTCATCGAAATCAACTTCGTCGATATCGATCACCCGTTCCTGAGCGACGGGCGGCTCGACGAACTTTTCGACTTCGACTTCCGGCGCCGGTGCACGTTCAGCGCGGGGAGCCCGTTCACTGCGAGCGCGGCTCGTCCGTGCGGGGCGTTCCCGTGCCGGAGGAGGAGGGCTGGCAGTTTCTTCTTCCACGATACCCGCACCGAAGTCGAGGTCGTCGGCAGCAGCTTCCGTTGCCGGGATGGATTGATCTACTTCGGCCGGGAGTGTTTCTTTCTTGCGAGGCTTGCGGGTCGAGGGACGGCGCGCGCTCGATGAAGAAGAAGAGCCTTTCGGAGCCATACAGAAACCTGATTACTGAAACAGAGGGTTAAGAAAGATCCGGTCCTACGGATTACGGGCTCGGCAGAGGCACCAAATAACACGAGAGAATTCGGTGTGAGCTCCTGTCGCGATTTATTGCTGCAAAAGGCGGACCCAAGTCAGCCGCAACAGCCCGTAAATAGTGTTGGAGAACACGACGCGTCACGCCGCTCGAGTGCTGCGACTCTTCTTCTCGCGCACGCTGCCGGACGCAGCGGGCACCGAAAACCAGTTCACAACATTCCGGGACCATTCAAATGGCCCCGCGTGCTCTCCCTGTCCCTGCTGGAGAATTGCATTCACAACCGAGTCAAGATCCAGCGGTCGAGAAAAATTCATCCAACAGCGGGCTCGCTCACCCTCAGGGTGACCGAACGTCAACCAGTTGATTGCGAACGGACGAAGTTGCAGGAACATCGACAGGTTCGCAAAGCAAACACTGCATCATCAGAATCGCGTCAGTTTCGGACTGAAATGAACGCGATCCTGGTTCATTCGTTCTGCGTCACTCAGATTCCACAGCGGGAACCACCAGCGGTCGTGTCGACCGAAACCGGTGGACACTTCCAGCACCGGCGCAATCGTCGGCTACGGAAATGCCTGGCAACGCGTGATTTGCATCGAAACCCGGAGCGCCAACTCATCAAAGAAGGTTGGCCCGGGCCATCCTCACCGAGGGTGACCTTTGAAAAACCCCCGCAGCTCATCCCTCCTGCAACCACGGCCCCCAGGACCGTCAACACAGGAAAACACTCACCGCAGGAAATCTCTCACCACAGGGACGCTTTTGGCGACAGCCATTCAACCGGATTACCAGCCTCCTGCATGAAACTCCCGACCTGGGAGCCTATCCGCGATTGAGACCAGCGCACCTTGAAGGCGAAGTCAAAAAGTTACTCGCTGGTTAACCAGCTGTGAACCCAGAACCTTTCGCCATGTGAAAGACGCTTCGGTTTCCAAACGTCGCTTTGCCAAAACGCTGTTTTTCGTGAAACCTGAAGCAATGGTCGTCACTGAAGCAATGTCTTCAGGAATGTTAGCTCACGATTCATTGGTGTCAATCGTGACTGAACTCTACTATCGGCGATTCCATGCAATAAAGTCAATACGCTTTTTCATTTGAGCTGACCGAATCGATTCCGTTGCAGCCCTCATTTTCAGGAGTTCCATTCTCTTCGCTCGCAATTCTGCAGCAAGAACGTACAGCCTCAAAAGTTCACACCGGGCGACAATCCTCTGTCGCGAGACATCCCACGCACTGCGACGACATCTCCTCAGCTCAGTCTTTGGTCCACTCATCACCTCCAGGACTGTCGGCTTCACCCGAGGTCTGCTGAATGCCGGCATGCCCCGCCCGCTCAGAATTCCCTTCTCCCTTCTCCTCAGCCACTTGCTGCCGAGGCATCAGCACACCGGGCTGCCGAAAGATCGCCTCCCGCCGGTACGATGCAATCGTGCCATTGATCCCTTCACGTTTTTCCAGCTTCGCCTGAGCATTCAGAGCTTCCCCCGCGAAACGGGTTTGACCCGCGTAGATCGTCCCCCGCTGGATGGGACCGATCCCCAGCACCCAGAGATCTTTCGCTGTCGACCGGGCAACCGAGATTCCCGACTGCCAGACCGGCTCGCGGGACACCCGCTCGTACGCAAAGACGCCAATCTTGGCTGCCGCCGTTTGGTCGTTTCGCCGGGAGAGTGCCAACTCCGGCATCCCCTGAATGGCGGGGGTCCCAGAGACCGCAGACGCTGCCGCAGCCGCAGCACTCAGCGAGGAAGCGGGAATCCCCACCACGACATCATGGTTGTCGGAGCCCAGCGTCCCGACCCGCCCCTCAAGGATATAGTCCGCCATGTCGGCCTTCTCCTGCAGCAGCACCCCGGCCCCCAGCATCTGCTGACGCAACGAGCTGATGACGTAGTCGGGAGTGACGAACCCCGTCCCCTTGTACCCCTGCATGTACTTCGTGTCGAAGTAGACCAATTGCCCTCGCATCGGCGTGAAATCGATCTTCGCGACGGCGGCGTCCACGGCGTCAGATGAGAGCAATTGCTCTGTCGCGGTGTTCTGTCTTGTCGTTCCGCAACCGGTCAACGATCCGACAAGTGCCGACAGGCCCACGCACAGCAGCGGGAACGCCGATTTGCGATACCAGATTCGAGCAGATTGAGAAGTGGGGAATAACATGTTCAATCGGACGGATTGACCAGTAACGGGAGGGGAGACGAGCGGCAATCGGGGAGGGAACGAGGAAGGGGCCGAATCGTACCCCAACCCCGGAAGGAGACCAAGAGCGATTCTGTCCTCTTCCAGATTGGGATCCGCCCCTGCGTCCCCTCCGAGCCACCCCGATCTGCCCTGCAGACACCGCTGCCCCCGGACTCAACGTCTTCAAAACGACCGAGTTTCGCAGACGAGCCTCCTCCCCTTTGTTACATCAGCAGATCTCAATTTGACAACGGTACCAACCGCCGCTTAGCGTGCGAGAATCGAGAAATCTGTGAATTTTGCACGGGATGGAAGCAGGAGAGGCCGCATGATCGCTGGCGACCGATTGAATTCAGACAGGTTCACGCTGATTTTCGGCGCGGTTCTGTCCAGTCTTTTCTTCTCGATGCAAAGCGTTTCTGCCGCCGATAGCCAGACCGCATCGCTGATCCCCCCTGCCCCGGATGCCGGAACGTTACCAGCCGCAGCACCTCAATCTCAGGTGCTCCCAATTCCGGTGATCTCCCCTCCGCAGGCAGTGGAATTCGCCAACTGGACGGTCGTGATTCAGCCGAACCAGCCAGCGGCCGCAGCCCCCCGGTCGTACGAAAGCATCTATCGCTCGATTCCGTATCGGCGGCTGGAATACCTCGCCAACCCGAGCTATCGCCACGATGCCACGATGGAAATCCTGTTCGGACAACTCCGACCGACCGTGATCAACCGGACCGATGAGCCGCATCGGATTACGAATCCCGTCCCGCCGCTGACGCAGCCCTATCCGATCTCGAAGGGGGAACTCTGGAGTCTGCCCTGGGCCTATTACACACCCTGGTTCAGCCAATGGCCCACCCCCTGACGCAGGGGCTTTCGCGGGGGACGCCCCTGCGAATCGGGAAGCCGACTGACCCCGGAACGTGAAAACGAAAAATCCCGCTGCCTGGAGCGGGATTTCACGATCAATACTGTCAGTACAGGCGCGAACGCAAGGGCTTACGGCACACCTGCGTAGTCGGCCGCTTCCGCTTCCTGAGCCGCCCGATAGTCGTCCAGAGCCCGTTGGGTATTCGGCAACAGGAATTCTGGTCCCGCCGGGAAGAACTGCACATCGTCCCGCAGGTAATATCCGGACGGCAAGGTCATTCCGGCCATCTGGGTCTGACACCCGGTCATCCCGGCCATCGCCAAGAAACCTCCGGCCAGCAGGGCGAGCGGGGTTTTGCGGATTAATTTGACGTTCATGTCAATGCTCGTGGGCTGAAGTCAGGCGATGCACAAGACGGGTCTGTTTTCCGCCACCGGAGACATCGCCCCGGCAACGGACACTGTTTTCGCTGCTATCTGGTTATCGGCACGTACTTCCAGTCGCTTCAGCAAAATCAGAAAATCCCGCAGAACCGGCAGCTTTCCACGACTCGTGATTGAATGTCTTGGTATCAGGAAGCACGCACCGGCAGAAAATGCCTCTTGTGGGGGATTTCGGCTCTCGGATATGGTCCCCGCGATCGCCATCCCCTCGGGAAACTCCCATGCGCACTGCCATCTCTCTCGCTGTGAATGCCGGCTGCTTTCTGCTTCTGGTGGCACCGCTCGCCGCACAAACCCAGAAGACGGTTCCACAGCGTCCGCTCTACCCCCTCACATTGGGCTCGGAATGGACCTATCAGGCGGGCGAAGTCGAGCTGATCGAAAAAGTCGGGGGCTTTGATGAGATCAACGGGGAATGGTGTGCCCGGATTGAAGTTCGCATGAACGGCAAGCTGATCGCCTCCGAACACATTGTTGTCCGAAAGGATGGGGTCTACCGCACGGCGATCATGGGAGACGCGGTCGTTCCACCCCTCTGCTTTCTGAAACTCCCTCCCCAACTCGGGGAGACCTGGGAAGTGAAGTCCACACTCAAGGAAGAGCCGATCAGCGGCCGGTTCACGATTGAACGGGAAACCGTCCAGACCCCCAGCGGCAGCGAACAGGTCGCCATCTGCAGCCGCGGAAGCGACTTTCAGGTGCAGGGACAACCATTGAACTTCACCTACTATTTTGTCCCGGGAATCGGAAAGGTCCGGCAGATCGTGTCAGCGGGGGACAAGAAAACGACTCTGGAACTCAAGAGCTATCGCATCGCTCCTGCCGCGACCCCGGCGACCAATCTCCCTCCCAAGTAGTGCAAAACGACACGCCCCAAACTGCGTAATCGTCTCAGCGGCGACCGATTTCTGGTTGCCGAGGCAGCAGGGCTGCGGGTACCATCTTTTTGAGATTTGCCCGATTCCTTTTCGACGAGCAGGTGTTTCAAGACTCGTGAACGGGACCTCTCATGAGTGGCAGATTGACCTCCGTCGACGTGATCATCAATCGGATCCTGGTTGTCGAAAGCAGCCGGGAGGAAGCCGATTTTCTTCGCAGTTATCTGCAACAGCACCGGTTTGACGTTGAAATCGCACGCGATGCGGGGCAGGCCCGCGCCGCGTTTTCCATGCACCAGCCCGACTTTGTCATTCTCGAAGCCATTCTGCCGAATGACGTTTCCGGATTCGAAGTCTGCGAACGCATGAAGCGCGAGAACGACGGCGTTCCAGTCCTGATGCTGACCGTCATCGACATGGACGACGCTCGCTCACTGGCCCGCCGGGTCGGGGCGGACGCCTACATGACAAAGCCCTATGACCCGGACGAACTGCTCGACCAGATTCGTGCCGTCGCGGAAAACGTCTGGGCACGAAAACATCTCGGCGACGAATCCGCCGCCGGGGACAAAGTCCGGTTTCATTGCGTGGGATGCGGCAAGCATCTCAAGGCCAAAGCCTCACATCGCGGGCGAACCCTGAACTGCCCCCGCTGTGGGAAAAACGTAGTGGTTCCTGCACACGACTGATTCGACATCGACCTCTGACCGGGACGCCCCGGAAAGTGTCACGCCCCCACAGGAACCTCAGATGGAAATTGAGGGCCGAGATGACAGCTCCCCTGATTCTCGAAATCACTTCCGGCAAATTCAAAGGCCGGCGAGTGAAACTGACTGACCCGGAAATGATCATCGGTCGTGGCGAAGAAGCCCGAATCCGGATCGCCTCTTCCGAAGTCAGCCGGGAACATTGCGTGCTTCTTCCGCGCACCAATGCCGTACTCGTCCGCGATCTCGAAAGCCGCAACGGCACCTTCATCGATGGACGCCCCTTGCGTCGCGAAACACTGCTCCTCCCCGGAGGGCAACTCACGGTCGGCCCCCTCACCTTCACCCTGCTGGGGGAACGCAGCGAGCCCAAAACCCCGCGCACCGATGTCAACGTACTCGGCAAAGCAGCAGTCACCGAACCGCTTTCCGATGACGCCATTGCCAGCTGGCTGACGGATGAACTCCCCGCCAATCCGACCTCGGACACGGCTGTCCTCTCCGGCTCCCGTTCGACGGGAGATTCCGGAGTCGGAAAACCGGCGGGAGCCGCCCGTGAGGTCCCTCCCCCACCGGCTGCACTCGTGGCGGCACGCCGTCGGGAGTTCCGGACCGTCGAGGAAGAGGCCAAAGACATCATCCGGCGTCACTACGAGATGGTCGCCAGCGAAAACGCCGCACTCGCGACCGAATCCAACGCCCCCTCCTGATTGTCATGCGACTCAAGGAATAAAGCGGTCGCGGGTCTGTGGCGGAAGAGGAAGCCGAGCCGATAGACTCCCGGCATGCGTATCATTGCCGGAAAATATCGTCGTCGACTGCTGCTCACCAATCCGGGGCTCGTCACCCGTCCCATGACAGACCGGGCCAAGGAATCGCTGTTTGAAAACATCGAAAAGCGGATGGTCGGGAAACGGATTGCCGACATCTTTTCCGGCACCGGAACAATGGGGTTCGAAGCACTGTCCCGCGGCGCGGAGTGCATCACCTTCATCGAAAAAGATCGCGTCGCCATCGAACTGCTGCGGAAGAATGTCGAGACCCTGAACGCCAGTGAGACCACACTGGTCTGGCCGGCCGATGTGCTCCGCTGTTCATTTCGTCCCAAGGGGGGACAGGCCGACCGGTTCTCCCCGTTCGGACTGATTTTCTTCGACCCCCCGTATCAGATGGTCTCGTCGATCAAGACGGGGTCTCCCCTGTGGCTGGCACTCCGCAGACTGGCACGGGCAGATGTCTCCTCCGATGATGCGACGCTGGTGTTCCGGGTCCCCGATCGAGCGGAATTCGATCTCCCCGAGGAATGGGGAATTGACTGGACGCTGGAGATCTCCAACATGGAGATTCATGTCTGCACCCGGCGGGCTGCCGCTCCCCAGGCCGAGCTGCCCTCTCTCCCCGAGCAGGATGCCTGAGCGCCCGGAGGTCCTGAGGGAGACCTCACCCCGGGCCCCCGCTGCGCATTAAAAAACCCGTTCCGCAAGGTGACGGGAACGGGCGTGGGAACCTTCCGGGGAGATCGACTCGCCCCCCACCGGGCTGATAGCTGGATTCCATCAGAGGAAAGGCTGCCGGACAGGGATGGCGAAGTGCAATCCGCTCGAGACCAGAACAGGTCGCGAAGTCGTGATCAGGCGGGCCACTCGTGGCCACAGGCATTGCAGCTGAATCCGACCAGAGTCCCGGTGCCGGGAATCATCTTCCCGTTGCGACCGAGCACTCCGTTGCGGAGTTCAATCGGCTCAACAGTCACCCGGTTGCAGATTGCGCAGCTGCGATTCTGATGTTCGATCCGGGCTCGCTCAGCGTGGAACGGAATAATGTCGCGGGAACGAGGAGCAGCGAATTGTGAGAAGGAAAGAATTCGTGGTTCGTCGACTTCGACTTCAGCCAAGAGTGCAAGCTGGCTCATCCTTGAGTCCCTCCCGTTTGCAGATTCAGTATTCAGACAGGCCGCATTCATTGCGACGGCGACGGGGAACTTAACCCCGAAAAAAGGTTCGATCAACAGACCATTCGTACAGTTCTGCCGGTCGCCCCCCATTGCTCCGCTAGATCTTGTGCTTTCCATCCGACGGGCGCACACCATCTGGACATTTCATCGGCAAAATTTGCCGAAAAATTTGGTGAAAATCGCTTCGCAGTCCCCAACGGCCGCCGGAACCCCGGCCCGTGACCCATCCCCTCTCCGACTCCACGTCTCAGCGACGGGACCTCCTCCGGTCGCTTCCCGATTCCGGAGCGGTTCAATATCTTCTGAACAGACCTCCACCAGCACGCAGCTGTCGTGGATTCAGCACGTAACCAGTCTAGACGTCGCTGTGCGGAGACTCCCTTGAGCACCTCGCTCCTGAAGACCTGTCGCATCAGCGCTGCGGCAGTCCCCTCCTCGTGAAATACCATACCATCATCATCGGTGCCGGCATGTCCGGCCTGGCTGCGGGAATCCGGCTCGCCTACTACGACCAGCCAGTCTGCATTCTGGAACGTCATACCACCATTGGTGGCCTGAATTCCTTCTACCGGCTGCGAGGACGCAACTACGACGTCGGGCTGCACGCGGTGACGAATTACGCACCTCCGGGAACCCGCTCCGGCCCACTGGCCAAGCTGCTGAAGCAACTCCGTCTGCGCTGGGACGATTTTGACCTCTCGCCGCAGAACGGATCGTCGGTCGCCTTCCCGGGACGGCAAATCAACTTCACGAACGACTACGCCGCATTTCTCGACGATGTCTGCCGCGAGTTTCCCCATCAGGCCGATTCCTTTCGACGTCTGGTCCGCACGGTGGAAGAGTTTGACGAGCTGAATCTCAACCAGACGCCGGTTTCCGCCCGGAGCGTGCTGGAGTCGATGCTCAGCGATCCGGTGTTGATCGACATGCTCTTCTGCCCGCTGATGTTCTATGGCTCTGCGATTCCGCATGACATGAACTTCAACCAGTTCGTGATCATGTTCAAGAGTATCTTTCAGCAGGGGCTGGGCCGCCCCTATGACGGTGTCCGACAACTGCTGAAGACCTTGACCCGGCACTTCAAAGCGCTGGGAGGCGAACTGAAGCTCCGTCACGGGGTGCAAGAGATTCTGACCCACGGCGACCGGGCCGTCGGTGTGGTCCTCGACAACGGAGAGGTGATCGAGGCGGAGAACGTGCTCTCTTCGGCCGGTGTGGCAGAGACCTATCGGCTCTGCGGACATCCGTTGGTCACCGCCCCGGTTGAGCCGGGGGCAGTCTCGTTCAACGAAGCGATCTTTGTACTCAAAAAGCAACCCCGCGAACTCGGCCACAATCAGACGATCGTCTTCTACAACAATGCGGACCGGTTTCACTACGAGCCGCCGCGCGAGCCGATCGACCTGCGCAGCGGCATCATCTGTTCACCGAATAACTTTCAGTACGCCGATGGTCAGCAGCTGGAAGAGGGGTTCATCCGCATCACGGCCCTTGCCAACCCCGATTACTGGATGAATCTCCCCGACGAGAAATATTATGAGGAGAAACAGCTCTGGGCCGATCGGATGATCGAGTCCGCGTTGACTCATCTGCCTGACTTCCGGTCCGAGATCATCGATACCGACATCTTTACCCCCCGGACCATCAAGAGGTTTACCGGACATGTGAACGGAGCCGTGTATGGGGCTCCGGTGAAAGTGCTGAACGGCTCGACGCCGATCCGGCATCTGTACCTGTGCGGCACCGATCAGGGGTTTCTGGGAATCATCGGCTCGCTGCTCTCAGGGATTACGATGGCCAACAACCATCTCCTGCGGGAGACGGGGCCGGTCGGCTGAGCAGGATGAGACCCGACGTCACAACCGCGATGAATGCCCCCGCTCCTTCCATTTATGGTCGGCTGTTCTGGCTCGCCTTTCTGGCGAACGTGCTGCTGACCACGGGCAACTCGATCACATTTCGCTTTGCCGAGTTCGTGACGTTTCTGGGGGGCAACGAAGCGGCCGCCGGCGAAATTGTCAGCACCGCGCTCATGGTCTCCTTTGCCTGGCGGATGTACCTCGGACAGACCATCGACCGGCTTGGAGTCCGTCGGATCTGGATCTACAGCTACCTCGCCTATCTCACCGGTTGCGTGCTGCTGATGACGACCTGGAAGCTCGGCCTGCAGGTTTATGCCGGCCGCAGCTGCTTCGCCGTCGGCATTGCGGGGATGTTCGCTGCGTCGATGTCGCACATTCTGACGCTGGCTCCCCCGGAACGACGGACAGAGATCATTTCGACCTTCGGCACCAGCGGATACCTCGGCATGACCTGCGGTTCCTATCTGGGGGACCTTGTTTTCCGCTCACTGCCGAACAGCCCGCAATTGTTCGTGGTGCTGTTTGGCGTGACGCTGGCTGTCGGAACCTTGCACACACTGCTGGCGGTCTTCATGACCTGGCATGACATTCCCGTGCCGCAGGAGTCCTCGCCGGGTCTGCATCGGGTGCTGCTGCGATACTGGCCGCCGCTGGTCATCTTTGTGGCGATGATGCTCGGTGTCACATTCGCCGTGACAATGATCTTCCTGACCCGTTTCGCCACGGAACGGGGACTCGGGGGGGTCCGCTCGTTCTTTACCGCCTATGCTGTCGCCGCTTTCACACTCCGGCTGGCAGCCCGCAAATGGAGCCGCACCACCGGTCGCCACAAGCTGATTGTCTGGGGACTCGGATCACAGGCAATCGGCTTCGCCGCGTTGACACTGGTCCACAAGGAATGGCAGCTGGTCTTTCCCGCCCTCTGCTGCGGCATTGGCCATGCACTGATCTTCGCCTCGGCGGTCTCGCTGGGTGCGGGTGCGTTTCCCGAACAGTTTCGCGGTGCCGGAACGACCGCCACGCTGGCGGCGATTGATGGGGGAATGATCCTCTCTGCGCCGTTGCTGGGCTGGATCATTGACGACTATGGATTTACCGCAATGCTCGGCACGGTGGCAGTGCTGGCGGGCAGTGCGGCGGTTTTTTACACGCTCGCCACACTTCGGGTGGTCGATTCCGAGATCATCGACACACACGGCCCGTCCAACCCCGCCTGATCCACGCCTACCAGAGCCAGCCCCGCTTCTTCGGTTCCGGCTTGGCGGCCACCGGAACAAACTCCGGATTGGAATGCAGGATCTTCATTTCCGGGAGCAGGACACAGCTCAGGCTGCCGCCGTCGCCGCCGGTGGTATCGATCAGCAGTCGCCGGTCCCCGAACATCACCTGCGGGACCTTCACATGTCCGGAAACAACCGTTGCCGGGCAATCACTCGGCGGAAGTTCGAACGGCAATGATTTGGAACAAAGCCACTGCGGCCGGTTCAGGGTGTAGTCCCGGGTACGAAGAATCTCCCGCTGCATACTGAACGGGGAATTCGGATCGAGGCCCGCATGCACGAAGAAGTATTCCGGATGCTCGACACTCCAGGGGAGGTCGGCGAGCAAGTCCTGGTGCGATTGCGGCATCTGCTCTCGCAGGGCGTTCAGGTCACCAAATTCATTGATGCCATAAGACCGGAATGTCGACTGGCTGCCGTAGTGGTCCAGCCAGCGCTGATCCCAGTCGGAATAGGCGGGTGTCGGAAGCAGCCCCAGCGCCGCGGCCATCGCCATCTCATGATTGCCGGAGACGACGGTCGTCCGCGGATGATGGACCAGCAGGTCCGTCACAATGTCGAGAGCTCCCTTCGGATCGGGGCCACGGTCGACCAGATCGCCAATGAACACGATCCAGCGCCGCTGATAATCAGGGAGAGCCTGCAGTTGCTCCAGAATCCGTCCGAGGTGTTCGACCTGGCCGTGAACATCACCAATCACAGCCACCGGGCCCGAGATGCTTCTCTCCAATTGCACTGACACGTCTCCTCCTGAAATCAACCTGCGCGATCAGCCTGCCCATCATACGCGGATTTTCCAACCTGCGAAAAGGGCATTTGCGGGATGCCCGACGCCGCCCGGCAACCCGCCCCCCGTCTACCGCCTGATTAGAGAATGAACTTGCTCAGATCGTCCGTCTGAACCGCGCTGGCGAGTCGACGCTGCACGTAGTCACTGTCGATGGCAACTCGCTGTCCCTTCAGATCGGAAGCTTCAAAGCTGATCTCCTCGAGCAGCCGCTCCAGCACCGTGTGCAGCCTGCGGGCACCGATGTTCTGCGTCGACTGATTCAGCTTCCAGGCAATATCGGCGACCGCTTCCAGCCCGCTGGGTTGAAACTCGACATGCACCCCTTCGGTCTCCAGCAGCGCGATATACTGCTGCGTTAACGAACTCGTCGGCTCCGTCAGGATGCGCAGATAATCCTCGCGCGACAGATCATGCAGTTCCACCCGAATCGGAAACCTTCCCTGAAATTCCGGCATCAGGTCGGCCGGCCGGACCCGGTGAAAGGCCCCGGCTGCAATAAACAGAATGTGCTCGGTTTTCACGTTCCCGTACCGGGTCTGCACGGTCGTCCCTTCGACGATCGGCAGCAGGTCCCGCTGGACACCCTGTCGGCTGACGTCTGCACTGCGGCCTTCGGATTCACCGGTGATCTTGTCGATTTCGTCGATGAACACGATCCCACTCTGCTCGGCAAGACGAATCGCTTCCTCGTTGACGGCATCGCGGTCCGTCAGCGCATCGACTTCCTGATCGAGCAGCACGCTGCGGGCTTCTTTGACCGTCAATTTTCTTTGCTGATGCTGCTTGGGGAGGATCTTTTCGAACATGTTCTGCAGGCCGGGATCCATCTGATCGAGCCCCATGTTCGAGAACATCGAGACCGGCTGCTGCTTCAACTCGACCCGCAGTTCCACTTCGCGATCTTCGAGTTCACCAGCGGCCAGCTTCTCGCGGAACTTTTCCCGGGTCCGCTGGTGACGGGCTTCCGCCTCCGTGTCTTCCGGTTTTCCCCAGTTCCGTTCCAGAGGAACCAGCAGATCGATCAGACGGTCATCGACCCCTTTGAGGGCCCGGGGAAGAACCTCGTGCCGTTTCTGCCCCTTCACCAGCTGGATGGCCGCTTCCACCAGATCACGAATGATGCTTTCGACGTCACGGCCGTGGTAACCGACCTCGGTGTACTTGGTCGCCTCCACTTTGACGAACGGAGCGCCGGTCAGATTGGCCAGCCGCCGTGTGATTTCGGTTTTCCCGACACCAGTCGGCCCGATCATGATGATGTTCTTGGGGGTCACTTCGCGACGCAGTTCTTCGGGCAGCTGTTTCCAGCGCCAGCGGTTCCGCAGCGCGATCGCTACAGCCCGCTTGGCATCTTTCTGGCCGACGATATGGGCGTCGAGGCGATCGACAACCTGCTTGGGGGTCAGCTCCTGCACGGCAATTCCTCAATGATGTGATTTTCGTTGGTATAGATGTCGATGTCCGCCGCGATGTGAAGAGCGGCCGATACAATTTCTTTCGACGACATCGACGTGTGCCGGACGAGGGCTTTGGCGGCAGCCATGGCAAACGAGCCCCCCGAGCCGATCCCGATGATTCCATCGGTCGGCTTGATGACATCTCCCTGCCCCGTCAACAGCAAGGTGTGCTCGGCGGAGACGACGATCATCATCGACTCCAGTCGTCGCAGCGCCCGGTCGGTTCGCCAGTCCCGCGCGAGCTCCGTGCAGGCCCGGGGAATATTCCCAGGGAAATCTTTCGCCTTGGTCTCGAACCGCTCCATGAGAGCGAAGGCATCCGCAGTTGAGCCGGCAAACCCGACAAGAACTTCCCCGTTCAGCAGCTTGCGGATCTTCTGCGTGTCCTGCTTGAGGATCGTCTGCCCGTGGGTCACCTGACCATCCCCTCCGATGGCTACCGTGTTCCCCTGCCTGACAGACAGGATTGTGGTGGAATGGGTCTGCACGCGTCGGCTCATCAACGACCATCCTGTCAGTTCTGTTCAGCCGGTCCCCCTGAAGGGGAGGAACGACCTGATTTCAATCCGGTCCAATACGGTGATTCGATTCCGGGGTGGGAAGACATCGCGACCCGCCCGGATCCATTTTAGAGCGTATTCCCAAAACAGGTAGCCGTTGCCTAACACCGAATCGACAGCATCTGGACCGGATCGCTGTCACAAGCCGTACGAAAACCGGGGCTTCTGCCCGCAGAGCACGATTTCATCGTCTCCTCCCCAAACCGGCGCAGGATTTCTATTGCCCCATTTTCCGGTTCAGACGTAAAACCCGCTGTGGTGCAACAATCCGCGCCCTGATTCATCACGGAAATTGAATATCAGGCCCTCCCGGGAGGCCCCTTGCCAGTCAGGCTTCCAGAATCATGCTGACACTTCATTCCCAGTCCGATGCTCTGTTGCCCGTCACCCACGGTCGGATTGCCGACTTCGCGGACGACCCGGTCTCCTGCATGCGGCAACTGTGGCAGACACATGGCGATGTGGCTGCGCTGGAGGAAGAAGGACAACGGCTGCACTTCGTGTTCGGCCCGCAGTACGTCAAACAGGTGCTCAGCGACTCGGCCCGCTTTTATTCGCAGTTCTTCGCCATTCGCGGCCCGCGCAAGTCGGCCCAGCGGCGAGTCACCTGCGGACTGTTGAGCATGAATGCCGACGAGCACAAGCAGCATCGCCGCATTGTGGCGGGGCCCTTCCAGAAGAAAGCGATCGGAGCCTATCACGACACCGTCGTGCAGGTCGCCCGTGAAGCGACCGCGGACTGGGCGGCCGGACAGACCCGCGATCTGGCCGCCGACATGACTCATTACATGCTGCGACTGACCAGCAGCATCCTGTTCGGCATCGATCTGCCGGAACTCGCCTACAAAGTCGGGGAACTGACCGAACGCTGGGTCGCCCTGAACCACCGTGTCGGCCCCGCCGCGTTTTCTTCCGATCCGGCGTTGGCTGCCCTGTACGATGAACTGCTCGACGCTGCGGCCGAACTGGAACTTGCTGTCAAGGAAATGATCGACGTCCGGCGCAGCGGCAAACTGGGGATGGATGTTCTCTCGCTCCTGATCCGCGCCCACGAGAGTGAAGCCGGTGTCACCGATGAACAGCTGATCGGTCACATCGTCCTGCTGTTCGGAGCGGCCCATCTCACCTCGGCCCATACGCTGACCTGGACATTGTTCCTACTCGCGCAGCATCCGGAAATCATGCAGCAGGTCTATGCCGAACTGAACGAAACACTGCAGGGGGCTCCCCCGACTCCGGAAAGCATCGAGCAGATGCCCTATCTGGAAAAGGTGCTCAAGGAGAGCATGCGGGTGATGCCGGCCTCCTGTTACTCGCAGCGGATCACCTCGGAATCCGTCCAGTTGGGACCGTTTCAGCTGAACCGCGGCGCAGCCATTATCTTCAGCCAGTTCATCACGCATCAGCGTCCGGACCTGTATCCCGATCCACTGTCATTCCGCCCGGAACGCTGGGATTCGATTTCCCCCTCCCCTTATGCGTATCTCCCGTTCGGAGCCGGTCCGCGGATGTGCGTCGGCTCAGCGCTCGGAATGATGCAGCTGAAGATTTCGCTCCCCATGCTGCTCAGCCGGTTCAAAATGACTGTCGTGCCTCACGCGGAGGTGAATGGAGGCATCCTGTCGACCATGCTGTTCCCCACATCGCCCGTCCCCGTGCTGCTCACCCCTCATGATGGCCACTTCGCCGCTTCACCAGTCGGCGGAACCGTGCATCGGCTGATCAATCTGCCTCGGGAAGCGGATGTTCGCCGGCGGGCCGCCTGAATTTTGCCTCGACGGGTTGAACGGGGCCGCATCATCGTCATGATGAGCCTCTGACCGCCGGGCTCCCCGTTCTCACGGATGTGCCGGCCCCCGTTGCCGTGCATACTCAGGCGTTCGCTGCCACGCAGAAACATCGCCTGATCCATTGTTTGCCGGGATCGGGTCCCCTTCAGCCCTGCCCTCCAGCTGGAAGAGAGATCCATGAGTGCGGAATCACGTCTTCAAGAACTGGGAATTGAACTTCCCCCTGCCCCGAAGCCGGTGGCGGTGTACAAGCCGATCGTGATCGTCGGCAATCTGGCTTATGTTTCCGGCCACGGCCCGCTCCGCACGGATCGTACGCTGGTCACCGGCCGCGTCGGTGAGACGATCAGCGAAGAGGACGCGAAAGAAGCAGCCCGCATCACCGGGCTCGGCATTCTCGCCACCCTGCGGAACGCACTTGGCAGCCTCGATCGGGTCGTCCGGACCGTCAAACTGCTGGGAATGGTGGCAGCGACTCCCGATTTCCAGAATCACCCCGCAGTGATCAATGGCTGCAGTGAGCTGCTGCGGGATGTCTTCGGTGACGAGGGCGTCGGCGCCCGGAGCGCGGTCGGCATGGGGTCTCTGCCGGGGAATATTCCGGTCGAAATCGAAGGGATCTTCGAGATTCGCCCCTGAGGGTTTCGCGGGTCACCTTCCGCAGTGCGACGACGCTGAGAATTCGGTCCCACGTTCGGGAAACCGCACGCACCAGCCAGTCCACGCTGCCGCTGCGCAGGCACTCTCCGCCCCGCTGAAATGCTGAGAAGCGCACGATTCCTGGCCGGCCGGTCAAAAATCAAAACTGCGGGATTGACGGGCTTCCGTGGCTGGGACCGGTTCCATACACTCCGGATTGAGTTCGGCCCTGAAGTGCGCAGGCCGAGATCGTTCTCCCAAAACTGGATAGTGCGGATCGATGGCGATTCTTGTCGACAAATCCACCCGGATCATTACGCAGGGCATCACCGGTAAAGCGGGGTTGTTCCATTCTCAGAAGTGCCGTGAATATGCAGCCGAAGTGCGGCCCGGCGAAGAAGTGCTGATCGGCGGCGTGACTCCCGGTAAAGGGGGAGAAGTTGTCGACGGATTTCAGGTGTTCGACTCCGTCGCGGAAGCGGTGACCAAAGGGGGAGCCAATACCTCGCTGATTTTCGTTCCGCCGCCGTTCTGCGGCGATGCCATCATGGAAGCGGCCGACGCCGGCATCCGTCTGATTGTGGCGATCACCGAGGGAATTCCTGTTCTCGATATGGTGAAGGTCAAGCGGTTTCTGGAAGGTTACCCGCAAAGTCGGCTCATCGGCCCGAACTGCCCCGGAATCATTACTCCCGGCGTCGCCAAAATCGGCATTATGCCCGGTTACATCCACCAGCCGGGAACCGTCGGCCTCATCAGCAAGAGCGGCACGCTGACCTACGAAGCGGCCTGGCAGCTGGGAAATCAGAAGCTCGGCCAGTCGACCGCCGTCGGCATCGGGGGTGACCCGATCATCGGCACTACTTACATCGATCTGCTTGAGATGTTCCAGAACGACCCCGGAACGGAGTCGATTCTGATGATCGGTGAAATCGGCGGAGACGCGGAAATTCAGGCTGCCGAATACATCAAGAAGCATGTGACCAAACCGGTGGCCGCTTTCATCGCCGGCCAGACCGCCCCTCCGGGCAAGCGGATGGGACACGCGGGCGCCATCATTTCCGGCGGCAGCGGGACGGCTGAAGAGAAGATCGCCGCACTCGAAGCAGCCGGTGTGACCGTGGCACGCAGCCCGGCCGACATGGGAACCGCTGTGAAGCAGGCGATCGAAAAGCGGAAGAAATAGTCTTCTGTCGATCACGACGAGTCAAAAAAAGACTGCCCTCCGCAATGGTGGGCAGTCTTTTTTCTTTTTTGTTTTCCGCCGGGCCCACCGCTCATTGGGCCACGTGCCGCGAGGGCCATCGCTCGGCTCACGCCCCCCCGGATTACCGTGCTCCGAACTTCTTCAGAATCAGCGGTGTGACATCCGTGTCTTTGACTGACGTCTGATCGAGCGGCGTCGACGAGACCAGCACTCCCCAGCGGCTGGCATCTTTCGCCGGGTAACCATGAGAGCCCTTAACCCGCGTGGCATCGAGCGGAATCTTGCGGCTCGGCATCTCGATAAACATTTCCACCGGGTCGTAGCCCGGCTTGCGGTGAATGTCCACGGTCTGTGCGTACTCCGGCGCTTTGGCATCGTCGAGCCACCAGTAATACGCAAACCAGGCGTTGGGCCGGGAGATGAGCACGATTTCCCCCGAACGGGGATGATTCAGGTGATAACGGCTCCGCTCCTCTCCCACGAGGACCTCTTCGATCAGCGGGTCCGCCCGGAACAAGGCCGCCACGGCCTCTACATCGGCCGCATCGCGGACGAAGACGTGGGCGATCTGATGATCGACCAGTCCCCAGGCGCGGCTCTCGCCGACCACCAGCTGCTCGCGACCGTTCTCTTCCTGCAGTGTCAGGAAGCCCCCCTCGCGCAGACGACGATTGGGATACGTCACCGCATCGACGGGAGTGATGACATACTCACTCGCGATCAGCCATTCCACCTCTCCCAGCCCCGCCGCGGCATAGCCGTCGATCAGTCGCCCGAGTGACCGATCGAGGACATCCACCGCCTCCAGCGCCTGTGGACTGTCGGGGCCCTCTTTCTGGGCGGCGTAGTCGAGATGCGGAATGTAGATGTAGCTGAATTTCGGCTGGAACTTCTTCGCCGCCACGACTGCCGAATCGATGATCCAGTCCGACGATTTGATGTTTGCGAGCGGTCCCCAGAAGTGCATCAGGGGAAAATGCCCGAGCGTGTCGCGGAACTCTCCGTAGAGCTCGGTCGGCTTGGTGTAACACCACAGCGACTCCGAACCATCCGGATTGTGAATCGGTGCCGGTGTGCAGATGTAGTCCGCTCCGGCCCCCTTGGAGTGGAGCGGGAACCAGACCGCTGACGTAATACCGGAATCGTGCTGATGCAGCAGATCCCAGACCTGCGGAGCCTCGAAGCAACTGTTCCAGGCGGTCCACATCTCGACTTCGCCCTTGTCGCGATAGTAGAAGCCGTTCGCGATGATCCCGTGCTGCTCCGGGCCGACTCCAGTCGTGAGGTTCGCCTGCACCGGGCAGGTCAGTGCGGGAAATGACGGCTGCAGGCTGGCGACACTTCCCCTGGCGGCCAGACTCTGCAGGTTGGGCATACGTTCCAGATCCTGAGGACGCAGGCCGGGAATGGAGACGAGGACAACAGCAGGCATGGAGGCATTCCTCAAAAGATCAGCGGCCGGGGATTCAGGACTGGATTTCTGCAGTCAGCGGGCGACGTTGCCAACGGCCCCGATAGATCGGTAAACCGAGTTTGCGTTTCTTGCGTTCGTAGCTGGTCTGGTAGTCCATGTCATCGCTGGGGGCCCGTTCGACGAGCGGCGGACCTTTCTCAAACAACGCATGGTGATCCATCAGTCCCGAGATGACTCCGAAATATTCTTCGACATCCGTCCACGAGTGCAGCCAGCCCCCCGGCTTGATCAGCCCGGCACAGAGATCGACAAACGTGTCGTTGAAGACCCGGCGGCGGCGGTGCTTCCGCTTCCACCACGGATCGGGAAAGTAGACATGGATCGCATCCACGGAATGTGGAGCGATCATTTTCGTGAAGGCGACAAAGACATCACCACCGAGCACGCGGGCGTTGTCGAACTGCTTCTTCTGCAGCCGGCGCGCTCCACGTCGTCCCTCTTTGTAATCCAGCTCGATTCCCAGAAAGTTGCGTTCAGGGTGGGCTTCCGCGGCATGATAAAGAAACAATCCCCGACCGCAGCCGACGTCGATTTCGACGGGACGATCACTGCCGAAAAACTTCGGCCAGTCCAATTTGCCTTCGTATTCCTGAACGATGTCGTCCAGAACGAGAAAGTACGGTTTGAGATCAGTTGGAGGCGAAGCACGCATGGGAATCATGAACACGCAATCAGGTCAGCTGCAAAGCCCCGCCGCGCGGACGCTCTGCATTTCGTTTCAGTCGGTCAGGACTGATTTTAGAGCGTCCCGCTGCCCCACGTAACCATCCGGCACCGCCAACCGGCCCGAATTTCGGCGAGAGTGCCGTTCCTGCGTCAGTCACCGCGGAAATCAGAAATCCTGCGGACGGCAACGGGGTCAATTCGACGGTCCGGAGCGAGTTTCGATCGCCGCCGTTCCACTCCCCGGCGCCGCTTGCAGTCCGGGAGGAACAATTTCCGTCAGCACGCGCGACGGGAACCGGCTCTCGACCGGAGGACCATCGGCGTTCCCTTTTGTCCATTCTTTCAGCAGCTGCAGCTTTCGCTGTCCCTCATGAAAATAGACACGGTCGAGGGACTGGAAATGCTGGCGGAAAGCGGCCTGGCTGCGGGCGTACCAGTCCGGTGTCGGTTGAACCCAGCCCGCCTCGGCCATTTTTTGCAGCAGCTGAACCGCAATCAACTGGTGCCCTTCGAACGAGGGATGCACGTGATCGACGAGCCAGTAACCCCCGAGAATTCCGTGGTCGGTCTGGGATTCCAGCAGCTCATGAGCATCGAGATAGGGAATCTCTTCGCTGATCACCACCCGCAGCAGGGCCTCCTCCAGCGGAGTCGTCATCCGCAACGGACAGACGTCCAGATCGCGGGCGCGAAGGTACGCAGCACGGGCCTGCGGGTAGTCGTGCAAAGCTTCCAGACAATGTCCGAATTCGTACCACAGCAGCGGATCGCGCGGCCGCAATTGAAGTGCCGTCCGCAACAGTTCCGCAGCGGCAGACAGGTCGTTCTGATAAACGCTGCGGGCCTGCTCCAGGAGTTCATCTCCGCGAACGGCGTCGGCTGCCGAGATGCTGGCATCAGGCTCTGTTTTGAAGGGAGGACAGGCACTCAGGTTGGACATCGGTCGCATCAGCACGAGCGGGACAGCGGCCTGTCGGGCGAGTTCCACCATCCGTTGCAGGTTCACCTCGTAATGCAGCGCTACTGCCCGTGACCACTCGTCATCCCGGTGAAAGGCCGCCAGTCCGTTGCGGTAGTCGAGCATCGGATCGGTATCGGTGGTCAAGGTCACCCGGCAACGCTGCCAGCCCAGCTGCGCTACAGCCTCGCACAGGACATGGGTTGTCCGGAAACTCGTCAGCCACCGTACCGAACGGGCCGCCCACTCGGGAACCTGCTGCAGATGACCGTAGGTCCGGTCTTCCAGAAACTCATTATGGCCGACGCAGACGATGAACAGGTCGGGCTCGTACTGCAGACATTCCCGCAGGATGGGGACGAGCCGATAACTCGCGTAAGAAATTCCACCGCAATTCACGACCTCGAATGGTCGATCCGGCTCCGCCACCTGCAGTGCCAGCTTTAGCCACATGGGGTAGGCGGTCTCAGGGGAATACGGATTTCCCTGAGTCGTCGACTCTCCGAGACAAAAGACGCGAAACGTCCCGGCCGGTTTCACAGCGGCAAACTGGTCCGGCTCAAAGAATCGCAACCGCCCCGGCGAAATTTGGTAGGCCTCCCCCGTCGGGTTCAGCTCGAACAGCGGCTGTACGCTGGAAAAACCGACGAAAGGATCGATCGTCGGATCGGGGGCTCCGAGTCCCAGCAGCGTCAGTCCCCCTTCAACAATCGCCAGCACCAGCAACGGCAGCGCAGCCGCTCCAATCCGGAACGCCCACAGACGTTTACCGGAGAAGCGGCGCACGGAACGTTGACTGTCACTCGGCATTATTGTCGTCCATCCGGATGCCCTCGACAGGCCCGCGGACGGAGAATCAGCCCGCATTCGGGCATTTTGTTTTTTTGATCTACCCGTTCTTGCCACGCGGTACTGAGCATTTCAGCACACGAAGCGCTTGCTGCAAGGGCACTGAGAAGAGCAACCTGCTCTAGCGAGTCATCGGGAGAAACTTCACACAGCATCCCGCCGGAATCTGGATTTTGTCCCCCACGGGGGTCAGTGCACCGGTCTCCTGATCAATCCGGTTGACCACCAGATTGTCGCTGTCCATGTTGGCCACCAGCAGCCACTTCCCCGTCGGATCAATATTGAAGTTCCGCGGGGTTTTACCGCCACTGGGGTAATGCCCGACAGGCTTCACGGTCCCGTCCGGCTGAATTGCAAAAGCGGCGAGACTGTCATGCCCCCGGTTCGAGACATAGACGAATTTTCCCGAGGGGTGCACCACCACTTCGGCGGTATACGACTTCTGGTGGAAGTCGGCGGGCAACGTCGAGGCGTGCATCAGTGGGGTCAGTATCCCTTTCTCCCCATTCCATGCGTAAGCAATGATGGTGTTGTCCTGCTCGCCGTTGACGTAAGCAAACTTGCCATTGGGGTGGAAGCACAAGTGCCGCGGACCAGCCCCGCTGTGCGTCTTTACCGCCGGCGGATCGTTGGGAGTCATCTTGCCGGACTCAGGATCGAGCCGATAGACAAACACGCTGTCGAGCCCCAGATCGGCCACCAGCACGAACCGGTTGTCCGGTGACATGTTCGCCGAATGTCCATGCGCCTTGGCGTCCGGTTTGTCCGCCGAGGCATGCTTGATGAACGTGGAGATCGGCTTCAGAGAACCATCGTCATTCAGCGGCAGACAGGCACTGCTGCCGTCACCGTAGTTGGCAATGACGACACTCCGACCGGTCCGATCCACACACAGATGGCAGGTTCCCGTCCCCTTGGCCACCTGCGTGTTCAGCAGTTTCAGGGCACCGGTTTCCGGATTGATTTCATAGGCTGCAACGCCGCGCGGTTGCGGCTTCTGCGATTCATTTTCATCGACTCTGGACAGTTCGCAGACCGAGTACAGCAGCGGTCGGGTGGGATGAAACGCCAGGAATGAGGGATTCTCGATCTCGGCCACCAAACGGGGAGCGGACAGCTGGCCGGTCTGGCTGTCGAACTCCATTGCGTAGATTCCTTTGGAATCTCGATTGGTGTAGGTCCCGACATAGACCCGGGTATCAGGTGCGGCCCCCCAGCCCACACGGGATTCGCCTTGAACCGTAACCAGTGCCAGCATCACCAGCATTCCGTAGCGGAACAATGTCATTCGCGGTCCTCCCTCCAACAGCGGCATTCGTGAACAGTCACCAGCATAACAGATTGGCAGTCGCTTCCCGGCTGCAGACGCCCGACGTATCCAGACTTCTGCAGAACGAAGACCGGGAGATTTCAGAACCGGTCCCCGCCAGAAAAGTCACAATGCTCAAAAAAAGGGGCATGGCCTCCTCAACAGGCGCCATGCCCCTCCCTGACTTGTCAGCCCGTGCGTGATCAGCCTTTTGCTTGCGGCTTGAGCACTTGCGTCACACCGGGAACTGCGATCGGGTAACGCCCTTCGGCGTCCGGCTTCGTCGGGGTGGGTGCATCCCAGCCAAATTCAGTCGGCATCAGGTCCACGCCTCTTGCCAAGGCATCGGCCATGGTGATTTCCTTGCCGGAATAGGTCGCCATCCGACCGAGAATCGAGGACATGGTGCTCATCGCCCCATATTCCGCTTCGTTGTAAATGCGGCCGGCCCGCAGTGCCGCCTGGAAGTCATCGTGCTCCACCTGGAACGGATCTTTGGCTTCCCCGTCGTAACGCCGCGTCGCCCCACCCTTCACGGTGATGTTGCAGCTCTTGGCATTGGCAGAGGTGTTGGCCGAACCCTTGGTGCCGACAAACGCTTCGCTGACCGAAGCCCAGCAGTTCGGAATGTGACGGCACTCGCTGAACAGCGTGGTGCCATCTTCATAGGTGAACTGCACGGCATGGTGATCGAAGATCTCGCCGTATCTCGGATCGACGCGCACTTGGCGTCCCCCCATGCCGATCGCCTTCACCGGGTAAGCCTGCTTGACCCAGTTCGCGACGTCAATGTTGTGAATGTGCTGCTCGACGATGTGATCGCCGCAGAGCCAGTTGTAGTAGTACCAGTTCCGCATCTGGTACTCCATTTCCGACTTGCACTGTTCGCGGGTGGCGCGCGGCTCCCATACTCCGTTCGCGTTCCAGTAGACCCGCATCGCACAGATATCGCCAATCTCGCCGTCGTGAATCCGCTTGATGGTGTCGAGATAACAGCCCTGATGACGACGCTGCAGGCCGACACCGACCATCAGGTTCTTCTCTTTCGCGACCCGTGCGGCATCGAGCACACGCTGGACCCCGGCTGCATCGACCGCGACCGGCTTTTCGATGAAGCAATGTTTCCCCTTGGAGACCGCATATTCGAAGTGGATCGGGCGGAACCCGGGAGGCGTCGCCAGAATCACCAGATCCACGTCGCTGTCAATCACCTTCTGATAGGCATCGAAGCCCACGAACTTGTGATCTTCATTCACGTCGACAACGGCATCTTCCGCCTTCGCGACCCGCTTCTCGATTTGCTTCAGCCCCTTCTCAAGCTGATCGGGGAAAACGTCGCCGACAGCCACGAGCCGTGTTTTCCCCACGGTGGACAATGCCTGCCCGGCAGCCCCGGAACCACGCCCGCCGCAACCGACCAGACCGATCCGGATTTCATCACTTCCCCCGGAAAACGCACCATGAGAGATGGAATTGAGCATTCCGGCCCCCACCGCCGCAGCGATGGATGACGTTTTCAGAAAATCGCGGCGGGTCGCATCAGACATCGAATAACCCTCAAACTAGGAGATGGGCAGGAATTGACAGGTGAGTTCTCTTGTTTTACCGAACACATCAACGGTTGTCATCCTATCCGTGTCGTCGTGGCAATCTCCGTCACGGAATGGGGCTGCAGGTCATGGCATGTCGTGCCGGCGCGAAGATAGACTGCCTGCGTCCCGTTCCCAGGACTTCCCCCGCCCAGAAAGCTCTCGACGATGAAACTTGTGATTTCTCCGGCCATCGATGCGGAACGACTGGCGCATGTCATGACCGCGTCTGGCCCGATGCGGGTTGTCAACTGCGAGACCTTCGAGGACACACTGCGGGAAATCCCCGACGCTGATGCCTTCTTCGGCAAGCTGACCCCGCCCCTGCTCGCTGCCGCACAACGCCTGCGCTGGGTGCAGACCCCGACCGTCAGCCTCGAACACTACATGTTCCCGGAACTGGTCGAGCATCCCTGCCAGCTGACCAATATGCGGGGTCTGTTCTCGGATGTCATTGCCGACCATGTCATGGGACTGGTCCTCACCGTGGCCCGGAACCTGCATCGGTACTGGAGGCTGCAGCAGCAGGCGCGCTGGGAACCAGTCGGGATCGATCCGGCCCAACCGACGCTGATGTCGTCGGTCGGTCTGGTCTCGGCCATCGACTTGAATCATCGGCATCTTCCGGACTGCACACTCGGAGTGGTGGGAGTCGGCGAGATCGGCTCGGAAATCTGCCGCCGGGCTGCGGCATTCGGAATGCGGATTTTGGGTGTTGACCCGCAGCGCAGATCGGTCCCCGGAATCGTGGAGGAGGTCTGGCCGGTCGAGCGGCTCAATGAATTGCTGGCAGAGAGTGATTTTGTGGTGATCGCTGCACCGCATACGCCTGAGACCGTCGGACTCTTCCGCCTGCCCCAGTTTGAGCAGATGAAGCGCGAGGGCTGGCTGATCAATATCGGCCGCGGGGCGATTGTCTCGCTGCCAGATCTGGTCACAGCGCTGCAGCGTCAGCTCATCGCCGGAGCAGCACTCGATGTGTTCGAAATCGAGCCGTTACCGGCCGATCATCCCCTCTGGAAAATGGAAAACGTGCTGATCACGCCCCACGTGGCAGCCGCTTCCCCTCGTATTGCCGAGCGGCATCTCGCCACACTGCTGGAAAACATTCGCCGCTTCGTGAAAAAAGAACCGTTCCTCACTCCGGCCGACAAACGGAAGTGGTACTGACCCGGGGAGAGGAACTCTTCTCAGCCAGCGTCTCGCGTCGCGGCAATCGATTCCGTGAATGCTCCATCCACCAGAGCACATTCGGTTTCGACATGCCCGTTCTCGCCACGCGGAATCAGCATCTTAACACACGAGATGCCGGCTATGCGGGCACGGGAATGAGCAACACGCTTCAGCGATTCAGGGTCTTCTCGGGAGACTGAGCGACCTGTGGAGGCAGGTCACCGACTGCATCACGCAGGATCTGCAGCAGTTGCCGTTTGGTATAGAGACCTCGCAGGGGAATGGCCTTGCTGTCTTTCCCTGGCGGAATGATCACGGTCAGCGGGACGCTGTCCTGATCGAACTGATTGAGTCGACGGCGAATCTCGTCGCTCTCCTGCGTGTAGTCCGCCAGGATCGGCGTGACCCCCAGCTCTTTCACGAAGTTGATCGTCTCTTCACGGTTCAACGCCACCCGTTCATTCACCTTGCAGTTGACGCACCAGTCGGCGGTGAAGTCGATCAGCATCGGTCGACCTTCTTTGCGAAGAGAGGTGACGAGTCGTTCCGAGTAGTCCGTCCAGGGCATCCGGCCGGGAGCATCTTCCGGTTCCATCATCCGCAGTCCGAACCAGAACACCGGGGCTGCCGTCAGCAGCGACATCAGGTAGACCCGATAGCGCTGCCAGGTGGGCTCGGCCGGGTTCGTCAGATTCGCGGACATCCAGACCAGCAGCGCCAAAGCCAGCAGCAGCACCAGCACCGGGACCTGCAGCGACTTATCCATGCCGAACAACAGGAAGATGGTGGTTCCCATCATCACGAACCCGGTGAACTGCTTGAACCGCACCATCCACATGCCCGGCTTCGGCAGCCAGTTCACCAGTGAGGGGAACAATCCCGTCAGCAGATAGGGGGTCGCCATCCCGATTCCCATCATCCCGAAGACGAGAAACACAACCGAAGCCGATTGCGACAACGTCCAGGCGAAGAAGGGGGAGACCAGTGGACCGATACACGGGGTTCCCAGAATGGTCGCAATGATCCCGGTATTGAACGCGCCGAAGTACCCTTCATGCTGGTCGTGGGCGGAGGGGAGAATGCCGGGGACGGGGAGCTCGAAAACCCCGAACAGACTCAGGCCCATCGTGAAGACGACACAGGCCATGATTGTCATGAAGACGGAACTCTGAAACGCGGAGGACAGAGATTTCCCCAGTCCCCACGACATCACCGCCAGCGCAAAGAAGACCGCCATCACTCCCATTGTGTAGGCCAGATTCAGGCCGATGACACGGGCTCGGCTTTCCCCGGCCTGCTGCACCAGACTGAGGATCTTGATCGCCAGGACCGGCAGTACGCAGGGGAGCAGATTCATGATCAGCCCCGCTAGAAATGCGGTTCCGAGTGTCCCCAGCAAGGTCTGGGAAGTGCCTCCCTGCACGAACGGGATCTCGATAAATTCCTCATCGACCCCGCCCCCCTTCCCGGTCGGCGCGATCGGAGCAATGACCGAAGTCGCTCCCTGCAGATGCTCGGGCGCCTGCCCTTCTCCGAGTGAGAACTCCACCCGGTTGGGGGGAAGGCATTTTCCTTCTCGGCAGATCTGATAAGCGATCTTGCCCGTCAGCCCGTAAGCTCCCGGTGCCGTCACGACGTACTGCTGCTTCCAGGTCACCCGGTTATCGTGGGCGTAGGACCGAACTGTCTCATTCCCAATCCGGGTGGTGTGGATGGAGGGAGCCGGATCGGAGACGAACTCGTTGACCGTCGACAGGTTGCGGGTGGTGATTTCGATCCTCGTAGGAGTTTCCAGCTGGGCCTCGTCAATTTTCTTCAGCCCATAGGTATTCCACCCGTCGGCCAGCGTCATGGTGATCGCCAGAGTGACGGACTGACCGACCTGCGCATCTTTGGGTGTTAACTCAAACTGGAGTCGAACGGGATCGGACTGGGCATTCTGACCCGCCTTGCGGGAGGGAACAATTTCATACCCGAAAGCCTTATCAGACGCCGCTGACGCACTCGCCACAGCCTTGGGGGGAGCGGTAGCGGCGGCATTTGTCGGCAACGGTGAGACCGGCTTGTCGGCGAACGTCGTTTTGAAAGCAACGCTGTGCGGCTTGCATTGGCTTTGGTCGCAGATCAGGAAGCGGGCCACACCGCTGAGTGCGGCCGTCTTGGGATCAGTCCCGGGGGGAGCCTGAAACAGGCGGGTGAAATAGACCGTGCCGGTGAACTTCTCCAAATCCTGCTGAAAGGTGTCGTCGAACGAGCGTTTCGGAGGGTGGTCGGGGACAAATCCCTCCCCCAGCGGCTTCCAGCCCGCCGCTTCCGCCACGCTGATGTCCGTCGGCCGGGAAAACTCTTTGCTCTGCGAATAGGTATTGGCGCCGGGAGGGACGACCAGTTTCACCTGGACTGCGTACTGGTCCGGCTGCCCCGTGGGGACGAGAGAGGCGGTCAGTTCGGGAGCCGTCGCAGTGGGCAGCAGCGAGTTCTTATTCAGAAAGAGGCCGCTGCCGGTCCCCTGCGCGAACGCAGGAACAACGACCGAAAACACAGACAGCACAACGGCAAGTGCCAATCGCATGTGACTTGATCCCTATTTCAGCAACTCTAAGGGGAGTTCTGGTGACATCCCTGTCCGCAGATTCTACCCGGTTCAGGAATTCAGGGCGATAGCGTCTCTGGTTCCTCATCCATTTGGATTTCGACATTCTGGCGGGCCAAAAGCGAGGCCATTTCCTGTGCAATCCCGCGCGGGTGAGAAGCACCACAGATCACACTGCTGACGGCCACCCGGGAAGCTCCCGCGCGCTGCAGCTCCGGAAGATTCTCAAGGTCAATTCCACCAATTGCAAACCACGGGAGACTCACCTGCCCGGCGAGACTCCGGACGTACTGCAGGCCCGCGAATTCCGTAAACTCTTTCGTCTTAGATGGATAGACCGGACCGACCCCCAAATAGTCAGCTCCGTCAAAGACCGCCTGTCGAGCCTGCTCCGGATGGTGGGTTGAAACTCCGATCAGACAACGACTTCCGACAATCTTGCGCGCCATCTGGACTGGCATGTCGTCCTGTCCCAGATGGACGCCATCCGCCCCCACCGCCGCCGCGAGATCGGGACGATCGTTCATGATCAGCAACGTTCCACTTGCCTGCGTCCATTCCCGCACCTTGTGCCCCCAGTCGATCAGCTGGCGGTCGGTCATCCCCTTTTCTCGCAGCTGCACGACGTCGACACCCGCCGTAATCGTATTACGGATCACAGTTTCCGCTCCATAACGACACTGGGAATCGGTCACCAGCAGATAAAGTCGGGCGTTCTGCAGGCGGCGGCGACTGTTCAAGGTCGTCTCGATCGCCTGCTCCAGCGTGTAAAAACGGTAGCGACAGCCCGAAATCCGCTGACTCAGCTCGCTGTCGATCAGCTTGCTGTACTCTTCCAGGCTCCGCAGCGATTCCTCCACCCGCTTGAGATTCGCCCGGACGACGTCGGTTAAACTCCCCCGGAAGCGCTCGGAGGCCAACGAGCCTTGAGTCCCCACATCGTGAGGCGTGTCACGATAAGCAACCCATTGGCTTTGAACGAGATGCGTCAATACGTGCGTCAGTTGATGCCGAATCTCCTTCAGCTCGGAGGAGAGGAAATGGTCGTTCAACTGAAAGCGGACGCAATCTTCAATGACGCGCAGTCCTTCACGGCAGCGGTTGGCCGCCGCATCAAGGATCCTGGCCAGGGCCGACTCTTCCAGTTCCCCAACTTCTGCGGAACGAATCTGAATCTCAACTCCTGCTGGCTGCTCGATTTCCGGTTCGCGGGTCTCGACAACAGAAAGGAGGCCCGAGAGGGAAATCCCCTTTGTTTCCAGGAACTCCGCCAGCGGCGGGTCACCGTCAATGGCCGCCAACAGCAGGTGTTCGGTTCCGGTCAGATGTTCCGTCGACGCTTGAATCGCGAACTGGTCGGCCCGCCGAATCAGCCCGGTTTTCCATTCCCGGAAGCTGAGCTGATCTGCTGAGGAGGCCGGAGGCTGCGGGACAGTCCCCGAGGTGGTGGAGGCTCCCTGAAGAATCTCGGCAGCCCGTCCCTCCGCCTCGGTGAGGACCGCCAACAGCAGAAAAGAAAAGCGGACATCGGGACGCTGCTCGACCCTCTGCCCGACCTCGAGCAAAACACGTTCAGCGGCAGAGGAGAGGTTTTGATCAGACATGGTAAATGTATGGTAGACGGCTGCAGACTCCGCTGCTAAGTTGGCTGGACGAACTTTGCGGGAGGGAAATTCATTCGGACAAAAAATTTCCTATTTTTCCCAAACTGATCCGGGACACTGCCGTATTTGCGGTGTTTTCAGAAGGGAAAACCGCTCCATTCGGCAACTTCAGGGGCCTGTGGAGTGAGTCAACGAGGGTAAATTCGCGGTATTCACCTTGTCACGGGTGACTCCTGCAAGAGAGTATTGTGGGTCTCCCGGAGTGTTGTCCGGTTTGCCACGGCGACTTGCAAGCAGTCCGGGCGGAATGCGGGCATCAGACCGGTTGCTGCCGGCAGACTTCGGGGATTTTGCAGAATGCTTCGAATTCGAACGAGGTGATGGATCAAGCGGCCTTCCAGGGCTGTCGGGCGAATTGTCCATTGCACATTCGACTTCGCAGAAAGGTGCTTTCAGGACTGCTGAAAGCGTGAAGGGGGACAGGGGAAACGGCATTGATTCAGAAGCGACCCGGCGAAGGTCGCGTCACGGACAACTGCCGGTGCCAACTGGTTCCGTTCATGCCGGACTCAGCAGCAGTCAGCACCTGTTGAGAGACATCAATTTTATCATCGCGCTATTTCGGACACGGATATGCTTCTTGCTCACTGGCTTCAGCAACTTTTTCCCCGTTTCCGTTTCCCAGGTGCTGAAGGCCGACGCCGCTACTCCATGCGACGCAAACGCATCCAGTCGATGCTGAGCCACGTCGGCATCGTCCAGTCGGCAGAGCAGCTTGAAGACAGAACCCTGCTGTCGACATTCTACGTCAACAGCAGCTTTGCGAATCTCAACGTTGGCCAGGATCCGGATGGGGCTGGCCCCGCCCAGAAACTGGGACAGGACTCATTCGCCTCGATTCAGGCAGCCATTGATGCTGCCAGCCACGGCGACACGATTCTGATCAGCAACGGCACCTACTCCGAGTCGTTGACGATCTCGAAGAACCTGAACCTCTACGGGAACGGCGCCGCCGGCGTCTTGCTGACACCGTCGACAGGCGCCGGAATCACCATCACCGGCCAGGCTTCGATGGTGAACATCGCGAACCTGACGGTCGATACCGCGACCGCTGATGCCATCCGGATCGCTGTCGGTTCCGGAGCCAACACCACGGTCTCCCTGACCAACATCGACGCCCGCAATTCCGGAGGGGACGGCCTGAACATCTCGGCTTCGGCATCCGGCCGACTGGGATTGAGCCTTAGCAACGTCCTCTTCGACTCCGCTGCCGGCGATGCGATCGATATCTCCTCAACCGGAGGTGCACGCGTCAACGTGACCGGGAGCGGTCTGAGCGGCGGATTCGCCGGTGCCGATGGTCTGCATCTGTACGCCGACGGTGGAACGTTGACCTTCGACGTCGACAACGTCGGCTCCTTCGCCAACGCCGGAGATGACGGAATTGATGCCGTCATCAAGAACAGTTCTTCCGCCAGCTTCTCGCTGCGCCTGAGTGCCGCCACCGGCAAATTCGCCGACTTCACCGGTGCTACCGACAATGGAGCCGTGCTGAGCTTCAGCAATTACAAGGGCTACAGTAGCACGCTGACCACGTTTGATTTCAACAACGTCGACTTCAGCCGCTCGGGCCGGGCGGGCTTTGTGATCACCTCCAGCGGAGTTTCTCCCGGAGCGGAGAGCACCTTCAACGGTGTCGTGACCAATGGCCGCATCAATCAGGCGGGTGGCCATGCGTTCCAGGCGACACTCTCCGGGAACAATCCGAAGAGCGCGATCCGCTTTGTCGACACGACATTCACCAATGCCGCGGGCGACGCGGTCAATATCGTCACCAGCAATGCCACTCTGTTTGACGTCGACATTATCGACTGCAACCTGACCGGGTCCGCCGGGCAGAACGTCAGCATCAAGCAGGACCAGGGCTCCAAGGTCGACATCTTCATCGACCCGACTCAGCTGGATAAGGGCTTCCGCTTTTCCGGCGAGAACGGCACGCACCTCACTGCCGAAGTGCTCGACACTCCGCTGTCGCGTGGCGATCTGAAATCGAATTACGGCGTCTTCGGCGTGCTGACGACCGGCGCCACTATGGACCTCATTGTCCGCAACAGCTACACCGACCAGGCAATCTACGACGGGATCAATGTCACCGCTTCCGGCGGTTCGCGCTTCAACGCCACGTTCATCAACAGTGCCATCACCAATTCCGGGCGATACGGCATGTTCCTGAACCTCGACAACTCCAACGCCACGGTCAGCTTCGTCAATTCCAAGATCACGAACTCCGTGCTGGGTCACAACGTTTACGTCGTCGCCAAGAACGCCTCGGTAGCGCAGCTGACCTTCGACAGCGCCAGCAGCGACCTGACCGGTGCGGCAGTAAATGCCCTGCACCTCGAAGCACACGGGGCCAACTCTTCCGTGACTGTCGGTCTCGGAGCCAACGCCAACCTGAGCAACGCAGGACGTGACGGGATATCGCTGGTCGCGACGGCAGGTGGCCGTACCACGGTCAATGCAGCCAACGGCCTGACTATCAACAACGCAGGCCGCTTCGGAATCTACGAAGAACTGACGGGCGGCAGCGCAACCGTTACCGCCAGCAACGTCATCATTTCGTCGGCCAGCAACGGCGTCTTCCTGAAAGGCTCCGCCAGTGCCCAGGCTGCCGTCACACTGACCAACGTGACCTCGATTACCAGCACCACAGCCAACTCTGTGAGTGTCAACATCGACAACTCCAATGCCCTTGTCGGCTTGTCCGGCAAGAGCGGCACGCCCATGGCGCTCAACGCGACGAAGTCGAGCGGCGTCGACGTCAAAGCGACCTCCAATTCCTCGCTGACGCTGGGGATCGATAATTTCGTCATCGCCAACGCCTGGGCGAACGGGATCCGCTTCAACCTCGACAACTCCCGCATCATCAGTTCGACGATCAGCAACGGAGCCATTCGCAACAGCGGTCAGAGCGGCTCGCTCGCTGCCGGCATCCTGATTCACGCTGTCAACAACGCCGTTGTGGGAACACCGGGTCTCAACGACATCGGCCTGACACTGACGAACGTCACGCTCGAAAATTCTGTCGGCTCGAACGTGCAGGACCACGGGCTGCAGGTCACCGCCGACAGCGGCGCCAAAGTCCGGGCGAAGATGACAGGGGGCGCTATTCTCCGGAATGCCAACCACGGTCTGATCGCCTCAGCCAATCCCGACAATTCCAACAACGATGCCGCGCAGATTTCGCTGGACCTCAATGGTGTGAACATCACCAGCAACAAGGGTGATGGTGTCAACCTGACAGCCCTCCGCGGCAACAACGTTGTCAACCAGCCCCTGACCTCGGGAATCACCTTCAGCTACGCCAACGGGACAATCTCGCAGAATGGAAACGGTGTCATTAACGACGGCTTCGGCGACGGCATCGACGCCACCGCCAACGGAAATGGCCTCACCGCTGCCAACACCACCGTCGCGCTGGTACTCGTCAACGCCAACATCACCAACAATGAAGAGCAACAGATCCGGGCGACCGCGCTGAACGGCGGACTGGTCAGCCAGTCCTTCACCGGCGGAAGTGTGATCAGCCCGGGGACAGCCGGAATCCTGATCTCGGCAGATGGACCGATCTCTTCGGCCGAAGCGAGCTACAACAACGTTAAGATCAATGGCCTGGCTGGCGGCGCCGGCATCATTCTGAGTGCCACGAACGGCGGCTTTGCCAGCGGCACGTTCCAGAATCTGACCGGGGCGAATGCCATCTCCGGCTTCGGTGCCCAAGGCCTGCTGTTCCAGGCCCTCACCGGCGGAACGGTCCGGGGAACACTGAATAATGTGCAGTTCCTGAACAACATGTCGAACTCCGCGCTGGTCGTGGAGCCGATCACCGGCCAGCCGGTTCAGGCGGCAATTCAGGGAGTCGTCACCGGCGTCGGTTCCAGTGCCAAGGTCGACTTCACCAATGTTCTCGTCCAGAACAATAACTCCTCACCGGCAAAAGCCAGCCAGCTGGGAGCGTTTGATGTCAACGTCATTGGGGGGGGCAAGTTTGAATCGGTCATCAAAGGCCTGACACTCACCAATAATGCGGTTGTCGCAGGACAAGGAGCCTTCGACGTCCGAGTGGCGGGTGCGAACTCAGTTGTCAACCTGGATATCGACAAACTCTATGCGAATAGCAGCAGCGGGCGGGGCGTGCATATCGCAGGCTCCGACAACGCCGTGTTGAACATCACCCGGTTCGACAACGTCTATGCCCAGGATGCCAACGAAATCGGCTTCAATCTCGTCCTGGGCGCCGGGGCTCGACTGGGAGCACCATTGAACATGGTGAATAACTCCTTCATCGGCGCGAAGACCGGCGATGGCATCAACATCGACATCACCGATGCGACAACCGATGTCACGCTTAACATGAACACGGTGCTGGCGAACAACGCCAAAGGCATCGGGATTGATATCAACATCGCCGGCTCCGGAAACCGCAACCTCGACCTGAAGACCATCTACGGAACAGGCGCCCAGACCGGCAACGGCCTCGACCTGACGATCTCCGGACTGATCAGTGGCAATACAGCCAACGTGGCAATCGGTGGAACCTCCTCATTCCTCGGTGCCAATCAGACCGGGGTGAACATCACCCTGGCAGGTGCTGTCGGCTCGACCGGCGTCGTCGCGATCTCCAACACTACCGCCAGTAACGCCGCCAACGGAGCCGGAGTAAACCTCGGCTTCTCCGGTGGCATCGATATGACGAGTGTCATTCTCGTCGGCGTGACCGCCAACAACGCGAAGACCCACGGCCTGAACATCAGCAAGAGCGGAGCGAACACCACCAAACTCCGGCTGGTCAGTGTCTCCAACAGCAGCTTCTCCGGTGCCCAGACGGGTCACGGCGTCGCCATCACGATGGACGCCCAGAACGTGCTGACGAACCTGACCCTGCGGGATGTGACCGCGAACAACGCCCATCTTAAGGGGGTCGCCATCAGCGCCGCCGGTTTGACCGGTGCCGGTGGCAACACCATCGCCCTCTGGCACGTGGTAGCCAACAATGCTCTCGATGACGGTGTCGAAGTGGACGCCAGCGGGATCGGCGCCTCCAGCCGGCTCGATGTGATCCTGTACAACTCCGCCAATGGCAATTCCAGCTTCAATTCCGCTGGAAAGGATGCCATCGACCTGCGAATCGACGGTGTCGCCGGATCGACCGCCCGCGTAATCGCCAACGGTATCTCCGCGACGAACGCCGCACAGCGGGCGTTCAACGTCACGATGACCGGTTCAATTTCCACGGCAGTGACCAACCTCAACAGCATCACTGCCAACAATGCAGGGTATGCGGGTCTCGTGCTGAATGCCGCGGGCGGGGCCATTCTGACGGAAGTCAATTCCTCCAATGCGAACTTCTCCTCCGCCGGAGCCGCACTGCAGAACGCGAATGCCCGGGCTGTCTACATCAACGTCGATTCCCAGACGGTACCGATCAACGTCACCTTCGCAGGGCTCAACGTCAGCAACTCCTACGCCGACGCCCTGAGCATTCTGCTCGACGGGGTCCGCAAGGCCAGCAACATCACCCTGTCGAACGTCAACGGTCAGAACTCCCAGACCGGACGGGGACTGAATGTGCAGGCGACCGGGATGAACGTCAGCAGCGACAAGGCTGTCGTGACCGTCACGAACTCCAACTTCAGCGGCGCAGCGCTCGACGCGGCTGCCATCCGCTTCGGCGGAACCGCTGTGGCGACAGGGGCTGTGAACCTGAGCGGCCTGACTCTGAACAATGCCGGCAATGACGGTCTCGATCTGTCGATGGACGGCGGCCTGAATGTATGGGTGCTCGGCTTCAGCGGCATTACCGCCCAGTCCAACAAGCAGAACGGCCTGAAGTTCTCCGTGACGGGGGGGGCCAACCTGACCAACCTCACTGCGAGCAACATGAACCTGTCAAACAACGGAATTTCCGGAGACGGGTTTGACGGCATCGATGTCCGCGTCAGCGGGGCCAGCTCGCGAGCCACGTTCAATCTCAGCAATCTGACCATCAACAACAGCGGTGGGCGGGCCATTGACCTGGATGTCTATAGCGACGGGGCACTCACCTTCAATCTGACCATAGCCACGATCGACCGCAGCGTCTTCCAGGGAATCGACGTGAACGTCGGTTCGTTCGACGAAGTCGGCACTTCCCCAACTCTCATGGGAAGTGGATCGTTCACCGGCAACTTCAAAGACGTCACCCTGACCAACAATGGTCAAGCCGCCACCATCACATCGGACGGCTTCAACATGCACGTCACCGGTGTCGGCAGCTTCGTCAACCTGACGCTCGATGACGTCATCTCGAACTTCAACTCTGAAGACGGCTTCGACATCGACATTCTGAACGGCACCGCCAACGTCTCCGTCCTGAATGGCTCCGTCGGCTCAAACAACGGCAAGGTCGGCGTTTCCTCGGCAGGTCTCGGTTTCGATTTCTTTGTGAGCGGACTGACCACCGTCGCCTCGCTGTCCATGGGTGGAACCAGCACCAACCTGTTCAATAACAATCTGGGTGGTCCCGGTCTGCGGGTCTCTGTCCTGAATCAGGCCATGATGACCCAGCTGGGAGTCAATGCCAGTGCCAGCGGCAACGCCGGCGATGGAATTCAGATCCTTGCCAACGATGCCAGCGGTGTCGTCATCAACAACTTCCTGCTGACCAGCAGCAGCGTGGTCGTGAACGGAAACCAGGGGAATGGGCTGCAGGTCGACCTCGACTCCGTGATCGGCATCACCTCGTTCAACCTCAGCGGGATGACGGTCTCCAACAACGTCGGCGACCAGATCAACATCCGCTTTGCGAACATGTCGGCGCTCACCTCGGTGAACTTCAACAATGTCACCGTGACCGGGCCCGGAATCGGCTCCGGACTGGGAGATGGCCTGGAGTTCACGCTCGACAACACCACGATCACCGATTCACTCGGCCTGTCCTCGATCACCGCCTCACAGAACGGCGGCCACGGGTTGTACCTGAAGCTGCTGAACGGGGCCGTGATCCCCAGCAGCCAGATCGATCTGGGCAAGTTCGACAACAATGGTGGACATGGGGTGAACCTCACGCTCAGCGGTGCCACCGCAGCCATCAGCATCGTGAATTCGCAGGCCCAGTTCGGCTATGTGTCGTCGATGTCGGGGAACCGGGAATACGGCATCAACATCGATCTCGAGAACGGTTCACGGCTGACCGGCGACATCACCCGCCAGCTGATCAACAACAATGGCGGCGGTATTCGCGTCAACTCCTCCGGCAATTCGAAGTACAACGTGAATGCCGCAGGAACCGCTGCCAGCGGAAACGGAATCACGTTCAACACCATCACGAACAATCAGGGGTTCGGGTTCCGCGGAATCTTCCTCGGCGGCGTCTTCGATCTGGCTCTCGGCAGCCAGACGATTGTCGGCCAGGGAAACACCATCAGCGGAAACCGGGATGCCGGCATTGGCATCGACATGATCCAGGATGCCGTGGGACGCATTGGCCTGTTCGACAACGTCATCACCAGCACAGGGCTCGGTACGGCGACTGGCTTTGCGGGTGAAGCGATCAAAGTGCGGATGCTGGGCACCAACAACGTCACCCCCGCTTCCAACCTGCTCGATTATCACTTCGGCGCAGCGGTCGGTGACGGCATCTACAATGTCACTCCGGGCCTGTGGATTGCCCGCAACAAGATCGGTGTCACTTCGGCGAACGCGGCGGCTGGCAACGCGGGTTCAGGCATCGGCTTCGATGTGCAGGAGCGGTCGGTCATCGACGGTCTGCATATCCTGAACAACACGATCGCCCACTCCCGGAACGATGCCGGCATCGCCGGCGAGGGGGACGGCATCCGCTTCACCCGTCGCGACGAAGTGCTGGTCAACGACTTCTTCATCGATGAAAACGTGATCGAGTTCAACACCGATGACGGCATCGAAATCGTGGCACAGAACACGAGTGCCAGCGGCACCGTCCCCATGATCATGACCATGATCATCGGGATGGACGGCCAGCGGAACGGTACCACGGTCGTCGGCACCGACACCGTGAGCAAGTCTTCCATCGCCAACTGGCTCAACGCTCTGGACGGAAACATCATCCGCAACAACGGCGATGACGGCATCGCCCTGCAGGTCAACGCCGATGCCGGTCTCGTCGTCAACATGACCGAGAACCGCATTCAGTCCAACGGCGGCGACGGTGTGCAGCTGACGGAAATCACCCAGTCGGGCGGCGATCTGCGTCGGATCAGCGGCTACTGGACCCAGAACATCATGGCCAATAACTCCGGCTTCGGAGTGAACAGCCGTGCGTTGTTGAACAACGGCTTCAATTCCCCGACATCGCTCCATGTGACCGATGGCTTTATCGGTGCGGTGCTGGACCAGTTCGGCAACGTGCAGATCAACGGCAACGGCCTGAGCGGCGCGCTGGTGATGGGCTACGGCAACTCGACCTGGGATAACGTTGACGTGCTCATGAACGGCCGGCTGGCCGCTTCCGCAATCGACGGCCACGGCTTCGATATTGAAGGCGTCGCCAGTTACGTCGCGATCCGGAACTCCACCATCCGCCAGAACGCTCACGACGGCATTGAAATTCAGGCGGGCGGTGATGGGACACACGGCCTGACGACCAACGGATTTACCTTGCGGGTCGACCTGGCAGATAACCGCGTGGTCCAGAATACGGGACGCGGCCTGGATATCCTGAACACGATGAGCTCCTCGCTGACGGTGAATGTCACCGGATCCATTGACCCGCGGAATGGAACCATCAGCCCGCCCAGTCAGTACAGTTCGAACGGTGAAGAGGGGATTTATGTCGTCCAGTCCTCTGACGGCAAACAGGGGCAGTCAGAGCTCAGTTCGGTGCTGCTGCTGAGCGGCGGGGCAGTGAATCGCATTCCTCACCTGATTCTCAATATCGATCAGACCGATGTTTCCAACAACGGCAATACCGTTCTGGCCCAGACCCCGGACAATCTCGGCAGCTCGGGGGTCGTGGTGCGTGTCGGCACAAGCGGCGGAAACTATGACCTCCAGGGATCCGGACTGACATCCCAGGCGGGCGGCTTCGCCTCAGACGTCTCCGTCGGCATTGTGATGGCCTTCACCTCCAACCGGCTGCACGGAAACTTCGGGGATGACGTCTTCTTCCATAGCTTTGTTTCCACCGGCAACGCGGCAGGAATTGGCGGATCCTGGAGCGGAACGGAGTACAACCCCTCGAACACTGGTCGTGGCGACCCGCTCGCCCGACTGGACCTCACATGGGGTGTGAAGGGTCAGGTCAACGAGTTCGACACCCTGCGGTTGTGGAACAACGTCAGCGGACAATTCGGTACGAACACCGGTGACGACCTCCAGCCGGGGGCGTTCTATGACAATGCCGACAGCACCTACAAATCGCGGACTCGTCAGACCGGAGCCGATGCCCCGAACGGCGGACCGTTCCAGAATGACAACCGTCGGCGCAACGCCACCCGACTGGCACTGCGAAACTATGCCGACTACATGACCTCCGCGCCCTCGTTGAATTACAACACTCTGGGCCCCACGGCCACCCCCAATCCGAATTCCTCACCGAATCCGTTCCTGTTCCAGGGGATGGGCGAAAGCACGTTCCGCGTGCAGGCCAGCAACGGCAACAATTACAACCTGGTTGGCCTGGAATCGGCCGGTGTCCCAGTGGCTCCCGGGACGCCGTTCAACGGCTTCGAGTCCTTCTATCTGGATGACGATCCGCGGAGCGGGGGAGATTTCCTCATCGACAACCTTGGTGACTTGTGGGGAGTCGGAATCGTGGCCCCCAGCAATGGCTTCGGCGAAACGCCGTGGGGCTGGAACGGCGGTTACAACTGGCCCTTGTAACCTCACCCTGCACGAGACACGAGCGCAGTGGAGTAACTCCCCTGCTCTCGTGTTGAGCAGTGAGAAGCAGGCAAACGCCCGTGGCGGGGTCTTCCCCATCGCGGGCGTTTCCATTGTGGGTCAGTCCCCACGTCCGTCAGAGCGACAGGACCGCGCAAATGACCGGCGATCGCTTGTGCCGCCGTCGTGTCAGGCAGTCTTCAGCGGGTCAGCTCGTACAGCAAAATCCCGGTCGCGATGCTGACATTCAGGGAATCCACTCCCGCTGCCATGGGAATGACCACCTGCTGATCCGCCAGCTGCAGCAGCGTCTCTTCCAACCCATTCGCTTCGTTGCCGAGCAGCAGCACCATTCGGGACGACGGGACGAATTCACGCAACGGAATTGCTTGGGGCGAAAGACAGCTGGCCACAATCTGATAGCCTTGTGACTGCAGCTGTCGCAGGTCCGCAGCAAAGTCATCGGACAGCCGCATCGGCAACTGGAACGCATTTCCCATCGAGACCCGCAGCGTACGTCGCGAATACAGATCCGCCGTCTCCTGCCCGGCGAGCAGTCCGCTGATCCCAAAGGCCGCCCCAATCCGGATGATGTTTCCCAGGTTGTCCGGATCAGTCGTTTGCGGACAGCCAATCAGCAGGCTGCGATCTGAGGTTCGGGCCACCAGCGATCTCAGCTCCGGATTGTCCGGTCGCCGTGCACAGGCCAGCACCCCTGCGTGAAACCGATAGCCGACAATCAACTCGGCCAGCGACTGCGGGACGACCAGCACGGTCGTCCGTTGTCCCATCTCCGCCGGCAGGCGGTGTCGCTGCTCCTGCGTGATGAGGACTGATTCGATCTGCAACCCGCTGGCAAGCAGACGCTCGACCACGCGAATCCCCTCCGCGATGAACTGTCCCGACCAGCGGGTCAGATTGGTCTTTTTCAGATCCCTGTAGGGGAGCAGTCGCGGATCATCGAGTTGATCAAGCTGAATTTCAGGCATCTTCGATCCACGGTCGAGCAGAGCGGCAGTCTTCGCAGAGGTCTCCGAGCATCCTGACCTTCAATTGGTTGTTCTGGTGGGGCGAAGTTGAGTCATTCACCACACGAAGAGGACAAGCCGAAACTCAATACGTCTACTCCGCCGGGAGTTTCATTTGCAGGCTCTTCACCAGGAAGGACCATTGATCCGTGACTTCCTCAATCATCTTCGATGTCGGGGTTCCCGCACCATGCCCGGCGCGCGTTTCGATCCGGATCAGCACAGGATGATCGCAGTCCTGCGCCAGCTGCAGAGCGGCTGCAAACTTGAAACTGTGGCCGGGGACAACCCGATCATCGGTATCAGCGGTCAGGACCATTGTCGCCGGATAACAGACATTCGGCCGGATCTTGTGATAGGGCGAATAAGCGTAGAGCGCCCGAAACTGCTCCGGATCGTCTGATGACCCGTAGTCGTCGACCCAGTATCGGCCGGCGGTGAAGTTGTGGAACCGCAGCATGTCCATCACTCCCACCGAGGGGAGGCAGGCCCCAAAGAGATCGGGGCGCTGTGTGAGGCAGGCCCCCACCAGCAACCCTCCGTTGCTTCCTCCCTGAATGGCCAGTCGGGCGGGACTCGTGTACTTGTTGGCGATCAGCCATGCGGCCGCGGCAATGAAATCATCGAAGACATTCTGCTTGTTCAGCTTGGTCCCCGCTCGATGCCACTCTTCCCCATACTCTCCCCCACCCCGCAGATTGGCCATCGCGAAGACCCCGCCCATTTCCATCCAGGCCAGTCGACTAATCGAGAACCCAGGGGTCAATGAAATGTTGAAGCCCCCATAGCCATAGAGCAGGGTCGGATTGCTGCCGTCGAGCTTCAGGCCCCGCTTGTGCGCGAGGAACATCGGCACCCGGGTTCCATCCTTGCTCTGGTAGAAGACCTGAGTCACTTCGAACTGGCTGCAGTCGCAATTGACTTTTGCCTGCCGCAGCAACTGGCTCTCGCCGGTGAACAGGTCATAGCGATAGATACTCGGCGGGGTATCGAAACTCGAGAACGAATAGAACGTTTCGACCGATTGCCGATTTCCGGAAAACCCGCTCGCAGTGCCGATTCCCGGAAGTTGCAGTTGTCTCAGGAAAGCGCCGTTCGGCTGCCAAAGTGAGATTTCCGTGCGGGCATCCTTGAGTGTTTCCACCACCAGCAGATTTCCGACAAACGAAACATCCGTGATGGTCTCTGCCTGCTGCGGAATGATCTCCTGATAGTCCACGTTTCGGCGAGGAGCGTTCTCCTCCGCTTCCGTCGTCGTCGGAACTTTTCGCAGATCAATTGTGATGACGCGCTTGCGCGGGGCATCGAGATCGGTCAGAAAAAACAGGACCGGACCGTTGTTCCCGATGAAGGAGTATTCGTTGTCGAAATGCTCGATCAGCGCGATGGGCATGGCATAGGGATCGCGCAGATCACGACAAAAGACGCGGTAGCGGTTATCGGTTCCGACGTGCACGGTGAGAATCAGATAACTGCCGTCTTCGGTCACCGTCGCCTGATAGCCCCAGTCCCGATGATCCGGTCGGTGGAAGACCAGCACATCATCCGACTGGGGCGTGCCGACACGGTGATAATAAACTGCCTGATCCAGATTGAGGTTCTGAAACGCCGCACCGGCTGCCGGCTCCGGGAAGCGGGCATAGAAGAATCCTGCTCCGTCGGGCGTCCAGGAGGGTGAGTTGAATTTGATCCACTTCAGCTCGTCATCGAGCACTTTGCCCGATTCGATCTCCATGATCTTCCAATTGCGCCAGTCGCTCCCTCCATCCTGAATGGAGTAGGCGACATAGCGACCATCATCGCTGAATGAGGTGCTGCCCAGCGCCACCGTTCCATCTTTGGACCAGGTATTCGGATCGATCAGTACGCGCGGTTCCGAGTCGAGATTCTCCTGCACATACAGCACGTACTGGTTCTGCAGACCATCGTTCTTGTAGAAGTAAATTCTCCCCCCCGCCTGAAACGGAGTCCCGAACTTCTCGAAGTTCCAGAGTTCCGTCAGCCGCTGGCGGATCTGTTCCCGCTGCGGAATCGCTTCGAGGTAGGCGTTTGTCTTTTCGTTCTGCAGCCGGACCCATTCGGCCACTTCCTGATCTTCACGGACATCATTTTCGAGCCACCGGTAGGGATCCGGGACAGCGACTCCGTGATAGTGATCGACGTGGTCCACGCGCTTTGTCATGACGGGCTCCGCAGCAGCCGCAGACTGGAGCAACGTCGCGCCGAGCCAGCAGCTGAAGACTCTGAGGTAGAAATTCATGGTGACTCCAAGGCCCGAATCGGGAAACCGGCCCGCAGCACCGGCCATCGAATCCGGATGGTGACATTCCCGCGCAGCTTTTACGAGACAGCAGCGCAATCCACAAGCAGCGGGAACGGTGAACGCTCCCGTCGGTTTACGGAACTCCGGGGGGACGGCTTGATCCCGATGAGATGTGCGGTGTCTGCTGTTGCGGGATCGGCTCGGGGAGTGAGCGTAAATGCTCCAGATATTGTTGATCGAGCGTTTCGAACGGGACCCCGGTCAGTTTCTCCAGCGTCTCTGCCCGGAGGCGTGTCCGTTCGACCGGGCTGTAGACTTGCGACAGGTAGGAAATGAACGCATCGCGGTAAATCCCCTCCTGGAAATGGAGAAAAAAGTGCACCATCCCGGCTGCCTGATTGTAGCGCCGACGGAGGGTTTCCGAATCGGGCGCCTGCTGGAACTGATTCTTGGAGAGTTCCGTGAATCTTCGCATCGGGTCGACGGCGTTTTCCACGAGAGCATGTTGCCGGGCCCAGTTGATTCTCAGATGCTGCGGATCACCAATCCGATGGACTGTGCTGTCGGGGCGGAACGATTCGATATAGCAGGCGAAGCCCTCGATCACCCAGAAGTCCTTGGTCACTCCGACATCGAACATCTTCAGAGCGCTTTCACTCAACAGCTGGTGAGCCGCCTCGTGGAACATGGTCTCCAGTGACTGCTCGAGCGCCAGGTCATCATTGTAGAAATAGGCGGTGCGATCATTCGGGACATAGAGCCCGGTGCTGCCGGCAATATTCGGATTCCGGGCTTCGAGCGCGGCGATGTAATCTTCCTTATTGCGAAAGTAATAAACCCGATGCCGCCGGGTTCCATCGCCGGGAGTGGCTGCTCCCGCATCGAAGAGCCGCTGGATCTGCTGGGGCGAGCGAAAAAACGCGGCGTACTCCCGCAGGAAAAAATCATGAAACCCTTCGAGCGCCCGCGCGATCTGGACGCCCCGTTCCAGACTGTGATTGGTGCGGACTTCGAAGTGCTCGGTCTCGATCTCCCAGGCATTACGAAAGTCGGCCCGAAGCGCTTCTTCTTTCGCCACACTGACCCAGGCACCGTCGAAATAGCGTTCTCCTTTTTCGTAGCGCGGGAGGGAGGCCTTCGAAATCCAGCCAAACTGCGGATGATCCACAAACCCCTTCCGCTGCATCGAGCGTGCAAAGGGGGTGGTCCACGTGTTCCCATCGCGGACAAAACCGAGCAGCTTGCGGGCGCTGGGGTTGTCGGGATCGCGGAAGGCGACTTCGCGGATCAGCTGCATTGCCAGACTGGGATGACCCTGCGTGATGGCGTCGCGAGCAATTTTGTACAGATCGACTGCGTAGTCCTTCTCGACCTTGCGGAGTTCAACCCGCCACTGAAGTTCCTCGGGCGGAAGATTCATCGGAATCGCCGGGAGCAGTTCCACCGGCAGCACGTCCAGATCGTAGGCCCCGCTGTCGATGGGAGTTCCCAGCTTCCGAATGCGATCGGCGTCCGTCAGAAAGCTCTGTGATTCCGCTTTCTGGGCGATCTGATTCATCTGCTGCTGAAACTGCTGCTGCCGTGACCGGTAACGCTGCTGCAGCGTCTGCAAGGCCCTTTCCTGCCGCGTCAGCTCGACGCCGGGGGCGGCCGTCACCGTGAAAACCGCCATCACGAAACAGCAGCTCGCTCGCAGAATCAGTCGACACCCAGAGTGGCGTATAATCGGTGGAATCGTCATGACCGAATTCTAAAAGGCTCTGTTCTTCACGGAAAGACAAGTCTTTTCGCCGCACCGGCTGATTCATCGCATGTTTCAACGGAGCAACACAATCCGGGATGGCGGGCCAAAATGGAACGAAACTGCGGGGATTTCCCGCAACGTTTCCCGTCTCCGGAAGTGGCGATTCCCGCCGCGAATCGGGCCCGCCCCGCTCCCCCCCTCGACTGCCGCCGGGAGACAGTTCGGGACCTGTCAGTCACCTGTTGATCGGGCACGTACGGATGCAGAAGAAACAGATCCTTGCCAACACACTGGAATTCACGGGACTCGGCTCACTGCTGTCGTTGACCGTCGGCAGCTGGAACGGTCTGGTGGTCTTTAACTATCACCGGGTCGGGGACTCGTCCCAGTCCCCATTCGATCGGGCGTTGTGGAGCGCGACGGCCGACGAGTTCGACAGGCAGATTGGATTTCTCAAGAAGCACTTCGACTTGCTGAACGTCGAGGACCTCGATGACCACTTCCATCAGGCCAACAGCCGAGGGGTGATGGTCACTTTCGACGACGGTTACCGGGACAACTACGAGATCGCCCTCCCGGTGCTGAAGCGACATGGTGCCCCCGCCACGTTTTTTATCACCAGCGGATTTCTGGATCAGCGGCTGATCGCCTGGTGGGATGAAATCGCCTGGATGCTGCATACCAGCTCCGCCTCACAGCTCCCTGCGTTTTCGGACAGTGCAACGCCCCTGTCACTGGAATCGTCGCAGGACCGCGAGGCGTCGATCGTGCGGATCCTCAGAATATACAAGTCGCTTCCGGCGGAAAGAACCCCCGCCTTCCTGGAGAATCTCGGACAGGCCGCCGGCACAGGACGTTGCCCGCAATCGGTCGCCGACTCGATGTGGATGACCTGGGACATGGTCCGGGAGCTGCATGAGGCGGGAATGGACATCGGGGGTCACACCGTTTCCCACCCGGTGCTGGCCAATACCGATCCTGCCTCGCAACAGCGCGAGATCCTGCAGTCGAAGCAACGGATCGAACAGGAAATCGGTGCTCCCATTACCGCCTTCAGTTATCCGGTTGGACAGCCCGATTCGTTTACGCTGCAGACAAAGCAGCTGTTGCACGAAGCGGGCTATCAATGGGCCTTCAGCTTCTTTGGCGGCTTTTGCCAGTCGGCGCATCGGGATCGCTTTGCACTCCCGCGGGTCGCCGTCTCACCGCATGTCAGCCCGGCACTCTTCCGAGCGATGGCGAAACTCCCCTGGCTGTTCGCGTAGGCGGAGCGGCCGAGAGCATTTCGACGTGTGATTGGCCCGTCCGCGCGACGCGAATGGCAGCATTTGCCCCGACGAAGCGTTGGCTGCGCGGGGACTGGAAGAAGGCCCCTGTTCTAGGAGAACAGGACCGACGCATGCTCGGGAGGAACTTCACGGATGAGCAGACCCGGCCGGTCGAAGGTTTCATTCTTCACCCGCACGGACAGGACGGGCCAGTTCTGCGTGGGAGTCAGCACTTCCATGCCGTTGTCGCGCACCAGAATCGTGTCGCCGACCAGTGAGGAGCGGACACTCGGATGCCAGAAGACCGCGGTCTGACTTTCGAAGACCCGGGTCGAATTCGGAAGCACCGGGACCTCGCAGGGACGGAAGCCGATGATGTCCGCCTGATCCGCACACCGCCACTCATCCGGGACGCCGAACTTCTCGTAAATGCGCAGGACCCGCTTCCAGGTTTCTTCCATCGTCCAGCCGGGCTGGGTGAAGTACATGCCGGTGGTCTGAATCAGTGTCGCCAGACGGTGGACCTGTTGCAGCTCCTCGGAAGGGGAACCCAGACAGACCGTGCGGGTGGCAGCGACATACAGCCCATGACGACGACCAACCGCCGACAGCACGCAGTGACGCTCAATGGCATCGTTCCCGAATGTCCAGTGACGATAGCGCCATCCCTGCGCGTCCGCCATCACCTGAATCCGGCAAGGGATGATCCGATGCTTGATCAGTCGATGTGCCAGATGCCCGGCGACTTCTGATTCCATCGCTCCCGGTTCAAAATTGCGGGCGGTCGCTTCGACCGCATGGGCGAGGTCCCGTCCCAGTTCCCGCAGCTGTTCAATTTCCTTGGCGGACCGTCGACTGCGAAATGGATGCAGGTCTTCCGCCACGTTTTCTGTCCCCGGAAACCAGACGTCCCCCGCGACGCGCCGACCCCGGCAGACATCCTGCCGCAAAATGCTCAGGTCTTCCGTCCACGGGCGTTCCTTCAGCAGAAAGCCGAGCCCGGCGAGTTCTCGATCGAATAGACGCCCGGAATCAACGTTGTTACAGAGCACCACCCGGGCATCGGAGGTCACCAGAATTGCGGCCGTCGGCTGAATGCCAAACTGCGGGGTGTTGTCCCCTCCACACGTCAGCCAGGCAAAGTTCGCAGGATCCTGCAGCAGCAGTGCGTCATAGCCCTTCAGCTGCAGATACTCTGTGAGCAAGGCATGACGCCGCCGGACTTCCTCCATCCGCTCAAAATCGAGTGTCTGCATCTCACCGGAAGAAATCGGTGAATTGGGCGACAGTGCTGTTGTCGACATTCAGATGGCTCCGACCGAACGGTCACTTCAATCCATCGCACAGCAACAACCCATGCTCCTCAAATGGGTTGTCGACACTCGTCTTAGCCTGACAACACGATAACATTCCTCAGGAAAAACGACCAGAAGTTCCTGATGGTCCTCAGGAAACTCCCCGAATTTTTCACAACCACACGATGGCTCGCAACGAATCTGACCGTGAAGACCTGTACGCCGAATTGCAGTCCGCTGCGGTCCGCTGGGAGTTGGAGCGCACCGGACACGCCAGTCCGGTCGTCGCCGGTCTTCGATCTGGTGAACGCTTTTCCATCTATTTTACACCGGACTGCTGCTTTCACTTCGATTCCGAGTACCGTCTGCAACGAGCGTTTGTGGACAACTCGTTGTATCGCACTCAGGGAAGCACCTTGGCGCGACTCGTGCGGGTCCGCACTCCGGAAGAGACACAGTTGCTGAGAACCGATCTCGATCCCCCTGCCCTGTCGGGGTTTCTGTCGATGATGCGGACGCAGTTCGAGGAACTGCAAGCCGAGTCTGCTGCGGGAAACGTGCGTCCCCTCCGATCCCAGGGAACCGGGGAGACCGACCCGCTCGATTTCTTTTGCCAGGCGCTCTGCCGCTGCCTGCAGGCCGATGGACAGTTGGCACCGGCCTATCCCACCCGAAAGCAGTGAGGCCGGAGACGTCGCTGCGGAAGAGGGGGGCCCCTCCGAATGGCAACCGGCCGGGGAGTTCCGCTGGGCCGACTCCCCGGGTTACCGAACTGCATGGTGTCTGCCGGCGCCTTGCAACACTGACCATCACGTTTCAAAATGCGGGCTTCAAGCAACTCGACTCATCTTTCATCCGGACAACTGAATTTCATGGCTGACAAACCGAAAATCATTCTCAGCGCCTTCGCTGATGAAGCGGCCAACCGCAAAACCGCACTCGAGCAGCTTTCAGCGCTGGCTGCCCTGGGACTGAAATATTACAGTCCCCGCTTTATCGATGTGACCGGTGCCGGCAAGGTGAAGCACGTCGTCGAACTCGATGACAGCGAACTGTCGCAGCTCAAGGACATGCACAAAGAATACGGCATGTCGGTGACCAGCATCGGCTCACGGGTGGGCAAGATCAAGCTGATCGACAAAGAGGACGGTTCCCACAACAAGTACGTGCCGTTCGAGCAATACATGGCGGGCGAAGTGGCCAACACAGTCCGCGCTGCCCGGGCGCTCGGAGCCAAGCTGATCCGCGGATTCTCCTTCTATCAGCCGAAGGGAGACGACCCGTTCAAGTACACCGATCAGGCCGCCGAACTGGTGACCCGTATTGCTGATGAGTTCGGCAAATACGACATCGTGTACGGTCTGGAAGTGGAAGCCAACCTCGTCGGCCAGAATGGCCGTCTGCTCGCGGAACTCGCACAGAAGATCAACCGGAAAAATCTGGTGGTGATCTATGACGGGGGGAACCTCTCTTCCCAGAACCTGACACCGATTCAGGTTTACGATGAATACGAGGCGATGCGCCCCTACATCGGCTGGGCGCACATCAAGGACTATGCTGTCGACCGTTCACTGCCGTGGACCGGCGTCGTGGATGAAGAGCGGCTGAAGAACTTCGTGCCGGCAAACCTCGGTGACTCGGCCCACGAAATCATTCTGCGTGACTTCCGCTCTCACCTGCCGGAACTGACCAAGCGGATGCAGTCGCTCGGCGCGGCCGGAGTCTTCCTCGAGCTCGAACCGCACCTCAAGGGTGGGGGACAGTTCGGCGGCTTCAGCGGTCCCGATGGGATGGGAGTCGCTGTGCGGGCCCTCTGTCGCCTGCTCGACTACGTCGGTATCGACTATGACCTGCGGACGATGGACGACATTAAGGAACTCCGCGGTTTCTAGAGCAGGTTGCCTTTCCAGTCCCCGCGCAGCAAGCGTTTCGACTGATGAGACGTTCACTGCCGGGTGACAGCGGGAATTGGCTGGATCAGGAACACAGGCCGTCGGCTGAAATCAGTCGGCGGCCTGCTCTGTTTTCTGCAGCTCATCCCGTCAAGGAGCAATCTCGGGAGGCTTGAGTCCCTGCGCTTGACCACCTTGACGAGTTCGAGCGGGAACCGGGCGGGACTGCATCAGCTGATCAAAGACCGACATCATCACACCGCGGTACAGCTTCTCCAGCAGTGGATATCGCCGCATCATCTCAAAGACCCGAAAGAGTTCTTCCCCTTCCGCCGCTGAAAACTCGATCTCCTGCCGTCGCCCCTGTGCATCAATCAGAATTCCACGATAAACCTCGACGCCACTGTCGCTGGTGACCCGTTGCACGTCATAAATCTGCAATGTCTGTGGGTCAAATTCCCCCCCAGGCTGTTCAGGGGTCGGCTCTGTCGCCCGTTCGGGTAACTTCATCACATTGCGAAGCGTCGAACCGATTGAATCAACCGTCGACTCGCCGATCTGTCGCTGCAATCTCTCTGCGAGCACGTCGAGCTGATGTTCCGACTCCGAACGCGGAACCTTTCGCTGCTCTTCGATCACCTGCTGCAGTTTGGTCTGCACAAACTGTCCCAGATTTGCAGCCGCGACCGGTAATCCGGGGATGGGAACAGGCTCTGCCGTGATCAACTCCGCCGGCTCCACGGGCTTCAGGCCCATGTTTGCGGCGACCAACTCAACCTGCGGAATGTGCGTCGACTGCGGCAGGGAGATCTGCGCAGAGCCAGTAACCGCCTGTATCTCAAGCCAGATCAGCCCCCCGATCAACAGCCCGTGCAGTCCCACGGACACAGCAACTCCCCACCGCCAGCAGGACGCCGGTCCGGAGCGTTTCGGCAGCATCAGCTCGGGAAAGGACATGGGATCTCGCGTTGCGACAGAGTTGCCACCCTCTCATTCTGCAGCCAGCGCCCCGGACGCTGCAAGATCTGCCTGGCTTCTGCGGCCAAGAAATCCAGACATCGGCGAACGGCCTCCCCTCCCCGGTTGCGTGGCTCCCGCACTGCGACACATTTCCCCACAGCTGTCCGCTGCGGCGCGCTGGCTCGCTTCAGGCAGAACGGGCGAATATCATCCCCTCCTCAACGATTTTTCATGAGTTTCGCGCAGGACCGACCATTGCAACTCGACGATCTCGCACATTCCGTCTGGCAGGCCCTTCAGCAACAGGGAGAGTCGGGAGTCAGTGACCTGTCTGCCCAGCTGAAAATCGACCAGTCCCGCATCATGGCGATCGCGACCGAAGGTGCCGGACAAGGTTTTATTGCCATCGCTGAACAGACCAGCGACGAACTGGTGCCGAATGAAGAGGCGGCCCGGCTGGTTCAGGAGGGGCTGCCAGAGCGCCGCGCTCTCCGCTTGCTGGTGGACGCCGGGGGACAAGTCCCCATGGGGGACTTCGCCAAGCTCGCCCAGCAGAATGGTATTGCAGTTAACGAAGTCTTCAAATGGGGCGTCGCCCGCGGCTGGGTGGAACGGGGCAAGCAAGGAGTGTCCATCACCGATGCGGGTCGTGCCGCCGAAGCGGGCAAAGGGTTCGACGCGGACGAATCGGCGCTCATCGAAGCGCAGGGGAAACCGGTCGACGTCGACTCCCTGAAAGATCCGGATCGTGTTCGACAGCTCCTCGGCAAGCGGACCGAACTGGCCAAGATCAAACCCCGCACACGCAGGACACTTTCGTTGACAGAGGCCGGGCGGGCCCTGCTCACCTCAGGCAATCTGCAACTTAAGACGGAGAAGAATCTGCTGACGCCGGAAGACCTCCGCAGCGGCGTCTGGAGCGGTGTCACCTATCGCCCCTATGACGTGACACTCAAGGCGGAAACGGTTCATCCGGCCAAGGTGCATCCGCTCCGCAAGATCATCGAGCAGACCCGCCGCGCCTATCTGGAGATGGGATTCACCGAGGTCGTGTCGCCGATGGTGGAATCCTCGTTCTGGAACTTCGATGCCCTGTTTCAGCCGCAGGACCACCCGGCCCGCGACATGCAGGACACATTCTACATGGACGAACCAAGCGGCACCGAGCTTCCGAGCGATGCAGCCCTTGTCGAGCGGGTCAAGCGAGCGCATGAAGACGGAGGGGACACCGGCTCGGAAGGATGGGGTTACAAATGGTCACCCGAACGGGCCCGGCAGGTCGTGCTCCGCACGCATACCACCGCGTCGACGATTCGTGCACTGGCCCGGCATCCGGAGCCGCCGTTCAAGGCATTTTGCGTCGGCTGGGTCTGCCGCAACGAAACGATCAGCTACAAGCACCTGCCAGTATTCCATCAGGTGGACGGCATCGTCATTGATGAGCAGGCGTCGCTGGCGTCACTGCTGGGCACGCTGGAAACCTTCTATAAGAAGATGGGTTTCAAGCATGTGAAGTTCAAGCCGGCGTTCTATCCCTATACGGAGCCGAGCGTCGACGTGGTGGTCTATCTCGAAAGCCGCAAGAAGTGGATCGAGATGGGAGGATCGGGGATCTTCCGTCCGGAAGTGACCGAACCTCTGGGCTGCAAACATCCTGTGTTGGCCTGGGGGCTGGGGATGGAGCGACTCGCCATGATCCGCTACGGGCTGTCCGACATTCGCGAACTCTATCAGGGTCGCGTGGAAGCCCAGCAGCAAATGGCCCTGTACCAATAGCGCACGCAGATCGTGCGCTGGGATCCTGCGAAAGTCACACGGAACAGCACAGATCAACGACCGAGGCCTGCGCTGCACGAGCAGAGCCGCCTGCTCTATTTCCAGAGGATCGCTGCGGCTGTGACACACAGAATCAGCGTGGCGGTGAGGATGTGCTGTGTCGACTTGCGCACGCCGGACTCCTCATCCAGCGCGGTGGCTTCGTCCGCAATCGCTCGCACAATGCCGCGCGGCAGCTTGGTGGTGATCCGTTCGATCACAATCCATTCTGAAAACCGGGAGAGCTGCGCCAGCATGCGGAGCGGTAGCACCAGGAGATTGATGATCGGCAAGGTATAGAAGTCCTCACGGGCCAGGCGCTGCAGGCCGGCAAACCGCCCCGCAGGTCGCGGGCTGTCCGTCGGATGCAGGGGGAGGCTGTAAGCTCCGATGACTCCCGCGAGTGCAGCCTGTCCCATGAACAGCGGGATCCATCCCGCCGACAACAAGCCCAGTCGCCGGAGCTGCACGGTCACTCCAATCACGCAGAGCCAGGTCACCAGAGCAAACCCCAGCTGCAACGGGGTGCGACGCTGTTCGGCGGAATCGAGCACCAGCACTCCGGATACCGACTCCACTTCCCGGATACTGCGAAACAGGGGGTACGTCAGAACACATTGCAACACGGGCAACAGGAGCGGTCCTAGTCCAGCCAGCGGCGGAATCCCATCCGTGCGCGCCGTCAGTGCCTGATACAGCCCCTCCTGTCCCAGCCAGCCGCAGCAGAGCAGTCCTCCACTTGCAAACAGAGCCACGGTTCGGGCCCGGCCGATCGGCATTTCAAACAATTGCGGAATGAGCATCAGCAGGAGCCCGCTGCCGAGCAGCAGCGTCAGACCTTCGCTCCCAATCCCCGCACCGAACGCTGCGAAAATCAAACCTCCCTGTGCTCCGGCCAACCGCATCAGTCGCCGGGGTGGCGAGGTCTCTGACAGGGCACTCAACGCCAGCAGGCCGCTTCCGAGGACGCCGAGATTGACCACAATCAACTGAATTTCAGGCAGGAGAAACCAGAGTTCGCCCCACCGCCACATCAGCACCCAGGCCGGGAAGAAGGCCCCCATCACCAGCAGTGCAACATCGCGTCCTTCGAAAGTCACACTGCGGGTCCATCCCATGAGGGGGAACAGGGCGGCCCGAATGGCGATCGAGGCGAGAAACAGCAAACTTCCCAATGTCACCCGGCCCAGTTGAGCAGGAGCAAGCGAGGAAAGAAATTCCCCACCCGCCAGTTCGCTGACAGCCAACATCGGGCTGCCGGCAACATCCCCCAGATTCAAGAGCCCCAGCAACCAAAGCAGGTCAGCTGCCGTCAGCCAAAGGAGCGGAATCTGCGGTCGCCGATCCCGGTCGGAAGAAGCCCCATCGCCTGACAGACTGAGTCCACAGGCCCATCCCCCCAGCGAGACCGCTCCCCATTGCAACCAGGGATTTTTTGAGAGGATGGCCAGCTGCAGACATCCCAACGCGACCAGAATCGCCGGCGCCTGCCACCGACTCCCCTGTTTGCCCGGCCAGGCAAGTAAGAGAATCGCCCCCCACGCTGCCGTGAGCAGTCCCCAGGGAGTGGCCGCGGAAGATTCCGCCAATAAATTCGCGGTGGCAGCCAAATCCGACGAGAAGGGCCCCCAGCCGGAATTACCGAAGTGAAGGAGCCCCACCCCCAGGAAGTAGGCCCCGGCCACGGCCGTCATCGCCTCAGCCGACCGCGACTGAGGACGCAGAATTCGCCAGACGGCAGCCAGCAGCCCCAACGTCAGTGTCACCACCGCCAGCAGCATCCATTCAGCGTTCAAACCTGTCATCCTGTTGGAATGGGAGCATTTTGATTCTGAATTTCGCCACGATTTAGTGCGCGGAACCCAGTCTTTCGCCTAACGAAATGCATCTTCCGGGCCCGGTCAGGGCCGGTTCCCTACTGCTGCCGGTGTGAGTCCGGCACGGCTGCCAGATCGAACTTCCGCCACCGCAAACATCAACAATTGCCGATCAGCCGATTCGTCTGTGAACTTTTGAAGGATTTTTCAGGCGCTACTGCATTCCGCCTGAAAGATTTCTATCATATTCCACCCAGCCTGTGCCTGTGAGCTCCTCATTAAGAGCCAGTCCGCGCGAGGGAATCGCGCTGTGACTCTCGAAGTCAGACACAGAGTTCTTCTCATTTTTCCACGGATGCTCGCTCAAATGCGTCGCCAGAATATTCGAAATATCGCCATTATTGCCCACGTTGACCATGGCAAAACAACCCTGGTCGACGCCCTGCTGCGTCAGAGCGGCCAGTTTCGGGATTCGCAGCTGCAGGGTGACTGCATCCTCGATTCCAACGACCTGGAGCGGGAGCGGGGCATCACGATTCTCGCCAAGAACATCGCCGTGCTTTACAAGGGGGTGAAGATCAACATCATCGACACCCCGGGGCACAGCGACTTCGGCGGTGAGGTGGAGCGGGTCCTCAAGATGGCCGACGGGGCATTGATCCTTGTCGACGCTTTTGAAGGCCCGCGTCCCCAGACCCGATTCGTGCTGACCAAGGCGATGGACGTCGGCCTGAAGCCGATCATCGTCGTCAACAAGATCGACCGGCCCGACTGCCGCCCCGAGGACGTGATCCTCGAAACCGTGCACCTGATGGAAGAACTCGGCTGCAAGGATTCGCTGGATATTCCGTACATCTTTGCCAGCGGTCGTTCCGGCTATGCGTCTCACGATCCGACAGCCCGGTCGGGTGATATCCTGCCGCTGCTGGATCTGGTCCTCGAACAGATTCCCGGACCGCAGGCCAACGTTGAAGAACCGTTCCAGATGACGGTGACGTCGCTGCAATGGTCTGAGTACGTCGGCCGAATCGTCGTTGGTCGGATCGCCAACGGCCGCGTCCGCCCCGGTATGAAGGTGGTCATCCTTAAAGAAGGGGATGTGAAGGTCAACGGCACCGTCGAGAACGTGGAGCTGTTTGAAAAGCTGGGCCGTCTCTCATCCGAAGTGGCCGAAGCGGGCGACATTGTCGCGCTCACCGGACTGGGCGATGCAGAAATCGGCGACACGATTGCCGATCCAGCTCATCCGGTTCCCCTCCCCCGCATTACCGTCGATGAACCGACGCTGTCGATGATCTTCACGATCAATTCCTCTCCCCTCTCGGGCAAGAGCGGAAAGTTTCTGACCAGCCGCCACCTGCGGGAACGTCTGCAGCGCGAACTGGAATCGAACGTCGCTCTCCGCGTGGAAGATGCCGATACCAAAGACTCGTTCCGGGTCTCCGGTCGCGGGCTGCTGCACCTCTCGATTCTGATCGAAACCATGCGTCGCGAGGGCTTCGAAATTTCCGTCGGCAAGCCGGAAGTCATCCGCAAGCAGATCGACGGCAAATGGCATGAACCGTTCGAAATTCTGGACATCGATGTCCCGACCACCAACGTCGGGACGGTGATTGAAATCGTCTCCGGGCGGAAAGGTCAGATGACCGAAATGACCGCCCCCAACGCAACACATTCCCATCTGGTTTTCACCATCCCCGCTCGCGGCCTGATCGGCCTGCGGACGCGGCTGCTCAACGCGACCAAGGGCGAAGCGGTCATGCATCACCGCTTCGAATCTTACCAGCCACTGGAAGGGGAAATCCCCCGTCGCAAGAATGGGGTGCTGGTCTCGCAGGATTCCGGCAAGGCCACGGCCTATGCCCTGTGGAAACTGCAGGAACGGGCTGAGCTGTTCGTCGCTCCCGGCACCGAAGTCTACGAGGGGATGGTCGTGGGTGAGAACTCACGCGACAACGATCTGGTGGTCAACCCGATCCGCGAAAAGAAGCTTACCAACATGCGGGCTTCCGGTTCCGATGAAAACATGATTCTGGAACCGCCGCGCGAAATGTCGCTCGAGGTGGCACTGGAATATCTCGAAGCCGATGAATACGTCGAAGTGACCCCCGCCGCCATCCGCCTGCGGAAGATCTGGCTGAAAGAGACCGACCGCAAAAAGGCCCTGCGGGTCTGATATCCAGCCGTTCTGAATCAGAAACCTGAAACGCCCGGTCCCGGTGATCGGGCGTTTTTCTTTCTGCCGGGCCCGGTTTACTCACCTCGATACGCAGCCTGCAGCGTTGCCAGATCGAGCTTGGTCATCTGCATCACCGCCTGCATCACCCGGTGTGAACAGGCAGGGTCAGGGTCCATCATCATTTCCGGTAACTGACGCGGAATGATCTGCCATGACAGTCCGAAACGATCCTTCAGCCAACCACACTGGCTCGGCTGGCCACCGTCGCACAGTTTCTCCCAGAGGTCATCGATCTCGTTCTGATCTTCGCAGCTGACCGCGAAGGAGACCGCTTCGCTGAACTGGAAGAGCGGGCCCCCATTGATCCCGACGAACCGCAGCCCTTCCAGTTCGAATGCGATCGTCAGTACCGAACCCGGTTCTCCTGGAGCCGCCCCCGTGTTCTTCAGCACCTCCAGAATCCGTGAATTTTTAAAGATGGAGACGTAATAATTCGCTGCCTCTTCCGCATTCCGATCGAACCAGAGAAACGGGGCAATCTTCTGAATTCTGGACATGGACTGACTCCTGCTGGATTCTCAATACGAGTGAACTGAAGACCGACGGGAACACTTTGGAACCTGTCTCCTGTGAAGTAGTCGAAACGAGACGGGTGAGATCGACTTCGTTTTCTTCATTTGGGGGGAGGCAGCCGGAGTCCGGCTTCTTCCGCGGAACGGATCTGCTGACGAGCCAAAACGTTCCCGCCAATTCCGCTCCTCCGAAATCTTTTCTTCCCCAACCTCCTGACGTTGAGATTCAGGGCGGATTGTCGCATGATGCGACTCCGATCCGTGTATTCAATTCGAGCTTTGGAGATTGTCCAGGGGCAACCGGGGTCTCATGGCGCAGAGGGGGGAGCCGCGAACGTGTCTGACGCTGCCACAGCTGTGGAATTCGACCCCTATGCCCTCCCCCCCGAAGCCATTGAAGATCCCCCCGCGTCCCTCTGGCTGGCCCTGCGGCAGATCGGCCCAGGGATCATTCTCGCCGGAACGATCATCGGTTCGGGAGAACTGATCCTCACCACCGCGCTGGGGGCGGAATATGGATATCTGTTCCTGTGGCTGATCCTGTTCAGCTGCTTCATTAAGGTCTTTGTTCAGCTCGAACTGGGGCGATACGCGATCTCCTCCGGACAGCCGACTCTGGGGGCATTGAACAACCTGAAGGGCCCCCGGCTGGGAGCACACATCCTGGTCTGGTGGTGGCTGTTCATGATGCTGGCGACTCTGTTTCAGATTGGTGCGATGGGGGGAGGTGTCGGCCAGTCGCTGAATCTGGCATTCCCCCAGCTCGCGACCAGCACCGCCCATGCGCTGGGGGGAAGTTGGAGTGAAACGATCCGGGCGCGACCGGAGATCCCGTGGGCCTTCGTCACCTGTCTCGCGGCCATTGCCCTGCTCTGGAGCGGATCGTATCGCCGGATCGAGCACATCACGACCTTTCTCGTCGTCGGCGCGACCGTGCTGACGGTGACTGCCGTGCTGGCTCTCCCCTCCACCCCGTATCCCGTCAACTGGTCACAGGCTGCGGGAGGACTCATCCCTTCGGCACAGAACGCGAATCAAGCGGCGCTGCTCGCTGCCTTTGGCGTCTTCGGGATCACGGGCGTCGGTGCCACGGAGCTGTTCTACTACCCGTACTGGTGCCTTGAAAAAGGGTATGCCCGCGCGGTCGGCCGGGTCGACGACAGCCCGGAATGGGAACGCCGTGCGAAAGGCTGGATCCGCGTGATGTACCTCGATGCCTGGGTGAGCATGGTGGTCTTCACCATATCGACGGTCGCCTTCTACTTCATGGGGGCTGCCGTTCTGCACCCGCAGAACCTGCATCCCAAGGGACCGGCGATGATCGAGACCCTGTCGCGGATGTTCATCGATTCCATCGGCCCCTGGACGCGGGTCGTCTTCCTGATCGGAGCAGGCTCGGTCCTCTTCAAGACGCTCTATCTCGCCTCCGCAGCCAATGCACGGCTGCTGGCCGATTTTCTGAATCTGGCGGGCTTCGTCCGGCTCGGTCAGGCGACGCGCCGAGCCACCTGGATTCACTGGCTGTCGCTGCTGATTCCCATCGCCTCGCTGGTGCTGTTCCTGCAGCTGAAAGACCCCAAGCTGATGGTCGCGATCGGGGGTTGCGCACAGGCCCTGACGCTGCCGATGCTGTCGATCTCCGCGCTCTATTTCCGTTACCGCAAGACGGACCCCCGTCTGGCTCCCTCCCGGGCGTGGGACGTGCTGCTGTGGATCGCGGTGCTGTCGATTACCATCGCCGCGATGTATGCGGTGGGCCAGTCGACGCTGGGGCTGCTGCAGTTGCTCCGTCCGGCTGCCGCGTCGGCTCCGTGATGTATGGCGTCACCGTGAAGCGTGATCACGCAGGCAGAGCGAGACTGACAGACAGCCTGTCGTTGCGGATTACTGCTGGACCCCTTTGGTCAGCTCCATGAACGCCGTCTCGAGGTTCACTTCTTCTTCCCGGAACTGCTTCAGCTTGAATCCCTGTTCAATCAGCAGCGACGGCAGGAAGCTGTAATCGTCTTTGCCCGGTTTGAGTGTCAGGAAGATGGTATCTCCCTCGACATTGATTTTGCCGACATCACCGTGCTGTTCCAGCAGCTTGGCAGCCTGTTCGGTCCGCTCCATGACCTTGATCTCGAGCATGATCGCCTCGCGGGCCTTCCGCATCACTTCGTCGACGTAACCATCGACGAGCATCACCCCCTTCTCGATGATGCCGACGCGGGTACAGACATCAGCCAGTTCGGGCAGAATGTGGCTGGAGACAATGACGGTTTTATTCATTGCCCCCAGTCGACGCAGCAGGCCTCGCATTTCGATCCGGGCGCGGGGATCCAGTCCGCTGGCTGGCTCATCGAGCAGCAGCACCTGCGGATCGTGCAGCAGAGTGCGGGCCAGGCCGACACGCTGTGTCTGCCCGCGCGACAGCTGGCTGACCATGGCGTCCCGCTTGAAGGACATATCGACCAGTTCCAGCTTCTCTTCGCAGATCTTCCGACGCGTCGGCCCGTTGATGCGGTACGTCGACGCGAAGAACTCCAGATACTCCATCACCGTCATGTCATCGTAGACGCCGAAGAAATCCGGCATATAACCGACCAGCCGGCGAATCTCCTGCGGATCGGTATAGATCGACTGGCCGCAGACATAACATTCCCCGTAGTCCGGGTTCAGCAGCGTGGCGATCATCCGCATTGTGGTCGTCTTGCCGGACCCGTTCGGTCCGATGAAGCCAAACACATCTCCCGCCTTGAGCGACAGGTTGATTTCATTGGCAGCGATCAGATCGCCGTAACGCTTTGTCAACTTGATGGTTTCAATCACAGCTGAACTCTCTGTCTCGGAATCGGGCTGTCTCGGAATCGGGCGACGTTGAGCGGCGGACATCGCGGCTCAGTCGCGTGGCTTCAACAAATCGGGAGACGGGGCCGAATCGGACGACCGTACGCTCCGCTTGACCGGCAGGATGATCCTGACAAACGTATCCTGATTCTGCAGTGCGGGGACCTGACCGTCGACTTCCACCGTCGTCGGAGTCGACTTCAACTGGCCGAAGATCACCGCCCGATGCAGCACCAGCAGATCAGACAGATCAAACTTCTGCCGCTGCCCCAGGTTGAGTTTCGTATAGTCGGAACCGCCCGCCTGTTTATGGAACGTGAGCATCCGGGCCACGTTCAGCGGATCGCGGCTCATCGGGTCATACAGTTGCCGGGAGGTCATCTCCAGCAGGCGGCCCCGCAGCACGTTTGATCGACTCTGTTTGAGATCCCAGGTCTCCCCCGGTTTCAGTGGCGGGACGTCACCATTCGCATCGAGGCGAGGGAAGTAACCGAAGTCTCCATATGCCAGGAACCAGTTGGTAATTTCTCCGGAGAGATGGTGACTGAACGTCCCCTCCACCCGCAGTCCCCCGCTGTCGCTCAGGTCGGCGGTGGCGACGGCGTCAGGAACCGTTGAGACCGCCTCCCATTCCGCGGAGCAGCTGCCGATCGACCACACAGGTGTCGGCAGATTCTCGATTCCTGATCGATTCTCGGGAAAATTGTACGAGGGCTTTGAGGAGTCGATCCCTCCGTTGCGATACATGCCCCGGAAGCCCTCTTCCGGAATTCCGATCCAGCTGACCCGGAGCAGATCAGGAGCGGCCGACGCGGGGGCTGCGGCCGGCCGCACGGTGATGGCATCCCGGCGGGTTTCCGGACTGTAGAATCCGAACAGGGTCTGGGCACGGACGCTGTTAGTCGTGCCATCGGCATCGACGAGATCGATCTGCCGCGCGGCAAATGGCCGGGCATTCATTTCGTCAGCGCGGGAAATGGCGAAGATCGAGGCCAGTGCGATCCACACTGGCAGCGTGAACCAGGTCCATTCCGGTCGCTTCACCAGCTTGTGCAGCACCAGATAGTCGACCGGTCCGATCAGACAGGCGAACAAGGCGATCCAGCCCATCACCACCCAGTGCGACGGCCGGGAAACCCCTTCAAACTGGTCGAGACAATAAATCAGCTGGGTTTCCAGATCGCTGATTCCCGTAGGACTCACCTCCGCGTGGGACTCCACTCGGCGGTTTCTCAGGGATGCATTTTCCCAGGGGGCCGGCACATCAGCGAGAAATGCCGCAAACTCAGCCCGCGATTCCCAGTTCGACAACGGAGGTTGATCCAACTGCACAGCCAGCATCGTGACCTGCCCGATTCCATAAGCAGCCCGAATGGCCAACGGCCCGGTCAGACCCGTTGCCAGCACCCGCCCCTGTTGGGGATCGAGTTCCGCAGCCGGCAGATTCTCCAGAGACATTCGCAGGGCTGCCCCTCCCTTCAGAGCGGCGCTGAGTCCACCGATATTGCGAAGATCGGTCTGCCCGATGGGCCGCAGCGGAACCCAGCTTTGCAAGGGACTGTGCGCGAAGGCTGCGACTCCATCACCCACCGGAATCACCAGTCGCCCCCCTCGTCGCACCCAGGCCTGCAGGGAACGGGAGGTCGTCTCCGAGATTTTTGCGTCGGCATTCAGGACAACGACCTCGATTCCGTCGAGCTGTTCCGAGGACCAAATCTCTTCCAGCTGGGCTCCCGCCAGAATGACCTGCAGCAGATTGGGAACGAGTCGATTCCAGCGCTCGGGGCTCACTTCAAATGCGGGCTGATCGCCGACGACCAGCCAAAACGGATGCGATTGACGAAACGATTTGACCGATGGGGTCACACCCGGACGGGCGGTGACACTTCCAGCGACAGCACCGTCGACCATCAATTCGACAGTGATGCTCCCCTCCAGCTTGCCCGAGCGAAACAGTCCTCGCAACGGCAGCTTTCCGTTCTCTGGAACTGTTGCCGGGGCTCCCGGGAGAAGTGTCGCCTGTCCATCGGGGTCGGCGGTCCTGAGCACAGGAGTCACAACCGTCCCGGCGGGACCCGTCACGTCACACTGCCAGCCGGTCCAACATCCAACTTTATAGCGACCGTCAAAACTGATCCGCAGATTGTCCACCTGCAAAGCAGGAGGAGGGGCAGCGGCCAGACTGACCGTAGTGAACAGAAACAATCCCGCGAAATGAAACAATACGAGAAGAGTGCAGACGCGCCGCAGCCCCCCAGCCAGCCCCGGTAACGGGGAATTCAGAAACCAAAAGGCTGTTCTGGAGCGATCAGCTGCATGCGGACGGCTGGACATGTGGGATTGGATTACTCGACAGGATTGCGCATCTTGCACGGGCAAGTTCCGTGAAGTGGACCGGGCTACACCACTTCGCCCTGTGCCGAAATGAAAATTCGGCACCGATTTCTAAGTCGATGTTCCAACAGTTTTAGCTGAGCGACGTATTGGAGGGAACCGATTCCCTCGTCTCCTGGTCTCATTTTCAAATCCTCTCTCCCATTTTCAGTGATTCTGAGTTCTGTTTCTTCACAAATACCGCCTTCAGGATGATTTCGGACTGACCCAGTGCCCCTTGTCCGCCCCTTCCAGAGGCGGGGCACAGGCAGGAGAGGCTTTGACCTCCGGGGGGCATTCCGGTATGACGACAGTTCTTATCCCGGGCTGACTTCATGCATTTCCTCGCACTCGACGTTCGTGTGGCGCGTATGAGAAAACTCTCGCGACGGCTGCTGGTGCCGATCCTGTTTTTCTGCCTGCTGCCGACCGTCCAGGCTGCGCTGCAGGTGGAAAGAGCTCCCTCCTGGGGATTCGACGGCAAGATCCGGCTGCAGCGCTTCAATCTGCTGACGATTGAACTCGTCAACGCCTCCGAAACACCGTGGGAGGGAGATCTGCTGATCGAACCGGTGGTCGGACTTTCGGGCGGCGACATGCCGATCGTGCAGCCGGGCATGTACGTCGAACCGCACGGAAGACGTCGGGTCCAGTTCCTGCTCTACACCCCGCAGATTCAGCAGTATCGCCTGAAATGGGGCCGCAGGGTTGACGAAACCTATCTGATCGACGAGCCGACCGCCGCAACGGACCCGGCCGTGGTGGAGTTCATCCCCGAGAGTTCACTCACCTCGTTACGCAGTTCGTATCCCCGATTCATCGAGAACGATTTTCCCAACTCTGCTGCCGGGCTCGAAACCCTCGGGGGAGTGCTGCTGAATCACGTCCCCGCCTGGAACGAGGCACAGCAACGGGCCTTCCGGGACTGGCTGTGGGCTGGCGGCCGACTGGAACTCTTCCAGGGAGCAGACGGGCAGTTCCCGCAATTCGGTTCGCAGCTGGCGGAGTTGAATGATCCGACCGACCTGTATCATCCGGGAAGCGGGACCGTCGTTCGCCGCCACAAATCCATTCAGGGGGAAGCTCCCCCGCGTCAGCCACCGGGCCAGTCGAACTCTATTTCCTATTCTGAATGGTCGCTCCCCCAGACGATCCTCTCTACGCTGCAGTCCGTGACGAAACCGGATCACGACTGGTCAGCGATTTTTCTGCTGGCCATCGTTTACGTGCTGTTCCTGTTTCCGGGCTGCTGGTTGCTAGGCCGAAAGCGGGGAGACTACCGGATCGTGGTTCTGGCGGTGCTAAGTGTGGTCGCCCTCTTCAGTATGGCGTTCCGGAAAATCGGCGCTCGGGGCTACGGAGAAGAGACCGCCGTTGATTCCGTGGCCATCGCCCGCATGTCGGCTGATGACCGGGCGCTGGTCACGCAGTTTTCGAATCTTTTTGTGACCGAAGGTGATCAGTACCTCGTCACACACACCCAGGAAGGCCTGACGTATTCCAGTGGACAGCAACATGAATCCGTGCTGGGACGAGTGCTGAACCGCCCCCGGGGTTCGATGTTTGTCGACATTCCTTCGTTCTCGGGCCGAACATTCGTCAGCTGCGGTGTCGCCAGGGATCCCCTGCCCCGTCCAACGATCACCGCGTTTTCCCAGATCGGGACGCTGCTCGAGCTTCAGCTCGAGTTTCCGGACAACTCACTCTGGAAGGACGATTCAGCAGCCAAGGCCATTCTGATTCACGGCAACCATGTCTATTCCACAACCTTGTCGGGCAAGTCGTTCCGGTTTGTGACCGGTGGGAGCACCGATCTGGAAACCGCAATGGAAACCCGGCTGATGCACAATGCTTATTACGGCCGGTACTACGGTAGCCAGAATGACGAGCGGGATTTGATGTGGCCCCTCATCGCGCAGGATCTGGGCATCGACAGCGACGCCGAACGGAATACGTTTGAACTGCCGGACGACCAACTCGTGCTCTATCTGTGGACCCGGATGCCGGAGTCATTTCATGTCGGCGGGGAACAGTTCCCCAAACAACGGGGGCGGGTGCTCCATTCCTGGCGGCTCTATCCAGATGGACTGCAGCCTCCCCAACCGACCCCGACCAAAGAACGGGACGACGATGAGGCCCCCCCGGCTCCGACCTGACAAGGGTGTCGCGGCGGGAGTCGCCCGCTCTACCGCAAGAGCGCCGCACTCCGAACTGTGCCGCCGCAACAAGAGCGTCGACTCGAACACAACGACTCCGGCAACAGAGAGCATTTCTCGCAGCGAGGGAATTCATGGGACCGATCATCGACCTGAATAACGTGACACACACCTTCAAGCAGCATCGCGCTCTGGATGGAATATCGTTTCAGGTCCACCCCAAATCGCTGCATGGCTTCGTGGGCCCCAACGGAGCGGGCAAGACCACGACCCTGAAGCTGATCTGCACGCTGCTCCAACCACAGCAGGGCCGGATCAAAGTCTTCGACATGGACGTGCGTGAAAACGTCAAGGCGATCCGCAAGCGGATTGGTTACATGCCCGACCACTTCAGCATGTACCGACAGATGACGGTCTTCGAATATCTCGACTTTTTCGCCGCGGCCTACGGGTTCAACCTGGCCGCACGCAACCGGATTGTGGCGGACGTGCTGTCTCTGACCGATATGGATGGTCGCAAAGGGGATCTCATTCAGGGGCTGTCCCGCGGTATGCAGCAGCGGGTGAGCCTCGCCCGCGTGCTCGTCAACGATCCGGATCTGCTCCTCCTCGACGAGCCGGCATCCGGACTCGATCCTCGCGCCCGCATTGAGCTGATGGAGATCCTGCGGGAGCTGCGACGCATGGGGAAAACCGTCTTCATCAGCAGTCACATCCTGAGCGAACTCGCCGAACTGTGCGACAGTGTCACCATCATCGACCGGGGTCACACCAAATACAGCGGTCCCATGGAGGGCCTGCTGGACCAGCAGACCGAACAGCCTGTCTTCCGCATCCGGTTGAACACCGATCCGGAAACCCAGCTGTCCTGCCTCTCCGGGCTGCACGGGGTGCTGGGAGTGGAACCTGTTGAAGGGCGTTCGGAAGTCCGCGTGAAGATCGATCCGGCCCTGACCGATGGGGATCAGCTGCTGAGGCAAATCCTGAATCAGAATCAGTCCATTATCAGTTTCGGTCGGGATCAGCGCCAGCTGAACGAAGCCTTCATGGACCTGACCGAACGGGGGGTTCGGACGTGACATCCAAAACGTTCGCCTTGATGCGCAGAGCCCTGCAGGTCGAAACCCGCGAGGTCAAGCCCTACCTGTTTCGCGCAGCGCTCGCCACGGTGATCCTGACGATCCTGTGGTTCACCTGGATGGAACCTTTCTCCATCAATGCGCCGGGGCTGAGGCTGTTTGGCTGGATCGCCCATCTGAACTACTGGTTCATTACCTTTGCCGGAGGCTCGTTCTTCGCCTCGACAATTACCGAGGAAAAAGAAGAGCGGACCCTCTCGCTGATGAAAATGGCCGGGGTCAGTCCGCTGTCGATTCTCCTGGGAAACTGGCTGCCGCAACTGAGCAATGCCGCGCTGCTCATTGCCATCCAGATTCCCTTCACGGTGTTGTCGATCACGCTGGGGGGAGTGTCGTGGCAGCAGATCGTGGCGGTCTACGTCGCGCTCTTCGCCCACCTGCTGTTTGTCGGCAATCTGGGACTGCTGATGTCCGTGCTCTGCAACACGACCACCACCGCGTGTGGCTGGACAATGTTCATTCTGTTCCTCTTTCACTTCCTCCCTTATCCCCTGCAGGCGGGGGCCAACGAACTGATCGTGAACGGATTTCTGGTCACACCGATGGCGTGGCTGTCGTCCGTGTGCGGCACGCTGATCGACATGACCGCGATGTACCGCCTGTACGCTGCCCTGTCGACGGGGTTTAATGATCCGGCCCTCTCGTTTCAGGTCGTTTCGAACGTGGTCGCCGGGGTGGTCCTGTTCGGCATTTCGTGGATGATTTTCGAGCCCTGCACCCGCAATGAGGTCGAGCCGGGCCAGAGCCTTCCCTGGCATCTGGGCATCGGCAATCTGCTGAAGCGGCGCCAGGCCTCGCAGCCGCGGCGGGCCTGGGGATGGGCCATTGCGTGGAAAGACTTCACCATTACCTCGGGCGGCTTCCCCGCGACGATTTTCAAATTCATCCTCTACAGCGCGCTGATCCTCGGTTTCACGTGGCTGAGTGCCGACAACTACAACCTCTTCGCTGCCAGTCTGAAGTCGCTGGCCGGTATCGCGTTTGCCGTGGCGATTCCGGCCGCCGTGATCGAATTTCTGGTTCAGACCTCCCGGCTGTACCGTGCGGAACTTTCCGACAAAACCTGGTCAACGCTCTGCATGTTGCCCTATTCGATCCCGAAGCTGGCTTACAGCAAACTGGTTGGCGTGCTGCTGAGTCTCTGGCCGGCACTGCTGTGGATCTGTTTCGGTATTCTCGTCATCTTCCCCGATTTTCTCGAAGGCCTTGGTGAAGTGTTTTCTCGTATCGAAGGAATCGGTGCGATCACCTACGCCGTGTTGCAGGTGCTGGCCGGTTTGCATGTGGCCATTTACCTTTCGATCTCGACCCGCTGGGCGATTTGGCCGATCGCCCTGTTCAGCGGCGGACTGATCGTCATGCTGATCAATATGCTGATGATGGCCTGCCTGATGGGGGTCTTCAGTGGAGGGGGCGGTGATGGGCTACTGGCGATGCTTGATTTTTTCTGGCTCTGCGGAGTTATTTTTCTGCATCACCTCGTGCTCGAAAAGCTGGAGGAGCGCGCTGCGGAATCGTGAGACGACTGCCGGAAGAAGCCAATCTTTCAGTCGTGGGTGTGACCAATCTCGGGGAGATTGCCTTCCGCATCGAACGTCATTTCCGACGGACCGGAAAGAACCTCAAACGGAAAATCGGCCCCTTCGCGTAGAAAGGCATCACTGACCATCATCTCCGCCAGATGCAACGTATCGGCAATCTGAATGATCCGCGCATCGGGCGGCTCAGTCAGACCGATCGTCAGCATGGCGTCTTCAATGGCCAGCCGATCGTTGACATAAGCAAACGGCAGCATGCAGGCGGTCGGATGGCTGGAGGTCATCGCGTTGATACGTGTCGTCTCCAGATTGAGCTTGTCGACGCAGCGACGGGTGGTGAATTCCGCAATGCCGATCCCTAACCCGTTCCCCTTGGTTTCATACGTGAGATCGCGAACAAAGATCCGCTTGCAGTTGACGCGATCATGCTCGGTGGCGACGTGGTCGTTGTACTTGCGACCGACGATGTTGGTATCCATTCCGGTACCGCTGATGTTCTTGCCGATCCGGTCGATGACCAGCAGATCGATTTCCGTGAAGGGCAACTGCGGCATCCAGGCGAGCGCCTGCTGCAGCAGCTGTTGCTCGCGTTCGTAAAACCGCTCGGGAGGAATCGCCTCAATCAGCGCGGTTTCATCGTACGAATTCTCGACGATCGCAATCCCGGCCACCACGCGACACTTCTCGATCACCGCCGACGAAACGGCCTTGATGATCGTTCCGAACGGGTAGTTCCGGATCGCGCGATGATAAAGCAGCGCCCCGGTATGCTTGGACAACCCGATCAGCATCATTTTGTGCAGACCCGATTCAATCTCCCCCACAAACGTCGTATGCGGCTTCACCCGGTTCATCACAATCAGATGATCGGCCGAGCAGGCATGCTTGTCGATATGCACCGGCAACCCCTGCGCAGTCTCGGCGACGACAACCGTCTCCATGGAAGATCGGATTTCGCAGCCAAGAAACTCTTCGGTCACGCCGAACCCGGCCAACACCGCCCGTTGCCCTTCCGCAGTCGCTCCCCCATGACTCCCCATCGCCGGCACCACGAACGGCACCGCCCCCAGAGCTTTCATCTCGTCGACAACCGCTTTGGCCATCACCGCAATATTGGCAATGCCGCGGCTGCCGACGGTCAGGGCCACGGTCTGACCGGGCCGGATCTTCCGCTCCAGCGACAACGACTTCAGCTGCCGGGAAACTTCCGCAGCCACATCGTCGATGCGCGGCCGTGGGAACGTCTGACGGATGCGATACATTTTCGGCAGCAACATCACTTTTCCTTACGGCAGGCAGCACATCAAAACAGCAGTCAATCGCAGAGGACACCACGCGGGAATCTGACGAAAGCCGATTGAGGGGAACTGCGGTTCTCTCGCGGGAGTGGTCCTCCCCATTTAAGATAGCCGCATCAGGGCTCTCTCACCAGAACCGGGGGAGATCCGCAGAGGGGCGGGCTGCCAACTTTCCTGAGAGCAGGTGACTCTTGCCCAGTCCCCGCGCGGCAAGCCTTTCGTATGGCGACAGGCTGACATCCGCGTGGCGAGGACGGGGCAATCTAAAGTCAGTATGCTCTCGATTTGCACGCAATACCTAATCGACCTGAAGAGGGGCTCCATGAAACTGGCGACATTACAGACCGCATCCGGACCGGAAGTCGTGGCTGTCGAGACCATCGGCGCGGTCCCGCGGTTCATTCCTTTGAACCGGATCGATACCACGCTGCCCCGCTCCTTACGCAGTCTGCTGGCGGAAGATCCCGATCTGTCTCGCAGCCGCAGAGCGCTCCAGCAGGGTCTGGCGTCCCATCAGACGGTTGAGGGGCAGCTGCTGGCTCCCATTCCGGATCCCGGCAAAGTGCTCTGCATCGGGCTGAACTACCGCGAGCACGCTGTCGAGTCCCGGATGGAAATCCCCTCGGAACCGATCTGCTTCAGCAAGTTCAGCAGCGCGGTGATTGGTCCTGAAGAGGCGATTCAGCTCCCCCCGGCATCGAACCAGGTCGACTATGAAGCTGAACTCGTGGCGGTGATCGGTCGCCGGGCGAAACATGTCTCCGTTGGAGATGCACTGAGCTACGTGGCTGGTTATTGCAACGGCAACGACGTCTCCGCACGCGACTGGCAGATCGGTCGACCGGGCAAGCAGTGGCTGCTGGGAAAAACCCCCGACACCTTCGCTCCGATCGGACCGTGCCTGGTGACCGCCGATGAAGCGGGCAATCCACATGATCTGGCCATCTCGCTGCGTCTGAATGGTGAGACGATGCAGCAGTGTACGACGAAGGAATTTATCTTCGGTGTCGATGCCGTGATCGCCCACGTCTCTCAACTGATCACGCTGGAACCGGGTGACTTGATCTTTACCGGCACCCCCTCGGGCGTCGGTATGGGTCGATCTCCACAGGTCTGGCTCAAAGCGGGCGATACGGTCGAAGTTGAAATTGAGGGACTGGGCACGCTGCGGAACCCGGTCACCGGCTGAGCAAACGGCAAACGCTGTGGAGAGCCGCACGCTCTCCACAGTGCATTCGCCACGAACCCTACTCGTCGGTCCCCTGCTTCAGCGCATTCCGCACGGCATGCGCTGCTGCCTCATCGGTTGTCGGCGGACGCATGACGGATGTTCCCGCTTTCAGTTGTGGGCCGGTCTTGTGCGCATCGAGAATTACCTGCAATTCCTCGGCGTTCATAATTTCGCGCTCGATCAGCTCTTTGGTCATCTGCTCCAGCACGGCCCGGTTGGAACGGAGAATTTCCCGCGCCACCGTCATCGCTTCATCAACGATACGACGAATCTCGAGATCAATCTCCCGCAGCGTGTGCTCGCTATGAAAGTAATCGGCCCCTCCCTGCGATGAGCCGCGTAAAAACGGCGAGCGTTTCGATTCGCGATAGTTCACCCGCCCGAGTTTGGGGCTCATCCCGAACTCCATCACCATCCGACGGGCCAGCTCGGTCGCCTGCTCCAGATCGTTCTGAGCTCCGGTCGATGTCTCCTCAAAGACCGCTTCTTCCGCAGCAATCCCCCCCAGGGCGACACAGATCCGGTTCTGGATCTCGGTCTGGGTAATCAGATGCCGATCATCTTCCGGTCGCTGCAGCATGTACCCAAGCGCACCGAACCCGCGCGGAATGATGGAAATCTTGTGCACCGGATCGGTCTGCGGCAGGCTGCAGGCGACGAGAGCATGTCCGCATTCGTGATAGGCGACGCGTTGCTTCTCGTCTTCATGAATCAGGCGCGACGACTTTTCCAGTCCCGCTATCACCCGCTCGATCGCTTCTTCAAACTCATGCATGGAGACGGCGGTCTTGTCGGCACGGGCGGCCAGCAGAGCCGCTTCGTTCACGAGATTCGCCAAGTCCGCACCGACGAAGCCCGGTGTCAGCTTCGCCAGCCGGGCCAGATTGACGTCGTTGTCCATCTTGATCTTGCGTGAATGGACCCGCAACGTCGCTTCCCGTCCCTTATAGTCGGGCCGGTCCACCAGCACGTGGCGGTCGAATCGTCCCGGTCGCATCAGCGCGGGATCCAGTGTCTCGGGCCGGTTTGTCGCTCCCATCACAATGACACTCTGGTCGGAGGAGAAGCCGTCCATCTCCACGAGCAGTGCGTTCAACGTCTGCTCGCGCTCATCGTGTCCCCCTTGGGAACCGCTGCCACGCACCTTGCCGAGGGCATCGAGTTCGTCAATGAAAATGATCGCCGGTGATTTCTGCACCGCCTGCGCAAACATGTCTCTGACGCGCGCAGCTCCGACACCCACAAACATTTCAACGAAGTCCGAACCGGACAGGCTGAAGAACGGAACGCCTGCCTCGCCTGCCACCGCCTTCGCCAGTAACGTTTTCCCCGTTCCCGGCGGACCGACGAGCAGCACCCCGCGAGGAATTCGTCCTCCCAAAGCCTGATATTTCCCCGGTGTCCGCAGAAACTCCACGATTTCCCGCAGTTCCTCAACCGCCTCTTCAATCCCCGCGACATCATCGAAGGTGATGCGGACATCATCGTCTGCATACAGCTTGCCTCGGCTGCGGCCGAATGACATGGCCTGTCCGGGGCCTCCCATCCGCCGTAACATGAGGACAAATGCCAGCACGAGTGCGGCGAACAGCAGGATCGTGACGACGTTGCTCCAGGATGTCCCCTGAGTCGTGCCGTCGTAATCAATGTTGTTCTTGCGGAGCAGCGATGTCAGATTGGCAATTTCTTCCGGAGGAAGTCCTCCCCGCGGAATGCGATAGCGGACGCGTGGTTCTTTGGACGTCTCAGCCGCGTCTGCGGCTGCCTCGGATGCGGGAGTCCCAGATTCGGCTTCGGCCTTCCCGGAATCGGGAGTCTTACTGGGAGCAGGCTGGTTCTGATAGGTGATGAACTGCTCGCCGAATTTCAGTTCGTGAACGTTCTCACGACTCAGCTTGCCCGATTCGATCCCGGCGACGAATTCGCCAAATGAAATTTCTTTGGCCAGTGAAGAGTCGTACAGCCAGGCCCAGCCGAGTGCCGCGACAATAAAGCCGATCAGCAAATACCAGAATGTTGCCCCGTTCCCCTTGTCCTTGCGTCTGGGGCCGGGTTTTCCCTCGGGCGGAGTTGTTTCAGGGGAGGGTTGCCCGGTCGCCATAAAATGCCTCAGGTCAGATTGTCGGAACTGTCACTTCAACTCTATGGGCGATCTGTCGGGGGGTCAATGATTTCAACTTCCCGCTTCATCATTCATCTTGACCCGGACGGCCAACTTGGCCACATTCCAGCTGTCGAAAATTCCCCTCGCTCTCTTTTCCGAAAGCGGAGTTTTCAGTCGCTGCGAAGCGGTTTCGCAAGGAAAATTGCTGTCACCCCCCCGTTGAAAAGCGCCGCATCTGTTTACCGGCGAGAACGCGCGTTGTCGCGTTGATTCTCGGGACGACATCCAATATGACCCGTAGAGGTCACAACCAGGTCTTGTACTTTGGTGGGATTTCATCATGAGCTCGTTTGAAGCTGCAGATCGATATTTTCAGCAGGCCGCTCACATCATGGGGCTGTCTGACAACATGTCGAAGCTGCTGTCGACCCCACTTCGCGAAGTCAAGGTCCAGATTGCTCTGGAGATGGACGACGGCCAGATTGCCACTTACATCGGCTATCGCGTCCAGCACGACAAGGCCCGCGGTCCGATGAAAGGGGGCCTGCGCTATCACCCGGAAGTCGACGGGGGTGAGGTACTGGCACTGGCCTCGCTCATGACCTGGAAGACCGCCGTGGTCAACATTCCTTACGGCGGCGCCAAAGGGGGGATTGCCATTAACCCCGCCAAGTTCAGCCAGGGCGAGATTGAACGGATCACCCGGAAGTTTGTCGACGAGATCCACGATGTGATCGGCCCCGACAAAGACATCCCCGCCCCGGATATGGGAACCAACGCCCAGACGATGGCGTGGATCATGAACCAGTACGAAAAATATCACGGCTTCAATCCCGCCTGCGTGACCGGCAAGCCGGTGGAACTGCATGGGGCCGATGGACGTGAAGAAGCCACCGGCCGGGGTGTGGCGGTCATTACTCATGCGGCGCTGGAACGAATGAAACGTCCCGTCGCGGGAGCCACCATTGCCATTCAGGGTTTCGGCAATGTGGGGAGCCACGCAGCCCGGATCCTGCATGAAATGGGGGCAAAGATCGTGGCCATTACAGACGCCACGGGGGGCGTGCGCAATGCCGAGGGGCTCAATATCCCCGCCCTTCTGGAACACATGGCCTCCAAGGGAAGTCTGGCTGGCTTCCCGGAAGCAGAGAAAATCACCAATGAAGAACTGCTCGCCTCCGCGACCGACGTCCTCATCCCAGCAGCGCTCGGCGGTGTGTTGACCAGACAGAACGCCAGCGCTGTGCGGGCCAAAATCATCGTCGAAGCTGCCAATAACCCCACAACGCCGGATGCGGACGAGATTTTCGCCCAAAAGGAAATTCTGGTCGTCCCCGACATTCTGGCCAATGCCGGCGGTGTGACCGTCAGCTATTTCGAGTGGGTCCAGAATCGTCAGCACTTCCGCTGGGAACTTTCGGAAGTGCGAAAGCGACTCGACAAGATCATGGGAGACAGTTTCGACCGGGTCTGGAAGATAGCGGAAGAAAAGAAAGTCTCCATGAGAACCGCCGCCTACGTGTTGGGAATCGGCCGCGTCGGCCGGGCCACGGTTCTCGCGGGGATCTGAACTGACAATGGATTCATCATCCCCTGACGTTGGGGGGCAAATGTCTGTCGACCTTTTGTGATGACAGCACGGCTGCAGACAAGAACCTGTTTCATCCATTTCGAATTGCAGGCTGACCCGTCGCCTGTCACGCGTCGTCGCCCCCTTACACGGCACGAGACCCACACAGCGAGGGGACAGTCACGAGTAACCGAGTCGAGAACTGACACAGTGTTGTGCCCCCCGCGGGGGTTGCATCTGATTAAGGAATTTGCCTCGTGGAAATACCAGCCCACTATCAGCAGCAGATCGCCCGTTCACCCCTGCTGCAGGGATTCACCCCAGACGAACTGCGGGCCTTTACCGAACGGAGTCAGATGGAAGGGTTCACACCCGGCCACGAGATTCTGACCGAGGGGAACCTCTATCAGGGAATCTGGGTGCTGCTGGAAGGGACCTGCGAGGTGGTGAAACGGGGTCCTCATCGTGACAGCCGGTTGGCCGTCCTCGAGCCGGGGGCCGTCTTCGGAGAAATGTCGTTCCTGCAGGCCTCAACGCACTCCGCTTCCGTCCGTGCCGTCGACCGTGTGGAAACCCTGCGGCTGATGCGCGGGCAGTACGACAAGCTCGTCGAAGCCTGCCCATCAGCCGCGATGAAGATCGCCGCCAACCTGGTGCGGATTCTGTCGGACCGGCTCCGCCGGATGGACGAGTGGACCTGCGAGCTCGTTGAACACGAATGCGACCACCGTCGGCATCAGGAGTGGCAGGAGTTCCGCTCCAAGCTCTACACCAATCTGTATGAGTGAGTCGGAGTCGCACTCCCACGAGCCCACTCCGGCTCAGGCCTTGCGAATAAAGTGTTCGGCGTAACTGCGCACCTGCCGACCGTTCAACACATGAAAGATGCGCAGCTGCTGCAGCGCTTCCTGACTGAAATGCGCCAACGGCACATGAATCAGCCGTTTGCCGTGTCGCTTGGCCAGTCGCCTCCAGCCGACTCCCGGAGCGGCCTGCGAGAGCACCGCAATATGTCGCTCCTTCGCATAAGCACAAGCCGCCGCCAGCAGCCGTTCTTCCAGCGTGTCCGCAAAATCAAACCGCCGATCGCGCCAGATATCCGGAACCGGTCGCGGCGGAAACAGGAACATCGCTCCGCCGTACGTCGCCATGGCGATCCCAGGCCCTACCATTTCGTTTTCATAGCTGGTCGCGAAAAACGAGAGGGTCGACTCGTCATGATGTTCCGCGTGCCAGGTGATCCGCCACGGATAGGCGCGGGGATCGGCGGGTGAGTCAAACAACATCAGCACACAGTCGAGGCTCCCGCGGCTCGGCGGCAGCTCTTTGACATACAGCTCACCTGTATGCCAGTTGCGAAGCGTCTCGCGGATATCCAGACCGTCTTTCAGACTGGTGGAAAACTTCTCGACTCGTGCCAGATCGTTCCCCAGCATGGAGAGAGCACGATCCTTGACGTGTGTCCGGAACCGTTCAATCGCGATGTCTTCGGGTGGCCAGCTGCAGTGGTTGTATGGGTTCCAGCGCATCGCCCAGCGCTGCTTGTCGATCTCCGGGGGCTTGCGATTCAGCTGACAGGACCGCCAGCTGATGGCCTGTCCCGCCAGCCGGTTCTTGAGATCGAGCAGGCTGCCATCGGGGAGTTGCCCGCGATCGATCGACATCTGCATTTCGCCCAGCGGGAGTTCGTCGACAAACGGATACTCCCGGGCCACTTCCGCCACCGCGATGGCAAACTGATCTCCTGCCAGCTGCTGCGCCGCTGTAATCAGTGTGTACAGATCGGGTGTCATCCGACGTTCAATCAGGCAGAGATTGCGCACATATTTCAAATAGGTCGCCAACAAGTGCGGCGTGATTTTCCGTCCACGATTCTTTAGCTCTGTCCGATACTTTTCGCGCGCCACCAGCAGCAGCTCTTTCACGCCATCGACAGAGAGATTCTCATCGCTGTCGAGACTGAAGCGGGTCTGCTCATATTGACCGGTGATAAACGGCAGTTCCCCCAGCACAAAGATGAGCGTCGCCGGATGAATCCGAAACAGATCCGGTTCCTGAACCGCCGGTTCCACCCCATCGACCGCCTGTGGATGCAGATACGCATCGCGCAGCCAGGGCCAGTCCGTGACCGAACAGAGAAACAGAATCGACTCGTATTGCCGCTCCAGCTCCCGCAGTCGCTCGGCCATGAAGGCGATCCGGGCGCGATGTTGTGCCGAAACCGGAGGGGGTGAACTTCCGAGAACCGCCGCGGCAAACTTTTCCAGAGCAACCCGCTTCAGCGCGTACGGATCGGGAAGAACGTTGCTGCGAGGCTCAAAGGTCTCGACCTCCAGATCGATGAACACACGCGGAATGTGTTCCTGCATCGCCACTCGAATGGCGGCAATCACCGGTTGGCAGGGATCAATCGGAACGTAGCTGCCGACCCGCGTCGAGACTGGCTCGTCCCCCCCTTCCGGTGACCACGACTGCTCCGCGAAGGGGCTGGTCTCTTGCTGAATGGCCACCGTGATGGTGGGCAGCACGTGCACGCCCGCCTCCACGACTTCCTGAAACGAAGGGGGAAGCGGGATCGCGAGACAGTCGAACTTCTCACTCAGCATCACATTGCGAACTTCCACCGCGAAGTCGCCACTGCCGTGAACCACCGGCAAACAGTGAATGCGGGGGCTGAATTTCAGTATCTCGTGCATGCGATTTCTCGAAAAGGATCATCCCATTCTAGAACATTTTGAAGGGGGATCTACCCGCCCCCGTCAGAGGAATTCGGGTTTCGCCACACGTCACGTGGCAGCAACGATTGGAACACTATGTTCTGTGCATTGCCTGCGTAGCGTATTGCGCACAAAGAGGATCAGCACTCGGCGTCGCGAGAGGAGATGACACCGAGTGAAAACTTTTTACAGTCGATTTTACAGTCGACCTGTCGCACGATAACGATCAATCTGGTCCGGATGCTGACTCGCCACATCCAGCAGGTCCCAGACATCCTCCGGCTTGAGGAACAGCCGGATTTCCGACTCCTCCATCATCTGCGCACCGGACTGCAGCGACTCAATCAGCAGACAACTGCGGGTGCGGACCGCACGCGCCAACCGCGAGCGGTATTCGATCAGTTCTGCTCGCAACGACTCTTGCCACTCCCCCAACGAGCGGAACGTTCCCTCCCGAACCCCGGAGACCAGCCGCAAGACTTCGGCAGTCGTGAGCAGCGCGGACTCCCTCCCTGCCCAAGGCTCAGAAGGAACGCGAATCAACAGCGGAACATGTGCCACCGGTTCCGCCACCGAGGCCAGCCAGTCAGGATGGGCCTCTTCAATGAGCTGGTCTTCACCGCGGGCGGCGGTCACAATCAGGAACTCCCCCTCCCGTCCGCGGATTGACTCCTGGAGCCACGAGTCGATACTCCGCAGCCCCGAAGTTCCCTCGGTTCCTGCCCCCAACACAGAGACCGGACCGGGAATGGAAAGGATCTCAATGCCGTCCCCCCACTGAGCCAGCTGCTCTGCCAGCGACGGGCCGTCCGGGTCAACGAAATACTGGTCGCACGTCAACGACTCCATGGCCAACCGGTCGAAGGTGGGGGTCGCCTGCTGGTGGTTGCCATAACACCCGAGGGACGCAGCTGAAAGCTGTTCGAAGCTGATCAGGGTGACAGGCATCATGGATCGGCACGTTGATGCGGATCGCGTTCGAGAGTTGAACTGTCGAACAGACAGTCCAGTGCCAGCCACAACGCCCGCGAATGTCGAAACATGATAATTGGAAACAGAATGCTGAAGGCCCCCAGCGGCCACACCAGGTGAGCACTGGCAATCCCCAGGTGAATTCGCCCCACCATAAAAGCGATCGTGGTGATCAGCGCCGTCGCACCATAATTCACATACATCGACCCCAGATAAAACCCAGGCTCGGGATTGAACCGGAATCCGCAATCCGGGCACTTGTCAGGCATCAGGAAGAACGAGCGGAACAGCCGCCCCTGGCCGCAGCGTGGACACCGCAGTCGGAGAGCCCGCCCGAGCAACTCCTCGCTGGATGGACGAGGCAAGCCTCCCGGCAGTGGTCCGTACGACTCCGAATTGTGGTCTCCCCCCTGGGGAGCGGGGACGCTCATGATCCACTCCATTGCAACGGGTTCCGCTCCACTTCACTTGCCCAGACCTTCACTCGTGGAAACTCCCGCTGCAGTCGGGCGGCCAGCCATTCGATCCCGGGACGCTCCGTAGCATAATGCCCCGCCACGACCAGACCGATGCCCAGCTGACGAGCTTCCAGCGCCGTATGGAAGCGGGTTTCCCCGGTGATAAACAGTTCACACCCGGCCTGATGGGCATCTTTCAGAAATTCTCCCGCTGAGCCGCAAGCCACCGCGACCTGATGAACCATCCGTGCGGGATCGCCCACGAACTCGAGTTGAGCCACCTTCAGCTGATGTCTGACGTCGGCCAGCACCTGATCGCATCGGCGCGGCTGAACGAGCTGACCATAGCGGCCGCTCCCCATACTGGCATCGACGCACTCCGCTGCGGGGCGAAGCGGCACGATCTCTCGCAATCCCAGTAATTCCGCCAGTTGCTGATTGATGCCCGACGGTGCGCTGTCGTAGGCGGTATGCGGACTGTAAACAGCAATCTCCGCACGGATCAGCTTCAGCAACATCGCCCCTTCGGCCGTCGCCGAAGTCAGCCGTTGGACGGGCCGAAACAGAATGGGATGATGAGCGACAATCAGCCGGGCTCCTCCCTGTACCGCTTCGTCTGCCACATCCTCCGTGAGTGTGAGGCAGGTCAAGACTTTGTCGACCGGCTGCTGGGCCTCACCGAGCAGCAGGCCGACATTATCCCAGCTCTCGGCCAGTTCCAGCGGAGCCAGTCGAGCCAGAAAATCAGTGATGCGTGCGAGCGATTCCGGCATGAATTTCCCCGAACAAGAGCAGGTCGCCCCAGAGCATTTTTGACTTGGAATTGTCTCGTCCCGACCACGTGGAAGTCAGCATTTCATCAGACGAAACGCTGCCTGCGCGGGCACGGGAACGAGCAACCTCCTCCAGTGTCCCTCATCTCCTCAAGGTTTACCAGTTCGGCGATGACCCGCCGCCGTACCCTGCGGTTTGTCCCTTCCGCCGAAAGGGAGTGCAATCAGCGGGCGACCTCACCTCAATTGTAGCGGTTGTAACGATTGTTGACGCAGAGGATTCGTTGCGAAAGGCCCACGTCGAATGGATTCCCGCAGCAGCCGGTTTCCTGGCCTACGTTTGATTACAGACTGAATCTGTTCAGGATCGTTCCCGATTCGCGGGCTTCGGGGACCGGATCACATTTTCCGCGAAGAGCGGATGGGCACGATTCCAATATCCCTGCCGCGCGGGGACAGGCCCAAGCAACATACCTCATTCCCGATGCACATCCAGGCGACGACGCCAGCGGAGGCGTAACCCATGTGGGCTGATTTCGGATCCACTTCGCGCTATTACCTGAAATTCTACCAGAGGTCATTCATGGACTTCTGGGATAATCTGACCCCGACGCAGTACGGCTATATTCTGGTGGGTGTCGCCTTTGCGGGCTGGCTGATGATGAAGTCCGCCAACCGCAAATAGTGGATCGCAGAGAGCATTCGCGGCAGCATCCCCCGGCTCTCAGCATCAGCGGGCGAAACCTGCTGTCAGTGCATCGACTCGTCGAGCGAATCTTCGAACGCCGAAGGGTCGACAGAGTGCTTTCTGGAAAGCCGGTAAAAGGCGACGCTGAAGCCTGTGAACAGTGATGCCGGCATCGAGAGCATAAAGAGAATGCTGTACATGTACGCGCGGGGCCGGGCCAGCACCGCGGGATCGTCCGAGTCTTCGTGTGCGACTTTGCACATCGGGCACGCGCTGGCGGGCGTGGTCCACGCGGCACCGCCCCACAGGAGCATCAGCCCGAGAAATGCAACTCGAAGATGTCGACGCATCCGACACTCCCCAGTGGGTGATCTACCGTCCTGACTCAACAGCCCTGCCCACAGCTTACAGCCTGTACAACATCCAGTAAATCATAACTCCCGTGACCGACACGTACAGCCAGATCGGAAACGTCACTTTGGCCCAGCGGCGGTGGGATTCCCAACGGGCCTGTAGCCCATTGCGGATCGTCACGATGGTCAAAAAGGGGACGGCAGCCGCCAGCACAACATGTGTCCACAGGATGCCGAAGTACGTCGACTTCAGCGACGCGGGTCCGGAATAAGGTTTCCCGCGAATTCCCGCATAGGCATTCAGTGAATAGTGATACAGGAGATAGCTCGCCAGAAAGGCCATCGATACGCCAAAGGCGGCGAGCATCAGCTGCTTGTGAAGCCGGGTGTTCCCCGCCTTGATCCCCACAAATCCGGCGAGTAACAGCAGAGTGGCAACGCCATTCAGGAAGGCATTCACCTCCGGCAGTCGACGAGCCCACTGCGGGAGCTTGTCGAGCGGGTCAGCCGGTTCGGCCGCGGGTGCGCTCTCGCGGAGCTTCTCCAGTGCCGCCAACGAATCGAGCGTGGCGGGTCGGTACTTCAGCGGCGTCTCGATCTGCCCTTTCAGAACACGCTTCAGCGTTGTCAGTTCGGATTCGACTCCGCTGTTGTAGCGGCCGAGGATCTTGCCATCCGCCCCGACATGCACCAGATGATTGTTGTGGGCGAACTCCATCCCCGGCTTGCGTGCGGAACCGACCTCTTCCCAAGCCTGAACCTTCAACCCCTTCCGGATCAGATCCCAGACATTCTCCGGAGTCCCCGTGACGAACTTCCAGCGATCGCCATCCGCCTTCCAGATGTCGGCGTACTCCTTCATGACCTCGGGGGTATCGTTTTCGGGATCGACCGTCAGCGTAAAGAACCGGACATCGGTCCCTTTGAGCTCTTCGTTCAATTCCATCATCCGCCGACAGGTCTGCGGACACTGCATGATGCAGCGTGAAAAAATGAAGTTGGCGATCCAGGGTTTCCCCAGCATCGATTCGCGCGTGACCGGCTGGCCATTCTGATCAACGAGGGTGAACTCACCCACCGTTTCCGGATCCCAGGGGACCGCCGGGGAATCTGGTGTCAGCTGCACAAACGGCGGAACGGCATCCGCTCCGTTCAGGTCATCCGGTGACTCACGCTGCGCACAACCGGCTGTCAGCAGCAGGCCGCACAGCAAGCTCCAGATTCCGGGGGACTTCCAGATTCTCATATCATCGGGACTCTACAAAAACTCGAACTCACTCACCTGCCGGGCGGTGCATGACCTGCAGCAGTCACTCTCCGACCGGCGACTTCACACACCCTCATGTCACGGCGGGATCGCGCCGTGTGAACCAGATATCCAGCAGCAGGCAAACCGCCGCGAATCCCACGGTCACCAGCAGCGACAACCAGATCGGAGGGAGCGTCAACGACGTCGCGCCCCCGCTGCTCAGACAGGCCCGCAGACCGGCAACACCATAGGTCAATGGGTTCAGGGCGATAATCCACTTCATCCAGGCACTTCCCGTTCCCGGAAAAAAGGCGCCCGACAGCAACCACATCGGCAGCAGCACAACGCTCATCACCCCGTGATAGCCCTGCACCGAGTCGATCTTCCACGCAAAGAGGTATCCCAGCGCGGTTAGTCCCAGCGAGATCATGGCGAGGAAGAAGACTGCCCCGGCAACATGCAGGGGAGAAATGTTCAGACTCATCGCCGGTGCCAGACCAACGAAATGCAACAACGGAGCGATGATCAGAAACAGGAAGGCCTGCAGCAGTGCGAGGAAGGTCCCCCCCAGCACTTTCCCCAGCACGATCGAGGCGCGGGGAACCGGGGCGACCAGCACACCCTGCAGAAAGCCTTCGTTGCGATCCTGAATCACTGAGATCGACGAGAAGATCGAAGTGAACAACACGATCAGCACCGCGATTCCCGGGAGAAAATACTCCTGAAAGGACATCGCCGAGGAAGGTGACTCTCCCAGCTGAAACGAACCGGCGAGCCCCGCCCCGAACAGGATCCAGAAGATGATCGGCTGGCCGATCGCCCCCATCACACGCGACCGCTGACGGAGAAATCGTACCACCTCGCGGACTGCCAGTGTCCACGCCGGCAGCCACCACCCCTGGGTGGCGTCTGACTGTCCGACGGCATTTGTGTTTGCAGACATTGTTCAACTCGATTATGGATTCCGCGGTCGGCGGAGCCCCCGGCTCCCGTGCCGCATGGTGGATACTGTGACCGTGGTGACTTTGGCCGTATTGACTCGTGCCGAGGTGACTGCGACCGCGGTGTCTTGTCTTCGCGAACATCGGGAGGGAGGGGACTCCCGCCGGTGATGAGTGGCCACAGGGTCGAATCGACTCACTGCTCCCCTGGACGGCACTTATTTTTTCTTTTTGCCTGCGGGCTTTTCTTCTGTCTCCGCTTCCTGCAGTCGACGGCCGGTCAACTTGATGAACACATCTTCCAGCGTCGGCTTGCCGAGTGTCAGCGAACGAAACTCACCCGGAAAACTGGTGGCAATCTGCCCCAGCAACTGGTGTCCCTCTTCCCGCTCGATCCGCAGCACGTCGCCGACCCGCGTGACCGACAACTGGAAGCGATCCTGCAGTTTCTGGCTCAGTTCCCCGGGATGATCGGACTGAATCGTCAGGCTGTCTCCCCCGACCTGTTCCCGCAGCTCATTCGGAGTCCCTTCCGCAATCAGCTTGCCGAGGTCCAGAATCGCCAGGCGGGTGCAGCGTTCGGCCTCTTCCATCAGATGCGTGGTGACCAGCACCGTGACCCCCGATGAATCGCGCAGAGCCTGCAACGTCGTCCAGAGATCGTGCCGGGCTCCCGGATCGAGTCCGGTACTCGGTTCATCGAGCAACAGAATCTGCGGCGAATGCAGCAACGACTTGGCGATTTCCACCCGCCGCTTCAAACCGCCCGAAAGTTTCTCCGCGAAGTCACGGGCCCGGTCCGCCACCTTCAGTTGTTCCAGCACTTCGCTGATCCGCTGCCGCAGTCCGCTACCCCGCATGCCGTAGAGATGTCCCTGATGGACCAGATTCTCCTGCACGGTCAGTTTGCCATCCAGACTGGGTGACTGGAAGGTGACGCCGATCAGCCGCCGGACGCCATCGGGATCGGTCGCCAGATCCCGTCCCCCGATCCGGGCCGAGCCCTGCTGCAGCGGCAGCAACGTCGACAGCACCCGGAAGAGAGTTGTTTTGCCGCTCCCGTTCGGACCCAGGAGACCAAAGATCTCCCCCTCCGGAACCGCGAAACTCACCCCGTTCAGCGCGACTCGCTCACCATAGCGGAACTGCAGATCTTCAACGTGCACAGCGGGGGGCATGAGTTTATCGACCAATCAAAACGTCAGTGAACGGGAGGAACTCGCTTTGAACAGGCCACGGATTGCGACCGGGTCTGTCCCCGATGGAAGTCATCAGGTTAGCAGATCGGCACAGGTCCGTCTGGTCAGGGAGCCGGCCTGGCCCGTGCGGCAGACCGGAAAGGGACAGCGCTCGACCGATGCGAGCAATCAATGCTGTTTGGCAGGAGCGGGGGCGTCTCCGGCGGCTTCGTGCGAGTCGCCGTGAGCAGCGCGGTAAGCTTTTGCCTGAGGAGCTTCGTTCGTGTAGTAATGGAGTGCCATATCCGGAGCGAGGGCCGTCATCAGCCCCACCGCCAGAATCGCCGTCGGTGCGAGAATAATGAACTTCCACCGCCCCTCAAATTTCAGGTGCATGAAGTAGGTCAGCACGAAAAGTGCCTTTGCAGCTGCGACAGCCAGCACGAAGATCACCAGCAGCCACGGGGTCAGATGGACGACGTCGAACACGACGGAGAGTGCCGTGCAGACGCAAAGCGCCATGAAGATTCCGAAGTAATTCACGTGCGGATGGGATTCAGAATGTGCGTGATCCATGGCCTGCTCTTGCTCCCGCGACGACTGGATTCACATGACTTGCGATCCCGTCAATCACTCTGATTCGTCCCGATGTCCTGAGTGGCCTGCTGGGACCTCCAGCCGCCACCTTCCTTCCGGAATCCTGAGTCCGGAAATCCACTTCCCTCGTAGACCTCAAATATTTCCCGGAATGATGTACAGCAGCGGGAACAGGAAGATCCAGACCAGATCCACAAAGTGCCAGTACAGGCCGCTGTTTTCGACCCAGTCGCGCCACTTGTGGTTGAGCCTATTGCCTGCCCACAGAGCCATCCCGAACAGAATCATGCCTACGATCACGTGAATGGCGTGGAACCCGGTCATTAGAAAGTAGGTCGACGCAAACAGGTTCCCGTAGACAATCGGATGATGCAGCGTGACCGATTTCAGCAGCTTCGCGTATTTGTAGGACTCGTCGCCGATCTCTTTTTCTTTCACAACCTGCCACTTCCCCTGATCATTGCGGATGGCGGCTTCACCCGGTTCCAGCTTCGGGAAAACGCTGGCTGCGGCCCCAGCGGCGTGACCAGTGTGAGGAGTGGCAGCGTCGGCCTGGGCCGAAGCGTGATGCCCTTCAAAGTCGGCGATGGCAGCGGCGTTGGCCAACACTCCGGTGATCTGCTGATCCCCGACGGTGAAGGTGCCGTAGTGGTGCAGGTCGTACATCAGCTGACGGGCCTGCGGAAAGATCATGGTATTCGCCGAAACCTGATCGCGGTATTTCGCGAACTCGGTGTTCAGATCGTTCCAGGCGGCCAGCTGGGCCTTGCGGTCGCCGGTTGCGGTATCCAGTTCCTGCTGCAGCTGTGCCTGCTTGATGTGCAGCGGCTCTTTGCCGGGAATCAGTTTGTTCAGGCGGGCATCGAGGGCCTGCTGCCAGTCGTGCTGCAGAATTCTCAGGGACTGCAGATCGGTTTCGGGAATCTTCCCCGGGAGAATGCGATGAGCAAACTTGCCGTAATATTCGAAGCCCTTGATGCCCAGAAACAGGCAGGCGAGTGCGAACGTCAGGATCAGAAACTTGCGGGCGCGGTCATACTTACCCAGGACCATCGCTTCATGGGCGACTACCACGAAATAGCTGGAGGCCAGCAGCACGAACGTGTTCAGCCCCCCCGCCCAGATTTTGATATGCGTCACGTTGGTGTCGGTCGGCCAGCCCGGCGAACCGAAATACAGCACGATGTATGTGCCGATGAACGCCGTGAAGAACATGATCTCGGTGCCGAGGAACAGCCACATCCCGAGCTTCGAATTCGGAATCGGCAAGCCCATTTTGACAGCCGGAGCGGCGTGACTGTGTGACATCGGCGATTCACCCTGGAGGCAGAGCCTCCGTGATCGAGAGTTCAGTTCAGCAGCCGCAGGTGATCCCACGTCAGTGTGAGCAGCACCAGCGGCAGATACATTAACGACACCCAGAGAACTCGTCGCGCTCCGCGGCGCGTCTCATCCCCCTGAAACAATACCGACGATCCCAGATACAACAAACCCAGTACGACCGCGACCGCTCCATAGACATTCCCGGCCAACCCGAGACGGCAAGGGAGCAGACTGATCGGAATCAATGCCAAGGCATATCCGGTCGAGACCGCGCTCAACACTCCGGGCCGACCACGTCCCGGAACCATTTTCAGGCCGGCCGCATCGTACTGGTCCTTGTAGATCCAGGCGATTGCCAGAAAGTGGGGAAACTGCCAGACGAACAGAATCGCGAACAGGCTGAACGCCCCCCAGTCGAGGGGAGCACCGGATGCCGTCCACCCCAGCACGGGGGGGAGCGCACCGGGAATCGCACCGATCGCAGTGCACAGTGTCGTGTAACGTTTCAACGGCGTATAAACAGCTGCATACATCACGATGGTCAGCAGGGTCATCGCCGCTGTCAGCAGGTTGACCATCACCGCGAGATAGGCCACCGAGACCACCCCGCACGCCAGACCGAACAGCAGCACTTCCACGGCGGACAGCCGGTTTGACGGGAGCGGACGGGTGCTGGTCCGCAGCATGTAGGCGTCGGTGTGCCGCTCCAGATACTGGTTCAGCGCACTGGAGGCGACGACCGCCAGCAGAATCCCCAGGCTCGCATGCAGAAATCCGGCGAGCTGCCAGACTCCGCCGCTTCCGAGCAGATAACCGACGCCGGTCGCCAGCAGCACCATCAGGGCAATGCGGCCCTTGGCCAGTTCCAGATAGGCCGACAACCGGGACGTTTCCGCGGCAGGGGAACAGTAATCGAGTGTCGCGGTTTCGCGTTCACGAGTGACCGGAGGTGCGAGAGTGCTCATCGAGCCCCTCCCTGTCCGGCCAGACCACTCGAGGCGGGACGGAGCACGACCTGCGGGGCAGTTTCAGGCTGTGTCAGCCCCGCCACGCGGAAAACCTTTACCAGATGTACCACCGCCGCCATCATCACCAAAGTTCCCCAAACCATATGCGTCGTACGCAAGCTCACTTGCTGAATGGAGTCCGCAACGGCCACGTAGCCGAGCCGGGCAAAGCCATATTTCGCCACCCACGCGGACAAACCCAAACCAATTTGGCCCAGCGTCGCCACAAATAGCAAGGTCGATGACCACTTTAACCATTTCCCGGAACGGGACCACGCCACAAATAAATTCACACTGATCAGAACCAGAGCCAGAATTCCCAGCCCGAGGTGTTCATGGAGGGCCGAACCGCGGTGCCGAATAAAGCTTCCCAGCACGTATTGCAGGGAGAGAACCGCCACAACGGCCACCGCCATCGGCTTCAGCAGTCCCGGACCGGTCAAGGACGCATCAGCGGATGCCTGTTCCCACTTCCGGCTGGTCACCGCAGCGAATGTCCCCATTAGTGAGAAGACCGCCGCGGCAAAGATCCCATGCAGCATGGCCAGTCCCCGCTCATCCAGCTGCACCCGCATCCCTCCCAGCAGTCCCTGACAGATCACTCCCAGCAAAATTGACGCTGCCAGGGATCGGACCCACATTCGCGATTCCACACGCCAGGTGTAGATCACCAGCCCGATCGACCAGATGCCGATCAGCATTCCGGCCAGCCGATGCCCATGCTCCAGGAACTTGTCCCAGTTCCGGGCGAAATCGCGCAGCCAGGGATACGTCACCATCAGATAGCCGTCTGACGTTGGCCAGTCGGTGAACGCCATGCCGGCATTCTTGGTGGTGACAAGGGCCCCGAACGTCAGCGTAATCAACGCGATGAAAATCTCGCTGACAGCAAATCGATGGAGTCCGGGATGAAACTGTTCACTCTTCATTGCACTCAAATCAAACACTCGGACAGACGGGCCGCATCGGGCAGCGGCGATTCATGAACAGGACTCAAGACTCGTCCCTTTGATGCCGGGGTGGTTCCGTCTGCGGCCAGTAATCGGAGTCGTGGTTCGGGTCGGAATACTCATAGGGTCCACGATAACAGACGGGCGGAACATCGAAATTCCCGTGGCCCGGGGGGGACGGCGCGGACCATTCCAGTCCGTTGGCATGCCACGGATTCCGGCCCGCCTCTTTCTTCGAGAACCAGCTCAACACGAAATTCCCGATCAGCAGGAACTGGGCGACCCCCATCAGGCAGGCGCAGACCGTCATGAACTGATTCATCGGCAACAGGTGCTCGAGGTACGGATACAGATACGGATTGGCATAACGTCGCGGCATCCCGGCGATCCCCAGCAGGTGCATGGGGAAGAACGTGCCGTTGAAGCCGATGAACGTCAGGAAGAAGTGCAGCTTGCCGACGGGCTCATTCATCAGTCGACCGAACATCTTCGGGTACCAGAACTGGATGGCACCAAACACTCCGAACAGAGTCGAGCCAAACAACACGTAATGGAAGTGCGCCACAATGAAATAGGTATCGTGAATGTAGATATCCACCGGGACAGCGGCCATGAAGATGCCGGACAGTCCCCCGACAATGAACATCGACACGAAGCCGACACAGTTGAGGAACACGGTGTTAAAGACCGGGCGGCCCCCCCAGATCGTGCCGATCCAGTTGAACACCTTCACCGCGGAGGGCAACGCGATCATGATGGTCGACACCATGAACGTCATCCCGAGTGCTGGATTCATCCCCGAGGTGAACATGTGGTGCCCCCACACGATGAAGCCCAGCCCGGCAATGGCCGCCATCGAATAGACCATCGGCTTGTAACCGAAGATCGGCTTGCGACACATGCAGGAGAGCATGTCGGAAACCATGCCCATCGCCGGCAGCAGCATGATGTACACGGCCGGATGCGAATAGAACCAGAAGAGATGCTGCCACAGCAGCGGCTGCCCTCCTCCCACGGTCGGAGCGGCATTGTTGACGACGATTTCCGCGGGAATGAAGAAGCAGGTTCCGAAGCTGCGGTCAGCCAGCAGCATGAACCCCGCGGCCGTCAGCACCGGCAAGGCGAAGGCCTGCAGAATCGCTGTAATAAACATCGACCAGATCGTCAGCGGCATTCGGAAGAGAGTCATCCCCGGAGCGCGCATGTTGATGATGGTGGTCATATAGTTGACCGACCCCATCATCGACGAAACTCCCACCAGCGTGACGGCCATCAGCCACCAGAACTGGGCCGCCTCGGACCCCGGAGCCGCCTGCGGCAAGGCCGACAGCAGCGGATACGACGTCCACCCCGCAGCCGCACCGGCGTTCATTCCCCCCTTCACGCCACTGAGCGCTTCACCTCCCAGCCCCATTGCCAGTCCAAAGCAGAAAATGGCGGGCCACATGAACCAGTAGCTCAGAGCATTCAGAATCGGAAACGCCATATCGTCCGCACCGATCATCAGCGGGATCAGGAAGTTTCCGAAGGCCCCTGCCAGCACTGGGATAATGACCAGAAAGATCATCACCGTCGCGTGCATGGTAAAGAGCATCGTGTAGAACTCGGGAGAGATCTGCCCCCCCGCAGCGATATTCTTGGCCACCAGTTGGCCGAAGATGGGCATCGACTCCCAGGGAAAGGCCAGTTGCCAGCGCACCCCCAGCGCCAGGGCTCCCCCCACCATCAGCATGACCATCGTCGTCAGCAGAAATTGAATGCCGATGACCTTGTGGTCGGTGGAAAACAGATAGATCTGTTTCAGCAACGCCAGATGATCATCGCTGTGTGCGTGATGATGATCATCCGCGGTTGCGGGATTGACGGCGATGGAACTCATTCCTGACTCCAAATCCTGAACGCCGGGCGTTCGGGTCGATTTCTCGGGACCGTGCGAAGATCCCGGTCACCTGTTTTGTACTGCAGCAGACCAGGCGTCAGTCCTCCTGACCGCTTGTGGTTCTGACCGCCTGCTCACACTCTGGCGAAGGGTCTCGCCAGTTTATTCGTCCGTCTTTTCGGGACGAATTCCGTCAAAGTTCTGTTCCTGATGCAGCGCCCGCAGATAGTCCAGAAACTCCGTTTCCGAGTCGGCCACGAACCGGGCTCGCATCTTGTAATGCCCCCACCCGCACAGTTCCGCGCAGAGCAGCGTATACGTGTCGCGGCGATCCGCCTGAAACCAGATGGGGATGCTCAACCCCGGGACAGCGTCCTGCTTGACGCGCAGGTCCGGCAGAAAGAACGAGTGCTGCACATCCTGGGTTTTCAGATTGATCATGACCGGGGAACCAAACGGCAGATGCAGATCGTTCACGGCATAGAGGTCGGTCGGCTGCGGATCGGGCATGAGTGGCAGGAGTCGCCCTTCGGCGTCGAAGCCCGGATAACGAATACGCCACTCGAACTGACGAGCCGTCACTTCGGCCAGGGCCAGACTGCTGCGGGGCCCTCGCTGCTGATGCAGTCGGGTCAGCACCGCCTCCATCTTGTCCCGGGGGAACATGTCCTTGACGCGATAGGCCGCCCAGACGTCCATCTGATACAGCGCGATGAACAGCAGCACGAATGCGGGCACAATGCTCCAGATCACCTCCAGCGCATGACTGCCGTGTGAGAACCAGGCCTTTCCATCCACATCGGGATCCGTCCGGCGGGCCCCGGTGAACAGGACGTAGCCGAGTCCAATCTGAGTCCCGATAAACGTCAGCGAAGTAATCCACAGGATCAGGTAGAACAGGTCGTCGATCCGGCGGCCCAGCGGTGAAGCAGCCGGTCCCGGAAACCACCAGCCCATTTGTGGCGCGATCCAGCAGGCAATCACCGCCACAGTTGGCCAGAAGACAAAGAAGATGCACCAGAACCACTTCACGTGATCAACCTCGTTGAATTTCCGAAACTCACGGATTGCGGCCGGCCGCTGACGATCCATTCATTCCCGCTGCAGGACGAACCGTCCCGCCCGGCTCGTCGTCACTCTGCCCTGACTTCGTCCCGCGTCGTTGCGTTCACCACCGAACCGCGAAACAGTGTCTCACCGCGCCCCCTCGCAGCTTGGCATCACGACTTCACATTACTGCGAGGCAACTTCCTTCAGTTCTCCAGTCGGGGCCGCCTCCACAGCACCCGCCCCGGCCTGCTTCGGCTCAAAAGGGACGTGGTAAATGTAATTGACCAAATCCCAGATGTCCTGATCTTTCAGCTTGGCGCCGAAGGCGGGCATCGGTGTCCCCTTGATCCCCGCATGCACACGATCATATAGGTCGATCGGTCGACGTCCCCCACGGAAGATCCCGGTATGCAGATTTCTGGGTGCGATCGGATGCCCCCACGCGTCATACAGCCCCGGCCGGGCGTTATCGAGTCCCGTCTCGATATCTTTCGTAATGGAATAGGTCTGCGGACCGTCACCGAATCCCGCCTCCCCATGGCAGGCGACACAATTCAGGTCCGGCGAGAGATACAGCTTCCTTCCCCGGGCAATCGACGCCGCGTCAGCAGAGACGCGGTTTTCCTTGGGAACCACGACCGCCTGTTCCTCCTGAGCGGTCTTCCAGCGGGTCGCGATCAGATCAACAATGCTTTTCACCTCGGCCGGAAACTCATCGGGATTGCTGACGTTGGCGATGAACTCCTGACGGATGCTCTGTGAGGTCTCCACATCTTTCTCGCCAGCCTTCTTCTTCTCGCGGGCGCTGGCCAGCCGTTCGGCAATCGCTTTGTTCGAATAGCCGTCGGAGAGGAACTTCACCAGCTGATACTCCACCTCTCCCCGCATGGCGAGCCACAGGACGTATTCCACAATCGCGTGGTTCTCTTCAGGAGAAAGCAGCTTGAACGACGGCATATAGGTTCCGGGAATGCCGTTTTCGATCACCCGTGCGAGGTCTTGACGACTCGCCCGTTCCGCCGCATGGGTCGACGTGAACTTGAAAATCCCCTTCCGGTAATCGCGCGGCAAGGGGTTGAGGTACTGCGCGGTTGGCCCGGCACCGTCTCCACCGACTCCGTGGCAATGCAGGCAGTGCTGGGCATAGAGAACGCGCCCTTGCACCAGCGTCTGACCTGGGCCGACAACGACCTTGGTTCCGGCAGCCACATCGGCAGCAGGCTTCTTTTCGAGAGTGGCGGTGTGGGTCTTCTCGTTCCAGGACTTGACCCAGGCAGAGTGCGGTTCCTGCTCGGCTCCGGAACCCAGGAACAGCAACTCGGTACCCGCACCGACTTCGCGGTGCGGTTCCGTCAGCTCCAGTGTCACCCGGTCCCCTTTGGCCTCCGTGACCGCTGCCTCCGCCAGATGCGCATCCAGCGGCAGCTGATCCCAGACCACCATGTCGGTCGGTGTGCCGAAATGCGTCTCCAGAACCTTCCGCACATATTCCTGTGCGTAGGGCTGCAGCTCGTCATATTCGGAACGATGCGAGAACTGCGGCTTCCCGCAACCGGCGAGCAGCAGAGCCAGAGAACAAATTGCGACACAGGTTCTCACGAGAAAACCTCAACCTCATACGTTACTGCGCCAGCTTGGACGCATCGACTTCAAAAATTTTCTCGACGACGTGACCCGCTTCGGCATGCACCTTGAAGGACCGCTCCACATACCCGAGCTTTTCCTGCCAGACGATGAACTCGAGATCCCCCTCGGGAAGATCTGCGATTTCAAACTCTCCCTGCTCGTTGGTCAGGGCCGCCCAGTTGTGATCGACCGGCAGAATCCACGCGGTCATCCACGCATGAAAGTCACAACTGACTTTGGCCGGAAGTGCTTCCGGGACTGCGAAAGTAAACTCCAGTCCCTCTTTGTCTCCCGCCTTGACCGTCTGGTTGAAGGAGGCCGCTCGCCCCGTGATATGTACGTTGTGAGCAACGCTGTCCGAGTTCTTCAGACGAATCGTGCTCCCCGTCCGCATGATCTGGGCATGGGGTTCATACACACAGCCATGCTGGTCGAGTTCCGCATGCGATTCCACCGCAGACGACACCGCCCCCCTGGGAGCCTTCTTCAGATACACGAATACGTTCTTGAGCCCCCCCTCCGGTCCCACAACCGCGACTTGCGAGGGGATTTCATGCCTGGTACAGACTTCGTCTTTAATGCCTGCCTGCCCCTGAGAGATGAGGGGGGCGATCTTGGGAGGAGTCCCTTTCACCACGACCTTCCCCTTGAAACGGGCCGGGCCACTCCCTTTAGTGACGGTCGCCGCGGACGGCGCTGCAGCCGGCGCCGCTGTGGGGACGTCTTTTCCGGCGGCAGCTGTCCCGGCAGCTTGCCCCCCGTCGTCAGTCTTCGGAGTAGCCTTCGCAGTGGCCTTCTCCGCGTCGGCAACCGGTTTTTCTTTCTCGGGGGGCTTGGGCTTGGTTGGCGGACCGACCGTGATCTTTACATCCCGTTCACTCACGACCCGCGTCGGAGTCTTCTTCGAGCTGGGGGCGCAGCCGACAATTCCTGCCAGCAACAGCAGTATGCAAAAACGTTTTGTCAGGAGAATTGTCATTGTTCTGAATCACTGACTTCGTGGGTGAAACTCAATCTGCCGGTCCGCCCTTGTCCGTCCCCACGACGAGGGTGATCTCTCTCAGGGAGCGGCCAGTGCCGCTGCCGTGACTTCAATGTTTTTTTCCGCTGTCCCGTCTGCGGGTATCTCGATGGCCAGACTTTTTTCGAGGTAGCCCAGCTTTTCATGCCAGAACACGAACTCCATCTTTCCGGCAGGGACGTTTTCAATCACGAAGGCGCCGTCAGCGTCGGTCAGAGCTCCCCAGGGATGGTCGAGAGCCAACTGGTATCCCTGCATCCACGCATGAAAACTGCAGGTCACAGACGCCGGGTTCCGCTCGGGACGCTGGTACTTCATCTCGACGCCCACCTTGTCACCCGCGGGGATGGACCCCGAATCGTACGACGTTGAGAAGCCGGTGATTTTGACGTTGTGTGCCAGGGGATCCGAATTCAACATCTTGAGTTCCCGGCCCACCTGGATGATTGAAGCGTGCGGCACGAAACGACAGCCGTGCTGATCCAGAATCAGGGGGTCGGCCGGTGCCGGAGGAACGTCGACGTTGGGAACTTTGCGAAGGTAGACAAACACGTTGGCCAGTCCGCCGTCGGCACCGACCAGCACTTTCTCGTCGGGAACCGCCTCGTTCGCACAGAAGGCATCCTTGATCGCCTGCCCCTGCGCAATCAGCGGAGGAAGTGCCGGAACTGTTCCGTTCACGGAGATCCGCCCCTTCAAGGTGCCGAAGCTTTGAATCTTTTCCCCCGCCGCAGCCCCCGCAGTCCCGGCGTCGCCACCGGCGGCTTCGGTGTCGCTACGCAGCAGCGTCACCTTGACCGGTGCATACGCACCCCCGCCCAACCCCTGCCGGCGAACTCCCGGTTCGGAGTCACAGCCTGTCAAGGTTACCAGCGCGAGGGTCAGACTGAGCCCGGTCGCTAATCGGAGGGACTGATCCATAAAGGTCGATTCGATCACTGCGACTCTCCTGCCTGCAGGGTCGCATTTTCCGGGACAAGTTGGGGGATCGCTGTCTTTGCGGTTCCGGGAGCCGGAGCGGCTGCGCCCCCCTCATCGGGAGCGCCGGGGGGATTATAGGTCGTGACGCCGTGCGCTTCGATCAAAGCGGTGTAATTGAACAAGGCATCGACGACCGCCTGAGCCTGACGCAGGTTTTCACCGGCGAAGAGCTCGGTCATCGAGGACTTTCCGCCCGGCGGGAAGTTCACCGGCATCGACGTATAGGGTAGGACCCACTTGGGGTTATTGATCCACAGCTGCACGTACTCAGGCTGCAGTCGCCGTTCCACCCGCTGCAGGTTCGGACCGCGCTTCACCTGAGAAGGGTCTGTCTCAGTTACGGGATTTCCGCCGACCGAGTGGCACTTGCGACAGAGGGGACCATTCAAAACCAGCCAGGAGGCGTCGAGATAATTCTTCTCTTTCGAGTCCGGGAAATCGTGCAGGTACTGCTGTTGTTCCGCCTGCTGGACCTCGGGTTGACGCGGCGGGACCGACTGATACGGGAACGGTGCCCCATCCACGGCGGCGAAGTAATTCGCCAGTGCCCGGGCCTCATCGTCATCCATATTAAACCGCGGCATCCTCAGGACCGTCGTGAACCGCAACTGCTCCGGGTTCTTCAGGAACTGGTACAGCCACGGGGTCTGCACCTTCTTCCCTTCCATCACCAGCGGAGGAGGAGCAGCCTGCCAGGCTTCATTAATGTCCTTGACACCCCGTTCGTTCCCGACCAGCTGTGGAATCAGCCATTGCGCGAGGTCGCCACCCCGGCCGTTGGTCCGGGAGTGGATATTCGGAACGGCCACCGGCAGCGGCTGTCCGGGGAGCATTGTTCGTCCGTCACCGAGATCCACCGCATCCCAGAGTACAAAAGAGTACATCTGGTCTTCGAGCGCCTCTTCAGGATCGGGAAGTGCCTGCGGATACCCGGTCACGCGGAGAATCTGCTCTCCGCCCGGCATGGTCTTACCGGTCAACCCCTTCAAGGGGGGCTTCAGATGCTTGAGGAGATCGAAGGTCTTTTCTTCTCCTTCTGCCAGGGCAGGAACATTCAGGTTGTCGAGCTCCACGCCGAATTCCCAGACCGGCATTTCCAGCATATGACAGCCGGCACAGTTGTACTTCGTAAGCAGCCGCTCCCCTTCAATAATCGCACCCGCGGCACCATCCGGCTGGTAGATGTAATTCGTCGGTGGTGGATCGGCAACGAGCCCCAGTACGAAGGTGCTCACGGCTTCAATATCGGTTTCGCTAAAGGGGAACTTGGGCATCCGCAGCCGCTCGTCCCATCCTTTGGTTTCGGTCTTCATGTAATCATAGCTGCGGGGCTCGCGAAGCTTCTGCCACAGGAAGCCCGCACGACCGTGGTTGATGGCGCTGCTGTAGAGAGCGGCCTCCGTCAGCACGGTTTCACTGACCCGATCCCCCCCCATCTTGTCGTGGACAGCCTTTTCAAGTCGCGCGGCGGTGCTGGAACCATCCGGCTCCCCATGATGATGCAGGAACTCGTGGATGTGCTCGAAGGCCAGCTTGGACGTATCCTTGCGGCCCCAGTCCTGCAGGGCAGTCCCGATCGGGCGAGCCGTTTCAAACTGTGGAATGTCGTGACAGCCGTAGCAGCCATAGCGGGAAATCGTACGACGGCCCACATACTGCATCTTGCGGCGGGTCCATTCCTCATCGCTGACCTGTTCATCCAGACTGCGGGGGGCGAGTTCAATTTCATCCCCCTTAATGAAGTCGCTGAGGCTTTTCCCCTCGGCGTACATCTCGGCATTGACCGGATATCGCTTGTCGACGAAGACCCCTTCCAGTCGCAGTTTGGTCAGTGACTTGGACAGATACAGCCGCACGAGATCATCGAGCGGTGTACTGATGACGAGCCGCTTCTCCTTCACCGCACCATTGCGGGAGACGGAGACATTGACGGTCGTTCCGGCGGCAGCCTTCGTTTCCAGATCGTGCAACTGCCGCGCGTTGGTCAGAGTAGTTCCGTTCCACGAGAGGAGCACATCCCCTTCGTCGATCGGTTCGACGACCCATTTGTCACCCACCTGAACTTCGGCCCGTTTCGCGGGGCTGCCGTCGATCACTTCTTCAATCGTGATGCCGTTGAGTGCCGGAACCTGCTGGGCCACTTCATCCGGTCCGAACTTTTGGCCGGTGACCAGTCCCGAGTAAGAAGCCGCCTGGGCCAGTGCGGGGAATTCTCCCGGTCCACCCTGCAGCAGATACTGTGCGATGTCAGCGGCCGGGTCGATCTGCGTTCCCCCCTCTTCATAGGGAGTCAGGAACAGGTCCGGCATTTTCGTACGGGCGTGATACCGGCTCGGTTCACGAATCCAGGTATAGAGCCAGCGGAAGCCCTCCTCACCCGGCTTGAGCTTTTCGTGGACCCGGGAGAGGTCGGGACCGAAGTCTTCGTGAATGCCCGCAAACTCTTCGCCTGACTTGCTGTGGCAGGCCAGGCAGCCCCGTTTCTTGAAGAGCTGCTCACCTCGCTCGGCATTCGGCACATAGTCCTGCGCTGGCTGGTCGAGAGTGATTGCTTCGGATTTTGCAGAGAGGAACGACGCGATCGCCGCCAGTTCGATGGGCTGCATCAGGGCCGCCATTTCGTCGTGCTGATTCGAGAGCCCAAAGAATTGCGGCATGCGGGTGGTGGGGCGGAACCGCTTCGGCTCAGCGGTCCAGTAGGCGACGAACTCCGGAGTTGTTTTGGAGTCGATGTGCCGCAGCGACGGTCCGACTTTCCGCATCAGCCCCGCATGGAGATTCGGGTCGGCGGCGATTCGGGCCGCTTCCTCAGCCGTCTGCGGTTCCAGCCGCATATCCGGCCCAATCGACTTGTCGCCGTCGAACCCATTGATCTCGTGGCAGCCGAAGCAGCCGTATTCGCGAATCAGGTTATAGCCTTTGAAAACCTTGGGGGCGGAGTTGCCGAACTTCTTGTTCACCCCCAGCTCAACCACGTTGTGATGGCAGCGCAGGCAGGAAGATTCGACGAACTGCTTCGAGAACATCGGGTATTCCCAGAAGTGGTTCGGATGCCAATGCTGCTCGTGAGCCCACTTCTCGGCCACCACCGGGTCCGACGGCGTATGCTCGGCGGCCTGAAAGCTGGTGCCTGACCCGTTTCCATCGTGACAGATCGTGCACCCGAAGCTGCCGACCGGATGGGGGCTTGTGGAGGTCAGGTACAGATCGCCGTTGGGGTGCGAGCAGAACGGCTCGGCATATTCCCCTTGCGGATAATTCGCGACGTTCCCCGCACCGAATTCGGAGATGTTGACGTGGCAGGTCCGACAGCGATCAACTCGCGAGACCCGGGCCATTCCCAGTTGCTGCTTGAGTTCGGAAGGCCAGTCGTACTGAATTTTGAGATGCGGATTGAAGCCGTTGATAATTGGCCATTCCTTGAATTTTCGCTTCCAGGCAGCCAGCGGATCATCTGGCCGGAGCAGTTTCCGCTGCTCGTAGAGAGCAGTCAGATCGGCTTGCAGCTTGACCAGTTCCGCCTTGGCGTTGTCGTAGTCGGCGCTGGCGGCCTGCAACTCGTTCTTCAACTCCTGATGGGCGGTCTTCGCTTGCTCCGCCTCGAGAGCCATTTTACGGGCGAGATCTTCCTGAAGGGCGAAGTCTTCGCGGCGCCGGACCAGGACTTCCTCGGCCACCTGATCGCGCACGGCAATATCGAAGTCGGCCCGGGCTTTGTCCCGCTTGGCGTTCAGACCCTTGGATTCGCGAGCCAGGAATTGCACGCGACCTTCCAGTTCACGCAGTTCGCGGTCTTTCTCGTTGAGCCCGGCCTCTTTCGCTTCCCATTCCTTCTGCGCAGCAGAAATCTTCTCGGTCAGCGCTTCGACCTGTTCCTGGTGTTCGCCGTCGTTCAGGTCTTCAATCTGCCGATCCAGACGATCGACACGCAATTGCTCAGCCTGCGCCTGCAGCTGTTTCCAGCCTCGGGCTTCGTCCTTGTACATCATCAACAGGGTGCAACCGAGCAGCACAATCGCACTGACTGCGAACCATTTGTGCATCCGTGGCAAACTGCGCCAATATTCGTCGGTTGCTGGCATGTTGTTTTATGAAGCAGGTCGTGCTTGGTCTTCAACGATTCGGGAGCGGCCGGGGCAAAGCCTGACCCGACAGCTCGCGACCATCTGCTGACTAAATATTAAAAAACCATTCGGGAATCGCGACGATGTATTTCAGGTTGAACGTCCACCGCAGAATCATCTTCAGCGGAAGTGCAGCCATGAACAGAATCAGGTTCGCGAGCACCATAAAGCGGATGAAACCCATCCGCACGAAAAATCCACGCATGAAGGTTCGCGCCAGCAGCGGCGGAATGGCAAACAAGTACAGCACCACCAGCAGCAGACCCAGCCACTCCCGCTTCAGGATCACCATTGCCTGCACCAGAAACGGGTCATCGCCATTCGGGCGGGGCAAGGGGAGTCGCAGCGTATCCAGCCAGAACCAGTCTGACAGATTGATGTTGTTGAGCACCTCGAGCTTGTGCACGTCCCAGTATTCGTACAAACCGAACATGTTCCAGTTCGGACCCCGGATGAAGGTTCCCAGCACAATCATCGCCACCCAGAGCGGCAGAAAGCCGAACAGGAACGTAATGACCGCAAACTTCCGCTGATTGAATGTGTAATAGCCGTTTCCGGCCTTGTTGAAGTCGATATAGGGGACCGCCATCAGCCCCACGAGAATGATGCTGGGCAGAACCACCCCGGCCATCCACGGGTCGAAGTAGACCAGCATCTCCTGCAGACCCAGGAAGTACCACGGGGCCTTCGACGGATTGGGCGTCTTCACGGCGGAAGCCGGTTCTTCCAGCGGAGCCGGCAACGCGACCCCCCAGACAATCAGCAGCGCTGCCACGAGAATCATGCAGATCATTTCGGTGTAGACCAGATCGGGCCACACCAGCACCTGCTCGGTCAACTCTTTTTTCTTGACCGGCAGCCCTTCGGCAATCAGCCTGTCGTTCTTGCCCGCCTCATAGAAATAGAGCCAGGTAAAGAAGCCGACGAGAAACAGCATCCCCACGATCGGCACGTTGTCCGGCTTGCCGACAATCTGCCGGAAGTCGTAGTCTGTCATACTGAACGCCAGAAACAGCACGCTGACGTTAAACAGAATCCAGGCGCGCGTCGGCTCGACCCACCAGTTTCGCAGCCAGATCATCAGACCAAACAGCACCATCGACACGATAAAGTAGCTGATGGGATTGGCGATAATGCTGTCGACCCACAGCTTGAACCACAACGGCAGGCGGAGCAGAAACGTGTCAGCATTCCCCCGCACGGTGAGGTGCACGAAAGCGAAGATCATCAGGCCGACGGTATACAGCGCCCAGACACTTGCCTTCGGAATATGTTCCCAGCCGAAACACCACTCGAAGTGGCCATCTTTCTTGAAGCTCTGCACTGTCCAGCCGAGATTCAGAAAGAACATCAGCAGGTACAGCCATCCCAGGCCGTTAATGACGCCGACGGTAAGATCGGGATGAAATTCCATATCAGTGATCTGCCCGATTCCGATTCGCCGTAACGATTGTGTCCAGACCTGCCTCGCGCGACCGCGACGAAGCTGTTTACAGGGGTTGGCTGATCCCGCCGTCTTTGCGGACCCGCCAGAAGTGAATGGCAATCAGCATGGCCACCACCAGCGGAATGGCCACACAGTGCATGATGTAAAACCGGTTCAATGTCTCTTCGCCGACGTTCCGGGCCCCCAACAAGAGGAACCGGGCATCGCTGGCCTGAGTAATCAGGTCATAACCTCGAATATTCAGCAGCTGAAAGCCGGGCCCTTCATGCCCCAGAAAGGGAGTCGCACGCGCCATGTTTGAACCGACAGTGATCGCCCAGATTGCCAGCTGATCCCAAGGCAGGAGATAGCCGGTAAACGAGAGAAGCAACGTCAGCACCAGGAGCAGCACGCCGATGACCCAGTTGAATTCCCGCGGCGGCTTGTAACTCCCCGTCAGGAACACGCGGTACATATGCAGCCACACGGTAATCACCATCGCATGGGCACCCCAGCGGTGGATTTCCCGCATGATTCCCAGAGAGGTGACGTCCCGCAGGTTCCCGATATCCGTAAAGGCCCATTCCAGGGTCGGCCGGTAATAGAACATCAGCAGCACGCCGGTGAGCGTTTCCACCAGAAACAGGAAGAACGTCACCCCCCCCATACACCAGGTGTAGGAGAGAGCAATCCCCCCCTTCTGCACGGAGACCGGATGCAGGTGCAGAAAGAAGTTCGTCAGCACGACGACAGCGCGGTTCCGGCGGTCATAAGGCGCCGGATGCCGAAAGACACTCCGCCAGATCTGCGAGTTGCGAATGTATTCCGTGACCGACATCGAGTTGCCTTGCGGAGATCCAATTGACTACGGGAAAGAAAACGAGCGACCAGGAACGAAAGTCAAACGATCTCGTAGAATGATTTGGTGTCGACCCACTGCCCGAGTTCTTCCTGAAACTTGACGCTCTTGTCAACTTCCAGCGTTCCGTCTTCCGACAATCGTAAGCCAACACGTTCCAGCGGACGGGGTGCGGGACCTTCGAAATTGATCCCCGAAATGTAGAAACCCGACCCATGGCAGGGGCATTTGAACTTCTGCTCCCCTTCCAGCCAGTTCGGCGTGCACCCCAGGTGGGTACAAACAGATGAGAGGGCGTAGACAATATTCTTTCCGTCGTAGGCGTCTGAATGCACGATCCAGATTCCGCGACTCGCCTTGTATTTTTCCGACACCGTTCCCGGGGGGAAATCAGACGCTGGGCCAACCTTGAACCGGCTCGGTGGCTCCAGCACCATGTTCGGCATCATGAACCGGGCCATCCCCAGACCCCACAGACCGGCGATCCCGGCCACAGCGGCCCAGGCCACAACAAAGGGAGCCATCAGGAAACCCGTCACCATCGAGAATGCCGATCGACGGGAGACAGCTTCTTTCCCACCCGCTTTTGCAGGAAGCTTCGGCTTGGCCGGAGTAGCAGGACTCGCCCCTTTGGCGGCCACAACGGGTTGACCAGCACTGGCTGCCGTGACCGCGGCGACCATATCCTTCAGCGCAGGACGTTCGCCTGCCGGTGAGGTAGCGGGAGGAACGGCTGTCCCAGAAGCGGGCGCTGCAGCGGAAGCAGCGGCCGGCGACGGAGCACTGGTTCCCGCCCCCGCTTTGCCTGCACGGGCAGCAGCCAGAATCTCTGCGGTCGACTTCGGAGCAGCAGGAGCGGCCGCTGGCTTGCCGGCTCCCGCAGCACGGGCCGCCGCCAGAATCTCGGCAGTCGATTTCGGTTGAGCCCCAGCCGGGGGTGCCACAGCGGATGGCTCAGCGGGCGCCTCAGACTTCGCGGCGCCGGCTTTGGCAGCCGCAGAAGCGCGAGCCGCTGCCAAAATCTCGGCAGTGGTCTTGGGGGTCGCTGCGGGAGCAGGAGTGGCCGCTGGACTCGCCTCGGAGGCAGCCGGCGCTGCGGGCTCTCCCGGAGTCGCCTCTCCACCGCTTGCTGCACTGGAGCTGGCTGCACTGGAGCTGGCTGCACTGGAGCTGGCTGCACTGGAGCTGGCTGCACTGGCTGCGGCGGCAGCTTCGGCCTTCTTTTTCCGGGCCAGCGCCAGGATTTCTTCGGTCGTGAGTTTTTTTGGTTCCGCCATAGTCAGCAGCAGCGTTCTAAAACCACGTCCCTCTTCCCTGAAATCCTTTCCCGGGAGCTATCCGGGGTGGATCATGGCAAGTGCACTGGGGGACGGCAAGTTTGGGAGCGCACTGACACTTGATTTCTCAGAAAACGGAAGCAGACTCCGATGCGTTCGCGTATCCGTCGATCCCTGACAGACTTCAAGCATCCCCGTGTGCCCGGTGACCGAGCGCCGAGAGCTCGCGCACGACATCGACATCCGATTCCCTTAAAGCATGAGCAGACAATGCATTGAATGCAGCCTCGCCACCGACCTGCCCCAGAGCCCAGACGACCGCGCCCCGCACGATCGCCGACTCATCCTGCAAAGCATCAATTAACACAGGAACTGTTGTGGGATCCCGGCGATTGCCCAGAACAACCGCCGCATTGCGGGCCATCCCTTCCCGACCGGGGCGAGCGAGCGGCGTTTTGCCGAACCGAAGTCGAAACTCCCGGGCGCTCAATCGCAGAAACTCTTCCGCCTTCACTTCCAGCAGTGACGCATCGGGAATCAGCTCAGCGGCAGTCGCGGGCGTTCCCTTCCGGTTCCACGGACAGACCTGCTGGCAGACGTCGCAACCGAACATCCAGTCCTGCATCCCGGCACGCAACCCGGACGGGATGGGACGCTTGCGAAGCTCAATCGTCAAATACGAAATGCATTTCGAGGCATTTAAGACATAAGGAGCCTCAAAAGCATCGGTGGGACAGGCCTCCAGACAACGTGTGCAGGTGCCGCAGTGACTGGTTTCATGCGGTGCGTCGGCGGGGAGTGCTGCGTCCGTCAGGACTGCCCCGAGAAAGAAATAGCTCCCCCGGTGCTTGTTGATCAGCATCGTATTCTTGCCGAACCACCCGAGCCCTGCCCGTCGGGCAACATCCCGTTCCAGCAGGGGTGCGGTATCGACAGCCACCCGCGTCTGACATCCGGGACGGTGGTCATGCAGCAGGTCCGCGAGGATGCGCAGCTTCGAGCGAAGAATCTCGTGATAGTCTCCGCTCCCCTGAGCGTAGGCAGCGATCCGTCCCGGAGAAGCCGCATCGCGGGCACCAGGCCCATAGTTGAGAGCCGCCATGATCACCGTCCGAACAGCGGGCAGAACCCCTTCCGGATGGGCGTACGCCGCTTCCCGACGGGCGAGGTACAGCATTTCCCCCTGAAATCCCGCCTGCAGCCACGACTGAAAGTGTTCAAGTGTCAGCGGCCGGGCAGCGGGGGCGATCCCCATCAGCTCAAAGCCGAGTTCGCCTCCCCGTTCCTTGAGAAGTTGGGCCAGTTCGGAATCCGTGAGCGAACCATCCGTCGCGGTGTCGTCAGAGGAAACTGTCATCGCGCGGGAAGTTCTCCTCCTCCGCAGCAGGGTCCGCCGGTCGTGGCCGGAATCAACTGCTGGCACTGCGATAGCGGGAGAGCGACCACGTGAAAATCTGACGGGAGACCACCAGCGCGATCAAAGCGGCCAGTGGCGCAATGATCAGGACGATGGCACTCGGCTCCAGCGCTTTTTCCAGCAGAATTCGTGACGGCACCGTGACAACGAGCAGGATCGGCAACACGAACGACAGCGTGAACCACAACAGGCCCCCATCAAACGACTGTCGATAAAAATTCTGCGGATAGCGGGCGAACGAGGTGACGTAGAACCAGAAGTCGTAGAGCCCCTGATTCCGTCCCATCCAGACGCTGGTACTCGCCAATGCGATCATCAGTGAATAGAAAAATGTGACTCCGACCGCCACATACAGCAGGTACATGCCAACGTGCCCCAGAGTGATCGTCACCGCCAGTTTGCTCAGCGAATACCACAGCAACGCCAGCGACAGCAGCACCTGATTGACCATCGCATAGTCGACCGATTCCAGTGACACCAGAAACTGGGTATCGATTGGTTTCAGCAGGACAAAGTCCAGATTGCCGGTGCGGATCAGCTCGCTCAGGTTGGCGATGTTCGACATGAAGAATGCTTCGACCAGGGCGTTGATCAGCATGCCGGTCGCCATGAACGCGAAATATTCATAGCGATTCCAGTCCTGAATCATCGGGACTTTGCTGTAGATGATCTCGAACAGCACGATCTGGGCTGTAAACCAGAACATCCGGGTGATGACTTCGATCACGAAGTTGGCGCGGAATGTCAGTTCCCGCACCAGCGAGTTGCGGGCAAATGTCAGCCAGACCCGAAGGTAGCTCGGGCGGGAATGCAGCCTGGGTTCCATCTCCGCAGTATAGCGCCCCGAACGGCGCTTCAGCTACTACGCCGGCCGCGAATGCGGGTCAGTCCGCCGGCCGACAGGCTGCGGCTTATTCCCAGACTTCATTCGAAGCCGTCGTGATGCGGGCCTCGCGCTGATCTTCGGACTTCTCGAACGCCTGCCGGTGAGCCCGGATCGCCTTGAGGCCTTCGGCATAGCAGACGCGATGATTCAGCCGCAGGGCCTGCATCGCCAGTTCTTCCGCCTCGCTGTACATCTGCCGATGATCCGCTTCGACAGCCAGATTGAAGAGCGCCGCGTGGTTATGCGGATTCACCTGCAGCGCATCACGCCAGCGTTGTTCCGCAGCCTCCCAGTCACCCGCTTCCGCGAGCTTCGCTCCCAGTTTGACCTCTCTCCGTCCTCGCACCCACAGGTCGCAGGTCGCCAGTTTGATCTGACAGGTCGTTTCGTGCGGTGCCAGCATGGCTGTCAGGTCATTTAAACAGCGCTGCAGCAGATTGTTGAGAATGTCTTGCTCAGAAGGAAACTGCTCGACTCCCCCCATCGACCGGTCTTCAAACCGATGTGAAAATCGACGCGAGACCAGTATTTCCCCGCTCCGGACATCCACCAGCTGCACAGCGATGGTGACCACCGCCCGACGTTCCACAATTTCCCGCCCTTCGATCAGCATCGCCGAAGAGTGGGCATAGCCGCGCTGATTCGCATCCCGGCCGATGCCGGTTCCCATATTCATGCCGGAATTGGGAAAGTGCTGATCTTCGCAGCTGTATTCGATCACCTCGCCCCGAATGACCGCATCCACACTGTGAGCGCTGGCCACCGCCAGCAGTTCATCGGCGGGGCTCTCGGTCGGTTCGGCGTAGGCCGCCAGCTGGACCTGCGTTCCGAGTTGCTGCGATTCGACGACGGTATAGAACTCGTTGGTCCCCAGCTTTCCGGCCAGCACCCTCGCCGCGTGCTTCCCCCCTTCGCCGGCAAAATCGAGCACGACAATTCGCTCGATTCCCGAGACCTCGATCTCGGCCGGTTCCCAGGTTTTGACGATGGCGGTATGGGCGCAGCTGCTGCCGGTCAGCAGCAGGCAGGCCAGCAGAATTCGCCGCAAGGCTGCGAACACGGGTGAGCGGTGTGCAGCCCCTGCACTGTTCAGCTTCATCCTGTTGATGAAAGGGCGCATCCCTGACCCTGCTTCGGATCGTCGCGCAGACAGCCGACGATCAACTTCCTAAGTTCATCCCTGCGAACAAACGAACGGTTCGCTCCCCTGTGCCTTGCACTTTCGTGCGGGCCACTCCTAGATATCGGTTTGTTTTGCTGCAGATTTTCCCGTTTTTGCGAGAAAGCGGATGTCCGTCATTTTCCAACAGAAAGATTCGCCAAAATTGAACACTCCGCCGGAAAAGGATGTGGAGTTCAATCGGCTCCTCGTTGGTCTGCTGGCTCTGGCAGCTCTTGCCGGTGCGGTGCTTTTCGCCCTGTTTGGTGATGCTCAGAACGATTTCTGGTGCGGCAGTCTGATGCGGGTGGGGCTGGTGCTGGGAGCCTTCTGGCTGGCGCTTCCAACACGCGGACGCGCCGCCGCATGGGCGAAGATTTCCCCCTGGTGGATTGTGGGGATCGCCGCCGCACTGTTTTTTGTCGTGAGAAATCCGCGAGCCTGGATTCCGCTGGCAGTGGCCAGCGTCAGCGTGCTGTCCGTCCTCAGGCTCCTCTCCGGTGGACCGCGCCGCCGCTGACACGTCCGGTTGCGTCAGGGAGCTTGAGAGTCAACGTTCCGTTTTCACCCCGGGATCGCGGAGACATTCCGTGCACCTGGGACGGCCGCGCGGATGCCGAAGGGGGACGTCAGGCGTGGCTCAGTACAGCCGCCTGTTCCATCTCCAGCAGACGTTGTTTCATCTGCAACCCCTGTGGAGCGGAATATCCCCCCAGTTTTCCCCCTGCTCCGAGCACCCGGTGACAAGGAATGAGGAGCGGAACCGGATTTTTCGACATCACGGTGCCGACAGCGCGGGCAGCCCCGGGAACACCCGCCATCGCCGCCACCTCGCCGTAACTGGCTGTCTCGCCGAATCTGAGACGCTGCACGATCTTGCGGACCCGCTCCTGAAAAGGGGTTCCCGCAGCCAGATCGAGCGGAATCCTCGAGAGATCGGTGTCGAAACCGCTGGCGAAATCCTGCAGCCTCCCCTGTGCGTCCTGCAACCAGGCGGGGGCAGACGGTCCGCCCGACATGCGCTCCCCGAGGCGTTTTGCGGCTTCTGCCCGCGTTCGATTTCCGAACGTCAGAAACGCAATTCCTGCGGGAGTGCTCTTTATTCCGAACCAGCCCAGTTCCGTTTCAAAGTAAGTTGCAGTTTGCATTGCCGGAACCTCGAAGAGGAATAACGCCCGCCGGATTGTTGACTCGGGCAGGCAGGCAGAAATCTGCACATTGCCCACAATGAGTACATCTGTACAATACCCGACTTTTCTCGAATTTTAAACCTCCGCAGTTGTTGCCAGTCGTCACAGCTGAGACGCTGAAGTGCAGTCTGCGACATCAGCTGTGTGAAAAGGTCTGTTGAATGGACGGTTACGACACGTTGGCTGACGTTCACTTTGTGAACCTCAACCTGAACACCGAGATGCAACTCCCCTCCCAGCGGGAGACGGTGCTCGAATTCTTCGGACGTGTGCAGAAGTCCTATCCCTCCATGCGGAACTTCTATACCCGCGAAAGCGGAGACTTTGTTCTCGAAGAGGACAAGGATCAGCCGCACTACCGCTGGATGGCACTCGAACCCCGCCGCATCTGCAGCGGTTGTGTGAATCCACCGTCGGTCGATGACGCCATGGAGCAGCACCTGCTCTCCCTGCAGCTCGCACCTTACATGCTGTCACTCAGCCCGCTCGACTGCGAAGCGCTCGACTTTCTGTTCGGCTTCGATTTCGTGTACCAGGGAAATCACGACGAGGTTGTCGCCGAGGCACTCGGAATGGGCTCCGCCTTCGAAGGGCTGTTGGGAATCGAAGGAGGGAAGCCGCTCAACTTCGAACCGAATCTGACGATCGCACTCACCGACGACTGCCGACGCCAGTGCCGCATCATGGTGGAAACCCGCACCAATGCGTATCAGGTCCGTCGCAACGACTACCCGGAAGACTCGATCAGCGTCTACTTCACTGTTCGGCAATACGGCAGCCTCCCGCACGACGGCTCTTTTGAGGAGGCCTTCAAGGAACTCCGCATCGATGCGGAACGACTGTTAAAGATCCACGTGGTTGATCAGATTCTGAAACCCCTCGCCCTGGCGATTTCCCGACGTTAATCCAGCCCGCGGCAGGCAGCTTCCCGTTGCGAGTCGCACCGGGTCTGCAGCGGCCTCAGCTTCTTCGATGGCTTTGCTTTACCGGTTCATGGAGGAAAAGATGTTCCGTTACACCAGGTTCTTGTTGACGCTGTCAACGTTCAGTCTGGCTGCCCTGCCCACCACGACTCACGCCCAGGAAGTCGGCGAGACAGTCGTGGCCGTCCAGGATCTGGCACTCAAGGTCGACGACAAAGGAATTGGGACGATTGGCCGGCTGGAACTGCTGGCTGTGGAAGAGATCCAGGGGAATCAGATTCGTCTCAGCACGCCGGCGATCCCCAATCGGGCCGGGCTCGACGGCTGGGCTCCCCGTGCTGCCGTTGTCACTCTCGCCGACGCCCTCCCCCTCTTCACCGAAGAGATCAAGAAGAATCCCACCGCCTACAACTACAGCGTACGGGGACTGATCTACAACACGACCAACGAGTTCGACAAGGCGATCGCCGACTACACCGAAGCGATCAAACTGGAACCCAAAGTGGCCGCGTTCCTGCACGATCGGGGCTTCGCATGGGAGCAGAAGCGGCAATACGACAAGGCTCTCGCCGATTACGAAGCCGCCTTCCGTCTCGATCCTCAGAATCCCGAACCTCACAACGATGCCGCCTGGCTGTGGGCCACCTGCACCGATGCCAAAATCCGCGATGGCCGCAAGGCCGTCGAGCACGCCGGGAAGGCCTGCGAGCTGACCAACCATCAGGACTCGAACAACCTGGACACTCTGGCTGCCGCTTACGCAGAAGTCGGTGATTTCGCCAATGCCGTCAAATGGCAGACTGAAGCGCTCAAGCTGGCGGAAGAAGAGACAAAAGCTGACTGTCAGGCCCGGCTGCAGCTGTATCAATCGGGCAAGCCCTTCCGCGACACCGCACGGTAGTGCAGGTGGCTCTTTCCAGTTTCCGCAGCGTCCGAACTGCGCTGGACCCGAAGGACAGAGAGCGTGGCGAAAACGAACGCTGAGAACTCTCAACGCTGACGCGTGACATTTCGCCACTCTCGAACGCCCCTCAGCCCCGGCTCACACCGGGGCTTTTTTCGTGGCTGCAGGTCAGGAGCAAGTTCTTCAATCCGGTGGCCCCACCGCCAGCATTTCGTCCGCGACATGGAGACACCCGCGGAGTGACGACGAATTAAAAAACGCCAGAATGCAGCGGAAAGACGCATCTCCACTTTCCGAACTCTCCAGATTTTCACAGTGCATTCAAGGTTTCTTTGCTTACGGCGTTTCTAATCCGGGCACGATTGGCAGTTCAGAGGCCAACGCCATGCGGGTGTTGGCCGTTCCTCCATCGCATCGCACTCCCCGAGAGAAACCGACCTTAATGCCTCCTCTGTTGTGCAAACTCCGGGAAGGTCTGAAGATGTCTGACAAGGCGCGCACGGATTCACGCTGATTGAACTCCTCGTGGTCATCGCCATCATGGCGGTGCTGATCGCTCTGCTGCTTCCGGCAGTGCAACACGCGCGCGAAGCAGCCAGTGCCGAAACACTCTCAAGCAGCTCGGCCTGCCCCTTCACAACTATCACGACGTGTTCGGCACTTTCCCCTATGCCCGGGGTGGAACCGGCCATCCTGACGGCGGGACCGTGAACAAGACCGTCAACAATGTGAACCGCCCCAGCGGCTTCATCTGCCTGCTCCCCGATCTGGATCAGGTGCCGCTCTTCAATACGATCTGCAGCATTCAGACCATCGGCTCGACGACCTATCAGCCTTTTGGTCCGCAGCCCGACACCGTCGCCTACACCCCGTTTCTGACGCAGATCCCCAGCCTGCAGTGGCGTCGGACGGTCCCGTGGGACATGGACCTACGACAGCCCCATCAACTACCTGCTGGAGATCAATGCCGGGCTGAAAGAGTTCAATGGCGGCAGCAATGCCAGCTGGCGAGGAAACGGCTGGGCGAACGGCGTGGCGACTTACACAGGCATCAACACGATTCTCCCAGCGGGCAAGCAGAAATCACCGGGCCAGCACGGCAGCTTTTGGCAGTTAGCCCCGATCCCGGGGAAGTGTGGCGGCGTTTGTGTGGAAAATCTTTGTAGAACGCTTGGTTTTCTGCCGCCAGAACGCCAAGCGTCAGTGAGATTCGCTCTAGTTGGCAGCCTTCTGGAATGCCACTCGTACGGCCCTCAGGGGAAGCGGAATTCACCGGATTCAGTCCCGTGGAATTTCAGCCGGTTGTGGTGTGGAGATTCTCTCAAAATAGCGGCGGATCGGCTGGGCATATTCCCCGGTCGGCCGCCGCTGGGCCGACTCCAGCAATTCGGTGCCGAGCTTGCCGGGAAGTCGTCCCCAGTTGCGATTGGAGACCTGCCCCAGATTCGCTTCCAGCTGCGAGAGCAGATCACTCGCCTGTTCCCCCCGTGGGCCCCCACCGGGGCTGCTTCCCGACTTCTGACTCTCTTGTCCCGCGTTGCCTCGCTGTCCCCCCTGCCCCTGGGCACTGGCCGAAGAGCGGGGGCTCCCTTTGGAAGAGTTCCCGCCCCCCTTCCCGCCCGCACACTCCGCGGCAGACGCGAACGACTGTGCCGCCTCTCGCAAGGTTTTCGCAGGGTCACCAGACGACGACTTCTTTTTATTACTGAAAGTCTGGGGCGGTCTTGGGGACTGATTTCCCTCGCGAGATTCTTGCGTTCCCTGCGCATCCGAAGCCGGGCCAAGCTGGGCCAGCTGCTCGCCCGCTCGGCGCAGCTGCCGCGCGGCCGACGCAATCTGTTCACTCACCTCGGGAGGGAGGTGAGGGTTCTCAGCCGGGAGTGGCAGCTCGGAGGCTCGTCGTGTCGCGGTCGCCGCCTGTTGCAGTTTTTCGGCAGCAAGCTGTCGCTGCTGCTGTGAGCCTGACGCATTCCCCGCCTGCGACTGCTGCCGCGCACCTTCCATCGCGGCTTCGGCCTCACCGGCCAGCTGATTCGCTTTCTCCGCGGACTCCGCATGATCCGGCGAATTGATGATCGGCAACTGCAAGTCCTGGGTCGCCGCCTGCAGCTCCTGCCGGGTCGCGGACAGCTGACGCTGCAACTCTTCCTGTTGCTCCTGCTGACGGGCCCGCTCCGCTGCCGCGGTGACGGCTTCCTTTTCCTTAGAACTCCGCTCATCATCGGTGGGAGCCGGAGGGGCCTCCCCTTCTTCTCGAGCTGGTGAAGTCGCAGGGGGCGTCGGCTGCTCGGCCTCCTTCGTCCCTTGCAGTTCACGCTGCTGGTCAGCGAGCTGCTGGGTCTGATCGGCCACGCGGGTCAGCTGCTGCTGCAGCGCGGAAATGGCGCTCCCTTTCAGTTCCGGACGCTGGCTCGCCAGTTCGGCGAGTTGTCGCTCCAGTTGCTGATGCAATTGCTGCGACTGCCGATGATCCCGCTGCCACCGCCCGGCCTGCTCTTCGGGATTGTCGAGGTTCGCGCGTCGGGCCTCTTCCACATGACGTTCCTTCGGGGCCCGCTGCACCAGATCTTCCACCCGATCGGCGAGACGGCTGGTTTGATCGGCCAGGCGGCCCAACTCCAGCAGGTCCCGCTGCAGCGAGGCGATTTCCTGAAACTGACTCTGCATTTCCCCGGTCTTCTTCGAGGCCGCTTCCAGTGCCTCGGCGGCCTCGCCAAACGGTTGCGGCTTGTCGCGCAGCGAAGACTGCTGGGCCTTTTCGATCGCCTGCCGGGCCTGTGCAATCTGCTCCTCGAGCATCTGCTGAACCTGCTCCGCCAACGGCTCAGTCAGCGGCTGTTGCGAGAACACCTCGTCCAACTTCTTGTACTGTTCCTGCAGATCATCCAGTCGCTGCTGCAATCGCGATGTTTCCTCATCCCGCTTCCATTCGCGCTGTCGGGCGATGTCGGTTTTGGCATCGTTCTGCAGCTGCCGGGCCTGCTCCTGCAGCTTGTCGAGTTCGGCACGCAATGCATCCAGAACTTGGGCCAGCCGCTGCTGCTCCTCCGTCAGCGCGTGGTCTTCCAGCGGGCGGGCATTCCTTCGGAAAGTGATCTGGGTCGGCTGTGTCCAGGTTTCGTTCGGGTGCGGAACAGGACGATTATCCACAGCCCGCGCCTTGATGGTCATCACGCTGCCGAGGGGCGGATTGAATTGTGTCAGGTCCAGCGTGAACGAATGTGCGAGGCTCCGCTGCGGCAACTGTTGCTCCGGGACTTTCAGCAGACCCCGATCCCGGCTCGCTCCGAGAATCAATTCGTAGTGCAGCTCGACGTCGGTCAGCCCGAAGTCATCCCCTGCAACCACGTCGAAGTGCAGAATGTCATTCGGGCGTGCCTCCAGAGTTTCGCGGGCTCCGGCGATTCCGATCACAGGGGGCAAATCGGGAGACACGGTCAATCGGCGAATCGCTTCCTCGCCGGTGGTGAAGCCGCGTGCATCGGTTCCTCGTACCAGAAACCGGCCCGATCTTTCCCGAAGCGAAACGATCGTCTCCCATGTCGCCGATTTCCCATCGGCCGACAGAGGGAGCGGAACCCGCGCGGTCACCGGCAGGCCATTGGAGAGCGTGTCAGTCATCCCCGCAGCGGCAGGACCATCCAGCCAGAGCAGCTCCGCCGAGACGACGGGCAGACTGAATTCGGCCCGCAGCGCGAGGCGGCTTTGCTCCAGACAACGAATCTCCCCCAGCACGGTCGGCAACTGCACCGCGGCCTCCCCCGAGTACGCGGGAGGATCAATTTCCGCGGAGAGCCTGGACAATTGAGGTCGGTCCGCAACGTCGAGACGATAACGCCGGGTCCGGGCTCCACCGGCAGCCACATCATAGGTGAGCGACGACTCCACCCGGGACAAGGTCCCCACATAGGCCTGCTGCTGATCGTCCCAGTCAAGTCGACGACGTTGCACCGGCCCCTGGTCTGCAGTCCATTCCAGCCAAGCAGTCGGAGGGATCGTCCCTTCATAGAGCCGCCAGTGGATCTGCGTGATGAGGGTGACATCCTCACCCCGTGGGACCAACCGATCCCCCTCCACGACATCGAGCATCAGGTTCTGAATCCGCTCGTAATTGCCGAAGGGATTCAGAAACCGCGAGATCAGTACTCCATAGCTTGTTCCGGCGAAAATCAGCGGCAGCAGCAGGCTGCAGAGCGCAATCGCCCCGGCCCAGCAGCGTCGAATCGCGGGAGTTGCATTCACCGTGTCGGCGAAATCGTGCTGTCGCGAAAACTGCACCGTTTCCGCCAGCAGCCAACGCCGCATGACCGGCGACGACGAGGCTTTCTCCACCGCCGATTCCTCAGCCAGCTCCAGTGCGGAGATCAGCCGCTCATCGAGTTCCGGATGAACCGACTCCACATAGGCCGCCAGTTTCTGGTCTTCGATCCGTCGCCAGGCAGGCCCGAGGACTTTCACCGCCGCGGTCACTAGCCCACCGAACAGAACCGACAGACTCAGACCGACCCGCGCCCAGACCGGCAGGTCGATCAACAGGTCAATCACCAGCGCCAGCGCGAACAGCGTGGCCGTCAGCCAGAGCGTGGTTCCCACGCCGCCAGCCATCGCCACCGCCTTCCAGCGGGAACGCAAGCGCTGAATCTGGTCGGTTAACGCGGCGGGAATGCGCGGCGCACCGGGCATTGCTCTTCCCTTTCCAACAGACCGTGCGGGTCGGGCGTAAGGAATCTCGAAAACAATCCGGGAAGTCGACCTCCCCTGCGACCGACACCCCGGCAGTTCGTCCAAGGTTCAAGTGTACGCGGACTGGCGAGATTCCCGTCCTGTATTCTATCACGTTCAGGCTGTCCCTGTCAGGCGGCACGCCGGAGAAGCCCCATGCCCTCGCAGTCAATGCTGCCGCGACTCCTGTTTCTGGAGCTGTGCCTGCTGAGCTGGCTGGGGATGCAGATCGTTCATGAACAGGGGCATCTGGTCGCTGCCTGGGGAACCGGAAGCCGCGTGACAGCGGTGGTATTGCATCCGCTGGCGATCTCGCGAACGGATGTCAGTCCGAATCTCTCGCCGAGACTGGTGATCTGGATGGGCCCCTGCTGGGGAGCCGGATTTCCTGTCCTCGTCTGGTTGGTATCGCGTAAGGTCCTGCCCCGTCAGGCGGACCTGTTCCGTTTTTTTGCCGGATTCTGTCTGATCGCCAACGGGGCCTATCTGAGTTCGGGGCTCTGGTCTCCCGTCGGTGACGCGTGGGACCTCCGAAATCTGGGAACCCCAGTCTGGCAGTTCGGCCTGTTCGCCGCAGCCACGATTCCGGCGGGAGTCCTGCTCTGGGATGGTTTGGGAGGACGATTCGGGCTGTCCCGCCCTGCGACAGCGACGTCGCTTCGAGAACTCGGCGGGGTCACACTGCTCCTGCTGGGAGTGATTGCGATCGAACTGATCTGCTCCGGCCGGTGAATGGGGGAAGCCGCTCCGCTGCAGAGCAGCAGTTCACGCCTCAGCTTCCAGCGCGCCGGATCACTCGCCCCGTTTTTCCGCTTCGATGCGTCGACGCCGCTGTCGGAGCCGAGTAAACAATTGCTCGTAGCGTCGGGGGAGGGCCTCTTCGGAGCGGGTCACTTCCGCCTGCGGCAGCGGTCGTTCCTGCTCGGTGAACTCACGCTGATAGACAGCACCGGAGGGACCCACGATGTCGTACAGACGATAGGTCTCTTCGTAGTCCGGAATCGTCTCTTCCTGATCATCGACCTGCGACCAACTGGAGAGTTGCTGGACCTCCTGCCGCAATTGCCGCACGGTTTCCAGCAATTCCTGCTCGGGAATCTCGCACTGCTGAATGCAGGTGGCTGTCGCCGATTCGTAGCGCGGCAGCGCCTGCTCCGCAGCCAGTTCCTGCTCGAATGTGGGAACCTGAACGGAATCCCGCCGATCCTCCGGCAGTTCAAAGATCCGGTCCAGCGTGGCGTAGCGATCGATCACAGGTGCTTCGATCATGTCGGTCTCTGCCTCTCTTGATTCATCCATGATTTCGGGGAGCGCAGCGCTGGCGACCGTGGTCTCACTCTCTTCTGAGGCTGCTTCTGCATCCATGCCGGAACCGACTTCGATAACGGCATACTCCACTTCGTCCTCTTCGCCGGTCTCACCCTGATGGTGAAACGGAAGAGTTCCCCCGACACATTCCTTTTCCGGCTCCGGATCAGGACTTGGCTCGTGATCCGCCGGGTGTCGCAGGAAGTCGGGGATTACGAATTCGTCCGTCTCGAGCTGTGAGGGGTCAACCATCATCACAGCGGGAGCGGGAAGCGCGGGTTCATCATCCGGCAATGGATCTTCAGCAACGGAGGGTTCACCCGGCTCGGCAATCGATGCCAGCATCGAGTCGTTCCATTGCAGCGGGAGTTCTTTCAGATCGTCCAATGCGAGCCGGACGATGTTCGCCGTCACCGGACGGGCCTCATCGGCAAAGGCCAGCAAGAAGGAATGATCGGCCAGTTGAGAAAGGCATCGCAGATTGCCGTCGCTGGCGCGGCAGATCATCTCGAGCCCGGCATCGGTGACCAGACTGGAAAGGTCGGTCGCTCCGCATTCGAAGAGGCGTTGCGACAAAAACCGGGCGGACTGTTCGAAGGTCAGCGGGTCCAGACAGACATGTGCACCGATTCGCTGATTGAGTGCCGAGAGGGCCGGGTCAGCGAGCTTTTCTTCCAGTTCAAACTGGCCGCACAGCACCAGCCGGATCAGCGACTCTCCTTCCGGAGCATAGTCGGTCAGTGTTCGCAGCTCTTCAAACAACCGGAGATTGAGCAGATGGGCTTCATCAACAATCAGCAGCATTCCCCCGCCTGCAGCCCCCGCCTGCCGGGCCCGCTCGATCAATTGCAGGCGGGCCTCCTGTTCCGAAAGGCCGACGTAGCTGATCCCCAGCTCAAACAGAATCGCCTGCAGCAAGGCGCGGCGGGTCTGAAACGCGCCGGTGCTGAGGTAGATCGTGAGAAAATCCTGTTGCAGCAACCCGGCCAGTTTCTTGCAGATCAGCGACTTCCCCATACCCGGAGCGGAGGTGATGACACCGATCCCTCGCGCCTGGGAGACGCAGTTGATCAGCGAGTCCAGCGCTTCCTGGAACGTCGGCAATGCGACAAAATCGTCCGGATGAGGGACTGCGGAAAACGGCCGTTGCGTTAAGCCGAAGAACTGTTCGTACACCCGCCACCTCGTCCGTGAATCTGCACCGCCGGGGAAAAACGCATCCATGCCTGAACATCGGTCTCAGTCTGGCAGGCCAGCGCGCGCCGTGTCTCTTCCTTGATCGAAAAAAACACATCGGGTCGTTCAGCAAATTGAGGATTGTCGTCATAACCCAACCTGCCGAACGAGATCACTCTCGACGGGACAGCAGATTCTGCCTGTCCTGAATCCTTCTGGGCGAAGATGAACCGCAACTGACGAGCGGAACGGAATCTCTCTCACTGATGCGTGCTTTAATCTCGTCATGACGGACGAGGAACGGATGCTCTCTCCTGCCCCAGGCGGGAATCTCCAATCCGTTGGTCGTCGCGGCAGAGCACGACGGGTCCAATCAGCGCCTGTCTCTGCGACACCGGAGCCGGTCACTCCTGCATCGTTGTCAGTTGCGCCCACGGTCAGTTGCGCCCACGGTCACCCGATTCGCGTTTCAGTCGCCAGGCCAGACACACCACGGCAATGGCGGGAACAATCGGTCCCCGCATGCGGGCATCGCTCCAGTACACCAGATGCACCGCCGAGGTTGAGAGAATCAGAAGCACCGGCACGCTCCAGTGCCAGACCTGTTCATCCCGCCTCCAGGCCAGTCGCAACAGCTGTCCGAATCCGGCCAGCAATCCGATCCACAACAGCGAATAGTAAGCTCCGATCGTCCAGAAGACTGCGGGGGGAACTCCCTGCGTGGTGGGAGAGTGCCCCGTCACGTTCCAGAACCAGGTCCATTTCAGCAGGCAGGCCTTCGCGAACGTCTCAGGAAACCGGCGAATCGTCTCGACCGCACGCTGCGACATCCACTGGTCCCGTTCGACTTCCGTATCGACCCCGGCCGCTTCTATCTCGCGTTCGATGCCAGAAAACCAATCCGCTTGCCCGGGACCATGCGAGCCATCCCAGATCGTGCCCCAGGGCTGTTCGACCACTTCGCGATAGAACGCTTCGTTATTTCCCAGCAGCAGCGTATAGCCGCCGTGCGTCGTCATGAAGATCGGGCTCCCCAGCTGCTGCCAGTTTCTCACCAGCCAGGGGACCACCAGCACCGCAACTCCGAGCGTTCCCAGCACGAGTCGACGACCGAGATTTTCCGACATCTGCCGGCTCTCATGCCAGACCCAGAACAGGGCATAGAGTCCCCCGAAGCTCCAGAATGTCGGGCGGCAGAGCACACAGGCCCCGAAGGCCAGTCCCGCCAGAAATGGCTGCAGTAACCTCCGGGTTCGATTGCTGAAGCGCCGCCGGGGCTGCCACGTCAGGAGCACCATCAGCAACGCCACCAGAAAGGCGCTGACCGTTTCCGTCATGGGAAAAACACAGTACCGCAACAGCAGCGGGTCGACGCAATAGAACGCAGCGGCCCACCAGCTTTCCCAGCGTCCGAGGAGCAGATTCCGGGCGGTCCCCCAGACCAGCAGCGCCGCCAGCACCGAGACGGTCAGATGGAGAACGGCGATCCCCTGGGGACGAACCGGTTCAGGAATCGCAGCCAGCAGCAATGGATAGAGAGGGGGACGATACGCTGAGGGGAGCGTTCCACCGGGAATCGAAAGGCCCCGCCCCTCCTGAATTCCCTGAGCAATCGCGATGTAGTAATCGCGATCATCACCCAGATCCTGTTGATAGCGCTGCATGACCGCCAGACGCGGCAGGAGAGACAACAGGCACAAGCTGATCCACGCGAAGAGATCAAACTTGCGTTCGGTTCGCATCGACATCCCGCTGCGGCCTTGCCGGAGAGGCGGCCGGGCACAACGCATCGGCGAGGCTGGGTCGTGCGGCCAAAGGTAGTTTCAGAGTAAATTTTGTGCCATGTCCCGCAGCACTTTCAACCCGGATCCGACCTTCGTGTGATTCGATAATATTCTTGCAGAGCGCCAGCCCCAGACCGCTCCCCCCCTGCCCTTGGGCGTCGGCCGATTTGGTCGTGTAGAACCGGGTGAAAATCTGCGGCAGCTTGTCGGCGGGAATTCCGCAGCCGGTATCTTTGACGAGGATTTCCGCCATCCCGTTTTCGCTGTTCTCGGCGACACCGAGGGTCAACGTGCCGCCGGGCTGCATCGCCTGTCTGGCGTTGATGATCAGATTGACGAGCACCTGTTGAATTTCACCCACGTTGACGTCGGCAAAGGGCTCCGACTGGACTTTCAGGTCGACGTGAATGCGGTGCACATGCAGGTCTTTTTCTACCAGCACGAGCACGTCGCGGACGATGCGAGCCAGATTCTGGGGCTCTCGTCGGGATCCCCGCTGACGGGCATACGACAGCAGTCCGGTGGTGATTTTGGCCGCCCGCTGTCCGGCAGAAAGAATCTTGTCGAAAGCCTTGTCGCGGTGGGCGGCATCCTGATGCCGCAGGCCCAGCTTGGCGTAGTTGATAATCGTCGTCAGAATGTTGTTGAACTCGTGCGTAATCGAGGACGCCAGTTCGCCAATCGAACCGAGTTTCTGCGCCACCAGCAGCTCGCTTTGCAGCTGCTCAATCCGTTGCCGGAGTTCTTGCACTTCCGACGAGGCGGCATTTTGATCAGTCGTTTCGATCACAAGCACAACCCGTGGCGCGTGGTGGTGGCGGACTCACCCCGAAGCCATCGGCAGCGATGGCTCCGCGACTTCAAACGAACAGCCGAGTTTCCGGCAGGTCCCGGTTCCGGAACAGATCAGTTCCCCCGGAAACCCGTGATCTCCAGGAGCCCCCCCGTTTTTTCTCTTCAATCCACGAACTCTGCCCGTTCCTGAATCTCTTCCCGTTTCACCCCAGCTTCCGCCAGAGCGGTGTACAGATCGGAACGAGCTCCTTCCTGGGCATCCCGGGCGTTCAGAATTCGAACACGTAATCCCTGATCATTCCCGGGAACTTCAGTGACCCGTTCCTTCAGATCGGGCAGGCTGATTTCAATCCCCTGCGAGGGATTCTCGGCGGAGGCGAGGCGGTATTTGTCCCCATGAATGACAACCACCAGCAGGGGCGAGGGAGTGCTCAATGTGGTCGGGCCAGCGGGCTTGTCGGAACGCAGCACCGAATTGTCGACCCGGATCCGCTTGTCGGTCGGGCCGCTCGTCTCCACGGCATTCGGGGTTCCGCTGCCGACCCCGCTGCCCCCCAGACCGGGACCTTTCCAGTGGTTCCCGATGTAGATTCCCGCTGCGATGATCAAAGCCAGAATCGTTCCGGTGAATCGTCGTTTCATGATCAAGAAGTCCTTGTCCAGACGGTGCGCGGCAGGTTGAGCTTGCCTTCTCGCAACCGTGGCTTATTCGACCCGGAAACCCAGATCGGCGTATTCAAATCGAGTCCGGCCCGCGCTGTCGGCCTGCATCCGAGCGACCACGACCGGCAAGGCCTGCCGCACCCGGCTGGTCACCAGAATACGGGTGGACCGATCGTAAGTCAGCAAAACCAGCACCAGACTTTTGGGCTGAGGGAGAGTCCGGTACCAGTTGTACAGGTCGGCCGCGAAGCGTTCGACCGCCACGCTGTCGGGCTCATCGGTGATCACCCGGATGCGGGTACTGCGATTCCCCGCGGTGACGGTCGCCACCCCCTGGGCATCGACATGCAGATCCCAGACGTCGCAACGTTTCCGGATCTCTTCATAGGATAACAGATGCTCCACCATGCGGCCCGGTTTCTCCAGACCGAGGGACTGGAATTTCTCTTTCAGCTGCTGCAGCTCCGCCGGTGACTGACTGCCGGGGGCTGCCCGGGCGGGATCAAAAATGCGGGCGACGTCGTCGGGAGGAATCTGAAACAGTTGCGTGACCAGTTCCCCCAGCACACGCTGCTGTGCCAGTGCCCGCTCCAGATCCCCCTGTGATTGCTCCAGCCGATCTTTGTCCGCGGCGACATGCAATTCCGCAGCCAGTGCCCGGGCAGAGGCAGCCTGCAACCGCTGATCGACCGACTGGAGTTCGACCAGTGCCGCGTTCAGCCGGGCCAGTGCGGCGTCCCGGTCGGCCACGGCGACGACGGACTGCTTCGACAGCTCCTCAGACTTCTCCTGCACTTCCAGGAACTGGCAGAAGGCCACGATCAGCAGCAGATCGACCAGTGGAGCCAGTTGAATCGTCAGGCGCCGTCCTGTCATGACAGCGCTCCATCGCCGGTCTCGGTCAAAGTCAGCTCACGTTTCGCGCGGGCCACGGTTTCGCGGACATGGCGGCGGCTCTCCGAGAGGCGAATGAACGGGGCTTCCACCCAGCTGTTCACGAACATCAGCAGGATGGCCGACACCAGCCCGGCGGCAGTCGCCCAGATGGCATCGCCGAAATTCTGCAGAATCAGACCGACCATCGACTTCCCCTGCAGCGTCGACGGGTCGGTCTGCAAGGCGGCTCCGATCGCGAGAATGGTGCCGAGGACCCCCGCCAGCGGGTAGGCCTCGATCATGTTTCTCGCGATGGTGTAATAGGTCTCGAACGTGACGGAATTCAGATACTGGCGTTTTTCATCGAGGACCCGCATCCGCTCCAGCAGGGCCCGACGCTGCGACGTGCGCGAGGGCTCATCCAGCACATCGTTGACGTCTGCCAGAAAGGTCTCGATCTGGTCCGCCAGATGCGCGTTCGAGTCGAGCAGACTCTGATTCTTCAGCCCCTTGGTAAAATCGAACAGCGCGGAGGCAATCGCCCGCAGGTCCCGACGCGACCAGATCCATAACACCAGAAACAGAAACAGGTGCACACAAAACGCGCCGACGATGACAAATCGCGAGAGAACCGACAGCTGTTGCAGCAGATTGGACATCCAGCCGATTTCCCAGTGGAAGTGTTCGCGGATCGAGCCAGCGCGGTCATCATCGACTGAAAGCCTCAGCCGCTTCCATCAACATCGCTTGGAAAGGAGATCCGGTCAACAGCGATTCGAACCGATGCCGCTGCCCCTCTGCCGATTCTGTGCAATGCGCCAGTTGCGAGGGCTCTTAGCCGGGCGTGGCTCCGGTCATTCTTCCAGCGCGGGTTGAAACGCAGGATCCCGCGCCGCCAGCGCCTGCCGGATCTCCCGCACGGACTGCGCAGCATACTCCTGACTCGAACCCAGATTTCCCCAGACCGGCTTCGGCCAGCAGGCATCGTCGACAGACCGACCAATGACGTGCAAATGCATCTGAGGGACAACATTCCCCAGCGCCCCGAAGTTTGTCTTCGTGAGTTGCCAACGCTCCTTCACAAAGGCCGCCACCAGAGCCGCCTGCCCCATCACTTCGTTCCGCTGCTCAGCGTCGAGATCCAGCAGATCGGCCTGCTCCGTCTCCGGGACCAGAATAAACCACGGGAGCAGCGCGTTCCGGTTCAGCAGCAGGTGACAGCGGGGCCAGCGGCCGATGAGATGACAGTCTGCCAGCAATTGCGGGTGAATCTGAGGAGCCATTGTTCGTCCTGAAAACGTCTCGAAAACCGTTCGGGGAGCCACAATATCGGCTGCGGCTTCCCGGGTCACGGAGCAGAGCCAGCGTTGACCCGCAGCAGCCTGCTCGATACCCTTCTGAGTTCCCTGCTCCGGGTTGTTGGAATCTGGAACACACTTTCCACCGTAAGTAACTGATAGCGAAGCACATGGGTCGCGTCGAAAGATCTCGCGAAATCGCCCGCCGCCGGGCTCGCACCGTAAAACTGAAAAAGCTGCGTGCGAAATTCGCCGCCGCCAAGAACGATGCGGAGAAGGCAACCATCGTCGCCAAGGTTCAAAAGCTGAGCCCGTTCGCGACGCTGCCGTAAGGCGGTCTGCTTCCGTTTGACCAATGAGTCAGCCCGGCGAACAGTGGACCGCACTGTTCGCTTGTTTGCTGCGCAGCCCTCGCTTTCCCATGGGCAGCCGCCGATTTGCTTCGATTAATTCCCCCCCTCGGCGCGCCTGCCGCTGACGACATCTTCCCCGCCCTCTTGCCCTCGGGAGACCACGATGCGACGTCTGGTTCTTGCTGCCCTGCTCTTCTGCTCAATCGCTTCCGTGACCTTCGCGGACGACACGGTCTACGAACTGCGAATCTACAAGGCCAACCCCGACAAGCTCGAGACGTTGCTGAAGCGGTTTCGTGAACACACGCTGAACTTTTTCGAACAGGCGGGAATGAAGAACATCGCCTACTGGAACGTCGCCTCCGGCCCCCAGCAGCACGACACGCTCTATTACATTCTCGAGCACGCGAGCCCCGACGCCGCCAAGGCCTCCTGGGAAAAATTCCGAGCCAACGAGGACTGGAAGAAGGTTGTCGAAGAGAGCCAGAAGAAGGGGAAGATCCTCGTCGAGAAGGGAGTCACCAACACATTCCTGCGGAAGACAGACTACTCTCCGGCGATCGAGCCACTGGCCCCTGGAAAGCTCTATGAACTGCGAACCTACACAGCCGCAGAAGGGAAGCTGGACGATCTGCACGCCCGCTTCCGCAATCACACGGACAAGCTGCTGCAGAAGCACGGCATGAAGGCTGTCGGGTATTGGACCCCCACCGAGGCTCCCCACAACGCCAACACGCTCATTTACATCCTGCAGCACGAGAATCGGGATGCTGCCAACGCATCATGGAAAGCCTTTATCGACGATCCGGAATGGAAGGCCGCCAAGGCAGAATCCGAGAAGAACGGCAAGCTGACCGCCCGGCCTCCCGAGTCGGTCTACCTGACCCTCACCGACTTTTCCCCCCAGCCGAAGCCGCCAGAAGCGACACCGGCAGCGCCCTGAGCGAGTGAAAGCGAAGGGGAGGCGGGTTGCGGCTGTGAGACCCGCAACTCACTTCTTGCGGCGGGGAGATTTGCTTCCCGCACGTGGCTTCTTTGACGCCGGGCGAACCCGCTTCACCGGGTTCCCGGATTCGTCATCATCCATTCCCCGACCGCGGAAGTAGACCCGCATGGGGACTTCCTTGAACGGCAACTCATCGCGCAGCTTGCCGATCAGATAACGTCGCCAGTTCTTGTCGAACAACTCCGGATCGTTGCACTTGAGCACGATCGTCGGCGGCTCAATTGCCACCTGCGTACCGAAGTAAATCTTCCCGCGGCGGTTCGTCTTGAACCGGGGAGGATTGACTGCAATCGCCTGTTCGATCACACGGTTCAGCTGCCCGGTCGTTACCCGCTCACGCGACTGCTTGTAAATCGACTGGGCGAGATTGATCAGCTGCTTGATATTCTTGCTGTCCTTGGCGGTAATGAACGCCACGGGCACATGTCGCAACATGCCGAACGTCGTGGAGAGATATTCTCCCCACTTCTCGCTGGTCATTCCCTTTTCCAGCCCCAGATCCCACTTGTTGACGACAAAGATGCAGGCCTTGCTGCGCTCCAGAATCTCGTCCACCAGTTGCTTGTCGACACGGGAAATGTGCTCGGTCGCATCGTAGAACATCAGCACAACGTCCGCGCGGCGAATACTCTTCTGAGCCCGGACCAGCCCGTAATACTCAATGTCATTGGCCAGGCTTGTCCGCTTGCGGACCCCCGGCGTATCGATCGCCACGAATGATTTGCCGTCGAACTCGAATCGGACGTCGACGCTGTCCCGCGTAGTGCCGGCGATTTCACTGACGATCATCCGTTCGGTCTGGGCGAGCGCGTTAATGAAAGTGCTCTTCCCGACATTTCGCCGACCGACGATCGCCAGCTTGAGTTCTGGTTCCTCAGACTGATGCTCTCCCTGCTCCCCTTCATTGTCATCCGGAGGAGGGAGCAGCTCCACAATCTCGTCCAGCAGCTCCGCCCGGTGCCGATTCCCCTTCACACTGGTCTGAATCATCGGCGCGTTCGCCAGGCCAATGAATTCGTGCATCTCCAGATCGGTTTTCGTGGAATCACATTTATTCACGACGATCAGCTTGGGAACATCAATCTTCCGGAGCCGCTCGGCCACCACCTTATCCAAGGGAGTCAACCCGGCCTGTCCGTCGACGACGAAGAGGATCATATCGGCTTCATCGATGGCATTCTGGATCTGCCGCTCGATGTCTTCACTCAGGTCATCGGAATCAACGATCCCGATTCCCCCGGTGTCGACCAGATCAAAATAGCGGTCGCGGTGAGTCATCATGTACTCGACACGGTCGCGGGTCACTCCGGCGGTTGGGTCAACGACGGAAACCAGCTTCCCCGCCTGCCAGTTCATGATGGAGCTCTTCCCGACATTCGGGCGCCCAACGATTGCTACCTTCGGAATGGACATTTCAGCGATAAACTTCACGTCAAAAGAGGACAGCGTCCGAGGAGGCTGTCAGAAATAAACGAGTCCGGCCTGATCAACTCGCCGGACACAGAATGGGAGACAGGGAGCACACCTGCCATCAGGACCCCGGACCTTCCGGACTTCCAAGACTGGCCTGCCGTTACTGCCGCAGGAACCGGTAATCGTGTGTCAGCCCCAGCTCCTTGGCGTTGGCACCGAATCCGCTGGCATTTCCCCGGGCTGCCTTCAGAATCTCACGGGCGACCCGATCCCGCTCGGTAGAGGATAACTCCCCCACCTTGCGGTTCCCGACCGCTTCGACGGCCTTTTCGAGATCGGTGACGTCCTGCGCATACACGGTTGTGTTGTCCCCCAGCGTGGTCAATCCCTTCCCCCAGTAATAACGATGCGGCCAAGGCCCAACTGTCGTCCGGGTGGATGACCGGAATACGACTGCCGGCTCAGGCAGTTCACCGGGGAGCAGCACCCGCTGACCACGAGGCATTTCCGCGACAGAAACACCGCCAGGGACGAACAGACACAGGGCCAGTACGAAAAATCCACGCATCATGGACTTGCTTCCAGAGAGACTCGACGGGGATGGTCCACGCTGATGATACGGGAACAGTCGACGTTTCGGGAGCCACCACCACTCAGACGGTTTTCCGAAGAACGGGAGTTCCGACAACGAAATCGGACAGAAACTGCACCTAACCGGTTTATTGAGAATGAGTTGCAATCGAAAAACTTTTTCTCAACGCAAATTGTCAAAAATCCGCTGACCGGTATACTGGGATGGATGCGCCCCGGGGACCAATCGGGGCCATCAACAGAAACAGAGTGTCATTGACTCCATCAGCCAATCCATGATGACCCACCGGGACAGCAGCGATCGCGACTTTCTGTCTCTCCTGCAACGGGCACAACCTGCTGGAATCCAACAGCTTTGCGCCAAGACAGGAGTGACGGCGACGGCTGTCCGGCATCGGCTGGCCCGGCTGGAGGCCGATGGACTGGTCACCAAGACCGTCGCTCGACAATCCCGCGGACGCCCCAGCCATACGTACTCCCTCACCGAAGCGGGGGTCCGGGCGTTAGGAAGCGATCACGCCGAAATTGCAGCCCTCCTTTGGAAAGAAATCCTGCGGATTGATCAGACTGGAGTGCGGCAGCAGGTCCTCAATGGACTGAAAGAGTCGCTGATTGAGAGATTCGGGTCGGTTCAGGAGGGGGGGAGCCTCGCCGGGCGGCTGCAGGGAATGTGCAACCGGCTGACCCAGCTCGGATTTGATGTGGAATATTCACTGGAGGAATCACCCGGCAGCCTGCCGGTTCTCCGGGAACATAATTGCCCGTATCATGGTCTCGTCGCAGAGGACGCGTCGTTCTGTGAGATGGAGCAATCGGTTTTTACAGAGGTCCTCGGAACCCCGGTGGAACTTTCCGCCTGCCGGCTCGATGGGCATCATTGCTGCGAATTTCACGTGGGAGAAACAGCGACGGAAACCCCGATGTCGCGATGAAGCGGGCGGAGCTTCATCAAAATTGAGAGTCGCCTGCCGGGGATTGTGTTTCCGGCAGCCAGAATTTAACAAGCATCAGCCATCAGTCTCATCAGTGATTCCACTGTCCATTCGGCGCACGCAGGAGCAGTTCAGATGACTTGGATCGACGGCCGCTTCGAAGAGAATGTCATCACCACCACGCTGGAACAGGCGATGAACTGGGCACAGCAATCCAGTGTCTGGCCGATGACGTTCGGACTCGCCTGCTGTGCTATTGAAATGATGGCCACGGGAGCCAGCCGATACGATGTCGACCGCTTTGGTGCGGGGGCCTTTCGGGCAACACCCCGTCAGGCCGATCTGATGATTGTGGCTGGGACCGTGACCTACAAAATGGCCAGCCGTGTGCGCCGGCTCTGGGAGCAGATGGCCGACCCGAAATATGTGATCGCGATGGGGGCCTGCACCGTCGGCGGCGGACCTTACTTCAAGTATGGCTATCACGTCGTCAAGGGGGTCGATCTGGTCGTCCCGGTGGATGTGTACGTCCCCGGCTGCCCTCCCCGGCCCGAAGCGTTACTCGAAGGAATTATGCGGATTCAGGACAAGATCCGGGCTCGCAAAATCAACCGGGGAGCGACCGAAACACTGCCTGTTCCCCATCACACCGGGTATGTGAAAGACCCGCAATTGATCCTCGCCTGAGCGGCGCCGCTTCGCGCGAGAACCTGTTACTGAAAGTTTTTGACACAGCCCTTGTCAGTCGGCCACGTGAGGCCGCCGTTCTGGTGACTTCGGAAAAGTCACCCATTGAGAAGTCCAGAAGTTGCCAGGGTTGAACCGCCCCGTCACGGCGATCTGAACAGTCCGTCCAGATCGGTTCACGGAATCGGCGACACAGCCTCAGCCAAGTTATTTAGATCGGTCAATAAGCAGATGAGTGTTTTGAAGATTCAGGATTTGCATGTGTCGGTCGGCGAAACCGAGATTCTCAAGGGAGTGAATCTCGAATTGCGGCAGGGTGAAGTCCACGCGCTGATGGGCCCGAACGGCTCCGGCAAAAGCACTCTGGCTTACACTCTGGTCGGGCACCCCAAATATGAAGTGACCCGCGGCTCCATTGAAATCAACGGCCAGAGCCTGCTGGATCTGGATCCCAGCGACCGCGCCCGGCTGGGGCTGTTCCTCGCGTTCCAGTATCCGGTCACGATCCCCGGTGTGAAGGTCGCGGACTTTCTGCGACATGCCATCACCAACGTTCGCAATCCGAACCGTAAAGAAGGCGAAGAGCTGATCCCGATGCGGGAGTTCCGCACCGAGCTGCGGAAGACCATGCAGGAACTCAATATCGATGCGGAATTCGCCCGCCGGTACCTGAATGAAGGCTTCTCGGGCGGCGAAAAGAAGCGGATGGAAATTCTCCAGCTGGCGATGCTCAAGCCGAAGTTCGCGATCCTCGATGAAACAGACTCCGGCCTCGACAGCGACGCTGTCCGGGTCGTCAGCGAAAGCCTGCAGAAGCTGACGGGTCCCCACCTCGGGGTGTTGATCATCACGCACCACGAGCGGCTCCTGGAATACAACGTGCCGCAGTTTACCCATGTGATGCTGGCCGGCCGCATCGTGGAATCAGGCGATGCCCAGCTGGCTCATGAGCTGCACGCTCACGGCTACGCCGGTGTTCGCGAACGCCATCCGGAAGCGGCTGCCGAAGAACAGGCCACCGCCCAGAAAGAAGAAGCCGCCGCAGCCCTCTGATCCGGCTTCGATAGCAGGTTCACCCCATGTCCACCTCGACACTTATCACTGCCAACCAGTTCGCCGACATGTCTTTCGACGTGCCGGTCGAGCTGATTCATGGAGAGGTGATCGCAATGACCAACCCTGGAGGCTGGCATGGGGCTGTTTGCCTGAATATTGCGGGCGTACTGTTTCGGTGGATCAGCCAGGGAGCAGAGTACCGGGCAGCCAGCAATGACCCCGGTGTCCTGACGGAACGCGATCCCGATACGGTTCGCGGACCGGACCTGCTGGTGATTCAACGAGCTCGACTGATTGACGGCCGCATGCCGCGCAAGTACTTCACCGTTCCGCCGGACGTGGCCATCGAAGTGAAATCCCCCAACGATCGCTGGCCGGAGATTCTGGAGAAAGTTTCCCAGTTTCTGCGAGCCGGAGTTTCAGAAGTCTGGGTCGTCGACCCGGACCATACACGTGTGCATGCCTACCGGATCGACGATGAGCCGACGGTCTTCAGCCGGGGCGACCGGTTGGTTTCCGCTTTTCTTCCCGGCTTCGACTGTGCTGTGGAAGAACTGTTTCAAGGCATCGACTTCCTTCAATAATTCCTCCGCAATCCCGACTTTCCATCGGAGAAAGCTGTCCTGATATGTCTACTCTCGACGCCCTGAATACCGAATCCGCTGAGATCCCCGTGGGGGAATATCAGTTCGGGTTTCACGATCCGACCGACAAATACTCCTTCATGTCCCGCAAGGGACTGGATGCTGATATCGTGGCCCAGATCTCCGAAATGAAAGGGGAGCCGGGCTGGATGAGAGACTTCCGTCTGAAGTCGCTGGAGATCTTCAACTCGAAGCCGATGCCCCACTGGGGGGGCGATATGTCGGGGATCGATTTCCAGAACATTTACTATTACGTCAAAGCCAGCGACCGGCAGGAAAAGTCGTGGGATGACGTGCCGGAAGATATCCGCAAGACGTATGAACGCCTTGGCATTCCGGAAGCGGAGCGCAAGTATCTCTCCGGGGTGAAAGCGCAGTACGAATCGGAAGTGGTCTACGGCTCGCTGCAGGAAGACCTGACCAAACAGGGAGTCCTGTTCACCGACACCGACTCCGCGCTGAAGCTGCATCCCGAAATCTTCCGGGAATACTTCGGGACGATCATCCCGCCCAGCGACAACAAGTTCGCCGCCCTCAACTCCGCCGTCTGGTCAGGGGGCTCGTTCATTTATGTTCCGCCGGGAGTCCACATCGAGTTCCCGCTGCAGGCGTATTTCCGGATCAACACCCAGAACATGGGCCAGTTCGAACGAACGCTGATCATCGTCGACGAAGGGGCCAGCGTGCACTACGTCGAAGGGTGCACCGCTCCGACCTACAGCAGCGACTCGTTACACTCCGCCGTGGTGGAAATCCTCGTCAAACGCCGGGGCCGCTGCCGTTACACGACCATCCAGAACTGGTCGAACAACGTCTACAACCTCGTCACCAAGCGGGCCATGGCCTATGGCGATGCCCTGATGGAGTGGATCGACGGCAATCTCGGCTCCAAGCTGACGATGAAGTATCCGGCCGTCTACCTGATGGAGCCGGGTGCCCGGGGTGAGACCCTGTCGATTGCCTTCGCCAGCGAAGGTCAGCATCAGGACGCCGGTGCCAAGATGGTGCATTGTGCTCCCAATACGTCGAGCCGCATCATTTCCAAGTCGATCAGCAAGAATGGTGGCCGCTCAAGCTACCGCGGCCTCGTGAAAGTGCAGAACGGCGCCCTCAACTGCAAGAGCAACGTTGTCTGTGACGCGTTGATCCTCGATCCGGAAAGCCGCAGCGACACGTACCCCTACATCGAAGTCGAAGAAGACGATGTGGCGATCGAACACGAAGCCTCGGTTTCCAAAATTGCTGAAGAGCAACTGCTGTATCTCACCAGTCGTGGTCTGACAGAAGCCGAAGCGTCGGCCATGATCGTGACTGGCTTTATCGAGCCGCTCGTCAAAGAACTGCCGATGGAATACGCAGTCGAAATGAACCGGCTGATCGAACTGCAGATGGAAGGGAGCGTCGGCTGATCGCCTGCTGCGTGTGACAACGGGCGGAAGCTCACCTCGACAAACTCATCGGAAACTCGCGCTGGTCCCCGGACCGTCGCGAGTTTCTTTTTTTGGCAGCGGCACTGGCGATGTGGGAACTGCCCGGCAGGAATTTCTTTCTCCCCGCCGGAGAGCGACGCGGACATTCACTTCCAAACGCCAGGCAATCGACTCCCGCGTGGGAGGGACAGCTCTCCGCTGGTTCCATTGGGATGCGAAGAATTCAAACTCTCTTAACGCTCCCTTCACAGTCAAATCCGATCTTCCTCTCTGACTGCTGCGGGCACGCTCCCGTTCGACAGCACAGTCCGGGGCTTTCCCCCGCTGATCGAGGCAGAGACTTCTCTGGTGCCCAAACGCCCAGTTGTAAACAGATTTCTTATCACTGGAACAAAAGATGACCATGAGACCCTTGGGCTCAAAGAAAATCTCGGGCTTTACTCTGATCGAGTTATTAGTCGTCATCGCGATCATCGCAGTGCTGACCGCTCTGCTCCTTCCTGCTGTTCAACAGGCACGGGAAGCGGCCCGCCGCTCGCAGTGCAAAAACAATCTCAAGCAGATCGGCCTGGCTCTGCACAACTATCACGACGTTCAGAACGTTCTCCCGATGGGAGGACTGCTGATGTACGTCAACAGCACCGCGGTTCCCGAAGTCCTGCCGAGCGCCCCGAAGGCGTCTGCCATCGCAGGAGGCTGGGCGTGGTCGACATACCTTCTGCCCTATCTCGATCAGGCGCCGCTGTACAACCAGTTGGCCCCCAACGGAGCGAACTATCCCGCCGGCCCCAATCACCTGACTCGCACCGTCCTGCCAGTCTTTCAGTGCCCGACCGAGTCCGCTCCGGTTCTGCACACCGCGATTGTCATGGGTGGCGACGGAAATGGTGATGGTCACGCCCGCTCTTCTTACCCAGCAGTCAGCGGCAGTGGAGCCAATGCCGACTACTCTCAGACCTCGATCGTTCCAAGCTCGCGCGGAATGTTCTGGCACAACAGCGCCGTCCGGTTCCGCGACGTCACCGATGGACTCAGTAACACGGTGGCAGTCGGTGAGCGATTCTGGGACGGCATCGATTCCGAAATGCGACGCGGTGCGGTGTGGGTTGGCCGGGGCCGTGACGTGAATGCCAACAAGTACGCCAATCTGGTCCGCATGGAAAATGCCGCCGGTTGGCTGATCAACGGCACCAATAACAACTCCATGGCCAGCATGCACGGAGGAATTCGTTCGCCCGGCACCGGCGCAGGTGACAGCGGCAACGTTTCCAAGGGGGGCTTCGGCGTGCAGGTCCTCATGGGGGATGGAGGAGTTCGGCTGCTCAGCGAGAACGTTGACGGTGCGACCTATCAGAAACTGGGACAGATGGCTGACGGCCAGACGATCGGCGAGTTCTAGAGCCTCTGCGCTGTTGATTTCCCGTTCTCGCCACGCGGAACTGAGCATTTCATCAGACGAAGCGCTTACGGCGCGGGGAGTGGCAAGAGCAACCTGTTCAAGAACAGCCCGGAATCGGTTCGGGCCAGGATGTGCCACATCCGCCCTGAGCCGTCTCGTGGCGGATCATCCCTTGATAAGCAATATTCCAAGTCCAAAGATGATTCGCTTGAACTTTGTGTGCCCGCTGGCCTTCTGCCTCCCCATTCTGTTCGCCTGCTGGGGATGCAGCGGTGGCAATTCCGGGGGCCTCGTACAGGTGCAGGGGAACGTGACGCTGAACGGTCAACCACTCGCGGATGCGGAAGTGGTCTTCCGCCCGGAAGGAGGAGGTCGGCTCTCGTCAGGCCGCACCGATTCGAACGGCCACTACACTCTGAGCTATACCGCCACGGAAGCAGGGGCTCTGCCCGGACACCATCGCGTGTTAATATCGACCTTTGTCGAACGGGATCAGGAGTCGAGCGACCCGGTGAAAAAAGGCGGCCGTCGGGAATCGATTCCATCCCGCTACAATTCCAAAACAACACTCGAAGCCGCGCTGGAAGTTGGGAAGCCCGCAGTCGTCGACTTTCGGCTCACCTCCGAATAGCGCACTGTCCCGATTTCTGACCTGCTGCGGAGAACCGTTCAATTCTCCGCATCATGACACACCGGACTGCCTGTGTGACCTCTGCTGCTCGTTCCCGCACGGGTGCTCCTTTCCGGTGCGTCGCACAGTCCTTCTCACTGGACCAAAGCACGCCTCCACGCGGCCAGATCTACACTCAAGCTCCTGTTGGATTGAGGACGTCATCCCGCAGCAGACCGGGAATGCTCTCACGCTGTGAGAGACGTTGCTTTCTCGTTCCCGCCGCTGCTCCACTCTCCCGCAGCGATGGTTTCTGCGACGTTGTGGCGCCCCGCTTTCTTCTCACTGACAGGGGGTCCGTTTGACCGTCAACGCCAGATCCGTCGCACCGTTCCGGTGATGCCCCGGGCAACTCGAATTCCACGCTTAAGTCGACTCCGGGCAGCAAAACATAGAAAACTGATAACAAAGTTTAGAAAAGTGATAATTGGCCTGAAACACGATGGGGCAGCCTTCTTCACCCAAGCCACTTTTGATATGTTCGAAGTTTGACATGGCGACTGACTTGACGCTTCAGTCGTTTCCCGCCTGATTCCCTCTGAAGAGTCACTGCATGCGAACAATCATCTCCACTCGAAGCCTTGCTGTCCTGGGTGCACTCTTTCTGGCCACCTCGTCAATCGGGGCGGCCGAGCCCGTCACTCTGTTTTCGGACGACTTTGGTCATTATCCGAAGGGGGTCCTCAGCCAGCCGATTGTCGACATCAATCAGGTGAGCGGAGCCATTCAGGAATACCACTACCTGAGCCATCGCGGCATTCCCCTCGAACCGTGGGAGAACGCGATCTGCCACCTCGATGTCTGGACCGCCGGAGTCGAGAATGGCAAACCGTATCTGGAACAGACCGCCCTCGGCGGTAAAGGGAACACGGTTTCCTACACGCCGCTGTTTATCACCGGTGATCCCGCCTGGTTTGACTGCACCGTCGAAGCAGCAGTGACCCCCCTCCGCAAGGAAGAGTCATCTGGACTCGCGTTCCGCTATCACACCAATCGTCATTTCTACTGGTTCAGCCTGACCGGTGGTAACAAAGTCCAGCTGCGCATCCGTCAGCCGATCGACAAAGACTTCAACACGCCGGTCTGGGTCGATCTCGCATCCGCCGACTTCAAGTACGAACCGGGCAAGACCTACCAGCTGAAAGTCGAGAACGAAGGTTCCAAAATCCGGGCCTTCGTGGACGGCAAACAGGTGTTGACCGCGGACAGCTCCGAAATCCTGTCAGGCAAGGTCGGCATTGCTACCAATTCCCCCTCGAAGTACGAGAACTTCAAGGTCACCGTGTCACCACAGACAGAGAAAGAAATCGCAGCCCGCATCCAGAAGCGGGAAGGCGAACTGAAGGCCCTCCAGGCGGCAAACCCTCAACCCAAACTGTGGAAGAAGATTGCCACCGTCGGCTTTGGTTCGGGACGGAACATCCGTTTCGGGGATCTCGATGGTGACGGCCAGCTCGATATTCTGTTCGCCAAGAACAAACCGATGTCCGACGGAGATGCCGCCTGCGTGCTGACCTGCCTGACGGCGGTCAATCTCGATGGCAAAATCCTCTGGCAGAAAGGGAATCCGCAGGAAGGGCGCGGCATCGTCAGCAACGACCTCCCGTTTCAGATTCACGATGTGGATGGCGACGGCAACAATGAAGTTCTCTGCGGCTGGGGCCGCCAGCTGCTCCTGCTGGACGGTAAAACCGGCGAAGTCAAGAAGTCAGTCCCCTGCCCCGAAGTGACCAGCTATCCGCGCGACATCCAGCCCCCCAAAGAACCCTATCCGACCAACGTCAGCAACGGAGACTGCATCGCCTTCTTCAACCTGACCGGAGATCCGCGTCGACGCGACTTCATCGTCAAGGACCGGTACTGGAACTTCTGGGCTTACAACAGCGACATGCAGCTGCTGTGGTCCGGTCAGGGGATGCTGGGGCACTACCCCTACCCTGCTCCGGGAAGCAGCGACGGCCGCGACCGCGTGGCCATCGGCTACGCCATGTGGGATGCCGACGGCAAGGAACTCTGGCAGAACTACCAGAACCTGAAACAGCATGCCGACTCGATCGCTGTCGGGAACTTTTCTGATGACCCGAAAGAAGAGATCAAAACCTATTACTGCAGCAGCGACGACGGCTTCGCGCTGGTCGATCACCGGGGGATCATCGAACGGCACTACCGCATTGGCCATACGCAGACATCGACGGTCGGCAAGTTCCGTCCTGACCTGCCTGGCCTGCAGTACTGCACGATCAGCTTCTGGAGAAACCCGGGGATTGTCTCGATGTTCCAGTACACCGGCGAAATGCTCCAGCAGGAAGAGCCGTTCCACGGCGGCAGTCCGTTGCTCCCGATCAACTGGCGCGGTGACGGCCAGGAGTTTATCCTCCTCGGGGGGAATGTCCGGGACGGCGGGATGGTCGACGGCAACCTGCGCCGCGTGGTGGTCTTCCCCGACGATGGCCATCCGGACCTGACCGCAAACGCGCTCGATCTGACCGGTGACCAGCGTGATGAGATCGTGTTCTGGGACGAGAATTCGCTCTGGATCTACACCCAGGATACGCCGTTCCAGGGAGACAAGATTTACGCTCCCAAGCGGAATCCGGACTACAACGAATCCAACTACCGTTCGAACGTCTCCCTGCCACACTGGGAAGCTCCCCGCAAATAACCGGGGCTGACAGAATGACATTCCATGCAAACCGTCCGGCTTCCGGGCGGTTTGTTTCTATTTGATGCCCTGATGACGGCCCGGAGCGCTGGTCGCGGCCCGTCCCATCGACCATGCTGACTCCCGTCGAGTCCCGACCACTGACAGTTCACATTCAGGGTTCGCCCTTTTGAGGCCTCAGTGATTGACCGCAAACCACGGGGTTTTCTGAACATGTCCCAGCTTCCGCCCGTGACAACAACCTGCTGCATCGTGGGGGGAGGTCCGGCCGGGATGATGCTCGGCTTTCTACTGGCACGCGCCGGTGTCGACGTTGTGGTTCTTGAGAAACATGCGGACTTCTTCCGTGATTTTCGAGGTGACACGATCCACCCTTCGACGTTGGAACTCATGCACGAACTCGGGCTGCTGGAAGAGTTTCTGAAATTGCCGCATCAGCAGTACCAACGGCTGACCCTTTCGTTTGAAGGACGCCAGCTGAACGGTCCGGACTTCAGCCACCTGCCGACAACCTGCAAGTTTATTGCCATCATGCCACAATGGGATTTTCTGCAGTTCCTCGCGACGCAGGGGGCACGCTATCCCACATTTCATCTGGGAATGTCTTCCACCGTGACAGGCCTCATCATGGCAGACGGCCGTGTCGTCGGCGTGCGGGGAGAGTCCCCCGACGGAGCGTTTTCCGTGCAGGCGGATCTGGTTGTGGCGTGTGACGGCCGGCATTCAACAGTTCGCGAGCAGGCAGGGCTGGCGGTCAAGGAATTCGGCGTTCCACTGGACGTGCTCTGGTATCGCCTGCCCCGGCCCGATGGTGATCGACGCGACTCGCTCGGCTGGATTCGCGATGGACATGTCATGGTGACGATCGATCGTGGCGAATACATGCAGTGTGCGACACTGATCCCCAAAGGCTCTTTTCCTGCCATTCAACTGGCGGGGCTCGTCGCGTTTCAGGAGCAGATCGGACATGTCGTGCCAATGCTTCGCGGAGTGGTCTCCACTCTCCAAAACTGGAACCAGGTCAAACTGCTGACCGTGCAGATCAATCGTCTCCAGAACTGGGCCCGGCCCGGGCTGCTCTGCATCGGTGACGCTGCGCATGCGATGTCTCCGGCGGGAGGAGTGGGAGTCAACCTCGCCGTGCAGGACGCCGTCGCCGCAGCCAATCTGCTCGCTGCCCGACTTCGCGAGGAGGGTGTTCGCCTTCAGGATCTCGAAGCGGTGCAACGCCGCCGCGAATTCCCTGTGAAATTCATTCAGACATTGCAGACATGGATTCACCGACGGATGTTCCGCCCAGGACACCCGCAAAAGGGAGTCGTTATTCCCCGACCTGCACGGCTTCTGCTCGGACTGGCTGCTCCGCTCCTGAGACGTCTGGCGGCACGCCTCGTGGGGTTGGGGATCCGGCCTGAACACATTGAAACACCAGATCTCTTCGCTCAGTCGTCCAGCTCTCCCTTGTCACCAGTTGCCTCCAGAGCCCCCCTCCGCTGAAATGAACGGAGGACAACCACCAAACCGCCCTTTGGCAGACTTCCATGCGTGCAGCGATTCGACGATTTCGGCCTGACTGGTTTTTAACCGGCATGCTGGTCGCCGTCGCTCTCGCCTGGCTTTTCCCCGCTCCGGGAGCCAAGGGGGGCTGGCTGCAGCCGGAGTTGATCACCAAAGGAGGGATCGCTCTGGTTTTTTACCTGCACGGTCTGGGGATCTCCTTCGCCGCTCTGCGAGCCGGCACCCTACAGTGGAGGCTGCACCTGCTGATTCAGGGCTGTGCCTTTCTCTTCTTCCCGGCGCTGGGGTTCATGATTTATTTTGCGACTCAGAAGGGGCTTCCTGCCGACCTGCGACTGGGGTTCTTCTATCTCTGCGCCCTCCCCTCAACAGTTTCCTCGTCGATCGCGATGACCGCCGCGGCCCGAGGGAATGTTCCGGCAGCCCTGTTCAATGCGACCCTTTCCAGCCTGCTCGGGGTTTTCCTGACTCCCTTCTGGATCAGCCTCATTACCGAAACATCGGGAGTCTCCTTCTCTCTGCAGGAAGTCATTCTGGATCTCGTGATCTGGCTGATCTGCCCTCTGCTTCTGGGTCAGTTTTCCAGATTGTTTCTGGCAGGCTGGGCGGCCCGCAACAAGAAGCTGATCAATACCGTCGACCGACTGACCATCCTGATGCTGATTTACACCTCGTTCTGTGATTCGATCCAGCTCGGGATCTGGACTTCTCATGGACTCTGGATCGTCGCCGCCACCTTCATCGGGTGTACGCTGCTGTTCTTTCTGGTTCTGTTCGCGAGCGGAGCCTGCTGCGATCTGCTGGGGATTCCCTTCGCCGATCGTATTGCCGTGGTCTTCTGCGGCTCCAAGAAGTCGCTGGCGACGGGAGTTCCGATGGCCAATCTGATCTTCGGAGCTCATCCCGGCCTGGGGCTGGTTCTGCTCCCGATGATGATCTACCACCCGCTGCAATTGATTCTCTGTGGAGCACTCGCCAGCCACTGGGCACTCAAGGCTGACAGATCGCAGGACAGCCACACCACGGCGGAAGTCGGTTCCCCCGGGAAGTGAACCGCAGAGAGGATGGCAAGAAAATTGCTGCAGGCATTCAGCACTGCGTGCTGTTTGCGCCATCTGTTGGGGTCCCCTACATTTTGCAGGCGACGAAGCGGTCACAGCCGCATGCGGCTGCCGTGAGCGCACAGGTTTCCGTGAGCACGCAGACCGCCTGTTCTTTTCGGAGTCGACCCCGGGAGCTCACCATGCCTGGCTGGCTGAATCTTGACTGGTCCGGAATGTTTGTCCCTTCGGTCTCGCCCCTTGAGATCTTCATCAGGGGGACCTGCACCTATCTGGCGCTGTTCCTGTTTCTGCGGGCCTTTCGACGCCAGACCGCCGCCATCGGCCCTGCCGATCTGTTGGTCATCATCCTGATCGCCGATGCGGCACAGAATGCGATGTCGGCTGATTACAAGTCAATCACCGATGGACTGATTCTGATCGCAACGATCATCTTCTGGGAGTACGTGCTGGACGTCATGGCTTTCCATGTTCCCTTCGCCCGTCCCTTGATCGAGCGACCTCCGCTCCTGGTGGTGGAAGATGGGAAAATTCACCCACAGAATCTCGCCTCAGAACTGATGACGGAAGCGGACCTCCTCAGCCAGCTGCGACTCAAAGGAGTCAGCGACATCCAGTCTGTCAGGCAGGCTTATATCGAAGGGGATGGTCATGTCAGCGTGATTACCGATGGACGATCCACGCCGCGGCAGGCGCCACAGCCTGATCCCCAGACCGGGGGATAACAGAATTCGGAAAAAGATCGCTCCCGGAGATTGGACTCGCGACCATTCGCATGGCACATTGAGAAGAGACTGCTGGCCGCTTTCCACAGACACAACGATCCTGCGGGAGTTGTCCATCGCCCAGCGTCCCCTCGGGTTCGCTCGTACGCATTTGCGACGGATCGACCCGATAATCATCCCCATACCGATCAAATCGCCACCAGGAGGCCCCCGATGCTGCTGGCTGAAATCCCACAGAATGTCCAGGTCGTCACCCAGTCCGGTGTCACACTCGGAACCGTGCTGGCGGTCGTGTGCTCGTGGCAGAGAAACCGCTCGATTCTCTGGGGAATCATCGCTGGAATTTTGTCATGGTTCTACGTCATCTACTTCGCGATGACCCGCCGTGCTGACGAAACCCGCTCATGAGAGCCCGCAGCAACTCGAGCACTTTCAGGCCTCGGTGAACTGCCCCCGCGCAGGAAATCGGGGCCTTTCCTCCAGCGAGGGGCACTCACGGCCAGCTTTGAGACGCGCCACCTATTCGGGCGGCAGGAACTCTTTCTTCTGACTGGTGAGTTTCAAGTCGAAGATGTTCGGTCCTTCCTGGATCGTTTGGACGAAGGTTGTGGACGCCAGTCGCTCCACTCCTCCCCCCAATGTCAGTTCGGGCTTCGGGATGTCGTAGACCATCTCTGTCGGGACGACAGTCACCTTGTACTCGCCGACGGGAAGTTCGCGGTGGCCACGCCCCCGGACCAGCGTATAACTCCCGTCTTGCTGCGAATAGCCGATCGCTTCCGACCCGTTCAATGTCGACGTGAACGTGATTTCAAGCCCTCCGGTCGGGATGCCGTCGACGAATGCGACGCCATCCACCGTTCCTGTCCGCAAAATCGGATCGCAACCTGTTGCCCAGATCACCAGCAGCGGCAGCCAGAAACGGTGATAACGAAACATATGCCCCCCGATTGCCCAAAAACTTTGGACATCCACCCCTGAATGAAACCAGACGCCACCAGAAAAATCTGGCAGCGTCTGTCATCGATTCCACGGCATCCATGATTGCGGACAGACCTGCCCGCCCTGGCGAATGCGAGTGTCGCGTTACCCGTAACAGGGCCTCCGCAGGCGCGGGATGAAGCCGTCCAAATCTGTCAAAACGATCAAAAATCTCCCACAACGACTCCGTCGTCCCGCAGAATGAGTGGCGTGTAAACACCTGCCACTGAAATGTTCTCCGAGAGGAAACGGACCGATCCGTCTCCAAGGGCGGCGTGCACTCCACCTTCATGCATGCTCCCAACCCCTTTCCCCAGGTTATCTGCCGTTGAGCCCGCAGCCACGTAGTCATGGTTGATCGGGAAGCCGGCGCGGGCCAGACAACGTGCGACAGCAGACGCACCGTTGCTGTTGCGACGTCCCACCCCAGCCCAGACGGCCGCTTTGAACGTTGCGGTGCCGCCCCCTGCAATTCCACCGTCACGCTCAGAAAGGAACAGGACGTTCGTCAATCCTTCGGGAAAATCCCGCAAGGAAAGGTAGCTGTTACCGTAAAACGCGCCGCGGCCGGTCGGATTCAACGTTGTCGTCGATGGATCATAGCCACAATAGGCGACATAGTTCGAGGTGGCGATGTCGAAGTAGTTTGTATTCCCGAAGACTTCCAGATCGTTCAGATTCCCCGTGACATCGGAAGGACAACGAAACGCCGGAATCGATGTCTGCAGCAATTTCTTGTCGGCGTCTGTGGAGGTCGCATTGTAAAGCTGCTTCAGAGCACGGTTCGTGGCAAACAGGGCATCATACAGCCCGCCCTGATCCATAAACGGGAGCAGCGCAGGTGCCCACCCGTAACAGGGAACGTTGTTTTGCGAGTCAATCACGAATCCTGCGGGAATCCGACGGTAAGTCGACTCATAATTATGAATGGCCAGTGCCATCTGTTTCAGATTGTTCTTGCACTGACTGCGACGCGCCGCCTCCCGCGCCTGCTGCACAGCAGGTAACAACAGCGCGATCAGCACTGCGATAATCGCAATGACGACCAGCAGTTCGATGAGAGTAAAACCTCGTCGACCGCATCGTTTCACAACCATTTCATCTCCTCCTCACAGAAACCAGAACTGACAAACGACGAAAGTAAGGATCATGCTGATTCACGCCCGCCATGTGAGGCTACTGATTCTGCATTAACATCTCTGTACGAGACACCTCGATCAACACTCCGACCCGCATGTGAGCGTTAAATCTCACTTTAACATCATTGCTCCCACCGTCGCAATCTCACATCAGCAAACACCAATGACATGGCAGTTGCAATGTCACTTGAACTTAAAGCGATTCGCCAGCTTGCTGCTGCAGAGTCCCAGAATACTTATTCAGATCTATTGCCCACACTGGCCGCTATCCACCTCTGAACCATCGCAACCCGACGCGAAACGGAGCAGCATTAACAATAAAACGCAGGTTGAAATGCAGTACTGCACCTCAATCTGCGCGGAAATCAAATCACGAACACGCGCTACTCTGTCGTCACCCGCAGATCAATCACGTTAGGACCGGCTTTGATCGTCTGAGTCATGGTCGTTTCTTCCAGACTGGAGACCTTTCCAGCCAGCTTGACGTTCGGCTTTTTAACATTAGGGACAAACGCAGAGGGAGCAATGGACACCTTGTAGTCGCCAACGGGGATCTGTTTATCAGCGCGCCCCCGAATGAGCCAGTAAGTGCCGTCTGCCTGGGCAAATCCGTTCGCGACAAAGCCGTGGGCGACTGATGTAAATGAAATCTCAAATCCGCCCATGGGGGCGTCATTCACATACAGCTTGCCATCAACCGTTCCCGTCGCTTCCCCGGAGAAACAACCGGAGATGAGTGGAATGAGCCCGAGTACACAGACCCTCGCAAGCTGCGCCATCATAAAACCTCTCCTCCACTCCGGAATTCGTACTCAAATCCACGATTGACAAATCGGCGACAAGAAACCCTCATGCTCCCGCCACACCACATCGAGATACTGTCCAAACCTGACCGGTCGGTACAAGGCACACGAAAGTGAGCCTTTCATCGCCATGAACGCCAAGTCGCGCGAGCTCTAATAAGTCGCTCGCGCGCCCTGTTGCGAAAAGATCCTAGAAGTCACCCACAACAACACCATCATCCCGGATCACCAATGGCTTGTAAACGCCACCCGAGGAGATGTTTTCCGAGAGAAAGCGAACCGAACCATCTCCGAGTGCAACATGCACTCCTCCCTCATGAAGGCTACTCACTCCCTTGCCCATATTCGCGACCGCCCCCCCGTTTGCAGTGTAATCGCGATTAATAAAGAAGCTATAACGAGCGAGCGTCCGGGCGGTTCCATACCCGCCGTTATTATTCTGCCGGCCCACACCCGCCCAGACAGCAGCACGGAAGGATTCACCCAAGGCTACCGTGGGACTTCCATCGCGCTCACTCAGAATCAAAGTATTGGAAAGTCCGTCTGAAAAATCACGAAACTGAAGATAGCTGTTGCCGAAAAAAGCGCCGCGGGGCTCGTACGGTGTCCCATCGGCGTTATTGGGATAGTCAGCGATCGATAGCATCGCATCTTCACCACTAAAGGCGACATAATTCGAAGTCGCGATATCGAACCGGTTAGTCGCATTAAACGAAATCAGATTGTTCAGCGCAGGAGTGGTATCGGAGGGACAGCGGAAGGCGGCGATGGGAGTCTGAAGCAACTGCTGATCAGCCTGAGAGGCCCCAGCGCGATACAGCTGCTTCAAGGAACGATTCGACGAAAACAGCTCGTTATACAGACCGGTTTGATCCAGATAGGGAAACAGGGAGGGTGCCCAACCCCAGCAGGACTGGCCATCTTGCCGGTCGACCTGGAAGCCTGCCGGAATCCGACCGTAAGTCGACTCATAATTATGAACCGCAAGAGCCATCTGCTTCAGGTTGTTCTTACATTGGCTGCGACGAGCCGCTTCGCGTGCCTGTTGCACCGCCGGCAACAGCAGCGCGATCAGCACCGCGATGATCGCAATGACCACCAGCAATTCAATCAAGGTGAAACCACGCAATCGAACCTTACTCATTGCACGCTCCTAACCAGTCAGAACGACGACACAGTTCGCAGCCTGCCCACCAGTTTGACTATAAGGCAGTGCCACCTGAAATCAACAGAGAAACACATCAACTCACACAGAAGCATTATTTTAATCGCATATGCACATAAACTCACATCGCCTGCGTCCCGCACCCCTCACCCTGCATTTACAGTGCCACTTCACAGGTTCTCAGCAAAACCCCAATCACCTCACACTGATCCAGGACGCCACAATCACTGAAATATCTCGCCAAAAAAAAGGTCGACCCGCTTTACTGCAGGTCGCCCTTCCCGTTGTCTCGCAATGCGGTTAAGGCCATGAACTCCTAACCACCTCGCAGCCCCGAATTATTCACGCCCCGATCTCATCCACCGCGTCAACAGCGTTGACCCATCCGGTAGACACTCCGTGACAGCATGACTGATAACGTTCTGCCATCTGCTGTCAGAGCCGTCGACTGCCAAATCCCAGCTAAATATCCGATGCCCACCACCTCCACACACCAATGTGTACCGCCGAGCTTCCAGCAAGCTGACGTCGGCGAGACTTCCTGGCGTAGTCGATATGACCAGCCCTGATATTCTTAATCAAAAATCACCACAGATCACCTGATCGCTCCGGAGAACGAGGGGCTTGAAGACCCCGCCCGAAGAAATATTCTCCGAGATGCACCGAACCGATCCGTCCCCGAGTGCCCCGTGCCCCCCCTTCGTGCAGGCTGCTGACCCATTTGCCCAGGTTGGAATCCGTCCCCCCACCGGCGGTAGAGTCGCGATTGATATGGAATCCGTGCCGTGCCAGTCTCCTCAATGTGGCATAGTTGCCATTGTTATTCTGGCGACCCACACCGGCCCAGACCGCTGCGCGGAAGGTGGCGCCCCGTTCGGCTGCCGCTCCGCCGTCACGCTCGCTCAGCATCAACGTCGTGGAGAGTCCATCTGTGAAGTCGCGAGGATCGAGAGAACTATTGGCGTAAAATGAGCCCTGCGGATCATGAGGGCTCCCGTCTGCGTCTTTCGGAGAGTTTGCAATACTGACTTGCGGATCATCACCACACATGCCGACGGAGTTTGAAGTGGCGATATCGAAATGGCTGGTCGTCCCGAATGCCACCTGGTCGTTCAATTCGGGAGTAACATCAGAAGGACAGCGGAGCGCTGCAATCGGAGTCTGCAGCAAGAGCTTGTCCTCTGCCGATGCTCCGCTGCGGTACATCTGCTTCAATGCCCGGTTAGAAGAGAAGAGCGCGTTATCCAGCACGGTCTGGTCGATGTCGGGGAAGAGCGAGGGAGTCCAGCCCCAGCAGGCGCCCCCATCCTGCCGGTCCCCCTGGAAGCCGGCAGGAATCCGGCGGTTGGTCGATTCATCGTTGTGAATCGCCAGGACCAGCTGCTTGAGGTTATTCTTGCACTGGCTGCGGCAGGCCGCATCCCGGCCCTGCTGCACGGCGGGGAGCAGCAGGGCGATGAGCACCGCGATAATTGCGATGACCACGAGCAGCTCGATCAGCGTAAACGCTCGACGGGAAAAACGAAACGGTTTCATCAAAAGACCTTCAACCAGGTCACTTAATAACAGTCAGACACCGACGCCCTCACGGATTATCCCTGCGACGAATGTCGTCAAGAAAAACTTGTGTGTGCAACGCGATCTCGTCAGGGGAGAGAGCGCGGTCATAAACCGCGACCTCGGCGATGTCCCCCTGAAACGGTCGATCATGCCCGTAAGACATTCCTAAGTCCCGCGTTCCGAGCAGTTCACCCACAACGACGTAATCATGCGGCGGGAGAGGTGCTGCAATTTTTTCCTCAGCAGACAGCTTTCCATTCACCCACAATTGAATTGTGGAGACCGTCTTCACGACAACGGCGAGATACCATGCCTCAGGATCAAATTCATGCGGCGGGGAAAACATGGAAACCGGTCCATCGGAAGCCGGCGTCGACCGATAGACCACGCGAATCGAATCGGCAGGGAGACCGTGGGTGTGCGAAAATCCCCAAGGAGCGGATTCAATCAGCAGCGAATCGACTGGGAGGACCCGCTGATCCGTCCAATGCTTTACAGCCAGGAGGGTCCCATGTCGTCGTGAATTGGGCTGGAAGGCAATTTCAACAGTGAATGTTTCCCCGGTCAGTTCTGGAAGCGGCTCATTCTGACGGAGGAAACTTCCCGACGGCGTTCCCCGCAGGCGCAAGACAGGACCGGGAGCGGCATCGACCTTCTTGATATTGCCGATGAGGACCCGTTCCGGCTGATCCGCGAGTGCCCTCCCAGAGGGCTCTCGAGAATGGACGACATCAGTGGCCAGAGATTCTGTATTCCACCGCACAGCAGGCCTGGAAAGATCGACCAGGGCAGGGAAATTCATTTCAGGGGTGACATCCACAGGGGGAGCCCCCGCCAATGTCGCCTCATCACCCGGCGGTCGATGCTCGACTCCCCCCCGAAACGGACTGACCTCGGTGTTCCCCGCGCGTGAAACTGTGACGACGACATTCTCATCCTGCTGTCGCAGATCACCCCGAGGCGTCGAGATGCGGAGCGGTTCCTGATGATCGGCAATCGCCACACCAACAGTCCCCTGTTCCACATACAGACGATTCGGCGAGAGAAACCGCAGTGAGCAATCCCCACGTGTAAACAGAGACGCCTTGCCTGCGACCTCGATCCGGGCATATCCCCCTTTGACGTGCAGCGTCTTCCCTACGGGAAACTGCGACAGAGCCTCCGCGGACAGGGCCGCTCCGCCCGACTCCAGGCGGGAGTCCACCGCCGTGACGAGCTGCATCCGGAGCGAATGGTTCGCCGAGGTGGAATACCACAACAGGGAGCAAAACCCCAGAACAGCGGCGACGGCTGACCACCGGAACCAGTTCTTCTGAACAAAAGAACGGCGGCGGGAAACGGGTAGCGATCCCCCAAACCCCTGTACCGCACTCTGCGGAGACGAGTAGAGCCAGTAGAGATGCGCCCGCAGAGCCATGAACCGGACAATGCTCGCCCGGGATTCAGGCCGCTGCTGGATCAACATCCGCAACGCTTCCCCCCCGGCCTCATCCTGATCCTCAGCAGCCCGGAAGGCTGCCCGCATCGCATCCAGCTCTGAGGCATTCCATTCGTTCATGAACGGGCCTCCTGTCGCAGTTTCTTGGAGACACAGGTAAACAGTGTCTCATGAATCCGCTCCAAAGCCTTATAAACCGCGGAAGTCGTTCTCTCCAGCTCCCCCGCAATCGTCGCGATGTCCCGCTTGCCGCTATAGCGACTATGCAGCAGGTCACGATCGCGCTCATTCAATTGCTGCAGACAGGCATGAAGGAACTCCAGCTGCCGATCAATTTCGGGGGCCTGCCGCAATGATTCATCCGACAGCGCTGCCAGCTCAGCGGCACCAAGCGAGCTGGCGCGACGATTCCTCTTCAGCGCCGAAAGAGACTTGTTGAAGGCGATTTGTGCTGTCCAGGCATGAAAATTCGTGCCTGATTCGAAAGAGTCGAACTGACGCCACGCGATCGCTGCGGTCTCCTGCAGCACGTCTTCGGCAATCGTGACGTCGAACACCAAAGTCATGATGTAGGCAAACAATCCCCGCGTGTGTTTAGTCCAAAGCTGGACAAACTCGTCGGTCCGGGCGTTTTCTGAATTCGACATAGTCACTGAGAGTCCGCTCTCATCCTCGCGGGAAATCCCCCGCTGCTGTTTCAACCAACACGCCTGCTCGTCGACGAGAGGGGCCTCGATGTACACAACAACAACGCATCTACATGTCCCACTCTATAATTCTTTCCCGCCCCCCATTTTGGAAAAGTTTTTCCACAATCCCGCTCCGCAATAACCGAAAAAGCAACCTTACCCATTTGCCCATAACAACTTGCAACATTTCCAACGGCTGATGCAAGTTTCCTCTGAGAGGGAAGTTATTGCCAAAGCAGGTTGCCAGCGCCCCAGCTCCATTTTGAACCAACATTGGTCGCGCACGTTTTGCCGGTCGGCGCCCCCTTGGTAGCCCGAATGTACGCAATTGCACGAGTTTCCCAACCGCGTCAATGAAAACGGTTGTAGCGGCGGCGATTCCGTGATTGGGATCACTTTCCCCCTTCGATAAAGAGTGAAGGGAGCGCGCCCGGCTGCGCATTCGAGGATTTCCATGATTGTCTGCTTTGGACTGGTGATCGTGATCGGAGCGGTGCTGGCAGGGTTCAGCATGGCTGGCGGACACGTTCACTCCCTGCTGCACCCCTCGGAACTGGTGACAATCGGCGGCGCTGCGCTGGGTGCCATGATCGCCAGCAACCCGAAAAAAGTGCTGACCGATGTCGTCAAGCACACCCTCGGGCTCCTGAAAGGGAGCTCCTGCGACCGCAAAATGTATTACGAGGTCTTCACGCTGCTCTACGAGTTCTTCCGCGTCGGCAGGCGAGACGGCCTTCTCGCGTGGGAAGCGATGTTGAGCGAGCCGGAGTCAAACCCGGTCTTTCAACGTTGTCCCCGACTGACCAAAGATCATCACCTCTCCGAGTTCATCACGGGAGCGCTGGTCGCTGCAGGAGAGGGTTCGGACGCTCCACAGCTTCAGGATCTTCTCGACACCGAAATTCAGGTGATGGTGCAGGAACATCACGCTGCGGTCGGTGCCCTGACCCGCACGGCAGACGCTCTGCCCGGCTTTGGGATCGTGGCTGCGGTGTTGGGTATTGTCGTCACGATGCAGGCCATCAACGGTCCGGTCGAGGTGATCGGCCACAAGGTCGGTGCCGCACTGGTCGGAACGTTTCTCGGAATTCTGCTCTCTTACGGCGTGATTGGTCCCATCGCAGGTCGCCTCGAATCTCAGGGGCACGAAGAAGAGACCATGCGGCGGATTATTGCCTCCGCGATCGTCTCCTTTGTGGAGGGGGCTCCACCCAAGGCGGTTATTGAAAAAGCCCGACGGGGGGTCCCCACCGATGCCCGCCCCACTCTTCCCGAACTGGAAGAGATCTTCAAAGGGGGAGCTTCCGTCGCGGTCGCCGCGTGACACAGCATCGTTCCTTCGCAGAATTATCGAGCACAGCACAGCTTTCAGCAGCGGAGAGCCAACATGGCGGGCAAAGGGGGAGGTGCCTGGAAGGTCGCCTATGCCGACTTCGTCACCGCGATGATGGCGTTCTTCCTCGTGATGTGGCTGATTTCCCAGGACCAGAAGGTCAAGGAATCGATCGCCCACTATTTCGCCGGGCCGGTCGGAATCAACCTGCTCGGAGATTCCACCCGCGCTCCAAACTCCGGCGGTCTGTTCTATTCCCATGTGGAGGGACCTGTTCCCGGAAAAACCACCCGGACGGCAGGTCGCAGCATCGGAATGAACCCCGAGCCGACGGATGAGGAATCAGAAACAATGGTGCTGGCGGAATGGCTCGAAACCGATCCGCAGCTCAACCAACGCTGGCTGAAGCAGACACGCCATCTCCTGGAACAGGCCAGCCAGCACGACGCAGTGCGGGACGGAACCAAAACCGCCGATGACATGGTGCGAGCTGAACTCGCCCGCCAGCTGCGAGCCGAGTTTTCCTCAGGCGCCATTCAACAGTCGCAAGGGCTCTATCGCGACGTACTCTTGACCACCTTCGCCAAACTCGACTGGCTGTCGATCGCCGATGAACTCCTCCTCAACTGCCATGAGCAGTAGTGACCCGGGGGCTGCCGGAATCGCCCCCAGCCCATTTCCCCAGGTGCGTTCCTCCCGCTCGCGACACGCACAGACAGCGATGAGTCGGCTGCCGCCGCACGGTCACGTCGGCGTCCTGACGCCCAGCGGAGTGGAACCGAAATCGCTCTGGGATCGGCCGCGACCAGTAAAATGGCCATCGGCAAATTTCCTGAGTGAAATCTTTTCCTGCGTGACATTCCGGAGACGCCCTCGCCCTGCCTGCGGGGAGCCACGACAGTCTGTCTCGGCATCTGATATCATCGGTCACGCAGTTTGCGGCTTCCAAACAATCGGGAAATCCCCATGCTTCGCTCGGCCTTCTGCTTCGGAATCATTGGCTGCATCTTGGCATCACCGGCTGCCGCCGAAGATCGAACGGCGGTCGAGACCCAACTCCGTCAGTCGCTCACCACCGGGGACCTGAAAGGTTCCGTGCAACATTTCGAGGCCAATCTGGCAGCCGACCCGCAGGATCAGAATTCCCGGTACGCCCTGGGGGTCACCCGGCTGTTGATCGCCGTGGAGCACCTTTCCCAGAACCTGTATCGCTACGGCCTGCGGATCTCCGCCCCCGACCTCCCGGTGTTGAGGCTCCCGGTTCCGGAGAACCTGAATCCCGAACCCATGACGTACGCCAGTGTCCGCCTGCTGCTGCAACAGTTGATCGACGACCTGACGGTGACGGCAGAGGTCCTCGGCCAGATCAGTGACCCCAACGTCAAACTCACGATTCCGGTCGGGCTGATTCAGCTCGACATCAATGGAGACGGAAAGGTCGCACCACAGGAAACCTTCTGGACGATTTTCCGCAAGCTCAACCCCCGGGTCCCCGCTCTCACCGAGGAGGAGAAGCAGTTTGATGTCGCGTTCGATGCCGGCGATGTCCACTGGATGATCGGTTATACCCATCTGCTGCGCGGAATCTGCGAAAGCTGGCTCGCATACGACTCGGAACAGTTCCACAGCATCCTGGCCCCCTACCTCTTCTCCGGAGCCGCCAGCGAAGAAGCTCCTTTACAGGCCCGCTTCCGCGCCGGCCCCATCAACGCCGACTCCCTTGCAGATGCCGTCGCAGCCATCCACCTGATCAACTTTCCGCTGGCAGAACCGGAACGACTTCCTCGCGCCCGCAAGCACCTCCTCGAAATGGTCCATCAGAGCCGCCTGTCGTGGAACCTCATTCAGACCGAAACCGACAACGATCATGAATGGATTCCCAATGCCCGGCAAACAAGTGTGGTCGGGGTCCAGGTCAGCGAGCAGCAGATTGATGCCTGGCAGGGGGTGATGAATGAACTGGAGGCGACACTCCACGGACAGCGGCTGATTCCCCATTGGCGATTGGCTCCCGGAATCGGGATCAACCTGAAGAAGGTGTTCGACGAACCGAGCCGTTTTGATCTTGTGATGTGGGCTCATGGCCACTCAGCTCTCCCCTATGCCGAAGAAGGAGACGTGGTCAGCGGACGGACCGCCGAAACCCTGATGGCCGCTTTTGGAGGCGAATTCTTCCTGTTCGCCGTCTGGTTCAACTGAAATCCCCCGTCAGCAGCCGAAACAGGCCAACGCTCAACTCTCACAATCCGCATCATCAACAATCTTTATTCCCAAAAGTCCGGTTGAAATGATTGCGGGAGGTCTTTTCCAAGTGCTAACGTGGATTCGGCCGAAAACAAGATGAGAGACGGTAAATGGAGTGATCTGCCTCTGCAGTTCTCCGCCCGTCTGTTCGAGAGTGACGGCTCGGGAAATTGCTCCCAGCTGGAGCGGATGGAGCCTCTCCTCCTACGGATTTGGAATTCTCTTAGAGGGCTATCATGCTGAAATCTGTGTTGCGAGCGCACGCCGTCTGTCAACAGTTGTGGAACCGCAGCCGCTTCCGAAAGCGTCGACGCCAGGGAGGCGAGGGGCTTGCCCGCTCGGAACAACTCGAGATTCGTTCGCTGCTCTCCGCCACACTCGTCAAAAGCCCCCTGCCTGCCAAACAGGCGGCCCCCCTGCCGACGGTCAAAGCCACAACTCCCGTCAAGGCTCTCTCTTCGCTGCCGCAACTGAACAGCAACCCCGGCGCAAAAGCCAGCCTGTTTCTGGACTTCGACGGTCATACCGAAGCAGTCTGGGGAAGCCACACGAACGTCGTCACTCCGGCCTTCAGCACCGATGGCGATCGCTCCACTTTCAGCAGCGAGGAACTCAGCCAGATTGTCGAAATCTGGGCCCGCGTTGCCGAAGACTTCGCACCGTTTAATATCAATGTCACGACGGTCGAGCCCGCCAGCTTTGCCAACGGGGTCTCGCTGCGGGTTGCCATCGGCGGTTCTTACAAAGACTGGCTGATGGACCCCGCAGGAGGCGTGGCCTATCTGAACAGCTTCACCAACAGCTATTCGAATGTCGTTTACGCCTTTTCAGACGACTTTGGAACCAGCATCAAAGGGATCGCTGAGGTCGCCTCCCATGAAGCGGGTCACGGCTTCGGGCTGGAGCACCAAAGTCTGTACAACAGCAGCGGCATTAAACTGGAAGAATACAACCCCGGAAATGCCGCCTGGGCTCCAATCATGGGAGTCGGCTATTACTCCGCACGCACGACGTGGTACAACGGCGCCAACTCGCTCGGATCGAAAGTGCTGCAGGACGACATGTCCGTCATTGCCCGGGCCGCAAACGGCTTCGGCTACCGCACGGATGACGTCGGCAACACCTTTGCCACGGGCACCTCGTTCAACTTCAACAAGGGAACGGCGTCTGCTTCCGGCATTATCAGCAAGACGAATGACCTTGATGTCTTCATTTTTGCTGCGAATGCCGGGCCGGCCAAGTTCGTCATCAATCCCGCAGCCTATGAAGGCAACCTGCTGATCAAGGCTGAACTGCGAACGAAATCCGGAACGCTGATCGCCTCCGGGACAAATACGACGCTGACGACCCTGACGCTGGCCGCCAACCTGAATCAGGGAGAGTACCAGCTGATCATCACCAGCGACGGCAGCTACGGTTCGGTCGGTCAGTACTCCGTGACAGCGACCGCCAACGCCACCACCATCGGCGCTCCGGTGCTGGGCAAGTTTGACACGACCATCAAATACACGGAAGGGGCGATTGCACTCCGTCTGGATACCGATGCGACCGTTGTCGACAAGGACTCCAAGCACTTCGGCGGCGGGTATCTTGTCGCTGCGATCACTTCCGGTGGTGAGACCGCCGACGTGCTGTCGATCCGCACGGAAGGAACCCGCAACGGCCAGATCAACGTGCACGGAAATCAGGTCCGCCACGGCAGCAATGTGATCGGCACCTTCACCGGGGGAGTCGGCACCACACCACTGACGGTGACCTTCACCGATCTGGCGACCCCCGCAGCCGTCCAGGCGCTGGTCCGTAATCTGCAGTACTCGAATACTTCAAAGGCCCCGAGCACCGTTGCAAGGACCGTCAGCGTCAGCATCAACGATGGAGTGAGCGACGATGTCGGTACCGGCACGAAGACGATCAACGTGATCGCCAAGAACGATCCCCCCGTGATCAGCGGCTTCGACTCTACGCTCCGCTATGTCCGGAACACGAATCCCGTGCTGCTGGACGATGACGCCACGGTCACCGATGTTGATTCCCCCGACTTCAACGGCGGTAAGCTGACCGTCAAACTGGCTTCAGGAGCAGCC
>NZ_CP195792.1:4280000-5215884 GCF_051466325.1 Planctomicrobium aquicomposti
ACGAGCAGTAGACGTTCACCTTGCCGGTCCGGGAATCGATATCCCCCGCCCGGGAGTTGAGCAGCGCATTCTGCGAGTGGAAATTCTTGCTCCCCGCCCAGATCCCAAACCACGCCCGCGGTGATTCACCAATCAAAATGGTATTCGACAGGCCATCTGTCACATCCCGCAGGCGAATGGGGGAACTCGCCAGCTGCATCGGACCCCGAGACCCGCTGGTTCCGTCGCCGTAAGTATCGGCGCAGTTGAAACTCCCGCTCGGTGTCGGATCGCACCGCAGCCCCCCTTCCCCGTAATTGCCCCCATAGTCATTCCGGGCATACAGCACGGTCGACTCGGTTGCGGCTGCCGGGGCGGTTCCCTCCGGCTTCAACTGCCCCGCTTCCGGATTGGAGGGACAAGAGAAGACCGGAATATTGGTCTGCGCGAGCTTCAGATTGTCGGGATGGGTGTACCACTGACCAAGGTTGAACTGATTATAAATCGCCTGCTGATCCAGATACGGGAGCAACGCGGTGGCCCAGCTGACTCGCCGGCGCACGTTGTACGCTGTCGGCAGAGGCGCCGCAGCGAGCCCGTTTCCGCCGTTGACCAGCTCCTCGTAGGTACTGCTGTAGTTGTGAACCGCCAGCCCGATCTGCCGCATGTTATTCCGGCATTGGGCACGTCGGGCCGCCTCTCGAGCCTGTTGAACAGCGGGCAGCAGCATGGCGATCAGGACGGCGATGATCGAAATCACCACCAGCAACTCGATCAGGGTGAATCCGCGCGCAGGGCGCACTTTGAAGAGACAGCGCATGAAGGAAGATCCTTTTTTCCGCTGCGAACGCATCGGCAGCGGAAAAGCATGCGCGCAGTCACCGTGCGCGGACACATACTTTCCAGGGACGCTGAGGGCCGAGCATCACAGGGAGATCCCCTCAGGCCGTGTTCTGGCTTGCGAATCAAGCAGCCCCGGACGCCTTCCCACGAATCTGAATTCGCAGTGGCATGTTGTCCGGAGACCTCTTCGCTTACAGCGGCGGTCCCGCGCCGGATTTTCACCGGCTTCCTGTTCAATCCATATTCTGGATCAAACGCCCGAGGGGGCAAGCCGCACACCTTACCGAAGCGCCGGCCCGCCAGCAATCGCCCTCAACGCGAATTACTCAACCTCTCATACCGGCAGCATTTGCGTCTTCAGCAAATCAGCTGCGTGTGTGACTTCGTGCCGAACTCACGTCGTAACCACTGACCTGATCACCCATTGACAGGATTTCGGTTTTTTTCTTGACAGCGGTCTTCCCCGGCCTGCAGGAAGTCGCTCGTTCTCCATTGACCCATTCCGACTGATCGCGAACAATCCCCCGTTGACGATTCATACCGACGCAAAGGCACTCATTCATGTTTGAGCTCAACTCTCGCCAGCACTCTCCGGTCGTGCCGCAGAATTCCGATTATCAGCGGACCCGGCAAATGACCGTCGGCGATCTGCTGCTGGAAAACCGGATCATCTTCCTCGACGGTCCGATCTACGACAACAACGCCAACGTCATTGTGATGAAGTTGCTGTACCTGCAATCTGAAAACCGACATCAGGACATTCACCTGTATGTGAACTCACCGGGTGGGTCGGTCACAGCGACACTGGCGATTTATGACACCATGCAGTTCCTGGAATGCCCGGTCGCCACGTACTGCGTCGGGCTGGCTGCCAGCGGCGGGGCGGTTCTCGTCGCCGGGGGAGCCAAAGGAAAGCGGTTCATCCTGCCGCACGCCAAAATGATGATCCACCAGCCGTACGGCCAGGTGGGTGGTCAGGTTTCGGATATCGAAATCCAGGCTCAGGAAATTCTCGAAACACGGAATGTGCTGAACCGGATTCTGGCCGCCCACACCGGTCAGACCGAAGAGCGCATTGCCAAGGACACGGAACGCGACCGCTACATGTCACCGCTGCAGGCCAAGGAATATGGCCTGGTTGACGAAATCGTCGTCCCCAAGAAGAAGGGGGCAGCCGTGGCGGCTGAAGCGACTGAAGCCTCGGAAAAGAAGAAGTAATTCCAGAGACAGCCCACGTCAGCGCGTCGAACATCCAATCCACCGCCTATCTGCGAGCGATCAGTCATGTCCAATCTTGTTCCATTTGTCGTTGAGAAGTCCGGGCGCGAAGAACGCGCGATGGATATCTACAGCCGGCTGCTGAAAGACCGCATCATTTTCCTGGGCTCCCAGGTGAATGATCAGGTCGCCAACCTGCTGGTCGCCCAGCTGCTGTATCTGCAGTTTGAGGACCCAAAATCTGACATCCACATGTACATCAACTCTCCCGGCGGATCCGTCACCGCGGGATTGGCGATTTACGACACCATGCAGTACATCACCTGCGACGTGGCGACCTATTGCCTGGGTCAGGCAGCCAGCATGGGAGCCCTGCTCCTCACCGCGGGTGCCGCCGGCAAGCGGTATTCTCTGCCGAACAGCCGGATCATGATCCACCAGCCGCTCGCTGGCATGGAAGGAACAGCACAGGATCTGGAAATTCACGCCAAAGAAGTGATCAAAATGAAGCGCAAGCTGAATGAGATCATGTTAAAGCACACGGGCCAGACGCTCGATAAAATCGAAAGAGATACCGATCGGGACAACTTCATGGCGCCCGAAGAGGCGAAAGAATACGGTCTCGTCGATCAGATTCTCGAACGGCTCCCTCACCCGCCGACCGGTGGCTGAAGCGGCAAACAGCCGTCTTAACCTGTTGTCATCATGACATTAACGCGAACATGGATGTTCCAGCTACGGACGGTTCTCATCACCGGGATGGGGACCGTCCTGCTCGGCATTCCGAGTGGCTGTGCTTCGCGCGGCAACGTCGAAGTCCTCGAAGCACAGCTCCGTTCGCAGGAATCGGTCATCCACCACTTCGAGCGTGAAGTCGAACGTCTGCAGGCAGAACTGGCCACTTCCCGCCGGGAAATCGATATCGTCCGCAGCGAAGTGGCTCTGGCTGGACACGCTGTCACCGAGGAGACCAGTCGCAGCCTCGCCCGCGTCGTGGGACTGGAGTTCAATACCCTGCTGACTGCTGCCCAGGACCGGGATGGCTCCGGAGCCGACGAGCGACTGTATGCTGTGGTTTATCCGCACGACAACGACGGCGAGATCGTCAAACTGTCGGGAGAGCTGGAGGTCGAATTGCTCGACCTGTCACGCAGCGGCCAGAAGACCATCGGACACTGGTCCTTCTCAACAGAAGAGACGCGGCGGCTGTGGCATGCCGGCTTCCTGATCTCGGGGTACGAACTCGATCTCCCCTGGGAACAGCCTCCATCCGGTTCAAAAGTGCTGCTGCTCGCCCGCCTGAAAACACCTGACGGCCGGAGCTTTGAAGCGACTCACACCGTCAAGGTCAACGTTCCTGGGCCGGAAGCCCCTCTCGTCGATGCCCAGCAGCGGAGCGGACCGTTGTCAAAAGTGAACGTTTCCCAGACCCGGTTTGAGGAAATTCCGCAGTCACGACTGGTACCCGATCTGACTCCGGCAGAGCTGCAGAAGGCGGATTCCCAGCCGGTCCCGCCACCGCGGATTCAGGAGGCGCGCCCCGCCGAGCACTCGGTTGCTCCCGCCCCCAAGCCATTCCCTTCCCGGCAGACCTCCGACAAGTGGACCGACGAGACCATTCCGCAGTGGCGCTAGAGCAGGTTGCTCTTTGCAGTCCCCCGCAGCCTGCGTTTCGTCGAGCGAAATGCTCATCTCCGCGTGGCGAGGTTGGGGAAATCAAAATGGCAAACTGCTCGGGTTGATTGCTCGCGGAACGGGGCGATGCAAAATGCGCCTTGCAGACCGATGCGAAACCCTCATCTGTGTTACAGGGCTCAGCCACGCTGCTGCCGCAGCGCTGACCGGGCTTCCTGATAGGCCCGTCGTCGCTCAGAATTGACAGCCAGAGTCACCTCGGCGCTGCTGAGTTTCATCTCTTTCGCATACCCATCGAGCAGTTTCCGCTCGTTCGGCGTGATCGTCCCATCAGACAGGACCGCTGCCGCCAGTTGCTGCAGGTATTGTCTTGCCTGATGAGAGCCGGCGGGGACAGGCAATTCGCAGTCTTGATGAACCGCTTGCGCAATGAGTTCGTCGACTTGATGCTGGCTCATGTTGCGGCGGGCACCGAGTTCATAGAGCGCTTTGCGTTCCGACTCGTGGAACTGTCCGTCGGCGAGCATCACCTTCGCCAGCACTCCCAACGAGATTCCAGCGTCCCGTGTGGGCGACAGATCGGCATTCGCCCCACCCGGCACGATTGACTGGGGGGCCGACCGCGCGAACGCCAGATTCGGATCGTACCGCTGCACGTCATTCAAGACCCAGTCATAGTCGCCGGTGGTCAGGACTGCACCGCAATAGACACAGGCTCCTTCCAGATTCACGCTGACAGGCGCTCCGCAGTTGCCGCACCCCGCGGAGGAGAATGTCGCGGCCGGGGCCGATTGCGCGGACTTGCTGCGGACGAGCGAATACACCTGCGTGTAGATCGTCTTGCCCCGGTACTCTTCCACGCGTTCTCCCTGTTTGTGCATCAGAGCGCCCGACCATCTGACCATGACCCGAAGCGTATCGAGCGAATCGGTGACCGCCGGTTGAATATCGATGGTCTCCACGGTGCCGACGGCCGGGTCTTTCCAGAAGCGGACCACTTTCTGATCGACCACGGGAGTCTGCTGACGAAACGATGGCGTCACAACCGGGTCGGAGTATTTTGAGTCGTGATAAAACTCCGCTGCGCGGAGTCTCCAGAAGATCACCGACACCCGGTCCTCCACATGCTGGAGACTGAAACCGGGATCTCGTTCCATCAGAACGGTGCTTCCGGGAAGTGCACTCTGCGCAGTCGGCACAACCCATTCCTGCTCCTGCGTAATCTCCCCCAGGACCCAATCGAACTCACCGGAGTTCACTTGGGCCCCGCAGGCAGGACACTTCGCGGTATCGACAACGTTCAGCTGTGCACCGCAGCGGGGACAGTTCCCTTCGATTGCCCCGGCACTCGCCAGCGACTTCGCTCCGGGTCGTCGATAGAACGACCAATACTCGACGAACGGACCGCTGTTTTCCGTCCCCGGGACCCTTCGCCCCGATTGCAGTTCTGCGTTGTAGTCGGTCGCAGAAGCTCTCACCCGCACGTGGATCGCCTGAAACTGTCCATCCACAAACAGCGCGACCGGTTCTTTGTCGTGCACGCTCACCTCGGTAACGACATTGCGAATTCCCTCGGCACGCTGCATCCCGATCTGCAGTTGAAACCGCTCGTGAATGCCATCACTGATGAAGGGACGAACCTGCTGCAGATTCTGCTCACTCCAGGCAGACTGGATCGCCACGAACGCGGCCTCAACCCGCTTGAGGAAGGAATCCAGGGAGAACGTCGGATCGGTCTGCACTATGGCAGCGACGGCAGCCTCGCGCTGCAGATCGGTCTGCCGTTTGATTCCCTGTCGAATCGTGCGGGCAACATGCTGCCGCTGTCCCGACGTAATGACACGATAGAAAATCCACGCCATTCCCAGCAGCAGTGGAATGCCGATCACCGGGTAACGGAAGCAAAACCGCAGAAAGAAAAAGATGACATCGGGAGAGCCGTCTGAACCGTTGCGATGGCTGGGATAACCTCCTCCCCCACCGCGGAAGCTTCCGCCGCCGCCGCCCCCTCCTCCTCCGCCGCCGCCGCTGCCTCCACCGTAACTTCCGCCTCCTCCCGCACGACCAAAGGCCTCTCCCGCCGGCCAGCACAGGATCGCCAGCAACAGCAGCAGCGAAAGCACGGACACCACGCGCAGCCTGACATGTCGCGAGCTCTGCAGAAGGCTGCGACAGAAGCGGACAAAACGCGACATCAGACCTCCGGTGTCATGCTTCGTTCGGGGGAAGGAGCCAGTCGGTGCAGCGGCTATCCACCCTGATCCTGCGAGTCACCGAGGAAGCATGATCACCCCCTCGGTGAATTGCCACCAGGGCCAGACAGCGGGTGAACTGACTGGGCAACCGCAGGCTCAGACCCGACGAAGGAACGTGATCCGTCCCGGCTCGACCCATTCCACGACGATGATGTTCCCGTCCTTGTCGAAGGCGGCATCGTGGGGATGCACGAACTTTCCCGCTTCCCACTGATCGGGACGAAGGCGAATCTTCCCTTCCGGATGGGAGTTCGAGAGCACATTCGTCGTCCATTCCTCATCCAGTCCGAGATTGGCCACGATGTGATTCTGGCCGTCGAGGAGGATGACTCGGGCATGCAGGTCGGGCAGCAGCAGCAGGTCTCCCTGAATATCAATCGCAGCGGGAAAGCTGATGCCGTAGACGTAGGTGACGGGGATTTCATGCCCCGAGGCGTCGGCGAGGGTTCCGGTCGTCCCATGTTTTTCCCGGTCAGCTTCCTTCACCCCCTGGAGAATCCGGGTCGGCTTGCCATCGAGTGTGAAGTATTGCAGGCGAGAGTTGGCCCGATCCGCCACGACCAGTTCCGGCTCTCCGGTTCCACGGGTATCCAGCCACTGACCATGCGGAGTTCGCATCTGCCCCGCTTTGGCTCCCGTTCCTCCCCACGTGCGAATCCACTTGCCATCGTTCGTGTACTGATGCATGTAGCTGGAGCCGTAGCCGTCGCCGATGTACACGTCCTGTTGCGGTCCGAAACAGACATTCGTCGGCTTAAAGCGATGTTTCGCGTCATAGACGCCCGGTTCCTTGGGAGCCTCGACGCGCCAGACGATGTCCCCTTTGGTGTCACACTTGGTGACATGCAGGTTCTGCGTGTCACACAGATACAGATACTCCTTGCCGTTCTCCTCGCGGAGATCGATGCCGTGCCCTCCCCCGGCATACTCTGCACCGAATGAGCGAACGAACTTCCCGTTGGGCTCGAACACGACCACGCAGTCGCACGGAGCCTTGGCGTCACCCCGGTGCTTGATGTAGACCAGACCATCCCGATCGAAGGTCACCCCATGTGTGGTGTTCCATTGAATGGAGTCGGGGACTTCTCCCCAACCGTGGTGACATTCATATTTGTAGTCCCCTTCCCCGATGATGACCGGCTTCGTGCCGGCCTTGTCGGTCGCGCCGACGATCGCGGGTGCAACACCGGCTGCAAACAACGAAGCGCCCGTCACTTTCAGAAATTCACGTCGCGAGGATGTGTGTTTCATGGCTGCCACTGCTCGAGGTTGGGAGAGAAAGCTGAAGGAGGGACCGCGCTGCGGAACCAGTGCATCGACACTAATTGATTCGTCATCAATTTTCATCCGGCAGGTATCACAGGGAGAATATCCGAGGAGGAATGCTGAGGTGAAGCCCGCGGCCGTAGTGGAAGTCCAGCGGGCGGGGGTTTGCAGCGGCCGACCCGGCATTCCCTGAAAACTCGATTGCCGATCGGGGGAGCGGTCGATAAAATGCACGATTCCACCGTTGGCGGCTTTGTCGAAAGTCGTTGGCCACACAAGGTTTTTGAATTAAGCGGTCGACTCATGCAAGACGGCATTCACCCCAAGTATCACCCGGTCGTGTTCTACGACATCGGCGCAGACTACAAATTTTTGACCCGTTCCACGATGTCTTCCAAAGAGACCATCAAGTGGGAAGACGGCAATGAATACCCGCTGATCACCGTTGATATCAGCTCCGCTTCTCACCCGTTCTACACGGGGAAGATGAAATACGTCGACGCCGCCGGACGCGTGGAAAAGTTCCAGAAGAAGTACGGCTGGGCCAAAAAAGCCGAAGGCTAGCCCGTTCCAATTTGAATCGCACCAGGACGCATCCCAGATCGGGGTGCGTCCTGTTGTATTGTGGATTGGTCTTATTTCCCGATGCCTGTTCTCCAGCACCTCCCCCGCCCTTCCGCTTCGCCGGGGATTTCTGATCACTGCTGAAGCCGGCATTCCGAACGCAGGTGCAGCATGTTCCCCAGTCTGGAAACAAAGCTCAAACGATTTGAAGACCTGGAGTTACAACTCCAGGACCCGGTCATTCTCAGCAACTCCGGTCGGGTTGTGGAAATCCAGCGGGAATATGGTGGCCTGCGCAAAGTGGCCACCGCCGTCCGCACCTTCAAGCAGCTGGAGGCGGACATCGCCGCAGCTCAGGAGATGATGGAACTCGAATCCGATCCCGAAACCCGGGCCTACGCCAAAAGCGAACTCAAGGAGCTGGAAGCCCAGCGAGATGTGCTGCAGCACGAACTCGAAGACATCGTGACGGCCGGAGACTCGATCACGCGCGGCGGGTTGATCATGGAAATCCGTGCCGGCACCGGGGGTGAAGAAGCCGCGCTGTTCGCAGGCGACCTCTACAACATGTACACCCGCTACGTCGAAAAACAGGGCTGGAAGACGGAGCTCATGGAATCGTATCCCTCTGAAATGGGAGGGTTTAAGGAAATCATTTTCTCCGTGACGGGGGAAGGGGCGTTCCATCAGCTGCAGTTCGAAAGCGGCGGCCACCGGGTGCAGCGGGTCCCGGAAACGGAGGCTCAAGGACGCGTGCATACCAGCGCTGCCACGGTGGCTGTGCTTCCCGAAGCGAGCGAAGTGGAAATCGAGATCCGCGATGAAGACCTGCGGATCGACACCATGCGGGCGGGCGGCCCCGGCGGACAGAAGGTCAACAAGACCGAGAGTGCGGTGCGGATCACACACATCCCCACCGGTGTCGTGGTGAAGTGTCAGGATGAAAAGAGCCAGCACAAGAATAAAGCCAAAGCCATGCGCGTGCTCCGCGGCCGCATCATGGAGGCCCGGGAACGGCAGGCAGCCGATGAGCGGGCGACGCAGCGGCGAACTCTCATCGGCTCGGGGGATCGCAGCGAGAGGATTCGCACCTATAATTTTCCGCAGGGTCGTTGTACCGACCACCGCATCGGGTTGACGCTGTACAAGCTCGATCAGATCATGATGGGCGAGCTCGACGAACTGGTTGACGCGCTGGTCGAGTTCGATCGTCAGGAACGACTCAAAGGGGGAGTCGTCTAGAGCAGGTTGCTCCCCCGCGCGGGGGTAACAGTCATTCAAGGAGGATGTTCATGTGGCCCAGCCAGCCGTGACGACCGAAGAACCATGGACAGTCCGCCGGATCCTCGACTGGACGATCCAATTCCTGAAAGACAAGGGGAGCGACACCCCCCGTCTGGATGCGGAGGTCCTGTTGGCGCACGCCCGCCAATGCCAGCGGATTCAGCTCTACACCCAGTTCGATGAACCGCTCACCGATGCCCAGCGGGCCACCATGCGGGAACTGGTGAAACGACGGGGCGCCGCCGAACCGGTCGCGTATCTGGTGGGCCATCGCGAGTTCTTCAGCCTTGATTTCATCGTCAGGCGCGGTGTCCTGATTCCACGTCCCGACACCGAGGTGCTGGTGCTGACGGCTCTTGATCTCGCCCGGGGCAACAACGTTGCAAAGATTCTCGACATCGCCACCGGGACCGCCTGTGTGCCGATTGCCATCGCGAAGAACCTGCCGCCTGTCTCGCTGCAGGCGGTCGAGATCGACCCGACCGCTCACGAAGTGGCGGCGGCAAACATCGAAAAACATGGACTGACCGAACGCATTCAATTGCATCAGGGAGATCTGTTCGCTCCTCTTGATCCATCGGACCGCTTTGGCATCATCACGAGCAATCCCCCTTATGTCGCTTCGCGGGAAATTGCGGAGCTGGCCCCGGATATCCGCAACCACGAACCCCATCTGGCACTCGATGGTGGGGAAGATGGACTCGAGATTGTGCGGCGATTGATTCATGCAGCCCCCGCACATCTTGCTGAGAACGGGTGGCTGCTCATTGAACTAAGCCCGGAACAGGCCGAAGCAGGCTGCGAGCTGCTACGGCAGCGAGGCTTCACCGCGGTTTCTGTCAAGAACGATTTATCAGGGCAGGCCCGAGTGGTCTTGGGGAGATGGCCCGGCGTGCGGTAAAGTGCTTTCCGCGAGCCAACGCGGCTGCCCCTCGCGGAGGGCTCCCGAAGATCTCGAATCAGAGAGACTCTGATCAATCGCAGCGACGAACGGATTCGCGCATGGACATGTTCACCATTCAGGGAGGAAAAGCGCTGCACGGGACCGCCGTGGTCAGCGGCTCAAAGAATGCTGCCCTGCCGATCATGGCGGCAGCTCTGGCGGCCGAAGGTCGAACGGTTCTCGACAACGTTCCCGATCTGGTCGACGTGCGGACGCTCAGTTCCTTGCTGCGGAATCTGGGTATGCAGGTTCAGAGCCACGGATCGCGGCTGGAACTGGAGGTTCACGATGACCGGCCGGACACAGCGGAATACGATCTGGTGCGCAGGATGCGGGCCAGTGTCTGCGTCCTGGGTCCGCTCCTGGCCCAGCGCGGCCGGGCGTGTGTTTCGCTCCCCGGCGGCTGTAATATCGGGTGTCGTCCGATCGATCTGCACCTGAAGGGGCTGGCTGCGCTCGGCGCGGAAATTGACGTGCGACATGGCTATGTGCATGCTCAGGCGAAACAGTTGCGGGGCGCGCGGATCAACCTGTCCGGCCCCTTCGGCAGCACCGTGACCGGGACCTGCAACGTGATGAGCGCGGCCGCGCTGGCGCGGGGAACGACCCTAATCGACGGCGCTGCCAGGGAACCCGAAGTGGTCGCGCTGGCCGACTTCCTCAACCAGATGGGAGCGCAAATCAGCGGACAGGGAACGGGCCAGATCGTCATCCATGGCGTGTCGTCCCTGCGGGCCGTGCATCACACCATTATTCCCGACCGCATCGAAGCGGCGACGCTTATGATCGCCGCCGCCATCACGCGCGGATCGATCACGCTGACGGGGGTTCGGCTCGACCATCTCGAATCGGTTCTCGACCTGCTACAGGAAATCGGCGTGCAGGTCCGGTTCATTTCCTCTCAGCAGCAATCCACCTCCATCGCCCAGATTTCAGTAGCGGACAACCTTCGACCGGTGCGATTTACCGCCGTTCCCTATCCGGGAATCCCGACGGACCTTCAGGCGCAGCTGATCGCCCTGCTCTGCACGGTGCCGGGGGAAAGCCATGTTCGCGATACCGTGTTCCCCGAACGCTTCATGCATGTTGCTGAATTGCGTCGCATGGGGGCACAGATCGAGCAGCAACTGGCCGAAGCCCGCATGACAGGTGTGTCCCGACTGACGGGAGCGAACGTGATGGCCTCCGACCTGCGGGCGAGCGCCGCGCTCGTGCTCGCCGGACTGGCAGCAGCCGGCACAACGACCATCCGCCGCATCTATCATCTCGACCGTGGCTATGAACAGCTTGAACGCAAGCTGAGTCAACTGGGAGCGACTGTACAGCGAGTCCATGATGAACCGCTCAGCCGCATCGCTCCGGCTGCCTGAACACCCCGCCACGGATTCACACGCCACAGGGGACTCTTCGCTTCCCGCTTCTGGTACGGTCACAGGCTGCTATTCCCAACCGCTTTTTTCGCTTTAAGATGAGTGGAGAAGGTTCGCTCGAACAAGTTTCGGAACCTGACGACTCTCGACGGCTTCGCCATCGACGTAGAAAACCAGACGTCACAATCGACGTTTTGATTTGCTGAAGCGGTTCGGGCCAGCCTTCTCCAGTCCCGCGTCTGCCGATCAGGGGGGAAAGTTCTTTCCACCGCTGATCAGCAAATCTTGTCCAATTGAATCGTCCGCGTGCTCTCGCAAAGGACCATTTGATGACGGGTCGAACGCTTCGGTTGCTCCTGGGAGCCGGGAGTTGCCTGCTCTGGCCGACGGTCTCTTCCGCCGGCGAAGCGGATCTGCGAATTGCTCCCATTCGCGAGTATCCGTTCGAGTGGTGGCTGCTGTTTGCTGGAATGTTGATCAGTGGCGGAGGGTTGGCCTTCGGCTACTGGATGTCGCAACGACTGGCGCGGTTGCCGGTGCATTCTTCGATGCTGGCAATCTCGGAGCTGATCTACTCCACCTGCAAAACCTATCTGCTGACGCAGGGAAAGTTCCTCCTCCTGCTGGAAGTGCTGATCGGCGGAGTCATGGTCTATTACTTCCGGGTCCTCTCGGGCATGCCGTTTGTCGATGTCCTGACCATTCTGCTGTTCAGCCTCATCGGAATTCTGGGGAGCTACGGCGTCGCCTGGTTCGGAATCCGCATCAACACCCTGGCCAATAGCCGGGCCGCATTCGCCGTGCTGCGCGGGTTCCCCTACCCCGCTTCCGAGATTCCCCTGCAGGCAGGAATCGCCATTGGCACGGTCCTGATCAGTGTCGAACTGCTGCTGATGCTGGGAGTGCTCCTGTTTCTGCCCAGCCATCTCGCCGGCCCCTGCTTTATCGGTTTCGCCATTGGAGAGTCCCTGGGAGCTTCCGTCCTGCGGATCGCGGGAGGCATCTTCACCAAGATCGCTGACATCGGCGCCGATCTGATGAAAATCGTCTTTGGAATCGAGGAGGACGACGTTCGCAATCCGGGCGTCATCGCCGATTGCACCGGAGACAACGCGGGGGACTCAGTCGGCCCGACTGCCGATGGTTTTGAGACCTACGGAGTGACGGGCGTGGCCCTGATTTCATTTATCACGCTGGCGATTCAGTCCGGCCAGGGAACAGAAGCAGCCAACCATGCCCTGCAGGTCCAGCTGCTGACCTGGATCTTTGCTCTCCGCGTGCTGATGGTGATTACCTCCGTGGGGGCCTATTGGCTGAATCAGGCCTGGACGGCTTCCACGTCGGCGAACAGCCGTCTCATGAATTTCGAAGCACCGCTGGAACGGCTGGTCTGGCTGACGTCGGCGGTCTCGATTGTGCTGACCTACGCGGCTTCGTGGTTTTTGCTCCGGGATCTGGATGGGAGTCATACGCTGTGGTGGAAGCTGGCGACGATCATCAGCTGCGGAACGCTGGCGGGCGCGGTGATCCCTGCACTGGTGCGGGCATTTACGTCGACGCAGTCTCGGCATGTGCGGGAAGTGGTCGAGTCGTCGCGGGAAGGGGGAGCCTCGCTGAACATTCTGTCCGGTCTGATTGCCGGCAACTTTTCGGCATTCTGGCTGGGGTTGGCGATTGTCGGGTTGATGGCTGTCGGCAACGCCTTCGCCTGGCAGGGCGCCCAGGAGCTGATGATCCGCCCCGAAGCGACCTCGGTCTTTGCCTTCGGCCTGATCGCCTTCGGCTTTCTCGGAATGGGACCGGTGACAATCGCTGTCGACTCCTACGGTCCTGTCACCGACAACGCTCAGTCGGTGTTCGAACTCTCCATGATCGAGAAACTTCCGGGCATCGAGCAGGAGTTGCAGCGGGACTTCGGATTCACTCCCCACTTCGCCGATGCCAAACACTTCCTCGAAGACAATGACGGTGCCGGCAACACCTTCAAAGCCACTGCCAAACCGGTGCTGATCGGGACGGCCGTGGTCGGATCCACCACGCTGGTCTTTGCGATCATCCTGATGCTCACCAACGGTCTGACCGAGGGGCTGCAGAATCTGTCGATCCTGCATGCCCCCTTTCTATTCGGCCTGATTCTGGGAGGAGCAGTCATCTACTGGTTTACGGGAGCCACGATGCAGGCGGTCTGCGCGGGAGCCTATCGCGCGGTGCAGTACATCAAGGCCAATATCCATCTCGATGCGAGCGACCGCGCTTCCGAAAGTGATACGCGGCGGGTGGTGGAGATCTGTACGCAATACGCCCAGTGGGGCATGCTCAACATCTTTCTCACGATTCTGTTTCTTACCCTCGCCTTCGCCTGTTTCGAAAACTTTCTGTTCATCGGCTATCTCGTTTCGCTGGCGATCTTCGGCCTGTATCAGGCGATCTTCATGGCGAATGCGGGAGGGGCCTGGGACAACGCCAAGAAGCTCGTGGAGGTCGAGCTGAAACAGAAAGGAACCCCGCTCCATGCCGCCACAGTCGTCGGGGATACTGTCGGCGACCCGTTCAAGGATACCTCGTCCGTCTCGCTGAATCCGGTCATCAAGTTCAGCACGCTCTTTGGTCTGCTGGCGCTGGAAGTGGCGATCCAGCTCTCCGCGCGGGGACAGGAGCAGATCCGGCAGTGCAGCGCGTGGGTGCTTCTGACCCTCGGACTCTACTTCCTGTACCGCTCGTTTTACTCGATGCGGATCCAGTCCATGAAATAGCCGGACAACCGATCTCGTCCCTAGAAAATGCTTTACGACGAGCAGGCGACCACTCACCCCCCGCCGCATCGGACCGCCAGGACAGCCCTCGGCGACGGATCAACGAACGATTATTCTCGACAACGGGGTGGGGCGGATCTAGAATCAGCAGGCTCAGCGCCTTCATAACCTCCCTGATTCATCGTGTCAGCGCCTTGTGCGTCGGCACTCCTGCCCGAAGTGAATCCATGGCGTTCCTCTCCAATCCCTCCCGAACGGGACGATCTCAGCGGTTGCTGAGCGCCGCTCTCGGTCTTGCCGCAGTGGCCTTCTGGACGGCGAACCACGCTTCCGCAGCGAACCGGGCCATCCCTCAGACGGCTGCCCCCGAGTCACTCAAACCGTTTCTCGACAGCCACTGCCTCGACTGCCATCAGGGGAAGAATGCCGAAGGGGGGCTCGACCTGCAGGCGCTCAGCCAGAACCTCGACAGCTCCGCCGCCGAACATCGCTGGATCCGTATTCTGGATCGTGTGCAGTCCGGCGAAATGCCTCCTCAAGACGCTGTCGCCCCGCCCGCTTCCGAACGTGAGGCCTTTGTCCGGACAGGGGGCGAATGGATTCGACAGGTCCAGCGGGCCCGAACCCGCGAGACGGGACGGGTGCATGCCCGCCGCCTGACTCGCAAACAGTTCGAACGCACAGTGCAGACCGTGCTGGGGATCGACATCCCTCTTGAACATCTGATTACAGCAGAACCGGATCAGACAGAGTTCTCAACGGTCGCAGCACATCAGCAGATGTCGCACTTCCACCTCGACCGGTACCTCGACGCCATCGATACCGCCCTGACGGAAGCCTTCGATCGGGCCCTGTCGCCCGATGTGAAACACGAAGTGACCTTCAAACCGGAACAGATCGCGCGCGATCCCAAGCTGAAGTTGCGGAACCGTTCTCCGGAGATGCGGGAAGGTCGGGCCATTGTCTGGAATTCCGGGCTGATTTATTACGGCCGCGTTCCCTGCACCACAGTGCAGGAGAGTGGGTGGTACCGAATCCGGTTTCAGGTTGGTGCGCTGAAGCCCCCCGAATCCGGAAGCGTCTGGGGAACCGTCAGCAGCGGACGCTGCGTCTCGAATGATCCACTGCTCAGCTGGATCGGCTACTTCGAAGCCTTCCCGGAACCCCGAATTCTGGAGTACGAGGCTTACCTGACCGAGCGCAGCATGCTGGAAATCCGGCCAGCGGACCGGGAGTTGAAGCGCGGCAAATTCAGCGGTGGCCAGGTCGGCGATGGTGAGGGAGAAGATCAGAATCTCGCCGGAATTGCGCTCGACTGGATCACCATGGAGCGGATCCACAAGGGGCCGGACAATGCGGGGCTCCGCAAACTGTTGTTCGATAACCTGCTGGTTGAGAAAGAGGATGGCCGCTTCCGGTTCTCCTCCCCGCAGCCGGAAGCGGACCTGCGACGACTGGTGCAGGAATTCGCCGAGAGAGCCTTCCGTCGTCCGATCAGTGAAAGCGAAGTCGCCCCCTATGTCTCACTGACACTCGCGGAATATCAGAAGAGCAAGCGATTTGGATCGGCACTGCAAACCGGTTACCGGGCGATTCTCTGTTCTCCCCGATTCCTGTATTTCACAGAGCAACCAGGAGAACTGGATGACTTCGCCATCGCCAACCGGCTGAGCTACATGCTGACCGGCAACGCGCCGGACAGCCAACTCATGAGCATGGCCAGCGCGGGAACACTGCATCGACCGGAAAATCTGCGAGCCCAAACCGATCGGCTCCTCGCGGGTGAATCGGGACGAACATTCATTCGTGACTTTGCTGACGAATGGCTGGACCTCGACCAGATGGATGTCAACGAGCCCGAGCCCCGCGTCTTCCTCGAATATGATCAGGTCATCCAAAAGTGCATGATCGATGAGACGATCTGCTATCTGGAGGACATGCTGCAGAACGACTTGAGCGTCTCGCATCTGATCGACTCGGATTTCACGTATCTCAACAGTCGCTTGGCCCGCTATTACCGGATCCCCGGCGTGACAGGTGACGCCATGCAGCGGGTCCCCCTTAAGCCGGAATACAATCGTGGCGGACTGCTGACGCACGGATCTGTGCTGCGGGTGACCTCCAATATGTCAGTCACCTCCCCAGTCCTGCGGGGGGTGTGGGTCTGTGAACGTCTGCTCGGCATCCCGATTCCTCCTCCCCCCAGTAATGTTCCGGCAATCGAACCGGATGTGCGGGGAGCCAAAACCATGCGGCAAATGCTGGAATTACATCGCTCGAACGCGGAGTGCGCCAGCTGCCACTCAAAAATCGACCCGCCGGGCTTTGCTCTGGAAAACTACGATTCCGCCGGACAATGGCGAGACTATTACGACAATCTCGTCGACGGAAAACGGAAACAGGGGGCGAAGGTCCATGCCGCGGATCAATTGGCGGATGGGCGAAAATTCCGTGACATCCGTGAATTTCGCTCGGTTGTGTCAGCTGATTTGAATAAACTTGCAGAGAACGTCGCAGAAAAACTGGTCGTGTACGGAACCGGCGCACCGATCTCGTATGTTGACCGGGACGAGATTCAACGCATCGCCCACCAGACCGCTGGTCAGGACTATGGGTTCCGCTCCGTCCTCCACGCTGTCGTTACGAGTCCGCTCTTCTTGAGCAAGTAATTGAAAGACCCGCCATGACTTCCCCAGTCCAGTTCAACTTTCAGAACAAGCTCAGCCGTCGTACAGTCCTCCGGGGAGCCGGTGTGGCTCTCGCGGTGCCGTGGCTGAGCGCCATGTCTCAGGCGTTTGGAGCCAGTTCCACACAGCGGGCGCCGCAGCGGTTCGTCTCCTTTTCGCTCAGCCTGGGGCTGCATGCCGAGTTCCTGAATCCGGAAGGAGAAGGTCGGAACTACAAGCCCTCCCGCTACCTGCAGTCGCTGCAGGACATTCGCGAGAAGTTCACGGTGGTCTCCGGGGCATCGCATCCCGATGTCGCGGGGGGCCACCGCGCAGAGGCCAGCATTCTGACCGCCGCTCCCATGAGCGCTTCGGCTCAGACCCGCAACACCATTTCGCTCGATCAGTATCTCGCCAAGCATCTGGGAACGGATACCCGCTTCCCTTCACTGGTGCTGGGCCTCAGCTCGGCGAGCCCGTCCTACACCGAGAACGGCTCGATGATCCCGGCCCTGACCTCGCCGTCTGCCCTGTTTACAAAACTGTTCGTCAACGAGAACAAGGAAGAACAGGCGCGACAGCTGCAGCGAGCCCGGGAAGGCCGGAGCATCATGGATCTCGTGGCGGAAGAAGCAGGCTCGCTGGAACGGAAACTCGGTGCCGGGGACCGTGATCGCCTCGATGCCTATTTCACCAGCGTCCGTGAACTGGAAAAGCGGATGATGGAATCTGAAGAGTGGGTCAGCCGGCCCAAGCCGAAAGTCGACGTCAAGAAGCCGGTCGACATCAATGACCCCAACGCCCTCATCGAACGTCAGCAGCTGATGAGTGACATGATTCATCTGGCCTTGTCGACCGACTCCACGCGGTACATGACCTTCCACATCGGGGGTGGGAACAGCAAACTTGACCTGCCGGGTGTGACGATGGCCTATCACGGTCTCAGCCACCACGGGATGGACGAAGAGAAACTCGAACAGCTCGCCATCGTGGAGCAGGCCATCATCAACTGCTGGGCCGATTTCCTGCGCAAGCTCGACAAGACTTCGGATCACGGTGGCTCCCTGCTCGACAACACCTCCGTGCTGCTGACGAGCAACCTGGGCAATGCCAGCAACCACAGCAACAAGAATATGCCCGTGCTTCTCGCCGGGGGTGGCTTCAAACACGGGCAGCATCTGGCCTTTAACAAGACCAGTAACTACGCTCTGCCCAAGTTGTTTGTCTCCGTGCTGCAGCAGAATGGGCTCGAAACCGATCAGTTCTCGACCACCAAGGGAACGATGACCGGACTCGAACCGGTCAAGGTCTGATCGCAGTCCATGTCGGTTCTTCCCGCGTATTCCGGTGCGGGAATGAACCGGCGGTGATCCGCCCGGGGACGCCCCGGTCTCAATGCATGCAGCGTCCATCCCGGCAGGTTCCCCACACCCTCCGCCAACCCAGTGAACATCACGACGCTGGGTTGACAGGGCCGCCAAAGAGTGGTTCAACTCGTCCGGACTGAGGCTGCGGCAGGTGACCGCTCCGCAATGTTCCAGAGGCGGCTTCCTCCCGGAAATCTCCAGTCCAAGAGGCGTCGCGACCGAAGATGTCGGGAGAGGGCTCCGCAGCTGACCCCGGCACTGTCCAGCAAACGACCTCGTCTCCCCCGCTCGTCCCTCTGAAAACAGGATTGACCATGTTCCGACTCGACCGGCGTAATTTCCTGCAGACGTCACTCGCCGGGCTGGCAGCCTGGAGTTCCGTGTCGTCCAGTCATCTGCTCTGGTCCGCAGAGTCGATCCACGACGGCTATTATCCGCTCCGGCCACACGATGCTCCCCCCGCCTTCAACGGGGGCAATCCGGATACCCTGTTCCTGACCTGGCAGCGCGATCCGACGACCACAATCGTAGCCACCTGGGTCGCGACAGAACTGCCGGAAGCCGATGCCATCATCCATGTCGCCAAGGTCGGGTCGACCAAGTGGAAGACCTTTAAAACCCGGCGGCGAAATTATCCGGTCCCGGGGCTGTTCGTCTTCAGTGCCGAGGCTGAGGGGCTTCGGCCGGGCACCCAGTATCTCCTGAAGATCGGCAGCGGAAGCGAAGAGCTGCGGTTCCAGACAATGCCGGACAAGCTGACCAACACCTTCCAGTTCATCTCCGGCGGGGACAGTGGACCCTCCCCGCTGGCAGAACTGAGCAATCGGGTGGCAGCCAGCCAGAATCCGATGTTCGTGCTGATGGCGGGGGACATCGCCTATGAGATCGCCAGCAACAAGGCAAAACCCTGGGCCAACCTCGAGTTCCTCAAGCACTACCGTCGGGATCTGATCGATTCCGACAAACGCCTGATCCCCATTGTCCCGGCCATCGGAAACCACGAAGTGATCAAGGTGGATGACATCGCCCGGGCCCCCTTCTTCACCGCGCTCTACGGAGATCTTTACGCCGAGAAGACCTATGCCACGCTCGACTTTGGGGATTATCTCAGCCTGATCCTTCTGGACACCGGACACATGGCCCCCATCGCCGGCGAACAGACCTCGTGGATGCAGCAACAGATCGCCGATCGCCAGGACCGACCGCACGTCATTGTCGCCCAGCATGTCCCTTCGTACCCGTCGTTCCGCACCCTCGAGGCGAGCGGAGTCGAAAGCCGCGAACACTGGGTCCCGCTGTTTGAGAAATACAACGTCGACATTGTTCTGGAGCACCACGATCACACCTTCAAACGCACGCATCCCCTGAAGGATGGGCTCGCCACCAAGGGTGGCCTGGTGTACCTCGGCGATGGCTCGTGGGGGGCACTGCGGGCTCTCAAGGAAGCGGAACTGCGGCCCTATCTGGCGACAGCATCGTCCAACAATCACGTCACTCTCCACCGGTTGGAAGGGGACAAACGCTTCCACATGGCCCTGACCCATTTCGGCCGGGTGGTCGACGTCTGCACCACCGAAAAGCGACCACGGCACCGCATGGGGCGGGGAGCTTAAGACAGCGTCAGAATCCGTTGAGAGGCGATTGCTCTTGCGGGTGCCCGCGCAGCAGGCGTTCGTCTGATGAAATGCAGACTTCCGCCTGGCGAGGAAGGGGGAATCAAAACTCCAACGGCCCGATCCGTTCAAGCGGCTGCAGGATTTCGACCTCTGCAGCCGCTTTCCCGTTGTGAAAGACTGGCACGTCGAACAGAGACTAATGCTCCTTCTTCTGCATTCCCGGCGAGACTTCTCTCCGACCGCCGCGGCGCGAGTCCTTCGTTTAATGGTCCGCTCCTTCCGGGCACTGAAGGACATCAAGGTCTCCCGTCACGTTTTTCATCCGCGTTGACTCAATCAGCGGAGAACGTCGAGAGTTGCATGGGCGAATCTTGACGCAACATGAACACTTTGTTCAAATGTGTTCATGTTAACCCATGAGCGACATCAGAAGATTCTGAAGTATCTGCAGAAGCGCCCGAGCACGAGCGTCCTCCAGCTGCAGGAGCAATTGGGGGTTTCCCGGTCCACTCTGCGGCGTGATCTGGTTGAGCTGGCGGAACAGGGAGAGATTGTCCGTGTGCATGGCGGTGTCGTGCATCGAGACTATCTCGCGGGCGAGCCCTCTTACGACCGGCGAGGTCGCGAAGCCCTGGCCGCCAAACGCCTGATTGCCGAAGCGGCTGCGAGCCTGGTTCCGCCGAACTCGACGGTTTATCTCGACGCCGGGAGCACCTGCGTGGAACTGGGTCGGCGACTCGCTCTGCGCGATGACCTGAAACTCTTCACGCATTCCGTGCGACTCCTGATGGAAATCCACGACGCGGCGGCACAGATCACCTGCGTCGGGGGAGAATACCGCGCTGTCAGCCAGGCACTGGTCGGGGGACTGGGGCTGAAGTGGCTGGATCAACTGCGCTGCCAGTTCGCCTTTCTGGGCGCTTCCGGGCTGAGTGTCGCAGATGGCGTCAGTACCACTGAGATCACCGAAGCGGGAATGAAACAGAAGATCATCGAACGCTGCGACAGCACGATCATTCTCGCCGACAGCCGGAAATGGGAAACACCGGCCGCGGTGCAGTTCGCTCCGTGGGAACAGGTGGACACGTTTATTACAGAAGAACTCGAGAACCGCAGTGCCCTCTCGACATTAAAGGACAGTGGCACGACCGTTTTGATTGCCCGCTGAATTGACCTTTTTTTACTTATTCGAATCGCAAGTCTACGCAATGAAATCTGCCCGTCTGCAACGCCTGTTTCACGCCAAATCCGGACGCCTTTTCGACGTCGCCATCGACCACGGGTTCTTCAACGAACTCCCCTTCCTCAGCGGATTGGAAGACATCTCCGCCGCCGTGCAGACTCTCGTCTCCGCCGAGCCGGATGCCATCCAGCTGACCGTGGGGCAGGCCCGCCACCTGCAGGCCATTCGCGGCCGCCAGAAGCCGTCGCTGGTGCTGCGAACCGATGTCGCCAACGTCTACGGCAAAGAGCTTCCCCGCTCGCTGTTCAGCCGGATGATCGAACAACCGGTCGTGCAGGCTCTGCGGCTCGATGCCGCCTGCGTGGTGGTCAACCTGTTTGCCATTCCGGGCGAACCGGAAGTTGCCGATCAGTGCATCCAGAACATTCTGAAGATCAAGCCCGACTGCGACGCGTTCGGCATGCCGCTGATGATCGAGCCGCTCGTTTTTCAGCCCAATGCGAAAGCGGGGGGGTATATGGTCGACGGCGATGTCAACAAGATTCTGCCGCTGGTCCGACAGGCGGTCGAACTGGGAGCCGACATCATCAAGGCCGACCCGACCGATGACCCGGGCGTTTACCACCGTGTTGTCCAGACCTGCGGTGATATCCCCGTGCTCGTTCGGGGAGGGGGCAAGGTCAGCGACGAAGAACTGCTGGCCCGCACCGTCGAAGTGATGCGTCAGGGGGCCGCCGGAATTGTTTACGGTCGCAATGTCATTCAACACCGTAACCCGGCCGGAATTACCCGGGCCCTGATGGCCATCGTTCACGACAACGCCAGTGCGGCCGAAGCAGCCCGCCTGATCCAGTAGTTCCGAGTTCCTTCTCCAATTTTCAGATTCCCCCACAAACTGGCCAGCGTGCCAGTGAGCAGTCCGGGAGAACCGGCCCCCACTTCGGGGTCAGTTCTTTCGGGCATGACTTTTCAGCCTCAGAAGCTCTGCTATGCAAACCCGTAAAGTTCTCCGGTTCGGAATCATCGGCTGTGGACTGATGGGACGCGAGTTCGCGTCCGCCGCCAGCCGCTGGTGTCATCTCCTCGAGATGAATGTGGAACCCAGAATCATCGCGGTCTGTGATCCCAATCCGCAGGCCACCGAATGGTTCCTCAAAAACGTCCCTTCCGTTCAGCGGGCGACCACCGCCTATAGCGAACTGCTGGACGACGATGAGATTGACGTCATCTACTGCGCCGTCCCGCATCACCTGCATGCCCAGATCTACTGCGACATCATCGCCGCAGGCAAGCATCTGCTGGGCGAGAAGCCGTTCGGGATTGACCAGGCAGCGAATCAGGAGATTCAGGCGGCCATCGCCGCTCATCCCAACGTGGTCGTGCGGTGTGCCTCGGAGATGCCGTTCTTTCCGGGTGCGTATCAGATTTCTCAGTGGATCGAGTCGGGACGATTCGGTCGCATCATTGAAGTTTCCAGCGGTTTCTGGCACTCCAGCGATCTGGATCCAAAGAAGCCGATCAACTGGAAGCGTATGAAAGAGTTCAACGGCGAGTACGGTTGCCTCGGCGATCTGGGAATGCATGCCCTGCACGTTCCCCTGCGATCGGGCTGGCAGCCGGCCAACGTCCGGGCCCTGCTTTCCAACATCATGACCGAGCGGCCGGGGAGCAATGGGCAGAATGTCCCCTGCGAAACCTGGGACAACGCCACGCTCGCCTGCGAGGTCGACACCGGCGAGCAGCAATTCCCCATGCTCATCTCCACCAAGCGGATCGCCCCCGGCCATGCGAACACCTGGTTTCTGGAAGTTTACGGGACCGAATTCAGCGCCCGCTTCTCAACTCAGTTCCCCAAGCAGCTCTGGTCACTCCCCTATCAGTCGGGGGGAGCCCAGTCGTGGCATGTGGTGGACGCTCCTCACAAGTCGGCCTACCCCGTGATCACCGGCGGCATCTTTGAATTCGGTTTCAGCGACTCCATCCTGCAGATGTGGGCTGCTTTCTGTGACGAGCTGCACAACGGCCGTGACGGGATGAGTCAGCGGTTCTACTGTGCCACGCCGGAAGAAGCAGCGCAGACCCATACGCTGTTTACCGCAGCCCTGGAATCGCAGGCCACAGCCTCCACGGTTTCCCTGAATGAAGGGGGAGTGGCAGCCAGTTGACATCAATGACTCTTCCCCTGGTCCCGCGAGGATGAGACTCGAACGAGGCGGGCACGACACACTCTCAGTGGGGGGAGGCATTGCACGAGAGCAGACAAGATTGACGAACCTCCCGCCACGAGCCGTGGCAATCGATCTCCGCGGAGCGGGGATTCAGACAAGACGCGCCGGTGGCCACAGGATGGTCGGAATCCGCGCGAGGCCCGTTTTCCGTTATCCGAAGCTTACGGAGTCGAATTTTGTCGGTGGTCCCTCCCCCGATCGTTGTCGCCGGCCACATCTGTCTGGATGTCATTCCGGAGTTTGCCCCGGGCGGCTCGTCGCAGGCTGCCGCCTTTCGCCCCGGTGATCTGATCCACGTCGGCCCGGCACTCACTGCAACAGGGGGTGCGGTGGCGAATACCGGTGTCGCTCTGCATCGGCTGGGCGTCCCGGTGCATTTGATTGCCCGCATCGGACAGGATCTGTTCGGCGACGAGATCCTCCGCCTGCTCAATGCCCAAAGCCCCACCCTGTCGCAGGGTCTGGTCCGACTCGCTGGAGAGACGACCAGCTACACCATTGTTCTGAGTCCGCCCGGGGTCGACCGGACCTTCCTGCATTGCCCCGGCTCAAACAACACATTCGGCCCGGAAGATGTCGAGGTCACCGACATCCGGCAGTCGAATCTCTTTCACTTCGGCTATCCTCCGTTGATGCGTCGCATGCATCAGGAGGAGGGGCGTCTGTTGGAAGAGTTGTTCCTCAAGGTCCGCGCAGCCGGTTTGACGGTTTCGCTGGACCTCTGCGTCGTCGATCCCCAGTCCGAGGCGGGCCGTTGCGATTGGCGACGACTGCTCGAGCGGGTCTTGCCCAGCGTCGATCTGTTCTGTCCCAGTGTCGACGAACTGCTGTTCATGCTCGATCGCCCCCGTTACGAGCAGATGCTCCAGCAGAGCGGCGGACGATTCCTGCACCATGTGGATCCTGACCTGCTGCGACAGTTGTCTGACGACTGCCTGCGACTGGGGGCGGCAGTGGTGCTGTTGAAGCTGGGAGATGCAGGCCTCTATCTGAGGACCAGCGCCGATCGTCACCGCTTCGATTCGATGGGCCGAGCGACGCCACGTGACCGGGAAGCATGGCTCAATCGCGAGCTGCATACACCCTGCTTCGAAGTCGATGTTGTCGGCACCACCGGTTCGGGTGACTGCACCATCGCCGGGTTTCTCGCGGCACTCCAGCGGGGAGAATCTCCGGAGCAGGCGATTGTCAGTGCCGTCGCGGTCGGAGCAGCCAGCGTGGAGGCGGCCGACGCCAACAGCGGCGTTCCCGCCTGGAATGTGCTCTCAGACCGCATCCAGCGCAACTGGCCCATGAAACCCTCCCGCTTGCAGAAATTACCGTCCACGCCTGTGGCGACAAGTCCCGGTTCCTGACCCCGCCCCACAGCACCTGCGTTGTCCTTCCATCGTTGCAGGATCCACCATGAAGCCCGCTGATCACCCGCTTCCTCCGCAGACGATTCTGAATTCACCGCCAGGTCGCGAACAGAGAACGGAGCCTCGATCGATGTCGCCGCTCTCATCACTGGTTGTCGTGCTGGCCCTCATCTGCTGCGGACAATGGGCCACTGCTGAGCCCGCGGCCCCATCGGGTTCGGCCGGTCCACTCACTCCGGCGGAGGCGCTGCAAAAGTTTGTCCTGCCCGCCGATTGCCGCATTGAACTGGTGGCTGCGGAACCGGACGTGATCGACCCCGTCGGCATGGCCTTCGGCCCCGATGGAAAGCTGTGGGTTGTCGAGTACTCCGATTATCCGAACGGCCCCGATCCCTCAGAACCGGGGCGTTCGCGCGTGCGGGTCCTGACGGACACGGATCGCGATGGCCGTTACGAGAATGCACAGCTGTTTGCCGACAAACTGCGATTCGCCAACGGTCTCCTTCCCTGGCGCGACGGCGTGCTGGTGACAACAGACGGCCGGGTCCTCTTCCTGCGCGATACCGATGGCGATGGACGCGCGGATGAGGAGCAGGTCTGGTTCGAAGGCTTCGCCCGCGAGAACCCGCAGCTCCGTTGCAGCTACCCCACCCTCGGACCCGACAACAAGATCTATATCGCCAACGGACTCCGGGGTGGAAAGATCGTCCCCGGTGCAACGAATCCGTGGGGACTCGATCCGTCGATGGAGCCCTTGTCGATTTCCGGCATGGATTTCCGCTTCGATCCCCTCACCGGCAAGTGCGAAGCCATTTCGGGCGTCGGTCAGTTCGGCCTGACCTTCGACGACTGGGGCAACCGGTTTGTGTGCGATAACCGCCACCCGTGCAAGCAGGTCGTGCTGGAAAACTCTGATTTGAAGTGGGTCCCCTGGCTGCGGACCGAACAGGTCTATTACGACGTCTCCCCCGCCGGTGAGCATTCGCGGCTGTATCCCTTGTCGAAGGCGTGGACAACATCGCTGTTGCATGCCAATCAGTTCACAGCGGCGTGTGGTCTGCTGATCTATCGCGGACAGGGATTGGGGAAGGATTACTACGGCAACAACTTCACCTGTGATCCGACCGGGAATCTGGTGCACCGGGACATCCTCGACCCCCGCGTCACAACGTTTTCATCGCATGTGGCTCACGACGGGCAGGAATTTCTGGCATCGCCCGATGAATGGTTCCGGCCCGTGGCCCTGGCACATGGTCCCGATGGGGCGCTTTACATCTGCGATATGTACCGCAAGGTGATCGAACATCCGGAGTTCATGACCAACAACATGAAGCAGCGTCCCGACCTGCTCGACGGAAACGACCGGGGACGCATCTGGCGGATCGTGGCCAAGGCCAATTCCGCAGGGTCCAAACCCGCTGCCCCGACCAATCTTGCCGACCTGTCGACGGCAGAACTGGTCGAACAACTCGGTCATGAGAACGCCTGGCATCGCGACACCGCCCAGCGCCTGCTACTGACCCGCAATGACCCGCAAGCGGTCGCGCCGCTGCAGAAGTTCGTCAGCACGGGAGCTTCGGGGGACCAGTTCGGCACGGCCGCCGCGCTCAGCCTGCTGCAAACGCAGGGGGCCTGCTCCTCCAGCATGATTCGCGCCGGGCTGAAGAATCCGGTCGGGGCTCGTCGCGCCCTCGATTTGAGCGTGCAGCAGGGAAGCTTCTCCAGCCAGTTCGAAGACAAAGAGGCCCTGCTACTCGGTGTGATCGCCGGACTTCTCGAGGGCAACACTCCCGCACGGCAGGATCCCCAGTTGCTGTCGCAACTCCTCCTGAAGACACGTTGGCAGAACTGGGCTCCCCTGAGTGACAACGACACTCCCGAGACCTCTCCTCGTCTCGCGATTCTCCAGGCGCTCGGGCAGTTTCAACACGAACCGTTCTTCCCCGCCAGTCTTGTGATCCACGCCGGCGACGATCTCGCCAGTCTGACGCAGACGATTTTCCTCGCGCAAAGCGGAAATCAGTACCCCCTGACCGCTCCGCCCAGTCTGGACTGTGTCCGCTTCTTCAGCGAGGCCCTCGCGCGCAAGAACGACTCCGCCGAAATCGGCAGCTATCTCGAGACCGTTTTCGCCGGCGAAGCTTCCCCCGGATTCACCGCAGAAAGTGCCGCGTTGACCGGACTGATGCGGGGCTGGCGACTGTCACCCGCCGAATTCCGAAAGCTCCTGACACAGGCCTCACCTGCGGTACGTGACCGACTCCAGACCGGTCTCGCGGAGTTGCAGGGACTCTTCTCCGCCGGGGGAGAAGACGCCCGCGAGCGGATTGCCGATCTTCAGCTGCTGCAGCTGGGCGATCCACAGCAGGTCATCCCCTTGTTGCAGAAACTCGTCCTCGATGGCGACAGCACGCTGACGCCGCAGGTCATTGAAGTATTGAGCTTCTGTGCGGCCCCCGCTTCCGACAAGGCACTGGTGGAACTGTTGACTGTTCCTTCGCCGCAATCCCGTCGTCAGGTCATCGCCAGTCTGGTGACTTCCCCTGCGCGGATCGGCTTACTGCTCAACGAACTCGAAGCCCAACGGATCTCGCCGCTCGAGATCGATGTCGGCGCTCAGAAACGCCTGGAGAACCAGAAAGATCGGGAGTTGAAAGCCCGTGCGAAGAAGCTGCTGACGGTGGCTGCTCCCGCGGACCGGGCGGAGGTGATTGCCCAGTACGAGAGCTGTTTGAATATTGCGGCGGACCCGCAGCGAGGGCGCCTCGTGTTCGAGAAGAACTGTTCCATGTGCCATCGGATCGGTGCGGTCGGCGTGAATGTCGGTCCCGACATCTCCGACTATCGAAACAAGCCTGACAGTTTTCTGCTGACGAATATTCTCGATCCCAACCGGGCCATCGACAACAACTACTTCAGCTACACGGTCTTCGATACCTCCGGACTGGTCCACACCGGTGTGCTGGGAAGCGAAACGGCAACTGCCATTACGCTCAAACAGCCTGAAGGCAAGATGGTCACCATTCCCCGTCAGGATATTGAAGAGCTCAAGAACAACGGCATTTCACTCATGCCCGCCAACTTCGAAAAAATCCTTTCTCAACAGGAAATGGCTGACCTGATCCGGTACATCCAGGACTGGCGTACACTCCCTTCCCCTTAAGCTGACGGTCAGAACGAAAGTCCCCGCGAGGGACACAGGCCCTTGATCGCCCCCCCCTTTTACAACCCTCAGGAGATGACATGCGATTTGCGCTGCCCATGTTGCTGGCTCTGGTTCCTCTCATCGTTCATGCAGAACAACCTGCCCCAGCGGGCGCACCGATTACTCCGAAAGAAGTGATCAAGCTGTTCAACGGAAAAGATCTGTCCGGCTTCTACTCCTGGTTGAGCACGACCGCCTACGACGATCCCAAAGAAATCTTCAAAGTCACGGATGGGCAGCTGCACATCACCGGCGAAGAGATCGGATATCTGGCGACGCGTGACTCGTTCCGAGATTACCGGCTGATCGTGGAATTTAAATGGGGCCCGCGCACCTGGGGTCGACGCAAAGACCGGACGCGCGACAACGGCCTGATCGTTCATTGTCTCGGTCCTGATGGGAGCCATAGCAAGACCTTCATGGCCGGAATTGAAGCCCAGATCATCGAAGGGGGAGTGGGAGATATACTCGTCGTGGGGGGCAAGGATGAAGCCGGCAACAAGCTGGACCTCAGCCTCACCTGTGCGACCGGTAAAGACCGCGACGGCGAGAAAGTGTGGGACAAGACAGCCCCCCTGCAGACCCACACCGGCGGTCGCATCAACTGGTACGGCCGTGATCCGGATTGGGCCGATGTTCTCGGCTTCCGGGGGCCCGTGGATGTCGACAGCCCGGTCGGCGAATGGACGACAATGGAAGTGGTCTGCGACGGCGGGCACATCACGATTTTTGTCAACGGCAAGCTGGTAAATGAAGGCTTTGATTCCAAGCCTGACGAAGGGCGGATTCTGATTCAGTCCGAACTGGCGGAGATCTTCTTCCGCAAGGTTGAGCTGCATCCGCTGAATCAGGCGGACAAGAAGAACGTGGACCAGGGAAAGTAACGGCCCAGCCGATCCGCGCCGAATGCCGGCTCGTACGGACATGCAAAGACTGTTTCAGCACCCAGAAAGGCCGAGGACATTGGGGGAAGCATCGTGACTCTCGTCTCGTGTCCTGATCTTGCTCCCTGTGCTCCCTCACTCTGGAATGACTCCCGCCCCTGGTGTGGATCACATTCCCGGCATCGGGGCTCACCGGTCCCGCTCTCTTCCCGTTCCAGCGTCATCGCCCCAGGAGTTCGCGAATGCTTCCACGTCTTCTGACACTGACTGCCTGTTTCCTCTTTCTGCTGACAAACTCCCCGCTCCGGGCGGAATTCCGCGCCGGTGCTGTCGCTGTGGATGTGACACCGGAGCAATTCCCCGTCATCGTGAACGGGGGGATTCTCAGCCGCACGGTCTCTGAAGTTACATCCAGGCTGCACGCCCGGGCTCTGGCTCTCGCCGATGGGAAGGAAGAGATTGCGATCGTGGTCGTCGACAGCTGCATGCTGCCGAAAGATTTGATTGATGACGTCAAGCGGCTCGCTTCCATCTCGACCGGCCTGCCGACCGACCGGATTCTGATCTCGGCCACACATACTCACTCGGCAGGCTCAGCAGTGAGCTGCCTGGGGACCGAGGCCGATCCGAACTATGTCCCGTACCTGCGTGCCAAACTGGTCGAGGCGATTGAATCGGCCCGCAAGAATCTGACTCCCGCGAAGGTCGGCTTTGGTTCCGTCCCGGCGGAGGACTTCACTGCGATTCGCCGCTGGATCCGACGGCCTGACCGTGTCGCCAAAGACCCCTTCGGCAATCCGACCGTTCGCGCCAATATGCATGCGGCCCGCAATCCGGATGACGTCGTGGGGGAATCGGGACCGGAAGATCCGGAACTGGCGCTCATTTCCATTCAGTCTTTGGATGGAAAGCCACTGGCGGTCCTCGCCAACTTCTCGATGCATTACTTCAGTGGCGAACAAGGAATCAGCGCGGATTACTACGGACTTTTCTCGGAAGGACTGAAGGCTCGATTGTCGACCGACGGTTCATCCGCAGCGGTTCCATTTGTGGGCATGATGTCTCATGGCTGCAGCGGCGATATCTGGCGTCAGGATTATGCTCAGCCCGATCTGCCGGTGAACAAATTCAACATCAACCAGTTCACAGAAGGCCTGCTGGATCTGGCGCTGCAGGCTTACAAGAACATCGAGTATCAGGCAGATGCCGACCTGGCGATGGAGGAAGCCCGGCTGAAGCTGAACTATCGCGTGCCCGACGAACAACGCCTGCAGTGGGCCAAGGGTGTTGTTGCGGCAATGGGAGATCGCCAGCCGAAAGATCTCGTGGAGGTTTACGCACGTGAGCAGATTCTTCTGCATGAGAAGCAGTCCACGGAAGTCGTCGTGCAGGCCATCCGCATCGGCAACATTGCGATCGCGACATCTCCCTGCGAAACCTATGCGCTGACCGGGCTGAAGATCAAACGTCAAAGTCCGCTTCCCCAGACGATCGTGATCGAACTGGCGAACGGCGGCGATGGCTATATTCCTCCCCCCGAGCAGCATTTGCTGGGCGGCTATAACACCTGGCCCGCCCGCTCTGCCGGACTGGAAGTGCAGGCCGAACCCAAAATTGCCGCAGCAGCCCTCCGACTGCTCGAAACCGTCACCGGAAAAACGTGTCGGCCTCTCGACAGCGGAAAGGCCAACCCGCCAGCTCTGGCAAGCCTCAAGCCTCACGCCTGGTATCGGCTCGACGAGATGTCCGGCCCGCGCGCGCGGGATGCCTCAGGAGCACACCGCGACGGCATTTATGAACCCCGGATTGCTTACTTTCTGACCGGTCCTGAACTGGGAGATGCAACACACGAAAACCGGGCGGTTCATTTCTCAGGTGACCGTCTGCGGTCGCAACTACCAGCCGAGCAGGGGAACTATTCGATCGCCTTTTGGTTCTGGAACGGCATGCCGGTCAACGGACGCGACGTCACCGGCTGGATGTATTCACGCGGCCGTGAACACACGCTGGCTCCTTACGGGGAACACCTGGGGCTCGGTGGGAAATCCGCGTTTGCCGGAAAGCTCGTCTTCGTGGAAGGTACCGGGAAAGAACTCGTCGGGGGTCGAACCGAAATTCCACGTTGGTCGTGGAACCATGTCGTCCTCGTTCGCGAGGGAAATCAGGTCCGCGTTTACCTAAATGGGCAATCCGAACCGGAGATCACCGCCACGACTTCGACCAAGATTCCCGAGGACCTCACGGAGATCTTCTTCGGAGGTCGCTGTGATCATGACTCGAACTGGGAAGGCCGCCTCGATGAAATCGCCATTTTCGACCGGGTCCTGTCCCCGGCAGAGATCAGCCGGCTTCAACCCTCCCCCACTCAACAGAAATAACTCCGCAGCCGCGAAAGAGTGTGCAGTGTTTTTACGACCTTCCGGTGAATTTCGTATCCGGAGTGGAATCTGAAGTCAGGCTGATTTCTCACCTTGCAGAAGAGTTTTTCCCGAAACGATTGCCTCGCAAGAAGAGAAAATCACACCCTGTTCTCCCTCGCTCCCATCCGTCCCACCTGAACTGACCTTGGAGGCCTTATGAGTAGAATGAATCGACGGTCCTTCCTCGAAACTGCCACAGTCGCCGGCTCCTGCCTGGCATTCGGCGGTTTCCGTCCCGTATCCGCCGCCGCTGCGGGCCGGTTGAATGTTGCTGCCGTGGGCGTCGGTGGCAAAGGGGCGAGCGATCTCAAGCAAATTGCCGCCAGTCCCTACGTCGACATTGTGGCGATCTGCGATGTCGATGATTCGGAGGGGATTCTCGGCCGGGCTGCGACCACCTTCCCCAAGGCGAAGCACTACACAGACTGGAGGAAGATGCTGGAGCAGAAGGATATCGATGCGGTGCAGGTGTCGACGCCAGACCATATGCACGCACCGATTTCTCTGGCAGCCATCGCTCTGGGAAAGCATGTGTACTGCCAGAAGCCGCTGTCGCACACCATCTTTGAGGCCCGCGTTATGACGCAGGCCGCAGCCAAAGCGGGTGTCGTGACGCAGATGGGAAACCAGATTCAGTCACATCCGGCTTACCGCACCGCGACGAAACTGGTTCATGATGGAACGATCGGCAAGGTAAAAGAAGTTCACTCGTGGCAGAGCGGTTCACCCGCCTGGCGAAAGTGGAAGGATCGTCCCACAGGGCAGGATCCTGTTCCCGCTTCTCTCGACTGGGATGGCTGGCTGGGTGTCGCCGCAGAACGCCCCTTTGTGAAAGATGCCTACCACCGGTTCAACTGGCGGAACTGGCAGGATTTCGGAACGGGCCAGCTGGGGGACTTCGGCTGCCATATCTTCGATCCGGTCTTCACCAGTCTGAAGCTGACAGCCCCGTTGTCCCTGACCAGCCACAGTACCCCCTTCAACGGCGAAGTCTGGCCGGACGCCGCCACCGTGGAATACATTTTCCCCGGAACAGCACACACGGCCGACTCGACGATCAAGGTCACGTGGTATGACGGCGCTGGCACGTTCCCGCCCCGCGAAAAACTGGGGGTGCCGGACGACTACAAGCTCCCGAACGCGGGTTCCGTCCTGATCGGTGAAGAGGGGGTCATGGTCATTCCTCACTATGCGACACCTCAACTCTTCCCACGCGAAAAGTTCCCGCAGCCGACGGTTTTGCTGGAGAACAACCGCGATCATTATCTGTCCTGGGTCAACGCCTGTCGCGGTGAAGACAAAACGACCTCCGCCTTTTCCTATTCGGGTCCTCTGACGGAAGCGGTCCTGCTCGGCACGATTGCCAACCGGTTTCCGGATCAGAAGCTGGAATGGAACTCCGCCGATCTCCGCATCACCAACGTGGCCGATGCGAATCAGTGGCTCTCCAAGCCTTACCGTCGCGGCTGGGAACTGCCGGTGATTTAGAGCATCTTGGCTGTTGATTGCCCCATCCTCGCCACGCGGATGTCCGCATTTCACCAGACGAAACGCCTGATGCGCGGAGACTGGAAAGAGCACCTGCTCTCCACGTCCCATTGCAGATCGATTCAGGATCTCTTTCCGGAGCGGTAAGGTGAACGCCTCACCTCCGCTCCGGAAGGCTCTCCTCGACACTCTCAGTCGGTCGTCCGGACGCTCCCGGTGCGATATGCTCTCTGCTGCGAGCCCCTCTCCTGTGAAACCAACTCAGCCCTGAGTGGTGCAAGCCTCCGCGGCGGCCACGGTGTCGCCTGCCCGCCCTTGCACCGTGATGGGAAACCAGCAATGAGGAGGGCTGCGCACAATGGAGACTGAATCGATGGACTTGTCAGCATTTCACGACCGGGACAACCTGTTGGCCCCCGCAACTGCATCCGACGGACAGCGGGAGCTCGGGACACTCTGCCCGGTGATGAGCCCAACGGCGTTATCACGTGTTCTGCTTGCCTGCGTCCTGTTTGCCTGTGTCCTGCTGGTGACCTGTGGGTCCGCAGTCTCCGCCGCTGAGCCGAAGCGTCCCAACATCCTCCTGATTTTCTCCGACGACCTCGCCTATCAGGCCATCAGTGCGTACGGGGACCCCCGAAAACTCCTGCAGACGCCCCAGATGGATTCGCTGGCGGCCAGCGGAATGCGGTTCGATCGCTGCCTGGTCACCAACTCGATCTGTGGCCCCAGCCGGGCAGTCACGCTCACCGGCAAATACTCCCATCTGAACGGCTTTTACAACAATTCCAACAGCCGGTTTAACGGAGCCCAGGAGACCTTCCCCAAGCTGCTGCAGCGCGCGGGGTATGCGACAGCGCTGATCGGTAAATGGCACCTCGTCAGCGACCCGACCGGCTTCGATCATTGGGACATCCTGCCGGGACAAGGGGTCTACTACGATCCGCCCATGATCGCGAATGGCCAAAGGTCAAAACGCACCGGTTACACCACCGAAATCCTGACCGATCTGTCGATCGACTGGCTCAAGCAGCGGGACAACTCCAAGCCCTTTCTGCTCATGCTGCAGCACAAGGCGCCGCATCGTCCGTGGGAACCGGCGATTCAGGATCTGGGATGGGATCACGACCGGTTCTATCCGGAGCCTCCCACGCTGTTCGACGATCACCGCGGTCACAGCCGGGCCGTGGCGGAAGCAGCCATGAGCCTCTCCGACCACTTTACACCGGTGGATGCCAAACTCACCCCGTTCAGTGGCGGAAATGCGGAGCAGAAGCGAGCCTGGGAGGCCTTCTACGGTCCCCGCAATCAGGAATTCGAAAAACGGAAACTGTCGGGAGAGGAGTTGGTCCGCTGGCGCTACAACCGCTATCTGCACGATTACCTGGCCTGCGTGAAAGCCATCGACAACAGCATCGGTCGGGTCTTGCAGACGCTGCACGAGATGGGCGAAGCGGACAACACACTCGTCGTCTGCACTTCGGATCAGGGGTTCTATTTGGGAGAGCATGGCTGGTTCGACAAGCGCTGGATCTTTGAAGAATCACTGCGCACGCCGCTGCTCATTCGCTGGCCGGGTGTCGTCCAGCCGGGACAAGTCAACAAGGACATTGTTTCGCTGATTGACCTGCCGGAAACGTTTCTGGAGGCCGCCGGCATCCCTGTTCCGACCGACATGCAGGGAAGCAGCCTGATCCCGCTGCTCAAGGGAGAGACCCCCGCAAACTGGCGCAAGAGCTTTTACTATCACTACTACGAGTACCCTGCCCCGCATCAGGTGCGGCCGCACTACGGGGTCGTCACCGACCGGTACAAGCTGTTCCACTTCTACCAGTCCGATCTCGACGAGTGGGAGCTGCTGGATCGCGAACAAGATCCTCTCGAACAGCGGAACTTCTACAACGACCCAGCCGCCGCGGAGACTATCGTCGCCCTCAAGGCCGAACTGAGAAGGCTGCGAGAAGAGCTGAAGGACACCGACCAGCCACCACGGGCTGCTCATGGCAACAAGCCGTTTCCGACCGAGAACACGGGCCGCAACTGAACGGGCCGCATCGGAACAGGCGACATCGTCGCCGACGCCCGCTTAACGCACGTCTCCAGAATCGCCGCTTACGGAACGGCCCGGTTCAGAAATACGAACGTCCCCAGTTTGGATACGGTCAGAATGTCGGGGCGGCCATCCTTGTTGACGTCCACCACGGTCAACTGCGTCCCGACTCCGGATTGATCATCGATCTGATACGGAACGAAGCGGGTGCTTCCCTGGCCGTCTGACTGTGACCGAAACCAGTAGAGAACAGGGGGGGCCATCGGCTCTTCATCTTTATAAGGCCCGTGAGCCCACATCCGTTTGCCGGTGACGAAATCGTTGCGGCCATCCCCATCGAGATCGGCCAGCGCCAACGCATGCGGCTGTGAAAACGCGACCCCATAATGGGCTTCTTCGCTGCGATCTCCCATCAGCAGGTGGCGCAGGAACAGCCGGTCACCAATGCGGATGGCCCCCTCCTGATCAGCAGCGTCAGCAGCGAGTTGTTCAAACCAGGCCAGCCCCCACGCATGGGCGTGCAGCGACGAAATCAGGTCGATATCCCCATCCCCATCAACATCGTCGAGCAGGATCTGCGCTCCCCCCTTCGATGCCAGTTGTCCCTCATGAAATTTCCAAAGCCCTGCAGTTCCCGGAGGAGGCTGCTCATACCAGCCGTCGTTCAGGACGATATCCATTCGCCCATCGCCATTGACGTCGCCAATCCCTTCGCCGTGGTAAAACTGATTCCAGTCCCGCTGCTCGCCCACGGCGTGGAAGGCCCAGGGAGCTGTCGGCTGTGACCAGTCGGGTGCCAGCCATCCCCATTGGCCCTCCCAGTGACAGAGGAGTTCCGGTTTGCCATCTCCATCGATGTCAGCGAATTCGGGCGACTCACCCCGCACCCGCTCAAACACCCGATGCTTCCGCCACGGCCCCTCCTCTTTCCCCGGATTCTGGTACCAGTAAGCGACATGAAAGTGAATTCGCCCCAGGACGAGGACATCCAGCCAGCCGTCACCGTCAAAGTCATACACGAAGCTGAACATGCTGTCGGAGGGTGACTTCTCCGGCGGAAGCGGCACCGGCGGATAGATCTCGTGGGACGCCTTGAAATCGGGACCGGCGTACCAGAAGGGCCCCGCGACGATGTCGATGTCCCCATCGCGGTTGATATCCCCTGCAGCAATGCCGTCGCAGTAGTAACGGTCGGTCAGCGTCAGTTTTTCAAAGGTAATGGGAGCGAACGCCGGCTCAGTCGCGACAGCGTCCCTGGCCGTCGGCAGGCTGGTCAGTATCCCCACCACCATCAGGCGCATCACGCACGAGCACGACATCGTCAGGTTCCTTCGAGAGCAAGGCAGCAGAAGCAGGGTTCCGCTCAAGCATACCGCTCTTCCGATGGGTTCGCGAGACTTCCCGAGTGGAGGCGCTCCAGAGCCGCGGGATGGTGCAACATGTGCAGATCTCTTTGGGGACGGTGTTCATCCCTTCCCGCCACGTGGAAGTCAGCCATTCCTCACACGAAACGCGTGCTGCGCGGGGACCGACAGGGGCAGAAGCACTAGGGTCCGCTGACCTGCGATTGTGAACGGAAGTTCCGGCCACGATTGATCAGACTCGACTCCTCGTCAATCGGCGTCACGCGCGGTGTCAGCCGATACGTGAAGTCATGCCGGTCCGTGACATGCACGGGTGAAAAGTGATTCGAGAAGAAGTCGAACGGGAAAGTCTGATAGCAGGGACGGGGAACGGGCTGCTGGACCGTCAGCGTCTCGTAGCCCGGCATCGACAACGTAATTTCACGTGTTCCGTAGTACGTAAAATCGGTGGAGACCGGCGTCTGCCCCAACCGCTTTCCATCCACTTCCACCAGTGCCCCGGGAGGATCCGAACGAATGGTCAATCGACGACTGACGCAGCCGGACTGGGCTGCCAGTGCGAAGACGCAGACAGGGATCAGGAGGAATCGACTCAGGGGAGTCATCGGACCGGGACGGATAGGGGGACGCCCGCGGAAGGGGATGGAATCGGTGCGGGCTGGGGAATAGTAACCCGCCAGTCGCCGATCCACCAAGACGACTTTACCCTGAAGCGTAACCTCAGCAGGGGATCTACTTTACATTGAACGAACACAACAGGGCACGACCCCGCTGTCGCTCGCGAAGGGCATCTGAGTCGACTGCCTCTATTTCGTCGGGGCGGGAGGAGCTTCATCCGGGTCCCGCACCGGCTGCGCGGGCTTGTCGGTCTTGGCGGGGGCAGCTTTGTCAGCCTTCGGCTTCTTGGCCTTCTTCGGCTTGGCAGCCGGCTTCTCGACCGCCGCTTTGTCCCCGTCAGTGGGCTTGGCGGCCGCTTCCGCTTTCTTCGCGTCTGCCTTCGCCTCATCCTTCTTTTCAGGGGCTGCGTCCTTCTTGGCCGGCTCTTCCTTTTTCTCCGCAGCGGGGGTCATGGGCTGTTCTTCCGCAGCGGGGGGAATGACGACCACAAGTTTCGCAGCCCGAATGATTTCTACTCCCGGAATCGCCTGTTTGAGAGCGTCTGCACCGGCATCGGTCACTCCGGTTTCCCAGAGGAAGATCCGCTTGAGACTTTTAAGATTCCCGAGGTGCTTGAGCCCGGCGTCGGTCACTTTGGTCCCGTACAGGTTCAGGTACGTCAACTGCTCCAGTCCGGCGAGATGAGCCAGTCCCGCATCACCGATTTCCGTTCGTTCCAGATGCAGTTTTTCCAGAGTTTTCAGCCCCGAAATCTTGGAAAGCCCGGCATCGGTCACCTTTGTTCCCGCCAGATTCAGCCAGACCACATCCGGGAGCTCGGCGACGGCACCAAGTGCCTCATCCGTCACGTTTTTGCTCAGATAGAGCGATACATCGAGCCGCGGGTCATTCGCAGCCAGAGGGAGCACCTGGGCATCGAATTTCTTCAAAACTGCCATCGGCTCAGGCGGCAATTTTGGTTCCGCAGCTCCTGCCGTACCGGCGAAAAGAACAGTGCTGAAAATCAATCCTGCCAAAGCGTTGAGTCGCATGATCGTCCTCTTGAGTCCCCGTTGGCCGGGGTCAGCTGGCCTTTGGTCTTTTCCTCTGTCGTTGAGCATAAACAACCGGCCCGCGGAAGCAACAGAAAGCGACAGAACTCGCCGGTGCCGCACGTCAGGTCCAGACTATTCGATTTCCGCGAATTCCCCCTTCGCACGGGGCCGGTAGAAAGCTGTCCGCAGCAAAAAATCTCCGGTGCGATAGAGTATTTTCCCTGCATTTTGGGCGTTTCCAGGGATTTGACTGCAGCCCATTCGGCGGAACCGCCAAGTCATCACCAAACGCACCAAGCCACCCAGACCATCCATGCCGCTCGACACGCACAGTCTCCTTAACTCTCGCGCGTGACGCAACATTTTTGCAATTCTGCTCCTCTGTCCCAGAAAATATTGAAGTAATTGGCGGCGACCGTGAACATACCTGCATGGAGACACGAATGACCTTTCGCGTCTCCCGGCTGTGGAATCAAGCAACAGGAATCCCCCATGTTCACTCCCGAACTCGCGTGTGTCGACTTTCAAGAATGCAGCAAGCTTCCGCCGAACACGCTCGTTGCGACGGTTTCCATCCTCCGGGAGATCCGGTGTGCTCTCGGTCCGACCAAACTGAACCTGATCATCGGTGATCAGGAAGCGGTGCTGGTCTCCTCCGACCTGTTCGCTGCCTTCACCGCCTGGGAAGAGCAGAATGTCGAAGACGAGGGAGACGCCGGCGATAACAACGCCTGGCTGAACTGATTTCCGCGTCGCTTCCGGTGGAATCTCCTTCGCGATTGACGTGTGCGGATGGCTCGATGAATCGCGAAGACCTGCTGCGACAGACGTTCCTCGAAGATGTCGTCTGGTACGAGGAAATCGATTCGACCAACAGTCGGGCTCTCCAGCTTCCCGGCCAAATTGAAACCCCGTTTCTGATCGGTGCCGACGCCCAGACGACGGGGCGTGGCCGGGGCAGAAATGCCTGGTGGGCTGCCTCCGGGGCCTTGACCTTTTCGGTGGTTCTCGACCCCCTCCTGTTGGGTGTCCAGCCCGCACACTGGCCGGCACTCTCACTGACGGTCGGACTGGCGGTCTGCCTCGCCCTGGAAGAACAGGTGCCTCCCGCGCAGGTTCAGCTCAAGTGGCCGAATGATGTCTTCCTCGGAGGCCGCAAAGTCTGCGGCATCCTGATCGAAACAGCCGCCGGACATCCGGGGCGGCTGGTGATCGGCATCGGGCTCAACGTCAACAACTCCCTCCAGTCGGCCGCTCCAGAGCTGCAGCACACAGCGACTTCACTGTGTGATGTCCTGGGAGAGGCTGCCGATCGCCAGCAGGTGCTGATCTCAATCCTGCAGCAGCTGGAGAGGACGCTGAAATCACTCGGCGGGGATGACCCCGCCCTGCTGCACGAATGGCGTCGACGCTGCTACCTGACTGGCTACACGGTGCAGATTTCCGATGTCGCGGGAGAAACGACCGGACTCTGTCTGGGAGTCGACGGCGATGCCGCACTTCGGTTACAAACGTCGTCCGGACCGAAGCGATTCTTCTCGGGAACCGTACGACTGCTCAGCGATCAGCCAATGGCCTGAGAGGTTCCCGGTAACGCGTGACCTCGTCGCTTGCCTTCCATCAGTCGCACGGATTGTCAGGCAGTGTCACCTCTTGAACGTCGACAGACCGGGAAGCAGACCATCGTGACGACCAAACCGGAAATCCGCCGACAGGTGCGACAGCTGCGTGCCGCATTGCCTGACCGGGAAGAGCGGACCGCACAGATCCTGCAGCGTCTGACGGAGTCTGCCTACTGGAACAAGGCCGCGGTGCGGCTGTATTACGTAGGTGCCCGTGATGAGGTCGGCACCCTGCCTGCTCTGGAAGCCGACCTGAAACAGGGGCGAAGTGTCGTCGTTCCCTATTGTCGGCAGAATGACCTGCTGCTGTCCCGCATTGTGGCAGCGTCAGAACTCTCCCCGGGATCGTTCGGGATTCCCGAACCGTTACCAGGGATCCAGTCGAATCCTACCCGCAATGTCGCCCCGCAGCAGATCGATGCGATTCTGATTCCCGGTGTCGCTTTCGACCGGCAGGGAAATCGCCTGGGCTACGGGCGCGGCTATTACGATCGGCTGCTGCAGCAACTCCCTCCCGCTTGCCTGCGCATTGGACTGGCCTTCGACGTGCAACTTGTCGAGGACGTTCCCGTTGAACCGCATGATGAGCCGGTTCACCTGCTGATCACGGAGAACGAGTGCATCGAGGTTCATTCCCCCAGCAGCCCGAACTTCCCGGGAAGGAAACCCGGATTGCCATGAGAGAGTTTGCGGGTTAGCAAAACTTCTCGGAAATCTCTGCAAACGACATCACCCCCGCAATTGCTTTCGTGAAATCGGTCCGCTGCAGGGGCATATTTCGGCCGGTCGCTGCGCATGTGATAGCGTTGCCTGCTGGCGTGGCAACTGGACGTCAGCTCTCAATACAGTCGAGAGAGGGAGCACTCCATGTTCGGATTCAAGATGTTTGTCGGCGGACTCCTGCTGGGTGGAGCCACTTCGTATGTCGCCATGCAGTACCACGTGATCCGCACCGCTGAAGGACCGGTTATGGTCCCCCGCTCCCATCAAGTTCGTCTGCGCAGTGCCTACGTCGATATCCGCGAGTGGACACCCGCCACGTGGAAAGATTTCCCCGAGGTGACGGAAGCGGTGGTGAAGTCGGGTCGAGGCGAACTGATCGTCAGCCAGACGCTCGACACTCTGATCCCCGGCGAGGTCGATCAAAAATCCGGCAAGTCAACCGACAGCCTGGCACGTCAGGCGCTCGATACTCTGGTACCGATCCGATTCACAAATCCCGCCGGGGCGGTCGAGGCGGAAGTGCTTCCCTCAACGACTGCCGCCGAAACGGCTACCAACCAGCCGTTTGCTCCGCGCGTGGTGACCGCCAGTTCGGCGAGCGGACTCCCCGTCCTGGAACGACCTGTTCCGATTCCCCAGGACGCGGTAGCAACACCCCCTCCCGTCGCTTCGGCTCAGACAAACGCAACCACAACCGTGGTGGCCACTCCCAAGGCCGCACCCGTGGCGGCAACGCCCACCCAAGAACAGAAGACAAAAACACCCGACAGCGCCGGAGAACAGCCTAAAAAATCGGAATGGGTTCAGAACCTGTTCAAGTCGATGCTGACGCCTGCCAAGACCGAGGCTGCTCCGGCCGCGGAAACACAGGCGAGTGTTGCCCCCGCAAGTCCAGCGAAGACACCGTCGATTCCCGTGGCGGACGACTTCTGGGGACGACCGAATCCGGGAACCGCTGGCACGGCGCAGTAACCTCAACCACCTTGCGCGGGAGGCACCGGCCTCACAGCAATCGTTGACGGAGAGTCTCCGCGAACTTCCTGCCGGTGACAGGCATCGGCAGCTCTGCAAGCTCAGACGGGTTCACCCACCGCAACGTTTCATCCCGCAAAGAAATCTTCCCCATAAGTTCTGCCGTCAGACAGAGGAGCCGAATCCGGTAGCGAGTCACGCTATGCCGGAATTCCGTAGCGAGTTCCTCTCCGGTGATCCGCAGAGCCGTTAATTCAAAAAAACGTTCTGCGACTTCCCGCAGCAAGGGAGCCTGCAGTTCAATCTTCCCCTCGTGCGCGGCGGACTCGACCGGAAACCGGGGAAAGTCCCACATCCCTGCCCAACGCTCCTCGGGACCTCGCTGCCGGATCAACAGCTTCCCATCGCGTCGAACAGCGACAGTTGCCTCCACAACCTGTGTGACTTTCGCGCGGGCCGCCTTGCGGGGAATCTCGTCCTGTTTGCCTGCGGCAAAAGCCCGGCACCATCGACTCACAGGACATGCCTCGCAGCGCGGAGCCACCGGCGTACAGAGCAGTGCCCCCAGTTCCATCAGCCCCTGATTGACGACACCTGCTGCCTGCCGAGGCTGCAGCCGCTCCGCAAACTCCCAAAGCAGTTGCTGCCCTTCCCGGCTCCGCGAGTCTCCCTCGTAACCCAGCAGCCGGCAATACAGCCGCAGCGTGTTGGCTTCCACAATAGGAGCCGGGAGATCAAACGCGAACGAGCGGATCGCACCGGCGGTATAACGTCCCACTCCCGGAAGGGACTGCAGCGCCGTCAAATCGTCCGGGAAGCTGCCGGCGTGAATCCCACACACGACCTGTGCCGCGAGCCGGAGGTTGCGTCCCCGGCTGTAATAGCCCAGTCCTTCCCAGTACTGCAGAACTTCTGCCTCCGTAGCGGCCGCGAGTAACTCAACCGTGGGGAAGCGTGCGAGGAAGCGCTCGTAATAGGGGATCACCGCCTTGACCGTGGTCTGCTGCAGCATGATCTCGCTGATCCAGATCCGATAGGGATCGCGCGTCTCCCGCCAGGGGAGCGACCTCCGCTGCTGCTCATACCATTTGACGAGTGCGCGCCGGACGGCACGGGAGGTGTTGGAATCCCAGGGTTCAAGCAAATTCAGCGACATGGGTTCCTGCCGACTCCCCTGCTTTCTCTGCTTCGAATCCGAGAGCAGGTTGCTCTTTCCAGTGCCCGCACAGCCAGCGCGACGCAGGGTGAAATGTTGAGATCCGCGCGGCCAGGATGGGGAATTCAATCATCCAATGTTCTCGTCCTTTCGGAACAGCACACCGCCGCACGGAAAAGCAGAGCGTCGTTCGCGCATAAAAAAACGGGTGACCGCAAAAACGGCCACCCGTGTGAATTCGCATTCGATTACCGCGACAGGAACGCGACGACGGCACCGACGTCGACCCGCAGACTCACGTCATCGACGGTGGGCAGCGAGGTGACGATCGCCTTCAGGTCTTCCTTGTCGAAGTTAATCCAGCTCGCACCTTGATCGGCACCGGTTCCGAGTCCGGCATACATCGCCTTCAGGTTGGAGCGGTTCTTCACGGTGATGACGTCACCGGCACTCACCTGATAGGACGGGCGGTCGACGCGACGACCGTTCACGAGGAAGTGACCGTGCACGATCCCCTGACGGGACTGCGGACGGGTCAGCGTGAAGCCGGCACGACGCACGACATTGTCCAGGCGGCGTTCGCAGAGGATCATCAGGTTGGCCCCGGTGTTCCCCTTCATCCGCTTGGCTTTGTCGAAGTACTTGCGGAGGTTCTTCTCACGCAGGCCGTAATAAAACTTGATCTTCTGCTTTTCGGTCAGAGCAGCGCCGTAGATGCTGGTCTTGCGGCGCTTCTGGGCCATCCCCGGTGGATATTCCTTCCGCTCCAGCGCACGGATTGCCCCCGAATTTTCAAAAACCTGAAATCCGAGACGGCGATTGATCCGCGCCTTTGGTCCGGTGTAGCGACCCATCGACTCTGTATCCTGCAGACTTCATTGACAATATAAGACAACACTTTCCCCACGTCTCCGAGGGGAACGGAACATCATGACGACTGAAGTGCAGACCGTCAAGTGCATGGGCCCGGATGAAAAATCCCCGGAAATTCCCCTGATCTTAGGGATCCGGATGGTCGGAAAGGATCTTTCCCGTCTCGGCCGCCACGCGCAGGTTCCGTCGAGAAAGATTTCGGCGAGCTTCTGCCTCCCATTCACCCGAATTCCATTCTAGTTCTGTAACGGGGCTGTAACCCGCATCCTCCAAGAGCTTTACAATTTCCGATGCTTTAAGCGATCCGACGCCGGGGCGGGAATCCTGCGAGTCGGCATGCTCCCGGATGACCCTCAGCGTGCGGGGATCGACATGGACCTCCACTCCCCTGTCGCTGCGAATCCCCTCGACCTCCCAGACCCCGTCATCAAATGACGCTTCCACCACCAGTAGCCCCTGCTGCTCCAAGCTTGTCAGCACCTCAGAAAGGGGACGAGCCCCTGCGGGGGGGTGTTCCGCCATTGCCAGCAGCCCGCCGCTCGCCAGCAGCATGACGACCATCCCAATCATCCGTTTCATGTTTCTGCACTCCGATCTGGGTCATAAAGGGGGCCGCGACACCACAGCCCCCTCCAGGCACTTTGGCAGATCCACATAAAGGGAACCTGATGCGGAGATGAAGTTGTCTTTATCTGCACCAGAGAACTCGTCCTCCCTAGGCACCGTCAGGTGCGATTCGCAGCAAATCCGGCTGAAACTGCCGAATCCCTTCCGCGGGCGGAAGGACCTACAATCCGGTTTCCGAGGAACGCCATATTCAGAGAATCACAAAAGACTTAGAGAGATTTTGAAATCTTCAGAATCAGGCTCAAGTCGGCACCGTTTCGGATTTGCAACGAGGGAACTTGAGCAAAAGCACTAGGCCCCCGAAAAAATTCCTCATAGAACAGATTCCCGCAGCGGTCGGATTCGCCGGTCGATTGCCCCCCTCAAAAATTCCCCCCTTGGCGTTCGTCAAACCCCTTCCGGGCCAGATCGCTCGCCGATTGTTATTCCCCATCAGATTCAGGAACTCTTCGATGTCCAGGGACATGCGAAAGCTGTTCGCCCTTGCGGCCCTCGGCAGTCTGGCCGGCTGCTGTCACCAGTACGTTCCCCAGTCGCAACTGCGGCAGGCCCAACTCCGGACGTATCAGGTTTACCGGCAGGGGGAAATGTATATGGCCCAGCTGGGCGAAGCTCAGCAACTGGCTTCCCAGATGCAGACGGAAAAGCAGCTGGCGGAGCAGCGGGCTTCCGAACTGGAGAAGAACCTCGCCGTGGCGAATTCGCGCCTGAACAACCTCGCTCAGGAGCGATCCAAACTGCACAACGAATACAAAAACCTGCTGACCAGTCTCCCCTCTCCGGGAAGTCCGGCCAACGGATCAATCAATGCCAAGCTGCAGGATCTTTGCCGCAAATATCCTCAGTTTGAATTCGATCCGATCAGCGGTGTCTGCCGGTTCAATGGGGATCTGCTCTTCTCCTCGGGCAGCAACCAGATTCGTCCCGAAGGGCTGAAGGTGCTGCAGGAGTTCACCGGCATCATGAACAGCAGTGACGCCAAGCAGTTCAACATCCTCGTCGTCGGACACACCGACGACCAGCCGATCGTCACTCCGGCGACTCGGGCCAAGCATGAAACCAACTGGGAACTCTCCGCACACCGGGCCACCGCGGTGGTTCGTCAACTCGGCAAGTACGGTGTCGCCGAACCGCGGATGGGAATCGCCGGCTACAACAAGTTCCAGCCTGCCGCCTCCAACGTCAGCGATTCCACCCGTCAGAAGAACCGCCGCGTCGAGATCTTCATTCTCGGTGCCGATTCATCGATCGCCAGCAAAGAAGGCAAACCGATTCAGTAGCGGGCAGCGGACCGTGCAGTCGGCCCGTTGCGTGGTAGACTGCACGGAACATGCTCAACGACTGGTTTGCTGAACTGAAATTCGAGCTGCCGTGGGAGACCTTTCGGGGACTGCCACGGCATCCTGCATATCGGTATGAGTACCGTGCCGGCACCGTGAGCATCCGCGGAAATCCGCGTTACTACCACGCGCTGCTCGACCTGCAGTGCCTCCCCAAGCAGCCTGCTGGACTGCGGGAATCTTTCGGGCCGCTGTCGTTTCGTTCCGTTACCGAACAGGATTGGCCGCCGCTTCGCCTGCTGTTCGCCGCAGCCTTTGAGGATCATGTCCCCTTTCAACAGGCCGATTCCCACCGACTCGAGCAGGCCGCGTCCCGGCTGCTGCAGCGGTTGCGTTCCGGCGAAGATGGCCCACTGGTGAGCGCGGCGAGCATCGTCGCATTGAAACCCGACGGCACAGTCGCCGGAGCCAGCCTCATCACTCTGGTTCCTGCGGGAGACCTGACCGATTTCACCCATGAGGAGTGGGGGTCCCCTGCTCCCCCTGATGCGGAGAAGCAATGCTGGGGCCGACCTCACTTGACCTGGATCTTCGTCGCCCCGCATTGCCGTCGACAGGGAGTCGCAAGTGCCCTGCTCCGGCAGTCGGCTGAAGGGCTGCGAACAGCGGGATATTCCACCCTCGCCAGCACACTGCTGCTGGGTGATCATACCAGCCTGCTGTGGCACTGGAAGCAGGGGTTTCGCCTGCTGAGTTATCCGGGGCGCTGAATTCCTGGTGTACCGGGATTGCAGGCCGCACAACGGACGCCCTGTCCCCCCGGTTTGATGCCCGGAGACGGAATCGATACAACGGGGGCTGACGATCTTTCTTTTTGGCTTTCAGTACAGATGGTAGACGGAAACATGTCGAAACCAATTCGTATCGCAATCACAGGAGCAGCAGGAAATATCGGATATGCGCTCGCCTTTCGCATCGCCAGCGGTGAGGTTTTCGGCAAGGATCAGCCGGTGCACCTGCACCTGATCGAAGTGCCGCCGGTGATGAAGTCGCTGACCGGCGTGCAGATGGAGATGGATGACTGTGCGTTTCCCACGCTGGCCGGGGTCAGCACCTTCGACAGTGATCACCTGCAGGATGCTTTCGGCGATGTGAACTGGGTGCTCTGCGTCGGCAGCATTCCCCGCAAGCAGGGGATGGAACGGGGCGATCTCATCCGCATCAACGGCCCGATCTTTACCAACACCGGCAAGGCGATTCAGGCCAGCGCCGCCAAAGATGTCCGCGTCGTCGTCGTCGGCAACCCGTGTAACACGAATTGCCTCATCGCCATGAACCACGCTCCCGATGTCCCGCGGGACCGCTGGTTCGCCATGACCATGCTCGATGAAAATCGCGCCAAATCTCAACTCGCCATCAAAGCAGGCCGTCCTGTCAAAGCCGTCAAGCATGTCGGCATCTGGGGCAATCACTCCGCCACGCAGTTCCCGGATTACTTCCATGCCACCATTGATGGCCAGCCGGCTGCCGACGTTGTGAAAGATGACGCCTGGCTGCAGAACGAATTCATTCCCATCGTTCAAAAGCGAGGTGCCGCAGTGATTGAAGCCCGCGGCGCCAGCAGCGCGGCATCCGCAGCGAACGCGGTCATCGACACGCTGACCGGCATTGTTCGTCCGACCGAACAGGGTGACTGCTTCAGCGCCGCCGTCTGCAGCGACGGCAGCTATGGTGTCGACGAAGGGCTGATCTTCGGCTATCCATTGACCAGCGATGGCCAGCAAGTGAAAATTGTTCAGGGACAGAAGCACAGCGACTTCGCCCAGCAGAAGATCGATATCACCCTGAACGAGCTGCGTACGGAGCGGGACACCGTCAAAGACCTGCTCCCGTAGAGCAGGTTGCTCTGTCCTTTGCCCGCGGACATGAAAAGCGAATGTGCTTTCATCAGTTCGCGGCAGCTCGCCGATTTCGGCGGCGCCGTTCGAATCTCACACTCGTCCCTGAACCGTGACGTCCGGTTCGGGGACGCTTTCTTTTGCTGACCTGCAAATCCACGGCGAATCACTCAAAACCGCCGGCTCTCGGCATTGCGATTGCACCCTCTTCCGGGGTTCTGAACGTCCCTCAGTTGGAGAGGTGTCAACATGAGCTATCGTCGCGAAGCGAAAGTGAATGCGTCGATGTGGATTCTGGTGGCGGACGGCGCACGGGCGACCGTTTACCGCACAACCTGGCCGGAAGCCAAGCAATTCGAGACAGTTGAAAGTCTGGTGCATGCCGAAGGAGCAGCCCAACCCCACGAGGTATTAACCGACAGACCCGGCAGGTTCGCGGGCCCGGGGCATATGCACCAGTCGGGTGACCCCGACGTCAATTTCCGTCGACAGACGGCCATTGATTTCGCCATCCAGATTGTCGAAACGCTGGAACGAGGCCGCAACCAGAACGAGTTTGGCCGAGTGATGCTGGTGGCGCCCCCGCTGCTGCTCGGGATCCTTCGTGAAAAGATCTCTGCCCCGCTGGCGAAACAGATTGTCGGTGAGATCGGCAAGGATTACGTCCACCTTCCTCCCCACGAACTCAAGTCGACATTGCAGGAACTGATTGCCGAACAGTCCGCCGCAGTGCTGTAACCATTTCTGTTTCACACTCTGCGCAACAGCAGGCCTCCCCGCGAGCGTCTGCTGTTTTCGTTTCCAGAGAGACCGCACTTTGCGATTGATTCCAGCAATCGTTCAAACATATACAGAGAGGGAATTGTCACTCCGAGTCATTGCGCCTTTTCAAGATCCGGCGCCCGAGTTGAATGGAAACGCACGATGCCCATTCCGTTTGTCATCGCTCACCGCGGCGCCTCTGGCTACCTTCCGGAACACACGCTGGAAGCCAAGGCGCTCGCCTACGCACAGTTGGCCGATTACCTCGAGCAGGATCTGGTGCTGACCAAGGACAATGTTCCCGTGGTGCTGCACGACATTCACCTCGACACCGTCACCGATGTGGCCCAACGGTTCCCAGGCCGGCAGCGTGACGATGGACGCTACTACGCGATCGATTTCACGCTTGCCGAGGTTCAGTCCCTGCGAGTCTTCGAACGTTTTCACCCGAAGACCGGGAAGGCGGTTTTTCCCGGGCGTTTTCCCACTCAGACCGGCAATTTCCGGATTCCCACGCTGGTGGAAGAGATTCAATTCGTCCAGGGATTGAATCGCAGCACCGGCAGAACGGTCGGCATCTATCCCGAACTCAAGCAACCAGAATTCCATTTCAAAGAAGGAAAAGATCTGACCGCTGTCGTCCTCGACATCCTGACAGCCCACGGCTACCACGAAGCGACCGACCCCGTCTTCCTCCAGTGTTTCGACGCGAAAGAACTGCAACGGGTCCGACACGGATTTCACAGCCGTCTGAAGCTGATTCAGCTACTGCACGGCGATCCCTGGAATGCGAAAGCGACGCTGGAGGCCCAGATTCAGGAATGTCGGAAAATCGCCGGCTACGCTCACGGGATCGGCATTCCTCTAGGCGCACTTTTCCCGACGAAGGCCCCCGAGGGAATTGAAAAAGCCAGCCGACTCGTCTCCGCAGCACATGCCGCCGGGCTGGCGGTGCACCCCTGGACCTATCGGGCAGATGACCTGCCCAAGTCGTTCCCGACGTTTGCGGAACTGCACAGCGCATCCGTGGCTGCCGGAATTGACGGTCTCTTCAGCGACTTCCCGGATCAGAGTCGGACGCTGCTTCGGGAGGCAGCTGAATCGCGGAAGTAAGGAAACGAGTCCCCGACCCGCAGGAGGCGAATCGGTCCGGTCCGTGGCTGGGACGACTTGTATGCAGCAGCCTGTCAGCGCGGGAGGCAGTCTCCTCCCGCGCGACCCGAATGCGAGAGACAGGACTTGAACCTGCACCCCTTGCGGGACTGGAACCTAAATCCAGCGCGTCTGCCAGTTTCGCCACTCTCGCGGACGTTGCAGGATAAGGGGTTATGAAAATCTGAGCAAGAGTCGACGCCCAAAGGCAGGATTTCAGTTGGCCGTCACCCCTCCCGCCCGGATGAATCGAGTCGGCGACTCATCCCCCAGTCTCCTCACACTGGGGGGCCGTGTCCCCCTCTCCGAGCCACAGTTCCTCGCAGCCATCCGTGGAATTCGATCGCCTGAAGCAGACTGCTCTTTTTCAGTCCGCGCGTCGCAGATGTTTTACATGAAGAAACGCTGACTTCCGCGTGGGGAGCAGGGGGATTCAAAAAGTCGAACTGCTCTAAATGAGATTGGCCTCGATCAGACAGTTGCGGTCTCCCGACGGATCGGCGACGTCTTCGATGGCCGTTCCGTTGGCTTTGGCGAAACTGTTGTTGGAAACGATCACCCCGGTGAGTGTTCCGGAGAGACGGAGACCCGCCTGGAAGCTCCCCGTCACAATGTTGCCAGTCACGATCCCCGTGGAGGCGTCGGTGATGTCGATTCCCACTCCGACCGGTGCCGTCGAGCCGTCGACAAATTCGATGATGTTATTAGAGACCAGAAAATTCCCGCTGTTCCCGAGCATGATTGCGGACAGGTTGCGCGGAGCCTCCATGCGGACCCGGAGATGGTTCCCCTGAATCCGGACATGGGAATCGTTGGAGCAAAAACTGATCAAGGCACCGATGCGTCCGACAGCTGTTTCTGGAATTGTGGTCTCGATCAGATTTCCCGTAACGACAAGATCCTGATTCAGCGGCCCGACCTGCCTCCCCACCGACCCGATGGCCGTCAGCGTCGCTTCGGAGCAGTCGGTCGCTTCGCAATAGAATCGGCTATTGGTGCAAGAGAAGCGTTTCGACCCGTCAAATGGCTTGATCACAAAGCCGGATCCGATTTTCCCACCCAGCAGATGAAAATCGCAGTTCTCAATCATCAATGTCCCGCAGTGAGCACAGATCCCGTCGCCGGCATTTCCCCCTTTGAGCACAAAGGTGGAATTCAACAGCTTCAGTTGAGGCTGTGAAGACTTGCCTTTGTAGGGGATTTTATCGTTGTGGACCTCCGCGAACGCATGCGTCTGAAAAGGGACATCCGCGGTAATGCGTCCGTTCTGGAAGAGAATGTCCTGTGATCCATAAGAGACGGAGAGAGGACGATACCCCGAACCGACGAGCGAGCACCCTTCCATCAGGCCATGCCACGAGTTCGAGAACATCACGCATTCGCAGCGGAAGTCATGCGTTTGACGAACAAGGGGGTGATCCGACGGCCAGCAGTTGAGAAAATGAACCTGCTCGAGACGACAGTTGTCCGTACTGTCCATCAACACGCAGCTACTGCCGTAGCTCCCCGTCGGACAGTGATTCCAGTCGATCGTCAGGTTCATGAGACCGCTGTCGGCCACAATCTCCTGCCGGAGTTTTTCCACGCTTTTCGTCGTGACCATCGCCCGACGCTGGCGTTTGACATGGGTCCCCGGATGCGGCTTGAACAGCGGGAAGAGGGTCCCCGGAACTGCGCGAAGTGTCGACAACCCCGGCCCGGCCCCGACCAGAAAGAGGTTAGAGGGAAGTCGCAATACATCGGAGATCAGGTAGGTCCCCGCAGGGAGCGCGACCACTCCGATCCGTTCCTGCTCCGCATACTGGATCGCTTCCTGAATCGCCCGGGTGTCATCCGCTACTCCATCCCCCACCGCTCCCCAGGATTGGACATTCACAGCAGGGAGGGATGCGGCAGCTTGCTCTCGGGAGGGACCGGACGCTGTCCCCAGTGCTGCGTTGGTTGATCGCCCCCAGCCCAATGCCACGCCAGCAGTCACCAGCGATCCTCGCTCGAGAAAATTCCGACGGGAGTGTTGCATCACAGACGCTTCTTCATTTTGAGAGCGAAGGCTCATGAAAGGGGCTTTCAGCATTTCAACGAAAGGACCGAGTTCCACGAAAACAGAAACGACCCGAGTTGGTGATGAGAGGTTGTGCTTGTGATCGAGCGACCGACGCGCAGCGCGGGGGTCACCGCGTTCCGAGTTGTGATTGCCCCGCCCCGCAGAAGCGAACCTCGCGTCACTCGAAGCGCATCCTGCCCTGGCGGGAACCAGCCAATTGAATCCGCAGATTCCACGAGACGGCTCTCGCACTGCGCGTCTGGCTTGCCGCCGCACACCGCCGGCTGTCAGAGGTCATGCCAACGAGTCTGCCATGGATCACACGCGCCGCCGACCGCAGTCGACAACCATCGTCCGGCGAGGGACAGGAGCAACTGCGGTGAGGGATCAATCAGCAGATCAATCCTTGAGATCAAAAGTAAAGGTGTTCGGCTTGTTGTCGTGCGTCACCTGGACCGACAGCCCGCTGCTCTGCTGGTTGTTGTACTTCTTGGGGATTAAAGAGCGGCGGACGGCAGCCAGTTGCTGGGCCGACATCGAATCGAGTTCTTCGGCAGTCAACACCCGGGAGTCGACGACGGCAACAATTGTCACCCCGTGAGTTCCCGGAACCGCGCCGTTCTGGCCCTGCGTCCGGAGCGTAAACTCTCCTGTGGCATTCGTGGTCCCCATGGCTGGCAGAGAGCCGTCCTGGGGAATGAACATGACTGTCGCGTTGGGGACAGGTTTCCCCTGATAGCTGACGTCACCTTTGACATCGGCCAGGCTCAGCGAATCCGAGGAGCCGCAGCCAGCCAGGCCCCAGCAGAACCACGCAGACGCCAATGCCAGGAACGCCCCGCGCACCTGCCGGCAGGGCCTACCGGTCTGACCCGAAGTCCCCTCCGACTTCCGTGGCGACACGCTCGGAGGAAGGTTGGCCATCGCACCACTTCCAGAACTTACTCGATGACTCTTCACAGAGGCCTCACTTAATGGGAGCAGATTGCTCTTTCCAGTACCCGCGCCGCTGGTGTTTCGCGTGGAAATACGCTTCGTGCACTTGGCGACAGCGGGGAAATCCAAAGTCAAAACGCCCCGGAGCTGATGGATGATTCCGGAGCCCGGAGATCAAGCGTCGCGGTTCACGAGACGCTTGATCCCACATGGCTGCGAGTGAACGAACTCAAGCCAACTCTCTTAGTAATCACCCACGACTTTTCCGTCGGCGCGACCCCCCAGAGACTGGAACAGGGCGTGGTTGATGTTCTCGCTGACAAACCGGACAGAGCCGTCGACCAGCAGAAACTGAGCGCCACCCACGTGCTCGGACTTGAAGCCGTAGCTATACGTGTAATTGGTTCCAGCGGTGCAGGCGGGGCTGGTGATCCGATTCGAACCCGGGCAAGTCGTGAAGTCATTAATAGGAGTGATTGTTGTGGCATAGGAGTTATTCAGGCTGTCGGCGAACCACCAGCTGCGTGCGGCGACTTCTGCAGTACATCCCGAGAGGACCTCCCCAACATGAATCGTGTTCGATGTTCCATCGGTGACGTCGCGGATGCCGATCGCGGCTCCTTTCCGGGAGAACATTCCGGAGATCTGGGCCAAGTTCAGTGTGTCGCCATTTCGAGGCAAGTCGATTTCCGCGTAGGCATTGTAGGAATCGCAACCGGCTCCGCCGTTTGTCGACGTCGAGCCTGTTGATCCTCCGTAGGATCCTTGAGCGCCGACGGTGGATGATTCAGGAAAAGTCCACGTCGCAGACGGGCAGAGCGCGACCGGAATCTGGTGCCGGTAAGCCTGCCGTCCGGTTGACAGATATTGAGCCGGAACGATTCCGAGGTTGGTGGCACTGGAACCGGTCGTATAGGCGCTCAAGGGGAGCCGGGTTGAGAAGTCCAGCTCATTGTACAAGGCGGCCTGTTCCAGATAGGGGAGCAGACGGACCTGCCAGCTGACTCGCGGGATCGCCTGTCGATCCCCCGCCGCAGCGATGGGAAACATCATGAAAGTATCGTGGTAATTGTGCAGCGCGAGACCATACTGCTTGAGGTTGTTCTTGCACTGCGAACGTCGTGCGGCTTCCCGGGCCTGCTGGACAGCAGGAAGCAACAGGGCGATCAGAACTGCAATGATGGCGATGACCACCAGCAGTTCAATGAGGGTAAATCCTGGGCGGCACCATCGACGAACATTCATCTGCACAGACTCCGAGTTGAGGTGAAGATCGAGACATAAGAGACAGGCAAAAACGAAATTTAAACAGTGGTCGTTATTCCACTGGCGGTAACCCGGCAATGAACACCGGGTCGACCATATGGTCGTGGGATTCGTCCGATTCGAAGAACAAGCCCTCAACTTCCGCCCCCGGGGGATAACCGAGATCGCTCAGATCAATCCCGACAGCCAATGCCTTGTAAGGCAAGGTCACGGACTCTGTTCTCCGGATCACGTGATGGCGACGGTCCATCTGCTCCAGGGAGAGCGGATAGCGGCCCAGAAACGTGATCAGTTTGTAGGGTGCGACCGGCAGCGCTTCCGCTGAAGACATCGTGATGTCGAATCGGGTCACATGATGGCTGTGGCGTCCCGATTCAGGAGTGAGCGGACTGACCCAGAAAGGGTCCCCTTCGAGCGGGTAGACAACGGACTGCAGCTCAAAGAGGACGACATCAGGCCCGGGGCCATTGATCACCGGTTGACGGAAACGAATCCCCATTCCCCGTCGTGGTGCTCCATCAACCCTCTGCTGCTCATCACGGGAATCCCAGCGACCTCCGAAGTTGAACAGCCCCGTGTTCAGGGCCACGTCTCCCGTGAGAGACACGGCCGGGTCATCGGGAAACTCGCCATCCCAGGCCAGGCAATTGCGGGTCCTGCCTGCGAGAAAACTGACGACGTCGATGCCGATTAGATCGTCGACCGGGTAATCGTGTGTGACTCCGTTCCTCTGGACGGTGACACGTTGAAGATTCCGGACCGCTCCCCCCTGCCCGACCTGCTCTGCCTGATAGGAGACGACACGGTCCGGAAGGCGGTTCCGATAATGACGCGAATCGAAATCGATTGGAGCCAGCCCGGATATTTCGCCCACCCGCTGGGCGTCTCCGTGGAACAGCGTCAGAGAAGCTTCGGGCTGTGTGGAGGGGCGGAGTTCCGCTGCTCCTTCAATCACATGCAGATCGGAATTGCCCCCCTCATCGACGGTGACAAAGAATCGCGTCCCGAGATCGGTCACCTTGCAGCTGGGGGTGACCACCTGAAAGCCCTCTGCGCCGGGGGGGGCGTAAACGGAACAGCGACCGACCCCAATGGAAAGCTTTTCGGAATTATTGATCTCAAAAATAGCGGGACCTTCCAGCACGACCAGCGCCCCGGCCGGAAACTCGAGTTCCAGCATCCCCCGACACAAGACATATTGATGTTCGTTCTTCAGGTGAGACTCAAGCGGGGGCAACAGTTCACCCAGGAGTTCCGCATTCGCCACTTGCTTCAGTCGGGCTGAGAATTCGGGTACCCGATCTGAAGCATTCGCTGTGACAGCGGGAACAGAAGACGCACGGCCAGTGTCGACCGGCAGAGCTGCGACCGGAGCCTCGCCCACCGGAGCGTGCCGCTCCACGCGACCTGCACGTAATGAAAATGCGGCAACAAGCGACAAGGCAACGGCAGAAAGGATGATTGCCGCCACGACCTGGCTGCGGTGACGCTTCGATTGCTGGACGATGGTCTCAGCCCGCTGCGTCAGTCCCGCCAGCGTCTCTTCCTCCTGAGCACTGTTCAGACGGCTCAGGCCGACATGATGATCGATGTAGGCCAGATATTCTGTTCGAGCATCGTGGCTGTTGAGGAGCACTCCTTCCAGCTTTTGATGCTCCTCCGGTGTGATCACACCATCGATCAGGCGATCGAACAACTCGACAAGCTCGCCCCCCCGGAGCGAAGGGTGGGAACCGGCGCCAGAGGGACTCGTTGGAACTGGATTGTCAGGCATGCGTTCCTTCCTCCAGCGTCATCTTTTTCCGGACACAGGCTAGAAGCTGTCTCCTGAGCTTCCACAAACGATTGTAGAGAGACCCCAGCACCACCCCCTCGGCCTCGGCGAACCTGCTGAGACTTTCAGTTTTCGCGTAGGCAGCACGGATCAACTCCTGATCCGCCGGCTTCAGCAGCCGCAGGCAGGAGCGCAGCAACGCGAGCTGATTGCGAGGGGGCCCCGCATCCTCCAACCGCTGATCCGCGATCCGCTCCATCAATTCCGTGCTGAACTGCAGCCTGTCGCGCCGGGTTGAACGGAGGAAATTACAGACCTCATAGAAGACGACGCCGAAAGCCCAGGCACGAAAACTTCGCTCGCCGTCAAACTGATCGAACTTCCTCCACAGCAGCAGACTGCATCTCTGCAGCACATCATCTGCGTCATCCGCATGGGGGAGCAGAGAATGGATGTACGCTGCAATCGCATCCCGCTCCCGCGAGAATTCCCGGAGGAATTGCTCACAGTGATCGTTCGACGGAACCTCCCGACCGCTCGCCGGAGGCAGACCGCCCTGATTTTGGGTTTCTAACGTCATGGAATTGGGAAATGGGCGGTAAACGTAGAGGTCACTACCGTATATCGTTCGCCCCGACTTGAACCTCATCCCAGAAATTCTGAAATTCGCTGCCGCGCACTCTTCAACTGAAACTTCTCGCATGCAACCCGCTCGATTTCAATACCTTACGAGTTCACGCTGCCCCGCGCGTCCAGTGGGCGGGCACGACTGAAAGCGGATAAGCGGAGCCCCTTTCACTCAGAGGGTCAATGACGTGTTGCCGCGAGCGACTCGCTTCCGTGAACATGCTGCAGCCGGTAATCAGAAGGGCTGCTCCCCAGATACTTCCGGAAGACATGGCTGAAGTACTGGCTCGTCGAAAAGCCGCAGTCCATGGCGATTTGAGTGATCGGCAGGTCGCTTCCCGCCAGTGCCAGCTGCGCCTGCTTCAATCGCAGTCGCTGGAGGTAATCGTTGGGACTCATCCCCATCGCCTCCTTGAAAACATGAAACAGACGAGCCCGACTGCAGCCCGCAGCGGCCGCGACCGCGTCCATAGAGAACTTTTCCGCGGAATGCTTCTCCAGAAACTCCACTGCCTGCTGCGCTGCCCGCGACGGGAGCGAACTGCGCTTCGCCTGAATCTGCCGTCCCGCTTCCATGAGGGCTGCGCACAATTGCACACGAAGCGAGACATGTGCCATCGGTTCCGAAAAACAATTCGCGGTCACCGCCTTGGCCAGCGTTCTGACACTCCGAGCCAGTTCGACGCTCATCCGGAAGACTTTCTGCCCCCCTTCCAGACAACGTGCGTGCAACCACTCCAGATCCTGCCGCTGAAAGGGAGTGTTCTGCCTCGCATTCGGCGACTGAAAATTCATCATCACGCCGCAAAGCCGGACCGGATGACGGGTCTCGAACAGCCCACGATGCCGAACACGTGGGGGGACGACAAGAAAGTGCCCGCCCAGAAGCTCAACCGTCTGGCCGTCGGCAAACTCGTACGACGTTGCCCCGTCGAACAGAAACAGGACTTCGAACAATTCATGCGCGTGCCACACAATGCGGGAGGCCTGCTGCGATTGAATCACCGCCACCCGCTGAACCAGCGGCATCTGAATCACCCCGGCCCCGACAGACTGTTCGGGAAACGAGCAACCCGCTTTCGGCGACAAGTCTGTTCTCCCGGTGAAAAGAGACCGCTCTCATTTGCAAAATCGTCTTGCCGACAATCTTGAAAGACAGGAGTGAACATACATCGGGATGATCGTTCCGTCCAGAAGCGACCCGTTGTTCCTCCCCCCATTGAACTGAAAGCTCATGACTGCGCCCCGTTTCCGCGGTATCGTCCCTCCCCTTGTCACGCCCCTCTGTGAACGGGACCAGCTCGACCTGCAAGGGCTCGATCGACTTCTCGACCACCAGTTGCAAGGGGGCGTCCACGGGCTGTTTATGCTCGGCACCACTGGCGAGGCACCAAGCCTGAGCTATCAACTGCGACGGGAACTGATCACCCGGGTCTGTCGCCGGATCGCCGGTCGCATCCCGGTGCTGGTGGGGATCACGGATACCTCCTTTGTGGAATCAGTCCACCTCGCGAAACACGCTGCGGACGCTGGGGCCGATGCTTTGGTCCTGACAGCCCCCTATTATTTCCCGGCAGGCCAGACAGAGCTGCTCGGCTACGTGCAGCGGCTGGTAGCGGAATTGCCGCTCCCTCTGATGCTGTACAACATGCCGGGCCTCACCAAGATCTGGTTCGAAGTCGACACGGTGCGAAAGCTCGCCGACATCGATCAGGTTGTGGGAATCAAGGACAGCAGTGGCGACATCGACTATTTCCGGGCGTTGCTGGAACTCCGCGCACAGCGGCCGGACTGGTCCTTTCTGATTGGACAGGAAGCCATGCTGTCCACGGCCATCGAGCTGGGTGGTCAGGGGGCCGTCGCGGGCGGAGCCAATGTCATCCCGGCCCTGTTTGTGGAGTGCTATCAAGCCGCTGTGGCGGGCAACGTTGAGCGTGTCCGCAAACTCAATCAGACGATCGGAGAATTTCAGAAGATCTACGAGATCGGCAAATACGGCTCGCGGTTCATCAAAGCGACGAAGTGCGCCCTGTCCGTGCTGTCCATCTGCGACGACTTCATGGCGGAACCGTTCAATCGCTTTCATCCGGCAGACCGTGAAAAGGTTCAGAGGATTCTCGGATCACTGGCGATCCGATCTGCGGGACACTCCGCGCAGCATCCTGTTCCTGACCTCACCAGCCTTCCCACCTGATCGCGTTTGAGAAACCAGCCCCACATGCACGAGTCTCCCTCCCGTTCCTTCATGCGAACTGCCTGGCTGACCGTCATCCTGCTGATGCCGGTCGCGCTGCTGAATTATCTGGATCGGCAGATGTTGGCGACGATGAAGTCGGCCATCGTCGACGACCTGACCGATCTGGACACTCAGGCCAAATGGGGCGTCGTGCTCGGCTCGTTCAAGTGGGTCTATGCGCTGCTGAGTCCGGTTGGCGGTTACCTCGCAGACCGGCTCAGCCGCAGGCATGTGATCGCCGGAAGCCTGTTTGTCTGGTCGGCCGTCACCTGGCTGACGGGACAGGTCCACAGCTATCACGAACTGGTTGCCGCCCGGGCACTGATGGGAATCAGCGAAGCCTTTTACATTCCCGCAGCGCTCGCTTTGATCACCGACTTCCACCCCGGGTCGACCCGCTCGCGGGCAGTCGGTCTGCATCAGCTGGGAATTTTCGCCGGTGTGATCATTGGCGGCTTTGGAGGATATGTCGCGGCGGCCCCGCAACTCGGCTGGCGGTTTGCGTTCGAGTTCTGCGGACTGGTCGGCATTCTGTATTCGCTGCCCCTTTTCTGGATTCTGAAGAACCCGCCACGTGATGTGCATGCACCGGCACATGTCTCTCCTTATGCAGCTCTGCAGCAGCTGTTGACTAACCGGGACTTCCTGCTGCTCGTGCTCTATTTCACACTCCCTGCCCTCGCCGGCTGGGTGGTGCGGGACTGGATGCCTCACATCCTGCTCAAGGAGTTCAACCTCGGACTCGGACAGGCGGGTGTCTCTGCCGTCCTCTACGTTCAGCTCGCCTCGATGGTCGGCGTCGTTCTGGGTGGCTGGCTCGCCGATTCGTGGATGAAGACATCGCTGCGCGGACGGATCCGCGCCAGCGCTCTGGGTACTTTTCTGCTGATCCCCGCGCTGTTCGGAGTGGGCAACGCCACCAGCCTGGGGATGGCCATCGCGTTTCTGATGCTGTTCGGCCTCGGCTGGGGATTCTTCGATTGCAACAACATGCCGATTCTGTGCCAGATCACGCGGCCGCATCTGCGCGCCACCGGCTATGGTCTGATGAATCTGGTCAGCATCAGCTGCGGAGGCTTTGCCGACTGGGGATTTGGTATTCTGAGAGATCGAAACGTCCCCTTGAACGTGATCTTCGGTGCGTTCGGAGCGGTGGCACTCCTCTCGGCAGCCATCGTGCTCATGATCCGCCCCCGCCCTGTCAACGAACTGGAGCAAGTCCCCACGGAGCAGACCGCTTCCGTCTGAACAGGAATGCGGCAACAACAGCGCCAACGAAGTTACCTTCCTGATGTCATCCCCGAGTCTTACCGAGAACCATCGTGATGAAACTCGCTCGTCCTGCTCTCCCACTGATTCTGATCGGGCTCTGCCTGTCTTCCGCTGTCGCTCAGGCGCAGCCAGCTTCTCATCCGGCCGTGGTCCGTTCTGAATTTCTGTATGAGAAGGCCCCGTTCCCCAGCGTGCATGCCTCGACGATCGCAGAAACTTCCGACGGCCAGCTGGTCGCGGCGTTCTTCGGCGGAACCGATGAGGGAGACCCGGACGTCGGCATCTGGCTGACCCGGCTGGTCAACGGTCAGTGGACCGCTCCGGTCGAAGTGGCGAACGGCATTCAGGCAGACGGCACTCGCTATCCCTGCTGGAATCCGGTGCTGTTTCAGCCCCGCACCGGCCCGATGCTGCTGTTCTACAAGGTCGGCCCCAGTCCACGTGAATGGTGGGGAATGCTGCGGCCCGCCGATGCCGACCCCGTCACTGTTGCTTCGACGCGGCTGCCCAATGGGATTCTGGGTCCGATCAAGAACAAGCCGATCCAGTTGCCCAACGGCGACCTGCTCTGCCCCAGCAGCACCGAATACAACGATTCCAATTCCAAAGGGAAAGATGAACGGGTCTGGCAGGTCCACATGGAGCGGAGCAGTGATCTCGGCAAGACATGGGAATCAACCGGTCCTCTGAATGATGGTGTTGAGTTTCAGGCGATTCAGCCGAGTCTGCTCATCCTGCCGGACAACACGTTGCTGGCTGTCGGCCGGACACGCAATCAGAAGACGGTCTTTCAAATCGCCTCGAAAGATCAGGGGAGAACGTGGGGACCGATGTCCGCCACAATGCTCCCCAACCCGAACTCCGGAACGGATGCCGTCACGCTGAAAGATGGTCGGCAGCTGATCGTTTACAACCACACCCGCGATCGGAAGCGAACCCCGCTGAACATCGCCGTCTCTGACGATGGACAGCACTGGCGGTCGGCGCTCGTTCTGGAAGACGAGCCGGGAGAATACAGCTATCCCGCTGTCATTCAGACCGCGGATGGTCTCGTGCACGTGACCTATACCTGGAAACGCGAGAAGGTGAAACATGTCGTCATCGACCCCGCGCGACTGCAGCTGACGGAATTCACTGACACGAAGCCCTGAGTCCTGTACTGATGCGGGCAGCCGAAAGAGGAGGTCTGCACGCTGTTGAGTTCGTTTCTTTTCCAAGGTTGGTCCATGAAGTTCCTCACCTCTCTCTGCTGCCTGTTTCTGCTCCCCGTGGGTGTCGGCGCGCAGGTGCTTGAACCGCTGAGCTATAACAATCCCGGGCTGGTGGTTGATCTGGGTGTGGGACTCTGGGCCTGGCCGGTTCCCTGCGACGCCGATGGCGACGGTGATTTCGATCTGATCGTCTCCTGTCACGACAAACCATCCAACGGCATCTGGCTGTTCGAGAACACGAGCGGTGATACGGCTCAGAACAAATTCCCGGTCTTCAAACCGGCCCGGCGGCTGAGCTCCACCGTCAAGTATGTCACTCCGAGTTACCCCGACGGAGAGCTGAGAGTCCTTTCGCCAGCCGTGGAGTACCTGCGGTTTACGGAAACCGGAACAGAACGGAAGCAGCGGCTCCCGCAAATCAAACGCTATGAGCCCCAGTGGAAGCAGCCGAAGGGGCCGAAGCTGCGGCACGATCAGTGGAGCTATGCCGACTACGATGGCGATGGCCTGCTGGATCTGATCGTTGGCATTGAAGACTGGAGTGACTATGGCTGGGACAATGCCTGGAACGAGCGGGGAGAATGGACCAACGGTCCGCTGCACGGGTTCGTCCTCTGGTATCGCAACACCGGCAGCAACGAGCACCCGCGCTACTCACCGTTTGTCTTTGTCGAAGCAGCGGGACAGCCGGTCGATGTTTATGGCTGTCCTTCTCCGAACTTCGGTGACTTTGACGGAGACGGTGATCTCGATCTCCTTTGCGGATCTTTTCTGGATGGCTTCACCTACTTCGAGAACATCGGGTCGCGGACTGCTCCGAAGTATGCGGCCGGGGAGACATTGAAACTCGCCGACGGCACACCGCTCACGATGGAACTGGAAATGATTGTGCCGGTCGCCTTCGACTGGGATCGGGATGGCGATCTGGACCTGATCGTGGGGGATGAAGATGGCCGCGTGGCGTTCATTGAAAATCTGGGAATGCACCGCACAACCGCAGAGAATCTCACTCCCGGCACGCAGCGCGGGGCTCCGGCCTTCGCTGCTCCCCGTTATTTCCAGCAGGAAGCGGACAAACTCAAATGCGGGGCACTGGCCACTCCCGTTGCTGTCGACTGGGACGGAGACGGAGACTTCGACATCCTCTCCGGCAACACTGCCGGGTTCATCGAGTTCTTCGAGAACCTGAGCGGAGCGGGCACATCCCAGCCGAAGTGGGCGGCCCCACGCAGATTGGAAGTCGAGGGGCGTCCCTTCCGCATCATGGCCGGCCCGAATGGAAGTATTCAGGGCCCTGCCGAAGCCAAATGGGGTTACACCACATTCAGCGTGGCGGACTGGGATGCCGATGGTCTGCCCGATATTGTGTTGAATTCCATTCTCGGCCGGGTGCAATGGCTGAAGAATGTCGGCACCCGACAACAACCTGAACTTGCTCCGCCACAGCCCATCGAAGTCGAATGGACCGGCCCCACTCCGAAGCCGGCGTGGACCTGGTGGGGACCGCAGGGGAAAGAACTGGTCACGCAATGGCGGACCACTCCGGTCGTCCACGACTTCACCGGTGACGGCCTTCCCGATCTGGCTGTGCTGGATGTGGAAGGTTATCTGGTGCTGTTCGAACGGCAACGTGTCGGCGACCGGCTGATGCTCCTCCCCCCGCAGCGGGCATTTACCAACGCAGAGGGTGAGCCGTTGCAGCTGAATCCGTTAACCGCTGGAAAGAGCGGTCGTCGCAAGCTCACTGTCGTCGACTGGGACGGAGACGGCATCTTCGATCTGCTGCTCAATTCCGCCAATGCCGACCTATATCGTGGACTGGGGAAACAGGCGGGGAAGTGGCGATTCGAGCGGGTCGGCTCCCTGGCGAAACAGAACATCGAAGGGCACGATGTCAGTCCGACCACTGTCGACTTCGACGGCAACGGAGTTCCCGATTTTCTGGGCGGAGCCGAAGATGGACGATTCTACTTTCTGACCAATCCCCGCCAGCCGTAGGCATTCACGCGGGGAACAACTCCCCGCGCCAGCGGATGCGAAGAGGTCCTTTGCTCAGCCCCGGGGGAGCAGCGGCTCCGCAGCAGCGCGCACGTCGGCCTGAATCTCCTCCACGGACCGCAGCCCCGCCGCAGTCGCGATGGGAATGACCTTCCAGTTCGGCCGGGAAGCTGCCAGTTCCAGATACACCTCACGGACCGCAGCCAGATAGCCGGTATCCGCTTCCTGCAGGTCGGCCTGTTGATCGGTATAGCTGCGGCGAGCCTTGCGGGCAATCAGCTCCTGAGAATGCTCGACAGGGATATCGAACAGGAACACGAGATCGGGCCGGGGGAGTTCATACAGTCCGTATTCGATGTGCTCAATCCATTGCTGCAACGTTGTGCGTGCGGCTCCCGATTTCTTCGCCGACTGGTGCGCACAGTTCGAGGGGATATAGCGATCACAGATCACGACATCGGAAGACTGCAACGCGGCCTGCAGCCGGGAACGCGATTCAAAGCGGTCGCCTGCGTAGAGTAGTGAAATCAGAAACGGATCGAGGTCGGCCAGAGAACCGAAATCGCCGTTCAGAAACTCCCCGATCCGCGCACCGAAAAATGTCTCCTGATAGCGGGGAAAGCTGAAGAGGGTCGCATTCCGCTGCTGAGCCTGCAGCCAGGAATGGAACAGCGCGGACTGGGTTCCCTTCCCGGCACCGTCTATTCCTTCGAAGACAATCAGCGGGGCCAGCTCGGCAGAACGGGACATTAAAGCAGAACCTGTCGAAAGCAGAAAAATCACATCAAAACGACCGGCAGCAATCCGTTTCGCAGCGCTGAACCGGTCGAGGTCTTCACGATCAACCTGTGCGGGCGAACCGTGACAGATCGATTTCAACTCAGCAAGTCTCTCGCCGACGTTGAAGACGAAGCGACTGTGAAAAAGCTGAGCAGATGACTGGTCTGCAGGATTTTGGCGACGGTCGGCTGCAACCCGCACAGAACCAGTCGACCGTTGACATCCTGCAGCTTGCGATGGAGATCGATCAGCGTGGCCACCGCGATACTGGTCAGATAGCTGACCGAGCTGAGGTCGAGAATCATGCGACGAACGCCGCAGGTTTCGATCAGCGTGTTCCAGTCCTTCTCGAGTTCGACCAGATTCTGCGTCTCCGTCAGTTGGGCCCGGGTCATCAGGACGGTGGCCAGGTCTCCTTCCTGATTGTATCCGAAGAACTGAGACTCGAATTCTGAGGGTTCAGTCATCGTTCCGCCTGCAGGTAATCAGTGAGGGGGAGCTGCCCACGACACGCAATCATCCGGCCGATCTCCTCCGGCGTTCCCGGAAGGACAACCGGCATGTAGTAGCGATCGGTGCCTTGCAGCCAGCCGGGACGTTGGGGGCAATTCCCTTCCACCATCACTTCCAGCGGCTGGCCGACATGCTGCTGATAGTAACGGACCGCCAGTTCCCGTTCCAGAACCGACAGTTCCTGACAGCGGCGCTTACGAACTTCCGGGGGAACCTGCTCCGCGAAGCTGGCTGCGGGAGTGTTCCGCCGGGGACTGAAGGGGAAGATGTGCATCTTCATGAAACGGGCCTGACGGCAGGTTTCCATCGTTTCTGCGAACTCTTCCTCGGTCTCTCCCGGAAAGCCGACGATCACGTCGGTCGAGAAAGCAACCTGCGGAATCACCGCCCGCATCCGCTCCAGCTTTTCGAGAAACCGGCCGGTCCGATAGCGCCGCCGCATCCGTTCCAGCACGCTGTTTGATCCACTCTGCAGCGCGGGATGGAACTGCGGGCAGAGATGTTCGCAATCGGCGGCCGCATGGATGAAGTCATCATCCACCTCGTTGGCTTCAATGCTGGAAAGCCGCATCCGCCAGTTGCCGGGAATGCGATCGAGCCGCCGGAAGAGATGCCACAGCCGAAACGGATCGCGTCCCGATTTCTGGCGGGTTCTTTCCACTCCGTAGTGCCCGACATGAATGCCGGCGATGACAATTTCCTGATAGCCGTTGTCAACCAGCCGACGGACTTCGTCTTCAATTTCTTCCGGCGGTCGGCTTCTGAGACCCGGCCGAACCTGAGGAATAATGCAGTACGTGCAACGTAGGATGCAGCCATCCTGGACTTTGACGAACGCCCGTTTGCGACCTTCGAAATAACTGATCCCGGCGGGAATGTCGTGCACCCCCTGCCGTGCGAGCACATCGGGAAGCTCACGTTTGTCGGTAACCACCTCGAACACGCCCGGCAACTGCCGGACCGCATCGGGATCGCGCGTCGCATAGCAGCCCATCACCAGCGTGCGGGTCCCGGGATTCTGCCGCGCCAGGGCGCGAATGATCTTCCGGGACTTGTAGTCCCCTTCGTTGGTCACCGTACAGGTATTGACGACACACAGGTCGGCCGACTCATCCTCTCCTGCTTCCCGAAAGCCGTTCTGCTCCAGCGCCTCCTTCACCAGCTGCGTCTCGTACTGGTTGACCTTGCACCCCAGCGTCACCAGCCGACAGGTGCGCAGCCCCCCCTCAGAGTCAGGCGCACTGGCTGACGTCGGCTCCGGTTCGCAGGCGCAAGGATCAATCAACTGCAGTCCGGATGAGGAGGAGAGTTGCATAACAGAGGGCCTATTCCACCACTTCGCAGTCCGGGCGGGCTGCGCGGAATTTCTGCAGACCTTTGTCACTGACCTGCGTCTGTGACACGCTGAGGACCTTGAGCGATTTCAGACCGGCCAGCTTCTCCAGACCGTCGTCATCGAAGCCGGTCTCCGCCACATTCAGATTCTTGAGCTTCGTCAGTTTCACAAAAGTGTCGGCGGTGGCGGAGGTCAATTCGGGACAGCCGTGCAGATCCAGTTCGGTGATTTCCGGCAGCTCGGCCAGCTGGGCAACCCCTTCATCGGTCATCGAGCCGTTCCACAGGATCAGCACCTCGAGTTTTTTAAACGGCAGGAGATGCGACAGGCCGTCGTTGTCAATTAGCACTTCGCTCAGATCGAGCCGCGCCAACGTCGGAATCGACTTCTGCAGAGCGTCGAGTCCCGGCCCGCGGACCGCACTCTCCCGCAGCCGCAGATCTTCCAGACTGGAGCCAGCGAGATGAGCCAGCCCTTTGTCGCTGATGTAGGTTCGCATGGCGTTCAGCACCCGAAGTTTGCTCAGACCGGCCAGTGCCGCCATTCCGGGATCGCCCACCCGGCAATCCTCCAGCGACAGTTGTCGCAGGTTCTGCAGCTTGCCGACCGATTCCATTCCGGCATTGGTCACACCGTCGGACCGCAGTTTGAGGTCGACCAGGTCGCTCAGCACTTCTAAATGCTTCAGTCCGGCATCACCGACCTCGGTGCATCCGCGGAGGTCCAGCACCTTCAGTTTCTTCACTCCGGCCAGATGCGCCAGCCCGTCGTCGGTGGTTCGGGTATAGAGCAGGAGCAGACGCTGCAGGTTCGGCTGCGCTTTCAGATGGGCCAGTCCAGCCGCTCCGATCTGGCTGCAGCGGCGAAGACTCAATTCCACCAGCGGAGGAAGGTCTTTGAGGATCTCCAGCCCGGCGTCGGTGATGACTCCATTCTCCAGACTGAGGACCTGCAGACTGGGGAGCCCCTTCAGCAGCGGCAGCTGTGCGTCGGTGATCGCCATTTTCTGACAGTCGATGGCAATCACATTGCCAGCGGCATCTTTCCTGAAGACCGCTCCGGCAGCCGCCAGCGCTTCAACCGCTTGGGGATCATCCTTCAGCGCAGCAGCGGGTGCCTGTGCGACTTCTCCAGCAGGTTGGGTGGCCGGTGCCTGTTCGGTCGTCGGCTTTGCCGGTCCGTCGGCCAGTTTGGGAGGACAGCCACAACATGTCAGCAGGGCTAAGGCAGCCAATACGACCGGGGATTTGGAGGCGGGCATCAATCGGACCTCGTGGAAAGCGGGTTCAGTCATCCAGCTTCCGCATGGTAGAAGATGCCACTCCGGCTGAAAAGAATCGACGCAGTGGGCTCCCCGGTGATTCAGGGTGATTCAGAAGGTGATGTGCCGCGAGCGTTGCCACTCGCCGGAAGGCTGGTCCGGCGACGAATTCACCGACCGGTGACACTCCAGAAGCCGCAGCGACGGAACTGAAGGAATCGGAGGTTTTCAGGGCTGCCACATTGGTGCGGCAGGCACTATCATTCCGGTATGAAAACTTCCAACAACGTTGCGCTGAAAGAATGGGATGTCGTCTGCTCCGCTCTGGCCGCAGGTCAGCAACGCATCTTGTTTCGTAAAGGAGGAATCCACGAGGGCCCCGATGGCTTTCAACCGGAACAGACGGAATTCTGGCTCTACCCGACGGGCTTCCATCAGGCGGAGGAGAAAGTCCGTCCCGAGTTTGCCGCAGCCTCGGCGTCTCTTCCGCAGGCGTTGCCGGAAGGACTGGTTCCGATCCGCCATTACGCGGTCGTGGAAGCGGTCCACTGGATCGACGATGAATTCCGGCTCCCGCTGCTCCGCCCGTTCCACATTTTGACGGACGCGACGGTCTCGGAGCGCTTTCACTACAAAGAACCGGGCGTTTATGTGTTAGTCGTGTCGGTTTCTTCACTGCCGGCACCTGTCCAGCTTCCGCACGATCCCGGCTATGACGGCTGCCGCAGCTGGGTCACCCTGAACGAGGCCATTCCGACTGAGAACCTGAAGGCAGCCCGCAGGAATTCCGACATTACCGACGATGTGGAACGACTGTTGAACAAGTAGGCCAAGGACTGCCCTGCGTAAACAGTTCGCCCCCCGAAAGTCGCGCGGGTGCGAATTCGTGAGAATTTTTGCCCGGAATCCTTTCCGAACGGACTCCGTTCGAGAACAATGCGACGTTTCTGATTCTGCCGCCACTTTGCAATCGGGGCTGACCGGGAAATCCGGCTGAACCACCCGCGAACGTCCATTCGCGATTCTGTCTGTGCGTCGTGACCACAAGTCGATTTCGATTCGTCTCCCTTATTTTCTGCGAAGCGCCCGATGATTGATCCAGTCAACACGTGGAACCTTTCGGATTCTGTCGATCTCTACGAGATTGAACGTTGGGGGAACGGATTTTTCTCAATCGGGGCCAACGGCAATGTCCAGGTGCACCCGGACCGGGATCGTTCCCGCTCGATCGACCTGAAAGATCTCATCGACCGGCTGCAGGCCCGCGGACTCGATCTGCCGATTCTTGTCCGGTTCAACGGAATCCTGCAGGAACGCCTGCGGGAACTGCACGACGTGTTCGCCAAGGCGATCAAGGATCACGACTACAAAGGAAATTACGCCTGCGTTTACCCGATCAAGGTGAACCAGCAGCGGGAAGTCGTGGAAAAAATCATTCAGTACGGCCGTGACTACGGCTTCGGACTGGAAGCAGGGAGCAAGCCGGAACTGCTGGCGGTGGTCGCGATGACCGAACCGCACATGCCGATCATCTGCAACGGCTTCAAGGATGATGAATTCATCGAAATGGCTCTGCTGACCCAGAAAATGGGTCGCACCGTGATCCCGGTGGTGGAGAAGTACACCGAACTGGAACGGATTCTGGTTTTCGCGAACAAACTGGGGGTTCGTCCGCAGATCGGAATGCGGGTCAAGCTCGCAGCCCGTGGAGCGGGGCGCTGGCAGTCGTCGGGGGGCTACCGCTCCAAATTCGGACTGACCGTCGCCGAAATCCTGAAGGCACTCGAGCTGCTCGAAAGCCGCGGCATGGCCGACTGCTTCAAGCTGCTGCATTTCCATCTTGGCAGCCAGATCACCAACATTCGACAGGTCAAAGCGGCCATCAACGAAGCGGTCCGGGTGTACGTCGATCTGAAACGGCGGGGCGCTGGACTGGAATATCTCGACGTCGGAGGCGGACTGGGGGTCGATTACGACGGCTCACAGACCAACTTCCAGTCGAGCATGAACTACACGCTGCAGGAGTACGCCAATGATGTGGTGTATCACATCCTGACCGTCTGCGACGAAGCGGGCGTGCCGCATCCGAACATCATTTCGGAAAGCGGCCGCGCCGTGGTCGCGTTCCACAGCGTGCTGGTGTTCGGCACACTGGGAGTCACTCATCAGGGGGAACTGTCGGAGATCCCGGCGACCATTCCGGATTCCCATGAACAACCGCTCCACGACCTGATGGGCACGTATCAGGGGGTCACGCCGCGCAACGTCCTGGAAAGCTTCCACGATGCTCAGCAGGCCCTCGACATGACGATGAACCTGTTCAGCACCGGCTACCTGCCGCTGGAACAGCGGGTGCTGGCAGAGAATCTGTTCTTCGCCATCTGCCACAAGATCCGCAAGCTGACCGAAGACATGGAATATGTTCCCGACGAGCTGACCGGTCTCGACCGGATGCTCTCGGACCTGTTCTTCTGCAACTTCTCACTGTTCCAGTCGATGCCCGACAGCTGGGCCATTAAGCAGCTGTTCCCGGTGATGCCGATTCATCGGCTGCGAGAACAGCCGACCCGGCACGGGGTGTTGTGCGATATCACCTGCGACTCCGATGGCAAGATCGACACCTTTATCGATCGCCGGGACGTCAAACGGACGCTGCTCCTGCACGACCACAAAGAAAACAGCCCGTACTACCTGGGAGCCTTCTTGATCGGAGCCTATCAGGAAATCCTGGGGGACCTGCACAACCTGTTTGGCGATACGAACACCGTGCATGTCGACCTCAAAGAGGGGGAAGTGGTCCTCGAAGCGATCATCAAGGGAGAAACCGTGTACGAGGTGCTCGACTACGTCCAGTACCGGGTCCGCGACCTGATCGACAAACTCCAGATGCACGTGGAACACGCCGTCCGGCAGGGTCGCATCGGGAACGAAGAGGCGGGACACTTTCTCAAGTTCTACGAGGAAAGCCTGAACGGCTATACTTACCTGGAAGGGGCCCGTGCTCCGTAATGCAGGTGGCGGCTTCCTGTGACAGTTCAGCAAATTTCCATGGTGGGACAGCACGGCCACCACGGCGAGGAGGGCTCGTCCGCCCATCAGGTATTTGCAGCCCACTGTCGGGGAGTTAACAGGGTGCGATCGTCTGTGGAACGGGTGAAGGTTGCTCCGTGAGGAACTTCGGCCGGACGTCTGGCGAGGCTATGGTTCAGCAGCCCCGCAACTTGCGGCATACTGCAGGGTCTCACTGCAAAGATTCCCTGCCGAATTCCCTGCTGCGGGCCTCGACCTGAACGTCGGTCGCGGGGGACTGGAGAACGCGTGATGCTGCAGGAATCTCACTTCTTTCCGGCGAACAGAGTCCGCAGCGGGGAGGTTTGTCTGAAGCAATCGGAGTCGATTCCCCACTGTCCGTCCCCACCTGGAACTCAGCAATTCCCTGATCAGACCGGGGGCGACACGGGAAGTACCGAATTCCCAAGGTTGTCAACGACCGTTTCTTCCCCTTTCGTGGGTGTCGCGATGTCCCGACTGTGGCTGATCATTGCCTGGGGCTGTCTGATTCTGGTGAACACGTTCCCGGCATACGCCGAACTGACGCCGGACCATCGCAAAGAACTGCGCGAGCTGTCGACCCGCTTGCAGCAGGTCCCCGTGCACATCCGCAAAAAGGAGTACACGGAAGCGGACGCATTGCTGAAAGATGTGCAGAAGAAAGTCGACGACATCGTCGCTGCAGCCGGCATCGACTCCAGCGACCGGGCGCTCAAACCACTTCTCACAGCACTCGAACGTCAGAAGATCGCGCTCTCGAAGGCACAGGGAGCGGGCAAGGCAGCAGCCGGAGTCGACTTTGCTGCGGAAGTTGCCCCCATCATCAGCAGTCGTTGCCTCGACTGTCATGGTGCCGACAACCCGCGTGCCGGACTGCGGCTCGATACGTTCGCCAACTGGCGGCGGGGAGGCAAAAGCGGCATCCTCCTTCGTCCCGGCGCAGCGGATCGCAGTCTGCTCATCGCCCGACTGAAAGCCCCTGAAGACCGGGGACGGATGCCGCGCGGCAAACCGGCTCTCAGCGAAGAAGAGATCGACAAGATCGCCGCGTGGATCAATGGAGGGGCCAAGTTCCAGGGAAGCGACACCGCCAACCTCTCCGATCTGGCGTTTGAAGCGGAAAAGAAGACGCTCAATGTCAAACTCCCGGTCGCGACCGGCAATGAGAAGGTCAAGTTCACCCGGGACATCGCGCCGTGGTTCACAACCCTCTGCCTCAACTGCCATAACTCGAATCGCAAGTCGGGAGGACTTTCAGTCGAATCGTATTTCGACATCATGAAGGGGGGAGAAAGCGGCGAAGTCATTATCCCCGGTGATGCGGAAAACAGTCGGCTGTTCCGACTGGTCGGGGGGCTGGAACTCCCTCGCATGCCACAGGGGCAGGCACGCATCACGCGCAAGAACTATGAAGACCTGAAGACCTGGTTTCAGGAAGGGAACACATTCGACGGTCGCGACCCGCGGACCTCGATCCGGACCTTCGAAGCCCCGGCTGTCGATACCGAAGCAGCCAAGGCTCTTGCCCTTAGCGACGACGATTTCCGCAAGGCGCGACTCGACAAGACCCGCGAGCAGTGGCGACGCTGGATGGGCCGCGAAAAAAGCGAAGAGCTCCAGACAGAAGACTTCGCACTGATCGGCAATGTGACGGCACCCCGACTGCAGGAACTCTCGCAGCTGGCCGGTTCGCAATGGGCCGCGATGCGTCAGGCACTCGACGCCCCTGCCCACCCCTGGCGTGGGCGGCTGGCAATTTTTGTCCTGAACACCCGCGACGCCTATCAGACGGTGCATGAAGCCGCTTCTGAGAAGCGTCCGGATCGCGAGCAGCATGGCACGTTCCGGGTGACCGGGGGTCAGGCAGACGCCTTGATCGTCATTGAGGACACTGCGGATGACGAGGTCGGACAGACGCTCCTGCAGCAACTGACCGGCGCCTACCTGTCGCAGTCCGGCAGAACGGCCCCCCGCTGGCTGGTCCAGGGGCTCGCACTGGCGATGGATGACTCGCAGCTGCCCGAGGATCAAAAGCGGAAGATGCTGCAGACGGCGGCTTCGATCATCCCGACCGTCGCCTCTCCCGAAGAAGTTCTGGCAGACTCCTCGTTTTCGGCAGCGACGATGGACGCGGTCGGGTATGCCCTCGTCAAGTTTCTGCTGGCGAACGGGGGCTGGCCCAAACTCAAGCAACTCACCGCCGAGATCAGCGAAGGCAAGCCCCAACTAGAGGCCTTCAAGACCGTCTACGGCAAAGACAGTGTCGCCTTCGCACAGGCCTATCTTGCGAGCCTGAAGCAGAGATGACTCCGGACTTTTTCATTGTCGGCAGCGGTGCCATCGGACTGACGATCGCGTGGGAACTCGCCCGCACGGGAGCGTCCGTCACCGTCATCGACAAGGGGGCACTGGGACGCGAAGCCTCGTGGGCCGGCGCTGGAATGATCCCCCCCGGTGAACTGGGAACCGCTCCCGGCGGCCATCATCTGGCAGCTTACAGTTCCTCCCTTTGGCCCGAATTCACGGCGGAACTTCTGTCGCAATCGGGAATCGACAATGGCTATCGCCGTTGCGGCGGGATCACCATTGGAACCCCTGAAGAGGTCGCCCCGGCAGAAGCTGCCTGGAGCGATTTGCAGATCCCCCTGCAACGAGTGGAGGGACCAGAACTCCGCACGCTGGCCCCGGAACTCAACTCAGATTTTGAGTCCGCTCTCTGGTTTCCGACGTTTGCACAGGTCCGGAACCCCCGACAGCTGCAGGCTCTGACGGCAGCCTGTCGTCAGCTCGGCGTTCGCTTCGTCACCGGGGATGCCGTGCGGGAGTGGCAGCTCTCGGGCGAAACGATCACCGCCGCGATGACGGACAATTCAACGTATCACGCGGGCCGGTTTATCGTGGCGACCGGAGCCTGGACGACCCCACTGCTGCAGCCGCTCGGCTGGACCCCGCGCATCGAACCGGTGCGAGGGCAGATTGTGCTGCTCCGAACACCGTCACCGATCCTGAAGCAGGTGATCGAACGGGGAACCCGCTATCTCGTGCCGCGTGATGATGGTCGCGTACTGATCGGAGCCACAGAGGAACGTGTCGGCTTCGTGAAAGAGAACACGCTCGAGGGGATTCGCCTGCTCCGGGAGTTTGCCTGCAACGTCATCCCCGCGCTGCAGCAGGCGGAAGTGGAAATGACCTGGTCAGGACTGCGTCCATGGTCGGAAAGCAGACACCCCTGGATTGGCCGACATCCGGAAAGGTCCAACCTTTACGTGGCCGCAGGGCACTTTCGCGCAGGGCTGGCCAACTCGGTCGGCACAGCCCGGCTGCTGCGACAATGCATTTTCAATCAGTCGACGGACATTCCGCTCACCGACTTTTCGCCGGCGACGGGCTCTCCGTCTTAAGCTGGTCGTGGAAGACTTTGCGGAACTTGTCGAGCTTCGGCCGAATCACCGCCTGACAGTAGGGCTGGCTCCCGTTCAATGCGAAGTAATCCTGATGGTAGTCTTCCGCCGGATAGAACTCCTGCAGCGGCGAGACTTCAGTCACGATCGGATTCGCAAACGCACCCGCTGCGTTCAGCTTGCGGATGATCTCGTCCGTCGTCTTCTTCTGCTGTTCATTCTCGTAGAACACGACCGACCGGTACTGTGTCCCTTCATCGTGCCCCTGTCGATTCAACGTGGTGGGGTCGTGCGTCGCGAAAAAGACTTCCAGCAGCTTCTCGAACGGAACCACCTCCGGGTGATAGGTGATCTGGATCACTTCGGCATGTCCCGTCTGTCCTGTGCAGACCTGACGGTAGGTCGGATTCTTGACGACACCTCCGGAATAGCCGGAGACGACCTTGTCGACCCCCTTGAGTTCACGAAAGACCGCCTCGGTACACCAGAAGCAGCCTCCGCCAAACGTCGCCTTCGCTGTTTCCTTCGTCGGTTCTGCTGCCATTGCGTTCTCCCCTTCGAAGCTGAGAATCATCGTCGAAACCGCTGCCAGTGCGATTACGCTGAACCACCGCATCGAGAATTCTCCCTGTTGAATCTCTTCTGACAACTCCGGTCGCTGTCCGCTGCCTGATCGCGGAACAAATACCCATGCCAGAAAACATTTTGACTGTTGATTGCCCGTTCTGATGGGCCCATTCCCGTCACGCGGGCGTGGGCCGTTCCTCTTTCGGAGCCCCGCGGACCGGAGACTGGAACGAGCGACCCGTGCTATTCTACTCAGCCAAGCCGGCTGCGAACGCGGATTCCGGCAACTCCTTACCGGTAATCGCTTTAAATTGTGCATTGAGCTGGTCCCGAAAGATGCCGGTGACGTCGATGGTCCGGCAGCCGCGTGAGCGCGCTTCCAGCAACAGACTGCTTTCCACGGGAACATCGCTCAGGTCCAGCACCGTCATGGTCGGACGGAACAACGATGGATTGATCTGCCCATGACGGGTCCCCGCCTCGAGACGGGGATCGGCCAGCACAACGACGTCGGTCAATGTCTCGTACAGCTTCTGGAACGGGACATGACGGCATTCGCAGGCAGCGGCGATGCGCTGGGAGTCCTTGTCATCGGGTCCGACAATGCTGACCAGACCTTTCCGCTGCGTCACGGCATGGACCATCGACTGGGCCAGTCCTCCATTGCCAATCACCATGACATTCTGACGGGCAAGCGGTCGGTCTCCACTCCCTCCTCCCAGTGCCGCTTCCAGCGCTTTCAGCCCACTCCGCCAGAGCGTGTTGTAACCATGCCAGCCGTCGTCGCGTTTCAGCAGCAGGTTGATAAACCCACTGGCGCGATCCTGAGGATCGACGTGCTCGGCCAGTTCCAGAAATTCCCGACCCTGGTCCTGAACGATGATCGCCTTGATTTTCAGGACATCGAGCATCTTCTTCAGCTGCTTGATTTCCCCCAGCTGAATCGGCAGACAACGGACGTTGACATTCAACTGCTTGAAGGCCGCATTGAGAACTCGTGTCACCTTGGTCTGGGCAGGACCGAAACCGGCGATGGCGACAAACACCGTTTTCGAATTGATCTCATGGCAATGGTACGTCTCGTTGAGTTCAAAGACGGTCGCCTGCCCGGGATGGGCCTGCATCCCCTGCTCCAGCGCTGCGTAGATCCAGGGGGAACCATATTTGGTTCCCAGCAGCGAGAAGGTCAGTTCCGCGCGCCCCATGCCCATACCGACGACCGGCAGCCTCCGCTTCTGGCTGACCGCTGCGAGCAAGGGCCACGCTGCATCCAGATTGGGTGTCGGCCAGGTGAACTTCACGACGTCTGCCTTTGCGGCGGCCGCTTCATCGAAAACCGTTTCGAGATCCGACTCGGGGCGGTCGAGCCGCGTGAAACTGATCACTCGCTGTGTCTTCCCGAAGCGTGGCACACCGGGTGCGATGTCGAGATCGAGCTCCACATACGCCGGTCCGGCGACGATCGCCTGCCGCAGCAGAAACAGACGTTCTTCCTCCGTCCCCTGCCACTTTCCGCCATCCTGCGGACGCCGACAGGAAACGATGATCGGCTTGTCGACCGCAGTAACGAGGTCTTTGACATCCGGTTCTTTATGAAAGTGATCGAGACACAGCTCGATGATGTCCCCCATGCGGGCGGCATTGAGTAAATCGGCTTTCGCCAGCGTGCGGGATGTCGGAGTGACGGTAATGCAGATCATGGCTCAACTCCGGGAGCGAACCGAACAGACGGGGGGAAAGGAGCGCGCTGATGATAATCATTTCCACGATGCTTGTCGCGGAGCACATGGCCTGACCGTCAACGCATTTTCTTCCGAGCGCGGTCGCTCCGGTCCGCCTGTGCGGACTTTCAGCAATCGTCCGCGCAAAGTGGCTCACACGGGCAGGTACGCTGGCATCCCCTGCCGCGAGTTGGGAGCTACCGCTGCGGGATGGTGGAATGCCCGGCCGGTTGCACTTCGGGTGCCTCCTTAATGCCTGAGCTTCCTCGCAGGGCGCCGCTGAAGCCCAGCACTTCCGGATGGCGGGCCACTTTATCCGTAAAGACCCGCACGTCACGCAAAATCAGGTCGAGGTTCCCCATCAACACCGACATCGATGCCGCCGAACGGTTGAGATTGCGGTACAGCTCCGGATCTGACGCAAACTTCTGCAGCGAGCCATCGTTGGTGTTTACCGCAGTGGCGAACTTGTTCAGTTCGCGGAGCAGTGACTCGAGCTGAATCAGACTGCCGGAGAGCTTGCGGACAATCACGTCACTTTCCGCAGCCAGCGGCGCAGTCGCCTGCTGAATAACATCAAGATTGCGACCGACGTGTTCGATGGAACCCCGGGCCGCGGCGATCGTCTGGCGGGTTTCATCAGCGATCAGCGGGAGCGCTGCCGCAGTCCGTCGCAGGTCCTGCTGCAACTGGGGATCAGCGATCAGGGCATTGGCGTCAGCCAGGGTCTTGCTGGCCACTTTCAGCGTGTTCCCCGCCTCGGCAAAGGTCGTGGTCGCGGTCTCCATCGTGTGATTGAACTGGTCGAGTGCGAGAGCAGTGCGCTCAATGACTTCATCCAGCGTTCCGCGATTGGTCTCCATCAGGTTGTTCAGATTCCGACCGACCTTCTGCCATTCGCGGCTGGTCTCCTGAAAGGAGGCGAGTGACTGGTTGACGGAGGCCTCCATCCGCTGCACCACTTCCATCGGATCGCTGCCCGCCATTCCTTCCAGCCGCGACTGGGGAGGAATGAATTCCGTTGCTCGGCCCGATGTGAAATCGACCTTGGAGTCACCGAACAGTGAGCGGCTGATATGAGCCCGGCTGTCGACTCGCAGTTTGTGGTCGCCGTGAATCTCGACCACCACGAGCACCCCTCCATCACCATCATCGAGCAGAATCTCCGCCACCCGGCCGATCGTCAGACCGTTCTGCTTGACGGGGCTACCCGGCTGCAAGCCCGGCACTTCCTGAAAGTGAATCGCCAGCTGATATGTTTCTTTCCAGAGATCCTTCAGGTCGCCGAACTGGAGAATCAGCGCTGCCCCGACCCCGAGCGCGAGGACGACAAACAAACCGACCCGGAGTTGAAGTTGTCTTTCATTCATGAGGGGGACACCCATTCTCTCGCTGGCAGTTCTCACAGGGAGTGACCGACCGTGGCTGTTCGCTGCCGTCAGGCGGCGGCCAGTTCCGAAAGTCGCTCACCCGCTTCTCCACGAACAAACTGCGATACTCTGGAATCATCAGAATCGAAGGCAGCCTCGGCAGTGCCATCGTAAATCAACTGGGGTTCATCCGGTTCGAGCCGGGACAACGGATAGAACATCACGACGCGATCGGCGACCTTGCGGACGGTCACCATGTCGTGTGTCACCACAATACTGGTCACCCGTCTCCGCTCGCGCGTGCGGATGATCAGCTCGTTGATCACGTCACTCATAATCGGATCGAGACCCGTGGTTGGCTCGTCATACAGCATCACCTCGGGATCCAGCGCCAGAGCCCGGGCGAGGCCGACTCGCTTCCGCATCCCTCCAGAAAGCTCCGCCGGCATTTTGGGCCCCACAATCCGGGAATCGAGGCCGACATCCCGCAAACGGTCATGCACAATCTGACCGATTTCCGCAGGGGCGAGGCGGGTATTCTGCCGCAGTCCGAAGGCGACATTCTCGAAGACAGTCAGACTGTCAAATAGCGCCGCTCCCTGAAACAGGTAACCGAACTTCAGCCGCTGCTGGATGATTTCCCATTCACTGAGCCGACTGACGGGGCGGCCGGACCAGAGCACCTCACCGCTGCTCGGAGCGAGGAGATTCATCATCAGCTTCATGGTCACGCTTTTGCCACAACCCGATTCGCCGATGATCACCAGTGTCTTGCCCGCTTCCACCTCCAGATCGACATCCCGCAGGATCGGCTGCGAGCCGAACTGTCGCGAGATGTTCCGGAATTCGATGATGGCGGACATGGTCAGAAGGGGCTGGCAACGACAGGGGACGCTGTGACAGGCAACTCGCCGAGGGGTGACAATCAGATTGAAAACGACTTCTTCCAGAGCAGCGAATCGACCTCCATCAGCACCACCCCCAGCAGGAAGTCGAGTGCCAGAATCGCCACGAACGAATAGACAAAGGCCTCCGTCGCCGCCTGACCGACCCCCTCCGCACCGGCCCGGCTGTGAAAGCCGCGATGGCAGGCAATCAGCGAGATGGCCGCTCCGAAAAAGACGCTTTTGATAATCCCGCTGCAGATATCAAAGCCGGTGACGAAATTGCGGGAGTGGTACCAGTAATAAAATGACTCGACATCCAGCACCTGCGTGCTGAACCACCAGCCGGAAAGACAGCCGATGCCATCCGCGAACAGCGTCAGGAGTGGAATCAGGAGGAAACAGGCCAGAAACCGGGGAACCACCAGATAGGCGACCGGGTTCGCCCCCAGTGCCGTCAGGGCGTCGATCTGTTCGGTGACCCGCATTGTTCCCAGTTGGGCCGCCATGGAACTGCCGACCCGTCCCGCGAGCATGACCGCCGCCAGCACCGGTCCGAGCTCCTTCACCAGCGTCACATTCACCACAGTTCCCAGCTGGCTTTCCATGTGCATCAGCGCGAACTGCTCATACGCCTGCACGGCCAGCACCATCCCGATAAAGCCGCCGGTCACCAGAATGACCGGGACACTCTGCACCCCGATCTGGTACATCACCGGCCACAGCACATTGCCGCGGGGCCACCCGGGCAGCAACCAGCGTGCTGTCCGCAAAGAGAACAAGGTCAGGTCTCCCGCCAGCGCAATAAAATCGATGATCATCTTGCCGAGGCAATGAATGATCGTCGGGCTGCGATGCACTGTGGCGCCTGCGGACATAGCAATTCAGATGTTGTTCAGGTCTGTGAAAGCGGCCGATCCCGCGTCAGCTGGAGATCGAACGGGGCGGACTTTAGTCCAAATGCTGAAAATGGGTCGAGACCGATTACAGGCCGCAGGGGCCAGCTCCTCGACAGCGAGAAATATCGCCCTTCTCGCCCCCGGAGAAAAATCTCGACCGATTTCCCCCACCTTGCTTATACTCGCCGCCAACTGACAGAAGTGCATCAATGCCGGAAGGACGAATGCGACGATGGCCCGCCAAAAAACGATTCATGAAAAGCTGATGGAACTTGCGGGGAATCTCTGGTGGAGCTGGCAACCGGACGTGACGTCCATTTACCGCACGATCGATCCGAAACTGTGGTCAAAGCTCGCGCACAACCCCATTCTGCTGCTGCGGGAATATCCCCCGGACAAACTGGAAATCCGCGCGCGGGAGGAGGTGCTGCATTCGCGGATCAATGCTGCCTACCGCGACTGGCAGGAGTACTTGCAGTCGAAGAGCACGTGGGGCGATACGCACGCCGGGGTGCTGGGGTTCCGCCCCGCTGCTTATTTTTCAGCCGAATTCGGGCTCCACGAATCGATCCGCATCTATTCCGGCGGCCTGGGTGTGCTGGCGGGGGATCACCTCAAAAGTGCCTCCGATCTGGGGATTCCGCTGGTCGGAGTCGGTCTCTTCTATCACGAGGGTTACTTCAGCCAGAAGGTCGACGAGAATGGCTGGCAGCAGGAAGAGTATGTCGTCGCCGACCCGGCAGATCTGCCGATCACGGAAGCGACGACCAAAAACGGCACGCCGGTCGTCATCTCGCTGCAGACGCGGACCGGAACCATCCACGCCAAAGTCTGGCAACTGGAAGTGGGGCGGGTCACGCTGTACCTGCTGGACACCGATATTCCCCAAAACTCCGCCGAAGACCGGCGGCTGACTGCGCGTCTGTACGGCGGTGACCAGCGGACGCGGATTCGTCAGGAAATGCTGCTGGGAGTTGGCGGCGTCAAAGCGCTCTCAGCACTCGGCATCAAGCCGCGTGTTGTGCATATGAACGAAGGACACTCGGCATTTGCTCCGCTCGAACTGATCCGGATGCGGATGGAGGACGACGGACTTTCGTTCGACGACGCCCTGCGCGAAACGTCGGCGATGGGGGTGTTCACGACGCATACGCCAGTCCCGGCCGGGCATGACCGCTTCGACGGCGGACTGGTGGAAGAGCATTTCGGCCCGCTGCGGGACTCGTTGGGTCTCGACTACGAAGGCTTCCTCGGGCTGGGACGGGTTGATCCCCACAACCACGGAGAAACGTTCTGCATGACCGTGCTGGCATTCAAGACCAGCCGCCGCGCGAATGCCGTGTCGAATCTGCATGGGGTGGTCAGTCGACGGATGTGGCGGAATCTTTGGCCCTGGCGCAGTGAAGAAGAAATCCCCATCGGGCATATTACCAACGGCGTCCACGTGCCGACATGGCTCGCGCAGCAGATGCGGTTTCTCTATGACCGGATGCTCCCCGCCAACTGGTCGCAGAAAACCGGTGAACCGGAAGTCTGGGCCGAGTTCGAAAAAGTGAAATCGACCGAGTTATGGGAAACGCATCAGTCGTTGAAGAATCGCCTGATTCTGCATGCCCGCATGCTGCTGGCCAAACAGGCCCGGCGTTACGGCATGAAAGACGAAGTGGTCGAGGCGTTTCAGAACGTGCTCGATCCCCAGCACTTGCTGATCGGTTTTGCCCGGCGATTTGCCCCCTACAAACGGGCCGACCTGCTGATGCGGGACCTGGACCAGCTGGAAAGCATTGTCGCCGATACCAAGCATCCCGTGCAGTTCGTCTTCGCTGGCAAGGCCCACCCGGCCGATGATTTCGGCAAGCAGATTATGCAGCGGATCTATCGTCTGTCGCAGGAATCGTCGTTCAAGGGAAAGATCGTCTTTCTGGAAGACTATGACATTAACCTCGGCCGTCATCTGGTGCAGGGAGTCGATGTCTGGCTGAACAATCCGCGTCGGCCGCTCGAAGCGTCGGGAACCAGCGGACAGAAAGTGGTGCTCAACGGCGGGTTGAACCTGTCGGTGCTCGACGGCTGGTGGGCGGAAGCCTACGACGGCCAGAACGGCTTCGCCATCGGCGACGGCCTGATTCATGTGAATCAGGAAATCCAGGATCAGCGCGATGCGGAATCGCTGATGCACGTGCTGCTGAATGAAGTCATTCCGCTTTACTACGACCGCGATCAGGATGACCTGCCGGTCGAATGGATCCGACGAATGAAGCGGGCCGTCCGCACGATGGGCTGGCGATTCAACGCCGACCGGATGGTGATGGACTACGTGCGGGAATGTTACATCCCCGCATCGGGAAGCACCTCGCATGCGATGACGATCATTCCGTGATCCGCTGCTGACGTTGCTGCCGGATTGAATGGTTCTTCAAAATGACACACGCAGCGTCCATTTCTTAAACGGACGCTGCCTGTGGTTGTGATTGGCGATGCGGTTGAGGGCATTTTGACTTTTGATTGCCCCGTTTTCGCCATGCGAAAGTCAGCTTTTCACTAGCCGACCTCACACAGCGCGGGGACCGGGAAAGAGCAACCTGCTCTACCGGTCGTGAATGGAAATGACCGGCATCGTCAGAATGACGTTCTCCTGCTGCAGCAGGTCCAACTGCTGCAATGCGGCCTTCACCGACTTCACCCGCTGCGGGTCCAGCCCCTTCAGCATCGGTTCGATGGCGGACCACATGTCGGTCGACAGGCGGCGATCGTCCAGATCTTTCTTGGTCGCGACGTCTGCAAACAGTTTTTCCAGGAACGTGGTCTCTTCCGGGAAGGTCCGGACGTCATAGTCCTGCTTCAGCTCCGCCTTCTCAGCGGCATAGGCGATTGCATCATCGAGCGTCCCGATCTGGTCGATCAGCCCGAGTGCCAGCGCCTGCTCTCCGGTGTAAACCCGTCCGCCGGCGATCTCATCAATCGGCTTGGTCAGCTTGTCTTTTCGTCCTTCTTCCACATGCTGCTTGAAGACGCTGTATACGTCGTCCATCCACTTCTGCAGCTCCTCTTTGTCACCTGCGGTGAAGGGCAGTGAGGACTTCAGCAGTCCTGCCCGGGCTCCGCGCTGAATCGGATCGAAGGTAATTCCGATCCGCTCCCACATCTGCCGGGTGGCCAATTTGCCGGCGACGACACCGATCGAACCGGTGATCGTGGTTTCATCGGCGAAGATCCGCTCGCCACGGCAGGAGACATAATACCCGCCACTGGCTGCCAGTCCCCCCATCGAGACAATCACCGGCTTCTTCGACTGGACGTTCTCCACAGCACGCAAAATGATTTCACTCGCGGTGGCGGATCCCCCCGGGGAATTCACACGCAGCACCACCGCCCGGATGCGAGGTTCATCCGCGACTTTACCGAGCGCTTTGCGAATCTCCTCACTGAACGCCCCCTCTGCGGTGCCGAAGGCGCTGACCGCCGGCTTCCCCAGCATGATCGGCCCATCCACGTGCACAATCGCCACGGCGTTGCGCGTCGGCTTCGTCGGCTTGGGACCGGAGATCAGTTGTGCCCATAGCTGCAGCGCGGCAAAGGGATTATCCACATCCAAATGGGGACCCGCTTTCTTCCCGTAGCGGCGATCCAGCTTCACCGTGGCGCCATGCGTTTCCTTCACAAAGGCCCACAGCTGTTCGCGCGTCTCGACAGCGTCGGTCAGCCGGGCTTCCTGTGCCGACCGGGCGGAAAACATTCCCTGATCGATCCACTTCCGGACCTGTTCCTCATCCACGCCACGTCCCGAGGCAATCATTTTCTGAATGCTGCTGTACATGCTGTCGAACAGCCATTTGTACATCTCCGCGGATTCAGGGCTGGGCCCTTTCCGCATAAACATTTCCGCAGCGCTCTTGTAGCTGCCGCAGGTGAGAAAGTCGGGCTGCACGCCAAGCATGTCGAGCAGACCCCGCACGAACATCTGTTCGCCATAGATGCCGTTCACCCAGGCATCACCGACCGGCGAAAGACTGATGCGGCTGGCATTCACCACCATCAGATAACTGCCGGTCGTCAACGAATCGGCATGGGCATAGACCGGCTTCTTGTCTTTCAACCGCTTGATGCACTGCTGCAACTCTTCCGACTGGAAGGTGCTCATCGACGGGCTGTCGAGCAACAGCACGACGGCCGCCACGTTGTCATCCTTGCCTGCTTTATCGAGCCGGGAAATCAACGCCCGCAATGATTCTCCCGTCGCGGTCCCGAACAGACCATCATCGGACTTCGGCTGATCGGTGATCGGGCTGTTGAATTCAAAAACCGCCACCGTTCCCGGAGTGGTCGGCTTCTCGTCGGCGGCACGGGCCGTTGCGGCAGATCCGAAGATGAGCCAGGCGAGCGCGATTGCGGTGACCAGGCTGCAGACCCGACCGGTTCGGCGGGCCCAGACGTTCTCCAGTCCGTGATGGCTGCACATGTCACTTTTCTCCATACAAGTTCATTTCCAGACGTGACTTTACTCTACCGCTTCCGGATGTCGACCGCTATCAAATGGAGCAGCTCGCAACTTACCACTGCCCTGTCGGTTCTCCGTCGACTTGGGGAGCGATGCTTCCGCCCGCCCTCTTCGCAGCCCACGGTCGCAGCCTCCGGGAAGCGTTCCATCCAGTTTACGAAATTTCCCCCAACGAAGCGGAACGAATCTGTGAACTCGATTCTGAAGCGATTCACATCCATCGACTGGATGACCGCCGGAAAATGGACCGGACTCTCCGTGCTGGTCGGTTTGATTTCCGGGTTGGGGGCAATTGTCTTTCAGTACTTAGGGCAGTTCGTCACCCACATTTCACTGGCCCGATTCGCCCGGTTTGCCCCCCGTGAGGCGGCGGGGGAACATTCACTTTTTCACAACGGAGAACTCACGGACCCCGATCCCCTCATGATGATTCTGATCATGACGATCGGGGGTCTGCTCTCGGGTCTGCTCGTCTATACGTTTGCGCCCGAAGCCGAAGGACACGGCACTGATGCCGCCATCGACGCGTTCCACAATCGTCGGGGAAGGATTCGCGCCCGCATTCCGTTCGTCAAGACCCTCGCCTCAGCATTGACGCTGGGAACAGGAGGTTCGGGGGGACGCGAAGGCCCGATCGCCCAGATTGGGGCGTCGTTCGGCTCGTATCTGGGGCACCTGCTTGATCTCTCGGCCCGCGACCGGCGCATTCTGCTGGCAGCCGGAATCGGTGCGGGGATCGGCTCCATTTTCCGGGCTCCGCTCGCCGGGGCAATCTTCGCCTCCGAGATTCTCTACAGCGAATCGGACTTCGAGGCGGAGGTCATTATCCCGGCAGCCACCGCTTCGGTGATTGGCTATTCCGTCTATACGCTGGCCTTACCGGCATCGGTCCGCCACCTCCCTCTCTTCGGGACGGCACTGCAGGACTATACCTGGTCTTCGCCGCTGGAACTGCTCCCCTATGCGATCCTCGCCTGTGCACTCGTGCTGGTCGCGGCTTTCTACATCAAAACGTTTTACGGCGTGCAGAAACTGTTCGGGCTCCTCCTGTTCACCAAGAAACTGCGTCCGGCACTGGGGGCTGCTCTCGCCGGAGGGATCGGCCTGGGGCTTTATTTTGCGAGCAATCGCAATCCGCAGTCACTGGCAGTCCTGGCGACCGGCTACGGCACGCTGCAAGATGCCTTGACCGGCGCCGCCGACCTCGGTGTCGGCTTGTTGCTCACGATTGCCGCTGTGAAGATCGTGACCACGTCCCTGACAATTTCTTCTGGCGGTTCGGGCGGTGTGTTCGGTCCGTCGATCGTGATCGGTGGCTGCGTCGGCGCTGCGCTGGGTCTGCTGTTGCAGCAATTCTTTCCAGACCTTGTCAAACAGCCGGAAGCCTATGGACTGGTCGGAATGGCCGGCTTCTTCGCCGCCTGCGCTCACGCCCCCTTCTCCACGATCATTATGGTTTCGGAGATGACCGGCGGCTACGGACTGCTGCTGCCGACGATGTGGGTCTCCACCATTGCCTTTGTGCTCGGGAAGCCGTGGAAGCTCTATTCCCGACAGGTGCCGACCCGACTCGATTCCCCTGCCCACCGGGGAGATTTTCTGATCGACATTCTCCAAGGGATCCGCGTCAACGAGGTCGCCGAACCTCTCGCTTCATTGCAGATCGTTCCGGAATCGATGTCGTTGCGGGAGATCGTTCAACTGATTGCCGGCACCACGCAGAAGTGCTTTCCGGTCGTTGATGCGAACGGAAGCATGATCGGCCTGTTCAACGATCGGGATGTCCGGGCCTATCTGTTCGACCAGTCCCTGTGGGCATTGTCCAACGCCCGGGATGTGATGCACGATCACGTGCCCAGCCTCACGCCCGACGATGACCTGAATGTCGCGATGCGGACGATGGTCGCCACCGGTGCCGAAGAATTGCCCGTGGTCGATGCGCAGAACCGCAGCCGGTTACTGGGAAGCATCCGTCAACAAGCGATCATTGCCGCCTATCATCAGAAACTTTCCGAACTGGAGCAGTCCGTGGCGGAGACCCGGTGACCTGACGCCGGAAATCGTTTCGCCCCTTAACTGCAAACTTCACGGCAGAACAACCGACTTGCGATACAATCGTTCCGGTCTCTCCCCTGTCGGGGAAAGGGGGCCTCCCGGGGCGTGAACCACCGCACCTGATTCTGTACAATTCGTCCTCAGTCCTTTCCTGACTCAGACCAGATTCGGAAGTGATATGCCTGTTCGCGGCGTGCGCGGTGCCATTACAGTTGAAGAAAACAGCACCAGTGAAATTCTTGCAGCAACCCGGGAGTTGCTCGCCGAAGTTCTCGCGCGGAATGAGCTGCACGATTTTTCCGAGATCGTGTCGGCCATTTTCACCACGACCCCCGACCTGAATGCCTGCTTCCCGGCTGAAGCAGCCCGCGAACTGGGAATGTCACAGGTGCCGCTCCTCTGTGCTTCGGAAATTGCGGTACCGACCGGACTGCCGAAGGTGATTCGCGTCCTGCTGCACGTGAACACCGACAAAACCCAGGCGGAACTGCAGCACATTTACCTGCGTGAAGCCCGTCGGCTGCGCAAGGATATCGCCGGGGCCCAGTAATTGGGCACGCCGCATTCCCGGTCCGTAACCCCTCCCGACTCCGCTGAAAGTGGCTTCTCGCATCGCCCTGTGGATTTCCGTGACGGAATTCCGTTTAGGTGAGTGCGAACTGCGTTGTTGACCTGCGAACGCAGCACTTTTAGAGTCAGGAGAGAGTGATTTCCCCCTGCAGCTCCCGAGGAATCCGAATTCCTGCGGCGAAATGCCTCCGCTCCACGTGAAGAGGCGAGGGAGAATCTGGCTCCAACGGCTCCCAGGCAGACCGGAGAGCATCTCATGCGACATCGCTGGCGACAGGCTGTCTCGCGAGCCCTGAAAAGGTCAGGAGCCGGCAGCTGGTCCGAGAACCGGTTCTGCCTGCTGCTCGAAGCGTTCCTGTGGACGATCGGCTACCTCCTGGGGCAGGGATTCATTCTGGTCGGCCTGGTCGCCCTGTTTCTGACAGCCGCTTACGGTCTGCACTGGCCCGACCGCGACTCGATCATCTCACTCATTCTGGAAACGGATCTCGACCGTTCGTTCCTGCTGGTCGGGGCGACCAGCCTGGGGGTGATCCTGCTCCTGATTCCGGCGATTCGACTTCGTGAAGGACGAGAATTCCGCGAACGGATCGGCTGGCGGTACCCCTGCCGGGAAGAGATTGTCTATTCGCTGGCGACCGTGATTCCCATCGCCATGCTGGGCGACCTGATCTACGACGCCAGCAGCGCCTGGTGGCAAGGGGCTCGTCCGGTTTGGCCCTTCGCTGCCGCTCTCCGGGAGTCCTCTCTCGAACACCTTTACAGCACGTTCCAGGGTGTCCCTTATCATGTGTTAATTGTGGCAATGGCACTGGGACCGGCTATCGGTGAAGAACTGGTCTTTCGGGGAATTCTCGGGCGACGGCTGGTGGCCCGGTTCGGCCTCCCGGTGGGAGCCTGCCTCTCAGCGATCTGCTTTGCAGCTGCCCACGGTTCTCCTCCTCACGCAATTGCGACCTTGCCGGTCGGCGTGCTGCTGCAGGTCCTGTACACGCAAACCCGCACGATCTGGGTGCCGATTCTGGTCCACTTCTGCAATAACCTGCTCGCGATTTCACTGGTCCGATTTCAACTCGCGACCGACGCTCCCCAGCATCCGCTGCTGATTATCTCCCTGTCGGTGTATATGACGATGATTCTGCTGCTGATGCGCACACGTCGGAACTCCTGGATCATTGTTCGATAGCGACCCGGAACATTGAACAAGGTCCTGTGCGGCCTGTTCCGTTCGGATGGTTCGTCACCCCTCAACCATTTCATTCCGTTCCCTATCAGCCGTCAGCCAATGAGTGCCAGAAACAAGCTCACGCTGGCGATGCTGCTTGTCGTGGCGACGACACTGGTTGGCTCACTTGTCGCTGCGCTGCGGGAGTTCCGGACCATCACAGCCCAGAAGGAGTCCAGGAACACTCTGGTCCTGTTCAAACTGGCAAAGGATGCGCTGGCTGCTGCGGAATGCCCTGAAGATTACTGGAACGACACGGGAACGACTTCGTGGCGGTATGGGTTCGCCTGTGCGTTGTTCGACAGTGAAAACCGCTTTCGCACCGAATACCCCGAAGCCGTCCAACCGGTCGACGTCTTATTCCCCTATCCCTGTCAGAGGCCGGTCTTCTACGGTCGACAGGGACTCCGCGTGGCGGCAATCCGGCACGTTGATGATGTCCAGACGGCCGCCGATCTTCCTCCCGCACGTCCCTCAATCTTCTATTATGGGAAGATGCCTGCGGTCGACTGGACCACCTGCTGCGATCTGTATTACGACAACCAGAAGGTCTGGTTTGGACAGCCTGATCAGGTCCTTGAACCGGTCGACGGACTCGGAGAATTTCTGGTTCTCACCCCGGACGGGACAATCGATTCCATTGGGGAGCGGCAGCCTGCCCGCCGCCTGATCGAGCTCTTTGAACGTTCTCGCCAGGTCGATGCGCGAAGAGCAACGCCGATCAGGAACCTAGGGAGTTGACGAAGGCGACACGCCTCCCAGCATGACATCGACGTCTCCACGAGTTGCGTCCGGATTGCATCTTGAGATCCGGACAACTTGCGGTACAAGTAGGAGAGACTCGTCTCCCACTCTCTGATCACGGAAAACCAAGAGCTATGAGCCATTTCCAATACCGCCGTCTGGACAAGAAGAACGCCGCCGTGTTGCTGGTCGACCATCAGTCGGGGCTGTGCAACATCGTGGGGGATTTCGGTCCCGACGAATTCAAGAACAATGTGCTCGCGCTGGCTCACGCCGCCAAGTATTTTCAGCTGCCAACGATTCTGACCACCAGCTTTGAACAGGGGCCGAACGGGCCGCTCGTTCCTGAACTGAAAGAACTCTTTCCGGACGCGCCCTACATCGCTCGCCCCGGCCAGATCAACGCCTGGGACAATGACGATTTTGTGAAAGCGGTCAAAGCGACCGGCAAGCGACAGCTGATCATCGCCGGTGTGGTGACGGAGGTCTGCGTCGCCTTCCCGGCGCTCTCCGCACTGGAAGAGGGCTACGAGGTTTTCATCGTGACCGATGCCTCGGGAACGTTTAACCTGACAACGCGGAACGCTGCCTGGGAGCGGATGCAGGCTGCGGGGGCGCAGCTGATCAGCTGGTTCGGCATGGCCTGCGAGCTGCATCGCGACTGGCGGAACGATATCGAAGGGCTCGGGACACTCTTCTCGAACCACCTGCCCGCCTACCGGAATCTGATCACCAGTTACAACGCGAAGAAATAGAGCTGGTGCTCGATCCAGCGCCCGCGCAGCCAGCGTTTTGTATGGTGCAACGCTGGCATCCGCGTGGCGACGACGGGGCAGTCAACAGGCTTGAGCGTTGCCGCGAAACTCTGACGAGCGGGCCCCTGCCCTGGGGCCCGTGACTTCCGGGCTGATCAGATCTACGGGGAAACAGAATTCGCCGTGGCGCTGCGGGTACCGGTCATGGTATCGCCCACGGTCCACTCGGCCCCGTTGCGGATGACCCGACGATACAGCGTGTCCCGTTCCACCGGTTCGCAACCGGCTTCGCGAATCAGGCGATGCAGTTCCGAGACCGTCAGCCCTTCGGGAGTCTTGGCACCGGCATCGTGGTAAATCAGCTCGTGGACCACCGTGCCGTCCAGATCATCAGCCCCAAAGCCGAGCGCGACCTGTGCGGTCTTCTCGCCCAGCATGATCCAGTACGCCTTGATGTGGTCGAAGTTATCGAGCATCAACCGCGACAGGGCGATCATCCGCAGATCCATATGCCCGGTCGGCTTGGGGATGTGGGACAGCCCCGTGTTTTCCGGATGGAATGCCAGGGGAATGAAGGTCTGGAACCCTCCGGTTTCATCCTGCAGGCTGCGCAGCCGGCAGAGGTGATCGATCCGGTGCCGGGCCTCTTCGATATGCCCGTAGAGCATCGTAGCATTGGAGCGCAGCCCCAGTTCATGAGCAGCGCGATGAATCTCAAGCCAGCTGTTGGAATCGGCTTTGTGTTCGCAGATTTTTGAACGGACCTCTTCGTCGAAGATCTCCGCTCCGCCGCCCGGCAGGCTTCCCAGTCCCGCCTCCATCAGCTGTTCCAGAATCCAGCGGTAGGGCTTTTTCGTCAGGTGCGCAAACCAGCTGATCTCCACGCCGGTCCAGGCCTTGATGTGAATCTCCGGCCAGGTGTCACGGATGGTGCGGATGACATCCACATACCAGTCGAACTTTTTCAGGTGGTGAAGGCCGCCGACGACATGAATTTCCGTCGCCCCGTTGGCCTTGGCTTCCAGCACACGGGCCCGGATGGCATCTCCCTCGAAGATGTAGCTCTTTTCTGCTTTCAGGTCAGACCGGAACGCACAAAAGGTACAACGGTAGACGCAGACATTCGTCGGATTGAGATGGACGTTGGTGTTGTAGTACGCCACCTGGCCATGCCGGCGAACCCGGTCCCGATGCGCGAGGGCTCCCAGCGTCATCAGGTCGGCATGCTGATCGAGATACAGGCCGTCATCAAAGGTCAGCCGTTCGCCTGCTTCAAAGCGTCGGGCAATGTCCTGGAGGCGGCGGTCCGTCGTCATGATATCCATGGCAGTCACAGCAATTCAGGGAAGGCGTTACGGCAGAGAAACCGCAATGACCTCATCAGATTAACAGGTTCTCTTTTGATTCAACAGCAGCCCGTCAGGCTCCAACTCACGACCGAGTCAGCATGTCTTCCCGCTGTTGTGTCCCCTCCAGCGGCGACTCGTTAAACGAACAGGCGACCTGACATTCCCGCCAGATCGCCTGCCTCCTGGTCTCGTCGCGGCAAAAAGCGGAATCAGTCGTTCCGCAGCTTGACGCCCATTTCCGCGAGCTTGTCGCGAATTTCGTTCAGCGAGGTGACGCCGAAGTTTTTGGCTGACAGCAGTTCGTCCGGAGTGCGGCTGGCGAGTTCGCCCACGGTGGCAATTCCAAGGCGGGTCATGCACTTGCGACTGCGGACCGAGAGATTGAGCTCGGAGACCGGCAGCGACAGCTTAGCCTGCTCTTCGGGAGACAGGTCGCGAGTGTCGAACGAAGGCTCGCGGGCCTTCTCGTGCATGAACTGACCAATGGTCAGCGAGTGCAGCCGCATCAGCTCCCGCACTTCCGTCAGCGATGTCTCGCCGAAGTTCTTGCCGGAGAGGAGCTCCTGTTCGCTGATGCGGGTCAGGTCGCCCAGGGTTTCGATTCCCATCGTCGCCAGACAGTTCCGGCTGCGAACGGAAAGTTCGAAATCGGTGACCGGGCGGCTGAGCAGCTGTTCCAGCCGCTGCTGCTGCTTCAGCGAGTCTTCATCGTAGTACATGTCGCTCGTGGCTTCGATGTCCTTCATGTACAGCAAGGCACGAGCGTTGGTCGGATCGAACTTCAGAATCCGTTCAAAACAGTATTGTGCGGCCGCATAGTTTTCCCGGTCTTCATAGAGCAGACCCAGATTCAGCAGTGCCCCTTCGTAAAACGGAGGACGGGAGAGGCAGCGTTCGTACAACTGCACGGCTTCTTCATCATCTCCATGCCGGCTGTTCTGCACCGCCAGTGCAAACAGGGCCCGCTGGTGATGTGGATCCATATCGACGGCACGTTCGAAGTATTCAATCGCTCCGAAGGTATCGCCCCGATCGGCCAGAATACACCCCATCTGATAGGAGTATTCCGCGAGCCGCGCCCCTTCCGCACCGGTGCTGCGAATCAGCTTTTCGGCTTCTTCCAGCTGGCCGAGTTTTCGCAGGCTTCCAGCCTTGCGAAGCGTCGACTCTGTCGGGTTATAGCCAGCCTTCGCAGCCGCCTCGAATTCGCGGGCCGCCTCTTCGTACCGCCCTAATGACTGCAAGGACTGTGCGAGATAGAACCGACCGATTCCTTCCTTGCAGCCGGTCAGAGCCTTCTCAGCCTTTTCGGGCTGACCGAGGAAGAAGAGCCCGATCCCGGCACGTGAATTCAGTGAGGGATTGCTTTCCGCTTCCTGGTTGAGCTGCTCGACCGCTCGACGGAATTCCGAAGCCCCTGCACCAATCGCAGCGGAGAGCATGTTACGCATCTCTTCCTGGGAAATATTGGGCGCATCGCGAAGGGTGGCGAGAAAATTATAGTTCTGCATGGGCTGCAAAAGTTCCGTCAATAAAGAATGAAGGCCTCCTGTTGGCAAACAGGAAGCATCCGCGAACCAGCCAGTTTAACAGGAGTTGCGTTCAGATCAAATGACGGGTTTTCAATGTCCGGTGAGAGACCGCACAGAGATCGGCAACTGCCGATGCGACCACTGCGATCTCCACCGCATTTCCCCCCTCAGCGGCGACGAGGCGTTGCATTCGGGAAACAAAGGTTGAGAGAAGAACACATCACCAGTCCACCGGAACTGGACACACCGCCTAGGCCACAGCGGCATCCACAAACAACACAAGGCAATAGACTCTTTAGATTTACAACAGGACTAGGCAGTACATGAACCCTTCTCGAATTCCCCCGTGGCCTCCAAGCGGGCAATCGCGACACCTCGGCACCCGGTTTGCCTTCAGGGTCTCAGTGGGGTCGGCAACCACTGAGGCTGCCCCGGGCCGACTGTTACTTCGTATGGGATACGTTGCAAGTGAACTTACGCGATCTCGCTGATCTCACCATTCTCGTGTGCTGGCATGGTACGGAAGCCTCCAGCCCGCTCCATCACGCCGCTCCCGGCATCGCCACCGAGTTCTGGAAATACTCCAGATTCCTGGAACATTCGTACCATAAGACATTTTCCGCCAGCCACTTACACGCTCGCACCCACACTCCCACAGACCTGATCGAAGAACTCTTCGTGGTCGGAACGTACCTTGAGACCCTTGCCGCCTGCCTGGAGGTCGCCGAGCGGCGTGACCCTCGCACTCCTCTCCCGGAGGGGGAAACCTCACTCCGGGAGCGAATTCAGCAAGCGTGGGGTGGCCTGCTGATCACCTGCCGCCAGCAACTCTTATCCGTACCGACGTTGTTGAAGTTTCAGCGATTGGAGCGCCGATTTGATGAGTGGAAGGGGATGATTGTCGGACGAGTCCTCAATCCCCGGAACGGCACCGTTGCGGAATCAGCCTCGGGGCGGGGGCCGGAAGACGAATTTCAGCGGTCGGCACACTATGAAGGGTTCCTGTTGACCCTGGAGCTGGCGGCCTATCGGCGGATGATTTCGAATCAATCATTGCAGCACCCGGTCCGCGAGGCGGTCTACGCCCAACTGTCGCGGCTGGGGTTGTCACTGATTTCACCTCGAGCGTTTGACGGACAAGGGCTGCTGCGCAGCCGACTCCATCGACGCATCGAGGAAGGATGTGTCGCAGAACGAGCCGCCCGGCCCGGATCGGGGTGCCAACTGATCAAAACGCGTTGAAGCGATGCAGTCCGAAACAGGAGAACGTTCCAGCATTGTCTGGACTCCCCCTGAAAGCGTGGGTACAACCGCAGAAAGCGGACGAACGTTGCGGGGAATTCACGTTGTCCGCCTGGCCGATTCCACCTACGATTTCCAGACGGGGTTGAATCAATAGGGGGTCGCGGGACCGTGGCAGAGCAGCCTGAAGTACTGGTATTTGGCGTCGAGGAGGAGACACTGTCTCCTGTGCTCGCGGGTTTGAAGAGCAGTTGCAAACTGACGCCGGCCGAGTCGCTGGGCGATGCTCTCGAGAAACTCAAGGGGACCTCCCCTCCCGGTCTCTGTCTGGTCGGCAACGACGCTGCCAGCGCCGGCTTTCTCCTCGAAGCGGCGGGAGTGCTGGAAAAGTTTCCCGAAGCGATCGTGCTGATGAACGAGCACGAGGAGATCATCTGGTCGAACGAGATGGCGGAAAAAGTCCTCGGCCTGGCCGACAACTGCGGCTGTCCGAAAATGTTCGATATCTGGGCCGGTGCTGAAATCATCGGCCCCAATTTTTGCCCGTTCAACACCGTGCTCGCCACCAACGCCCAGGTGAAGACCCGCATCCGGGTGAACGACAAAACCTTCTACGACCTGACAGTCAATCCGGTTGCCACGCCGGCTGTGAACGGCGAAACCCTGCTGCTGGCGACCTTGCGGGACACCTCTGAAGAAACGCTGCAGCAGCAGAAGCTGAACGCGATTTATCAGGCCGGGCTGGCGCTGGGAGACCTGCAGCCGGAAGACGTGCTGGACCTCTCCACTCACGACCGGATCGAACTGCTGAAGTCCAAGCTGCAGCATTACACACAGGATCTGCTGGAATTCGAGACCGTCGAAATCCGGATTGTCGATCAGGAGTCGGGCCGCCTCACTCCCTTGCTGGCCATTGGCATGGATCCCACCGCCGAACAGCGGGAACTGCGGGTCAATGCCGAAGGAAACGGAGTCACCGGCTTCGTGGCAGCCACCGGGCGCAGCTACCTCTGTGAAGACACCACCAAAGACCCGCTGTATCTGGTCGGAGCCACCGGAGCACGCAGCTCACTGACCGTACCGCTCACGCGACACGATCAGGTACTCGGCACCTTCAACGTGGAGAGCTTCAAGCCCGGCGCATTTTCACAGACCGACCTCCAGTTCCTCGAACTGTTCTGCCGCGAAGTCGCGGTCGCCCTGAATACGCTCGATCTGCTGATCGCGGAGAAAGCCACCACGGTTGAAGAGAGCACGCAGCGCATGCTCTGCGAAGTCGCCGACCCCGTCGACGACATTCTGAACGACACCTCGTGGATTTACGAAAAGTACGGCGATCAGGATCCGCAGGTCCGAGAACGGCTGAAGCGGATTCTGCAACACACACAGGATATCCGCGAACTGATTCGCCAGTGCGGTTCCTCCATTTACACAGAATCGGGAAGCCAGTTCGTCCGCAAATCGACACACCCCAACATCGCCGGCAAACGGGTGCTGGTGGTCGATCGCGAGCGGGAAATCCGCCATAGCGCCCACGAAATTCTGGAACGGTTCGATGTCGTTGTGGAAACGGCACGCGACGGAGAGCAGGCATTGCGGATGGCCCGCACCTTCCACTACGACGTTGTGATCTGTGACATCAAACCGGCGGATATGAGCGGTTCGGAACTCTACCGTCGACTGCGAGAAACCCACGAGCATGTGCCGATCGTGCTCATGACCGGCTTCGGCTATGACGGCGAGCATACGCTCGTGAAAGCACGCCAGCTCGGACTGAAAACGGTGCTCTATAAACCGTTCATCCTGAACCAGCTGCTGAAAGCCATTGAAGATTCGGTCACACCCACCGCAGCCTGAACGGACCCGACGTCGTGAATCCTGTCGCTGCGGCATCAGAGGCGACGGCCCCTGATCCGGCCCCTGTGCCGATTGGTCACGACGACCTTCTGCTGAACTCTGTTCGCCTGACAGTCGAAAGTTCTCTATGAGCCTTTTGCCCTTCGCACAAAAACTGTTTCAGAGTGCCGAAGAGCCGATTGGAGAATCCGGGAAAGAGCTTCCGTCCCAGACGGTGGTCTGTGCAGAACAACCGTTGTCGAGGGAACTGGAAGAGCTTCTGCAGCAACACGTCCCTCAGTTTCAGCAGTCAGAACGGAAGGTGGCAATTCTCCCCTGTGGTCCGGCAGGTCGGCTGCAGTGGGAACGACTCCCCTGGCCTCTCGCCCGGCTCTGTGCCTCACCGACGCAAGACGCCCTGGTGCTGGTCCAGGCGAAAGTTTGGGAGAGTCTTCCGGCATCTCAGTCGTTGTGGCAGTACGTGCTCCGCCTCCCGGACGCAGAAATTCAGATCCTGTCGGCAGCCCCTCAGGAACTCTCCCAGCCGCGACGCCCCGAGCTGGCCCCTCGCCCCCGCCGTCTTCCCGACTGGCTGCGGAGCAGCATGGAATCGTTCTCTCCCAAGGTATCATCGGCTGTCGAGGAAACAGCCCTCTGGGCCGGGATTTATCAGGTCCACGATCAGCTCGATCGCAGCCACAGCTTTTCCCAGTCCATCGAAGGTGAAGGACTTCACCATGCGGGTGATTACTGGCATGCCATCATGCATCGGCGCGAACCCGATTACAGCAATTCGAAGTACTGGTTCCGTCATGTCGGCCAGCACCCGCAGTTCGCCGAACTCGCGGAACTGGCGTCGGACGTTCTGATGAAATCCAGTGCCGCCGAAGTCCGTGACTGGCAATCGCGGCTCTGCAGACGAACGTGGCAACCCACCGAGTTTGTCGACCTCTGCCAGCAGGCGGCCCGACAGGCAGGATCCCCACTCGCTGCGGCTGCACGGGAAATCCAGTGGCAGGAAATGTTGCTGCTGCTGAAGTCAACCTGGGATGACGCCACAGGCTGACCCCTCGCACCGGTCGCCACGCGGAACAAGACCACTGCCCCGCGCAAATTTCTTGACTCGCTCGGTCCAGAAGATCGTCAGTCGCTCGCTGACTAACGGGGAACGCGCCTCAAGGGTATCGATTTTGCACAGTCGATCTCTGCACTCGCGCGATCGCCAATCAGCTTTGCAGTAGACATGACACGCTGCTCTGCGCATGCGGACTGACGTGATGGGTCGCATCGCAATCCCAGACGCTTGAGCAGACGTGGTGCGTGTTCGGCAAAGTTTTGCAACACGCGTTTAAGAGACGTTGTTAATGTGGAGTGAGAGGCCTATCGAGAGAGTCTTAGCACAACGGCTGATCGTCGGGCGCCCACGCTGATCGTTCAATGCCCAAGAATCCTCCGAAGGCCGCTCACGTGGAAAACTCTCAAGAGACGCTGGCAGGCGAGTCCCACTCGTCCCAGCGCCTGACAAGTAGGGAGCGAAACTGATGAATGTCACATCGCTGGAAAGTCTACCCGTCTGGCTGGATCGTGAACCGACCCATTTCCCAGCCCTCGAGAATCCCGCAAATTATGACGTTGCAATTATCGGCGGTGGGATCACCGGTCTAACCGCTGCCTATCTGATCAAGCAGACGGGAAAGCGGGTGGCGGTCTTTGAGAAGTCAAAGATTTGTCGGGGAGACACAGGGCATACGACCGCGCACCTGGTCTACTTCACCGATCGCCCGATCACGATGTTGGCACAAACGTTCGGCGAAGAAACGGCCAAAACGGTCTGGGAAGGGGGCCGGGCGGCCATTGATCTCATTGAAGAGATTGTTCACCGCGAACAGATTGACTGCGGATTTCAACGGGTGCCGGGCTATTTACATAGCTCGCTCTTCACCCCCCGCGATGATCGCTCCCGACTGCAGGAGGAGGCAGCCCTCGCCAGCAAACTCGGATTCCAGGCGGTCTATCGAGAGCAAATTCCGCTGGGGAATGCCCCCGGCGTGGAGTTCACGAATCAGGGACTGTTCGACCCGGTCGCCTACCTCCGCACGTTGGCGGATCGCGTCTGCGGGGATGGGTCGCAGGTCTACGAACAGAGCGAAATGACCGAAGCGAAGGATGACCGTCCAACGCTGCGGGTCAACGGACATGAAGTTCAGATTAACCATCTGATCATCGCGACACATGTTCCGTTAACAGGACTCAACGGACTGATTTCCGCGATGTCATTACAATCAAAGCTGTTTAGCTATTCCACTTATGCGGTGGGGGGGCCGATTCCCAAAGGGACGTTGCCCTATGGAAGCTATAACGATACCGACGACCCCTACCATTATCTGCGCATCACCCCTCAGAACGGAATGGATTACGCAATCCTGGGGGGAGAAGACCACAAAACCGGAAAGACACGAGATATCGAGACCCGTTATGCACGGCTGGAGCTCAAGCTGAGAAAGCTGATCCCCGATGCAACCATTGATCATCGCTGGTCCGGTCAGGTTGTCGAGACGAACGATGGGTTACCGTATATCGGGCCATCCAATCCCCACCAGTTCATTGCGTCGGGATTCAGCGGAAACGGAATGACTTACGGGACGCTCTCCGCCATGATGGCTCGCGACTGGACCCTGGGAGCGGAGAACCAGTGGGCTTCGATCTTCCGCCTGAGTCGTAAAAAAGTCTGGGGGGGCCTCTGGGACTATTTGAAAGAGAACAAGGATTACCCTTATGAGCTGATTAAGGGATATTGGACCACTCCTGAAGGGGAAGAGCTGGCGGCTCTCGAACCGGGCGAAGGGAAGGTGCTGAAAGTTGACGGCCAGAGGCGAGCGGTGTACCGCGCTCCGGACGGAAAAATCCAGAGCTGCTCAGCCATCTGCACTCATATGGGGTGTGTCGTCAACTGGAACCCGGGGGAACAGACTTGGGATTGCCCCTGCCACGGCTCCCGCTTCAGTACCGACGGTCAGGTCATCGCCGGTCCAGCGGAGACACCTCTCGCCAGGGATGAGAACTCAGAACACCTTTCGCATAACCATTCCTGAGAGATTCGGCGGTCGCGTCTTCTGAAACACCGGCATTCACCCCCAGTCGAGTACGAGGCAATCATGGGACGACCTGTCTGGTCAGGCCAAATCTCCTTTGGGCTCGTGAATATTCCAGTGGCCATTCACGGCGCGGAACGTCGGTCCGACTTGAGCTTTAAGCTGATCGACAGCCGCAACTCCGCGCGGGTCCGCTATGAACGGGTGAATGAAGAGACCGGAAAAGAAGTGCCGTGGAGCTCCATTGTCAAAGGCTTCGAGTACGACAAGGGAAGTTACGTCCTGCTCACGGAGAAAGATCTCGAGTCTGCTGCGGTCGAAATGACGAAGACCATCGAGATTGAAACCTTTGTGGATCCGGAAGAAATCGAGAGCGTTTATTTCGATCGTCCCTATTTCATTATTCCTGGAAAGGGAGCGGAGAAAGGCTATGTCCTGCTGCGGGAAGCGATGGAGAAATCGGGACGTGTCGGTATCGCCAAAGTCGTCATCCGGACACGCCAGTACCTTTCTGCCGTCATCCCGGATGGCAATGCCCTGCTGCTGGAGTTGCTGCGATTTCCGCAGGAAGTTGTCTCTGCCAGTGAGTTCAACTTTCCCGGTCGGGACCTTAAGAAGCTGAAGATCTCTCCGAAAGAAATTGATCTCGCCAGGCAATTGATCGAAGGAATGAGTTCCCCCTGGAATCCGGACGACTATCACGATGAGTACCGTTCGGCCTTAATGGAAATGATCGACCGGCGAATCAAGGCGGGAAAGACGGAGTTGATTGAAGACGAGGAGGAGCCCGAGGAACAGGCGCGGACACCCCGGACGATTAACTTCATGGATGTCCTCAAGCAGAGCGTTGAGAAGACGACTCCCCGCAAAAAGAAGAAAGCAGCTGCCAAACGCCGGCCAGCCAAGCGTAAGCGGGTCAGTTGATTTTCAGACAACGGTGGAGTCCGCACATTCCTTTCCCGCGCAACAGGCTCGATGTCCTCAGCTCCCGGCGAATTCCGAGTACTCGAGCAGGTTGCTGTTTCCTGTGCCTGCGCCACAAGCGCCTCGTGTGATGAGATGCTCATTGCCGCGTGGCGGGGACAGGCTCACTAAAAGTGAAGATGCCTAATGCCTCATTGATCACAGGCGCGTGGATGAATCTCACCTCTTATCGCAAGAAACGAAACTTCCGCAAAACCCCCGAACCCAAAACCGGTCGGGGGGTCGCGCCCAAAGGCCGGCTGCTCTATGTCATTCAGAAGCATGCTGCCAGTCATCTGCATTATGACTTTCGGCTGGAACTGGGAGGCACATTAAAAAGCTGGGCGGTCCCGAAAGGTCCTTCGCTGGACCCGGAGCACAAACAACTGGCTGTGCATGTGGAGGACCATCCTGTCAGCTACGGTGACTTCGAAGGGACAATTCCGCAGGGAGAATATGGCGGCGGAACAGTGATGGTCTGGGATCAGGGAGCCTGGGAACCCCACGGAGACCCGGAGGAGGGTTATCGAAAGGGACACCTCAGCTTCACGCTTCGGGGAACAAAGCTGACCGGCGACTGGAGCCTTGTAGCGATGCATGGCAAGGCGGGTGAGAACCGAAAGAACTGGCTGCTGATCAAGAAAAAGGACGATTCCGCCCGCCCGAAGAAGGAATACAACATCCTTGAGGCAGAGCCGGACAGTGTGTTGACACATCGGGGACTGGAGGAGATCTCGCAGGACTCCGGTCGGGTCTGGAAATCCAGTCGTGTCAGAGCGAAAACAGGAGACACTCCCCCTCGCCCGGCTCCGGTGAAAACGAAGGGGACCCGAAACAAGGGGGCTGTCCCCTTCCCCGGCGAACTGAAAGAGAGCGTGAAACGGAAGCAGCCCCAAGCGCTGCGACCACAGCTGGCCACGCTGGTCTCCTCCGCCCCCAGCGGAGACGATTGGCTGCATGAGATGAAATTCGATGGCTATCGTCTGCTGGCCTTCCTGAGCGGAAACAAGGTTCAGCTCATCACGCGCAACGGGAACGACTGGACCAATCAGTTTCCGTCGGTGCGGGAGGCGCTCCGTCAGCTCGACCTGAAGGAGGGAATTCTCGACGGGGAAGTCGTCCTGCTCCGGGAGAATGGTGTCCCGGACTTTCAACGTCTGCAGAACGCGATCAAATCCGGCCGCGCGGAAGATTTTCACTACTACGTTTTCGACCTTCCCTACTGCGAGGGCTATGACCTGCGAAAAGTTCCGCTTGTGGAGCGCAAGCGCCTTCTGGAACAGATCATTACCCGGCAGTTTCCGGATAATGACGGGGCAATCCGCTATAGCGAACACCTTCTTGGTCAGGGAGCCGAGTTTGCGACGCAGTCCTGTCTCCACGATCTGGAGGGAATCGTCTCCAAAAGAGTCGACAGCCCGTACGAATCCGGACGAACCCGAACATGGGTGAAAACAAAGTGTCATCGGCGACAGGAGTTTGTGATCGGTGGGTTCACCCGGCCCCAGGGATCACGCAGCGGCTTCGGAGCGTTGCTCCTCGGTTACTTTGAGAACGGGAAGCTGAGGTATTGTGGCCGTGTTGGAACCGGTTTCACGCAACAGTCGCTGAAGGATCTGGAGAAGCGATTGTCTGCCCACCGGACGCGACAGTGCCCCTTCACCACTCGTCCCCCCGCGAGCCGGGATGTGGAGTCTTGGGTGGAGCCGGTGCTCGTCGCGGAAGTCGAATTCTCGGAATGGACCGACGAACAACAGCTCCGGCATCCCTCTTTCAAAGGACTCCGGCAGGACAAGCCCGCCACGGCGATCACGAAAGAAGAACCGCAATCGATCGGGACTCAGCGCGAGCGTCCCCGCGCCCGAACAGAACCTGGAAAAAGGACCGGTGATTCCCGCATGTCCTCCAACACCGCATCCCGGGCCCCCGTGCAGGTGGAGGGGGTCACGATTACCCATCCGGAGAGGATTGTTTACCCCTCGACCGAAATCACCAAACAGGATCTGGCGGAGTTTTATTCGGACATCTCAGAGTGGATCCTCCCGCACGTTGTCGGTCGTCCTCTGTCGCTGGTCCGTTGTCCCGGTGGTCAGGCGGAACAGTGCTTCTATCAAAAGCACTTTGATGGAGAACTTCCGGCTGGTCTTCGATCAATCGCCATCAAGGAGAAGTCCAAAACAGAACCCTATGTCATGATCACGAAGTCGAAAGGTCTGATCGCGCTGATTCAGCAGGGAGTGCTGGAGTTTCACCCCTGGGGGGCTCGGGGGGACCAGATTGAGCGTCCCGACCGAATCGTTTTTGACCTCGATCCCGGCGAGGGAACGGAATGGAAACAGATCGTGGAGGGGGTCAAAGAAGTTCGCAGCCGACTTGAGTCGTTGAAACTCACATCGTTCCTCAGAACTTCCGGTGGCAAGGGGCTGCATGTTGTGGTGCCGCTCGTCCGCCGGTCCAGCTGGGAGGACGCCAAGGAGTTTGCTCGTCTGCTCGCCAGTTCGATGGCTCAAGACTCCCCTCGCCTGTACACCGCCGAAATGAGCAAAGCCCGCAGAAAAGGACGCATCTTCGTCGACTATCTTCGCAACGGTCGGGGAGCGACCGCGATTGCATCCTATTCGACCAGAGCGCGACCGGGTGCTCCGGTCGCCACGCCGCTGCGCTGGGATGAACTTGTCGAATCCCTGCGACCCGATGCGTACACGGTGCTCAATCTGCGTCAACGGCTCGCCTCCCTGAAGAGTGACCCGTGGGAAGGTTTCTTCGAGCTGCGGCAGAGCCTGACCCGTCAGATGCTGGAGGGCCACAAACCTTCCTAGATCGCGGAGATTCTGTCACGGAACGCCGGACACCCGTAGCGATTTTCTAACGCACTCCCTCGACAGGGGAGCTGTGGCTTCAATTCAGGAGGACCATGCATGCAAAAGATGTTCGAGGGCCAGGTGGTGTTTATCACCGGGGGAAGTTCCGGGATCGGAAAGGAGACGGCCGCCGCGTTTGCCCAGGCAGGCGCCTGTGTCGCCATTTGCGGACGATCCACGGATGAACTCAATCAAGTCGCTGAAGAACTGGAAGATGACTGCGACCTCCTCACGCTGACCCTGGACGTCAGTCACGAGAACGAGATGCAGGCCGGCGTCGACAAGATCATGAAGCGCTGGGGCCGGCTGGACTTTGTGTTCGCCAATGCCGGGATCAACGGAGTCTGGGCTCCGATTGATGACCTGACCGCCGAAGAATGGGACCAGACTGTGAACGTCAACCTGCGCGGGACGTTCCTGACAATCAGATCTTGTACGCCGCACCTGAGACGCCAGGGAGGAGCGATCACGATTAACGCCTCGGTCAATGGCACCCGCATGTTCAGCAACACGGGAGCCACAGCCTACGCAGCCACAAAAGCGGCCCAGGTCGCCCTGGGCAAGATGCTGGCCGTGGAACTCGCCGGTGACGGAATTCGGGTCAACATCATCTGCCCGGGAGCCATCCAGACAGAGATTGAGGAATCCACCGAACGAAGAAATCTGCAGAAATTTGAACGCCGGGTGGAGTTCCCCGAGGGAGCTGTCCCGTTAACAAACGGGGCTCCCGGAACAGCAGCAGAAGTGGCGGACCTCGTCTTGTTCCTGAGTTCGCCGCGGGCACGGCACATCACCGGGACCGAGATCTGGATCGACGGAGCGCAATCGCTATTACAAGGTTGACCCGAGCCACCTCATTTTAGAAGCGGCGGATCGTCAGCACGATCTCAAGGAAAGAATGTGCGCTCAACACCCGATCGCCAGGAAATGCAAATGGGCTGCAACCCACACCAGCGGAGTAGGCAATAGGTGTTCGCGTCAAACACCTTCCCTGCATATGTGCCCTGTCATGCAGTGTCGGGGGGCATCAAGAATTCCGCCTGCACAGACCGACTCCCCGAAGAGATCGACCGACAATGCCAGCGAGTGCTGCCCTGCGACGAATCGGGCGGGCCTGCTACAGGCCAGCCCGATCCACAACAGGGGCCATCCAGCTCAGACTTGTTCTTCTTCAACCGGAGCCAAAGCAGCCTCGTTCACCGTCACCGAAATTTCAGAGAGCTTTTTATCAGCTGCTTCTTCTTCCCCCATAATCTGCTTCAGCAGCTTCAGGGCCTGCGTATGCCCCAGCGCCCTGGCCCATGTACAAAGGGTTCCATAGGTCGCGATTTCATAGTGCTCGACCTTCTGAGCGGCTGCGATGATCAACGCATCGAGAACTTCAGGGGCAGCGTCTTCCTCCAGAATGGAAGAGCCTTCTTCCAGTATCCCTTCCATGGCCTCGCATTTCTTGGACCTCGGCTTGAGGTCAATCGACTCGAAGACCGCTTCGACCCGCTCCACGTGGGTTTTCGTTTCTTCCAGATGGAATTCGAGTGCCTCCCGCAGCTGATCGCTGGTCGCCCCCTTCGCCATCTTGGGAAGCGCTCTGAGAAGTTGCTTCTCAGCACTCAGGACATCGCGAAGTTCATCAACGAAAGCATCTTCTAAAGAATTTAGAGGCATCGTGGCTTCTCCATTTCAGCAGGTGAAAAGGTGGTGTCAGCATCAACAACTGGGCGATGCATTTTCTGTGCCACGGGAAGAACCTCGAAGACTCGCCGCTGACGGTCTCCTCACGGACTGACATCGAACAAATTTCGCGGAGGCAACTGCGCGACGAATGGCTGATCGCCCGTCAAATCGCAGCGTCGCTCCGTCAGGCGAACTCTGAGCACAGAGCGGGAAGAAGACGCCCACCCCAGGCGGTGTCTGGGACGCAGCCGCAGAGGAATGACCACCAGACTGAACTGCGTGGTGAGTGGTTGGAGACGACTCCTGCATCTGCTTCTGACGGCTGGCCAACGAGGAGATGCTCCTCAGGCACAGGGGCTGCTGAATCAGGGGTCTCCCGGAGCGACCGATTAATCAGTCAACTCGATGTCCTTGACGATCGGCCCGGAATCGGGCGGAATGGAAGCGGTCAATTCACTTGTGCTAGACATGGAATATCGCTTGGGGATCGCCCATTTCCACTGAGATTCAGGTGCTTCGAAGGTCTGATTTCCCTTCAGGGCAAAAATTCGAATCCGGAATTCTCCCGGCACAGCCCCGTCACCTCGGAGAAAGGTGGAGAGCTCATACCGCCCGTCCTGGCTGATGATTCCCACAGCAGGACGGTTAGGATAACCTGGGGCCGGTTGTACCATTTCGAACGTGATGTCACCGTGATCGAGCGGTACGCCATTATATCGCACAATTCCCGTAACGGGGATTGTTGAGGGAGGTTCCTGGCGATTGCAACCGCTCAACAACAATGCGGCCAGCAGTAACGTCGCCCAAGCCGAACATCGCAACATAGGTCTGCCCTTGGACTCCTTAGGAACATCGCCTGTGGAGGTCGTAATCGACAACCCTGCACAAGGCGAGATCTGCCTGACAACTATTTTATCTTCTGCGATTCGAGGTCGACAATCTCAACAAGGATAATCCAGGGGGCCGTCTCGATATAGGCCTCTTCGATGCCATTCTTGTCAATATCATAGCGGCGCACTGGGTTCACAAACTGCCGCATCTCCCATTGCGAGACGCCCCACTGAATCCCGGTTTCGGTCGGGGTATAGAAATTCCAGTACTGCAGCAGTTCTCCATCGCCCCGATAGGCAGCGACGCCGATCGTCAATGCCTGAGCCGTATCGGGCTGCAGTTCGAGCCTGCCCTTCCTCGCGAGTTGCCCTGCTTTGGGGGTCGTGTAGGTGAAGATTTCCGGGACACCATCGCCATTTGCATCATGGGCGGCGCAATTGTACATATCGAGTCCGTTCCAGACTCTCAACGTCGGATCTTCGGGGGCGCCAATGGGAAATCTCAGGTATTCACCAGTCGTTAAATCAAGAAGTCGGAGAATGGACATATTAATTGTCGTGATCGCAAGCTGGCGACCTTTCAGATTCGGGCGAAACTTACCAGTGACGAAGTTCTGCACTTCACTCGCGGGAACGACAGGGACTTCCCGAATCACTTTTCCGGTATCGGCGTCAAGGACGAAGAATTGCCCCTTGGCTCCGTTCATCTGGACGACAACTTCCAAATTCCCGTCGTCGTTCACATCATCGATGCAGATCCAGTCGGAATGTTGCGGAGTGGGGCCGCGCCCTTCAAGACGCCACCGTTCCTCCCCGTCATGATTCAGACAGACCAACCCTCCATTCGAAGAATGAATGACTTCTTCGAGGCCGTCCCCATCCAAGTCGTGCAAGCGGATTTCATGTCCACCGCCAGAGTAGTTCTCACCAGCATGCTTATAATGCCAGACAATTTCACCCTGCGCGTCATAGCACATTACCTGAACGCCGCCTGTCGGATAATAGCTTCCCCCCTGCTTCCCATTCGGCGCATAGCCGTTAGCAATCACAACATTCCATTTGTTCTTGTCCGTACAGTGACCGATGCGATAGGGATTGTCGAGGCGAAACTTTTGCAGTCGTCCTTTCTGATGCCGGGGTTCGATAAAATCATCGTAGATGTTCCGTTGACTCAGAATCTTACCCGTGGCCGCATCGAGGAATGTGAGTGAATTTCCAACAGAAACGACTTCAAATGTGCCGTTGCCGTCGAGATCTTCACACTGCACCCCATTGTTGTCGTGCGTCGAGGCAGGAACCGGTGTTTGCCATCGCACAGTACCATCCGCGTCGCGACACCAGAACATGGAATGGCCCGGCGCGGCATCTCCACCCTCTCCGTAAAGTTCGTAGATGCCATCTCCATCTGCATCCGCCAGAACTGTTTTTCCTCGGATCGCCGGGGATTTCTTCCATGCCGCCTTCACGCCGGGAACCCGGAGCCAGTCTTGCGGAGTTTTGGCTTTATCAAGATTTACAAGCAGGGCTCGGTCTCGGATGACATACAGGCTGTCGCACAATTCTGAACGTGGAATAGCCATGATCGTTTCGGGCGTTGGCCCGGCATCCGCACGTTGCGGGGCAGTCGTTTCCGCAGCTTTTGCGGCGAGCGAGAACATCAACGAGAGAAGTCCAATGCCGGTAGCCCGGTAACAAGTCAACATGAATAATGCCTCGCTTTTCGAAGAGCAGCGCGGATAACCGATATCGATTCCGAGAGCCAGTGACGAGTTGCCGCAGTGATCGCGTGTACCGGCAAATCAACCTGCATTGACGCGGTCGCTGGAGACTGGCCGTCAATACGGCAGAATCTGATTCTGCCGCGTTCCTAGAACTCGCCGACGGTATTCCCGTCAGCTTTGTCACCAAGATTCGTCCAGGTCTTGTAGTCGACTGTTTCGCCCACAAAGCGAACGCTGCCGTCGGCCATCAGCATCTGCACGCCCCCCGCGTGATCGCTTTTGAAACCAGCCATGTAGTAGGTGCAGTTTGTCACCCCACAACGCGCGTTAGATGAACAGGCCTTTGTGCACTGGGTCATCACCTTGTGATAGTTAGGGGGAAGATTCGTAGAAACATTGACCATTGCGTGCGAAATGAAATACATCGACCAAGAGTTATAGACAGGCAGCTGCTCCCCGAGCAGGAAGGTATTGCTGAGACCGTCGGTGCAATCCCGAAATCCATAGACGACACACCCCATCGCAAACATTCCGGGACTGACCGGGTCGGCGCTCAGGCCGTAGATGGCACGGCAATCACCACCTCGCTTGCTGTAACAGGGGCTGGAGTAGCCGCAATAGCCATCCAGGTGACTGATATTTCCGCCGCAGGTGGCATAGGACTGCCCCAACGAGAACGATGGACTGGCGTCGGTGTCCGAGGGGAGGTAGCTAGCCTCCCGGCGATTGGGGAAAAGGCCGGCATCGGCGTCGGAGGGACAGACCAGCATGTTGCTCGTCCACCGATTCAGGGCTGCCGCATTCGTAGCATGGTTCGTCGGCTTGTTGAGGTCCAGCTGGTTGTAAAGCGCTCCCTGATCAATGAATGGGAGGAGCATTTCCAGCCAGACATGGCACCGCGCGTAAGCCTCCTTGGCACAATGAGCCCCCCCCATGAGGGTTCGGTGCGTTTCGTGATAATTGTGCAACCCTAATCCCAACTGCTTGAGATTGTTCTTGCACTGGGAGCGCCTGGCCGCTTCGCGTGCCTGTTGAACCGCCGGCAACAACAGGGAGACGAGGACGCCGATGATGGCGATCACCACCAGCAACTCAATGAGAGTGAATGCCCGACGAAGACGCGGAACCATGCCAAGCCTCCTGATTTGTGCGGCCAATGACGTTGATGGGCAGGCTAGAATACCCGGAAAACTGAGAGAAACAGCCTCCCACAAGTAGCTCAAAGCCCAACGCCGCAATCTTTCCAAATATTTTCACAATTTGATGCGATTGACAAAAGAATCTGCTATCGTCCAAATCAAAGACTGCCTCGGGCTGCACGACCGGTTAAAACGTGAAGGACACTTCTCCAAAAAATCGGTAAGTGTGGCGACAGATTTCCGTTCGACATGCGGAAGATGTTGGCCGGACTTCTGGTGTTCACTCTGTATGGTCTTCATGCAGTATGTGAAGAGCTGTCGGAATCAGTCACTGTCATCCTCATAGACCGTGAACATGAGAGATCTGGCCAAGACTGAGCCTCCTCGTGCGCATCTCCGGTGCGATTGTTCATTGAATGCTGATCAGGTCTTCGTTGAGCAATTCGCTGCCGCCAAGGGCCAATTGCGTGCCTACATCACCTCCCAGGCGACCGGCGCAGACGCGGTGGATGAGATCTATCAGCGAACATCCATAGCCTTGTGGCTGAAGCGGGAACTGTTTGACTTTCAGCGCCCTTTTATCGCCTGGGCGATGGGTTTCGCAAAGATCGAAGTGCAGAATTATTTGCTCGAGCAAAGACGGCAGATGGCAACACTGAGCGCGAGTGCCCTGCAAGCCATCGAAGAATCGTTTAATCGGAACCAGTCGGAAATCGAAGAGCGGATCGCGGCATTGGAACAGTGTGTCACCAAGCTCTCTCCCAGCCAACAGGAACTGCTTCGGAATTGTTATGCGAATAAAATCCAGCTGCAACAGATTGCCCACAGACAAGGGGTGACTCCAAATTCCTTGTACCTTCAACTGAAGCGAATTCGCCACCTGCTCTGGAAATGTGTCACGACCAAGATGGCTGCGGAATCATGACTGAACAGCACTTCTCCTCTCCCAACTCGCAGCTGACAGAACTAATTGATGCGGTTCTGGATGATCGTGCGACATTGGAAGACTGGGACAGGTTAAGTGAGATCATTGCACACAACCCGCAAGCCAGTGACTACTTTGCGATCCAGGCATCTCTGCATGTTCGGCTGCAAGAGTTGGCAGCCACCCTTCCTGCCGGTCGACAGGTCTCGCCGGCGGTTTTTCAGGATGCACTTCAGGAATCGTCCGCGCGCCGAACAGCCACGGGAAGGTCGCGTTGGCTGCGAGGGAGTTCTCTGGTCATAGTGATCATCCCCGTCATTTTTGCTTTGTCTGTCATTTGGCGGCCCCGAGGGACCCCTCCTGGTCAGGGGCATCTCGCCTCGACCGAACCGCAGATCGCAGAACTGCGTTTTCTCAATCCAGAGCGGGACCAACCACTCGAGACGCCGCCGCGTCCGCTGCGTCGAGGCGAGCATCTGTCGCTCAAGGAGGGCCTCGTGGAAGTTCGTTTTGCGAATCGCATCGTGATGCGGTTATCTGCTCCCTGCGAAGCGACACTGGAAGACGGGATGAATTGCATCCTGCATCGGGGGAAAGCGTTTGTCACCGTACCGAATGGGATTTCCGGCTTCCGTGTTCGGGTCGCTGAAACAGACATCACGGACTATGGCACGGAGTTCGGCGTCTCTATCAATGAGGATGCCGTGGCGGAAGTCGCGGTGGTGAAGGGGAAAGTGGGCGTACGGTCGGAGCAAACCCGAGGGGAAACCCAATTGGTGACCGGTCAGGGAGTGACGATTGAAGCAGGGGTGCTGAAGCGTCTCTATCTTGTCACGGATGACAGCTTCCCGTCCAGCCCCGTCCGCGTGCAGCGATCACGAACAATCGTCGACGTGCGTGACAACCTTCGCGATATCGATTCACTCAAGTATTATCGCGTTGTCCCGGGAGCCTTCCGGGAGGATGCAAGAATCTACGTCGACCGACTTCATGAATTCAATGGGATGACGGCAGCTGGTCTCCCAGGCTACTTGCGGGATGCCGACTATTTAATGACTTTCAACGGAGATCGCCAGGAAGACCTCCGGTTGCTCATCACCCTCAGCCAGGCTGCCGATTTGTACGTTCTTTTCGATCATCGGCTGGAAATCCCTGATTGGTTACAGGAATACCAGCGTCTGCCCGAATTTATCGGCGTTGACGAGCAGACCATCTCTCAGGGACCAGAACGTTTAGGAATCGGTGCGGGAGTTTCGGTTGATCGGAAGCTTTCCATCTGGAAGAAGCATGTCGATGCACCAGGAACGGTAGCACTGGGGCCAGTCGGCGCCATCACGGGCTACTCATTAATGTATTCCATTGTCGTCGTACCGCATGAGAAATGACGATTTCCAAGGGGTCCGTCCGCAAATCACTTTCGCAATCAATTGCTAGCACCGATTGGATCCTCTGCGGAACGGCACTGTAAAACAGCCGGCAGCCGCTTCAATGTGGCCGCGCGTTTTCAGCGCGGAGAACCTTCATGATCGCTGCGGGCCGTTCCTGCTTCGCGAGGCTTCAATGTGGCCGCGCGTTTTCAGCGCGGAGAACACGGTCAGGCCGACAAGTGGTCCGACGAGGCCCGTGAGCTTCAATGTGGCCGCGCGTTTTCAGCGCGGAGAACGCCGCAAAGGACGTGTTGGGCAGTGTGGTGGCTGGAGGCTTCAATGTGGCCGCGCGTTTTCAGCGCGGAGAACTTGAATCTCGAATTGGTGGTAGTGACCAGCCGCGTTGCTTCAATGTGGCCGCGCGTTTTCAGCGCGGAGAACGGAATCTGCGGTCCAAATCTCCTTGGGGCCACAACCTGGCTTCAATGTGGCCGCGCGTTTTCAGCGCGGAGAACCACCTGCTGAATTGCGCCGTCCGGCTGAATACGAAGGCTTCAATGGGGCCGCGCGTTTTCAGCGCGGAGAACACGCTCTCTCATGGGGTCAACCCCTCAGCGTTCACGATGGCTTCAATGGGGCCGCGCGTTTTCAGCGCGGAGAACGGTGCGTGCGTAGCTGTAAGCCATCGACCAGTTGAAGACGCTTCAATGGGGCCGCGCGTTTTCAGCGCGGAGAACGGCGTTGGATTGCACAATGTCTGCGACTCTGTCGCCTATGCTTCAATGGGGCCGCGCGTTTTCAGCGCGGAGAACGGCAGGATCTTTTTCCGAGGCGTTATCGCGTTCACCGAGCTTCAATGGGGCCGCGCGTTTTCAGCGCGGAGAACGCTCCATGGCCCAGACGGGAACGTTGAGTCGGTTCCGCTTCAATGGGGCCGCGCGTTTTCAGCGCGGAGAACCATAGAGGAGCTGACGCATTGAACATCCTTAAACTGAGCTTCAATGGGGCCGCGCGTTTTCAGCGCGGAGAACGTCGGAGCAGCGAGAGCAGCGGGAGCAGTCGGAGCAGCGCTTCAATGGGGCCGCGCGTTTTCAGCGCGGAGAACCGGTCTAAGGATTATCGTGAAAGAATAATATGTCACACGCTTCAATGGGGCCGCGCGTTTTCAGCGCGGAGAACGCTGTAACACGACTTACTTCGCCGGATTCAGTTTCGCTTCAATGGGGCCGCGCGTTTTCAGCGCGGAGAACGCCGCTTCATCGATCTGATCGAGCCACTCCTGAATGTCGCTTCAATGGGGCCGCGCGTTTTCAGCGCGGAGAACCGGCCACGGGGGATGAATGAATCACGCGCCGGTCCGGCTTCAATGGGGCCGCGCGTTTTCAGCGCGGAGAACGCCAAGCACAGATTGACGCTGCGACCACAACCACGGGCTTCAATGGGGCCGCGCGTTTTCAGCGCGGAGAACTGTGCAGTTGACCATTGACCTGATTGACGGCACAACGGCTTCAATGGGGCCGCGCGTTTTCAGCGCGGAGAACAGCGCCGGGTTGACTGCGCCGTCGTAGAGGTTGTACCAGCTTCAATGGGGCCGCGCGTTTTCAGCGCGGAGAACCTGCCGTAAAACTCCGGCGTCTCTCGGCATCAAATCGCTTCAATGGGGCCGCGCGTTTTCAGCGCGGAGAACACACCAACGTCTATTCCCGTCGTTGAAGACATCCACAAGCTTCAATGGGGCCGCGCGTTTTCAGCGCGGAGAACTTCCGCCAGCGAGTCCAACGCCTGCTGGTTAACGGCGCTTCAATGGGGCCGCGCGTTTTCAGCGCGGAGAACGGGCGATTAGAAACAAAGTCCACCATAAAACAACAAGCTTCAATGGGGCCGCGCGTTTTCAGCGCGGAGAACCGCATCCGTTGTTCGCACCGCGCGCCGAACCGTTGATTGCTTCAATGGGGCCGCGCGTTTTCAGCGCGGAGAACCATGGAAACGCGCTTCCTTAAGCACCTGGTGAGTGATGCTTCAATGGGGCCGCGCGTTTTCAGCGCGGAGAACGATCGAGCGAAACTCGTGATCAGGCTGGCGAACCAAGCTTCAATGGGGCCGCGCGTTTTCAGCGCGGAGAACAAGTAACTCAGGAACGCCAGGGTGACGCAACTCCCCGCTTCAATGGGGCCGCGCGTTTTCAGCGCGGAGAACTACATCGCGGAAGACTTTGAGAAGAAGTCAGAGGGGCTTCAATGGGGCCGCGCGTTTTCAGCGCGGAGAACGGCAGGAGACACTCCGCGATGAGCTCACGAACACGAGCTTCAATGGGGCCGCGCGTTTTCAGCGCGGAGAACGGCTATTGACGCTGCAGACCGCGATGCGATTTACGCGGCTTCAATGGGGCCGCGCGTTTTCAGCGCGGAGAACCCGCCGGGCGGCTCACACCGCTCCGCACATTTCTGGCTTCAATGGGGCCGCGCGTTTTCAGCGCGGAGAACAGTATCACCGCGACGCCATCGAACGCTTCGACGCGGCTTCAATGGGGCCGCGCGTTTTCAGCGCGGAGAACCCCTGTACGCCACGAAACAATCACTCGGAAACGCTCGGCTTCAATGGGGCCGCGCGTTTTCAGCGCGGAGAACGGAACCGAGCATCTGTTGCTGGCGCTGTTGAAGGCGCTTCAATGGGGCCGCGCGTTTTCAGCGCGGAGAACCCCGCACCAGACGTGGGCCCGCTGGCAGGAAGAGACCGCTTCAATGGGGCCGCGCGTTTTCAGCGCGGAGAACCCCGATTTGGCGATCGAGTTACTTGACGACGGCGAGCTTCAATGGGGCCGCGCGTTTTCAGCGCGGAGAACGCCCGGCCCAGCCCCGCCAATCCCTGCCCTGCCGTGCTTCAATGGGGCCGCGCGTTTTCAGCGCGGAGAACTGAACGCGCTGTTCGAATATCACCGCGACGCCCTTGCTTCAATGGGGCCGCGCGTTTTCAGCGCGGAGAACACTACGTCGTCGCCGAGCTGGGCTCGCCTCCCAACTTGCTTCAATGGGGCCGCGCGTTTTCAGCGCGGAGAACGTCTCGGTGATGATCCGGTATTCCGCCAGGCACTGGCAGCTTCAATGGGGCCGCGCGTTTTCAGCGCGGAGAACCACGAATCGGACGTGACAGGCACAGTGAGAGAGTTAAGCTTCAATGGGGCCGCGCGTTTTCAGCGCGGAGAACCTGAGCGCAACCGGTCAATCTGCTCCCTGTTGACATCGCTTCAATGGGGCCGCGCGTTTTCAGCGCGGAGAACTGGAAGCTGAAGAAAATGGCCGTCAGTTATGCCATCGGCTTCAATGGGGCCGCGCGTTTTCAGCGCGGAGAACATTTTTATTCCAAGCCCTCAATCCCCAACCATCATTTTGCTTCAATGGGGCCGCGCGTTTTCAGCGCGGAGAACTCTGAAACCACTCACGAGGGCATTGCTATGAGCTACGCTTCAATGGGGCCGCGCGTTTTCAGCGCGGAGAACTTGCCGGGCACGTATTCCACGACACGGAGTGCGTGCGGCTTCAATGGGGCCGCGCGTTTTCAGCGCGGAGAACCAGGCGTGCACTGCACATGCAAGCACTCGGGGGAATGCTTCAATGGGGCCGCGCGTTTTCAGCGCGGAGAACGTTGATGCGTGTTGGCGCGTAACGCTCGCGGACGAACTGCTTCAATGGGGCCGCGCGTTTTCAGCGCGGAGAACAAGCCGACACTTGTACTTGCGGAATCTTCACTCATGGCTTCAATGGGGCCGCGCGTTTTCAGCGCGGAGAACTCCGTGCGAGGACTTCATACGGGGAGCCGGCACCGTGAGCTTCAATGGGGCCGCGCGTTTTCAGCGCGGAGAACCAGTCGCCGAAGTTTGCCACGACGGCGCCGATTCCGTCGCTTCAATGGGGCCGCGCGTTTTCAGCGCGGAGAACTGCACCAGCTCGGGCATCGGCGGTTCGTAGATTTCGCTTCAATGGGGCCGCGCGTTTTCAGCGCGGAGAACCCGTCAAGCACTCCCTTGTGGTCGTCGGGGATGCCGCTTCAATGGGGCCGCGCGTTTTCAGCGCGGAGAACGTGCCGCCGTGCCGCCCCCGGATCTGGAGTTGGGCATTGCTTCAATGGGGCCGCGCGTTTTCAGCGCGGAGAACAAGCCTGTGAGTGCATCAAAACTCGCCCCCTCTGTCGCTTCAATGGGGCCGCGCGTTTTCAGCGCGGAGAACCCCCATCGCGGGTGACCTGGTGTGCGATCGCCAGCGCGCTTCAATGGGGCCGCGCGTTTTCAGCGCGGAGAACCGGTCGCGGAACGACTTCCAGGGAGCGCCGAGGAAGCTTCAATGGGGCCGCGCGTTTTCAGCGCGGAGAACGGGAGGTCGACATCGGGCACGCCGGCACTCTCCGCGCCGCTTCAATGGGGCCGCGCGTTTTCAGCGCGGAGAACAACAGGAGCGTAGACCGATGCCACGCACAGGACGCATGCTTCAATGGGGCCGCGCGTTTTCAGCGCGGAGAACCCTATCACCGCGACTCGTACAGTTACCTCCGACTCACGCTTCAATGGGGCCGCGCGTTTTCAGCGCGGAGAACATTGCGAGTGCCAACTCCCCGGTGTTCACAGCCTTGCTTCAATGGGGCCGCGCGTTTTCAGCGCGGAGAACGCCCCGCAGCCGCAGAGCAGCGGCCACGGGGGATGAAGGCTTCAATGGGGCCGCGCGTTTTCAGCGCGGAGAACCCGCCTTTGGCTTCTTTGGGCCCCCAAAGAATCGATCGCTTCAATGGGGCCGCGCGTTTTCAGCGCGGAGAACTTGACCTGCAAGCCCCGCCATCGGAGCGGCGACCGAAGCTTCAATGGGGCCGCGCGTTTTCAGCGCGGAGAACCCGCTGCTCCGACTGCTTTCGCTGCTACAACTGCTCCGCTTCAATGGGGCCGCGCGTTTTCAGCGCGGAGAACCTGATCATGCAGCCGTTGCAGTCGCTCCCAGACTTTGCTTCAATGGGGCCGCGCGTTTTCAGCGCGGAGAACCGCCCCCTTCCGGCATCGGAAGACGGGATAGCAAGCACGCTTCAATGGGGCCGCGCGTTTTCAGCGCGGAGAACTTCTTAGAGAAAATCTCTACGCAATACGCTAGATCAGCTTCAATGGGGCCGCGCGTTTTCAGCGCGGAGAACGCTTTCAAGGCACGTTTCCTTGCTGCCATTACCCCAGGCTTCAATGGGGCCGCGCGTTTTCAGCGCGGAGAACTTGCCCTCCATGCAAAGATGGTCTGGCAACAGGCTGGCTTCAATGGGGCCGCGCGTTTTCAGCGCGGAGAACCGTGGGACCGGCACAGGCTGGGACCAAGCGCACTACGGCTTCAATGGGGCCGCGCGTTTTCAGCGCGGAGAACCTTCATGTCAGCTAAGGCAGCTTCATTGCTGCCGAAGCTTCAATGGGGCCGCGCGTTTTCAGCGCGGAGAACGATCCTGTCGAGCGGCACGCGATTGTTGGCGAGAATGAGCTTCAATGGGGCCGCGCGTTTTCAGCGCGGAGAACGGGAATTTCGTGGCGACGATGGGTGGGCAGCGGAAGCTTCAATGGGGCCGCGCGTTTTCAGCGCGGAGAACAACAGCCTGACACTGGACTCCAAGCACGTGGATTCAGCTTCAATGGGGCCGCGCGTTTTCAGCGCGGAGAACCCCTTCGAGCTATCGCCGGACCTACTGGCACTGATTCCGCTTCAATGGGGCCGCGCGTTTTCAGCGCGGAGAACCACGGCACGACGGGGCTACCGATAAGCACTCATCACGCTTCAATGGGGCCGCGCGTTTTCAGCGCGGAAAACGAGAGAGCGCACGAGGAGCCAGCACAAAGGCTCTACTGCTTCAATGGGGCCGCGCGTTTTCAGCGCGGAGAACGTGGCGGCAACAGAGCGGCACGTCGGCTCATTCTATCGCTTCAATGGGGCCGCGCGTTTTCAGCGCGGAGAACCGCCAGTCTCATTGCGAGTCGGAGATCGGCGTCGGCTCGCTTCAATGGGGCCGCGCGTTTTCAGCGCGGAGAACCGCCAGTCTCATTGCGAGTCGGAGATCGGCGTCGGCTCGCTTCAATGGGGCCGCGCGTTTTCAGCGCGGAGAACCATACGTGGTACGGGACGGCTACCATCGTCGATGGCTTCAATGGGGCCGCGCGTTTTCAGCGCGGAGAACGCAAGTTGTCAAAGATAGATAAGTTTCTGTTGAGAGCTTCAATGGGGCCGCGCGTTTTCAGCGCGGAGAACAGGGCAACATGGCCGAAGAATGGGACGACTGGATCAAGCTTCAATGGGGCCGCGCGTTTTCAGCGCGGAGAACGAACCGCGAAGACCTGGTCCCGGCGGATGGCCATTGCTTCAATGGGGCCGCGCGTTTTCAGCGCGGAGAACACTAATGCCCCGCGCACCCAGAGAATGGACCAAACAAGCTTCAATGGGGCCGCGCGTTTTCAGCGCGGAGAACGACGAAAAGGAGCGGGACAAAGCGCGTCAGCTGGCGCTTCAATGGGGCCGCGCGTTTTCAGCGCGGAGAACACCGCTGAGTACAACGCCGCCGCACTGAAGATCCTGGCTTCAATGGGGCCGCGCGTTTTCAGCGCGGAGAACTCGAGAAGAGCGGTCCATACGTGCTGAGTGCGGCCTGCTTCAATGGGGCCGCGCGTTTTCAGCGCGGAGAACCCGCCCGGCGGCGAACGCACGAGCCAGCGCTCGCACGCTTCAATGGGGCCGCGCGTTTTCAGCGCGGAGAACAGTCCAGTCGGGCGCATTTGCGGCGTAACGAGTTACGTCGCTTCAATGGGGCCGCGCGTTTTCAGCGCGGAGAACACCTTTCTTCTGCGGTCGTGGCACGGCTGGCATTGCTTCAATGGGGCCGCGCGTTTTCAGCGCGGAGAACCAGCTCACCCCTCATCGAGGCATCTGGTTTGCCTGTGCTTCAATGGGGCCGCGCGTTTTCAGCGCGGAGAACGATCTGACCACAGCTACAGGCGTCGACATCATCCTGCTTCAATGGGGCCGCGCGTTTTCAGCGCGGAGAACAAAATCAACGCTTTGCGAAGCCGTTTCTGTAGCAAGCTTCAATGGGGCCGCGCGTTTTCAGCGCGGAGAACCCGGAAGCAAAACGGGCACCATTGCAATCCTCGCATAGCTTCAATGGGGCCGCGCGTTTTCAGCGCGGAGAACTCATTCACCGCCTCGCTGATCCCTTCCGGGTTCATCGCGCTTCAATGGGGCCGCGCGTTTTCAGCGCGGAGAACCCAACAACCACATCTTGATGATCCGCGTCACCGTCGCTTCAATGGGGCCGCGCGTTTTCAGCGCGGAGAACACAGGCTGGACCTACGGTGGTGAGTACTTCTGGTCCGCTTCAATGGGGCCGCGCGTTTTCAGCGCGGAGAACCCGAAAAGGGTACGTGGAGAAAGCTATCGAGTTGCGGCTTCAATGGGGCCGCGCGTTTTCAGCGCGGAGAACGCATTCTTGAGGTGATGTGATGTCCAAAATGTTTCAGGCTTCAATGGGGCCGCGCGTTTTCAGCGCGGAGAACCCCAGAAGGGGGCCGAGGCGGTCAAGAAGTCGCAGGCTTCAATGGGGCCGCGCGTTTTCAGCGCGGAGAACCAGCCCCGTTCTCGCAGCCTGCCGCACCGGTTGAACTGCTTCAATGGGGCCGCGCGTTTTCAGCGCGGAGAACATCCCCAGGCTTGAAGGCGGATGGCGTCTTATAGACTGCTTCAATGGGGCCGCGCGTTTTCAGCGCGGAGAACTTGTGAACTTCCCAGCGTATTCTCGCACCTGCCTGCGCTTCAATGGGGCCGCGCGTTTTCAGCGCGGAGAACACGATGAACGCACCGGCCGCGCTCTATTACCGCACGCTTCAATGGGGCCGCGCGTTTTCAGCGCGGAGAACGATCGATTCGCGTGCGATTGGTTCGCCAGCGACCAGCTTCAATGGGGCCGCGCGTTTTCAGCGCGGAGAACGAGTCACGGACTCAAAATCCGGTGAACGCCTCCGGTTCGCTTCAATGGGGCCGCGCGTTTTCAGCGCGGAGAACTTTCCTCGACTCTCCTTCGACGTAACTCGTTACGCCGCGCTTCAATGGGGCCGCGCGTTTTCAGCGCGGAGAACAAGCAGGCGGCCGCCCGACCAAAACCGACAAGTGCCTGCTTCAATGGGGCCGCGCGTTTTCAGCGCGGAGAACAGAAGGCAGGGAAACGGTCGAAGATTCCGGATTTTACCGCTTCAATGGGGCCGCGCGTTTTCAGCGCGGAGAACCTTCATGCCCCCGATGGCCTTCAAGAACTGTCTTTCTGCTTCAATGGGGCCGCGCGTTTTCAGCGCGGAGAACGAGCTGATGCCTCCTCGCGACACGTGGCATCTATACCGCGCTTCAATGGGGCCGCGCGTTTTCAGCGCGGAGAACCGTGCTCGCTGACAGTCAGTGCCACTACAGGACTCCGCTTCAATGGGGCCGCGCGTTTTCAGCGCGGAGAACGATGTAAGTGCTGTTCTGAATGCCATTAACATTATTGCTTCAATGGGGCCGCGCGTTTTCAGCGCGGAGAACGAGCAAGGCAATGCTTGTTGAAACCTACGAATGCAGCGCTTCAATGGGGCCGCGCGTTTTCAGCGCGGAGAACCTGCAGGTGATTGACGCGATGGACGCGGAACAACTCGCTTCAATGGGGCCGCGCGTTTTCAGCGCGGAGAACAGATTCTGGAGGACGTGGCAGACATCCTGCAGCGCTATGCTTCAATGGGGCCGCGCGTTTTCAGCGCGGAGAACCTGGCAGAGACGGAAGTGTCGTAGACGTTGGCCGTGCTTCAATGGGGCCGCGCGTTTTCAGCGCGGAGAACAGAACTCGCGACCCCATCAAGCGGTACACCGAGTGGTGCTTCAATGGGGCCGCGCGTTTTCAGCGCGGAGAACGGACACCTCCCCGTCTCCATCGCAGACGGGGCAGTAGCTTCAATGGGGCCGCGCGTTTTCAGCGCGGAGAACCCCGATGAGGATGGTCCGCTCGCCTGTGCTGGCTGCGGCTTCAATGGGGCCGCGCGTTTTCAGCGCGGAGAACGGGAAGTGCAAAGTAATTCCTGAGGGAAATGATCGGGCTTCAATGGGGCCGCGCGTTTTCAGCGCGGAGAACGTCACTCCCAGCTGAGGCACACGCTCTCGGCGATGGCGCTTCAATGGGGCCGCGCGTTTTCAGCGCGGAGAACCGTGATTTTCAATCAACGGTTCGGGCCGCGATGCGAAGCTTCAATGGGGCCGCGCGTTTTCAGCGCGGAGAACGTAACTGTGCGCGGCGTGTGTGGCTTCGGTGAACCGGGCTTCAATGGGGCCGCGCGTTTTCAGCGCGGAGAACCCACGATCATGGCCATCGGTCGCGCGCTGACCTGCGAAGCTTCAATGGGGCCGCGCGTTTTCAGCGCGGAGAACCAGTCGCGGCCTGCCGGTCTCCACTGCCAAGAAGGTGCTTCAATGGGGCCGCGCGTTTTCAGCGCGGAGAACCCTGCAGCGGGATGCTGAGCGGTATCGATGGCTAAGCTTCAATGGGGCCGCGCGTTTTCAGCGCGGAGAACGAGTGAATCTGCGGAGTGATGGTGTGGTTGAGTTTGCTTCAATGGGGCCGCGCGTTTTCAGCGCGGAGAACCTGGTGTGCAGCCGCCTGGGAGATCGGAACTGGTAGCGCTTCAATGGGGCCGCGCGTTTTCAGCGCGGAGAACCGCGGCACGGAAGGAGACGATATGAGCGAAGTAGCTGCTTCAATGGGGCCGCGCGTTTTCAGCGCGGAGAACCCGCCGCGTCCTGGAATCAAAGCGAGAACTCGGAGATGCTTCAATGGGGCCGCGCGTTTTCAGCGCGGAGAACAATCTACGAACCCCCGATGCCCGAGTTGGTGCAGATTGCTTCAATGGGGCCGCGCGTTTTCAGCGCGGAGAACCAGAGCAGCCTGCTCTTGGCCGCCGGCAGATCACGTGCGCTTCAATGGGGCCGCGCGTTTTCAGCGCGGAGAACAAGCGAGAAGTTGGCCTAGACATGCACGGCTATCCGGCTTCAATGGGGCCGCGCGTTTTCAGCGCGGAGAACTGGGGCATCACACCTCGTGCATTCTGGCAGTGTGTGCTTCAATGGGGCCGCGCGTTTTCAGCGCGGAGAACAAGGCCAAGAGGGAAGGAGTGGGGGCGTGAACAGAGCTTCAATGGGGCCGCGCGTTTTCAGCGCGGAGAACGAGTTGATTCTCGGAGGGACCGACCCGGAAGAGCGGCGGCTTCAATGGGGCCGCGCGTTTTCAGCGCGGAGAACGCTGCAGTGCGAGAGTCCACGGTAAACGAAGAAGTGCTTCAATGGGGCCGCGCGTTTTCAGCGCGGAGAACGCGCGATTCTGGGCGTCGTCAAAGAACTCTCCGCGGCTTCAATGGGGCCGCGCGTTTTCAGCGCGGAGAACTCCGCGTCGAATCGTTCAAGGGCGTCGCGGTGATATTCGCTTCAATGGGGCCGCGCGTTTTCAGCGCGGAGAACGCTCAGTGCGGTGCGACGGGCTGCCACATCGAGAATAGCTTCAATGGGGCCGCGCGTTTTCAGCGCGGAGAACCGGCGTCACGATCCCCGTGATAATTCAGCCACAGATGCTTCAATGGGGCCGCGCGTTTTCAGCGCGGAGAACGCCGTCGAAGTTCGGCCTGACGAGGTAGTCCGTCATGCTTCAATGGGGCCGCGCGTTTTCAGCGCGGAGAACGAGATAAAGTTCTTATAGTATTGCCTCACTCCCACGCAGCTTCAATGGGGCCGCGCGTTTTCAGCGCGGAGAACTGACGCCCCTTCGTGATTGCTCGCTGCAGGAGCACCTCGCTTCAATGGGGCCGCGCGTTTTCAGCGCGGAGAACCTCCGTGTTTGTCGCTACGGCGGCGCACGACCACAAGCTTCAATGGGGCCGCGCGTTTTCAGCGCGGAGAACCGCACTGAAACCGATCAGGCGCAGAAGGACATCAAGCTTCAATGGGGCCGCGCGTTTTCAGCGCGGAGAACGTCCTCCTCCTGGCGGGGTATGCGTTTTACGTTCGGCGGCTTCAATGGGGCCGCGCGTTTTCAGCGCGGAGAACGCTTCTGCACGCCACGCCAGTCGAGAGCCTTGGCCCCGCTTCAATGGGGCCGCGCGTTTTCAGCGCGGAGAACGTTGGGACTCAGGATTTCTCTACGTCTGCACAGCAACGCTTCAATGGGGCCGCGCGTTTTCAGCGCGGAGAACGCGATTCGTCGGAATCGAGTTGAAGCGTGAATACTACGCTTCAATGGGGCCGCGCGTTTTCAGCGCGGAGAACAGGTTCTGGCCGTTTGGGATAACCCGGTCTGTGCGGCTTCAATGGGGCCGCGCGTTTTCAGCGCGGAGAACCGCTCGTGTCTGGGGACATGAGCCGGTAAGGACTTACAAGGAGTCTTGCGAGGGCTGCGGTCAATCGAATACTGATCCTCTGTCGCATCGGCACCTTCCTTTCCTATCAATCTGTCACAGAACAACTTACAACGGCGAGCGGTAACGGTCTTTTTTGCGGCACCGGACCACTCGAGTTCGGAAAATTGTCAGATAATCGTAGCCGTGCGAGGACTGGGAGTCACGCAGGGATTGCCCCAGAATTCGATGCACTCATCCCCCCGACCTTCAATCGGCCCCAGGTCGACGATCATGACCCGGTCTTCTCGCAGATTCAAGATCGGCCACAGCAGATCTTTGAGTTGCTGCAGTTCCATGTCGTCCAACTCGCAGCGAAAGACGGAATACTGCAGCGGATCTCCATGACCGCACATCGCTTTGTAAAGCTTGCGATAACGCTTAGGGCAAGAGATGTCGTAAGCAATCAGATGGACGCTGCGCATGGTTAATCTCGCGTTGACTCGCAATGTCTGATGCGGAACTCATCTTGTGATAAAATGTGGATAGGTCGGCAATTCTCCCAAAAGATGCCGTGCCAGCAGACGGGCCTGAACTTCCAGAATTCGGCGGTAGCACACCTTGTAGCCAAAGAGTGGGTGAACGATTTCCGTTTCAAGACGGCGTTCGAATGCTGCGATGACGCTACGGCGACCGGCATCGGTCATGGCCACTGCGCCAGCGCGCTGGATAAATGAATCCGGTCCGACTTCACCGTTATTGAATGCGGTCAGGGTGACCGAGTCGGCAATGAGCGGCCGGAATTCTTCCGCCAGATCGAGTGCCAGAGAAGGCCGGCCATAACGAGGCCGATGGAACACTCCCAGCATCGGATCGAAACCGACCGCCTGTAAAACGACGGTCAACTCTTTCGTCAACAGGCTATAAACAAAAGACAGAACGGCGTTCACCGGATCGCGAGGAGGTCGGCGATTGCGGCCGTTCACATCAAAATCCGGGTGAGCGGGAAAGAGCTGAAACAGCCCTGCGAAGTATTCCTTCGCCGCCATCCCTTCGAGGCCCAGCAGCGTTTCCGCAGAACCCGCGATCAAGGCCCGGCGCGCATATTCCGCCAGTTGCTTGAGGACGGGGTGTCGCTGTTCGTCATTTAAATGGCGCCGCAGCAGCGTGCGACAGTTCTTGATCTTTCCCGCGATCAATTGCCGCGCCACGTTTAACGATTCCTGAGCATTCGCAGCCACGGCGAATTGCCTGATACGGAGTTCGATGTTCTTGTGAACCAGGCCGGTCGTCATGCTGTGGAACCAGCCGCCATAAGAAAAATGACAAATCGCCGCACTGCGTGACGTCAGTGCCTGTAGTGCCTGGGCCGTGAACATCACGTTTCCGAATACGCACACCTGCGAGATATCCAGCAGCCGCACGCTGGCAATTTCCTCTCCTTTCACCTTGATTGTGATACGCTCTCCGGATTTCCCCACGATTGCTCCCTGATTCTGCACATAAAGGGGCAGCGCCTGATGACGGGCTGGAAGCAGTTTTCTCAGTCCCTCCGGAGCGGAGCGTGTGACTTCTTCGGATGGTTCTCCCGAAATCCCGGAGAGTGAGTTATCCAGTTGCAGCAGCAGATTTGTTTCATCGGGCAGACAAATTCCGACCAGCGAACAACGCGGGCATTTGGGACTGTCGACAAGTGGCGGAGGGCGTTGTCCCGATGCAGCTATCGCTCGAAACTGCCGGGCGAGGTCGCGAGTTCTGGCAATTAGTGCGTCGTCGAAAGGAATTGTCACACGGCGACGGGAGGCGATGTAATAAATGACTCCTGCGGTGCATTCGAAGCCATTTTCGCGCAGAATCAATCCCTGCGCACAGAGCTGGACACGCTCGGGCTCATAGGCCCCTTCCGGAACGTCGGGAACCTGGCCACGTTTATAGTCCACTGGTGTTACGCGGTTGCCGTCAGTCCAAGCACCTCCACCATGTCTGGGTCGAGTCCGACGTTTATAGTCCACTGGTGTTACGCGGTTGCCGTCAATCTCCAGGAGATCCAGTTTGGCAAGCAACCCTTCCCGCTCGGCCGAGAGCATGACCGAGCGTGCATGAATTTTATCGCTTTCCGGCTCGACGATCGGTTCGGCATCCCCGTCAGGCTGCTGCCGACGCCCCCGCGACTTGCCGGCAGGAATACTCTTCCTGTCGGGCTTATCGACGTTTCGATGCCCGAACGTTCCCTGGAGTGTCTCCAGATTTTCAGACCATTCACCCTGTACGAATTCCAGATAGCCTAAGCGCGGACAGTATGTGAACTCATTCAGCATTCGCACGGGAATCAGAGCATCCTGATTCAATGCGCATGAGTCAGGCATTGGTGGATCAGACACCGTGAAAGCTACGATGCCGTCACTGGACATTTCCGTCTCATGCAAGTAATTGGTCGGCATCGAAGAATCGACATTGGGCAGGGAATCGGCAGAGAGCTGATCGAGAGCGGGCGCGACGCGAGGAAGCACATCTGCGCGGGGATCGGGTCCGGAAATCATCGGGGAGTCCTTCCACGACCACGAGGCGTCAGCCGCGGGCCATGCTGCGTTGCGGATTCGCGTCGGCCCCTCTGCCAGAAGTTGTTCGCAGTGGAAGCGATCGCTGATCAGCAACACCAAACCGCGGGACCCCGGAATCATCCGGCGGTTGTGCTCCGCGATCGACGAAGGAGACCCTCCGTGCCTTGGCAACGAGCGATCCGAGTCCGCTCGCACACAGCGTCGACGAGAAAAAAGCAATCAGTTCTTTCACCATCGACGCTGTGAGCGTAACGACACGCTTAACCGGAGGCAAACAAAACTTCAGGTGAATTGGAAAAGAGCGAAGATGCGCATCCTTAAGATGGCTTCTCAACGGTCGACATCGCCATTAACCCTAATCCGCAATGCCGCCCCGCGCCAATCATCAACGGGCCGGGAACCTGGAGATCATTGTGGAAGCGCAGCTGCAGGTGGACGGACGACAACCCGAGCAGATGATCCGGCCGAAAATATCCTTTGGGTCGTTGTCCCTTGTTCGCTTGATAAGCAGGCAGCGACTTGGAGAAATAAGAGAATGGGCTCCATTCGAACTCGCAGGGCTGCTCGATGCCTGATTGCGTGAGAGCCTTCTCAATCAGTTTGCGGGTCTTGGCGGGCTTCCCGTCCGCATGTCCCGGGAGAATCACCGGCGTGACGCTGGCCCAGGTGTTGGACGGCCTTACATAATAGTTGGCGACATCATCTTCCTGGACCCGGATCAGGAACGCATCTGCAGCCAAGACGTGCTGCTGTTCGGGTCGAAGCCGCTGTCCGTCAAGAATCTTCGCCAGATGGTCGAGAACTTCATCATCGCCGATCGGAGCCGAAATCATGATTCTGCGAACAAAGTGATCAGCGTGGGCATGTCCGATGGACGGCAGCGGCAGGTAGGAAAGCTGCCTGTGCTCACTCTTTCCGGGGAGAGCGTGCCCCATCACAAATGTTTCCACCCAGTTCTCTGCCACTCCACGGGGTGGCAAGGTCAGCATCGCGTTTTTCGCGAGATGCCGCGTCATCCCGGCAATGTGGATCAGCCTGGCCGGAGCATGCCGGAAGAACGAACCGTCCTCTTGGCGCAGCTGGAAGACAACGGCCGGACGAGCCAGGGAATCACTGGCTCGCCGATAGGCAACAGTCCGAAACGCGGTGAGCGGTGGAACAGGATGAAATCGCTCTCGTCCCGATGGATCCCGCTCGATTCTTCGCAGCCGGGCCTGATGTCGACGGATCAACGCGTCCAACGTTCCCCGGACCGGGACTCGCGATTGCACTCCCGACAAATTCGCCGCTGGAAGCCATCGTTCCCCCGGCAGCTGCGCCGCATCCCCGGTCGGCATCACCGATCCGTTTGCGGCCAGCATATCGACTCCCCATCCCAGATGGGTCATCGAGCGGGCAGCGGCGGAAAGGATCTCCAGCAGATCGCCAACCTCTGCAGGCAGAGGATCCGGCAGATCCCAGAGATAATGGACCGCATCCCCTGTTTGCAGCCGCGTGGGAGTGACATCCTTTTCTACTCGATGGCCGGCCATACTGGCATCAGAATTTCCTCGCGCCCAATCGGCCAGCATCAGGTCGCCGGCGTTATGCGGAACATACATTCTGAAAAGAGATCGCCTCTGTTGAATGTTCGCCGCCACAATCGTTGGCACTTGTGTCTCCAACCACTCCAGCGCCGATCGGGCGAGTGAGATTTGATCGTCCCGCCACCTCGCTGCTGCTGCGGCGACAAGCGCCTGAAACAGCCGCAACGGAGAAGGAGGCCATTCAGGAATGTCCCCGTCTCCACGGCCGTGAAAACTCGGCTGAGGATCCAGAAAACGAACGGTCAGGCAAAAGGAAGACGGCATTATTTCGTCTCCGCTGTTGTGGCTTCTGCCTTCTTCTTGGCCGCTGCCTTGCGGGTGACCTTTGTGTTTCCTTCTCCAGCGATATCCCGCTTGGCCAGTTCTTTGTCAAAGGCGACGGTTCGATCATCACCGACTCCGAAGGCTTTGGCGGCAGCCTGCGCGAACTTTAAGGCTTCGGCATGATTCAGCTTCAGTGCCTGGCGTGTTCCGTCTGACCCGACCTCCAAAAATTCGCGAGGGTTGTCGATGTCGGGAACGAGGTTGCATCCCTGCCGGAGGTACGTTGCTCCTGGTGCAGTGAACGCAACCAGAGCGAGCCCCAGAATGTAGCGTCGCAGGCTGAGAGTCTGCTGCCTGTCCTCTCCCGCTGCCAGCAGCCGCAATGCCGCGAGGCTGAGCACGGCATCCCTGCGGATGCCCGAGCTGGCAATCACCCCACCCGGAGTTCCTGTCGCAGGAACATGAATGAAACCCCGCTCCGCATGGGCTTTGCCGGTAGCTGTATCGGTCGCCTCATCCAGCAGACCTTCACTGAAATAGTTGGTCGCGGGATTGAACTGAGCGGAACGGCTCAGTTTCTTCACGTCGAACGCCCGGACTGTCGAGGAGATCAGACGGGGCAGCTTCGCCTGAGTGTCCCGCGAATCCCACACGCCGAAGATGAGCGACGTCGGAGCCAGCTTGGCCATCGGCAGTGCGTTGCCCCTGAGAATCTGCTTGAAGGCGTCTTGAATTTGCTGCTGCAACGCTGTGCAGCGGACAATTGCATCCCCCGCCCGGTGCCCCGCTTCCAGCAGGCTGACCGATTTTTCACCAGCTTGAATGACGATCTGTGGGATCAATCCGGAATACTCGGGCTTTGCAAATAAAGGTTCGATCCGGTTCGCCTGCGAGCCGACGCTATCGACAAGGCAGACATTCTTCTCCCCTTCAGGCGGATCGATGTTATAGCCTCCGGGAAAGACTTTCTTATCTTCTGCAGCCGCATAGGTGGCCGGAAAAATCACACCGCCCTCACCTTCGACCGGCACCAAAGGCTCGCGGATGACCAAAGCGGCGACCTGATCGCTATTCAGCCATGAATCGAATTTCTCTAATTCACTCATTGATCTCTCCGGTGAAAGGGACCGCAGGCAGGAAACTTTTCAAATACTTCGTGCGATACAACAATCGGAATTCAAATGTTTCGCCGGCGACGGGCAGTTCCCCGCAGGCAGCCACGGAGGCGATTTGCGGCGTGAAAGGGACATTCCAGCAGCGATAGCGAAAGCGGTTTTCCTTTTTGAACTGACGGGGACGAAAACGCTGCAAGCCGACGAACGCAAAGAATTCCAGGCCCGGCCGAGCCGAGGGTTCGATCCGCGTCAGAGCACTCGCCGCCAGTGGATCAAAGCTGAATCCCACATCCAGTCCAGAGCCTTGCCCGCCTAAATCAGAATCAAAATTAAAGGGGAGGCCGCAATCGGTGCTGGAAGTGAAGAACCAGTCCCCCGGCGGCCGTGCGAGCCAGTCTGGTGTTGCCAGCGCCTGCTTCATGGAGGTTGCGATATCGAGCACGGATTGCTGTCCGGCCCAGGTCTTGTAGCGGCTGCCTCCTGACCGACTGTCTCGGAACCAGTCGATCTGGATATTGAAGGGCTGCAGGAGCAGAATCGGCTCTTCGCGACGTTTCTTTTCAAGAAGTGCTTTCTCGTCATCGAGGCCCGGAGTCTGGCTCCTCACTTTGCCAGACAGTGCCGACAGTTCTTCGAGACGAATGATGTCTTCCGGTGACATGGAGTTGGTCAGGCGACAACCGGCCAGCTCGCGCAGCAGTCCCTCGCCAGAAACATTCTCGCAAGGCTGGACCGGTCGCAAATGAAACGTGTGGTTCTCAAACCATCCTTCCGCTCCTTTCCAAATCCGATCGGCCAGCTCGAGTAGCCCACAGCAGGCGAAAAACTGCCCGGGGTTTGCCAGGTCGACGTCCATCCGCAATGAAGTGGCAGGCGTTTGAATCATGCGAGTTCAGCCTCCACCGCCTCAGCAAAGGTGGGAAATGCACTGGCGACATAGTCTGCTGCGCGAAGCAGCGACTCGAGGTAAGCCAGGCCCCAGCGGCCGTACTTCTTTTGCAACCGCACGAACCTCAACGAAACGTCCAGTGTGATTCGGTCAATCAATTCCCGGCTTGCTGTCCGATCCAAGGCTTCCTCCAGAGTGAAATGAGGCCGCCCCCGTCCGTGATGCGCGGCGATGAGGTGTAATGCCAGGTCCTGCATTTCAACATCGAGCTTGGTGAAGGCGATGGCACCCGGATGCTCGCGCACGACGTCCACCAGCGAGCCAAACTCGTGGCGGAACTTCTCTTGAATGGGGCCGCTTCGATCTTTTGACTTCGCCAAGGCTCGCCCCTGATTAAAGTTTCCCAGAACGTTCTGGAACGATTCGCGGTCTTTTCCCAGATCATGCGCGGCGGCAGCGGCGATCACGGCCGCTTTGATCTGAGGAGAGAGCGGGAGAGGGGCCACGATCCGTTCGACCTGCTCGACGACGTCACCGAGATGGTCCGTTAGCCAGACAGGTTTTCGAGCCGTCCTGGACCCTTCCGTGTCCCCTTCTGTTGGAAGCTCAAACCAGTGCCAGAGTGTTTTTGATGCTTCACTTCCCTCGTCGGACTCATTGTTCTCTTCGTCGGCAGAATGAAGTTGAATCGGTTTGCGAATCCGCCGCATCTTTTTGCTGAATGCAACCTTCTGCTTGCTGTCGTCGTCAGCCTGCTCCCAGAATCGCCACCGACGACGAATCTCGTTATCGGGGTTGCTAAACCATTCATCTGCGACGTCATCCGCCATCGAAGACTTCCCGTTCAGGAATCCTCCTTCCAGCCCGCCGGCGGTTGGACAAAGCAGCACGATTTTGGATTCAAGGTGCTCTTTACGGTTGTATTGAGTGAGTTCTGCCAGTGCCGGAATCACCTCGACGCTTCCCTGGTCATCAACGAGCCAGACCGGGGTATCCGGCTTTCGCTCGGCAATCAAAACCAGGTTCTTGAAGACACGGTCGCTCCGCTCTTGCAGGAGTTCGTGAGGTTTGAGCGGAAAATCTTCGAGCAGCTCAGCAGGGGGATATTTCTCTCGGAGTTCCCCCGTGACGATTCCCACTTCCTCCCGCCAGGCGACTTGTGTGACCGGAGGCTCCCAGTCTTTCTCTCCGTGCAGATACGGCTCCACATCAGGACGGCCCGGCAGCTTTCCACGAATGGTCGTCATCGACCAGGAGTCGAAGAGAATCTCTGTGGCTGTCAACATTTTCGGCAGCGGCGCGAAAGCGGCGGCGCGTTCCTGCGCAGAGAGATGACTTAGAGCCTGTGGGCTGGCGTCCCCGTCCAGTTTCAACAGTAACTCGAGCGTTCGTTTCCGGCGTTCATCCAACGGCTCGATCTTGTCTCCTTTGCCGAAAGATTTCGGAGCAACAACATCGATCCGCGTGTCGGTAAAATTTCCAAAGCGGTTCACTCGGCCGAATCTTTGGGCCATGCTTTCGTAAGTCGTCAAATCACAAACCAGATGGTCCGCGGACAGGTTGATCCCCACTTCCCCGGCGCTGGTGCAAACGAGATAGACCGTCCCCTCCCGCCTCTGGCACTTGGAATCGGGGAGAAACCTGGCGAAGACTTCATCTTTGGTCGCCAGTTCATCCCGCTCCTTCCCGCGCATTGTGCCCGTGAGCGTTGTGACAGACTGTTCTTCCGCTTTGGGATAAGCTTTGCGCAGTCTTTCGGCGATCTTGTCCACCGCTTCCACATAGCGAGCAAACACCAGAATCGCCTGACCACTTTCGCGGTGCTCGAGTGCACATTCAATCAGGCGGTCAGCGAGTCTTTTTTCCTCGTCAAGTAGATGAATTTTCAATTGCTTTGCAGCACGTAATCTCTTCTGAATCTCGGGGTGTCGATAATCGTCCGCTTCCAGCTTGAATCCTTCGTCTCCGGACCGGGTGGTCGCGGTCAGCTCGATGATCTTCAACCGTCTTTGCTCATCGAAATCGGGAAAGCGTCCTGTCGCCTGTTCCTTCTCAATTGTTTCCAGCAGCGTCTGAAACGCTGGTTCCAAATGGGCCTCGTCATGAATCAGCAGGACATCATGGCCCAGAAAGCCGGCATGCAGTGGTTTCAACTTGAACCCGACGCCATAGCCGCTGAAGAGCAGTCGACTGCCGATCATGTCGACCGTGCCGCAGATAATCGCGGGACGAGCCGGATTGGCTGACCACTTTCGATTGTCGGCAAACTGCCCCCGCAACGTGCTGAGCGCCAGCGGAAGCTCGTCCCTATCGGCCGGCGAATAAAGCTGGGTGAGACTCTTGCGAAACTCAATCAGCGCCGGGTTATCCAGAGCTTTGCAGATTTTTTCCGCTTCGTCCGTGGTTTGATCGACCACGGTACGGCGATTGACCACATACACCAGCCGCCGGGGAACATTGTCCGGCCGGTGAGCCAGGGCAATCAGCCAGATCGAAAGCAGCGACGTCTTCCCCATCCCCGTCGGCAAACTGCAACGGTGACAGGCATGAAAGCGACCTTCCACAAATTCGTGATACAGTCGCTTCTGCCAGGGAAATGGATCGTAGCCGGTCAGAGCGCGAAATAGGGGGCGAAACTCAATCATGATTCCTGGCTCCGGCATTATGAATTCCGCCCTGGCGACTTGAGTTCTTTTCGCTTCCGCAACGATATTAATTCCCAGAGAATGGCTTCTTCCTGTTCAATCTGTGTCGCCTGCCGAGCCGAAGCTAGAAATTCATTTCGCCACTCCGGCTTACAAAGCATGCGATCAATGGAGCAACCATGCTCGCGTTGAAACATCAACCACGTATCTCTCAATGCGTTGATATTCATTTCGGCCCTTCTTTGATTCCAGCCCATTTTTGAAAGCAAAGGTCGCGACTTAGCTTGTTCTTATCCCTGTGAACTCAACTCTTTGCTGTACTTTTCTTTACCCTAAGAACCCTGGCTGCATCACAGATGCTCACCTCATCGACATAGCCCAGACGGAGCAATTTCTCCGAGTAGGATTTATTCGCCTCCACGTTTCGGATTCAATCAATGCAATCAGCCGTTGACCTGGGCGGCAGAGAGCATGATCATTCTCAGCGAACGCTCCACAGGGATGGCTCTGCAATGCCCCTTTGCTCCTTGCTGCTGCCCTTTCACGACACCGTTTTTGTCTCGTCCTGAACATCTCCCGCTTAACGCGGGCGGCAACCCCGAGCAGCCACCAGACCGCGTGCTCAATTGGGCAGGATTTTGACTTGACAGTGTAAAGTTCGAGACACTTTGAAATCACTTCCTCTTGTTCGAGGTCGGTTAAGCATCTCCATTTGCTGATGGCCGCCTCGAAGCGCTGGATGTCACTTCCATTCAACATTTCACTCTCGCGTCTTAAGGTAGTGACACCTTGGGTGCACTTCCAGTAAACCGTGACACTAAATTCGGTTTGCCTCTGCGGCCGGTTCGTGATATCGGCTACATTCCGCGAATAGCGGCACCATTGAAGTCAGTATTCCGTAATATTGCGGACCACAACTACCGATGTACTTTTCCGCGTTCCAAACACGCGGCTCCATTGACGAGACGATACGCCTGCGTCACTGTGACGCAGGCGGCCTTATTGATCAGAACTTCAGAGTTGAAAGGGACTACTGGCGCGTGCAGCAATGTTCTCGCATGGGCCGAGATGTGGCATTCAGCCTCATGGGGTAAGACTGTAAAACGCCGTCGATGGTCACCACAGGTTGACAATCGAAATGCCGCAGCCGTGTAAGCTCAACAAGCACCGCCCATTCCGGACCGACAGCAGAAAAGAGACAGAAATGCCCTCCCAACATGAGGTGCAACTGCACTTGAGTTGAGAATGACGCCAGATCTGCGTGTATGGGGGGGGCGAACTCGGCGATTGAAACATAGAAAACTCATTCAATCACCGCTTGGGGCACATCGAATACTGCACTGTTTCCCGGAACAGTGAACACGCTCCCGTTTCAGACGCCAGAAGCAATTGCGCCGCTAGATCCACCCCGCCCACCGGCTTCTCGCTCAGACACCCTGTGCGGGTTACCCCCTCACTCCGGCGACACAACGGACCTACCCCAACCAAACCTTCAAAAAACCTGGTACAGAAATTTGAGTCAGGCCACCGCGATCCCTGTCCGATCGAATGGGCGTACTCGACGTACAGCTTGTTGCTTCACACCAGGAGCCGCCGATTGCGTGGGCCTGAATTCGCACGGGTGAAGCAGAATCCAAGAGTTTCGATCTCAAGCCCCGAACAGATTTGAACGACGTTGAGCCGAAGACGCCGAGAAAGATCCGAATTCCCGTTCAGCACAATTCGGGAAATTGGCAAAGCAACTTCCGCCGAAAACGAAACCAGCCAGCAACTTGTGCTGGCTGGCGGGATTAGAAGCGGAGAGAGGGGGATTCGAACCCCCGGACCACTTTGACATGGTCACAGCATTAGCAATGCTGCGCAATCGGCCACTCTGCCATCTCTCCGGGATCGCTGACGAGACGACGATTCTGTATCAGAATTCCTGCGAGGCGTTGGCCAGCCCGCAGTCACCTGAACAAAAGTCACTCTACTCGCTGCAAAGTCATCCGCTCGAAAGTCTATCGATTCCTCCTCCGCTGGCAAGCCTGATCCCCTGCTTCGTTCTGATGGCGCCCCGGCACACGCATCATCCGCCGGAAGATCCCGACTTTCGGTCATCGCCTGCCACTACCCACCGCGGACAAGGGAGAGCCTGCCGACTCCTGCCGGGGGGCCTTGACCAGGCAAGGCCCGGTCAGACGTCGTTCCGGTTCTACCGGCACGGCGCGCGCAGGAATTGCTCCCCCCAAACGACCGGCAGGGACAGCACCAACAGGACACGGGGCCCGCTTACATGTTCGTTTTGGCGTCCATCGCATCACCGAGCACCGAATTGAGCGCGGCATTCAGTTCGGCATCGTGCGCGTGTGTCTGGCAGTAGATGCGGAAAATCAGAAAACTGATCGGAATCGCCCGGAACAGTTCGTCGTCATGCAGTTCGTGAATTCCCGCACCGGGATCGAAAAGGTAATTCTGCCCCCCGGCAGGGAGTCGACCGCTGGGACGGTGATAGTGCTTGGCAACGTCGATGTTGAGCGGCAAATCGCGCAGCTTCTTCGGCAACCGTTCACGAACGCGCCGCAGCACAAGATCCGGTTCAGAGAAAATCGTGAGCCGTTCCCCCACCGCGGAATGGAAATTCAGCATCCGCTCGCAGGACATTTTCCAAGTCGTCTGTCGACACAGGATCGACTGCCAACGTGCCCCGAGCTGGCGACGCTCTTCATCGTCCGCTTTGACCCAGCGCTGGACATCGACCAGCAGCGACGATTCCGTCAGTTGCTGATATTCGTCGAGATAGTCGAGGGGGTTTCCGGGGAACAGATGCCGCATGGTGTCGGCGAAGATCTCTTCGATGGCAATATCGAGCGCCCGGACCGTTCGATGGAAATAGACGATGCGGAACAGATTCGCCCGGGTTTCGATAAAGTGAATGAGTGCAGGCAGCCCGCGGACATGAATCGTCAGCCCTTCCTTGCTGAAAAAGCTGTAGTGAATCAGCCGCGACAGATCGAAAGCCTTCGTGTTGATGCCGGTCATGTAGGCATCGCGGAGGACGAAATCCATGTTGTCGACCGTGTAGATGCCGCTGAACAGTGACCGGAGCTTGCGCAGCCATTCCGGCTGCCCTTCCGCGTCATTGGCCCGCGGCCGACGGATGAGCCACGACACCTGTCGCGGGTCGAGTTCTTCGAGTGGCTGCAGCTTGCCATTTGGATTGCGGCGGATTCCCCGGATGAGATCCGCCAGCGGACCTTCAATGATCGCTCCTCCCAGATCTTCATGTGTCAGATCAAACTGGTCCAGATAGTGATCATCGAAGAAATGACCGAAGGGGCCGTGTCCCACATCATGCAGCAGTCCCGCGAGCCTCGTCAGGCTCTCGACATAGGCTCGTGATGGGACATTGGAACAGACTTCACAGAGGGAGTCGTACCACTCGTCAATGACCCGCGACGCGAGATGCATGACCCCCAGAATGTGCTGAAATCGTCGATGCTCTGCCGAGGGGAAGACCCACCAGGCCGTCTGCAGCTGATGAATGTGCCGCATCCGCTGTACCCACGGATGATCGATAATCTCCTGCTCGGAGACCTCATCCGCCGAGAGCCCCGCACGGGAGATAAAAGGGATGTATCCGTGGACCGGGTCGTGTGCCAGACTCTCGGCTGAATAATCGCGGGTCATGCCGCTCCGTTCCTTCATGGCTGTGAATTCCTTCTCACAGGCATTCTAGAACATTTCTCTAAGGGATCTACCCGTTCCCTGCCGAAGCATCGCGATTGAGGGAGCAGCTGCCGTCGCGCCACGATGCGAGTTCGCCAATTGACTTTGCATCGCGAGGGACGAAGGCGGTACGATCACACTGGCACCGGACACGGACCTTCGATCGGAGTCCGCACCTCCTTTTCACGGGCACGCTCATGACTCAGAAGCACCTTGTTCCTCTGCTGTGCATCACAGCCTTCTGCATAGCCGGTCTTTCCGCACCGGCGATCTCTCGTGCAGAACAGGCTCCGCCCCCGTCCGGCGCACCGGAGGCCACCCAGATCGTTGTTCCCAAACGGGCCGGCGTAGAACTCAAAGTCAACTCCCGGACGTTGCAGACTCTCGGCCCCGAACAGCGATTAACAGTGCTGAAAGCACAGGACAAGTGGCTCTGGGTGAGCCTGAAGAACTCGAGCGGAGCAACACTCCAAGGCTGGGTGAAGAAGGACGAAGTCAAGCCCTACGAGGAAATTCCGTTTCAGGAAGCGGAGGCGCCGCTGAAGCGGCCGCTGGGAAACGGCATGATGCAGAACAGAGCCAGCAACGTGCGCGGCCGGACATCTCAGATGTCCCAGGAAACAGCAGCGGCACGGTCGGCGCAGCAGGCTGGCCCGCCGCTCCCTCAAGCCCCCCAGCTAAAGCGGGCGACAATGCCTGACACCACGGTTTTCCAGCGACGCGAAATTGCACAAGAAGCCCCGATTCCCAAGCGGGAAGTCAGCAGTGGCTCACCCCTCCTGGACCGCTCTTCACAGTCGCACGTCGCTTCCGCTGCCAGAACGGAAGCGGCGGAGCAGCAGAAAAACGGCAACTTTCAGGCTGCCAGAACGCGGCTGGCGGAGGCCCTCGCTCAACTGGAAGCCGCCTCGCAGGCAGAAACGGTGGAATACGGACTCACGCTGCGCGATCTGGGCCTGCTGGATCAGGACGCCTGCAATTACATCCTTGCAGAACAATCACTCAACCAGGCTCAACAGTTGATGCAGAAGCTGGGGCAGGCGGAGGAGTCGGCCATTCTGGATGGTCTGCTCGCGTCGCTGTACTACCAGACAGGTGACTATGAACGCTGCGGCCGCAAGCTGCAGGAATGCCTCGAGCTGCACGCCCGCCTGTTCGGCAGGAACAACGATATTTACTCGTCCACGATTCACAACCTGGGACTGCTCGCCGAGAAACAGGGAGATCGAGACGCCGCATTGAAGTGGCTGAAAGAAGACCTGGAAATCAGCCGCGGGCTGCATGGTGAACAAAGCGTTCAGTTCGCCCATTGCGCGAGCAACATGGGCCTGTTCGAAGGCCGACGGGGGAACGTGGTGGAAGGGATCAGCCAGCTCGAGAAAAGCCTGCAGATCTTCAAAGCCCAACTGGGTGACAAACACCCGACAACGGCCACGACGCTGGAGAATCTGGGCTACGTCCAGCTCCGTAAGGGGGAGCTCTCCGCGGCCGAAGAAAGCCTGCAGAGGGCGCTCGACATCCGCAGGGAAGTTCTGGGGGGCCTCCATCTGGATGTCGCCGACAGCCTGCAGGACCTTGCCCTGCTCCGCGAAGCTCAGGGGCTGACAGCGGAAGCGTTCGAGCTGTTCAACAACTCACTGGAGATTACCCGCCAGCAATTGCTGCTCGCCTCCTATGGCCAGTCCGAACGACAGCAGCTGGCGATGGCCGCCGCGTTTCGGGCCCGGGTCGATGCCTATCTCTCAATGGCACTCCGTTGCGGTCAGATCGGTGCCAGCGAGTATCAGCAGATTCTGACACTGAAAGGGGCCATCTTTTCCCGCCAACGGTGCGTCCGACTGGCCCGGAAAAGTGAAGCTTATGCCGCGAAGTTTGCCCAGCTGCGTCGGATCTCGTCCGAGCTGAGCACGCTGGTCCTGAACGTTCCGGAAGAAGCGGAACTCCCCGAGTGGAGAGCCCGCATCGAAGGACTGCTGCTGGAGAAAGAAGCTCTGGAGGGTTCTGTGGCATCCACTCGCGGCGGTTTCCGGCCTCCCCCGGGAGCGCCGCCCCCACCGAGTGCCACAGCCGCTGCAGGTTCGGCGCCCCCCGAAGTCTCGCCGCAGTTCGACGGGATCGTCACAGCGCAACAGGTTCAGCAACAGCTGTCACCCGGATCAGCGCTGATCGACTTCATCGAATTCGAGAACATCCCCTCGCCGCTCAACCTCGACGCCCAACCCGAACGGGAATTCGGAGTGTTCGTGGTGCGGCCCGGACAGGATGTCGTGTTCCTTCCGCTGGGAAGTGCCCGCAGAATCGCGAAAGCCTATGAATCGTGGAGCAGCTCATTCTCGCGGACTCAGCCAGTGACCGGCTCCGAAGACGATGCCACCGTTCTGCGGCAACTGATCTGGGATCCGATCTCTCCGTATCTCGTGGATGCCAGCACGATTCTGATTTCGCCGGACGGCATCGTCAGCCGCATCCCATTCGCTGCCCTTCCCGGTGACAATCCCGACAAGTATCTGATTGAAGAGAAAGCATTCGCCCTGATCCCCGTTCCCCGATTGCTTCCCGGCTCGCGCCAGGACGCGGCCAATCCCAACGAGACACAGGGGCTGCTGGCACTGGGTGCGGTCGATTTTGATCAGCGGACCGATGCTCCCCCGACTGGAGGACATTCTCAGCTGGCGATGCGTGCGGGAGGGATGCAGCAGTGGTCCAGTCTTCCCGCCACGCGAGCCGAGATCGTGACGATCCGTGACTCGTTCGAAACCCGCTTTCCTGATGACCGGGTCCGGATGCTCCGGGGGGCTGAGGCCACAGAAGATGTCGTCAGCCAGCAAATGGAAAAATGCCGCTTCCTGCATCTGGCCACCCACGGGTTCTTCAGTCCGCCCGACGTCAAATCGGCTCTCGTTGCTGATGGCCGGCGAGGCCAGTCGGTCAGTTCGATCGGATACCATCCCGGCCTGATGTCAGGCATTGTTCTGGCCGGGGCGAATCTTGCTCCCGAACCGGGCCGCGGAGATGGAATTCTGACCGCACTCGAGGTGGCCGAACTGGACCTGACCGGTGTGGAACTTGCCACCTTGTCTGCCTGCGAAACCGGTCTGGGGGAACTGGCTGCGGGTGAAGGGGTACTGGGATTGCAGCGGGCCTTTCAGGTCGCCGGAGCCCGTTCCACGATCACCACGCTCTGGAAGATTCGCGACGATGCCACACAGGACCTGATGATTCACTTTTACGACAACCTGTGGAACAAACAGATGTCCAAGGCTGAGGCCCTGCGACAGGCCCAGCTCGCGCTGCTGGAAAATCCCGCCTATCGCGGACTAATTCGCGAAAACAAACCGCAGACGGGACGCACGCCCCCCAGCCTGTGGGCGGCGTTTCTTGTCAGCGGTGACTGGGAATAGCCGCGAACCGGAAGTTACCGGCGTTCCAGCAAAAACCGGTCAAAGAGTCTGTGCCCTTCCGGCACAAGAATTCCGGTTTCTGCAGCGGCGACTTCGTCGTAGGTTCGTGCCGTTCCCGAGTCAATCCCCTGACCGCACATCGCGAACGGGATCCGCCCGTGGCTGTGGGTTTTGGTCCGCAGAAACGTCGGGTGATCCGGACAGATGAGCAGCCGGTAGTCGCCAGCTGTCTTCAAATAGTCGTGAACCGGACCGACGATGTGCCGGTCGATCTGTTCCAGCGCTTCGACTTTGGCATCGGCATGCCCCTCGTGCGACGCTTCATCGGTCGCCTCGACATGCACCACCACAAAATCCTGCCCCGCTTTCAGCGCCGCGATGGCAGCCTGTCCCTTGGCGGCGTAATCGGTGTCGAGATACCCCGTCGCTCCGGGAACCTCAATCACCTTCCACCCCAGGAGCCGGCCGATCCCGCGCAGCAGGTCGACTGCGGTGATGACTGCTCCTTCGACCCCGAAGCGATCGACAAACGGGACGAAGTTCGGCACGCTCCCCTGCCCCCACAGCCAGATCTGCGTGGCGGGGAGCAATCCCTGTTCGACACGGCGGCGATTGACTTCGCAATTGGCGAACAGCTTTTGGCTGGTCTCCATGAGAGCCCGCAGATCACAGGCCCCCGTCCCGAGGGGGAGATGCCCCGAGACCGGCTGGTCTGTGATATCGTGAGGAGGAACGGTCGTCGTGTCGGCCGCGAACGGAGGGGCCTGACTCGGACGTCCCCGGTAAATCAGCAGATTGCGGTAACTGACACCGGTGTGAAACTTCCAGTGTTCATCTCCGCAGAAATGTTCCTGCAACAGCCGAATCAGCTCCGCGCCGTCGGCGTTCGAAATCTGCCCGGCGGTGAAGCTCTTCATGACACCGTCCTGGACGGTGACCAGATTGCAGCGGATGGCCCAGTCGTCCGGCCCGAGCGCAATTCCCTGCGCAGCCGCTTCCAAAGGTGCCCGGCCGGTGTGGTAAACCAGCGGGTCGTATCCGAACAGGCTCATCGTGCCGACGTCACTTCCCGAAGGCATCGAGGCGGGGACATGGTCGGTCAGACCGCATTCCCCCAGTCGGGCCACGGCGTCCATATGCGGGACAACGGCCGCCTGCAAGGGAGTCCGATTCTGCAGACTCGGCTGAGCCTCATCTGCGCAACCATCGGGAATTACCAGAACGAATTTCATTTCGACCAACAGACTGAATTCTGAGCAGACAGCACGCAGGAGCAGACAGCGGTCCTCAACGTGTGCAGGGCTCGCGGCACCGCTGCTGCTGTCGTAACACAAACAGGGACAAATTCAAAGAGTCGGACGATCGAGGCCACGCACACCTCCTGCAAGCGGAGGGATTTGCCCGGAGCAGTCCTGCAAACTCCACCCGGACTCCGCGAGTAAGGAGAAATGGATGCAGCCGCCGCACTCCGAGGCAATCGACCCGGGGTTCCGTTCAGAACGCCGTGTTGATCGCTTCGTTCCCATTGCGGGTGCAGAGTGACCAGAACAGGATCTGATCAATATTTTTTGCAATCGGCCGGGCAGAGCCGTCCGCCATGCAGAAATTACTCACGTCGCCGTGGAAGCTCCCGAAGCCGAAGAACTGCACATTGAGAGTGACGGTCCCGCCCCCCTGCTGACACTCGGGGTAGTCGTTCCAGTTGGAGGGGGCCTGCCAGTTCTTGTCGAAGCCGGGATAATCATCCCGGGCGCGGGCGACGCTGGAGTAGCTGTCTCCCCAGAACCCGACCGGTGACTCTCCGAACAGGAGCGTGTTCGATGTCCCATCCAGAATGTCCCGATCATCGATCGAGCTGTTCTCGTAAAAAATGCCGTTGTTGGTCACCCGGTTCACACCGTTATCCAGCACGTTGTTATTGGGACTGGTGCCGTTGGGGTTATTGGCATTCGGCGTGATCCAGGCCCCCATGTTGCCGCGATAGTTGGAATAGGCGAGATTCCCCGGTCGGGCTGCCGGCAGCGTGGCACTCGGGCAGACGTAGGTCGCGATCGGGACGCGGATGTATTCCCAATTACTGTCCGTCACTTCCCGGGCGGGGGGAACAGCCTGCTTCCAGTCGGTTTTCGGCAGAGAGAAGTTGATATCGACCGCCCGCTGCTCCATCTGCGGCAGCAGCATGGCGTGCCAACTCCAGTACGGCCCGAGCGCCCACTCACCCACCACAGTCGGGGTCGAGCCGGGGAGGTTCACCACAATCGGTTCAGGGAACGGAACCGGCTGGACCTCGATATCACACAGGGCGGTGGTCGGACGAATCCAACCCGAGGGAAACTTGCCGTGCGTCGACAGATAGTTATGACTGGCGATCCCGAGCTGACGAACATTATTCAGGCACGAGGAGCGGCGTGCCGCTTCGCGGGCCCGTTGAACTGCCGGCATCAGCAACGACACCAGCAGCCCGATAATCGCGATCACGACGAGCAACTCGATGAGGGTAAAGCCGCGACGGCTCGCCGTGGAACGCGAAATGTTTCGTCTCAGCCCAACCATGATCCACTCCTGATGAATCGCCCCGAATGCTGTCAGCGATCATACCAGCCTGCATTCCGGCAGGCAATTTGGCCTGTCCTCACCCAGGTCCCCGCGGGGCTTCACGCGAGGGGGCGGTCTGCTCTATTCAACCGGTTCCGCTGCCGCAGGTTCCGAACCATTTGTCTTCCGGTTGTCTCCCCAGCGACGGCTCAGCCTGGTTTCGACGCCCAGCTGGTCACAGATCCGGTTGACGACAAAGTCGACGAGATCTTCGATGGTTGTCGGCCGGTGATAGAAACCGGGCATTGCCGGCAGAATGACCACCCCGGCATCGGAAAGGATCTTCATATTCTGTAACTGCAGGCTGCCCAAAGGGGTTTCGCGAGGAACCACCACCAGTTTCCGGCGTTCCTTCAAGTGGACATCCGCAGCCCGGTGAATCAGATTGGATGACAATCCGGCCGCCAGAGCCCCCAATGTTCCCATCGAACAGGGGCAAATGACCATCCCCCCGGTCAGAAATGATCCACTCGCGATCCCGGTGAAATAGTCACGGTAATGGGCATACGTCAACCGCCCCCGGACCGCTGGAGAATCGGGCCTGTTGTCGCCGGAGGGAGACCGGTTTTCGATACTGAGGAGCGGTGTGGGATCGAAGTGCTGCAGATCGAGGTCGATATTCAGCTCCTGCCGGAACACCTGCACGGCCGCCTCACTGATTGTGAGGTGCACATCGCGGCCATGCGACAGCAGGACATTCAGCAGCTTCAGCGAATAAATGGCGCCGCTCGCTCCGGTCATCGCCAGCACGATCGGAAGTTGCCTGTTCACACGGACACCCGCTTCGATTCTGACCGGGCCGGAAGACGTCCGGCTGCCCCTGCAGCCGGTCCGATTCTCCACAGCATTCCTGCAACCAAGTTAACCCATACTGCCCGCAGGATCAGTACCTTCGGGGCCAATTACGGCGGTTCCCTGAAATCTCACCGAGCCCCCTACTAGTCGGCATATTACGGACTGGAGATTCGATATTCTTGTTGGCCGGCTGAAACTCTGCCGCGTCCCCTTCGCGCGCTGGATTTTTCCTCCCCTGACTGCCCCGGGCTGGTACAGTTGGCACGAGCCGGAGGCCCGATTGATCTCCGGAGTCCTGGTCCTCCCGTGAAGACGACCTGAGGCTGCCGACAGACCGACTCCCTGTTTCAGAACAGTTTTCACTGCCCGACCTCGACGCACGGGGACGGGACCAGCAGACTGCTCTTAATCCGTTCCATGATCAACTGGTTTCGCACTTCCCGATCTCGAGGGGGTGAAGCCCCAACATTCGGATCGCCTCCGACGGGAAGCCGCTGTGATTCGCTCCATCAGTCAACCCGTAGTGAACTTGCTGATCGCCGGTGCCAGCACACGCTCGGCTGCCTACTCCGCACTGCGCTCGGGCCTGTCACCCCTCTGCCTGGATCTGTTTGCTGACCTCGACCTGCACGAACGGGTCCCGGTCCAGAAGGTTCCGGACCTGCAGGAGAGTCTGCTGTCGGCGCTCCGTCAACTGCCGTCTCTCCCCCTGGTCTACGTCGGCGGTCTGGAGAATCAGCCGGAGGTCCTGAGAGCCGCCAGCGAGCAGCACCTCCTCTGGGGCAACGATGCCGATGTCGTTGCGCAGATCCGCAATCCCGCCACCCTGCAGGAGGCAGCCGGTCTGGCCCGACTGTCGATGCCCGAGTGGCGCTCCGAAGAGAATCCGCCGCCACGGGATGGCAGCTGGCTGATTCGTCCCCGCTTCGGCAGCGGGGGTCGGGATATTCAGGTCTGGATCGAAGGGGATCACCCGGTCCCGGCATTGAACGAGCCTCACATCTTTCAGAAGCGAATTGAGGGAACATCGTATTCGGGCACGTTCATCGCCGACAGATCGGTCGGCGATGTCCGGTTCGTCGGCATTACACAGCAGTTGATCGGCGAACGGATCTGCAATGCTCATCCCTATCAGTGGTGCGGCAATGTCGGGCCAGTCGGACTATCGATTCCCGTCGAGGCGGTCGTTCGCCGACTCGCCAATGTCCTGAAATGGAAACTCGGAATTCAGGGCCTGTTCGGCATCGATTTTGTCCTCGACGCTGAGGGAACGCCTTGGGTGACCGAAGTGAACCCGCGATACCCCGCCTCCGCCGAACTGCTCGAACACATCACCGGCAGCCCTCTCCTTGCGGACCACTGCCGCTGTTTCGCCCCGGATGTCGTTCCGCAGACAGCGTGGACGTCCGCCTCCCAGTCCCCCTGCATTGGCAAGGGAATTCTCTACAGCCCACGAGACTTCGTGCTGCAGCAGGATCTGACCCCTTACGCGGATGTTTCGCTGACCGACCTCCCCAGCCTGGCGGACCTCCCCGCGATCGGCACCTCCATCCGTACCGGAGACCCGATCTGTACGGTGTATGCACTGGGGTCTTCCCCCGGCGAGACCTGCATGTTCCTCGGGGAACGGATCCAGCAACTGTCGGCGTGGCTGAACTGACGCCGCGACATCCCGAAAGCGGGTAGAGACTGCGGACCCGCAGCCCGTGACCCATATGCTGCGCCGGCATTGGAATGAGCAACCCGCTCTAACTGCGACGGAACAGCAGGAAGTAGCCCACGAACGAAACGCCGAGAAACAGCGTGAGTTTAACCCAGACGGGAATATTCGCGAGGTTCATTTCTTCCTGTGGTCCCAGATCGGGCGCTGGAACCGGCGGAACCTCGAGTCGCTGCACTCCCTGCCCGGGCTGTGGCTGGGCAGCCTGTTGTTGGGCAGGCATCGGCTGGCCAACGGGCTGAGGTGGTCCCCCAAACTGCGGCAGGACCCGAACGCCCCCTGAATCCGCAGCGCCGACGGCTGGCCCTGCGTGAGGATGGCCGGACGGCATCCGCAAGTCCGGACTGGGCCCCCCGATTGTCACCGGAGCGACGGAGTCCTCGATCCACAAAACCCCACAGTGGGGACACCGCACCTGACTGCTCTCGGAAACAGTGACCTCTTTCCTGCAGTTCGAGCAGGTCACAAGAACCTTGGGTCCGGAGTTCTCCATCTTCGGAGCCGACCCCGGGGTCGCTGGTCCCCCGGAATTTGAGGGTGAGTTTTCCTCCGTCTGCGGCGCGTCCTCCCCGTCTTCCAGCTGGGACGGTGGAGGAACCTTCGGTGTCACAACCGAGGGGGCTGCCACGACAGCAGCCACGGAGACCCCTTCCAGCATCCGCCCCCGCCCCATCAGATCCTCGGGAATCGTCGTGGGGCTGAACTGAAACTCAGCGTCCGCAGTTGTGAAGCTGCGAATCTCGTTCAGGGGAATCGAGAGTTTCTCCTCCGGTCGTCTCCCCTCCCCGGCAACTTCCACGACGACCTGCCGGAGACTGAACGACAGCAGTTTCCCCAGCGTGGTGCTTCCGGTCTTGCGGTGGATCGTCACCTCACGAGGCGGGTCAAAACGCAATTCCTGCTCGCCCCCCAACACTGCTGATACACAGCAGATGCAGACGACGAAGGCATGAATCGCCAGACTCACCGCCCCGCGCGACATTGTCCACTCCACCCCACGCCCTGAAGATCAAAACAGCCCTGCCTCAAAACGTGGGCTCACTCTCAGAATATTCACTTCAGCGTCTCCCGAGTATCCGAATTCGCGGATTATCTTGTGTCGCCGACAAAAAGTGAGGACGCCAGCAGCCGACCTGAACCGGGAGCCCACAGCCATTTGCCGTTTCTCCGTTGCGAATCGTAGTTCTCCGGATTCGACGATTCGTAAATCCTCTCCGGAAGTCCGCAATCCGATCCGGGACATGCGGGGTTACCAGACCGTCCGGATCCAATTCCCCCGCCAGGAGCAATGGCGGGTTGATCGGCCTGCCGGTATGATCACATGCACGAGAATCCATATCAGTCGATAATTGGATCAACGGCATTCATGACGACGCAGCAAGGGCGAGTCTCGAGTGTATTGGGAACAGTTCGTTCAATCTGAAGCGCAAACCGACATCGGGCTGCGACGCAAGAACAACGAAGACTCGTACTGCATTTCTTTCTGCCCGAACGAAGAGACCTGGCGTCGGTCGGGACATCTTTTTATCGTCGCGGACGGCATGGGGGGCCATGCCGTCGGGGAACTGGCCAGTCGGCTTGCCATCGAAACGATTCCCCATTCCCTGCAGAAGACCTCGACGCAGGACCCGAAAAAGGCCCTCCACGAAGCGATTCTGGCTGCCAATGCCGCGATCCATACACGTGGGACCCAGAATGCCGACTTCCTGCACATGGGGACCACCTGCACCACCCTCATGCTCGGACCGGCCGGCGGGATCGTCGGGCATATTGGCGACAGCCGCGCGTATCGTGTCCGTCGCGACCGGATCGACCAGCTCACGTTTGATCACAGCCTCGAATGGGAACTGGAACGAAAGCATGGCAGCCTGAAGGGAATCATCGACCTCAGCCAGCACCGGAATGTGATCACCCGGTCGCTGGGTCCGGAAGAGGTCATCGATGTCGACCTGGAAGGGCCCTTTCCGGTTTTTCCGGGAGACACATTCCTGCTCTGCTCCGATGGTCTTTCCAATCAGGTTTCCGATCCGGAAATGGGAGCGATCCTGCGGGAGTTCTCGCCCAAAGCGGCCGCGAAGCTGCTGATCGAACTGGCGAATGTGCGAGGCGGTCCCGACAACTCCACCGCCGTCGTCGTCCGCATCGGCGATCTGCCGTCGAACGTCTACCCGACGCAAACGGACGAGTTTATCGAGAATCGCCCGGGGCTGGGGTGGTCCTGGCTGGCCGCCTTTGCCGGAGGTGCCCTGCTGGTCGTCTGGGGAGTCGCGTTGCTCCTGCTCGGACACAGTATTTCCGGGAGTATTCTGACAGCCCTGTCCGTCTGGGGCATGCTCGTCCTCACGGTCTTTTCGATCCGTCAGCAGCAGGCGCTGCGGCAGGACCTCCCAGACGAGACACACACCCGTCTGTGGCGGCCTCACCGAACTGCAGTCGCCTTGTCCTCCAAAGAACTCTTCGAACTGCTGGCCAGCATCGATGGCGAGTTGCAGCGATCCGCGCGCGACGATGGTTGGGACGTGGACTGGGGAGAACACGACCGCGCGGTGAAGGCGGCGGAGCGTGCTGCGCAGGAAAAACGCTACGCCAAGGGACTGCGGGATCTGGCCCGGGCCATCGGCATGGTGATGGACGAACTTCCCCGGCAGCCCGATCCGGGCAACGTCCGCTCTGGCTCGTGATGTGCCGGAAAGCGTCTAAAGCGGACCTGCCTGCAGGAGAGCAGGCCGGTCATGCACGAAGCCTGCAGGCTGACGGGGAATTCACAGGAAAGGTCCGTCGTCCAACAGGCTTCGCGAAGGGGTTGAACTCACGCGCGACCGAGATATTCGCCTGTTTCGGCGGCGATCCGGATCTTTTCACCGACGGTGATGAACGAGGGGACCTGCACTTCGGCTCCGGTTTCCACCGTGGCGGGCTTGGTGACGTTGGTGGCGGTATTGCCACGGGCTCCCGGAATGGTGTCGGTCACTTCCAGCACGACATGCTTGGGAGGGGTGACGCCGATGAGCTGTTCATTCCAGTACATCAGGCCGCAGGGCTCACCCTCCTTCACGTACTTCATCATCGAACCGCAGACTTCGCCCCCCAGGGAAACCTGTTCGAAACTCTCGTTGTCCATGAACACATAGTTGGTTCCGTCGAAGTACGAATACATGCCGTCGGAATTCCGGATGTCAGCCGCTTCGAGGCTGTCGCCGCTCCGGTAAGTGATATCGAGACTGGTGCCGGTCAACAGATTGCGCAGCCGGGTCTTGTAAAGTGCCTGCCCTTTCCCCGGCTTCACGAAGTTGATTTCGATCATTTCGTAGGGAAAGTTCTCATGGACAACCTTGATCCCTTTGCGGAAGTCCCCGGCATTGATCTGTGGCATTGGTCTTTCTTCCAGTGAATCTCTTGAATAGTCGGCGATTGCCGAAAGGAATGTTCATCAGGCCAGTTCGGTCAACGGGAAGCCTTCTCCGTCCGCCCCCCGAATCGGGGAGGATAGCAGATGTCCAGATCCCGGAAAATCGTGCACAGGGTCACGTGGCCCCGTCATTCCGGACCAGCCGGCGACGACCTGGAGACCATTCCCGAATCGCCGGGAGGGTGGCTTGCACTCTCGTAAACCCGACTGCACACTAGTGCAACGTGACTGGAAGTTCTGTTCCTCCCCCGCCCCGCTGCGGTGCAGGCCAATCCGACTTCCGCCTGTTGTTCTGCCTTCGAATCGCTCAGCCTTTTGGATCTGTTCCATGCGTACGAAGATTGTCGGCCTCATCGCCTCCTGTGTCTGCACCCTGATGCTGGGCCTCAGCTGGGCTCAAACCAAATCACGGGAATGGTCCAGCGGGATCGCCTGGCCGGAGCCGGTCGTCGTGACACCGGGTGAGACCTCGCAGTCCCGTCCTGCGGACGCGATCTCCCTGTTCGACGGCACAGATACCTCTGCCTGGGAAGGGGCCAAAGCTCCCATCGTCGCCGATGGTGCCTTTGAAATTGCTTCCACCCTGCGAACCAAAGCCGCTTTCGGAGATTGCCAGCTGCATCTCGAATTTGCCACTCCCGCCGAGGTCGAGGGAGAAGGCCAGGCACGGGGAAACAGCGGCGTCTACTTCATGGGCAAATACGAAGTGCAGATTCTCGATTCCTACGACAACAAGACCTACTTCGACGGGCAGTGCGGCTCGATCTACAAGCAGCATCCTCCGCTTGTGAATGCGTGCCGCAAACCGGGAGAATGGCAGACCTACGACATCATTTTCACCGCTCCCCGCTTCAACGCTGACGGCTCACTGAAATCGCCGGCCGTCATCACCGCCCTGCAGAACGGTGTGCTCATCCAGAATCATTATGAGCTGCTCGGTGGAACCTACTTCGAACAGCCCCCCTCCTACACAGCCCATGCGGATCGTCTGCCGCTGCAGCTGCAATACCACCGCGATGCCGTGAAGTTCCGTAACATCTGGATTCGCGATCTGGCCCCCAAGTCCGGGGAAGGAGAAAAGACCGAGGCTGTCAACGCGGAGGCAGCGAAGACAGAGCCGGTGAAGAAGGAAGAGGTCAAGCCCGCCAAGAAGCCCAAAAAGGCTGACAAGGAAAAGGGCGTGAAGACAGAAAAAGCAGAGAAAGCCGAATAGAGCACAGCTCTTTAGAGCGACGCTGGCTTGCTCCACGGGCGAAAGCGACTGTCAACTCAAATTCTCCCGCACGCAACGCGGGAGAGTTTTTTGTTGGCTCACCTCAACTGAATCCGTTTGCAGCGGACAGAGAGGTGTCGCTGCAGGGCTGGATCACTCGCCACTCAAGCGGGAGGGGTTCTTTCAGAGAAGCTCCAGCCAGCGGGCCGCGTCCTTCGCGTAATAGGTGATGATCATGTCGGCCCCCGCGCGGCGGATGCTGGTCAGCACTTCGAGGGCGACGCGTCGTTCATCGATCCAACCGTTGGCTGCCGCGGCTTTAATCATCGCGAATTCACCGCTGACGTTGTAAGCCGCGAGTGGCACATCCGGGTGGGCGGACTTCACGTTCCGGATCACATCGAGATAGCTGAGCGCCGGCTTGACCATCAGCATGTCCGCCCCTTCCGCCAGATCGAGAGCAACCTCGCGGAGGGCCTCGCGTCCGTTGGCGGGGTCCATCTGATACGTGGAGCGATCTCCGAACTGCGGCGTACTCTCGGCAGCTTCGCGGAAGGGTCCATAAAAGCCGGACGCATATTTCGCGGCGTAGCTCATGATTGGAATCTGAGAGAAACCGGCGTCATCCAGCCCTCTCCGCAGAGCCTGAATCATACCGTCCATCATCCCGCTGGGGGCGATGACGTCGGCCCCCGCCTGAGCATGACTCACCGCCTGCCGCGCCAGCAGTGGCAGTGTCTCATCGTTGTCGACATCAACACGGCCGGTCTTTTCATTCAACACACCACAGTGACCGTGGTCGGTGAATTCGCAGAAGCAGACGTCGGTGATCACCAGCAGCCGTGACGAGATTCTCTTGATCTCGCGCACTGCCTGCTGCACGATCCCATTCGCGGAACAGGCATCGGAGCCCACGGCATCCTTCTGTTCGGGGATGCCGAACAGAATGACCGCCGGAATCCCCAATGACTCGATTTCGCGAATCTCACCTTCCAGCTGGTCGACAGACAACTGGGAGTGCCCCGGCATGGAGGTGATCGGAATCCGCTGTTGCTTTCCGTGCCGGACAAACAGCGGCAGGATGAAATTCGAGGGGGCGAGCGTCGTCTCGCGCACCAGTTCGCGCAGGCGGGGATGTTGACGGAGTCGACGCAATCGGGTCGCAGGAAACATAGTCATTCAGCCAGGGAGTCACGCTCGCGGACTTCTGATCCTCAGCAAATCGACTGGTCTGCGAGGGGGTCCGGTCTCCTGCATGGTCGTGAATCGGCAGGACTGACGCAACCGGGAGCCTGCTGATCGCCGCTGCTCCACTCGCTATGATTCGCCGGGGCTCGGCTGCTCGCGGCAACAGAAGGCGAACTCACCTATGCGATGGCAATTCTGGATCGATGTCGGCGGCACGTTCACCGACTGTGTGGCGCGGACTCCCGCCGGCCAGCTTGTCCAATGGAAAACTCTCAGCTCGGGCCGAATCAAGGGGGCGATCGAGTCGGCCGAGGGACATCGACTCTACGACCCTCGACGTTGCCAGCCGCGCCCTGATTTCTGGGCCGGGTGGACGTTCCAGCTGCTCGATCGCCGCGGAGAGCCCTGCTGGTCGACCACCGTCGTCTCTTCCACGCCGCAGGGCGAGTTGCTGTTATCACAGCCTTTGCCTGCTGATCTATCAAGTGATGGCTATGAACTGGACTGCGGAGAAGAGGCCCCGCTGATCTGCGTTCGCAGCCTTTTGCAACTGCGGCTGGAGGAAGCGATTCCCGACCTGGAAATGCGGCTGGGAACCACGCGCGGCACCAATGCTCTGCTGGAGCGAAAAGGCGCGAGGACCGCTTTTCTGACGACGAAGGGCTTCGCCGACATCCTGCAGATCGGCAATCAGGATCGGCCGGACCTCTTCGCGCTGGAGATTGTGAAACAGCAGCCGCTGACGGAGACCGTCGTCGAAATTGAAGAAAGACTGGGGGCCGAGGGACAGGTTCTCCAGCCAATGGACCCGGCAGCCGTGCGGCGCCAGCTGCAGCGATTGGCTGAACAGCAGATCGAATCACTGGCCATCTGTCTGCTGCATGCGTACCGGAATCCGGTCCACGAGCTGCAGATTGAAGAACTCGCCCGCGAGGCTGGCTTTCGGTACGTCAGCCGCTCGAGTCTTGTGGCACCGGTCATCAAGCTCGTGCAGCGGGGGGAAACAACTCTGCTCGACGCTTACCTGACGCCGGTCTTGCGGAACTACCTCGATGGCATCCGCGAGAAACTCGGAGCAGGAAGTTCGCTGAAGGTGATGACGTCTCACGGGGGACTGGTCGACAGCACCGAGTTCTCGGGCAAAGACAGCATCCTCTCCGGGCCGGCGGGGGGCGTGATCGCCTTTTCCACGATTGCTCAGCAGGCGGGGTTCACCAGGTCGATCGGCTTTGACATGGGGGGAACCAGCACCGACGTCTCCCGCTTCGACGGTCGTTACGAACTCGATCGCGAAACACAGACCGCCGGGGTGCGAATCGCCGTGCCGCAGCTGGCGATTGAGACGGTCGCCGCCGGTGGAGGCAGTCTCTGCACCTTTGACGGCTTGCAGCTGAGGGTCGGCCCCGCGAGTGCCGGTGCTGATCCGGGGCCCGCCTGTTACGGCCGGGGGGGCCCGCTGACCGTGACCGACATGAACCTCATCCTCGGTCGGTTGCTTCCCGAACTGTCTCCCTTTCCGTTGGATGCAGATTTCGTTCGACTTCGACTGAAGTGGCTCTGCGAACTGATCGCCGCCTCGCCTCTGGAAAAAGAGTATTCGCTCGAAGAACTCGCACAAGGGTTCATCGACATCGCCAACGAAGCCATGGTCCGTGCCATCCGGCAGATCTCGGTTCGGAAGGGATACGACCCTGCCGACCATCTGCTGGTCTGCTTTGGCGGCGCAGGGGGGCAACATGCCTGCGCACTGGCGCGGGCACTGGGGATCAGGAAGATCCTCGTTCATCCCTATTCCGGTGTGCTCAGCGCACTGGGGATGGGACTCGCCGACGTCCGCCGACGGGGGGAAGTGTCGGTCCTGCAGGAACTGACTCCCGCCACGCTGCGCGAGCTCGAACCCACATTCCGGCAACTGGAGCAGGAGCTGGTCTCTGCCGTCACAAGAGAAGGGATCGCGGCAGCTGATATCGAAGTGCCGCAGCGTTCACTGGCGTTGCGGTATCGCGGAGTCGAAGGGACCATCGTCATCGAATCCCCCGCCGACGGAGATTATCAGGCGGAATTCGAACGGCGCCATCAACAGCTTTATGGCTACAGACAGTCGCACCGGGCTCTGGAAATTGTGACCGCGACCGTCGAAGTGATCGGCCGGCTGCCACGTCCGGAAATTCCACCACTGACAGCAGACGCATCTCCGGAAGCCCCTCGCCAGACCCGCACCTGGTTCAATGGCCGTTCGCTGGAGACGACGGTTCTAGAGCGCGAACAACTCCGGGCAGGCCAGCAGCTGACCGGACCGACCCTCGTTTGTGGCGGGGGAGCGACGCTCTGGATTGAGCCGGGCTATCGGGCGACCATCGGTCGCTGCGGCGAACTGCTGATCGAGTGGGAAGAAGCCGTCGCTGCCAACGATGTCGACATGACTCAATACACACAGTCACAGGATGCGGCTGCGCCGGCCGATCCGGTGCTGCTTGAGATCTACAACAACCAATTCGCTTCCATCGCGGAACAGATGGGAGTGACCCTCCGCAAAACGTCTCGCTCGACCAATGTCAAAGAGCGGCTCGACTATTCGTGCGCTCTGTTTGACGCCCAGGGGGGACTGGTGGTCAATGCTCCTCACATTCCTGTGCACCTGGGAGCGATGGGAGAAACGGTCCGCTGCCTGCTGCGTGATCGGCCAACCCTCCATCCGGGGGATGTGTATGTCACCAATGATCCTTACGCGGGGGGTTCGCACCTGCCGGACCTGACGGTCATCACACCGGTCCACGATGCGGCCTCGGGCGAACTGCTGTTCCTCACCGCCAGCCGGGCCCACCATGCGGAAATCGGCGGCATCACTCCGGGGAGCATGCCCCCCTTCTCGACAACTCTCGGGCAGGAAGGGGTCTTGATCCAGAACTTCCTACTCGCCGACCGAGGCCACGTGCGACTGTCGGAGTTCCGGCAGCTGTTGACTTCGGGACCGTATCCCTCGCGCAGTCCCGACGACAACATTGCCGACGTCACGGCGCAGGTGGCCGCCAATCAACTCGGGGCCAGGCTGCTGCTGGAAATGGTCGCGAACGCGGGACGATCCCAGGTGCAGCAGTACATGCAGCATATTCAGGCGGCTGCCGAGCGGAAGATGCGGCGGGCACTCTCCCGCTTAGCGGATGGACGATACGAGCGAACCGACTTTCTGGATGATGGTTCTCCGATCCGGGCGGTCATCACCATTACCGGGGATGAAGCGGGCATCGATTTTGAGGGGACCGGCCCGGTGCTGCGGACGAATCTGAACGCCAACCGGGCGATCGTCACAGCGGCGGTGATGTATGTCTTTCGCTGCCTGATCGACGAGGCCATTCCGCTGAACTGCGGAGTGCTGCGGCCGTTGACCATTCAGTTGCCCGAGTGCCTGCTCAATCCCCCTGTCAATCCGGACCGCGCTCAGTGTGCTGCGGTCGTTGGCGGAAATGTCGAAACCTCCCAACGCATCGTGGATGTGCTGCTGGGGGGACTCGGACTGGCGGCGGCGAGTCAGGGGACGATGAACAACCTGACGTTCGGCGATGAGACGTTCGGCTATTACGAAACGATTTGTGGTGGTGCGGGAGCCACAGACCACGCAGCGGGGGCGGATGCCGTCCACACCCATATGACGAATACCCGGCTGACCGATGTCGAGGTCTTGGAACACCGTTACCCCGCACACATCGAGGAATTCTCGATCCGGCGGGGTTCAGGCGGTGTCGGTCGCCACTCGGGAGGGGCGGGAATCCGACGGGTCTTTCGGTTTCTGAAGCCGCTGCGGGTGTCACTGCTGACCCAGCGGCGCGGCCCATATCCTCCGTTCGGACTGGAGGGAGGGGCAGCAGGAGCAGTGGGCCGCAATCTCCTGCAGCGACGGGGAAGTGACTTTTGGGAAGAGCTGGCAAACGCGGTGGCGATCGATGTCGAAGCGGGAGATCGACTGATTCTCGAAACGCCGGGGGGCGGGGGCTTTGGAGTTCCCGAGAACTCCTGACCGCGAGGGCAAAAAAGACTCCTCGTCGTCAATCTCTGGCCGACGAGGAGTTCGGCGACATCAGACATGGGGACCTGCACTTACCGGACAAACAGACCGAAGTTGGGAGTCGTCACACCGAAGCTCGGCCCTGAGTTGTAGACCGGATAGGCCTGATAAACAGGAGTCGGGCAGTAGGTGTTCGGATAAGGCAGGATGACGGGCCGCTGCGGGCGGATCACGGGAGCCACCGGGACATACCCTCCTCGACCGGGGGCATAGCGTCCCTGGTTGTGATGGTGATGGTGGCCGTGGTTGTTCCAGCCACGATTGTGATGCGACGCTTCAGCGGTGCCGGTCACAGTCAGCAGGGAAACTCCGCCCACAGCAGCCAAACCCAGGAGGAACTTTTTCATGGCAGTCTCCAATCAATTCTGAGGTGTGTCAGTTTTTGGTGATGACAGAACTCTGTCTGGTGAGGCTCGATCGTCAGCTCCCCTTTCCCTGACCGTCCGCAACTCAGCGTTTTGTTATTCGCAGCGCTGGCTGCGCGGACAGAAGACAGGGGAACCTGATTCAGCGGGCGAACAGGCTGAAGCCGGGAGTTGTCAGGCCGAAGCTCGGCACGGTGTTGTAGACCGGGTAGGTGTTGTACACCGGAGTCGGGCAGATTGTGCTGGGGTAAGGACGGACGACCGGAGCAATCGGTGCCCGGTAGACCGGAGCCGGCCCATAGCCCACTCGCGGCAGATTGGAGTGCGAGTGGTTGTGACCGGGCCGGTTGTTCGAGCCCCAGTTATTGTGATGACCATGATTGTGGTTGTGGTTTCCCCAACCCGGGCCGTAGTTGGCAGCTTCCGCTCCCGAAACAGCCAGCATGGAAATCCCCGCAACAGCAGCAACACTCAGGATGAACTTCTTCATGGCAGCCTCCAATATTTCTGATGTCTTGTGATGACGTGGATGAACTTTGGGAAACAGCAGCACATTCAGTTAGCGGGCATACAAGCTGAAGCCCGGGGTCGTCAGACCGAAGCTGGGCACGGTGTTGTAGACCGGGTAGGTGTTGTACACCGGCGTGTTACAGCCGGCTCCCAGGTAGGGCCGGGTGACCGGGACAACCGGGGTCCGGACCACAGGGACCGGGCTGTATCCCACTCGCGGCGGGTTGTAGTGCGAATGGTTGTGAACGTTGTTGAAGGCAGGCCGGTTGTTCCAGCCCCAGAGGTTGTTGTTGGAGCCGTGATTGTGATTGTGGTTGTAAGAGTTTCCGGCTCCCCAGCCCGGTCCGTAGTTGGCAGCTTCCGCTCCCGAAACAGCGAGCAGGGAAATTCCCGTCACAGCAGCAACACTCAGGATGAACTTCTTCATGGCAGTCTCCGACTTTCTGAAAGGGTGTTCGGCGTGTTCTGCTGAGCGGTCTCAGCCGCTTCGTTCGCATTCACGTCTGATGAGATGGACAAAAAGCAAAGAGCGGCCCGATGCCAGCCCACGGAGCACGATTGAGCGCAAACCCCATCCACCATCAGTACTTAGATTTTTTGGCATCTTGGCGTGCCAGAAAAAATGTGTCGCCGAAACGACACAAGCGCCGCTCATTTGACAGCGCGCTATTGAAGAAATGAGTCCAACAAGACGGCGCCCGGGGTAAAATCGAGCGTGACACGGGACCTCTCGGCGGGAAGGACCACTGTGTCCCCCGTCAGCAGATTGAGGGCGTCACCTCCTGTGCAGATCACCGTCCCCTGCACCACCGTCAGCACATGCGACCGGTTGTCGTCCGGGAGCGCCAGCCACCCCGTATCCGCATACCGGTTCACCGTGAACGCATCACAGTCCACCAGCTGCTGCGGCCCCCCAGGCAGGTAAAGATTGCGGGGCACCAGAGGCTGCACTGGACCACGCTGATAATCAACCGCAGCCAGCCCCCGCTCCTGCTGCAGTTCGCGCGGTAACTGAGCCGGCGTGAGTCGACGCCAGTCATAGATCCGGAAGGCGGTCTCCAAAGGCTGTTGCACGGCTGCCGCGAGAATCCCCGCTCCCAGCGCATGCAGCACTCCCGGTTCGATAAGGACCACATCACCGGGGGTCACTTCAAAGGTGTGGACGCACTCGGCGAGTCGATCATGGGCGAGCGCCTGCTGCAGGTCACTCTGCTGCACGCCCGCCCGCAAACCGGCAATGACACGGCTCCCCGGCTGCGCGTCCAAAATGATCCATAACTCTTTTTTGGGAGGGATGAGGTCATCGTCTGCCGGATGCACCTGCACCGACGTGAAGTCAGCGGCATCGAGAAACTTCACCGCCAGCGGATAGCGGGTAAGCCCGAGATGCCGCCCCAGCAGTTCCCGCGCGCGGTGGTGCATCAGTTCGCGAATCGATAATCCGGCCAGCGGGCCATCCTCGATCGCCGATTCGAGGCCCGGCAGATCCGCGACTTCCCAGCACTCGGCGAAACTTCCCCCGTCCCCCAGTTGCTTGCCCAGTTCGGTACCAAACCGTGTCCCTCCCCAGAGAGCCCGACGCAGCAACGGTTGAAAACGCAGGATGTGCATCGGCACTGACTGGCGGCAGAAACTCGTTGAAGGGGTTCGCGACAGCAATGACAGGAGTTTGCCGGTTTCACGGCAGACTGCAAGGGAAGAGGACCGCCTCAGGAATCAGCGACCTCCAGAAACGGATCGAGACCGATCTTCCTGTACTTTTTCTTCTGTTCTTTCTCGTACTTCAGTTGCCGCTTCCGTTGCTTCACGTGCAGTTTCTCCAGCGACTTCTGCGTTTTCGTAAACAGCCGCGCGGACCAGCGGGATAGTTCGCCATTCGCATCGGGGCGGGCCCGACGAATCAGCCGCGCCCGCGCCTCCGGCTTCATCACCCGCAGCAGCTCATCTTCGTAAGAGAGAAAAAACTGGAAACTCCCCGGGTCCCCCTGCCGCGCGGAACGGCCCACGAGCTGACGGTCGATCCGCTTCGAGGTATGCATCTCGGTGGCAATCACATGCAGCCCCCCGTTCTCACGCACAACATCTTCCAGCAGGATGTCTGTCCCCCGCCCCGCCATATTGGTCGCGATGGTGACCCGTCCCGGTCGACCTGCCTGGGCGACAATTTCCGCCTCCTGCTCGTGATAGCGGGCATTCAGCACGACATGGTGAATCTGAGCTCCCTTCAGCCGGGCGGAAAGCATTTCCGACGCATCCACCGAGGGTGTCCCGATCAGAATCGCCCGCTTCTGCGCCGCCAGCCGGATCACCTCATCGACGATCGCTCCATACTTGGCCGCCTGGGAAACAAAGACACGCGTCGGCAGTCCTTTCCGGATGCAGGGACGATTGGTCGGAATCACGGAGACCTTCAGGCCGTACACCCGTTTGAACTCACTGCGGGCCTGCGAAGCGGTTCCGGTCATCCCCGCCAGGTGTTCGTATTGCCGGTAGAGCGACTGGATCATGATCCGGGCAGCAGACGATGTGATCTCCGTCACGTCGAGACGCTCTTTGGCTTCAATGGACTGGTGCAGACCTTCCTGCCATTTGCGGCCTTCCATCTTGCGGCCGGTCCCTTCATCGATGATGGCGATTTCCCCTTCGGAAATGACGTAATCGCGATCCCGCTCGAAGGCCAGCTGCGCAGTCAGCGCTTTCTCGATGTGCTGATAGATCCGCTCGGTATCAATCGAATCGAGCAGGACCGGCTTATTGAGCAGAGTGATATGCCGGCAGCCGTGATCGGTCAGGTGGACCTGCCGTTTCCGCTCATCGAACAGGTAGTCTTCATTCCGTTTCAGATGGGCGATCGCTCCGACGCACCAGCGATACAGGCTGACCATCGCCGGGCGGTTTTCCTGCATGACACCAATAATCAAGGGGGTTCGGGCGTCATCAATCAGAATGCTGTCGATTTCGTCGATGAGTGCAAAATAGTGCCCTCGCTGCACCGGCACTTCGCCCTCTTCGGCGTTCTCGAAGATCATTCGTTGCAGGCTGTCGGCATTGCCCGCCCCTTTCTTCAACCGGTCCCGCAGAAAGTCAAACCCCATTTCACTGGCAGTTCCATAGGTGATGTCACAGGCGTACGCCTGCTGCCGATCGGGATCGGACATCTGCTGCTGCACACAGCCGGTCGAGAGACCCAGCGGAGCGTAGACCGCCTGCATCTTCTCCTGATCGCGCTTGGCGAGGTAATCGTTCGCGGTGACGACATGCACCCCTTTGCCGACCATCGCCCGCAGGATCACCGGCAGCGTTGCCGTGAGCGTTTTCCCTTCACCCGTCTGCATCTCGGCAATGTTCCCCTCGAAGAGGGCAATCGCCCCCATCACCTGCACCGGGAAGTGCCGCATCCCCAGTGCCCGCCAGGCCGATTCAATTCCGAGTGCATAGACCTCGGGCAACAGCCCCCGCAGCGGTTCACCCGCCCGGGCGCGCCACTGCAGCCCCTTCGCCCGACGGAGCAGCTCACCGCCGCTGATCTCCTTCAGCGACGCCTGTAGCCGAAGGATTCGATGGGCCTCCGCGCGCCAGCGTGACAGTTTCCCCCACATTGTGTGTTCCGCCATTCCTGTGCCGAATCCGCTCCGGCGGCGATTCTCTTGCCCGATTCCCGCCGGAATGGACTCTTCCGGCAGTCGTTTGGAGATTAACAGATGCGGCGGTGTTCCGGGGAGATCACTACGGTTACAATCCTCTCTTGGCCCCTGCCCCGACTGAAGGAGGCGGGGTATCCGTTTTTCATATCTTGTTGATCGAGTTCACAGATGCTCACTCTCGAAGGCTGCCTGGCCCGTCGTCAACGGTTATGGGATCTCCTCCCCCAGGCCATCGAATGGGTCCTGATCGCAGATCCTCGTCACGTCCAATACCTCGCGAATTTCTGGGTTCAGCCGTTGAGCTTCTCCACTGGCGAGCGGGGTCTGCTGCTGCTGGAACGAAACGGACGGGCCACGCTGCTGGGGGACAATTTCTCATTGCGCTCCGCCACGAACGCCCCTTATGCCGATCGTGAAATCGTCACCACCTGGTACGACCACCAGCACAGCGTGGTGAACCGCGACCATGCCCTCTTCAAGGCACTCAGCGATGTGGCCGGTGATCTGCGAGGACGAAAAGGTCTGGTGGAAGCCGAATGGCTGCCGCTGGGAGCGGCGGTGCTGCTGGATCCCGGCTCTTACGAGTTCTCCGCCAATCAGGAGGCAGGTGCGAGCGTCCTGACCGATCTGGGAACGATCCTCCGCAGCCTGCGGACCCGGAAGGATCCCGATGAAATTGCTCTCCTCAGGCAGTGCATGGTGGCGGGCGCCGCCGGCCAGGCCCGCCTGCTGGAAATCGTGGCGGAGGGGATCACGGAGTTCGAAATCTTCTGCGAAGTCCAGAAAGCAGCTGTCGCTGCCGCTGAGCGTCCCGCCATCGTCTACGGAGACTTCCGGGCCTGCTTCCCCGACAAGCCAAAGAACGGTGGCCTCCCCAACAGCCAGGGCCGCACGCTGCAGAAGGGGGACACGTTTATCCTCGATTACACCGTGATGCTCGATGGCTACCGCAGCGACTTCACCAATACCGTTTCGGTCGGGCCACCGTCGGAAGGTGTGATGGAACTGTTCAGCATCTGTCAGGCAGCCATGGCAGCGGGCGAACAGAAACTCGCCGCCGGAATTTCCGCAGCCGAGGTGTATCGGGCGGTCGCGAAGCCCTTCCACGACGCCGGCAAGCCGAAGGTCTTCACGCATCACGCCGGGCATGGGATCGGTCTCGCCCACCCCGAGCCCCCCATTCTGGTTCCCCGCAGCACCGACACACTGGCGACTGGCAATGTCATTACGCTCGAACCGGGAGCGTATCAGGAAGGGATCGGCGGCATGCGGATCGAGCATAACTACCTGATCACCGAGCAGGGTTATGAACGGCTCAGCCACCACGAGATCCGGCTGACGTAACGATCCGTGGAGCCTCGCGATGCTCCGGCTCCGTGAGAACCGAATCGCAGAGATGACTTCTTCTCCTGATGTTCCCCTGGGCGCAACGACTTCCGGACAACCCGATCCGCTGCACTGGCTGCAGCAGGGGCTGGAGGGATTGTCCGCTGCGCACCTGCGCCGGCGGCAGCGGAACATCACGCCGCTGCCTCACGGTCGCTGCCTGAGCGACGGCCAGGAACTGTGGAACTTCGCCGGCAATGATTACCTCGGGCTGGCGGAAGATCCGCGCGTCATCAGCGCCGCGCAGGAGGCTTTGCAGTCCGGTGGAATCGGCGCGCGGGCGAGTGCTCTCGTGACCGGCCGGACGATCTGGCATGATCAGCTGGAACAGAGCCTGTGCCGGTTGAAGTCGGCCGAGAGGGCATTGCTGTTTCCTTCCGGCTACGCCGCGAACGTCGGCGTTCTGACGGCGCTGGCCGGGCCCGAAGATGTCATCTATTGCGACCGGCTGAACCACGCGAGCCTGATTGATGGCTGCCGCCTCTCGCGGGCGACGTTCCGGGTCTATCCGCACAATGACCTCATCGCATTGCATCGCGAGCTGCAGCGTGGACCTTCGTTCCGCCGACGATTTGTCGTCACCGATTCGCTGTTCAGCATGGATGGCGATGCCGCTCCCCTCGCAGAACTGATCGAACTGGTGACCCGGAATGACGCGTTGCTCATCGTGGATGAAGCACACGCGACCGGCACGTGCGGGGACAAAGGGAGCGGTCTGCTGGAGGGACTCCTTTCTGACCCGGTCACAGCCCGCCGCGTGGTCAGCATCGGCACACTCAGCAAGGCGATCGGCTCACAGGGGGGCTTCGTCACCGGCAGCCATGACCTCTGTGAATGGCTCTGGAATTCAGCGCGGACCCAACTGTTTTCGACAGCGCTGGCAATTCCCAGCTGCGCCGCCGCGACGGCAGCATTGAAAATGATCGAGGAAGAACCGCAGCGCAGGGAATGGCTGGCAGCTGCCTCCGTCCGTGTGCAAACGGAGCTGCGTCAACTCGGCTGGCAGGTCCCGGAAAATCTCGTCGGCCCGATCATTCCACTGATTGTGGGTGATCCGGATCTCACGGTGCAGCTCGCGGGACAACTGGAACAGCTGGGACTGCTCGTGGCAGCGATCCGTCCACCGACCGTCCCGCATGGCACCTCCCGTCTCCGGATCTCCCTCAGCTACGCCCATGGCGACGAGGGAGTCGAAGCAATTCTGCGAACTTTCTCCGACATGCCGTGTCGTGCCGCCTCGCCGCTATAATTTCCGCTTCGCAATTTCTCTCACGACGCACACTGCAGAAATCGACTGTGACGGAATCGACCGCTCCCAATCTGACGGAACTGGAACATCGGATCGCGGTCTGTCTGCTGGCGGACCGGGGACGACTGCAGAAATCGCTGGCCGGCATTCGCCGTCTGCAACGGGAAAAGAAACCGTTCGACCGCAGTTTGTCCCGCCTTCTTGAAGAACTGCAACGCTCCGAAAAACAGGTGGAACAGCGGCAGCAGCACCGGCCAACGCTCAAGTACGACCCGACGTTGCCGATCGTCGGTGAGAAGGAACTGATCCTCAAGACGCTGGCGGAGGAACAGGTCTTCATCGTCTGCGGGGAGACCGGATCGGGCAAGTCGACGCAGCTGCCGAAAATCTGTCTGGAGGCAGGTCGAGGGCTGGCCGGAATGATCGGCCATACCCAGCCGCGACGGATCGCCGCCCGCTCGGTGGCGAGTCGCGTGGCGGAAGAACTCGAGACCCGCGTGGGTGACGGTGTCGCGTTCAAGATCCGGTTCACGGATACCACCTCCCCCCGCACGTTCATCAAGCTGATGACCGACGGTATCCTGCTGGCGGAAACACAATCGGACCCGCTACTCAGCCGCTACGACACCATCATTGTCGACGAAGCCCATGAGCGCTCGCTGAACATCGATTTCCTGCTCGGATATCTGAAACGCATCCTGCCGCAGCGACCCGAGCTGCGACTCATTATTACGTCGGCGACGATCGATGCCGCCCGCTTCGCCAGCTTCTTTGGCACGCCGGACCGACCGGCGCGGGTGTTGGAAGTGTCTGGGCGGACTTATCCGGTGGAGCTCCGCTATCGTCCGGTCGAGTCCGAGGACGAGGGGGACGAAATTGACTGGCAACAGGCTGCGGCCGATGCCTGTGAAGAACTCGCCTTCGACGGACCGGGGGACATGCTGGTCTTCATGCCGACCGAGCGGGATATCCGCGAAACCGCACGCGTGCTGCAGGGACGGTCATTCGCCGCCGACAATGGACGCAAGCCGGACGTTGTTCCGCTCTTCGGACGTCTCTCCGAAAAAGAACAGAACCGGATCTTTGAACCCCACAACGGCCGGCGGATTGTGATCGCCACCAATGTCGCGGAATCATCGTTGACGGTGCCGGGCATTCGCTACGTGATCGATCCCGGTACCGCGCGCATCAGCCGGTTTTCGGCCACTTCGCAGGTACAGCGGCTGCCGATCGAACCGATCTCACAGGCCTCCGCCAAACAACGCGCGGGTCGCTGCGGACGTGTCGGTCCCGGCATCTGCGTGCGACTCTATTCCGAAGCGGATTTCCTCGCCCGTGATCCCGATACCCCGCCCGAGATTCTGCGAACGAATCTCGCCTCGGTGCTGCTGCAGATGAAGGCGTATCATCTGGGCCGGATCGAAGATTTCCCGTTTCTCGATCCCCCCAGCCCGAGTGCTGTCCGCTCCGGGCTGAAGATGCTCTTCGAACTGAATGCGATTGATGAACAGGAGCAGCTGACGCCGATCGGCAAATCGATGTCGCGGCTGCCGGTCGATCCGCGCATTGCCCGCATGATTCTCGCTGCTGCGGATGAACACTGTCTGGAAGAGCTACTGATTATTGCATCGGTGCTGGAACTGCGTGATCCGCGCGATCGTCCGCTCGACCGCCAGCAGGCGGCGGATACCGCACATCAGCAGTTCCGGCATGAGCGGTCTGATTTTCTTTCCTGGATCGCGTTGTGGGACTTCTACGCAGCACTCGAGCAGAAGCTCTCGAACAGTCAGCTGCGCAAGGCCTGTCAGCAGAATTTCCTGTCGTACAATCGCATGCGGGAATGGAAAGACCTGCACCGCCAGCTGCGCGAACTGGTGATCGATCACGGCATCAAGCCGACTCCTCGCAAGAACGATGAGCAGGCGATCCATCGCGCCATTCTCGCGGGACTGCTGGCCAACATCGCGCAGCGAACGGAAACCGCCGAGTACGAGCGGGGCGGTGGCCAGAAGGTTTTCCTCTGGCCCGGATCGGTGGCGTTCGCGAGCAAACCGAAATGGATCATGGCGGCCGAACTGGTCGAGACGACCCGCCGCTTTGCCCGAACCATCGGCCCCCTGCAGCCGCAGTGGATCGAATCTCTGGCAGGTCATCTCGTCAAACGGACCTACAGCGAGCCCCATTGGGATTCCAAAAGTGCCTCGGTCAAAGCGTTTGAAAAGGTGACGCTTTTCGGGCTGGTGATCGTACCGCGACGGGAATGCCGCTACGGACATATCGATCCGAAAACTTCTCGCGAGATGTTCATTCAGCATGCGCTCGTGGAAGGAGATCTCGTCACTCCAGGGGAATTCTTCAAGCACAATGCCCGGCTGAAATCAGAGCTGGAAGACTGGCAGGCGAAGCTGCGGCAGGGAGTGCAGTTCGTCGGTGAGGAGGCAGAATTCGACTTCTACGACGCCCGCATTCCCCCGGATGTTTTTGACGGTCCGAATTTCGAAAAGTGGCGCAAGACAGCCGAGGCCCGACAGCCGAAGCTGCTGTTTCTCTCCCGCGAAGATCTGCTCGCTGATCCGGGCGGGGCTCCGCGACAGGAGGCCTTTCCCGATGAACTGCGGATCGGCACCATGCGTCTGCCGCTCGAATATCATCTGGAACCGGGCGCGGTCGACGACGGTGTCACGCTGATCGTCCCCCCGGAAGGCTTGAATCAACTTTCCGAGGAGAATCTCGGCTGGCTCGTTCCGGGTCTGCTGGAAGAGAAGGTCGCCGCACTGATCAAGACGCTGCCAAAAGAGCTGCGCATCCTCTTTGTTCCGGTGCCCGACACAGCCCGGGAAGTGACACGGCAACTCGCCTATGGCCAGGGGGATCTCATCACCCAGCTGGCTGCAGCCTTGCGCAGTCGCTCTGGCGAGCATGTCCCGGTGTCAGCTTTCGAACAGTCCCGTCTGCCCGATCACCTCCGCTTCCACCTGCGGGTGGTCACCACGCAGGACAAAGTTATTACCTCGGGACGTGATCTGCAGAAGCTGCGCCAGGAAATTCAGCAACAGTCGTCACAAACCATCAGTCAGGTCTCGGACACGCGCTGGCAGAAAGACAACATCACCCAGTGGGATTTCGGAGATCTGCCGACGCAGGTGGAGCTGCACCGCAACGGAATCACCGTTGTCGCGTTTCCCATGCTGAAGCTGGCCAACGGTGAAATTCAACTGCGGCTGGCCGACACCCCGACGGAAGCCGAGCATCAAACCCGTCACGCGCTGATCCGTTTGTTCTCGCTGGCGGAAGAAAAGCGGATCGCCGAGCAGATCAAGCATTTCCCGAACATCAATCAGCTGGCGATGCAGGCACTCGCCCTGCCGGATGGCAAGCAGTTTCGACAGCATCTGTCACAGCGGATCGCCGCCGAAGCCCTGTTCAGCAACGACAAACTCCCCCGCACCGCCTCAGACTGGGCGCTCAAACAGAAGCAGGCCAAGAGCCTGATCGCGGTCGCGGTGCAGGATCTGGCGCAGCTGCTCGGCCCATTGCTCACTGAGTTCAATACGGTCCGCCGACTGCTCGATCGATCCCCCGCACCCGCTTTGGCTCCGCTGGTAGCCGACCTGAAGCTGCAGCTGCAGGACCTGACCCGCTCCGGATTTCTGGCACAGGTGCCATTGGCGTGGCTCAAACAGTATCCCCGCTATCTGCAGGCGATGCAGCACCGCTTCAGCAAAGCGACCACTGGCGGCTTTCAGAAGGATCGCAAACATCAGCAGCAGCTCGAGCCGTACCTCCGTCGCCTTCAACTCGCGGTCAGTCGTCTCGGTCGGGAGGCTGCTCAAAGCACCGCTCTGATCCAGTACAGGCTGCTGCTGGAGGAATACCGTGTCTCGATCTTCGCGCAGCAGCTGCGAACAGCGGTTCCGGTTTCGGAAAAACGCCTTGAGGAGGCGTGGCGCGCCGTAGGTATCTAGAGCAGGCTGCACTTTGCATTCCCCACGCAGCGCGCATTTCGAATCGTGTCATGCTGAGATCCGTGTGGCGAGGACGGGGGGGAGCAAATGTCAAAATGCTCTCCCGGTTCCCGCGACACTCCCCTTCTGAATCGTCTGCATCAGCTGCAGAGAGGTCTCACGCCTGCGGACAGGTTTCGCGGAAATGATGCAGCGCCAGCCGCAGGTTGGCCTGTGTCCATAGGAGCGGACAGATGTCGTTGGGAATCCAGTGACCGTGCTCCAGAAAATAACTCTCAGGACACCGGTAGGGGGGAAAACGGGATTCCGCGGAGGTGAGTTGTTTGAGAGATCTTTGCAGATGGTGCACCTGCAACGCCCGTGATTCCGGATCGCCGGTCGCCTCGAACTGGCGGCCGTGAATGATCGACAGAATCGGATCGAAAATGCACCACTGGGCTTCCTGGCCCGGCTTCAGCAGCTTGTCCCGCTCGGACATATCATCACTGAAGTCGGACGTCCGGACTTCTGCCGAAAGCAGATCGCGGTAATCCGCACACCAGTAGGAATCGCCAATGTAACGGCGAATTCCGATCTGCCCCGTCAGGTGCTCGCGTACGTCTGCGATGATGCGAGCTGCCATCTCTCCCTCAACCACGCCGAGCGGGTAAATCAGAAACAGCAGGGCCCCATCGTAAAGACGCTGCTGCGAGGGGTCGGGCTGCCGGCATTCGGCAGGCAGAATCTCTGCGAGCGCCTGCTTCCCCTTCTCGATCATCTCCTCCAGCAGATCCAGAGGGAAACCGGCTTGCGGTTGTTCGGCAAGCAGGGACCGCAGCTCCAGTAAACCTGCTAACGCTGCGCCGATACTTGAGGCTTCGATCTTCCGCGTCTCTTCCCAGTGCCCGCTGTCTTCATCCTGCCAGTATCGCACGCTGGCAAAGTAGCGAACGAACAGTTCCAGCAGTTCAATCCGTTCTGCGTCGGCAGACAGACAACCGGAGCGAAGCAGTTTGCAGGCGAGCCACAGCACCGCTCCCAGGGCATCATTCTGGGCGTGCGACCAGCGGACATCCAGCTCCTGCAGCAGTTCGCCATCAAAGCGGATATGCGGCCGGTTCATCGGCTCGTCCGGGTCGGCACCGCCGTTGATGATCTGGACGAATTTATGTCGATACTTCGTGTAGAAGCGGAGCAGTGCTTCCGTCGCCCGGACGGCTGCTTTCTCTTCCCCGATGGCCCACAAGGCATGGGCGATATGACAATTGTCGCGGGTCCAGACGTTCTGATAGCCGGTTAGCCGGAATTCGGAACTCTCCGCAGCCGCGGCGGAAAAGAGGCCTGACGAGACGGTCGGGAAACGAAAGGTCCCCTGCTCGGTCAGAAACTGAATCAGATCCTCGCAGGCGTCGCGGGTAGAATCTTTCGTCAGCCAGTTTTCGATCGGCACTCCCTGCCAGTCGTGAGCCATGTCCACTTCCTGTTGCTGGACCAATTTCAGATTGCGGCGCGCGAGCACTTTGACTTTGTGATTACCCCGGCCTCGCCACGCGGACGTCCGCATTACATCCAACGAAACGCTTGCTGCGCGGGTACTGGCAGGTGCAACCTGCTCTAGATCATAACGGCACAGGACAGGCTGCAAAGTCCACATGACTCCGAGAACAGGCATCATCGGAGGAGTGCCGGTTCCGGTATTTCTCCGACTTTTGCAGCTTGCGTGACACGGTCTCGACCTACGATGAAAGAAACGTCAATGCGCCAAGTGTCCGTCGGTCGCCTGATACCGGCAGAGGCTTCGCAGGGGAAAGGCACCCGATGAAAATTCTGAATCTCATTGTGGGGATTGCTGTTGTCGCCTGCTTCGCGTACGCACTTCAGCAATCGGTGACACCGCCAGACGATCCCTGGTTTCAGGCTGCCGTGGTCGAACGGGAAACGCCGGTGCTGGTGAAATTTGGAGCGGACTGGTGTCCCCCCTGCCGGTCGATGGACGCCATCCTTGATCAGGCCGGCGATGAATTGAACGGCCGCGTGAGGGTTCTGAGAATCAATGTGGATGAAAAGCCGGAACTCGCTCAGCATTACGGTGTTTCCGCCATCCCGCGACTGATCCTCTTTCAGCATGGTCAGCCGGTCGCCAATGCGGGTGGCTTCAGCAGTCCGCAGGAACTGGTGGACTGGGTGAAACAAAAGACCCCGTAATTCCGTTGGCGCTGCCGCCACGAAGAATCCTGCGGGTGGAACTTCTCGCCTGGCACGACCAACCGGGGTGAATCAGCCCGCCGCCGTTCGCCCGACGTGAACTGGTGACAACACTTATGAAACTGTTAGATTGACCGAATTCAGCTCCGATCAGCCAGTGAGGGGGGAAGGGTGCGGGGAATGCACCCGCTCCTGGCTTTCAAGATCGAGTTCGCCGGAGTGGTGCATGCCGAAGATTCGCTGCAAAGGTTGTGAAAACGTTCTCAATCTGCCTGACAAAGCGTTGGGCAAGGTTGTGGCCTGCCCCAAATGCGGCACGAAAATGAAGGTTCCTGCGGGACCGGCTGGCGCCGCCACAGCGAAGCCCTCGGCGAAGAAGGCTGCGGCGGAAGCGGACGATCCCTTCGGCAGCCTCGATCTGTCCCGGATGGAAGCGGCTGACGAAAAGATCTGTCCTTATTGCGCTGCCGAACTGAAGCCGGAAGATCCCGTCTGCCGCAGCTGCGGCATGAATGTCTCCACCGGCATGATGGACGCCCGCGAGCAAAAGAAGCGGGCCATCCGCGGACCGGACCCAGGGAAGTTTTTCAGCGACGTCTGGGGAGACGGATGGCGGTTCGTCATGAACGAGAAGAAACTCGCCCTGCGCACCGGCACCTACTGGATGATCTTCTCGGCGATTCACGCCGTCTGTGCCTACATGGGGCTCGTCTACTGCGACCGGCTCCCCCCCAAAACCTTCTGGGTCTGCCTGACGGTCCTGTCGTTTCTGGGAATCCCCGGCTGGTATCTGTTTCTGACGATCAAGGTGATCAGCTCGACGATGTCGCGCGAAACCTTTCGCTCGGACAGAATCTTTTTTGACTTCTTTCTGGCGGTTTCCGCCGGGATGCGACTCGTCTTCTGGCCCCTGATTGTCATGGGACCGGTCACCCCGGTGGTGATCCTTCTTCTGTACTGGCTCTCCGACCGGCTGCCCCGCAACGCCCTGATCGGGATCGGACTGACGACGTGGGTGCTGATCCCGCTGGTCCTGCTCCCCATCGCGCTCGTGCATATGACCGACCGGTACACGTACAAGGCCTGGATTCTCTGGGAACTGCTCAAGCTGTTCGTGAAGAACGCCGTGCCCACGCTGTATTTCCTCTTCGTTTCGCTGGTGGTGATGTTACCCCTGCTGGCGGTGGCGATCCCGCTGTTCTATTACCTGGGAACCATGAATCCGCCGCTCAGCGAACCCCTGAACCAGCTGACCGACAAGCTCGCCCTGTGGATCATGGAAATCGCCGATCTCGGACGGGAGCCGAAGGGTGCCTATTACACCCTGCTCAAAGCTCCACTCAACATCGCGGCGACGTTTCTGGTGCTCGCTCCGGTCAGCCTGCTGGCGGGCTTCCCCGCGCTCTTTCTGATGCGGGCCAACGGGCTGTTCGGATATTACAACCACCGCACTCTCGATATCGTCGGCCAGATGAAGCCGGGAACGGTCGCGACATTCTGGGTCCGTTACCTGGCCCATACGATCGATTCCCTGTTCTGCCCGCTGGCGGGATTTCTGGTGACAGCCAATCCCAAGGCGTTGTCCCTCCAATGGGGCCTGACTGCCCTGGTGATTCCGGTGTTCCTGTTCCACAAGGCCCTGTTGCCGGTCTATATCATTCTCTGGTGCTTCGCCACGAGCTGGATGTACTGGGTGGTGCAGGAATCGTCTCAGCTGAAGTCGACTCTGGGAAAAGATGCTTTCGGCCTGATGGTCGAAACCGACAAGGGAAAAACGCTTTCGATGCGTCAGGCCAGCATCAAATGGTTCTGGCGGATGCTGTTTTACATTCCTTTCGGAATTCCGTTTCTGACGGCGATCTTCAACGTCGACAAGAAAGCCCTGCACGATATCGCCACCCGCACCCGGGTCGTCTGGAAAGGGGACAAGTAGCCCCGTTGCCCCATTCCCGGGCACGTCCGTCGAAACACGTACGGTTGCTAGAATCCGCAGTGCGCCCCACAACCTGTTTCAATTTGCACAGGGAATCGGCTTCGCACCGGCTGACATGTTGTAAGTTTCAACGACGACAACCGCTTGCCCTTCGCCACCAGTTGACGAGGGGTGAGCGGCATTTTTTTTTACATCTCAGCCAGCCTCAAGTTCACCGTGGAGAGTTTTATGCTGTTTCCCCGGGTCACCCGACCAACACTGATTTTATCGGCCCTCGTGAGTCTGACGTTCCTCGCGATTGAATCGGAAGCCTGCACGAGATTCGTCTTCCTCGGCGATAACAATCAGGTGGTGGTCGCCCGCTCCATGGACTGGGCCGAAGACCCGCACACCGAGATCTACTCGCTTCCGCGCGGCATGAAGCGGAACGGAGCCGCGGGCAAGAACTCTCTGGAGTGGACCAGCAAATACGGCAGCGTGATCTGCTCCTTCTACGATGCCGCCTCGGTCGACGGCATGAACGAAAAGGGGCTTGTGGCCAACACCCTGTATCTGGTGGAATCCAATTACGGAAAGCCGGATGGAAGCAAGCCGCTGCTCTCGATCGGCGCCTGGGCACAATACGCACTCGACAATTTTGCCACAGTCGATGAAGCGGTCGCCGCTCTGGAAAAAGAGCCGTTTCGCATCGCGGCCCCGATCCTCCCCAACGGCGATCCGGCACAGGGTCACCTCGCAATCTCTGACCCGAGCGGCGACTCCGCCATCTTTGAATACATTGACGGAAAACTGCACATCCATCACGGTCGCCAGTACCAGGTGATGACCAACTCACCCGCTTACGAAGAACAGCTGGCCCTCACGACCTACTGGAATGACATCGGCGGCTTCACGATGCTGCCGGGAACGAACCGGGCGGCAGACCGCTTTGTGCGGGCTTCCTTCTACCTCACGGTGCTGCCGACAGATGTCGACCTCAATCGGGCAATCGCTTCGGTCGCCAGTCTGATCCGCAGCGTCTCGGTGCCACTGGGGATCACCACTCCCGGTGAGCCGAACATCGCCAGCACGATGTGGCGGACAATCCACGACCAGAAGAACAAAGTCGTCTACTTCGACTCCGCCTCCAGCCCGACCGTGTTCTGGGTCCCGCTCGACGAACTGGACTTCAGTGAAAATGCTCCCGTGAAGAAGCTCGCCCTCAAGGGGGGCAAAACCTATCAGGGAAGCACCTCCAGCCATTTCAATGAAGCCAAGATGTTTGAGTTCCTCCCCTGGAAAGAGTAACGACACCGCAACGGCGATCACTGCCGTGAGATGCGGACTCGCCTGATGATGGAAATCAGGACGACATTCCAATACGTTCAGGGTGCCGTTTACACGAGCGGCACCCTTTTTTTCTTCCTGTGATGGTGATCACTCATCACCACGGACAGGCCACGCCTCGCACGAGAATCGCCGCATGAAACGGATCCTGATTCAACTGGATACAGACCCCCTGCCATCCTCCTTCGACAGGGTCGTCGCCATCGATGCCGGCGTTGACGAACTGCTGAGCTATGGGGGGATCACGGTGGAAAACGTGGAGCCACTGGTCCACGGAGCCATCTTCACCCGCGCCCCGGCGGCACTCAAAGAGACGGCGATCTTCATCGGCGGGAGCAATGTTCAGGCGGCAGAGAAAGTTCTCTCCAAGGTTGAGCAGACCTTCTTCGGACCGATGCGTGTTTCCGTACTGCTCGATGCCAACGGCTCGGACACGACCGCTGCGGCCGCCGTTCGCTGTGCCTCCCGGCATCTCCCGCTGAAAGGGGCGGAGGCGCTGGTACTCGGCGGAACCGGTCCGGTCGGTCAACGAACGGCTCAGATCCTCGCGTTGCAGGGAGCTGCCGTGCGGGTCGCCTCGCGGACTCTCAAACGGGCGGAAGAGGTGGCAGCTTCGTTACGCGCCAAAGTCGAAGGAGCCAAGATCACCCCATGCGACATTTCCGACGACGGGCTGGCAGCGGCAGTCGACGACGTCCAGCTGATCGTCTCCTCCGGGGCAGCTGGAGTGCAGTTCCTGCGAACGGATGAATGGGCCAGCATTGCCACGCTGCAGGTGGTGATTGACCTGAATGCCGTCCCTCCGCCGGGACTGGAAGGGATCGCCGTCACCGATCAGGGGACCGAGCGGAACGGCAAGCATTGCTATGGTGCTATCGGCGTCGGCGGACTGAAAATGAAGGTGCACAAAGCAGCTATCGAAAAGCTGTTCACCGCCAACGATCAGCTGCTCGACACGGCGGCAATTTACGCCATCGCCGAACAGCTTGGTTAGCGCGCAGCGGGCTCCCCTCAATCGTGGAGCTCACTGCGAGATCATGCGACGAGGCCATCGGGCATCAGGAAACCAGTCGCACAGCGTCACCGACGTCGACGGTCCCTTCATAGATCGCCCGACCGGTAATGACACCGATGAGATTCGGCTCCGCCTGAGCAATTTCGTGCAGTTTGCGGATATCTTCCATGGTGGTCACCCCCCCGGAGGCGATCACTTTCAGTCCCATTTGGGCCAGCTCACGGAAGTCGTTCAGCGTGCCGTCATCGATCCCCTGCATCATCCCGTCGTTGGCGATGTTCGTATAGATCACCGCCGCGAGCGGAAGACCGACATGCTGGCGAGCCAGTTCCAGCGCCGAGGTCTGTGACACCTCCAGCCAGCCTTCCGTGGCGACCATGGAATTGCGGGCGTCGAGCCCCAGACAGACCCGACCGGGAAAACGCTGAACAATCTGCCGGAACCATTCCGGCTGCTTAAGCGCCTGCGTCCCGATAATCACGCGATCCAGGCCAATTTCCTCCAGCAGGAGTCGAACGGTCTCTTCCGTGCGGATGCCGCCCCCCAGCTGACAGGGAATCCGCAGAGTCTGTACTACCTGGCGGATGACATCCAGATTGACCGGGTGCCCGGCTTTCGCGCCGTCGAGATCGACCAGATGCAGCCGATGCCCCCCCGTCTGTTCCCAGCGGACCGCCATCGCCACCGGGTCATCCCCGAAAATGGTCTCCTGTGCGTAGTCACCCTGCCGCAGCCGGACACATTTCCCGTTTCTCAGATCAATTGCAGGCAGGATTTCCATCAGTCGCTTTACAGTTTCATTCAAAAGTCTGGATGTTCGGCGGCAGTTGGTCGGCGCCGCAGCGGGGACCTGTTGTAGCCGATTCGCCACACGAATCGAAATCGTGCGGCGAAAATCGAGGCAGGAATCAGATCGACAATCGAACCTCGATACGGAAGACGCCAGCGGAGGGACGTCGTCAGGACCACTGCTATTCCGTATCGGCCGCCCGGATCAGCTGCGTGATATAGTCACGCACACCGACCGCGTCCACGCGGGTCAGGACGTCGATATTCGGTTGTCGCTGCGCACTGCTGCGACGGTCGAATACGCTCATCCCCCGGGTCAGCTCGCCGGCCACTTCCACGTCGATCCGCATCGGTGTGCGCTCAAACAGCCGCGAGCGGGAGACCGCGGCCAATGCCACCAGCTCGGGGAGCACGAGTCCTTCCTGCCCCAGTTGTATCCGGCTCTCACGCAGCATGTAGGGGAGTGTCTTGCTGAGAAACTGCCCCAGCCGCGAAAACTCATCGATCTTCAGCGCGTCGAACTGATCGAAGGAGAGTCCCAGTTTGCATCCGGTATCGAGCGGGACGAGGGTTTTGGTGGCCGGATAGGTCAGCACGCTGCGGGCCGCTTCCGGATCGGCAAACAGGTTGAACTCCGCGGCGGCACTCGCGTTTCCCCCCACAGAAACAGAGCCTCCAAGAGAGACCAATCCTTTCAGTTCCTGAAGGAACTCCGGATGCCGCTCCTGCGCGAGCTGCACATTGGTCAGCGGTCCCAGCGTCAGCAGGACCAGTTCATTGGGCCACTCCCGAACGAGATCGGACATGAGCTTGGCGGAGTCGGTCGGCTGATGCGGCGGAGCTTCGATGATTTCGCATTCCGCCAGCCCGTGGACTCCATCACGCGCCAACAGTCCACATCGCTCCGGGCTCTCGGGCATGCCGGCAGCGGGAGCGGAACTCCATCCCAGTCGTGGCCAGCGTGGCGGATCGATCATCGAGACGACGGTCTGCAGATTCCGGAACGCCTGCTCTCCGGAGCAACGGCCCCCGCAGGCGGTGACAGCGATGACATCCAGCTCGGGATCGCAGAGAGCAAAAGCAATGGCCAGCGCGTCGCCGACGCCCGGATCAGCGTCGATGATTAGTTTCTGTGCGGGCATCGTCCCTCCGCTTGTTCATCCCGATTGGCCGACAACATGCGTCTTCCGATCGCTCGCTCCCCGAGCAGACCAGAACACTCAGACGTCGCGAGGCATCTTCGCCAACTCTGCCGTCCCGATTCCCTCCGGCAATTGCCACGGAGAACGGGTCTCTGAACGCAGCCAGGTGTTCGCGGCGGCGTCGTCCCCAAATGATCTCGTTGCGGGATCAAACTCAACCTGCCGTCCGAGTCGATAAGCGATGTTCCCCAGATGACACATCGCCATACTCGCCTCACCGATCGACAGATCCGCCTGCGGAGCCCGGCGGGTTCTCAGACAGTTGATCCAGTCGCGCAGATGAGACTGGCGGATGTCTGATGCATCGCCATACAGGCCGGGGCGACCGTCGTAGACTTTCCAGCCACTCCGGTCGACGATCAGTGTTCCCGCTTCCCCGTAAAACGCAACTCCCGCCGTACGCCCCTCAATCCCGCGGCCGCTCCACTGCCGGTGCTCCCACGTCACGTCGACGTCGGGAAACTCGAAGTGGACCTGCAGTGTGTCCGGCGTCTGCCGATCATCGCCAAAGCTGCGCACGCCTCCATAGGCAGCCACGCGGGTCGGCAAGTCGAGATTCAAGCCCCAGCGAACAACGTCCAGCAACTGGACTCCCCAGAGTCCGAGTTCACCGGAGCCGTAGTCCCAGAACCAAGGCCAGTTGTGATGGAACCGATTGGCCTGAAAGGGATGGTCGGGAGCGGGGCCGAGCCACCGCTGATAGTCGACTCCCAGTGGAGGGGCTGTCTGTGAAGCCCGGCCGATCGGTCGACGACGATGAGTGGCCCACGCCTTCGCCAGGTGAACGCGCCCGAGCTCGCCCTGTTGGAGCAAGGCGACCGCGGATTGAAAGTGAGCACCACTCCGCTGCGGCAACCCGGTCTGAACAATCCTGCCGGTCTGACGGGCGACCTGCAGAATCGCTTCGCCTTCACGAATGGTATGAGCGACTGGTTGTTCGAGGTAAAGATCTTTGCCGGCGCGACAGGCGTCGATCGCCATGCGGGCATGCCAATGGTCCGGCGTCGCGACGACCACCGCATCGATCCCCGCCCGATCGAGAAGTTGCTCATGAGCGGTCAGTGCGACCGGCCGTTCGCCGGTCTGTAAATACAGTTCATGCTGCAAGAGCGCCAGCGCCTTGGCGTCCACATCGCAAATCGACTGCAGGACGACATCCGGAAACGCGGCCAGTTGCTGCGCCAGTTCGCGCCCCTGCTCACCGGCTCCGATCAATCCAATCTGCAGCTTGTCATTGGGACCGATCGTCCCGGATGCGGCAGCGCCCAGACTCAGAACTCCCGCAGCAGCCCCTGCTGCATTTCTGGCGCTATTGCCCAGAAACTGCCGACGATTCAAATCGGTCTGGTGAGATTGGGGAGCTGACATGAGCTTTTCGAAAACTCCCACCGGGCGGGGGATGAAGGCGCGATTGCTTCACGCGGGAAGGAACAAAAACAGCGGCTGCGGGGAGGTCAAACCGCACCTCATTCTACCAAGGCGATTTGCATTCGTGCACTGATTTATCGGAAATCGAGGGAATCAGCGAGGGAGCTATGCACGGCCCCCACCCCAGGGAATTCTGCTCCACTCTCCCGGAAACCCCGGTGTTTTGCCTGGTCACACGCCCCTTGTCGCCAGGTGAGGCATTCAAAAAACAACACCCGGCAGGAACCGGGTGTTGCGCATCAACAGGTTATCAGGATCGATCCGATTGTTACGATTTCTTCTCGAATTCGGCATCGATCACATCATCATCACCCGAATTCGACGCGGTGGCACCGGCATCTGCTCCGCCGCCCGCCTGGTTGGCAGCTTCGTAGATGTGCTTGCTGAGGGCATGAGTCGCGTGCTGCAGGTTTTCAAGGGCCGACTTGATTGCGGCCACATCGGTCCCCTGCTCGGCTTCCCGCACCTTCTGCACCGCAGCTTCCACGGCGGACTTCGCCGACGCATCGAGTTTCGCTTCGTGCTCCTTGAGGAGTTTCTCGGTCTGATAGACCTCGTTCGAAGCGCGGTTCTTGGTTTCGGCCAGTTCCTTCCGCTGCTTGTCTTCCGCAGCGTGGGACTCGGCATCCTTTCGCATCTTCTCGATGTCGGCGTCCGACAGTCCGCTGGACTGCTGGATCATGACCTTATGCTGCTTGCCGGAAGATTTGTCCTTGGCCGAGACGTTGAGAATCCCGTTGACATCGATATCGAAGGTGACTTCGATCTGCGGGACTCCCCGGGGTGCCGGCGGAATTCCTTCCAGATTGAACTGATCCAGCAGACGGTTATCGCCGGCCATCGGACGTTCACCCTGGAACACACGCACCGTCACGGCGGTCTGTCCATCGGCAGCGGTGGAGAACGTTTCCGACTTGGTCACGGGAATCGTGGTGTTCCGCTCGATGAGGGGAGTCATCACCCCCCCTTCGGTTTCAATTCCCAACGAGAGCGGAGTCACGTCGAGCAGGACCACATCCTTCACGTCTCCCGCGAGGATGGCTCCCTGGATGGCCGCGCCAATCGAGACGACTTCGTCCGGGTTCACCCCCTTGTGAGGCTCTTTTCCCTGGAAGATCTTCTTGACGAATTCCTGAACGGACGGAACGCGTGTCGAGCCCCCGACGAGGACCACTTCATCCACTTCTTTCGGCGACAGCTTGGCGTCCGACAGCGCCTGTTCCACAGGCTTCCGGCAGCGTTCCACCAGCGGATCAATCAGTCGTTCAAACTGGGAACGGCTGATATTGAGCTGCAGGTGCTTCGCCTCGTAGATGAACGGAAGATTGATTTCCGTACTCTGCAGGGAAGAAAGTTCTTTCTTCGCCTTTTCACAGGCTTCGCGGAGCCGCTGAAGCGCCATGGGCTGCTTGCGCAGGTCGATCTTCTGCTCTTTCTCGAATTCGTCGGCAACGTAATTGATCAGCTTCTCATCGAAGTCGTCCCCCCCAAGGTGGGTGTCGCCGTTCGTGGAAAGCACCTCGACCGAACCTTCTTCGACTTCAAGGACGGAAACGTCGAACGTTCCTCCGCCAAGGTCGAACACGGTAATCTTCTCGTCTTTCTTCTTTTCCAGACCGTAAGCCAGGGCGGCTGCGGTCGGCTCGTTGATAATTCGGGCGACTTCGAGACCGGCGATCTGACCGGCATCCTTGGTGGCCTGACGCTGCGCGTCGTTAAAGTACGCCGGAACGGTAATCACAGCCTTGTTCACCCGGTGGCCGAGATAGCTTTCCGCAGCATCTTTCAACTTCAGCAGGATCTTGGCGGAAATTTCCGGCGGCGTGTACTGCTTGCCGTTCACTTCCACTTTGACATACTCATTAGTGCCCCCCACGATTTTGTAGGGGACAATCTTCTCTTCCGACTGCACTTCATTGTGGCGACGCCCCATGAACCGCTTGATCGAATAGATCGTGTTCTGCGGGTTGGTGATCGCCTGCCGCTTGGCGGGCTCGCCGACGAGAACCTCGCCCTTGTCATTAAATGCCACGACACTGGGGGTGGTCCGTGCACCTTCCTGATTGGGGATGACTTTGACTTCCCCCCCTTCCATAACGGAAACGACGGAGTTCGTGGTCCCCAAGTCGATTCCGATGATTTTTTCTGAAACGGCCATTGATAGCTCCTGAACCGAAACTGGCTGACTGCAAACTGAGACCCGCGAATTGCATGGCAAAGCCACGAGGGGGTCGCTCCCCCTAGGGCAAATGGCGCGCCATTTTCAGCGGCCTCAAAAATTGAACGTTACCAATTTCGTAGAAACGACTTACAGACATTAGCCCGCACGTGAACACCGCCACTTTGGCACGCCTATTCAGGGCTCCCGCCAACCTTGCCCCTGCCAGTTTTGCAGTATCCTCGTGAACGGCCTGATGAAGCACTGGTCGACCCGCAACCAGCACGATTGATGCATTTTGCGTCACCGCTAGATTCCCTATCTTGCAAAATTACGTAATTTCGCAACATTTTTTCCATTCGCCCCCAGATTTTTGGCCAATATTCTGGAGTGCCTAGAATGAAAAAGCGTTTTTTTTCGTTCTGGCCCTGAATTCGCTAAAGATTTTTGGATCCTGGAGCCGGCGATTCCCGTCTAAGAATGTGGACGACGCTGTCCAGAAACTCGCATACAGCAATAGTCACGGAGGAAGAAATGCTGGTCTTAACTCGCAAAGTGGGCGAATCCATCATGCTGGGGGACAATGTCATGTTGACAGTCTCCCGGATTTCCGGAAACCGGGTTCGAATCTCGATCGAAGCCCCGCGCGAATGTGCGATCAACCGCTCTGAATGCGCTGAGGCGAAGGCTGGCCAGAAAAAGCTGTCCGCCGCACCTGTTCCCGTCGCCGCCCGTTAATCTGCTCCTGCCATTGCGGTGCTGCGGAAGAATTCCGCGTTGTGGGGGTGAGGAGCGTCTCGATCGGTCACACTGCGTCGGTAGGCGACCGGGGGCATCTTCCGTCCAGCCTGCTCCGATGAGGTTGGGCATGGTCGGAGCGAAGCTGATCGAGAGGTCAGGAAGTCGACTGGGCCACACTTGGCGAGTGTGGCAGGGATGTCGTCGGATCCATTGCTGCTCCTGCAGTCAGGCTGGAAGCACCGCTCTCCCGACACGGTGAGCGTTTTCCTTGGGCATCTTGTGGTGAAATTGCCCCGTCCTCACGACTCGGAGGTCAGCATTTTCACCAGACGAAATGCTTGCTGCGCAGCCACGGGACAGGGACCAAGTGCACTCAGGCTTATAGTCTGCAACCGTATCGCATCGTTGAATTGACAGCGGGAACGCGAAATTTTGTCGGCTCACATTGGTCCGCCCCCAGAGTTGTCTCTGCCTGCGCAAGGATCGCTCGGTTGGCTAGACCCGAACAGGGCGGACCTCCTCCTGGTTGGCAAACCACTCTCCAACGGCGACCACTCTCCCGACGTATGCACTGCCATCGTTTCAGTCAAAAACAGCGTGCAGAGAACGGCGGTGCAGTGTGACCATCCATTCCGGGAAATGGCGAGTCTTCTGGCTTGCCTGTTGGGCAGGCCTGATTTTTGGCACCTCGTGCACCGTCATCACCACCGATCAACTGTTCGCACTGGTCGGAGCGGTCGCGGGCGAGGGGGCAGCCGAACGATTTCAGATCTTTTGGGGAATCGTCTGGTTCAGCGTCGTCAAAGGCTGGCACGTCACCGAGTTCCTCATCCTGACACTCCTCCTGCAGCTCACTCTGCACCATTTTCGTCCCCGAGCCCGGGCGAGAAATCTTCTGATCGCAGCAGGCTGTGCGCTGGTCTATGCAATGACCGATGAATACCACCAGTCGTTCATCCCCGACCGGATGGGACGATCTGGGACGTCCTGATTGACAGTCTTGGTGTCGGTCTGGCAACCTCCTGGGGACTGGCGCGGGAACGCCGCCGTCGCCTGACAGAAACCGACGGTCCGTTGACGTCGACATTGAAGCTCCTGGAATCGGAGACCTGAAGTTCCATGCCCGCCATCCTCGCGCTCGATCAAGGAACCACCTCCAGCCGTTCGATCCTCTTCGATGAGCAGGGCCTTCCACTGCATCTGTCACAGCAGGAGTTTCCCCAGCAATTTCCCCAGCCGGGGCATGTGGAGCATGATCCGGAAGAGATCTGGTCCTCGCAGTTGAACACCGCCAAAAAAGTGCTCGGCCAGATCGCCCCCTCGGAAGTCGCCGCCATCGGAATTACCAATCAGCGTGAGACGATCGTTCTCTGGGATCGCCAGACCGGCAAACCGCTCGCGAATGCGATGGTCTGGCAAAGCCGCCTGACCGCCCCCCGCTGCGAGCAGTTGATTGCCGACGGACATCAGAATCTGATCCGGCAGAAAACCGGGCTGGTGATCGACGCCTACTTCTCCGCCACGAAGATCGAGCACCTTCTCAAGACCCTTTCCGGGGCGCGTGAACGGGCAGCGAGGGGAGAGGTCTTGTGCGGCACCATCGACACATTCCTCATCTGGCGACTGACGGGAGGACGGGTTCACGCCACCGACGTCAGCAATGCCAGCCGGACCATGCTGTTCAACATTCATACTCTCGACTGGGATGAGGAACTCCTCAAGCTGTTCAACATTCCTCGCCAGATGCTGCCGGAAATCCGATCGAACAGCGAAATCTACGGAGAGACGTCTCCCGAACTCTTCGGACGCCCGATTCCGATCAGTGGCTGCATCGGCGATCAACAGGGAGCCACGTTCGGGCAGGCCTGTTTCGAGCCCGGAAATGCAAAGAACACTTACGGCACCGGCTGCTTCATGTTGATGAACACCGGCTCAAAGCCTCATTCCTCGGAGAATGGCCTGCTCACCACGGTCGGCTGGAAAGTCGGCAATGAAGTCACTTATTGCCTGGAGGGGTCGGTCTTCATTGCCGGGGCTGCAGTCCAGTGGCTGCGGGATGGCCTGAAGCTGATCGAGACATCCGAAGAGATTGAACCGCTGGCCAATTCCGTTCCCGATGCCGGTGGAATTTATTTCGTCCCGGCGTTCGTCGGCCTGGGAACCCCTTATTGGGATCCCAATGTCCGGGGGACGCTCGTCGGACTCACACGCGGGACCACCGCCGCCCATTTCGCCCGAGCGGCAGTGGACGCGATGGCGTATCAGACGATGGACGTGCTGCGCATCATGCAGAGTGACGCCGGCATTCCGCTCACGACGCTGAAAGTCGATGGGGGGGCCTCGGTAAACGACTCCCTGCTGCAGTTTCAGGCCGATCTCCTCAACGTCCGCGTACAACGTCCGCGCGTGGCGGAAACCACCGCTCTGGGAGCGGCCTATCTGGCGGGACTGGCCGTCGGCCTGTGGGACAGCCAGACAGCGATCGCCGCCCACTGGGCACTCGATCGCGAATTCGAGCCGGAGATGTCAGCCTCCCGGCGAGAGGAACTCGCACGGGGTTGGGGCCGAGCCGTGCAGGCTGCCCGCAGCTTTGCCGAGTGAGTCACGCGTGCATTCGCAACGAGTTCTCGTTCCTCGCCAAATGTCGGGCGCCAATCCACCTCCGAAGGCTCTATTCCGCCTGGAACCGTGTGACGGTCTCTCCATCCCCCATCAGCACTTCATCTGCCAATCCGAGAAACAGCCCGTGCTCGACAACGCCGGGAAGCGTCGCCAGTTCCGCAGCCAATTCCTCAGGCTGAGCGACGACCGGCAAATGCAGGTCAATAATATAGTGCCCTTCGTCAGACAGAAACGGATCACCTGCTGAGGTCCGTCGAAGACGGGGGTGCAGATCCATTCTTTCGAACCGAGTCATGAGCGGAGCCGTCCCGAAGGGAACAACTTCGACCGGGACCGGAAAGCCGGAGAGGGGATTCGAGCGTTTGGCTGCGTCCGCGATAATCAGCACCCGGGCGGAGGCAGCCGCGACGATTTTTTCCCGGAGCAGTGCCCCTCCTCCTCCCTTGATGAGATTCAACTGGTCGTCAAACCGGTCGGCCCCATCAATCGTCAGATCGATCGCAGGCGACGAATTGAGATCGGTCAGTTTGATACCGGCCTCGATCGCCAGCAAACGGGATTTTTCCGAGGTGGGGATGCCAAGAATCGACAGCCCTCCCGCCACGCGACGGCCAATCCCCTCAATCGCGAATCCTGCGGTGGCACCGCTTCCCAAGCCGACAATCATTCCGTCACGGATCTGTTCGACCGCTGCCTCGGCAGCGTTCTTCCGTTCCTGATTCCGATCTACCGTTTGCATGAACAATTTCACCACTCGGGAAGTCGGGGCGGGCGGCCGGAGATCAGACGCCACTCCCCTGGAGGTTGAAAACCCGCAATAAAGCGACTTTTTTTCTTATGGAGCAGTTCCAATCCCAGACTATAACACAGGAAGGGATTTTGTCCGTCCTCGCCAGACCCGCTATTGAGGAACTTGCTCATGAGTACCCGTCTGTCTCAGCGCCTCTTCCAGGCGACCCTCGGAGCAGCCTTGCTGCTGCTTCCTCAGGGAACTCGAGTCTTCGCTCAGGAAGACTTTCAGGCCCTGGTGAAGCAGCTGGAAGCTGAAAAGCCGAAGTTTGCGGAACGTCAACAAAAACTTCTGAACGAACGCTATGACCTGTCTGACCGACCGGGGGACACAAAGATGTCTCGCGGTAAACCGGTGCAGACGGGGGTGAGGGTCAAGTTGCCTGCTGGCCAGACGTGGGACTCTCTCAGCAACATGTCCCCCGCCGAGATCAAAGAAAAAGACTTGTGGCCGGCCGGATTCTATCCCCTGCCCCATCCCCACCATGAAGCGGGGGGCATGGTCTTTCCGAAGCCGCAGATCGAGGGAATTCTTAAGCAGGACCGTCGTGACCTCACCCGATTCGACCTGGATCACGACCTCCCCCTGCACTTCATTCCCGAACTCCCCGCCCCGATCTATCTGACCACCCGGCCTGATCTGGGCGACGTCTCCAAAGGCCAGCTGGTAACGATCGACAACTACTACGAGTTGTTCAAAGACTGCCTGAACCCCAAACAACTCGACGGCTTACGTCTGCTGTTGACTCCCTTCCCGCAGCAGCAGTTCAACGCCACGGATGATCGCCGCAGCCTGCACGCCTCGCTGGGGGTCGCCTGCTTCGATTGCCATTCCAACGGCCACACCAACGCGGCCACGCACACCGTCGGTGACATTCGTCCCAACGAACACCGGCACCGCATCGATACCCCCACGTTGCGGGGAGTCAACATTCAGCGTCTGTTCGGGTCTCAACGGGCACTGAAAACAGTGGAGGATTTCACCGAATTTGAACAGCGGGCCGCCTACTTCGATGGCGACATCACCACCGCCGCGAAGAAAGGGATCAACCCGCTGGAACGGGGGAGCCAGGTGCAGTTCATGGCAGAATTCCAGGAACTGCTCGACTTCCCCCCCGCCCCCAAGCTGAATGTGTTCGGGAAACTCGACCCCGCCAAGGCGACCCCCGCCGAACTGCGGGGACAGGAGCTGTTTTTCGGAAAGGCCCAGTGTGCCACGTGCCATACTCCCCCATATTACACCGACAACCTGATGCATAACCTGAAGGTGGAACGATTCTTCAAAGAGAAGATGATCAACGGTCGTCTCGCCTCCGCCGATGGCCCGATCAAAACCTTCCCGTTGCGGGGCATCAAGGACAGCCCGCCGTACCTGCATGATGATCGTCTGCTGACACTCGACGACACGGTCGAGTTCTTCAACCTCGTGCTCGAGCTGAAGTTGAACACGCAGGAAAAAGCCGATCTTGTCGCCTTCATGAAGGCGCTCTGATCTGCCGACGCGGCTCACCAGGCCCGTGTCGATCTGATGTGGATTGCCACGAAAACAGGGGCGGTCGCCGGAACGCGGTCGCCCCTGTTGACGTTGATGGAATGGAGCTGATCCAGATCCTGGAGCATTTTGAACGCTGATGCCCCCGTTCTCGCCACGCGGAAGTCCCCATTTCACCTGGCGAGACGCTGGCTGCGCGGGCACTGGAAAGGACAACCTGCTCGAAACGTTCTAACGGGGAGTCACCACCACCGCGGTTCCATAACACAACACTTCGGTCGCTGACCCCTTGCTGACGACTTCGGATGCATCGTAGCGCAGGCCGACGATGGCATTGGCCCCCAGCTCCTGAGCATGTTCAATCAGCAGCTGATAGGCATGTTCCCGGGCCTGTTCGCACATCTCGGTGTAGGCGCCAATCCGGCCACCGATGATGTTCTTCAGCCCCCCGATAATCCCCTGCGCGATCGTAGGAGATCGAACAGTGATCCCCCTCACGACGCCCTTGTATTCCTCAATCCGGTAGCCCCCGATGTCGAGCGTGGTCGTCACAAACATCGCAGATCCTCTCCAAGGGTATGATGAGCCGGGAGCAAACCAATCAGGAACGGCTTGATTGTGAAAAAGTCGATCCCCATCCCACAAGTCGCTCCCTCGTGAATTCCGGTCGGGGTTGCTGCTGCGTGTCCCCGTGCAGCGGTTGTCTGATTGACGAGTCGCACAACTCCACGCGGCATGTCCGGGGGGACCAACAATCAAGAGGCTCCCCGCCCCTCCGGAGGGAGTCGTGGGCGCAGCAGGCATTGCGAGGGGGCTCCGGTTGTTTCCCCGCCAGTCCCCTGTAGACTGGCAGCCCGGGACATGCCGTCCCGATTGACGGAGAACCGGATGTCGCTGCTGAGTTTGCGTGGGGTCACCTTTACATGGAGCGGACCCGCATTGCTGGAAGAGGTCAGTCTGGAGATCGAGCGGGGAGAGCGGATCGGCCTGCTCGGCCGGAACGGGACTGGCAAATCGACCCTGATGAAGATGCTCGCGGGAGAACTCGCGCCCGATGACGGTGTGATCAAACCGGCTGCGAACATCAAGATCGCACGGCTGGTGCAGGAAGTCCCCGACAGCAGTTCGCAGCTCAGCGTGGCACAACTCGTCGCGCAGGGACTCGGTGCCGACGAGCATCCGGCCGAAGCCTGGAAGACTGAACAGGCGGTGGAACAGGTGCTCGCGCGCATGGGACTGCAAAGCGAACAGTCCTTCGACACGCTCTCTTCCGGGATGAAGCGCCGCGCTCTGCTGGCACAAGCGCTGGTACAGTCTCCCGACATTCTGCTGCTCGACGAGCCGACCAACCATCTCGATGTCGATTCCATTACCTGGCTGGAAGGATTTCTGCAGTCGTACGAGGGGACACTCGTCTTCATCACGCACGACCGGACGTTTCTTCAATCGCTGGCCACACGCATTCTGGAGATTGATCGGGGCAAGCTGTTCGACTGGACCTGCGACTATGAAACTTTTCTGAAGCGCAAGCAGGCACAGCTCGATGCCGAAGAAAAGCAGAATGCGCTGTTCGATAAACGACTCGCGGAAGAAGAAGTCTGGATCCGTCAGGGAATCAAGGCGCGACGCACCCGCAACGAGGGGCGTGTCCGAGCTCTGAAGGCGATGCGCGAAGAACGAAGCCAGCGTCGTAACAAAATCGGGAATGTCCGGATGCAGGCAGGTGAAGCAGACCGCTCCGGACATCTGGTAATGGAGGCGAAAGGAGTCGGTTTCAGCTATGGCGATCGACTGATCCTGCAGAATTTCTCCACCATCATCACACGGGGCGACAAGGTGGGGATTATCGGCCCCAACGGAGCGGGCAAAAGCACGCTGCTGAAACTGATTCTGGGAACTCATCAACCGACGAGTGGCAGTATCCGGCATGGAACCAATCTGCAGGTGATCTACTTCGATCAGCTGCGTGAGCAGATCGATGAAGAAAAGACCGTCGTCGAGAACGTCGGCGAAGGTCAGGAAACGCTGCAGATTCAGGGGCAGTCGCGGCACATCTACGGCTACCTGCAGGACTTTCTGTTTTCTCCCGAGCGAGCCCGTCGACCCGCGCGGTATCTGTCGGGGGGAGAACGGAACCGAATGCTGCTGGCGAGAATTTTCAAACGCCCCTCGAATGTGATGGTTCTCGATGAACCGACAAACGACCTCGACGCGGAAACGCTGGAGCTGCTCGAAGAGTTGATCAGCTCCTACGCGGGAACCGTGCTCCTCGTCAGTCACGATCGAACGTTCCTGAACAATCTCGTGACCAGCACGATTGTTCTGTCGGGCGATGGAACCGTCAGGGAATATGATGGGGGCTACGACGACTACATCCGCCAGCGGGATGCGGCTGCGAAGTCAGAGTCTCCCACACCTGCGGTGACAGCCAAACCGGCCACCGCCGCTCCCCCGACCGCGCCGAAGAACAAACTCAGCTTCAAGGAGCGCAAAGAACTCGAGCAACTCCCCGAGCGGATTGAAGAACTGGAAAACGAGAGCAGCCAGATTCACGAGAAAATGGCCTCGCCGACGTTCTTCAAGCAGCCTCCCCGGGAGATTGCCCTGGTCAACCAACGGCTGGAGGAGATCACGGCCAATCTGCAGAAGCTCTACGCCCGCTGGGAAGATCTGGCCGCCCGCGAGTCGGACTGAACGACTGACTCCGAACAGAGACACGGACACGAAACCCTGATCGCTGACAGGCTCAACGTCTGTCGCCGCCTCAGGGAGCGCGTCCTGACAGAAGATGAGCCTGAGCAGCGTCTGCCATCAGCTCAGTCCGGGCAACGCGCCGGTGCTGTCTCCGAACTGATCTGTTTCCACGCCCATGATATTCAGCATCGTGACGTAGAGATTGCACAGCGGCGTGTCGACCGCATAGCGCAGTCGGCGTCCGGGACGAATGGCCCCCTGCGCCCGCCCCGCAAGGATCAGCGGCAGGTCATGATTGTTGTGGGTGCTGCCGCACTTCAGGGTCGAGCCGAACATCAGCATTGAGTTGTCGAGCAGCGATGTCCCTCCTTCATCGAGCTGACGCATCTTCTCGACCAGATACGCAAACTGACCGATGTGCCACGTCCCGATCCGCTCATACGGATCGCGCTTTGCCGGGTCTTCCAAATGATGCGAGAGGGCATGGAAGCCATCTTTCACACCATCGAGGAAGGTGCAGCGCATTCCCGACTGCGCATTCCCAAACATGAACGTGCTGATGCGCGTGGTATCGGTCCAGAAGGCGAGCACCATGAGATCCAGCATCAGCTGCACATGATCTGGTCGCATTTCCGGGATGCCCGGCTCCGGACGTGAGATGTCGAGATGGGCTTCGTTGATCCAGCGTTTCTGAGGGGCCATTGTCGCCTCGATCCGCTGCTCGACAGACCGCACCGACTCCAGGTACTCGTCGAGCTTGGCACGATCCTGATTGCTGATTCTCCGCTCCAGCGCTTTGGCATCGTCACGGACCAGATCGAGTACGCTGGTGTCATCCCGCTGCAGCGCATGAATCACTTCCGGCCGCCGCGGATTGAACCCCGACAGAACCGGGCCCGCACTCGCCGTGCGAAACAGCCGGTCAAAGGCCAGTTGCGGCACAATCTCTTTGGGAACCGGAGTATGCTGGTCGCGCCAGGCGATGTGAGAACCGTAGATCCGCGAGAAGCCACCGCCGATGTTATCGACACCGGTATAAACAGGTTCGACACCGAGCTCGAATGACGGGAGCGGCGTGCGACTGCCAATTTTCTGCGCCAGCACCTGATCGAGCGAGATGCCGCCGACGTCAATATCCCGGCCGGAAGTCCGGATCACGTAACCTCCCGACAGAAAGGCCGGCACTTTGACCCAGTGGCCATTGCGGCCCGTCGTCTTTTCATGCCACAGGTTTTCCAGCAGGACCAGCTCATCTTTGACATTCTTGAGCGGCTGCAGCATGGGTGTCAGCTCCCACTGTTCACTTTCTCCGGGGGGAGTGTAGTGATCGGGAACCACACCATTGGGCATGAACAGAAATGCCGTCCGCAACGGCGGCCGCGTCAGTTGTTCCGTGGAACTGACAGCGGGGGCCATGGACTCCAGCCAGGGGAGAGCCAGGGCGGCCCCCAGTCCCTTGAGGAGATGTCGGCGTGAAATTGGCTGAAACATGCGTGGCTCCCTCAGGCGGGCAGAAACGGGGCACACTCAGGCAGGCGATGATACATTATCGGATTTTGATAACTGAGTTCCACTCAATTCTTCACACGCCCCGGGTTCTCCACTGTCTGACGGAGGAGCGTGACGATCGTTCCGGCACGGAACACGAGCCTTCAGCAGATATTAAGGCCGGTTCACCCCGTCCACAGGTGCTGGCTCCAGCACAGGCGATCCGTCCGCATGCACGAGTTGCTGGCTGCGAAACGGAACACTGAGCACGATTTCCTTGACGAGTTGTCGGGCCCGATAGTCGTTCGCCTGCAGCCGATCGGCGATTCTTTCAATCGTACAGGCATCCTGATCCAGCAAACTTCGCCCCAGGGCGTACCCCAGCAGCTTCTGTGTGAAATGCCGGACATACTGGGGCTGCCGCTTCAGAAGGACACGCTTTAAATCGGCAGGGCCATTGACTGCTTCGCCATCCGGCATCACACCAGAGGAATCAATTGCCTGGCCGCCAGCGGAATCCCGCCATTGGCCGACAAGATCATAATTCTCCAGCGCAAATCCGATCGGATCGATAATGTTGTGACAGGCAGCACACGCGGGCGAATCGCGGTGCGCGAGCAGTTCATCGCGGACAGTCACATTGCTGGTTCTATTCTTCGGCTTGAGCGGAGGAATATCGGGAGGTGGTGACGGCACGGGTGTTCCTAACAATGTCTCCAGCACCCAGGCCCCTCGCAACACCGGACTGGTGCGAGTCGCATTCGATGTCACCAGATGCACAGCCGCCATCCCCAAAACGCCGCTGCGCAGACGTTCCGGATCGGGAACCGGAACAAACTCAGTCCCATCCACATCCTGCAGCTGGTAATAGCGCGCGACATTGGTATTCGCGATGACGTAATCGGCATCAATCAATTCCAGAATGCTGCGATTGTGATCCAGGAGAAACTTCCAGAGATAAACCGGCTGATCTCTCAGGTCCACAATGGCCCGATTGATAATATCCCGATTGGCCGGACGCTCTGGAATGACTCGACGACCGACTTCGCGTGTCCCCAGCCACTGCCCCATGAAATCTTCCATAAACGCCAGCGCATGATCACTGTCGAGCAGCCGGTCCACCTGCTGCATCAACACGTCCTCCCGTTGCAACTTCCCCTCACGGGCGAGTTGCAGCAGCTCTTCATCGGGCATTGTCCCCCACAGGAAGTACGAGAGTCGCGAGGCGAGTTCATAGTCATCCAACGGATGAATGCCGGGTCTCGCGGGAGGCTCCTCGATCCGCATCAGAAATCGGGGAGAGACCAGAATCCCCTTCAGCGCCAGCTTGATCCGCTCGGGATATGGGTCACCCCGCTCTGTCGCTCTGTCATACAGCTTCAGGTACGGTTGCCAGACTTCCTCCGCCACAGGACGTCGAAAGCCCCGCTCAGCGAAGGCGGCGATAATCCGCTGCGCCTCGTCGCGCGTCTCCAGTCCTGATCCCGGTGCGGCTCCCATGATCCGCTGATGGGCCAATTGCTGTTGCGGCGTGAAGTTTCTTTCCGCCTCACGCAACGTCAGCTGCTGGATGACAATTGGCTGCCCCGTCTGCTGATTACGGAACTTCAGCGTGTGCAGTCCACGCGTCAGTTGCAGTTCCGCGGAGATCGACTGCTTTCCCGGGACAACCTGTTGGCTGTTGACCGGCAAATCGTCCACCAGCAATTCGAGCTGCGAGGGAAGCGATTCCCGATTCGTCAGCCGCAGTTGAATAATCGACTTTCCGTTGCGATACAGACTGATCAGAACTCCCGCTTCTGCTCCAGGGGGGAGGAGCAAACCCGCTTCGGACTGCTCCCCGAGTTCACTGACGAACTCCGACGCGGGGAACTCCCGCTGCATCGGCGGAGTGTCGATCGCCGTCTCGAGAATCCGCTGGGCGCTCTCGACATATTTCTCCATCAGCATCGGCGGGAGGTAAAGCGTCTCTCCGTTGTTATCGAATCCCTCGCCCCCGCCTCCATCGGCCGGAAAGGTCTCACTGAAATCGAAGCGGAGTCCGATCAGGTCGCGGATGGTCCGCTCATATTCCCTCAGGTTCAGCCGTCGCGCGACGACAGCGCCGGCATAATCCCCCTGATCGCAGGCGGTGGCCCGCAAAGTGTTATTGATCCAGTGTGCGATCTCCATGCGTTCCTGTTCAGAAGGCTGTACTTCCGATGCGGGGGGCATGGTTCGATTGAACAGCTGCGCGGCGACACTGTTCCAGAGTGTCCGCTTCCCGCCGATCCCCTGTGCAAACTCGGGAGTGAGAAACTGCACATGATTCGAGAGATCATCCGGATGATGGCAATCGCCACAATACTTCACGAGCAGGGGACGAATGCGATCCGGAAAGTAATTCTCCGGTTCCGGTCCGAGTCCCGCCTCCACGCGCGGAGCACCCGCGAGAAGGAAGAACAGAACTCCAGACTTCAGCAGCGTTCTGGACCAGAGCATGGTTCACATCCGAACGTCGAGGCAGGAACGGAAGCAGGCAGGGAGCCACTCGGCAGGTCTCAGAGCATGTTGTCGTTTGCTTGCCCCGTCCTCGCCACGCGGATGTCAGCATTTCACCAGATGACACGCAGGCTCAGCGAGGATTGAAAGTAGCAAACTGCTCACATTCAGTTTAGGAAATGCGTTCGGGCGGCGAAAGTTGGAAGCTGTGCAAGAGAGTGTGCAGCATGATTCGCATTGAAACCGCGAAGGACTCGCGCTCGCGTGACGGGCTCAATCCCGTCGCCACAGCGGAGGGAGGGAGGCCTGACCGGAATATGTGTCCCGGAGACATTCACAGCGATCAGGGCTCCCCCCGACCTCAGCCCCCCAATCTTCCGACCCGCTCCGGCCCAGACGCCGACCACCCCACCCTACCCCGCTGCCCCGGCACACGTCACGCAATGCCCCTTTAAAAGAATCTCCGTGATCTGTCCGATCTCACTGGAGCGTTTTCGCGAAGCGGTCGTCAACTCCACATCAGACAGACACGTGACCCCTCCACAATCGACACAGACAAAGTGCGGGTGGTCATCAGTATGCGAGTCGGTTCCCCGCAACTCGAAACGCCAGACGTGATCCCCCAGTTCCGTCCGCCGAACCAGATTCACGTCGGTCAGATCGTTCAGGTTCCGGAAGATCGTCGTCTTGTCGAACCCCGCCGGGACCAGCCGTTCGGTCAAATCCGCATGCGTCAGCGGAGAAGTCGCCGCCTCCAGTTCAAGCAGCACCGAAATCCGGGCCGGAGTGCTCCTCAAGCCTGCAGCCCGCAGAATCTCGCGGGCCCGATCCACTTGTTCAGGCGAAGAACGACGCGCAGCCATGCAACTCACTCCAGAGAATCCGCACTCAACAACCACAATCCTGTCTCGATTCTAATGCGACTGCGTCAGCGAGACAAATGCAATCCGACTGCAAATCGAGCCGCCTCGCTGCTCCAGCACCGTCAGGACTGGATGACCATCCCCCCCCGTGACATCGAGTAAACGATGGCACGGCCCACCCGCCAGTCAGGGTTCGGCATCGATACTGATAAGAAATGCGTCTCGGGGCTGCGTACAATCAACTCCAATTGGAATACAATGCAGGGATTGGCACTCCCCTTTCAACGCCAGCGCTGGCTGACTGAAAACAGCACTCGAGCCCACGAGATGAAAACATTCCGGATACGGTGATATCGCTCGTCTCCCGCACATCACAAACGATCATTCCCCTGTAGACGAATGCCGTATCGATGCAGATCGAATGCAAGTATGCTGCTGGCCTTCGCAAAGATTCAGCCCACAATGACGTAGTGGAATCATGAAGAACAGAAGCACAGTGACACTCAGCGGAGGACACTCCGACACCGCATATATCAAACTTCCTGGCCATCCTGACCAGCCTCAATACGGCATCGTGACCAAAACGATCCGCCTGGATTCTCTCTTAGAACGTGTTATGAAATTGCGATGAATTGAAAAAACGGCTACTGCTCCCTTGCGAACATCTTGGCAATCCCAGGAAGGAGCCGCAGGCGTGTTGAGGACGAAGTATTCCAGCAATCTCTCGGATGAGCAGTGGCAACTGATCCGGAAATACCTTCCCCAACCTTCCCGTCGGGGGCGTCCTCCCATCGATCGGCGGTGGGTTTTGGATGCCATCTGGTACGTGGTCAGAACCGGTTGCCAATGGAGATTGCTCCTTGGCGATTTTCCCAACTGGAGTACGGTCTATGGCATTTACCGACCATGGGTTCGCAGTGGTCTCTGGGAACAAATTCACCGGCACCTGAGGGAACAGCTCCGCCGGGCTTGGGGAAAGAAAAAACGTCCCAGCGTGGCGATTCTGGACAGTCAGTCCGTGCGGACCGCAGAAGGGGGATTCGAGCGGGGATACGATGGGGCCAAGCAAATCACAGGTCGCAAGCGGCACATTGCCGTCGACACGCTGGGCCTGATCGTGGCCTTGGTCGTGCACGGAGCGTACTGGCAGGATCACGACGGAGCCTGCTTTCTGTTGATGAAGTTGAGGCAGGTCTGTCCCAGATTGAAGGTTTTATTTGCCGACTCAGCCTATGGGCGTAAGGAACTGCCAAAGTGGGTTCGGCAGACATTCGGTTGGGTCTTGCAGGTTGTCCTCAGGCCAGTTGGGCAAAAGAAGTTAGTGGTCTTGCCGAAAAGGTGGGTTGTGGAGCGGACCTTCGCCTGGCTGGCCCGCTATCGACGACACTCCCGAGACTACGAACGAACACCCGAGTCGAGTGAAACGGTGACCGACATCGCCATGATCAACCTGATGAGCAAACGCCTCACTCGGCTTCAAAACTGATTTTTCAAACACGTTCTCAGCCGTCCTCGGGCGCAGATCAATGCCTTGGGGAACCGCACCTCCACCGTTTACGATGCCGCTGGTCAGTCGATCGCCCAGATCAATGAACTCAACAAACGCTACTCGCTCACTTATGATCTGGCGGAGCAACAAATCCAGCAAATCGATCCGCTGAACCGCCGCATTACTTCCACGTACAATGCCGACGGCAACCTGCAGACCCGCCGCGATGCTCGGGGAAATCTCACCACGTATGTCTACGATGCAGGCCATCGCGTGACCCAGCGGCAATATCCCGATGGCTCCCGCTCCACGTTTGTGTACAATGCACTGGGAGCGAGAACAGTCATGGCCAATGCCACCGGTCGCTATACCACGACCTACGATGAGCTGAACCGCAAGCGGTCGGTGACCCAGCCGAGCGGAGCGATTCTGACCTACAGCTACCAAGCGGCTGGCCAGCGGCGACAACTGCAAGCTGCCGGTGCCGGCGTGTTCACCTACTCTTACGATGCGAACCAGCAGCTGACTGTGGTCCGTAATCCCCAGAACGGCCGCACGTCATTCGCTTACGACAACGCAAGTCGCCGTACATTGAAGCAACTGGCCAACGGTACCCGCGCCACCTATAGCTATGATGCTGCCAGCCAGTTGACCGGAATCTCGAACCGCAAATCGACCGGTGACACGATCTCTGGATTCAGCTATCAATACGACAAGGCCGGGAACCGCACGCAGATTCTCACCGCCAGCGGCACCGTGACGACCTGGAGCTACGACAGGACGTATCGGCTCACGGAAGAGCATCGAACCGGAACTGCGACAGAACCGGGTTGGGCTCCATTCACCGCTGATCAATGGGATGCCTTCACAGCTGATCAGTGGAACTTGTTTGGGATAGACGGAAGCTCGCCGGGTAGTTTCCGGAATACATTCACCTACGATGCAGCGGGCAACCGGCTGGTGAAGAATGCCAACGGCGCCCGCACGACGTCGACATTCGATGCGGCCAATCAGACCATCAGCAGCATCGATGGCACAGGGACCACGACCTATACGTTCGATGCTGACGGGAACCAGACGGTGGTGCTCAAGCCCAGCGGCGAACGGACCACGACCACCTGGGACTACGAGAACAAGTCCACGCTCATTCAGCTGCCCAGCGGCTTACGCAACACCATGGCCTACGATCCCGACGGGCTGCGAGTCCGACTGGACGACAGCACCGGGACGAAGAAGTTTATCTACGACGGCCAGGCGTATCTGCTGGAAACCGATGCGGGGAATGTGCTGCAGTGCGCCTACACGCAGGAGCCTGCCACTTACGGCAACCTGCTGAGCGAATATCGGCTGGCCGGCGGAATCTGGACCCCGCGCTGGTATCAGCAGGATGTTCTCGGCAGCACCACCGAACTAACCGACGTCGGCCAGAACATCACCGATACGTTCGAGTACGATGCCTGGGGAGACGTGCTGGTCCGCACGGGCAATACGCCGACACCGTTCGAATGGATCGGCGGCGTGGGCTACTACAAAGACCCCGACACCGGGATCTACTACGTCCGGGCGAGAATCTACCAGCCGACGATCGGAAGATGGTGGAGCGTGGACCCGCTTGGGTTCGTCGATGGCATGAATCTGTACGCGGGACATTTTGTGCCTCAATGGATTGATCCCACGGGGTTGGCGCCCTGGGATCACCACTGGTTTCCCCAAAACCCACGACAACTCGAGAAGCTGCGCAAGCTGTGTGGGTGGTCTAATGCTCAAGAGGTGCAGGACTTCGTCAATCAATTTACGACACGATATGACCCTGGCTGGGGGATTGGATCTGAACATCACACCGTCCACCACAAACTAGGTGGTGGAACGTACATTGACCAAGTAGATGCAATATACGACAACGCTCCAGACTGTTGCTCCGCATTGAAAGGCATCAGATCGCTGATATACCAAGCGACATCGGAATTAAAAATGAGGCCTGGAAATATCGGTCCGGTCCCGTTTCCACACATTGGACCCTATCGTGGAGATCATACCGGTCCGTCGAACTTGGACTTCCTCAATAATGTTATCAATAACATGTGCGCTCCTCCCCCTCCCCCACAGCCACAGCCACAGCCACAGCCACAGCCACATTTTCGACCAATTGGGGCACCGCCATCAAGGGAATCCATAGCAGCTGCCTGTGGAGTGGGAGTAGGCGTGATTACAATCGCAGGAATAGCGGCATGCTCGGACCTTACACTTCCATTTGGAGATATGGCAGGAGCATGCATAATTGTGGGTGCGATAGCAATCAGCCAGCCAGGAAGTACAACCTACTGGGACGGGCCAAATTTTTTTTAATCCTTTCCCTTCTCGGGTTTACAATGCCATACACGAATGAGGAACGAAAAGTATTTTCACGCAATGTAAAGCGAATTGCCCGCTCCGGAATTGACAAAGTGAACTGGGACGTCGATCCGCATAAACCAGGAATGTCAGCGGAGTTTTTCTCAAGATGTTCTTCCGCGGAACGATATGCAGTTTTAATATTTGGGCTCATGCAAGATGTACTTATTGACGGATTGGTGGCATGGATCGGTCAAACTTGGGGGCACTTTTTCGAAGAAACCGTCGCGGCGTGTGAAGACATTGGGGCGCCAAAATACGCGACTTGCCTGCGCCAGTTTGGGATGTTGCTCGACGAACTAAATCAACCGCGAAGCCCGAAGGCATCCCAGGATATTCTGCATGAATATGGACTGACTCGAATAAGAGACATTGACAACACTATGGGAAATCTGTTTTTTGATCCAGAAGAGTGTATTGACATAAAGTTTATGGAATGGTACCGAAAGATTTCAAATGTTGACGACAACTTCGGCTTGCCTGAGTTCGATTCTGAGCAATCCTCCCCGTAGTGTAGTAACGGCCGGGTGCTCCGGTTGAGCGAGAATTGAGTGCCGGGTGCCCGGGTTGAGTGAGTGAGGATTTTGGGTGCCACGGCTCTGTGAGCCGTGCTGTTCGAGCGTCAGGGCAGCGGCTATTTCAATTTCCGTTCGCCTTGATGGATTGTCGTGAAAACTGTTCTTTGGCAACCTGCTTTCAAGTCTTGTTTCGCGGACCCAGAGTCCGCTGAATCGTTCCACGACCTACACGTTCGATGCCGACGGCATCCAGACGGTGGTGCTCAAGCCCAGTGGGCGGGGTGGCACTGTCGGCTGGTGAGGGATATTCGATTCGGAGGGGGTGCCACTGGCTCTGCCAGCGCCGATGTTCGGAGACTGAACCAACAGCGTTCGACGGGAGTCACGCAGTATGCGTCATCGGAAGCAGCGCAAACGATTTCACGAACCGGGCCACCTGCATGGGTTCACATTCTCCTGCGATCAGCGACGACCGCTGTTGACCAATGAAGTTGGGCTGAAGTGGCGGGCGGGAACGTTGACCGAAGCCTGCCGTTTCGAACAGGTCGACCTGGTGGCGTTCGTTTTATGCCGGAACATGTTCATTTCCTGGTCAATCCCCGGACTCCCGACCCTCAGTTGGGGAAATTCCCGACCCGGATCAAGCAACCGTTTTCCAAGCAGGTCAAATCTCAACTCGAACGAAGCAACTCGGCGTGACTCCATGAACTGACGATTCAGGAGCGGCCAGGGAAGACCTGCTTTCGGTTCTGGCAGGCAGGAGCAGGGTCTGACCGGAATCTCTTCTCGGCAGAGGCTCCGGCAGCCTCAGCATTGACAACATTCACAACAACCCCTGCAAACGAGGGCTGTGTGAGAGAGCGATCGACTGGAAATGGTCATCAGCCCGGTTCCATCTGCGACCTGAATCGGAACCAGATGACCCCGACTTGCCGAGCATCCACAGCCTTCGGAAGCACATTCAGAGCCTTCCTTCCATCGGCACTGCCACAGCCAGTGGCACACTTTGAGAGCAACGTCTGCACACGTGAAGCGTGCAGCTAAACAATCTTCATTTCAAGACTCGATTTAACCCCCTCAGGAGCTTGACCCATGGCGACGCTGACTCCCTACAAAGGTCTGGATGTTGTGGAAGGTGCCACCGGAGCAGGGGGCATCGCCCTCACCGATAACTTTAAAGAGCTGGCGGACCGGGCTCCGTATCAATCGGGCTCCAACCCGACCACCGGCAGTGACAGCAGTCAGGGCTTTGCCGTCAATGACCAGTGGTTGAACACCTCCACCGGCGTCACCTGGGTCTGTACAAATGCCTCCGTCGGAGCAGCAGTGTGGAAGTCGTTCTACTCCCGTTCGTCGACCTCACTGAACCTCATTCCCGCGGAAAGCAGCGAAGAGGTGACAGTGGCGGGTAAACTGACCGTCACTGGCACGGGAGACAGCAGCATCGCTGGCAATGTCGGTATCGGCACGACTTCGCCGGGCAACAAGCTGCATGTCTCCAGCAGCACCGGTTCCGCCGATGCCGCCCGGTTCGTCTCGACCAACAGCAATATGAGCGTGTATATTGAAAGTTATCCCACAGGCCAGGCGGTCGCCGGCCTGGTGCTGAGAAATGCCAGCACCGGTGATGCCGATCGGACGATGTTCCTGCGGACGCTCTCGACGCACGGAGCTGCCAACCGGCTGCTGGTCTTACACTATGTCAGCTCAACGCCGGGTGCCCGGGTTGAGTGAGTAAGGATTTTGGGTGCCACGGCTCTGCGAGCCGTGCTGTTCGAGCGTCAGGGCAGCGGCTATTTCAATTTCCGTTCGCCTTGATGGATTGTCGTGAAAACTGTTCTTTGGCAACCTGCTTTCAAGTCTTGTTTCGCGGACCCAGAGTCCGCTGAATCGTTCAACGACCTACACGTTCGATGCCGACGGCATCCAGACGGTGGTGCTCAAGCCCAGTGGGCGGGGTGGCACTGTCGGCTGGTGAGGGGTGATTGGTCCGGAGCGTGTGCCACTGGCTCTGCCAGTGCCGATGTGCAATGACTGAACCAACAGCGTTCGACGGGAGATATTTGACACCTGCCACTGGCGGGGAGGGGTGGGGGGGGAGCATTACGACTTCTGTCTCCAGTTGCAGCGAGCGGGCCAGCGGGTGGCCCAGGAGATGTCGATCTCCATCGACCACTACCCAGCCACACCAACATTGCCGGGTTATCGGGAACGTCGGCTGGACGTGGACCGCTGGCAGCAGTGGTTGCTCGATACGTGGGATCTCGACCAGGTGGTGCAGAACGGTCAGGTAATCATTCAGCGTCATGAACGTTCTCCTGTGCAGAGCTCCTCTGCTTCCAAAAATTCTTCGCTGCAGCCGCTCGTCAAATCCGCCACGTACTTCGAGCATGACCGTCCAGATGTGCTGGAGCTGGTGCCATCGACAGCGCAGCGGGTGCTGGACATCGGTTGCGGTTCCGGCCGATTGGGGGCAGCCCTCCAGCGACGACAGGGAGCCCATGTCACCGGTATCGAACTGAACCCCAAAGCGGCTGCACAGGCCCGACAGTCATTGGACGCAGTGTACGAGCGGCATCTCGAACAAGACCCACTGCCGTTCGAAACAAGCTCGTTCGACTGTGTGATCTGTGCAGAATGTGCTGGAGCATCTGCGCTCGCCGGAGACTCTGCTGCGGCAGATCCGCGAGTGGCTCACGCCGGAAGGTTGTCTGGTCATCAGTCTGCCGAACGTTCGCCATCACAGCGTGGTGCAATCCCTTTTAGCGGGGAACTGGACCTACGAATCAGCCGGACTGCTGGACGATGATCACGTCCGGTTCTTCACCCGCCGCGAGATCGAGAAGCTGCTGTACCGCACCGGGTTCGCGGTTGAGGAGTTGCGGATGGTGCCCGGTGACGGCTATCAGGAATGGCAGCAACAGGGGCAGCCGCAGCAGATCCGCATCGGCGCGCTGACGATGACCACAGCCTCACAGGAGGAAACCGCCGAGTTCTTCGCCTATCAATATCTGACACGTTCGCGGCCCCGGACCGAGCGCCCCTCCGGGCTGACCTCGATCATTCTGGTGACGCACAACCAGTGGGCCTATACGCAGGGCTGTTTGAACAGCCTTCGACAGCGGACTAATGAACCGTATGAGCTGATCGTGGTCGATAACGGCTCGACCGACGGGACACCGGAGTTCCTGAAGCAGGCAGGGATCGACGCGCTGATTCTCAATGCAGACAACTGCGGGTTCCCGGCAGCGGTGAACCAGGGGATTGCCGCTGCGCGGGGTGAGCAGATCCTGCTGCTCAACAATGACACGCTGGTGACTACCGGCTGGCTGCAGCGGCTGCTCGATGTGCTCCAGTTCGATGAAAGAATTGGCCTCGTCGGTCCGGTGACGAACTGCATCAGCGGTGAGCAGCAGATTGCCGTCGCTTACCAACAGCTGGCAGACCTGGACGGATTCGCCTGGGAGTGGGGACAACAGCATGGTCATGAGCTGGTCGCCACCGACCGGCTGGTGGGGTTCTGTCTGCTGATCCGCCGCAGCGTGATCGACAGCATTGGCGGGTTCGATGAGCGGTTCGGGATCGGCAACTTTGAAGATGATGACTTCTGCCGCCGCGCGCTGGCAGCGGGACAGCGGGCGGTGATCGCTCGCGGCGCGTTCGTGCACCACTTCGGCAGCGTGACGTTCCGGGGCAGTGATGTCGACTTCGTCTCTGTGCTCCGCAAGAACCAGCAGCTCTATAAACAGAAGTGGAACGGTTCTCATTCCGAGCACGCAACGTCACTTTCAGAGCACGAAGCGTCAGCGAGTGCTTTTAATCTTCCCGCACCCGCGCGTGCTGGAGAGGGAGGAGAACCACGGAAAACTGGGAATGTGACGGCGGGATTTCTCCCGGCGAGCGGTGGACATCAGTCCGCTGATGAACGTTCCCAGAAAACAAAACCTGAAACATGGAGGAACGCAGAGACGACGCGCGGGCATCATGCCGCGGTTAATGAGAAGTCTCCATCCCCCTCTGCGGTGCCACTTTTTTCTGCAGTCGTTTCCGTCCCTTCCGTGGTTCAAAATTCTCTCGTTCGTCACCCCCGTCCCCCGTTCATCCTCGGCCAGGCGGACGACGGCAGTCTGCAGCTGGAGCCGAACCCGATCCAGCTCTCCGTTTGCCTGATTGTGCGGGACAACGAACGGACCATCGGCCCCTGTCTGGAATCGATTCGTCCCTGGGTCGATGAAATCGTGGTCGTCGATACCGGCTCGACGGATCGCACGCCTGAGATCTGCGCCGAACTGGGAGCGCGGGTGTTTCAGTTCCCCTGGCCGGACAGCTTTGCCGCTGCCCGTAACATCTCGCTCTCCCATGCCCGCGGCGCATGGCTGTTCTGGATGGACTCGGACGACACCATCCCCGCCGACTGCGGCCGCAAGCTGCGCGAACTGGTGCAGGGTCCGCATCCTGACCAGATCCTCGGTTATGTGATGCAGGTGCATTGCCCGGGAAGGGAAGCTCAGGACGTGACCGTGGTCGATCACGTCAAGCTGATTCGCAATCTTCCCGAGCTGGAGTTCGAGTTCCGCATTCATGAGCAGGTGCTGCCCTCGATCCGTCGAGCAGGGGGCGATGTCGGCTGGACTGAGATTTATGTGGTCCACTCGGGAGCCGAACATACTCCCGAGGTGCATGCGAAGAAGCTGGCGCGTGACTTCCGGCTGCTCGAGCTGGAGCTGGCCGACCGCCCCGAGCATCCGTTTACACTGTTTAACCTGGGAATGACTCACGCTGACGCGGGCGACCATGCGCAAGCTATTAATTACCTGCAGTGCTGCCTGGAGGTCTCGCCCCCGCAGGATTCCCACGTCCGCAAGGCGTATGCCCTGCTGCTGGGAAGCCTGATGCAGGCCCGACGATTTGAAGAGGCCTGGACTGCCAGCGAACAGGGCCTGCAGCTCTTTCCCGACGACAAGGAACTGTTGTTCCGCCGAGCCATGCTGCTGCACCAGTTCGGAAGGCTACACGCAGCGAAGCAAACCTACTTACGCATCTTAAATGAACCGGTGGAGCGGCAGTTCTCCAGCGTCGACGTGGGGATCACCGACTACAAAGCCCGGCATAACTTAGCAGTCGTGTATGAAGACTTGGGTCAACTCGACGAGGCTGAGATGCAGTGGCAAATGATCCTGGATCAACACCCCGACTATGCACCGGCAAGGGAAGGACGCAAACGACTCGCCCGGAAGTGCGCCCCGCACTCCGAATCTCCCGCGCCCCCATCCGAGCACGCAGCGTCATTCCCAGAGCACGAAGCGTCAGCGAGTGCTTTTAATCTTCCCGCATCCGCGAGTGCTGTCGAATTCACCCCGTTGGAGATGCTGTGATGTCCCGATTTACCAGCATTGTGATGGAACATTTTCAGGAGCCCCGGAACCGGGGGCCGCTCCCGGACAAAACACACCTCGGCGTTGTCGGCACGCCCGGGGCCGGCCCGTTCTTTGTGCTCAATCTGAAAGTGGAGGATCACAAGATCGCTGCGGCCACGTTCGACTGCAACGCCTGCGGAGCGACGATCGCCAGCGGATCGGTGCTGACGGAATGGCTGATCGGCAAGTCGGTGAAAGAGAGCGCCGCAATGACGGCTGCACAGTTGGCCGACCTCCTCGGCGGCCTGCCTCTGGATAAACAGCATTGTACCGTCAGTGCAGTTCAAGCGTTGCAACAGGCATTCACCCCTGAATTCACCCTGGCGAACTCCTAACTCCTATTTCCTAACTCCTCCCTCAATGACCAATGACCAATCCCTCCCATCGTGCAACCTGCGGGTCTCGACCCCCGACCCGACGACGTTCCTCTGTCGGCACACGCAGGTGCGGGCTCCCGGTCAACGAGTCTCCGCCGAGATCTGTCGTCGGTGCAGTATGCGGGAAGTCCCCTGTCCCCAGCCGCGGGACCTGGAGACACTGGGAAAAATCCCTCCACCAGCCGCCCTCAACCGTGAACAGGCTGCTCCCGCACGGTTCCCGTCTCTGTTGCAGCAAGGCTGGAATCTGGCCAGTTCGCTGGCATCGTTTATTGCGGACGGCGCCCGGACGGTCAGCCCCGAAGAGTATCAACAACGCTTGGAGATCTGTGACACCTGCGAGCTCCGCCACGGCAGCCGCTGCCTGAAATGCGGCTGCCACCTGGCGGTCAAGGCCCAGGGAAAAGCGTTTCACTGCCCAGTGGGGAGATGGGCAACAACCTACCAAACCAATAACAGACAGTAATCATCCTTTGGACCTAGACAGTTCTTTATCTTTTATGTTTGGAGCAAATAATGCAAACAAGTCATACCATTGCATTAAATCGCCACCCAAGATACCTCCAAGTAACCTTTCCTGCCATTCACTTATCTGAACATCCAGACTCACACCTTCTTCAGGGCGACTACATTCTTGAACTAAAATCGACGTCAAATCGACGAGCAACATGGATTTCTGAACTCGATTCCGGCTGTGGTTATAGATACCTAATTGCGGACTTTACAAAACGAGACATGAAATCAGATTTCACCTTGAGATTAATTGGCGAGCAGGGCACAGCCACGTGGAAAGCAAGTGACGTCTCACTAGAATCCAGCCCAATTTCAGTCACGCTGCACACTGGCAGTTTATGGCAGCAATCGAATTTTCCGAGAAAGCACAGCGCCAGTTGGCCTGAATTATTAGAAGTAATTCCTCTGAAGGGTGAACTTGCAGACTACGCGACACTAGCAGCCTGCGCTGCGTGTACATGCGACAGCATGGGGCCTGCATCACTTGAAGTCCAAGGAGTCGCTGACGACTTCTGTGATGGGTGTTATCAATTCAATCGTTCATATGCCTTAGGTAAACTGGAAGACGAGTGCACATGGGAGATGCCCAGTGAAACAGTTGTATACTGCCACCACCCATTACCGCAGCCATTAGACGCGTACGCCTTTATATTGTTCTATGCCGACAGATGCATAGTTTCTGTTTTTGCAGGTGTCAGTATAAATAATGACTCAGACAGAATTAGTCTGTGGGCAGATTTGACACTCGATGAATTTATTGGAGCCTCTAGCATCAAGTTGACGGAGCTTGGCAGCTTCATCTACTGCGATGTCTCCGGTGTCTCGGGGACCCTAAACCTCTCTCCACCCGACGAAGCCACCTTTCTCGAAGAGTGCTTTGGCAAAAACCGCCCCGGACAGTGCTCCACACCTATCCCTGTGCCTGTGTCTGAAACCTGTACCATTGAAATTAACTGTTGCGGATGCGGAGGTGGCGGAGGAAGCTGTAGTGGCGGCAGATGCACGCAGCCAGATCCCAGCCAGGGAACCGTTGGGGGGACGCTGCCAACCCCGTCGTCCGGCACCGGCAATGCGGAGGGAGGTCCCAGTTCCGCCAGCGGCCCCAACATGGGGACAGCCATAATCAGTCTGCCTAGCGAGTATGTCAGAATCTACCAAGAGTGTGAGACAGCTTCCGTATATAAATGTGACGGTGCAATCCATTACTATGTTTGCCCGGACGACGGCGGAAAGTATAAATCCGTGGGAAGCAATACCTCTAAATTCCAGAAAAATGGAGACGATACGTTCACGGAAACGGATGATGACGGGACAGAATACGATTACGAAGCCGTTGGCCCTGACTCGACGGGAAGAGTTTATCGAATCAAAAAAGCCTGTAAGGATGGAAGTGGGGGCGGACAACGATTGCTTGCGACTCCCGGGTTGTACATCTGGACCATCACCCGCGACCCCGGCGTGACCTATATCACCGATCCGTTCAGCCGACGTAATACGATCCTCTACGACGGCAATGGGAACCAGAAATCCTTTGAAGATCCGTATAATCGTCGCACCACATACAGCTATAGCCCGGGAGGGCTGCTGCTCTCAGCGACCACGCCTGAATTGTGCCAAACAGAGTTCCGCTACGACGGCAACAATCGGATCCTGGCTGCCATTGCTCCAGACGGCTTGCGGACCAGCTATGCTTATAATGGAATTGGAGCTGTGATTCGGGAGCAGGCTCCGGACGGCGGCATCACCACTTTCACCTATGTTTCCGGTGAGATCACCACCATCACCAAACCGCTCGGGCAGGTCACCACCCAGATCTACGACCTCTACCGCAATCTCGTCGGTGAAATCGATCCGCTCGGCAACCGCAGTACGTACGTCTACGACCGGCAACTCATGACCGTCCGCATCCCTCCCGTCGGCGGACGCACGACCTACACCTATAAAACCTTCTCACAGAACGTTCGCTGGCTGGAAGTCGAGCACACTCCCGCCGGCCGCACGACCTACGTCTACGATAACGATGAGTACCACATCGCCACCGTGACCCCCACCGGTGCTCGCACCACGCTGGTCCGCAACGTCGACGGCCGCATCATTGCCGAGGTCAACCCGCTCAATGCCCGCACCTCGTACCTCTACAACAACATGGGGCTCAACGAGACGATCATTGATCCGCTTAATCGCCGCACCACGATGCTCTACGATTCGCTCGCCCAGCTGATCACCACGATCGACCCCCTGGGAAACCGCACCAGTTACAGCTATGTCAACGGCCAGCGGGTCCTGACCGAAGATCCGCTCAGCCGCCGCACGACCGTGCTGTACGACCTGTCCAACCGCATCCTCGCCAATGTCGCTCCCACGGGGGCCCGCACCAGCTACCTGTACGATGCCGGGTGCCGCCAACTGGCCGAGATCAACCCCGCGGGCTATCGCACCACCAACGTCTACAGTTATGCCCGCCTGACAGCGAATATCGATCCGTTCAACCAGCGGACCAGCTATACCTATAATCTCAACGGCGAGCGGATCGCCACGACCAACGCGCTGAATCAGGTCAGCACCACGGTCTACGATGCTGCCGGTCGACCGATCGAGACAATCAATCCACTGGGAGCGGTCTCGACCACCATTTATAACGGCGTGGATCAGCCGACAGCGACGATTAATCCCCTCGGGTTCCGCACCAGCTATGTTTATGACTCCTCGCTGCGAACAATCGCTGTCGAAGATCCACTCGGCCATCGCACGACGACCATCTACAACGCCGACAGCCAGGTGATCGCCACCGTCGATGCGCTGAACCACCGCACCACCACGGTCTACGACACTGCCAGCCAGCCGATCGCCCAAATCAATGCCCTCGGCCACCGCACGACGACGGTCTACGACGCAGCCGGGCAGGAGATCGCAATGGAAAACGCGCTCGGCCGGCGGTACACTTATACCTATGATGCCGACGGCCAGCGGACACAGATCATCGATCCACTGAATCGTCGAACGACATTCCTTTACGATGCTGCCGGACAGCGCACCGTGCGCATCGATGCCCGGGGGCTCCGCACGTCCTATACCTACAACGCCAACGGCCAGGAACTGACCCGCCGGTACCCCAACGGCACCCGGACGACGTTCGCGTACGACATCCTCGGCAACCGGGTGCTGTCAGAAAATGGTGACATCCGCACCACGCTGGCGTATGATGCCCTGAGCAGAAAATCTTCGGTGACGACTGATATGGGTGCCAGCAAGCTTATCGCCTACAGCTACGACGCGGTCGGGAACCGGTCCAGAACAATCGACCCCGACGGTGGCCGGTTTACATACAGCTATGATGCCAACCAACGGCTTGCCGCGTTGCAGAATCCCCAAGGGAATCGGACCAGCTTCAGCTATGACGTCGCCGACAGAAGAACGGTGAAGCTCCTCTCGAACGGCACGCGGGCGTCGTATACGTACAACGCTGCCAATCAGCTCACACGACTTGCGAATCTGAAATCCGAGAGCACGACCATCAGCAGCTATGCTTATCAATATGATGCTGCCGGTCACCGCACCCGCATTGAAGATGCGAATGGCGTGGTGACGACTTACTCTTATGACGCCATTTATCAACTGACCCGCGAACAGCGCAGCGGCAGCACGGGAGGTTCGTGGGAAACATTCACGGCCAACGACTGGGACGCGTTCACCGCCGATCAGTGGAACGCGTTCCCCGCCACCGCTGCGGGCGCAGCTTATGACAATGAGTACGTGTACGATTCCGTCCGCAACCGGACCCTGGCCATTAAGAACGGTGACCGCACCACCACGACTTACGACGACGCCAACCAGATCGTTTATGCAATCAATAGTAGCGGCCGGACGACGTACACGTTTGACGCCAACGGCAACCAGACACTCATTCTCACCCCAACCGAGGAACGGACGACCACCACCTGGGACTATGAGAACCGGCCAGTTCTCAAGCAGTTGCCGTTGGGGATTCGAAACACAATGGCCTATGACCCGAACGGATTACGCATCAAACTGGAGGACAGTACCGGCACGACGAAGTTTCTCTATGACAATCAAGCCTACCTGGTGGACCTGAACGGCAGTAACGCCACCGTCGCGGTCTACACGCAGGAACCCTCCATGTACGGCAATCTGATCAGCCAGCATAGAGGCTCAGCAACGAGCTGGCACCACCAAGACGCCCTCGGCAGTACCATTCAACTGACCGATATCAGCCAGAATGTTACTGACACCTATGCGTATGATGCTTGGGGAGAGATTCTGGAACACACCGGAAGTAGTCTCAATTCGTTTCTGTGGATCGGCTCCGTCGGCTATCGATATAACACCGACACGGACGATTACTACGTCCGCCAGCGAGACTACGACGCTCCCACCGGCCGCTGGACACAGCCTGATCCGTTCCTATTCGCTGATGGGCCAAATCTGTACGTGGCGTACTTTGTGCCCGATGGGACGGATCCTTCTGGGTACAAGTTTATTGGCGACACAGACAAGTGTCCCGACGCCATGGGAAACTATGTTCGATGCAATGGTCGCAACATTGCATTTTATGCGGCGTGCATGGGAGAAGCGCATGGGCCATCGCTTCTGGTTGAAGTTACATGCGCCGGGGTTTGCGGATGGCTTGCCTATGCGGAAGTGGTAAGCTTTGTCGTTTGCGTCAGCACATGTACAATATTCGGATTCGCAAAACTTATTTGCGACAAATATGTGTGCGATGACGCGCTGCTAACACATGAGCTCCGATGTGGCAATCAGTTGAATCGCGAATGCTTCGCGGAAGCAGGAATTGAGCCATATCGGCCAGATTAGTTGTTGTAGTTTAATATTGCTGACCTAACTTTTATTATAAATAAAGATGAACAAGAATGTTATACTGCATTTACTACATATTGGGAATGTTGATTTCCGTGGGAATGTGGTTTCTCTCTAGTCGCCGTGCTGGCATAATGAATAAATGCCAGCTGCTTACGGTACGAGCCTGCTTGATGGTTTCGTTTGCATGCTATGCGATATTGCTGTTAGTTATACTTGACGGACATAAGCAGCTTGGAGTGATTGGTCGTTTTTTTGGTGTCGGACAGGACCGGCGCGGTGCTGCCTTTGTGGTATCACTTCTTGTTGCTGCAAAAGCGGGCTTATTTACATCATTCTTTGTTTTCATTTATGCATTGATTGCAGTGCGCGACCGCGGAAGTGGCCAGTAACACAGGGTCGATTCGACCGGCCGGGGAGTCCGGCATTTGCGGCCATTACAAGCGGCGGGGTGGGGTACTACAAAGACCCCGACACCGGGATCTACTACGTCCGGGCGAGAATCTATCAACCGACCAGTGGCAGATGGTGGAGTGTGGACCCGCTGGGGTTCGTCGACGGGTTGAATCTATACCGGGCGTACTTCGTGCCGGGGGGAGTGGATCCACTAGGAACCCAATGCGACAAAGTGTTTAACTCCGGCACGTACAATCAGGGTCGACCAACGATCCCTGAAGGTCCAACATACGATGTTTACCTCAATGAGTCGCAGGTTGGCTACGGTCCGTGGCTAATTAATGGATTTTACGAGTTCATAGGAAACCAAGGAATCATCGATTGGTATTATGGATCTGGCGATCCAATTTATTACATGCCCGGTTCTTTTGTGAATGAATATCGTCAACTCGAAGGTGTAAAGGCAGCCGAGAGCCGCGTGCACGACTTTCTTAAGCCATCGCAGCCTTTCCCTAAATGCAAAGAGACGTGGTGTTCTCTGTTTGGTGGATCAGTCGAGATACTCCCCCGCCTTTCCGAGATCGACATGAGACTGTTTGTGCAAAGACACTATTTATTTTGGAGAGCGAACTGCCAGTCGGGGCCCCCATCGGGGAACAAGAAATGCAAGTCGCCATTTAAGTGCACCGTCACCTGGGTTATGCACGACCTGTATGACTTCGAGCCTTGGAATCCATTGGGATTGCTAGGAATAGTTAATGGTGATTTTTACATTAGAGCGCAATGGCAGACGTCTGTGTCTGGTTTCGTTGAGGCCAAGGATTGCCGCTGTGATAAATAACCATAAAAAATGGACTTTATGTTTTGTTTAGAAACATATTCTTAACTTTATCTTTACTTCTGGTTGTTGTATGGATTACGCTGATCATTGTTGAGTTTGCATGTGGCTCAGTTTTGATTGATGATTATCTATCCGGTGTTATTTCTTGGTCGGCCATCTTTATGGCGGCTGGATTAGCGTGCCACAAAAAGCATAATCGGCGGGGTGGCACTGTCGGCTGATGAGGGGTGATCGGTCCGGAGCGTGTGCCACTGGCTCTGCCAGTGTCGATGTGCCATGACTGAACCAACAGCGTTCAACGGAAGTCACACAGTATGCCTCATCGAAAGCAGCTCAAACGATTTCACGAACCGGGCCACCTGCATGAGTTCACATTCTCCTGCGATCAGCGACGACCGCTGTTGACCCATGAAGTTTGGCTGAAGTGGCTGGCGGGGACGTTGACCGAAGCCTGCCGTTTCGAACAGGTCGAGCTGGTGGCGTTCGTTTTCATGCCGGAACAGGTTCATTTCCTGCTGGCTCGCAAAGAACCGATTCACGAAATGCGGCGGATTCCGGCAGCCATCCAGTCACCAGTTTCCCGGCAGGCGAAAGTGTTCCCGCCAGCTGCCGGGGAAGTGGATGGGCTGCAGCGACTGACGGTGGAGCGCGGGGACCGGACGGAGCGTCCCACGGATTGGAAATGGTCGAGTGCTCCAGTCACCCTCGCTCACGCTTCGGGCTCTGGGATCGACTTACTTGGACTTCGAGCGGGGGGCTGTGACTGGGCAGTTATCACCGAAATAGCATACATTAATCCCGGTTAAGATACGTAACGTATAACACGTCAATAAACTTCCGTAGAACCGATCGTCTTATTCATCAACAGGAGCTTTCCCCATGGCGACGCTGACTCCCTATAAAGGTCTGGATGTAGTCGAAGGTGCCACCGGAGCCGGGGGCATTGCGCTCACCGACAACTTCAAGGAGCTGGCGGACCGGGCTCCGTATCAGTCCGGCTCCAACCCGACGACAGGCAGCGACAGCAGCCAGGGCTTTGCGGTCAATGACCAGTGGCTGAACACCTCCACCGGCGTCACCTGGGTCTGCACGAACGCATCCGTCGGCGCAGCGGTCTGGAAGTCATTCTATTCCCGCACATCAACAGCATTGGAACTCATCCCCGCGGAGAGCAGTGAAGAAGTGAAGGTGGCTGGCAAGCTCACCGTTAGCGGGACGGGTGACAGCAGTATCGCGGGTAATGTCGGCATTGGCACAACCTCGCCAGGGAATAAGTTGCATGTCTCCAGCAGTACCGGCTCTGCCGATGCCGCCCGGTTCGTCTCGACCAACAGCAACATGAGTGTGTTCGTCGAAAGTTATCCCACAGGTCAGGCGGTCGCCGGTCTGGTGTTGAGAAATGCCAGCACCGGTGATGCGGACCGGACGATGTTCCTGCGGACACTTTCCACGCACGGAGCAGCTAATCGGTTGCTGGTCTATCACTATGTCAGCTCAACGCAAGTGGCCCTGCTGGAGATCAACAATTCCGGTCAGGTCTCGCTGTCGTGCAACGGCAACATCGGGCTAGGGGTGACCGCTCCGAAAACGAAGTTGCATTCTACTGGTTCGACGATTGTGGGAGCAGCGACCGCAGCTACGGCCGACGCGAACTTGAACAACAACGAAGTCAACATGTGGGTCGACGAGACCAACAACCAGCTGAAGTTCAAGGTGAAGTACAGCAACGGCACGGTCAAGAATGGCTCCGTGGCGCTGACTTAATCGAGGCTGCTCTCATCGCCGTCGATCAAACCGGTGGCGGCCAGGGCGGTGAGATCTCACAGTTCGAGCAGGTTGCTCTTTCCAGTGCCCGCGCAGCAAGCGTTTCGTATGGTGAAATGCTGACATCCGCGTGGCGAGGACGGGGCATTTAAAAGTCAAAATGCTCTAAAACCTTTTGTCATTCCTCGAAGTAGGGGGCATGCCTAGCGAGCCCCCTACTTCTGAGAGACGAGAATGCCAGGCTGCCCAAACTCGGTCCACGAGACTTCCGATTCCCGACACATTCTGCAAAATCAATCTTGACCACGCGTTGAAAACTCGCACAATGCTGCTCAAATAGTTTGCTGTCCGTGTCCGATCTCAACAACAGGTAGGGCCCTACCACGCAAGTCCGCAAAGTCCCATCAAGCACCGCAGTGCCAGGGCGCGAGCGTGAGACAGGGGGGGAGCCTGAACGGTTCACGATGAAGAGATGGCAATGCTTGCCGTGACTGATCGCGATGGATTCGTGATCTCTCTGATACTCTTCTCAGGTTCTCCTCGTGAACACCCCTCGACCGCCACATTCCGGCGCGGAAGCTCCGCGTCTCCGGATGTCCCCATTGTCCGAGCCGGAGGGGAGCGGACCCGCCCGCAGCGTGAGCGAGGACGGGACGCGACCCACCGGCTCGCAGCGCTCCCGGCGTCCTCGCAGGGCATCGTCTATAACATGCCCTGCTCACTATACAGAGCCGCAGGAATGGCAGTTCCTGGCGGCAGGCGTGGATTCGCTGGATGTCGGCCTCTATGTCGACTGGAGCTTGGCGGGGCAGTCGTTATTTTCAGATCTCGCAGACGGGAAGCTCCGGGCAGCGGGAACTGGCGGGGTTCCCTTTGGAGACGACGGAGCCTGCCTGCTTCTGCCTTCCGGTAAGCCGCCCTCATATGCTTATCATCTGCAGTATCCGGAATTCCACCTCTTTCTGGCGAATACAGAGACCCCGCGCTACGGCACTCCCAATGCTTATCTCTCGCTGAATTGCAGCCTGCTCTGGAGCCAGTGGATTCCCGGCTGTCTGAATGAACCGCTGGAAATCATTGAACGCTTGGGCGGGGAGTGCCAAGGCGTCAAGCCCAGCCGCCTGGATCTCTGTGCGGACCTCTTGGTCCCAGGTGGATTTCAACTCGAATACTTACAGAAATGCCGTTCTCCCCGCGACAACAAACAGCGACAGGAACTGGATGGCGAACGGCTGGAGACGTACTACGTCGGTGCGCGGCAATCCCCCATTCAAATGCGGCTGTATGACAAAGGCCGGGAGATTCGACACGGGGGAACCAAGTACTGGTTCAATGACATTTGGGGGACCGAGACAGTGGCGGACGTGTGGCGGACTGAGTTTCAGCTGCGACGTCCGGTTCTTAAAGAATATCAGATTCATGATTGTGAATCGCTGCTGGAATCATTGCCCGGCATCTGGCACGACTTGACCACCAAGTGGATCACGTTCCGGCATCAGGGAAATGACTCGAATCTGTCTCGAGCTGTTTACGCACCCTGGTGGCAGGCTGTCATCGATGCCGGAAAGACCTTCGGTGCGTTCACTCCGGTCAGTCGCCAGCGGACGCAATCCGCTGCTTCCATAGAATGGTATCTCTCCCATATCGGTGGTTGCTTAATCAGCTTTGCGGCTCGACGTCATCATCCGCATCTGGATGCGGCTCTCTACGATCTGACCCAATTGCTCCAGACTCATCTCTATCTCCAGTGGCGGGAAGCCTATTTCGAGAAATGCGTGAAGCTCGGTATTGATCCGGGATACCTGCTCCGGGCATCACCTCCCTCCGAAGGAGGCCCTGGTCCAGCGGGGGGCGATCCATGAGTAATCACCATGCGCCTTGCCCTAAGACTCAACTCAGCGAGAGATCTTCTGTTCCCCTTCCTGCTGGGACGCCGAACTGGATCACGCCGGAGCTGGTCGAGCAGACCCTGAAAACCTGGCAACCGCATTACTCTCAACTCCTGACGGTCGAAGAGGCGATTGCTATGATCCGCAATGCAGGTCGTCTCTTCGATGCTCTCTCCGGGAAATAGATGATGAAGCAGTTCGTCGCTTTGGCTCGTGTCAGCAGCCGGGAACAGGAACGCGAAGGGTTTTCGCTAGAGGTTCAGGAAGACGCCCTCAAACGCTATGCCGAGCAGGCGGGTGGTGAGGTCGTCAAGTTCTTCAAGATTGCGGAAACCGCCAGCAAAGGCGAAGAGCGGAAATCATTCCGCGAACTGATCGCCTACGCCAAGAAAAACGCTTTCGCCCTGGATGGCCTACTGTTCTACAAGGTGGACCGAGCCTCCCGGAACCTGTTCGATTATGTCGAGCTGGAACGGCTGGAGTCGGAATACGATCTGCCGTTCATCTCCGTCTCACAGCCCACCGAGAATACTCCGGCTGGTCGCATGATGCGGCGGACTCTGGCCAATATGGCCAGCTTCTATACCGAACAGCAATCGGTTGATGTCCGGGAGGGTTTAGCAAGGCGTGTCAAGGACGGCTGGTTTGTCGGTCTGGCGCCTTACGGCTACCGGAATGCTCGGAAAGAGGGTCGGGGCATCGTCGAAGTCGATCCTGATCCAGCTGCCAACGTGCAGCGGATCTTCCATCTCTACGCTTACGAGAACTGCACGCTCGATGGTCTGGTGGAGACGATCAACAGCGAAGGGCGTCTCTGGCGGAAGTCCCAACCGACATTTCCCCGCAGTTCGATCGCCAACATCCTGAAAGATCGAGCCTACATCGGTGAATTGGAGTACAAGGGGAACTGGTATCCCGGCAAGCACAAACCGCTGATCGACCGGGCGACTTGGGACCGCGTGCAGGCTCTCCTCGGTAGCAGTGTCTACCATTCCACGACGCTGACCTACGCCGGTCAGTTCATGACCTGCAGCCACTGCGGTCATCCGATCACCGGCGAACTGGTCCGGAAGAAACGCAAAGACGGCGGCATCAACGAACACGTCTACTACCGCTGTACCCGGTACACGAAAAAGAATCATCCCCGAGTTCGGGTCAAAGAAGCCGACATTGAGCAACAGGTGCTGGCGTTGTTCGACAGGATAAAGATCGAGGATGAATCCGTCCGGGACTGGTTCAAGGTCGTGCTGCGTTCCCAGACCAAGGACGCCCAGGCCGACGCTCTGGCACAACGGCAGGAACTCACCCGGCAGCAGACGCTGCTCTCCAAGCAGCAAGACCGGCTCATCAACATGCGGCTGAATGAAGAACTCGACCAGGATCTGTTTGCCAAGAAGCACCAGCAAATCCGCGACCGCATGGCCTCCATCAAACTGCAACTGGATGTATTGGACCGCTCGAAGGACGAAACAGCCGAATTAGCGGTGAAAGTGTTTGAACTTTCACAAACCCTGAAAGAGAAATGGCTTACCGCCGACTACGCCACCAAACGCCGATTGCTTGAAATCGTCTGGTTGAACTCTGTTCTCGACGGCGTAACTCTTGTCCATGAAATAAGAAAGCCCTTCGACGTTCTCGCCGAAGGGCTCGTTTCTGAAAGAAGTCGGGACGACAAGATTTGAACTTGCGACCTCTTGACCCCCAGTCAAGCGCGCTACCAGGCTGCGCTACGCCCCGATCTCCTCACAACCACCTCCGCCAATGCGGGTCTGACCGCGAGGAATGCGGATCGTAGTCCGTACGAATTGATGCTGTCAATCCGTCCGGCCATCCCGGGAGGCAACATCCTCATTTCTCCCCCTTCCGCGAGGAACGCGGGAGCCGTTCTCGCCTCTCCGTGGCGAGCGACTCAAGAAGGAACACCGCTTTCCAACGAGCTCCTACCAACGAGTTCCTACCGTCAGTCCCCAGAGATTTCAGGGCGATCCCTCGTTGCGTGGAGACCACGTCGTGCCGTCGTCGGCGAGACTTGCCCCGGATAACTTTACCGGGAGATTGCACGCGTCGAGCGGAGTGAGCGGCAAGTCCGCCTGCTGTGCACCGGGAAGCAACAGCAAGCTCCATCGCAACGACGATCAGACGCCTGTCGATTCACTCCGAGATGACCAGCCCACGAGCTGGCGGGGAATCGCTCATCCCCAGCCATTGAGCCCAATAAGCCTCCTGCTGTGGGCGGATGACATATCGTCCGCGCGCAGGTCATGTTCTAACTGCCCAACTGGCTGGCTGGAACATGTTGCTCGTTCCAGTCCCCGCGCTGCAGGTGTTTCGGAGGGTTGAAAGGCTGACGTCCACGTGGCGAGGGCGGGGCAATCGAAAGGCGAAAATGCCCTGGCAGGCCGGATCCGGGACTTTCTCACCGAATGCGAGAAAGTCCACCAACCCGGTCCGCTTGCAACCATCCTCGCTCGATCGACCTGTCGTTGTCTCTATCGGGGAGCGACGATCGCGGGGGCCTCGCCGGTGACGGGGTCCGGTTCCGGGAGCAGTGCCGTAGCGGCGTCGAGTTCCTGCTGAACCTGAATGGCACCGCTCTTGCGGCCGAGCCAGAAGCCGAGCACACCCCACACGAGCGTAATCGGAATCGCCACAGAGGCCAGCCCCACCATTCCCATTCCGAGGCTCTTGATGACGGCTTCAGTCTGCGCGCCGATCACATCGCCGCCGCGATACACGAAGGTGTCGGTAAAGGCTTTGGACTTATACTTGTCCGCGCGACTGACCACGGTGAACAACGTTTCGCGGGCCGGTCTCATGATCGACCGTTGCACTGACTTGAACATCACGTCCAAAGCCACCAGTACCCCCAGCGAGCTGAAGATCGCCAGCCCGAGGAAGCCCCCGGCCATCATCAAGGGGAGCAACGCCAGTGCGACGGAGACTCCGAATCGCTTCATGACGTGACCGGCAGCCACCAGCTGCAGGACCAGCGTCGCGATCTGGGTGTACAGGTCAATCTCGGCAAGAATCTTCGTGTGGGCATCCGTTTCCTTCTTCAGTTCCGCCACCATCTGCAGACGGGTGAAGTAGATGAAGGTCGCGATCACCGACAGGATGAGCATATAGGCGGAAATCCCCAGCAGGTAGCGGGAACGAAACACGGCCCGAATCCCTTCCCAGGCGCTACCGCCGATGATGGACCGGCTGTCCTGTTCAGCCGCTTCCCCCCGCTCGTCGCGCTCTGGCTGCATCATGCCGATCACCCAGGCAGTCACGATGGAAACTCCCAGAAATCCGGCCGCAACCAGCAGCAATGCAGGCGTTCCCCAGGTTGGTGCCAGTTTGGTCGCCAGCCAGGGGCCTGCGATGGCTCCGAGCGTTCCCCCGACGGCAATCGTGCCGAAGAGCCGTTTGCTTTGTTCGAAGGTGAAGCGGTCCGCCATCAACGCCCAGAAGATCATCGTGCAGAACAGATTGAAGACGCTGAACCAGACGTAAAAGACCATCCCGCTGGCTTCACCGACAGACTGGGGCGCGCGAGTCAGCAATCCGTAGAAGCCGATCAGGCTCACCATAAAGAAGCCATACGCCAGGGTGATAAACGTCACCCGATTGAAGCGGCTGACCAGCCAGCTGAAGACCGGATTCACCGCCAGTGAGACGAACGCTGTCCCGATAAACAACCAGCGAATGTTGTCCATTCCGCTTTTCATGCCGAGGGCATCGCGCGCCGGCCGCAGGATCATCAATGCCGTCAGGACGCAGAAGAAATAGAACGCTGAAACCAGGAGCGGTGCAATTTCTTCGCGCCGAACATTCACAAATCGCTGCAGTACGGAAGTCATGAAGTCCCTTACGGAAGGAAATAAAAGGAAGGGCAGCAGAGGGGGCGGTCTCACGGAGACCTCTTTAGCAGCCAGCAGGAGAGCGGTCCCGGAGACGGAGAACAACGTCGACCGTCTCCAGGAACAGAGACTTTCCGCTGGTCAAAAATGCACATCAGCAACACGAGCCGGTTGCCCATATCGACGGGGGAAACTTCATGTTCCCCCCGATCAAGCCGCTTCGCGATGGAATCAGCTCAGAGTATCCCAGTACTTTTCAATCTTCTGACGCATCGCAGCGTCCGGCAGTCGACCCCGTCCGGCCCCCTGATTGTCGAGCATGTGCTTCAGCTTGGTCGTTCCGGGAATGGCCACCGTCACCGCGGGATGTGAAACAACGTACTTCAGGAAGAACTGGGCCCAGCTGTTGGCGTCGAAATCGGCAGCCCACTCGGGGAGCGGGCGATTCGCGACCTTCGAGAAGGTGGAGGCTGCCTGACGACGACCGCCAAACGGCATATTGATCAGAACTGCCAGCTTCCGTTCCTGAGCGACTTCGAGCATCTCTTCCGCGGCATTGCGGTTTTCGAGCGAGTAGTCGACCTGAATGAAATCGAGCGGATAGGTTTTCATCGCTTCCAGCATCCGCGGATACTGGTCATCGGACGAGGTGCTCATGCCGACATACCGGATGCGGCCCCCCTTCTTCGCGTTTTCCAGAGCCGGCATCATCTTCTCGACACCGCCGAGCTGATGGATCTGCATCAGGTCGATCACGTCCGTCCGCAGCGCCTTGAAGGAGACATCCAGGACTTCTTCGGGGTTGGAGAAATCTCCCTGAATGGGGGTCTTGGAAGCGATGAAGTAGCTCTTCCGGTTCCCCAGATTTCCGAGCAGTTCACCGATCACTTCTTCCGACTTTCCGTAGGCACGGGCCGTATCGATCAGCTTTCCACCCGCTGTCGACATCTGCTCGAGCACTTCGCGCAGCGGCACTTTTTCGTCTTCGGTCTTGGCCCCATAGGCATTGGTTCCCAGTCCAATGACCGGCAGCTTCTCACCCGTGGAAGGAATCGCCTTGAGAATTTCAGGCAGGGCGGATTTCTCGGCAGCCATCGCTGCGAGAGACTTCCCCCAGACCAGACTGGCCAGCATCCCCGCTTTGATCGCATCGCGACGGGAGATCGATTGAAGATTCATCGTCAGTGCTCCTGTGTTCGCCTCAAGAGTGAGAAGGGAGACCGCTGCGCACGTGATGAAACCTGGGGTGCGGCCACAGCAGGTTTGACTTAATTGCAGCAACAATCTTGCATTTGTAAGATCGTAAGGACATCTTTTTAGGCGTCAACGATGCGGCCGCTTGAATTGAATGCTCAGTACGATTTCACTGACCGACTGTCGTGATCTCTGGAGAACTACAGCCTGACAAAAGGCGGAAGCGGGAACGTTTCCACTTTGTGGGCATTCGACACCATCCCGGCACAGTTACTGAATCAGTCACGGCGACTGGATCAATCACGGCTGCCGAAGAATTCTGCCGTCGACACTCGAACTCTCTTCTGGAAAGTCCCGCCATGAAATACTCCCTCTGGATGGTTGCAACAGCAGGCCTGGCTGTTGCCTCCACAGTGGCCCCCTGCCAATCATTCGCTGAAGAGGTCAGAAAGGCCCCTGCCTCAGCGCAGGCAAAGCCATCGCAGCAGGATCTTGCCGAGGAAATCGGTTCGCTGCGCAATGCCCGGGTCGCGATTCCGACAGACGGTGGCAAAGTTGAGGTCACCTATTTCGCCAGTTCTCTGTCTGACTCTGAGGTGAAGAAGCTCAAGGAGTTGGCTCCGAATGTCCGGATTGTCACCGGTCTGAACGCAGCAGCCGCCCTGGCCCGCGCTGGGGAAGCACACGGCATTGATGCCCGCTATGCCACTCCGGAGTTTCTGGCCAAGGCCGACAAGCTGGTCTGGATTCAGGTTCCCAGCGCCGGCGTGGAACGGTTCGCGACAATGGAACCACTCGCCAGCAACGACAAGATTGTGCTCACCAACTTCCGGGGAGTTCATGGACCGACGATTGCCGACCACTCCATGGCGATGCTGCTGGCCGTGACCCGCGAACTGCCGATCACCGCCGCCCCTGATGCCCGCCGCGGTTCAGGCCGTCGTAAGGAAGCGGGGCCCGGTCCCATTGCACTCGAAGGCAAGACCATGCTCGTGGTTGGACTGGGAGGAATCGGCACCGAGATTGCGCAGCGGGCACACGGCTTCGGAATGCGGGTGATCGGCACCCGTCGCAGCGACTCTCCCAGCCCTGACTACATCGCCAAGGTTGGAAAGCCTCAGGATCTGCTGTCGATGCTGCCCGAGGCTGATGTCGTCGCCATCGCTGTGCCGCTGACGCCGGAAACAGAAAACCTGTTTAACGCCGAAGCCTTTGCCGCCATGAAGCCCAATTCCTATCTGATCAACATTGCCCGCGGCAAAATTGTCGACACCAACGCCCTGCTGCAGGCACTGGAAAGCGGCAAGCTGGCTGGAGCCGGTCTCGATGTCACCGATCCGGAACCGCTGCCGCAGGATCACCCGTTGCGGAAGTTCACCAATGTGGTGGTCACTCCCCACGTGGCTGGACATTCTCAGGTTACCCGGGAACGGGGTGCTGCCCTGCTGCAGGAAAATCTTCGACGCTTTGGAGCAGGTGAACCGCTGCTGAACGTCGTCGACAAGAAAGCGGGTTACTAGATCGTTGTGGCGATGCGCTCTCTGCCGGCCGCACCGCGTTGAGCACATCAGCCACGGATTCCTGGCTGCGTCAGATCTGGAGCAAGTCCCTGTTCCACGAACAGCGGACTTGAGTTCGGAAAGCCCTCCATCTCTTAAAGAACGCATGCAGATCGGGGCATCGCCCTCCCTCTGCATGCGTTTTTTTCTTGAAGATCAGCCATCTGCCGCAATCGACAGCGACCGTTGTCCCCTGCCCCGTCAGATGTCGAGCACAATCTTGCCGAAGTGCTGGTTCGACTGCTGATGCCGGAACGCCTCCACAATTTCCTCCAACGGGAAATGGCGGTCGATCACGGGACGAATGCCGGTCGAGTCGAGAGCACGAATCATCTCCCGCTGCTGCTGTCGATTCCCCACCAGCACTCCCTGCAGTCGCAACTGCTTGATTAACGCCGTCAGCACCGACAGCTTCCCTTCCAGTCCGGTCAGGATCCCGATCAGCGAAATGTGACCTCCGATCCGGGCCGCAATCATCGATTGCTCGAGTGTCCCCGGCCCACCCACTTCAATCACGTGATCCACGCCCTCCCCTCCTGTAAGTTCCAGGACCTTCTTCCCCCACTCCGCCGTCTCGCGGTAATTCAGCACCTCATCCGCTCCCAGTTCCTTGAGCCGCTCCAGCTTGGCCTCGCTCGAGGAGGTGGCGATGACGGTGGCTCCCATCGCCTTCGCAAATTGCAGTGCAAAGACGGAGACGCCGCCGGTCCCCTGCACGAGCACGCGGTCTCCCGCTTTCAACTGTCCATCGCTGACCAGTGCCCGCCAGGCAGTCAGGCCCGCGGTCGTCAGTGTCGCGGCCTGTGCATGAGTCCACCCCTTCGGAGCATGGGTGAAGTAATTCGTGTGGACCGTCACCACTTCCCGGGCGTAGCCATCAACGCCGTCACCAGGCACCGTTGCAAAGTCCGTGACCTCAGGTTCACCATCGAGCCATCCGGGGAAAAACGTGCTGACGACAGAATCGCCGACTTTGAATTCGGTCACCTGCGGTCCGACGGCGACGACTTCACCCGCCCCGTCCGCCATCGGAATCCGACGTTCCGTCGGTCCCCACAGGCCGCTGACCACCGCCAGATCGTGATAGTTCAACGAACTGGCGCGCAGGCGGACAGTCATCTCACCCGCCTGCGGAGCCCGGGCAGGAGCGTTCCCGAGGACGACCTTGTCGTAACCTCCACCGGGCTCAACGAAGACTGCACGGTCCATCACACCACCTCCACACCAGAAAACCAGCAAACCGCTTGCGCTGCCACACAGGCCATACGAGTTCCCGCAGTTCACTCCGACTCATGAAAGTGTACCCGAGACCGGGGGTTCTGCGAACCGGCCCCGGCAGGAAGTCGGTCGCCCGTAGCACGCCGAAGCCCACGCGACGTCAGAACAATTTCGAGTACCATGGTGAGTCTGGAGGCAAACCCATGACGCGACCCTGCACGCTGATCGTCCTCATCCTGTTCACGCTCCCCTTGCAGGCCGGGCCGCCGGTCATTCGCTCCGCCCGTCCCGCTCCCGATCTGGACGCCCTGTTCCAGCAGACTTCCGGCTGGATCGGAGCTGACGGTGCCTACTCTGTCGCCGGCCCAGAGAGCCGCACACTCTGGCTCTTCAGTGACACCTTTGTCGGCAGCATCGAAGGAACAAGGCGAATCGACAGCACGCTCGTCAACAACACCGTCGGCGTCCAGGAGGGGATCGGCGGACCGATTCGATTCTTCATTCGCAAGGACTCATCCGGAGAGCCCGCAGCCCTGTTGACTCCCGCAGATGGGATCGGCTGGTTCTGGATGCAGGCCGGCGTCCAGGTGGGAAACCGACTCTGGTTATTCCTGACCCAGGTGGAACGGCAGACCGACGACGTTTTCGGCTTTCGGTTGATCGGCCAGTGGCTGGCGGTCGTCTCGAATCCCGATGCCCCACCCCTTGAGTGGCAGGTTCGACAGATCCAGCTGCCAAATACTCTGTTCCTGTCACAACGCACACTCTCGTGGGGCGCTGCTCTGTTAAAGAGTGGAGACGATCTTTACATCTATGGGACCGACGAGCAGCGACAGGCAGGAGCCGTGCCGAATCGACAACTGATCGTGGCTCGCGTGCCGGGATCATCCGTTGGCGACCTGACCACGTGGCGTTACTTCTCTCAGGGGAAATGGGTCAGTGATTTCAGGCTGGCGAGTCCGCTCGCCGGTCTGATGGGGACCGAGTTCTCCGTCACGCCGCTCGGCGACGAGTTCCTTCTGATCACGACCGAATCCGGTCTCTCCCCCCGGGTCATCGCCCGCACGTCGAGTCAGCCTGCGGGACCGTGGTCCGCACCGAGCCTCGTCTACACGTCCACTGAAACATCACGCGACAAAAATCTCTTCTGCTATGCCGCCAAGGCCCACCCGACTCTCTCCACTCCCGATGAAGTTGTGATAAGTTATGTTGTGAACTCGTTCGATTTCTCCCAGTTGACCCGCGACGCGACCCTCTACTGGCCCCGGTTCGTGCGAGTTCAAATCGAATCCTCCCCTCCGCAGCGCTGAACGCCTTTTCGGGAATGCGCACTCTCCCGGATGCGGTCGCTGCCGGACAGCCCACCTTGTCTCCCTCTCCCCCCTTTGTGAGTCCTGTGATGTCTTTGATTTCCCGTAGCGGCTTCAGTGCATTGTTTGTCTGGAATCTCATGATGCTGTCGACGATGCCTGCAGCGGCCGCCGATCTGAACTGGCTCGCGACAGCTCTGACCGCTCCGAACGATGTCCCCTCCCCTTCGCGGCCGTTGCAGCCACTGCTGCGAACAGCGGAGGGCCGCACCATCACCACCGAACAGGAGTGGCAACCGGTCGCCGCAGACCTGAAGAAGAAGTGGCTGGAGTTTCTCGGTCCGCTCCCTCCCCAGCAGGCGGAACTGGAGATCAAGGTGCTGCAGACCGATGAACTGGAGAACGTGACCCGCCAGTTGCTCGAGTACAACACCGAGCAGGGTCGACGGGTGCAGGCGTATGTTGTCCGCCCTCGCGAAACCACCGTGACACCGCGACCGGGGCTGGTCGTCTTTCATGGGACGACGCCGGACGTCAGTCGTTCGGATGTCGGACTGGGAACGGTCAAGCCGGGACGCGACATCGGGCTGAAACTCGCCGAGCGGGGTTATGTGGTGATCTGTCCCAATAACTATCTCTGGGAAGAGTCGACCTACCTGAAGGCGGTCGCGGCCGCCAGAAAGAGAAATCCTGAAAGCCTGGGGATGGCGACAATGGTCGCCGACGGCATGCGGGCGGTTGACGTGCTGCTCACTCTTCCCGGCGTCGATGCGAAGCAGCTGGGGACCATCGGCCATTCCCTGGGGGCCAAAGAGGCTCTGTATCTGACCGCTCTGGACGATCGGATTCAGGCGGGTGTCGCCAGCGAAGGGGGCCTCGGCCTCGACTCCACCAACTGGGAGGCAGACTGGTATCTCGGGAAGGCGATTCAATCTCCCGATTTCCCCCGCAATCATCATGAGCTGGTGGCACTCATTGCTCCCCGTCCCTTTCTGGTTCTCGGTGGAGAAACGGGCAAGGGTTGTGCCGACGGAAAACGCTCGTGGCCCTACATTGAAGTGGGGCAGCAGGTCAGCAGACTTTATGGAGTCGAGCCCCGCCAGGCACTGCTGATTCACAACGAGGGGCACCTGTACTCACCCGAGTCGCAGAACAAATCCTTCGACTGGCTGGAGCATTTCCTGCCGACGAAGTCGCCATCGCCCGCCGGGTGGTGACCAGCCTCCTCACAGGCAATGCCAGATGGGTGAAACGGTCTGGCAGACCATTCACGCTGACTACTCGGTCAGCGATTCGTTGCCCGAAACGGTCAGCACTCCCTCCCGGTAGGCGCGCGATGCCTGATCCGAAATGTGCCGCACTGTCCCATCAGCAGACAGGGTCGCGAGCATGGATGCGTGCGGGATTTTTGTCTTGCTGTTGAATGTCAGAAAGAACTCGGGGCTGGCGTCATGGGGGGACATCCAGTGCACTGCTTCCGTGGCAGTTGTCTCGAAAACCATCAGCGTGGCGGAAAGCGGATCGGTGATCTCCGACAGCGGCCGAGGGCGATCCGGCAGGAAGCAATAATCCGGTCCCACTGCGGCCATGTAATTCGTGAAGCCCGCCGGAAGTTTAAGCCCCGGACACTGATAAGCAGGCAGAGTCTGTTCCCAGGCGAGACGGTTGGCCGGATCATCCCACGGCTTCGAGAGGTCAATCCTCTTATAGAGCGGAGCCTGATCCAGATAGGGCAGAATCAACGTCCGCCAGCTGTGCAGGCGGTTGCCATTCCCATCGACCGTATACGCCGGCGGCAATGCTCCCCAGCGATCGACATAATTGTGCAACGCCAAGCCGATCTGCCTCAGGTTATTCCTGCACACTGAGCGTTTCGATGCGGGACCGCTTCCCACGGCAGGGAACAGCAACGTGATCACAAATCCAATGAAGACAGCAATCGCGACTGCTGCCAGAACCCAGCCCGAGAAGACAATCGCGAGCAACTTCGACGTCACTGGTTGCACGCCATTGGAGGAATCTGGACTGTCCATCGTCGCACTCCTCGCTGCAGTTCACAGCTGCCACCAAATCGCTTCAATACTCACCGAGTCGTTCATTCCCCGAAACCGTGAGCAACCCCTGCCGGGTTACGTGCGAAGTCTTTGAAGAGATTGCTCGAACTCTTCCATCTGCCAGCAGAATTTCCAGGACTGCATTGTGCGGGATTTGTGCCTCGCTGTTAAATGTCAAAAAGAACTCAGGGCTGGCGTCATGAGGAGACATCCAGTGGACTGCTTCGGCCGCGTTTGTCTCAAAGACCATCACGGTGTCGGCAAGTGGGTCGGTGATTTCCGACAGCCGCCGGGACCGATCCGGCAGGAAGCAATTGTCCGGTCCCACCGCTGCCATGTAATTCGTGAAGCCAGCCGGAAGCTGGAGACCGGGGCACTGATACGCCGCAAGATTCTGCTCCCACGCCGGTCGATTTACGGGGTCATCCCACGGCTTCGAGAGGTCAATTCTCTTATAGAGCGGAGCCTCATCCAGATATGGCAGAATCAACGTCCGCCAGCTGTGCAGGCGGTTCCCATTGGCATCGACTGTATACGCCGGGGGCAATGCTCCCCAGTCATGGACATAGTGGTGCAGTGCCAGACCAATCTGCTTGAGGTTTCTCATGCAATCTGTTCGTTTCGTTGCCGGGACCGAGCGCGTGACGGGAGTCAACATCGTGATGATCAACCCGCCGATCACGACGGCTGCTCCCAGCCTCAACAACCAATCGGTCCACGAGGAACCGCCGGCCGACTTAACGGATGCGGAATCTGAGCCTTCCATCTTCACACTCCTCGCTGCAGTTCACAGCTGCCACCAAACCGATTCAATACTCTCCCACTGGCTCATCGCCCGCGACCGTCAGCAACGCCTGTCGGGTTACGTGCGAAGTCTCTGAAGAGATTGCTCGAACTCTTCCATCTGCCAGCAGAATTTCCAGGACCACATTGTGCGGGATTTGTGCCTCGCTGTTGAATGACAAAAAGAACTCAGGGCTGGCGTCATGGGGAGACATCCAGTGGACTGCTTCGGCCGCGCTTGTCTCAAAGACCATCACGGTGTCGGCAAGTGGGTCGGTGATTTCCGAAAATGGCCGGGCTCGATCCGGCAGGAAGCAATAATCCGGTCCCACCACTGCCATGTAATTGGTGAAGCCCGCCGGAAGCTGGAGACCGGGGCACTGATAAACAGGCTGGTTTGTATCCCACGCATGTTTGTTCACCGGGTCATCCCACGGCCTTGTCAGATCGATCAAATGATACAGAGGAGAACTATCCAGATACGGAAGGATCAACGTCCGCCAGCTGTGCAGGCGCTTGCCGTTCGCATCGACTGTATACGCCGGAGGCAGCGCTCCCCAAATGTCAGCATAATTGTGCAGTGCCAGACCAATCTGCCTCAGATTGTTCCTGCACTGGACATGTTCTCTGATCGGGCGGGGTCCAAATGCATTCATCAGGAAGTGAATCACAAATCCCAGGACGACGGCACTCGCGATTCCAGCCAGAAACCAGTCCGACGAGACAACCGCGAGCAGCTTCGACCTCGCTGGCTGTACGCCAGTTGAGGAATCTGGACTCTCCATCATCACACTCCTCTCTGCGGGTCGCTGCTGCCAGCAAACCGATTCAATACTCACCGAGTGGCTCGTTGCCCGAAACCGTCAGCAACGCCTGCCGGGTTTCGCGAGGCATCTCCGTCGATAACGACCTGGCTGATCCATCCGCAAAAAGGATATTCAAGACTCCGGCGTGCGGGATTTTTGTCCTGCTGTTGAATGTCAAAAAGAACTCAGGACTGGCATCGTGGGGGGACATCCAGTGCGCCGCTTCTGCTGCAGTTATCTCGAAGACCATTAGCGTGGCGGAAAGTGGATCGGTGATCTCCGACAGCGGCCGGGGGCGATCCGGCAGGAAGCAATAATCCGGTCCCACCACTGCCATGTAATTGGTGAAGCCCGGCGGAACTTCAAGACCCGGACACTGATAAGCCGGCAGATTCTGCTCCCACGCCTTCTGATTGACCGGATCATCCCACGGCTTCGAAAGGTCAATTCTCTTATAGAGCGAAGCCTGATCCAGATACGGCAGAATCAGCGTCCGCCAGCTGTGCAGGCGGTTCCCGTTGGCATCGACTGTGTACGCCGGCGGAAGGGCTCCCCAGCGATCAACATAACTGTGGAGTGCCAAGCCGATCTGCTTCAGGTTGTGTCTGCATTGATGGCGTCTCGCAGATTGAACCCCATCTGAGGGAAGTGGGGGAAGAAAAATCAGAATCAGCACTCCAAAGACGATGACGATGGCCGCGACGTTCAAAATTCTGGCGAACCACGAGGAACCGGTCACCGACTTCCCGGATGCAGAATCTGGACTCTCCATCATCACACTCCTCGCTGCGGGTCGCTGCTGCCAGCAAACCGATTCAATACTCACCGAGTGGCTCGTTGCCCGATACCGTCAGCAACGCCTGCCGCAGCTGCGCACTCCCATCCGCTGACATAAAACGGGGACTGCCCTCCCCCATCAACACCTGCAGCCCCCCGGTGTGGAAATGCTGCGTCTCGGGGTTGAAGTTCACAAAGAACTCGGCACTCGTGTCATACGGAGACATCCAGTGCACAGCCTCAGCGGCATTCGTTTCGAACACGACAACGGTATTCGAAAGGCCATCCTGAAATTCTGACAACTGACGACCGCGATCCGACAGGAAGCAATAATCCGGCCCCACCGCTGCCATATAGTTTGTGAATCCATCCCGCAGCTGAGCGCTCGGGCATTGATAAACTGAGACCTCAGTCTTCCAGGCAATCCGGTTCACCGGGTCGTACCAGGGTTTTGAAAGATCGATTGTCTGAAACAGTTCTTCCTGTCCCAGATGTGGAAGAAGCAGTGTTCGCCAACTATGCAGACGGTTGCCACTCGCATCGACTGTATAAGCAGGCGGAAGCGACTCCCACATGTCGCTATAACTGCGCAGCGCCAGCCCGATCTGAAAAAGATTGCGTTTGCATTGGCTCCGTTCCACTGCCGGTCGAATGTCGCGAGTGAACGGCAGCAGCAGGACCGCGAGCAGCAGACAGATTCCAACTCCCTGCCAGATGCGAACACTCTTCCGAGATTTCTGCGCAGGCTGCTGAACTGCAGACTGCTCGTCAGATTCCGGTTGAGAATTCATTTCTGGCCCTCTGCACGAATTCACGCGCACTCGATCTCTCAACTACGCACAGCCAGGCCGTGCCGCTGGAAATTTCTGGCCCGAAGCAAAGAAAACAGAGCCGCCCGCTTTATCGCAGTTTTTTTGCTTTTTCCTGGATCGGCTGCGGAACGAGTTCAATCAGCTGCGCAATGACATGCTCGGGGGTGATTCCGTCGCTGTCCGCCTGAAAGGTGGTGAGAATCCGATGCCGCAGCACCGGAGCCGCCACGCTGCGGATATCTTCCGTTGTCACATGGAATCGGCCGGCCAGAATGGCCCGGGCCTTGGCCCCCATGATCAGATATTGCCCGGCGCGGGGACCGGCTCCCCAAGCGAGGTACTTCTTTACGAAGGGGGAAGCCCCCTCCTCTGCCGGACGAGTCGCCCGTACCAGATCACGGGCATACACAAACACATGCTCCGCGACCGGCACCTTCCGCACTACCTCCTGCAAGGCGAGAATCTGCGCACCGGTCAGTGCCGGCTTCAGCTCAGGCTCATGGCTGCTGGTGGTCTGCTTCAGAATGCGCAGTTCCTCCGCAGCGGTCGGATATTGGACCACCACGTTGAACATAAAGCGGTCAAGCTGAGCCTCGGGGAGCGGATAGGTCCCCTCCTGCTCAATCGGATTCTGGGTCGCCAGCACAAAAAAGGGAGAAGGAAGCCGGTACGTATGTGAGCCGACGGTGACGTGCCGCTCCTGCATCGCCTCCAGCAGCGCTGCCTGTGTCTTGGGAGGGGTCCGGTTGATTTCGTCCGCCAGCAGAATATGCGTGAAAAGCGGTCCCTGCATGAACTGGAACGTTCTTCGCCCGGTCTCCGGATCGTCCTGCAGAACATCGGTCCCGGTGATATCCGAGGGCATCAGATCGGGAGTGAACTGGATGCGACGGAACGACAGCTGCAGAATGCGGGCAATCGTGCTGACGAGCAGCGTTTTCGCGAGCCCGGGGACCCCCACCAGCAGGCAGTGTCCCCGACTGAACAGCGAGATCAACAGCAGATCGACGACTTCATCCTGGCCGATAATGACCTTGCCGATCTCTTCCCGCAGTCGGGCATACGCGGAAGCCAGACCCCGGATGGCCTGAGCCTCCATGTCGGCAGCACCGCGGGTCTGAGTCGATTCTTCGCTGCCGGCAGTCCCCGCCAGATCGGTCATGTTCTGTGCGCTTTGTCAAAACGAAATGAGCGTCGTCCCCGTATCATACGGAATTGGACGCAGCGCGTTCAATTCGCATGGCAGCAGGTGCGACGCACATTATGCCCGGACCGCCGACCGACGTTGGCCCGGGCCAAACGTTCTCTCCGGGATGCGCAGAGCGGCGAGGCCTCGAGAGGCCCGCCGCAGTGTTCGCGCGACGGACCGGGGCGATCCGTGATGGACCGGTTTACGAGGAGGCGAGATGCACATCCAGATCCAGCAGCCGGCAGGCACGCTGAATCAGCGTTTCGACTTCGAACGGTTTCTGCAGGAAGTCATTGGCACCCGCATCACGGAGTTCCTGAATGCGGTCGGCTTCGACCATTCCGGAGATGCAGACGATCTTGACGTCGTCGAGTGACGGATCGCTCCGCACCCGCTGGCAAACTTCCTTACCGTTAATATCGGGGAGCATCACATCGAGGATGATGACGTCGGGCCGGTACTCCTTGACCATCATTCCGGCGTCGAAGCCGTTGTTGACGGTGCGAATCTCGAAGCGGCCATCGGCCTCAAGAGAGTCACGCAGCAGTTCCACCAGATCGCGGTCATCGTCCACGATCAGCGCTTTGCGCTTCCCGCTTTCGAGTGCATCGGTCGGGATACCGTTATCCTTCATGAACTTATAAAGGATGTCGCGCGGGATCCGGCGGAAGCGCGAGCCGGGAACCCGAAATCCTTTCAGCTGACCTGAGTCGAAGCAGCGGATGATTGTTTGCTGGCTGACCTTGCAGATCTTGGCTGCTTCACCGGTCGTGAAAACCGTTTTCATAGGTGCTCCATCCTCCTAACAGCCTGATCACAGGCCGAGCACTGGCTTCTCCCGGACGGACGAAGACGAAAACGCGAGGGGAGGCATCTTCATCCGTGAAGAGTTCGCCGAGACTGTTAATTCCGCCGCAGATGCGGATTTTACCGAAACTTCCATGTGATCCGATTGTATCCATCCTGCGGAATCGGTCAATGGGGGTTTGAACCACCCGGCTTTCCCAGCCGCACGGAACATCGCCCTTCCTAAACTCATACCATCATGACAGATTGGTGTTGAGTCCCGGCTTCCTCCACAGTCGGATGGGACGAACCGCGGACGCCGACCAAATAGGCATTTTTGCTAAGTCGGGCGGTATTTCGGGATCGCGGGTTCCGGAACTTCTTCCAGCAAGCGGGTAATGATGGAATCGCTGTCGAAGCCCTCCGCCTGAGCCTGAAAGTTGGGGGAGATGCGGTGCCGCAGCACTGGAATCGCCACCCGGCGAATGTCTTCGAAAGAGATCGTCGGCCGGGCATCCATCGCTGCGACGGCCCGCGCCCCGTGGATCAGATACTGCCCCGCCCGCGGGCCAGCCCCCCAGTCGATCAGTTCCTTGATGAACTTGGGAGCCCCCGAGTCCTTTGGACGGGTCGCCCGCACCAGCCGCGCCACGTACGTCACGATGATGGGGGCGATTTCGATCATGTTGATCTGCTTCTGCAGATACTGGATCGACTTGGCGCTCAGCACCTTGCGGACTTCCGGACGCTCACCCCGCGTCGTCGCGCTCAGAATCTTCTCTTCTTCTTCCAGGTTGGGGTAATCGACCTTGATATTGAACATGAAGCGGTCGAGCTGTGCTTCCGGAAGAGGATAGGTTCCCTCCTGCTCGATCGGGTTCTGGGTGGCGATCACGAAAAACGGGTCGGGGAGCTTAAACGTCTCCTGCCCGGCGGTCACTTCCCGTTCCTGCATCGCCTGCAGCAATGCCGCCTGGGTTTTCGGCGGCGTCCGGTTGATTTCGTCCGCGAGGAGAATGTTGGTGAAGACCGGCCCCTGCACAAAGCGGAACTCCCGCCGACCCGATTCGGTCTCTTCCAGGACGTGCGTGCCGGTGATATCCGAGGGCATCAGGTCGGGGGTGAACTGAATCCGCTTGAAGTCGACATCCAGAATCCGGGCGATGGTGCTGACGACGAGAGTTTTGGCCAGTCCCGGCACCCCCACCAGCAGGCAGTGTCCGCCGGTGAAGATCGCGGACAGGATCTGCTCGATGACGGCATCCTGCCCGATCACCACTTTATGAAGCTCGTCCGTCATCAGTTCGCGATGGCGTTTGAACTTCTCCAGAAAGTCATCGAAGTCTCGCTTATCAGCAGCCAAGTGCCCCTCACTCCCTGTTGTGCCGTCGGCGCGGCGAACGGAGCCGCCTCATGTGGAACCGTGGCAGACGTTACGTCCGTTCAGTCATGCTAACGTCCCGGGGTGAACTTGCGAACCGACCATCTCCGGCAGTTTCTGCCGATTCGCGGGGGTGATGCGAATCCACTCCGAGCTTCGTACGCAGCGGTAAGCAGCGGTGCGAAGGCGATTTGTGGAAAAACCCGTGAATTGCTCCCCCGGGGAATCACCCCTTGCATTCGCCACAACCAGCACCCACGGAAAAAGCGGCACCCACGGCACAATCGGTACAGTTTGACTGATCGCGAATCCGATAACAGTCTCAGGTCCGTTCCCGGCGCGCCCAGATCGTCCATTGTGACGGGCGAATCGGGACGGCCCACAAGGAACTGGATTCCTGTAATGTCGCCCCGCCAGAACGGATGCGGGTTCGGCCAACCAGTCAAGGACGTACTGATGCGGATTCAGCCGTGGATGAAAGCGGTCACGGGCGCGGCACTCATGCTGGGAGCTCAAGCCAGCGCTTCGGCCCAGCAGCCGATCGCTTACGGGCAGCCGGCCTACGCAATGCCAGAGGGAGCCACGTATCCCTTGTCTGGAGCAGGCGGCTACTACGGCAGCCCCGGCCCCGGCGGCTATCAGGCCCCCTCACCCGCCATGCCCGGCGGCCCCGCAGATCCGGCGACGCTGTGGCCGGCCGGTACGCCCGCGGGCTTTCAGCCCTGGCCCGAAATCAGCCCCTTCCAGGCGGGGAATGTCGGCCAGACTCAGCACTACAACGACAACGGGCTGTGGTTCAAGGAGATGTTCTATCGCCAGCGGAAATACTATGGCTCGTTCGAGTTCATGGCATTCCGTCCGCGCGATGTCGGGAACGGCACGATCGGCTCTCCGTACGCCAAGGCCCTCTATAATGATCCTTCGATCGCCTATCCGTACGGGATGTTCCAGTCCCCGCTGTATGGACCGTTTGTCGAGTCACCGAACGTCGATCCGGCGCCGATCGGAAACTTTGTGATCGACCCGCGGGTCATTCCCTATCCAGCCCTTTCGGACTCGGCCTACACCGACAGTGCCTCGCCGGCGTACTTTCCGATCCGCTCCGGCAACACGATGCCGGCTCCCGATCCGACGCTCGGCCTGACCGGTCGCCTCGGCTACATGAATGAAGATTACACCGGAACGCAGGCCACCGTCTGGTGGGCCTTTGACACCGGCTCTAACTTCACTCGCGGCTACGAGTACATCAACGGGGTGAAGGTCAATCAGAATATCACCACCGTTCTCGAAGGTCAGAATCTGACCACCCTCGGCGGAAACATTCCCCTCTACAACGGTGAAGATGTCGCCGGCCCGAGTTTCGGTCTGGGATCGACTGCCAAGTATGACGTCCTCTACAGCCTGACCTTCGAAACACAGGCCGGGGGTGGAAACGTCAGCTTCTATCAGCAGCCCGCGTATCGCAACAACGGAATCATGATCCGACCGTTATGGGGTCTGCGTTACATGTACCTCGCCGAGCGATTCGCCTTCCGCGGGATCGACAGCGGTTTCAACTACAGCGTGGATGAGGAAACCTTCCGGCCCGATTCCATCGAACTGCTCTACGACCAGTACGAAGCCAACCTGTCGAACTCGATCAAGTCGAACATCGCCGGTCCTGAAGTCGGCTTCCGGATTGACCTCGGTCAGCCCAACGGCCGCGGCTTCAGGATGTGGACGGAAACCATCCTCGGAATCGCAGCCAATCACCAGCAGTTTGATCTTGCCGGAGACAATATCGGCGACCCGCTGGTCGACGTGCGGTTCAAGGGATACCTCGTCCCGCGCATCCTCGACGATGCCAACTACAACTCGGCCTTCAGCCAAAGCAAAAGCTCAACTCACGTTTCACCGGTGTTCCAGCAGTCGATCTTTGCCGACTTCAACATTCTCGACACCGTTCCGGTGATTCGTGAAATGGAGCTGTTCGAGCATGCCCGGCTGCGGGTCGGCTGGACCTTCACTTTCGTTGGCGAAGTGGCCCGCCCGATCGATTCGATCAAATGGCAGGGGTTCCCCCTCTTCCCGGAAATTCGTGAACGTCGGGAATCGTGGTGGGCCAATCAGCTGAACGTCGGTTTCGACTGGAACTTCTAGAGCCGGTTACTTTTTCCAGTCCCCGCGCAGGGTGCATATCGCCTGATCGAAGCCACAACTCGACCAGCGTGAACACGGGAGAACATACTCCGAAAAGTTCCCGACCTGATTGCCCGGCAGTCTGCAAACATCCGATCTTCGCGCTGGGCGTCTTGATCGACCATCAGGACGCCCGGTTTTTTCTTCGGCAGAGAGCACTCCCGTCGAAACCGGTTGACTCGTCGATGCCGACTACGAAATTCCCGAGTTCGACTGCTTACATCTTTCCGCAACAGTCCTTGTGCCCCGGAGCACCCCTGATGCGATTCCTTTCTGAACAGCTGACAGGTCCCCTGCTCCGGACAGCCCTGCTGGGAGTTGTCTGCCTGACGATCGTTGGCTGCTCGGGATCGTCTTCACCCTCGGCAGCATCGTCGGCAACGCTGCCCGTTGTGACGATCGACGTCGCTCCCCTTTCTGAACCGCTGCGCCCGAAAGATGTCGCCGCCTTCATTCAGGTCGTCCGCAATCTTCCGGGGCAGACCTCGCCGGAATTCGTCAAACAGGACTTCACACCACTGCAGCTGACGAACCTGCGCGCGGAATTGCAGCAACGCCAGCTACAATGTCAGCAGGCGCTCGACCCGGTGGTGCAGGGAGAGTCCTGGAGCCGCGATGCCAGTCTTCAGCGGGCATTCAAGTCTGTAGATATCCAGCCGGAAGCGTTTGCCTCACTCGCCGTGCGCATCAGCTGTGCGTGGGCCCGTCAGAGTCTCGGGCCCGACTTCAATCTGCGGGAAGCCCGTTTGAGGTCCACCATCCATCTGCGGGAGCTGGTCCAGGGAATCGAGAATTCTGCCCGCCCTGTCACCGCGAACGAGCGCCAGTTCCTCACACAGCAACTGGAAGCGGCTGTCTCGCTGGCGGAGTTCCTCAATCTGCTCGAACAGGTCCCGCCGGAGAGCTGTCAGGTCGTCGCCGCAGCGGCACATGAGCTGCGCGAATGCCTGCCACAATCAACAGCCCTGCCGCAATTCGAACAGCATGTGGAAAGCCGGGCCGAAGTGATCCGGGTGGGACATCAACAATAACGGCCCCTCGAGAAGGGTTCAGAGCACTCTGTAAGTCGAGTCGGGATGGAATGTACCGTCCAGTACATCCAGTCGCCGTTCCTTCGGCCCCACTGGCTCGCGAAATCCCCTCGGCATACGATATGGTTCCGCGTTGCCCATCCAACTGAACAAATCAGCAGATCCACCGTTTTTGAGTGCGTGATCATCCCTTGATCACACAAAAGGAGTCAGAGAATGACGTCGGAACAGGTTATCATCATTGGTTCAGGTCCTGCTGGCTGGGCGGCAGCGATCTACACCGCCCGTGCCAATCTGAAGCCGCTGGTGATCGAAGGAGCCATGACTCAGGAGAACTGGGACCTCGGCCGTCCTCCTCTGGGGCAGCTGGCGATCACCACCGAGGTCGAAAACTTTCCGGGCTTCCCGCATGGAAACCTGGGGCACTACCTGGATCATGCACTGCCGAAAGAACGTCGGCAGATGATGGCTCCTCATCGTGGCGAAGGGGTCAGCGGTCCGGAACTGATGGAGCTGATGCGCCAGCAGGCGATCAACTTCGGCACACGCACACTGATGGAAGATGTCACCGAAGTCGACCTGTCCAAGCGTCCGTTCGTCATGAGGACTTCGGATGGTCAGACATTTTCAGCTCGATCGGTGATCATTGCCACGGGGGCCCGGGCAAACTATCTCGGTCTCGATTCGGAAAAGCGTTTCAAAAACATGGGGGTTTCCGCCTGTGCCGTGTGCGATGGAGCACTTCCCCGCTTTCGCGATCAGCCGCTGGTCGTCGTCGGCGGTGGCGACAGCGCGATGGAAGAATCGGACTACCTTTCCAAGTTTGGATCGAAGATCTACATCGTGCATCGTCGTGATTCGTTCCGCGCCAGCCCGATCATGGCGGAGCGGGCGCTGAAGAATCCCAAGATCGAGCCCAAGTGGAATTCCGTGATCGACGAAGTGCTCGGAACGGATGAAACCGGAGTGACCGGTGTGCGCATCCGCAGCACCATCGACTCTTCCAAAACGGAAGAGTTGCAGGTCACAGGTTATTTCGCTGCCATCGGCCACACGCCGAACACCGATTTCCTCAAAGGTCAGCTGGAAGTGAACTCCAAAGGTTACATCAAGTGGACCGTTCCCTTCCGAACGAACACCAGCGTCGAAGGGGTCTTCGCAGCCGGCGACGTCGCTGACGACAACTATCGCCAGGCGATCACGGCGGCCGGGTCCGGCTGCATGGCTGCCCTCGATTGCGAACGCTGGCTCGCCCTGCAGGGACATTGATGATCCGATCGGGGCAGCAGCGACTCCCCTCATCATTCCTTTGCAGTAAAAGATCCCGATATACTCGGAGCCCTCACGGTCTTCGAGTATTTTCGTTTCTGGAAGGGGACATCGATGACTTGCAATGCGTTTGCTGGAGGCCTCCGCTTTTCCTTCTGGATCTGCCTGCTGCTGGGAAGCCTCACGACCCGTGCCGGTGCGGAAACGGGGTACACAGTTCGCCAGATCACTCACGGTCCCCACTGCCACTTCTTCGGTTACATCGGCCATGTCGGCACGACCCCCTGGAACGCCAGCGGCCGGTATCTGCTGGCCCTGCAAACCGACTTTCAGGACCGCATGCCGCACCCGGGGGAAGCGGCCAATGTGGTGTTGATCGACACCCAGCGTGACAACGAGGTCCGTGTCGTCGATCAGTGCCGGGCCTGGAATTTTCAGCAGGGGACAATGTTCTACTGGAATCCGCAGGCGCCGGAGACACAGTTCTTCTTCAATGATCGCGATCCCGAAACGAACCGTGTGCGGACGGTCCTCTACGATCTGCAAGCGGGCAAACGCGTGCGTGAATTCGAGTCTGGCGAGACTCCCTTCGGCAACAGCGGCGTGGCCCAGCAAGGGGGCCAGTTCCTCGGCCTGAATTATGGAAGGATGGCTCGACTCCGACCGGTGACCGGTTACCCGGTCGCGTTCGACTGGACGGGAGAAGCACCGGCGCCCGCGAACGACGGTATTTTTCTGACCGATGTCGCCACCGGCGAGAGTCGACTGCTCGTCTCCTTCGCGACGCTGCAGTCAGAACTACAGCGACACTTCCCGATGAAGTGGAAAGATCTCGACCGCAAGGGGCTGTTCATTAATCACACGCTCTGGAACCGTGATGGAAGCGAGATCTACTTTTATTGCCGGGGAGACTTCGAAGATTTTCCGGCAGAGGATCGGGTCAACGTCCCATTCACCATCCGGCCTGACGGCACAGGACTCACCGTGCAGGAATTCATCGGCGGTCATCTGGAATGGAATGACGATGGGCGGGTCCTCACTCCTCAGGGAGACCTCTACAACACCACGCTCCGCCGCTTCACCGGAAAAATTCCGGGGTTGTCTGCCGGAGATGGAGACATTGCCCTTTCACCGGATGGCAGGTTGATCGTCAAAGGCTTCTCCAGCGGTCGCATTGAGAACCGCTATGCGGTCATCAGCAAGGAGACAGGTCTTCTGCTGGAGACGAAGCCCTTCTCTCGCGGAGAATGGACGCGCGGTCCACTGAGAATTGACGGAGCCCCCGCCTGGAATCGCGATGGCACGCAATTCGCCTTCACCACCATCTCCGAAGATGCGGGGAAGACGCGGCAGATGTTCATCATCACCCTGACAGAGACTCCCTGAGTAGTCCCTGTCACTGCGGCTTAACGAAGAGATCACGGGATCAGAAAGACGAGGCCGACGATCACGGCCGCTTCGACGACGGTGGCATCCAGACTGCGCCGCAGCCGCTCGTGCACATACGGAGCGTTGTCCCCCGGCCGGGCTTCTCCGAGTGTGTACTGCGTCATCTGCGCCGGCTGCGCGATGACCTGATAGGGCAACGTCGGAATCGTGGCGAAGAACTTCACACCGGAGACGAGAGGCTGAGCAAGACCATATGAGAACCCATGCCGTTCGAGATTGACATCCTCAAAGTACAGCGGCTGATGATTCAGCAGCGAGGCGTTCCAGTAGAAGTGGCTGGTCGCCCAGGTTCGCTGCGTTCCCGGCAGGTGCATCCTGCTCCCGGCGGCAGCAAACTTCACAGCGGCCCGGTCGGAAGGGAGTTCCCCCTTCGGCGGAGTGATATTCAGCGAGATCTGCGCCAGCGCGCGATGCGTGTTGCCGTCAATCTGCTCCGCTTCATTCACATCGGCTCCCGGTTCCAGAACGCCGTCGGGACAGGCCGGCCCCGGTGAGAACACGACAGAGGGAACCGAAACGATGAACGGATACAGGTTGTAACCCTCGGGCATGCAGCCGACGAGATACATACTGTTGAGTCGCCAGTTCACGAACTTGCACTGCAGGGCCGCGCGGACGGGATCGGCCTGCTCCGCCTGAATCTGCTGACGATCGCCGATCCACGTATCCTGAATGCCCGCCTGGCAGAGGTCTTTACCAAAGCACAGGTGATCAAACATCCCGTGGACTGCCAGAACCGTATTGTCCGCAGCCCGGGCGAAGCAGTTGCACTCACCAAAGCGATCATGGAAGCAGTTGCCCAGATGATCGACACCCCGATAGCAGTAGCCTTCCGGACATTGCGGACAGCCCGGCATCGCGCCGGTGGCGATCAGCGGCGGACAGGGACTGACCGGTCCGCCCGGAAGAGCACCGGGTGCTCCCTCAAACCACGGCGGCTCGGAGAAGACATTCTCTGGAGCCACTTCGGCGGGGAGTGGCGGCAACGGAAGCGATTCCCCAGAGAGAACGTTTTCAGTGGTCGCAGCAGCGGGCGTTGGCTCCGGATCTTCTGCCGAACTTCCGTTCACCAAGCCGCACAACGCCACCAGCAACACCGCCAGCAGCTGCGGGCGATGAGTCAGATTCGCAGCTCGGCGTCCGCTTGCCACCATCGATATTCTCGTCCAGCCTCCGTGACCCGGGCAGAGCAGCACCCTGTTGGGGGCATCTTTGCTCTCGGTTGCATCGTCCCTTTCAGACGGAAAATCCAGAGGGAATCCGAGCCCCGGCAAAGTCGCCGCAACCGGAACCGGAGATTCACTGTCTCGCCGCGGACCGGACGGCGAACGTCAATTACTCGACGACGACAGCCGCAGGTTCTGCCGGTGCAGGCGGGGCATCACGGTTGATGTACTTCAGCATCACCGGCAGCAGGACGAGGTTGCCGATCAGCCCGCCGAGCATAGTCAGGCTGACCAGAACGCCGAAGTAAATCAGCGGCACAAAATTCGAAAGGGCAAGCACACTGAAGCCTGCGATGAGGGCCACATTCGCCAAAGTCAGCGCGAGACCGGCCCCACCGTTGGCCACATTCACTGCCTCTTGATGCGTGGCCCCTCCCCGTCGGGCCCGTTCGTATTCCGCGAGATACAGAATCGTCGTATCGACGGTCAGACCGATCGACACACTGGCGATCATGGCAGTGCCGATGTTGATCGGCATTCCGAACCATCCCATGCAGCCGACGACCAGAATGATCGGCAACACGTTCGGAACCAGCGAGATCAGGCCGATCCAGAAGCCGCGGAAAGCGAGCGCCAGGCAGAGCAGCATCCCCGCGCAGGAAATCAGAAAGCTCGTCAGCTGATCCCCCAGCAGACTGGTGATCAGATGCGCCAACAGCACGTAGAGCCCGGTCGCTTTCGCCTCCGGAAAATACTTGCGGGCGGTTTCTTCAACCTGTTGAATCAGCTGCAGCTTGACTTCTGAAGGCTGCTGCTCCAGTGCCCTGAGTACAATCCGCATCCGGCCCCGTTCGGGGTTGTACAGGGTCGGTTGCATCTCCGGTTGCAGCTGGGCCAGCACCATCTGCTGTTCTTCAAGATCCGCATTCCGGTACCGGGGAATCCGCTTCACCAGATCCAGCCCGTCGGTCAGGGCGAGCACCTTGGTGAGCCGGATTCCATTGCTCAGCTGGATCGCATTCAGTTCCTGTGCGAGGGCCCGAACCTTGTCCAGCTCTTCTTCAGTCAATTCGGAGGGGGCAGGAAAGCCGATCTCCCAGCTGCCGACCCCGCCCATGTTCGCTTCGAAGAAATTCAGAGCGTGCACAATCGGACTCGATGCCCGGAAGTTCTTGCTGAAATCGGTCTCAACTTTCAGGAGTCCGACACCGATGCACGAAAAAATCGTGAGCGCCACCGTCGCTCCGAGAATCGGCCAGGGATGATCCGCCGACCAGGCTGCCAGCCGCTGCAACTGCGAGATCAGCCACTTCTCTCCCCAGGGCTCGCGCGGATCGGCCTGCACATGGCCGATCAGAATTCCCCCCGGCAGAATCAGCAGACAGACCAGCGGCACCAGCATCGAGCCCAGTGCCATCATTAATGCGAAACTCCGGACCGGTGTCGTCTCACTGATCAGCAGCGAAGCAAAACCGATGGCGGTCGTCAGCGAAATCCAGAAGGTCGGCTCTGCCAGCGTCGAAAAGGTTTTGCAGAATGCCTGTTCGCGCGGCCAGTGCACCCGGTACTCGCGAAACATCACGGTAATGTGTGTCACGGTCGCGATCGCAATCACGGTGACCAGCGAGGTCAGCATCGAGCTGACCATGCTCAGCCGGATGCCCGTCAGCGACAGAATCCCTTTCGTCCAGAGCAGTGTGATCTGAATCACCAGAATGGGCAGGATGACCCAGCGGACATTCCGGAAGAAAAACAGAATCACCGTCATGAGCAGCATCGAGGAGGCGAGGCCCAGCACCCAGCTGTCTTCTTCGACATAACGGAACATGTCGTGAATCTGCAGCGGTTCTCCCGCGACATAGGTCCGACGGGGGAAGTCCTGTGCGATTTCCCGAATGCGGCGATACGTTTCCGTCCGCGGAACCGGCGACGTCTCCTCATCCGCCAGCCTCAACACGATGGTCAGGGTCCGGTTGTCTTCACCAATCAGAATATGCCGCGACAGATTCACGATCTCCCGCTGTGTGGCGGGGAGCCGCAACAACACCCGGATCCGGCCTGTCGCGCGCGAGTTGCGCAGGGAATCGGCCAGATCCTGCGTGCTGTCAGCCCGGACGCCGGGGACACGACTGAGCCGGTCGGAAAAGGCGGCCAGCTGACGCAGTTCTTCTTCGCTGGTGGGGTGATCGGCCTGATAGGCGACCATGACGAACTCGTCCCCCAGAAAGATGGACTTGCTCTCCAGATAGGCCTGCAACTGGGGATCGCTCGGGTCATAGAATGACTCAACCGATTCATCCAGTTTCAGTTGCGATGCCGGCCAAACCAGCGCCAGAGACGCCACCGCCGTGAAGATCAGCATCCCCCACCGCCAACGCACGAGCGCGGCAGTCGCGGCGTCCCAGCGTTTGGAGGAGCTTTGAGACATGAAATCCGGCGGGTGACAACGGTCAGAATTCTCAATCGATCCGGGGAAGATCGGTTACGATGGCAGCATAGTGGAAATCTGACGCGGAACCATGCGCCCGTGCGGGCCACTCCTGATTTTGCGAAAGCCAGACAAACCACCCAGATTACGCCATCGACAGACTCTGGCAGGAAATCTGCAGGGATGGGCCGACGCCGTTGGTTGAGCCTGCAAATACGATACAATCACACGACAGCACAGAATGCGAAAAATTCGGTACGAACGGACCGGCATCCATCGCGTCAGAATCGGTGCCGGCCGCGGGAAGCGCTCACTGGACGCCGGAAAGATTGTGCCGAAGAATTGTCTGCCGAGTGCAGTTTCAGCGAGGAAGTAGCGGCGTGCGGAATTCTTGGCCTCACAGTCGAATCGGGGGATGGCTGTGCCTGTTTGTCACGGCGCTCAGTTCCGCGCTGTTCGCTGAACCGGTCACGGACTACAACGTCGCCATCGACTTCTACAAGAAGCAGCGCTGGCAGCTGGCGGCAGAAACCTGTGAAGAGTTTCTGACAAAGTATCCCGACCATGAACGGGCACCGACCGCGCGGCTGTACCTCGCACAATCGCTGGTTCATCTCCGGAAGTTCGCAGAAGCCCGCCAGCAGTTTCGTCTCTTTCTGCAGAATGCCGATGGTCACGCCGACCGGGCGCTCGCGGTTTACCGGATCGGCGAGTGCAGTTTTCTGATCGGCGACTATCAGGCCGCCAAGGAAGACCTGCAGGCATTTCTGCGGCAATATCAGGATCATGACCTCGCCGAATGGGCCATCCTCTATCTCGGGGAAACCTATCTGCGGCTGAATGACTATCCCCGTGCCACGCAGATGTTCGAACTCTCCCTGCGGCGGTATCCACAGGGGCGGCTGATCGATGATGTGGAGTTCGGCCTCGCCAAATCTCTGGAGGCGGCCGGCAACCGCGAAGGAGCGGTGGCGGTCTATCAGCGGGCCGCTGAACGAGCCGGTAACCCCCGCGCAGCCGAGTCGCTGTTCAATGTCGGCGCCAAGTTCTTCGATGACGAAAAATTCGCCGACGCGGCAGCGACCTTCCAGCAGATTCCCGAACGATTCCCGCAAAGCAGTCTTGCTCCCCTCGCCGCATTGAACGCCGGCTATGCCCGGTTCCGCAGCGACCAGTTCTCCGAGGCGATCGAGCAGTTCGAGAAAGCCGCTCAGGATCCCACGCAACAGGCAGCAGCCCGGTTCTGGATCGGCCTGAGCCAGAAAGCACTCGGCAATTACGCCGAGGCATCGCGCACGTTCGCCACCTCCTGGCAAAGCCAGCCGGATCAGCCCTACGGGGAACGTCTGACCCTGCAATGGGGAGACAGTGAGCTGCGGCAGGGAAATCCCGAACAGGCGGTCGATCTCTTCCTGCGCGTCGTCAGCCGCTGGCCACAGGGGGAACTCGCCGATGACGCCCTGCATGCCGCAGGAGAGGCCGCCCTCAAAGCAGGCAAGATTGATCAGGCACTCGAACTGCACGAGCAGTTTGCACGGACGTTTCCGACAAGCCCCCTGAAGCTGGTCGACGATCTGCTGTTTGCCCGCATCCTGATCGCGAAGGGAGATGCCGCCTCCGCCACCGAAGCCCCCGCTCTCTACGAACAGGCGGCAACGATTCTCGCGCAGGTCCTGTCACGGTCCAACCTCGACCAGACCAAACGATTTGCCCGGCTGCAGTTGGCCCGCGCTTACGAGCGTCTGAAACGGGATGACGACGTCATTCGTGAACTCGATGGACTTCTCGCCGCTGACAAGGAACTGACCCCCGAAGAACGGTTTGATGCCCTGCTGGTGCGCGGCAATGCCCGTTTGCGAGCGGGTCAGTTTGAGTCGGCTGGCAGCGACTACGCTCAGGCGGTCTCACTCGCCGCGAGCCCCGAGCATCAGCGGATCGCCCTGGCGGGTGAAGCGGCTGCCTGGTCTCAGACTCGCGACTGGGACAAAGTCCGGAACGCCCTGAAGCAACTCGCTCCTCTCGACCCGGCCGACACCCAGTTCGGACGGAGCGCTGTGGCGGCCGGCGACGCCGCCTTCGAAGTCCGCGACTGGGGGACGGCAGGTGAGTTCTTTTCTCTGGTCACCGCTCGCCATCCCCCCGGTCAATACCGACTCCCGGCGCTCTCAGGTCTTGCTCACACTCAATACGAGCGAAATGAATTCGCTGATGCGGCCAAGACATTCGAAGAGCTGCAGCTGCACAGCACGGAGGATCCGGTCCTCAATTCACATGCCGCTTATATGCATGCCGTGGCCCTGCGACAGGCGGGCGACCTGAATGGAGCGCTGGCAGCATATCAGGGAATGATCCACCGCTTCCGGAAAGTCAGCCTCCCAGCAGCGGAACAGCAACAGGCAATCACGCTGAACCTTTCCCGCAGCGCCAAGGGCGGGGCCCGCGTTGCCCGCGAACTGAACGAACGGCAGACCGCCGACGCACTCTACGAAGTCGCGTTCCAGCAGACCAAAAAGCTCCCGCCGGGAGACGATGCGGAACTCGACAAACTGATCAACGAATGGGCAGATCTCAGCTACAACGCCAAGGATTATCAACGTTCTGACGAGCTGTATTCCCTGCTCGTCAAGGAATGTCCGGACAGTCCTCTCGCCGACGACGCCAAACTGATTCTGGCGGAAAGCCTGCGGTTCGGCGGGAAGATCGAAGAGTCGAGGCAGGCCTTTGAAGAGCTGGCGAACTCCACCGCGAGCGACAACTTTGTGCAGCAGCGGGCGCTGGTGCATCTGCTCGATCTGGCCACCGAACGCTCGGACTGGACGAGCGTGCTGCAGCTGTCCGACCGCCTCTCGACGCAGCATCCGGATTCGGCTCAGACGAACTACGCCGCCTATCGTCGCGGCGAGGCACTGCTCCAGACCCGCAAATACGAAGAAGCCGCCGCGGAACTGCAGGCCCTGAAAGAAAAACTGACCATCACCACCCAGACACCTCCCGCCTGGTGGCTGGAGACCTGGCTGCTTCTCGCCGAGGCCCAGCTGGCTCTCAAAGATTATCCCGGGGTGGAAGCGACAGTCGCTGACCTCCGCACGCGTGCTCCCGAGGCTCCGAACCTGTACCGCGCCGATCTGGTGCTGGGCCGGAGCTTCGACAACCGCGCCCTCTTCGACGAGGCCCGCGCCGCGTACACGCGGGTGATCGAGTCCAAAACCGGCCAGGGGACGGAAACTGCCGCCGAAGCACAATTTCGTATTGCTGAATCGTTCCTGAAACAGAAGAATCCAGCTGCGGCACTGAAAGCGTATTATAAGGTTTATGTGGGCTATGATGCCCCCCGCTTCAAAGCCGCAGCCCTGTTTCAGGCTGCCACCTGTGACCTCGCCCTGAAGAATCAGGCGGAAGCAGTCGAATCTTATAAGACACTGATCTCTGAGTTTCCCGAGAGTGAGTACGCCGCTCAGGCCCGGCTTCGCCTGCAGGAACTCGGATCCCCCTCAGCAGCCAGACAGCCTGAGACCCCCTGACGGAAATCCGGCTCATGGACAGAAGAACGCACCTTTGCCTGCTGCTGACAGCCGTGCTGCTGACGGTACCGCAGGCCCTGCCCGCACAGGCCCCCGGTCCCGGTAACTCACCCGCAACCTCGCCGTCCTCCCCGAACGCTACGGAAGCGCCGGGGCAGCCCTCCGCGACTGCCGGTGAGAAACCGGCCACTCCCGGACGATCGATCCCGACGAATATCATCCAGATGGCACAGGCGCTGGGGATCTGGATCTTTCCGTTCGCCATCGCGACGCTGGTCGCCGTCTGGTGCACCACCGAACGACTGGTGGTGTTGCGACGAGGCCGCGTGATTCCGCGTCCCTTCGTGCAACGGTTCCTGCGCCTGCTTGAGGATGGCCAGCTCAACCGCGAAGAAGCCCTGCAGATCTGTGAAGAGAACGGCAGCCCCGTCGCTTCCATTTTTGCACACGGGGTCCGCAAATGGGGGAAGCCGAGCGTCGAAGTCGAACAGGCGATCATCGACGGAGGAGAGCGGCAGATCAGCCTGCTCCGCAAACATCTCCGGCTGATCAACGGTGTCGCGACACTCGCCCCCCTGCTCGGCCTGCTGGGCACGGTCTGGGGGATGCTGGAATCGTTCGACCGCATTGCGTCCGCGGGGGCGATGGGACGGACGGAAGATCTCGCCTCGGGGATCGCACTTGCGCTGGTCACGACCGCAACCGGACTCGGTATCGCGATTCCCTCGCTGGCGGTGTACATGTACCTCGCCGGCCGCATTGATACGCTCGTCACCGAGATGGATGAGCTGGGGCAGAAGGTGGTGAATGCGATCTCGGGAGAAGCCCTCTCCGAGCGAACCACCCGCCCGCGAAAGCTCGCCAAAGACAAAGAGGAAGGGACTCAAAAGCGGGCCATCTGACCCAACTCCTGAGCCCCTCGACTGCACTTCCCGCCCGAGGACCTTGGGGCATGCTAGTCATCCGGCGGTCGGCGGACAGACTGGACACGCCCTTCGTCGGCCGGAGTCAAAAGTTCCCGGACGTTGCTTCCACGGTGCACATCCCTGTGCCACGTGACGACTCGCGATGAAGGGAGCGTCGCGGCCATCCCTGGCTTTTCCGGGGCAGAATGAAAAGCCGGAAAACAACATCCGGGAACCGGATTCAGCAGCAGCAACAGTCAGAGCGGGATTCGGAATGCAGAAGTCGGCCCCGGAGCCCCCGGCTCCAGAGCATCTTCACTTCGATGTCCCCGCTCCCGCCATGCGGAATTGAGCATTCCTCACGCGAAACGGGTGTTGCGGGCCCGGGAAAGAGCAACCTGCTCTAAGCCCCGGTCACTTTGGTGACGAACGCCGTATCCACGGCACTCACCCCACCGAAGTAACGGGCCTTCACCCGCAGCACCACATCGCGATCGAACGCCGCAGCGCTTTCGGTCCGTTGCAGGAACGTCTGCACCGGCCAGATCTCGGTCCACAGAAACTGCCGTTTGAAGTCCCCCAGGTACCAGCTGCTGGTGGCGGCCCCTCCCTGTTCATCGATGAAGGGAGAACTGAGCACCTCGAGCATGTTGTGCACCGGATTGGCCACATGCGTTTCACCCGCATCCGTGCTGACCTGAATTTCGGTCGAGTGAATGATACTGCGCGCGGTTCCCCGCAGCTTCTCGGGAACCAGCAGCTGTTTCGCCGGAACCACCACCGGACGGGGGCTGCCGTCGGTCCGGTCATCGAGCACCTGGGTCGCGCGGTAATAGAGCGCGGTCTCGATGTCGGTCCAGTTTTCCAGCGCCACCGCCGCATTGAAGCTGCTGGAGGTCGTGTTCCCGGAGCCAATGTAATTGCGATGGGACCCGTTGGAGAGGTACAGGGCCTTGCCGACACCTGCGGGACGATAGACATAGCGCCCCGCCGACGAATCGGCATCGGTGCAGGCGCGGACAATGGTCCGCTCCCGTTCCTGCCGCAACGCGTATCCCAGGGCCATCGCGCGGCGGTGAATTTCACCGGTCTGATCGAACGCGATCAGTTCTTCATTGATGCTGAGAATGCGTCCCTGCTTCGATTCCTGCGAAGTGACATACTTTTCTTCGAAGCTCGACTCTTCATAGGGATGGCCTTCCGCCACTTCGGTCGGCCCCGACAGCGCACGGAATCCGGCGATCCGGGTATTGCGATAGCGGCTGGGAATCACCGTCACCAGTTTGTCGCCGATGAACCCGCTGTCGTCGTCGTACCCTTCCAGCACCTTGCGCCCGATCAGCTCTCCCGTGACGATCTGGAACAGATGGCTGCCGAGTCCCGGATTCGATTCCTGAAGCACCTGATTGACCGCATCGGCTGAAGAGAGTGGCCGATCCAGCAGCAGGCTCGATTCCCGCAGCGACCGCAGCCGCGGGAGCACACCGCAGGCATCCGCCAGTTCATGGTACGAGAAATCATCAGGGGTCAGCTTGCGCTCATTCAGCAGTTCGACCACCTTGTGGTAGAAGCCCGCCGAGCCCTGCGACTCAATCAACGACTTCAGGGATGTTCCGTGCATCAAAGACCTCGATAGGATGAAGTTTCAGAAATTTCACATCTGGTCAGACTGTCGTCGCCGTGCGGGGTCGCGCCTGCGATCAATCGCGACACGCCCTGCGCGGGCAGCGGAAAGAGCAACCTGCTCCTGAGCACTCTGCTGTCAGCTCCCGTCCTCGCCACGCGGAGCAGCGCCCGCAATCAACCGAGACACGCGCTGCGCGGGCAGCGGAAAGAGCAACCTGCTCCTGAGCACTCTGCTGCCTGCTCCCGTCCTCGCCACGCGGAGCAGCGCCCGCAATCAACCGAGACACGCGCTGCGCGGGCAGCGGAAAGAGCAACCTGCTCCTGAGCACTCTGCTGTCAGCTCCCGTCCTCGCCACGCGGAGCAGCGCCCGCAATCAACCGAGACACGCGCTGCGCGGGCAGCGGAAAGAGCAACCTGCTCCTGAGCACTCTGCTGTCAGCTCCCGTCCTCGCCACGCGGAGCAGCGCCCGCAATCAACCGAGACACGCGCTGCGCGGGCAGCGGAAAGAGCAACCTGCTCCTGAGCACTCTGCTGTCAGCTCCCGTCCTCGCCACGCGGAGCAGCGCCCGCAATCAATCGCAACACGCGCTGCGCGGGCAGCGGAAAGAGCAACCTGCTCCTGAGCACTCTGCTGCCAGCCCCCGTCCTCGCCACGCGGAGCAGCGCCCGCAATCAACCGAGACACGCGCTGCGCGGGCAGCGGAAAGAGCAACCTGCTCTAGCCGATCGCAGCGTTGGTATTGGCGCTGTTGGTATGGAACGCCGATGCGAAGCAGACCCGCAGCGTGGTCGCCGCAGATGACGTATACTCCGCTGCTCGCGCAATAGCAGCTGCCGCCACCGCACCTTCCAGCTGCTTGCTCATCAGTGTGGATGAACTTTCATCGGGGCCGAGAGTCTGCCCCAGTTCGTAACTGGCGGAGGCGACATCAAACTCGTAGACACTGTCGGGACTGACATCGACCGAGATCGGAAACGTTTCTCCCGACGCCGAGGGCTGGTGCGCCACTCCCAGAAATTTGGCTGCAAACGCTCCCTGCGTGGTGGCGAGATTCGTATCCCAGGTGAACGCCGACGCCGGCTTGGCGTCATCCGTATCCAGCCACACCAGATCACCCGCCTCGATGACGGTGCCGGAATCGACACGCACCTTGCGTAAATGCACCTGACCGGAACGGAAGCGAAGTTTGTTCATGAGCTTTCTCCACAGGAGGGAATGGACAAAAGAAAAACGTTTCGCAGAGGGCAGAACCAGAATTAGCGGCTGCGAATGGCGCGGATGAAGACCTCATCGCCACTGGGGGGAACCGGAGGTTGTCGTTCCGTGCTTCGCACGATCCCCCCCACCCGTCGTCCCGGATTCAAGAGCGAGATGCGGTCGGCAATCAACGTCAGCCGCGCCTGCTCGTTGACTGCAGACAGCAGCTGTTCGCGGAAGCACTCCGTGATCGCTTCCGGAGGCAACCCTGAAGTCAACAACTGCTGATCAACCGCGCGCCGACGACGATCTTGCTGCAGCAGTGACTCCAGACGGAGCACCTCGCTCCGCAGAGAATCCCGTTCTGCCAGCAGGTGAGCGTGAGAGTGGAGACTCCCCTGGTCGCAGTGCGATGCTTCCGACAACGGCGGGCACGATTCACGGAAGGTGCTGGTCGTGGCGGGGTTGACCACAACATCAACCGACACCACCTCGGCAATCCGCTCGACCTGCAGTCCGTCTGCAGAACGCTGTGCCAGCACCACATGCGACATCCCAACTCCCGGCGTCTCCGACGACACCAGCGAGAGAAACATCTGCCCCGATTCCGTATCCAGAACCCGAATGTCTCCCCGGATGCGCCCCTCAACAAAGCGGGGCGAGACAATCGAACCGACGAGATCGCGGGTACTTCGTTCGCGCGGTCGCTGACGGTTTTCCGCATGATCCAGAAACACCGGCTTATCCGAGTACAGCAGAACCGCTTCTCGCAGAGCGGTCTCGGTATACGTATATCCGTTGCGGGAAGTCGTTCCGGCGATGGCCACATTGCGGACCAGGCGGGAATCGACATCAATTGCGAGATTGTCGTTCCAGCTTTGAGAATCTTCCGTCAGTGTGATTGGCTGCATGCGAAAATTGCCCTCAGGAGGTCGTAAAACCATTACACTCCAAGAAGATGGGGTTGCGCGTCGCGTCAGCAATTCAGGAAATGCCGCCAAATTCCGTCGTGCTGGACAGATGCCGAATGCATGGGAACCGCTAAGATGTAGGGAGCGCGCGGAATTGCCAGAAGTACAGTTGTGAGGTAGGGTTCCCGCTACAATTCTCCCTGATCGAAACGATCACGGCACGAAATCCTTCAGCAGAGCGAGTGAATGACGGATTCGCGAAAATCCAGGAACAACGTGGAACCTGACGAGCAGAACGGGGAGAAAGCTCCCGGACGCAGCGGCTTTCCATTGTTTGTCACCATCATGATTGTCGGCCTGCTCGCGGTCTGGGGCTGGCAGACGTTCGTGGCCGCCTCAAATACCACCGTGGATTACACGTTCTTCATGCAGCAGCTGCAGAAGAAGAACGTTCGCGAAGCCACGATCTCATCCTTGACGCTCCGCGGCCACTGGAAAGACCTGGCCCTGGCGCGGCAAGACCTCAAGACCTATCTTGAGGAAAAGGAGCCAGCCTCTCCCGATGCCAAGAATGCCAAGCCCCGCAAGGACGAGTCCGCCAAGCTGACGGATCAGTTCGTCACCGAGATCCCTCCCTTCGAAGGTGACTATCTGCTGCGGCAGCTGCAGGCCAACGGTGCGCTCGGGGGAGCTAAGAACGACAACGTGTCGACGATGATGCTCCCCTCGTTGATCTACATGTTGCCGTTGCTGGCACTCAGTCTGTTTCTCTTCTTCGCCATGCGGCGATCCTCCGACCCGATGAACTCCGGCATGTTCGGCAGCTTCGTGCGCAGCCAGGCCAAGCGCTTCAAACCGAGCGAACAACGGACCACGTTCGACGATGTCGCCGGCATGGAACACGCCAAACGTGAGCTCGAAGAGATCGTTGAATTCCTGAAAGAGCCGACCAAGTTCCAGAAGCTCGGCGCCGAGATCCCCAAGGGGGTTCTGCTCGCAGGACCGCCGGGAACCGGAAAAACTCTCCTCGCCCGCGCCGTGGCTGGCGAAGCAGGCGTGCCGTTCTTCTCGATCAACGGCTCCGAGTTCATTCAGATGTTTGTCGGCGTGGGGGCCAGCCGTGTGCGGGACATGTTCCGCACCGCCAAAGAAAGCTCCCCCTGCATTCTCTTCATCGATGAGATCGACGCGGTCGGCCGGGTCCGTGGTGCCGGTGTCGGCGGCGGACACGACGAGCGGGAGCAGACACTCAATCAGATTCTCAGCGAAATGGACGGCTTTCAGGCCACGGAAGCGGTCATCGTCGTCGCAGCCACGAACCGGCCCGACGTTCTCGACCCGGCACTGTTGCGTCCCGGCCGCTTCGATCGTCACGTTTCTGTCGATCGCCCCAGCCGGCAGGGACGGGTCGGCATCCTGAAGGTCCATGTCCGCAAGGTCCCCCTTGGTCCCGACGTCAACCTCGAGGAAATCGCCAACAGCACGATCGGATTCTCCGGTGCCGATCTCCACAACCTCGTCAACGAAGCCGCCCTGCATGCCGCCCGCACCGGTAAGTCTCAGGTCGACCGTGAGGACTTCGAAGGGGCCCGCGACAAGATCATGATGGGCGTGCCGCGGGAAGAAGTGCTCAACGCCAAAGAGCGCCGCATGACCGCCTACCACGAAGCCGGCCACGCCCTGCTCGCCTGGCTGCTGCCGGAAGTCGACCCGGTTCACAAGGTGACCATCGTCCCGCGCGGCCGTGCTCTCGGTGTGACGCAACTCCTCCCGGAAGAAGACCGCTTTCACATGGGCGAAAGCCGTCTCCGCTCGCAGCTGGCGATGATGCTCGGGGGACGATCGGCAGAGAAGCTCGTGTTCGATGAGTATTCCGCCGGTGCCGAAGATGACCTCAACCGGGCCTCGCAGATTGCCCGTCGCATGGTCAGTGCCTGGGGGATGAGCGATGCCATCGGCCCGGTCGCCTACCGCGATGGCGAAGAGCATCCGTTCCTCGGTAAGGAAATTCACGAAGCCCGCAAATACAGCGAGCAGACGGCATTTCTGATCGACAAGGAAATGCAGAAGATTCTGCTGGAAGCCCAGGAGCGGGCGATCAGCGTTCTCGACGAAAACCGCGAGAGCCTGGATCGCATTGCCGACGCCCTGCTGGAACGGGAAATTATCTCACGCGAAGAGCTGCATGAACTGATCGGCCCCAAACGGGTTCTCGATCCGGATGAAGTCACCACGAGAGACTGATTCCGCTGCTGTCACACAGCCCGCTGCATTCCCCGCAGCGGGCTTTTTTGCTGCGCGGAAATCGACATCGCAATGAGACCTGCGGGTGGAGCCGCTCGAACTCTTTCTTCACTGTGTCTTGGGGGCCACTGCGGTGAAGACCATTGCCCAGAGCATTTTGTTTTTTGATCTACCCGTTCTTGCCACGCGGAAATGATTATTTCATCACACGAAACGCTTGCTGCGCGGGCACAGGAAAGAGCAACCTGCTCTCACAGGGCCCCACAACTTCGGGAGAAGGTCTCCCCTTCAGGAGTTTCACCTGCCGGGACGTGTATGGCAGAGTACGGAGTGTTTCGCTGCTGACGCGATGGACGCAGGCACTTGAAGATTCGCGCCGCTCCAGTGTCCGCAATCTTCGGTCACGTCTCTGAGGTTTGCCCCGCGGGCAGACTGAGGGTGAACCGGGTCCCTCGTCCCGGTTCGCTTTCACACTGAATGGTCCCACCGTGAGCCTCGATGATTTTCCGGACCGTTGGCAGCCCCAGTCCGCTCCCCGAGGGTTTCGTCGAGAAGAAGACGTCAAAGATCTTCTCCAGAGCCTTGGGAGCAATTCCGCAGCCGGTGTCGATGATCTCGAGGACGACCCGCTCTCCGCGCGTGAACGCCTGCAGTTCCACAACGCCCCCATGAGGCATCGACTGCTGCGCATTCAGTAACAGGTTGGTCAGGACCTGCCGGAACAGTCGACGATCAATCCGTACCTCAGGGAGATCCGCGGAAAGATGGGCCCGCACATCAATCCGGTGCTGTTCCGCTTCCGCCTTGTAGAACTCCAGAAAGCTGCGAAGCACCTCAGCCAGATCGACCTGCTCCAGCGTCAGTTCGCCGGCCCGGCTGAACTGCAGGAAGGCTTCGAGGACTTCATCCAGATGGCCGCATTCCTTTTGAATCGTCTTCAGCTTCCGCTGTATGCGGTGAACTGCCGGATGCTCCACCGATTCCAGCTCTTCAAAGAGCAATTCCAGATTCAGTCGAATCGTGGAGAGCGGATTGCGGACTTCATGTGCCAACCCGCCTGCGAGAGCGGCAATCTCATTGTACTGCCGTTCGAAGCGATCACTAACAGTCGGAGGGTTCGATGGATCCACAGGACACGTCCGCAGTGAGAAAATCAGCAGTTCCGCTGAATGATAGGAAGATTTTCGTGGAGACTGAAGTGCGTGGAGACACGAGTCAGCGGAGTCACCAGCCGGTTTACCTCAGGAAGCGGCCGCTCAAGATTCCCAGGCCGTCCCTACAGAGGCTTATACGACGACGAGCAACGGAACGAGCATCAGCTCTGACATGGAACTCCACCTGCTGATCAACTACACGGAACCGTGCTTCACTTATCGCTCGCCGCTTCCAGAATATGAATCAAATCACTGACCTCTGGGATCGCCGAAGTCTTGACCCACAGGTTGAGGTGCAACGGTTGTTCCCCCGCAGGCTCCAATGACGTCCGTGACGGATTACCGGATGCATGCATGATCCCTGGATGTTCTGAGCAGAAATCCATCCACAATCTGTTGATGGCGGAAGTCACCGGCACGTTTGGAAAAACAAGATCGATGTGTTCTACCTCACCTGCAGCTTCAAGTACTGCGAGATGAAGTTCCAGCCGATCGGGTGGCTTCCAGAAGGAGCAGTTTAACTGGGAGTCAAAAGAGTAATTTTGCGGATCCATCCCCATCTCGTGAAATTTCTCGATTCGCATTCGGTGACCCGCCAAAGTCATTGGATACTCGGTCAATGAGAATCCCTGCGAATCAAGCAAAAATGGGGTTAGCAGACCCGCTCCATACACCACGACGAGCAGCAGCACGAGCTTCAGTTTTGACATGGAACTCCACCTGCTCATCCATTGCACGGAACACTGCGCTCCCATCATGACATAAAAAAAACCGGAGCCAAGCCCCGGTTTTCTTCAGCCAGCCATTACGGCTGTTATTCTTCTTCGCCGTCATCGTTGTCATCATCCTCCCCTGGCTCGGCAGCCTTGGGAGCCAGCAATGCCTTGCGGGAAAGCTTGACCCGGTTCTGGTCGTCGACCGCGATCACCTTGACCTCGATCATGTCTCCCTGCTTGACCACGTCGGCCACCGACTTGACGTAACCATCTGACAGCTCGCTGATGTGCAGCAGCCCGTCCTTGCCGGGAGCAATTTCCACGAACGCTCCGAAGTCCTTGATCGAGGTTACCTTGCCGGTGTAGACACGACCGACCTTGATCTCTTCGGTCAGCGCTTCCACGCGGGACAGGGCCAGCGAGCAGGATTCCTTGTTCGGACCGGCGATGGTCACCGTGCCGTCGTCGACGATGTCGATCTGCGTTCCCGATTCTTCCTGGATCGCGCGAATCATCTTGCCGCTCGGGCCGATGACCAGACCGATTTTCTCCGGATCGATCTTGATGCTGACGATTCGCGGAGCACTCTCCGGCAGTTCCGGACGGGGACGACGAATCGTCGTCAGGATCTGGCGAAGCAGTTCACGACGGGCATTGCGGGCCTGATCGAGTGTCGCCCGAATGATCTCTTCATTGATCCCGTCATTCTTCAGGTCGAGCTGGATTCCGGTGATCCCCTTCTGGGAGCCGGCCACCTTGAAGTCCATATCGCCGAAGTGGTCTTCATCACCCATGATGTCGGTCAGGGTGATGAACTTGTCACCTTCCTTCACCAGGCCGATAGAAATCCCAGCCACGGGCTGGGTGATCGGCACCCCGGCAGCCATCAGTGCCAGAGTCGCACTGCAGACCGAAGCCATTGAGCTGCTGCCGTTCGATTCCGTGATGTCGGAAATCACGCGAACCGTGTAAGGGAAATCTTCCTTCTTGGGCATTACCGGCTCAACGGATCGCTGCGCCAGTGCTCCGTGACCGATTTCCCGGCGACCCGGACCGCGGATCGGGCGAACTTCGCCGACCGAGTACGAGGGGAAGTTATAGTGCAGGTAAAACGATTCGCTGGACTCTTCGAGCAGGCTGTCAACCCGCTGTGCATCGCGGACACTCCCGAGCACCACGGTGGCCAGAGACTGCGTTTCACCGCGAGTGAACAGAGAAGAGCCGTGCACGCGGGGGAGGACGTCGACCTGGCAATCGATCTTCCGCAGCTCAGTGGAAGAGCGACCATCGAGCCGCTTGTTCGCCAGAGTCAGCTCACGGCAGATCTGGTTGTCGACGGTGTGGAAGGCGTCCTTGAGCTGGGCCTTGGTACGGCCGTCCGGAAGAACGTCTACCCCTTCCGGGAAGTACTTGGCGATCAGTTCATCGCGGACGGCAGCGGTCTGGGAGGAACGCTCCGCCTTCTTGGTATTCTGACGGGAAGCCCGAATCTTGCTGCCCGCTTCTTCCCGCACGATCTTGACGAACGGGTTCTCGGCGGGGGGGACAAATTCGAACTTCGGCTTGCCGAGCTTGCGGACCAGTTCGGCCTGCAGGTCACAGATTTCGATGATGGCCCGATGCCCGAACATCAGTGCGTCGGCCATCTGGTCTTCCGGAATCTGATGGCCGAAGCCTTCGATCATCAGCACCGAGGTCCGGCTTCCGGCCACCACCAGGTCGAGCGTGCTGTTCTTCAGCTCTTCGACGGTCGGCATCAGCACGAACTTGTTGTCGATCAGGCCCACCCGTACAGCTCCGATCGGACCGCCAAAGGGGAGCGGAGCGATCATCAGTGAAGCGCTGGAGGCGGTGATCGACCAGACGTCCGGGTCATTCTGATCGTCATAGGACATGACGTTGACCTGGATTTGCACCTCGTCGATGAACCCTTCCGGGAAGAGCGGGCGGATGGGGCGGTCGGTCAGACGGGCGGTCAGAATTTCACGCTGCGTCGGCCGGCCTTCGCGTTTCAGAAACCCGCCGGGGAAGCGACCTGCGGCAGCCAGACGTTCGCGGTAATCAACAGTCAGCGGGAAGAAGTCCTGACCGGGTCGGCTGGGTCCGGTTTGAGCGGCGGCGAACACCGTGGTTTCGCCATACTGGAGCATCACTGCTCCACTCGCCTGCTTGGCGATCTCGCCGGTGGTCAAAGTCAGTGTCCGACCGGCAAACTCTCGAGAAACTTGTACTTTCACAGTTATTTCCTACTACTTTTTCCTACGACCACCCAACAACGACTTTCTTGACCACTTCAGGACGACGAGAGACAGCACAGTTGTCGCCACGACAGCCGGACCGGGAAAGCCTTGATTACGGTCCACAAAACAAGAAGGTGAATGCAACAAACAGTCACGACAAATAAGCACAACAAATAAGCCCTGTCCGCCAGACGGGCGACAGGGCGTGAACTCGGAAAGCTGAACTGGACCCGGACTCGCAAGACCGGGCCAACTCTTCCCGGAAGGCAACGCCCCAGATTACTTGCGGATCCCCAGACGGCCGATCAGGTCGACATAGCGGGCCGCATCCTGGCTTTTCACATAGTCCAGCAGACGACGGCGACGGCTCACCATCATCAGCAGCCCACGGCGACCGGCATGGTCTTTCACGTGGCTCCGCAAATGGCCCGTCAGCAGATTGATCCGCTCGGTGAGGACGGCAATCTGCACATCGGGTGAACCAGTATCTTCACCCGAACGCTGGAACTCATTGATCAACTTGGCCTTACGCTCTTTTGTAACCGACATCCCTCGCGCTCCTGCGCCTCAATCACGGCGCTCGCCGCCAGCCTGACTGGCGGATTCCAAATGACTTTATCTCTTGAATCAGGTCGCAAACTGTAACAGGTTCTCGTCTCGATTCAACACTGACCGTTCCCTCCCCCCGGCGAATCCCAAACTTTTGGCGGCCCCTGCGTCAGAAACGCCTGTTGCCAGCCTTTCGCGACACACATTTTTGCCGGTTCACGGGTATTAGACTGAAGGGTTTGACATTCCCGCTACGGCAATTTGCCCGGCCCGCGGCGGCAACATATACTCGAATTGAGTGAAACCCGTTCTGCAAAAACGGTTTGCGACATCTCCGCACGGGAGTGATAGCATGGAACGTCTGCGGAAAGAGCTCCCCTCCTGGGGTCTCAGCCTGTTTCTCAACCTCAGCGTCCTGCTGACGTTTCATTTTTTCGCATTCGAACCCCGCTCCGAATCGACACTGACCACGACCCTCGACAGTGTGGTGGAGGATGTCATCCCCGAGGAAAACCTGAGCTTCACCGAAGCGCCGCTCCCCCAAGCAGCGGGGAATGAGGGCTCATTGGCCTCTCTCTCGTCGACCGTCCGCAGCGCGACTTCGCTCAGCCCTGGGGACATCCCCCTCCAGGAGCGGGTGGAGCAGATTCTCAATCCCGAAATGCCGCAACTGGCCGAGGCGTCTCTGATCCGGTTGGGGGGCAATATCGTCCAGCAGGTGCAGGTCAAAGGTCAAAGCGATGACACTCCCGGCGGAATCCAGGGGGCGATGGACCGGGTGGCCTACGAAGTCCGCCAATCCCTGCGCGACCGAAAAACGCTCGTGATCTGGCTGTTTGATGCCTCGGGTTCCCTGAAAGACCGTCGGGAAGCCATCGCGGACCGCTTTGACAACATCTACCGGCAACTCGGAGAGACCGGGACCACCGAAGGGCTGTATTCCGTCGTTGTCAGCTACGGAGCCTCATCCAACCTGCTGACCAAAGAGCCCCTGCAGGATGTCAGCAAACTCAGCGACATCGTCCGCAAGCAGATCAAGGAAGACAAAAGTGGTGCCGAGAATGTGTTCGGCACCGTCCGGCAGGTCCTCGATCAGTACCGCACCTTCCGACGATCGGAAGGCCCCTGGAACAAGATGATTTTCATCGTCACCGATGAACGGGGAGACGATGCCGACGAGCACCTCGAAGAAGTGATTTCACTGGCCAAACGTTCGCAGACCCGGGTCTACACTATTGGCAATGCCGCCGTTTTCGGCCGCAAGGAAGGTTACGTCCGCTGGACGTACGAGAATGGTGATGAAGAGGACATTGCGGTCGACCAGGGCCCGGAAACCGCGTTTCCTGACGGGATTCAACTCCCGTTCATCGGCAGCGGCAGTGACTGGCGACTGCGGCAGATGTCTTCCAGCTACGGCCCCTACGCACTAACTCGTCTCTGTTCGGAGACCGGCGGCCTGTATCTCATCACCGGGGATAGTCAGGGTTATAAGTTTGACCGCACCGTGATGCGGAGGTATTCCCCCGATTATCGCCCTGCCCGCCAGCAGGAGGCCGAAATCAAAAGTCACCCCGCGAAAATGGCGCTCGTCAGCGTGGCCAGCCTGACCTACGACCACAACCTCCCGCTGCCGCAACTCACCTTCCGCGCCTACAACGACGACATCCTTCGACGTGAAATTGCCGAAGCCCAGAAGCCTGTCGCGGAAATTGACTACGCCCTGCGACGGATGTTCGACATGCTCAGCTCCGGAGAAAGTGCCCGAAACTCTCTTAAAGAAGAACGCTGGCGAGCTGCGTTCGACCTCGCGATGGGTCGCATCCTGGCCATGCGGGTCCGCTATTTTGGTTACAACCAGATGCTCGCCAACATGAAGGTGTCCCCGCAGAAGTTCAAGGACGACAAGAGCAACATGTGGCGGCTGGTTCCTTCCGACCAGATCGATACCGGACCGCAGATGCGAAAAGCCGCCGAACAGGCCAAAGAATACCTGCAGCGGTGCATCAACGAGAACCCGGGAACCCCGTGGGCTTTGCTTGCCCAACGTGAGCTGAGTACCGACCTGGGCTGGTCCTGGAAAGAATACAGCGAGCCGATCCCTGGCTCCGACAGATTGCGAGCCTCGGAACCGGAAGTCGCCCGTCTGTTGCTGGCCGATGAACAGCGTCGACAGAATCGTCCCAGGAAACAGCGGCCCGAACACGAGCGCCCGAAGCTGTAGTCAGATTCGACTGTCGCCAAAATGCCCGCAGTCGCCAAGATCACCGCCGCGACTCTCGACGGTGCGCAATGAAAAACCGCATGGCGTTCAACTTGTGAACACCATGCGGTTTGCAGTTTCTGGGGACTTGAAAACCGGCTGAGAGCATTCTGACTTTTGATTGCTCCGTCATCGCCACGCGGAAGTCAGCATTTCAATTTACGAAACGCTGGCTGCACGGGCACAGGGAAGTGCCACCTGCTCTAGCGGTACCCACCGAAGCAACCTCCGGTCTGATGACCACCGTACCCACCAAACCCGCCGTATCCCCCGTATCCCCCATATCCGCCGTGCCCACCCTGGTACCCGCCATATCCACCGAAGCCGCCGTGGCCTCCCTGATATCCACCGTACCCGCCATATCCGCCGTGGCCACCATTGTGACCACCGTACCCCCCATACCCACCCTGACTTCCCCCCCAGCCACCACTCTGGTGCTGACTGCCCCAGCCACCACTCTGGCTCGGGTTCCCACCATATCCCCCTCCCATGTTCCCACCGGGAGTCGTTCCGTATCCCCCGCCCCAACCGGCTGCCTGAACAGTCGTGGCAGCAGCGAAAGTGGCAACAGTCACCAGTCCGAGTGCGGTCAGCTTGAGTGAAGTCTTCATGTCTTGGTCTCCTTTGTGTTGAGCAAACCGAGTGGATGGGGCTCATCTCACTTTTTTGTTTGCTGAGGTTGTTGTTTGTGTCTTCACCTTTCTCAACGGAGAACTCACGCCGATCGGACAGGATTCGGTAGACGGTACCGGCAATTTCTGCCGATTAGCCGGACGGGAAAACACAACTTGTTCCAACAACGACACTTACACTGCACCCTCTCCTCCCGGGCCAGCCCTGCGACGGAACATTGAAAGTGGAAAAGCCGCAGAACGGCACGCCACAGTCGTCAGAAACAACACCCACGCCCGTCCAGCGGACCCTGGCAGTGACTGCATGGTTTTTTCACACCTCCTCTTGTCCGGCCGGAACGGGTGGGAGAAACTCAACGACGATATGCATCCTCCGGGCGAGTCCCCCGCTCCCGACTCTGCTCACGCCTGCTGAAACACCGATCGGACGGGCCTCATGATCGAACGCATTACGGACTGGACCAGGACCCCCTGGGGGACGGCGGTCTCACTGTTCACGCTGAAAAACGAGTTTCTGCAGGTCCGGCTCACCGACGTCGGAGCAGCCTTGGTCAGCCTGGAGACGCCGGACCGCTGGGGGAACTGGCGAAACATCACCGTCTCCGCCCCCCAGGCGGACTACTACCTCTCCAACCCCTCCTATCTGGGAGCCACCGTCGGCCGCTTCGCCAACCGCATTGGCCGTGGTGAATTCTGGCTGGAAGGGAAACGCTATCAGCTGGCCACGAACAATGGCTCCAATCATCTGCATGGTGGGCTGCGAGGCTTTACTCATGCCCACTGGCACGCAGAGCCGACCGAACAGAGCGTCACCTTCCGGCTGCTCAGCCCTGATGGCGATGAGGGCTATCCCGGCAATCTCAACACCTCAGTCACCTACACGCTGAATCAGAACGAACTGCTGATTCAATACTCCGCCCGCAGCGATGCACCGACCGTGATCAACCTGACCAATCACACCTATTGGAATCTCGCGGGAGGCGGATCAATACTCGATCACCAGCTGGAGCTCTGGTCCGATCTCTATCTCGAGGCCGACGCCGACGTCCTGCCGACCGGACGGATGCTGGATGTCGCCAACACTCCCTTCGAGTTCCGGTATTCCCACCGGATCGGCGATTTCATCGACCAGATTCCTCCCGGTTACGACCACTGCTTCCTCATCCGCAACTGGAACAGCACACTCCTGCTCGCGGCCAAGGTCATCGATTTCAGTTCCGGCCGGGTGATGGAAGTCCACACGACGACGCCGGGCGTGCAGCTCTACACCGCGAATCACTTCGATCGTTCAGAACAGAGTGCGGGGTTTGGCCAGCACGAAGCCTTTTGCCTCGAGTGCCAGCACTTCCCCGACTCACCGAATCAGCCGGAGTTTCCCGCCACGGCACTCCGTCCGGGAGAAGAATATCGTCAGGCGACAGCCTATCGCTTCTTCACGCAATGAGAGACACGACACCCGAGCGCGATTCCCGCATGACTGCCGGTGAAGAGCTTGGGTACGGAGCAGCGACTGCTTACCGGGCCGTCTGCACTTCCTGTAGCTCGGTGGAGCGTGCGGTCCGCTTCCACTTGCCCGACTGCCGACGGGTCGCCCAGCGCCAGAAGCCGACCGCCAGTGCGGCGTTCATCCCGACGAACATGGAAGTCAGCTTCAACAGCCGGACACTGGCACCGTTGCCGGGGACAATGTGTGCGAGCCCGGCCACTGCATAAAACACCAACTGTCCCAGCAGCAGGGCGAAGTACCACGACGAGCCCGACGCCAGCACCAGATTGCTCAGCAGGGCAATCGCCATAAACAGCGGACAACACCACCGCAACACCTTGTGCGACCAGAACGCCACCGACACCATGCCATACGCCGGACTCAGCATCTGCCAGAGCCAGCAGAGGCTTTGAAATCCGCCGGCGCCGATGCGGGCCCGACGATGAAATTCCGCACCCATCGTCGGCGCAGTCTCTTCATGGGCCACGGCATCTTCATCAAATACCAGCTGCCGACCCTTACCGTAGATCCGCATGCCGATGAGAAAATCATCAACGATCGACTGGGGAGGGATCGGCTCCCAGAGTTCCCGACGGATGCAATAAATCGCCCCATTAAACCCCAGCAGCGCCCCCAGCTTCCCTTCATTCCGTTTCAGGAAGTTTTCGTACTTCCAGTAAGCCCCATCAACATTGGCTCCGGTCTCCGGGTCGGTGAGATACAACTGCCCGCAGACTCCCCCCACCTGGGGATCATCGAAATGGGCCACGATCCGCTTCAGGGCGTCCCGATCCCAGAACGTATTGGCATCGGAAAACGCCACGATCTCACCCCGTGCTTCCGACATGCAGTCATTCAGAACCGAGGGCTTGCCACGACGCTGGGGAAACTGCAGGAGCCGGACACGGCTGTCGTTCACCGTTTTCACCAGTTCCCCGGTCAGGTCCTCCTGTCCGTCGCAGCCAATCAGAATTTCGAGCCGGTCCGCGGGATAGTCCATCTGCAACGCATTGGCCACCCGCTGGAGGATCATTCCCTCCTCCTTGTAAGCCGCGATAATCAGCGTCACAAAGGGCCAGTCACCCGGGCTGCGTGCGGTGACGCTGCGATTCAGTCTGCGTCCAGCCAGTCGCGCGGCGAGTCCGAGCCCCAGCGGATAGAGCGCGTAGCTGTACAGGATCAACCCGACAGAAGCCCAGAACAGAATTTGCATCGCCATATTCATCTGCCAGTTGCTCGCAACGGTTCTTGATCCAGCAACAGTGGACCGGACTCAGTTCGCGGCTGTCATTCAGAATTCGAAATCAGCGGTGCCCGGCGGACGCGGGAGCCACACGCTGCTGTGCCACGTCGGCCTTCGGCAAGGCAGCGCGCTGCTTCAGACAAGCGACCCACATGTAATCCACCGCGAGTTCATCAATCGTGTAGCGATTGAACTCCTGATGCACCGGCAGTTGGCCACTGCGAATGGCTTTGACGGTGCGGCTGTCCACCCGCTCGCGGCAGGTCCCGAGTTGAAAGCCCGCCGCTTCGAACAGCTCGCGGTAGTCCCGAGAGCGAAGGCGATTGTGATAGGCCAGCCCGCTTCCGCCGTACCAGTGCCACTCCTGCGAGGAGTAACGCAAAAAATTGCCGTTGGTGATCTGCGCGTCAACAGTCGAATAGTGATCCTGAGGATTGAAACGATGCGCCACCACTCCCCCGACCTTCAAAATGCGGTGCGATTCGCGATGGATGTCTCCCTGAATGTCCCGGGGAATGTGCTCCAGCACATTGGAACTGACAACAATGTCGACGCTGGCCTCGGGCAATCCGGTCTGTCGCGCATCGGCGGGATACAGGTATTCAATCCGCAGCGGCTTGAGAAACTCCGACAGGCTCTTCGCGTGCAGATCAGCCCGGCGGTAGCGGGCGAGGACCTCTTCTTCGCTGCAGTGGCAGCGAACGGCGATCTCCGCCAGTTCCGGCTCCAGCGCCCGCCATGTTTCTTTCGCATAGTTCAAGGTCAACCACGGATTCACATCGACCGTGATCACCCGCTGTGCCCCGGCCAGTGCCAGCACATAAGGGACGAACGGCCGCCAACCGGTGCCAATCTCTAGACAGAAGGCGCCGTCAATCGATTTCCCGCTGTCGTGGATCAGTTCGACCAGCTCGAAGGCCCGCCCCAGATCACGAGAGGTCTGAAGACGATTGGTCCCCGCTGCCCGTTGCAGCCAGTGGTACAGCCTGCTCCCGGCGGGCATTCTGCTCAGAACCGCCAGAGTGTGCGCTTTCAGTTTCCAGGACATCGCTTCCAGGTCCGATTGAAGGGGGCGGAGCCTGCTGTCAACCTCCGCGCAAACGGTCATCCCGGAATCATGCCATTCAGAACGGACCTCTGCCTGCAGCGAGCCAGCGGCGAACGCCTCGTGCAGGGAAATCGGCCGGTGAAACGATCCGTTGCAACGACATGTTGCCAAAAAGCAACACGCCTCCCCGATTCAGATTTCGTCGCGAGGCAGAGCGTCAGTACCGGAGACCGAATTCCGACTCCCGTTCGCCCCCCCACGGAGGCACGCTTCGGACGAGTGTCCCCCCCTGCCGTCGCACTCGGTCCACGCACGCAGGACCAGAGCATCTTGACTATTGCCCGGTCCTCGCCACGCAGATGACAGCGCTTCAACCTGCGAAACGTTTGCTGCGCGGGGACTGGAAAGAGCAACCTGCTCGAAGTCAGCCCGGCTGTCGCGTCGTCAGGTACTTATCCATCTCATTCGCCACGATGACACCGTAATTCACCGCCCCCAGCCAGCCCGACATAATGATGCCGACCGAACCGGCGTGATACAGGCCTGCCACCTGCTCTGGCAGCGACTGCGAGACCTTGAGCCCTTCGAATTTCGTCCCGAAGCTCGCCCCCGACAGATGGTGGGTGTAGTGCTCAAACGTCCGGGGAGTCGATGCCTCAATCCAGTCGAGCTTGCTGCGGATGTCCGGGACATACTTCTCGAGGCAGGCGATTGTGTCTTCGCAGAGGGCTTTCTTGTCCGCCTGATACTGTTCTTCCGAGAGGTCCACCCAGTCGCGGTAATTGGCATTCGTTGAGGAGACGACCAGCCAGCGGTTCGAACCGGGGCGTGTTTCCGGATAGTAGAACGAGAAGGTCCGGCTGCTGACCTCTTTGGCGAGCATGGACTGGATATCGAACCCTTCATGCTCGGAGTGGAACAGCAGATCCCCCACGTTGTCGAACCCTTCTCCCTCCTTCAGCCCGATGTAGACCTGACAGCTCGAATTGTTGAGCCGCACCGCACGGGTCTCTTCCACGAAAGACGGGTCCAGATTTTCTTCGCCGACCAGCTTCAGGATGGTCGCCTTGATATTGGCATTCGACAACACCGCGCCGCACTCAATGCGTTTGCCGTTCACATGCACTGCCCGCGCCCGACGCTGTGCATCGACTTCGATCTTGTCGACAAGGGAGCGAATCCGGATATCGACCCCGTTCCGCTCCAGTTCGGCCTTCATCTTTGTCACGAGGGCATCGGTCCCACCCTGGAAGGTGAAGACCCCTTTGCTCATGAAGTTGCTGAACACGATGCCGTAGGTGATCGCCGGATCTTCCAGTGTCGACCCGTTGGCGTAGGTAATCGGCTCCATGAGCAGTCGCACAACATCGCTGCGACCCGGGAAAAACTTCTGAAAGAGTTCCCGTGTGGTCAGCGACTGGTCATCGTAGAAGTTCATTTCCCGCGCGGCTTTGAAGAAGCCGTCAACGGTTTCGTAGGGAATGGCAAACTTCTCGGTGATGATCCGGGTGAAGTCCTCCCGGTCAAACGTTGTCCGCAGCGAAAACTGTGGATTCTCAAAGCGGATCCCCTTCAGCTGCACGATGCTTTCCGCGATTTCAGGCGTCCAGTATTTGCGGCAGCTCTTGATCATGCCGACCGGAAAGCCGTGCAGCGAGATGTCGAAAATATGCCCGCCGCGACGCTTGAACCACGTCGCCATTCCTCCCAGCTGGTAATGGTGTTCCAGCAGCAGCACGGAATATCCGGCCTTCGCCAGCACGTTCGCCCCGGTCAACCCGGCCAGCCCGGATCCAATTACGATGACGTCGTAACGGTCTCGCGTTCCCTGCAGAAAATCCTTCGCCATCGGTCAATACGATCTGAATCGGGGGTGAAACTTGCGAATGCGTGCGCGGACTGCCGTCCACGTCAGAACTCTGACTGACTTGCAGCCTTGCGGCGATTTGCCGCGCGAACACCCATGATTGACGAAATTCCCAACAGGTTCCAGCATGGGACGGCTGCAAATTTTTTTGCCCTGCACGATTGTGCTGAGCGCAGCTTTCCGGACAATGCACCTGTTCGTTTGAACAGACAAACCCGACCGCCTCTTTCAGAATCACGATTCGCCATGCCCGAAACCATCAAGTGCAAAAACTGCCAAGCGGAAATCGAGATTACCGAGGCCCTCTCCACCCAGGTCCGCAGCGAACTCCAGAAGCAGTTCGACGAAGATCTGCGAAAGCGGGAGAAACAGTTCGCCGAACGGGATGCCAAAATCGCCTCCGAGCGGGCCGAACTGGCACAGGCTCAGCAGGCGCTCAAAACCTCACAGGCGGCATTGCAGGAAGAACTTCAACAACAGCTTGCCAAAGAACGGGACCGGCTCAAGGCCGATGCCTTCAAACTGGCGCGTGAGGAACTGACCGGCCAGCTGCAGGAACAGCAAACCGAGTTGCAGTCGGTCAAACAGAAACTGCAGGACGCCCAGAAGCAGGAGATGGACCTCCGCAAACAGGCCCGCGAACTTGAAGAGCAAAAGCGGGAATTCGAGCTGACCCTGACCCGGCAGCTCGATGAAGAACGCGAAAAACTCAAGGCGGAATCAATCAAGATTGCCCGCGAAGAATTGACCGTGCAACTGAATGACCAGCAGGCCGAACTCCAGGCCATTCGCCAAAAACTTCAGAATGCGCAGCAGCAGGAGATGGACCTGCGCAAGCAGGCACGCGAACTCGAAGAGCAGAAACGGGAATTTGAACTCAACCTGACCCGTCAGCTCGATCAGGAGCGGGTCAAAATCCGGGAAGCGGCCCTGAAGCAGGCTGATGAAGACCGACAGCTGAAAGAGGCGGAAAAAGACAAAATCATCAGCGACATGAAACGTCAGATTGATGAACTCAAACGGAAGTCGGAACAGGGCTCTCAGCAGCTGCAGGGAGAGGTGATGGAGCTCGGGCTGGAAGAGTCGCTGCGGCGGCACTTCCCGTTTGACGGGATTAATCCGGTTCCGAAGGGGGTTCACGGCGGCGACGTGCTGCAGGAAATCCATAACCCGACGGGGCATCCCTGCGGCTCGATCCTCTGGGAGTCCAAGCGAACCAAAACCTGGAGCGATGGCTGGCTCCCCAAACTGCGTGATGATCAACGCGCCGCCAAAGCACAGCTCGCCATCCTGGTCAGTGCAGAACTTCCCAAGGGAGTCACCACCTTCTGCTGTCAGGACGGTGTCTGGATCACCAGTTCCGCCTGTGCCATCAGCGTGGCCCTCGCTCTCCGCGAAGGCCTGATCAACGTGGCGATGGCCAAGCAGGCACTGCATGGACATCAGGGAAAAATGGAGCAGCTGTATCAGTACCTTTCGGGAAGCGAATTCCGGAACCGCGTTGAGGGGATCGTGGAAGCTTACACCACACTCCGTGAGGACCTCGACAAGGAAAAGAAACAGACCCTCAAACGCTGGGCCGAGCGGGAAAAGCAGCTCGACCGCGCGATTGCTCAGGCGGCCGGGATGTACGGTGACGTCCAAGGAATCGCGGGCCCCTCGGTGCTGTCAATCCCCTCGCTTTCCCCGCCGCTGCTGGAAGACGATTCCGCCGAGGACGAACCGGACCGGAAAACCCTGTTCAAGCTCAAGTAGGCAAAGCCGGATCGCCCCCGTTGCCTGCAAAAGTTCCCACTCTCGGGCCTCCCGGCGCAGGAATAGCCCCCTCCTGCAAGTGGGAACGAGACTCGGGGGGCTGCCCCCAAACCCCTCACAGATCGCCCTTTCGGAATCGATCAAGCGGCAAATTCACCGCACTCCTTGTCCACCCGTTTTCGCTCCGCTACGCTGAACGGCTCGATTCATTTCACGCAGCAGCGGTGACCATGCAGGATTCTTTGCAAGATCCGAACAGGATTGTCATTACGGGTGTTGGACTCACGTCGCCGAATGGAGATTCGCTCGACGCCATGCGGGCTGCGCTCCTGGCCGGAAAGTCCGGAGTCGTTCCGTTCCAGACCCGCTACGTCAAGCAGCCGGTCCTCGCCGGGGTCTGCCAGTTCGACGAGTTTCTGTACCAGAAGAAAAAAGAGCGCCGACGCGGGACGCGCGCCGGTTCCGTCTCGATCTATTGTGCCAACGAGGCGGTGAAGGACTCCCGGCTCGACTGGGCCAACGTCCGCAAGGATCGGGTGGGGGTCTATCTCGGCATCACCGAACACGGGAATGTCGAAACGGAAAACGAGATCTATGAGATCAAGCAGTACGACTACGACACCAAAGTCTGGTCGCATCACCACAATCCCCGTACGGTGGCCAACAACCCGGCCGGGGAAGTGACGCTCAATCTCGGCATCACCGGTCCCCACCTGACGGTCGGGGCTGCCTGTGCCGCCGGCAACGCCGGCTTTATCTACGGCCTGCAGATGCTCCGTCTGGGCGAGGTCGATCTCGCGATCGCGGGAGGGGTCTCCGAGAGCATTCACACCTTCGGAATCTTCGCCAGCTTCGCCAGCCAGGGAGCTCTCGCCTGGCACGAAGATCCCGCCAAGGCCTGCCGTCCCTTCGACATAAACCGCAACGGAATTATCGTCTCCGAGGGTGGGGGCATCTGTACTCTCGAACGTCTCCCGGATGCGTTAGCCCGCGGCGCCAAAATCTATGGCGAAATCGTCGGCTACGCGATGAATTCCGATGCCTCTGACTTCGTCCTGCCCAATGCCAGTCGGCAGGCGGAATGCGTGCGGCTGGCCCTCGACCGCGCGGGTCTCAAGCCCGAAGACATCGACATCGTTTCCAGTCATGCCACTGCCACCGAGCAGGGGGACATCGAAGAATCCCGGGCTCTTCAGGAAGTCTTCGGCAATCGCCCTTCACTGGCGATCAACAACACGAAAAGCTTCATCGGCCACGCCATGGGCGCAGCGGGCGCACTCGAGCTGCTGGGGAATGTGCCAAGCTTTCAAGACCGAATTGCCCACGCTACAATCAACCTCGATCAGCAGGATCCCCGCTGTGAGTTGCAGCAAATCGTTGCAAACCGCCCGCGTCACATGGAACGGGTCGAATACATTCTGAACAACTCGTTTGGAATGCTCGGTATCAACTCGGTTCTGATCGTGAAAAAATTTCCGGCGGAATTTGGCGGGGTCTACTCCTGATCATCGGGGTGCCCGCCCTCCGTGCGGGGACCATATCTTGAATCCCGTCGAAAGAAACGATTCGGAGCGCAAGCGGAATGACCCGGCCAGAAATTCGTGAAGTGATTATCAGCATTCTGGAACGGATCGCTCCGGACGAAGATTTGTCGAGCCTCGACGACAGCGTCGCCTTCCGCCAGCAGATGGAACTCGACAGCATGGACTTCCTCGACATCGTCATGGAACTCCGCAAGCAATACCGGGTTCAGATTCCAGAAGCGGACTACGAACACCTGGCAACAATGGACAGCACCGTCACTTACCTTGAACCCAAGCTGGCCGACGTCCCCAAGTAGACCCGCAGGCACCGACCCAAATCAGCATCCCAAGCCACGTGCGACCTCGCCCGTGGCTTTTTTCTTGCGCCTCAATCTCTTTCCTGAGTTCGCCGCTGCCATGAACTCCAGGTCCATCGGCGATCCGGTCGATCAGGCTTCTTGCCGGGTCCCGGAACCACTCCACCGACCGGAAAGGCCCGATGCGCAGCTTCTTAACGACAGACAAAAGCCATTCAATCTCGCTGCATGTCAATTAAACATAATCTATCCAGAAATTCTGGATGTGCGTGATCCTTGCGACTATGATTGATAGATCTGCTGCCGCGTTCGCGGGCGAAAACATGAGGCTCTGCTGCCCTGCCTCAAAAAATCGTCGGCCACCAGATGCTGCTCATCGCCGCTTCTGGAAAAGCGAGTTGTTCCACCCGAAACACTCGTGACAAGCGACCACGTTTATATATAATCTCACAATATTCTATATCTGCAGAATGACATGCGCGTCACGCTCCCCTGCAGATTTACTTGCATCCTGAGGACCGTCCCCATGAGCTTTGCGCGTCGTCCGTCAATTTCCCCCCGAACCGCTCGCGGTTTCACACTGATCGAACTGCTGGTGGTGATTGCCATCATCGCGGTGCTGATCGCTCTCCTTCTCCCCGCAGTTCAGCAGGCCCGTGAAGCGGCCCGCCGGACGCAGTGCAAAAACAATCTCAAGCAGATTGGTCTGGCGCTCCACAACTATCACGATACCGCCGGCATGTTCCCCCCCGGAGCGGTCTGGGAGCACCCCACCGGAGCCGCCAGCAGCATCCGCAACACATGGACCTGGAGCATGCTGATTGCTCCGTACATGGAAATGAGTTCGATCTACAACGCAGTGCAGGTCGGCACCGGGTCCGATGCCACGCAGTCCTCACTGGACAAGGCCCTCACGGACCCGACCCGTCTGGCAATGCTGCAGCAGCCCGTCGCTTCGTTCCGCTGCCCGTCTGATACCGCACCGGCGCTGAACGACGTCATGTACTTCACCCTTCCCACAAACCCGACAGCCCTGCCGACCAATAACTATGTCGTGAACAACGGCACCTACACCTTCCGCCCCGAACTGGCGAACTCACCTCCGGGCTCGGCGACCAATGCAGGCAAGGGGTCCAACAACGGGATGTTCGGGGCCATCGGAACCGGTCCGAACCTCGTTCAGGGAGGCCGCTGCACCCGCGTTCGTGACGTGACCGACGGTCTGACGAACACGATCGCGGTCGGCGAACGATGCTGGCAGTCCGGCGATCTGGATTACCGCGCCGCCGTGCTGTGGGGAATGCGAGGAAATTATGTCTCCAACGCCAATGTGCAGACCAGCGGCATGGTCACCAATTTCGCAGTCGGCTATGTGCTGATGAACTCACCGGTTGTCGGAACCGCTGATGACCAGAAGCTCCTGCATCGGAATGCGTTCGCCAGTGTTCACACCGGCGGAGCCCAGTTTGTGATGGGAGATGGGTCGGTTCGCTTCATCAGCGAGAACATTCAGCAGCGTCCCTACCAGATCACCCGGAGCGCCTCGGGCACCACTGCTTCGAACTACACCACCTATTCCCGTCTGATTGCCATTGACGACGGCGAAGCTGTGGGCGAGTTCTAGAGCAGGCCGCTCTTTCCAGTCCGCGCAGCCAGCGTTTCTCAGTGTGAAATTCTGACGTCGGGGTAACGAGGACGGGGAGTCAACCGCCCAAATTGCTCTCACGCAGGCCGTGAACGGGAAGATGGATGAACAGGAGATGGTTCGCCGGACGCGGGCCATCTCTTCCCCTTTCCAGATGGTGAGACACCCTGCCGCCTCGCAGGGTCCGTCAGGCAATCAAAGTATCATTCAGGAAGTGAGTCAGTCATGATCCAATTCATTCCAGCTCGCGGCATGCGGCTTGGACTCGCCTCGATGGCCACAGCGCTGCTCCTCGCAGGCTGCGGCGGGGGCGATGTGGAACTGGGAGCCGTTCACGGCAAAATCACTCTCGATGGACAGCCCCTCAAGCACGCCAGTGTGGTCTTCGTCCCCGAAACAGGACGGGCCGCGATGGGAGGAACCGATGAAAACGGCGAGTACAAGCTCGCCTATTCTGCTACGGCCTCCGGAGCTCTCGTTGGTCCGATGACCGTTGAGATCCGGGCCGGCAACCCCGACGGCACACGCAAAGAGCCCGTCCCCAGCAAGTACAACACCCAGTCCGAATTACGGACGGAAGTGAAACCAGGGGACAACGAAATCAACTTTGACCTGCAATCGAAGTAGGGCGATTTGCTCTTTCCGGGACTCGCTGTGACGGCCTCGTCCGGGGCCGCAGCGTAGTTCTCTCTCCCCGTTTTCTGCCACAATCGATCGCGGATCCCAGCTTGGGACGGCCTGCCAGCATTTCGCTCGGGCCGTCTTTTTTATTGGGCCACCGATCGGACAACAGGTGATCAGGCCGCAGCTGTCGGGTCCGGTCCGCTTACTTCTTCTGAGTGGAAGCGGCGACGACCCGCTGGCAGTCCGGCAGACTCTCCAGAAAGATCCGGCCATAGGGTTTCGTGCGCAATCTCGGATCGAGAATCACCACCTGACCGCTGTCGGTAGCCGTTCGAATCAAACGACCGAATCCCTGTCTCAACTTGATGGCCGCCTCGGGCACCTGGTACTGGGTAAACGGGTTCTCCCCCCGCTCGCGAATCCGCTCCACTCGTGCTTCGAGCAGAGGATGATCGGGCACGCTGAAGGGGAGTTTGGTGATGATCACATTCTTCAGGGCGTCGCCGGGCACGTCGACTCCCTGCCAGAACGATTCCGTGCCAAACAGCACCGCCTGTCCATCCTGACGAAACCGCTCCAGCAACAGGCTCCGCTGCAGCCCTTCTCCCTGACAGAGTAACAACCGGTTCCGCGAGACGAACCAGGGCTGCAACACGCGGGCTGCGCTTTGCAGCATCTTGTAACTCGTAAACAGGACGAACACGCCTCCTTCGGTATCATCCACATGCTGCCGAATGCGGTCGATGACGGCGCTCTCATACAGCGCTGGTGACTCTCCCGGATCGGGCATCGAGTCGGGCAGCACAAGTTTCGCCTGCGTGTGGTAATCGAACGGCGAACCGAGTTTGAGTTCCGTCGCCTTCGTCAGACCGATCCGGTTCCGGAAGAAGCTGAAATCCTGCTTGCCGACCGCCAGCGTGGCACTCGTCAGAATGACCGATGGAATCTGCGAGAACAGATTATCCCGCAGCGATGCCCCGACATCGATCGGTGAGGACATCAGCTTGATATTCAGGTTCTGCCGCCCGACCGTTTCAATCCAGTAGACGGAATCGTCCTGCCGCTGCTTCATCCAGGTCGTCAGCGACGTCCCCAGCACATCCAGTTTGTCCGCCGCGGAATTGAGCTCCACCTTCTGCTCTTCGCTCGTGAGATCGGCGGCGAATGTCCGGATCAGCATCGACAGGTCATGCACTTCCGAACTGACGGTGTTATCGACGGACAAGGGCTGCCGGGCCCGGCTGTTGGGGCGGCCGGCCGATGTCCGCCACTGCTCCAGCTCATCAAACATCTGATCAACAAGAATTCGCAGCCGCGCGACAAGCTGCTGTCCCTCAGTCAGGTTATGACTGATCAGCAATCCTTTCTGATTCCGGTCGTTGTAGAGCTTGTTGAACAGATAGTTGAACTGGCCGTTCGAAACAGTCACCCCCAGATGCGCGGCCGCCACATCTTCGAGCATGTGGGCTTCGTCGAACACCACCACATCGTACTCGGGGAGGACGCTCGCCCCTTCCCGCCGGAGCGCCAGATCCGAGAAGAAGAGCGCGTGATTGACGACCAGAATGTCGGCATTCCAGACGCGACGTCGGGCCCGGTAGTAGTAGCAGTCATCATACGTCGGGCACTTTTTGCCAAGGCAATTTCCATGTTCGCTGCGGACTTCATCCCAGACATTGGAAAGCGGAGAAAAGCCCAGATCGGCCAGGCTTCCGTCGTAGGTCGACTGAGACCAGTCCTTGATCTGCTTGAGCTGCCGCTGCTCTTCCGATTCAAACAACGTCCGGCTTTTATCCACGGCTCCCGCCATCCGCCGCAGGCTCAGATAGTTCCCCCGCCCCTTGACGAGCACAGCGGAGAACTCCAATGGCAAGACAGCATTCAGAAACGGAATGTCGCGGCTGATCAGCTGTTCCTGCAGACTGATGGTGTGTGTGCTGATCACCACCCGCCGTCGCGCTTCCCCCTCATTTCCCTGTCGGCCGGCTGTCGCCAGAATACTCGGCACCAGATATGCAAAGCTCTTGCCGACCCCGGTTCCGGCTTCGACCACCAGATGACGTCGGTCCGCAATCGCCGCGGCGACCGCCTCCGCCATCTCCGACTGTTCGCCGCGCGCTTCAAATCGCGAGAGACGGCGGGCGATCAGCCCGTCCGGTTGAAACACTTCACTGGTCGTGGGAATCATGTTTCCGACCTGCGGACACCGATCAGGCAGGTGTCGTCCCGTGAAGCAACGTCGGAGGAGAACTCTTCCACATCGGCGACAATGGCGTCGATGATCTCGCCGATGCTCCCCGACGTGCGGGAGATCAGCTCGATCAACCGGTCGTTCCCGTAGATCGCACGGTCCGCGCTCATCGCTTCGGTGACTCCATCAGTATATGCGATCAGCGCTTCCCCGGGGCCGATCCGGAACGTCGATGATTCATACGTCAGGTCCGGTACAATCCCCAACGGCAGGCTCGATTTCTCTTTGCCCAGCGCGGTCACCGTTCCGTCGGCAGCCCGCAATAAAGGACAGGAATGCCCCGCATTCACCATCCGTGCCTCGTGAGTCGCCGGGTCAATCACCATCAGCAGAAAGGTAATGAATCGATGCCCCAGACCGCTGCTGGAAATCTCTTCATTCAGTCCCGAAACGGCTTCTTCAATCGATGCTTTGGTGAGCAGCTGATACCGGGTTGAAGAATACAACCGGGCCATCAGCAGTGCCGCCGGCATTCCTTTCCCGGCAACGTCTCCAATGGCCATCACCAGCCGACCATCCGGCAGGGCAATGTAATCGAAGTAGTCGCCGCCGACGCTCTGCGCCGCCTCGTAATAGTCTGCGAAGGAATAATCCGGAAGGTTGGGCCGCGACTTCGGCAGGAAGCCCAGCTGCACCTGCGTGGCAAATTCCAGATCCCGCTCGATCTCACGCCGCTGGACGTGTTCCTCATGCAGACGCGCGTTCTCGACAGCCATCGACGCCTGCGCTGCCAGACTCGACAGCAGGTCGAGATCCTCTTCTGAGAAGACCCGCCCTTCATCGCGAGTCACGATCTGAATGACCCCCAGACACTCCTCATCCTGACCGACCATCGGTACGCACATCATCGACCGCATCCGCATGCGCGAGAGCGTATTGCTCTTCTTGAACCGCGAATCGTTGGAGATGTTGTGACTGAGAATCGACTCACGGGTCTGCATCGCGTGCCGGATCACGGTCATGCTGACCGCCACCGATTCCGCTTCCTTGCTCCCCCGACTCGTACGACTGGCTTTGACCTTCAGCTTGCCCGTGTCCGCCTCTTTAAGCAGCACGAAGCCCTGATCCGACTGCGGAAAGATATTGAACAGCGTTTCCAGCATCTTTGGCAGAACGCTCTCGACAGCCAATTCCCGCCCCAGCGCGTGGGTGATTTCCAGAATCGCCTTCAGCTTGACGGCCGGATCGACCGTCGACTTATGCGTCGCTTCCCCCGGAAGTTTGCGGATTGACGTCGAACTTTCAAAATCGGCAGCCACCTCTTCTTCTCCCAGCTGCAGGAGATGGCTCTCTTCAAACGTCACGCCCCCCTCGGAGAGGGGTGGGCCGCCTTCAGTCGCGAGTGGCTGCAGATGATTCTGCTCAAACACCGGGATCGGAATGGCCGTGGACGGGTACATCAGAAACGTCAGCACGACATCACACAAGCGGATCTCATCACCATCACGCAGCTCGGTGCGTCCGGCGATCTGACTGTCGTTCACATAGGTGCCGTTCCGGCTGCGCAGATCTTCGATATAGCAGGTGCCGTGGCTCTGAAGAATCTGCGCGTGGTGGCGGCTGACGACACCACTTTCCAGCACCACCTGACAGTTGGGATGGCGCCCCAGAATCGTGCGGTCCTCCACCAGCGGAAACTGCGTTCCCTCAGGACCACCTTTGACGATCTGCAATACGGCCAAGCGAAAACCTTATGATCGCGCAAAATCGATTCGAAAAACAGGGCGGCCCCCACCGGGCCCCCCAGGAACAGGACCGCTCTCCCGCAAGTGAAAGTCTGCCTCGAAGTTGACCTCTCCCGGACATTACTGATTCTGCATGGTCCTCACCTCAAGGACCGCAGTCGAATTTTTCATCGACCGGATGTCGGGCGACTGGGGCCTGAAACAGGGCACCTCACTAAGCTTAGCCGAGTCTCCATTGACCGGTCAAACCGCACGCTCCGGGTAAGCGAGGGTCGGGTGGAATCCGTTCCCGTCAGTGATATGATGCACGCTTTCCGCTCGCGTCAGTTGTCGACGCCAAGCCCCCCAATCTGCCAGCTTATCATCGGCCCATTCCATGGACGCGTTTCAGTACATCAACGGCGAACTTTACTGTGAAGAGCTCCCGGTCTCCGAACTGATCAAACAGTACGGCACGCCGCTCTGGATCTACTCACAGGCAAAGCTGATTCATGAGTTCGAGGCGATTAAAAACGCGTTCGCCGAAGTCGATCCGGTGGTCTGCTACTCCGTCAAAGCCAACTCCAATCTCGGTATCCTCAAGGTGCTGAACGATGCCGGCTCCAGCTTTGACATCGTGAGCGGCGGTGAGCTGTATCGAGTCAAAGCCGCTGGCGCCGACACCAGTCGCGTCATCTTCGCCGGCGTCGGCAAGACCGATGATGAGATCCGCCAGGCGCTTGAAAACAACATCCTGATGTTCAACGTGGAAAGTGAAGCCGAGCTGCGGATGATTTCCCGCATCGCCGCTTCCATGAATCGGGTCGCTCCCGTGGCACTGCGGCTGAACCCGGATATCGACGGCAAAACGCACGAGAAAACGACCACCGGCAAAAAGGGAAACAAGTTCGGCATGGACATCGAGCGGCATAACGCCCTCGCTGCCCTGGTGCTTGCCGATCCGCATCTGGAGCTGCGGGGCATTCATATGCACATCGGCTCGCCCATCAATTCCACCGAGCCGTACCAGCAGTCCGCCCGCAAAGCCCTCGAGGTCATTACCGATCTCCGCCGGCAGGGTCACAAGACCAACTGGATCAACCTGGGGGGCGGCTTTGGCCTGAATTACCGGGGAAGTGAAGCCCCTCCCGCCAAGGCCTACGCCGATGCGATCCTGCCCTCCATCAAACAGGCCGAATGCCGTCTGGCTCTGGAGCCGGGCCGCTCCATCGTCGGGAACGCCGGAGCCCTCGTCAGCCGCGTCGTCCTGACTAAACGTGAAGGTGGCAAATGGTTCATCGTGCAGGATGCTGCCATGAATGACCTCGTCCGCCCCGCGATGTACGACTCCTTCCACCGTATCTGGCCGGTTCAGCCGAAAGTCGCTCCACCGGCCGATTACGAAGCCGCAATTCCCGGCTGTGAACCGGCGGACGTGGTCGGCCCGATCTGCGAGTCCGGAGACTATCTCGCCAAGGGACGCCATCTTCCCCCTGTGGAGGCGGGCGATCTGCTCTGCACCTTCAGTGCAGGGGCGTACGGAATGGCGATGAGCAGCAATTACAACTCGCGTCCCCGGGCTGCAGAAGTGCTTGTCAGTGGCAAGACCTCGAAGATCATCCGTCGCCGCGAGACCTACGAAGATCTCATCGCCGCCGAACGAGTCTGATTGCGGAGACGAGCCAACAACGACAATTCCCCGGAACCCGAAGCATCAGCCAGGGTGTCCGGGGGGAGTCGGAACCCGAGTTTCAGAACACCGGGCCCCAGGTCCACGGCATGAACTCTTCATCGCCGATGCCCTGCGCCTCGCTCTTGGTCTTTTCTCCGCTTGCGACCGAGACGATCGACTCAAAAATCTCGTGCCCGACCTCCTCGACCGTCTTTTCACCGTCGAGGATCGTCCCCGCGTTGATGTCCATGTCATCCACCATGCGGTTGTACATCAGGCTGTTGGTGGCGACCTTGATCGTCGGGACCGGCTTCACTCCCAGGCAGCTCCCGCGGCCGGTTGTGAAGACCACCACGTTCGAGCCCCCCGCAATGATGCCGGTCACCGAGGCGGGGTCGTAGCCCGGTGTGTCCATGATCACGAAACCTTTTTTCGTGACCGGTTCACCATACTCATACACCGCCTGCAGCGGAGCCTGTCCCCCCTTGGCGATCGCCCCGAGCGACTTCTCCACGATGGTTGTCAGTCCCCCCTTCTTATTGCCGACAGAAGGATTGTTGTTGATCGTGGTGCCGAACTTGGCGGAATACTCTTCCCACCAGCGAATCCTCTCCAACAGCTTTTCACCCACTTCGCGACTCACCGCCCGACGGGTCAGCAGATGCTCGCCGCCGTAGATTTCGGTCGTCTCCGCCAGAATGGACGTCCCGCCGTACGCCACCAGCAGATCGCTGGCGTAACCGAGTGCCGGATTCGCGGTCACACCGCTGTTGCCATCGCTGCCGCCGCAATTGGTCCCCAGCACAATCTCGGAGACCGGAATCGGCTCGCGCTGAGCCTTGTTGACCTCCGGTAGCAGTTCTTTCAGGATCGAAACGCCGCGACGGACCGTCTTGGCGACCCCTCCCTCTTCCTGAATGTTCATGATGACCGGCTTCTTGCGGTTCTCGGAGGGAACATTCAGCTGCACCAGATTGAATTCCTCCGCTAGGAAGGAAGCCTGACCGGTTTCACACCCCAGACCGACAATCAGATAGGCCGCAATGTTGGCATGCTTGGCGAAGCCGGCCAGTGTCCGGCTGAGCTGGAGATGATCTTCACCTCCAAAGCCCATTCCGCAGCCCCCCTTGTGCGCCAGGGCAATCACTCCATCGACATTAGGGAAGTTTTCCAGGATGGAACGATCGAAGGCGTTGGCGATGTACCGCGACGAAGTGGCTGAGCAGTTCACGGTGCTGACGATCGCGACATAATTCCGGGTCGCAGCCCGTCCATCCGCGCGACGATAGCCCATGAATGTGCGTGGCTGCGCGGGGACCGGCAGGGGCTGAATGGTCGTGCCGAACTCGAACACGTGATCCTTATGCTCGAACGTCACGTTATGGACATGCACCCACTCCCCCGGAGCAATGTCCTCACTCGCGATGCCGATCGGCTGGCCGAACTTGCGGAGTTCCGCTCCTTTGGCGATTGGCAGAATCGCCAGCTTGTGCCCCATCTCGATCCGTTCCGTGGCCACCACCACCTGACCGCTGCTGTTGCGGAATTCCGTGCCGGCTTCGGCCGCCTGACGGGCCACTGCCACATTATCCGCCGGGTGGAGCATCATGAACGGGGCAAGCGCAGCCATATCTCGTTACTCAATTCCGCAAAAGATCCGGGAAAGCGTCGCAACGGCTGCGCACGCGTGAAATTGCCTGGCGGGTGGCATCACCGAGTGCCGCTCGACCGGCGACTCAGGTCCCCTGCGTCCGGCTCATCGCCGCACTGACCAGTCGCTGATCAAAATAATTCACTTCCATGCCTGCGTCGAGAACAAGTTTCTGGGCGTTCATCCCCGATGATCGGGGGCTGAGCAGGAATGCGGTGGCATTGGCCACTTCTTCGGTCTGAACGGCCCGCTTCCGCAGCGTGGCCTGTTCCGCGAACAGGTAGGAATCGACATAGCCCGGAATGCCCGCCGAGGCCGAGGTCTTCAGCAGTCCCGGGCAGACCGCGTTGAATCGGACCTGCGAGAACTCGGAAAACGACTTCGCCAGAAAGCAGATCGCCGAATCGAGTGCCGCTTTGACCGGCGCCATGTATCCGTAATTCTCGGCGGCCATCCGTGTCGTGGAAATCGAGATCGTCACCACGCTGCCGTCGGTCGGATCGAGCTGCTCGCGGAAGGCGTTCGAGACCGCGACCAGCGAAAAACAGGAGATGTCGACCGCCTGCAGAAAGGCCTGACGGGGAGTGGCATGAAACGGCAGCCAGCCGGCCGAATAGTCGGCAAACGCAATCGAATGCACAATGCCGTGCAGCTGCGGACGATCCTGGCGCACTGCAGCGGCCAGATCATCGATCTGCGTCTGATCGGCGACATCGCAAACGTAAACCGGGGCGGTTCCGACCAGTTTGGACAGGCTCGCCTTCCGGGCTTCACTCCGCACGGAATACAGGACATCCGCTCCCGCCGCAGTCAGCAGCTGACCGACATGATAAGCCACACTCTTCCGATTGGCCGCCCCCATAACGAGGATCGATTTCCCGGCCAGCTGCAAAAAATCCATGATCTGAAGTACACCTTCCCGATTTATTGAATCCCGATGACCGCCGCCACGTCGACTCGCCTGCCAGCACCGCTGCACTCAGCGGAGCGCATCCACGTCACGGGCACTTCAGTGATGAAGCACTCGGCACATCATAGCCTGGTGGAGCGCCGAGCTATCGGGTCACGCACAGGTTGTCGCGATGAATCACTTCCTCGTACGCAGCCTCTCCGAGCCGGGCTTCCACCTGCTCTGTTTTCATTTTCGCAATCGAGGTGACCGTACTCGAATCGTAGTTCGTCAGGCCGCGGCCGAACTCTGTTCCCTCGGTATCGAGCAGCGAAACGAGTTCCCCTTTTTCGAAGCTCCCTTCGACCTGCGTGATGCCGATCGGCAGCAGCGACTTCCCTCCATGCTTCACCGCCTTCACCGCTCCTCCATCGAGGTGCAGTTTGCCGCGGGGTGTCACGGTAAATCCGATCCAGCGCTTCCACGCCGGAATCACCCCCCCTTGCGCGGTGAACAGCGTGCCGACATCATCCCCCGCCATAATCCGGTCCAGCACGCGATTGTCGCGACCATCGGCGATGATCACACTTTCACCGACGGCGGTCGCCATCCGGACCGCTTCGAGCTTGGTAAACATCCCTCCCGTGCCACGGGAGCTTTTCACATTGTGAGCCAGCCCCATCAGCTGCTCGTTCCACTCCGCGACCACCGAGATCTTTTTGCTCGCCGGGTCACGCGGATCGCCATCGAACAGACCATCGACCACAGACAGAATCACCAGCAGCGAATTGGGAAGCAGGTTCGCCACCATGGCGGCCAGACGGTCATTGTCTCCAAATTTGATTTCGCGGACGCTGACGGTGTCGTTCTCGTTGACGATCGGAATCACCACGCCGTATTCGAACAGCGTCAACAGTGTGTTCCGGACATTCAGGTAGCGGTCACGGTGCCGGAAATCGTTGGCGGTCAGCAGCAGCTGTCCCGCGACATAGCCATGCTTCTTGAGAGCGTCATCGTAGGTTCGGATCAGATGCGCCTGCCCCGTGGCGGCTGCGGCCTGCAGATGCGGCAGATCCTTGGGACGGCCGTTCAGCCCCAGCAGTCCGATCCCGGCTCCGACGGCTCCGCTCGAGACCACCACCACACGGCGACCGGTCTCGCGAATACGGTGAATCTGTTCCGCCAGCGCAGCCACCCGGTCGGTATCGAGCCGGTCATTCTCCCGAGAGAGCGCATTGGTTCCGATCTTGACGACGATGGTCTGCGCGGAAGCGACGACCTCCTGTCTCACAAGGCTGGGCATGGTCATTGATGTGCGGGCCTTCCCGGCCCTGCTCCTCTACAGATTGCCCCTGTGGGGCAGCGTTGGGTAACGTTCAATTTCGGGCTCCCCCCATCGTCGGTCCGGGCGTCCGGTGCCTCAGATTGACAGACGGTGACAGTTGGCCTGCACGGCGGCCGCAACTCAAAAGGGGATCTAATCGGCTTTCAGCCCCTGCTCGGCATACAGTTTCTTCTTCAACTCGGCGTCTTCGAGGATGCACATCTCGCCGGTTTCAGCGTCGTAGGCGTAGACCTGCCAGCGGTAGAGGCCTTTGAATTGCACGTTACATTCCTTCACCATCTTCGAAAACTCGGCAAACGAAGGGGGCTTGTCATCATGTTCGGCCCGATACAAGTTGACGCTATGCTGCAGCTTCAGCATCTCAGCATGGGAAATCGCAGCGAAATAGGTCTGGCCCACCGCGGTCAGATAATCGCCGGCGGTCACCTTGTTTCGCTCTTTCTCGACCAGCTTCGGATTCTTGGCCAGAGCCTCTTTCTTGTCGACGAACTCATGATTGTCGGCGACGAATCCCTGAGGCTGATTTGCCGGTTTGTTTTCCACCGGGGCCTTGGCCTCCGCCACCGCCTCTTCTGCCGGCTTTTCCCCTTCTGCCCGCTTGAACATCACCGGATCGAGGCAACCGCTCAGTAGAAAAACCCCGGCAGCAAGCTGCCAGAACGGTGAAAGAGCACGGGGGATCAACATCGGTTGTTCCAATCAATCGGGGCGGGAAGCACGTTCAGAGAGTCCAGAATCGGTCTTACCGGTTAAAGCTCTCAATCGTTGCGGCACAGCACGGCTTCATTTGTACCGCCTGCACGGGGAACTTCTCAAGCGGGGACGGGAACGGGAGGATTTCAGTTTTTTGCTCCAACGCCACGATTTTTTCAGTAAACTGAACGGGTCGGCAACGTAATCAGGACCGGAGGCCGACAGATCCCGGAAACTCAGGCGTCTCGGGACCGTTGCATTTCAACACAGGAAGGTGCCATGTCAGGGAGTTCCGGAAACCGCAACCGTGAACTGCTCGGGCCGCTGCTCGCGACGATCATCGTTCTCTTTTATGGCGGTGTCGCGACCGCCATTGTGCTGGCAGCCGGGGGAAGTGACCCGGTCATCGGTCTGCTGATCTTTTTCGGTCTCAGTGGGGTGACGCTCGTCGTGGCCTATCTGCTGCAGGCATTCGGGTCGGTCCCGATGCATCCGCTGGCCTGGTTCAAACGCCGTAAGGCAGACCCGCTGGCCGTCTACAACCCCGAACCCCGGCAACGGGCGCCCCGCGAAACGTACGGCACCAATCGTCCTCCCTCCGTCGAGGAAGTCCGCGACGCCAAAGACAGCCCCCGCAACTGGATTCCTGCGAACACGCATCGCGGCACCAATCCCCGCACCCGTCGCCGAGATTGAATGCTGACGCGGAGACGGAGAGCCACCGCGGAATCCGGCGGGGTCTCGGTTCCCTACCGCCCCGGCGGCAACGCCTGCAGCCGGTTCAGAATCTCCCAGGTCAGTTCCTGCAGCCCGGTTCCCGTCGCAGCCGAGATCTTCATCACCGGCTTCTGCAGATCGGCCTGCAGCAGCTCCGCGAACTCATCCGCTTCCGGCAATTCGCATTTGGTGACGACAATAATCTCACCCCGATTGACCAGCTCCGGGTCGTACAGCCGCAATTCTTCGCGAATCTGGTGATAGTTCTGCAGCGGATCACTCTGATCCATCGGAGCCGGCTCGACCAGATGGACGAACAACCGGGTCCGCTGGACGTGACGGAGGAACTCATGTCCCAGTCCCACACCGGCGTGGGCTCCTTCGATCAGACCGGGAATGTCCGCCAGCACGAACGAATGGTCATAACCGACCCGCACCATGCCGAGATTCGGATACTTCGTGGTGAAGGGATAGGCTGCAATTTTCGGGGTGGCCCGTGACATCCGGCTGAGCAGCGTACTCTTGCCGGCGTTCGGCTTGCCGATCAGTCCGACATCGGCCACCAGTTTCAGTTCGAGCAGAACGTTGCGGAATTCTCCCGGCTTCCCCTCTTCCGCGTAATGCGGCGCCCGTTCGGTGGAGGTGGCGAACCGCTTGTTGCCTCGCCCCCCTTGCCCCCCCTTGGCAACCGTGAATTCCTGCCCGTGTGTCAGCAGTTCGGTCATGACGAAGTCGTGATCGGTGTCTTTGATCACCGTTCCCGGGGGAACCGGAATCACCACATCGGCTCCTGACTTGCCGGTGCAGAGCGCCCCTTCGCCTGGTCGACCGTGATCGGCATTCCACTGCCGGTGGCCGACCAGATTGGAAAGGCTGCCGACGTTCTCATCCGCCTTGATGATCACGTCTCCCCCCTTGCCGCCATCACCGCCGTCCGGACCGCCACGCGGAATAAACGCTTCCCGGCGAAAGCTCATACAGCCATTGCCGCCGTCTCCTGCCCGGCAGGAAATCTCCACACGATCCGTAAACATGCTCAATCAGCCAAAGGAACAGACAATGAATTCAACAGCGTCTTCGCAGCTCAGCAACAGGCGACCGCGGTCGGCGCTCAGCCCCCGAAGGCGCTATACCGACGCACGCCCCGGCCAAACACCCAGCGATTCGCAAACAGCAGCGCCACCACCCAGATCAGTTCCACAATCAGGGACTGCGCCAGCTCCGCATGAGTATATCGTCCCAGCATGATCGCCGCCGGTTCATACGCCAGATATTTGAACGGGAGCAGCAGGATCACCTTCCCCGCGCCCGCCGGCATGAAATCGAGCGGAATCATGTGTCCCGACAGGAAGTACGTCAGCATCATGTAAATGAACAGCAGGGAACTGACTTCCAGAAACCAGAAGGAAATCAGCCCCAGCAGCGATTCGATGAGAAAGCCCATCAGAAAAGCCATCGCCAGCGACGCCAGAAATCCCGCAAACGTCACTCCCCCCGGCCAGGGCGGCAGAAAACCGCGACAGAGCCAGAAGACCAGCACGAACGGGCCGATCGCCACTCCGTAGTACACCAGCTTGTGAGCCACCCGATACCAGAACAGATAACTCAGCATATCGATCGGCTGCGTCAGAAACTTCTTGATAGAGCCATCCCGCACACTGGCGGCGATTCCGTTCGCCAGACCCGGCATGCTGGAGAAGGCCCGCCCCACCATCGTCAGCAGGTAGTAGGCGACCATGTTGGCATAGGTATAGCCCCCCACTTCCGTCGGTCCGGCTTCGGTGTCGACCGCGAAGATCGCTCCCCACAGGTAGATCTGCGTCAGGATCGGCAGAAAACGAAACAGCGTGCCGAGCGCGAAATCGGCCCGATAGATCAACCGCTCCGACATCGAGGTCCGCAGGATCAGCCAGCGCGTGCGCCAGTGACTGATCCAGGGATTCTCGGAAAGGGTCGCTGCGGTGGTCATTTTCAAAAGGGCGGTTCAGGTTCAATCAGCGCTCAGGGAAATGCCTGCAGTGCTCAGGTGCCGGTTACGACCGGTTGGCCTGCGGATTGTCTCGTGGTGGAAAACATCTCGGCAATCACTTCCTCCAGCGGGCGGTCCTGCACGCCGACGTCTTCAATTCGAAACTCCGCCAGCAGCCGACCGAGAACTTCCGGCACGCGGGTCCGCGGAACCTCGATCTTGGCGCGGGGCAAGGTCTGCTCCAGCACATTCCCGAACCGTTCCAGCTGCGTCGGAGTTTCATCCACGGCAAACTGCAGGTGAATGACCTTGTTGCTGCTGAAACGCTCCACGATCTCAGCCAGCGGACCATCATGTTTGATCTCGCCGTCGTTAATGATGATGGCCCGCTTGCAGAGGGCTTCGACATCTTTCATGTAGTGACTGGTCAGAATCACCGTGATCTTCTGCTGGGCCTGATAGTACCGCAGGAAGTCCTGCACCCGCCGCTGCGAGACGACATCGAGTCCGATCGTCGGTTCATCCAGCAGAAGGACCTCGGGGCTGTGCAGCAGCGCCGCAATCAGCTCCATCCGCATCCGCTCCCCCAGCGAAAGTTCGCGAACCGGCTGCCCGATCAGTTTGCGGACTTCCAGCAGGTCGACCAGTTCATCTTTGCGACGTTCGAAATCGGTATCGGGAATGCGGTAAATCTCCCGGTGCAGCAGGAACGACTCTTGCGCCGGCAGGTCCCACCACAGCTGGTTCTTCTGCCCCATCACCAGCGAGAACCGGCGACGGAAGGCATTTTCCCGCTTCCACGGGACATACCCGAGCACCCGGGCTTCCCCCGCGGTCGGATAGATCAGGCCGGACAGCAGCTTCAGCGTCGTCGTCTTCCCCGCACCGTTCGGTCCGAGAAAGGCGACCATCTCCCCTTCCTCGATCGAGAAGCTGACGTTTCGCGCCGCCTCCTTCGACTTGTATTCACGATGCACCAGTCCGCGCAGCGAGGCCCAGAAACCTTCCCGTTTCTGATAGACCCGGTAAGTCTTGCTGAGACCAATCGCTTCAATCGCTGGCATAGAGCAGGCTGACAAACGGACAAATCGACGAAATAACAACCGGTGGTTGCCGGCATGGTCTCTGCGGGTCGCGGCGACACCCGGCCGACAGGCCCACGCGCTGAACCATCAAGGGTAATGCCCCGCGAGCGGAATCGCGACCCACTCCCGGGTTCCGCCGTGGCTCTTCGGATCGACTGCAATCGATATCATACCGGGATGCAACCGCTGCAAGTCACACTGACCTCGATCCGGAATATCCTGACCAGAACGTCCGGTTATCTGAAAACGGTCTCCTCGCACTCGCTGCAACCCTACCGCGGCTGTACTTACGGCCGCGCGTTGTGCGGCGTCGGCTGCTACGTGCGACAGAACGGACACATCCTGCAGGGGCGGGAATGGGGGAGCTTCCTCGAGGTCCGCGAGAACGCCGCCGCTTCGTACCTCGAGAATTATCATCGCGAAGCGAATTGGGCCCGCAAGCAGCGAGGAAAGTTCTCCCTCTTCTGTTCCAGTTCCACCGATCCCTTCCTGCCCCAGGAGCGGAAATACGGAATCACAACCGGTCTGCTGGCTGCCATGCTGCAGTCGCCGCCGGACTTACTGATTCTGCAGACCCACTCCGCAACGGTCGTCGAATCGCTCCCCCTTCTGACCGAACTGAATGCGCGTTGCGAGCTGCGGGTGCATATCTCGATCGAATCGGACCGCGATCGACTCCCCGGCTTACCTCCCCCGGCGAGCAGTGTCGCCGACCGGTTGGCAGCCTGTGACCAGTTGCGGCAGCAAGGGCTGTGCGTGGTCGCCACCGTGGCTCCGCTTCTGCCAATCGACAATCCGCAGGAGTTCTTCCGGCGGCTCGGGGAAGTCGCCGATCGTGTCGTGATCGACCATTTTATCGGCGGCGACGGGAGCTCGGACGGCTCCCGGACACTCAAGACCCCACTGCCACCAGCCATGGCGGCCGTGCGGACGGAATCGGTCACGCTCGCGTATCGGGATGACATCATCAACATCGCCCGGGAATTGCTCCCCGGGCGAGTCGGTGTTTCGATCGACGGATTTGCCGGCAGGAACTTTTCCTGACCGGCAACAGCCACGCGGCCGCCCCCCTACTTCCGGGTAATCCGCTTGGTCAGGCGGGCGATCATGGCGGCACATTCCTTGCGGGCTTCTGCAAAGCCGGCCGGGGTCAGGTTGGTCCCTTTGCAGTAGTCGAGCACCACCTGCTCGGCGTCCATCAGTTCCTTGCAGGCATCGGGAATCTCGCTGGCGATTTCGATGGGAATCGTCGTCACGCCGTTGAGATCTCCGTGCAGCAGCATGCCGGGCTCAATGATGATTCCTCCGACGGTGACTGGAACATTGAGCTGCGGAATGTGGCAGTATCCGTGCGAACAGATGGTCCCGTTGGTGAACGCGGGAAAGTTCAGAGCACGGACTTGATCCAGATCACGGCCCGCCCCCGAGGTGATCAGTCCAGCGCTCCCGAACGACTTGTACATCGTGCACATCACCTCGCCGAACGTGGCGGATGCGGTCGGTTCATCCAGATCCTGAAACACGATCACCGGCGGGCCGGGAAGGTCGGCGAAGGCTTCAATCTGCTCGACCAGGCCGCCGTAAGAGCCGCCGGCTTTCGGCGGAGCGAGACTGCGGAAGGTGGACGTCAGCGCAAATCCGACCATCGGGGGCAAGTTCGGAAAGCAGGCCTTGATCGAATCATTCATGTAGCCCAGGTTGCGGGGACGCACATCGAACAGCTCGATCACGTTGCAGACGGTCGGAGTATCGTATTTCGCAAGATCATGCAGAGTGGATGCTGACAGCATAGGGATCAATTTCCAGGGTGAACGGAAGGTGGAGTGTCCGCTGAACTCGTTTCGTCGCCTGCCGGATTGTCACTTTTTCCTGACGGCAGGCGTGCCCCGCAGGAACTGGAAATCAGGCCGGCGCTCCGCCGGGCAGACCGAACCGTTTCTCAACAGGTCCAGTCCCGCCGGGACGGCTCCCGTGAGGGACAATCCAAGTTCGGCGCTGGGCCGATCCGCAAGGCGCGGAAATCATGGCAGGTTGCATCAAGACACGCCAGTGTATGCTCACTGCGGGTGAAGATTGCCCGTCACAGCCAATTCGGGGCGGCACGGGTGGACAGATCCCCAAGGCTTTCATACGTTCGGGAATTCCGGTTTCCTCTTTGAGGTTGGTGTCCGTGGCAGTACAGGAAATTCGACATGCGGTCACCCCCGAGCAGGGGGGACGGCTCGATCAGCTGGTACGCGAGCTGACAGGACGGTCGCGATCGGAGATTCGTGGCTTGGTCTCCCAGGGCTGCGTGAAAGTCAACGGTCGCATCTGTTCCGCCGCCGGCAGTACGGTTGCACCGGGGGATGTCGTCGAGATCATTCACGATCCGCAGACCCGCTATCAGGAGCCGACCCGCCCTCGCGACGACCCGGCCTTCAAGCTGATTTATGACGATGAGTATCTGCTCGTCGTCGACAAGGCTCCCTCAGTGCTGACCGTTCCGACCGATCAGGGGGGCCGCGAACGGACTTTGCTGGAGGCCGTCGACCAGATGTTGCGACGATCCCGGCAGGGGCGGGCGGCACCCGTGCATCGGCTCGACAGGGGGACCTCCGGCCTGCTGGTCTTCGGAAAGTCCGAGCAGATCGCCCGCGAGCTGCAGGATCAGTTCAAGGTCCGCAAGGCAGAGCGGGAATATGCGGCGATCCTCTCCGGCAACCTGCAGCAGGCGGAGGGGACGATCACTTCCCGGCTCGGCACAACAAAGCGTCTGCAGCGGTACAGCGTTCGGCCCGGTGAACCGGGTGAACTGGCAATCACCCATTACCGGGTCGCCCAGCAACTGCAGCGAGCCACCTACGTCCGCGTCCAGCTGGAAACCGGCCGCCGCAACCAGATTCGTGTCCACTTCGCAGAACAGGGACACCCCGTTCTCGGCGACCAGCGCTACCGGGTCGACATCTCGCAGCATCCCCGCTGGCGTGCGAAGCGGCTCGCCTTGCATGCCGCCACGCTCGGCTTCGAACATCCTCGCACCGGAGAGCTGCTCAAACTGGAAGCTCCCCTCCCCAGGGAATTCGAGCGCTTTCTGCTGGACGTAAAGGCCCCTGCTCCCAAGCAGGGATCACAGCGTCCCCCGCACAAGCGAAAATCCTGACCTCGTCGATGCCTTGCGGCAGCAGGGAGCCGGGCCCCTGTTTCAGGACCCGGCAGCACGCGAGGCACACCCGACTGGACAACTCAACAGGCCGGCCAGTTAACAGGCTGGCGACTCCATAGGCCGGACACTCCACAGGCCGCACACTGTCCCGCAAGCCAATGCTCGGCGGCTGGCGGGACCACGTCCCTATGCCATGAGCGCAGAAACCGCTTCAGCCTTCACCAGCTCCCGGGGCTGATTGAGGTGGTTGTAGACGATGGTCTCCGGGGCGATCCCAAACGCCTGATAAATCGTCGCCAGGAGTTCGGCGGGATGTACGGGGGCCTCAACAGGGGCCGAGGCCGTCTGATCACTCTTGCCGTGAACATATCCTCGTTTGGTTCCGGCCCCTGCCATCAGTGCGGTATAGCAGTAAGGCCAGTGATCGCGGCCATCGTCGCTGTTTCCGTTCCCGGACGTACTCACCCCTCGCTGCGGGCTGCGGCCGAACTCACCAATCGCGACCAGCAGAGTCTCCTCGAGCAGACCCCGGTCATCGAGGTCAGTGATCAGTGCGGACAGCCCCTGATCAAACATCGGAGCCGCCTGGGTCTTCATCCGCTTCGACAGATTCACATGCACATCCCAGGAGTGGTTGTCGCTGTTGGCGACCTTGGGCCAGACCACTTCCACGACGCGGGTTCCCGCCTCAACCAGCCGACGTGACAACAGCAGGCTTTGCCCAAACGTATTGCGACCATAGCGATCGCGCACCTCGTTGGATTCCTGTTCGATGGCGAATGCATCGCGGGCGCGACCCGAGGAGATCAACGCCAAGGCCTGATCGTAGTATTCATCCAGCTTGTAGTCCTTGACCGCCCGGTCAATCTCGGGCATTCCGGCGTTGATCACGTCCAGCAGCTTGGCGCGACGCTGCATCCGGTCTCCGTAGATATCGGCCCGCATTTCCAGATCCGAGACGTTGACCTGATCCATCTTCCGCATGTTGAGGTCGTCTCCGGGGGGATAGAGCGTGTACGGATCAAACGCCTTGCCGAGGAACCCGGCGGTCCCCCCCTTCCCGACCACGCCACTCTCCTGCAGGGGGCGGGGCAACATCACGAACGGCAGCATCGCCACCTTCGGGGGCTTCAGACGGATAATATTGGAACCGAAATTCGGGAAGTCTTTGGGACTGGGGGGTTCCAGCTGTCCGGAGGGGCTCACCTTGTCGGTCGTGTAACCCGTCATGATCTGATAGATCGCGGCGGTATGGTTGAACAGGCCGTTGGGTGTGTAACTCATCGAGCGGATAAGCGTCGTCCGGTCGATCACCTGCGCCAGATTCGGCAGCAGCTCGGTGAACTGGATCCCGGGCAGCACGGTCGAAATCGGCTTGAAGACCGAACGGACGTTATCCGGAACGTTCTCCTTCGGATCCCACAGGTCGATGTGACTGGGCCCCCCCTGCAGGTAAACCAGAATCACGCTCTTCGCCTTGCCCCAGCTGCCGCTCGTGGCGACCGACGACTCCGCCTGCACCGACTGCAGCTTCAGCAGAGTCCCCAGTGAGGCTCCCAGCATGCCGCTCCCTCCCACTCGGAGGATGTCGCGGCGGGTGACTCCCAGATGGTTGTCGCACAAGTCTTTACCGGGCTGACCGGGAACACGAATTATCATCGATTGACCCTCGATTGAATGACTTCAGCAGTGAAGGGAGTACGGCAGACCCTGGCTCTCTATCAGTGGTTGAAGAGGAACGCCGGACTGTTGATCAATGCCCATGCCAGATCCTGCGCTGTCGTCAGCCGCAGCTGCTTGAGCTGCGATTCGCTTAATGTGACGGCCCGCTTCAGCCGGGCCAGCTGCGGATCCTCCGGCAGCGGCTGGCGTCGCAGTTCGACAACTTTTTCCAGCTCCGCCAGCTGCCCATCGGGCTCCAGCGGTTTCTCTGCCACCTGCAACGCGGCAAGCAGTTCCTGCAGCTTTGCGTCCTGCGATTTCACGTAGTCCGTCAGAATCTGCTTCTGCACATCGCTCTTCTTCTCGGGCGAAACAGCCAGCGCCGCGGCAACGTCCGCAGGCAGACCTTTATTAACGGGAGCATCATCACTCGTGAACGAAACTCGGAACTTGCCCAGATTATGTGCCCGCTCCTTATAGTTGTGAGCCAGCACCACCTGGAGCTTTTCGCCTTTCTTCAGCATCAGCGGCTCGACCAGGTCGAACGTCGCATAATGACTCTCGCCAGCCTTCTTCCAGAGGGACCAGCCGCGAAGCTCATCGGAAAACGATTGGTCAATCGCGGCACTCACCGGAAAGTTCTTGCCACTGTAACTGGCCTGTGCGTTTGTCAGCGGGACGTTGACCGGCTCCGCCCCCTCTCCCGAAATCCGGTAGAGGGCGATCTCCGTCAACACAAACTGTCCATTTTCGCTCCGCCCCGGCCCCCCCATCGGCAGCGAGGGATCGGTCAGCACATCCAACTTCAGCCCCGTGACGCGTTTGACTCCGCTCGCTCCCATCAGCCTAAATTCGGTCGAGTTGGAAATTTCACCCGCTGAGAAAGTCAGATCTTTCCCCTGCACAAGTTTTCCACCGCCCGTCGACTCGACGGAAGCAAATTTCTGCGCGGTCCAGGCTGTCTGCCCCGAGCTGTTTTCCTTTTCCCAGTCAGCCTGCCCTGCGGCCAGCTGCGCCAGTCGTTCATCGACCGGCTTCTGTGCGGCGGCGATCCGATCGATCCGCTCCTTTTCGAGCGCTTCCCGTGCAGGACGGATCTCTTCAGCCCGGGCCTGATACTCCTGCTCCGCCTTTTTGAGAGCCTCTTCCCACGCCGCCTGTTTGTTGGCAGCTGTCGGTGCGATCTGCTGTTCGTAATCCTTCAACGTGATGACGAGGTGTTCATGCTGTTGCTGCAGCTGTTGCATCATTTCCAGCGTCGCCTGCACTTCTGCCGCGCGGGCGGGCCGGTTCAGGATGCGCAGGAAGATCTCATTCACCATCCTTGCGTCGTCCTGATTTTCCTGAACGATCTGCTCCAGAGCATTCCCCGGCTGCGAGATCGCCTGACTGACGGTGGCTCCGTTCATCAGAGCCATGACGGGGCCCAGTTGCAGTTCGCTCGATCGTTCGCATTCGCAGGCGGATTCCCGCACCGGACGACCGAGATTCGCCAGGAATCCATCTTCGAGAGCAATCGCCACATCCGGCAGCGCCGCAGCGCGGGTTCCCGCCGGCACTCCGGGAATCTTCATCTTCGCCCCGGTCACTGTGTACACCGAATCATAAAGGACTTCGGCGGGCAGTCGTTTGGGAAGAGCATGCGAATAGTTGAGGTGGTCGTCTGCGTTCCATTCGTTGGTCGCCACATCCAGCTGATAGACACGGCTCTTGCAGATCACTTCCATCAGCTTCCGGACATTGAACCCGGATTGCACGAACTCTTCATTCAGCCAGTCGAGAAGTTCGGGATTCGAAGCCGGATTTCCCGCCCGCACGTCGTCGAGCGGTTCAATCAGTCCGACGCCGAGCAGGTAGCCCCAGACCCGGTTCACGTACGTCCGGCTGAAATAGTCGTTCTCGGCCGAAGTCAACCAGGCCGCCAGTTGCTCACGGCGGGTCGCATCGCTGTTCACCGGAAGGTCACGATCAAAGGGGACGCGAGGCGGGGTCACCTGACCAGTGCGGTCATGCTTGATCTCCCCATCGGTCTTGTCGAAGACCACTTCCCAGAGCGGCTTGGCCCCTTCAACAGCTGTTCCGCCGATGGTGTCCTTCATCGAAATCGTGGGATCCCGCTCGAGTCCCACCTGAGCGAAGTACGCCGCCGTTTCGTAGTACTGATCCTGAGTCCAGCGTTCGAAAGGATGGTCGTGACATTTGTTGCAGTTGAAGCGAATGCCGAGGAACAGCTGCGTCGTGTTTTCCATGATCGCATCCGGCTCACGCAGAATCTTGAAATAGGAAGCTGCCGGGTGAGCTTTGTTCGATCCCGTGGCGGTGATAATCGAGCGGCAGAACGCGTCATACGGGGTGTTTTCGGCAACGTTTTTACGGATCCAGCTCCGGAATTCTGCGGCCCCCTGCTTCCCGAGGAATTTGCTGTTCACCAGAAGCAGGTCGGCCCACTTGTTGGTCCAGAACTCCACAAAGGCTTCGGAGCCGATCAGCGAATCGATCAGTTCATCACGTTTCACCCGGGTCGGCCGGGGATCGGCTGCGAACGCCAGCACCTGTGCAGGGGAGGGAGGAAGTCCAGTCAGATCGAGAGTGACTCGACGGATAAAATCATAATCGCTGCAGAGACCGGAAGGGGCGATCTTCATCCGCTCCCATTTCGCGGCAACGAGTTCGTCGATCTCACCCCAGGTTTCTGGGGGAGTCCAGACGAACGCACCACGATCCCCCATGGCGGTCAGTGTTGTCGCGGCATAATTCCCTTCATAACGGGCCAGAATGGGAGCCTCGCCCCGACGGATTGCCGTGACGACACCGGCGCGATTCACTTCGGCCACTTCCGTATTGCCGCTGTCGAGAAAGGCCTCACCGGTCACATCCCGTGAGTCCCCATTGGTGTAATGGGCAATCACCCGCAATTGTTGCCGGGCCCCCGGCGTCTGCACGACCGGGTTATGGGGTTGAATCTCAATGGAAGCAACCCTTTCCACTTCCAAATCGAGGCGGGCTCCTTCCGCCACCCAGCGACGGAGCACTTCATAATAGGCTTCGCCCGGGACAACGAGCTGTCCACCGACGTGAGGGACGACCCCGCTCGCTTTCATCAGGATCAGGCTGTTTTCCGGAGCCGCGACATTCGTGCGGCGCGACTTCAGGTCGTCCGTGAACGAGCGGAGGTCCATCAGGGGATCGTAGCCGCGCAACGACAACTTGAAGCCGTTCTTGCCATCCTTCGCGCCGTGGCAGGTCCCCTGGTTGCAACCAACCCGGGTCAGGACCGGATTCACATCCCGGACGAAATTCAGTTCTTGGGGCTGATCCACCGACTTCACCACCACCGGCACCTGCACGCGGAGATCTTTCCATTGCACCTCAATCGAACCGCTTCCATCCGCCCGTGGGGCGAGCCGCCCCAACGGAGAAATCTGATAACTCTCAGAAGCAGACTTCAGTTCTACAATGCGGGTCAGATCGATTCGTTCTCCGGTTTCGAGCACGCCGGTCACCAGCAGCTGGACCGCGTCAAACGGACCATTCAACTCGACCTGAGTCGGCTGAACCTCCAGCGCTGTGACGTTTGCTCCCCCAGGCAGCTGCTCTTCGCCGCTCAGCTTTTCCTGCGACGAATGCCACTTCGTGACCGGCCGATTCGCAGCGGCCAGTTGTTCCGTCTGCAGGTCGACCACCGGGAATTCTGCCGTCACTTCGCCGTCGGCGGGCTGGACGATCCGCACCTTCCCATCGGCACCGGCCACAGCAATCTGCTTCCCGTCCGGATGATAGGCCAGGGTGTAGACCGGAGAGGGAATTTCGGTGCGGGTCAGCTGTTTGACATCACTGGTCACGTATTCAGCCAGCTGCTTACGCGTGGCATCGGTTTGTTTGGCAGCCGGAACCTGGACGATCTTGGCGATCTCGTCCGGCATCTTCGAGTCAAACTCGGCGGCATAGGTCACAACTTCCCCCCGGCCATCCAGGCTCGATCCGCAGGCAATCAACTTGCCGTCGGGGGAATAGGCCACGCTGTAGATGCGTCCGCTCATGGAAGGGAACTGACGCATGAGGTTGGCGTCATCGCCAATCACCCGCTTCGTAATCCGCTCCATCCGATAAATACGAGGGACGCCGTCCGAGCCGCCGACCAGGATTTCATCCTTGGCAGGATGCCGGACGACGGCGGAAAGCCCCCCCTTGAGTGCACCGGGAGTGATCGAAGTCACGTTGTCGATAAACCGCTGCGTCGGGACATGGTACAGCTTGGTGGACATGTCGCGGCCGATGGAGACCAGCATCGAGCCATCCAGCGAGAAGACCGTATCGAGGGCCCAGTCATCGGGGGCACTGTTGTAGAACACCTGCTCGCCGGTCTTGGAATCGAACGCGCGAACGGCGGTGTCACTGCATCCGACCGCCACGAGTTTTCCATCGGGAGACCAGCTGGCACCATAGATCGTGTCGTACACCACCGGAATCGACAGTTCGAGTTCCTGCTTCTCGACATTCCAGATCTGTAATTCCCCTTGTCGGCTGGGCAGCCCCCCCGCGACCGCGAGACGCTTGCCATCGGGCGAAAATGCGACCGATTCAATCCGTTCCGACAGGCCAACCAGTCGACCGAGCAACTTCTCACCATCGGCTGACCGGAGAATCACTTCATGAAAACCGGCGATCGCCAGAACTGTCCCGTCAGGTGAATAGGCCAGGGAGGTGACAATTGGCAGCCGGGAATAGACGGGCGGGTGAGCTTGATCGATGACAGGAGTCGTCGCTGCGGGGGAATCATCAATGGCCCCCTGCTCGATCCAGCTCCGGATCAGCGCAACTTCGCTCTCGGCCAGCGGCTTCCCTCCCTTCGGCATTTGCGCAGTGCCGTTTTCCGGAGTAATCTGTTCCAACAGATAGCTTTCGGACGGCTTGCCGGGGACAACACCGGGGGTTCCACTCTCACCCGCCCGGATCAGATCCTGGTAGGTCAGGGTGACGAAGTCCCCCCCTCGTTTGGCCGGTTGATGACACCCCTGGCAGTGGGCCTGCAGGAGAGGTCGAATCTGCTTGTGAAAACTGACGCCTGCCGGCGCCGGCTCAGCGGCTAGAGCACTGCAGGCGGTCATGACGAGAGCCCATGAAGCTGCGATTCGACCCAATTTCATGTCGTTCACCCTGCTCGCGCGCATCCCAGATTCCAAAGCATCTTGACTTGCTGATCGGCTGGCTCTCGTCACACGCTGTCGTGCCTGTCATCAAGCAAACGCCGGACTTCAAGAACCCAGGACGGAGCCACCCTTACTGACAGCCCAGTCACGCTCCAACGGAAGTCCTTCGCCAGACGAGTCTGCGATCAATCCTGTCGTATTACATCCCCTGGCCCGATCCACCACAACTCACACCACCGAATATATAGAAAAAATATCTCATGCCTTGTCGTCAGCACTGATCCATCGCCGTCACCGTGCCGTGAACGATGCAGAGATCCCGCCACCCCGGACTGGCCACGTCTGCACGAAGCCCTCAGGTTTCATATCGGCCACTACCACTCAGGGCGCCACTCCCGACTGCCGAGAAAGCTCCCGATAATACGTCTCCACCCGCTGCTGATACTTCTCCGGAACGGGATCGCGATCGACAGGCACCAGCTGCTGCTGCGGATTGCGTCTCGCAAGTTCTTCTGCGATCCGACTTTCCAACTCCAGCATCGGTCCGTAAATCGATGTTCGTACCAGTTCCCAGTTGGGGGCCTGCGAGTGCCGTCTGACATCGACACGGACCTCCCGCGCCCGGTCCCGGATCTGTGCCGCACGATTCCTCAACTCCGGTGTCGGGAGCATCTCCTCGACATCACGCAGCCGATCCGAGAATTCCTGAAATTCATCTCCCGTCAAAGGAGCACGCGGTCCGGTCCGATTCCCCTCCGATTCGGGACCACCCCCACCCCCCCCTTCGCCGGACGGATTCCGCATCGCTTCCGACAACGACCGTGGACCACCGCGACGATTTCCACCCGCTGCCGGCGGCGTGCCTGCAGAGGGCGCCCCCTGTGATCCGGCCTGAAGAGGAGAATCCCCTTCCCGATTTCCTTCTCCGGACGGACGCCCCTCTCCCCTTTCGCCCCGTTCCCCAGACGGGGAAGAAGGCGAATTGGAGGGTGAATTCCCCTGCGTTGACCCGCCACGCGACTCGGGACTTTGCCCGGATTGTTCCTGCTCTCCCCCCTGCTGTCCGTCAGAGGGGGACTTCCCGTCCGACGTCTCCCCTTCAGTGACTGCCGGGGAGCCTTGTTGCCGGGAGGGTTGGCCTGACTGCTGCCGGGATTGGCCTCTCTCTGCGGAGTCACCCGCAGCCGGGCTGCGGTTCTGCGACGGGTCACCGTCTGGCGTTTCCCGGGAGGAACCGGACCGCTCACCCGGTTGGCCACCCTGCCCCCCTTCAGTTGGATTCCGGTCATCTCGCCGGTCCCCGGCATCCCGGTGATCACCGGTCCGTCCGGAGCCGGCCGAGGGTTCCCGGTTACCTGCTGGCGACTGCTGCGGATCCCCCCCCTTCTCGGCGAGTTCCCGACGAACCGAGTCGATCAGTTCATTCAGGTCAGCCTGAGCCTGCTGCAATCCGGCCTGTTCATCCCCCAGAATGCCGCGAGCCGCGTCTTCCACACCCGCCTGCAGCTTTTCAATTCCCTGCCTGACCTGTTCTTCCAGCTTGATCGCATCCCCCTGCAAGCCGTAACGGGACATCTGGGCTGCATTCTCCAGCGATTCTTCCGGCTGATACTTCTGCAGTTCTCTCAAGGTGTCATACAGCTTGCGGGACAGGAGGGGTTCACTGGTTTCCGACCGCTGCACCAGCTCGCGCGCGGAGTCCAGTGTCTCCCCCAACCGCTTGCGCTGTGAGAGAAACTCCCGGACGAGTTGATCCCGGTTCTGAGTGGCCGATTCCTCGGGCCGCAGCGTCGGTTGAGTTGCGGGTTGAGACTGTTTGCCTTGCCGGAGCGATTCTCCCAGTTTCTGTTGGGCTTCTGCCAGATCCCGAACCTGCTGACGGAGCTCGCGCACGTTCTCGTCGAAATCTCCAGCACTCTGCTTCCGAAAATCTTCCTGCAGGTTGCGGAGATCCCGCTCCGCACGGGTCCCTTCGGTTAAAGCACGGGACGTTTGCCCTTCCTTCAGAGCTTCGGAGGCCCGCATGACCCGTTCGCGGGTTTCATCGACCTGCTCTCGTGCATCGGCGAGATCTTGCCGCTTCTCCATGTTCTGCATCCGCTGCTGTAGATCTTCCACATTTCGCAGCATCTCCTGTTGTTCCGCCTGCAGACGCTTCAGCTGCCGTTCGACTTCTTCGCGAGCGGCAGCCGACTCCGCATTCCGCATCGCGGTCTCGAGTTCGCGAATCCGGTTGTTCAGGTCTTCCTGCCGCCGGGCCAGTTCCTTGAGCTGATCCAGGATTGCCAGTGACTCATTCTGCGCAGCGGAACGCTGCCCTCGCGCCTGCCGTTCGGTTTCGTAGCGATTGCGATCGTTTGCCAGCTGCAGCGCTTCCAGCTGCTTATCCAGTTTCGATTGGCCGCCTGCGGAGTTACCCTGTCGCCCCTGCGAGCGGACCACCGATTTCTCGCGCGCCTTCAGCTGCAACAGCCAACGAAATGCGTCCTGAGCCGAAACCCGGGCCTGTTCCAGTTCAGGCAGGGAGTCGTCCTGATGGGCCTTTTCGAATTGCCCGGCAGCCGCTTCCATGGACGTGACAGCCTTGGTCAAAAACTGCTTCATCAGCGGATCTTCGAGTTCCGTCTGCCCGGCCAGATCCCGCACCTGCACCTGAGAATCCGCCAGCAATCGAGTCTGAGGGAGGAACTGCGGCGATTTCCGGCTCAGCGACTCACGGATCGTGTTCCAGCTTCCGCTGACAACGTCTCGTTGCAATTCCAGCAGGCGCTGCGACGTGTTCTGCGGTTGCTGTTCCTGTTCTTGCTGTGCCTGCGATTGCTGATCTTCCCCCTGGCGATAGATTTGATCGAACGGACGAACCTCCGCGAAGTACATCGGGCTGATCGTTCTGCGCGGCTGGCCATCCGGGCCGAGATCGTCTGCAAAAAAGTAATAGGAGACGAGGTCGTGCACTTGCAGGTTCAACGATTCCAGTGCGAGGAGATGCTCGGCGCTCGCCTTCTGGTCCGGCTGTGTCGACTGCTCAAACTCGATGGTGGTCGGGGGAGCGTGACCGCCCGGCAAGGCAGCGGAATCCGACTCGGCCGAAACGGGGGCGCCGGCGAGTGTCGTCTCCACGACCAGCCCCATCCGCGTTAAACCGAAATCGTCCGAGGCGGTTGCCTTGAGCAGGACCTCCTGGAGCGAAGTCACTTCCAGATCCCGTGCCGGAAACGAGATTTTGAGATCGGGAGGGAGATTGGGAATCACCTGAATCCGGAACTCGGCTGGTTCCCGTCCGGTGCGTCCCGCATCGTCTACCAATTCGAGGCGAAACTGATACATCCCGGGCTCAGGCGGTAACCAATGATAGTGGGCCGATGGCTGGGCCTGATCAGTCGGCTGCAACTCAGAGCTGACCCCGTGATTGTCCACCAGTCGGGCAGATCGGACCGGCTTGTTGAGCAACAGCTTCAGATCGAGCTGCGTCCCTTCCAGCAGAGTCAGCTGGCGGACATCTTCCAATAATTTCTTTTCGAGCCGGGTATATTCGGGATACGTGAGTTCCGCATTGGCCTGCAACAGCTCCGGGAACTCGAACGTCTTGACGGTATAGTCCTCCGATCGGACCCCGTCGTACTCGATGTGATACTTCAGATCCGTTGTGACCGCAGCGATGCGTCCACCGAAGAGCGGATCGGCCAGACTCTGCTGCAATGGCTGTCGCAGTTCATTGCCGTCGGGATCTGTGGCCACGAGGTCGACCTGCCCCGGAGGAGTGCCATTGAAGCGGGCGAGTACCAGCAAACTGGTTCCGCGTTCGAGTTCGACATTCCCCGGCTCGACGGTCATGGTCCATGCGGCATCGCCTGCCTCGGTCGACTGCTGATCAGCGATCGGCGTCTTGGAAGAGAGACTGAAGAGCGGTCCCGAGGCGGCCAGCAAACAGGCGGCCACAGCCAGCCATCGCAGGATAGAAAATCGCTGTAACCGGTCCTGTGGAAGGCTGCCCGCCCAGTTCTGACGGCTGAACTGGTCGAGCACGTCGTCGACCAGTTCACACTCGAGAAAAGAATAGGTGTGCGGTGTGGAGTTGGATGTCGCCCGAATCGCTGTGAGAAGGCGGGCGTCCAGCTCCGGAAAGCGGCGTTCGACAAGCAGAGCGGCTGCCTGTCGATCGGAAGGACGTGGGCGACCAGCGATCCGCCCAACCACCCAGCCAGCGCAAACCACCCCAACCAGCAGAAGTGTCAGCCAGATTCCAGAGAGAAATGGAAAAGCGATCAATCCAACCACCACAGCCAAACCGCTGGTGGCCAGCGCCTGGGCCCGGAGTTGCCGTTCGAGCCGGACCTGGCTTTCCACCTGGCTCAACTTCCGAATCAGCCGAACATCTGCCATGAAACTCTCCCGAGGTCATGATCTCAAGGCGCCCGAAACGATCATACCTTCCCGCTGAAGCGTTAGCACCCGCAATAAAATCACAGTCGGCAATTTTCGCCAAGCTGAAGGGAGCCGGGGTTTTCCGCATCGGGGAGTCACGCAGGCTGAAGCGTACCGGAAGACTTTGACGGATGTGACATGGCGGGGTCTGCTGTTTGCCGTCCGGAATAGGGAAAGAAAGCTTTCTGCTCAAGTTTCCCCTGTGGACGCGGTAGGATCGATTGCCGCAATGAAGCCGCAAGGGCCGGCAAACGGGGAGACGCCCAAATCCCCACGGCATTTCGTTTGCAGATCGCAACCCGCTTTGGCAGCATGGAAAGGCGTGTGTTCGGATCAGGAGGATTCGAGGGATTCAGCGACGACTGAGAATAAAACTGAGAAGAACACTGGGAGGATTGCTGTCATGAGACATTGTCTGAGGGGAGTGGTGACCTTTGTGGTTGCACTCGCCACAGGTGGGGCAATTGCGCAGGCCGGCTGGTACGGCGGCGCCGGTTACAATTGCTGTCCTACGGCGAGTTGTGCACCGACATCTTGCTATACCGCGTGTAAAGTGGAACGCCAGACGTGCTACCGCACGGTCTATGATCAGGTCTGTGAACCGGTGCAGGAAACCTGTTACCGCACCGTGTACGACACAACCTATGAAGATGTGCAGCAGACCTGCTACCGCAATGTGGTCGAGCAGGCCTGCCGCGAAGAACAGTATCAGGTCAGCCGCCCGGTGGTCGAAACCGGCTACACCGAGCAGCAATACACCGTGCAGCGTCCGGTGTACGAAACCTCGTACGTCGAGCGGCAATATCAGGTTTCCAAACCGGTTTTTGAAACCGTCAATCAGCCGGTCTGCCGGACCGTCTATCGACAGGTGACCGAAACCGTGAACCGTCCCGTGACGCGAACCGTCATGCGGCAGGTTGTGGAAACGGTCAATCAGGAACGCTGCTACACCGTCATGCAGCCGGTCACCACCATGCAGACCGTGCAGCGCGTCGTCCCGCAGTGGGTGAACCAGCCGTACTACGTTCCGGGCCCGGTCGTTCCCCAGGTGGTCTGCGACCCCTGCGGTCGCCGCCGCGTCTGTTACACACAGGCACCGGGTTACACCGCCTGCCGACGGGTGTATTGTCCGCAGGTCGTGGCCTGTCAGGTTCCCTGCACTCGCCTCGTCCCGCAGGTCGTTCGCCAGAACTGCCCGGTTCAGGTCTGCCGCATGGTTCCGGAATGCCAGACGATCAACTGCCCCGTGCAGGTGTGCCGTGTTGTTCCCGAGCAGATCACCGAGCAGATTCCGGTTCGGACCTGCCGCTGGGTCTGTGAAACACAGACCTGCCGGATTCCCGTCCAGACCTGCAAGATGGTCTGTGAACAGCGGACCTGCCGCGTGCCGGTGCAGACCTGCAAAATGGTCACCGAAACCCGGACCCGTAAGGTTCCTTATTGCGTGACCCGTCAGGAGCCCTACACCGTCACCCATCGGGTGGCCAAGTGTACTCCGCGTCAGGAAGCGTACACCGTGACCCGCATGGTGAGCAAAGTTGTTCCCCGTCAGGTCGCCTATGAAGTCTGCCGGATGGTGCCGCAGCAGGAATGCTGCTCATTCAGCCCGTGCGGAACGTGCGGCGCTGCAGGAATTGGCTGTGACTGTGCGAGTGGAAACTGCCCCGGTGGAAACTGTGGCGTGACCCAGACCGACAGCAACGCCAACTACAACAATTACGAAGCTGCCAAGCCGGCTCAGAGCCCGGAAGCTCACGAAGCGAATCCGACTCCGGCCGAACAGGGTGGACCGAACCTCGGCGTTCCTCCCATGCGTCCGACCACGTAATCCGGAATCAGACATCGCCCGGCATCAACCGCCGCGAAGGTGACTGACCAACGCCAGACAGGCTGCCTCTCACACGAGAGTGCAGCCTGTCTGCATTTCATTAATCATGTTCTCGCCCGCTCAAGCGTGGTGCCTCTCACCGGACGCGTGCTGCGCGGGGACGGAAGCGAGCCAACGACACTCGAGCGAATCTCGCTGACGTTTGGCCACCTGGCGGCGGAAAACAAGGCGTTCAACAAAGATATTCCACACAAACGCCGCCACACTTCCCCGGGATCGGGGCTAGCGAAGGGCTCGATTCTCAACGTCGACAGCCGACGTAATCTCCGAAGGCTGCATTTGGCTTCCCGAACTCTTGTCGAGCACGACAGACTCGGTTCCCACAGGCAGCCTGCCAGGGCTCGCTTCTACGACCGGTCGGGCGGGCCGAATCACCATGTGCCAGCGGTCTGCCAGACGGACCACTTCGGGAAGATGTTTCGAATTGATTTCCACGGGAGGCGGAACAGGGATCGCCTGCGCCTGCACGGGAGCCGGCGGCGGTTCCAGTGGTACAGCAGGAACGGAGGGAGACAGGAGTTCCGGCTGACTGGGCAACGCACTCATATCGGCCACCGGAGGACGGCGAAATATTGACTGCAGCTGCTGTTCTTCTTCCAGTTCTTGCACCTGCTCGGACAGGTCCGCAAACCGCCGCAGGGCCGCTTCGGCCTCCGGGACACGCAACGCTTCCACTTCGATCGCCTGTCGCAAAGTCCGCAGCTGAATCACGGCATCCTGGGCTTCTTCAATCTGCTCCCGCTGCAGCCGCAGATCCATCAGAATCTGGGTCACGGATTCGACATCGCCATTCAGACCACGAAACCCTTTCAAGGAAGCATCCACGGTCGAGTCGACCGCCTGAACCTGCTGTTCGACTCCGTCGAGCCGCTTGGCAAGGGGCCGCGCCACAATGATCTGCACGCAACACAGACTGAAGGCGATCCAGGCCAATCGAAACCAGAGGGGATTTCGGGCAGGCTTGTCCGGTGGCGGAGGAGGAGGTGGTGGGACGGGAGGCTGTTGTTCAATCCGCGGCTTCATCGGCAGAACTGTCATCGCGCAGCCTCACAGAAGTCGTTGGCGATTCCGCTGAGCAATCGGCACCGCTTGCACAAAATTGGCCCCGAAGATCTTCTCGCGAACTGCCGCCGGACCTCCCTTTCCCGCGACCTTCTTCACGGAAGTTCGCCGGGGCAGGATGTGCAAACACGCAGCCGCCCGGCCGAACTCCAGATGCGAGTGACCCTCCTTCATCACATCGGCAGATCCTGCCGACCGACTCGAAGATCAAAGCGGCCGGCGGCATACTTTGCCGGTCCCGTGATGCCGTCACAATCGGTCGAATGCTCTGCAGCGACGCGGCCTCTGTGGATCGTCTCTCCCGCGCTAAAGCAGGTTGCGATGTCCGGTGCCCGCGCAACATGCGTTGAGTCTGGTGAGATTTTCGCCTGCGCGTGGCGAGAACAGGTCCGTCAAGTGTCAAAACGCTTTAGAGCCTCACGGCTCCTTCGTCGCGGGAAGTCATGGTATCCACGATCTCTTCCGGATTCTCCGCCAGCGGCAACAGCACGGTGAAGGTCGTCCCGATGCCGAGCTCGCTGTCACAGCGAATAAAGCCCCCATGCGCCGTCACCACCGCCTGACAGATACTCAGTCCCAGCCCCGTCCCCTGAGGGGCATTGTCCCGGTTCCGGGAGCGGTCCGAGCGAAAGAACCGGTCGAACACGTGCGGAACATCTTCAGCCGCGATTCCACAGCCATTATCACGCACTGTCAGTCGTGCGGTCTGCGTCTGTTCATCCCGACAGAGCGTGATCTCCACCTCACCCCCTGCCGAGTTGTACTTCACGGCATTGTCGATCAGATTGTTGACCACCTGCCTCAAGTGGTGTCGGCTGCCGGAGACCTCAACGGTGTCCATCCGTCCGGTTCGGACGCAGATCTCATTCGATTCCGCGACCCCCTGAAACATCTCGACAGCACGCATCACGACTTCAGCCAGAGGGACGACCTCGAGCCGATGCTTCCACTGGTCCGTTTCGGTCTCTGACAACAGCAGCAATTGATTGACCAATGTTTCCAGCGCGGAGGACTGGTCAATCACGTCCGCCAGAATACTTTCGTACTCTTCGCTGCTGCGATCTCCCGTCAGCGCCACTTCGACCGAACTGCGAATCGCCGCTAACGGAGTCCGCAGTTCATGGGCGGCATTCGCCAGAAAATCACGTTTCTGGTCCAGGTAATCGGCGATCCGGTCCAGCAGATGGTTGATGGTGCGGGCCAGCTGATCGAGCTCATCGCCGGTCCCTCGCAAGGTGAGCCGTTCTTCGAGATGGCTGGGACGGAGCCGGGCGGCGGTGCCGATGATCTCTCCCATGGTGTGAGCGGCCTGCCCCGCCAGCCAGTAGCCGGTCAGCGGTGCGATCACAACCAGACAACCGGTGGCAATCATGACCAGCCGATCGAGATGCTGCATGTCGGTATCAAGAAAGTCGAGCCGCGCCCCCACTCTTAGAAAATTGACTCCGTTGAGTGACGTGGGGACCCGCCGTTCCACGACCCGCAAGCCGTCAACGGTATAGGGGCCCGCGTATTGAGGATCGCCCGGACCCAGCTCTTCAGTCGGAGCATTCTGACTGATCCAGACCCGTTCATCCCCCGCCTTGAAGAATTCGACGAACCATCCGTGCTGACGATGCCCCAGCGCTTTGCGGTTGAACTCCGTCTTCAGCGAATCGAACGAATCCGGCCTCGTTTCGGCGACCGCGAGAGTGACTTCCTGCAGGTCTTCCAGCAGAATCTGGTCAATCTCCTGCAGCAGTGCCCAGCGAACCCCCTGCCGCACTCCGATCAGAATGAGCAGAGCGATACACGAGACCACCAGCGCATTCCAGACGGCCAGCCGAAAGCGCAGCGTCTTTGAAATCGGTCGTAACGCTGCCAGTACTGAGCGACCCCAATTGATCACAATCCCGCCTGTCACCCGGGCTGATACTGCGCCCGTCCGTTGGCCTCTGCAACACCGATCAGGCGACCCGCAGCACATAGCCGCGGCCGCGGACGGTCTGCACCAGCTGACCGTCGAAGTCCCGGTCAATCTTCCCGCGCAACCGATTGATATGAACTTCAATCACATTCGTAACACCTTCCCAGTCAGATTCCCAGAGATGCTCGCACAGCATTTTCCGGGTCACCACCTGGCCGGCATTGCGCATCAGAAACTCCAGCAGGCTGAATTCGGTCGGCGTGAGTTCAATTTCACGTCCGTCACGGGTGACGCGACGATTCGACAGATCGAGCGTCAACGGTCCGACAACCAGTTGCTGCGAGTGCGACTTCAGCGACCGGCGGGTGATCGCCCGGAGCCGGGCCATCAGCTCCGGGAGCGCAAACGGCTTCACCAGATAATCGTCAGCCCCCGCCTCCAGTCCGGTCACCCGTTCCTGAACCGAGCCCAGAGCGGTCAGCACCAGCACCGGAGTGTGGTTGCCCCGGCTGCGCATTCGCCGCAGGACATCCATCCCGTTGAGGTCCGGAAGCATCAGATCGAGAATCATGACGTTGTAGCGATGTGAGATTGCCTGCTCGAGTCCCCGAATGCCGCTGCGGACCCAGGTGCAGCGATGCCCGGCATCTTCCAAACCGCGCGCGAGGGCTTTTCCCAGGACCCCATCGTCTTCTATCAGAAGCGAATCCATCACAAAATTTTCGGAGGCAGCGGGTTCTTTGGAATCATGCATGAGGCTGGGCACCGGTTACCTCTTCGACTGAATGTGACGATGTTGTGGACGATGATCTCCATCTGCTGAATTCACCCGGCAGGAGTGCGTTGCCAGGGTGGTTCCGGGGATCTCTCCTCAAGCATCGTACCTGTCCGATTCTAGCACAGCCCGAACCCGGTTCGTCTAACAAAAATGTAATCTCATTACCCTGATTCCTGCCGCGGAAGCGATTCCGGCTCGTGGATTCTCCGGCGCCCTTCTCCGGCGCGGTCCTCCAGCCCGCGGAATCCCGGGCGCGCCCCTTCGGCCAGCGATCGTTACTCGAGCGGACATTCAGGAGCGCAGCGGAAGCGACGAGCCGGACAACTCGTTCACAACGTTGCGAGGAAAGTGTCCCAGCAGCACCCGGCGACAATTCTCACTCCCCTTGATGCGCATGTCGTCCAAACCCTCTTCTGAATAGAAGGCGGCATGCGGATTGATAATCACCCGGCCGTAGGCGGGATGTGCCGGATCACGCCAGGCACGGATCAACGGGTCGGCCGGATCGGGAGGTTCGACCTCCAGCACATCGAGCCCCGCCCCGCGCAGATGTCCCGACTCAATGGCTCGCAGCACCGCGTGCGCATCGACCACACCGCCCCGCGCTGTATTAACCAGATAGGCTCCCGGCTTCATCAGCTGCAGGGTGCTGTCGTTGATCATGTGATGCGTTTCGGGAGTCCGCGGACAGTGCAGACTCACAATATCCGCCTCGGCCAACAGCTCTTCCAGAGTCTCGGCCCGTTGAATCCCCAGCGACTTGTCCCGCCCATCGGGCGTGTACGGATCGTAGTACAGCACCCGCATCCCCAGTGCTTTGCCTCGCAGGGCGGTGGCGGTGCCGATCCGTCCCATCCCGATCAGACCGAGCACGCGATTCCGCAGCCGGTAGGTCGGCTGAACCTGCTCGTAGGTCCAGATCCCTCGTTCCTGCTGGCCATTGCTATTCATGTAATGGATGCCGCGGGCCAGGGTCAGCAGCATGCCGATCGCGGAATCGGCCACTTCTTCGGTGCCGTAGTCCGGAACGTTGGCGACTGGAATTCCCCGTTCCCGTGCCGCTTCCCGATCGACATTATCGACTCCGACTCCGCAGCGCACGATCAAACGGCAGCGCTGCAGGCGATCGATCGTCTTGCGAGTCAGCGGAAGAAAGTGATACAGCATGATGGCATCGGCATCTTCGATCCGCCCGACCAGGTCTTCTTCCGAGAACGCATTGAGTGCGCTGACCTCCGCCAGATCGCCAAGAATCCGCTCTTCATGCAGCAACGGCGGGTTGATGAAGTCCGTGATGACGACTTTCAGCTTGGACATGGCAGCGTTTCACCGTTGGTAGGGAAGTGGAAAACAACAGACGACGGCAGGACAGGCTAGCAATCAGATTTCTTCGATTAATTGGCCTCTGGCCTCGGGCCGGAATGGCTCGTGGCGGAGAGCCTTTCGACTTTTGGTTGCCCCCTCCCGCGTTACGGAACTCAGCATTTCAACAGACAAAACGCTGGCTGCGCGGAGAATGGAAAGAGCAATCTGTTCTAGCGGACGGCTCCTCCATTGGCGTTCATGACCTGACCCGTCAGATAGGCGGCGGCATCGCTTACCAGAAAACGCGCGAGCCGGGCAATGTCTTCCGGCTGCCCCCATCGCGACAGAGGAGTTTCACGGAGGACCCGCTCCTGCCAGACTGCCCCGACCTGCTCACCCCAGGCGGTCTGGATCCAGCCGGGAGCGATGCAGTTGACCCGCACCTCGGGCGCCAGACTGACCGCCAGCGAACGGGTGAACCCCATGACCGCACTCTTGGCGACGCTGAACAGCTCGCCACTGTCTCCTTCCATCCCGCGGTCCGCCTGATCCCAGCCGATGTTCAGGATCACTCCGCTTCCGGCCGTTTTCATTCGTGCTCCGCAGGCTTTGCTCAGCAGCACCGTCCCCCTGACATCAACATCGAGAAGCCGCGACAGTTTTTCGGAATAGGAGAGTTTCGGCCCCTCGCCGGTCAGCAGATCCACACCCGCATTGTTCACCCAGATGTCGACGCGGCCCGTCCAGTTCCAGCACCGGTCGACAAGCTGTTCGAACTCACCCTGCAGGAGATCGGCTTGCAGCGTGACACTGCGACGGCCTAGCGCTTCGATCTCCCGAACAACGGACTGCGCCCGATCGGCGGAGCGGGCATAGTGTACGATGACATCCGCCCCGGCCCGCGCCAGTTCAAGTGCGATCGCCCGACCGATTCCGCTGGACGATCCGGTGACGACCGCGACCTTCCCTTTCAGATTGGCAAACCCTGATGCCGGTTGCTGGCTCACTTGATTTCTCACCGCAAAAGAAATGATCGCATCGGTTTGAGTGCCTCATCGGTTCTTGATCTGACGGCCGGTTGCCGCTCGATCAGCAAAGCAGGCACTGGCCGACAGGGGGATCTGGGAATCCTCGGCAATCGCCGACGGGCCCGCTTTCCCCTCGCGAGCCCCTGCCGCGGATACTATACTGGGGTTTGCGAATTTCACAGAACAACGCGCGCTGATTCGGGCACATCCGTTTCGGAAATTACTGAGTCTGTCTGCGCATTCACGCGTCTGCAGAGACGCGGGCAAGGTTGACTGGATATGAAGGTTTTGGTCGTCGGTGCCGGCGGACGCGAACACGTTCTCGCCTGGAAATTGAAACAGTCGCCGCAGGTGACGCAGGTCTTCTGCGCTCCGGGAAATGCCGGAACCGCGCTCGATGTGACGAACGTCGACATCAGTGCCACGGACGGAACCCGCCTGGCCCAGTTCGCCAAGAACGAGAAGATCGACCTGACGGTCATCGGTCCGGAAGCACCGCTGGTCGCAGGAGTGGTCGATGTGTTTCGCAAGCAGGGTCTACGCGTCTTCGGACCGACCAAAGCCGCTGCGGCACTGGAAGGAAGCAAAGCCTTCGCCAAGGATATTATGCGGCAGGCGAGTGTGCCGACCTCTGACTACAGGGTCTTTCACGATGCGGAAAACGCCATCGGCTTCATTCAGGAGCGGGAAGAAACTCCGCTGGTCGTCAAGGCGGATGGCCTCGCTTCCGGCAAGGGAGTGATCGTCTGCGAAACCAAAGTGGAAGCAATTGCGGCTGTCAATTCCATCATGCAGAGCCGGGCCTTCGGCGATGCCGGCCGGACAATCGTGATCGAAGAGAAACTGGTCGGGCAGGAAGTCAGCATTCTGGCACTGGTCGACGGCCGCGCCATCGTCACGCTGGAAGCGGCACAAGACCACAAGGCTGCCTATGACGGCGACACCGGCCCCAACACCGGCGGCATGGGAGCTTACAGCCCCGCGCCATTCGCCACTCCGGAACTGATGGACACCGTGATCCATAAGATTCTGATTCCGACCGTGCACGCGATGAAAAAGAACGGCACGGAGTTTCGCGGAGTGCTGTACGCCGGACTGATGCTCACCAGTCAGGGCCCCAAGGTGCTGGAATACAACGTTCGTCTGGGTGACCCGGAAACGCAGGCCGTCCTGATGCGGTTGAAGTCGGACCTGTTCGAAGTCCTCTGCGCGGCTGCCGATGGCAAGCTGAAGGATCTCCCCCAACTGGAATGGGACCCGCGCACCGCTGTCTGCGTGGTCATGGCCTCCGAGGGCTATCCGAACGATCTCTCCACCGGCCACCCGATTCGGGGACTCGACGACGCCGCCAAACTGGCTGAAACCAAAGTCTTCCATGCCGGCACAGCCGTGCAGAAGGGGCAGATCGTTAACACCGGCGGCCGTGTCCTCGGAGTGACCGCGCTCGGAGAAGATGCCTCGGATGCCAAGCGCCGAGCCTACGAAGCTGTCAAATGCATTCGCTGGCAGGGAGCGTGGTGCCGCAAGGACATCTCCGACAAGGCCCGTACCGCGAACTGACGGCGTGAACTCGGAACTGAGGCGGGACGGACGGCCCTGGAGAGAAGGAAACGCCGGAGAAGTCGACGCCGTGATGTCACACCCATTCCGTCCCGCAATCCGGATACCGGTCTCGCGGATGGAGGGAGAAATAGGCGTCGACCGGTTCCGGCACGTCGATCAGTTGAATGGGCTCGCGGCAGTATTCCCCCTCGGCGATCCCCTCAATCTCATCGAGACGCGACAGACATTCGGCACTCACGTCCCAGACTTCCCCCACAATCGAGAGCCCTTCCTGCGACACCCGGAACAGCCCGGGATAGGTTCCCAGGTTCACCATGCGATACAGCGGCTGCGTGCGGGCTGTTCCGACAAACCTCTCCCCCACCAGCGCACTGTGCCGACAAAAACCACGCTTCAACGTTCCATAGACAAAGACACGATGACTTCGACTTGAGGTCGACATCCGGAGCTGCCTCACAGAAACTGAACAACGAAGACTGGACTCTCCGAGCGCGCATCACAGGGGGATCATAGAACGTGGCCTTCCACAGAGCGATCATCACCGATCCGAGCGCCGTTGATGATCCCTCTTGCGGACATCCCACCAACTCACAAAGAACATCCGATGGCCAGCTGTGATCAGGGTTACCTCTGCGAAGTCTGCGACGATGAAGTCGAAGACATTACCGACAGCGATCTGTACCTGCGGTTTGTCATCGGCGAGATTCCCGCACGGCAACTTCTCTCCGCCCCCGAACGCCACCAGCGCTGCAACCCCACGTTGTCGCAGTTTATTGTCGATCCCCGCTTTCCTCCGGTCACCCTCGACGGCCCGTTCGGAAAATCCGAACTCGATGCCGAATACGTCCGGTCACGGGAAGAACTCGTCACACGGGGCTGGCAACGGCTGCAGGAGGTCCGCGGCCTGGGGATTCCGATCAGCGAATACCCGCTCGAAGAATTCCGCCAGAAGAGACCGGATCGTGAGAACCCGGACGTCCCGGGATAAGCACCCCACTCCCCATTCCCGCGGTTGGCAAGCGATCTGGAATTACTGGCAACCAACGGCAACCTCTGATACGTTACCCTGCACACCTTTCCCCGCTGACTCTGAGGGATGACTGCCGATGTCCGTGATCACGGCACAGCCGATTGCCGGGGTTTCCGCCGGCCGGGAAACCGAGATTGAGAGCATTTATCCCTCTGTGGCGGGTGGATTTCTCGGTCGCCTGATTGGTGTGCTCATGGGGGCCGCCGGTTCCATCCTCCCCTTCACTCCGTTCCGTCAACTGCTGCAGTTGCTGATGGGAACTCTGCTGGCTCCCCTGGGGGCGCTGGCTTATCTGCTGACCAAGCTGCTGGGTGACTACTACGTCCTCTCCAACCGGACGGTGACCCGGAAAAAAATGATCGGCGGCAAGGTCATCAAGCAGGTTCCGCTCAGCGATGTGGCCCACATCTCCATTGCCACCCCGCCGGGCTCTGCGTTTCACCGGACGGGAGACGTCCAGCTGGAAGACGCTGCCGGAAATCTGCTGCTCGTCATCTCCGCGATCCAGTTTCCGCAAAGACTGCGACAGGTCATCCTCGATGCCCGCGATGCCCGCATCCGCAACGATGAGTCTCTCGCCACAATTCGCGCTCGCGCCTGAACCGATCTGATTCAGCCTGCCCCACGCTCAGCGTTCCACCACCGGCATTTCGTGAATGACCGCAAGGTAGGACTGCGGAATTTCAATCGATTTCAACACCCCTTCGGCGGCACAGACACAGCAGACCGACTTCATTCTGCCATAACTGACCCGCTGTCCGGACCGCCAGAACTCGATGGAAAACGTCAGCGACTTCACGCCGATTCTCTCGACCCGCAGACGCAGCTCAAATTCGTCCCCATACCGCAATGGGGATTCAAAATGGCAGCTGGCACTGACCCTCGGCCAGCCGACATAAGTGCCGTCCCCCTGCTTCTGCAGGATGCTCAGCCCGATCGAGCGGAAGTAGTCGTGCTCGACCTCCTCCATCCACTTGTAATAGTTGGAGAAATGGACAATCCCCGCCATATCGGTCTGTGCGAATTCCACCCGGCGACGACTGACAAATTCCGACATGCGCTGATCCAGATTTCCCTGCCGAACCACAGCACTGTTCCCGCTGCAGGTTCGGCTCAAGCAGAAAACAAACTCCCTCTGCCGCAGTATGCACAGTCTGAACCGCGAACGACAGCCATCAAAATTCCCGCCACGATTCGCCTGACATCGCCGAACTTCTACAATGCGTTGCCCCGCTCGCAGAGTGTCATCGCGGAAAGCGTCGACTCTTGGCGGTCTTCCCGGCTGCGATGCACTTTCGTTTCCGCTCCCCCAAATTGTCTGCCATGACTGCTCCTGCCGGCGCTGCCGAACTCCACTTCCTGCTCTCCGCCCTCGCACGGGGTGAACGTTCCGTCGAGGATGTCGGCGCGGCCCTCTCCCCGTTACTGAACAGCGGGGTGCCTACTCAACAGGAACTGCGGATCGATCTCGACCGCGAACAGCGTTGCGGATACCCGGAGGTTGTCTACGCACCGGGTAAATCGAACGAGGCCCTGCTGGAAGCTTTCGAGCGGTTGAACGCGGACGGGCAGGCCTGCCTCGCCACCCGCTGCAGCCCGGAGCAGGCGGCAATCCTCTGCGCTGCCTTTCCCGAGGCGATTCACAGTGCCTCAGGAAGGACGGTCCGCATCTCTCCGGAACGGCCACTCTCGGGAACGGTGTATGTCATCACCGCCGGGACCTCCGATCGACCGGTCGGTGAAGAGGCCCTGGAAACACTGCGGTGGATGAATGTCGAGACGGAACTGCTGATGGATCTGGGAGTCGCCGGACCGCAGCGGTTTCTGGCAATTAAACACCGGCTGTCGGCTGCAGACGCAATCATTGTCGTCGCGGGCATGGAGGGGGCGCTCCCGTCCGTCGTCGGCGGCTGGGTCAGCTGTCCGGTTTTTGCGGTGCCGACCAGTGTCGGCTACGGTGCTGCCTTTGGCGGAGTCGCTGCCCTGCTCGGAATGCTGAACAGCTGCGCAGCCAACGTCGCCGTGGTGAATATCGACGCCGGGTTCAAGGCGGGCTACCTCGCCGGCCTCGTCGCCCAGCGAGCCGCTGCCGGGAAGCGATCCGGAGAATAGGCTCCGGAACTGACGCCCGGATTGCATTCGGACTTCCTGACGCCTCCCCGCCTCCGTCGCAGCGCGTCCTCGTTCGTCACGAATCCAGACTCACCCTGTGAGTCTGTCGGGGAAAGAGCGATCTGCTTCAGCCCTTGAGCGGAGCAAACCGGGAGATCCCCTGGCGCGACGCGGGTGACCAGCGGGCGCCAACCGCAGGGTCGTCCATCAAAACTGCCGACGACAGGCCGATGGTCCAGAGGAACACAAATCCGAAGTCGGAACTCATCCAGACGGTGAGCAACACCATCGCATATGCGATCAATGTTGCTGCCATCCACAGGCCAAATCGCTGCAATTCAGGAATTCTTCGCCACATCAAAAACTGAACAATCCCCGCAATTGTTGTCAATACAAACGCCAATGTCCCCAGCCAGCCGAAACGCAGCCCCTGTAACAGGTAGGCATTGTCGACCATCGGCAAAATCTTCAATGTTTTTGCACCGGGCCAGATCCCTGGAACATTCGGCGGAAACTTCGCGGTAGCTTCCGTTCCTGAGCCGAGCAAGCCCGCGTGCAGGAAGGCCGGTCCCCAGATCTTCAGAATGTAAAATCGTGCTCTCCCCGCAGTGAATGGGACAGTTTCACCATCAACCTCAACCGTTTGCGGAACGGGAAACTCACGGTCTCCCAATAAGGCCAGAAGTCGATCGTCAATCCGCTCCCAATAGAGGGTACATCCCGCAGCTGCCACCAGCAGGATGACTCCTGCAATGACCGCTCGTCTGACGGTTGAAATCGCAAACACAATTTCCGGAATCGCCAGCGCTGCAATGACCGGAGCTCGGGAAATCGTCGCCATCAACCCTGCCAATGTCAGTGGCAGAGTCAAGAGGACCAATCCTTTCTGCCAAATCGCCCTGACCTGCGAAAACAATTGAACGGTCCAAGGCAGACAGAGCAGGATCAACGTCCCATTAAAGATGGCATGGTGCGTTGATCCGAAGGCCCTTTTCCATCCCCAACGGACAGAGTTGCGAGGATTGAACGGATCAGTTGGCCGATTCCCCCAGACAACCTCAAAGTAATTGGTCCCTGAGACAGCTTCGACAATATTCCACAGCGAAAGGACCGCCGTCACCCCGACCACGAACGCCGCGAGGAACTGCACATCGCGGGGAGAGCGCACGGCATAGCGTCCCGCGACGTAGGGAACCGCCCACTCTCCGTACGCCCTCAGGAAGGTCCAGAAGGGCTGGCCCCCTTTGTTCACATCACTGATCCAATGCGTGATGACCAGCAGCCCAATGCATAAATCCAGCAAGGTTAATTTTTCGAACAGTTTGCCGGCAGGATGCACGCAAAAGAGGCCCAGACCCGCCAATGCGATGGACGTCCGCAGATTGAGAGGAAGACCGAAGAGTGAGAACTCCACCCAGGCGGGCACAAGAAACGAGAGAACAACCGCTATTCCCAATGCCCGATGCGGCCCTTGTCGCCAGTACAAAAAACACAGCACCGCCAGCAGGCCCAGAAACGGCAGTCCCCATGCGGCTGAGGGCATGTTCATCAGTGAAAACGTCCAGACAGGCTTGGAACCAGTTCTAGGAGACCATATCATCTGCAGCCAGATCTGACCAACACGGTTTCCTCAGGTTGCCCGACTTCGCGGGGTAAGTGGTAATTCCTCTCCACCAGTTTCTAGGTCCAATTTTCGACGAGATCAGAATGGCCCCGGTCCACCACACCAGCCCTCGAGCTTTGCTTCCAGGCGGTTGGGACCTATTCCAATCCGTATTGAGGCTGGTTCAATCTCCGAATTTCCTTTCGAGACGGGCTCTGACTCGGCGCTGTCCAGCCCTCGACAGCCCCCTCAGACATCAACGCTCACCAATGCCTCTACTTGGTGAAGCGATTGATTCTGGCCCGATACCGTGCACTCCTCCATTCATGATTCACGTTGCACAACCCTCCCAGCCCTCCCGTCAAGCGCTCCTGTCAGAAAGTGCTCTTTTCCCCTTCGAGGCTGAGTTTTGATGCTCCAGTGGTAGATGACATTGCCCGGCACTCAATGACAACACCTCCTCCTGTCCAGAATGAGGAACTCAGCTCACTGCGAATCAGGTTTGCACCTTTTGAGCACGAAGTTAAGCACGGATCATCTCAACAGGAGATTTTTATAAGATGCGGTTTTCGATTGTTACGATTTCTTTCAATCAAGTGCAGTTCCTGGAAGCTGCAATCCAGTCAGTATTAAGCCAGGAGTACGACGACCTGGAATACATCGTCGTCGATCCGGGCTCAACGGACGGCAGTCGTGAGCTGCTGGAGAAATATCGGGATCGAATCACAACATTGATTCTGGAACCTGACGAAGGTCCCTCCGATGGACTGAATCGGGGCTTTGCCCGCGCCACCGGCGATGTCTACGGATTCCTGAACGCCGACGATATTCTTTTGCCAGGTGCGTTGAGGGCAGTTGCCCCCCTGTTTGCCGCTCGCCCCGAAGTCGATGTAATAACTGGCCACTGTTACATCATTGACGGCGATGGCAGAAAACGACGCGTTCTTTATTCCAACCGCTTCAACACAACAGCCATTCTTTATGGGGGAGCCAACCTGGCTCAACCATCAACCTTTTTCCGTCGAACAGCTTTCGAGAAAGCTGGTGGATTCAACAAAAAAAATCGCCGCAACTGGGATACGGAATTATGGCTGGAAATGGGCCGAGCCGGCTGTCGTTTTGAGCTGATCGACCAGTTCCTCAGTGGTTATCGCATTTATGCTGGAACGATTACCGCGGCTAACCAAGACCCCAAATCCATCTTTCAACCAACAGATGACGCCCGCCAATTGCTACAGCGACACCTGAATCGTCCATGGAATCGCTGGGACAACCTGTTGCAAGGTTACCACTTTGTCAGCAAATGGCTGATTGAACCTCGCAATCTGATCGAGCGACTGACGGCCGGGCGGGTCAAAGGGGAATGGCTTTCTGAACCGCCACACGAAGCACCATCTCACACAAAATGATCCCTCGGCGACACCAGAACAACGATCGAGATTTCGAAGAAGCCCCCCTTTCCGTGTGATCCCGCACCTCTTCCCTGGATTTATTTTCACTAACCGCAGAGCTTTTCGAGCCCTCACAATGTCCCATGTTCAGCGATTGCTCAGAAGCCGCTCTGTCGCCAGCGCGGCAGGCGTCGCATTACGTGTGGCCATCAATCTCATTTCACTTCCCATACTCGTCAAATCCGTTGGACTGGACGTTTATGGAATCTGGGTCGTACTTCGCACCACAGTGGACCTGTGCCAACTCGGAGACCTGGGGCTCTCGACGACAATCACGGTCTTTCTCGCTGCAGACCTGAAATCCGACAATCGCAAATCCACGACACAAACATTAGTCGTCTCGTCCGGGCTCATGTTGATGATGTGCCTGATACTCGGACTTGCACTCGCCGCACTGGCCCCTTTCTGCGCGACATTTTTTCACGGTCTTCCAACCCAGCAGTTTTTCACAGTCCGACATGCCTGGCTGATTTTCGCCCTCATCGCGCCGCTTCAATTGATGCATCGTTTCGCGGATGCAGTTTTGGAAGCCAAGCAGAATTACCAATTGATCACAGTGTTGATCACAGTTTCGACTCTGCTCGAACACGGAATTGTGATTATCACCGCATGGCTGTCACAACAATTGATACCGATGTCGCTGGCATTACTGGGAGCCAGTCTATTCGTTCTCGCATTACGGCTTTTGGCCGTCTATTTTCTCGTGATTCGTCCGATCGGGCCAGCCGAGCTGAAGTGGAGCACTTCCCGCCTGAAAGAGATCGCCACACACGCCGGCGGTACATGCTCAGTGTTTATTGGAGCTTTTCTCTTTGGAACGGTAGACAAGCTGATTGTCGGGGCCACGCTGGGAAGTGAAGCGGTCGGTCTCTACGGAATTGCCAGTTCTATTTGCCGGCAGGTGACGGCGCTCGCTTCAGCTTTCCTGAGACCAATCTTGCCCGCCATCGCGGCAACCACCGCACAACCTGAAACTCCGGAACGACAGGCCTACCGCCACCAGTTGCTCAAACGCGGGATCTGGAAAAACTCACTGGCATCAGGCGCCCTGGCCACTGGCCTGTTCGCGATTTCCCCTTTCCTGCCATTACTCATCAAAGATGTCGATGGCATCCTGCCTGAAATTCGAGCCATGACCTTCATTTACACAATCAACTCCATGAATGCTGCAGGATTCTACTATTGCCTTGGGGCACGCATGGCTGGGGCAGTCGCCCTGGCAACAATCACCGGAGCATGCCTGTCACTGGCAGGTATGTATTTCACCGCCCCTATTTGGGGATTCAAGGCAGCGATTTACAGTAATGCTCTCTATTGCGTCTCTTACATATTAACAGACCTGGCGTGGCAGAACTCGGGGGGAAAGAGACTCAGCTGGACTCCCATTGCAGGCGGAGTCCTTGCAGTCCTCGCCGGAATCTGGCTATTCACCGCCCGTTTTGGCGATCAATTGAACACATCTGTCATGAATACGATCAGATTTTTTCTTCGGTAGTACAGCATTGCTGATCCACCACTCCAACTACAACGCTTAGCCTTTTCCAGCGACAACCGCAAACACCTTCCAAGAGCGAAAGAACCTTCCATGAGCGCCAGCTTTATTAAGACGTTGCGTACCCGCTATGCACTCGTTGACTCCGCACTCTACCCGCTGATCGCCGTGAAGCGCTACATGACGAGAGGGCGTCTTGCCGAGCAGCAGAGAATCGTCGACAACCTCAAAGAGATCATTGTGGGCGACCCGATTGTGCGACTGCAGGAATTTAGCGGAGAATTTGCTCTCGATGTCCGCAGCGATGTCTTCCGGCGGGTGGTTCTGACCAAAGGCTATGAATCAAGCCTGACTCAACTTTGCCTCAAACACCTGGACCCCAACCGGGATGTCATTGACGTGGGAGCAAACGTGGGCTTTTACTCGGTGCTGCTTGCCAAAGCCATTGCCCCCCAAAGAAAAGTTCTCGCTTTCGAACCAACACAAAGAGCCTTGAAACGACTGCGAGAGAATCTTGCATTGAATCACGTCACGAATGTCGAGATCTTCAACGGTGTCGCCTCCAACAGCGAAGGGACCGCGGAAATCAAAACCATCGAAGGGAAAGAAGAGTACTCCAGCCTTGGAGCCACCTGTCATCCCGACATTGCCGGAGAACGTTTTGTCACGGAGTCTGTTGTCAGCCGCACCCTCGACACGTTGGTCCCGGAAAAAGGAATCAATCCGGGATTTATCAAGGTAGATGTGGAAGGCGCCGAGCACCTTGTCTTCTCCGGTGCACTGAAAGTTCTCAAGGAATACCGCCCAGTGGTTCTGTCCGAATTGTCAAACTTTCTCTTAGCGAAAAATGGCTCCTCGTCACAGGAAGTTATCCGGATGATTGAATCACAGGGCTACGACGTCTTCAATGCCCGTGATTCGCGTGCACAACCTGGCAACAAAGGCTTCGGGGACATCATCTGCTTTCCAAAGGAAAGCAAGGTTAACTTTTTTTCAGACGAATATACTTAGCCGATGTCGCTAGGCCGCCAATTTACTGCATGTCACAGCATCCCGCGCCCAGATGAGCCGCCCGCCCCGGTGCCAAACATGGGTCGCGCGAGTCGCTCGACAGCCTTGGGAATCCTGGCAGCCGGAAAGGGTGCCCGGCACCAGATCCTGGCAGCGATCATCATCTAATTTTGACTGTGCCAGCTGCGATTCACCCGAATGGGGCTGGCGCAGTTGGCGGCGAGATCCAAGAGATCAGAAACCAATCGACCAGTTGGGCGATCGTGTTTTCCAACCTCTGTGACAGCCTGAACTCGCCAGACAGAGATCGAGAACGACTTGCCGATGAAATCTATCACACAGACGAAGAGACTGGGTTCACCTCTTCCAACTGTGACAGCCGCTTCATGAGGTGGCTGCCGCTGGAGGAATCTGAAGCAAGTCGCGATATTGCTGATCCAGTTCTTGAGAACGGCTGGGCCACTGAAAGCGAGCATCTGTCGCTCGATCGGGAGCGCTCACCGTTAAATCCTTCAAGACCGCCGCAACGGCTTCCCCAACATTGAACTGAGGATCGTACTCTTCCTCTGAAATCACAAACATCGCCTCCTGACCAAACAAGATGGCCTTCTCTTTGGGAAGATGAGTTTCCGAAAAAGTAGTGCGGGGGCAAATGATCCGCAGGCCCGTGGCCATAGCTTCCCAATAAGAAAGCGAGAATGTTGTAAAGAGGGCATAGTCCATGCCCGCGTAAATCTCATTCAATCGGTCAGGCGTCACATGCCCCAAAATCTGCAAACGTCCCCCCTGAATCGACTCCAACTCCTGCTGAATACGCGGAGGAACGCGGCCTACAACAATCACTGTCACCCCTGCTGCCAGCAAGGCCCGGATCGCCTCAGGAGTCCGCTTAGGTTCTTCGATCTTGCCGCTCACGACGACCGTCACCTCATCCGGAGTCAAATTCAATTCCCGGCGAGTCGCAATTCTTTGCTCGGGCGAGAAGTGGAAAATTCGCTCGTCAGCAGCAAGCGGCCCAAACACCAGCTTCCCGCGCGTGGACCATCGGTTTCTGACAAAATGGTCACGGTTGGCATGAACAGTGTGACGCACTGTATCAACGAACAACGATCCAATTCGAATACAGAGTCGCCTGACCAGGCTATCGATGCTATGCAGCCAGGTATAATGCCGATCACCCCGTTGCTCGTGATCATAAACAACAGGTTTACCCAGCATCTTAGCAATTGCCGCCACAATCACCGGATGCCCAACGCGAAACTCAATGACGTGCACCACGTCTGCCTCGCGAATCAGCCGAAACGGAATAGGCAGCAGCAAAAAGTCCGCATACCGCAGCAGCGTGCGACAACGGACAATGTGAATGCCAAAGTCACGCCTTAAATTCTCGTCATTGGCACAGGGATTCGTAGGAGCATGCCCTGCCCGGTTATGCTTCCAGATGTAAGACTGACTCGAGGCATACACGACGACGTCCCAGCCTCGCAGTGCAAGATTTCGTGAATACTGGATTTCCCGAAATGCATTGATCTCGGTCTCCATGTATCCCGATGTGATCAAAACTTTACCTGGCTTGGACATCAAAACCCTCTTTCACCTGTCGGTCCCAGGAAAAGTGTGAGAAGCAGCTGTTCTGAAAAATCCGATATGCTTCCAGATTGGCCTGTCCGGCCTCTCGGATCACTTCGCCGAGCGTGGCAGCATCCTGAAAGCCGCGGATAAATTCATCCGCATGGGGGATTCCATAGAATTCGTCCCCCAAAAAACGCGGAGAAGCGACCACGCAGTTGTGGGCGATATACCACAACACCTTGAGCTTCATGCCATTCAAAAACCGGTCGGGAACAACCCCGACCCGCAGCTGACCATCCGCTGGTAGTTCTCGAGTGTCCCGCCAATGAGGAAGAACTCCCCGAAAAGACGCATCAGCATACAAATATCCAATAGACTGATGATCCAACTTGGAGAGTACTTCTGCCTTTAACCAATCCGCATCTCGCCTTTTCACCGACCAGTCATAGGTTCCCGAGATCACCAGATCGACCTTGTCCGCCTGAACCAGGGGGCAATTCAAATTGACAGGTGGCATGCCCGGCTGAATCAACCGGGGAGGCCGCACCGGCCCCATGGACTCCGCCAGCTGCAGTTCGCGCCGAGACAGAAAAACAGGGTAGATGTTCGGACGGCGCAGCAACCAGCGATCGGAAGAACGAAGAAAAGGCTTGAGCGCTACCCGTGTCCCGAACCGGTCCTCGTCATCAAAACCTGCCGGAAAGTTGTGAAAGATCAGCCAAATCTTTTCTTGCTTCAGGAATTCACACGCAAGGGAAGCCAGCCCTTCATGTGACAAGACGATTTCCTCGTCAGCCTGAAGTGACTGCGGCACGGATGCCATCTGATACCGTGTATAAAGAGGCATCAACCGCTTACTCAGCATCCTCCGCAGAACGGCACCAGACTGAGCCTTGCTGGTTTCAAAGACCCGGATATTCGGGGTCACCTGCTGCAAGACCTTCAAGACGCGATCATCATAGATCGTGCCGCCGTCTTTCTCCGCAGCAGGACGCCGTAAAAACAGAAACCGCCTTGCGAGTTGCGGATCGCTCGTCTTCGACATCAATGAACTCTCAGAGGTGCAACATCACCGGACGAGAAATCTCGTCGCCGCGGTGAGCAGAAAACGAATTTGCCAGGGCCGTTTGATTCCGGGCGAATCCGGGAAAGCATAACGACTTGCCTGATTCGCGGTAGACGACGAGTTGTCTTGCCAGAGCCCACCGGTCGTCAAGACTTATTCCAAGTTTCCACAACATTTTCCATTTCAACAGGGAGTCAACGGCGGCGCGCAGCAGATTCCTGCAAAAGGGGTCACCGGAATCTGGCCCCCCAAACATCGATTTCTCAAACCATCCCGGCTTAGAGTAGAATGAATTCCGGCGACCAGCCAGAAGAGGCCGGCCCAACAACAGAATTCGTGGGTAACATTCTCTTCAGCAATGTTGCAGCCACCTTTCGATGGACCAGGAGTCGGATCAGGGATGCCAAATACATTGAATCTCGTCGTGCTTTATGTTTACTTCTCCACGGTCTTTCTGCAGAGCATGTACGTCGGCGGGGTCCCAGTCTCCGTGCTTTCCTTTCCATTGGTCTTTGTTTTGCTGGGCCTAAACCTTCAATACCGACGCATCACCCTGATTGCCATGGCCCTGCTCGCCATCATGTCACTGCTGCTTCTCTTCACCACCAACTCACGAATTCCCTTTCGTGAAACACTGAAGGCAGCCATCGGCATCATCTCATTCTTCACGACGCTGTTTGGACTGCCGGTCATTTTGCGTCTCTATCCGGATCAGGTAAAACGCCTGACCCAAATCTGGATCGTGATCTTTGCAGCCTTCTTTTTTTTAGAATTTGCGGGCGTTCTTTCACTACGAGAACTCGGGATCACCCGAGGATGGTCACGATATGAAATCTCGCAGATCGAGAATCCTCATGACTTGCGCTCCGCGGGAATGTTCAGCGAACCTTCCTGGCTTTGCCTGGCCATGGCCCCACTTGTGTGGATCGAATCCGTTTTCGCAGGCCGGTTTACCTGGGTGGGCGTTCTGGGCCTGATCACGATGCTTTTTTCCGGATCGTCAATCGGTCTTGTTCTCGCATCAACACTGGCGATCATCACGTTCCTGAGCTCAATCAGGCGATTGTCGCTGACAACCGTCGTTTCAGGGATCACCGGACTTCTGGGGCTTCTCATTGGTTTGGTTTATATGCAGAAAAACGATCCCGAACGAGTCGAACAGGTCTTTGCCAAAGTCCTGGACCCGATTTCATCCCAGTCGGGATACATCCGATTTTTCACCCCTCTGAGACCTGCCCAAATGGTGGCACAGGAATCGCCACTCACTGGCCTGGGAATGTCGTCCATTTCCGAGGGAATGCTGGGAGGAATTGGAACCGCAGTGCTACCGATTAATGTTTTTATTGAAATGGGGGCACTGGGACTGCTGATCTATAGCATTTCCATCATTGGCCTCGCCATTTCTGAACGAACAACTCTGGGGGGGATCGTTCTGACTGTGCTGACATTGCTGACACTGGGCCTGAGTGGCTCTCCGTTCCAGGCTGCGATGATCGCAATCTACATCACGGTAACGCCGGCGCTACGGCAATGGGCCACCGAGACACACGGGGGGCCATTTCTGGGCACTTAAGAAAGCCCGCACTTGCGAGCCAGAGCAGATGACACTTTCCAGCCTCTTCGCAGCAAGATTTTCGCTTGCTCCGAAGCACTCCCACGTCCCGGCACAACAAGAACCGGGCCGATCAAAAACCGGATGTCCTGAAACCGACTGAGCACTCCCAGCGAGAATCGCCCGGCAACAGGCACGCTTGACGCGCACAGCAACGGCTTGTCACGTCGTCGTCACGATCCTGCCAGCCAGTTCCGGGAACCACGAAGTCCGTTTGCAGGTCCCTCAGCTTGCAGGTCCCTCAGCGACAAACCACAAGGCCACGAAACGAACCGCTCACGGACTCGATCCGTGCAGCAGCCATTTATTCCCAACGAGTAACGGGTTGTTATCGACGTCGAAACAAAGCATCCATCTGAACGACACGCCCGGTGTCTTCTTTCAGAAATGCGAGCGGACGCACAAAAACAAATCCCTGAGCTTTCAGGTACTCGAGAATATCGTCAATTAACGGTTCACCCTCATAGAGGTGCTCAAAAACCGATTCTACGAGAATGCTATGGCAGCGAGGCAATAGAACTTCAGCTGCCCCCTTGAGTGCTTCAAGCTCATAGCCCTGAAGGTCCAGCTTCAGCAGCAGAGGCTCTTCCAAAGCAGTCTTTCTGGCAAAGTCATCCAGCGTCGTGACCGGAACTTTGACTGTTTGAAGTTCGCGAATTCCTTCGTGGATGCCTGACTTCTTTTTGATGGACAGGATCGAGGATGTCTGTGTGTTTGAATTACAATGAAATTCAACTTCCCCTGCCTGGCTCCCCAAGGCAAATTCATGGATCTGAACGCGGGTGCATGACTTCAGATTCTCCCGCAGGACGGCAGCGGTCGAAGGAGAGGGTTCGAAAGAATGTATTGTTGCCTCCGGAAATGCGGTGGCAACGGCCCGGGCAAATTGGCCGACATTCGCACCTCCGTCGATTATCGTGCGAAAGCGAACTCCCTCAGATTGCAACTGCGTGGCTAACAGAGTCGATGCAATTGATCTCGGCTTAGGTGCCAGAAGCGCCGAACGCCCACCAGGGGTTGCCAAGACTTCACAGACCCGACCGATTTTCCGCAACAATCGCATGAAACTTCCCGGTTGGCACCTTGCAGTCGACTTTCTTCAGGGTCGACCTTACTTCAGTAGTTACGCGAAAACTTTTATGCAACGCAACAGCATGCCTGAAGTCATGAAAAACATTGTTCGCCAATATGACGTGCTCGTTGATTCGAGTCAATCAGATGTCCGCCGAGTCTGAAGAATTCAGACATCGGTCTGGACACATTCTGAAAAATCTGTAGAACGCTACGAATCATCTCCCACTGAATGGGGCTTCCGTGGTTCAGCCGCCAACCAGGAAGCATCACCCGCAACCGATATGGTCGGTTCTTCAGCGCGACCCCCTTCTTTGAAAATCCTGATTTATTCGATGAATTTCTGGCCCGAACCGACGGGAATCGGCAAGTATTCCGGAGAAATGGGAGCTTGGCTCGCCCGGAATGGCCATGAAGTTCGCGCAATCTGCTCTGCCCCCTATTACCCCCAGTGGCAAGTGCAGCCCGGCTACTCGGGCGCAAAGTATCAGCAGGAGTCCTGGGAGGGAGTCGACGTTCGTCGTGCCCCAGCCTGGATCCCCGCTCGCCCCAAGGCGCTCACCAGGATTCTCTATCTGTTGATCTTTGCTATTACGAGTCTCCCGAGCCTGATCCGTAGCCTGTTCTGGAAACCTGACCTGATCTTCGTTGTCGAGCCTCCGTTCTTCTGTGCCCCCGCCGCTTGGCTGGCCGCCCGCTGCTGCGGTGCAAAGTGCTGGATTCATATTCAGGATTTCGAAATTGATGCCGCACTCGATCTGGGAATTCTGAAGGCCCCCGGACTCCAGCGACTGACGTACGGGCTGGAACGCTGGCTGCTGCGTCGCTTTGACCGCCGATCGACAATTTCTCCCCGGATGCTGGATCGCCTGAACCAGAAGACGGGGACCGACGTGACGAATGTGCACTGTCCGAACTGGGTCGACATCAGCCAGATTGCGCCACTGTCCCGCCCCAGCAGTTTCCGGGCAGATCTGAACCTCCGCAGTGATCAGAAGGTCGCCCTGTACTCCGGCAACATGGGGGACAAGCAGGGGCTGGAAATCGTGATCGAGGCAGCCCGCATCCTGCAGTCGCGAACCGATCTGATTTTCGTCATGTGTGGCGCCGGAGCGGCGTACGAACGGTTACGACAACTGGGGAAGGAACTGCCCAACCTCATCTGGCTGCCCGTGCAGCCAATCGAAAAGTTAAACGAGCTTCTCAATCTTGCCGATGTTCACCTGCTGCCACAGCGTGCGGATGCCGCCGATCTCGTCATGCCCTCCAAGTTGACGGGAATGCTGGCGAGTGGACGCCCCGTGCTGGCAACCGCTCTCCCCCAGACCCAGGTGTATGAACTGGTCCAGCAAGTCGGACGCCTGACCCCTCCGGGAAATGCAGAACAATTCGCATTGGCACTCACGGAAATGATTGATCAGACCGATGAACGGTTGCGACAAGGTGGAGAATCGAGAAGAATTGCCGAATCAGAACTCGGCCAAGACGCCATACTTCAAAAGTACGCTCAACTTTTTGAACAATGTCTGACATCAGAACGGATAGTTGTCACGTGAGAAAAAAAGCACTGATTACTGGCATCACCGGACAGGATGGGGCCTATCTGGCTGAGTTTCTGTTAAACAAGAACTACGAAGTGCACGGCATCAAGCGCCGGTCATCTTCTTTCAATACCGATCGCATCGATCACCTCTATCAGGATCCCCACGAGAGCGACCGCCGGTTCGTCCTCCACTACGGCGATCTGACCGATGCCACGAACCTGATCCGGGTCGTTCAACAGGTTCAACCGGACGAGATCTATAACCTGGGCGCGCAGAGCCACGTGGCGGTCTCGTTTGAAACCCCCGAATACACCGCGAACTGCGATGCACTGGGAACCCTGCGGCTGCTGGAAGCAATCCGCATCCTGAAGCTGGAAAAGAAAACCCGGCTGTATCAGGCCTCCACTTCGGAACTGTACGGCAAAGTCCAGAAAATCCCGCAGGATGAGGAAACACCGTTCTACCCGCGCTCCCCGTATGCCGTCGCCAAGCTGTATGGCTTCTGGATCATCAAGAACTATCGCGAAGCGTATGGAATCTATGCCTGCAACGGGATTCTGTTCAATCACGAATCCCCGACCCGTGGTGAGACGTTTGTCACCCGCAAAATCACGCGTGCCATCGCCCGCATCAAGCTCGGACTGCAGTCCTGCCTGTATCTGGGCAATCTCGACGCCAAGCGAGACTGGGGTCACGCCCGCGACTACGTCGAAATGCAGTGGCTGATGCTGCAGCAGGATGAGCCGGAAGATTACGTCATCGCGACCGGCCAGCAGTATTCGGTGCGGGAATTCGTCGATATCGCCGCCCGCCAGCTCGGAATTGAAATCCGCTGGGAAGGGGAAGGCGTCAACGAACGGGGCATCAACACCGCCAATGGCGAGTGCATTGTCGCTGTCGATCCCCGTTATTTCCGTCCGACGGAAGTCGAAACGCTGCTCGGTGACCCAACGAAGGCCCGCACCAAGCTGGGCTGGGAACCACGAACCACCTTCGCGGAACTGGTGCAGGAGATGGTCGAGCACGACCTCGCCATCGCCCAGCGCGATCAGGTGGTCAACAAGGCGGGCTTCAAGACGTTCAATTACCACGAATAACTCGTCATGAACAAATCATCTCGCATCTTTGTTGCCGGACATCGCGGTCTGGTCGGTTCGGCCATTGTTCGCCGGCTGCAGGAAACCGGCCACGACAACCTGCTGCTGCGTGGACGGAACGAACTCGACCTGACGTCACAGGCGGCGGTCGACTCGTTCTTTCAGGCCCAGCGGCCGGAGTATGTGTTCCTGGCTGCTGCCAAAGTCGGCGGCATCCATGCGAACAACAGCTACCCCGCCGACTTCATTCGCGAAAACCTGCAGATCCAGACCAACGTCATCGACTCCGCCTACCGGGCCGGAGTCAAGAAGCTCATCTTCCTGGGCTCCTCCTGCATCTATCCGCGCATGGCGCCGCAGCCGATCCCGGAAGCGGCGCTCCTGACCGGTCCGCTCGAAGCGACAAACGAGTGGTACGCCATCGCCAAGATCGCCGGCATCAAGATGTGCCAGGCGTATCGTCGGCAGTACGGGTTTCTCGCGATCAGCCTGATGCCGACCAACCTGTACGGACCGGGCGACAACTTTGATCTCGCCAATTCCCATGTCCTGCCCGCTCTGATCCGTAAGTTTCATGATGCCAAACTGCGCGGGGACCAGACGGTCACTGTCTGGGGGACCGGCACACCCCGTCGTGAGTTCCTGCATGTCGACGACATGGCGAACGCCAGCGTTTTTCTCGCGCAGAACTATGAAGACGAACAGCTGATCAACGTGGGGACCTCCAGCGACGTGACGATCGCTGAACTGGCCAGCCTGGTTCAGCAGGCGGTCGGGTTCGCAGGGAAAATCGTCTACGACACGAGCAAGCCCGATGGGACACCGCGCAAGCTGATGGATTCGAGTCGACTGCTCTCATTGGGATGGGCTCCCCGGGTCTCACTGGCGGACGGTATTGCGTCGACCTACCAGTGGTTTCTGCAGCAACTGGAGCAGACTCCGGACTCACTGCGGTTTGAACAACCCGCCACCGCGGCAGGGTAAGGGTTTTGCAAGAAGATCGCCCCGAGCCTGTTCGGGTCAAATGGATGCCGGGTCAGTCATCCGGAAAAACCTACACCGGCATCGCGTGATCCTCGCGAATGGACAACGCCTAACCCTGTGTGGGGAATGCGATTTTCCGAATCTGGGGGAGCAGGTGATGCCCCGAAGACTCCTGCGGATCAGCGTGGCGTTCTTCGCAGCCTGCAATCTCACAAAACCGCCGACGTCAAATGGCGCAGCGTGAGATTTGAGCAGAACACCCGGTCCATCCGCCTAACGTGCCACCTTTACCGCCCCTCGGGATTCTTCCCGAGAGACGCTTCCGCGCGATTTGTGGCTCTTTCACCACGGTGATCACTTGCCCCCGGGGTGATGTGTCAATCTGCACCAGATCATTCCGCGCCGTTTACGGAACCTGAACTAGGGTGGAACAGTGAGGACTGCTGCGCGGTCTGCGTCGAGTCCTCGGGCGATTCAGTTCCGGGAAGTCGACTCGCTGTCCACCTCCCCTGTCTGTCGTAGAAACAGAATTTTCTGGAGGGGAAATGATCTTCGGGGCCCAGTTCATCCAGTCGCCTGCCAATCTCCTCCCCCGACGTCGACGTCGCGCGGTCGCCTGTGCAACAGAAACGGAGATCTTCGAGTCGCGCATTCTGCTAGCCGCCGGAACTCAGTTGCCCCTCGTCAGCGGTCAGACCACTACATTCACCGATGCCGATGGCAGCCGTGTTTCTCTGCGGCTCCGGGGTCCGGGGAGCGGAACCGTGACGATCCACGAGGGGATGATGGAATCCCTGGAACTCCACGACACCACGTCCCGCAGCAGCCTGACGATCGTCTCGCGCGGGGGCCGTGTCGCCGGAACGACAATTCAGTCGGTCACCATTCACGGCGCCGCCGGGCAAACACAGGTCTTCGGAACCTTCAAAGGAACAGCCCTCTCCCTGAATGCCAATGGACAGTTCCACGCCGACGGTGGAGTGGGCAAAATTCATGTCCAGAACCTGGAAGCCGGGTCGCAGGTTCACATCGACGGATCATTGAACCACTTTTACGCTCGCGATGTTCTGGCCCAGATTGACGTCGCCGCCACACTGGAACGCTTTACAGCACGGAACCTCGGGCCCGGCGCGGCAGTCCACGGCGGCACCCTGAAGACGGTCCGGGTCACTCAACTGGTCGACGACGCCACGATTCAGGCGGGTGATGGGGGCTGGAGTCGTGGCTTCTTCAAAAATGTGGAGAACTCACATCTCGCATCCCATTCCGTCATTGGCGGCATGCACATTCGAGGGGAGTTCATCGGATCGACGCTGACGGTCAACATGATCGCAGGCACCGACGGCAACTTCTCCTCGCTGGATGATCAGGTCTACAACACGAGCTTTGCGGGCTCGATCGACACTCTGCACCTCAAAGGTCCCCTGTCGAGCGATAGCCGGATCGTCACCAGCGGCAAGATTCACAAAACATCCGGCAAAGGGATGAAGCTGGCGGAAGAACAGAATGCCTGGCAGTTCGCAGCCAGCACATTTATTCCACTGAGCGTGGTTCTCGACGAGGGAGCCAATCTCGGTTCCGGAGCCGATGGCATCTGGATCGCCGTCTTCGGACAGGAAATTGCGACTCCCGGCCCCGGACAGGTCCCTCCCGTGGGGACGACGTATTACCTCGTCGCTTCAGAGATCAGTTCCGGAAATCCAATTGCCCAGTCGACCGCCGGGCTCTACCCCGGCCCGTCGACGCCCGATCAGGCGATTCTTCCGAGCTCCACTCTGGCTGCGTGGGGAAACCATCTCAGCTTGCCGGTTCCCCCTCCCGGGAACCAGTACACAGGCCGGATCCTCATTTCTGTCGGAGCGCCGATTCAGGCTCAGGTCTCGCCGTCAAACGGAACCGTCGCCTCTCCGAATCCCGCGAACGGAACCGACCCCAGCAACGGCACCATCTACGATTTCCTCGAGTTCACTGTCACGAACTTCAGCGGCGTGCCGAATCTTGATATCGACACGTCACAGGTCGATGCCTTCGGACTGCCGATGCAGCTGCAGTTCTTTGAGGACTCCGCAGGGACCAAGCCGTTCAACACGACGTTCACCGGATCGACGACCAAGGGGAGCAACGTCATCACCGGTATCACGAACACGACGAACCTCGGTCAGGGGGACTTCATTACGGGACCAGGCATTCCCCCCGGAGCCACGATTCAGACACTCGTCGGTGCTTCCAAAAACAGCCCGGGCTCCGTCACCATCAATCAGTACGCCACCGCCACCCAGACCGGCGCTTCGTTCGTCAGCCACGCGGGAGGTCCGGTCGGTGTGCAGGCGGCACGCAATGACATCCTGGCCACCACCGGCAAGGACTCGTACCTGAGCTTTATCAACTCGAAGATCACCAGTACCAATCAGGCTGCCCGTCCGTTTCTCGAAAGTTACGCCGCCCTGCCCACCTTTGCCGCCACGCAGCGCAGCGGGCCCATTCTCTCTGCTTCGAATGCAGGACCGATTGTCGTCAACAGTCCGAATCATGGCCTGACAACAGGCGATGTGGTGACGATCAGAGGAGAACTCGGCAACACCGCAGCCAACGGAACCTTCCAGGTCACCGTCGTCGATTTGAACAACTTCTCGCTGAACGGCAGTCACGGGAATGGAGCCGACAATGGAGGCGGCACGTGGCAGCAAGGAACGATTACGGGTGCAACTGCCTCCGGCGAGATCGTCATCACCACGCTGTCTACAGCGGGTCTGGAGAACGGCGACCTGATCAAGATCGAAGGGATCCTCGGCAACCCGGGGGCCAACGGCCTGTTCACGATCACCGACGTGACCAGCACCACGTTCAAGCTCGTCAACTCGCAGGGGACCGGAACCTACACAATGGGAGGGATCTGGTCCCTCTACGATTCCACCCCGCCGCGGCTGGTCTCGCCGAAAGATGTCGTCGAGCAGTTCCTGAACGCCTCCAATCCGGACGCACTGAACAACTATTTCAACGAGACGATCGACGCGTTCTTCCTGAAATATTTCACGGGCACGATCGGCAAACACACCGGAGGCGGAGAAACCTTCACGCTCATCTCCGACGCGTCCACGAGTGCTGTCGTTTACAGCGGGCAGACGGTCGCTGTCGGCAACAATTATGTGCTGCGGCTCAACGCCACCACCGGCACCGCTGCGGAGAAAGCGGTCAACTACGATATCTACTATCCGTTCTTCGAGACCAATCTCCCGGACCCCTCCATTTACGAGCCGATTTTCTACGTCACGGGAGCGACTGCCCCCTCGTGGATCATCAGCGCGGGACAGCAATACGAGTCCGCCTCGCAGATGATTTTCGCCTGCGATGCGGTCTTCGCCGACAACAACTCCCGCGGCTTTACAGGAACGGCGTCCCTCGTACTGGGAGACCTCGAAGACTCCATCTCCGCCGCCTTCAACCGCGGACTCGCGCTCTACAACTCCAGCAGTTGGGGTGACCCCCGCAACTGGTTCCTGAACACCGACGTCAACAATGGCATCTACAATTACTGGGTCGAATACTGGCATCAGACCGGCCTGACGTCGGGCGATCTGGCCTACGCCTTCCCCTATGACGACAAGTTCGGAGCCAGCACCAACCTCAACCAGAACAACGTCGGTCTGGCGAAAATCACGCTGGGAACATGGACCAGCACCGCGCAGGCCTCCTCGATCACCGCATTCAAGGATTTCCCGGTCATTGCCCAGCAGGGAGGCCAGGTCACGCTGACGGCCCAAGTCACCAGCACGGGGACGCCAAGCGGCACGGTCACGTTCTACATCAATGGGGTTCCGGTCAACTCAGTAAACAGCACCGCGACCCCGCCGCTCCAGCCCGTGTCGATCAACAACGAAGGGATCGCCACGCTGACCGCCACCCTGCCAGCACTTCCTGATGGCAGTATTACCCATACCTACACGGTTTCGGCCGTCTACTCCGGCGATGGCACGCATCTTCCGAGCGTCTCCACACGATCACTGCAGCTGGTCGGCTCGAACGGTGATTTCCCGATCGCGGTCAGCCCGTCGTCCGGTTCCGCCGGAGCGACCGTGACGATCACCGGCACCCTGCCCGGCACGAATCCTGCGGGAACGGTTGAACTCATTTTCGCCCGCAGCGATGGCTCCGAGCCGCAGTCCCTCAAGACGCTGACTGTCTCAGGAAACAATCTCAACACCCAGGTGACCCTTCCCGACACCGTCATTCACATCACCGGCACAATCGCCGCCGGCACGCTGACACAGGTCGACGGGGTCACGAACCTTGTGGACATCATCCCGGGACAGGCCATTGCGGCCTCCAACATTCCCGCCGGCACCACTGTGGCCGGATCAGTTCCCGGGCAACTGACTCTCTCCCACGCCGCGACCCAGAGTGGCATCGTCATGCTGCGGATTGGGAACCAGACCTTCCAGGCGACCCTGACGGAGGGGAGCAACGTCCTGACCGGTGTTCTCAACGTGGACTGGCAGGCGACGGGAGACATCATCCACGGACCGGGAATTCCGGAGCACACGACGATTCAGGGAATCACCCCCGGCAGTCTGACGCTAAGTGCCGCCGGGACGGCCGGTGCGGTCTCCGCCACCGTCAGCGGCGTGAATCAGGTCTTTCAGATTCAGGCGTTCTATCAACCGACAAGCGGATCGGCATTGACCGGCCTGACCCAGTATCAAATCACCTCCTGAGCATATTCGCGCCGGTCCGCAAGCGGAAATCCGGGGATTCGCCACAGTCAAGAAACCGAATAAATTCCCCCCCGTCGATCCATTCTCAGCCGGTTGTACAAACCGTAGAATCGGCAGCCATTCCTATGGATTGGCTGGCATGGACCCGCTGCGTCTGGACATACTTCCACAACCGAACGATACGACCTGCGGGCCGACCTGCCTGCATGCGGTCTATCGGTATTTCGGGGAAGACATTGCTCTCGACAAGGTGATCCGGGAAGTCGGCCAGCTGGAGCAAGGGGGAACGCTGGCGGTGATTCTGGGGTGTCATGCCCTGCGCCGCGGCTACGATGCGACCCTCTACACCTACGACTTGCGGGTGTTCGACCCGACCTGGTTTGGTTCCGAGGCCCCGATCGATCTGGCCCAACGGCTCACCGCTCAAATGGCGGCCAAGGCTTCTCCGCGACTCCACACCGCAACGATCGCCTATATCGATTTTCTGCGGCTGGGGGGCAAACTGCGGATGGAGGTCCTGACGATCGACCTCATCCGCCGCCATCTGAAACGGGAAACGCCGATCCTCACCGGTCTGAGCGCCACGTTTCTCTACGGGGAAATGCGTGAGTATTGTCCCGAGAATCCGCCGCCGGGACGAACGACTGTCCAGGATGATGTCCGGGGATTTCCCGCCGGACATTTCGTCGTACTATGCGGTTACGACCCGGAGACGCGGACGGTCCTCGTCGCGGATCCGCTCGAAGCCAACCCATTTGCCAAGGACCGGCAGTATTCAGTGGACATTGATCGAGCATTTTCCGCCATCATGCTGGGCATTGTGACCTACGACGCGAATCTGCTGATCATTCGTCCGAAAGCCCAAAAGGGAGTGATGCGGCATGCCCGCAGTGATCGTGACTGATAACGTCGACGATTGGCCCGAAGACATCCCCAACGTTGAAATCGTCGATGCGTGGCGCTACGTCACGGACGAAGAATTCGCCGGACGCCGAAACGTCAAGCTGTTCAACCTCTGCCAGTCGCTCAAATACCAGAGCACGGGATACTACGTCTCGTTGCTGGCGGAAGCCCGCGGCCACAAGCCGATGCCGGGCGTCATCGCGCTGCAGGACCTCAAGTCTCCGGCGATGATCCGCTTTGTCGGCGAAGAACTCGATGATCTCATCCAGAAATCTCTCGGACCGCTGCAGTCCGAAGAATTCGAGCTGAGCATCTACTTCGGCCGCAACATGGCCCGACGCTACGAACGCCTCAGCCGCCAGCTCTTCAACATGTTCCAGATCCCGCTGATGCGGTTTCGATTCGCCCGCAACGGCAGCTGGCAGATCCGCAGCGTCAAGGCCCTCGGCACCAACGAAGTCCCCGAGATCCATCACGCCTTCATGATCGACGCCGCCGAGAAACACTTCGCGGGGGGAGCCACCGCACGACATAAACCCAAGCCGATGCGGTTCGATCTGGCTATTCTGCACGATCCGGATGAACGGGAAGCGTCCCCTTCCAACGAAGGAGCCCTGAAGAAATTCGTCAAGGCAGCGGAAAGCCTCGGCATCGCCGCCGAACTGATCACGCGCGATGATTACGGCCGTCTGATGGAGTTCGACGCCCTGTTCATCCGCCAGACGACCGGCATCAACCACTACACCTATCGGTTCGCACGGCGGGCCACCAACGAGGGGCTCGTCGTCATCGACGACCCGGTCTCGATCGCCCGCTGCACGAACAAGGTGTATCTCGCCGAACTGCTGACGAAACACAAAATCCCGACTCCCCGCACCCTGGTCGTCCATCGCGACAACGCCGAGGACATCGCCCGGACACTCGGCTTCCCCTGCGTGCTCAAGAAGCCTGACAGCTCCTTCTCGCAGGGTGTGGTCAAGGTGCACAACGAAGAGGACCTGTACGTTCGACTCAAAGAGTTCTTCAATCAGTCGGAACTGCTTGTCGCCCAGGAATTCCTGCCCACAACGTTCGATTGGCGCATCGGAATTCTCGATCAGCGACCGTTCTTCGCCTGCCAGTACTTCATGGCTCCCGGGCATTGGCAGATCATTCACTGGTCCAAACAGGGGGATGACCGCTACGGAAACTTTGCCACGGTGCCGATCGAACTCGCCCCGCGCAAGGCGGTGCAAATCGCCCTCAAGGCAGCCAACCTGATCGGCGACGGCCTGTACGGCGTCGACGTCAAAGAGTCGGACGGCCAGTTTTACATCATCGAAGTCAACGACAACCCGAACATGGATTCCGGTTGCGAAGATCAGGTGTTGCGAGATGAACTCTACCGGCGTGTGATGGAATCGTTTCTGCGACGGATCGAGCAAAAGAAAGCTGGGCTGCCGCCGCGCTGAGAGGAGACCCCTCGTTCACGCTTCGGGCTCCGTTCTGATGCTTCGGGCTCTGCTGAGTTTCCTGATCTCTTTCGACCGATGCCTGTTGGCCACCCCCCTATGACGTACCACCTCTTTGACGCCTTCGGCATCGAACTCGAATACATGATCGTCGACGCTGACACGCTCAACGTCCGGCCGATTTCCGATCATGTCCTGCGCGATGCGCAGGGAGAGATTGCCTCGGATGTCGACCACGGGCCGATCTCGTGGTCAAACGAGCTGACTCACCACGTCATCGAGATCAAAACCAACGGACCGACTGCCGATCTGTCGCCGTTGGCTACGGAATTCCAGGCGAACGTCAACCGACTAAACGCACAGCTCGCGTCCGCTCACGCCTGTCTGCTGCCGACAGCCATGCATCCCTGGATGAATCCCGACCGGGAAATGCAGCTGTGGCCTTACGACTACAACGTCGTCTACGCAGCCTTCGACCGCATCTTCAACTGCAAGGGGCATGGCTGGGCGAACCTCCAGAGCATGCACATCAACCTCCCCTTCGCCAACGATGCGGAGTTCGCACAGCTGCACGCTGCGATCCGGCTGGTGCTTCCGATCCTGCCGGCGCTCGCAGCCAGTTCTCCGTTGATGGAAGGACAGACGACCTCCACCCTCGATTCCCGGCTGGAGGTCTACCGCAAGAATTCGCGCAAGATTCCGTCCATCGCCGGTCGGGTGATTCCCGAACCGGTCTACGATCAGGCCACCTACGACCGTGAAATCTTCCAGCGCATGTTCGCCGAGATCGCTCCTCATGACCCTGATGGTGTCCTGCAGGAGGAGTTCCTCAACGCCCGGGGTGCGATCGCCCGCTTCAGCCGTGGAGCCATCGAGATTCGCGTCATCGATCTGCAGGAATGTCCCGCCGCCGATCTCGCCATCGCCCAGCTGACGGTCGCCACCTTGAAGCAGCTGGTCGCCCAGGGCTGGACCGGAACCGCCGAGCAGCAGGCCTTCAGTGTCGATCAGCTGGAACCGATCCTGCTCGCCACCATTCAGCAGGCTGATGCGGCGGTGATTCGTGACGCCGCGTATCTGCGGCAGTTCGGGTACTTCGGCTCCACAGCCACCGCGCGAGAACTGTGGCAGCATCTGGCAGCGCAATGTTCCCTCGATCTGCCTGCGTTGCAGACGATCCTGAATCAGGGTTGTCTGTCCCGGCGAATTCTGCAGGCGCTCCAGACTTCGGCGCAGCCGACAACGACACCCGAAGCTGTCCCTGCCGACCGGTTGCGGGAAGTCTACCAGGAGCTCGCCCGGTGTTTGTCAGCGGGTGAAATGTTCCTCGCTCACTGAGCAATCGTTCCCAGTCTTTTTGCGGGCAGAACCGTGAGTCGACAGCGGCCGCTGCAACTCGTCATCACCTGTGAGCACGGCGGCAACGAGATTCCGTCGGCCTACCGCACAGCGTTCCGCGCGGCCCGCGAGGCCTTGAACTCACATCGTGGCCACGATCCCGGGGCACTGGCACTCGCCCAGTTGCTCGCCAACACCTTTCAGGCGCCACTCTGCTCGGAAACCGTATCGCGTTTACTGATCGAACTGAACCGCTCTCCCGGGCACCCCCGACTCTTTTCCGAGTTCAGCCGCGTCCTCCCCGCCGACGTGCGGCAGTCTCTGGTGGAGACATTTTATACTCCCTATCGCGAGCGGGTGGAGGCGACGATTCGCCGCTCGCTGAAAGCGGGTCCGGTCCTGCATGTTTCAGTGCACTCGTTTACCCCGGTGATGAACGAGAAGACCCGCCGCACGGATATCGGCCTGCTGTTCGATCCGGCGCGGGAACTGGAGTCCGCCATCTGCCGACACTGGAGGAAGACGCTGCAGGGAGAACTCCCGGATCACAAAATTCACTTCAATCTCCCCTATCGCGGCACTTCCGACGGTTTCACCGTCACGCTGCGGAAGATGTTTGCCGACCGCGATTACGCGGGGATCGAGATCGAGGTCAATCAGAAGTTTCCCCTCGGCAACCGGGGGGAGTGGAATTGGATCCAGCGGGGAATCTGCGAGTCGCTGGGAACACTGCTGACCACCTGGCAGAAATCGGACCGCCCCGCCGCATCACGCTGACTCCGGACAATCCCTCCGATTCCTTCCGGAACGTCCAAGAGACGACGAATCCGGTGAGCGCTCACTTTCCCCGCAGCCGCACAGCGGTAAAATTCTGGAATCGCAATTGATTCTGCATTCCGATGCAGGCGGGATTCGAACCTGCCACGTCGACGGGAACGTTCACTTTCTGGACGGGCCGCCACGAGGCATTCCCCAGAGTATCCTCGAGACCGATTCGCATGCCTACCTATGTTTATGAAGTCGTCAACGCCGACGGTTCCGGCGGCGAAACGTTCGAAGTGATCCAGTCCATTTCGGAACCCCCGCTCACCGAGCATCCGCGCACGCTGCAGCCGGTGCGGCGGGTCATTCAGCCTCCCTTTATCGGTGGCAGCTGGACCGAAGCGTCGATGAGCAAAAACGTCAAAGATGACAAAAAGCTCGATCGACTGGGCTTCACGAAGTATGTGAAAGCGGGCGATGGGATCTACGAAAAGCGGGCGGGCAAAGGCCCGGATGTGATCTCCCGCGATGCCCCGCTCCCTGGCGACAGCTTCAAGCATCTCGACTGAACCACGGCGTGGGTCTGTTCAGCCGCCGCCGACCAGGGTCACGATTTCCAGCTCGTCTCCCGGATGAATAACACACTCGGCATGCTTCTGCCGGGGGACGAGATCGCGATTCCGCTCGACAGCGAGAAACCGTGGATCCAACTCCAGCTCTTTCAATAATTCGGCGATCGTGATCCCCTCCGCCAGCTCGCGCGGAGCACCATTCAATTGAACCTGCACTCGAAACCCCTGCTCCCAGAGCGTACTGAATCAGATCGATCGGTCCTCGCCACGCGGACATCCGCCTTCATCAAGCGTGATCCGCGGGCCGGGAAAAGAGCCATCGGCTCAAAGACGCTCGACTCATTTTGTGGAACGTGCCCTCCGGTCCTGAAACAGCGACTGGCACGATTCCTTCCACCCGATAGCATAGAGAGTGACCACGACTCTTTCCCATCGAGGCGGAGAAAATGACGATGGCAGCGTTGCCCCTTCACGGCCGGCGGATTTTGTGCTTCGTCGGCGACATTTACGAAGATCTGGAGCTGTGGTATCCCAAACTCCGGCTGGAAGAAGCGGGCGCGCAGGTCGTTGTCGCCGGGGAAGAGGCGGGGCAGAAATATTCCGGCAAGCACGGATACCCCTGTGTCTCGGACGCCGCGATCCGCGACATGAACGTTGACGATTTCCAGGGAGTGCTTTGCCCGGGCGGCTTCATGCCCGACAAACTTCGTCGCGACGCCAAAGTCCTCGAACTGGTGCACGGGTTTCATGAGCGGGGACAACTCGTGGCAGCCATCTGCCACGGAGGCTGGATTCCGATTTCCGCGAAGGTCTACCGCGGGGTGCGGGTCACCGGCTCTCCCGGTATCAAGGACGATCTCGAGAATGCCGGCGCCGTGTGGGAAGACGCCAGCGTCGTCGTCGACCGACATTTCATCAGCAGCCGCAAGCCGGATGACCTCCCCGACTTCTGCCGGGCGATTATCGAGTTTCTCGGTCGCTCAGCCCAATAGCACCTCAAAGGGCCGCCGCTTCCTGCTCCAGATAGCGACGGAGGGCATCCTGCCAAGGGGGGAGGACATGGCCTGTGACCGCCGCGAGCTGTTCACAGTTCAAGACGCTGTAGCCCGGCCTTTCCGCTTTGGTCGGGTATGCCGCCGAGGGAATCGGATTCACCCGCGTGGGGAGTCCGCTCAGACGCAGCGCTTCCCGGGCGACGTCGTACCACGTGGTCGAACCGGAGTTTGTCGCATGATACAGACCGTAGGCCTCGGTCCTGATCAGAGCCTGAATGGCCCGCGCGAGGTCAGCGGTGTAAGTGGGAACACAGTGCTGATCGTTGACAACCTTCAACTCCGGTCGTTCCCCCGCCAACCGGAGCATCGTCTTCACGAAGTTCCCTTTGCTCCGCGTGGCTGCGCGTCCATACAGGCCGCAGGTCCGCACAATGAAATGCCGTTCGCAGTGAGAGCGGACCGCCTCTTCCCCTGACAATTTGCTCCGACCATAAACCCCCAGTGGAGCTGGTTCATCCGTTTCCCGGTAAGGGATGGAGCGTTCCCGATCCCCCCCGAAGACATAGTCGGTGCTCACATGCAGCAGCGCGGCTGCATGAGACTGACACCACTCCGCCAGCAACCGCGGACCGGTTGCATTGACGAGCAGCGCCTGTTCAGGTTCGACCTCTGCCTGATCGACGAGATTGTATGCTGCGGTATTGATCACCAGTGCCGGGCGAATCGCCGAGAGTGTCTGCGACAACGAAGCCGGATCAGTGATGTCGATCTGCTCGTGAGTCAGCGGCACGACTTCATCGAGAACGGCTGCCAGATCGGTTCCGAGTTGGCCTGCTGCACCGATCAGCGCGATCCGCATGAATCTGTTCCGCAAGAAGACGCCCGGTGCACCTGTGGGAGCCGGGAGAGAACGAGGAAGTGTCTGCACAGACAATAAAAAAACCGCGTGATGATTTCACGCGGTCTGCGACACACTCGCATGGCGACGATTCAGCGACATTGCCACTGAACGGGCTGGGGAGAAAGGCGCCCCCCTTGAACCTTCCCGAAGGAAGATTCTCACCGATCTCCGAGCCACCATTAAAATCGGCAGAGTCGAACGTGACATTGAGATTTTTCAAACTTCCCCTTGACGTTCTCTGAAGATTGCCGGCCCCCGCCACGGGGAGAGTGGGGTTCCACTGAAATCCTGAAGTTTTCACGCAATCGCTGATCAAGATTGCAAAAAATTTCTCCGGAGAACTCGCTCCTGCAGCCGGTCTGGTTGCAGCACTGACATTCCGCCGCGTCCGGAGCCCCGCCTGCCACAGTTCTTCTGCGGAGACATTTCAGATCGCCTCGACTGCGGCCCGGACTTCGGATTCGCGGTGCTCACGCGGCAGCTCCCGACGGGGGCGGGGAGCTTCGGCAGTCGGGTCCAGTTCCAGAGCCGACAGTTCCCCTCGCAACACCCGCACACCCCCCGGAGCATCGATACCGATCTTCACCGAACCGCTCGCCGTCCGGATCACCTTCACGATGATGTTGTCGCCGATTTGCAGATATTCCTGAGACTTACGTGAGATCACGAGCATGGCTTTTTACTCCGCAGATGAGAATTCGTAAGGAAGGGACTCGGGAGAGGATGAGTCGGTGTGATGCAAAAATCATTATGCACCCGTCGTGCCAATTCCGAATTTCCCGTCAGCGGACGAACCAGGTAATTTCACGAAGACAAAAGACGGCGAAGGAGTTACGTCTCGCCTAGAATTTTGGAACGAACCTTTTTCAAGCGGTCTGCTCCCTTCGGAGCAGCCCCTTGGGTCTGTAAAATCGGGAATCGATCACTGCAACAGATGCAATCGGCTGGGCGAGCAGCATGCTCCCTGAAATCGCGGCGGCCTCGCTGTCTGCGGCCACGGCCCGGCACAACAATGCAGATCTCACGCGTCATTGCTTCAGAGGAACGGAAACCGGGAATGTGGATCTCAGAGGTCTTTGAATCCGTACAGGGAGAAGGGCGCTGGCTCGGCGTTCCCAGCGGTTTCATCCGTTCCAGTGGCTGCAACCTCCGATGCTGGTTTTGCGACACTCCGTACACCTCCTGGCAGCCCGAAGGGTCCGAGCGTTCGCTGGAAAGTCTGCTGGAGGAAGTGAGCCACTATCGGGCCCAGCACATCGTTCTGACCGGCGGCGAGCCGCTGCTGGTTCCCGATCTGGTCCCGCTGTCGCAGGAACTGAGCGCCCGCGGTTACACCATCACCATCGAGACCGCCGGCACGGTGTTTCGTCCTGTCGTCGCCGATCTGATGTCCATCAGCCCCAAGCTCTCCAACTCCACACCCCGCGATTCCAGCTGGTCGGCCCGACACGACCAGCGCCGACATCGTCCCGACGTTATTCGTCAGCTGACGCAGAACTACGACTACCAGCTCAAGTTCGTGATCGATACCCCTGCCGATCTGCAGGAAGTCGAACGCTATCTGGAAGAATTTCCCCACCTGAATGCGGAGCAGGTCTATCTGATGCCGCAAGGTGTCGAGGCGGAGATCGTGACTCCGAAACTGGAGTGGTTGAAGGACGCCGCCGCCCTCCGGGGCTGGCAGGTCACCCCTCGACTGCATATCGAGCTGTTCGGTAACACCCGCGGTACCTGAAGTTCCCGGTGCATTGTCGATCCTCGCGTTTACCCCATAAACTGGGTTCATGACGACCCCTTCCCAGCCCGATCAGACCCGACAGGACCGGCTGGTGTTTTACCCGGTGGCTGTCGTCGGAGCGGTTTTCTGCATCACGGTCCTCGCCAGTACCGTCTCCCTGTTCAGCGATCCCGACCATCCTCTGAGCCGCTGGATGCAGAAATACGGAACCCGGGCGCTGGTGCTCGAAACCATTCTGCTGATTGCGACCGCCCTGCTTGCCATGACCATTGACCGTTTCAAGACGTTGAAGCAGCAGCAACTCCGACGTTCGCCTGCCCTCCGCTCTCCGGCAGAGCAGCCTGCGGAGGTGCCGCATGTGGACTAAGATCTGCGGCGTGACTTCTCTCGATCAGGCCCTGCAGATTGCAGCGCTCGCGCCGGATGCCCTGGGACTGAACTTCTACCCCCCCTCTCCCCGCAGCGTCACTCCACGCGTGGCACGGGAGATCATCAGCCAGCTCCCTTCTTCGGTCAGGCCGGTCGGCGTCTTCGTAAATCACTCGGTCGACGAGATCCGCGAAATCTGCCACAGCACGGGACTGCGCACCGTCCAGCTGCATGGCGACGAGCCCATCGAAACCGCCGCCCAATTGCAGGAGTTCGATCTGATTCGTGTCTTCCGCATCACGGGTCAGGACTTTTCCGGAGTCGCTGCAGCACTCGCCGAGTATGCCGCCCGACAGATCCCGCTGCTGGCCTGTCTCGTCGACGCCAAAGTCGACGGCGCCTATGGAGGGACCGGACATCTGGCTCCCTGGCAGGCACTTGCGGAACATTGGGACCCGGAATGGCCGCCCCTCATCCTGGCGGGGGGCCTGACTCCGGAAAATGTGGCGGACGGCATTGAAACGGTCCGTCCTTTTGGAGTCGACACCGCCAGCGGTGTTGAAGATCGTCCCGGTCAAAAGAATCTCGACGCGGTGCGACAATTCCTGACACGAGCCCGGCAGACCACTGAGAATCATGCAACCTGAAATCCGCACCGCTCTCGAACAACTGATTTCCGGCGAGTCCCCCGATCGTCTGCAAATGGAGCAGGCGACAACCGCCATCATGTCGGGCCGCTGTGACGAGGTCGAGATCGCGGCCCTGCTGACCGGCCTGGCTGTGCAGGGAATCCAGCCGGCCCATCTGGCGGGAGTCTCGTCCGTCATGCGGGCGCGCTGCACGAAGATCCGTTCCCGACGGCAAGGGTTGATGGACACTTGCGGCACGGGGGGCGACCGGTTGCATACGTTCAACATCAGCACCGCCACCGCACTGGTCGTGGCGGCCGCCGGTGTTCCCGTGGCCAAGCACGGCAACCGGAGCGTCAGCAGTTCGAGCGGTTCGGCGGAAGTGCTGGAGACATTGGGAGTCAATATCTCGCTGACCGCCGAGCAGGCGGGGGCGTGTCTGGATGAACTTGGCATCTGCTACTGCTATGCCCGGCTACTACATGAGGCGATGAAGCATGTCGGCCCCGTGCGGCAGAAACTCACGGTCCCGACCATCTTCAATCTTGTTGGTCCGTTGACGAACCCCGCCGGCGCCGAGTTCCAGCTACTCGGCTCGCACCGGAACACGAACGCAGAGAAAATTGCCCACGCGGTCCGCGAGCTGGGAACCACCCGGGCCTTCGTCGTCTGCGGAAACAACGAACTGGATGAAGTCGCGCTCTGGGGATCGACCCGCGTCTGGGAGATCGAAGGAGACCAGGTCCGCACACACACCTGGACCGCCGCGGACTTCCACCTCCCCGAGTGTCGGGTGGAGGACCTGCGGGTGAACTCGGCTGCCGAAAGTGCGGCGATCATTCGTGGGGTCCTCGCCGGAGAACAGGGCCCCGCCCGCAATATGGTGTTAGCCAACACAGCGGCGGCACTGCTCTGCCATCGTGCGGTCGCCTCGCTGGAAGAGGGAGTTGCGGAAGCGGCCCGGACCATCGACAGCGGTGCTGCGGCGGATCTGCTGCAGCGTCTGATCACCTGGACCAATCAGCAATAGAGCAGGTTGCTCTTTCCCGTCCCAGCGCAGCAGGCGTTTCATTGGGGGATTACGGACATCCGCGTGGCGAGAATGGGGCCAGCAACAACTTTCAATGCAACAGGTCGGGACAAGACGTTTCCCGGCAGTGGCGGTGTCGCCGCCACGAAGCACCAACCGGCAGACCGGAGGGCATCACGCTCAACCGGCGTCACGCTGTCCGGCCACTCCCAGCGAAGCCGCCTGACGCATCAGGTCCGACGGAGCATTCTTCACAAGGGCGACCTCTTCGAACGAACTCTTTTGCGACAGTTCGATCGGCAGCCGAACGGTAAAGGTACTCCCCTTCCCGAACTCGCTTTCCAGAAAGACCTCTCCCCCCAACAGCTTGGAAAGCTCCTGAACGATCGAGAGCCCCAGTCCGGTTCCCTCGTATTCGCGGGTCAGCGAATCACTTCCCCGCAGATTGCTACCCTGACGGAACTTTTCGAAGATCAGCGTCTGATCCTCCAGCGGAATTCCAATTCCCGAGTCGGCTACGACAAGATCAAACCGGTTCCCCGGCGCGTGCTGCGCCGCGACCCGGATCCGGCCCCCCTCCGGAGTGAACTTCACCGCATTGGAGAGCAGATTGAACAGAATCTGCTGCAGCTTCCCGACATCCTGCGTGATGATCGGCAGTGTCTCATCCACGCTCCACTGCATATCGATGTTCTTCTTTTCGACAGCAGGCCGCATCGACAACGTCAGCCGGTCGATCAGGTCTTCCATCGAGAACTCGACCACGTTGATCTTCATTCGACCGGCCTCGATATTGGCCAGATCCAGAATATCGTTGATCAGAATCAGCAGGTTCTGTCCCGAGGTCCGGATGTTCTGCAGATACTTCCGCTGCTTGTCGGAGAGGTTCGGGGCATCGGCCAGCACATCGCTGAATCCGAGAATGCTGTTCAACGGCGTCCGCAACTCGTGACTCATCGTCGCGAGGAATTCGTTTTTGATCTTGTTCATCTCGTGCAGCGACAGGTTGGCCCGCGCCAGTTCATCGACCTTGCCATCGAGGTCGGTGTTCACGAGCCGGAGCTCATCCTGCGTCGAGAGCAGTTGCCGCAACATCCGGTTGAACGCATGGCTGAGTTCCTGAAACTCATCGCCTGTGCGGATATCGGCGCGCTGGTCCAGTTCGCCATGGGCAATCGCGTCACTCACGTCCTTCAGGTGCATCACCGGCTTGACGATTACATACCGGACAATGGTCAACGCGGCGAGCATGGCCAACGTCGCGGTCACAATCGCCATGATCAACAGGATCGCGTTGTTCTTGGCCACGTTCGCCTGCGTCGCTTCCAGAGGAAACGTGACGCGGGCCACACCCATCCGGTCGCCGACCGCCTTCACGATGGGAGCCTGCGCCTGGTGGCATTGCAGACAAACGTCGGCTGCCACCACCGGCTGAAACACGTGATACAACAGCGATTTGGTGTCTTTGTAAACGAATGACGGCTCGTTCCGCAAAACGATGCTGTCGTAGGCTTCGTGCTCGAACGGTTCGCTGGCCCGGCGTTCGGGCGACCTCTCGGTGTCGACCGGAATGAATTTCCAGGTGTCGTCCCGCAGCTCTTCGGGCTTGAGCGTGTTACTCAACTTCTTCACATACGCTTTCATCGAATCCGGAACATCACTCGCGTAGTGAATCGTTTCGATGTTCTGCGCAATCAGCAGCTGGGCCCGCTCGAGATAGGTTGCGTTCACGATCCGCAGCGTCAGCTGGGCATAGAAGTAAAAGCTCCCGGTGATCAGCATCGCCAGCACAAGGCCGAACAGCAACCGGCACTTGCGTTCCAGGCTGTTCTCGCCGAGCAGTTTTTTGAACGTGCGGTAAGACATATCAGCTGTGGGCGGAGAACTTCCGCCGGATCATGATCGGATTCGAGGAACGCAGGGTTTCATGCAACCCCGATGGTCGGCTGAACCTGGTCATCCTCCTCTCGCATCCCGGTGTGACCGCGATTTGAGGAATTTTCCTGCTAGAGGAATGGACCTCCTCAGCGACGGACACGGACTGTTCCAGTATGGCGGTCCCGTCGGTGAACGACAACAGGAACCGCCTCATCCCGCATTTTGACGGTTGATGGCCGCTGTCAGGAGAGTCCCTGTCTCGCAGTGAGGTCCCGAGCCTTTCAGCCTGCGCCAAGCTGCCTGCCCGGGCCTTGGAAAGAACCACCAATTCTAATCGAAGTCATGAATGGGCTGATCCACCAGTCGACGTCGCAGCGGATCGATACGATCACGCGGCTGTTTGAATCCGAAGGGGATGCGAATGCGGGCAAAGCCGCCGATCTGGCCGTCGTGCACGCGGTCGTAGGACGTCTCCAGGCCGAACTCGAGTCGCGATTGTGCTCCCAGCCACTCCAGATCATAGACCCTGAGCTCAACACGGGTCCGGGGTCCTCCAAACGATTCAAAGTTCGACGAATTGCCATCGAAGAAGTAGCCGCCCCAGAACCAGTAAACCTGATAGCAGTCGTTCCAGCCCCAGTGCAGGACCCGCTTGCCGACTTCCGCATCGAAGCCGCCATACGCCCGCTCCTGAAAGTTGTGGGCGATGATCGTGCCGTAGCTGGTGTTGTTCCGGACCGGAACGTTCTTGCTCGAAGAGGTCGGGAAGTACCCGTTCAAACGGAGATCCCAGTCCAGCGAGAGAAGCTCCACGCCGAGGGTCGCCTGATGAAATGTGTGGTCAAACTGTGAATTCAGTACGTCGTAGTAGACATAAGCACCGAAGATCCAGCGGGGATCGATAAAGCCACGATAGCCGAGACCAAAGTTTCCTTCTCCCCCGCCATCATCATCGAAGTAGCCGCGCACGTCGGCGAACACGAGCCGGTCTTCCTGCTGCCAGAAGGGCCAGAACAGCTCCGCTGTCCCCATGGCACGGTCGGTGTTCGCGCGACCGCCGAAGACTCCGAATGGCACAAACTTGCCATCGGGAACTGTTTCGCAATCGGAGAAGCCTCCCGGCTCCCAGGCCCCATTCAGACCATCGCAGAGGATACTGTCCGTCCCGTAGCTGGTCCCCGTGTCAACGAGTGCTGCGTCAAAGGCGGCAGTTTCGCCGGACCAGGGGGTGCTGTCGTGTTCTGTCGGAGTCTGATCGAACGTGGGCGTCAGGGTTTTCTGTTCGCTGATCGGCAAAGGTTTGGACGAAGAGGTATGCACCGCTCCAAAGTCGAGAGCCTCGGGAATCGGCGGCGGAATGCGGGGAATCTCCGGCATCGGCGCCATTTCAGGGGGGCGAACCGGTCGGCTTCCTTGGCTGGGTGGCAAGGTCGAGGGTGGGGCCAGATAACCGGCCTCCTCATACCCCGTCTGCATGATTTCCAGAAGTTCAGGATAGTTCCGGGGCTTCCAGCCACCGTCCACGGGCCGTGAGCCCCTGACGTCCTGAGCGGTTACGCCCCGGGCGGCAGTCAGCAGCAATACGGCGGCCACAACGAAGCGGCGCATGGTTCTGTCCCTGGAATTATGCAATTCGCACACTGCGAAATTGCGGACATCCTGTCTGTTGCAGAGTGGCCCCCTTCTCGGGCGGCTCTTCGCTCCGCAACTTGATTTTCCGGAACATTCTCTAAAGATTCGGCGGCAATGGGGTCAACAGGGCTGCCCCGACAACGCCCCCAAGGCCCCGGAGGAACGCAGTTTCTGCCGAAGTCGCCCCGGTAACCCGCGTGAAACGTGCCAGTCGTCGAGCCCGCGCTCCGGATTCTCCTACAGATGAATGGAGAGCCGCAGGCCGCTGCAACCTGCTTCAGAGAGCTCGTGGCGCCACCGCGCAGCATGAATTTCGCTGCACGAAAGCACGACTCCAGATGGCGACGACCGCGGATCGAAGGACAACAGCACTACCGAGAAACAGCACTACTGTCGGGCAGAAACCGCTTTTCTTCGCCCCGGAGGAACGACTCAATATCCCGAGCCAGCTCAAACTGCGAGACCCGCTGGGCAATCGCCTGGGCATCGCTGAGAGACATGTTCCGGATCAATTCCTTGATCGTCGGCAACGACTGGGGAGTCACGCTGATCTGCCTCAAGCCCATGCCGACGAGCAGTGGCACGAACTTCGGATCCGAGATCATCTGACCGCAGACCGTCACCGGGATCCCCGATTGCTCCGCTGCGTTGAAGACGCGCCGCAACAGCATCAGGATCGAGGGATCGGCGGGGTTATAGTACTTCGCGACCAGCGGGTCAGAGCGATCTGCCGCCAGCGTATACTGGATCAGGTCGTTCGTCCCAATGGAAAAGAAGTCCACTTCACGGGCGAATTCGTCAGCCATCAGCGCGGCGGAGGGGACCTCCACCATCATGCCGACCGGGAGATCGCCGTTGAACGGAATCCCCTGCTCTTCGAGATCTTCGCAGACATCGCGGAAGACCATCTTCGCCTGTCGCAGTTCACCCAGTGACGAGATCAGCGGGAACATCACCCGCACATCCCCTTCCGTCGCGACCCGCAGGATCGCGCGCAGCTGGGTCTTGAACAGTTCGACATATTCGAGACTGACACGGATACTGCGCAGCCCCAACTCCGGATTTTCGGCATCGCGGAAAACATGCCGCATGGCCCCCGGGATTTTGTCCGCGCCGAGATCCAGGGTGCGAATGATCACCGGCTTATCCGGGAAATTGCGGACCACCTGCAGATAGGCGTGGTAGTGGTCTTCCTCGGTCCGTTCCGAGTTCGCCCCCAGATACAGAAACTCGGTCCGGTAGAGGCCGATGCCGTCCGCCCCCCGGTTGGCACAGTGTTCGGCTTCCTCGGGAAACTCGATATTGCCGTACACGAAAATCCGTGTGCCGTCTTTGGTCGTGGCCGGTTCTTCGACGCGGGACTGCAGGTGTTCGGTCTTGGTCCGCTGCTGGGCCTGCATCGCCTGATAGCGGGCGAGAGTGGCCTCATCGGGGCCGACGATGACCCGTCCTTCGTTGCCGTCGACAATGACGCGCTCGCCCCCCGAAACATCCGACAGGAACGACCCAACGCCGACAACTCCCGGAATTTCGAGAGCCCCCGCGAGAATCGCGGTGTGACTGGTGCTCCCCCCGACTTCCGTCACGAATGCCTGAACAAAGCTCCTGTTCAGGTTCGCGGTTTCGCTGGGTGTAAGGTTGTGTGCCAAGACAATGACCGGGGCTGTGAGGTGGGTCAGTTCTTCACGCTGCTCGCCGAGCAGGCTGCGAAGCAAACTCCGTTCCAGGTCAAAAATGTCGTCGGCCCGTTCGGCGAGGTATTGGTTCCCCAGGTTCTGGAGTTCTTTGGCAAAACGCCGCAACACCTGAGCCGAGGCGTATTCGGGGGACTGATGGAGATCGCGAATCCGCTGTTCGATTTCCTGAATCAGCTTCGGATCGCGCAGAAACTGCAGATGAGCAGCAAAGATCGCGGAGTATTGCTTGCCCAGATGTTGCGCAGCGAGCGATTCGTTTGCTGAAATTTCGCGCGCCACGTTATCAATGGCGGCCCGCAGACGATGAATCTCTGATTCGGCGGCTTCAACGCTCACATAGTGCTGGGGAATACGAAAATCTTCCACCCCCAGCACAAAAGCCGGTCCGATGGCGATTCCCGGCGCGACGGCGATCCCATGTTTAATCTGCATCGGTTACCCTGGTTGAGCTTGCGCCCATTGTGAACGAAGAGAGCACCGATCTTCAACGCCACGACTCAAGCAGGTCACTCATCCCGGTTCACCGCGCAGTTCGACTCTGGAATGATGCCGTGGATCGATGAAGACCGAGTGCCGCGTCGCCGGGTCGGGGAGATCCCCAAATCAGTGCTCTCACAACCACGCCTGGAGCGGTCGGGATAGCTATTCTTCCGGCTCTGCTGTCAGGGAGAACAGTTGCTCCAGAGCATCCAGTACCCCTTCGGCCCCGTCGCCGTTTGCTTCCAGCACCAGTTCGGAACCGGGCACAGCCGCCAGCTGCACCAGATCGAACATCGAACTCGCGTCTGCCGTCCGGTTGCCGTAACGAATCCGCACCTGACCGTTGAATTTGCCGACAATTGCCACCACTTTCGAACAGGCCCGGATATGGAGCCCCTGCGAAAGATTGAGTTTGACAGTACGGCTGATCAACGTGGAACCACTCATTCGCGAATCACAGAGCTGGAGGACTTCCCTGAGTCAGCGAATCCCGCGCCGCGATGCGTTCGCCGGTCGCTGATTTCAGGGATCCGCAGTGTTAGGCCTGGCCTTCGTCCGCTTCCTTGAGCAGATCAACCACCTGGGTAATGGTTGTCGCCTGCTTCAGGAAGTTACAGAAGTCGTCATTCTTCAGATGCCGGGTAATTGTTTCCAGACCACGCAGGTGGTCGCCCGGACGATCGGGGGGCGAGATCAGCAGGAACAGAATATAGACATCCTCACCGTCGAGGCTTTCGAAATCCAGTCCATCGTGACAGATCGCCACGGTGGCAATGATCGATTCAGCGGAAGGATGTTTGGTATGGGGAACGGCCACGCCCCGGCCAATGCCGGTCGAACCCAGTTCTTCACGCTTCAGGATCGCCGAGATGATTGTCTCTTCGTCCGTTGCCCGGATCTTGCCGGCGTTCTTCAGACTGGCCACCATCTGACGGATTGCCGATTCCTTATTCTCGGCCTGCAGCGTCGGGAGAATCGCATCCGGTACCACGAACTCAGTGAGTCGCATTCGTCACTTCCTTATTCAGTCACTCGGCTCCGTAGCGAAAACGCCGCCGCTTGCGGAGGTCAGGGTATCAGCCGTTCAAAGCTTGACCAGTCAGGATCCGGACACGTCCAAATTTTGTCCAGGGTCGTCTGCTATCGGCAGCGAGCGGTCGTCTGCCGGTACAGGGGAATCAGGCTGTCGTCTCTTCAGAATCCAACCCGTCTGTCACCAGATCATTCATGGGCTTGTCGCGGCGGTGGTCCTGAACTTTTTCCTTATACTTCTTGATCTGCTGTTCCATCTTGGCCAGCGCCTGATCAAAGCACGCGTTCACGATTTCCCGACCACCTTCCTGGCTGGTGACGAAATCGTGCTTGTGTTCGGCGTCCACAAGAATTTCCACCTTGACCCGGTCACCCTCATAGTCCAGCGTCACACGAATCGCCGTCACCCGCTCGAAGTAGGTGAGCAGCTTCTGGGTTTTACGCGTGATGTATTCCTGAAATTCAGGACCGATCGAACCATGACGGCACGTGATCTCAACCTGCACTCGTCGTCTCCACTGGAGCGTCTACACCACCGGAACGTGCCGGTGTCTCTGTCATCGAAATTGAAACGAACCGATGATTCTACTGGACAGGGGTGCGACGTCAATTCCGCGCTGTTCTTTCTCAAATCGAATCCCCCAGACACGATACGATCGATACGATCTTACAGATTCGACAGCTTTCACTCCCCCGGCAATCGATCGGCTTCGGGAAAGCGGCTCCCATTCACTTCCCCTGTGACGGCGCGTGACTCTCCCGGGGAGCATCGTACAGAATCTCCAGACCCTGCCGATCGGTCATCCGCCCCCCCTTCAGCACCAGCCCTGAAAATGCCACCTTCAGCAAATGGGCCGTCGAAAAAATGCGCAGCTTCCGGGCCGACGTGATGACCGCTTCCCGGAGAATGACGAACTTCCCCTGCTGTTTGATCGCTTCCGAAAGATACTTTTCCTCCGCGGCGAAATATTTCGGATCAAATCCCCCCGTCGCCTCGAATGTCTTCCGCAGGACAAAGATATTGCAGCCCGCGGCCCACTGGCAGACACGCAGCCACAGAAAGGAAAACGCTGACGCCAGCACTGTCTGAAACCACGTCAGCGGCGCATCGAAACGGACCGAGCCGCCTCCCCCGACCGCGCCGTTCCGCAGAGCCTGCCGCGCTGCAGCCAGGGTCTCTTTCGGCAGCAGCGTGTCGGCATCGAGGAAATAGAGCACTTCCCCTTGTGCAACTGCCGCCCCCGCATTCCGCACCGCACCGATATTGTGCAGTTCGACAGAGACCAGCCGCGCTCCCTCACTCGTGGCGACCCGAGCTGTCTGGTCGGTTGAGCCATCGTCCACCACGATGATCTCATACGTGATGCCATTCCCTGTGGCGGCTTCACGAATCGCGGCGAGGGTCTGCGCGAGGAGCAGTTCTTCGTTCCGGGCGGGAATGATGAACGAAAACTCCGGGGCTGCATCCGACACGGTCACGATTTCTGGTCCTGCCCGCGCGTGGGAGTCGTGGACGGTCCCTGGTGGGCGGAAGTCGCCCCCGGTCGTGTCTCGGATGGGTCTTTCGGGACCAGCCAGATGTTTCGAAACTCGACCGGCGAATTGTGATCCTGCAGTTTCGTCGGCAGGGGGAGAGGGCCTTCCGGGGAGCCGTTTCCGGTCTTGTTAAACAGCACCGCCCCCTGATGGATCGGCACTCCATTGTGCCAGACACTGATCTTCATATCCGCGATCTTCTTCCCGTGGTCATCGAACTTCGCGCTGCTGAAGTCGATGTCATACGTCTGCCAGCGATAAGGGGGATAGCACATGTTGATTCGCGGCGGGAGTGTCCGGTACAGCGAACCGCATTCATTGAAGATGGCAGGCCGACCGAATGATTCCAGAATCTGCAACTCGTACCGGCTCTGCAGATAGACACCGCTGTTCCCCCGATTCTGCCCGGACAGATGCGGCACAAAGGGAATCCGGAATTCCAGATGCAGCCGGCAATCCCCATAAGCATCCCGGGTGATGGTCCCCGCCAGCAGATCGCGGTCCGGTGTCAACTTCGCATCGACGAGAAGTTCCGGAGTCCGGCCATCGAACAGGATAATGGCGTCGCGAGGGGGTCGCAGACCTTCCGTCGGACTGACGCGGTCCACTTTCTTCAGCTCGCCCGCGGGCCGCCCATCGCGGGTGAAGACCGATGCCGTTTTGCCGTCCACAACAATTTCGTAATCGTCCGCCACGAGACGGACTGTCTCGCCCTCGCGTTGACCGACATAGTCAAACCGTTCTCCCCCCTGCCAGCCTTGCCCCGGCAGTCCACCGTAGAACTTCACAGCGGCAAACTCACCGGGCGTCGGGCAGAAGACCTGCAACGCAACCGGCTCACTGCTGCGGGAGGAGGGACGTGAGCGCTGCCAGCCCCGGTATTCCCCCTGGAGGAAATAATCCAGATTCCCTTCCACAGGCACCGGCTGAAACGGTTCTTTTTTTGGCTTGGGGGCCTTGGGGGTCGGCTTGGCGGCGGGCTGGGCAGAATTCCCGGCTGGTGGATCTTCGGCCGCCAACGCCGACGATGTCACCCACGTGACGACCGCCAGGGCCAGAGTGACGGGGAAGAACCGACGGGAAGATCGAAAAACACAGGAACAGCTCATTCGGCATTCCACATCAGATTGAGGTCGCCTGGACACCGGTCGCTCCACGGGAGGACCGGTTACACGTCATGGCCTCCTGCCGATCGCAGTGACCGGTAAGACATGATCCCTTCTGAAAGCAGGAATCGTGTCGACCGGTCAGTAAGAAAACGTCCGCCTGCGGCGGGGAGATTTATTTCAATTCAAATTGCCCTGACTGCCAAGTCCACCCCTGCAATTTGATGGCTAATGATCAAAAACTCAGGAAAATCGGCAAAACGCCAGTTTCCACCGCTGCAATCGTTCACATCGATTCGGAATTTTCGCCGTCGCTCCCCTGATTCGGCCACTCCATATGAAAACAGGTTCCGACCTCGATCTGACTGGCCACGGAGATTGTCCCGCCATGCTCGGTCAAAATTTTCTGACTGACCGCCAGTCCCAGACCGGTCCCCTTGGAGCCCTTGCTGGACTCAAAGAGCTGAAACAGGCGTGGAATCGCTGCCTCTTCAATCCCCAGACCATTGTCTTCGACCTCCACCCAGAGATGGTCCAGCTCCGGGTGGAATCCGTAGCGGACCTCAACGCGCGGCGACTCCCGTCCTTCCACCGCGTCGATCGCGTTGGCCACCAGATTGAGAATCGCCCGGTGCATCCCTTCCGGATCGAAGTAAGCCGCGGGCACCGGCGACACTTCGCGCAGCTGGAGCTGCGCGCCTGTGGCTTCAGCGCGTGACTGCATCAGTTCGAGAATTTCGTCCAGCAACTTGCGCAGGTCGGCCTTGCGAAGTTGCGGTCGCCGCTCCTTGCTGAAGGTCAGCATGTCCATCACCAGATCATAGATTCGCGACTGGTTTCGATCGACAACACCCCAGCCCTTGCGGATCAGATCCTCGTTCTTGTCCCGCAGGCCCATGTCGATCAGATAGCCGCCGCCTTTGATCCCCTGCAGAATGTTCTTGATGTGGTGATTCAGAATCGCCACCGTCTGGCCGACCGCAGCCAGTCGCTCTGCAGTCACCAGCGATTCCTGATAACGCTGATTTTCGATCGCCAGCGCCGACTGTCGACCAATGGCCAGCAACAACCGCAACAGCTGGTCGTTGAACTGGCTATGTGCATTCGACGTCAGGACGGCGGGGCGGGCGGTGCTGGTGGTGTCGACATAGATGACCCCCATCAGCTCATAGCGTCCCTGCATCGGCACGCACATCGCTTCCCGAATTCCGGATTTCACAATGCTCTGACCGGCATCGAAACGACTGTCATGCTGAGCATCGGAGGTGCGAACCCCCTGCCCCTTCTGAATCACGTACTCCACAATGCTGGTCGAGATCGGCATCCGTTCATTCACATTGATGCCCGGAACGTGGCAGACCACGCGCGGCTCGATGCGGTCGGTCTTGGAGTCGGTGACCAGCATGCAGCCCCGGTCAGCGCCGACGGCCCGCAGCGTCAGATCCAGAATTCGCCGGAGCAGCTCGTCCAGAGACGTGGATGGCCGAACGGCCTCTTCCGTGATCTGATAGAGCAACTGGAGGTTCGCACCCGCCTGCGCCCAGCTCGCGAATGACTCCGATTCGATCGGCGGAGCCTTGCCGACGATTCGCGACTGGTCATCCGCAGAGGAGCGGGCCACGAGGCTGATCTGCTCGACCGCCGAGCTTTCCGCCGGTTCGCGATCGAGCGTGAACAGCAGAATCGTGCGGCCGATCTGGATCTGGTCCCCCGGCTGCAGCCGGGCCTCCAGCGCCGGCTGACCATTCAGATAGGTGCCGTTCGCGCTGCGCAGATCGACGAAGTGCCAGCTGTCCCCTTCGGGGAAGATTTTGATATGTCGACGGGAGACTTCGGTGTCGAGCACACGAATCTCGTTCTGGGCGCCCCGTCCGACGTAAATCGCATCGGCCGCCAGTTCATGTCGCCGCCCCTGATCTGGCCCCTGAATGACCAGTAACGTCGCTTCCAGCACGGAATGTTTCCGGATTCTAGGGCAGGTTGCTCGTTCCAGTGTCAGCGCTGCGATTGATGAAAAACGCGCAGCGGCGTGGCGAGAACGGGTCAATCCAAAGTCAAATTGGTCGCAGGGTTCCCGTTCCCGGCAGGGAATCCCCGGGGATCAAGTGACGACCGGGTCCGTTACTTCCAGTATTTCTGCGTGACCCACCAGATGGTGGCCGGCGCACTCAGGACAACCAGGTAAGGCAGATAGCCGATAAACGCCGGCAATGTGGCTTTCATCGGCGCGGACAGCATCGCCGGGAACATCGGGACCACGACACTCCAGCACATGAACAGCAGCCCCATCTGCTTCCGGGACTTCTGTTCTTCGGGCGTGAGCGAGGCAAAGCTCGCCCCGGCCTGACTGACTTTCGCGGGTTTGCCGGCATCTGCTTTGGCGGCCGGCTTGGCCCCCCCTTTGGCAGCAGGTTTGGCCCCACCCTTGGCCGGTGTGGCAGCGGGAGCTTTCACCTTGGCCTCGTCCCGCATCCCCGGAGCGTAGTACTGGGTGATCGCCTGATTGATGGCCCGCGGCGCAGCGATGATCGGTCGCACGGGAACGTCGTAACGCAGACGCAGTTCGTCTTCGAGTTCATGTTCCGGCTGATCGACGCAGGCCACGAGCAACTGGCCGTCATCAATAAACAGGGGAATGAAAGAGTGCGCCTTCACCAGCGCACGGGGCACGAGATCAAGAACGTTGTCCTCCGGAATCATGTCTTCCAGATCGACGTAGGAATATCCCAGCTGCACCGCCAGAGCCCGCGCGGCCTTCACCGGATCGACCAGTTTCATCTGAACGACGGCATCACGATGGCTGAGCCCACGGCGATCCGCGAAGACTTCTGCCTCCCGTTTCTGGTCGCGAGAGATGTCCCCCTGCCGGGTCAGAACGTCGAGAATCGGCTGTCGTCCAAAGTCATCCCGTTCGGCCGGGAACTCACGACCGAGAGTTTCATCATAATCCCGCTTCCGGTCCGGATCAGTGAGGCAGAGCATGGCCTTGGCCATCTCGTTCAACAGTTCCTGCGACTGCACGGAATACTGGCCGGTCGCATACTTGCGAACGTGAGCGTTCAACTTCTTGTAGTGCGCCCGCACTTTGTCGGGGTCATCTTCAAAGCGTTTGACCCGCAGCAACTCGTAGTGATCCGGCGGACGAGGGCCTTCCGGGATGCCCAGCCATTCCTTGTAAAAATCCATTGCAGAACCACTCTTGTCGAATGCCAGTGGAAAAACTGTCCGGCAGCTGCTCAATGCCGGACACCAGCTCAGTCAGGCGGACAGACGGGTCAGGCTATTCCACCGAGTACTCGCTGGCCAGGACTTCCAGACTGTCCAGGTTGTCATTCGTCAGTCCCGAGTCCCGTACAATCTCCGCCTTGGCTTCACTGTGCGAGGTCAGTTCACGGGCCCGGGCGTGAATCCGGCCGTTCTTGTCGTACAGATACGTCACTTCCACCGGGCTTCCCTTCGGCAGATTGTCGGGCAGTCCGGTAATGCGGAAGTCTCCGATCGTCGTACAGGCATCGGGATCGGTTGCATCCCCTTCCAGCACGCAGATATGAATCCGCTGCTGGTTCGGAGCGTTGGTGACGAACTTCTGTGACACTTCGAAGGGAATCGAAGTGTTCTTCGGAATCATGATGTGATTGATCTTCCGAGTCTTATTGTTCGGGTCGGTGATCTTGATTCCCAGTGAATGGGAATTCACATCGCTGGCCACCACGGATTTCAGCCGGTTCGACACCGCCTGAGCGAGGTGGCTGGCCCCGCCGGTCGCCTTGCTTTCCAGAATTGCGGCATGAATGGCGGCTCCCTGCGCGACCGCTTCTTCCGGAGTCACATCGCGGGTCGGAACCTTGCCGGTGACTTCGCGCAGCATGGTTTCGACCACGGGCATGTAGGTCGAGCCCCCCACGAGCACCACTTCGTCGAGTTCTCCCTTGCCGACCCCGGCCTGCTGCATCACCAGCTCGGTGGTATCGCGGGTCCGCTGCATGAGATCCCCGGTCAGACGCTCGAAGTCACCGCGGGTGAGCGCCACCGCCAGGTTCTTCCCTTTGTAATACGCGTTGATCGACATCTGAGCCTTCAGGCTCAGCTCGCGTTTGGCTTCTTCGCAGTCCTGCGTCAGTTGCATCATGGTTTCGGGATCTTCACGCGGATCCTCACCATGCTTTTTGTGGAACTGCTCGGCGATGTAGTCCACGATGCGGCGGCTCCAGTCGAGCCCCCCGAGCATCACATCGCCGTCGGTCGCCAGCACCTTGAAGTTGTTGGCTGTGTAACGGACCACGGTGACGTCGAAGGTTCCCCCGCCGAGGTCGTACACCATGATGGTCCGTTCCCCCTTGAACGCATCGGGACGTCCCAGCTGCCCTTTCTGCCAGGCCACCGCCAGGGTCGCGGCAGTTGGCTCGTTAATAATGTCGATCACATTCAGGCCGGCAATCTGCCCGGCGTCCTGCGTCGCCTTGCGGCGGACGTCATTGAAGTAATAGGGGACCGTGATGACCGCATTGGCCACGGGGCCCATGACCTTTTCCGCATCCTGCTTCAGCTTTTTGAGAATCAGAGCCGAGATGAATTCCGGCGTAAACTTCTTCCCCTGATAGACCACGAAGAAGTCTTTGTTCCCCATCTGGCGCTTGATCGCTTCCACGATGTTGCGTGGATTTTCGAGTGCCATTCGGTCACGGGTCGGCCCGACGATGATCTTGCCATCTTCACCCAGAATCACCACTGAGGGTGTAATCGTTTTCCCGTCGGCATTGGGAATCGCGATTGGCTCGCCTTGAGGGTTCAGCTGGGCAATGGTGGAGTAAGTGGTTCCCAGATCGACGCCAACAGTCTGCCCTTCAAGAATCTTCATGAGTCTCCCCGGTTGATCTGGCCACGGAATGCGGCCGCCTGCTGCAAGTACGATTTCCGCTACGACTGATCATTCATCCCGACTTCACCCGCGTAAGCAATTAGTGAAGGGGATTCTGCTGCTGGATGTGCTTGGATTCGCTATTCTGTCGCTGCCCCATAACGGATTTCAAGCCACTCGCCTACGATTGATTTGAGAACCGGTGCAATCCAACCGATCCTCCCATCCCAATCGCTCGGCGAATGCCGGAAATGGGTGTCAATTTTCATAAACCATCGAGCAGTGATTCGATTCCGTCGAAGTGATGAGTCCGCTAGCATTGCAGCAGCGGGGTTTCAGTGGACAGGGTGCCAGCACCGTGTCTCTGGGACATGATCACGTCTGCCTACAATACTTGTCGAGCCGCCGTTTTGGCTCGGCAACCAACCTCCTTGAGCAGCAAGGTCTTAAACGTGCCCACGACCAACTCCGCAAGAACCAACTCCGCCAGTCCCGCGACTCCTTCCTCCACCCGTCGCGATTTCCTGAAGACCGGCGCCGCCGCCAGCGTCACAGGCACACTCCTGGCCAACTTTGATGGCGTTGCCAAAGCCTTCGCCGATGGAAACGAGACCATCCGCGTTGGTCTGGTCGGCTGCGGCGGCCGCGGCTCGGGGGCTGCCTACCAGGCCCTGATGGCCGATCCTTACGCCAAACTCGTCGCCGTCGGAGATGCCTATCCCGAGCCGATCGCGAGCTGCCTGAAAACGCTGGGAGCGAGCAAAAAAGTTGAAGGGCGGGTCACAGTCGATCCGGAACAGCAACACTCCGGCCTTGATGCCTACAAAAAAGTGATCGACGCCTGCGACGTCGTGCTGCTCGCCTCCCCCCCGGGATTCCGGCCGGAGCATCTGGCCTACGCCGTGGAGAAAGGAAAGCACATCTTCTGCGAAAAACCGATGGCCACCGACGCCCCGGGACTGCGGTCGGTCATGGAATCGGTGAAAGTCGCCAAAGCGAAAAAGCTGGCCCTGGTCGCCGGTTTCTGCTGGCGCTATGACCTGCCCCGTCGCGAGTTCTTCAAGCGGGTACTCGACGGAGCCGCCGGTGATGTCGTGGCCGCCTACGGCACCTACCTGACCAGTCCCGTCAAACCGATGCCCGCCGCCGACACCCGTCCGGCCGGAATCACAGACGTCGATTGGATGGTCCGCAACTGGTACAACTTCTGTTGGCTCTCCGGAGACGGCCTCGTTGAACAGGCTGTGCATACCGTCGACTGGCTCGCCTGGGCCAAAGGGGATCAGACCCCGGTCAGCTGTGTCGGCATCGGCGGTCGTCAGATTCCCGCCAAGGGGGGAGACATCTACGACCACGTGGAAGTCAACTACCTCTGGGGAGACGGGACCCGCAGCTTCATTGCCCAGCGGCAGATTGCCGGATGTGCGGGGGACAACAGCCTGTACCTGTTTGGCACCAAAGGTCAGGGAACGATCGGCGGCCGGGAAATCACCCTGGCTGGGGAAACGATCTCCTCCGGCGGTCGCAAAGGTTCGAACCCGAATATGTATCAGGTCGAACACGATGAGCTCTTCGAATCGATCCGCAGCGGCAATCCGATCAACGATGGAGACCGGATGTGCAACAGCACGCTGATGGGCTTGATGGGCCGGATGTCGGCCTATACCGGCAAAGTCATTACCGCGGAAATGGCACTGAACTCCGAGGAGAAGCTGGTGCCAGACAATCTTACCTGGGAGACGCCGGTCACATTCCGGAGTCCGCCGCTCCCCGGCCTCACTCCCTTCATCTAAGGCTCGATGCGCTCAGATGTCCTATCCCAGAGTTTCCACGCTCAAGACAGCAGAACAGTTCCGTGCCTATCTCACCTCGCTGGGAGTCGAACTCCCCTTTGACGATGTGCTGCAGAGCGACGAGGCAGCCCCTCTCGCGCAGCCGATTGCGCATCGCGGCGGAGTAATTGGCAATCGATTCTGCATCTTGCCTATGGAAGGCTGGGACGGGACAACCGACGGACGCCCGACCGAGTTGACTCAGCGCCGCTGGGTCAACTTCGGTTTGAGCGGCGCCAAGCTGATCTGGGGGGGCGAAGCGGTCGCTGTCCGACAGGATGGCCGCGCCAATCCAAATCAGTTGATGATGAATGAAAGCACTCTCGCCGACATCATCGGCCTGCGCGAAGTGCTTGAAAAAGCCCACCTCGAACAGTTCGGCCGGACCGACGACTTGCTGGTCGGGCTCCAGTTGACCCACTCCGGACGCTTCGCCCGTCCCAATCAGAAATCTCGTCCGGAACCACGCATCGCCTATCGACACCCGGTTCTCGACCGGCGCCTGGGAATTACCGATGACAAGCCCATCTTCACTGACGACGAGCTGTCACGGCTGATCGAAGATTTCATCCAGGCAGCTGTCCTGGCTCAGAAGGCCGGATACCGCTTCGTCGACATCAAGCACTGTCACGGCTATCTCGGCCACGAGATTCTCTCCGGCTTTGATCGTCCCGGGATGTTCGGGGGCAGCTTCGAAAACCGCACCCGTTTCCTCCGCGAAATCGTTTCCGGAATTCATGCTGCCGCACCGGGGCTGGAAATCGGTGTCCGCGTCAGCGTGTTCGACTACACCCCCTACGAACCGGGGCCTGACCGCATCGGCGTCCCCTCCGCCAGTGCCCCCTACCGCTGTGCTTTCGGCGGCGACGGGACGGGCGTCGGCATCGACCTCACCGAGCCCCGAAAGTTCCTGCAGCTGCTCGAAGAACTCGACATTCGACTGGTCTGCGTCTCGGTCGGCAGCCCCTATTACAACCCCCATATCCAACGTCCGGCGATCTTCCCCCCTTCCGACGGTTATCTCCCTCCAGAAGATCCGCTGGTCGGTGTGGCTCGTCAGATCAAGGTGACTGGAGACCTGAAACGAGAGTTCCCGAACCTGCTGATTACCGGCTCGGGGTATTCGTATCTGCAGGAATGGCTCCCGAACGTGGGGCAGAAGGCGGTCGCCGCAGGCGATGTCGACTTTGTGGGACTGGGCCGGATGGTCCTTTCCTATCCCGAATTGCCGGCCGACGTCATCGCCGGGAAGACGATGGCCCGCAAGAAAATCTGCCGGACGTTCAGCGACTGCACCACCGCCCCGCGGAATGGAATCGTCTCCGGCTGCTATCCGCTCGATCCGTTTTACAAGGCGATGCCTGAACGAGAACAGCTGCTGGCGATCAAACAGGCGATGGAATAACGGCTCTCCCGCAGCCCGGGCACGCTTCCACGAAGCGGTCCCGGAACGATTCGGTTCCTAAGGGAGTCGGCCTGCTCGACAGAGATTTAAAAGATTGCCCCGCTCCATGCACTTCCCTGCTGCTGATGAGCCGATCGTTGAACTCGGAAAAGGGCGCTTCCTGCAACTGCTGAGCCGGGGAGGCTGGGAGTTCGCGGATCGGATTCGAGGCACCGGCGTCGTTGCGATCGTCGCCGTCACCGACAAAGACGAACTGGTCCTGACCCGGCAGTTCCGCCCCGCCATCGGGAAGCAGGTAATCGACCTGCCTGCCGGTCTTGTCGGCGACACGCCCGGATCGGAATCCGAGCCCTTCGAAGCCGCAGCCCGTCGCGAGCTGCTGGAAGAGACCGGCTACGAAGCCGGAATCCTCGAAACTGTCTTTACGGGCCCCTCCTCCGCCGGGTTGTCGACGGAGATGATCACCTTCTTCCGCGCCGATCAGGTCCGGAAAGTCGGCGCCGGGGGTGGAGACGAGTCGGAGTCGATCACTGTTCTGGTCGTCCCGCGGGCAGAACTGCGGGACTGGCTGCGGGGACACGAGAACCCATCCGAGTGCATTGATCCCAAAGTCTATGCCGCTCTGGGAATACTGGGGTCGTGAGACCGATTCCGGTGGGTCAATGCGTGGTGAATCACAGCAGTCGACTCACCATGTGAGGCGGCAAGAACTGAAGGCAAAAGGCCCGAATCCGGGCAGATTGCAGCAAATCGAGCCCCGTTCCCCCAAAAATGTGACACCGGTTGCCTCTCCAAATCCGAGAAAGTGCGGGTCCTCCTGATCCTCACGACTGGACCTGACGAAAAGATCTCAACCGTTGAACCTTGCAGGGTTTCCAGCCGCTTTCCGCGGTCGGAGCTGAGATGCGGAGAACTGGAAGTGAGTTTCCCCGCCGTTTCCGGTGGCCGACTTCTCCCAATTCAGCCTTTTCCCGGCAGGTGTCAGCGGATTACCATTCGCGGTAATGCAGGTTTTGCGGCGGTGGGTCGCTGCAGGCCAGCCTGATCCTATTGAGATCAAACGGTTCCCGACGTCTCACCGTCGTCGTCGAACCTGTACGGTTTGGGGAATACGGTGAGTTGCCAAAATCGGAGTTTGAGGATTATGCCTAGTCAAGATGAGATTTTCGGGACAGTGCAGGAAGTGCTTGTGGAGGCACTGGGAGTGGATGACGACGAAGTCACCCGCGAAGCGACCCTGATCGGCGACCTGGGTGCAGAGTCGATCGACTTTCTGGATATCGTCTTCCGCCTGGAAAAGGCATTCGACATCAAGATCCCCCGCGCGGAACTGTTCCCTGAAAACCTCGGCTCCGCCGATTCGGGCTACATCGCCGACGGCAAGGTGACCGCTGCCGGGATCGAAGAATTCCGCAAGCGCCTCCCCTACGCCAACATCGACAAGCTGGCAGCGAATCCCAAGGTGGAAAACATCTCCGACCTGTACACGGTCGACATGATCTGCAAATTCATCGGTGCCAAGCTCGGCTAGTGCTGACGGGTTGTTCCGGCCTGTGCACCGCAGTGGAGCGTGTGCAGAAGCAGGGAACGACCGGCACTCCGTTTCATCCGGAGCCGGAAAAATCATTCCCCCCGCAATCAGGGAGGCCATCACCGACGGCCTTCACGAAGGCGGTCAGCTCCGGAGTTCGGGATTCGCCGTTGAGTTGCTGACGTAAATCATCGCCCGTTCCGTCACCTGGCGGAACGGGCCTGCTGAAACACCAAGACCCTCTCGTCAGTCTGTGGTGAGAGTTCATCACCCGCCGCCAAGCCGGTCGGTGATTCACGGAAAGACCCATGCGCTGGTTCTGGATCGATCGATTTCTGGAGTTTGAAAGCGGCAAGCAGGCCCGCGCCGTGAAGAATGTCTCTCTTTCCGAAGAGCACCTTCACGACCACTTCCCCGGTTTTCCGGTGATGCCCTGCTCACTGATCATGGAAGGCATGGCGCAGACCGGCGGCATCCTGCTGGGGGAATCCCACAACTTCAAATACCTGGTGTTCCTCGCCAAGATTCCCAAGTTCGTTTCCCACCGCAGTGCGCGACCGGGCGACCAGCTGATCTACACCGCGCAGCTGCAGGAATCACGGGAGGAGGGGGGAATGACGACCGTCACCGCCCACTGCCAGGACGAACTGGTGGCCGAGGCGGAGATCGTCTTTTCGCATCTCACCGAGGCACAGGCGGGAATTCCCGCCAATGTCAGCCAGAAAAACGTCGTCCAGGTGGCACTGGCCGAGATTCTCTCCACGGTCAAAAATTCGACCTCTGCCTGAGTATTCCACGGTCGGACGCCGACCACGTTCGACCGGGTTCTGTGACGCATGGCTGAATCGACACGAGTGCTGATCACGCTGTGCACCTATAACGAACGTGAAAATCTCGAACTGCTGATTCCCGAGATCTTCCGCTACGTCCCGCACGCTGACCTGCTGATCGTGGATGACAATTCTCCCGACGGCACTGGCCGGTACGCTGCCGAACTGGCGCGGGATAATCCGCGGATCCATCTGCTGCAACGGCCGGGAAAACTCGGCCTCGGAACAGCCACGATGGCCGCCTTCGACTTCGCCCTGAAGCACGACTATACGTTCGTGATCAATCTGGATGCCGACTTCTCGCATCCCCCCCGGTTTCTGCCGGCTCTGCTGGCTGCCTCAGAGAACTTCGACGTCGTGATCGGCTCCCGGTATGTGCCGGGGGGAACGGTTGTCGGCTGGGGACCGCGACGCCACTTCATGAGTCGCGGCATCAATCTCTACGCGCGACTCATGCTCGGGCTACACACCCGTGACAACAGCGGCAGCTTCCGTTGCTATCGGGTCAGCAAGCTCCGCGAGGTCGACTGGTCGCAAGCCAAGGCGAAAGGCTATGCCGTCCAGGAAGAGATCCTGTATCGCCTCCGCTGCGTCGGCGCGACCTTCTGCGAAGTTCCCATCGACTTCGAGGAACGGCGGTTCGGGCAGACCAAGATCAACTGGAAAGAAGCGGTCTCCGCGGGCTGGGTCCTGTTGCGGCTGCGACTGCTGAAGTAACAGGGTGGAGCCGTATTCTCGTTCCCGTCTCCGCTCATTTCTCTCGATGAGCGGCGAAGCTCTGCGGGGCGAGAACTCGCAGTGCTGAAATCAGATCGCCCCCTCAGAACCTGTCGCCAGCGCGGGCGAGACAACGGACGCCGCTGCGAAGGGATCACCGGCCCGGCCGTGAGGAACGCAAAAAAAGCGGCGACTCTTTCGAATCGCCGCTTTTCCGTTGAACTGCATTTCACTGTGGATCAGGGAATCACGCCCCAACTGAAGGGGAGTTCGCCGATCCCCGCTCCCAGCGGAACGGTGGAACCGAAGTTATCACCCGATCCGAAGCCGGCGGTGTTGGACGGTGCGGAGACGCGGAAGGTGCTGACACCGACTCCCGAGTACTGGAAGTCGCTCGAGTTCCCACCAGCCCCCACGGTGTTGACCAGCGGCGGAGCGAAGATGCCCGTGCGACCTGCCAGACGCTGTGCGTTGCGTCCGCGAGTTCCCGAGGTGAACGGTCCGGCCGGGTCCTGTGCGTCGGTCCGGGACTTAAAGACCGATTCATCGTTCTCGAAGAAGGCTCCGAAGCGGGTCACGTCGACATCATCACCGGTGTTCCCGACGAAGTTCAGATCGAAGCGAGCCACCGGATCCTGCTGATAGCCGGTCGGATCGTAGTCCACCAGATCCCAGGTTCCCCCCGTGGTATCCGGAGTCACCGTGGAGACAAACGATTCGAACAGCACGTCTGCACCCGGATGACCCAGGATGTTGTTGTTGGTCACCGAGGCGAGGACACCCCCTGCCCCGGTCAGGTTGGCAGCCGTGAAGCCCAGACCGTTGCTCACGAACTGTCCGGCACTTTCATAGGCGTTGGCCGCGGTGCTGGCTCCGCTGGTTCCGACGCGGATCACCAGACCCGAGCCGTCGAAGCCGCTTCCCAGACCGTTGTTGATGACGGTGTTGCTGTCGAAGCCGAACACCAACTGCGGGTTGGCGAAGATGCTGCCGTCAGCATTCAGCGGGTCGGTTGCAGGTGCATCTACCGATTGCGTGGTCGAGGCGGTGTTCACCACATACACCCCTTCCAGGTTGTTCCCCTGAACCAGTCCGTTGTTGAACGAGACCTGTGCCAGGGTATCGCCGCTGACGAGCAGATTGATTCCGCGTCCCTCGTTGACCCGAATCTGGTTGTTGTCGGCGACGACCGTCAGATCCAGACCTTCCGAAGAGATCAGCTGCAATCCATCGCCCGCATTCTCCTGGATCAGGTTGTTGTTGATGGTGTGTGAACCACCGTTCAGAGCCACCCCATCGCCACCATTATTCAGCACGTTGTTGTTGGAGATGACGGTATCTGCACCGGCGAAGCTGATAATCCCTTCACTGGCGTTGTCGTTGATGTCGTTGTTGGTAATGGACGCGGTCAGGTTTCCTGCCGACAGATCAATCCCGTGAATCCCGTTGTTGGTGATCTGATTGTTATTGATCACCGTGGGGTCCGCAGGGTTCAGGGCAGCGGAGACGATCCAGATGCCGTCAAGACCGTTGGCGTCGAGGATGTTGCTGTCGATCGTCAGGTCATGCAGACCGGCGACATAAATCCCCGAGCCACCGTTGTTACTGATGGTGTTCTGCAGGATGTCGACGGTCAGCGAGCGGGAATCGGCCGGCACCACGATGGTTTCCATCAGCTCGATCCCTTCGTTTCCGTTGAAGGTGATCGTGTTGTTCGAGATGGTCGCGACCACGTCGGCGTCGTACTCGGCTGTCAGGGCAATTCCGCGATTCCCGTTCTGGGAGATCACGTTGTTATCCACGATGTAGGTGTCGGTCAGGTTGCCCACACTGCTGGTCAGGTTCAGACCATCGTTGGTGTTGTTGCTGAATTCGCTGTCCAGAATATTCACGGTTCCCACCAGGGCATTGCCGGTGCGGCGGAAGTTCAGACCGTCACCCTGGTTGCCGTTGGCCTGCACGTTCTGGATCGTCGGGTTCAGAGCACTGGAACTGAGATTCGCGAGAATCTGCATCCCGTGGCTTTCATTGCCGTTGAAGGTCGTGTTCACCTCTGCGGCATCACCAATCTGCAGCCCGGTCAGCACGGCGTTGTCGGTCGTGCGGATGTGCAGTCCTTCTCCATTGAAGGTGGTGTTGGTGCCGTTGACGGTCCCCGAAATGTCGGTGTGAGTCACGGTCACGCTGGCCTGGGAATCTTCGATCAGGCTGATGCCGATGCCGGCGTCGGTGTTTCCGGTGAACGTATTCCGGTCCGTTCCCCCACTGGAGGCCCCGGCCTGGAAGTTCAGGCGGGATGCATCTTCCGCCGTGATGTGCACACCCATTCCCAGATTGCTTTCCAGCGTATTCCGGGAGAAGTCCGCCACATCCAGAACGGAAGCGTCCTTCAGCGTGACCAGCACACCGTCCAGACCGCTGGTGCTGATGATGTTGTCGGTGAAGTTGCTCTGCAGTTCGGTCGTTCCCGCCAGTTCGATTCGCACACCCGCCCCACCGCTGTTGCCGGTGATGCTGTTGTTATCGAAGTCGATCTGCAGTGGCGTTCCGACGCCGGTCGGATTCACGATCCGGATCCCGTCACCAGCGGCATGACCGCTGATCGAGTTTCCGCTGACAGCACTACCGATGATGTCCGAGGAGGAGATAAGGAAGTTAATCCCGTTGGCACCATTGCCGGAGATGTCCGTGTTATCAGCGATCTGCAGATTGCTGACAGTGGTCGCCTGCAGATCGAGCAGGATGCCATCGGTCCCGTTTCCGGTGATGGTATTGCCCGTCACGGTCGTGTCGGCATTGAAACCCGCGATATCCCGGAACTGCAGGCCGGCAGTCCCGTTCGAGTCCAGAGTGTTGCCGCTGATGGTCGTTCCGGTCTGGGCCGAGAGAGTCGAATTCACCAGGATGCCGTCCCCGACGTTATCGGACGCACTGTTGTTGACGACCGTCAGGTCGGTGAGGCTCGAAATGGTCGAGGTGAGTTCAATCCCGTTGGTGCCGTTGCCATCTGCTGCGACAAAGGAGACGTTGAGATCTGAGGATGTCACCGCGAACAGATTCACTGACACCCCTGCGGTGGCGTTGTTCGACGCACTCAGGTCATGAATATCCAGGCCATTCACCAGCACGTTTTGAGTGAGCGTCGTCACGTTGATCGGAGCAATCGATCCTCCAAACACGTTGACCTGCACCCCGGCAGCTGCGTTACCGTCCGCAGAGGAAGTCCCATCGCCATTGAAGGCGGCAGCCGTCTGCAGAGTACTGAAGGATTCAATCCGCACACCGTTCACCGCGTTCCTGTCAAAGTTGCCGGCAGCCTGAACGGCCATCGAGTCGGCATTGTTGGCAATGGCGACCAGGCCATTGCCGCCGTTGTTGGAAGCGGTGGTATTGCCGGTCATGATCAGGGCACCGACGGAGCCGGCGTCATTCACAGTCAGGCTGATCCCGTTCAGGTCATTGTTGGAAGCAGAAGAGAGACCCGTGCTGAGGATCTCAGCAGTCATCTCGCCACCATTATCCACTGCGAATTCAAAGCCGTCGAAGGTATTGTTGTCGGCGACGACATCCGAGAAGCTCGCGGAGGCGACACTGCCAGCCCCGGTCGCATAACCGGCGATCCCCGAGCCCGCGTTCCCTGAGGCGGTCCCGCCGTTTCCGAGAACCTGCATCGTCCCGCCATTCAGGGCGGTGAAATCGAGGCCGTTGGATCCGTTATTGTCCATCGTCATGTCGGTCAGCTGGATCTGGACAGTGGCGTTGTCCGAGAGTGTCGAGATCCCGCTGAAGGCGTTGCCGGAAGCCGAGCCGTTGCTCAACTGAGCCAGCGCGACAGCCGAGTCGTCCGCATCGAGCATCACCCCGTAGGCTCCGTTGTTGTCAATCACGGTGTCATTCAGGTTCATGAAGGCCACGGAGTCGGCACCGCTGGCGGTAATTTCCACCCCGGAGCCGATGTTGCTGCTGATCGAGTTCCCGCCGGCGGTTCCGTTGAGACCGAAGGCTCCGGCCGTCACATTGGCGGTCACCCCGTGATTGCCGTTGCCGTCCACTGAGGTGTCAGCCAGCTGAACCAGCACATAAGACCCCGCCGTGTCGACGGTCGCACCGATTCCGTTCTGACCGTTGTTCCCGACCGAGGAACCATTCAGCCGCAGGGCGACATCGGCGGTCCCCGTTGAGGAGAGTTCGAAGCCGTTGTTGGTGTTTCCTTCCACGAGCACGCTGTCGAAGTCCATCGAGACGAAGCTGCTGGCTCCGCTCGCGTGGGCCCGCACACCGTTGCCGGAAGAACCCGAAATCGAACCGCCATTCCAGAATGAGGTGATCTGACCACCGGTTCCCCGCATCACGACATTGTCGACAGCGGCCGGACCATCGGCGGTCACATTGTTGAAGTTCAGAACCTGCTGGCTGCTGCTCTGGGCGACCAGGGCGATATTGCGGTTCGCATTGTTATCGAAGGAGCTGTTGCTGATGTTCGCCTGCAGCTGGCCAGAGGTGCTGGTGACGATATCGATACCGTCTTCACCCGAGTCGTTGCCGGTCACGTTGTCGAATGTCAGTGAGGCCATTCCGGCGGTGTCGACAGCACCGTTCACGGCATCGTCAGCAGAGCCGTCGATGGTCACGTCCCGGAAGACGGCGTTGAGTGTCGCCCCGCTGGTGACGCGGAACTCGAAGCCATTGTCACCGGCCATGCTCAGATCTGTGGGATCGACGAACAGGTTCAGGACAGAAGAGTTGTGAGCGTTGGTTTCGAGGTTGTCATCGAGGTTGCCCACGAGCGTGCTGTTGGTGATATCCAGCGAGACATTGGAACCCCCATCGGCGACAGCTCGCAGACCGTCGATACCGTTATTGGAAGCGTTCAACAGATCGAAGTCGATTTCTCCCGTGGCGTTGTTGGCCATGTAATCGACGCCGGTACCCGCGTTATCCGAGCTGTTCACTTCACTGAGCACACCGCTCATGTCGGCGTTGTTGACCTGCAATCGCAGACCTGCCACGGTCGCTCCGGTCGTCTCCAGGCGAGCGACATCGAGAGCGACGTCGCCACCCATCGCCCGCAGGGACGTCCCGAAGTTACCGCCATCGGTCCGCACGTCACGGGCCCACAGCAGCAACGGATCGGCGGAGGTATTGGCCACGGAAATCCCGGTTCCGCCGGCATTGACGTTGAAGTCGATGTTCTGCAGCACGCCGAGGCCGCTGGCGTTGGTGATGTTGATGCCGTTGGTCAGCGTGCCGGTCAGGTCCCGCAGACGGAAGTCCTGCACGTCAGTTCCCGCGATGCCGTTCATCGCGTTGATTTCGAAGCTGCGGACCACGTTGTGATCAGCCAGTGTGACGACCGGAATCGCACCACCCGAGCCCACGAGTACCGGGGCGGGGCCGACGCTGCTGAAACCGTCTTCCGGCAGGGCGATCGGACCGCGAGTTGTATTTACGATATGGGTCTGACCTTCACCCAGCAGCTGCTGGTAGTCGACCAGCTGAATCGTTCCGGTGGTATCACCGACTCCCGCCCGCACCAGGACCAGGTCAGACGAGGGGGCTGATCCCGGCAGGCTCTGGAACGGGTTTTCGAAACTGCCGTCCCCTCCCGGACCGGCGGTGTTGTCGACCCAGGTCAGGACGTAGTCGTTGCCGGTCCGCGGGTTGATGTACGGCACGAAGATGCCGTCGCGATCGACGTGAGTCTGCACGGGCCAGTTGCGGCGAACCTGATCGTAGCGCCGACCGTAGCCGGTGTAGTCCATGCCAAACCGCGTCGCCAGTGCATTGCCGCTGAAGCGAAGCTCGACGTTCAGGTTCAGGTTGGTACCGAACTTGTCGTCGTTGGTCACCATGAAGTTCACAGCCGTGCCGTAGGTGAAGCGGGCTTCCGCACGGGCTCGCACCCCGACTGTTTCCTGGCTGTTGTAAGCGACCACATAAGGACCGACATAAGCCCGCAGCCAGTCCGTTCCCGGAACACCGACCCCGGCTTCCGCATCCCAGCCGTAGTAGGCCCGTTCAAAGAACCCGATGCCGTTGGTTCCGAAGGTGTTCCCCATGTAGACGGGGATGTTGCCCGGATCATCAATGCCGACAAAGTTTTCACGGTTGCCGGTCGGGATATAGAAGTTGGTGCGCACGTCGAAGCCGGGGCTCAGGTATTCCCCGCCGATGCCAATCTGCTGATAGCGGAAGCCAGTATTCGACTCGTAGTTGTCGTACCAGCCGTTGACGCCCCACAGCCCGGCGCCGGAGTCCAGCCAGCGGTAACCGCCCCCGACGTTGAAGCCGATGCGTGAGTCGTCGGTCACCATCATGTGGGTTTCCCCGAACAGCTGGCTGTCGGTCCCTTCCCAGAGGGCGGACCGCAGACCGAAGCGGGACCAGCCGGTGGAGAAGCCCACCCCGTTCCCAATCATTTTGTCGAACAGCAGGTAGGTCCCGCCGTCATTGCTGAAGGCCATCGAGCCGCTGAAGCTATCCTCGTAGATCACACCCGGATCAGTCGGGCTGAGGATGACGCTCCCCACGGACGGATCTTGGCCGGAAGCGATTTCTGCCATCGTCCAGGGCAGCAGAAACAGGGCGAGCAGGCTGACTCGACGAGTCCAGTGCATGAGTCTCTCCAACAACCACTTCATTCAAGTGGAACACGATTCCAAGGGCCCGTCACCGGGCGACGCTTCCGCCGAAAACTCAACGCATCAACGAGTTGTGGCCGTTGTCCCCAGCCACTTCGCTGTTGTTCACCCAGCCGGCCCCCCCTGGGGACGATTTTCTGACGGTGGACGAACACAGACGGATCTGCGCGTTCATCAGAATCTTCGGCGTCGGCGCAGGTTGCGGATGAGTGAAAGTTTGACGGATCTAACGAAAGTGCCGCCAAAACCGGTTGTCGCGGTTGATCCAGATTTGCAAGCAACGCAAGACCCTCCTTTCTGCGCATTCCTCCTCGCACCCGCATTCCTCGCATGCTCGTGTAGAGATAAGGATCGACGTGGCACAGGCAGACTCTCTGTCTCCCGAAAGCGTGGCAGCGGTGGAAACTGCACCGCTCCCCCGTCCTGTCACAAATCCCGCTGGAACGACGGAGAGAACTGACCCGTCTCACGTTGTGACGATTTTCGCCCCAAGTCCTCCCAGCCGAACTAGGGCGCTCGCGAGACCGTTGTGGGCTTTCTACAATGGCAGCAGGGACCGGTGCGATTCGCACTGATCACCAACCCCTGCGGTTCGGCTTCCCGGAGAAGTTGACCGGCGGGGCGACCGGCAAAATCTGTCGGTGTGGCCCGGCAGGATTGGGTCCCACACGATGTTGCTGCAACTTGTAGCCATCCGACGCCGGGCAAGACCGGCGAACGTGCCAGGCGGAAACAGCACGAGATCAAACCATTCCATTCAATCCGTGAACGGCCCGGGCTGATCACGATGCAGCGACGACAGGCGCCTCACATGGCGAACGAAACCGAACTACTGGACGCCCTGCGACAGGTCATCGACCCGGAGTTGATGGTCAATATCGTCGACCTCGGTCTGGTGTACGAAGTGACCGCGGAAGAGGAAGGGAACGTGAAAGTTTCGATGACCCTCACCAGCCCCTCCTGTCCGGCCGGCCCGCAGATCATTCAGCAGGCCAAAATGGCCCTTGAACAACTGCCGGATGTGTCGGCCGCCGAAATCAAACTGGTCATGTCTCCTCCCTGGACGCCGGAGCGGATGACCGAAGAGGCCCGTGATCAACTGGGAATTTTCTAGAACAGGCTGCTCTTTCCAGTCCCCCGCAGCAAGAGTTTCGTATGGTGAGATGCTCACATCCGCGGGACGAAGAGGAAGTCAAAAAACAGAAGACTCTCGTAGGCTGCGGTCCACCCTCGCGGGCGCCCCGACCGCTGACCACGATGAACGCTGATAACAAAGATTGCCGGTGCCGTTCGGCCCTGCACAGACTGGAGACGTTTGGAATGAAACCACTGAGTCTGTTGGCACTGTCACTGCTCCTCCTGACCGGATGCGTCGCGGAGGCTCCGGATCCGGCGCCCCCCGTGCCGGCCCCGAAGGCCACAGCCGAGGATCACGACCACGACCACGATCACAACCATGATGATGAGGCAGAGGCGGCAGCCGGCGAGCCGTATCAGGTCGAGTTCGACACTTCCAAAGGGAAGTTTGTCATGGAGGTGGTCCCCAAGTGGGCCCCCCGGGGTGCCGCCCGCTTCAAGGAACTGCTCGACGAGCATTTCTTTGACGACGCCCGGTTCTTCCGGCTGGTCCCCGGCTTTGTCGTGCAGTTCGGCCTCCCCGCCGATGCGAAGGTCGCCACCAAATGGCAGCGCCGCCGGATTGAAGATGATCGGGTCAAGGTCCCGAATACTCCGGGAACAGTCACCTTTGCCACCAGTGGCCCCCATTCTCGGACCACACAGCTGTTCATCAACCTCGCCGACAACAGCGGTCAACTTGATGGGCAGGGATTCTCGCCCTTCGGCAAAGTGATCAGCGGAATGGATGTTATCGATGCCCTCAACAAGGAATATGGTGAGCAGCCGCAGCAGGACCGAATTCAGAAAGAGGGGAATGCGTACCTGAACAAATCGTTCCCCCGACTCGACTTCATCAAGAGCGCCCGCATTCTGCCTCAAGCCATTCCCTCGGAAAAACCGGCTGCGACAGAAGCGGAGCCGGCAAAAACCGAGGAGGCCGCGCCGGCCAAACCGGCAGCCGAACTCCCCAAGCCTGTCCACTCGGAACCGGCCAAGCCCGAACCGGTAAAGCCAGCTGACGAGCCGAAGTCCGAAGCTTCGAAGCCTGCCGACACCCCACCGCAGGAGCCTGCGGCAGAAAGTTCGAAGCCTGCAGATGAGAAGCCTGCTGAAGGCTCCGCTGACAAATAGCCCAGCGCAGCCCGATTCCCGATGGCATTCACCCCAAGGAGGATTCCCGTGCGTTACTGTCTGATGACTTTAGTCGCTTTCACACTTTTTTCCGGGCTCGCCCAGGCGCAGCCCGCAGCGGAAGCTCCCTACAAAGTGAAGTTCGAGACGTCCAAGGGAGAGTTCGTCGTGGAAGTCCACCCGGAATGGGCTCCTCTCGGTGCCGCCCGCTTCAAAGAACTCGTGGAGTCGAAGTTCTTTGACAACGCGAAATTCTTCCGCGTGATTGACGGCTTCATGGTGCAGTTTGGAATTCATGCCGATCCCAAAATCGCTGGGGAATGGCGCAGCAAGGTCATCAAGGACGACCCCGTCAAGCAGTCCAACACGCGGGGCATGATCTCGTTTGCCACCAGCGGTCCCAATTCCCGCACCACGCAGATGTTCATTAATTTCGTGGACAACAGCCGCCATCTCGACCGGACCGGTTTCGCTCCGTTCGCCCAGGTCGTTTCCGGGATGGATGTCGTCGATAAGCTGTACAGCGGATACGGCGAAGGGGCTCCCAATGGTCGCGGCCCGGATCAGTTCCGTATTCAGAAAGAGGGGAACGCCTATCTCGATCAGCAGTTCCCCAATCTCGATTTCATCAAGTCGGCCACGATCGTGAAGTAGTTCGACCGGCTCGAACAGCAGTTGACCTATTCGGCAGGTCGGCCGCCGCCGGCCTGCATCCTTTTCAATAGACGGAGAACCCTGTGTACCAGGTGAAGTTTGAAACGACTAAAGGGGATTTCGTCGTCGAAGTCCATCCGGAGTGGGCCCCCAACGGTGCGGAACATTTCCGTAAAATTGTCGAAGCGGGTGCCTATGACGAAGCACGATTCTTCCGGCTCGTCGAGAACTTCATGGTGCAGTTCGGCATTCCCGGAGATCCCAAAGTCGCTGCCGAGTGGCGTTCCAAGTCGCTGAAGGACGATCCGGTCAAGCAGTCCAACACGCGCGGCATGGTCACCTATGCCCAAACGAGTATGCCCAACAGCCGCACCACGCAGATCTTCATCAACTTCGGCGACAACAGCTTCCTCGACCGCCAGCGCTTCGCCCCCTTCGGCAAGGTGATCTCCGGCATGGAAGTCGTCGATGCCCTGAACAAGGAGTACGGCGAGCAGCCCGACCAGGGACAGATCCAGACCCGTGGAAACGCGTACCTGCAGGACCGGTTCCCCCGCCTGGACTACATCAAGAAGGCCACGGTGATCGAAGGCTGAGCGGAACGTTCCACCTGAACATGAGGACAGAGGCTGTCACATCCGACAGCCTCTATTCATGCGCCCACCATGAAATCTGCAAAGCCTGCGGAGGGCAATCCGGCAGAATCCCGCTGCCAGATCAAGAGAAGTTTCCGGGGACCACCGGCAGTTTCTGCCAGAGATGCAGGGGCCCGGCCACCAGATGTGGTAGCCGATTTTACAATTCCGGCGGGACTTCCCACAAAATCGTCAAGGTGCTTTACACCGTGAGAACCTGAGGTAACGTATGCAGATCTTGCCGGTCGGAACCATGCATCACGCACCGCCGGCAGTGAAGGCTGTGAACGCTCCTGTCGAGTATTCACGTCCTTCCGGACTGGTGGAACGAGTCCAGGTACAGGAATGGAATCCGATGCTGCTTCAGCCCGGCACTGCTGTAGTCCGAGGTTGTCTCTGCGAGGCTGGCCCCTACAGGCCTGACTTCCGGAGAATTGCTGGCACCAGGCTCCCTCTCTGAAACCGGCGGATAAACATTCCCATCCTGCGGCTGAGACGTAGCGATGGCCCCTGTTTGCCTGCTCTCCTGAACGCTTCCTCCCGACCGGACGGACGCTTCCCGTCACCGGAAGACAGCTCAATCACTGCGACCTTTCGATCAGCTCGCAGCCGTTTATTCAGACAAGGATGAGATGAATGAACAAGCCCGTAATCGCCATGAACGCCGATTTCCGTCCTGCTAAAGGAGACAGCTTCGCGTTCTCCTGGATTCACTCGGGATACTACGATTCGGTGTCCAGCAGCGGCGGCATCCCCATGATGCTCGCCCCGCTCGCGGAAGATGACGACCTCCGGGCTGTCCTCGAAAAAGTAGATGGTCTCGTGCTGACCGGCTGCAAACTGGACCTCGACCCGATCCGCCTGGGCTTCGAGAAGCACCCCATCACCCGCACCATGCCGGCCCGACGCGAAGACTTTGATCGTCGCCTCGCCCGCCTGGCCTTTGAAATGAAAATTCCGACCCTGGCCATCGGCTCGGGCATGCAGACGCTGAATGTGATCTGCGGCGGGACCCTGTTCCAGCACGTCGCCGAAGACGTGATGAAGTCGCTGTGTCATCGCGACCCCGTTGAAAACTGCCTGCGTCACGTGATTGAAATCGTCCCCGGCAGCCGGATGGATTCCATCTACGGGCCCGGAGAAATCCGCGTGAACAGCGACCACCACATGGCTGTCGACCAGCTGGCACACGTCTTCCGTGCTTCCGCGACCGCCATGGACGGTGTGATCGAAGCCTATGAGTCGGTCATGGAAAACTGGTGGTGCCTCGGCGTGCAGTTCCACCCGGAAAGCGAATCGGCTTCGGCTCTCGACATGCAGGTGTTCGAAGCCTTCATCGAAGGAGTCCGCGAACAGCAGGCTGTCGAAGCGGACGTGCTGCAGTTCGAGCCGCGCCGCCGCGTGGCCTGAACCTCTGGAGCATTTTGACATTTGATGGCCCCGTCCTCGCCACGCGAATGTCAGCATTTCACCAAACGAAACGCTGGCTGCGGGGGGACTGGACAGAGCAATCTGCTCTTGCTGACCAACTTCTTTCCGTCACGCGGCAGACTGTCCTGCACTGCAGGCATGTTGCCGCGTGACTGAAGGGGAGTTTTCCACTCCCAGCTCTGCGTTCCCATTCACCGTGTGTCGGTGTGCCGCTCATCGAGCATGATGCAACTCGCACGGGCAGACACCGGTGTCACGCCTCTATCCGGCCAGCGGACCGAGTCCCGCGAGTGTCGTCTGCGTCAGTGGATATCGATCGAGCAGTTCGCGAATGTCCTGCAAAGTCAGATTGCGCAAGGACTGCAGATCGTCCGCCACGCTGCGGTATTCCCGGCGATAGACCCAGTTATCCCCCAGCGCCGCGAGCCGTCCCATCGGACGTTCACTGCCGATCACGATTCGTGAAGCGACCTTGTTGCGGGCCTGTTCAAACTCTTCCAGGGTCGGTCCCGTCCGGTTGAACTCCTCATAGATCGCGGCGATTCGCTCGAGATTGCGATGCGTCTCTTCAGGCTGCGAGCAGAGGTACGTTGTCCAGGTGCCGCTGCCGTCGTAATCGTTGTAGCCCAGGTCGGCGGTCTCGGCGAGGCCGGTCTCCACCAGATCCCAGTAGAGGCGGCTGGCGCCATCGTCACCCACGATATTGGAAACAATCTCTGCGGCGAACCGGAGCGGACTCTGTGCCGAGGGGGCCGCTGCCAGCTGCATGACATGTTCCTGATTCATCGCCGGCCGCTGCTGCCAGACCCGTGAGGGGGCAGGCTGCGCCTCGACGACGACCCGTCCCGGCGTCCCTCGCTGCCAGTGGCCGCAATACGTTTCGGCAAGCCGCTGCAGCTGATCCCAGTCGATATTGCCCGCAGCGGCCAGCACCAGATTTGCCGCTCCATACCGAGCCCCGTGATAGGCCCGCATCTGTTCCGCAGCCAGTGAGGTAATGCTGGCGTTTGAGCCGAGAATGTTCTGCCCCAGCGGATGCCCTTTGAAGTGCAGGCCCATCGCCAGTTCATAGACGGCGAAGGCGGGCATGTCCTCGTACATGCCGATCTCTTCCAGAATCACCTGCTTTTCGACATTGAAGTCGGCTTCGCGCAGGCTGGGTCGCATCATGGCGGCCAGCAGTTCAAATGTCCGCTCCAGGTACTCCGGCAGAATGGCGGCGTAATAGAAGGTGACCTCTTCCCCGGTGCTGGCGTTCTGGCTGGCGCCCACTTCATCGAAGATGCGGTTGACGTCGGCTGCGGAGAACCGGTCGTCCCCCTTGAAGGCCATGTGTTCCAGAAAATGGGAGACTCCCGAGACGGCAAGGTCTTCGTCCCGGGCTCCTGTTTTCACAAAAAAGCCGACCGCCGCGCTTTGGGCCTGAGGCTTGATCTCGGCAACGATTTCAAGGCCGTTGGCCAGCACAGCATGCTGAAACTGCATAGGATTTTCTACATTCAATACGGACGGGCGGTGACCGGAAGCGGCTGACTCGAGAACATCTTGACATGTGATGCCCCCCCCCTCGCCACGCGAATGTCAGCATTCCATCATACGAAACGCTGACCGCGCGAGTACGGGAAAGAGCAACCGGCTCGAGAGCATTCCGATTCTAGTTCGAGCCGTCACGCCATGCAAAAGTCCGCGATGATCGACCGGACGCCCGAAACACGAGCATCCGGCCGATTCATGGATCCAGAGCATTCTGACTTTCCGTCGACGCAGCCTCGCCGCAGGCACTCGGCTTTTTCGTCAATCGAGCGGCGCACAGCGCGGGGACGGAACCGAGCAACCTGCGCTAAAAGTCATGAGCATCTTCACCGCCGTTAATCGTGGTGAGGGCCTCGAGAACACCGGGATCGATCTGATCACTGATCAATCTGACCGATCCATCTCCCAGTCCCATCAGCACTCCGTCGGGATGGCTGCCGCCAAAACCGTCGGGACCATTGAGGTACGGCTGCTGGGTGAAGGGGCGGATGGTTCCCCGGCCACCGGCTGCCCAGGGTCCGAGTTCTTGAGTCACTTCACTGGTCATCAGCGTTTGCGACAATCCGTCTTTCACATCGCTGAACCGGGTCACCCGATTATAGGCGAACATCCCCGCTTTGGGACTTGTCACGGGGAGTGTCGGTCCTGCTTCGCCCAGTCCGGCGATGCCGACGTAGTTGGAAAGGTTGGTTCCGGACCAGACGACCTCGCTCGGATTGTGGAACACGGGCAAGACGGTTTCGACAGCCGGTTCATTCGCCGGAGCGGCCCAGTCCAACTTCTGATTGATCTTTTCGTACAAAGCGGCCTGATCCAGATACGGCAGAATCGAGACCAGCCAGCTGAGCCGCTCATTCGGCTCGAGCTTGTCGTTGGGAATGGTCCCCTGCGGCAGATGGTCGTGCGTGTCTGCATAATTGTGAATGGCGAGGCCAATCTGCTTCAGGTTGTTCATCGACTGGGCGCGGCGGGCTGCTTCGCGAGCGTTCTGCACAGCAGGCAGCAGCAGTGAGACCATGACCGCCGAAGAGGCGACGCCGGTGTTGCCTCCCCCCAGGCTGCCTCCCAAAAGGGGGACGCCGGGAAGCGACTGCCGGGTGTACAGGCGACTGCCGTTGTCGGTCGGGGTCGACATGGCGACGTTATAAAACAGCGGATTCGTCACCAGCTCCGCCGGAGGAACGAGATCGGGAGTCACCGGGAAGGGTTGATCCTTGGGAAACACACCCGATTCTTTCATGCCGAGTTCCGCCAGCCCCAGCAGCGACGGGGCCAGGCTGACCAGCTGGCGAATCGGCGGAGTCGGATCCATCACCGTCACCGATGTGAACTCTGCGGGGAGCTCCGCCAGTTCGGAGGCCAACTCTTCCGCCGGATTGAACGACGCCAGATCCTCGTACATCCGCAGCAGTTGGGATTTCACCGCCTGCGGCATCATTCCCACAATCATCCATTCCTTGTCGACACTGATTGTCGGTGAGAAGAAGGGGGCCTTGGGAAATTCCAGATAGAACTTGGTATGTCCGTTTTCATTGACCTCGCGAAAGCGGAAGTCCTCGCCGGCCCGCTCCTGAATCTTATTCAGCAGGGTCCGGAGATTGGCCAGCAGCGTCCGGTGATCTTTCACGCTGACAACACCGACGGTTCCCAGCCCCAGAAATCCCTGGGCATCATCGGTATACAGGCAGTTGATATAGCCGAGCGGCGCGAATAGTTTCTCGACCGGTATGCCGAGTTCCCGCTCCACATCCTTGAGACCCTGTTCAAATTCTTTCCGATTCTGCGGCGGAGCGTAACTCAGCACCTCGCGGGAAACCGCGAGCAGCGTTTCGACCCCTTTCTGCCAGTTGAAGCTGGCCGCCGAAAAGCCGCCATGATGCCACGGAATGGCCGGCAGTTCTGCCCAGGTCAAGGTCTCCTGATCCTGCAGCGACATCAGCCCGGTCCGTTCTCCCGGTGCGTCCACAAACGTTTCCGACCAAAGCGCCTCACCTCGATAGCCGCTTTGAACAGCGACATGACTGAAGGTGTCGAGCCCCAGCACTTTCAAGGCTTCGTTCACCGTGGGTGACTGACCATCCGGACGCCGCGGCCCGGGAATGGTGATCTCGCCGAACATCTCCCGCAGCGTGCCGAAATCGAACCAGCCAACGCAGGTCATCGTGAATTCACGCTCGGCTTCAGGATCGGCATAACGTTCCCATAGCGGGTTCTTGGCCAGACTGTCCCGCTTCCCGTCAGCAACCTGAATGGCGTTGGCGACCGCATTGATGCCGATGGCAATCAGCATGTGGTCCCCCTCTTCCCACCAGCCGATTTCGGCAGGGGACTGGGGGATCATGGCGTATTCCACAAGTCGGGTCCCGATCTTCCGGGTGGTGACATTCAGGTTCAGCTCTTCCTCGTTTTCGACGAGGCTCTTGAGCAGTCCGACCCCTTCACCGCCGTTGTGAACGACAATCGTCCCCCAGACTGCGGGTGGTCCCTCGCGGGGGGGATCGACCGCCACACTCAACGACACGCCGTTTTCAAGAACATGGTGATACGCGGTGCTGACCTGCTCGGAGTCGTTGGCCTGTTCCATTAACAGCGTGACCAGCTGACGGGCCACATCCACGAGTCCCGACTCGAACAGCGCGGCATAGGCGGCAGTCTCTTCAAACGCCTCCTGATGCAGCAAACTCCCATCGAGCCGGGCATAAATGATGGAGTTCGAGGGCAACAGATCTTGCGGAGAATTCTCTCCGTTTTTCGCAAAACCAAAACCGTAAGTTGCGACGAGGCATCCCAGCCCCAGTGTCAACGCGACCAGCTTGAATCGCAGCAGCGACATCGAGCCCTCCTTCCGTGTGTCGATTGTGATTGTTCCCGGACGCTCCTGGATGACCGCGGAACCCGGCGCCAAAGTACCGCAACGGATGGCGGAATCGCAAGACTGCACAGTCGGCAGGTGGCCCAGCCGAACCGGCAATGAGTGAGACCGGAACGAAAAAGATCGGCCCCTCTGACAAGACAGGCTTACTTCAGCTGCCCCTGAATCGGTTCAAGCCCGATCGCATCAAACTGACGGATATCGACCCGATAGGGACGCCCCGGCGTCTCGAAGCTGCCAATCCGCGAGAGACATTGCTGCAGCCGCAGCAGTTTCTGATCAACCGTCGGCTCCAGCGCATCGGCACCGGGGGGACGGCCCCAGATGATGCGACTACCCCCGACCGTTTCAATCTCCAGGTTGAGCTGTTCCGGTGTTGCGAAACGATTCGCAGCCGAAACCAGAATCGCCTTGCAGTGGAAACGGTTCCAGTACTTTTCCAGATCCTGTTCGGGAGCGAGAATCGCCGCCAGCTGGGCTCCCGCCCGCACGGCATTGTCTCCCCAGGGGAATCCCGCCGCTGACTGTGGCTGCGTCGTAATCCCTCGAATGAGAGGTAATCGTCCCGTCTCGCCGATCTTGAAGTCCGAGGGGGGTAACAGAATCCCTTCCCGGTCAACCGGGTAAAGCCCCTTATCAGTCGCCACAAACGCGACTGGCTGTCGATATTCGACTTCGATGCGCAGCCCGGGCGCATTGGTGATCTGCACCGATTTCACGGACTGGATCCACGGATGTTTGCTCCACGCTTCCGCCACTTCCTGACAGAGACGTGGTTCCAGTAACGACACCGTCTCCGGCAGATTGGCCCCCTCCCGCACCTGTTCGGCGATCGTCGACGGAACCCACGCCGTCGGGGCATTGATTTCGATCCGGTCCAGAGTGAACTGGTATTCCGGTTGCTCAACGAGATTCGGCAGGAGCCAGGGCAGATAGGGCACCAGCACCACGATGGCTGTGAAGAACGCAGCAATGATCAGCGTTCCCGGTCGAAACAGCCAGTTCCTCAGAAACGAGGGTGCAGCAGGCTCCCCTGCTCCTGCCGAGGGAGGACGCGCTGGTTTCCGGGATTTCGTCGAGTTTGCCGCCGCTGCCATGCGAATCACGGTGAGTGCACGAGGAAAGATGTTCACTGCATCGGCAGACCCGCGGTCCCCGGGCCTTTGATTCGCAGGAATTCAGCATGTCCCGATCAGCCGACACAATCGCGCAGACTGTCAGACTCACCACCGAGAATCGGTCTGCGGATCACGCACACCGTGCGGCCGGCAACGCTCCCGGCAACCGCGAACGCTGCGCGAGCGCAGAGACGATCATCTCCTCGCAGAGCTGGCTCATCGACCAACCCACACTGGCGGCAGCTTTCGGAGCCAGACTATGCGATGTCATTCCCGGAATCGTGTTCACTTCGAGCAACCACGGTTGTCCGGCGGGGTCGACACGCAGATCCACCCGGCAGAGGCCGTGGCAGCCCAGCGATTTCACCGCCCGTAACGACAGATCACGCACGCGGCGGGTCACCGTCTGCTGCGGGTCATCCATGATGTCATAACGTGTCTGCACATCGCTGTACTTCGCCGCGAAGTCGAAAAACGAATGTGGTGTGGAGATGCGAATCGGTGGCAGCACCAGATCGTCCAGCACGGAGACGGTCCATTCTTCTCCCGGAATCGCTCGTTCCATAAAGATTCGATGATCGAACTGCAGCGCTGCCTCCGCCGCTGCCGCGAGCTGCGAGGGCTCCGTCACCAGCGTGACCCCCAGACTCGATCCCTGTGCTTCCGGCTTGATGACGAGCGGATAACCAATCTGCCCGGCCAGCTGCTGCAGCTGTTCGGCCCCCGCCCCGGCAGGAATTTCCCGATAGACCGGAGTCGGCAGGTTCTCTTCCAGAAACATCACTTTCGCGGCCAGTTTGTGAAAGGCCCGTTCGGAGGCGAGTGCGGAGCTGCCGGTGTAGCAGACCTGCAACGCTTCCAGTTCCCGCTGCACCGCTCCATCTTCACCATGCGTCCCGTGCAGCGCCAGAAATGCGACGTCGACGTCGGTCCAGTTCAACTGGGCCAGTGGAATCAGAGAAGGATCGACCGGACTGACACGATGCCCCGCCAGCCGCAGCGAGGCCATCACATTGGCGGCGGATTGCAGACTGATTTCCCGCTCGGCAGAATCGCCGCCGAGCAAGACGGCAACATGGAGCGGTGTCAGTGACATGGGTGAAGTCCTGAAGATCGGAGAATCCGAATGACGCATTTCGCTGCGATCACGACAGCAGTCGTCGACGGCACGCTCTTCGAAAGAATCGGCAGCGGTCTGAGGACCACTCCAGCGGGGCGCGCTGCTGACGGTTGAATCGTCTGGAAAACCTGTCCGGATCAACCGGTTGTACCTGGCGAAAGAAAATTCTTGAGGCTCGACCTTTTGAACCCGAATGATATTCTGACAGCCAGACATCGCGGTTTTCCCTGCACTGACGACTGCAGGTCAAAACCCCAGCCATTCCGCTTTCGGTGACCGACAGGAACAGCCAATGATTTCGTTGCGGCGGATCTCTTTGCCGGACTTTGGCGCCGCCGATGAAATTCCCGCGCTCCCTGTCTCCACTTACTTGGAACGGCTCGCGCTGACGATCGACCGGATGCGGGTGGAAGGACTCGATGTTCTGGCGATTTATGCCGATCGCGAACACTCGGCGAATCTGAACTTTCTGATTGGTTTCGACCCCCGCTTCGAAGAAGCCCTGTTCCTGATGGACCGCTCGGGGAAGCGGCTGCTGCTCGTCGGGAACGAGTGTTCCGAGTTCCTCCCACGCGATGAGCTGCAGATCGAATCCGAACTCTTTCAGGAATTCAGTCTGCTTGGTCAACCGCGCGATAGTTCGCGACCGCTCCTCACGATTCTCAGAGACTTCGGAATCCGCGGTAGAACCGTCGTCGGCTGTGTCGGGTGGAAGTACTACGACCGGGCGAATTTCCACTCCCCCGAAACGACCATCGAGATCCCCTCTTACCTGGTCGACGCCTTTCGTCTGCTGACCGACGACAACGCGCAGGTGCGCAACGCCAATGCCCTGCTGATGAATCCTTACGATGGCCTGCGGCTCCGCAACTCCGTGCATCAGCTCGCCCGGTTCGAATACGCGGGAACAAAGACATCTGAAAGTATCCTGTCGGCACTGAAGCATTTGAAGGTGGGCTGCAGCGAGAAAATTCTCGAACGCTTTTACGACAGTGGTGGACTCCCCCTGAACTGCCATGCCATGGCGAGCTTCGGTGAAAAAGCGCGGCGTGAACTCGCCAGCCCTTCCGACACTCGCGCGAAATTGGGTGAACCGTATACGATGGCACTCGGTGTGGAAGGGGCCCTGACCCGCCGGGCGGGGATGATCGCCCGAGGTCCGGAAGAGTTGTCCGACAGCCTCAAGACGTTTTACCCGCAGTTTGCCAGCAACTACTTTGAAACGGTTGCCACGTGGTATGAAAGCATCGCTGTCGGTGCCAACGGCGGGGCGGTCTACGATCGTGTGCAGATGGTGACTCGCAAGGACCTGTTTCAATTGGCGCTGAATCCCGGCCACTACATTCATCTCGATGAATGGATGAGTACCCCGTTCTTTAAAGGGAGTCAGGCCACGCTCCCCTCGGGGGCTGCACTGCAGGCCGATCTGATTCCTCTTTCCAAGGGCCCGTTCTGCTGCGCCAACGCCGAAGATGGTGTCGCTCTGGCCGACGAAAAACTGCGTCAGGAGTTTGCCTCTACCTATCCCGCAGCCTGGAATCGGATTCAGCTCCGCCGGGCCTTCATGCGCGATACGCTGGGAATCAAGCTGGACCAGAGTGTGTTACCGCTGAGTAACATTCCCGGCTGGTTCGCCCCTTATGCACTCAACCGCGACTACGCATTCATCAAGCATTAGCGCCGGTTGCTCTCGAAGATGTCCGCGCTGTTCCCGATCGATCAACCGGAAATGCTCCGTCTGCGGCAGGGCGTTCGGCGCCCAGACACTTGAGTCCCCGCGGAGTTGCCGATCACTGGTCACCCTGCCAACCTTTCCGGGTGACAGGCCTGAACCGTTGGACTGCCATTAGGCTGACCTGAACGGGTTGTCGAATCTTTCTCACGACAGCAACCGCGCCGCAGAGGACTCCCCTCTCGCTCACCGATTGACGTGACGGAAACATCGCAGCAGCCACTCTAAAAACCTTTGAAAAATGCCCTTTTCCGGCGGGGAAATCGGAGCTGACAGGCAGATTCCCTGAGGAGCGCTGAACACCTTCTCCCGGCAGAGATCGGCAATTTCCGGTCGTTGCGGGGAGCATCCCGAGCGAATAAGCTCACGATTGGTCTCGATCTCGAGCACATGGCAGTGCCCGCACCGCGGAATTTTCGCTGGATCAACAGCACCACCCCGCGTCAGAAGATCGGGGCGATTGAAGCGCAAGTCGGCCGCTGCGTCTCTTGTCGCAAGACACGATAAGTGACAACGCGGCGCCCAGCTGTTGACGTTCACAGCTGCCTGCTCACTTCTCCTGGATTGAACATAAGCACCATGCCCGCACTTCCGACTCTCTCGATTCCCGCAACGATTGACAGCGTCGAGCAGCTGGATGACCTCCTGAGCCTGCCGTCAGAAGCCGCGGTGGCGGCGATGGGCCGCATGCAGGGGGACCTGCTTCTCCTCGGAATCGGCGGCAAGATGGGACCAACACTGGCACGCATGGCAGTCCGCGCGAGCGAGATGGCGGGGGTCCGTCGGCGGGTGATCGGCGTTTCGCGCTTCTCCAGCCCGGAACTGCCGGCGGAACTGAACCGCTGGGGAGTCGAGACCATTTCCTGCGATCTGGGAGATGAGAACGCCGTTCGCGCACTCCCCGATGTTGAAAATGTCATCTTCATGGCAGGCATGAAATTCGGCTCGTCCGGAAACCAGCCACTGACCTGGATGATGAACGTGGAAGTCCCTGTCATGGTCTGCCGGAAGTTTGCCCGCAGCAGAATCGTGGCCTTCTCCAGCGGGAATATCTACGGCTTATCCCCCGCCGTGCAGGGGGGGTCGCGTGAAGAAGATCCCCTCGCGCCTGTCGGCGAATATGCCATGTCGATCGTCGGCCGGGAGAGAATGTTCCAGCACTTCAGCCAGGCGCTCGGCATTCCCACCCTGCTCCTGCGATTGAACTATGCGACCGAACTGCGCTATGGCGTGCTCGTGGATCTGGCACTCACCATCTGGAATGAACAGCCGATCGACCTCTCGATGGGCACGCTGAATTCCATCTGGCAGGGGGACGCCAATGCCGCAACGCTGGCCGCGTTCGACCATGTCGACAGTCCGGCGCGAATTCTGAATCTGGCGGGTCCTGAACTGCTGAGTGTCCGCAGAATCGCCGAGGAACTGGGACAGCTGCTGGGAAAAACTCCGAAACTGCACGGTACCGAAGCCCCCGACGCGATTCTCAGCAATGGACAGCGCGGTCAACAGCTGTGGGGCTATCCGCGGGTCGGCCCATCCCAGATGCTGAGCTGGATTGCTCACTGGGTCCGAACCGGGGGGCGGCTGCACAACAAGCCGACTCACTTTGAATCCCGCGAAGGCAAATTCTGAAGCACTCGGCGCACTTTCCCGCCACCCTGAAGCTCTCTTCGATCGTCATGGAAACATCAGTTCGTCAATCGTTGTTGCAGGGCATGGCCATTCCGGCCTGTCCGCTCGCCCTGAACGCCAACCGCCAGCTGGATGAACGGCGCCAGCGGGCACTCTGCCGGTACTATCTGGCAGCGGGTGTCGGGGGACTGGCTGTGGGCGTGCATACCACGCAGTTCGCCATCCGTGATCCGCAGGTCGGTCTGTTCGAGCCGGTCCTGTCCATCGCGGCAGAGGAACTCAAGCGGAGTGCGCGACCGGTGGTCCGGATCGCCGGGATCTGCGGACCGACACGGCAGGCGGTCGCGGAAGCCGAATTACTGCAGCGGCTGGACTATCAGGCGGGATTGCTCAGCCTGGCCGCACTCAAGGATGCCGACGAAGCGCAGCTGCTCGAACATTGCCGGATCATCGCAGAGAGGATTCCGGTCGTTGGCTTCTATCTGCAGCCGGCAGTCGGGGGGCGTGTCCTGTCGTACTCCTTCTGGCGGCGGTTTATGGAGATTGAAAATGTGGTGGCCATCAAGATGGCCCCCTTCAACCGCTATCAGACATTCGACGTGGTGCGGGCAGTCGCCGACTCCGGTCGAACAGACATCGCCCTGTACACAGGGAACGATGACAACATCGTCCTCGATCTGCTGACCCCCTTCCCGGCGAAAGAGGGGGCCAAAGAACTGCGGATCGTCGGCGGTTTACTGGGGCACTGGTCCGTCTGGACGCAGCGTGCCGTCGAGCTGCAGGCGACCTGCCGACAGCTCTCCCTGTCCGGACGGAGCATTCCCCCTGCCATTCTCCGGCTGGCGATTGAGGTCACCGACTCCAACGCCGCCTTCTTCGATGCCGCCAACGGCTTTGCCGGATGCATCGCCGGGCTGCATGAAGTGCTTCGTCGACAGGGACTACTGGAAGGGATCTGGTGCCTCGATCCCCATGAGACCCTCAGCCCGGGTCAGGCGGCGGAGATCGACCGGGTCTACCGCGATTATCCCCATCTGCACGATGATGATTTCGTCGCCGAACATCGCGATGAGTGGCTGAACGGTTAGAGTCGGTTGCTCTTTCCAGTTTCGGGCAACAGGCGCTTCGTCTGGTCCATGCTCCTTGTGCAGAGACTGGGGAAGCATTCGGCTTCGGAAGCAGATCCGGCAACTCGGCCTACGGCGAAGACTGCGGCCACCAGCGGCTGAGCCACGGAGCACGTACCTTGTGAGCGACCCGCTCGGAACGGGGTGAAACCACATGGGCCGCCGGGGCGCATTCCGTGGCCACGCAGTCCACCGGAGCGTCGCACGGAGCTCCATAGACCGGCAGAGGCTCTGCGGGAAGCATCGACGGTTTACGGGAGTCGGGGAGAGGTTCGGGTTCTGGGAGATACAACGTGTTGCCGCTCGATGTCCCGGCGGGTGTCGGGCTGAGATCCCGCTGCTGTTCGCCCGCTGCCAGAATCGTCTCTCCCGCGGGACGCCGAAAGAACGTGCGGGCCTGGGGAAACGCAATTCCAAAGAGCCGCTGCGGCTCGGACAGTGGCTGTGGTTGGGTGGCCGGTCGCTCCGGAATTGTCGCGGCAGCCGGTTCGGCCAGCACTTCACCCGGGGCGATCGTCTCGATCCGCTGTTCGAAAACAACCGGCGATCGGCGCGAGGGGGAGTGCGGTTTCGGTTCGGCTGCCAGGAGAGCTGAACTCAGGCAGAGTCCCCCTCCCAGCAGTCCGTAAAAGTCTCGGCGTCGCATCGTCAACAAAGTCTTCCGGGCTATGACCTGAAGAGTTCCAAATTCTGCCGTTGCAGGTGCACCTCGAGCCGTTGGCTCGTGCCGATCCTCACACCGCGCGTCTCGCGATCGATCATCACACCACTCCGCGTGGTGAGAACGGTCAGATCAACAATCAAAGTGCTCGATTCGCGAGGAATCGACCTCTGCACAGGCTGCAGGCTGTCAGGACCGGGAACCGGTCGGCATCGATGAGTCCCTGTCCGCGAGAGCCATCCCCCCAGTCGGCGCCCCGAGCAGTCACCCGCTCCGCAGGCACTGGTGGAGCAACCTGCTCTAGGCATCGGAAATCGGGGAATTGGAGGGATACACGCGACCGCCCGAATCGGCATTCCCCCAGCATTCCGCACCACTTGGACGCTACAATCGGAATAAAGCGAGTGATTCGAATTGCAGCAGGCTTACGCGTTCTCTCCACCACGCCCGGGATTTCACGATCCAAAAGTGTCCGAGTATCGAGAGTTACAACGCAACGGCGAGCCGCCCCCACATTTCCAACCGACGCAACCACTGAGGACAAAAGTGGTTAAAACGCAATTCCACAAAACGGATCAGGAAGCGCTTCGTCCGCACATTGACGCTCCCTGCCCCGGGTGCGAGACTCGAAGCAGTCCTCCCCATGACCTGTCCTCGCAGGAAACGGAAGCATGTCAACCAGTTGCGGACACCACTCCCATTCCGGGCCCGCGCCGACACAGCTGACCTGGCGGCTGGGGGGCACCCTCGGGCTGGTCACGCTCTATTTTCTGGCGGAACTGATCGGCGGTTTCTGGACCGGCTCCCTGTCGCTGCTGGCCGATGCCGCCCATATGTTCTCTGATATGGCGGCTCTGGCCCTCAGCCTGTTTGCCGCCCACATGGCGACCCGCAAACCGACCGTCCAGCAGACATTTGGACACCTGCGCGCCGAGATCCTGGCGGCGCTCGCCAACGGGGCACTGCTCTTTGTCGTCGCCGGGGGTGTCATCCATGAGGCGTATGAACGGTTCTCCAGCCCCCAGCCGATTCTGGCCGGGCCGATGCTCGGAATTGCTCTCGGCGGACTCGCCGTGAATCTGCTCAGCATGGCGGTGCTTCACGGAGGGCGGGAACACAATCTGAATCTGCAGGGGGCCTGGCTGCACGCACTGGGGGATGCGCTGGGGAGCATCGGTGTGATCGCTGCGGCGGCCCTGATCTGGATCTTCGGCTGGACGTGGGCCGACCCGCTGGCGTCCGTGCTCGTCTGCCTGCTGATCCTGTACTCCGCCTGGCAACTGGTTGCCGATGCCGTCCGCATTCTGATGGAATACGCCCCACGCGACATCGATGTGGAACATGTAAAGAAACAACTGCTCTCGGTCGACCATGTGGCGGAGATTCACTGCCTACATGTCTGGACCATCGCCAGCGGTCTCCGCGCCATGTCGGCCCATATCGTAGCGACCAGCGACCGCGTGGAACTCACACAGTTACAAAGCGTCCTGCGAAAGCAGTTTTCGCTCGACCACATTACCCTGCAGGTCGAGGTGCAGGGGGTCTCTACCTGTCAGGAGCAGTTGGTCGCCGACTGCCTGCTGGGGCCCACGCTCCGACACGTCCATTGAATAGCACTGCGGTTCCGCCGGACATGAAAAAAGTCGCCTCCGGACATTCCGCAGGCGACTTTTCGAGGGGAGCATCTTTTTGTTTCGGAAATGGAGTTTGCATCACCCCATTATCGAACGCTCTCGTTTCCGCTGGATGCGAATGTCAGCCAAGAGGCCGCCACCTGCTGCAGATTCTCGCTGACACTGCGAAGCCCCGAATCGGCGAGCAGTTCTTCAAACAGCCCCGCCGGAACAGCGGCCGACGTGACCGGCGATTCATTCACGGGCAATTGGACATCAGCCCGATCTTTGGATTCTTCTTCCCGACCTTCGGGGCGAGGGCCGGGACGATCTCCCTCCGGACGCGGACCACGTTCCGGACGACCTTCCGGGCGAGGACCACGCTCACCACGCCCTTCACCTTCCCGACGGGGACCCGGGCCGGGGCGATCTCCCTCAGGACGGGGACCACGTTCCGGACGACCTTCCGGGCGAGGACCATGCTCGCCACGGGCTTCACCTTCCCGACGGGGACCGGGGCCGGGGCGATCTCCCTCAGGACGGGGACCACGTTCCGGACGACCTTCCGGGCGAGGACCATGCTCACCACGGGCTTCACCTTCCCGACGGGGACTGGGGCCGGGGCGATCTCCTTCAGGACGGGAACCACGTTCCGGACGACCTTCCGGGCGAGGACCATGCTCACCACGGGCTTCACCTTCCCAACGGGGACCGGGGCCGGGGCGATCTCCCTCAGGACGGGGACCACGTTCCGGACGACCTTCCGGGCGAGGACCATGCTCACCACGGGCTTCACCTTCCCGACGGGGACCGGGGCCAGGACGATCTCCTTCAGGACGGGGACCACGTTCCGGACGCGGACCATGCTCACCACGCCCTTCACCTCCCCAACGGGGACCGGGGCGACCCGCGCCTCGTTCAAACTGCGTGAAGTGGAATCGACGGAAGTCTCCCCGACCTGGGCCCGCAAAACGGTTCGCCTGAAAACGACCGCGTCCAAATTCAGGCCGAGCCATCGGACGGTAACCACCGAAGTCCCGTCCGAATCCCCGCTGACCACTAAAAGGGGCCCGGTCATGCGAGAACCGGCCGTAGCCACCACGGAAGGCGAACGAGGGACGTTCGAAGCCACGGCCACGCGGAGCGAATCCACGCGGTCCGCCCCCGAAGCCTCGTCCAGAGGCAAACGAAGGTCGACCTCCGCGACCACGCTGCCCGAAGGCAGGACGACCCCCTCCGAATCCTCCCCGACCGCGAGCGGCGGTCCGGTGCTGTGACTTCATTTTCTTGCCGGCCTTGGCAAACTCTTCCCGGCTGATGGAGCCATCGCCATTGGCATCGAGCCGGTCAAACAGCGACTTGTGCTGTCGGCGACCTTTTGCTTTTTCGTGTTTCTTCGGGGCCGCCTGTTCGGTGGTCCCCTTCTTCGCTTCCGGCTTCTTCACTTCCGGCTCATCGGCTGCGAGGGCCAGTGTCGTCATCGACAACATGGCGATCAACGCGGGGGTGACTCTGGACACTGTGCGCACGATCTCTCTCCTTGAACGCTGGGGGACACTCCGCGCAATCGACGGATCAGGCCGACGGGCCCGCTGGATTTTCATCAAGAATGGGGATGAGCCGTGGAGCCCGGCTCGTAGCTGTCACAATAAACCCCGCTCGTTCGGCGGTGGTTTCGCGAAATCACGAAATTCTTCCCAAAGTCCCCCTCCGCCAGCAGACCCGGTTCATCCGCAGTGAGTAGACACTCGTTTCCTCAATACAGACACTGGAGCAGATTCGCTTTTGATGTCCCCGTTCTCGCCACGCGGAAATGAGCCTTTCATCAGACGAAACGCTCACTGCGCGGGCACAGGAAAGTGCCACCTGCTTTAGAAAAGTCTTTCCGGGAGAACCTGGTGCCGTTGCCCAAGAACTGGCTGCTCAAACCGATACTGGCGCCGATCCTGCGACCACTCGTGCGGCTGCTGGTCGGCCTGCTGGCCATTCCCCTGCTCCGCTCCATTCGCAATCGCTATCGCCCGGACGCCGCAATTGACAGCGAACTGGAAAAGGACATCGAACAGTGGACCCGCGCATCACTCGTGTTGCTGCTGGCGACCAAAAACGTCGAAGCCGCTATCTCGGATTTCCTGCATCTGGAGTTCTCACTGACGCTGAACGAGAACAACTGGCTGATCGCAGCGGGCCGCTTGCTATTGGCCATCGGCGTGGTGGAGTCGATGCCGGACCAGCAACTTTTCTCCATCATTCACCCGGGGCCCCCGCCCCTGAAATGGCGCAAAGGTCTCTCCCTCTGGCAGAACCTCAAAATCTATACCCGGCCCTTCCTCAAAGGGATCGCCTGCCAGCACCTGAACCGGTCTTCCCCTGTGTTTGCGATCATGACGACGATCTTTTCCGGGCCCGTGGGGTGGGCCTGCTATTTCCTCGCGATTACGCAGTATCTGATTATCGGGCTGGTCACATCGCGGGACAAAGCACTCGATGTCCTGTCGGAGTTCGACCGGCAGGTCGCCCGTCGCCGCCGCGAGATCGAACTGGAATTCGCCATTCCCCCGGTCACGCCCTCTCACTCCCCCGAACCCGCACTCCCCCGTCCGGCGGTCGAGAAAACGGACCCTGCCGCCTGACGCTTTTAATTTTCGCGAGGGGACCGATTCCAGCTCGGCGGGAACCTGTTGATCGACGGTACAGATGCTTAGAATGTCCCGCATGAACCACAATGTGATCAGTCTGGAATGGCACGGAGATGCTCTGGTCGTAGTGGCCTCGGGCGCCGTGGAAACCTTGAAATGGGACATCGTCGAGCAGGCTGCTGACATCGTGCTCGATCCGATTCGCGAACAGAAAGCGCCGATGGTGGTGTTCGATCTGTCGCAGGTGTCTTATTTTGGATCAGTTTTCATGGCAATGCTGGTCCGCTGCCACAAACTGGTCCGGATGCGGGGGGGCGTGATGGTGTTGTGCGGGGTTCACCGCCTCGCCCGCGAGCTGCTGCACACGACCGCTCTGGACACCCTCTGGGCGATATACGACACTCGCGAAGAAGCTCTGGAAGCGATCGGGGCCTGAGTCCCTCGTCACCGGAATTTCGACCGGTCCGGAGTCGCGAGCCACTCCCCCGGCGAGGTGTCACGGTGTTTCAGCGCGCATCGCAGATCAGACGCGGGACGTTCTGTCGCCTGGACATCAGTCGTATTTGAAATTCGCTCGAGGAACGTGAAACGAAGACCACGCGCAGCCTGTTGCCGCGTCTGTCTCGTGAAGGATTGTTTGCATGTCGAAGGATCGCCCCCGGCGGATGGCTCCGCCCGATGTCTCCGAAGAATTGCCGCTGACGACGGAGCATTTTGCTGACGATGTCCGCACTCAGCATCTCGTCGACGAAATCAAGCGGACGGCGGACAAGTTTGCCCGCGATCAGGCGACGCGGGGCGACATGAAACTCGTGTCCCGCGCGCTGCGGGAACTGCGCTATGCCCTCAAGGTCTTCACCCCCTACCGTCGCCACCGCAAGGTGACGGTCTTCGGATCTGCCCGACTCAAGCCGGATCATCCCGCTTACATTTCAGCGCTGGAATTCGGCCGTCTCGCCGCCGAAGCAGGATGGTACGTCGTGACCGGCGCTGGTGGGGGTATCATGGAAGCGGCCCACGTCGGCGCCGGCCGCAAGATGTCGATGGGGCTGAATATCATTCTCCCCTTCGAACAGGACGCCAACTACGTCATCTCGAAGGATGAGAAGCTCGTCAACCTGCGGTACTTCTTTACCCGCAAGCTGATGTTCGTCAAAGAGGTCCACGCCGTCGTCCTCTTCCCCGGCGGCTTCGGCACACAGGATGAGCTGTACGAGACCCTCACGCTGATTCAGACCGGCAAGCGTGAACTGATGCCGATCATCCTGGTCGATCCTCCCGGAGGGACGTACTGGAAGAACTGGCTGAACTTCGTCGTCGAGAATATGCGTGACACGGCGCTGATCTCACCCGATGATCTGTCCCTGTTCAAAGTCACCGACGATCCGCAGGAAGCGTTTCATGAGATGATCCGCTTCTACTGCGTCTATAACAGCATGCGGTATGTACGGGACAAACTGTATCTGCGGCTGCATGTCGCTCCGCCCCAGGAGTTCATCGATCGGCTCAACACCGAGTTTCAGGACATCATCGCGTCTGGAAAAATTGAACTCGTGAAACCGCACGAGCTGGAGCGGGAAGACGAGCACCTCGCCGACCTGCCCCGGCTGGCGTTCCGGTTCAACAGGCATGGCTTCAGCCGTCTGCGTCAGATGGTTGACCTGATCAACGACGAACTCGGCAAGTGTTAGAGCGTCTTCGCGGTTGACAGACCAGCTCTCACCATACGGACGTGTACATGCCTCATCCGCACAGCCTGCTGCGCGGGAAGCTGCTGCGAGGGAAGTTGCTGCGATCGATCACAGGCGCAACGCTCCCTGCGAGTCCGGAGGACGAAAGAGCCGGCTCTACTTCCGCTCCCAGATCACCAGGCACGACTGCGGCTGGCCATTGATGACCCGCCGCACTTTCATGACGATCGAAGACTGATCCCGCAGCTCGTGCAGGACGCTGTCCAGTTCTTCCGTCGTCTGCACCGGCTGTCGTCCCACTTCTTCGATCAGATCGTAGAGCTGCAGTCCCTCATCACCTTGTCCGGGACTCACCCGTTTGACGACCACTCCCCGACTCCCGGGAGTGTAGCCCAGCTGCAAGGCAAGCGACTGATCGAGCTGAAAAACCGACAGTTGCGTGCTGCGCATCGGTCGGAAGGGAGTGATCGGCAACACCTCTTCGGGCAGCGCACTCTGCTGCCCGCGCTCAGCGATGGTCACCGTGAGAACTTCTTTGCGACCGTTCCGCAGCACGATCATGCGGACCGGCTTGTTGACCGGCGTCAGGCTGACGCGGTTGATGAGGTCGTTCTCGTCTTCCACGTCGATGCCGTCGAAGTTGAGAATAATGTCGTCGATCCGGACACCGGCGAGAGCGGCGGGAGTCCGTTCCGTCACCTTGACGACGCGGGCGCCGTATTTCCGTTCGAGGGAATAGCGGCGAGCAGCTGCAGCATCGAACCGGTCATCCAGTTCCACTCCCAGAAAACCGCGCCGCACCCGTCCATTCTCGATCAGCTGATCGACAATGAACTGCACGAGGTTGCTGGGAATACTGAAGCCGATCCCTTCGTTCCCCCCTCCCTGTGAAGCGATAGCGGTGTTGATGCCGATGACGCGGCCATTGAGGTCAATCAGAGGACCACCGCTGTTCCCGGGATTGATGGCAGCATCGGTCTGCAGAAAATCCTGATTGATGACCCGCACTTTTCCGCTGGGAAGCTCCAGTGAACGGCGTCCCTTGGCACTGATGATTCCGAGCGTCACTGACTGGCTCAGTCCGAACGGACTTCCCATCGCCATCACGAAGTGGCCGATTTCGAGGTTGTCACTGTCGCCGAACTGGGCTGCTTCGATTCCCGGATCGTTGACGCGCAGCACGGCCAGATCACTGAAGGGATCTTCCAGCTTGGCGGTGGGATAGATAATGCGTCCGTCGTGCAGCAGAATTTCGATCTGATTCAGCGAAGCATCGCCGACGACGTGGCGGTTGGTGACAATGAAGACCCCTGCGACGCGCGGGCTTTTCATCAACACACCGGAACCGGTCTCTTCAACCGTTCCCGATTTGCCTTCGTGCCTGCTGTCGATGTTCACAACGGCGGGTGTCACCCGCGCTGCCACGATTGAGAGATGACGGCCCGCCTGCTTGAGGGCCTCTGCTGCCTCGTCTCCCCCGGCAGGGGTTGCATAGGCAATCGGCTTGCGCTGGAGATGACCGGGGGGGAGATCCGCCGCCACCACGGCACCCGCGGACGACCAGCCAATCAGAGCAGACAGACAGGCAGCAGCGCCCCGGGCGCGAAGTGACAGTGTCATCATAGAATTCTGTTTTCCAATTCAGTCCGATTCGAGCTGAATGTCGCGCATGGTCAACTCGCGATCGTTCTCCCGCGCTTGAAATTCCCAGGCCGATTCCCAGTCCGGCTGATCCGAAATCCGGGATCGGCGGGCCTCGAACTTCCTCTGACAACCGACACAGCAGGTCGTGTGCGGGAGCGCCTGCAACCGGGCCACGGGAATCCGCTCCCGGCAGCGCTCGCATTGACCATACGTCCCGTTGTGGATCGATTCAATCGCTTTTTCAATGCGAACCAGTTCCCGACTCTCCAGCGAAACGAGTTGCGACTCCAGTTCTCGCTCGACGTCGTAGTTGGCGATGTCGCCCGAGTCTTTGCCGATGTCGATGTGGCTGTCGATTGTGGGCAACGACAACTTCCGACGCAGGTCATCGCGTTGGGCAATCAATCGTTCGTGCAGTCTCAGCAGAGCGTCTTTCCGGGCCATGTCCAATCCTCGTCATCTCAAAGCGATCAAGTCGCTGAACGTCGATTCTGGGAAGGGATGTCGTCGACATCCGACTTCAGGGGAAGAAAACCTCCGAATTCTACGTCTCAGCGATTTTTGACGAGGACAAAACTCGAACGGATTTCTAAATACCGTTGCAACAATGAGTTACAACAAGCCCAAACGACTCCCGCTGCGCAGGTGTCGACTGACTGTGTCCGCAGCCGTCCTGTTCATTGGGTCGGTTCGTCCCGCGGTGGACGTCGATCTTTTTCGACGGGACGCCTAAAAGCGACACAACCCGGGAAGTCCACGGGGTGCGGGAGGCGTTCTGATCGCTGAGACCGGAAGAACCGGCCTTATCGCGCTGAGAGATGGCGCGGAGCAAACGGGTTGGTCGACTCGACTCCGGCCGAGGACCGATGGCTGGCGGGGACCACCTGGTCCGCCTTTTCTTCCGGCACGCTGTGCAGCGATTCTCCCGGAGCCTTGGCGCGGGTCGCCCGTAAATGCGCCAGCCAATTCTGAGCCTGAGTCAGTTCTGGCTTCTTGTTCACGGCAATCAGGAAATGCCGCTCGGCATCGTCCAGCCGTCCTTCTTCCTGCAGAATCAGGCCGACGTTGTAGTGGGCTTCCGCGTCGCCAATCGTCCTGATGAAGTGCGGGAGCGCCGCATCGACATCCCCTTTATGAACGAGGGAGACCGCCAGCTGGTACCGGTAACGGGTCTCGTTGGGAGAGGCGAGCATCGCCTTGGTCAGCGGGCTGATCGATTCTTCCCACTTCTGCTGGGAGGCGTAGAACATCCCCAGTGTGAACTGTGCTTCCGCATTGTCGGGAGCGGCCTTGATCGCCTTTTTCAGGTGTTTTTCCGCGTTCGCAGCTCCACCGAGCTGCATTTCCATGCGGGCCGCACCAATCAGGGCCTCCACATTGCGGGAGTCGTCTTCCAGTGCCGAGAGGTAATGGGTGCGGGCTTCCGGATATTTGCCCGACTCTTCCATCAGCCGGGCATAGGCCAGCTTCAGCTTCTCGGGGTGCTTCGGCTCGGGCAGCATTTCTTCCGCTTCACGCGAGAACGAAGCCTGCTCCACTTTCGACTTATTGAGATTCCGAAACGAGAACGTGGCACCTTCCGGAGAGATGGAAATACAGCCAGCCGCGGTGAACGACAGCACGCATCCAGCGGCTAAAGCCTTCCACGTCGCAGCGGTGTGCACCACTTGTTCTCCTGATTCCGTTCAGTGAGCGATCTGAATTCCGCCCAGGCATTCCTGAAAAGCTTCCAGGAGAATTTTTTCACTCAGGTGCGGTTTCTCATTTCTGAATCGGCAAATGGCATCCACCACGTCCAGCAAATCCCGGGGATCGCTCGATTTGGGCGGATTTTGAGCGTGGTAACGTGTTTCAAAAAGCTGCGTCACCAGCCAGTCGTCGTAGCGAATTCCCCTTTGTTCACAGCACTTACGAAAAATATCGCGGTATTGGCGTTCTGTGGGATGCCCGATCTCCACTTTGTGGCGGATGCGTCTGAGAAAGGCGGCGTCCACAAGTTCCGCCGGGGCCAGATTCGTGGAGAAAATGATCAGCTGTTCAAAGGGGACGGCAAACTTCTTCCCGGTCACCAGCGTCAGGAAATCGACCCGCTCCTCGAGCGGCAAAATCCAGCGGTTCAATAACTGTCGCGGAGGGACCAGCTGACGACCAAAATCGTCCAGCAGAAAGACTCCCCCATTCGCCTTCACGTGGATCGGTGCCGTGTAAAACCCGCTCCCCGCGTGAAATTTCAGGTCCAGTTGCTCCAGGCTTAACTCCCCTCCGGAAACGAGAAAGGGGCGCCGAACCTTTCGCCAGCGAGCATCGAACTGGGACTCCTCCGCCGCATCGGGACTCACCGCCTCCTCTGCCGCCCCCGTCAGGCCTGCCTCTTCCGAGGTGCGGTGCACCGCCGGGTCAAAGACAGAAATGATCTGACTGTCGACGGAGATGGCGTAAGGGACATAAATCTCCCCTCCGTAATGATTTAGCAGCCTGCCGATCGCCCGGCCGATGACGGTTTTCCCGTTACCCGGGGGACCATGCAAAAAGATCGCCTGCCCACCATTCACAGCCGGCCCGAGACGTTGGACGAGGTCTGCATCCACGATCAGCTCCCGCAGCGAGTGCTGAAGCTGCTGGGGAGTGAGCGTGAGATGCCGGATCGATTGCACCCGACACTGCCGGGAGTATTGTTCCAGAGAGACGGGGGCGGGGCCGACATAGCGGCATTCTTCGAAGGCCTCGCGCGCCCGAACTCGACCCGCTTCCGTCAAGAGGTAGCGATAGCTCAGACGGCCCATCAAATCACCGGAGGTGACCTCAACACAGCGTTCACCCTTCAGGAACTCAAGCCCCTCATCCGCCACGCTGAAGGGAAGCTTCAGGTTCCGGGAGATTTCGTAGCCCCGCAACATGCCATGCAGGTACAGGAGCTTGAGAATCAGGTTGGAAATCTGTCCCAGATGCAGATCCGCTTCGTGCAGTGATTTCGGAGCGGCAGGTGGGGCAACAGCCATGTCCGGGGGAGCGAACGACTCTTCTGTCTGCTGGGCAGCGGCCACAAGCTCCGAGACCCGTTTCAGCTGGTCCACCACCTGTTGCGAATCGTCCAAAGGGAGCGCTGCCGAAAGATTCGGCTGCACGGAAGGATCCGTTGAGGATTCTGGTTCGGGCAACATCTCGGTTCGTCCGGACGGTGGACTCGTAATCAACAGTCTTCGCCAAGCAGTCTCAGCAGATGGAAAGTGCCCGTTGCTGCCGCGGTCGCCGCGCAGCTGGCACTTCGTCTGATGAAGTGCTCACCTCCGCGCGGAGAGCACGTGGCGACTTCAACTCAGGATGCTTTAACCGCCGGTGCTCGCGTCGTCCTGATTGGCGGACTGGTACTCGATCTTCGGTGGCAGCTGGTTTTCAAGTGCACTCTTGAAGATGAACTGAACTTCCGCCGCGGGGCGTCCCACAGGATCGGCCAGGCGGGGAACAACAGCGACATGCTGACCCGCACCCGCATAGCTGGCGAGTGTTTTCTCCACGCTGCTCATGCGGGAGCTCGAGATCTCCGGAGTCGAGGCAATCGAGACATAGACCTCGCGATACTGCTCCGGAACATGAGTGAGAATCCACGCCAGCTGAGCCCGGCCGGAGCTGTTCAGATCATTCGTCTGAGGGTCAAAGTGATACTCGTAAAGCGTCGTTGCCGAGGTCCAGCCGTTCTGAACCTGAGTATCGAGAAAGGTGTGGACGGTTTCGCGGTCCGCACAGACATACGGTAGCGGCCAGTAATGCGTGCTGTGAAATTTCTGCCAGAAGGGCTGATGGTCGCCGACCGGGCGCGGATACGGGGGCCAGAGCTTTCCGTATTTATAAACCTGCCGGCTGCCCGTTGGTTCGGCGGCATGGGCTTCGTAGTATTCCTGCGAGCCTTTGCGACGTCCTTGGCTGTCGTGGAAAAGTCCCCCTGCGAGGGCCGTCTGCGACGCACCCGAGAGTAACAGCAGTCCACACGCAATCCACCGTGATCCCACCATGTCACGCCCCTGCCTGATCACCAGAGTTGTGGCCCTCACTCGGGCAGCCGCCGACGTGAGAGCCTTCTGATGCGAGTTGAACCCCACCCTGCCGCGCAAACGCAGGCCAGCTTTGTCCGCCATCCCTGCGGAACGGACAGGGGCACGAGTCCCTCGCTCTAATGGCTATCGACATTCGAATCGTCTGGTCGTGACGATAAGTTGGGATCTGCCGGGTCCGTCTCCCAACAAAAACGCCGCCCAGGCAGGGGCGGCGTTCGCGTTTCCAGTAACTCGGGTGCCGGTCAGGCTGCACGGCGGATCTCGCTCCGCTGCTGCAGGTCCAGTTCGGCGAAGACCCGCCGCATCGTCTCGACGACCCGTCGCTGACGGTCCGCTCCGAGTTCGGCGAAGATCGGGAGGGCGATCGTCTCGGCCGAGGCCCGTTCCGCATGCGGGAACTGGCCGGCGCGGTACTTCAGATTGGCAAAGCACTCCTGCAGGTGCAGGGGCCGGGGGTAGTAGATCGCACAGCCGACCCCCTGCTTTTTCATTCCGGCGAGTACGGCGTCACGCTGACCACCTTTCACCCGAATGACATACTGATTGAAGACATGGTGCCGGTCTTCCTGTTCGGTCGGCTTCACCAGGCGATGACTCAGGTGGTATTCGTCGAACATCTGGTCATAGCGTTCGGCGTTTTCACGCCGACCATCGGCCCAGCTGTCGAGGTGCTTCAACTTGACCGACAGCACCGCCGCCTGCAGGGCATCGAGCCGGCTGTTCAGTCCTACTTCCAGATGCGTATAACCGCCAGCGTCTCCGTGGACCCGCAGCCGTTTCATCCGGTTGGCGAGATCGGCATCGTCGGTGGTGATCATTCCGCCGTCCCCGGCTCCCCCCAGGTTCTTGGTGGGGAAAAAGCTGAAACAACCAATGGTTCCCAGCACCCCCGCATGACGACCCCGGTACTTGGAACCGATCGCCTGCGCGGCATCTTCCACCACTGCCAGACGGTTGCGAGTGGCGATCCGCCAGATCGGGTCCATATCGGCACACTGTCCGTACAGGTGCACCGGCATAATGGCTCGGGTCCGGGGGGTAATGGCTGCCTCGACCGCTTCCGGGCAGAGGTTATAGGTTTCCGGATCGATGTCCGCGAAAACCGGCTTCGCTCCGGCCCGCACAATACAGCTGGCGGTAGCGAAAAAGCTGTACGGTGAGGTGATGACTTCATCGCCCGGGCCGATCCCCAGCCCCATCAGGGCCAACAGGAGCGCATCGGTACCGGAGGCACAGCCGATGGCGTGGCGTGCATCGCAGTACTCGGCGATTTCGTTTTCAAAAGTTTCGACCTCTTCACCGAGGACGAAGGTCTGTCGTTCGAAGACCCGATTGACAGCTTCCTGAATCTGAGGCTTGATCGACTGATACTGGCCAACAAGGTCAATCAGCGGGACAGGGGCCTGGGCAGGGGCATCCGCAGGACGGTGCAGAGGGAGGATGTTAGACATGGTCGCGACTCCATTCGCTGAACACCCCCGGGGCGGTCTGCCACAGGGGTTCTGGGAAAGTAGACCTCGTTGAAAATCCTGTCAAGATGACGCGTTGTATCGATTGCGATGACGGAAAGGATCGGCAGCAACAGCCTGTGCGGATCAAATCTTTTCTATTAAAGTTCGTCCCGTTCAGCGGTCCGCTCCCGGGGAGTATGGCGTATGCGACGCATTGTGTTGTTTGAAGATCTTGGGGCGACTCGGTTTTCGCCAATTGCACTCTTCCGGCCGGTCTTCGAACTCCTCTGCGGACATTTCACGCTGCGGGAAAGATTGATTGAAAGCCTCCCCGTCGATGAGTGGGGGGGCTTCGTCCGCCCGCATCTGGCAGAGACCTATGCCGAACAGCAGCCCCAGGCCTCGGTGAACGACCCCGCCTGGTGGAACGCCGAGCCGACCCTGTGGGTCAACGGGCGATGCCTATTCGATCCGCAACTGCTTACCTCAGTGGACGTTGGAACGGCCGCGTGGATTGGAGACACCCTCGCGGCCGTTCATTTCCCCACGGGAATGGGGCCGTCGGAGGACTGGCTGGAGGGGTCGCAGGCACTGCAGGACCGTGCGTCAGAACTGGAACGGGTCGATATCGAAGGGACCGTCCTGCATTACCCGTGGGATCTCGTTTCCGAGAATGCTGCCTGGCTGCAGCACGACTTCCAGACCCGCATCCGCAGTGAACGTCTGTCAATCCTCGACCCGCAGTTTGCCGTCGTCGGAGACCCCGCCCACCTTTTTATCCAGGCTTCCGCCCGGATTGACCCGTTTGTCGTCGTTGATGTCACGCAGGGGCCGGTCTGGATCGCCGCCGGAGTCCGGATTCAAGCCTTCACGCGAATTGAAGGTCCCTGCTACATCGGCCCCCGCACCCAGCTGTTCCGGGCGAATCTTCGCGAAGGAACCAGCATCGGCCCGGTCTGCCGGATCGGCGGGGAAGTCGAGGGGAGCATCGTCCACGGCTTCGCCAACAAATATCATGACGGCTTTCTCGGCCACAGCTACGTCTGCCCGTGGGTCAATCTGGGGGCGTTGACCAGCAACAGCGACCTCAAAAGCGACTATTCCGACGTCAGTGTTCCACTGGAAGGGGTCAGCCTGAAGACCGGCTCCATGAAAGTCGGCTGCTTTATCGGCGACCATACCAAAACCGCGATCGGCACACTGTTTAATACCGGAACAGCCGTGGGGGTGATGTCGCTGATCCTGCCCGGGGGAGAACTGCTGCCGAAGTATATCCCCTCCTTCAGCCGGGTCTGGCACGGTTCCATCGAGCCCCTGCCGGACGGTTGTGAATCGGGAATCCGCACCGCGCAGGCCGCACTCGCCCGACGCGACCGAACCCTGACACCGGCGATGGAGCGGTTGATCCGCACCCTGTACGCCGAAACCGGACTGAAATCAGACCGCTGCTGAGCCGGTCGGTTGCGGCTACTCGAGCACTTCCGACGGATGCGCAGTCCGGTCGACGAGGGGCAGCACATGCGGGGCGTACACCGTTGTATAGGCCTTTGCCGTCCGGTGGACGTCAATCGCCTCTTTCGATTCCCAGCGTTCAATCAGAATGAACAGCCGAGGATCGGTCTGGGAATGGCAGACCTCAAACAGCAGGCAACCCGGTTCCTCCCGCGACAGCCTGGCCTGCTCCCGGAGCAGTTCCTTGACCTGGGGGATGTCCTGTTCCTGTTTGACGGTGAGAATGACGTTCAGGGCGTACATAGGCTTTACGATCAGAAAGTTCGCCGGGGATTGCCGACTCGCACTGAGTGGCGTGATGGTCGCAACGCCTGCGGACCGATCTTTGACACCGTTGGATCCGGTCCCGAGGCGACCCTATGATAACGGTCGGTCGTCGAATTGCCTCTCCGCGTCCCCCGGGTGCAGAACGTCCTGGTCGTGGACAAAGGCAAGCGGCTCCAGCCGTTCCGCCCCGGCAGACCGGGCCGAATGCGGCGTTCCCGGTGGTGTGCAGAACGAAGTGTGGAGTCACTGATGGCAGACAAGCTGCTGCAACGCATCAATTCCAAGGAAGCCAGCATCGGCGTGATCGGGTTGGGATACGTTGGCCTCCCTCTCATCGACGCTTTTTTCAATGCCGGTTTCCGGACTCTCGGGTTCGATATCGATCCCCCCAAGGTCGAGCAGCTGAATCAGGGCCGCAGCTATATTAAACACGTCTCCTCCGAACGGGTCTCGGAGTGGCGCCAAGCGGGACGGTTCGAAGCGACGGCCGACATGGATCGGCTCAGCGAGCCGGACGCCATCATCATCTGCGTCCCGACACCGCTCAACGACAGCCGCGATCCCGATCTGACTTATATCATCAAGACCGGAGAGAGCATCGCCGCCCGGCTGCGGCCCGGGCAACTGGTCGTTCTGGAAAGTACGACCTACCCGACCACCACGCGTGATGTGCTGTTGCCCATTCTGGAAAGCAGCGGACTCCAGGCGGGGAGCGATTTCTTCCTCGCTTACAGTCCGGAACGGGAAGACCCGGGAAATCCGGTTTACTCCGCAGCCAAGATCCCGAAGGTCGTGGGGGGACTCGATGAAACGAGCCTGAAACTCGCCTCCGCTCTTTATGGTCACGCTGTGGTCTCGGTCATTGCTGTCGGCTCCGCCGAAGTCGCCGAAGCGGCCAAGATTCTCGAGAACACCTACCGGGCGGTGAATATCGCGCTGGTGAATGAGCTGAAGATGCTGTTCGACCGCATGGGGATCGACGTCTGGGAAGTGATCGAAGCCGCCAAAACGAAGCCGTTCGGTTTTCAGGCGTTCTATCCGGGGCCGGGCCTCGGGGGGCACTGCATTCCGATTGACCCGTTCTATCTCACCTGGCTGGCGCGGCGGCATGGACTGTCGACCCGGTTCATCGAGCTGGCGGGGGAAGTCAATTCGCGGATGCCGGAATATGTGGTGCACCGTCTGGCGGAATTCCTCAACGATGTGGAGCGCCCCATCAAAGGAAGCCGGATCTGCCTGCTCGGGATGGCTTACAAGAAAGATGTCGATGACCCGCGCGAGAGCCCCTCATTCCATCTGATGGAACTGCTGCTGGCGCGCGGAGCCCTGATGACGTACAACGATCCGCATGTGCCGACGCTCCCGAGTATGCGTCACCACCAGCTGCCTCCCATGAGCAGCACGGAGCTGACTCCGGAATTTCTGGCAGCACAGGATTGCGTCCTGATTGCGACAGACCATTCCGCTTACGATTACCGCTTCATCGTCGAGCACTCGCGCCTGGTACTCGATACCCGCAACGCCACGCGGAATGTGCTGCACGGACGCGAGAAGATCCGCAAGGCGTAGTCCCCCGGATCACCGCATAAAGGCGACGTAGTAAAACCAGAGACCCGTCACCGACGTCGCCACGATATCGAGCACCGACAGCCAGCCGAGCGTCTTGTGCGTTCCGCTGTGGGGTGCCGGTTGCGGGGGATTGGGAAATCGCCGCCAGGCGAGGATCAGCGTCGTCGCCCACAGGACCGGAGTGCTGATCGCGAAGATCAGGTGAATCCGCAGGACGGTTCGAATGGGCTGCAGCTGCTCAACAGTCAGCCGCGGAACGTCTGGATTCTTGTTGACGATTTTCTCCCAGCCACCGTGCACGAACTGGGTGTCGACTTCGAAGGCAACAACCGCCACCAGCAGCGTGATCCCCAACAGAAGTTGCAGATTACGGTGCAGCATCCACTTTCTCCGCTTGACCGCGCGCACGCTATACAGCTGCACAGGAACGATCAGCAGGAGCGCGACGACCACGAAATCGAGCATGAAGGATGCGTCGTAGCCGAAAAAGCCGTTTTTCATGGTCGGAGCAGTTTTCACTCAAGCGCTGCAGAAGAATCTCAGGGACTGTAGCCGATTCCAGCTCTCCATGTCAGCGAGGTCGAGCGATTGTAACGGTCCTGTGGGCCAACGGGATTCACTTTGAGCGACGCTTCGGACCTGTTCGATACACGTCGGCATGGACGACTCTGATCTGCAGCTCCTGAAAACCCACCTCGAGTGGCAACAAATTCTCGAAGCCTATGCCGAGCAGACGGAAGAACAGCCTCTCCCCCCGGGGGAGTTGCATGGCCCCCGCTGGTTCAAGCGGATCGGAACGCTCCCCGGCCTGGAGGGCGTTGACCTGAATCGGGCTCACGGTCAGCTGATTGCACTGGGCTGGCTCAAGGTTCAGCTGGACGATGGGTCGGCCGGCTTGTCGTATCGGATCGCTTCGGAAGGTCGCCAGGCACTGGAACTCTGTCGTCGGCAGACGCAGCCCGTTCGAGACTCGGACACGCTCGCCGCTTGAAGCAGGTTGCGGTTCCCTGTGCCCGCGCAGCAAGCGTTTCGTTCATTGAAATGCCCATTTCCACGGGCGCGGACGGGCCGAACGACAATCAGAGCCGCTTCGGATTCTTGAGCAACTTGTCGAGCAACGGCTCGACCAGCAGTCCCGGAACAAACTTGTAAAGCTGTTCCCGACTCGCCTCCTGCCCCATGATGGCGATCTGCTTGATGAGCGTGCTGGAGATATGCGAATAGCGGTCGGCCGCCATCAGAAAAACGGTTTCAAGTTCCGGGGCAATGACGTCGTTGGCGAGTGCCATGGTGAATTCCGATTCAATGTCGGTCACCGTGCGAACTCCGCGAAGCATCACCTGAGCCCCACAGGCCCGGGCGAAGTCCACCGTCAGCCCTGAAAAACATTGCACGTCCACATTGGGCAGGTCCGACACCACATCGCGGATAAACTGCTCACGTTCGGCCGGGCTGAAGAGAGGCTGCTTGTCTGGATTGATGCCGATTCCGACCACCAGCCGGTCAAACAGGTTGGCGCTGCGACGGATGATATCTTCGTGCCCCAGCGTCAGGGGATCGAAGCTCCCGGCGTAGAGTGCGATGCGTGGCGTGGAGAGAGTCACTCAAAGGGCCCCGTTCATCTGCAGGTCGTCAACGACGGACTGCCCGGCACAGTAACACTCCTGTCGCCGTGCGGGCCCGGCGGTGCGACATGCTCAGTCCTGCTTCTTGACCTTCGGGACAGCTTTCTGAAACCCGAATTCGACGAAGTCTTTGCGAGCCTTCTCTTCCTGAGCTGCAGAAACTTTCGGGTTGGGCGCAGTCTCGACGTCGATATCGCGGCGAATCCAGCGAACTGCCTGCGTCAACGACTCCAGATAGGCCGGATTCGTCCAGGTGGTCGGGTTATGTCCGAGGTTGTTGCAGTAGACCCGTCCCTCGCCGTACTGCTTGATCCAGCAGACCGGAACATGATACCCGAATTCGGTGTTCACCCCCCGCCCTTCCGGCAGCGGGCTTTTGGCATAATCGAGGCTCATGAGCACCCGCACTTTTTCCGGCTGCCAGTGCCGGTACATGTAGATCTCTTCCTGGATGGGGAATTCCTTGCCGAACGACTGCACCAGCGGATTGGTGGGATCGAGGTTCGTCAGCGTCACATTCGCATTCGACGTCCACGGATGGCTGATGAACGTTCCGCCGATCATATCCCAGTACGGCTCGTATTCATGGAACGTGTCCATCGCCGAATGCAGACCGAGGACGCCATGGCCGGGTTGCTTGAGCCACTCCCCGAAGAAATAGGTCAGGGCTTCCGGGGAAATCGGAAGATTGCCGGTCGTGTAGAACGCAACGATGTCGTAATTCTGCAGATTCTCTTTGGTGAAATCGGCTTCGCAATCCTGGGTGCAGTCGACCTTGAACAGGCCGGTCTGCTCACCGAGCTGAGTCAACGCCACTTCCGCGGGGGAAAGGCTGAGCTGGTTCAGCTCCGCGGGACTCGGGCGATCTTTCTTGCCGTTCTTGGCTCCGGATTCCTGACGATTTACCACGCCGTGAGTGAAGCCGACGCTCTGCGTGACAAACAGGACGCGCGACGGTTGCCGCTCTGCGGCCGATGCTGTGCCGGGAAGAACCGACGACAGAAACAGGCTGAGAAAGCAGAACAGCAGGCGGCGGGACATGGCGAGTTCCTCGAACGGAGATCGAATTCGGAAGCTGGCAGGGGCAGTTGTCCATCATAAGGACTGCTGCCCCGGATTCCAGCGCAGTGCTCAATTCGATCGGTGAGACGCGAACTTCCTGTCCCCGGGGCGTGTCCCGGTGGTGCCGAACTCGTTCCGGACTGACTACGGGACAGTGGGCGGATGCAGTTCTTCCGCCAGCAGAGTCGGATCAACCGTTCGCAGGCGGCTCTGATGGACCCCGTACAGCAGATAGATCATGATTCCCAGCGCCAGCCAGATCACCAACCGCATCCAGGTGTCCAATGGCAGGAACATCATCATCGAGATGTTGACGAGAATTCCGAGCGGGGCCACGACCCAGAGCGCGGGGCAGCGGAACGGACGATGCACTTCCGGATGACGAATCCGCAACAGCATGACCGATACACAGACCATCACAAAGGCCATCAGCGTGCCGATGCTGACCATTTCTTCCAGCTTCTTGATCGGCAGGTACCCCGCCACAAGTGCGATGACCAGACCAGTTAGGATCGTTGATTTGTAGGGAGTGCGGTACTTCTCATGAATCGCGGCGAAAATACTCTGCGGCAGGAGGCCGTCGCGGGCCATCGCCAGAAAGACTCGCGCCTGACTGAGGAAGGTCACCAGCAGCACGCTGGTCATCCCCGCCAGGGCTCCCACGGCAATGATCCCTGCCGATGCCGAGAGCAGGGGGCTCTCAATGACTTCCGCTTTCTTGCGGAACACCGCCGCAACCGCCGCCTTGGTATCGATTCCCGGATACGGCTCCATGCCGGTAATCACCGCGGAGACCAGAATGTAAAGCAGGGTGCAGGAGATCAAGGCCCCCAGAATGGCGATCGGTACATCGCGTCGCGGCTTGACCGCTTCCTCGGCGTGCGTGGAAATAGAATCGAAGCCGACGTAAGCAAAGAACACCAGTGCCGCTCCGACCATCACACCGGAGAACCCATAGGGCATAAAGTTGCTGCGGACCGAGGCATCAATCGGGTCGAGCAGATGCTTAACTCCCAGCAGTGCCAGCAGTCCCCACTTCTTGTTGGCATGTGGCAGCTTGCGGATCTCGGCGACCTGTTCTGCAGGCAGACCTTCCAGCACTTCAGGGTGCTGGGTGGCCAGCATTTCTCCGCTCGTCCATTCCGTCACTCCCAGACCTTCCACTTTGCTGGCCAGTTCGGGATGACGGCTCAGGTAGTCGGACAGGTCGCCCGAGTGACGGGACTCATAGGGAATTTCTGTCCAGTTGGCGGGGGTGACGTATTTCGCGCCGAGACCAATCACGAAGAGGACCACAAACAGTTTGACGATCACCAGCAGCGTATTGGTGGTGGCACTTTGACGGATGCCCACCACCAGAATGTAGGTGACCCACATCATGATCAGCACAGCCGGCAGGTTGCCGTAGGCCCGCTGTCCCAATTCCGCAGAAAAGGGGTCCGTCGTAATCGCTGCCGGGAGCCTGATCCTGAAAAAATTGTATAGAACTTCGTTGAGATAGTGCGTCCAGTGCGAGGCCACCACGGCACAGCTCATGGCGTATTCCAGCACCAAATCCCAGCCGATGATCCACGCGAAGAGCTCACCCATCGTGGCATAGGTATACGTATAAGCACTTCCCGCAACGGGAACCATCGCCGCGAACTCGGCGTAGCAGAGCGCGGCAAAGACACATGCCAGCCCGGCCACCGCAAAGGAGAGAACCACAGAAGGACCGGCGTCTGTCGCAGCGACACGACCGGTCAGGGCGAAGATCCCTGCCCCGATAATGGCTCCCACCCCCAGCGAGGTCAGCGAAATCGGCCCGAGCACCCGATGGAGCCGGGATTCCGACTCCAACTCTTTGTTTAGCATCCCTAAAGTCTTGCGCTCGAACAGATGTTTCCACTGCATAGCTTGCTTGAGCTCTCTGTTTCAAAAGGGGCCACTCAGTTGCTTCGAGCGCGCAACAACACCGGCGTTCCGGACGTGTTTGCGGCACCAGCCATTCCTGCAGCGTCGTGCATTCACATCAGCTCAGCACAGACGACATCTGGCCCGACGGCAACATCATTCGCATCGCGCTCGGAAATCCGTCCAGATTCGGCTCGGATCATAGAGCGACTGACATTCTAAAGCAATCAGTTGAATGCGTAGAAAAGTTGGGACATTGCGCAAGAAGTTGGCCATGAGACAATCCGGACCACTCGTCCCCAATCAGAAAATCATTCCGTTTTTTGAGGGGACTCCAGCTGCACCTGAATCTGGTCGTCCTGCACCCGGACAACATAGGGCCGGCTGCGGATCTTCGACTTGGGATTATCGAGCCAGCTGCCATCTTTCACGCAGAAGCGCCACGCATGCCAAGGGCAACTGATGGCACCCTCCTCGACATATCCCGCTCCGAGTGAGGCCCCCATATGCGGACAGGCATCATCCATGGCGAAGTAGCTCCCCTGATCGAGAAAGACCGCCACCATGCGGCCTTCGACCGCATAGGTTCTTCCTTCCCCTGCGGGAATCTCACCCACGCGGGCGATCGTTACAAATTCGGACATGACTCCTGACGCCGCCTGATTGCCACTCGCATTGCCACCACGGGCGATGTTCACCGCTTTCGACAGCAGCACACATTTCCGCAGTCCCCTTGTCGGCTCCCCGCTGGAGCAAACGCGACCATTGTAGGCCCCCCTCGCCACGCCGGACAGCGAAGAGACGGTACCCCTAACGCAGCATCTCGTACTTCTTCATCTTGTTGTACAGCGTCACTCGGCTGATCCCCAGATCCCGCGCGGTCTTCGTCCGACTGAAGTTGTTCTTGCAGAGGGCCTGCTCGATGATTTCTTTCTCGCTGACGGAGACCTGTCGCTCCAGTGACCGATCCGGCTCACCGACCGCGGTGCCCAGCCGCACCGTGGGATCATTGGTCGGCCCGGCATGTCCATCGAGCAGATGAGACGGAAGCTGATCGCGGGTCAACACGCCGTCCCGGCAATAGATGACCGCCCGCTGGATCACGTGTTCGAGTTCACGAACGTTGCCTGGCCACGGATAGCTGAGCAGTGATTCGAGCACCGATTCTTCGATCCGATGAATCTGGATCGAGTGTTTCTGTGAGAACTTGGTAATGAACTTTTTCGCCATCGGAATGATGTCGACCTTCCGCCGACGCAACGGGGGAATGACGAACCTCAGCATATTCAACCGGTAATACAGGTCAGGACGAAACCGCCCCTGCTCGACCAGTGGTTGCAGTTCGAGATTGCTCGCCACGACCAAACGGGCCTGCGAGCGGAGAGTCGTATTCGAACCGACCGGCTCAAATTCACCGGTCTCAATCACCCGTAGCAGCTTGACCTGCTGTTCCGGTCCCAGCACGTCGATTTCGTCGAGCAGCACGGTTCCTTTGCGAGCGGCGACAAACTTGCCGTCTTTCTCCGCATGAGCACTGGTGAACGCCCCTTTGGCGTGCCCGAACAGTTCACTCTCGATCAGTTCGCGCGGCAAGGCACCGCAGGCGACATGCAGGAACGGCTCCTGTCGCCGCGGGGAAGCCTCGTGAATCAGGTTCGAGAGAAATGTCTTGCCCGACCCGGTTTCACCGATGAGCAGAATGGTGACATCATGACTGGCTGCAATCATGAGATCTTCGAGCATCTTCTTCAGTTCGGGGGAGCGGGTTTCAAAGCGTCGCGTGACTCCCTCGAACACCGCTTCCCCGAAGGTTCCCGGGTCCCGTGTGAGGGGAACAGGAACATCGACGGGTGCCGGAAGGGACTCTTTCGCCGGCTGCAGGAGTTCGTCGATCAGCTGTTTCACCTGAACCGGTGTGTGAGGACCACGCATCAAGACGAGCGAAGTCTCCGACGCTCGCCGGGCCAGAACTTCGGGACAGGCTGCCGAGACGAGACAGGCGACCCGCATCCCGGGGAAACGGGCCCGTAAGGTGTCGAGCAGCTGCGCTGCCCCATGTCCCCCGTCAATGAACTGCCGGACATCGAGGATGAGCAATTCCGCAGGCCGATCGAGGAGCAAGGCGGCAATACTGGAAAAACTGGTGGTGACGCTCAGGGCACACTCAGGCGTGCACAGTTCCAGAAGCTGACGGCCGAGCGGTTCGTCAGCACTGGCGAGCAAAACCGTGGGGCGACTCATGCGAATCCCTTTGTGGCACCGGGGTGAGAGATTCGACCGTTTCTCTCACACCGGCATTTGGATAACTGAACGGGCTGTATGCGTTACTTCACAGCAAGCGTGTCGCCACAAGTTCAAATCCAGTGCCGCAATGGCCTCCCGTAAAACACTCACAACACTTAACGAAAAACACTGCCAACACTTACAACAATCGACTTCTTTCAGACTGCGTGTTTCTCCTTCACAACACACGTGGCGAAACAAACACGGACCCCGGGCAACACGTTGTCAAACGGCAACACCTCGGTCCTTCGCAGCGCTCAGCGAAAGTCACAGCCGATCGGAAAGACCGGCACCCCTGAGAACATTTGGAGTCTGGATGGCCTCGCCATCGCCGCGCGGATGTCAGCGCTTCACCCTACGCAGCGTTTGCGGCGCGGGCACAGGGAAGAGCAACCTACTGGAGCGAATCTCAAATACGCTTGGCGTTCTGGCGGCGGAAAACCAAGCGTTCAATCAAGGTTGGTCGCTGAAACGCCGCGACATTTCCCCGGGATCGGGGCTAGGGCATTTTGTTTATTGATCTACCCGTTCTTGCCACGCGGAACTGAGCATTTCATCACACGAAACGCTTGCTGCGCGGGCACCGGAAAGAGCAACCTGCTCTAAACGCCCGCTTCGGCCAGCATCTGTCGCGAGATCCTCACACCGGCGTCGTCGCTTTCCTGAAGGTCCCGGGGAGTGTCAGGGTATTCGCGGGACAGGCGGGCGAGTTCGTCGTACACAGAAAAGAAGAGACTCAACAGCCGGGGATCAAACTGTCGACCGTTCCCCTGGGCCATCAGGTCGAGGACTTCAGAGTTGGACAGAGCCCGACGATACACACGATCGTGAGACAGAGCATCATACACATCGACAATCGAGACAATACGGGCTGCCTCAGGAATCTGCCTGCCGACCAGCCCCGCCGGGTATCCCCGTCCGTTCCAGTGTTCGTGATGGGCCAGAGCGATGTCATGAGCCATCTGCAGCACCGGGCAATAGGAGTTCTCCAGCAGACGCCCGCCGATCACCGTATGCAGCTTCATCGTCTCAAATTCTTCCCGGCTGAGCGGACCGGGCTTGCGGAGAATCGCATCGGGAATGGCAATCTTTCCCAGATCGTGCATCGGGGCGGCCATGCGGATCCTGCGAGTCTCCTCGGCTGACCAGCCTGCTGCGCGGGCGAGGACTTCACTGAGCAACCCGGTTCTACGGATATGTCCGCCCGTTTCCTCATCGCGATAGACCGTCGCATTCACCAGTCGATGGATCGTCTCCTCCTGTGCCAGTTGCAGAGCCCGCTTCTGTCCCGCGATCTGACGTTCGAGGTGGTGAGTGTAGTCCTGCTGATGCGACCAGACCCGCTGTCGGTCGAGAGCACGCTGAATGTGCACGAAGAGTTCATCACGCTGCACCGGCTTCAGCAGAAATCCCGCCGCTCCGCCGATGAACGCTTTCACAGCGAGCGGCTGATCGGCGGGGTCGCTCAGAATCAGCAACTGACTGCGAATTCCGGCCGGTGTCTTTTCAATCTCGGGAATGAGTTCCAGACCCATTCCGTCGGGAAGGCGGTTTTCACACAGAATGATCTGGGGCGATTCGCTGCGCAGCCGTTCCCGCGCCGCTGCGAGACTTTTCACCCAGGCCGCAGCATACCCCGGTACTGCCAGCCAATCGGACAACTCCCGCGAGATTGCGGCGTTGTTGCTGACGATCAGAATCCGAGGAATGTCACCTGGGAACATCTGCATGCGGGCTTCTGCCTCCTCTGTAAACATACAGAAGAATTCGGCACGCGGACGTCAGGAGATGTGAAATCAACTGGTTCTTGTCGACAGGAGCGACTTCTCAGACTGCAACACGAAGAACCGGCGGAGTTTGACAGTCGAAAATTGCAGCAGTTGACAGGACTCGCTTCCGCTTTTGCCAGCAAATCGGGTCGCAACAGAAATGCGGAGTACAGCGATTTCACCGGTCACACTGATTCATCAGGAACCGATTCGAAGCGCGTGGGAGGGCCCTCCAGCGCCACTCGCACCAGCGTCGCCAATTCCAGCGACGTGAACGGCTTCTGCAGGTAGTGAACATCACTCCGGGAAATCCCCCGACGGACGACGGCATCGTCCATGTATCCGCTCATGAACAGGACCCGAATCTCCGGACGACGAACCTGAATCTGATCAAACAGCTGCCGCCCCCCCAGGGTCGGAATCACCACGTCGGTCAGCAGCAGGGAAATTTCTCCATCATGGTTTTCGGCAATCCGCAGCGCCTCGTGTCCCTCGGCGGCTGCCAGCACGTGATAGCCGCAGCTGGAGAGGATTTCGCCCACCAGCGAGCGCACACCGGCTTCGTCCTCCACAAGAAGAATCGTTTCGGTGCCGTGCGGCAACGGCTGGTTCACCGCGGGCTTGGGTTCCGGAAGGGGAGGAGCATCCGAACGGGGAAGGTCGATCGTGACCGTGGTCCCCTGCCCCGGCTGGCTTGTCACCTGAATGGAACCACCCGACTGCTTGATGATTCCATGCACCACCGGCAGCCCCAAACCTGTCCCCTGACCGACCGCTTTGGTCGTGAAGAACGGCTCGAAGATATGTGCCATGACTTCCGGCGTCATCCCGGTGCCCGTGTCGGTAATCGTCAGCCGCACGTAGGGACCGGGCTGCAGGTCCTGACGCATCTCCGCTTCCCGTTCATCGATCAGGACATTCTTCGTCTTGATCGTGAACAGTCCCCCATCCGGCATCGCGTCCCGAGAATTCAGAGCGAGATTCAGCAGCACCTGCTCCAGCTGTCCCGCATCGGCCTGGACCTGTCCCAGATCTCCCGGAAGCGAGGTCGTCAGCTCGATATCTTCGCCGATCAGTCGCCGCAGCATCGATTCGGTATCGCGGACCACCCCGTTCAGATCGAGCAGTCGCGGGGTGAGGACCTGACGACGGCTGAAGGCGAGCAACTGCTTGGTCAGGCCGGTTGAACGCTCACCCGCTTTGCGGATTTCGCGGAGCATTTCGTAGTTGGGATGTCCCGGCGGCGTCTGTGCCAGCAGCAGCTCGCAATAAACGTTGATGACGGTGAGCAGGTTGTTGAAGTCGTGGGCCACGCCCCCTGCGAGCTGACCGATCGCTTCCATTTTCTGCGCATGACGAAACTGCTCCTCGAGGCGGCGGCGCGCCGAGATATCGGTCTGCACGCTGACGAAGTGGGTCAGCAGGCCGTCATCATTCCGCACCGGAAAGATCGACAGTTCATTCCAGAACGAGGAGCCGTCTTTGCGGTAGTTGAGAATCTCAACCGTGCAAGGCTTCCCTTGGGCGATCGCTTCGTGCAGACGCTGAGCCGTGGCCCGGTCGGTCTCCGGTCCCTGCAGAGCGCGGGGATTGCGACCCAAGAGTTCGGCAGGCGTGTATCCGGTGATGCGCGTCACGCCGGGACTGGCGTAGATAATGGGATTCCCCGGCTGCTTGGGGTCGGTAATCAGAATTCCCTGTGTCACAGCCCCCATCGCCCGGTCCAGCAGCCGCAGATCCTGTTCTGCTTTCTTGCGAGCAGTCACATCTTCGATGACGGCCACGCCCCCCAGAATCTCCCCACCGGCTCCCCTGATCGGAACCGCGGTATTGCTGATCGTCTTGCGGGTCCCATCGAAGGACTGAATTTCGACTTCCGCCTCTTTGGTCGTTTCACCGGTCCGAACCGCACGTGCAAGGGCACGCTCCTGGTTCTCCAGCTGTCGACCGGTCTCCGGGTCAAAACCCTGATAGAGATTGTAATTCTCAACCCCCACCAGCGGAGCCCCACCCCAGATGCGTTCCGCAGCCGGATTCACCAGCGTGATGTTCCCTTGGGCGTCCGTCACGAAGACCCCGACAGGGAGCGTGTTCAAAATCGTGCGCAGCTGCTGCTCGCTGGTGCGCAGCGCTTCTTCGGAGTGTTTCTGTCCGGTGATGTCGAGAGCCATTCCCCCCACCGCCATCCCTGTTTCGGGATGCGGAAGTGGAAACATATAGACGAGAAAATGCCCGACCTTGCCGTCTTTATACAGACCTTCGGTCACCGTCTGGACGTAGTTGTCGGTCTGAATGACCGTCTGCACATAACGCGAATATTCTTCAGCGCGTTGCCTGTCAAAAAGTTCGTACAGCGACCGGCCGATTGGATTTTCTGCAGCAAACTGCAGAGATTGGTGCCCGACACGATTCAGATAAAGCAGGTTGAGATCCTGATCCAGAATCCACGCTACCGCCGGGCTGTGCTCCATGAACGAACGGAATTGCCGCTCACTGACCCGCAGCGCTTCCTCCGCCTCCTTCTGTGCGGAAATATCGCGTGCCAGCCCGATAATCCCTTGCAGCCGACCCTGCAGATCGCGAAACGGAGCTTTGGTCGTCAGAAAGGTACGGGCCTTTCCCCCCAGCATCAGGAGCCGCTCCCGAGTCACCGGTTTGTCCAGTTCCAGCGGTGCCTGATCTCCCTGCTGAAAATACGCGACAAGTTCCGGTGAGAAAAAACGACTGTCTTCCTGGCCGAGAATCTCGTCCACCGAAGAGCCGAAGAGCTCTGCCGCAGCCGGGTTGACCAGCAGATACTTCCCTTCAAGATCTTTCACAAACAGCGCGTCCGGGACCCCGTCGGCCACTGCCCGCAACAGCTCCTTCTTCCGCCGCAGTTCGGTTTCGGACCGCTTCAGGTCATCAATATCAGTCCAGGTTCCCAGCCAGACCATCGTCGCTCCCCCGGCATCACGCACCGGGACACCCTGCGCCAGATACCACCGATAGCTGCCATCGGCGACCCGCAGCCGATATTCATTCCGGTAAGCGACCTCTTCCCGGACAGCCTTCATCCAGTGATCCCGGCTGCGCTGGCGATCTTCGGGATGGAGCAGATCGAGCCACCCCCAGTCACAGGCGGCGGCGCTGCTGATCCCCAGCTTCTCTTCCACCTGCCGGTTCAGAAAGTTGGTTCGGCCGGTGTGATCCGCTTTCCAGACCATGTGCGGAATGGTTTCCAGCAACACCTGGAGGCGGTGTTCATCTTCGGCGGGCGGCGCAGGATTCGCTCCACCAGCGTCCGACTTCTTCCGGCCTTCCTCCGTCCGGCGACGCGCCGATTTCAATTCAATCCCACTCTCAGCCCGTTCAACGTGAAGGCTGAAGTCAGAAGCGGCTCCCGCAGGCAACAGGAATCGCGATAACGCTCTCTGCAGGCGGGCCGGATCGTTCGCAGGGATGAACTCAGAAATCCCAGCGTGATAGAGATCAGCAACTGCGGCCTCACCGATGGTCCCGGCAATGACGAGCACCGGGAGCGACGCTGCCTGCGTGCGCACGCTGCGCAGGACCTCTTCCACAAATTCAATCGAAGGAGCACCATCGACGATGACCGCATCCCAGGTCTGCCCCGAGAGTCGAGAGTGAAGCTCATTGAGCGTCGAGACCGACGGAACAGGTTGCTCAAGAAATACCGAGCGGAGAGCGGGGGAGCACTCTCTTCCGGAAGCCGCGATCAGCAGCCGAAGAGGAACGGCCATACATTGCTACCTGGAGAATTTCTGAAACACATCCCTCCCCGCTAGAGACGATGTACTGAATAGCAAACCAGCCCGAGAAATGCATCTCTATCGGGTTTCCGTCCATCGGCAACACGCAGCCAGCGAGCGTGGGACTCACATCCTCTGTTGTAGCCCCGCTGCAGAGGAGGGCGCAGCTTCCAATCGATCCTGCCACTCGGATTCCGCCACTGGAAGCGCCGGTCCACTCGCCCGGCGCTGACGGACAGAGCGCCGCATTGAACCCGACTCAGGCGAGGAGTGCCTGCACGACTTCTCCGTGCACGTCAGTCAACCGGAAATCCCGTCCCTGAAAGCGATAAACGAGCTGTGTGTGGTCAAATCCCAACAGGTGAAGAATGGTCGCCTGCAGGTCGTGGAGATGAACCTGATTTTCCACAGTCTCGAAGCCAAGCTCATCTGTTTCGCCGTAACTCAGCCCCCCTTTCACTCCCCCTCCCGCCATCCACATGGTGTAACAATCGGGATAATGATCGCGTCCAAGAATCGCCCCGGAAGAGGTCCGCCCTTCCCGAAACGGAGTCCGCCCGAATTCGCCGCCGCAGATCACCAGCGTGTCCTCCAGCAGGCCGCGCTGTCGCAGGTCCTTCAGGAGCGCCGCGACGGGACGATCCATCGTCGCGCACTTGCGGACCAGTCCATCGCCGATCCCTTCATCAGGGCGGGTCCCATGAAAATCCCAGCCCCAGTCGAACAGCTGCACGTAACGGACTCCCTGCTCGATCAGCCGGCGGGCCAGCAGACAGTTGTTGGCGAAGCTCGCCGCGCCCGGTTCGGCCCCGTAAGCCTGCAGCAGATGCTGCGGTTCGCGACTGATGTCCATCACTTCCGGAACAGAGGTCTGCATCCGGAAAGCGAGCTCGTATTGAGCGATACGGGTCAATGTCTCCGGATGCCCCAGTTCTTCCATCTGCAGCTGATTCAGATCCCGCAGTGCGTCGAGCGTGTCGCGTCGCAGCTCACGATCCATTCCGGCGGGATCGGAAACATAGAGCACAGGGTCCCCCTTCGACCGGCATTGGACTCCCTGGTAAACAGACGGCAGAAAGCCGCTGCCGTACGAGTTCTGACCGGCATTCGGCTGCGTGCCGCTGGAGATCAGCACCACGAAACCGGGAAGATTGTCATTCTCGGACCCGAGTCCATAAGTGACCCACGCCCCCAGGGAGGGTCGTCCCGGTCGGGGTGACCCGCTGAACGCCATCAGTTCAGCCGGAGCATGATTGAACTGGTCCGTGAACATCGATTTGACCATGCAGATTTCATCGGCCACCTGATGCAGGTTCGGAATCACTTCCGACATCCACATCCCCGATTCCCCTTGCCGGGAAAAACGAAAGGGGGTCCCCATCAGTCGAGGGACACCGGTGGTGAAGGCAAACCGCTTGCCCTTCAGAATGGATTCAGGAGTCTCTTCACCATTGCGGCGGACGAGCTCCGGCTTGTAGTCATACATGTCCAGATTCGGCGGAGATCCTGTCAGGTGCAGATAGATCACCCGGCGGGCCCTCGCAGGGAACTGGGACGGGCGGGCGGACATGGGATTCCGCACTTCCGGCAGCGAGGCTGCAGCTGCCGGACGATCCTGCAGGAGTCCGGACAGGGCAATTCCTCCCAGCCCCAGGCCGGTCTGTCCCAGAAAATGCCGACGGGTCTGCTGCTGAAGATACCAGTCAGAAGTTATCATAAGGTGTGTTCCTACCGATTGGTCATTTGCAGACAGGGTGTTCCGTGTTGCTCAGTGGGTGATGCGATGGCGATGGCTTAGCGCTTCATCATCATTTCATCCAGATTCAGGAGGACGTTCGCGACGACGGTCCAGGCAGCGAGTTCAGCCATCTCCTCCCCTTCCGGCAAGGGACCGATCGGTTCGGTGGCAAGCGAACGCGCGGCATCCGGCCGCTCAAGGAAGCGAGCCAGCGCATCGGCTCGCAACTGCAGCAGTCGCGCCAATTCCTGTTCCCGGGGAAACCGGGACAGACACAGACGAAATCCGTACGTCAACCGCTCTTGTGCACTGGAACCTCCCTCGCGGACGATTCGACGGGCGAGCGCCTGGGCAGCCTCGATGTAAACCGGATCGTTCATCGTCACGAGTGCCTGCAACGGGGTATTAGTGCGGCTGCGGCGGATGGTACAGACATCGCGATTGGGCGAATCGAAAGTCGCCATCGAGGGATACGGATTCGACCGCTTCCATTGCGTGTACAGGGCTCGACGAAATTTGTCTTCCCCCTGGCTTGTCTGCCAGTCGACCGAACCGCCGAAGGCCGCCTTCAAGCCTGTCTCCGGCTGCGGCGGGTAAACCGGCGGACCGTACATCTTCGAACTCAGCAGCCCGCTGACGAACAGCGCCTGATCGCGAATCGTCTCCGCATTCAGACGGAACCGGGGGCCACGCGCCAGCAGGCGATTGTCCGGGTCCCGTTCGTAATCCTTTTCCGTCACCGCGGACGATTGCCGATAGGTGGCCGAAGTCACCAGCAGCTTCAGAAAGGCTTTCGTATCCCAGTTCAGCCGAACCAGCTCCGTGGCGAGCCAGTCGAGCAGTTCCGGATGAGAAGGGAGCTCGCCTTGCGATCCAAACTCTTCACTGGTGGAGACCAGACCGATTCCGAACAGCTGTTCCCAATAGCGATTTGCGGTCACGCGGGCCGTCAGCGGGTTCTCAGGACTGACCAGCCAGAGAGCGAGTCCGAGCCGATCGTTCGGCGCACCTGCGGGAATCGGAGGGAAGACAGCGGGGGTTCCGGGAGAGACGACCTCTCCCAGATCCATGAAGTTCCCTCGACGTTGCAGTCGCGTCACACGCCGCTGTTCCGCGGGCAACTCTCGGCAGATCGGAACCGTCGTGGCCCGAATCCCGTCCAGCTGTTTCTGCAGGCGGGCCTGTTTCTGACGTGCCGCATCGAGTTCCGGTGCTGTCGACAGGAAGTATTCCAACAGCCGCTGTTGCTCGGCTGGAGTCCTCTGAGCCGCACCCATCATGAGCAACGACACCACCGCCTGCGGCGTGGTGCGCCATGGTGGCGCGAATTCTCCGCGCGCCAGCGAGAGCCGGAATCGACCGATCATCGGCATCTGCCGTCGCGGGGAGTTCTCCAGCTCGACGCTGAATGTTCCCCCTTGAGGAAGTTCCGTCGGCTGCGCAAAAGCAAAAACGATCGACTGCAGCGGATCGGGGTGCCTCGACTCGGCAGCGAGGGAGACATCGTCAGCGACTCCCGCCACGAGTGGGAGAAAACGTTCGGTGGTCAATGAAAAGGCCGCTTCCCCTTCACTAGTCGGCAGCCCCCGTTGCCACACCACCTGCTTTGCCGAGTTGGACAGAGTTACCCGCAGGTCGCGCTGCTGTTCTCCTGCCGGAAATCGGAGCACCAGTCGATCGACCAGCTGCTCGCTGCCGAGATCCAGTTCCCACCACGGATCATCCATCACTTCCGTTTTTGCCGGTGATGACTTGCCGGCGGGCCGTCCGTCAATCGCCCGTTGCGGTGTGCCGACTGCCTTCGTGCTGCTTTGTGTCACCTGTCCCTGCAGCGCCAGATTGCTCCCCTTCTGAAATACTTCCACCTCTGCGAGTGCCAGTGAACGAGCTTTGCCGGGGGCCTGAACACGAATCGTGCGCGTCCCGAGCGGAGTCGCAGTGGGAAGCGTGACCGTGGCCGAAACGATGGGCACGACCCCGTTTTTCTTTCCGTTTCCCGGTCCTCCTGGGAAGTCAGAGTCATCCGGCTGAACTTCAATGCGCAGAGCGCTGTACGTTCCCTCCGGGAGCGGAATGGAAACGCTGTAATGATCCCGACGGTTCGGCTCGGAAATGTGGACCGAATGACCTTCGACCTGTAGCGGCACTCCGGTCTGTGCAGTCGCTCGATCGATGGGCAACGTCACCCATTCCAACGGACGCGGAAAGCGGGCATCCCATTCCTTGCACCGCGCTTGCAGTTCCGGAGTGGCGGACTGGAGTTCCCGGGCAACCGTCGCCAGCTCCTGCTGCAGCCGCGCCCGTTGTTTCTGCTGGGCTTCGGTGTACACGGAGAGCACTGGCGCTTCGTCCTTGCGGTCAGCATCGGCGGTGTTGTTCAGGATCGCGAAGAGCTTGAAGTATTCTTCCTGCGTGAGCGGATCAAATTTGTGGGTATGGCACTGTGCGCAGGCCATCGTCGTTCCCATCCAGACCGCCATTGTGGTGTTCACGCGATCAACGACGGCGACGTTGCGAAATTCTTCGTCGTCGGTTCCCCCTTCGTTATTGGTCAAGGTATTGCGATGGAAGGCGGTGGCGATCAACTGATCTTCGGTCGGCTGGGGCAAAAGGTCTCCCGCCAACTGTTCGATGGTGAACTGGTCGAACGGCTTGTTGTCATTCAGTGAGCGGATGACGTAATCCCGGAACAACCAGATCTGGCGGGCGGGATCATCCGCGTAGCCCGCCGAGTCGGCATAGCGGGCCAGATCGAGCCACATCCGCGCCCAGTGCTCTCCATAAGCGGGCTTGGCTAACAGCCGGTCGATTAGCTGTGGATAGGCATCGGGAGCGGGATCAGCGACAAACGCTTCCACTTCCGCCAGCGTGGGGGGAAGTCCCGTCAGGTCGAGTGAAACCCGCCGGATCAGTGCTTCACGATCGGCGGGGGAAGCGGGCCGAAGCCCCTCCGTTTCCAGCCGCAAGAGAACAAAGGCATCGACCGGATTCAGGCCCCACTCTGTATTCTGCACCGGAGGAAGTTCCGGCCGCACCGGTGGTTGATAGCTCCAGTGCCCGGCATACTTCGCCCCCTGCTGAATCCACTTCCGGATCAGCTCTGTCTCCTGAGGAGTGACTTTCTTTCCAGAGCTGGCAGGCGGCATCCGCAGATCCGCATCGCTGCTGGTCATCCGCCGGACAATTTCGCTGGCGTCGGGATCACCCGGCCGGATCGCTGCATAGCCACCCAGGTCTTCGAGAGCCGCCTCTCGTTCATCGAGCCGCAGCCCGTTCGTGCCCCCCTGTCGATCCTCCGCATCGGGTCCGTGACACTGGAAGCAGGCATTGGACAGGATCGGCTTGATCTCACGGGAAAAGTCGAGCTCCCGTTCCGCTGCCGCTGTCCCCTTTGTCAGCGCCAGCAGCAACAGTCCCTGTTGCAGAATCAGCACTGCGAAACGCACGCTTCCGCTGGAAATGTTCTGCATCACAAACATGGCTTCCTGTTCCACCTGAATCCCATGTCGAGACAGTGACCAGCTGTCGCGTCGTCCATGACCTCCAGCCGCAGCGGTCCGCCCAGCCCGACTGATTCCCTCCTGGCCCCCGTCGGCGGCCGGGCAGAACGACACGGGGACAGTCATCGCAACATGTTGACCGTTGGTCCGCCCCCTCGCTTCGGGGCGCTGCACTGGGGTTCAAACGGGAGACGCTGCGAGAAACGGAAGCAAGCCGCCTGCTCCAGCCATCCTGGAGTCCTGCCCCGTCCCCATTCTCGCGGCTCGCAGCCTCCTCCTGCAAGGGGCTGAGCCGGTTCGCCACGTCTGCCGCGCAACAAAAAAGGATGGCCGAAAGAATTCGGCCATCCTGGGTTCGTCATCTCGCCATCCCCCACTGCGGGGTGCTGGGCTGGAATCGTCTCCGCATTACTTGGCGACGGTCCGCTCTTTCTGCTTGCGGTTCATGATGTCGGCATAGTCGAGCGCGATGTTCAGCACTTCGTTGTTATAGGCACCGACCGGGAAGATCGGTCCATCCGGCTTGGGAGTTTCGGCTTCTTCGTCTTCCAGAGCCTTTTCTTCATGCTTCTTGGCCTGTTCATCGGCCTTCCGCTCTGCGCGAGCCTTGTCTTCATTCAGGGGCAGAGCTGTGCGCGACTTGCGGGCTTCATAACGGGAAATCGCCCCCTTGATCTGCTGGAAATCACTGTTCGCAGCCACGCGGCTTTCGCTGTTGCGTTTCAGCAGGGCGATCGTTTCGGCATCCACGGAACGGTTCGGCGAGTACTTGGCGGCCGGAATCGCGTCGAACGGCAAGGCATTGTCCAGGAACTCTTCACCCAGTTCGAGATGATCGATCAGGCTGGGGAGGACGACATCCGAGCGAACGCCACGGTTCTGGGTGCTGTCCCCGTTGACCCGATAGAACTGCTGGATCGTCAGCTTCAGCTTCCCGCGGTCATTCCCCTTGAAGAAGCCGAAGCCCTGCCGGGGAGCGACATCCATCAGGTTCTGAACGGTTCCTTTTCCGTGCGTCGTGGTATCTCCCACGATGACCCCGCGGTTGTAATCCTTGATCACGCCGGCAAAGATCTCGGAGGCTGAGGCCGACAGACGATTGCACAGCACGATCAGCGGCTTGTCGCACTTGACACCGTTGTCCTTGTCATCGAGACCGTGAATATATCCGGTCGGTTCCTTCACCTGCACAACCGGTCCCCGGTCGATGAACAGACCGGAAACTTCGATCGCTTCCTGCAGTGCTCCTCCGCCGTTGTTCCGAAGGTCAACGACCACAGCATCAACGCCATCTTTGTTGAACTGGTCGAGCACGCGGGCCAGATCGGCGGCAGCACTCTTGAAGTCCCCCCCTCCCTGAGCCCCTTCGAAGTCGCGGTAAAACGCCGGGAGGCTGATGACACCGATCTTGCCGGGACGACCCAGCCGGCTGGTGCCGTCAATGATCTCCCCTTTGACTTCCGATTCCTTGAGTTCGATCTTCTGGCGGGTCAGGGCGATGATTTTCTTTTCGCCCCCTTTGTCAGGCTGCACTTCGAGACGGACAATCGTTCCCCGCTCACCGCGAATCATGCGGACGACTTCGCTCAGCTTCATTTCGAAGACTTCGACGATCTCTCCGTCCTTCTGACCGACGCCGGTAATCTTGTCGCCGACCTTGAGTCGACCATCGACCGCGGCTGCTCCACCGGGAACGATCTGTGCCACCACGGTGTAACCATCCTCACCCCGCAGCGCAGCCCCGATTCCGTCGAGGCTCAGCTTCATCTGGATTTCGAAGTCCTGCCACGAGTGCGGAGACATGTAGGAAGAGTGCGGATCGAAACACTTGGAGAGAGCCGTCAGATAGACTTCCAGCTCTTCGCCGGTGTTGTACTGATCAACAATCCGCTTGTTGTTGCGGTAACGCTTGTGCAGGCGCTCCTTGGCTTCTTCCAGAGTCTTCGGCTTGCCTTCCAGTTCAGCGGCCCGGGCAACCGGACTTTCCCCGTTGGGAGAGACTTCGGTTTTGGCGGTCGTGTCGCTCTTGTTCTCATTGTCCAGCTTGAACTGCAGCAGATCGTATTTGACTCGCTTGCGCCAGCGGTCGTTCAGTTCGGCCTGGCTCTTGCACCAGTCCAGCTTCTTGGGATCGGTTTCAATGGTTTCATCAATCGTGAAATCCTGAGGCTGATCGATCCAGTAATGGGCCACCTGGGTCTGCGCGGCAAACCGTTCCTTGTACCGGTCGAACAGCTGGTAAGCGAAATCGACATTCCCGGCCTTCAGCTGGTCATCCAGCTTGGTGCGATACTGGTTGAACTCCTGAATGTCGCTGTCGAGAAAGTAGAGCTTCTGCGGATCCAGATCCTTAATCACCTGATCGAGCAGCTTGCTGGAGATCTGATCGTTGATCTCGGGCCGGTTCAGGTGGTGACGCGGAATCATCGAGGTGACGTATTTCGCAGTTTCCTGATCAGCGGGATCAGCTGAAGAAATCTGCTGCACATACACAGACAGGAGGCCCAGAGCAAGAAATGCTGCAGCGGTGAAGCGCCGCAAGCGGGGAACATCGAATGAAGCCATGCGATCCGCCTGTGATAAATTGCGTGTTCAGAGTGGCAAACGCCGCGACAAATCCGTCATCGCAACGGGTGATGTCGGCTTCAACCCGTGCAACCACCGCTGTTTTCGTGGTCACGGGCCATCAACTGCATCAGCCGAATGCTATCCCATCCCCCAAAATGCGGCAAGATGCGGTTTCCAGAGCGATGTGGCGGTCCGGGGACAAATTCCCTCCACTCCGAATGCGAAATCTGAAAATTATTCACCACCGGAAAGTCCCCCTCCCCACGTCTTCGACTCCCTCCTCCGGACCCCACCTGCCAAAGTGTCCAGCCTTACCCCGCCCGTTTTCATTGCCATTTCCGGGCTGCAAGCTGCCCCCTCCTCCGTTCCCCTGATAAACTGGGGGGGGGTCGTGGAGTTCTCCACCGTTCGGCCCAGCTACCCTCTCCGCTCCCTTGCCGGTTCAGTCTTTCATGTGTGGAATCACAGGCGCAGTCTGGTCCTCTCCGGCAACAGCGATTTCACGGGGGACACTGGGACAGATGGTCGAGGCGATCCGCCATCGGGGCCCCGACGATGATGGGTTCTTGTATTCTCCCGAGGAACCCGCCCGCCATGAACGTGCCACGCAGGTCGCCCTCGGACACCGGCGACTGTCGATCATCGATCTGGACAGTGGTCGTCAACCGATTTCAAACGAAGATGGCACCATCTCGGTGATCTTCAACGGTGAGATCTACAATTATGTGGAACTCCGGGAAGAACTGCGGCGACGCGGTCATCATTTTGCCACGTCGACCGACACCGAAGTGATCGTCCACCTGTATGAAGAGGAAGGGCCCCATTGTGTCCAGAAGATGCGGGGGATGTTTACCTTCGCCCTCTGGGATGCCCGGCGCGAACGGCTGCTCCTCGCCCGGGACCGACTGGGCGAAAAGCCCCTTTATTATCGTCACGACTCGCGTCGACTGATTTTCGGCAGCGAGCTGAAATCGCTGCTGCAGGTGCCGGGCGTCCCACGGCAGGTGGACCCGGAAGCGATCGATCTGTTTTTGACTTATCAATACGTGCCGCACCCGCGATCGATCTTCAAGGGTTTCCACAAACTTCCACCAGCCCACGTCGCGGTTTATGAGAACGACCGGCTGACGGTCGAGCGCTACTGGAAACCTCCGTTTCAGCCCGACGAGCAGACCCCGCACGACGAGTCACTCTCTCCCGATCAGTGGCGTCGACAGCTGCGGGAGACCCTGACCGAATCGGTGCGAATCCGCATGCGTTCCGATGTTCCGGTCGGGGCGTTTCTATCCGGCGGGGTCGACTCCACGATCATCGCGGGACTGATGCAAAGCCTCTCTCCCCGACCGATCCATACCTTTTCGATCGGCTTTCCTGTCCCGGAGTTCGACGAACGACGTTATGCCCGGCTGGCAGCGCAGCATCTGCGCACCGATCATCATGAATTTGTGGTTGAGCCCTCCGCGCTGGAGACGTTGCCGCAGCTGATCTGGCACTACGATGAGCCGTTCAGTGACAGCTCGGCGATACCGATGATGTATCTCGCGAAGGTGACCAAGCCACTGGTCACTGTCGCTCTCTCGGGAGACGGGGGAGATGAACTGTTCGCGGGCTACACACGTTATCAGGCAGTCGATCTCGCCTCGCGGACCGACCGCCTTCCCGCACCGCTGAAGTCCCTGCTCGGCTGGTCGGGCTGGCAGCAGATTCCGACATCGACAAAACAACGTTCATTCGGCCGCAGGGCCAAGCGATTCATCGCCCAGCTGGGGCAATCTCCCGAGCGTCGCTATCTGCGGTGGATTGGCATCTTCGATGAAGAGAGCCGGCAGCGACTCTATTCTCCGTCGTTCCGCGAAGCGGTCCGGGGATTCGACAGCGCCCGCTTCATCCTCGATGCCTATCAGGAGTGCCCGGACCGGGACATCGTCACCCGCACGACCTGCGTCGACATGTTGACCTACCTCCCCTGCGACATCATGACCAAGGTGGATATCGCCACCATGACCTATGCGGTCGAATCCCGCAGCCCCTTTCTCGATCACCCAGTCGCTGAACTCGCCGCCCGCATGCCGATCGAACTGAAGTGCCGGGGCGGTCGAGGAAAACAGGTTCTGATGGAGACATTCTCCGATCTGCTCCCGCAGGAAATTCAGCACCGTTCGAAGATGGGCTTTGGTGTCCCTATCGACCACTGGTTCCGCAATGAGCTGACCGGACTGCTGCGCGGAACGCTGTTATCGGACCGGGCCCTGGATCGGGGCATCTTTCAACGTGAGCGCGTCGAACAGCTCATTCAGGAACACGTCAGCAAAAAATGGGACCACGCCTATCGGCTCTGGGCGCTCCTCTGCCTGGAGAGCTGGCATCGGATCTTTGTCGATCAGCCCCCGCCACTCGTCCCTCCCGCGACTCTCGGGCACGACTGAGTCCGGGTACGAGCGTCTCTGCAGACGATCCTCCTGTCGCCGACCGGCTGATCTCCCAGGTTCCGTCCGGGAGTGGAAGCATCCCCTGCACTCTGCCAGCGTAGTGTCCCGGACGATTGGTTAATGATCCAAAGCCTTTCCTGGCTCGGGCGACTTTTTCGCGGATGGAGGGAGGCCGACAATCAACACCGGGTCAACTTTCTGCGAGGGGGAGGTGTCCAGAAACTCCAGTCGCTGGAGTGAGGCTCCTTCCGGGTATCCCAGATCGGTCAGATCGATTCCCAGAGCGATCGCTTTGGCGTCGATGTTCACCTGTCGCCCATGCAGAAAGTCCCCATTCACCAGTCCTTCCACAGATTCGGTGGGCGCGACGGCACGATACGTCATGTGCGGCAACAGATTCAGGGCGTACGGAGACATGAGATCGAGGTCGTACTGGGACACTCGCAGCAGCGTTCGCGGTCCTCCCGGATCACCGGAGCGCAGGGTCACCCGGTCTCCCCCCGGCAATCCCACGAGCAGGTGGAGATCGAACAGAACGATGTCCGGACCGGGCAGATTGATCACGGGATGTTCGAACTCCACTGCCATCGTGACCAGAGTTGACTGATCCCGATTCTTGCTGCTCACCTGCGGATTAATAATACCGGTCACCAGACTCCAGTCGTTGTCGAGCAGGCCGAGTCGATCTTTCCCGTCGGGAAGAGATTCCCCCTTCCGGGTGCAGAACGTCACCGTGTTCGCCCGATTCGTGAAGTGGACCAATCGGGCCCGCTGCAGCTGATCGCGTGGATACTCGACAATCTTCCCGCCGCGCTGGACCGTGACCGAAAGAAGTTCGTCTGCGTAGCCTTCCGGATTCCGCGTCGCTGTATAGCGGACGACCCGGTCCGGAAGGAGGTCGAGAAACGAACGGGGTTCGAGTTGCTGGGCCGACGGTTGAAGCGCGAGTCCCGGTTCAACCCGTCCAGATTCGCCCTGCTGGAAAAGTCGGGGAGGCGACGAATCGGCCGAGGTGGCCGCCATTGTCGCTGCCCCATCGATCACCAGCAGTTCGGTTTCGCCGGTTTCGGCCACATCGACCACGAATCGCGTTCCCAGATCGACAACTTCCGCTGTCGGGCTGATCACCTGAAAGCCCTCCGCTCCCGGCGGGGCATGGACGGAGCACTGACCGGAGCGAACCTGCAATTTCTCTGGCTCGAGTGGAGTGAACACCGCCGGCGCCTTGAGCACCGCGCGGGCCCCGGAGGCAAACTTCAACGCAAGGTAGCCCTGTGTCAGCACGTACTTTTTCTCAAACACCAGCCGTTCGCCCGGCACCGGATCAAATCCTTCTCCAAAGAGCTTGGCCCCAGCTGTCTCGGCGATGACGGGGGACAGGTCGATTGCGGTCGGGCCTGGCGGGGAGAGCGTGTTGTCGGACGGACTGACTGCGATCTGCTCAGGTTGCGAAGCAAATCGGGCCCAGCTCATCCACAGCGTCAGCATTCCCACGACGGCGACCACCCCCGCAGTGAACCAGCGGACTGCTTTCGGCTTTGTCCGCACCGGCTGCCGGACCGGAGTGACCTGGTCATCCGGGGGAGGAAAGCGCTGACTGACCGTATCGAGATCGATCTGGGTATGCATGATTTGCAGATAGCGCGAACGGAGTTCCTGCGATTCCCGCAGCAGCTGTTCGAGCTCTTCATGTTCCAGCTGAGTCAACTGCCCTGACAGGGCCGCTTCAACCAGCAAGTGAAAGCGTTTCAAGGAAGTGTCCATGCTGAATTTCCGCTGATATTCTGGAGCGGGTTGCTCATTCCGGGACCCGTACTGTGCGATGTCGGTTTGATTAAAACAGAACTTCGCGGGCTGAGAACGGGTCAATCAAATCTCAATTTGCTCTATCCCTGAACATCCACACGAAGCCGCCGCGCGACACACGCCATCAGCCGTCGTCGCAACAGATACATTCGGTTGTAAAACGTCTTCGGGGAGCATCCCAACTCGTTGGCAATGGCTTCAAAAGAGCTCCCCTCCCAGTAAATCCGGCGAAGAAAGCTCTGTTCGGCACGAGGGAGCGACTGAATGCAATGATGAAGTGCGTTCAGCCGCGACTCTTCCATCGACTGGTCCAGTTCCGCTGCGGAAATCGCCAGCAGATCCAGCACATCGGTTTTGAAAAGATGGCGGTCCGCAACGCGTGACCGGGTAAAGTTCATGGCCTCCAGCTTGGCAATGCCACAGGCCCAGGAGAGGAAGCTGCGCTCTTTCTGGAACTGTGAAAATTTCTGCCACATGATCACGCTGCAGCGCTGGCAGAGATCTTCCGCATCCGCGAGATGGTGAACGATCGACAGCAGATACAACATGATCCGGGGACGATGCTCCACAAGCAGCGCCGTGAATTCCTGAAAGTCCGCATCCGCATCCGGCATACTGGATGTGCTGCTCGCTGGGGGGAATGCTCGATTCATAGGCGAAACCTGGAGCGACGGACTCATGACGATGCGGGAACTGCCGCAGCCCCGACCGCTGAAACAGACTGCACCACGAGATCGTAACGAGTCGACCAAACCGGAACCGCACTCATCCCTTTTTTTCCCTCGGCGCGTCGTCGCTGCCGCTGCACTTTCGCTTCCGCAGGTTCAGGAATCGAAATCGGCGTCGGCACTGTTGTTCGCGACAATCACGCCTCTCTGGTGGCCGGATCGTTCGATCCCGGCCGCAAACTTCCCCGCGACAACATTGCTGCTAACGACACCCGCCGCGACGTCCAACAGCCGGATGCCGGTCGCTCCGGGGGCGGCAGCGTGGTCATGGAATTCAATGATGTTCCCCGAAACCACAAAGTTGCGAGCATTCTGGAACTGAATCCCGGTGACCGTGTGGGGCTTTTCCATCCGCACCTGCAGCACGTTCCCTTGCACCTGAACACGCGACTCCCAGACCGAAAAGTTGATCAGAGGGTTGGTGGCGACTTCTTCCGTTGTCTCTTTCGGGATTTCGATGTCGATCACATTGCCCGTGAAGACCACATCCCGAGTGAAGGATGCAGACGTTGTGGCCGGGTCGACTTTGCCAATGGTCCCGATGATGCTGACGGTCTTCGCCTCGGGCCCTCGGGCACGAAAATAAAAACGGTTGTTGGTGCACTGACAGCGCTTCGAAGCGGAGAAAGGCTTCACGAGATAATTCGCATGAGTCGTCCCGCCGGTCACGTAGAAGTCGCAGTCTTCGATGATCAGCGTCCCCGTGTGCCCTGAAATCCCGTCCTGGGCGGTTCCCCCTTTGAGATAAAAGCTCGAGTTCACAAACCTCAACTGAGACTGCACATAGTGCTCATCGCGGGGCATCTGGTCTCCATGCACTTCCGCGAAGGCATGCCGCCAGACAGGGTTTTCGGCAACAATGGTTCCATTCTGAAAGGTGATGTCCAGCGACCCGTAGGCCACAGACAGCGGACGGTAACCCGAATCGGTGAGGGTGCAGCGATCCAGAGTGCCGTGCAGGGAGTTCGAGAACATCATGCACTCACCGCGAAAGCGGGAGCCCTTCATCTCGGCGATGGTTTGCGGATGATCTGAGGGCATGCAATTCACAAAATGGACATTCTCCAGCAGGCAGTCGTCCGTGCTGTCGAACAGCACGCAGGCACTTCCATAGCCTTCGGTCGGACAGCGATTCCAGTCGATGGTGAGTCCCGACAGACCTGAGTGGGAAACGATTTGCTCACGCACGGTCCCGACGCTGGTGGTCGTGACCATGGATCTCCGCTGTCGAATCTCCGAAGTTCTGGGATCCGGCTTGAACAGGGGAAACAGAGTTCCCGCCACCGCCTGCAGAATGGTCAGCCCCGGTCCGGCGCCCACAAGCGTCAGATTTGACGGCAAGCGGAGCGTGTCCGACAAAGCGTAGGTCCCGGCCGGAAGATAGACGATGCCGACGCGGTCCTGTTCCGCCTGGCGAATCGCCTGCTGCAAGGCGCGGGAATCATCGGTCCGTCCGTCACCCGCCGCTCCAAAATCTCGGGCATTCAGGTATGGGGACGGCGCAGCAGCGGCCTCACTCCCCGCAGACTCTCTGGCCTGCGAGATCCCGGCTCCCAGTGCGGAGCCCAGCGCGATGAGAGAACTTTTTCCGATGAAGTTGCGGCGGGTGTGGGCGGGTGTTGTCGAGTGGTCGTTCATCGTGGGAGAACTGCCTGCAAGATAAGGGAAGAGGCGGTCAGGCTGCATGATAGACTGCATGCGGGCGAGACCGTCACGCGCAGGAAGCCCGGAGAACAAAACTGATCCCAGGCTTCCTGCGCGTTCACGAGACCGGTCCGACAAGGACAGGCTGAAGGTGCATCACTCACTGGTCAACGCGAAGTCAATCGCATTCTTTCCAGGTTTGACGTCTGCGGTCAGTTCGGTCTTGGAGTTGTACTTCGCGGGGATCCGGACCGTATTCTTGGCAGTTTTCGCTGCATCGTCACTGAGTTCGAGTGGCGAAATCATGACCGAATAATGTCCGGGGACAGCCCCCTTCTGCTGCGAAGAGTATTTCAACTCATACTTCCCCTGCGCATCGGTGATCCCCTGCGAGGGGCGTCCCTGTCCGCTGTTGAACAGGACAACAGCATTCGGGAGCGGCTGACCATTCATCAGAATAGTCCCCACCACCACGCCTCGATCATCTGCGCTGCCGCCGCATCCCAGCAGTGTGGCGGTGGTCATTGCCAGCACGAGCAACCTGAATTTCATAGCACGTTTCACAGATCAGGAGTTAGAAAGAACGGAATGCAGTCTGGTCTGAGATCACCGACTACCACTGTCCGACGGGGTTCCCGTCAAAGCGGCTCAGAAGGTTTTCATAAACACTGTCTGCATCGCTGTCGTTTCTGGCCCCGGTGAACTTGAAGTCAATGTTTTCACTGAGGAAGTGCACGGACCCATCGGCAAACAGGAACTGCGATCCCCCCGTGTGGCGGCTGTTGAACGACTCACGACGGTCGTCGATGTTGGTGGAAGCGGTGTTAATGGCGTGGCGTCCGTCAGCCAGAATGTCGTCGAGGCACTGACTCCCGCCCCCTCGGGCACAACCTGCCCAGGCTTTGGCAGCCCAGCGATTGCCTTCGGGATCACCATCGTGGTCATAGGCGGCTTCACCTACAGCAATGGTGTTGCTCAACCCGTCCGTGATATCACGGGTGCGGACGTCGCTGGAGCACCAGAACAGCCCGGTCACCAGCTGTTCATTTCCATCCAGAGCATCGACGGCATTGGTTGTGGCGTTCGGCAGCTGACGATGAGAAAAGTTCCCGGCGTAGTTGCTGGTCGCCGTAAACAGAAAGCCGGCTTCTTCACCACGGATCGTCGGTCCCAGATCGGACGGGCAGCGGTAGGCCGGAATCGGGGTCATCGCCGCCTGTCCCGCTCCTTTTTCCTGCTCCAGGCGGCGACCGGCTCCGATCGAGGCCTGATAAAGACCTGCCTGATCAATATAAGGCAGCAGAAACGCGGACCAGCCCCAGCACTCAAAGCCCGAGGCGGTATGAGCCAGCATATGCCCCTTCGGAGTCAGTGACGTGGTCTTGTAACTGGCATCTCCCTTGTTCTGGATCCACCCGGGCGGAAACATGCCATGCACGTCGTTGTAATTGTGGATCGCCAGCCCGATCTGCTTCAGATTGTTCTTGCACTGAGATCGACGTGCTGCTTCCCGGGCCTGCTGGACCGCAGGGAGCAACAGGGAGATGAGCACCGCGATAATGGCGATCACCACCAGAAGTTCGATCAGGGTAAACCCACTTCGCATCATTGTTTTTCGTCGACTCACCGGAAACACTCCCAGAGCGAAAAGAAAGAAGTCACACACCGTGAAGCAGTGCGAGACAGAAAATTTGACGTCGCCAACAACTTAAAAAATTAATGCGGGCCGGGCTTCCAGATCCTTGCTCGAAACCGAGCAAGGATCCTCCACTCGCCGGGGCAATGGAAGTCACCCCGATGGTGGACGCACAAGGCTCCCTGCAGGGATCGTGGGCGGTTCAATGAAATTCACGGAGAAATATCGCGAAATTTTTAAAACCGATCACTGAAATTTCAGGCGGATCTCTGCGCAATTTCACATAACATCTTCTGCGGAAATGGGATGAACCGCAAACGACAGCGTCGGCCTGCAAGCGACTTTTCAATCCGATACTGCCTCTTCGACGAGCGGGAGAGGAGGTGGCTGATGCCTGGCGGCCTGCAGGTCCTTTTCTTCTCGAACCGAACGGGCAATTGCCTGTGCCCGCAACGGGTCAACCCTCCCTGCAGACGATGCTCGCTGAATGCAAATCGCACGTCGCGCAGACTCCCCTCTCCGCCGTCCGCGCGGCAACCATTCCGCACTCAGAACTGCTCACTCACGGGTGCAAAAGAACGGGGCGATCGAAGGTCAGAATGCTCTACGCCAGGATCTTCTCGACAACGTTTCCGTGGACATCGGTCAACCGGAAATCACGTCCCTGCACCCGGTACGTCAATCGGGTATGGTCCAGTCCAAAGAGATGCAGAATCGTGGCATGCAGGTCATGGACATGAATGGGATCGTCGACCGGGGACCAGCCAATGTCGTCGCTGGAGCCCACGATCTTTCCTCCGCCGACCCCGCCCCCGGCCATCAGAATCGTGAAAGCAAACGGGTGATGGTCCCGACCGGTGACGGCCGATTTCCCGGGCCGGTTCTCACCCAGCGGCGTGCGACCGAACTCGGATCCAATGACCACCAATGTGTCCTCCAGCATCCCCTGCTGCTTGAGATCCCGAATGAGGGCCGCAATCGGCTGATCAACCATTAAAGAATTGTGCTTCAGCTCCGGATCGAGCCGGGAATGATGGTCCCAGGAAGAGTGAATGATGTTCACCACCCGGACCCCGCGCTGAACCAGTCGCCGGGCCAGCAGACAGTTGTAGGCGAACTCGCCGAACAGACCTTTGCCCCCCCGATTGCTGGAAATCTCCGGCTCCTGTCGATCGAGACCGTACATCTCGCGCATGCCCTGGGTCTCACTGGAGAGATCCACAAGTTCCGGAGCGGACGACTGCAGCCGGAATGCGAGTTCATAAGCCTGAATCCGGCTCGCCAGCTCCGAATCGCCTGTCGCTCCGAGATGATGATCGTTCAGGTCATTGATGGCACTGACCGACATCCGCTGCAGCCGGGGATTCACTCCTGCCGGATTGTCGACGTTGCTGACGGTCGCCCCCGGCTTCCCGAACAGCACTCCCGAATACGTTGAGGGAAGGAACCCACTCGACCAGCTGGCCGATCCGCCCGGAACACCCCGACCCGTGGAGACGAGCGAAACATAAGCGGGCAGATTCCGGGACTCGCTCCCCAGTCCATAGCAAAGCCACGAGCCAATACTGGGACGTCCGGCAATGGGCGATCCACAGTTCATCAACAGCTGCGCGGGGACATGGTTGAACTGATCACAATGGACAGAACGAATCATGCACAGATCATCGGCGCAGCCCGCAAGATGCGGCAGCAGGTCGGAGAAATCCATTCCGCATTCGCCGTACTTCCGGAACGTACGGGGGGTCCCCATGATCCGTGCCGTCTCTTTCTGAAGGAACGCGAACTGCACGTTTTTCAGGAAGGATTCCGGCAACAGCTGCCCATCGAGCTCGTTGAGCTTGGGCTTCGGATCGTACAGATCCATCTGGCTGGGCCCACCCTCCAGATAGATGTAGATACAGTTCTTGGCACGGGGAGCAAAGTGCCCGGGCTTGGCCTGGAGCGGATCCTCCCCAGCCCGCGCCCCCCCAACTTGCGAGGCAGCATGTCCCTCGGACTGCAACAGATGAGCGAGCGTGAACGTGCCAGCGCCCCACAGGGAGTCGGTCAGGAAACGCCGGCGGGCATTCAGGAGTGAACTGGAAGAGTTGAAGAGCACGATCGTTACTCCCTCGTAATAAACTCGTCGAGATTCATCAGGCTCCGTGCCAGCAGGACCCGGGCCGCCTGTTCGCGCAGGCCGGTCGACTCCGATTCTTCACCGACAATCAGCAGCAGATCCTCGCGCGGCAACTGCTCCAGTTCGACCTGCAAATCGCGGTACAGTTGCAGCAACCTCGCTGTCTCATCGCTGTCGGCAGGCCGCCCTAAGGCGCGTTCGACAGCTTCGGGAATCCATTGCTCCGCTGCTCCGTTCTCTTTGTCCGCCAGATGGCGTCCCCAATATTGGGCACACTCGAAGAACACGGGATCATTGAGCAACGTCAGCGCCTGCAGTGGCGAATTGGACCGGCTGCGATCGGCACACGATGTCGAAGAATCGGGCGAGTCAAACGTCAACAGCATCGGATACGGGGTCGCCCGCCGGAACAGAATGTACACACCCCGACGGTACTTCTCGGCACCCGGGCTGACATTCCAATCAGGGTTTCGGCTGATGGTCGTCACCCGGGAATTCAATGGCGGGCGAATGGAGGGTCCGCCGATCTTCGGATTCAGCAGTCCGCTCACCGCCAGTGCGTTGTCGCGGATAATCTCGGCGTCGAGCCGATAACGTGACTGCCGTGCGAGCCAGCGATTGTGGACGTCGACTTCACGCAGTTCGTCTGTCAGCTGGGAACGTTGCCTGTAGGTGGCGGAATTCACCACCAGGCGGATCATCTCCTTGCGACTTCCTCCCGACTCCACAAAGCGCGAGGCCAGCCAGTCCAGCAGCTCCGGATGCGATGGCTCGGCCCCGGCCGTGCCGAAATTCTCCTCCGTATCGACCAGTCCCTTTCCGAACAGGTGCTTCCAGATGTGGTTCACCGCCACCCGTGGGGTCAGCGGATGATCTTCGCGAACCAGCCAGCGGGCAAAATCGAGACGATCAGCCCGCTCACCGCGTGGTTGAAGAGGAGGCAGGATCTCGGGGGTTCCCGGCTCGACCACTTCCCCCGGCTGTCGAAAGTCGCCACGGTGGTGAATCGCCGTCGGGCGGAGCTGTTCCCGTTCGTGGATCGCAGAGGCGACCGTCTTCTTCGGCTGGGGACGCTGCTGCACCAGCTGTTCATACCGCTTCGCCAGCTGACGCCCTTCGGCGTCGAGATCCGCACGCCAGTTGTCGAGTGCTTCGATGTCCGATTCACTGCGACTCTCTTTGGGTTCCGCCAAAGTCTCTAGCGCTTTCCGGAAGGCGAGATCACTGCCGGACCCGACGGCGGTTTTATTGTTTTCCAGCTGCCGCAGAATGTCGGCCAGTTTCCGTTCGCGAGCATCGCGGTCGGCTTTTGGTTCCTCGCGTGGGGGGGAGACACTCAGCACGATCTCGTCTTCTTCAAGATTGTTGAAGAAGGCGTACATCTCGTAGAACTCACGGTGCGAAATCGGATCGAATTTATGCGAATGACATTCCGCACAACCGATCGTTAACCCGAGCCAGGCGGTTCCGATGGAACTGAGTCGATCGACCGTCTGCACCACCCGATCCGCTTCCCGGTCAGCTCCCGCCTCGGTGTTCTTCATCGAATTCCGATAGAAGCCGGTCGCGATCTTCTGAGCCGGAGTGGCGTTGGGGAGTTGGTCTCCCGCCAGCTGCAGAATAGTGAACTGATCATAGGGAAGGTCGTTGTTGACCGCTTCGATCACCCAGTCCCGATAGCGGTAAGCTGCCGGACGAAGCTCGTCCCCCAGATAACCATTGCTATCGGCGTAGCGAGCCAGATCGAGCCAGTGCCGCCCCCAACGCTCGCCAAAATGCGGCGACGAGAGGAGCCGGTCCACCTGCCGTTCATAAGCATCAGGTCGGTCATCCGCGAGAAAGGCTCGCACTTCCTGCACGGACGGCGGCAGTCCGACCAGATCGAACGACAGCCGCCGCAGCAATGTGGCACGATCGGCCTCCGGAGAGGGAGACAGCTGCTGTTGCTGCAATCGATTCAGAACAAAGTGGTCGATGCCGTTGCGGGGCCAACTGGGATCACTCACCTCCGGCGGAACAGGGTCCTGCACCGGACGAAACGCCCAGTGATCCTCGTACCCCGCACCCTGCTCGATCCAGCGGCGAAGCAGGTCCACCTCTTCCGGCTGCAGCGACTTTCCGGTTTCTACGGGAGGCATCCTGACGGACGTATCCGTGGTGGTAATCCGGTGGAGCAGCTCACTCTGATCCGGCTCGCCGGGAACAATTGCCCGCTCTCCACTCTCCAGTTGCAACAAGGCCCCTTCCCGGTGATCCAGCCGCAAACCGGCTTCGCGGGAGCTCTCGTCGGGGCCGTGGCAGGAGAAACAGTACCGCGAAAGCAGCGGTCGGATATCGCGAGAATACTCAAGCTGCTGCTCGCTGGCGTACACGGGCGTCAGGAGAGCAAACCACACAACCAGCGAGAGATAGGTGAATTGACCAGCCAAGGGGTGACCGCCGTTTTGATCGATCCAGACAAATTCGGGGCCGGCCGCTGACAATGGCGATCCGATCCCCGTACTGGACTCGTTCTCAGGTGGCGGATGTTCATGCACCTTTCCAGAAAATTCGGGCAAGATGCTGCGACTGACAGCGAGCGGCAACGGGTCGAAACACGTCGGGAAGGGGCCCGCCGGTTCCAGCAACGTCAATGCTGGAAATCTTTTCTGTCAAATCCATCGTTTCCACCGGTTTGCCAGCGAGCTCGCAAGCGGTGCGGGGATGTGAAGTGGCGCCTCTCACACATCAGTAATCTCCACTTCCCGCTCGTAGGGAACCGCACCATGGACCAGTTTGACAGCCCACTTGCGAATCCGGCCATCGACCCGCATGATGATCTCGGCTCGACAACGGGGAAGTTCCATCCCTTTCTTCAGCACGACAGACCGGGGCCCAATTCTCGACAACTCAATTGTTTGAGAGCCGACGATCAGATTCAGCTGAACTGTGGAGGAGTATCGTTCTGGCAATGACTGAACAGGCATGGAATCAACACCGGAGAACATGAAAGCTCGCATGCAGTCTTACTGCAAGCGGCGCGATATGCAACCGGGAGACAAGCTCGGCCACGGACAGGATGGGAACGTATATTCGACGAATCGCCGTACAGCAGTCAAGGTCTTCAAATACGACGAATTATTCCGCAGAGAATTGCAAGTTTACCAGCGTCTCACTGAAAGGCAGGTCTTCCAGGTAGAAGGTTTTGCGGTCCCTCGTCTCCTTGGATCAAATGCAGAACTCCACGTGATTGAGATGGAGGTTGTTCAACCTCCATTTGTCGTCGATTTCGCAGGGGCCTATCTCGATCGGCCACCGGATTTCTATTCTCAAGAGGATCTGGAAGACTTTGAACGCGAAGCAATGGAACGCTTCGGCAATCACTGGGATACGGTTCAATCGATTCTCGCGACATTTCAGGGCTACGGAATCTGGCTCATGGATTTGAAAATCGACAACATCAAATTTCAATAGCGACACGTCGATTGAGATTTTGCACCGCCGTTCTCCCTCCCGGATCCAATTCATCATCAGTCCCCCCGAAATTGTGGCAGCTGCTGCCTCCTCAATCGACCGCTGCAGGATCGTTGCAAGTTCATCAACGCAGATGCATACTTGGCGATTGTCATCCGCTTCTCAAGTCGAGTCCCCTCCTGAAAGGCACCCCCCATGCGACCACGCGCGTCACTCTGGTGTTCTCTGATCATCCTCGCCCTCGGGGCGCACAGCTTCGCCTTCGCGGAAACCGGCACCCCTGCGGTGAAAGAGAAGAAATCCAACAAAGAACAAAAGGCAGGCAAGGCCAAGAAGGCGAAAGCCGACAAGGCTCAGCCTTCCAAAGAGGCTGAGCCCGCGAAAGTCAACAAGGCCTTTGAGAAGGTGGAAGATGATCCAAACCTGCCGCGCGTCCTGCTGATCGGCGACTCCATCTCGATCGGCTATACCCTGCCTGTCCGCGAACTGTTGAAGGGGAAGGCCAATGTCCACCGGCCCGCCATCAATTGCGGCCCCACCACCCGCGGTGTCGCCAGCATCGACGAGTGGATCGGCGACGGAAAGTGGGATGTCATTCATTTCAACTTCGGACTGCACGATCTGCGGTACATGGATCAGCCGAATGCTCCGCTCGACACAGCTCCTCCGGCTCCCCGTCAGACTCAGGTCCCTCTGGACGAATATGAGAGGAACCTCACAAAAATCGTCGAAAGCCTGAAAAAAACCAATGCCAAGCTGATCTGGCGGAACACCACTCCCGTTCCCCCCGGATCAACGAACCGGGTCCCCGGATCGGAACTGGCTTACAATGAAGTGGCCGAAAAGATCATGAAGGCCAATGGCATCGAGATTGAAGATCTGCACGCCTTCATCGTGCCGCGCATCCAGGAAGTCGGCATCCCCAAGAACGTGCACTACACGGATGCAGGGAGCCAGGTGCTGGCAGAACATGTGGCCAACACAATCCTTGCCGCATTGCCGAAGAAGTAACGGACAACGACGACAGACAATCTGAGTCCACCGGCCCGGAGCGACGATGCTGCCGGGCTTTTTTTGTGAACCGGACTCTCCAGCGGAAAACATGCCCGGTCCGGGACTCATTCTGATAGAATGCAGCGTGCGTTGATGCTGTTCTCTGCTGTTCCGGTTGAGGAGATGAGTCGATGTCCATGCCTTCTGATCGCAGATCGTTTCTGACGGCTTCGACCACCAGCGGCATCCTCGCACTGGGTGGAGCCTTTGATTTTCTGAGTCGGTTGCCCCGCCTGACGGCAGCCGAGGTGACCCTCCCTCCCGGAATCGTCCGCTTTCAGCCCTGGATTGAGCCGCTCGTTCAGCTCATCGAAGAGACGCCCCGGCCCCAGCTGCTGGAACAGGTCGCCGCCCGGATTCGAAGTGGAACGTCCTACCAGCAGATTCTGGCAGCGCTGCTGCTGGCAGGCATTCGCAATGTACAGCCACGGCCCTCCGTCGGTCATAAGTTCCATGCGGTTCTCTGCGTCAACAGCTGTCATCTCGCGAGCCTGTCCGGTCCCGATGAAGATCGCTGGCTTCCGATTTTCTGGGCACTTGATTATTTCAAGGGGTCGCAGGCCGAAGAAGTCAAGCAATCGGGCTGGCGGATGTCACCGGTCAACGAAGCCCGGGTCGCCTCTGCCTCACAGGCCCGACAACAGTTTGTCGACGCGATGGAGCGTTGGGATGTGGAACAGGCCGACGCCGCTGTCGCCGGACTGACACGCAGCGCCGGGGCCAGCGAGATCTTCAACCTGTTCGCCCGGTTTGCAGCCCGCGACTTCCGTTCGATCGGACACAAAGCCATTTTTCTCGCCAACAGCTGGCGGACACTGGAAGTGATCGGCTGGGAGTACGCCGAGCCGGTGCTCCGATCGCTCGCGTTCGCCCTGATGAATACCGAGGGGGCCAGCAATCCCGCGCAACAGGATCTCCCCGCCGACAGACCGTGGCGAATGAATGAAGAACTCGTGACGCAGGCCTGGCCGGAGAACTGGGAGAACGGCACCGCGCATCCCACGGTCACCCGCAGTCTGATCGGCGAATTCCGAACGGCCAATCCGGAAGCTGCCGCTCGGGCGGTGACGGATGTGGTGCAGCGGGGAGTCTCGCCGCAATCGATCTGGGATGCGGTGTTCGTCGGCTCGGGTGAACTGTTGATGCGGCAACCGGGCATTGTGGGCCTGCACGGACTCACCACCGCCAACGCCATGAACTACATCTGGCGCAATTGTGCGGACGACACGCTGAGAAAGCGGTTGCTGTTGCAGGCCTGTGCGTTCAATACGATGTTCCGCGATGCTGCCAGCAGACGGGGGGCACTGAAACCGGAAACCATCGATTCCCTCCCCCAGCAGGCAGCTTCGTCGGGCGAAGCCCCGACGCTCGACGACATCTTCGCCACCATCTCGACGGACAAGTCCCAGGCGTCTGCTGAAGTGCGTGCCTATCTGGCAGCAGGGGGCAGCCCGGAAAACTTCATCGCCGCCGCCCGACGGGCCATCTTCCTGAAGGGACGCGATGCGCACGATTACAAGTTCAGCTCCGCCGTGCTGGAGGATGCAGCGCACGTCAGCCCGGTCTGGCGGGATCAGTTCCTGGCGTTGTCGGTGTTCAACCTGCGCGGGACGGGTGACCGAGATAACAATGTGCTCGCCCGGACCCGGGAAGCCTTCGCCTAACGTGAGTGACTGCGGTTGACGTCGACGCTTCATCCTTGCGGCGGGCGACGTGGAATCGCTGCAGAAGTCTCGGCGCGCAAAAAAAATCCCCGCCGTTGCGGGCGGGGATGGAATTCTTTTCGGGAATCAGGCGGCATCGTATTCGGAGATGCGATTCCGGGGAGCGAAGCCTGCTTCGTCTTCGCTCGAGGCATTCAGCCGGTACTGCATGATGTAGGCATCTTCTTCGGTATCGTCGAAGTGCCGCCGCAGAACACAGACCGCTTTGAAGCCCTGCTTTTTGAAGAACAGCTGTGCTTCGAGATTGCTCTCGCGAATCTCCATGAGGATTTCGCTGCGTCGCTGCTGCGAGAGCTTGTCGACAAGCCGCAGCACCATCTGGGCACCCACGCCATGCTTCCGCATTTCCGGAGCGACGGCAAAGTTCAGGATATGCAGCCGGGACTTGTGGAGTTCATAGATCATGAACCCGAGAATCTTCTGATCGTATTCGGCCACCATGCCGATGCAGTTCCGCTGGCGCAGGCAGCAGAGAAAATCTTCGTCGGTCCACGGAGTGCCGAAGCTGGACTGCTCGATCCGCAGCACTTCCGGCATATCGCGACGGATGAGCCAGCGTATCTGAATATCCAGCTGCTTCGTAAATTCAGAGTTCACTTCGGCCTCCATGCCGCGCTCATGTTCGATTTCAGCGAGCAGCTCCCCGGGGGGACTCGACGACCAGCCTGCGAGGCGGAATGTCAAACTGCTGTCGCTTGGTGTGGACTTCGGCGTGTTGATCGCTCCAGCTTTCGCGACGCTCGATGGGCGAAACTTAGCACAGGTCGGAACGGGAGGTGAAGCCGGAATTGGTGGAAACTTCACGAAGGCCTTTGAATTCGCGAATTCTGCCGCTTGGCCGCTTGACAGAGTCCGCGGGCCGACCGCAGACGACAGTCCTCGCACTCGCCGCGCAGCCTGAAATCCACGCATTTCGGAATTTCGCCGCTCGACACCGGAGACCGCGTTCCCGCAACGTGCCCGGTGTCCATCGGCCCGGATCTGGTGAGCTGACAAGCCCTGATGGCCGCTGGGTTGTGAATTGAGGGTTTCTGGGGCATCCGGAAGGTTTTGATTCACAGCGGCACCCGATTTCAGTGGCGACCGTGATGACGGACGGGCGAAATCGGTCTCCTACCCTTACTAAACGCTCTGGCACAGCGAATAATGGGAGTTGAGCCCGGCCAGCGTCTGAACTGAAGGGAGAAACACCCCATGCACGTCATGCGACCGGTGAAAATGGACGACCTCGACCGCCTGCTCGAACTGGCGGACCTGACGTCGTTTGGACTGACGACACTCCCCAAAGACCGGGAGCTGTTGCAGAAACGAATCAAGGCCTCGCTGCGGGCGTTCCAGCATCTCGATGACACCGAGCCGAGCGGACAGGCGTATCTGTTCGTGCTGGAAGATCTGGAGCAGAGGCTGGTCATGGGAACCAGCGGAATCGTCGCGAAAGTGGGCGGTTTCGAACCGTTCTATTCCTACCGGATCGAAACCACGGTGCATGAGTCGCCGACGCTGGAGATTCGCAAGGAGATCGAAGTTCTCCATCTCGATGAGAATCACAACGGGCCCTGTGAGATCGGCAGCCTGTTTCTGCATCCTGAGGCCCGGGGGAGCGGGAATGGTCGACTCCTGTCGTTTTGCCGGTTCCTGTTCATGGCGGAGCATCCGCAGTTATTCGATCCCGAAGTGGTGGCCGAGATGCGGGGCGTCATAGACGACCGGGGTCGCAGCCCCTTCTGGGATGCACTGGGGAAACACTTCTTCGATCTCGAATTCCCCAAAGCGGACTACCTGAGCATCGTCAACAAGGAATTCATCGGCGATCTGATGCCGCGGCTGCCGATCTACATTCCGCTGCTGCCAGCAGCTGCGCGGGCTGCGATCGGTGAAGTTCATGAACTGACCCGACCGGCCCGGAAGCTGCTGGAATCCGAAGGCTTTGTATACCGCAATCAGGTCGACATCTTTGAAGCGGGCCCCCTGCTGCACTGCCCTCGCGATGAAATCCGCTGCGTCCGCGAGAGCCGCAGCAGTCCGGTCCTCAGGATCGAAGACCAGATCTCCGCGGGAGTGGATTCAGTGGTCGCTTCCAATTCCGAAGGCTTTCGTGCGCTCCTCGCCCAAGTCGAGGTGACCGGCGAGGGTGTTGTTCTGGACCGGAACGTCGCGAAAGGTCTGCAGTGCCAGGTGGGGGACATCGTGCGGCATGTCCCTCTCAGAGCTGCTGCCAGTTCCTGACGTGTCACTCCATAAGACCTCACAGCCAGTGCATCGAAACTCTTCTTATTTGTGAAGGACGCAGGTGCGGCATGTTGCTGATCAACGGAACATGGGTGGAAGGAGGAGGAGAGCCGTTTCATTCGCAGGAACCGGTCCGTAACGACGTGATCTGGTCGGGCCGCGCCGCGAACGCCGGAGATGTTGAGCGGGCGGTCGAGTCTGCGAGGCGGGCACTCCCCGACTGGAGCCGAAAGGGAATCGCCCAGCGGACGGCATTTTTGCATCGCTTTCGAAGTGAGTTGAAAGAGAACTCCGAACAGCTCACGACACTGATCAGCTGCGAAGTGGGCAAACCTCTCTGGGATGCCCGTACCGAGGTGCAGGCGATGATCGGCAAGGTCGATGCCTCCTTGCAGGCGCTCGAACAGCGCCGGAGTCCGACAGAAATTGCTGTGCCGGGAGGAGCGGGCTGGACGCGCTACAAACCGCACGGAGTGGTGGCGGTGTTTGGACCGTTCAATTTTCCGGGACACATCGCTAACGGACAGATCATTCCCGCGCTCGCTGCCGGGAATACGGTGTTGCTGAAGCCAAGCGAACTGACGCCGCTGTTCGCTGAAGAAATGGTGAGATGCTGGGAGCGGGCCGGACTTCCCCCGGGCGTGCTCAATCTGCTGCAGGGAGCGAGGGAAACCGGAGAACTGATTGTCGATCATCCCGCCGTGAATGGCATCTTCTTCACCGGCAGCCTGCAGACCGGAATTGCCCTGCGTCGAAAGCTGGTAGAACATCCCGAGAAAATTCTCGCACTGGAGTTGGGTGGCAACAGCCCGCTCGTGGTCCATCACGTTCGCGATGCTGCCGCAGCCGCCTACTGGACCGTGCAGTCGGCCTATGTCTCCGCCGGTCAGCGCTGCACATGTGCCCGCAGGTTGATTGTGACCGACGGCAATGACGAGTTTCTGCGGCAGCTGACTGCGATGATTCAAGGACTGAAAATCGGACTCCCCGATGCGGAACCGCAACCATTTTTCGGACCACTGATTCACGCCAAGGCGGCACAGCAGATGCTCGACGAACAGCGACGACTGATCGAGTCTGGCGGCGTCGCGATTGTCCCGGCACAGCCTCTTAGCCTGGGCCCGGCGTTTGTTTCTCCGGGCCTCATCGACGTCACCGATTGCCGCGCGATTGTCGACGAGGAAGTGTTTGGCCCCCTGCTGCAGTTGTACCGGGTCCGTGATCTGCAGGAGGCGATTCAGGTTGCGAACCAGACACGTTACGGACTCGTGGCATCGTTGTTGTGTGACGACCGGGCCGATTTCGAGACCTTTTTTGATGAGGTGCAGGCCGGGCTGATCAACTGGAATCGACCCACCACCGGTGCGAGCGGACTGCTTCCATTTGGCGGAGTCGGCAAGAGCGGCAACCACCGTCCGGCCGGATCGTTCACTGTCGACTTCTGTAATGTTCCGGTCGCCTCCCTCACTTCACCGGCATTAGCGCTGCCGGACGAACTGACGCCCGGAGTTCCCTCCCCATGAACTGGCAGGAAGTCAACTTTGACGGACTGGTCGGCCCGACACACCACTATGGGGGGCTCGGACTGGGGAATCTGGCGTCACAGGCTAACCGCCACGCGATCTCGCACCCCCGGCAGGCTGCGCTGGAGGGGCTCGCCAAGATGAAGCTGCTGGCGGAGAACGGAATCAAACAGGCGATTCTGCCTCCGCATCCGCGACCTCATTGGGGAGTTCTGCGAGAGGCGGGCCTGGCCGGAAGTCCAGCGCAGATCATTGAACAGGCGGCCCGTGAACACCCGGCGCTGCTGTCGATCGCGTATAGCTCCGCCTTCATGTGGACTGCCAACGCCGCCACCGTTTCCCCCAGTCCCGATACGGCCGATGGCAAAGTTCACCTCACGCCCGCCAATCTGGTCTCGACAGCCCATCGCCGCCTCGAAGCCCCCTTTGTCACGAGGCTGCTGCGTGAGATTTTCAACGATTCCCGCTTCTTCGCCGTGCATGATCCGTTGCCGCCCGAGGCACGTCTCGCAGATGAGGGAGCGGCGAATCACCTCAGGCTGTCGAGCCCCTCTTCCTCCGCAGTCGATCGACATGGCACCCCGTCCGTCGAGGTCTTTGTGTATGGCCGCGATGCCGAATCGGAAGGCCAGGCCCGACCGGCCCGGTTCGAAGCGCGACAGACATTGCAGGCGAGTCAGCAGGTCGCCCGGCAACATCGTCTTTCGGACATTCGAACCCTCTTCGTGCAGCAGAACCCGGTCGCCATCGATGCTGGCTGCTTCCACAACGATGTGATTGCCGTTTCAAACGAGAATGTGCTGCTCTGTCACGAGCGGGCCTTCCTGCATCAGGATCAGGTGTTGTCCGAACTCCGCAACCGGGTTCCCGGCCTGCAGATTCTGGAAGTCGCCGAAGCGGAGGTCAGTCTGGCGGAGGCAGTCCGGACTTACCTCTTTAATAGTCAACTGGTCTCCCTGCCAGCGGGGGGCATGCTGCTGCTCTGTCCGGCCGCCTGCTCCACAAGTCCTTCCGTCCAGCGGGTGGTCGAGCGCTGGCTCGCTGGTGACAATCCGATCCGGGAATTCCGCACGGTGGATGTCCAACAAAGCCTGCGAAATGGCGGAGGGCCTGCGTGCCTGCGGTTGAGGGTCGTCCTCAATGACCTGCAGTTGGGAACGGTCAATCCCCGACTCTTTCTGAACGATGCTCTTTACGACGACCTGTGTGCTTGGGTCGAACGGCACTACCGAGCCGAACTGAGCATCGACGATCTGGCCGACCCGCAACTGGCTGACGAAGTCGCTGCCGCGCTCACCGATCTCGCCCAGCTCCTGCAGCTCCCGTCGACCTTCTTCACTCACTGAGAGCCCCGAGCCTCATCCATCTCCTTCCCTCTGCGAGACGCCGCAAACCCTCTGGCTTCGCGTCCGCTGACTCATTCGGCAATTTCTGCCGGTTTCGTCATCACCTTTTTTCATGCGAGGTCGTCCGAATCTCTCAAGTCACCAAAATCGGTTTCAACAAGCTGGGAAGACTTTTCCGATAAATCCGATCGCGGAGTCTCCGCAAGTCCGAATTACGAGATCTCTGACAGCCCCGAGCAGTTTTGCTCAAGTCACTCGAAGGCGACGCAGTCCAATGCACCGATCACGGTTCATGAAAGTCGGCTCAACTCTCGCAACCGCAGCGTGCCTGGCTGTTGCCGGTGGAGCGTCGACGTCGTATGCCCAGTCTCCCAAAGCAAATGCCCCTGCCGAGACTCAGGCTGTCAGCACGAACAAGGATCCGCGCAGCAAGTTCGGTGAAACCCGTCTGAACTTCCTGCAGAAGGAGTGGCCCGAGGTCCTGAAGCAGGTCGCCGACCAGACCGGGTCGACGTTGGAAATGCCGGAAGTTCCCCCGGGGAAATTCACCCGGACCGATTTCGGCAAGCATAGCCGGGAAGACGCCTGCCGCATTCTGAATCGCGACCTGGAAAAAGTCGGATTTCGACTCGTCGCCAGTAACGAACGGCTGATCGTCCAGAAGATCAATCGAACTCATCCCGAGTATCCCCGTCATACCGTGCTCTCCGAGAAGAAGGAGCCGGCACCGCAGAGCAACTCCGTACCGAAACAACTCCCGGCAGATGGGCGGATTCAGCGCATTGGACACGAAGTGGCCGAATCGCAGCCACGGGACGAATCCGTCAAGTTTCAGCCCAGCAACCGCCCGGCGATCGACATTGCCCGGCAGGTGCATGCCACGTTCAAGCAGCGTTCGCACCTCGAAAACAACGGCCCCAATGGCTTTCCCGCGTTTGTGGTTGACCACTTCGACGAAGCTGCGGCCAAGGCAGGTCGCCCGTTATTCGTGATCGAGATCGATACCGCCGGGAATCAGTTGCTGATCACTGCTCCCGCCAGCGTGCAGGTCGGCCTGATGCAGCTGGTGCGCGGCCTCGATGTCAATCCCCTGGCACAGGACAAACAACCGGTGCTGATGGCGGGCGATGGCCAGACTGCTGAAGTCGGCAAGAAGCTCGCGCAGCCGCTGCGGCTCATCGCACAAGCGCAGGAGACCAACAATACACCCCCGGCACAGGCCCAGCCCCCCGCACAGCCCGACGGAGCCACACAGTCCGCTCCGCTGCCGGCCATCCTCGGCAATCTCAAGGGGGACGTCTCCATCGAGGCCATGACCGACCTCGATCTGCTCATTCTGCGAGGAAATGAAAAAGACGTTGAACAGGTGATGGAAGTCATCAAGGCCATCGAACGGATGGCACAGGGGAGCCTGCCCGAAATTCATCTGCTGACGCTGCAGCATGTCGACTCGCAGTCGATGGCGACGCTGCTGAACGACGTTTACACCAAGATGACCGAACTCCGCGCGGACAATGCCCAGCGGAATCAGGCTCAGGTCCGTGTGGTGCCGGTCGTCACTCCGAATGCGGTCCTCGTGCTGGCACCCGGTTCCGCGATGAACTCCATTCTGGAACTGGCCGATCAGCTCGATCAGCCGATCGATCCGGAACATCAGGTGCAGATTTTCCGGCTGGCTCATGCGGTCGCGACGACCGCCAAGGAAATGCTCGACAGCTTCTACGGAACCGAGCCGGTCGGCCTCGGAACCCGCCTGAAGTCGGTCGCTGATTCCCGCACGAACAGCGTGATCGTGCAGGCCCGGCCTCGTGACATGACGGAGATCGCCAAGTTCATCAAGGATCTCGATAGTGAACAGAGCAACGCGGTCAGCCAGCTGAGGGTCATCACCCTCAAGTCGGCCACCGCTACGGAACTGGCCGAGTTCCTGAACAATGCCTTCCAGAGCGCGTTGAATCCGGCCCGCATGACTGCCACCGGTGGCCAGGGGGGACAGATTCAGGGTGGAGGAGCCCAGAACACCACAGCCAAGTCGGTGGTGCTGGAATTCCTGATGGAAGATGGTCAGCAGATGATCCGCTCCGGACTCCTGAACGACATTCGGTTCAGTGCCGAACCGCGGACGAATGCTTTGCTCGTGACGGCATCGGAGCAGAGCTTCCCGCTGATTCAGGAACTGGTCAACATTCTCGACCGCCCCAGTGGGGCTCTAGCGGAGATCAAGGTCTTTCCGTTAATCCACGCCGATGCGGTCGATGCCCAGACGCTGCTGAACCAGTTGTTCAACATTTCGCAGACGAATCAGAACCAGGGAGGATTCGGACAGTCGAGCCAGCAGCAGAATGCTCTCGGATTTGAACTGATCGGAGCCCAGAATTCCTCAAGTGCCCTGGTGCCGATCCGCTTTTCGGTCGACACCCGCTCGAACAGCATTGTCGCCATCGGCGGCGGCGATGCCCTGAGAATTGTGGAAGCGGTGTTGCTGCGACTCGACGCCGCACAGACCCGCAACCGTGAAACGACCACGATCAAGCTGCGGAACAGCTTTGCTCCCGATGTCGCCGAAGCGATCAACGAGTTCCTGCAATCCCAGCGGGACCTGGCCACGCTCGATCCGACCCGCATCAGCACCAGCCAGCTGCTGGAGCAGGAAATCATCGTCACCGCCGAGCCGATCACGAACAGCCTGATCATCAGCGCCACACCGACCTACTTCAAGCAGATCGAAGAACTGGTGAAGAAGCTCGATGCCGAACCGCCGCAGGTCGTGATTCAGGCGATGATCGTGGAAGTCGAGCTCGACAACACCGACGAGTTCGGAGTCGAGCTGGGAGTGCAGGACCCGATCCTGTTTGCCCGCAGCGAGATTTCCGATCTGGTCACGACGACAACCAGCACGCTGGTCCCCGGCGTCGGGACAGTCAATACCACCAACGTGATTTCCCAGAACGCCGTTCCGGGGTTCAACTGGAACAACCAGCCGCTGGGGAACAACAACGGTCCGGGATCGAATCCCTCCAAAATCGGAACACAGGGTCTGACCAGCTTCAATGTCGGTCGGATCAACAATGATCTCGGTTACGGGGGAATGGTCCTCTCCGCCAGCTCCGATTCGGTCAGTGCGCTGATTCGGGCGCTGGCTGCCCGCCGCAATCTTCGCGTGCTCAGCCGACCGCAGGTGACCGTGCTCGATAATCAGCGGGCCATGGTGCAGGTGGGACAGGTTGTCCCCGTCGTGAACGGCGTGACCATTCTGGGAACCGGCGTCGTCAGCCCGAACGTCGAGCAGGGTGAGGCCGGGATCATTCTGACCGTCACTCCACGCATCAGTCCGGAAGGTCAGGTGGTGATGGAAGTCGCCGCCGAGAAAAGTATCTACCGCCTGAATGAAGGGGTCCCCATCTACGTCGACGCCACCACCGGAGCGACGGTGACCGCCCCCATCAAGGATGTCACCACCGCTTCGACCTATCTGAAAGTTCCCGATGGCCAGACGGTCGTCATGGGGGGATTGATCACCAAGAGCGATCAGAGCGTGGAGCGCAAAGTTCCCTGGCTCGGCGACCTGCCGCTGATCGGACGTGCCTTCCGCTATGACCTGTATGAACACAACCGGACGGAACTGCTGATCTTCCTGACGCCACGCATCGTGCATAACGACGCCAGCATGGAGCTGATCAAAACTGTGGAAGCTGGCCGGCTGCACTTCTTCCAGGACGATGTGGAATCCCTGCACGGTCCGATCTTTGGAAATCCCTCGGGCCCGCCAGCCCTCTTCCAGGGAGCCCCTCCCTTTGACGTTCCTCCCATTGCCCCGCCGACCTTTGACGGCAGCAATGAACGCTTGAGACTGCCGCCGCCAGTCGAGGCACCCAGTGCGACACCCACACCGGCTCCCCCGGTGATCGACCCGCTCGCAGCGGAATTTCCGGAGCAGGCCCAGACCGTCATCACTCTGGGGGAACCGCCCCGTCGTCCCTAGCGCGGTTGCTCATTCCAGTTTTCGCGCAGCTGGCGTTTCGTCTGATGAAATGCTGACACTTCCGCGAGGCGAGAACGGGTACACCCACAAACGCATCAGCTCTCGTCCCGCGTCCAGTCTTCCGTTTCCACCGGCATTTGAGCGATCCGTCCATGTCTACTCGCAACGTCGTTCACTGCACCGTCTCTGCCCTGTGGTTGACTCTGTTGGCGGGTGGCTGCTCGTCGATGAATCTGTTTCATCGCGACGGCAGCACTCCCACGGTGACAGCCAGCGCCGAGAATCCGGTCATCGACATGGTCTGCGTCTGGGAGAACGCCACCGGCACCGGACTGGATAACCTGCCCGCGCGGGGCTTTGCCGGCAAACTGATGTTCTTTACGCATCACGATCCGCGACCAGTCCGCATCGCGGGAGCGGTGTCGATCTACCTGTTTGATGATCACGGGGAGATCGAAGAGCAGTCCAAGCCGATTCACATCTTCAACTTCGACGATGTGGCGTTTCAGAACTTCTTCCAGGACACCAAACTGGGGGGAGCCTACCAGCTCTTCATCCCCTACACGCGCGGGGGAGCGCATCATGCCAATTGCTCGCTGCGGGTCCGCTACCTGCCAACCAATGGAACCGCGGTGTATTCGAAGATGGTGACAATCGCCGTCCCGGGAACCGATCGCCCGAAACCGAATGTCCCTCTCGGCAAGACCGCCGGCGAACCCGGAAATGCCATTCAGCAAGTGAACCATCAGGTCGTCACGCCGGAGCCGGTCCCGAGCAAGTTCGCCCAGGAGAGCATCGTCATTCCGAGTGACCTGAAAACTCCTCCACCGGCAGCGGCCGATGCGGGGGATAAAGTCCGTCTGCAGTCCAAGCTGGCAGAGATTTCGAAAACACAGACCGGTCCCGCTTCGGCACCCAGCCCCCTGACCACCATCACCAAGTCAGAGCCGCAGTACCTGCGGGCGAATCGTCCGAATCCGCTCGCGACCGCTGCAAATGAACCCGCAACGCCGGTTACCGAGCCGGCCCCCAAAGCGACGGAACCGGCACTTCCGGAAGTGGCCGCTCCCCCGCCAGCGGCAGCCCTGCATCCCCTGGAAGCCAACTGACCCGATTGCGGCAGGAAGTGAGACTGCGCAATGACACCCCAAGTCATTGGGTGAAGAGGAGTTGCTTCAACCCGGCAGCTGCTGCGCCCCTGCGAACTGATTCTGCGGAACTCGTTGTTGTGTTCGGGGTTCCATTACTGGATGATGTTGTGAAGATCTGAGGAGCCTCCCGATGCGCCGTCCCCTGCTGGTTCTCGCTTTTGTTCCCGGCATTCTGCTGCTCTCTGCACTCGATTGCTCCGCACAGTCGCTGTTCGGCGGTGGAGGGGGCGGTTCCAGCGGAGCAGGTGGTTCGGGCGGCGGCCGATCCGGCTCGGGCGGCGGATCCGGAATGGCGACGGGCGGCTCAATCGGTTCCGGTTCGTCTTCCGGCAGCGGTGGCGGGAGTAGCCGGTCGGGCAGCGGCGGCTCCAACCGCTCAGGCAACAACAGCCAGGGGGGAGCTCAGGCGGGGATCGGCAACAGCCTGCTGAACCTGACAGAGCGCGCGGGGGATTCGATCGGCCAGAACACGTTCGTCGGGCGTTCTGACAACACGTCCTTTGTCGGTCGGACAGGAGCGGCTTCCGCCACGGGCAACCGCGGCCGCAATAACGGTCTGAACAGCCTGATGTCGGCCCTGAGCGGCGCCGATTCCATGAACGGCAACTTCAACCAGAACGGCCTTCAGAACCAGAATACGCAGCGGATCAAACCGCAGCTGCAACTCGGCTTTTCCCCGCCTGAAGTTTCGGCGGTGCACCTCAATACGACACTTCAAAGCAGGATGGCGTCCATTCCCACCTATAGCACCCGGCTCCCCGGCGTGAACTTCGCAGCCGACGACAGTGGCACGGTCACTCTGACCGGCACGGTCTCCAATGACAACGACCGGCGGCTCGCCGAAACACTGATCCGGATGGAACCGGGAGTGCGTGACGTGAAGAACGAGCTGAAGGTCAGGCCCTGACGAGCCTTCGGATGAGACGTTGTCACCCTCCTCCGACGGCCGACGCCGGGCGATTTTCTCGCCTGATCAGTCGCCAAGTTCTTCTGCTTTGCTTACGATAGGCAGGTCAGGGAAAGATCCCCGCCTGAATTCCGAGACGGTGGCATGATGCTCCCCGCCGGGCCTACCGCAACTTGTTTGACTGGAGTGAAGAATGGTGCGCTTGCTGATTGCGGCTGTCGCTGTATTGGCGTTTCAACTCCCCGTTGTTGCCGAGGAATGGGGGTCCGTCAGTGGCCAGTTCGTCATCGATGGTGACGTCCCGGAGCAGGGAAAGTTTGACAACACCACCGCGTGCAACCTCCCTTCAGTGCCGGATGAAAGTCTGATCGTCGATCCCGCCAGCAAGGGGATCAAGAACATCTTCATCTACATGCGAAAGGCTCCCGCTTCCATCCATCCTGACCTGAAGGCCAGCAAGGAAAAGGAAGTGATCTTCGACCAGAAGGGCTGTCAGTTCATTCCGCACGCCCTGATTCTGCGAAACGATCAGACCATCGTCTGCAAGTCGAGCGATCCGATTCCGCACAATCTGCACACCAACCCGATCTTCAACCCGACCACAAACGTCATCGTTCAGCCGAACGATCAGACCGGAATCCGGCTGACCCTGCCGACTGTGGAAGCACTCCCCGTCAAGGTGAATTGCGACATTCACCCGTTCATGAACTCCTACTGGGCGATCGTCGATCATCCCTATGCGGTGATCACCGATGAAGAAGGAAAGTTCAAGATCGAGAACCTGCCGGCAGGGGAACACGAATTCCGCGTCTGGCACGAACTGACCGGCTATGTCCCCCCGAAGATGGGCTTCCCCAAGGACAAAAAGTTCACCTTCAAGGTGAAGGGTGGCGAGAACACAGAGCTTCCCCCGTTCAAAGTTCCAGCTGCCGCTTTCAAGAAATAAGCGCACTCGGTTCCGGCAGAACCGAGTTGAAACCAAAGCGTTGATCAACAGCCCGGCGTGAAAACGTCGGGCTGTTTCCTTTGACGATCCGAGTCCCTTTGACGGCCCGAGTTGGAACGTCTCAGAGCCCGGGGCGTCAGCGCGGGGGTTCTGAGAGTGCCCGGATGAGGTTTCTCTTCTGAAAAATCATGTCAGGGAATCGCGCGCAGCCCGGGCCGCAGCTGCAGCCTGAGGACCGTCTTCTCCCAGCACCGTCAGGTGTCCCATCTTTCGACCAGGTCGAGCCGAGGCTTTGCCGTAAAGATGCAGCGCAATATCCGGCAGCGCCAAAGCGGCTCCCCAGTTCGGTTGCCGGTCTCCCTGCCAGAGATCCCCCAGCAGGTTGGCCATAGCCGCCGGCCGAATCTGCTCGGTTGACCCCAACGGCAGGCCGCAGATCGAGCGGACCTGCTGTTCAAACTGGCAAGTCGCATGGGCATCGATGGTGAGATGCCCCGAATTGTGGGGACGGGGTGCGATCTCGTTCACGAGCAGATCCCCCGACGTCGTCAGAAACATTTCCACACAGAGGACGCCGACGACATTCAGCGAAGTCATGATGGTTGTCGCAATCTCCCGGGCCTGCTTCGCCAGGGTGTCCGACAAGCCCAGCGCGGGAGAGATAGAGAGATCGAGAATGTGATGGCGATGGATGTTCGTAATGGGAGCGTAGGTCCGCACATCCCCCTCGGGATGCCGGACCGCGATGACGGAGAGTTCACAGTCGAAGTCGACGAACCCTTCAAGGATTGCTGACTGTCCCGCAAATCCGGACCACACGCTTTCCAGATCATCACCCGGCTGCAGCAGCCGCTGCCCTTTGCCGTCGTAGCCCCAACTGGCCGTCTTCAGCACTCCCCGACCACCAAACTCCGCCAGGCGGGTCGTCAGTTCAGACAGGTCCCCGATTTCGGCGAAAGGGGCCGTCGGCAGGCCGAAGCTGCGGAGCGCCCGCTTCTCGCGCAGGCGGTTCTGTGAAACTCCGAGCACTTCCGGCCCGGGACGCACGGGGACGAACTTTTCCAGCTGATTCAGCGCTGCGGCGGAGACGTTTTCAAATTCGAGCGTGACCACACTGACTTCGCGGGCAAACTCCGAGAGGGCCTCAATGTCATCGTACGGGGCACACCACTCGCGGTCGGCGACCTGCCCGGCCGGCGTCTGGGCATCGGGCGAGTATACCTGAACTCCGTACCCCAGACGGCGGGCGGCGATGGCGAACATCCGCCCCAATTGACCGCTTCCCAGCACACCGAGACTGGCACCAGGAAGAATCTGCTGAGTCATAATTCCGAGTCTTCCAACACTTTTTGGGTTTGCTCGCGGTGAAAGGCGTGCAGCTTTTCAGACAGGTCGGGCCGGGTCGTCGCCAGAATGCGAATCGCCAGCAGCGCTGCATTCTTGCTGCCGGCCTCTCCGATCGCCAGTGTGCCGACCGGCACCCCTCCCGGCATCTGCACAATAGAGAGGAGCGAATCGAGCCCGTTCAGGGCCTTGCTGCGGACTGGAACACCGAGCACGGGCAACACCGTCTGCGACGCCACCATCCCGGGGAGGTGGGCGGCTCCCCCTGCTCCCGCGATGATCACCTGCAGACCACGAGCTTCCGCCCCTTTCGCGTATTCGTTCATCCAGTCCGGGGTCCGATGAGCCGAAACCACCCGGCATTCATGCGGAACACCGAAGTCCGTCAGGATTTTTGCAGCCGGTTCCATGGTCTCCCAATCGGACCGGCTTCCCATAATGATTCCGACGAGGGGGGCAGCGTCAGGCATAGTTCTATCCACACTCCCGGACAGGGGAGCGATCAGCGTGATTAATTTCTCACTCCCGTCGCGGAAGCGTTCCCGGGATGACTCAACACACCCGGCGCCCGCTAGTGTAACAGAGACCTGTTGCTGAGCAGAAATGAGAGGCGGATGCCCCCTTGCACAGGACCCGCGGGACAATCCACAGTCGGGCAGAGGAAGTTCTGCTCAACTCGTCCCTGCCGAACAAATCTGAGCCATTTGTCACTCGAAGCACGACCGGATGCACGGAAAAGAGCTGCCTGCTCTAAAACTGCTTCTTGCTCTCCAGCAGCAGGGTCGTCGGTCCGTCATTGACCAGTGAGACCTGCATCGATTGCTGGAATCGACCGGTTTCCACGTGAATTCCCTGCCCCCGCACCTCGGCGACAAAGCTCTGATAGAGGGGTTCGGCCTGTTCCGGGCGGGCTGCCGTGATGAAACTCGGCCGCCGCCCCTGTCGGCAGTCTCCGTAGAGAGTGAACTGACTGACGACCAGCATCTCTCCCCCCACATCCGCCAGCGAGCGGTTCATTTTGCCGTCGTCATCTTCAAAGATTCGCAGTCCGCAAATTCTGGCTGCGAGAGAGTTCACATCCTGCTGTGTATCGTCGGTGGCGACCCCGAGTAACACCAGATACCCGTGTCCAATGCGGCCCACGGTCTCTCCATGCACATCGACGTGTGCCGAACTGACTCTCTGGACGACCGCGCGCATCGCTCCCCGATCCCTTCTGCTTTGCCGAACACGAAGATTCTATTCCGGTTCGCCTGACGGGGGACGAACGGCGGTGGTCTGGGTCCCGAGACTTCGCAGGAACGCGTTCAGGTCCGCCAAGTCTCCCGGCGACAGACCTTTCAGCAGGCCACCCGGCATCAGCGACTGACTGAGGGGCCGCTTGATTTCGATATCCTGCGATTCCAGGCGATAGGTGCGGTTGTTCGCATCCCGCAGCACGAGGCCATCCACCGATTCATAGACGATCAACCCTGTGCGAACCTGTCCCTGCTTGGTGACAATCTGCATGGTCTGATAGCGAGGAGAAACATCCTGATTCGGAAAAGCGATGGCGATGAACAAATCGTCGCGTGAAAAACGACCGGCGACACCGGTCAGGTCCGGTCCCAGTGCGGTCCGGCTGCCGTGGCACTGCACACATCCGCGATGCTGGAAAATGAGCTGTCCCCGCGCGGCATCCCCGGCGGCCCAGTTCACCTGTTCCAGCTGCTGTTTCAGTTCCGCGATGCTGCCCGCCTCTTCGCCGGACTGCAGGGCATACTCCGCGGGAAACCGGCTCTGCACCGCAGCAATCCAGGCACTGATGGCTGACTGCTGGGGATCACCATCACGGCCGAGAATGTAACCGTGGTCTTCCTTCAGATTGCGACGCAGCATCTCAACCAGCATGTCCCGCGAGAGCCGTTCCTCTCCCTTGTCGCCCAACTTGCGCAGGGCCCGCACGCACATGACGTTTTCCAGCGGGTCCGTGGAGGGCTTCAACGATGCCAGGGCATGAATGCAAGCCTGAGTCACTTCCAGCGGCGCTGAATCGAGACCCTGAATCAGCAGCCGGCGGTCCTGCTCTTCCGGTCGTTCGGCCAAACTCAGCAGGACAGCGCTCCGCAATGAATAGTCCGAGAACTTCTGCCGCAGCAGATTACGGTCAGCGGGATTCGGTGACTCGGCCAGCAGGAACACCACATCCGGATTCCAGACATAGTCATCATCATTGGCGATCTGCCGGCTGAAGGCAGCAATCACCGCATCGAAGCTGTCTTCGGGCATGGACGGGATGTAAGGGACATGTCCTGGCAGCCCGAACTGCGGATGCTCGAGAATGGCCACCGGCAGGCGCGGATCACGTTCGACTAGCGCCTGATACAGTTCGCCGATGCGATCGGGCCAATGCGTATCCTGTCGCAGCTTCCGTTCGGCAATTTTGACTTCCAGCTGAATCATGGCATTGGCAATCACCTGCCGTTGTTCCGGTCCGGGCTGCGCCGGAATCCGGGAGGCCACGATCAGGTGATGAATGTCATCAACGGGGTCACTCGTGGAGGTGATGCGGGTCAGCACTTCCCCCAGCAGACGATCATTCGGGGGCTGGATCATCGCGATAATCCGTTCCAGTTCGTGGTCCAGCTGCGCATCGCCCGAGGGATAAAGCGCACTGATGGCAATCCGCAGTCCGTCGAGCTGCTGCTCGTGTTCTGCCAGACTGGCCCTGGGGGCATAACCATCGAAAACCGCAGGGAGTTGGCCATCGGGGGGCGTCAGGTCCCCCAGTCCCAACTGCAGCACGCGTGCGGCCTCCAGCTTCAGCCCCACATCCTGCTTCCCTTTCAGGACCCGCAGGGCGATCTCCACCGGGTATTGCTGATAGCCGCTGTTCCGGGCAGCGTAGGCAGCAGCGACCGGCATGGCAGCCCGCCAGCCTGCAGGAAACCCGACTTCGGCCATTTTGTAGAACGTGGTATTGGACGTCAGAGTGAGCAACCGCATCGCGGACTGACGGACGAAGCGGTCGGGATGCGCCAGCTGTTGACCGAATGAGGCAATGAGCTCATCAAAAACTTCGGCCTGGGCACCTCCCAGCGCTTCCATGGCAGCGCGGACGACAAACGGACTTTGATCTTTCAGAAATGGTTCGATGAACCGGTGATTGGGAGTGCCCGGCTGCGTTCGGCCGACGGACCAGACGGCGCGAGTCCGTACCGCGGCACTCGGATCTGCCGACAGGCTCAGCACCGCATCCCCACCCAACCCGTTGAACTTCTCTGTCAGAATTTCGATGGCCCGAATGCGTTCGGCATCCGGACGGCTCCGGTCTTCCGCAGCCTGCAGGAAGGGCTCACTGTTCAGTTGCAGCGCCAACGGTTCCCAGACACGACGGGCCCAACTGCTCAGCGGCTGCGGAGCCTGCAGGCAGAGCTGCAGCTTCTGTGAATTGGTCAGCGCAGCAAGGTTCAGTTCCGCCGGCGGCCAGACGACCGGTTGCGAGTCTTTGGCTTTCACACGGTACACACCGCCGCGGGTCCCTCGTCCCCCCACAGCAATATACAGGGTGCCATCCGGAGCGACTTCCACATCGGTCGGTGCAAAGCCATGCTGGCCGACAGCGGTCATGAAATCGGTTGACTCACTGGTCCACGTGCTTCCCTCCGGCTTGAGCTTGAGCGCCAGCACCCGGCCATAGGTCCAGTCGAGCACGAACAGCGCTCCCTGATAGGCAGCGGGAAAGTGCCGATGCTGGTAGCTGGCGACGCCGGTAGGGGATCCGCGTCCAAACGAGCCGACCACCGGTGGCATATCGAAGAAGTAGTCCCGGCGTTTCCAGCTGGAACTGATCCAGCCCTGATGCGATCCGGGCAACACATGGAAAACCCGATTTTCGCAGTACCACGGCAGGCTGATATCGCGCTCGTCATCGCTGTCGAACGAGAACACGTCCCCCAGCGCATTGAAATCAAAGTCATAGGCGTTGCGAAAGCCGTGAGCGAACACTTCCCCTTTGGAAAGATCGGGCGAGAGCCGCAGCAGCGTGCCGGCCACCGGCTGTGTCACCGGAGAGGTCGGCAGCGAAATATACTTGTCAGTCACACCGGCGTGGTTGCCGGCGATGACATACCACCAGCCGTCCGGTCCCTTGCGGATGGCATGCACACCATGTTCGTTGCCAGCCTTGATCTTGAGGAACACATCCGGGGGGCCATCTGCCCGGTCATTTCCATCACGGTCCCGGAAGCGGATCAATCCGGCATCACCCGCGCAGAGCAGATCGCGGCCGACAAAGTACATTCCCTGAGCACCGGTCCGGGGCCCGTCCGCGAATGGAATGGCGACGTCGGCGACGCCGTCTCCATTTGTATCCTGCAGGATCTTAACGTAGCCCGCACCCGAAACGACTACCCGCCCCAGCGAATCAATCGTCATCGAATAGATATCGTGGGCGAGATGGTCATCGGCATAGAGCGTGACCTCAAACCCTTCGGGAACCTGAACTCCCAGATCTTCCGCAGCCTGCAGGAAATCACAGGCTGCGAACACTCCGAGAACCAAGCCGGCGGCGAACACCCATCTGCCCGGAATCTGTGCCAAGAGACTCATCCTTAGTCTGGCCAATTCAAAACACAGAAGACAAAGGAACAGTCCCTTGACCTGCGATCCGTCTCATCTTGCATCATGACAAGCCATTGCGGACCGTGGCATGATACTCCGATCGGCATTTTCAGGGCAATGCGGGGTTGTTAGACTCCCAAATCCGGTTCCTCATCCAAACGGGCGAAAGCCGTTTCAGCACGGCGATTGCGATTGACCGTGAGAGGAGCCTGTGTTTTATCAGGCAAAACAACGTCGGCCTGCTCCCGGAGACGGAACTCAGTCAATCCGGCTCCGCACCAGAAAGCCCTGCAGCCGTCAGGAGACCGCTGCACTTCCCGGTTGAATCTCATGCACTTTTCGGCTCCAGCCCCCGAGTTGACTCTTCAGCCCTCATCCTTCCACCAGCGCGGAGGGATGTTTCGGAAGATGGTCCTGCTCGTTGGTTCCATCTGTGCGCTGCTGATCACCCAGAGTACGTTCACCGCCGCACAGGAACCGTCTGCGTCGGCACCCCCGATCACGAGTGCGGCCGCTTCAACATCTGCCGAGCCGACCTCCCCGGCGCACGAGACGGGCGCAGCCGATGCCCCTGCCGGGGAAACCCAACACAGTCCGGTCGGTCAGCTGCTGCTGGCCCTCGTGCTGATTCTGCTGCTCGCCAAGATCTTCGGAGACATTTTCGAACGGCTGGGAATGCCGGCCGTGCTCGGAGAACTGGCGGTCGGAATTCTGCTGGGGAATCTGGGGTGGCTGTTTGGCTGGCATCAGCTGAATTTTCTGCACGCCCCCGACCCGCATGACCTGACGAATCCCTATACCACGGGAGCCATGCTGAAGGTGCTGGCGGAGATCGGGGTAATTCTGCTGTTGTTCGAGGTCGGTCTGGAATCGACCGTGGCGGGAATGATGAAGGTGGGAGCCTCATCGCTGGTGGTCGCTCTCCTCGGAGTGGTGGCGCCGATGCTGCTCGGACTGCTGGTGGGCAAGATGCTGCTGGCGGATGAACCCTGGCAGATCTGGCTGTTTCTCGGAGCCACGCTGTCGGCCACGAGCGTCGGAATCACCGCGCGAGTCCTCAAAGATCTCGGCCGGAGCCAGCAGCGGGAATCGCAGATCATTCTCGGAGCAGCGGTCATCGACGATGTCCTCGGCCTGCTGGTGCTGGCGGTGGTGGTCGGAATTATTCAGAAGGGTGCCGACTTCGACGCCAAGAGCCTGCTGACGTTATTGGCTAGTTCGATCGGCTTTCTACTGGGAGCGGTGCTGATCGGCGGAAGAATCGTCAAGCCGCTGTTCAAGGCGGCCAACTTCCTGAAAGGGCACAACCTGCTGGTGGTGACGAGCCTGGTGATTTGCTTCACCTTCGCCTACCTGGCCGGCCTCGCCGGGCTGGCTCCGATCGTCGGAGCCTTTGCCGCCGGACTGATTCTCGAGCACGCGCATTATCACGACGTCGCGCTGCGCGAAAATGTTGAACTGGAAGCAGCCCTCAAACCGCTCACCAGCGTGCTGGTTCCGATCTTCTTCGTGCAGATGGGGATCATGGTCGACCTGAGCAGCTTCACAAACCCCGAGGTCTGGCTTCTCGCCGGAGCCTTAACCGTCGCTGCGGTCATCGGCAAACAGATCTGTTCGCTCGGCGTGCTGGAGAAAGGGCTCGACCGGCTGTCGGTCGGTCTGGGGATGATTCCGAGGGGCGAAGTCGGATTGATCTTCGCCTCGGTCGGTGCAGGCCTGATGGTCGGCGGTGAGAAAGTGATCAGCGACGAGACCTATTCCGCCATCGTGGTTATGGTCCTGCTGACCACCCTCGTCACGCCGCCACTCCTGAAATGGTCCATGAGCCGCCGACCGGCGTCACCTCCCGTCGCCTGACTTCCAGAAGACGAGGATCCGCCGCCGCATCAGTTGTGGGCCACGCTGCAATGCGGGCAGGAGTAATGTAGGCTGAGTCGTTCCACCGTCCACTCCGGTTCCGGTCCGGAGCCGACATGGATCAGGTGGACCACGCCCCGTCCCAGTTCAAGGGCCGTCTCCACGGAGTCGGCGATGCGGCCGCGGGAATCGGGATCGACCTTCACCCGGTCGACGATCGCCTCGACCGTGTGCTCCCGCTTGTGATCCATCTTCGGAATGTCATCGAGAGGATACGTCACTCCGTTGATCCGCACCCGCAGGAAGCCCTGCGTCCCGAGACGATCCCACAGCTTGGCATAGCTCTGGCCATGATCGATCTGAATCGGAGCCCCGAGATAGAGCTTGGTTCCCTCGGAGAGAGACATCACCCGGCTGACAATCTGATCAGTCGTCTGTCGCGTGACCGGCTGCTGGCAGTCGGGACAGTACATCTGGCCGAGCCGGGCGAAGAGGACCCGCAGGTAGTCGTAGATTTCGGTCACCGTTCCGACGGTCGAGCGGGGTGTGGAGCCGACGGTCTTCTGTTCGATGGCAATCGCCGGTGAGAGGCCGGAGATATGTTCCAGCCGGGGCTTGGGCATCTGACCGAGAAACTGCCGGGCATACGCGGAGAGGGACTCCACATACCGCCGCTGCCCCTCGGCATAGAGCGTATCCATGGCCAGCGATGTTTTCCCCGAACCGCTGGGACCGCAGAAGACACTCATCCGATCGCGAGGCACGGTGATGTCGATCGATTGCAGGTTATGCTGGGCTGCGCCACGAATCACGATGGAATCCTGTGCCTCATGCTCTTTCGCAGCGGCCTGCTTCTTCGTGGTCGTTTTCTTCGCGACCGCACGCTGGGGAACCGGCTTCGCCTTCGGGTTCAGAATTTTCTGCAGCGCTCGCCCGGTGTGTGATTCGGGGCAGGCGGCAATCTCTTCCGGAGTTCCACACGCGATCACCCGTCCCCCTCCCGAGCCCCCTTCCGGACCGATATCGATAATCCAGTCGGCGGTCTTGATCACATCGAGATTGTGTTCGATGACCAGCACGGTATTGCCGTCGTTGGCGAACCCATGCAGCACCTCCAGCAGTTTGTGGACATCGGCGAAGTGCAGACCGGTGGTCGGCTCATCCAGCAGGTACAACGTTTTGCCGGTCGAGCGCTTTCCCAGTTCCTTCGCCAGCTTGATGCGTTGCGCTTCCCCTCCGGAGACCGTGGGAGAGGGCTGCCCCAGCTTCATGTAATCGAGCCCGACATCGTGCAGCGTCTGCAGCATCCGGTGAATCTTCGGATGATTCTTGAAATGCTCCAGCGCTTCCTGCACGTCCATATCAAGCACGTCGGCAATCGATTTATCGCGGTACTTGACCTCCAGTGTTTCGTGGTTGAACCGTTTGCCGTTGCAGAGTGTGCAGGGGACCCAGATGTCGGCCAGAAAATCCATTTCCAGCCGCGTGGCGCCGTGTCCTTCACAGGCTTCGCAGCGTCCTCCCTCCACGTTGAAGCTGAAGCGTCCCGGCTGATATCCACGCAGCTTGGCCTGCGGCAACTGGGTGTACAGATTGCGAATTTCGTCAAACAGTTTGACGTACGTCGCCGGATTGGAACGGGGGGTCCGTCCGATCGGCGACTGATCGATGTCGATCGCCTTGTCGAGATGATTCAGGCCGTTGATCCGCTTATGGGCTCCCGGCTGACCTTTTCCCTGATTCAGATCCCGATTCAGGACTTCCCAGAGAATGTCGTTGCAGAGCGAACTCTTCCCCGAGCCGCTCACCCCGGTCACGCAGGTGAAGACTCCCAATGGAATCTCGACATCGACATTCTGCAGGTTGTGATGCGTGGCGCCGACGATCTTGAGTTTGTTCTTGCCGATCGGCCGGCGTTCTTTCGGGACGGCAATCGATTCCCGCCCGGAGAGATAGGCACCGGTCACGCTGCGGGGATTGGCCATGATTTCATCAGCCGTTCCCAGGGCGACGATTTCTCCGCCGCGTACTCCCGGCCCCGGTCCGAAGTCGACAATATGATCGGCTGCCCGCATCGTGTCTTCATCATGCTCCACCACGACCACGGTGTTCCCCTGATCGCGGAGATTGAGCAGGCTTTCGAGCAGCAGGTCGTTGTCGCGCGGGTGCAGACCAATCGACGGTTCATCCAGAATATACAGCACCCCCACCAGTCCGGAGCCGATCTGCCCGGCCAGTCGAATCCGCTGCGATTCTCCCCCGGAGAGTGTCGGCGCGGTCCGGTCGAGCGTCAGATAGCCAAGTCCGCAGCGCAACAGAAATCCGAGCCGGCCCCGAATCTCCTTCAACGCCTCGACTGCGATCAGCCGACCGGAATCGTTCAGCGCGAGTTCTTCAAAGAAACGGGCAGCATCCGAAACCGCCAGATGACAGACCTGCGGCAGCGACAATGCGGTGTCGACCGATCCGTAGGTGCGCGAAGTCAGCCGTACGCTGCGGGCCTGGGCGTTCAGCCGCTCCCCCCGGCAGGTGGAACAGGGAATGACCTCCATGTACTTCTCCAGCTGACGCCGGCGCATGGGGTTCTTCCCTTTGGTGTATTCATCAAGGAGTCCGCGCGTGTAGCCCTCCCACTTTCCCCCATGCTTCCACATCCCGCCGGAGTGCCGCCACGAGAACGTGATGTTGCGGTCCCCCATGCCATACAGAAACTTCTGCCTCGCTGCTTCCGGCAGCTCTTCCCAGGGAGTCTTGAGAAACGAATCCTCTTTCAGCTGACAATCCTGTTCGATCGCCCCGGCTACCCCCTGCAGCAGATGTCGCTGCCAGCGTCCCACTTTCCGCAGTGACTTCATCAGCGTGATCGCCCCTTTCGCGATCGACAGCGCGGGGTCGGGAATCAGGTGTTCGATCAGAAAGTCATGCCGCATACCCAGGCCGGTGCAGTCCGGACACATCCCCAGCGGACTGTTGAAGCTGAACAGCTGCGGCGACGGGGGCTCATAACTGATGCCGCAATCCGGGCAGGCGTAACGGGCAGAGTACAGCCGCTCTCCCCCCTGCTCTCCATCCGTCAGCACGATCAGGCGGCCATCGCTCACCTTGAGCGCGGTTTCGATGGCATCGGCGAGTCGCGTCCGCAGCCCTTTCCCGGAAACCAGCCGATCGATCAGCACGTCAATCGTATGCTTGAAGTGCTTCTTCAGGCCGAGGTCTTCGGACAGGTTGACGATCTCGCCGTCAACGCGGGCGCGGATGAAGCCCTGTTTCAGCAGATCGGCGAAGAGGTCGCGGAACTCCCCTTTCTGCTGCTGGATCAGCGGTGCGAGGATCTGAAACTTCGTCCCTTCCGGCAGGGCGAGGATGCTCTCCAGAATCTGGTCGGTCGACTGCGCGGTGATCGGCTGGTGGCATTTGACACAGAAGCCCTGGCCGACCCGGGCGTACAGCACCCGCAGATAGTCGTAGATCTCGGTAATCGTGCCGACGGTGCTGCGGGGATTGCGCGACGTCGCCTTCTGCTGAATGGAAATCGACGGCGCCAGCCCGGTGATGGTGTCGACTTCGGGCTTGGGCATTTGTCCCAGAAACTGCCGGGCGTAGGTGGAGAGCGATTCCACGTATCGCCGCTGCCCTTCCGCGTACAGGGTGTCGAAGGCCAGCGAGCTTTTCCCCGAGCCGCTGACGCCGGTCATGCAGATCAGCTTGTTGCGGGGGAGCGTGACGTCGACGTTCTGCAGATTGTGCTCTCGCGCCCCCCGAATGACGATGTCAGCTGCCGGCATGGAAGTCCGTTCCGCGAAGAATGTCTCGTGGGCCGCAAGACTGGCCCTGATTTCGGTATTGTACAGGCGTCAATTATAGGCCTCCCCCCGCAGGCCAGCCACCAGCCGGAAAGCAGCGTTCAGTACAATTTTCGATCTGCCGGGAAGCGCTGACACCAGTCACCGCCACTGCTCTCCGATTCCTGAGTTGTTGCGGACGCACCTCGCGGCCGCATTGGAGATCCTCCATGCGACTCTGCTACAACTGCGATCGTCCACAGGTTCAACAGGCTGCGACATGTCTGACAAGTCCATCTGGCCGGAATCCGATGTCACGCGGCAACTCGTCAACGCGGCTGCCGCAGGGGACCCTGCCGCCGTGAATGCGGTGATGGAGCGGCACCGCGACGCCCTGAAGCGGCTGATTCATTTTCGCCTCGACCGGCGCATCGCCGCACGGGTCGATGCCAGCGATGTCGTGCAGGACGTTCTGCTGGAAGCCAGCCGACGACTGCGGGAATACGTGGAGCACCCGCAGATGCCGTTTCACCTCTGGTTACGGCACCTCGCTCAGGACCGCATGATCGACCTGCATCGGCGGCATCATGCGCAGCGACGGTCGGTCGATCGCGAGCAACGTCTGGCCGGCGCCGGACGCCCCGACCAGTCCTCCATCGATCTCGCGGCGCAGCTGGCGGACGCGGAACTGACCCCGGCGGCAGCCACCATTCGCAAAGAACTGGAAGAACGGTTTCTCGATGCTCTCGACCAGCTCGATGAGACCGACCGCGAAGTGATTGTAATGCGGCATGTTGAACATCTGGAGAGCCGCGAAATTGCCGAGGTTCTGAAACTCTCTCCTTCTGCCGCCGGCATGCGTTACCTGCGGGCCCTGCGCAAGCTGCGCGCGCTGCTCACCGAGCCACCCTCGGTGAGTTAGCGCGGGTTGAGTTCTGATTGACTCGTCCTCGCCACGGGGATATCAGCATTTCACCAGACGAGAGGCTTGCAGCGGGGGGACGGAAAACAAGGCCCGCACGGCCCCGCATCCGACACGGGACCAACTGGTCAGCGGGAGTAAACGACCTCGCCCCGGGTCACGGTCTGTCGAACATCAATTCGCCCGGCAACCGGGTCGTGATCGAACAGGACCAGATCGGCCGCGGAACCGGGCTCCAGCGAAGCGATCGTGACGTTGAGGAGTTTCGCGGGATTGACGCTCGCCATCCGCCAAGCTTCCGCCAGCGAACAACCGAGAATCTTGACCGCCCAGCCGACACAGCTTTCAGTGAAGGCTCCCGAACCGGCGAGATAATTCCGCTGCCCCGCGACCACGATCCGGCCATCTTCCAGCACTTCGTAACGGGACTGCAGATACCCATATTCACCCGGAGCACAGCCCGCCAGGCCGGAGGCGTCACAGGTGATGATCACCTTGTCCGCACCTTTCGCGAAGTAGACAGATCGCAGAAAACTGGGAGGAATGTGGAAGCCGTCGCTGATCACGCTGGCGGACAACCGGGGCTCGCCCAGCTGATCCCAGAGATAGTTCGGGTGCCTTGGCAAGACCGCATGGGCGCCGTTGCCCAGGTGCGTACTGAGCGATGCGCCGGCATCGACGGCGGCTTCAATCTGGGCGCTGTTGGCAGCGGTATGTCCGATCGAGACCACCACCCCCGCAGCGGTCGCCCGGCGGATGAATTCCGGTGCCCCCGCGGACTCGGCAGCCACCGTGACCAGTCGGATCCGGTTCCCCGAGGCCCGTTGCCACGATTCAAACTCTTCCCAGTTGCAGCCACGCACCTGATCACGATGATGTGCCCCGCGCGGACCATCCTCAGACGCCAGAAACGGTCCCTCCAGATGACAGCCCGCCACCATCCAGTTCACCCAGTCGTAGCGCTCACACGCTTCGCGCACCACGTTGAACCCATGCTCCAGAACTTCGCGCGAGTTCGTAATCAGCGTCGGACAGACACGGGTCATGCCGTGCGTGCGATACGCCTCGAGAATGGTAATGACCTGTTCAACGGTCAGATGGTCGTCACCAAACCAGATGTTGCCAAAGCCGTTGACCTGCAGATCGAATAAGCCGGGAGCGATCCACGGCAGCGTGGCGGTGGTGTCCAGGGAGCGAATGGAAGCGATCGCATCTCCCTCGACAGTGACTTCAATAGGAAGACCGGTTTCGAAATGACGTGCTTGAAGTTTCATGTTGATCTTACTGAAAAACTGTCATGAGCGCAGTGCGCTCTTCAGGGCTGCTGACCAGAAAAACCAACCCGGACGCTGCCGGGCGAAATGAGGTGATTCCGGACACCTCTTTCTAGTTCGCACGCAGCGGGCTTTCCAACGGAAACGTCGTCCGGAATGCGAAAAGTCCCGATTTTGGGGGAGCGGGAACGCTTACGGAATGCGGCGTCCCGCAGCGGGCCACGGTCCCGGGACCAGAACATCCCGTGCACCAATGCGTTATTACCGATCCTCTCCGGGAACATGGCAGACTTCGACCACAACAGCGCTGGAGTTGTCGCGTCCCGATTCTTCTGTGGCTGCCTGCACAATCCGCTGTGCAATCGTGGAGGAATCGACCGCTCCCCCGGGGCCGGCTTCGCGCACCATCTCATCCAGTGCCCGGTCCCACAACCCTTCCACCACGCCGTCGGTGCAGAGCAGGAAGCGGTCCCCGACCTCGCAGCGGACATCGCCGAGATGCGGACGGACGAACTGGTTCCCGGCTCCCAGCGCCTGCGCCAGCACATTCTTGCGAGGATGATTACGGGCCTCACGTTCATTGAGCTGGCCGTTTCGACGAAGCCAGCCGACATGCGTGTGATCTTCCGTCAGCTGAATGATTCCCCCCGCTTTGGGAAGATGATAGATCCGGCTGTCGCCGATATGCCCGAAATAGAACCAGCCCGAGGAGTACCAGAGCATGCTGAGCGTCGCCCCCATGTTCCGTCCCTCATCATAGCTCTGTCCAAGGGTGGTCAGCTGTCGGTGAATTCCCTGAAACAGGTCCTCCAGACAGTCTTTGATCCCCGAGCGGTTGTGCGCGGGCGAAAACTGGTAACGTCGGGACATTAACCGGGTGATGTTGTCGAGCGCAAACTTGCTCGCAAACTCGCCGGATCGTTCCCCCCCCATGCCGTCGCTGACCGCGAAGACATAGTCGAAGTCCCCCGTCGGCACTTCTCCCTTGCTGGCGAGATAAATGAACTCGGCCGGATTGAAAGCCACCGCCAGATATTCATCTTCGTTGTTGGGCCGGTACTTGCCCCGATCGCTGCTGCCCGACCAGCGCAGTCCCAGCCGGCCTTCTCCCGTGATGCCCTGCGGGGCCGCTTTGTCACCTGCAGCGACAGGTTCCAGCGTCGCCTGTTCATCAAGAATCGTGGCGAATTCAAAGTCGATAATGCAGAATCGGCCATCCTTCGCCCGGTAAGTGATGTTGCGGAGAAACGGGTCGTCGTGCCGCACTCCGAAACTTTCCAGTTCCTGAAACAGCTCCTTCAATCGCTCGTCGCTCAGCTGCTCCACGCGGGCGCCGCAGTTGGAGGTGACCAGCTCCAGCTTGTCGCGATCGAACGACAGGACCCGGGGGACGAACTCGCAGCCCCGCTGTTCCAGATATTTCAGCACCCGGATTTCGTTCTCGAACCGCTGTTCGGCATCCTTCGCCCGGAAGAACTTGTGCACCGTGCCGTCGTAGCCGATTCGAACCAGTGCCCGAGCGGTGTTTTTGGCTTCTTCCATAAATTGCAGTTCTTCCAACCAGATCCCGGATGAATTCCAACAGCGTCCGCAGTCGGCCTCAGGGTGGTTCCGAAGAGGACTCCTCAGACTGCGGAAGTCAGGGGCCCTTGCCTGTCCCCTGCGGAGCGGGTGTGAGCACGATCCGAAACGGTTCAAGCGTTTTGGTGACGTGCACTTCGGCCAGGACCGCGTCCAGAATATTCCCCACCGTCGTGTTTTCCAATGTGATCGCGACCGTCTGTCGGCGAGTTTCTTCCGGCAACTGCGAGAAATCAATCGGCACACCGGCCGCTTCCCCGAGATCCTGCAGCAGATCGACAAGCGGAGCCGGAGTCGATTGCTCAAAGCGGAGCACCGGTTGCGAGAGCTGTTGCGCAATGTCGAATTTCGGCAGGTTCATCTCCAGGAATGCAGGAATCGGAGCTTCCGGCACGACGGGAGGATCGGCAGTCCCTGCCACGGGGGGAGTCGTCACCGCTACGGGGAGGTTCATGGTCAGGGGATCACCCGCCACAGCCAGATTGAGCGGCAGGCCGTCGGCCATCGCTGCCATTCGTCGCATCAGAACGGGGTCTGTCGCCTTCGACAGAAAGCGCACACTTCCATCCGCCAGTAACACGAACATGCCGTCGGGTTGTCCGGTTCCGAAGCCGTCCGGTCCGTTGATGTATGGTTCCTGTGTCAGCCCCCGCTGTGTCGATTCATCCGCGCGCGCCCAAGAGCCGAGTCGGCCGGTGACACCCGCCAGCAGTAGCGTATTGGACAGCCCATCTTTGACATCGCTCAGCTTGGTCTGTCGCTGCTGCGCGAAGATCCCGGCCCGGGGATGCTGCGCGGGCAGCGTGGCGGAATCGGCCCCGACGCCGGTGATCCCCACAAAGTGACTGGCCGGATAACGGTCTTCCCCGACTTTGGTCTCGAGGGCAGGATTATCAAACGCCTGAAACCGTCGCCGCACGAATTCATCGTTTACCGGGGCGTTCCAGCGTTCATCCCAGTCAATCCGGGCAGGCGGAAGTGTGCTGCCGGCCAGCGGCGCAATCCAGCTGTAGGGACGGGGCGTTTCTCCCCCCCCTCGATAGACACCGGCGGGGAACAGGTCCTGCTCTGCGATTTGGGGGAGCATCAGGGTATAAATGCCCAGCAGGCGCTCCTCGGGCCCCTCAGCTTTGGCGGCCGCAGGCTCGGGCTCTCTGACAGGCGGAGCGGTCGCGGAGGCCTCGGGCGAGTTCCCCTCGGGTTGCGGTAAATCTGCGGGGGGAGCCTTCACCACTGTCGGCTCGCCCATGCGCAAGGCGAACCAGAGTCCGCCCAGCACCAGCACCACGGCCCCCGCAATCGCCAGCCACCGGGCACTCCCAGCCACCGGGCCGGGCTGCTCGAACAGGTCCGGTGCCGCTTGCGTCGACTCAACGACACTTCCGATAAACCCGTTCGCGGTCTCCTCGACGCGGAGGGGCTGCCTGCAGTCGGGGCAGTCGATCGTCCGGCCGCGGAGACTTTTGTCGCGCAGACGCAGCGGTGTCGAGCAGTGAGGACAATGGAATTCGTGCATCTCAAATCCGTTCGAGAAAAGCGGCTCTCACTCAATTGTGGTGCAGAGCGCCCGCCGCTCCAAGTCTGCCGCCCCTCCACCGATGAAAATCCAGTCCCGCGGCCCTGAATCGGCCGCAGCAGCACTGCCGGACAAGCCTTCCGGGAGCGATGTCAGTGGAACTTCAACCGCCAACCGCACCGGTTCTAGCGGTCGTAACGCCCGAACGGAATGCCCGTTCGTTCGGCAACTTCACTCGAAAATCGCGGTGATTTCCTGAAACACGATTCTTCCGCCTCGTCTGCCAGACGTTTCCAGATAAGATTCTTTCAACCCTTACAGAAGATGGAATCGGGCAGTGGCTGCGTATCGAGAACGTGTTTCGACAGCAATGGACCTGCTTACGGCGGGGTTGACCCCCTATGTCGAGACGAAACTGCGCTCCGCTCTGCAGGACAACTGGACCAAAGCGGTTGTTTCCGCCTTTCGCGACGATCGCAACCGCGTCAACGGTGACAAGGTCGACTGGGATGCCCAGGCCCTGTTGACAGTCATGTGGGATCAGTGGAACGCCATTTTCCGCGATGATCTGGGGCACTTCGAGCGGAGCCTGGTCAGCGAGCTGCGGGAAGTCCGGAACCGCTGGGCGCATCAGCACGAGTTCAACTTCGACGACGCGTTTCGCGTGCTCGACAGTGTCGACCGGCTCCTCTCCTCCGTGCGAGCGCCGAATGTTGCCACGGTCAAGCATGAGAAATCGGACCTGCTGGAATCGCATGTGGCCGAAGCGGTCAACACCCAGGTGCAGAAGACCGCCTTTCAGCGGAACAAGTGGTGGATCATCGCCATCTACACGCTCTGCTGCGGGCTGATCGTCGGGCACTCCCTGTTCGACGGCGGAAACGGCAACGCCGCACTCGGTTCCATTGTGCTGCTGGTCTTCATCTATCTGATTTACCAGCAGTTCAAGATGGAGCCGCCGCTCCTCTATGGCCCGCGCGAATGCCCTCGCTGCCACCGGATCGTTTACCGCAAAATCTGCCCTTACTGCAGCAGCGGCGAAACTTGAGCAGGTTGCTCCTCCGCCCCCCGGGCAGCACGACCTTCTATTGATCTCCGGCGTCACTCCGCGTGGCGAGACCGGGTGAATGCAAAAATCAAAGTGCTCATCAAAAAATCCGCCGCACCCTGGGGAGTGCGACGGAATGTGCTTCTCAGAATGGACTGGCTGAAATCAGACTTCCGGTGCGTACAGCACTTTCGGAGTCCCGTTCCCGGCGTGATACAGCACCAGTCCTCCATCGGGACCATTCACACGCACCACGGCATCGGGTCGACCGGCTGAGGCCTCTTCCAGAATTGCTTCCAGCGCCTGCACGGTTGCCACCACCTGCCGGTCAGCCGCCAGATCGTTGTAGCCCAGCTGCTGCATTTCGGCGAGACGGGCAGCACGCCCTGCTTTTTCGCCTCCATGCTCGACATAGGCGACTTCCCGGATGAAGCGCTCAATCACTTCGATGCCGTAACCGCGCTGGGCTCGCTCCTGCCACGGCTCGAGGAAGCTTCCGTTGTAGTGGTTGTTCATCGAATTCTTCAGCGTGATCGGTGTCCGACCTTCCACGGTGCACTCCACACCGCGCTTCCGCGAATGACCATTCCACAGACCGTTGTCGAAGCGGAACTGCACTTCCTGCTCGACATAACCGGGGAAGTTGTCGGGAGTGACCCACGACGTATGCACGTCGAACGCCGCCTCGCGGCCATCCGCGTACTGATACACGGTCTTCGACTGCACGCTGTCCCAGGTGGGGCCATCCGCCTTGCCGACCAGACCACGCTGTCCGGAAGCAGTAATCGTCTTCAGCTTCCCGCCGAACGTGAAATCGATCAGTTTGTAATAGTGCACCGCCACATAGGTTCCGGGGTTCCGCCCCGTGATCCATTCGGCGAACTGGCTGCCGGAGATCGATTTCGGCTCCAGCAGTGAGCAGTAGCCGTTGTTGACATGCTGCAGCACGTTGTCGGCGACCAGTGTCCGCAGCTTCTTGTGATCGGGATCGAGCAACTTGTGGTAGACAACTTTCGCGAGGACCCCTTTGTCATGAGCCAGCTTCACCAGCTCATCAAGCTGGCTGAGCTGCAGCACCGAGGGCTTCTCGATAATGACATGCTTTCCCTGCTCGATCGCCAGCCGCGCGGACTCGAAATGTCGATCGTCGGGAGTGGCGACGCAGACCAGATCGACACCATGCGCGAGCAGATCCTGCGTGCAGTTCTCCCCGGAGGCCGAATAGAAATCTTTCGTGGCGGCCGGGGCGACTTTGCGATAGCTCTCAGCCCGTTTGCCGGTGCGGGACGCGACGCCGGCGAGCTGCACATCGACCACACCGAAGCTGCGGTCATAAACCCCCTGCGCGGCGGCGCGCTCGAAAAAGGGGCGATACGTTTCGTCGAAAATCATTCCCATGCCGATCATGCCGGCACGGACAACGGGATTTCCCATGGGACCCAATTTCCTCAAGGAGTGTCACGCGAGTCGGAATTACCATTTGGAACAACCTGCATCATGGCAACTGACGAAAGCGATTTCGAGGCAGCCAACCGCCGAAATTTCGCACCCGTTGAATTCGAGAGGAATCTCCTGCCGAACGTCGTGAAAGACTGCAGATTGACCTGAAAATCCCCATAGAAAACGTCTATGAGACTGAAATTTCAAGGGGACTTTCCGGCTGTGGAACTGATGGGTGGCCCGTGGGCGGGGTTCTCATTCTGCCTGAATGTGTCACAATAGTCGGATCGGCGCATCGTCCGCCGAAAATCGTCCGATCTGAGTCGTGTCCGTGCCAGCCCCATTCGGGATTGGGTTACCCCCTCCCCAGTCGGCCAACCTGGCCCTCCCGCAGTCGTTCTGAAGGAATCTCCCCGCTCCATGGATGATCTGACTCCGCCCCAACGTGCTGCCGTGGAGCATCTTGAAGGCCCCCTGCTCATTCTGGCCGGTCCGGGCTCGGGCAAGACCCGTGTTGTCACCCGCCGCATTGCCAACCTGCTGGCGCATGGAGTGCGTCAACACCAGATTCTCGCGATCACGTTCACCAACAAAGCGGCCGGCGAGATGGCGGAACGGGTCGGCTCGCTGGTGCCGAATTCCCGTGTCTGGATCAGCACCTTTCATCGCTTTTGCGCGCGTCTGCTGCGTCAGTACGGCGAGGTGGTCGGCCTGAAATCCAACTTTTCGATTCTCGATACCGGCGACCAGCGGCAGGCGCTGCGACGGGTCCTGGTGGATCTGGACTATGACCCCGCGCACTTCGCTCCCGATAAAATCGCCTGGCGGATCAGCAACGCCAAGAACGACCTGATCACACCGGAGCTGTATCACGAACGGTTTGAAGCTTCGGTTGCGGATCATCTGCAGGCGGTCGTCCGCCGGGTCTATCCGGCGTATCAGAAATGGCTGCTCGACTCGAATGCTGTCGACTTCGATGACCTGCTGATGCATGCCGCCCTGCTGCTGGCCGACAACCCCGACCTGCGAGAGCAACTCGACTCGCGCTACCGCTATGTCCTCGTCGATGAGTATCAGGACACCAACCTGGCGCAGTACCAGATTGTGGCGGCGCTGTCACAGACCTATCAGAACCTGTGCGTTACCGGTGATCCTGACCAGTCGATCTACGGCTGGCGCGGGGCCCGCATTGAAAACATCCTGCGCTTCGAACGGGACTATCCGCAGGCGAGCACGATTCGGCTGGAACAGAACTTCCGCAGCACACAGGCGATCCTCCGCGCTGCCGATTCACTGATCATCAATAACCGGCAACGCAAACATAAAGAGCTGCATACCGACAAACATGAAGGGACACCGGTTCAGCTGCTGCGGTTTCAGGATTCGTACGCGGAAGCGGAAGGGATCGCGCTGCAGATCCGCCAGCTGATGAATCAGCACCAGCTGAACTGGAACGACTTCGCCATCTTTTACCGGGTCAACTCTCTCTCGCGACAGCTGGAGCTCGCCTTCACCCGGAATCGCATTCCGTATCAGGTGGCTGCCGGTGTGGCATTCTATGACCGTGCGGAGATCAAGGATCTCCTTGCTTATCTGCGGCTCATCGAAAACCCGGCCGACGAATCCGCCTTTCTGCGGATCGTCAACAAGCCGCTGCGGGGACTGGGAAAAACCTCGCAGGACCGTCTGCTCAACTGGGCGCGGCAACAGGGCTCGACATTGCTCGAAGCGGCCGCCAAGGCCGACAAGGTGCCGAAGCTGTCCAAAAAAGCGGTCGTCATGTTCAAGCTGTTCGCGAAAATGTTCGAGGAACTTTCGCTGGCCGGCGCGGGTTCGGTGGCGGACCTGCTGACGGATACGGTGCGGAAGTCGCGCTACACCGCCGCATGGGAAGGGCTCGACAATGAAGAGGCCCGCGAACATCTGGCGAATGTCGAGGAACTTGTCGCTTCAGCCCGGCTCTACGATTCCGCTGCCGGAGAAGAACGGAGCCTGCAGGGCTTTCTGGAGCAGACCGCGCTCGTCAGCGACCTCGATCGACTCGATGACGAATCGGGCCGCGTCACCCTGATGACGTTGCATGCCGCGAAGGGGCTGGAGTTCCCGGCCGCTTTTATCGTCGGCGTGGAAGATGGCCTGATTCCTCACGAACGCTCGCAGCGCGATGAATCGGGACGGGAATGCGAAGAAGAACGTCGACTGCTGTTTGTCGGCATCACCCGTGCACGGGAGCATCTCTTTTTGACCGAATCGCGCATTCGCTCGATGCATGGCCGGACAATGCCGACGATCATGAGTCCCTTCCTGCGCGAGCTGGACATTGAACAGGTGGAAGTGGCGATGCGGGGAGACGAATTTGCCGGAGGCTGGGGACCGACAGTCACTCCTGCTTCCCCGGCGGTCAGCACATCTCCGGAAACAGGGTCTTCTGTCGCAGCTGCGGAAGAGGCTCCTTTTGTGCATCCGATGAATGTCCGCAAGCCGCTGCTCACCACCGGGGCCTCACTCCTCTCGGGACAAGGAGTCTCAGTGCAGCTGCCGGTTGGCTTCAGCATCGGCCAACAGGTTCGGCATCCCCGCTATGGTCGCGGAACGGTGCAGGAAGTGAGCGGGTTCGGCAAGCTGCGGACGGTCACCGTGAAATTTCCGGATCAGGATCGCATCGAAACGTTTGTCGCTGCGCAGGCACCTCTGCAACCGATCGGCTGAGCATCTTCGCTTTGGAAGTCCCCGTTCCGGCCCGGAGGAAATGAGCATCTCCTCACACGAAACATGTGTCGCTCGGGCACAGGAAGGACCAATCTGCTCTACGCAGCCTGTGCCGCTGCCGCTTCGATCGACTGCAGCCGATCGACAATTTCCTGCAGACAGGAGAAGTAGCGAGTCACCGCCTGGTCGGGTCCTTCCCGCAGCTGGGCCTGAATCTGCACGAAAGGACAGGCGATCACTTCCGGACCGATCTCGATCCCCCACCACCCCTCCCGTTCTCGCCATTCGCCTCCGCAGGTTCGGCGAATCGATTCACCGAGAAAGGCCCCCAGATTGAAAACCGCCTGCTCGGCGAGCGGAGTCTGCAGCATCTCGCGGGCCTGCTCCAGATAGGTCGCCAGATGAGCGATCCCCGCTGCGTCATAAGTCAGAGTGATGTCGAGTTCATCGGCAAAGACCCCGACAACAAGTTCAGCCTGACGTTGAAAGCTCGCGGAATTCGGTTCAGGTGAGGACATGACAGGGCTCCTGCAGTGAGAGGGGAGTGAAACTGCGAGTGGAAGGCTTCAGGTTATGTCTTGTTCAGCAGTGCAAGGACCTGCTGAGGAATCTGGTTGGCGGAGGAGAGGACCGACGTTCCCGCCTGCACGAGAATCTGCTGCCGCGTGAAGTTGGCGATTTCAGAGGCGAAGTCGGTGTCACGAATCGTCGACTCCGCACTGACCGTGTTCTCAAGCGTGGTGCGGAGATTGTTGGCGGTCGATTCCAGAGTGTTCCCCTGGAACGAGCCGAGTTCGCCGCGCAGAATGGTGATGTCCGTAATGGCGGAGTCGATAATGCTGATTGCATCCTGAGCCTTGGCGGCGGAAGTGACGTTGATCTCGGCGAGGTTATTGAACCGGTTTCCGTTCACACCGACTCCCAGCGACTGGGCGTAGATCTGCGGGATCGCAATTTTTGTCGACTGATGCGTGTTGGGGCCGATCTGAAAGACCAGTGAATTATCGGTAACCGTGACATTCCCTTGTGCTCCCGACACGGTGCTGGTCGGGTCGCTGCCACTCAGGCCAACTTTGATCACCAGTCCCTTGGCAGGTCCGCTCGTCGCCTGCAGCAAATTGCCGTTCCCGGTGAAGCTCGTTCCGCCAATGGTCCCCGTCACATCGGTGCCGACCGCATTGACGCCGGTGGTGCCAAAACCGCTGCTGCTGGCTGCGCCCGCCTGATTGGAAATCACCGACAGCTTGGCATTGGCTCCAAACTCGGTTGTGTAAAGCCGCGTGGCTCCGGAGCTGATGTCGGCACTCACCCCGGTCGATGCCGTGAAGGTGTTGATGCGGGCGACCACTTCTGATTGCGAGAGCCCCGCATTCAGGGTGATGCTGACGCCGTTGATCGTGAGGATTTCATCCGCAGCCAGCGGGTCGGTCTGATCGAACCCCGCATCGGTGGTGGCGCGCGTCGCTGCCGAAGTGATGTTAATGTTATACGCCCCGGCGGTGGTATTGCTGCTCGCCTTCAGAAACGAGATGTTGCTATTGCTGGCGACGCCGCTGATGCCGGAAGAGCCGTTCAACAGGTTCTTGGTCCCGAATTGCGTGTTGTTGGCGATACGGTCGATCGTCTGCAGAGCGTTTTCAATTTCGGCCTGATTGGCTGCCTGGGCATCTTCATCATTGACGCCCGCGTTGGCGGAATCGATCGCCAGCCCTCGAACCTTCAGCAGCAGCGCATTGATCTCGCTGAGCGCTCCTTCGGCGGTCTGCACCAGTGAAACCGCCTTGTCTGCGTTTTCAATGGCTTTCTGCAGACCGGAAATCTGGGCCCGCTGGCGTTCGGAAATGACCAGTCCGGATGGATCATCGGCTCCGCGATTGACGCGAAACCCGGAGGACAATCGCTCGATGGAACGCGAGAGTCCGACGGACGCCTTGTTCAGCTGATTCTGTGCCGTCATCGACGACACATTGTTTGCGATTGTCAGTCCCATCGCAGAGTCCTTTCTGCTATCCGGCTGCCGACCGAAGCGGCCTCATGCCCGGCCGAAAAACGTGTCGGCCTGAAATCACTCCGGCTGTCGGGGACGATCGAAATCGGATCGCCCCGCTTCCGGAGAGTGCGTACACTCACAGGAGAGTCTTCCCGCCTGCGGAAGGAGCGGCCCTGCTGAGACAGCAGTGGCTGCGCACGGCGCCGACAGGCAAGTGTCACCTGCAGTAGGATCGGTGATCCGTACCGGCAAGGTCATGTCTGACTCCGCCAGCGAAGCGAGTTCCGCCGCATTTCATGGAAATCACGCACGGTGCGTAATTTCGCGCTCAGCCCCTTGCGCAACAGCTCCGGTGGCCATTCCGCCAGTTGGAACTCCTCAGAGACCGACGCGTCAGCGAGGATTATCCTGGAACTACGCCGGAAGACTCCGGGCCGCGACAGCCAACCCTTGCAGCGTGAGTGCCGGTTCATGTCGGGTTCCCGGCAGATGCGGTGCGAGGATGACTGCCGCTCCGCCGGTCAATAGCACAAGCGGTTCCCCTTCCGTTTGCTTCAGTGCGGCGGTGTAACGGGTCACCATTTCCCGCACCGCCCCCAGATGCCCCCAGTACAACCCGCTGCTGATGGCGGCCTGCGTGTTCTTACCGAGCAACGGCGGAGCATGCTCCAGCAGCTTCCAGACATCAATGACTGGCAAGGTCGTGGTGTAGTCGTGGAGCGACTGCGCCCCGAGCAGAATGCCCGGCAGAATTGCCCCGCCATCAAACGCGCCATGCCGGTTCAGCACATCCACCGTGATGGCGGTTCCCGAACTGACCGTGATGACCGGCTGCCCGGGAGCACGGATGACGTTCGCAGCGGACGCATTCAACAGTCGATCGATCCCCACCTTCTCCGGAAAGTCGACATGAACCGGGATCGGCAGCAGGGTCCGGTCGGTAAACCAGTAGGGTTCCGGCAGGTTGTTCGGCCAGGACTCCAGCAGTTCCTCGGTCTTCTGACGATTCGTTCCCGAGATGATCGCACGGGTCAGATTCTGCGCAGTCGCCAACGCAGCCAGCAACGGCCAGTCGATCGTTTCCAGACTGTGAAACGCCAGCAGCTTGTCGACCTGCGGAAGGGATTGCCCCCCCGCATCCAGACAGCTGGCAAATTTGTAGCGGGTATGTCCGACATCGACGATGAGTAAGCGCTGATCCATAAACTGCAGGATATCGCAGTTTCTGCTCGTGAGCTACAGGTGTCGTCAGGCGACATTCGACACCGAATTCACAATGGTCTCTTCAAAGCGGCCTGTTCACAGGGGCCTGACATCCCAGACATGGCTTTCAATTGTGTCGGGCGCCTGTTCCCTGCACAATTCGTTGCTTCCCCCTTCCGCGTCAGGAATTCAGCCGTCATGGGCGATCAGATGTTTCAGTTTCCGGTGACATCCCTGCGCGAGCAGCTGCAGTCTGCCTGCCTGCTGGAAGCACTCGCCCGCAAGCCGGGAAATGTGCATCCGGGAGCCTCATTTGCCGATCTGACGTTCGAACATTTTGTGAAATCAGCGGCAGCGGTGGCTCCGGTTCTCTCCCGGACACGGGAACTGGGGGTCGGCCCCGCGATTCTCGAAGCGGTCCGGGCCACCACGCAGACCGTCGGCACGAATACCAATCTGGGGATGATTCTGCTGCTGGCTCCGCTGGCGGCGGTTCCGGCGGAAGAGCCTCTGCAAATGGGCATTGAGCCGGTCCTGCAGTCTCTCACCATGCACGATGCCGAGTCACTGTACGCCGCGATCCGGCTGGCCAACCCCGGCGGACTCGGGAAAGTCGACGATCAGGATGTCTCACAGCCGCCGACGCTGTCGATCGTCGCAGCGATGACCCTCGCTGCACAGCGGGATGCCGTGGCGCTGCAGTACAGCAATGGCTTTCAGGAAGTGCTGAATTTCGGGCGACCGGCGCTTCTTCACTGGATTCAGCAAGGCAGCAGCTGGGAACAGGCAATCATCGGCACGCAACTGCAGCTGATGGCGCTTATTCCCGATTCGCTGATCGCCCGAAAGTGCGGGATTGAGACCGCTGTCGAATCGCAGCGCCGGGCACAGCAGCTCCTCGACCAAGGCTGGCCCTTCGCAAGGACCTCTGCGGATCAACAGCGGAACTTTGATGCGTGGTTGCGGAGCGATGGACATCGCCGAAATCCGGGAACGACGGCTGACCTTGTGGCGGCCATCCTGTTCGCCGTGATCCGGGATGGGGATTGGACACCGCCTCCGCAGATCGGTATCACTGCATCACTGCCGGAAAAACCGTGATCCCGGCACGGCCTGATCCCCAGCGGCATTTTGTTTTCTGATCGACCCGTTCTTGCCACGCGGAACTGAGCATTTCATCACATGAATCGCTTGCTGCGCGGGCACCGGAAAGAGCAACCTGCTCTAGCGACTGTTTCCTGCAGAGAATGAAGACTGATGTCCTCCGATCCGATTCGCCGCTTCTCTGTCGAGGTCACCAAAGACCATCTCGTGTTCTCCGCCGGTCACTTCATCACCATCGGCGACTTCTGTGAGCGGCTGCATGGGCACAATTTCCGTGTGGCGGCGATCGTTGAGGGAGTGCTCGATCCCAACGGGTATGTCTTTGATTTCATCGCGCTGCGCGATGAGCTGCAGAAACTGGTGAACCAGCTCGATCATCGCATGCTGCTGCCGTTGAATCATCCCGAAATTCAACTGGACGTCCGTGAGCGGGAAATCGAAGTGACTTACACCGACCGGCGCTGGGTCTTTCCCCGGGAAGAATGTGTCCTGCTGCCGGTTGCCCAGACGACGACGGAACTGCTCGCCCAGTGGCTGGGAGAGCAATTGCTGGCGATCCTGCAGACCGGCACCTTGACCTCCCTGACCGTGAAGGTGGAAGAGAATTTCGGTCAATGGGCGGACTGCCGGTTTGAGCTGGCATAAGGGGGGATGAATCCTTTCCCAGCCACGAACCGGACCCCACTGAATCGGCGCTACCCTTTTCTCCAAAAGAGGTTACAAACCACCAGCGCTCGCAACCCCCGAATCACAGACGGTTCCCCGTAAGCAAACGTCGATTGCTGATTGGCCCCTGATCCGATATGACCACGGGTCAGAGTTTCCAGTCCTTTTGAGCAGATTCGACAGATTCCTATGGTTTCAGGGAAAGAGTCCCCCAACGGGGACGGCAACGGACAAGCCGATCAGCTGCAGTACGTTTCCATCAGCGACGAAACCCGCCGCCGCTATTTGAATTACGCGATGTCGGTGATCATGTCGCGGGCTCTGCCCGACGTCCGCGACGGGCTGAAGCCGGTGCAGCGCCGCATTCTGTATGTGATGCATCATGAGCTGCATCTCACTGCCGATGCCAAATTCCGCAAGTGCGCCAAAATCACCGGGGATACCACCGGCAACTACCACCCGCACGGAGATCAGGCGGTCTATGACGCGCTGGTCCGGCTGGCGCAGAATTTCACTTATCGCGAGCCCCTGATCGACGGGCAGGGGAACTTCGGAAACATCATGGGGTTGCCCGCAGCCGCCCCCCGCTACACCGAAGCGAGACTGACCCGGGTGGCGGAACGCCTGCTCGACGAACTGAAATACAACACGGTCGACATGCGTTCGACCTACGACGCCATGCGCGACGAACCGGTCGTGCTGCCGGCGCAGTTCCCGCATCTGCTGGTGAACGGGACGCAGGGGATCGCCGTGGGAATGGCGACCAATATTCCGCCGCACCATCTGGGCGAAGTGATCAAGGGGTGTGTCCACCTGATCGAGAACCCGGACGCCAGCGTCGCCCAGGTGATGAAGTACATCAAGGGGCCCGACTTCCCGCTGGGGGGTCGCATCGTCACCGACCGTAAGGAGCTGCGCGAGGCCTATGAGACGGGTCGCGGTTCCATCAAGGTGCGGGCGGAATGGCAGTTCGACAAGGAAGGTCGCAAGGAGATCCCCAATCGGCTGGTGGTCAATTCCATCCCCTATGGTGTCGAAACCGGGCCGCTGGTCAATTCGCTGGGGGATATCCGCGATTCGCGACGACTGCCGCAACTGCTCGATGTGACCGATGAATCGGATGGCGAACGGGGGCTGCGGATCGTGCTGCATCTGAAGCCCGGCGCTGATCCCAACATGGTCATGGCGTTTCTTTATAAGCACACCCGGCTGGAAGACAACTTCGCGTTCAACGCGGTCTGCCTCGTGCCCGATGAGCATGGAGTGCTGGTTCCTCAGCGCTGCAATCTGGTCGAGATTCTGCAGCACTTCCTGAAATTCCGCTTCGCGACCGTCAAGCGCCGCTTCGAGTTTCTGCTGGCCCAGCTGGAAAAGCGCATCCATGTACTGCGGGGCTTTGCCATCATCTTCGATGGACTCGACCGCGCGCTGAAAATCATTCGCAACAGCCAGGGGAAGCAGGATGCCGCCGTCAAACTGATGAAAGAGTTTCCGCTGGATGAAGCGCAGACCAACGCCATTCTGGAGTTGATGCTGTATCGCATCTCCTCGCTGGAGATTGGCCGCATCCGCGAAGAACTGCAGGAGAAGGAGACGGAAGCCGAACGGATCCGCAAAATCATCGGCTCGGACAAGCGGCTCTGGAAAGAAGTACAGAGCGAACTTGAGGCGCTCGGGGCCACCTTCGAATCGAAGCGGCGAACCACTCTCGGTTCATCGGAAGAGATCAGCGAGTTCGACCCACAGGCTTACATCGTGCGGGAGAACACGAACATCGTGCTCAGCACGGAAGGCTGGATCCGTCGACTCGGCAAGGTCTCAGCCGTCGAGAAACTGCGGGTCCGCGAAGGCGAACAGGTGCTGGGCATTTACCCGGCGTCGACGGTCGACCACATTGTGTTCTTCGCCAGCGATGGGGTGGCGCATACGGTGCCGGTCGAGCAGATTCCTCCTTCCACCGGCTATGGCGAGCCCCTCTCCAAGCATGTGAAGCTCAGCGACGGTGCGAGCATCGTCGCTGCGATTACCACTGATGCCCGCTTCACTCCCGGTGACACCGAGTGGGAAGGCTTTCCGCCCTCACCGTATCTTTTCGTCGCGACCGCGCTGGGGAATGTGATGCGGATTCCGCTCAGCCCGTTCCGACAGGCGTCGACAAAACTCGGCCGCAAGTTCTGTCGACTGGCCGAGGGAGACCGCGTCGTCCATGTCGAACTGGTGAACGAAGAGGACACCCTCTTCCTGATCTCGCAGGCCGCGCGGCTGATTCATTTTCCTGCCACCGATGTCCCCATTCTCTCCGGTGCCGGCAAGGGAGTGCGGGGTCTGCGACTGGTGGAAGAGGGAGATTTCGTCCTGGGAGCCAAACGTCTCTCGCGCCCCAGCGATGTGCTGAAGGTCGTCAACGAGCATGACAAGACCCTCAGCTTCGGACAGATGAAATACTCCGTCACCTCGCGCGGCGGGAAAGGGATCAAAACGAGCCAGCGAACGCAGATCAAGTCGATCGTTCCGGAAGAAATCGTGCTGGTCGACTGGGCGAAAATCGAAGCGGGTCCGCAGAGCAAATAGCCGGAACGCCGGAACAGAAGATCGACCTCCCCCGTTTCCGGCGGAACCATCGCACGATATGATGATTTCAGCGGGTGAACCACGATCGCCCGCTCTCCTTGTCCCCTGCCAGGCAGTCGCCGTATGGGTCCCTCCGCCCCAACTCCGGAATCCGATCCCTCCCGGAAAGTCTCTGCCGCAACGGCATTTGAACAGGCTGCCCAGGAACGGGAATTGAGTCTGCTTCAGGAATTTGTGCTGTTCCTGAAGGAGAACAAGGCGTGGTGGCTCGTCCCCATTCTGATTGCTCTCGCCCTGCTCGGGCTGCTCGTCGGCCTGAGCGGATCAGCGCTGGCGCCGTTCATCTACCCACTGTTCTGAGCGTGGAGCCGGTTCGGTGCCCCCTGCTCTTCCCTGACGCTGTGGAACCGGATTCCGCAGTGGACGCCCTGCAAATCTGATCGACAATGCAAGGGGGAGACGAAGGATGGAACCACTGCAGCAGGCCCGTGAAGAAATGGTCCGCAATCAGTTGATTGCCCGGGGGATCTCGCAACCGCGCGTCCTCAAGGCGATGGGGGAGGTTCCCCGGGAAGCCTTTATCGCCGCGGACTACACCCCACTCGCCTATCATGACCGGGCATTGCCCTTAACGCATCGCCAGACAATCTCGCAGCCCTTCACCGTCGCCTTCATGTGCGAGGCGTTGAAGCTCAAACCGGAAGACAAGGTTCTGGAGATCGGAACAGGCTCCGGATACGGCGCCGCGATTCTTTCCAAGCTGGCCGCCCAAGTGCACACGGTGGAACGGATCGAAGAGCTGGCTGTGCAGGCCCGGCAGCGTTTGCAGGAACTGGGGTTTGACAATGTGCAGGTCCATCACGGAGATGGCTCACTCGGGTGGCCGCCGGCCGCCCCCTACGATGCGATCTGCGTCACTGCTGCCGCGGGACCGATTCCCCCCGACTACCTCGCGCAGCTCAAGGAGGGGGGCCGACTCGTGATTCCCCTGGGAGAAGGAACAGGGCCACAGACGATGTGTCGCCTGACACGACACGCCCAGACGTTCACGCGGGAACCACTCGGAACATTTGTGTTCGTTCCGCTGATCGGAGTTCACGGGAAAGAGCAGGCAGAGGGCCCGGCATCCGGTCGCTGAGAGGCTGAAATAAATCGGAGATCGGGCAGCGTCGTGGCGTAGCCTGTCCGCCCGTGGAGCAGAAGCTCCTGTCCGGGGTGATCGTCCCAGCGCTCCACTGACACAAAAAAAGCACTGAGCCGCGTTCACGACTCAGTGCTTCTAAACTTCAGCCGAGAATGTCACCGGACGTTGGCCTGCCCACTCCCGTCACGCGGGAAGGAGCAGGCTATCCGGAGATCAGGCGGTCCGGGGATTGACCTTGTCCGCATCAATTCCGAGCTCGCGGAGCACTTCGGGCAGACGATTGCGATCGAAGGCGTTTTCTTCCGACAGCGCGAGCAGCGCGGAGTAGGCGGTGCACTCGGCATCCACTTCGAAGTGCCGTCGCAGCACCGGGCGGGTATCGCTGCGGCCGAATCCGTCTGTCCCCAGGACGAGGTAACGTCCCGGCACCCACTGGCGAATCTGGTCAGCCACGAGCCGCACGTTATCGCTGGCGGAAATGAACGGACCATCGACTCCCTTGAGCTGCTGTGTCAGGAAGCTTTCCTTCTGCTCTCCGTTGGGATGCAGCCGGTTCCAGCGATCGGCATCCATCGCACCGCGACAGAGTTCGCTGTAGCTGGTGACACTCCAGACGTCGCAGCCGATGTTGTACTTCTCCTTCAAGATTGTCTGGGCGCGAAGGACTTCGTTGAGGATCGTTCCGGAGCCGAACAGCTGCGGCCGCTGTTTCTGGCCGTCGCCGCTGTCGGTGCTGGAGTAGCGATACATGCCGCGCAGAATCCCTTCGCGGACCTGATCCCCTTCCGGCATCGCCGGCATTTCGTAGGCTTCGTTGTAGACGGACATGTAATAGAAGATTTCTTCCCCGTCCGCATACATCCGCTTCAGGCCGTCCTGCATGATCACGGCGACTTCATAGGCAAACGCCGGATCGTACGACACCAGGGTCGGCACGCTGGTGGCGATCAGATGGCTGTGACCATCTTCATGCTGCAGTCCCTCGCCGTTGAGGGTCGTCCGTCCGGAGGTCCCTCCGACGAGGAACCCTTTCACCCGACTGTCGGCCGCACACCAGATCAGGTCACCGACCCGCTGAAAGCCGAACATCGAGTAGTAGACGTAGAACGGAATCATGTTGATGCCGAGGTTGCTGTAGGCAGTCCCCGCAGCAATGAACGAGCTCATGGCGCCCGCTTCGTTGATTCCCTCTTCCAGCACCTGGCCGTCTTTGGCTTCCTTGTAGTACATCAGGCTGCCGTTGACGCGGTCGACCGGCTCGTACAGCTGTCCCTTGCTGGAATAAATCCCGAAGGTGCTGAAGAACGCTTCCATCCCGAAGGTGCGGGCTTCGTCAGGGATGATCGGGACGATCCGCTCGCCGATCACCTTATGCCGCATCAGGCCGAGCAGAATCGCTCCGTAGGCACCCGTCGTGGAGACGGTTCCCTTGCCTTCAGTCCCCTTGAGTTGCCGGGCGAAGGACTTGTCATCCAGACCCGGAACTTCGAGACGCTCCGCCGTGGGCCGTCGAGCCGGAATCGGACCGCCGAGCTGTTCGCGCTTGGCCTGCAGATACGCCATCTCTTCGCTGTCTGCCGGCGGGCGATAGAACGGCATCTTTTCTACATCCGCTTCGCTGATGGGAATGCTGAACCGCTTGTGGAACTGCTTGAGTTCGTCCAGGTTCATCTTCTTGGCGTTGTGGGCGATGTTCCGACCTTCACCCGCTTCACCCAGGCCATAACCCTTGATCGTCTTGGCCAGAATCACGGTTGGAGCATTCGTGTTCTCAACGGCGGCCTTGTAGGCCGCGAACACCTTCTCCGGATCGTGACCGCCGCGACGCAGCTTCTCGAGCTGCTCATCGGAAAGATGATCCACCAGTTCGAGCAACTCCGGATCGGTTCCAAAGAAGTGATCCCGAATGTAGCTGCCGGGAGACACACTGTATTTCTGGTACTGTCCATCCACGATCTCGCCGACCCGCTTCATCAGCTTGCCGTTGTAATCGCGGGCGAACAGCGAATCCCAGTCGCTTCCCCAGACCACCTTGATGCAGTTCCAGCCGGCACCGCGGAAGGCTCCCTCCAGCTCCTGAATGATCTTGCCGTTCCCGCGGACGGGTCCGTCGAGCCGCTGCAGGTTGCAGTTCACCACCCAGGTCAGGTTGTTCAGATTCTCGCGGGAAGCGAGCGTGATCGCCCCGAGTGATTCCGGCTCATCGATTTCGCCGTCTCCCAGAAACGCCCAGACGCGCGACTTCGACGTATCCAGCAGACCCCGGTGCTGCATGTAACGCAGGAAGCGGGCGTGATAGATCGAGCAGATCGGCCCCAGTCCCATCGAGACCGTCGGGAACTGCCAGAAGTCGGGCATCAGCCAGGGGTGAGGATACGATGACAGCCCCTTCCCGCGTTCCGTCTCCTGACGAAAATGCTCGAGATGGCTCTCATCAATTCGCCCTTCCACGAACGCGCGGGCATACATCCCGGGAGAGGCATGTCCCTGGAAGTAGACCATGTCCCCCGTGTGATCCGCGGTGCGGGCATGGAAGAAATGGTTGTAGGCCACTTCGTACAGCGTCGCCGAAGAAGCGTAAGTCGAAATGTGACCGCCGACCGCACCGTATTTGTCGGTCTTCTTGTTCGCCCGGACCACCATGGCCATGGCGTTCCAGCGAATCAGCGATTTGATCCGTCGTTCGATTTCGAGATTGCCGGGGTATCGGGGCTGATCGGCAACAGAAATGGAATTGATATAGGGAGTGGTGGCCACGAAGGGCATCATCACCCCTTTGACGTAGGCATGTTCCCGGAGGTTCACGAGCAGTTGCTGGGTCTTTTCGGGACCGTAGCGGTGCAGCACATCTTCCAGAGAATCAAACCACTCTTCGAGTTCTGCCGGATCGATCCCTTCGATCAAACCTTCGCTGGCTGGTTTGGCAACAGAGTCCATCTTGTTGATTGCTTCTTCGGTAGCCATGACGCACTTTCAATTCATGAACAAAACTCAGGACGAGTCTTCAGCGATGCAGACTCGATAGTGATCTGAACGACCGATCGACCGGGGCCTTCCCGGTGATTCACAGAATCCTGCGCATTCTCGTCACAGGGAATCTGGACTGCCCATTCTAGCACTCTTTTGCGATCGCTAAACCCCGACATCCATCAGCGTCCACTGAATCGTCTGGGCATCTTGACAGGATTTTGCCGCCCCACTAAATTGACTCCCTTGCTGGTTTTCGCGAAAACGAAGCCAGCCCGGATGATTCTTCAAGTGCCATCCGGTGGGATGCCGATCAGGATTCGGTCTGCGAGCAAAACCAGAGCTGGCAGATGCAGATCGGCAGAAAATGCCCGAGATGGGGGATTAGCTCAGCTGGGAGAGCGCTTGCATGGCATGCAAGAGGTCAGCGGTTCGAGCCCGCTATCCTCCACTTTCTTTCCAATCACGTACCGACCGTACAGCTTGATTTGGAATTCCGCTTCACGAGTCGCACTCCTTCTTCGCGACTCCTCAACCTCACGCCCTGTTTCCCGCTTCCCCGCGTGCGTCATTCAGCCACTTGGCACGTCACGCCGTCACTGCCAACGTACCAGATGCGTGGCGCCTTTTCTTCGCACTGTCGCCATGCCTGCTGACAGTGACCAGACCGCAGTCGGCGTCCCCCGCTCCCCGACCATGTCAAAAGTCATGCGCCCGACATGACCCGGCGAAGTGACAATCGACACTTCGAGCCCCGCAGGGGGCGAACTACAGTCGACTCCTGATCTTCGCACTGACACGAATCCGACTCGAGTCCGACGCTGGATTCACTCTGACCGGGAACCTCGCATCATGTTCCGATTGCCAACCAGCTGTCGCGCTGCACTCCTGCTCTGCCTTCTCGCGGGGCCGTCCGCTCCCCCAAGCACAGCACAGGGAGCCGAGAGCCCGCTGCACCAGCAACTCTCGCAAGTCGACTTGCAGGACATCCGGGGCAGCAAAGTTTCCCTGTCGGAGTTTCGTCATACCAAGGTGCTCGTCGTCGCCTTCCTCGGAACGGAATGTCCGCTCGCGAAACTCTACTCGACACGCCTGCAGCAGCTCAGTCAGACCTACCCGAGCGATGATGTCCGGATTCTCGGTGTCATGTCAAATTCTCAGGACTCGCTGCAGGAGATTGCCGCCTTTGCAAAGAAACATGAGCTGACTTACCCGCTGGTCAAGGATGTTGGCCATAAGCTGGCGGACGCTCTGGGAGCCACTCGAACACCCGAAGTGGTCGTCCTCGATGCGCTGCAGCAGATCCGCTATCAGGGACGGATTGATGACCAGTATCAAATTGGCGTGACCCGCGACCGGGCCGAGCATCAGGAGCTCAAAAACGCCATCGACGAAATCCTCGCCGGCAAAGCGGTCACGGTTCCGCGGACTGCCGGGGTCGGCTGCCTGATCGGACGTCCAAAAGAACCTCAGCCGAACAGCCCGGTGACGTATTCCAATCAGATCGCCCGGATTTTTCAGGCTCACTGCATCGATTGCCACCGCAAAGGGGACATTGGCCCCTTCGAGATGACCAACTATGAGGACCTGCGTGGTTGGGGAGAAACGATTCTGGAAGTGGTTGAACAGAACCGGATGCCCCCCTGGTTCGCCAGCCCCGAGCACGGAAAATTTGCCAACGATTGCCGCCTGTCGGAAACTGACAAACAGCTGATCAGAACGTGGGTGGCGCACGGTTGCCCGGAAGGAAATCGAGCCGATCTCCCCGAACCGAAGCCGGTCATCGAAGGCTGGCAGCTGCCGCGCGTTCCCGACCGGATCATCGCCATGCGGGACGCCCCCTTCACCATTCCGGCCGATGCCGGGCCCAGGGGAGTGGAGTACCAGAACTTCTGGATCAACCCGAAACTCTCCGAAGATGTCTGGGTCAACGGCCTTGAGGTCCTTCCTGGAAATCGTGCGGTCGTCCACCACATCATTGTCTACATGCACCCGGAGGGCCGGAAAGGAAAACGCAACTCCTTCCTGACCGCCTACGTTCCGGGGCTGCGACTGGAAAACGGATTGCCCGCAGGGGCCGCCAAGCGGATTCCGGCCGGTGCCTGGCTGCGGTTTCAGGTGCACTACACCCCCAACGGTTCTGAACAGCAGGATCTGAGCCGGCTCGGCTGGCTGGAAGTACCGCACGACGACGTGACCCATGAAGTTCAGACGGCGGAGATCGCCCAGACCGGGTTGAACATTCAGCCATTTCTGGCCGATCAGGAGTTCAAGGCCCGGTCTCCGGAAATTCAACGGGAAGCCCGGCTCCTGTCACTCTCCCCTCATATGCACCTGCGGGGACAGTCGTTCCGGTACGAGTTTCTCCCGGGCAAAGGACAGCCGCCGATCGTGCTCCTCGATGTCCCCAATTACGATTTTAACTGGCAGACCCGTTACGTCCTGGCGGAGCCGCTTCCGCTCCACAAGGGTTCGTGGCTCCGCTGCGTGGCGAAGTTCGATAACTCCGAAAAGAACCTCGCCAATCCTGATCCCGCAGCTACGGTGCGGTGGGGAGACCAATCCTGGGACGAAATGATGATCGGCTATTTCGACGTCATCTTCCCGGTCAGCAAGGAAAACTCAAATAACCTCTTCAAAGGGAGCAGCAGCATTATTTCCGATGGTTTTGATCTCGACGAGGCCTTCACCTATCTGGACAAGAACAAGGACGGGTTCCTTTCTCCGGAGGAATGCAAGCGGTTCGCCATTCTGGAGAAGGGATTCCCCCATATCGACGTGAACAACGACAAGCGCATCGACAAGGAGGAACTGGCGGAAGCGTTCCGGAAATACGGCCTGCCGTAACCTGACACCCTCCCGCCTCACGCTGCGGGTTCGATTTCCCACAAGCTATTTCACACAGTTCACTTACAGCACTCGCGATCGCCCCGGAATAGAGAACTAGATGCAAAATCCAGTCCTCTAACCGGACGTCGGATTCCCGATTCAAGTTGACTTTCCAATCGCCCGCTTGACAGCTACAATCTTCGGCTCCCCTGAAATACGCCGGCCTGCGGGACCGGATCTGGTCCCGATTTGAAATCACACGAGGTTTTCCGATGTCCAAGACCCAACGCAAGTTAAAGAAAGCCAACCACGGTGCTCGCCCTGCCAGCTCCAAGGCTCGCCGCCTGAAGCGCAAGGGAATCAAGACATAATTTCTCCGCGAGACTCCCGTTCTCGCAGGCAGAATCGCAGCAGATCTGGGACGCCTTCGCGCGTCCTTTTTTTATTTCTGCACGTCCCGAGGCCCCCACTTCGCTCCCCATCCGGATTCATCCCATGCTGCAGGCGGGCTCTGTTCTGGACGATCTGAAAACGTGGGGGCCCACCGCCCACACTGCCGCTCCCAGCCTGCCCGACGCCGAAAGCTACTGTCGCTCGCTGGCCCGTGCTCACTACGAGAATTTTCCGGTCGCATCGCTCCTGCTTCCCCGGTCGCTCCACCAGCCGTTCTACAACGTCTACGCGTTCTGCCGCTGGGCGGATGATCTGGGAGATGAAACGGGTGGACCGGAGCGGGCACTCCCGCTGCTCGCCTGGTGGCATCAGGAACTCGAGGCCAGTTATGCGGGACAGGTCCGGCATCCCGTCTTTGTAGCGCTGAAGCCGACGATCGACGAGTTCGAAATTCCCCGGCAACTCTTTGCCGACCTGATCTCGGCGTTCGTGCAGGACCAACAGGTTCAGGAATACGACACCTTCGAACAGCTCATCGACTACTGCCGCCGCAGTGCGAATCCTGTCGGGCGAATCGTGCTGCACCTCTGCCGACGTCATACCGCCGAGCAGGCCCACTGGTCGGATTCCATCTGTACGGGGCTGCAGCTGGCCAACTTCTGGCAGGACGTGGCCCGCGATGCCGACATCGGACGGATTTATCTCCCGCGCGAAGACCGGCAACGGTTTGGTTACAGCGACAGCGACTTTGCCCAGCGCCGCACGACTCCGGAATTCACCGCGCTCATGAAATTTGAAGTGGACCGGGCTCGCGAGTATCTGCTGACGGGTCGTCCCCTGGCAGCGCGCATGCCGGGGCGGCTGCGAATTGAAATCGACCTGTTTGTGCGGGGTGGACTCTTGATTCTGCAGGGAATTGAACGGATCGGCTATCGGGTCTGGGAGCAACGTCCCGTGGTCAGTAAAGCCCAGCTGGCGTGGGGAGCGGTCCGCAGCCTGTTGCGATTGCCATAACAGGCCGGGCGCCACTGAATCCGCAGTGACCAGCCGTGCGATGCGGGGGGTGCGCACCATCCTTCAGTGGAATCCGTAATTTCCTCTTCCCGTCAGGACGAAGTGAAACTGCCCGCCGACGAAACAGACGCTGCACACGCCATCGAACGAGCAATCGGCGCTACCGCGACTGACGGCCGAGATCGGTCATCAGTGCTTCCAGGCAGAGCGGAATCGGCATTGTCTGACGCAGATGCAGATCGGCCTCGAAGCAGCGGTCGAGCATGTTGCCGAGCTGATCGAGCCGGGCCACCTCCTCCGTCTGCTGCAATTGCTTGCGCAGGGCTTCCACCACAAACTTCAACGCCCAGCGCATATTGAGCCGCTGGGAAGCACTGTCGGTTCCAAGCTCCTCCAGTGCGGTCGTGATCTGCTGAATCCCCTTCAGCGCATCGACTTCCCGACCGGAAAGGACCGCTTCAACCGTCTTCCACAGTTTCTGCAGCGCGGGCTCAAGCAACTGCCGCGCAACACTGGGGCTCCCTTCCGACATCCGCACGACATCGGCCAGTTGGCCATCGTGCTGTTGATCCTGCAACAGTGTCAGGACCTGTTCATCGGTCAGCGGGTGAAATCGAATCGGCTGACACCGCGAGCGGATGGTCGGCAGAATGGGCTCTGTCTCGGGAGTGAGCAGAAACAGGATCGAGCCGACAGGAGGTTCTTCCAGAGTTTTCAGCAGGGAATTGGCACTCGCCTCGTTCATCGTCTCCGCAGCGTCGATGAGTGCGATGCGGCGGGAAGCGGACATAGGTTTCAATGCGAGGTCATAGCAGAGCCCCGCCCGGCCGCGATGGTCACGGTCTCCTGCCAGCAACTCGATCGGCAATTCTCGCTTCCCTTCCGGCAGTTCGACTGTCAGCAGATCGGGATGCGTTCCGGCTTCCATCTGACAGCACGCGCTGCAGACTCCGCAGGCGTCGAGCGCTTCCTCGGGATAACGTTCGCAGAACAAACACTGGGCGAGCGTGCGAGCAAACAGACGTTTGCCGATTCCGGAAGGACCGACAAGCAGATAGGCATGTGCCAGACGACCGCGGCGGATGGCACGACGGAACATCTCGACCTGCTGCTGATGTCCGATTACACGTTCCCAGATCACAGCGGTTCCACAGCCACGGGCGTCAGAGTCTTTTCGAGAAAGCGTTCAATAAACCACAGGCAGCGTTCATTCACCGGTTTCAGTCGATCCATCGAATGCGGCCAGCCGGGGAGTCGATCATACACAAACGGAACGCGAGTTTCCTCCAGCTTGCGGGCGAGATCGTCCGATTGCGACACAGGGACCAGCAGGTCGACGGTCCCATGCAGCAGCAGCGTCGGTGGATCCTGCGGCGTCACGTAATTGACCGGCGAAGCGACCCGGTACGTTTCCGGGCTCTCCTGTCGGGTCCTTCCCAGAAACATCGTCAGCAGCGGCGATTCCTGTTTGGGCGGGGAGATCGTCGTCAGGTCTGACGGGGGGTAAATGGCCACCACAGAGCGCACATGGCTTGTGACGTGCGGGTTCCCGCCGGTCCCTTCCAGAAACGGAACATCATCACTGTAGCCAACCATGAGAGCCAGATGGCCCCCCGCGGAGGCGCCAACTACGGAGATCCGTTCCGGATCGACATTCAGCTCTTCCGCATGAGCCCGCATCCAGCGGACAGCCGCCTTGGCATCCTGCACCGCAGCCGGAAACGGATGCTGTGGAGCCATGCGGTAATCGATGTTCGCCACCACGTAGCCGCGGGTCGCGAGCTCAATCCCATAGAACGAATAGTTCCCCTTACTGCCAATCACCCAGCCGCCGCCATGAATCAGGATCACGCCGGCTGCTTTGTCAGTCCTCTGCCGTGGTTGGTAGAGATCGAGTGAGACCTCCACCTTGTCGTACGTCGCGTAAGTGATGTCTTTCTCAATCTGCAGTTGATCGATCCGGTCATCTGGCTCGATCGCTTCCGGCGTGAAACGGAGGACCTTGAAGATGTCCTTCGAAAACCGCATCGGTGGCGGCGGATGTGGCACCGCATCTCCAATCAAGCGATGGATATCGCCCGTCGTGATCAGCGAGGGAGGCGCGTTCCCCTCCAGCGGATCCCCAGCCCCGGCCGGGCCGGCAATCGGGATCGCGAGAATAACGGCGGTGAGCAGTCGTTGCAGAAAGCGTGGCAAGGGAGCGGGGAGAAGAGGTGCGGAAAGAAATCGGGGAGTTCGCCGCAGCATGGTTGAGATTGACGGGTGCCGTCCAGATCAGTCCGGTTGTCTCTCCTCCGCTCTCCCCCCGGCAAACCCGTGTTTCCTCTGGAAATTCTGCCACTTCGCGCCGGATCGCCTCGCGCCTGGAGATGTTTCCCGTTCGGCAAAAATTGCGAATCAACGGGCCGCCATTCCCTTCAGCAGTCCCATTCTTGTATGGGAATCGTACTCTGTTGCGTGTGGCAGAGTGGGGCCGCAACCGATTAGGCTGGAGAGTCCCCGCCCTCCTTCCCCCAACGGGAGGTCGGCCGGAAGTCGTGGGCAGCACGGGTTCACGACAAGCTGAATCACAGGAAGGTCTCGGCCGACATGATTGATACGAACCTGATGGAATTCGAGCAGCACGAGACCTGGATGCGTCGCGCACTTCAGTTGGCGGAACAGGCCTTTGAAATGGACGAGGTGCCGGTCGGGGCCGTCGTCGTTCACGACAACCGAATCATCGGTGAAGGCTTCAATCAGCGGGAGACGCTCAAGGATCCCACCGCACATGCAGAGATGCTCGCCATGACACAGGCCGCTGCGGCATTGGAATCGTGGCGGCTGCTGGAATGCACCCTGTATGTGACTCTGGAGCCCTGTCCGATGTGCGCGGGGGCGGTCGTCCAAGCGCGAATTCCCCGAGTTGTCTATGGAACGACCGATCCCAAAGGGGGAGCCTGCCACACGCTCTATCAGATCACAGACGACAGCCGACTGAACCACCGCGCGCTGGTGCTGGGCGGGATCTTGCAGACGGAGTGTAAAGGGATTCTGCAGGCGTTCTTTCTGCAGCAACGGGCCAAAGGCAAGAAATAGAGGACTTGGCCTGATTGGCTGTCAGTCAACACGCTCGCGTGAAGGGGACGCCGGGTGCGTTCGCGACGGTCCGCAAGGAGCGTCACCCGCTGAAGGTGTGCCACTTCGGAACGACGGTAATGCCACTCTCGCTCACGGTCAGCCCCCGGGCACGATCTTCCTGGGGGTCAAATCCGATCCGCGTTCCGGGCGGGATCTGAACCCCCTTGTCGATGATCGATCGGCGAATCTTCGCGTGCCGGCCGATGTTCACCCCTTCGAACACGATCGAGTCGCTGATCTCCGACCAGCTGTTGACACGGACATTCGGCGACAGCACCGATCGGACCACTTCTCCCCCCGAGATGATGCAGCCGGGGCAGACGATGCTGTCGAGTGCGTGACCAACCCGTTGCGGCTGGCTGTCGACATCGGCGAAGACAAACTTCGGTGCCGGCAACGGGGCATGATACCCCCGGATCGGCCAGGTGTAGTCATACATGTTGAGCTGCGGATCAACGGAGATGACATCCATGTTGGCTTCGAAATAGGACTCGATGGTCCCGACGTCGCGCCAGTAATAGTCACGGCCGGTGTTGCGGTCCTGAAAGCAGTAAGCCCGCACCCGATGAGTGCGGATGATCTGCGGAATCACATCTTTTCCGAAGTCGTGCGCACTCCGCGGCTCGGTGGCATCCCGACAGAGTTCGTTCAGCAGAAAGCTGGCCTTGAAGACGTAGATCCCCATCGAAGCGAGACAGCGACTCGGATCATTCGGCATCGGAAACGGATGCTGCGGCTTCTCCTCAAAGCGCTTCACCCAGCCGTCCGAATCGATCCCCATCACCCCGAACGACCGTCCTTCTTCCAGTGTGGCCGGCAGGCAACCGATGGTGCAATCGGCGTTGTTCTCCACGTGTTCGGCGATCAGATGGGAGTAGTCCATCTTATAGATGTGATCGCCGGAGAGGACGACGATGTGAGAGGGGTCATACTGCTCGATCGTGTAGATGTTCTGATAGACCGCGTCGGCGGTCCCCCGGTACCAGTGTTCTCCGAGCCGCTGCTGGGGAGGGAGGACGTCGATGAACTCATCGAGTTCCCGACAGAGAAAATGCCATGCCTGGCGAATGTGCCGATCCAGGCTGGCCGCTTTGTACTGAGTCAGCACCAGCACGCGCCGCAGGCCGCTGTTCAGACAGTTGGACAGCGGAAAATCGATAATGCGATAAGTGCCGGCAAAGGGGACGGACGGCTTGGCTCGTTCGTTGGTCAACGGCTCAAGCCGTGTCCCTTTGCCGCCTGCCAGAATCAGTGTCAGCACATCACGCATTCGTCGCTCTCCCTGTTGCGATCCCGTCGGGATCGGGCACGCGATCCTTCTGGCCGGGATATCGTAGTTGCTCATTGGACGTGCGCACAGTACCCCCTTCATTGAAATTCAACGGTTTCAAACGCTGGCTGCCAATACTGTTCCATCTGGCGAAACTGCGTGAAAATCTCACTCCGATCGGTAAAAAAACGGGACTGGGCGGGTCGGTCCGCTGAAATTTCCGTACAATGCATTCTGGTCTCTCTCTACCTTGCCTGAAGGTCACTCTTCTTTATGAAACGCGTCTATCTGTTGATCGCTGCGACAGTGCTGATGTGTTCCCTGTTGATCGCTGCGGTCTTTGTTCCGACCCGCTCCAGCGGCTCCTCGGCGTCCGATCTGATCGTCCGCGCACCCGCTCCGACTCCCGACGGAATGGTCTGGGTTCCCGGCGGAGAGTTTTTGATGGGGACGGCTTCGCTCCCTGCCCCGGATCGCAACCCCGATCGTGTCAAACCGGATGAATACCCCGCGCATGTGGTCGAACTCGACGGATTCTGGATGGACCAGACCGAAGTCACCAACCGCCAGTTTCAGGAGTTTGTGGCCATGACCGGCTACAAGACATTCGCGGAACGGGAAATGACTCGACAGGATTTCGCTGCCCGTGGGACCGACGTCAGCGCCTTTCCCGAAGGAGTGATTCAGCCCGGATCGATGTGTTTCAACTCTGCCTTCGACAAAACCCAATTGGTCGTTGGCCCTCCCGGCTGGGAATATCAGGTCTGGAAAGTGGTCGACGGCGCCGACTGGAAGCACCCCGACGGCCCCGGTTCCACGATCGACCATCTGATGGACCATCCGGTCGTGCACATCGCGTGGGAAGATGCGGTCGCTTATTGCGACTGGGCAGGCAAACGACTGCCGACAGAGGCCGAATTCGAATACGCTTCGCGCAGCGGAGGACAGGACATGGACTATCCCTGGGGAAACGAGTTTCTTCCCAACGGGAAATATCTGGCCAACTTCTGGCAGGGGGACTTCCCCACGAGCCGCAGCAATGAAGATGGCTATCTCACCACCGCTCCTGTGAAGTCCTACCCTCCCAATTCGCTGGGTCTGTACGACATCGCCGGAAATGTCTGGGAGTGGTGCTCGGATTACTATGACATGGAGTACTACTCGGTCTCTCCCCGCCGCAATCCGAAAGGGCCCCTCGCCAGCAACGACCCGCAGGAACCGGGGAACGTGAAGCGGGTTCAGCGCGGAGGATCGTTCATGTGCAACGTCAACAACTGCACCGGCTATCGGACGCGGGCCCGGATGCGGGGGGACGTCGCCTCCAGCAGCTTCCACAACGGATTCCGCTGCGTGGTCGATGCCAGGCAATTTCCGGCCTTTGAAGCGGCCCAGGCAAAAATTGCGGAATGGCGAAAAACACAGGAAAAATGACCTCTTCAACGGCTGGAGAGGGAATTTGGCCCTCCGCCGCCGTGCTCTCAAATTGACTCGGTTCCCGCCCTGACGTTACTGTGCGGCTACGGGTTCGCAGAGTGCGGCCCGGATCGTCTAACCAATCTGAATTCAGAACGAGCCGATGCCCAGGGGAAAAACTGAAAAGCCTGCTGCGGGTCTGAAGATTCAGGTGAACGAAGGGGTCACCATGCCCGAGTTCGCACACCTTTCGATTGCCGGCTGGCGCGGGACGGTTCTGGAAACGTCCGGATCAGGCAGCAAGCTGAAGGTGATTCTCGAGTGGGATGACGCCACGCTGGCGATGATGCCGGAAGATTACCGGCTCCACTGCGAATCACAGGGACTCGTGTTTTCGATGGCCTGCCTGCCGGGCAGTGACGTCCAGGTCTGCTGAGCTGGCTGAAGATTTTGCCATGATTGGTCTCTCGCCGGGAGGCGGGTGATCCTCACGACAGACGCTCGATCGCATTCTCACACTTGACGACTGCGCGAGCTGATTGAGCTTTCGAGTCTCCGCGCAGCCAGAGTTCTGCCTGCTGCACTCCCCCCTCTCTCACGGCCGGGCCGGGCGATCAAATTCGAAACGGTCCCGGCCGCTGACGCTGATCTTCAGTTGCGGGCACCAACAAAACAGCCCCCGTGATTCCACGAGGGCTGTTGAGCATTTGCATCTTGAACCGCAGCAGTGGGGTTACGAGCAACCCATGCTCTGACCACAGTTGTGGCAGAGATAGCAGTTTCCATTTCGCACGGTAATGGCTCCACAACTGTCGCAGGCGGGAGCATCCAGCTGGAAGTGAGCGAACTGCTCACTGCGGCTGCTGTGCTGCACGCTGACCGACGCCAGAGATTTGGGATCGAACATCACCGCTTTGGATTTACCCGAGTGATGGCCATTTCCGTTGTGGTGTCCGTTGGTCGAGGCCCCGTTCGTATGGGTGGGGGACTCGGCGGCAACTTCCGTCCTGGAGGCGCCCCCCTTCACTTCGTGTGAAGAGGAGACTTTAAAATTTGAGGAGTCTCCTCCGGCTCCGTAGCTTCCCTCCCCGTCATCGTCCCGCTTGGGAGTGTTCGCTTCCCGGTATCCGGCGAGGAACGTAATCCCCAGGAACCGGAAGATGTAGTCGACGACACTCTTGGCGACCGGAATATCCGGGTTCGTGGTCCAGCCCGAAGGCTCGAACCGGGCATGACTGAACTTCTTGACCAGAGCTTCCAGCGGCACGCCGAACTGCAGAGCCAGTGAGGTTTCAGTTCCGATCACGTCCATCAGGCCGCCGATCGTGGAACCTTCTTTCGCCATGGTGATGAAGAGTTCACCCGGTGTGCCGTCTTCAAACAGGCCCACGGTGATGTACCCCTCGTGACCGCCGACCGAGAACTTGTGGGTCACAGACTGACGGGTGTCCGGCAGACGGCGACGGACCGGAGCGGCCGGAGCATCGGAGCCCCGTCCTGCTGCCTGACGATCCCCTTCCTTCTTCGTGGCGAGCGGCTGCGACTGCTTGCTGCCGTCACGATAGATGGCGAGCGCCTTCAGTCCGAGCTTCCAGCCTTCGACATAAGCCAGCTCGACGTCCTCGACAGTGGAATCGGCAGGCATGTTGACGGTCTTGGAAATCGCCCCCGAGAGGAACGGCTGAGCAGCCGCCATCATGCCGACGTGGGCTTTCCAGTGAATCGTCCGCGTTCCGTTGGCCGGCTTGAAGGCACAGTCGAACACGGGGAGATGTTCTTCCTTCAGCCCCGGAGCCCCTTCGATCGTTTCGTGGGATTCGAGGTGCTCGAGAATCGTCTTGATCTGGGCTTCATCGTAGCCGAGGGTCTTCAGCGAATGCGGCACGGTCCGGTTGACGATCTTCAGCATGCCGCCGCCGGCGAGCTGCTTGTACTTGATCAGGGCGATATCCGGTTCGATGCCGGTGGTGTCGCAGTCCATCATGAAGGCAATCGTACCGGTCGGTGCGAGCACGGTCGCCTGAGCGTTGCGATAGCCGTAACGGCGTCCCGACTGGAGACACTCGTTCCAGACCTGACGGGCGGCATCGCGAAGATAAGCCGGGCAGGCCGGATCGATCTTCTCGACCGAATCGCGGTGCATCTGCATGACGTCGAGCATCGGCTGCTCGTTGTCGTGATAGCCTGCGAACGGGCCGATGGTCCGGGCGATCTGGCTGCTGCTCAGGTACGCCTGTCCGGTGAGCAGAGCGGTCAGGGCCCCGCAGATGCCGCGACCGGCATCGCTGTCGTAGGGAATGCCCATCGTCATCAGCAGGCTGCCGAGGTTGGCATAGCCCAGACCGAGGGGACGATACAGGTGGGAATTCTCCGCGATCGACGGTGTCGGGTAGCTGGCGTGATCGACCAGAATTTCCTGAGCGGTAATGAAGATGGCACAGGCGCGACGGAAACGTTCGATGTCGAACGTGCCGTCGGCCTTGAGACACTTCTTGAGGTTGATGCTCGCCAGATTGCAGGCGGTATCATCCAGGAACATGTATTCCGAGCAGGGATTGCTGGCGTTGATCGGTCCGCTGTTCTTGCAGGTATGCCAGCGGTTGATCGTGGTGTCGTACTGCACGCCGGGATCACCGCACTGCCAGGTTCCCTGGGCGATTTCCCGCATCATGTCGGTCGCCTTGAAGGTCGGGCCGTCGTGTGACGGATCGGTGACCCAGCGGGTGGTCCAGTCGGCATTCTTCTCGTACGCCTGCATGAACTCATCGCTGAGGCGGACCGAGAGATTCGCGTTCTGGAACATGATCGAGGAATAAGCTTCCCCGTTGAAGTTCGAATCGTACTCACCGCTGGCAATCAGCGTGTGAGCCTTCTTCTCTTCCTTGGTCTTGCACTGAATGAATTCCATCACATCGGGATGCCAGTCCTTGATCGACTGCATCTTGGCGGCGCGGCGGGTCTTGCCTCCCGACTTCACCACAGCGGCGATCTGGTCATAGACCCGCATGAACGACAGCGGACCGGACGGAGTGCCGCCGCCGGAGAGTTTTTCTTTTGAGCTGCGAATGGTGGACAGGTCGGTTCCGGTCCCCGAGCCGAACTTGAACAGCATCGCTTCGGACGTGGCCAGCCGCATGATCCCCTCCATCGAGTCGTCGACCGACTGGATGAAGCAGGCGGAGCCTTGCGGATATTCGTATGGTGTTTCCGGACGGCGGACGACCTTGGTCTTCGGGTCGAAGTGGTAGTTCCCCAGGGAACCCTTCACGCCGTATTGATGATACAGGCCGACATTGAACCAGACGGGAGAGTTGAACGCACCGTGCTGATGCAGGCAGAGCCAGCTCAGCTCGCGGTAGAAGTTTTCACCATCTTCCGCACTGGCGAAGTAGCCGTCCTGGGTTCCCCAGTCGGCGATGGTGCGGGAGACACGATAAATGACCTGCTTGACGCTGGTTTCGCGTTCCGGGGTATTCGGCTCTCCGTAGAAATACTTGGAGACGACCACGTTGGTGGCCAGGGGGGACCAGTCTTTCGGGATCTGGCAGTTCGACTGCTCGAACAGGATCTTGCCGTTCTCGTCTTTAATATGCGCGGTGCGGGCTTCCCACTCCACGGTTTCAAACGGATCCACGTCGACCGGGCAGAAGTAGGGATCGACGGTCATCGCTCCGCCGGCCAATGATTGTCTTGATGAAGCAGTGACGTTCACGCCTGACATGGGTTGCGTTCCTTGATAGCTGTGCGTCATGCACTTCTCCTGACTGGTGAGTTCCCACAACTCGATGCCACGACGCCGTGGCTGCACTCAACACTCGCAGCAGTTCACATCCTTGCAAATTCAGGGCGCGCAGCGAGGAGCACAAAAGACATTTGTGCGCTGAACGCCCGTGTAGCAACTATTATCGGGTCAAGAACGGCAATAAGCCACAGAAATCGAGAGAAATTCCCCGCAAACTGCACTATTGGTTGTGCAGCCGTCTGCTCGAAACGCAAGATATTGTGAAGCTGTCGAGTGCGGAATATAAACGCCCAAAGCGCTCTGTCAATGAGACTTCGTTTCTGCGAGCGGCAGATTGCTGCCTGTTCTCGACCAAAATCGAATCCGGTCTAGGGTTAGCGATTTTCCAAAAATCCGCAGCCCCAAATCGTCCTCATGTCGGCAACCTGTGAGCTGTTAAAACGGGGGGATTATACCGACACAAGTCCACCGACCGGGCTGGTTTCGGGAGACGAACCTTCGTCGCAGCGAATCGCTGCAGACACTCTGAGCCCAACCAACCCGCACATGCCTTGGCTGTCGGAACTCCTGAAGGGAGGCCACTTACCACCACGTCCGCCCCGCGTCACAGGTCGCCGTGACGCACCTTCTGAGAGACCAGAGCAACATCAGAACCAGTCCTTTGACCAGGACCAGCGGCGCGGACTGCTCGAAGGCCTCACGAAAGTCCGTCAGCGCGAAGACCCACAACAGACCCGCATAGGCCAGTTCGAGCCGTGATTTCCGGTTCGCCCTCCCGCGCAGCAAAACAAGTCCCCCCAGGAGCAGCCAGACTCCCCCTTCGAACAGATTGAATCCGTGATAGAGCTTCCCCCAGCCACCTGCCGTCGCTGGATCGTATCGCCACCAGGGCTCCAGCCAGAGTGCTTCCCAGAAGCTCATCGTTAACCCCCGATCCTGATCAAGGGCGTTGCACACCCGCCCGCTCTCCAAAACGTCTCGTTTCCGGTGAAATCAACTCCCCAGTGAGACAGAGAGGCCGCTTTCCCGACCGTGTCCCGAATTTCATCACACGCAACGCTGGCTGCGCGGGCACGGCAAAGAGCAACCTGCTCCAAAAGGCAACAGAAATTGAGAAATTGAGCTTCAATGACCACAGTGCCCGCACCCCGGGCTGCCGATAAATGAAACGGATTTCCGAATCGACGGCGCTTGCGACGACGGCAAATTCTGGACTGCGCAGCGGCACCACGTATTCACACTCATGACCTTCCCCGCAACGCTCTGGTCCAGCTGCCTCCTGCTTCTGATCTGGCCCTGCGCGACGTTCGCCGAGGAAAACAACCCGGCAGCTGACTGGAACACCGTGCTCCCCCAGCCGGGAATGTTTTCACTGGCAGCGCTGGCCGATGACGACTTCGCCGGCGAAGAGGAGATTGTCCCCCGCATTCCGGAGCCGCTGGTCTTCGAACTGATTCGTCCGCTGGGAGAACGCAAGGGGTCGCAGGCCATCGATGTTCTCTCCCTGATCCCCCTCGGTCCCACCTCCAAGAAGGTGCTGGAGTACATCGACCCGCTGGGCATCCCGCAATATGGGACTGTTCGACGGGAAATCTTCTGGGCCCCGGAGTATGAGATCGCCATCGCGGACGGTCTGGCAATCGAATTCGAACTCCCTTTCGCCGGAGACACGTTAGACGCCTACCGATTTGCCGGGCAGTACACGATCGGCACAGCCTTCAACAACAGCTACATCCACGGCCTGCAGACCATCATCGAACCCGACACCGATCTGCGCAACTGGAACCTCTCCCTCCTTTACTGCGGGGGCTATCGCGTGGACGAGACCTGGTCGCTACTGGGGATGATCGGCGGACGGACGGTGACCCGTCCCGGAGTGGACGACGACCGGACCGACCTCTTGCTGAACCTCAACATCTTCGCCGACATCACTCCGCGATTGACGACCGGTGTCGAAAGCAATTTCGTCGCCTCCGATGAAGGGAACTGCTCACTGCTCCTCACCCCGCAGGTGCACTGCGAGCTGACAAAGCGGATCATGCTGCAGACGGGATTTGGAGCCGCCTGGGACGACGGCGACTTCAGTACGCTGCTGGCCCTGCGCTCGATCTATCTCTTTTAGAGCAGGCTGCTCTTTCCCGTGCCCGCACAGCCAGCGTTGCGTGTGATGAAATGCTCAATTCCACGTGGCGAGCACGGGGAGAACAACAGCGAATCTGCTCTGGCCCGTCCGGAAACTCACACCGGATCATTGCCGGGGACTTTCTCGCGCAGCGACAGGTCCTGTGGAACGGTGGTCTTCATCATAGGGGCCCCATGAGACCGAGCAGAATCAGGACGCCGCATTCCAGACCTGATGCTGCCCTTTCAGTGCTCCATCACGGCTCTGGCTGCGAATCGCGGTCGGTCCGCAGCTGTAGCAGCAGCTGCTCATCTGCGACATCAATCGACTGCAGCTGAATCCGCGTCTGTCCGATGCGGGCCGCGTTGAGATCAATCTGCTGAATCCGATGGTCTTCCGACCAGCTGAGCCACGCCTCCTTCACGAGCTGCTCGAAGGCACGGCCGTCCACCTGTGGCACTCGGCTCCCCGCCAGCGGCCTGGCGTCGAGGAAAGTGACTTCGCAGTCGCGCAGCCAGCGAATCTGCAGGCCCGGTTCCCGATGCGTCGCGGCATCCTCGGCAACAGACTCGATGACCAGAGGCTGCGAGAGCAGGAATTCCGCGCTCCCGAGGGGTTGCGGCTGGCCCAACTGCGGGAGAGCCCAGAAATCGAGTGCGATCCGCTGCGAACTGAGCTGCAGCGGAAGCAGAATCGTCGGCGCTTCCGGCGCCGCCAGGGAGGGTGTCGACGAGGTGTCGGCTGAGACACGCACCGGATCGACCAGTCGCAACACAGTCCGCAAGGCGACATCGGGAGAGAGACTGATCCCCGACACGATGGGAGCCATCACTTTGGGGTCAGCGAACTGCGCGAAACGGGGATCGCCAATGTCCTGCACATTCACCTGTGCGAGTTTCTGGTCGATCGTCAATTGAGAGACGGCGGTCGCCGCTTCCAGCGACATCCCGAGCGCGATTCCCGGCTGATGCGAATAGCCTTCGAGCTGCTGCGGGTGTTCCAGTTGGCCCGTCCCCCCTGCCCCCCGGGTCAGTACGGTCAGATCAAAGATCAGCGACAGTCCATCGCGGTCGGTTCGAACCTGGGCGGTGGAGAGGGACAATTCCGGAACAAGCACCGGCAACGGAGACAACAGCCGCGCCAGACGGGGTGCGTTCCGCGAAGAGAGTTCCCGCTCGACGGTCTCCAGAATCCGGGGGACGGTCTGAAGCACCTGCTGGGCCATCTCCTCACGATTGAGATACAGACTGCCGACCACCCCGGTCACAATGTTGGACCTGGAATAGCGGTCGCTCCGCAGCTGCAGAATTTCGGGAGGCGTGATGTACCAGTTGTCGGGATCGATCTCGAATTTCTCTCGCAACAACCGCAGCTTCAACCGGCCGTCCACCATGCAGGGCTGCACTTCCACCTGCAACACCGCTGGTCGTCGCCTGCCGATCAGCACGCGGAATGGTCCCGCGGTCGCCTGATCCTGTTCGCCCGTCAGCTCGGTGCCGCCGATACTGAGTTCGAGGGGATGCAGCTCAAACCGGGCGAGGAATCGTCCTCCGGAAATCGCCCGAAGTTCACACTGCTGTACGGAGCAATGATAGCGCACCTCGGAGAAGACCACATCGATCTGCTGCGCGCCGCTGCCGATCGAACGACGGATGTCCGGGAGTTCCCCCTCAAGGGAAGTCCCCGGAAACATCGTCGGCAGTTCGGGGGCGATTTCCGCCAGTGCCTGATTCCCCAGTCGTAGTCCCACCGAGCGGGGGATACGGTACCGCTGCGTGAGCACTTCCCGATAGAACCGGCTGGAAGGGGGTAACGGCTGCACCTCCAGCAGTTGCTCTGCCGCCGGCGGAGGGTCCACGGGATCCAACATCCAGCGGAACGATTGCGGATCGGCAAAAACGCGGCGCCAGACATCGTGCCCCGCTTGCGGAACCAGAGTCAGTGTGCCACGCCCGCCGAGTTCATTCAGTCTGGCAATCAGCTGCTGCGACGACTGTGAGGAAACAATCTCATCGGCGGTGCCGTGCACAGCCCAGACCGGCAACCGCTGTCGGGCGAGTGGTTCCAATTGCAATGTGTCAAGATCGCCGCCGCCCGAGATGATCAGGGCGGCCGACCAGTGGGCGGGATCTGCGGCTGCCAGACTCCAGGTGCCGTAACCTCCCATCGAACAACCGGCGATCACCCGCCGCTGGGGATCGATCGACTCGGTCTGCTCGACCTGCTCAAGAATTTTCAGAGCCCGCTGTCCATCGGGAGAGTCTGCGAGCCAGTTGGTCAGCGCGCGACCGTTGACCTCCTCGCATTGAGGAAAGACCGCCACAAAGGGGGCATCGGGGTTCTGCTCCAGTGCCGAGGCGAGTTGTCCGGCGAGCGGCAGCAACCCATCCCGTCCCATTTCGCCCGCACCATGCAAATAAAGGACGACCGGCCAGCGTTTCGCAGGAGAGTCACTCCGCGGCCGGAACACGACGTAGCGATGGTCCCCGGCGGCATCCCGAAAGATCCGTTGTTCAAAGCCGGGGGGCAACGGGGGCGTGGAATCGGAGTCTGCTCCCGTCGCACTCGCCATGCAGACGAGCAGCCAGCAGATCCACAGTGCGCCAAATCGAGATGTTCCGGGCATCCGCGTTCTCACCACTTCGCCCGTACTCCGACACTACCCTGCGAGGGAGGAGGCGTGCTGGCGATAGAGCTTTTCGACATCCGCTTCCGTCACGGTGATCTCACGAATAAATCCCGTGTGCGTCCGTTCATAGGCGATGGTGCCTGCCAGTTCCGGATGGTGATGAATCGCCCGGGAAATCGCCCGCTTCTCGGCGTCGGAGAGTCCCTGCAGTTCGGACGACCAACGGGTCTGCGTTTCGACCACCAACGATTCCAGTCGCGGATCAAAGGCATCGTAATCGGCCATGAACGACCACTCGCATCTGAGGGAATGGATGTTGAACACGAAGTCTAACCGGCACCGGTCGATGCGTCGAGACCCCGGATTCCCCAAACTTCCCCTTCTGATTGTGTCTGTCCCCGACGGGCGGACAAGCGGAACTTCCGGTGTTCCTTTCGAAATTCCCCGCTGGCAATATGATGAGTCTGTCTCATGTCCATTTTGAAGCAGCGATTGACGGTTCACATGGTTGATCTGCAGGTGCGGCTGAATCGACTTCAGCTGCGAAATCCGATACTCGTGGCGTCCGGAACATTCGGCTATGCGCGGGAGATGACTCCGTTCGTCGATTTCTCGAAGATCGGCGGCATCATTCCGAAGACGGTCACCCCCGCTCCCCGGCCGGGGAATCCTCCACCCCGCACGGTCGAAACCTCTTCGGGGATGCTGAATTCCATCGGTCTCGATAACGACGGACTGGACACGTTCATCACCAAACACCTGCCGTATCTCCTCACGCTGGAGGCCCCGGTGTTTGCCAATATCGCGGGCAAGACCGTGGAGGACTTTGCCGTGATGGCGGGCCGTCTGGCGGAGTTCACCGGACTCGCCGGCATCGAGCTGAACATTTCGTGCCCCAACGTCAGCGGCGGTGTCGATCTGGGCACCAACCCCGATTCCACCCGCGCCGTCGTGGCGGCTGCCCGGGGTGCGTGTGATCTGCCGATCGTCGCCAAGCTGACACCCAACGTCACCGACATTACCGCCATCGCCCAGGCAGCCGCCGAGGGGGGAGCCGACGCCGTTTCACTCGTCAACACCTATCAGGGAATGGCGATCAACTGGCGACGGCGACGAGCCGTGCTCGGGAATGTGCTGGGGGGGCTGAGTGGCCCTGCCATCAAGCCGCTCGCCCTGCGCTGCGTCTATCTGGTGGCGAAATCGGTCAATGTCCCGATCATCGGCATCGGGGGGATCAACTCCATCGACGATGTCATGGAGTTTCTGGTGGCGGGGGCCACGGCGGTGCAGATCGGGACCGCGAACTTCTATAACCCGGGGCTCTCGTCCCGACTGGTCGACGAACTCAGCTCCACGCTAGCTGCCGAGAAGGTCAGCTCGGTCCGCGAGATTGTCCGGACGCTGGCCGGGCTCCCTCCCCGCAGCTGCCAGTAGCGGTCACCACGTCGCGACCTGCTTTGCCCGGATGCTGCAAACGAAGAAACGCCCGCCGACGACATCAGGGGCGTTTCCTGTTGATGACATCAAACACCGGTCGAGGGCATCGGCGATACCGCGCTCAGCGCTGGGCAGCCTCAGCGGCCGGTTCTTCAAAGCTGGCCTGTTCGACGACCATGGCCCGGGGTGCGGGTGACTTCGGCTTCGAGGCATCCGTCAGTGACTGCTGCATCGTGAGCGCCAGTTCCTCATCCTTCTGAGCTTCGGCAACCTGACCGTTCGTGCGACGTTGCTCAGCACGCTGGCGATAGGCTGCGATCACGCCGGAATCAAATCGCTTGGCGGCGACGTAATCTTCGATCGCGGCATCGAGGTTCCCCTGCTGAACGTGCGCATCACCACGCAGGGAGCGGGCTTCGTGAATTTCTCCAGCTTCGATTGCCTGGGTGCAGGCGGAAATGACGAGATCCAGTTGTCCTGACCGCATCGCCAGCCGGGCCTGCCCCATCAACGCCGGGAGGGATTTGGGATTGGCTTTCAGAGCCTGCTCAAAGGCCTTCACGGCCTCGTCATCGCGATTCTTCAGCAGCAGATGTTCTCCCAGACTGGTCCAGAGATCGGCATTGCCGGGGGACTTCTGCAATCGCTGCGTCAGTTCCCCATAGGTGGTGACCCAGTTGATATGGTCCAGATCGGCCTGTGCGGCCTGTTCCTGTCCGCTTGCTTCGTAGGCTTCCGCCCGGAGAACATAATGCGGCAACTGCTGTGGCTGCAGTGCGATTGCCTTCGTCAGGTCGGCGGCTGCTTCTGCAGGACGATTCAGTTTCAGGTTGGCGCGAGCCCGGTTGGTGATCGCGTTGATGTATTTAGGGTCGATCGACAGGGCTTTGTCGAATGACTGCACAGCCGCTTCCGCTTCACCCAACTGAATCTGCGCGAAGCCGAGATTATTGTGGGCGTCCACATATTCGGGGTTGATTCGAAGGGCGGTTTCGAAATCACGAACCGCTGCCTTGTGATTCCCCAGAGCAATCGCCACCAGTCCCCGATTGTTGTAGGGCTGGGCATAGGCAAGATCGAGACTGATGGCCTGCGTGAAATCCGCATCCGCCTGCGGATAATGCTTCAGCAGCATCAGAAAATAGCCGCGAGTGTTCAGCAGCTTCGGATTTTCCTGATCCAGCTGAATGGCTGCCGACAGATCATTAATTGCCGCCGGCAGGAAGCGGGCCTCTCCCAGAATCGCCGCCCGTCGCACATAGGCTTCAGCACGCTGCGGTGCCTGTTGAATCGCGAGCGTCAACTGTTTGACTGCATCGTTGGGCTGGCCGGACTGCAGCAGTTTGTCGCTGGCAGTCAGCAGTTCTTCATAGGGAACAGTCGGGACAGGCTGGGCAGCGGCAGCGGGAGTTGGTCCCGCAGCGGGCTGCTCGAACGCCTTCACCGGAGCGGATGCCTGAGCATCAACGTGATCGCCTGCCTGACCACAGCCGGCGACAGCACAGGATAAAGTCACGGCAAGGAAAGTGCGCTTCATGGCTCGTTCCAGTCCATTGAATTCAAGTGAGCCGGAGCAGACTTCATGTCTGCAGGCAGAAGGGGAGAGGCGGGTGGGAGCGGGGTTGTATGACTTGAGGCAAAATTCGGTCAATTGGAATTTTGGGAAGTGCAGCGAATCCGGTGTTTAACCGGACGGGGTCCACGCCGTCCCGGGCGATCCCCAGTGGACCAGTCGCCGCGCAGGAAGCGTTCCGGACCGTGAAATGCTGACATCCGCGCTGAGGACGGGGGGAGTTAAAACGCCAAATGCGCCAGGCGGGGGCTGCTCAGAGGAAGCAGCTCAAAAAAAGAGGCAGCCGCCGGACGGGCCTGACCGGCGGCTGCTCGAACTTGCTGCCAGTGCGGGCCAACGCTGACAGCATCTCTATTTTCGGCACATCGCCCCTCCCGCGGCAAGGACTCATCACCCTGCAATTCCGAGGACTCACATTTTACACAAGTCGGCTCTTGCAAAAGAACTTACAGCACTCGCGACAACCGGAATCGAATTTCATCAGAATTACAAACTCGTCAGGAAATCTCACTTTTTATCTGACGGAGGTCGCTGCTCCTCTCATTTCCAGCTGTGAATGCATGATGGCGATTGCGGTTTACAAGGTGACACGGCACTCTCATCAATCGATGACCGAAGATGGACACACATGAGATCCCTGGCCATGACCGCTCCCGACGCCAATTCGCAGTCCGCTCTTCCCCCAGGAAAGGAAGTGGAGGTCTACTTCGACGGGGCCTGCCCCCTCTGCCGCCGGGAAATTGCCCTGCTCCGCAACTGGGACCGGCAGCAACGCATCGAATTCACCGACATCGCGAACCCGCAGTTTCAGCCCGCTGCGCTCGGGCTGTCCGCCAGGGCGCTGATGGACGAGATTCATGCTCGGCTGGCAGATGGCACGATCATTCGGGGGGTCGAAGTCTTTCGAAGGTTGTATACCGCGGTCGGCTGGGGATGGCTGGTCGCGCTGACCCGACTCCCCGGAATGCGACAGTTGCTCGACTGGGGCTATCGGATCTTTGCGAGGAACCGACTCCGCCTGACCGGTCGGTGTTCGACAGACGGCTGCCGGATCGATCCTTCCCAGCCATTGGATCGATGAGACCCATTCAACGGCAATCGAGCTCTGCCCCGGTTCAGCCCGTGCATGGGGGGGGAAGGTTTCAGCACCGAAGTGCCGTGTCCAGTACTCGGGTTGCTCTCCATCGGGTCTGTGTGGAAGCCTTCTGATTGAAGCTCCGTCCGTAGCCGCTGGTTACGGACGCATCAGCCCGAAGACACCGACACTCTCCGGTCTTCGGACAGGGTTGGCTGGTCGCGTGACGGGGGTCTTGCCGAGGACAAATGCCACAATCACCCCCGCTGCAAATCCGCCGATATGAGCCCACCACGCCACGTTGCTGGCTTCTGGTCCGGCAATGGCCGTCCCCTGCCAGAGCTGCATCAGAAACCAGATTCCCAGAAAGAGAGGGGCGGGCAGCACCATAATCTGAATGATCACAAAGAGGGGGACAATCGCCTGCACATGGGCCCGCGGATACCAGACGAAGTACGCTCCCATCACACCGGCGATCGCTCCGCTGGCACCGATAGTCGGAATGGTGGAGTTCATGGCCGTAAAGTAATGCACGAAGCTCGCGACCGCTCCACACCCCAGATAGAAGAGGAGATAGCCCAGGTGCCCGAACCGGTCTTCGATATTGTCTCCAAAGATCAGCAGAAACCACATGTTGCCGATGAGGTGCATCCAGCTGCCGTGCAGGAACACGCAGGTGACCGTCGTCAGGATCGGCGAAACCGCAGGCGGCGCCGCCACCCGCTTGACCTCCCGCATCCGCTCCCCCTGAGCGGTCCGCTCGGGAACCAGATCCGTCAGCACAATTTCTTCCCCAGGGCGGTGGATTCGTGCGGGGATCATCCCATAGCGCTCCACCAGTGACGGACTGTTGGGATCTTCCTTCAGTTGCATGAAGAACACGACACAGCAGATCGCCACGAGGGCGTAGTTCACAAACGGGACAGTTCGCGAGGGGATGTTGTCTCGTAACGGGATCATAGGGTAAGCAGCCCGCAGTTTCAGGATCCGGTGTGATGCAGCGGGGGAAGAGCCCGCCGCGGGTGTTGTCACATCAGCCCCTTACTTATCTGATTTCTTCAGTGTGCAAAGCCCAAATTCCACGGAAGAAAGCAGATAAGCCTGTTTTGTTGCAGCGAGTTCTCCTTCGGCATAGGATGATCACCCTGCGGCCAGATGTTGTCCGCAACTTCACATTTCCGAAATTCCATCACCGGCTGACAGTCCTCAGTGGCGGTTCAACGATGGCGGGCGTTCCGGAAAGTCGTACACTTCCAGTTGTTACGTCGAGACACTCCCTGGAGCGGTCCCGCCGGCTGTCCGGAGGCGATCCCAGCTCAGGAGCGGGTCAGGCGGGGGACTTCGGTCCCCGATTCAGATTCACACGATCGTTGACGAGTTCACTCATGGGGTGCGTAACGGCACTGCTGATCTGGTTGATGGCGTTTGTGCGTCGGCTTGTCCTCAAGCCGATTCAGGCGCTCACCCTCCCCTCAGCGAACACCGTTACCTGGTGCCGGTTGGTGCCGGATTCAGACAGGTCTCCGTCATTGCTGCTGCAATGCGGGCCGCTGGTCCGGTCTGCCGAACGGCCTGAACGCGCTCCGGATGGCACTCTGGCGCCCCGTGGAACAGGTTCCGCCTACTGGCCTTTTTCCGGGCGGATCACGAATCAGTTTCACTGGAAGTTCGGCTGTTCCTGAACACCCGCATCCGTCGCCTGCCTGCTTACCCAGGCTGCAGGACTCTCAACGCCGGATTTGAGGGTCAATATGCTCAGCTCGACATTGATCGCCGTCTTCGCCCTGCTGTTTGGGGGGGTGGCCGGCTATTTCATCGATCAGGTGCGCAAGGGAAAATCGCACCGCACCGCCGCCGATATCCTGAAAGATGCCCAGCGCGACGCGGAGAAGATCCGCCGCGAAAATGAGCTCGAAATGAAGGAAGCCGCCCTCAAGCAGCGGCAGCAGCTCGACCGCGAGCTGGAACAGACCCGCGAAGCCCTCCGCCAGCAGGAGCGACAGGTCGACAAACGCGAAAACTCGCTCAATGAGACCGAGAACAATCTCAAAAAGCGGGAGCGGATGGTCGAACAGCAGCAGCAGCGGATCAACGAACGGAGCAAGTTCATCGAGAACCGCGAACGCGAAATCGAAAAGCTGCTCCAGCAGGAACAGGAAGAACTCTACAAGATCAGCTCCCTCACCAAGCAGGAAGCCGAAGAGCGGCTCCTCGGGCGGCTCGATAAACAGCTGCGCAGCGAGACCGGCAGCCTGGTGCTCAAGTATCAGCAGGAACTCAAGCAGGAACAGGAGAAGCTGGCCCGCGAGATCGTCGGAATGGCAATCCAGCGGTACGCCTCTGCCCACACGTCGGAAACCACCGTCGCCACCGTCGACATTCCCAGCGATGAAATGAAAGGCCGGATCATCGGCCGCGAAGGTCGGAACATCCGCGCGTTTGAGAAAGAGACCGGTGTCGACGTGATCGTCGACGACACTCCGGGAGTGGTGGTCGTCTCCGCCTTTGATACGGTCCGTCGTGAAATCGCCAAGATCGCCCTGCAGAAGCTGCTGCAGGATGGACGCATTCACCCGGCGCGCATCGAGGAAATCGTCAACGAGACCAAGAAAGAAATGGATGAGCGGATTCTGCAGCTGGGACGCGTGGCCGCCGAAGAAGCGGGCGTTCCCAACCTGCATGAGAAGCTGCTGTATCTGATGGGTCGACTTCATTTCCGGGTCAGCTACAGCCAGAACGTGCTGCGGCACTCGGTCGAGGTGGCGCACCTCACCGGAATGATGGCCGAACAACTGGGACTCGACGCCCAGATGGCCCGTCGCTGCGGCTTCTGTCACGACATCGGCAAAGCGGCCGATCACGAAATGGAAGGGGGGCATCCGGCCATTGGGGCCGAGCTGCTCAAACGGTATGGGGAACCGGCGGAGGTGGTGCACGCCGCTCTCGGCCATCACGATGACATTCGGCCGGAATACATCAACACGGTGTTGACCGCTGCCGCCGATGCCTGCTCGGCATCTCGTCCCGGTTCCCGTCGCGAGACGCTCGAAAAGTATGTCCGGCGACTGGAAGAGCTGGAAGCGATTGCCTGCGGCTTCCCCGGCGTCAATGAGGTCTATGCCGTTCAGGCGGGACGCGAAGTCCGCGTGCTGGTCGACCCCAAGCAGATCAACGACCGGGCCGCCGCAAAAATGGCACGGGAAATTGCTCAGGCTGTCGAAGAAAACATGACCTACCCCGGTGAGGTGAAAGTGGTGGTCATGCGTGAGATCCGCGCGATTGGCGTGGCCAAGTAACGCGGCAGCGGGGACGTTGCGACTCGATCGCCTCCCCCCGCGCTGACCATCAAACCTGCTCTCGCCCCCTGCTCTGATGCGGGGGCCAGGGCAAGTTGCTCTTTTCGGTCCATCGCACAGCTGGCCATGCGTGTGGTGAAATACTGACTCCCGCGTGACAGGGAGGGAGCCATCAAAAGTCAAAATGCTCTACAGGCCGGCGCGGATCGTCTTCTCCAGGATGTCGCACACCTCATCAATTTCCTGATCGCTGATCACCCCCAGCGGAGGGAGCAGTCGGACGCGCGTCGGATCGGCACCCGCCGAAAACGTCATGACCCCCGCCTGATAGAGCTGGTTCATGAACTTCCGGGTCGCCTCCGCCGCGCCGCCGTAGACGGTGAATGCAAGCATTCCACCCAGTCCCCACGGACCGGCAAAACGGTTGGGCCACTGCTGCTGAATCCGTTCGAAGTGTTCCACAAACCGACGGTGCAACTGCATGATCCGTCCGTCATCACCGAAGTAGCCTCCCGATTGCAAACGTTCGAGCAGCGAACGGGCTGCCAGAATGGAAGCGGTCGCCCCGGTAAATGTCTGACTGATCAGCCCGGCTTTCGGCTTCAGCTCACTTCGGAATAACGTCGCACAGATCTGGGTGATTTTCCCCACGGTGACCACGTCCGCAAAGTCGTCGAGTCCCAGATGCTGAAACGCGAAGGGGCGGGTCGTTCGTCCGAAGGTTTGAATTTCATCGAAGAAAATCGGGATCTGATGCTCCCGCAACTGGGAGAGAATCGCCACGAAGAAATCGCGAGGTGCGGTGTAGTACCCCCCTTCCCCCTGGATCAGTTCCAGAATCATTCCCGCGTGGCGACCAGGGTAACGCTGCAGATGTTCTCGCAACCGCCCGACAGCCACCCGGCCACTCTCCTCCGGCGCTGTGGCATCAAAGAATGGGACATAGTCCACCGCGCCGAAGGGAGGGAGGCCTTCCCGATTTTTGGGACGATCCGTCACCTGCGACATCGCCAGCGTTCGCCCCGCAAAGCAGTTGGCAAAGGCCAGCATGCGGTCTGCCGGAGCGCGCTTCTGAAACAGAAGCTTGAACGCATTCTCGTTGGCGGTTGCTCCGCTGGTTGTCAGGAAGCAGTGCGAGAGCGCGCTGCCGCCGTCACGGGCGAGCCCGATCAGATCGCGGCAAAGAGCTTCTGACTCGCGGTTCTGTTGCAGGTTCCCCTGCATGATTGTGTCGCCCAGCGCAGCATCGAAGGCCGCAGCCGCGAACTCCGGATCGCTGTGCCCGAAGCCATGCACGCCAATGCCGGTGATCATGTCATACTTCACGCTCCCATCCGCAAGTTCGACCAGTGCACCGTGGCCAATCCCACTCCCGAGATACGGATAAAACAGACTGCCGCCGCGCAGCTCCGCAAACTCTTCGATCTCCCGTGCGTAGTCCGCCACTCGCGATGCATCGGCCTCGCGGAGCCCCGTCAACTGCTGACGATGATCCCGCAACGCTGACAGCAGCAGTTCGCGGGCCTGCCGGACGCGCGGATCGCGGGCCAGCAGATCTGCCTGTAAAGGAGAGGAAGTCATGGAGCACTCCGCCAATTGAGTGAGGCAGTAATTCTGCAACGTCCAATCATACGCCGGCGACCGGGGCAGTTTGAGAGCATTTTATCGATTCGAGATCGCCTCGCGCTGCCTCGCCTGCGCGGTCGATCGCTTCCAGATGGTCCGTATTCTCGCGAGTGGCCGCCGTGGTGAATTCCTTCCCCCCAAGTCCGCATCCGCTCGAGCGGTTTGCTCTGGCCTGTGCCCGCGCAGCCAGCGTTTTGCATGGTGAAATGCTCATCTCCGCGTGGAGAGAACGAATCCATCACAAGTCAAACTGCGCTAACGCGAGGCGGCTTGCAGAAACGGCAGTTCAAGAGTCCCATCCGCCAGCCGCATCAGAAACAGCGCGGTCAGCCGGGCCCGTTCCGGCAGACTGTCGAGCAGGACAAATTCCTCGTGGCTGTGAATCTTGCCGCCACGAACGCCGAGGGTATCGACATTGGGAACGCCGCAGGCCGCCAGCCGGTTCCCATCACACACGCCCCCACTCGCTTCGCTGCTCAACTCCAGACCGAGTTCATGGCCGCAGTGAATGAGCCCCTGCAACAACTCGGAAGCTGGCTCGTTGACGATTTTGGGCGGGGCGGTGAACGCGCCATGCACTTCCGCCGAGAGCCCATCGCTCCACTTCTGTCCGGCCAGAATCTGTTGAACGGCATCGAGCACCAGCTGTTCGTGCTGACGATCGGTGCAGCGGACGTTCCACCGTACCACCGCGAGATCGGGCACGATATTCAAAGGCCCTCCTCCGTCGATGCGGGCGACATTCAGTGTCACCCCCTCCCAGGTTCCGTTCAGTCCATCCAGCAGCGACGCGATCCGGGCAGCGGCTGCAATCGCGTTTCTTCCCTGTTCGAAATCCCGTCCCGCATGGGCCGACCGTCCGCGCACGACAATCGAGAAATTCCCCGCCCCTTTCCGCGATGACACCAGATTGCCATTCGGGAGAGCCGGTTCGAACAGGAGCCCCAGCTGCACCTGACCGGCCACTTTCTGAAAGAGCGGAGTCGACCCGGGTGAGCCGATCTCTTCATCCGAATTGACGATCACCTGCCAGCCCAGTCGCTTTTTCTTCTTGGCCGCCACGAACCTTTCGAAGGCAGTGAGAGCCGCCAGCATCACCACCAGCCCCCCTTTGGCATCCGTCACACCGGGGCCGTTCAGCGTGTTGCTGTCGAGCATCTTCACGGAATGAAAGGGACTGTCCGGACCGTAGACCGTGTCGAGGTGAATCGCGAGCAAAACCTGCAAGGGAGCCCGCGGACGGCATTGCACCCGCAGATTTCTGCCCAAGGGAAGTGCCACCAGCCGACCGCCGGCATCGATGATTTCATGCGCGGCGGAATCGTGCAGCGTGACGGTTCCCAGATCCGCAAAACTTGAGGAGAGGAGCGGCAGCAGCCGGTTGATCCCCTCCAGATTCAACGTCCCCGTATTGATGTTCGACCAGCGGCACAGCAGATCGACCAGCGTCGGTTGCTGGGCATCAATCCAGGAGAGGTAAGGCTCGTATGCAGACGTCACCGACTCACCCACGACGGAACACCTTCCGGAACAATGCAGTCGGCCCCTCGCACTCGGCAGCCGGGCGCACAGCTCACCGCAGCCGGCTTTGCACTCGGGGTCGCTGCACCAGAAGTCTAGGACATTTCGTCGATTGGTCTACCCGTGTTGACCCGACCACAGCGGAGGGGGCCGGCGGCAGCCGCAGTGTGACGTTCAATCTGCCGAACATCACTCGCATTTCTCAGGAGGAGTCCCGGATTCTGGCCGACGTGGTGGCGAATGAACTGAACCGCTGGGGGTCGAGGAGGTGATGTTGCCGCGTGTCTTCTGAACCATTCTTAAATGCTTTCCCTTTACCCATCCTTCATGCCGCATGCCTCGTTCCGTCCATTGCACGCGACTCCATTTCGCATTTCGTTGCGACAGCCAGACAATCTCCCCACGGTGCAATGTTGCAACTTTCATCCCTTTCTTCCGAGGCGTAGACCGCACCGTCACTCGCGCTGAGATGATCGCCGTATTGTCACAATTAAATAAGTGGAACTCCTGACAATGAATGTGCTGGATGATAACAGATGGCTTGTCGTCCGAGATCTCGCGAATTCTGTTGTACAATTCCTCGTAGTAGATATCGAAATGCAATTTCAGAACGTGTAGAATCATGGCTCCAATGAGGCCGTGCCGTTTACACACGTTCCGCAGCCACTGCCAAAACAGAGCAACCCTCTGAAGAGGAGTGGATACCGTGAACTCTTGCGACTGCCTGAGTGTATCAACCTCCTCACGAATCTCGCGGAGCTCCACTCCCATTCCTGGATTGCCGTCTTCTAACGTTTCCTCCATCGTCTCTAGGATATCCACCAGAGAATTTGTGAACGGCCACTTCGTGTGCAATTCATGTATTTCTCTCAGTCTTTCTCTCGCCTTTGCCAACTCACTGACGATGGAGTTTTGTGTGGCGAACTGACTCGCCGCTATGTCGTTGAGCCATCCTGTGGATGAAGCGATAATGGACCGAGAAGGTTGGATCACCTGTTCAGCCAGGGACCCCCGCACGGCAAGATGGCTCGCGGGGATGAATCGAAACGATTCTGTCACCCGTGCTGCAATTGAGTTTCGAATCTCAAGATTAAGTGCCTCTGCACCACTTAACCGTTCAATAGCTGAAGCGGGTATGGATCGAGACGCCTCAGCGAACCGCGTGACCCGGCGATTAATCTCCGACTGCACTGCCGCCATCCCACGCGCAATATTGTCGATCGCTTTTCTGTGCTCGGAAAGGATCGAGTTTTCCTGAGCATCACCCCATACTGGATGCTGTGGCAATCCAAGGGGCTGGTTTGAATTCGATATTTCTTCCGCCAGCAACCCTCGTAAAGATGGTGATCTTAAAAGCTCTCGTTGAGCTCTTATCAACTTAGAAGCGTCTTCAATAAATTTTGAACCGAATGTGGAAAGAGGATCAATCATTTCACGTCCCGCTCATTTCGAAAAAGTTCTTGAAGTTACGGGGAAGATTATACAACATTGCCGATGATGTGGCATGCGCACACTCACGGAACCAGCGGCAGCTGAAGCGGCACGGTAGAACGGCGCTCGCCTCGATCACCTGCTCAAAATCGAGTGGGGCAGAGAGACCGGCGACAAGTTCTATTCCGACTGCGATCTACCCGCCCCAACATGGAGTCAGACGATTTACTCGCCCGGTGTCAGCGATTCTGGTTCGAACAGCCATCGCAGGGACCGGTCCCGTTGAGTTGTTCGAACTCACCAGTAGCGGCCTCTGTGGTAGGCCGCTTGTGTTATCGGGTCATAGAAATAAATGACCCCTCCCCCATCAGGTTCGACAGGGCCATGCATTTCAAGGAGAGTCGAAGGGGTCTCCCATCCGGTCGCCTCGAACTTCCGTTGGAATTCTGAGCGAATCAGGGTTCTGGTGTCAGAAGCGGAAGCGACTGGACTCGCGCGCGGAGGCGATGGCAGTTCCTCACGAGGAATTGCCGAATGCTCACCCGATCTTTTCCAGAGGCCCTCGACGAACGCCTGCAGGTCGGATTCCGGGATCGAATACCTTGCCCAGTGTCCGGTAGGATCTTTTCTCAGCGTAATCGCCGTGGCAGTGGGGGGCAAAAATCGTTCAATGCGGAAGTCTTTCACCTCGGATGCCGTGGCGAATTCGAATGTCCCAAAGCGGAATCTGTCGACGATCCCCATGATTCCCAGGCAGGAGGGGACAAAGAGCAGAACGCCCAGCAGCGACGAGATCATCAGAGTGCGGCGCCGTCGCCACTTCCACGCAGGAGCCCTCGCAGTCAGGAATGCAATCAGGGCCAGCAGGAGTGCAAACGTAATCTGGGCAGGCAAAACGATGGGCCAGAGCATGCAATCTTCCGGGCCTGAACAGGGGGTGTTGACGTGCCTCGCCTTGAGAGCAGCAATTCGGCCAGCGAGGACCGCTCGACAGAGAGGGTCTGGAAAGGGGAGCTGGCTGTCAGGGGGTCGCTCTCGAGTTATATTCTCCGAGGCGACTTGTTTCCGGCATGTGTTCCCGCAGCTGAAATGCTGGACGCTCATGGGAATTAACATAGGCAGCGAGATCGAGAGCCTCCTGCTCTGTCAGATCTGTTTCATCAAGAGGCATCGAAACCTTGAGCCAGGAGGCAAGTTTAATGACGTCCGCCAGGCCCGCTCCGTCGTTGAAGGAGCGCTTCCCCCAGACGGGCGGATTGTCGTTGTCCCCTTGGCCATCATCACCATGACATGCGGCACAGCGAGTGGTATAGAGGTCCTTTCCGCGAGCCTGATCCGCCATCTCCAAATCGAGTTTCAGGACCGGAACCGCAGATGGCCCCAGAGAACTCTTGCCGTTCATTTTCAGTGGCTGGTCTTCCGAGAGCCAGGTAATGTAGGCAGCAATCGACACAGAGACCTCGCTGCCAAGTGGAGGTCGCGTTCCATGACAGCTCCGCATGAAACAGTTCAGGATTCGGTCCTCAAGAGTGATCACCCGTTGTTCACGGGGCGACCACGCCGGGTAAGCAGTGGCCACCCCGAGAAAGGTGGCTGCTCTCGGATCCGTGCCGTTCTTCAAATGGCACGAGGTGCAATTGAGAGCATTCCCGATATATGGTTTGGTGAGGGGGTGTGAGGTGGTCTGCTCAACCAGCGTGCGTCCTCGCTCGATCACCTCTCCCAGAGGCCCCTCAGGCAGAGCCCTTGCCCCGGGCGGGGGATTCTCTGCGAATACAAAAGGACACAGCTCAAGTCCTAAGACAGTGATGCAGAGAGAGGCCGCCAGAAAATGAGTCCGGTTCCACAAGGCAAGATCCTTTCGGCAACCCGGCATTGAAAAACTCCTGCTCCAATCGGCCGGTGGGAAGGCCACTGCCATACGTCACCCTCGGGACGACTGCCAGTGCGGGGGGGGGGGGGGGGAACAGAACCCCGTTAAGTTGACGGTCTTCAGGATACCCGATGGGAGCTTCAGTTTCCTGCGAATTCATTCCGCAACAATTCTACAGCAAACGCTGCAGCCCGGACTTTCTGATCCGCATTTCGAGCGAACAGGGCCATGACTCATTGTTCCACACCGGAATTCCCGGAGCGTTCCCAATGCGGATGCAGAAAGGAAACCAGAAGGCATCTACAGCGTTTTGACTTTTGATTGTCTCTCTCTTTCACCACCCGGAAGCCAGCGTTTCACCAGACGATACGCTTGCTGCGTGGGCAGTGGAAAGAGCAACCTGATCAAGATGACGAGCCGGCTGAAAGAGTGTCGATTCGGTCACGACTTCCAGACAGAACCATTCGCGGCAGGGAAGGAGTCAGCGGGGCAACGTCGAGTGTGACCGGCAGGCAAAGCGATTGGCCTCAACGGGCATTCGTCAACGCAGCGGCCGCCGCTGTCGACAGACACGCCGACAACGTACGCGAAGCACTACCCAGTCACGAGCACCGGCAATCCGTCGATGCGGCTCTGCGTCGATGACCTGCTGATGTATTCAGATCCGAGTTGACATGGCCGACGTAGGGTCACTGCAGGAAATCGGACGAGACAAATGCGGACCTGCCGTTGAAGGGGCCGGATTGCAAGCGAACCTCAGTACAGAATATGCCGATGTCAACAACGCGGCAGGATGTCCCTGATGGGGTCTCTTTCACTGCGCCAGTCAGCACAAGGGCATTGAGACCCTACAGATCCTTTGCCCGGCTGAGCTTCATCATGCGGTCATAAGCGTCCCTGGTGAATGCAATTGGGACTTCGCTGCCGTTCTTCATTCGCAGGGTGGCAGTTTCGCCGACTTTAATGCTCCGGTGAGAATTGGCCCCGGAATGTGAACCTGGCCAGCTGAACCAGAGAAACAGCAGTCCGGCGAGAATGCAGCCGCCCAAAAACTCGTCACGTTTAGAAGTCGCCATCGGTCACCCCAAGGGGTTGCCGCCTGCCGTGGCGTGGTCAATAAAAAACCTCGGATGCGAAAAACGGATTCCGTGTTCAACCCTTCCGCGCAAAGGCACGCGGAAATTTTTGACGGTTTCCGATTGTGGGCGTTTCCGCTTCCACCATCCGAGGTGATCGGGAATTTCCCGATGTTTCCATTGGCGGCTTGGAAATCACAAGCCGTTGCCGTACAGTATGTTACGGCCAAGTCGAGAGAACAAGACGTCATTTGAACTTTTCATCGGCGAGTTTGAACGCTGGAGGCCAGAAGATTGGCGATTGGCTTCTTCGTGCAACTCCTGACTCCGTTTAGATTTCGCTTCGTGATTCCAGCGTTTTTCTCGCTCCTCCCAACCCGTTGCGATCTTGATTTTGTCGGCCCCGGAGCACTGCATCCGATCTTGAGGCGGCAGCGCCCCACCATAAAATGAAGTCGGCACTTCGTTGATCTCTTCAGCCTGCATACCAGGCTGATTTTTGTTCCTTCCTCGGGAACTCAAACACAAGAGGACCCTTCGGCGTTTCTGTCGAGTTCGCTTTCCAACATCGGTGCTTCGTTCTGACCGGCAGGCTTTCGTTTGGGCCTGTCTGCAAGGACGAAACAACAAACGATGGAGGAAACATGAACAAGAAGAAACGTGATTCGAAGGAGTGGCGGAAGCGAAGGGCAAGAGACATGGCTTTGGACATGGCGCAGCGTCGACTGATTTCACTCGGCTGGGTTTGTCTCCTGGCGTTTGGAGTCTGGGCGCTGGCTCTGTCCAAGCTCTAGCTTTTTGCTTCCGTCGGCCTGGGTAATCCCCAGGCCATTTTTGCAGATTACCAGCCGTGCTCGCATGGCTGATTCAATATCGCATTCAACCGAATTTCTCAGTCCGCATTGTCGGGCTGATCTGTTCCTTCCTCGGGAACGCAAACACAAGAGGGCCTTCGGAACAGAGTTCTTCTCCATCGCAGCGGTGCTTTCGTTCAAGCAGGTCCACGACCTGATTGCACGAACGTATGACAGCAACAATGGAGAAACACGATGTACAAGTGGGAACTCGAAGCGAAGGAGTGGCGAGATCAAGAGTCGGCTTTCTGGAGGTCAATGAAGCGTCTCGATCGGTTTTTGAGTGTGTGTCAACACCTGCTCATTTGGCTGATCGCGGTTTATCTGATCATCTACGTCAGTCGGCTGTGACTCGTCGGCCTGGGTAACCCCCAGGCCATTTTTGTTGCCGGTATCGCGAACCCGGAACCTGTGATCGAAGCTGATTTTCCAGAAACCGTCGAATTTCCGGAAACGGAAAACCGTCCGAATCTGGAAAATCTGTCTGCTGCGTTAGATCAGAGCGGCAAACTGGCGCAGAACTCCCACCGTCTGCGGGATGGCCTGTCGTTCCAAGGCTTCCAAGAAGTCCTCGACGGAGTATGCGGGATTCTTCAGATTCTCGCGCTGTCGTTTGGCTGCCGCGCAGACGACGTTTGGAGCAAGGTCGAGCAAGTGCATGATGAATTCATCGGGATGCTGCACTTCAATTCCGTAGTGGGCGAGCACGTCCGCTGGAAAGTCGCTCAAGTTGTAGGTCACGATCACATCGGCACCGGAGCGGATTGCAGCAGCCAGTACATGGCGATCGTCAGGGTCGGGTAATGTCAGCGCGGGGATCAAATCCTCAAAGTTAGTCACGAGACAATCTCTGACGTGGGCATTCATCAGCTCTCGTGTGCGCGCAATTTTCGCAGGGTCCAGATCTGGTCGATCCTTGAGGACATTGCGGGTCCACTCATCGTGGATGGCGTCAGTCCATTTGGCCCGGAAAAGATCTGACAGTGCAAGATGCATCAGCAGGTCACGCAGCGGTGCCGGGTAGAGCACGCAGGCGTCATACACGGCAGTAAAATTGCTCACCTCAGTAGCCCATCTTCAGTTCCTGGGCCTGGGCAGCGAGTTCTTCCAAGGCCTTCAAGCGATCTTTATCCACCTGCTGTTTGTACTCCATCAAGTCGCGAAAGAGAATGCGACGATGAGTGCCAACCTTCCGAAATGGCAGAGTACCCTTTTCCAACAAGTCGACAAGAAACGGACGCGAGACGTTGAGAATGTCCGCCGCTTGCTGAGTGGTCAACTCGGCATGCACTGGAATCAGCGTAACAGCGTTTCCTTTGCCCATCTCAGTGAGAATGTCAGACAACAGCTTGAACGCTGAGAGCGGGATAGCGATTCGCTCTTCGGGTCCGCCGTCTGGCTCGATGCGCAGGTCGAAGCTCTTCTTGGCTCGCTTGCCGCTGAGGAGCTTGACCAGTTGACGGCTGGAAGCCTCTGCAAGGCGCGAGTCTGCTTCGGTAGGGGTGACGGTTTCGGGGAAGTCGATCAGGGTGGACGCCATAATTTGATTCCTCATGGATTTATGCAGTATATCGTCCAATCGAAACAAAAGCAACAAACGAAATAGACGAAAATCGTTTCGATTGTTTCGATGAGTCCTGGCGAGAAATGGTTCGGCAAACACAACCCCTTGAATTTACTGAGGTTGCGTCGCTGCCGGAATCGCGTGGCTTGGCTTAGAACAACTGCAGTCCGCTGTTGATGCGGGTCTGGACATCCTCCAGTGCAAGCTGCAAGGCCCGTTCGATCTCGTCATACGTGCCTTTCTGCTGGGCCGTGATGGTCACTTTCCAGCCGTTCTCGACAACAATCACCTGGCGAGTTCCACGCGGTGCTGACTTTGCCTTTCCGGCCCGCTTGCGAACCGCATTCGACGCATCGCTGATTGTCAGTTGTCCCGCTGCCGCCTGATCGGCAAGTTGCCGTTGGGAATCTTCGTTTGAGAGCTTCGACAACTCGTAAGCTGTTCTCGCGGCGATTTCCCCGGACTCGACTTTCTGCTGAATGTCAGGTGGCAGATCGAGAAGGGAGAGTACGCGGCTGACCTTCGAGGCCGGAACGCGCAGTGCGTCTGCGACCTGCTTTCCGTTCCAGCCGTTGACTTCCATCAGGCCGCGAAACGCTTTCGCTTCTTCCATCGGCGAGAGATCTTCACGCAGCAAGTTCTCGATGAGCTGCTGCTCCATGATCTCCGTTTTGGCCAGTTCGCCTTCGTGGAAGTAGCAGTCGATCGTCGGCAGTCCTGCGTGTCGCGTGGCGCGCCAGCGTCGCTCGCCGGAAATGATGATCCACTTTTCCAGATCAGCGGCCCAGCGAACGCGAATCGGCGAGAGCTGTCCCTTGTCGAGAATGCTCTGAGACAATCGCTCGATGGCGTCTTGCGAAAACTCGACTCGCGGCTGATCGGGGTCGGGGATGACTTGGTTGATATCGACCTTGCCGAAGTTGCGAATTGCCCGTCTGCCGACATCCTTTGCCGATGCCACCGGACTCAATCTCGGGCTGAGATCGACTTCACGAACTCCCAATGATTCTTCGAGGTTACCTGAGATTTGCTCCAAGGTCGTACGTGTCTTTCCCATCCTGAATCCTACGGGCGTTACGCTACGTGCTGTCTCGAATATCGAGCAGCGATGCGGTTCATAATCTCTTGCGCAAGCTGATCGGTCAGCTTGGCTGCTGGAGAGCGAGGGCTATACATGCCGACTGGTTTGCGGCAGGTCAGGGCTACTTTGAATGCGGACGCCTCGGGGATCACGGTGTTCAACACCGTGTCGCGATACAGCGTTTGCAGCTTCGCGTGATACGACTGATGCACGAGCAACCGCGCGTCGTAGCGCGTCACCAAATGGCCCAGACGACGAAGGTCGGGATTGAGCTTGCGCACGTTGTCGATCGCTTGATGGACCGTTCGCAACCCCTGTGTGCCGAAGTCTTCCGGCGGAACTGGAATCACGACGTAGTCCGATGCAACCATCGACGCCCAACTGCACAAGTACAGATTGGGCGGACAGTCGATGAGCACGATGTCGTGGCCGGTGACCGTTTCGAGAAGCTCCCGTACGGCGAACTGCTTCAGGCCTTCGTTTTCCGGCACTGGCCGATTGTGCTGCGCGAGTTGTTGATTCGCAGGCACAATCGAGATTCGTTCGAACTCGGTGGGCTGCGGCAGCGAGTGCAGGTCAGCGAATCCGAACTCGTCATCGAACAGCGATGCGAGTGTCGCTGAGGCGGGAAGGTTCTCTGCGATAGCGGAACCAAGGAATCCTGGGCTGAGGGAGCCTTGCGGATCTGCATCAACCAGCAACACGCGGTGACCTTGCAGGGCAAAGGCTCCGGCCAGGTGGAAGCATGTGGAACTCTTTCCGCAGCCGCCTTTCTGGTTGATGAGGCAAATGGTGGTTGTCACGGCGTCTCCGCAATTTGGGAATTGCCAGTGGCAATTCCGCGTAAGCCCTTGAAATCTCTTTCGATACGCTGGCACAAGCTGGGCAAGGCCGCAACGGAAATCTTTTCCAGCACTGGTTTTGTGGTCGACGGCTACCTGTTGAATGTATCCCAAGACGTCAAGTTTTAAGGACGTAAAACTTGACATTCGGCGCAGGCGAGCCGATACTTGAAGCATGGCTACCACCACGCGCACATCGTCATCACTTGGAACGGCAAGGCTCGTCCTTCAACAGGTCGAGAATGGCGGGGAGCGTCTGTGGCGTTTGGAGGACTTCGGTGCGCTGCCATTTGGTGCAGTCGCTCAAGCTCTGTCTCGACTTCACCGCAATGGCGAACTTGAACGCGTCGGGAAGGGAATCTATTTCCGGCCGCGACGTACGGTCTTCGGAGCGAGTCGGCCAAACCCTGCAATGCTTCGCAGCGTTGCTGCCAGAAACGCCAAGCTGTTTCCCGCTGGCCTCTCAGCAGCAAACGCGCTGGGGTTTACGACTCAGAATCCCGCCAAAGCAGAAATCGCCACGACGGCGCGAAGCATTCCGCGATTGCTTCAAGACGAAGGCACAGTTGTCCATACTCGCCGTCCGCCTGCCTGGGAATCACTTTCAGAGACGGATGCCGCAGTTTTGGAGTTTCTACGGTTGCGAGGCGAGCCTAGCGAATTGACGGCGAAAGAGACGATTCAGCGACTACTGAACCTGCTTGGGGAGAAAGGCCGATTCTCTCGGTTGGCCGCCGTCTCGGCGACCGAACCCCCTCGGGTTCGGGCGATGCTCGGAGCCTTGGGGGAGGAACTCGGTGCGCCGAAGAGTCTGCTCAAGTCGCTGCGTGCGACGCTGAATCCGCTGACCAAGTTTGATTTCGGCGCACTTGCAGAACTGGAGTCTGCAAGCCGGTGGCAGGCAAAGGAGCGCAGTTTCCGTGCGACTGTCTGAACATGAAGATTTCGATCAGGCGGTACTCCGGGCCGTTGACTATTTCAGCGGCTCGGGGTTACGCCCGGCGATGGTGGAGAAGGATTACTTCGTCACCGAAGCCTTGCGTGCGATTGCGAGTGCTGGCCAGGACAGGGTGATTTTCAAGGGCGGTACCAGCTTGTCGAAGGGCTGGAACCTGATTCAGCGATTTTCGGAAGACATCGACCTGTTCTTGGACCCAGCGGCGTTTGACCCCGCTTTGAACAAGCGCGGAATCGACCGGGAATTGAAGCTGCTCCGTGATGCGGTGGCCGGCGTGCCTGGGCTGACCTTTCTGAAGGATCAGAGCAAGACCTTCGGCGGATTCGGACGAAACGACCGGTCAGGGTACCAGCAAGTTTTCGGCGGTGCTGGTGAGGTTAAAGGGGAAGTGTTTCTGGAAGCTGGAATCGCCAGCGGAAGGCAGCCGACGGCGGATCTGTCGCTTGAGTCGTACGTGGCTCGGTTCCTGAGAGAAACGGGCACGAGCTTAAGCGCGGAGGACGAGACGCCGTTCACGATGCGTCTGCTCCATTTCCGTAGGACGTTTGTGGAGAAGCTCTTTACCATTCACGGCAAAGTCCAACTCTTCAAACAGCACGGGCAGCGAATCGGCTCGTACGCCCGGCATTACTACGACCTGTTTCAGCTTTCCCAGCTCCCTGAAGTGCTCGCGATGCTCCAGTCCGATGAGTATGCCGAGATCAAGGCGGACTATGACACGATCAGTCGCGAGTTCTTTGACCGTGGGTACTTTCCACCTGAAGGAATGAGCTTTCGCGACAGCAATGCGTTGTTCCCGGACGAGACGTTGGAAGCGGAACTGGGGCCAGAGTTTGAATCGCAGTGCCGAGTGCTTTGTTACGGCCCGCTTCCGTCCTGGGCTGAGTTGCGGAAACGGTTCGACGAAATTCGCGACCTTCTTTGAGAATTGCCAATGGCAATTCCGTATAAGCCCTTGAAATCTCTTTCGATACGCCAACATGGATGTGTGAAGGTCAGCAGGCACGTACGTCCAGATCGCCTTACGTCGAAGTGTCAACTCGCAACTGCTACGACGCTGAGCACCTTCGTCACTCTTCCCCTCTTCAGGCATCGTTCTAGGATGCCGATTGTATTGCAATGTGATGCTGCCGATGGAGTTCCACATTTATGACTTTGTCATTGCCGGACGACACTAATCACACGTTTCACCGTTGCACTGCGTGTAAACATTTGCTCACGAGCAGTGCTCACTTTTGTCCGCAGTGCGGCGAACGTGTTCGCTCGTGTGCTGATGCGAGCATGAGCACACCGGCGAAATTCGAAAAAGCAGACCGCCACGCTGATCGGACGCCAGTTGTCCTCGTACTATCCTGTCCGATGTGCGCTGGCCGCGTAGACGCAACACGGCGCGAATGTGCGTATTGCAACGCGCCATTACTGTTTCATTCGGCGGTACCGTATTCAGACACTTCGGTCCAATCGGACGTACTCAGCACAGCAGTAGCAGCATGGCAGGCGAAAATCCGAAGTGATCCTGACAACGCGGAGTACCACTACTCTCTAGGGCTTCTGCACCTCCAGCGTCGGCTGAGAGAAGCGGCGATTCACGAATTTCGTCTGGCGTGCCAGCAGTGTCCCGACAACCATCTGGCTCATTATCACCTTGGCGTTGCGTTATTTGCTAACGGGAACATCCGGGTTGCGTCGCAAGATTTCCAAGATGCAGTACAAGCCTTCGAAACCAGTTTGACAATCTGCCATGATTTCAAACCCGCCCAGGGTTTTAAACACGGACTGATGGCATTGCGACTTCTTGACACGGATGTGGCGCAGTCTGTCATCAAAGGCACTCTTGCGGTCGAGGCTAACCCGGAAGCGCCAATCCTCCACAACAACCTCGGATATGGCCTCTTTCAACAGGGACAACTAGAAAAAGCCGAGGTGAGCTTTGTTAAGGCAACTGAAATGGAGCCACATCTGCAACTCGCGTGGTCAAACCTATGTCTTGCCAGGATGCGAAGGCGAAACCCTCACCAAGCGATTATCGCCGGCAAACGGGCAGTTGCATGAGCCAGTTTCACAACCTTTAGATTACTGAACAGGATTGGCAAGGGATGTGCTTATGAGCATGGTGAAAGGAGACACTCATGCTCATTACCCTGCCTTCGTGGCCGACACCCCGTCGGCCCAACAAGACAGGGTCCAGGACGGCCCCGAAGCCCTTTCTCTCTGATGCACAATGGTTTCTGATCGCGGATCTGTTTCCTGATCTTCCGGTGGGCCCCCGTGGAGGACGCCCTTGGCGATCTTCTCGTGAGTGCTTGGAAGGCGTTCTGTGGGTACTGATTACAGGGGCCCGTTGGAAAGATTTACCAGAACGATACCCCTCACCAGTCACCTGTTGGCGACGCCATCGTGACTGGACTCGAAACGGGGTCTTTCGTGCAGCCTGGGATCGATTGCTCAGCAAGCTGCTACAGCGACGTGGCATCGACTGGGAAGAAGCGATCGGTGATGGCTCGTTTTCACGGGCAAAAAAAGGGGTGACGACGTGGGACGTTGTCATCGTGGCAACGGAACCCGCATCCTCCTCCTGACTGATGGACGAGGCATTCCACTCTCGGCATATACCACCTCTGCCAATTACAGCGAGGTGACCACGATCCAAACATTGATTGATCAATGCCCTCCACACGGCAAGCCGCGTCGCCTGCTGTACGATAAAGCTGCCGATGCCGACTGGTTGAGGGAACATCTTCTGTCCCGTGGCATCGAACTGATCTGCCCGCACCGAGACAAACGAACCAAGCCTCGACTGCAGGACGGTCGAGCATTGCGGCGATACGAACGCCGATACCGAATTGAGCGCACTTTCAGTTGGCTGCAGAACTGCCGCCGATTGATCACTCGCTGGGAATACTACGCCGAACTGTTCGAAGGCTTCGTTCACTTAGCCTGCCTGTACACCATCATCAAAGGGTTGTGAAACTACCTCAAGGCACTTCGCAACTACGAAGCGGTCGTCGATGCCGTCCCGAATCCCAAGACCGCCATTCCACACGCCGAGGAGATCATCAGTGCCTTGTGGTTGCGGTCCCTGACGGTCGATCAGATGGCGGGTGCCGAACCCTACGAGCTTCAGATCGACATCACCGCAGACAAGCCCATCGACGACAACCAGTTCGAGGTCGAACTCGCAAACATCGTTGACAACAGTTGGAACATCCATCCTGTCGGAACCCGTCTCGTCTTCAAGCACGATGTCAACGCCCGGTCGAAGCTGCTGGCTCATGCCAAGAATGACAAGCTCTTCCAGAACGGCGAAGACGTTGAACATCTCGCCAAGGAAATCCGTGCGGTCATCGGCGGTTCGGAAGAAGTGTCGGCGAAGCACCGGGTCGTCGTCCTGAAGAGGAAGTGGCAGAGCGATCCGTGGTCGGAGTTCGACGAGAAGGAACAGCCCAAGAGTTGGGATGCTCGCCTGCCGCTGGTCGTGGTCCCCGACTACCCAGAGAAGATCGAAGGCGTCCTCGGCAAATGGCTGAAGGATCACATGCAGGAGAACCGGAACACGATCCGGTTCCTGCTGCCGCAGAAGGGCACCGGCAACATCTACTACGACCGGGAGTTGCTCGTCCTCGCCAGAGCCGTTTGGCTGGCGATGAAATGGAAGACCACCGAGAAGGTCTACGCCGACCTCGAACGCTCGTTCCGCAAGGATGAACTCATCCCGAAGCTCAAGAGCCGCTTCGACCGCTTCGCCCTCCTCAGCGAGTGGAGCTACGCCGAGCCTGCCAAGTGCCGGTTCGAAGAAGCCAAGCACGACGCACAGGGGGACAAGATTCCCGAAGCGGTGGACCGCCTGGTGCGAGAAGAGGTCTTCATTCCCGAAGAGTTTGAGGAGTACGTTCTCAAGCTCGCCGAGAACTCCGAATCGGTCGGCAAGCTGCTCAAAGACCTGCGTGAACCTCGACCGGGCGGCAAGCCCTGCATTCCGTGGCTGGGCGAGATCGCCGTCAAGGAACGGGTGATCCGCATGTGTGCCGAGGGGCAGATCGCCATCAATGTGCGTGGACTCGATTTGCTGCAAGCCAAGCCCGGCGAAGATGCCGACGACGCTTGGACTCGCATGAAGGGCAAGCTCGGCACCGGCAAGCATCTCGATGAAACGATCATGCTGCTGCCTGATGCCGTCACCGTCAGCGGCGGCAAGACGGTTGTCACTGATCCCACGACCGGGGAGACAACAACGGTGGAAGTCGGCGGCACTGGCGGCAACGGTGCAACTGTCGTCACGGGCGGTACGAACGCAGGCGGCACAACGTCCGGCAACGGCGGTGCCCCCGGCAATCTGTTTGGCGGATCAGGTGGAGCGGGAACCGTCTCCAAGAAATCCTGCTCGGCACCGCCGACTTCCGGTCTCAACCTGCTCGGTCAGGTCGAGTCGTGGGGCATCGGTCCCGCCACGAGCGTCAACAATGTCGCCCTCAAAGTCGGCAAGATGACCGGGGCACAGCTTCAGGCTCTCATCAAACACCTGCCCGATGGCGTGACCTACGCACTCGACCTTGAAAAAGAAGTACAGGGCGAGAAGGAGGAGAGCAACTGATGTCCTCATTCACTGCCGATCTCCTCGAATCCGTCACCAGTGGTCCGCCGCAACAGGCATGGGGCGACATCGCCGACCATCTCTGGCAGACGTTCTCCGCTCCTATCGCACCGGCTGTCGCCGACGCCGAGGTCGTGAAGCGGGATCGCAGCATCACGGAACTGGAAAACACCCTCTCTGGCTCCTGTTGGGACTTGTGGAACGAGTTCGAGACCAGCGTCCCGAAAGCCAGTGCCGGAATCGTGGAATTCTGGAAACGCATCCACGGCGGCAAAGCGGTGCTGATCCTCGATGGCGTCTCGCTGCGGGAAACGCCGTGGCTGCTCGGTCAGGCGAGCGACCGGGGTTACACCATTCATGCCGCTGGTCCTCGTGGAACCGAACTTCCCTGCGAAACCTCACCCTTCGCCAAGGCACTCGGCTTCGCACAGCGATCCGCCTTGGAGAACAACGGTGCCGGTGGTGCCCACAAGCTGACCGGGGCGGCAACCGAATCGTCCAACCTCAACTGGAAGGACTGCATCGGGCTGGTCGGCAATCAGCAGCACGTCGTCTTCTGGCATCACTTTCCCGATGCCCGGATGCACGATTTGTCAGTGCCGGGCGAAGGGCTGCACAAGCTGGCGAGGGAGACGCACGAGCATTTCACGTCCGATGACTTCTGGGCGTTTGTCGAACGGCTGGCGACCGGGCGGCGGCTTGTCATCACCAGCGATCACGGCTACGCCGCCTGCGGCTTGTTCCCCGACCTCGTGGACAAGGATCAGGTCGAGTACATGAAGAAGCTCTTCAAGAGCGGACGCACGGCGACCAGCGTCAGCGAAGACGGGGCATGGGTGCCGCCGATTGACCTGCGGCTGGTCACCAGCCACGGTTCGCATCGGCACGTCCTCGGTCGGCGGAAATGGAAGAGTTCCGGGGGCTACCCCACGCTGCATCACGGCGGCTTGTCGCTGCTGGAAGTCTTCGTCCCGTTCATCGAGTTGTCGAAATAACGGGTCGGCTCGCAGGCGACAGAACGAACATCGAAGAACAAGCATCAACGGAATTACCGGAAGAGCATTCAACGGATCGAGGGTGGAAGTGGCTAAGGCAAAGAAGAAGACGAAAGCGGAAGAACTTCAGGAAGCAGTCGCCGAGGCGGTGGGTGCCGGGCGGGAACTGCACTTGGAGTCCGTGGACTTCTCCGACCCGAATCGCCCGAAGACCTGCCTCGAAGTCGATTTCCCGATCCTGCCGATCAACCACGTCGCCGCCATTGAGGGGAACGCCGGGAAGCCGATTTACCAGATGTCGAAATGGTGGGCACGTCGGCGGTCGAGCGTGTTCCGGGCGATGCTGATCGCTGCGGCGACGAAGGCTCCCGAAGATCAGGGCGAAGCGGCGAAGACCGTCTGGGACGCTTACTACGGCAACCATCAGAAGAACGAAGCGTTCCGCAAGCTGAAGGTCGCCGACATCTTCATGGGGGGCGGCACCACCATCGTCGAAGGTGCCCGGCTCGGAATGCAGATGTACGGCAACGACCTCAACCCGGTCGCTTGGCTGGTCGTCAAGAACGAACTGGCTCAGGTCGATCCGAAGGAGGTTCAGAAGCTCCTCGACGCCATCGAAGCCGAGGTCAAGCCGCAGATCATGCCGTTCTACGCCTGCGACTGTCCTCGTGGGCATAAGGGGAAGTGGACGCACAAGCCAACCGGCAAGGTGATGGAGTCGAACTTCGATCCGCTCAGCCTGACGCCAGAGCAGCGACCAGAATACGAGTACGAAGGACCGGAAGTCATCTATACCTTCTGGGCGAAGCACGGTCCCTGTCAGGCGTCAGAGTGCAACCACCGCACGCCAATCATGTCTTCCCCGGTTGTCGCCTTGAAGCAACTCACGGTCAAAGCGTGGAGTGGAAAGGAATGCCAGTCCTGCGGCACGAAGTTCGACATCGAACAGAAGGACGCTCGGATGGCACCAGCAGCGATGCTGGTCGTGGCGGATTCCGAAACGCCCTTTTCCGTCATGGATGACAAGGGCAACTACACCTGCCCTCACTGCGGTCATGAACGCCAAGATCAGAAGGCGGCGAGTGATGGTCAGTCATCGTCACTTGGAAAATCCAAGAATAAGAAGATCGACCTGACACTGCTCGTCCATCCCGATTGGCTCAAGGGATCGCCCGGCAAAGACTCCGATGGCAACTGGTTCGGAGGCAGTGTGACCGACTCTGCGGAGGCAACTGCCGCTTGGAACGAAGTGCGGGCGAAGTCGCTCAAGCTGATTGAAGTTCGTGGTGAACTCCCTGAAAGCATTACATGCCCGGACACTGGCGACCTAATGCTGACGGGGAAGACCGGCGGTACCGTGCCGGGAAAATCCAAGTTCAAGTGTCAGGAGGCAACGTGCGGACGTGAACAAGACGTTCTGAAATCCATCAAGAAAACCAAGAAGGCTGGACCCGTCTCGATGTACGCCGTCCACGGCAGGTGTCCTGAGTGCTCTAAAAATGGGGAAGCCTACTCTGGAAGATTCTTCGGATACCCGTCGATCCCACTCTTCAATGCAGCGTGTCACGAGTGGGAGTTGAGGAGATCAACTGATCTGGCTACGTATTGGCCAACCAGCGAAGTCCCCTATGGTTTCATGACGCACATGAATAACGGTGGCATCCCGAATCATGGGTACACTCACTGGTGGACCATGTTCAACCACAGGCAGTTACTTGTGCTTGCACAGATTCTTCGAGGCATTCTGAGGGCAGGGAATGCGGATTGGAACGTGCGAGAATTTATTGTACCTGCGTTCCAGCAGTATGTCCGTTATCAAAACATGTTTTGCTATTGGCACATCAAGAAAGACCATATCGTGCCACACATGAGCAATAGCAACTACCACCCAAAGCCGAATGTAGTCGAGAACTCAGTGTTTTCGGACTTTGGAATGGGGAACTGGCAGAGCAATTGGGAGGGGCTTCTTGCCGGGTTGGAGTGGTCACGGCAACCGTGGGAGCGTGTCCCATACTCGGCAATCGATGCTCAGAAGATTAGTGGGAGGACAAATCTCCCGAAGACCGAGAAGGTATTCCCACTCGATCCACTCAACGGCAGCAGAGCCGAGATTACATGCGGGTCGTCAAGTGACTTGACCAGCATCGAAGCAGAATCCCTTGATCTTGTGGTGACCGACCCACCATTCGGCGGCTTACTACACTACTCTGAGCTTGCTGACTTCTTTCACGTCTGGATGCGATTGGCTCTGAAGGAACGGTACCCGGACTATTTCGATGCAGACTTTACACCAAAGGCACTTGAGGCAGTTGCAAACCGGGCACGTCACCCGGAGGATGCGGATGAATTCTACGAGAAGCTCTTGACTGAGTGTTGGAGGCAGTCCTTCCGAATTCTCAAGCCCGGAGGAATTCTTGCGTTTACGTTCCATCACAGTGAGGACGAGCCGTGGGTTGCTGTCCTAAAGAGCCTCTTCGATGCAGGATTTATCCTTGAGGCGACGTTCCCGATTCGTAGCGATGAAACAAAGGGAGAAGGATCAAAACCGGGCACAATTGGCTCTCAAAAGATCGAGTTCGACATCGTTCACGTCTGCCGAAAGCGACTCGAAGAGCCAGAACCGATTAGTTGGGCACGGTTGCGGCGGCAGATCATGCGGGATGTTCGCCAGCTTCAGGAGATTATCGAGCAGCACCAGAAGGAAGGTCTCGGCGAGGCGGACCTGCAAGTGCTCCGCCGTGGCAAGGCTCTCGAATACTACTCCCGGCACTACGGCAAGGTGTACATCGAGAAGGGACGGGAAGACGAGTTCACCGTCAAGGACGCTCTCGTCGGCATCAACCAGCTTCTCGACGACGAGAGCGACACCACCAGCGAAGCCCCGCCAGTGCTCGCCGAGCCGTACACCCGGCAGTTCCTTCGCCTGTTCGCTGATCGTGACAGCCTCGAACGTGACCAGATGCAGAAATACCTGCGTGGCACGGGTGTCTCGCCGTCCGAGTTCTTGGAACGAGGCTGGTGCAGCGAAGAGAAGAAAATCTTCACGATCACGCCGCCGCTCGAATGGGCACAGCAGTGGAAGGGGAAGGCTCGCAAGGGGATGTCCCGTGACTTCGATCAGACCTTCTTCTTGATCGGTGCCTGCTACGACGAGAGCGGCATCAAAGCCAGCGACACCCTCAACAGCGGCAGCTTCGTCCCGCACCCCGCCATCAGCGACCTGCTTGACTGGTTCGGCAAACACGGTAGCGATGCGGAAATGAAAGCCGCCGCCCGACGAGCCAAGCAGATTTACTCGACATGGCTGGCGAAGAACAAGCCGAAAGTTGACTCCCAGTTGTCGCTGTTCGACCTGGACGGAGGGGAATGACCAGAATGCAGGCTCCGCTGATCAATGACGACCTGTGGACTCGGCGTGGGATTTCTCTTCTATGGGATGCCGACGAACTCAACAAGTTGTGCCAGCCGACGCAGGTGATCAGTCTGCGCCGATTCCGACAGCTTCATGCGGCCGGCTGGCCGGATTCTGATTTGCCACTGGTCAACGATGTCGCTCTTGTCGTTGCTGGATTGGAAGCGTGCATTGACGCTCTGCCTCCTGACGACATGACGGCGTGGCTTGAGCAAAAGATCTATCCGGCGATTGTGAGCTACCAGCGGGAAGTGGCCGATGGCGGAAGTCAGGCGGCATTAGTGTTCTGGATGGTTGAGCATGCCAGACTCCAGCACCACGTCAGCGAAGATGCCTGGTTGTGGCATTGCAGCGGCGAGCATCGACAGCAGCAGATTCCGTTGAGTCATTGCCTGTTCAACGGAGCACAGCACGATCTCAAGGAGATTCACGATGCCAAAGGGAATCGCCTCGGCTTGTACCACCCAAGGATTTCTTGAGCGGCGATTTCTGAATGTCATCGGCTCCTACTCTTCAGCCTGGTCAGCGAATCCGTCACGCCGAATTTGGTGAGGGCGTTATCGTCGCTTCGGCGGCGAACGGGTTCGTGCGGGCGTTCTTTAGCAGTGGCGAACGCCAAGTCCCGCTCGTTTCGCTGACCCCCATTCTCCCGCGGTCTGAGCAGATCGTGCAGAATGTCAGCGCAGGGGCTTCGCGGAACCGTCGAGCATGGCTGGCGTATCAGGCCCATGCGTTGCCACTGTTGGAGAGTGCGGCGGCGTTAACCTCCGCCAAGATCGACTTGCTGCCGCATCAGGTGGTGCTGACGCACCGAATCGCCACCGCTTCGCCACGCCGGTACCTGATCGCCGATGAAGTTGGCCTGGGGAAGACGATCGAAACAGCACTTATCCTGAGGGAGCTTGCCAGCCGTGGAGAAATGAACCGGGCGTTGATGGTCGTCCCCGCGGGCCTCGTCAACAACTGGCACCGAGAACTGAACGAAGTGTTCAATCTCGATTTTGAAGTGTTTGGAAGCGAGGGGGATGTCACCGACCGAAAATCTAACGCCTTTGCCAAGCACGACCGGCTGATTGCGAGTGTCGATACGCTCAAACGCCGAACTCGCGTCAAACGGCTCATGGATGCGCCGCTGTGGGATCTGGTTGTGTTTGACGAAGCCCAGCACCTGACTGCTTCCAGATCGGGGGGAAAGACCAAGAAGACGGAAAACTACAAGCTGGCGGAAGCACTGAAGGACCACTGCCGGGATTTGCTCCTGTTATCAGCGACACCGCACCAAGGGGACCACTACCGCTTCTACATGCTGATGAAGCTGCTCGATCCCACCATGTTCTCGTCGCCCGACGACATGCTGGAGAATCGGCATCGGCTCAATTCAATCATCTTCCGCCGCACGAAGGCCGACGCCTGCCGACCTGACGGCTCAACGCTCTTTGCCCGCCGTTGGGTCCATACCGAATCGTTCGTGATGTCGGATGCGGAGCGTGAGTTCTACAACGAACTCAACGTGTATCTGATGGACGGGTTCGCTCTGGCCAAGCAGCAAGGCAGCAAGGGCCGTGCGCTCGGCTTCGTGATGACGATCTTCCAGAAGATCGCCGCTTCGAGCTTCGCCGCCGTGCATCGTACACTGCGTCGGCGTCTGATCGCCCTGACGGTCCAAGAAGGGCTGATGCATGACAGCAAGCTGGACATCGACGCCCGTGATGCCGCCTTCGCGGAGGCTCGCCAGTTGATCATGCGGGAGTTTCATCTTCCGGCAGATCGCCTCGGTCAGATCGAGTCTGAACGCATTCTTGCCGACCTGAAACGGCAGATCGTCAAGCGAATGGACGATGACGAGTTGGCGATTCTGTCCAGCGAGTATTCTTCCGAGACGGCGACCACTGCCTCTGAGGATTCCGCCATCGTCGCCGTCGAACTGGCGTTGCCTGAAGAGCGCCTACGCATTCGAGATCTGCTGACGAAGTATCCGCCGGAAAGCGAAACCAAAGTCAAGAATCTGATCAACGCCCTTGGAACGCTCTGGCAACAGGATTCGTCAGAGCGAGTCGTGATCTTCGCCACATACCTCGGCAGCGTCGAGATGCTCGGCGAGGAGATTGAGAAGGCGTATCCCGGCCAGGGCGTGGTTGTCCTCAAAGGGGGCGATCACGGAACCAAGCTGGCGGCCGAAAAGCGGTTCAAGCAGCCGAACGGCCCCCGAGTGATGATCTGCACGGCTGCCGGTCGGGAAGGCATCAACCTGCAACATGCTCGCGTGTTATTCAACTTTGATCTGCCGTGGAACCCAATGGACTTGGAGCAGAGAATCGGTCGCATCCATCGTTACGGACAGAGACATACGGCGCAGGTCTACAATCTCGTGTTGTCCGATACCATCGAAGGCAAAATCTTTCTGCTGCTTGACGACAAGCTCAAGGAGATCGCCAAGACTTTGGGCAAGGTCGATGAGCATGGGGAGGTCGCTGAAGACCTGCGATCTCAGATTCTCGGGCAGCTTTCGGAACGGCTCAGCTACGAAAGCCTCTACGCTCAGGCAATCTCTGACCCAGAGCTGAAGCGAACTCGACTCGAACTCGAACAAGCGCTCTCGAATGCGTCCGAGGCAAGGAACGTCGTGTATGAGTTGTTTCAGGATCTCGACGGCTTCTCGCTCGACGACTATCAGCCATTCTCAGACACGAGCGAGGGAATGGACGAAATCGTTCGTTTCGTCCGTAACGCAGCCGAAGAAGATGGAAGGACGTTTCGGCCGGAATCGAACGGAGTGTTTGTCGTCTCGGCTTCAGCCAATGGGGACACTCTTCGCTTCACAACAGACCGCGATGCTTCCATTCAATCCGACAACGTAGACCTGCTTGGTCTGGACCATCCACTCGTCTTGGAGTTCATGCAGCGGTTCCGTGACCTGCCTGACGATCAGATTGGCGTACGAGTTCGGAGCGATGATGGCCGCTCGGGTGTTCTTTCCATCTGGCACGTCACGATGCAGGGCGAACGTGGCGAAACGCGAAGCCATTTGCTGACCTTGGCGGTAGACGGCGACGGTCAACGTATCCCTTCCTGGGAAAAACAAGCTGATCGACTATTCCAGCTTGAACCATCGCCAGCAAGTGCCGTCGCTCAGATTGATCTACTGACCGAGACTCTTGAACCGATGATTCAACGCGAACTCGTCCATCGCGGCGTGCTCGGCGAGAACAGAGGCTACAACGCCAAGTTGGTGGGGTGGGTCGAGGTTGTTGGATCGGCTCACGCGCGATTCGTCACAGACTCAGATTGATATCCGCTCCACGATATTTCGCGTAACTCGCCGCTGCCGCCGGTCGTAGAGCCTCGTCGTTCGCGGATCGGCGTGCCCGGCGAGAAATTGCACGTCCTCAAGCGGCACGCCTTGGCTGAGAAGATCGGTGATGGTTGTGACTCGGAACGAGTGAGGAGAAAGGCGTGCGGGAAGACCTGAGTCGCGCATGCGGCGTTTGACCATGCGGCCCATGTCCGCCCGCGCCAGCGCACGGGAAGTCAGTTGTCCAGTTCTTCGCACGGCTGCACGGAACAGTGGAGCCTGCTTTTCGACGTTCTGAAGGCCCGCCGCGTCCAAATACTCGTTGAGGAAGTTTTGCAGATCATGGCGAGCAGGAATCTCGCGTGACTTGCCTCCCTTCTCATTGAAGCGAAGACAGAATTGTCCGCCGGCGTCATAGAAATGCTGGCGCTGGAGCTTGGCCACGGCCCCGATGCGTGACGCCGTGTAAATCAGAGTCGCAAGTATTGCGCGGTCCCGAAGGCCGACGACGCTGCGGGTGTCGATGCTCGCCAAGAGGGTCCGCACCTGTTCGATGGCGATCTCCGGCGTCTTTCCCTCAATGACTTGATGCCGCTCGGTGCGAACGCTCGCGGCCGGATTCAGAAGCACGGCGTGCCGGTTGACCAGAAAATCGAAGAGTCGACGAATCGCGGAAAGATGGAGCTTCTGTGTCACCGGCGACACTGCGAGTTCGTCGAAGTACTGGCCCACGTCTCGGGGCGAGACGCGATGAAGCTCCAGGCTTCGCGACTGACACCACACGAGAAAGCGCTTCGCGGCATGTCCGTAGTTGCGGCGAGTGTTCGGGTTTCTCAGCGCACCATAAATGAATTCTTCCCACGCAAATTGTGCCGCACTCCCGGCGTCACGGATCAATCCCGGCGTGTTTGCCTCGGCCCTCTCGGCGGGCAGCAGTATGTCGTCATCGCGGTCGAACATCCGTGGTGCGGTTCAGATGGGATGCCCAGCAAACGCTCACCCTTCGACGGAGCGATTCCTTGAGCCGACAAACGTTCATTCAAGGGGCAGACTTTTGGCAGACCTGCCAATTCTTTTGGGCCACCGAACTCGCCGGGAAATGGCGATCCGGTGAGTTTTTCCGAATGTCAGAGTTAGTGCCCCACAACGTCTTTTGTGTAGCACTAAACGCGATACCCCGGCGAGCCTGTTTTTCGTCCTGAGGGGTTTCCGGTGTCTGTCGGCGGTATTTCGCCGCTGGCTGACTTTGCACTCCAGTTTGACATTCGCGGCTCCAAACTGCTTGGGTGAGGAAGATCATATTCCTTCCCGACGTAAGCAGGTGCGCTATGCCAAAGCCTTCCTCACTCCGACTGACCGTGTCGGCCCTTGCAGCTCTGATCAATGCGTTTCGGTAGGCTCCATGACTTCTGAAAAACTTATTGCTCAGAGAAGACTGGTCCGTAAGGACTCCGACGGCATTCCGGTAACAGTACGGCTATTTCTCCCAACTGAGCTCGAAGATGGGCGTTTTCTTTGTCGATTCGAGTTCGATGGGGCGCCAAACATGAAGGTCGAACTAGTGCCAGGTCCTGACGCTTTTTCAGCGTTGATTTACGCACTGTTTCAAATAGGCGAGGAAGTGTATCGGCATCATGATCTAGTGTGGGAGCTGACGATGCAGAGCCCCGGATTCCCATTTATTTTGCTGACATACGATTCTTTTGGAGAAGGGCATCGACTAAAACTGCGGCAACTTCTCGACGATTATGCGGGCACGATCAATCGGAAGAAGTAGTCGTCACAAAGCGGCGCACATCGAAGTTATCGAAAGAATGAGCGACTCCGAATGTGTCCCTCAGGCGGGCGAGCCAGTGCATTGCGGCGGTAGCCTCAAGCGTTATTCGGATGGGCGATGGATGACGGGCCGTTACGAATGGACCTGCCAACCCGAAGACCGTCCCACGTTCCACGTCGCTGGAACGTCAATCTTCCTCACTCCGCAGCGCCTGCTGCGCTGGCCGCAGTAGTGCGAATGCCTCTCTCCGTCGTTAAGCAGCATCCCGCAGATAGAGCAACCGCCAGATTCGGTCAATTTCACCGCGTTCGATGACTTCCAAGGGCTTGAAGCCGTCGAGGGAGTCATTCGGCAGCAGCAGCCAGGCACCGATTTGTTCGGCAGGAATCACGGTGAGCAACGCTTGCTGCAAACGGACAATCTCTGTCAACCGCTGACGGGATGAGTCGCTCTGCTCCTTTCCCGTTTCCCATTCAGCAATCGCCCGCTCCGAGTATCCGGTGAGGCGCGAGAACAGCTTTCGGGTCAGCCCGAGTGACTGACGCAGTTCAGCCACGGAAGGGGCGGTTGACACCGCGTTAAACGCAGTCTGAATCGGTTCTGAAACCTTCCGCTGATGCCTGGTACCCAAGCCTGTCCCTCCAATGGTACTGTCGGGCGCTTGCTGCATCGGCTCAAGCACCGTTGCATGCAAAAGTGCAGGCGACCTCGCAAGCACTCGTTATTGCTGATCTTTTCATGGCGTTCCCACTGCCTTTTTCCTCGCTTCGTGGTAGGGAATTGGATCAGAAACGCTCTCTGTTTGTCGGGAATAGGAGGGATGACAAACGCCACCTCTCGTTGACGGGTCGGGCCGTGATCGGGAGGTCGGTGGTGCCACAGGTTTTCAATTTTTCTCGGCCTTTCCACGGCCCCACCGGCCGAGTCCCAGGTTGCCCACGTGTGTGGACGACCCGTGGCTCGGCTGCGTATGCCGGGCGGATTTTCCAAGTCCGCGATTTCGAGGAGAGGCATCATGACGAATCTGACTACGGCCAATCAGGAACTCTTTCGGCGACCGCCGGACGAGTGCTTCGATTCGCTCGATGTGCTGCACGGCCATTGTCGCCAGCAGCGTGAGCAGTCCTCAGACATCTGGCAGAAGCCGGAGGACGTGCGGTTGTCGCACGACATGACGTTGATGATCGGAGACAATCCCGATCGTGTGCTCAATGACTGGTCGTTCTCACAGCTCTGCCGCATGGCCGGCGTGAGCAAAGACACGATCAATCGGCTGTCGAACAAGACTGCGAGCCGAGCACTTGAAGAGACGCTTCCGCGCTCTGACAAACCGCTGCAACTGTTGACGATGGACAACCTCGTGAGGTCGGTTCACGGAGTCGCTTACACGCGCCTCTGGAACGCCGATCTTTTGGATGCAGTCCGTGAAGCGGGGCCAGGCTTTCAAGCTCCGCAGAATGCAATGAACGGACACGGAACGGGGCTGTACTGCGGTGAGCAGGACATGTTCGCGTTTCTGATCGATCCGCTCGGCTGGATCGAGATTGACGGTGATGCGTTCGCACCTGGTTTCTTCGTCTGGAACAGTGAAGTCGGTCGGCGCTCTCTCGGCGTTCAGACGTTCTGGTTCCAAAAGGTGTGTCAGAACCACATCGTGTGGGACGCTGTCGAAGTCGTCGAGTTCAGCCGAAAGCACACGGCCAACGTCAAGGATGGCCTGGATGAGATCCGGCGCTTGGTCGAAAAGCTGGTCGCACGGCGCGACGCACGGCGGGACAGCTTCGCGGGTGTGCTGCAGAAAGCACTGACGCAGAAACTCGGCGACGATGCCGAACAGGTGTCGAAAGTGCTGGCCCGCGAGGACTTGCCCAAAGGGCTGATCAAAGAGGCCCTGGCACTCGCGCAGGCTCAAGGCGCATTCACAATCTTCGCATTGGTGGATGCCTTCACCCGGCTGAGTCAGTCGGTGAAGTTCGCAGGCGATCGGGCAGAACTCGATCAGAAAATCGGCCGCTTGTTCGCCCTGGCTGCTTAGTTGTCTGTGGAACACCTCCGTTGTGGAAGTGCTCATTGGTTCCGTTTCAATTCTTGTTGGAGCTATTCGTCATGTCACAGCAGACCAAAAATCGACCGGTTCATGAGATTCGCTTGGGACGCATCAAGGCTGCGATCTGGGAGAACGACACGCAGAACGGGACGCGCCACAACGTCACCGTCAGTCGCCTCTACAAGGAGGGAGAAGCGTGGAAGGACTCCGCCAGCTTCGGACGCGATGATCTGCCACTGGTCGCGAAAGTCGCCGATCAAGCTCATTCCTGGATCTTCAGCCAGGGGCACGATGCTGGCAACGGCGATGGTTGACTGAGATCGGTTCGGGATGACGCAGAAGGCGATTCTCGAACCATTCTCGCAGAGGTTACGGCACCACCGGACCTCTGACTCTTGTCGCGGCGCAGCACTTACCCGTCGGTAAACCAATTCGCGATTGCTAGATCATCTTGATGGTTTCAAGATCCTCAGATGTCTTTGTCAGGATGCTGCGGAAGCATTCGTCGCATACTCGCTTAGAGGTAGAAAAACCTGTGCCAAGTTTCGGGATTTCAACACAGGTTTGCCCGGCGACAAATGGTCCCTGACAGCGAGAGCATTTTGACGCCTTCAAGACATTTACCCGCTTTGGCCTTCCGTTCGTACTGCCAATTAGCGAGGGAACGGGACCTCTAGGCTTGATTTTTTTCATATTCGGACTTGGCTTTGCGGACACGTCTCGCAAGGGTCTGGAGGATGTCATCGAGATTATCCAATACGTGTTTGAATTCCTCAGTTGAAGCCTGTGCACGCTCTTTTCCAAGGCGTTTGTTGATCTCGGCATTTACCATCATCAGAGCAGACACGTAGTTGTTCTTTCCTGCAAGCTTCAGAGATTTGTATTTATGGACAAGCTCCATGCCGGGCATAGTCAACTCGACGTGGTTGAGCAGCAATTTCGCGATGCGTTGCGCCTGCTCATACAGCCGTTTTTTAGCCTCTTCCCATTCCCGTTGCGGCTGGACCGCGAACGGTTCAGAAGGCGCCCGCTTGCGAACGGGTGCCACCTGCGCTTTTTTCACGAGTTCGTCTGCCTGGCTGGGGTCGAGACCAAACAACCGCAGCCGGTCGCGCAAATCCTCTATGACCTGCTGATCCTCGATGGTAGTGAAATCTTCCTCCCAAAGCGATTCCACAACTTCACCATGTACGACGACGCGCTCGCCAACCGTAAGCCGCGTCGAGCCATCACGGACTTCAGCAGGCACCTCGGGCTCGTCGCCGCTGATCACCTTATCCCAAAATGCTTGATCGTCGTTCTCGAATTGCTTGAACTCCTTTAGCCGTTCGTCGAGATTCATGCCGAGATGAGTGACGATGTGGCCGACATTGTCTGGATGCACCGGGTCGTTCTGAACGACAACGCGCATAATTCGGCCGACAAACTGGATGTAGGGGGCGAGGGTCCGAAATGGGCGGAAGATAGCTGCTATGCTCAACTTCGGGTGGTCAAACCCTTCGCCAAGCATCTGCACCTGGATAATACAATCCAGAGTACCGTTGCGCAGGGCAATGAGAATCGCCTCTTGTTCGTCAGAAGTTTGCTTGCTGTGGATTACATCGGCGTTGAAACCTCGTTCCTGGTAGAGCGATCGGATTTCCCGAGCGTGATTGATCGAGCACGCGACGGCGATAAGCTGGTGTCGAGTTCCACTTTGCCGCAGCTCTTCGAGCTTTTCGAGACTGCTGTCAACGATGTGCTGGTTGCAGGGTCGAGCAAGCGCAACACCTCGGCTGAACCACTCTTCCTCTTTCAGCTTGAGCACCTCGTCAAGGTTGTATGTGCGGCCTCGCTCGTCGGAAAAACCGAGTTCGATTTCAGAAGGAGCGACGTAACTGGCTTTCAGTCGCTTAATGTAGCCTTTTAGGGTCGCGCTGCGGAAAGGATAACGGAACACCAACTCCCCGTCGATTTCCTGTCGATCGCTGCGGAACGGCGTCGCAGTCATGTGAATGATTTTTGCATTCGGAAAGTGATCGATGACCTTCTGCCAGCTTGCAGCGGCGCTGTGGTGGGCTTCGTCGACGATAATCATGTCAAAGAAGTTATCGGAAAACTGCGAAAGCCACTTGTCGACGCTGGTCGCAAGCTGCTGAATGTTGGTGATGACGATGTGCGACTTGGTCGCTACCGAGATATTGCCTGTGTCGAGGGTACATGCCAAAGGCCCGGCTACCATTTGGTCAGGACTCAGTACTGCTGCTTTCCGCCAGAAGCATTTCTGGCGGTTCGTGATGTCCATCGCCTCGTAAAGGCCATTTTTTATTGTCAGATTCGGCGCAATAACAAGGGCGCGCCCCTCTGCGAGCCCGAGAGGAAGCAGGGCTGCCAGACCGGTTTTGCCGCAGCCGACGGGTATCTGAAGGATTGCCTTGTTCTTGCCTGCACGAAAGAAGTCGTACGTCCGCAGATAGCCATCGCGTTGGGGATCGCGAAGAGCAGCATTCTCCTCGATATTGAAGTCCAGGTTTACAAAGAATGACTCCAGCGGTTGGTTAGCGCGAACCCAGGCATCTACGCTTGCCTTTTCAAAGACCCATTTTTTTCCGAGTTTGCGAGCGGGAATCCGGCCATCGCGAGCGAGCGCATACAGCGCAGTTTTTCCCATGCTTAGGTAATCCGCCGTCTCTTCAAGAGACAGCCATTGGGCCTCTGAATTCATTTGCATGCCTCCTGTCAACAGATATCAAGTGATACCAAACGACAGATACGGCGTCAAGTTTGTCAGCGTGACCAAAGCCACGAGATTACTTCCAGTTGGGTGCTGAGGCTTCGTCGTCCTTCATCCGTCGAGCTCGCCCCGTGAGGCCGGAGGCCCTTGGCTCGATGAATGAAGGATGAGGAAGACTCGGGGCAGAGACGAGCAGTCGACTCCGCCGTTCGCCTTGGCCCGCAGAGGCTTTGTTGTTCGATTCCCGAGGGCCTCGTCTCCAAGCTGCGTCGCATGTGTTCCTTGGGCACGAGGTCGCAAGTTTCAACTGACAATCAAAGTCGTCAGATGCGAGCTCGATTCGCGCGCCAACGAAAAAACCGCCTTATGTTTTACTGCCCGGCGGAATGGGTCAGGCCGCCTTATTTTTCTGTTCCCGGCAGCGGAGGAACATGCCTGCATTGTACCAGATTCGGCTCAGGGGGCGAGTAGCCCCTTCTCCACCATCTGCTTTGCGTACTTGAGCAGCAACGCATGGGCCTTTCTCAACTCCGGCGTGTTGGTGCGCTCGAAGCCGGAGGCGCTGCCAATGAACTTTGGAATCGGTCCTTGGTTGCGGTCGTTCTGAATGCTGGCGACGTACATCAGGCCCTCCATGCCGGTGCGGCCTTCCTTCATCGCGTGCCATTCGACGAGCTTTGCGTACGACACCGGGCCAGGTTTGGCAGCGTTCTTGGTGTACGTCGTGCCGTTTTCGACCAACGCTGACAGGTAGTGCTTGATGTCGGGCAGAGCTTTCTCGAAATCGGCGTCGCGGGCGGCTTTTTCCTCGGCAAGTTTCTTGGCCGCCATCGCTTCCTGCTGGCGACGTTGTTCGGCCTGGGCTTCCTGAACGATCTTCGCCGCGGCCTGCTCACCGGCGAGCTTTGTCGCTTCCGCCTGGGCCATGTCAATCTTGCGCTGCGCTTCCGCCTTTTCTCTGGCGATGCGATCGGCACCTTCGCGCCGCGCTTGTCCCAATGCGGCATCTTCGGCCTCGCGCCGTTCCTGGTCGCGATGCTCCTGGACAGTATCCAGGGCAGCTTGCAGCGTCATCGTTTCATGTGGGGTGAGAGCACTGGCTTCTTTCGCCAGTGCCGCCAAGTCGCGTGTCGCACGTTGAATCTCATCCAACTGCTCGTTGACGCTCGACTCGATATCGGAGATCCGCGATTGCAGATCCTTGCTCGGCGTGAATGCAGTGTCTTGCTCGGCAGCACGCTTGACCGGCTGCATCAAGCTGTCCAGGCGCTGCGCGAGTTGGTCGGCAGTTTCTGCGGTGGGGAGGTAAGGCGAGAGCAGACGATCCGCACGTTCGACGAGCTTCCAGTCGGAAGCAATCTTTCGGCCAGCCTCGCCGTCAAGGACTTCACTGCGTTTGGCCTGCCAGACCTTCAATGCACTGCGGAGCTGGGCAATCCGGTCCTCAGCAGTCTTCGCGACCTGAACGGCGGTAAGCGACGCATCACGGGCAATCGCTTGCTCCTGCTGCTGGTACAGCTTCGACGTCTTCAAGTCTGAAACGACTTCTTGCAGATTGGCCATGCTCTTCTGCAATTCGGCGTTCTGGGAGACCTGTTCCGCGAGGCGGGCTTCAGCCGCATCGCGAGATTTCTTGCCGTCGAAATAGATGTAGGCGGCAAACAGAGCCAGGCCAACAACAACGGCGGTCGTGCCGAGCCGACGGGAGTCAGGCCGCGACACGTCACCAGTTGGGGCCGGTGGTTGGTCGGTCATTGATTGCCCTTTCTATCGGATTAGTTCTTTGGGGGTCGTTTCTTGCGTTTTGAAACTTGGGACTGCCAAACGTCGCGGAGCGGGTCTGGTTTGTTCCCGTCCGCTTCTTCAAACGGCAGCTTGGCATCGATGATCGGTTTTCGCTTTTCGCCCACGACGACATCCTGAATCGCAGCGGCCGACTCCAATGTGGGCACCAGTGTTGCCGGGTTCTGTTCTGGCCAACGAGCATTCTTTCGTTCACCGTACTCTTTGGCACTGATGTGATGCGTCGAGCGCATGACGAAAGGAAAACCGCCGTACTGCGCGTAGCCATCGCCGCGTCGAATCTGGACGATGCTTTGGAGCGGATGATCGGTGGCGAGCAGGATGTCGTTGACGCCAAGCCGGGGAAGGAGCGTTTCGCTGTAGCCGACGCTGGTCTGTCCGCCGTGAAGGGCGCTCAGGGACTCCCGCCAGGCGCGTTGGTGAACGAGAGTTTGACCGGAAAGAGCGATCAACTCCTGCTGATCCTCGACATTGGATGCAGCAAAGATTTGCTTGTAGCGAGTATTGGCCCGAACGGCGGGCATCAGGTCGATGCCCTGACGCTTCAGATCGTACATCGACTGATTGGCCAGAATCAGTCCGACTTTCATGCTGCGGGCGGTCTGGAGAATCAGTTCCAAATTGCCGGAGACAATGCGCTGGAACTCGTCGATGAAAACGAACACTTGTTTGCGTTCGGCGTCGGGTACGGTCCGCGCCGAGCCAAGCAGCGAATAGAGTGCGATGCGGGCGATCTCAGCCGACGATGTTGTTCCAAGTGACGAAGGCAGGTGGAGGTAGACGACCTGCGGAGTGCGGAACACGTCACTGAATTCGATCTGCTCCTTGAGGACGGTCTCCGGGACCTGAGTGCGTGGCGTGACATTCAGAGCTTCGGTAGCTGCCAATCGAGACACGATAGTGCGGATGTGCGAGCCGTCTTTTAGCACCTGGTTGCTGACGCCGCGCATCGCGTAGCGATCCCCGAGGACTTGCTCCAATTCCCGGAAGGAGTCGATGTCGGGCCGGACCTTCAGGGCGTTGAAGAGAAGCTCGGCATTTGCGTCAGAAAAATATCCGCGCCCGTAATCCGTGCCGTACTGAAGACCCAAGGCCGTCGTGATGACATCGGTTTTCTGATACAGCGACAGCCCTGCGAAAAACGCCTGCCGTAGCGGGTTGAAGGCGTACGTTGAGCGATTCAGTTCGTTGGTGAACCAGCGAAAGGGCTTGTTCGCCTTTTCTGAGTCGATGCGACTCCCGCTGAACAGCGCCAGGTCATCCCCCTTCAGGTCGATAACGACAACCGAGGTGTCCTGCACTCGCGCCATCTGCGAAAGAATCAGCGAGATTCCGAGTGAAGTTTTGCCCGAGCCGGAATCGCCGATCAGGTGCGCGTGTTCCTCGAAGACCTTCAGCGGAACCAACACCGGCGTGTTGTCGCTGGCGTTGACTCCGAGCAGCAGACTTTTCTTCTCCACGTTGTCTTCTGAGGACTGCACTCGTTTGACGAGTTCTTCCCAACCGTCCGCTGAGAGAATGTCCTGCGGATCTACATCACTGTTGGGACGGAGGTACCCCGCGACGCGGCCAGTAGTTGCGAAACAAAAGCCGCCGACGTAGAGGAGCGGGAATAAGACCGCGAAGACCGGATAGGTCGCCCAGGTCACAACCGCGAGAGTCCAGCCAGCAGCGACCCAGAAAAACCGTGCGGCGATGCGATCTTGTTGCTTCTCCCGAGATGCCGGATCACCCGCTTCTGAGGCCGACTTTGGAGTGGCCGCAGGCTTTGCAGGCTCTGTCGGCTCCGCTGGCATTCGCTCACGAAGCCGCTTCAAGTATTGCTCGCGTTCCTCGGGCGGCATGCGTTGGAGCATTCGTTCCTGATACGGCTCCAGTTTCGGATCGCCAGCGAGCAGGAAAGAATCGGCTGCGGGTTCTGGATCGGGTGACTGGCCGCGAATGCTGGTCGGGTTTTCTCGTTTGTGCCAGTCAGCCGGATCGAAGTCATGGAGCTTTTCCCAGAAGCCACGGCGAGGAAATCCCTGCACCCGAAAGAGCCGATTGCTGTAGTCCATGCCATGACTGAAAAGCTGCGCGAAACTCGCCGCGAACAGAATCAGCAACCAAAAACTCAGCCGCCGGCGTCGCCGGCAACTGCCTGCCGGCGTCTGGTAGGCACCGGCAACTTTGATGTGTTGTGGGTTGTAGGTGAACCACTGCACCAGCGCTGGCCAGAACGCGGTTCGCATTTGTCGCAGTCGTATCCACGGGCGAACGTAGAAGTAGCCTGCCAGGACCTCCACCACGAGCGGCAGCAGGAGCAACACCAAGAGGCCGAGCATCAGCGGCGGCACGTTGGCCCACATCATGCCCGATGCTGGGGCCGACATGAGCCACCAGAGAAACACGGGAAAGGAGAACAGCCCGACAACCAGCAGTGAGTACAGCTCCAGACCTTTGGCCGTATTCCAAAACCAGCGCGCTCGCCAGAGCGAGCGAAGCTGGAGGGCGCGATCGCGGTCCAGTACTGAGGTGGTCTGCAAATGAAAGAAATGACACGCGAAGCTGTCAGCGACGATGACGGCACAAATGCACGCGACTGTCGCGATGAGCAACGGCTCGCGCAGCATGGTCAACGCGAGCATTAGCGGCGGCAAGACGAAGAGATAGTACAGCCACGCAGACCAGCGCTTCGGAAAGCCGGTGAAGACGACCGAGAAAATCGCCAGGGCGAGCGCCCCGACGGCCCCCAGGATGAATTCAATCGAGTAGTACAAATTGAAATTGGCGACGATCGCCAGCGGAAGGCAACACAGTAGTCCCAGAAAAATCTGCCAGCGGGCGCCCCGGCGATTCTCGGGCAGTGATCCGCTGACGACCGGAAATTCCAGCTCGACGCCTGAGGTGTTCGGCAGCCGGTCAACCTGCGTGGGGTTTCCGATCGGCTGCGCGAGAGACTTTGGGAGCAGATCGAGTGAATCGAGAAACTGCCGGATGGTGCGAAACATCAGCCGTCTCCATCAAACGGAGAACGACTCGACGACCCGCTCGCGAGCAGTTGGGCGAGATCTTCGACGGCTTCGACGCGAAAGCGAACGTTCCAACTGTGCCGCTGAATGGCCTCGCGAATTGCGGCGGCCTTTTCTTCGGTGGCTGTGATGATTGCCACGAGATAGCGGTCTTGTTCGATTAGCGTGCGGACAGCGGCGATCCGCAGTTGCATTTCCAAGTCTTCTCGGCACTTCCGAATGACATGGTCTGGCGGCCCTCCTTGATCGACTCGGATATGGGCCAGGCGAACGGTTTCGCCGTCATGGTCCAGGTAGTAGTGACCACAGTCGGAACGCTTGCCGGTGAAATTCGGAACTTTCTGCTGTAGCTCCGACACCAGCAGCCGCTCGCGTGGCGTGTTGGCCATGCAGCAAAAGAGCAAGATCCCGTATTCACGCGGGAGCGCTTGAGTGCCGATGGCTTTGCACTTTTTTGGGTGAGAGTCCGAAGAGCTTGATTGCCTCAATGCCGACCACGAAGTAGCTGCGACCGGAGTACAGCTCGTAGCGGTTCAGAAATCCGTGATCGACCAAGCGAGACGTGACTTTGGTGACGGCATTCAGTTCGCTATCAGAAAAGAAGAGGTGGTGCAGAACCTCGCGCGTTGTCATGCGATAACGGGGCAGGTGGTCGAGAATTTCATAATCCCGGTCGACCAAACGGGGATGCTTTGTGTTCCGTCTGGCCATGATTACCAAATCTCGTAGGGCAGTCCCCGCTGCTGGTTGTCGGTATGAAAGTCGATCAGTCGGTCTTTGTCGTAAGCGCCGCCGAACTCCAACACGAGTTGCGGACGCTCATCGGCACGAAGGGCGATCACCGCATCTGGAAGTTTTGTCCGCGCCGATGCGGGGCGAGCTCGTCTTCTCCAATCCAGTTCTTGGCCTCGTCAGGCCGCTGCTCGCGAAGCTGCAAAAACATCTCGCTGACGCCGAGATCATGCGTTGCCTGAAACTCTTGCTTGATGCGACCGGCTGCACGGCCTCCAAAGAGATTCGCTGCACGGCTGGTGGCGAAGTAGACGCGGGTCTTGCGAGGCTCTTTTTCCCAGCGCGATTGCAACCGCCAAGCGATGCTGCCGTATGCAGGTTCGGCGTCACCGGGCTTCCAGCTCATCACGGGTGCGGTGAGTTCCGGGAGGGGTCGCGCCATCACCTGCGACTCATTCAGAAGTCCTTCTTTCACCAGCACGGAGAGACGACGACGTGCGTTCTCCAGCCCTTGTTTGGCTTCCTTCCACCAGTGATTTGTAACTTGACTCAGAGCCACGATTCGAACCCGACTACAAAGCATGCCCACGATTTCGCGATCACATTCGGTCAACATCAACCTCGCAACGACTGGCAATCAGCGTGATCAGAAAATAAGCCTTGGATTGTACCGAAACTTCTGCGCCGATTCAGCCCAGGTGTCGGCGGACACTCTGACCTGACACGTTGGCACAGTTTGTCGCGCTTACTCGGATGCTGCTTTCGCATTACGCCCGTGCCTTGCAGCACGTCGCGTGGCACTTCGCCCTGCAGGGTGAAGTGCCACGCCGATCACAGAAGTCCCGCGTCGCCCTGGCGACGCGGTGCCCCGAAGGTCGTACAGACCGCAGGGGCAGGCCGCAGCGTTCAGCGGAGGCCGAGTGGTCCGCACCCGGCCCCAGCCGGGTCGGACCCAGGCGAGCGGCAGCGAGCCGGCGACCGTACAGGTCGCGGCATGCACCGGCCCCAGCCGGTCATGCCATGCCGTTCAGGCAGCGTTGCGTTCCAGCAACGCAAGGAGCAGCACGGGCCGCGTTCAGCGGCACGGGATGCGACGGAGGACGGGCAAGGCATCTCCCAAGTACGAAGTACTGGGGAATGCTGCGACCGGACGGGACAAAGAAGACGCGGCAATGCCGCGTACCTCAGCGCGCAGAAAAATGCCCCGCCTAAAGCGGCGGAGCGTGGAGCTATTTGGATTGCTCCTTGAGCCAGATATGGCAGCGCCGAACGGCGCGAATCACGTCGTTGAAGTCTTGAGGTCGGAAGTTGTTTCGAATGCAGTCAGAGGCATTTCTGTTGTCGATGCGGTGCAAAGAAATTCGCAGATACGTCGTGCCGTCTTTGGATTCGTTCAACCAGATTCGTGCCCAAACATCACCGAACGTAAACGCGGCGACCGGTTCGTTGATTCCGCGACGCGCCTCCGGTCGCGGAAACATCTGCCTGACGATGTCCTCTGTGCGGATCAGGTTCGATTTTGGTCTGTCGTTGCTTCGATTTTGAAAGCGTTTCCAAGCGGTCATTGTAATTCCTCCATGAAGAAACACCGGCCCCAGTGCGACCGGTGCGAATGTTGGGCGGGAGCACTGGCCCCGTTGGAGGAAACCGATCAGTCCTCGTGAGGCAGCAGGATGGTCAGCACTGGGCGCGGGTCGTCACCAGGTCCGCAGATCGCTTTCAGCTTGATGGCTTCCTGATTGCCGTCTGGAAGCTGCTGAGCACTTGGAAATTCACGCGGTCCTGTCCGCACTCCATCCGGTTGCGAATCACGAAGCGAAGCACCCGAAGCAGGTCGGCCAGTCGCAAGGCTTCGGTTTGGTCGGGCTGGTCTTTGAGGTGTTCCGGGACAGGAATGCAGGACTCCCAAGCGGCTGAAGTCATCGCGATGGGGAGTACAAAGCCAATCTGTTTGGCGAGCTGCTCATTCACTTCGATCAGTACGCCATCTTCGATGGCCTGTGCCCGGCTGTAGGCAAAGATCACTTCTCCAAAGAGGGGATGTTCCTGGGTGTTGTTCGTCTTGTCGTTCATGTTTTCCTCCGTGTGCGCGCTTGCGCGTTGGTTGTTCGTCAACCACCCCTGCATTCGTTTCCGGCGGGATGGACTGATTGGCATCCCTTGTGGTGCAGTCCATCCCGCTGGGAACGAAGGAAACGCTCGCGACGCGGAGCGATGGAGGCCCGGAGGCGGGGCGGGGGCGTACCGGAGCAGGGTCAAGGTGGAGAGCGGAGCAAAGCGCAGCGGACCTTGACGCTGCGGGAGGGAAGCGAACAGGTGGGGGCCGGAGTCGCGCAGCGTGGCGAGACCATGAGGGGGAGTGAGGCGAGCGTGTTCCGCGAAGCGGAATAAGCGACCCGAACGTGGTGGGGCCTGAGCGACGTTCAGGAGCGAAGGCTGGCCGCTGCGTCCAGCGGAGGCCAGGGGCGGTGGCGGCGCGGCGAAGAATTCAGCCCGCCCGTACTGGGGCGAGCTGGGAGGATCTCAATCAGTCCTCGCGTGGAAGCATGATCGTGATTACCGGCTCTGCATTATCTCCTGGGCCGCAAATCGACTTGAGATCAACACGGCGGGAAGTTCCGCCGGAGCCGACAACTGAGACACAGAAGCGGATCTCTGATTCGTCTCTGCCGATGATGCTGAACCTCAGCACGTTTAGAACGTCCCAAAGCCTCCCGGTTTCGTCTTGGCCGGGGGCATTGAATGGCACTTCAACGGCGGCAGTCCAGGCGGCGGCGGTGATCGCGACAGGAAATTTGAATCCCGCTTCTTTGGCCAAGTCGCTGACATCAACGAGCGTTCCATCCTCGATGGCCTGCTTGCGCGTGTAGGCGAAGATCAGAACTGGTTCCGGCTTCTGTTTCGGGGAATCTACAATCAACTCGTCGGCGATGCTGTACCAGTCGATGCGGCTGGTCGCGGTAGTCATCAGATCCGAGAACGCGGACGCGGGGATTTCCGGGGCGAGATCCTCAAACCATTCTTCGAGCGCGTCTGCCAACTGCTTCCGTGCCTGGTCGCTGGGTTCCGAGCGAAGAAACTGCGCGGTGCGATCGCGCCAGTACAGGTACATGCCTTGATCGTTGTCGATCCAAACTTTGACCAACCAAGTTTCTCGGTTCTGCTCGCTCTGTTCTTTTTTGTCCATGTGGTTGCCTCTCCAGAGAGCGGCCGCGTTGACGGCCAGTTTTCACAACCACCCAGTCCGCATGTTTTCGACTGAGTGGGCCTTTGAGAGCCGCTTGCGGTGAGGCCCACTCAGACGGAAACGTGCAACGCACAGCGACCGATGTTGAGTGGCATCCGAGAGGGGAAGCGGGGCGGGCGTACCGGAGCAGGGTCAAGGTGGAGAGCGGAGCAAAGCGGAGCGGACCTTGACGCTGCGGGAGGGAAGCGAACAGGTGGGGCGGATTACAGGAGGCATCGGGAGACGATCAGCGGCGCGACGGAATCCGTCGCGGGCGGGGGTGGGCGAAGTCTGCAAGCGATTCCAACTCGCCAGCCAAGGTGTCGAACTTGAAGCCTCACTTTTCACAGTGAATTACGAGCGCACACGGCGAGCTTGAATTCGCAGTGGTGCCACAAGCCGTGTCTCTTTTTTCGCGATTCGCTTTTGGTCACGTAGCTTCGATGTGGTGAGAGGACATTCCGTTCACGACATGGGAGCACGACGATGCAGAACTGGTTTGCGAAGAAAGATGGTGGGGCTGTTGCAGGCGACTTGGTAGAGGGCGAACGGGTCCATCCGCCGGAGACTCCCGGCGGATCAAGTGACGCGGTTGCGGAGACAACGGAGCCACCACGAGAATTACTGCTGCTAACAGAAGCCCATCGGGCGATTGCGGAAGTGCATGGCCTCGATGGCATCAAAGCCATTCGAGATAAGGCTGAAGCGGTGCGCAAGTACGCGCAGTCTGCCGGAATGGGCCTGGAGCTTCAGAATTATGCGGCCGAAGTGAAGCTCCGTGCCGAACGCAAGGCGGGGGAGCTGCTCTCCCAGTTGCAGTTGCATGGCGGTGATCGAAAGTCAGAGCAGTCTGAGCAGCGGGTAAAGCTCGATGACTTGGGCATTACCAAAGATCAGTCATCACGCTGGCAACTGACTGCGGCGATTCCTGATCGGGATTTCGAGAAGTACGTCACGGAAACGAAGTCAGGGCGTGGCGAGGTGACAACTGCCGGGCTGCTGCGTGTGGCCAAGGACTTCGTGGCCAAGCGGCGTAAGCGATTCAAACAAAAGAAGACACCGGCGCAGCCTGTTATCGGCGGCAATGGCCCGTCCGTGCTTGAGTCGCTGAAGAGTCTGATTGAGCAGCCACAGCGGTTTTCGTGCCTGTACGTCAATCCACTGTGGCCGGACTTCGGGGAAGGTGGTGATGAACTCGCCTCGCTGTTTGAACTGCCGGTAAGTCACGTCTGTCAGGAGAACGCCCATCTGCATCTCTGGCTGCCGGAGCAGTACTCCACCGATATACCCCGGCTGATTTCAGCCTGGGGCTTCAAGCTCACCAGTTCCTTCGTGTGGGTATCCGGCAAGGGGGGGCGCGGCGAATACTGGCGGACCTCGCACCGGATGATGGCACTCGGTGTTCGCGGCGTGCTGCCGTTTCGCAACAAGTCAGTGCTGAGTTGGATTCGTGCCGACGCTGCGATTCAAGCGGGCAAACCGGAAGTAGTTCGAACGCTGATCGAGCGCGTCAGTCCGGGACCATACCTGGAACTCTTCGGCATAAAGCCGGTTCCTGGGTGGACCGTGCTGGCCCCTGCACTCGGTCAGAGCGAGTTGCTCTAGTCCACACCGCCTTCATTCGGCTCTCCACCGTTACTCATCAAAGGACAGCTCACATGGCAAAGCAACCGGTTCACAGCATTCGTATCGGCTACATCAAGGCAAGCGTCTGGCACAATCAGACCAAAGCAGGCGACCGCCACAACGTCACCGTAACGCGGTTGTTCCGCGATGGCGATGTGTGGCGCGAGTCGAACCACTTCGGCAGGGATGACCTGCTTCTTCTTGCCAAGGTCGTCGATCAGGCGCACACCTGGATTTGCGAGCAAGGAGCCGTTTCTGAGGCGGGGGTGGAACAATGAAGCCTCCATCCAACAAACCGTACGCGATGGTCGGTGCGGGAGATCTCACGGCTTCAATCGGGAAGGAACGCGCTGTGGGTGCGAGTTGGAAGTATGGGTTCAGCATCTTTCGACTCGACAGCCGCAACGACCGTGCGACGCAGCGGCTGCTGCCGAGAGACATCCTCGATCTGATCAAGTTGGCCCGCGTGTTGGCGCAAGTCATCGCCGATGACGGCTGCTTGTCTTCTCAGATACGGCAGGAACTGCTGTCCTTGGCTGCATCTATCGACTGCCTGCTGGGCGACGAGGGGAGTGTTTGATGGTGCAGCGGCGTTCCAAAGCGACTGCCCGCGACTCGGAAGAAACGCCGAGCGTGATTCTCCCGCCGGGAACGCCCGAGTGGGTGACGGTCGCATTGGTGGAACAGACGCTGGAAGTCTGGCAACCGCGTTACGAATCGCCGCTTTCAATCGAAGACGCCATACGAATTCTGGTCGGCGCGAGCCGCTTGTTCCGAACGCTTGCCGCAGACGAACTGGCGATGCCGTCTAAGGCCGTCCGCAATGGTGATGATTCAGTCGGTCCATAACTCGAACGTGGAAGTGCAGCGTGCAAGGTCGCGAGACACGACCGGATGGTCAGGCAGATGAGAACGGCAACGACCTGCCGTTGCCGACCATCGTGCGCGATTTGCACTCGCTCTCTCGGAGCGGAATCCGCTTCTCAACAGTGTATGCGGACCCTCCGTGGCCCTACTCAAACACGGCCGCGCGCGGAGCAGCTGAGAACCACTATCGGACGATGACGCTGGAAGCGATTCGGAACGAGCCTGTGCGGCAGTTGATCGCCAATGACGCGCATCTGCATCTGTGGACGACCAACGCTTTCCTGCAAGAAGCGTTCGATGTCGTTCGGGCCTGGGGCTTCCGCTACAAATCGTGCTTGGTGTGGGTGAAGCCACAGATTGGCATGGGCAACTACTGGCGCGTCTCGCACGAGTTTCTGTTGCTCGGCGTGCGTGGCAATTTGCCGTTTCAAGCTCGCACGATCCGAAGCTGGCAACTCGCACGCCGGACTGTTCACAGTCGCAAACCGTTTCTCTTTCGCAGTCTCATCGAGCAAGTCAGCCCCGGTCCATATCTGGAGCTCTACGGGCGTGAGGAACAGCCTCACACTGGTTGGACCGTGTACGGCAATCAAGTCGAGCGCCGCTTGTTCTGAACATGCGAGCGAGTCGGACACGGGCGAGGCGGCGATCTCTGGAAACTTGCTCCAGATCGATGCGGTCAGCATTGACGCGACAGCGGCGGCCGTACATCAATTTGAGAAGTGGCTTGGAGTTTCTCTGGGTGCGAACGGAGCAGCGGCATGAAGAAGTTCGTCGCGTTGGCCCGAGTCAGCAGTCGTGAGCAGGAGCGGGAAGGGTTTTCGCTGGCGGTTCAGGAAGACGCCCTGCGTGCTTACGTGAAAAAAGTTGGCGGCGAAATCGTGCGGCTGTTTCGCATTGCAGAAACGGCCAGCAAATTCGAGGAACGCAAGACGTTCCGCGAGCTCGTCACCTTCGCCAAGAAGCACTCGCTCGAACTCGATGGGCTGCTGTTCTACAAGGTGGATCGTGCGGCTCGTAACCTGTTCGATTACGTCGAGCTTGAACGACTCGAATCCGAGTATGGCGTGCCGTTCATTTCGGTGTCGCAACCGACCGACGACAATCCCGCCGGACGCATGATGCGTCGCACGCTGGCGAACATGGCCAGTTTCTACACGGAACAGCAGTCGGTCGATGTCCGCGAGGGGCTGGCTCGGCGCGTGCAGGAAGGGTGGTTCATCAACCGTGCCCCGTATGGCTACCGCAACGTGCGGAAGAACGGCCGCAGCGTGGTGGAGATCTGTCCCGAAATGGGGCCGAAGGTGCGGCGGGTGTTTCAGTTGTTCGCCTACGAGAACCTGACGCTGGATGCACTGATCGAGCGGCTGGAACGTGAAGGGCTGACGTACAAGCCTTCGGCTCCAAAGTTCGCCCGAAGCTCAGTGCATCAAATGTTGCACGATCGCTCGTACATCGGCGAAGTGCCGTTTCACGGCGAGTGGTATCCCGGAAAGCATGAACCGCTCATCGACCGCAGCACTTGGGATCGAGTGCAGGAAATTCTCGGCGGACATTTCTACCGTTCGCACGAACTGACCTACGGCGGCGAACTCATCCGCTGCGGATTCTGCGGCTACCCGATCACAGGCGAGCGGAAGTTCAAGCAGACGAGCACCGGTGAGCGAGCCTACACCTACTACCGGTGCGCCAAATACAACCGGCCAGGGCATCCGCGAACGCGGGTACGGGAAGAGGAACTCGACCAGCAGATTCTCGCTCTATTTGACCGCATCCGCATTCAGGACGATGCGGTTCGCGAGTGGTTCCGGGCGGTGCTGGCGTCTCAGACTCGCGACCAGCAGCACGAAACCCGATCACAGCGGGATGAGCTTCAACGTCAGTTGACGATGGCGATGAACCAGCAGGATCGCGTCGTGAACCTGCGTGTGGACGGCGAAATCGACGCCGAGATTTTCGCGAAGAAGCAGACCGAGCTTCGCGACCGGATGGCGTCGCTCAAGATGCAAATGGATGCGTTGGACCGCAATCGCGACGAAATGGCGGACCTGGTGTCAAAAGTGTTTGAACTTTCGCAAACGCTTCGGGAGAAGTGGCTTACAGCCGATTACTCCTGCAAGCGTCGCATCCTCGAAATCATCTGTTTGAACTTTTCCCTCGACGACACAACTCTCTGCTACGAAATGAGAAAGCCCTTCGACGTTCTCGCCGAAGGGCTTCCTGTCCAGTGGAGTCGGGATGACAGGATTTGAACCTGCGACCTCTACGTCCCGAACGTAGCGCTCTAGCCAAGCTGAGCTACATCCCGTCGTCTCATCCCCCTGCGATCGAATTAACTCTCGTGAGTATCAGGGGTTCCGAACCACACCAGCAATGTGGAATGTGCCCGGGAAAAGAATCTTAGCGGTCGTGCGGGGTTCGGTCCAGTGGAAGAGCCAGCGGACGACCCGGCAGCCTCAGCCTCGCCACTTCCACCGGCAATCTTCACCGATCCTGGCAGCCCTGGCAGCTTGGAGATGATCCCCGGTACGCACCCGGCGCTGCGGGGACGTACCGCCGGCGGCTTCTCTCACTCCCTAAGAAAGAAGTTGGCCTGGCGCATCTTGCCTGTTGAATGCCGCTCCTCGGCACACGGATGTCAGCATTTCTCCTGTTGAAACGCTGGCTGCGCGGCACTGGAAAGAGCAAACTGCCTGGCCCGTGGAGGCCATGCTGCTGGAACTCACGGGCCCGTCCCGTGCCCGCGGAGCGTGAGTCCTGACGAACAGAACTCAACGACGCCGCAGGGCGAGGAGCGTGGCCTCTGCAACAGGACAGCGCTCCTTCCGCTGGCACGGTGAGCTGGTCGCAGAATCACTGGTCGCAGAATCACTGGTCGCAGAATCACTGGTCGCAGAATCACTGGTCGCAGAATCACTGGTCGCAGAATCACTGCGACTTTTTGTTCAGCCGCGCTTCCAGCGTCTGCAGCGTTTCCTTGAGCGCGTATTGCAGGTAGTCATCCTGTGGGTGGAGCAGGCTTTCGACTGCAATTTCGACTGCCGGCTCCGAGTCAAAGAAGCTCAATGAACGGACAGCTTCCAGACGAACACGCGGGTGTGGGTCGTTGGCGGCGGTTCGCAGGAGGGGAAGAACGTCGGCAAGTTCATCCCGCCAGCAGCAGGCCACACGCACAGCAGCAGCCCGGGCCCGCCCATCGTGAGCAGTCAGCAGTCGCTGCAACAACGCGGGATCGACCACATCGTGCTGTTGTTTCACCCACAGTGCCTCGAGCAGCAGCTGCTCGGTCACAGGATCGGAACCGGTGAGCGCAGCGGTCCAGGCATCAAGTGCCAGCATCACTTCCTCAGTCGGCCGGTTCCGCAATTCACGACGGACCCGATAACGCGTACGATCTTCGGGAGCTTTCAGCAGTTCCAGCAGTTCCTTCACCGAGGCTCCGGCTATGACGGGTGGCTTCACGAGAGGACGGGACTTGTGGGTCACTCTCCAGATGCGTCCGTGAATATGGTCACGCATCGGATCGCGAATCGAGTGCTGCATGTGTCCGATCAGGGGATTGAACCAGTCGAGAACATACAGCGCGCCGTCGGGGCCAAACTGCAGATCGACCGGACGGAAGTTCGGATCATCGGATCGCAGGAGTGGCGTGGTCGGCGTGGCTGCATAGCCGGAGCCTTCTTCATTCAGACGGTACTGCAGAACGCCCTGAAAGCCGATGCAGTTGTTGACGAGGAAATCTCCCTGCATCGAGTCCGGGAAGTGTCGACTGGCCACCAGTTCGGTTCCGCAGGTGGGACGCCACTGCTTCACCAGAAACTGCTTCATCGACGGGTGCTGCCGGGGGAAATCGACCTCGCCCGAGAAGGGGGTAACAAAATAGTTCGCACCGCCGGAGGCGTCACTCAGGAAGCCTTGTCCCCACTTGTCGAAGCTGAGACCCCAGGGATTTGCGAAGCTGTATGCGACATGGACTTCCAGCTTGTCCTTCCGGGGTTCGTAACGGTAAACCGCCCCGTTGGCACATCGCACCGGTCCGTGGGGTGTTTCGATCTGTGAATGCAGGAAGGTTCCCTCCAGCATGAACAGGTCTCCACCGGGTCCCCATTCGAAAGCGCTGATCGTGTGATGCGAGTCAGCGGTGTCGAACCCGCGCAGAACAATCTCACACTCGTCCGCCACGTCATCGCCGTTGGTATCTTTCAGAAACGCGAGATCAGGCTGCGTGGTGACATAGGCACCGCCGTCGGCGATTTCGAGGCCTGTCGGCAGGTTGAGCCCCGAGGCGAAGACCGTCTGCTTGTCTGCCCGTCCATCGGCATCGGTGTCGGCCAGGATCAGGATTTTGTCGTCCGAAGGAACTCCGGGAAGCATCTGCGGGTAGGTCGGCATGGTGGTGATCCACATGCGGCCCTGAGCGTCGAAGGTGAACGTGACCGGGTTCTTCAGATCCGGAAACTGGACTTCGGATGCCCAGAGTTCCACCTGAAAGCCGTCGGCAACGGTGAACATTTGGGCCGACTCTTCCGGCGTGGTAATTACCACCTGATCCTTGAAGTTGGTCGGAATCTCCGGCAGTTCGCCGGTCTGAGAGTCGTCGATATTTTCGGGCAGCGGTTTGCCCTGAGCGGCATCCCAGATGCGATGATCACGGACATCGACCATCTTGCGCAGCTTGGCGAACTCGGGAGGGAAGTTCACCACACCGAACGGCTCCTTGCGTCCGCCATAAATGTAGAAACCATTCACCGCCCGATAGTCTGTGTAAAACAGGTTGTTTTTGTCGGCAATCGCTTCTCGCAGCGCGGCGGACTTTTTGGAATCAGCGGTGGCTGCCCCCCCTTGTGACTGTGCCGGGAACAGCACGCTGTCGATGTATTCCGCTACCAGGGCATGTCCAGCGGCATTCAACTGACTTCCATTGGAAGTGAACGAGCGCGATGGCTTGGCAAAATCCTTCGCAGTCCCTTCGAACAGGTCGACAAAGAGCACCTTCTCCTGCTCAGCCACGCGCCGCATCGCCTCGGAGTAAAGTTTCAGATTGGGATTGTTCTTCTGTGCGGCATAGATACCTCGTCCAGGCCGATCCTGATTGGCGGTCGGAGCAAACAGGACAATCTGCGGCGGGTTCTCCACCTTTCCGGATTTGTCCTGCAGCTTGGGGACATCGGTCCCGCGGGCATAGTTGGTGGTCGGGTATTTGAGCTCTTTCAGGCCGCGGAGAAACCGGGCGAGATCTGCCTCGAAAGCCGGGAGTCCTTCGGGACCTGCAAAGGACTCGTTGAAGCCGAAGAAGGCCAGCAGGATGTCCGGCTGATGATCGACGAGCGTATGCCCATGATCCTGAAAGCCAGTTGACCGCAGACGGACGTTGATGGTGTCAGCCGACCAGCCCAGATTTCGAACCACCAACTGATGTTGGGGGAACCGCTCGTACAACAGGGTTTCAAACGTATTGTCGGTCTGCATCGACTCAGCGAGTGCATTGCCGATGATAACAACCTTTGCCCCCGGTTTGACTTCGAGCTTCGATTCGGCCGCAAAGGAGAGGCCGGCAAACCCGAACAGAAGAGTCAGAACCGGCGAGAGCGACCTCAAGGAAAACGATAGGTGGTGGGCCAGCATGCGGAAACTTTCGATACACTCGGGACCAATGAGAGCGTGTTGATATATCTTGTTGCGGAGGACGGGGAGTTGCAACCGCCGCCGACCCGCAAGCAGTAAAATTGATCAAGGTGTCTCCTGCAGATCCTGTCACCTCATCAGACTATTCCGGGAAGCGGCCACAAAAAAACGCCCGTCGGACAAACCGACGGGCGTCTCATGTTCAGAAATTGACGCAGCGGAAATCAGTTCAGAATTTCGCTGGTCTTCTTGACGACAGCAGCCACCTTTTCATTGGTCAGCTCGTCAATCTTGAAGGATTCGTTGACCTTCAGCTTGCCATCGACCCACATCATGACGGTCACGTCAGCATCCTTGGAGATGCTGTAGGCCGGCGGGCCAGCAATGCCGTCGAAGGTGGTCAGCGGGGTGTTGGCAACTTTCTTCTCTTCAGCGATCTTCTTCAGTTCGCCCTTGTGAGCTTCCGGCTCATCGGTCAGCAGCACCACGAAGGCCTTCATGTCCTTAGCCTGATTGTTCCCGACGACGCCATCGAGATTCTGGATCAGCGTGGGAACTTCCCCCTTCACGCCGCGTGCGAACACGCTGACGACCGGACGATTCCCGTAGCGGCAGCGGTAGCAGAGCTTGGTGCCGGCAGCGGGACCGGTCACGTCTTCGACGTAGAAGGCCTTCACCTGGTCACCGACCTTCAATTCTTCGGCGATCGCGAAACTTGAAAATGCGGTCACCGCCACTGCCAATGCGAGCAACTTCTTCATAGGGTCCATTCTCCTCATTAATGCTGATCCAAAGCCGCGTCCCAGATTCACCAGTGAAACTGGAGGACGATGTGTCTCTGGCCGCCCTTGTTTGAGCTTCCCCCCGGTCGCCGACAACTGTCCGGGAATCCTCACAGACCCGGCAACCGCACCTCCGGATTTTAGTCCGCCCGCGACAACTCCCGCAACCCCGCTTGCAGCGGACGCGAGCCCGTTCGCCTGTTACACTTCGCAGCCAACGCCTGAAAAGAGACTGCGAATCCTCAGAAAAACACCTTCGTTGACGCAAACTGACAGAATTGACATCTGCCAACGCCGTTTCTGGCGGCAGCGTCTCAGATTCACCCGGAACAGACATGGAAACCCTGCTCGAATCCCAGATCCCCGGAATTCCCGTTCGACGCGGCAAAGTCCGTGACGTTTACGACTTTGGCGACCGGCTCCTCCTGGTCGCGACCGACCGGATCAGTGCGTTCGACTGGAATCTCCCGTGCGGTATTCCGGATAAGGGACGGGTCCTCACGCAGATCAGCGCCTTCTGGTTTGAAGCGCTGCAGGTGAACGACCACCTGCTGACGACCGATCTGGCGGAGCTGCAGTTCCCGGAAGGAACCAACATCGCCGCACTCGAAGGACGATCGATGATTGTCCGCAAGACGAAAGTCGTTCCGATCGAATGTGTCGCGAGAGGATACCTCGCCGGTTCGGGCTGGAAAGAATACCAGCAGTCGCGCACGGTCTGCGGTGTCCCGCTTCCCGAAGGACTGGTGGAAAGCAGCAAACTTCCCGAGCCGATCTTCACACCCGCCGACAAGGCGGAAACGGGACACGATGAGAACATCACGTTCGAAGAGATGTCCACCCGCATCGGCGCTGAACTGGCCGACGACCTGCGGACCATGACCCTGCACATCTACGAACAGGCGGCCGCCTACGCCCGCGAACAGGGAATCATCATCGCCGACACGAAGTTCGAATTCGGGCTGGTCGACGACGAGATCGTGCTGATCGACGAAGTCCTGACCCCCGACAGCTCGCGGTTCTGGCCCGTTGACGCCTACACGCCGGGGCGCGGCCAGCCCTCGTTCGACAAACAATTTGTCCGCGACTGGCTGGAAACGACCGGTTGGGACAAATCAAGTCCTCCACCCGCACCCCCGCAGGACGTGATCGCCAAAACCCGCGAGAAATACATCGAAGCGTTCGAGCGGTTGGCGCAGCGAAGTTTCTACTGGAAGTGACCGACACGCCCGCCGCAATTCCAACGTGACGCTGCCCCAACGAGACCATTTGCCCTCGGTCCAAGGGAATGAGCTCAGCGTGCGGAAGGCCTGTCACTGGGAAAAATTCGTTTCCCAACTCTGATTCGAGACGGGGCAGGGCGGGATTCAGACTTGACAGTCACTGCGCATCAGGGGGATTATGAAGGCTGAGTTTCAGACAGGCTAGGCACTTCTGAATCCATGAGGGTGACCAGCCTCATCTCTGAGCCCGCCGTTCAGGTCATGACCTCCACGGCCCCGTGAATCGGTTGTCTTGTGGCCGCCGCCCGCGACCAGTTATTCGTAAAGGGGTACCATATGGCTTGTCAAAGACGTGGGTTTACGCTGATTGAGTTGCTGGTCGTCATTGCGATCATCGCCATTCTGATTTCGCTCTTGCTGCCCGCCGTCCAGAATGCACGCGAAGCGGCGCGTCGCAGCCAGTGCCAGAACAACCTGAAGCAGATCGGCCTGGCCCTGCATAACTACCATGACCTGCATCGGGTCTTCCCCCCCGGGCAGGTGGCCCACTATTTCAAGACCGTGCAGATCAACGGACAGCCGGCAAGGATCGCCGACCCGATGGAAGCCAAGAACTATGGGGCCAACAACACCGCCGTCCGTCCGGGTGAACAGGGAACCAGCTGGATGCTGCAGATCCTGCCGATGATGGATCAGGCGGGGATCTACAACTTCTGGAACTTCAACGCCAATGTCTGCCGCAACGGCGAAGATCCTCCCCTGACTCTCGATGCCTCGACACAGCCGATCTATCCCCCCAAAGGGAACATTCCCAGCTTCTACTGTCCCAGTCGCCGCAATTCGATGAAAGCGGACACCGACTACGCCGCCACCGAACGGATCGGTCTGGAAGGACTGAACCGCACCGCCTGGACCTCGGGCGGGACCGACTACGCCGGGTGTACCGGATCGGGAATCGCCTTCTACGACCTCGATGCCAACAATACCGCCGATAACCTGCTGAACCGTCAGACCTATGCTCTGACCGCTGCCCAGCTGACCGCACTCACTCCCACCGGTCTGAACTTCGCCCCGTACACGCAACACGCCGTCCATCGGGGAGTATTCGGAGTCAACAGCAACACCACGATCGCCGACCTGACCGACGGCACCAGCAATACGGTGATTGTCGCTGAGCGCCGCATCTTCCGTTCGGCATCTCCCAACGATCATCGCAGCAGCGATGGCTGGGCCTACGGTGGGCCTGCCACGCTCTTCACCACCCGCTTTGTTCCCAGCCCGACCGGTCCGGCGTTTACCAATACCGTTCCTGTCGGAAGTCAGCTGACCCAGTTCGGCAAGAACTTTGATGAAGCAGGGAGCGAACATCCCCAGATCGTGCAGGTGCTGACCGCCGATGGGAGCGTTCACAATGTGAGCCTGAATGTCGACCTGAGAACCTGGAACAACCTGGGGAACATCGCCCAGGGAACCCCGATCGAGTTGTTCGGGAAATAGAGAGCAAAAAACGCCCGGAGAAGAAGTGCCGCATTTCGGATCTGTGCGGCCCTGGTCACTCTGTCGAAGCGGCAGGTCCGACTGTCGGGTCTTGACGATTCGTCCGAATCGCCAGATCAGCCGCGTCCCTCCCCCGTCGAAGATTGACAAGCCCGGCAGGGGGAGGTCATGTTGCTGCACCCTGGCCCACTGGACCGGGGACTGATGTCCTTTCCGGTTTCCGAGTGTCCACAGACGAGGGACGCACGATGACGATTCGCTATAAATGCCCAAAGTGTGCCTCGGTCCTGAAGATCAAGGATCAGCTTGCGGGCACCGACGGCAAGTGTCCCAAGTGCAAAACCCGGTTCGTCGTCCCCCAGCCGCAAGCAGAGTCGGAAGCGGAATCGGATACCGAGTCGATTTCCGCAACCGAGTCGCAGGAACTGACCCCCGCTGCCGCAACCGCCAAGCAGCACCAGGAGGCCCCCCTTCCCGCTCCCGCAGCCAAGCCGTCCAAGAACGGGGACGACTTCGATGTCGACTCCTTCCTGATGGACGACTCTGCTCCCGGAGCGAAGTCCACCGCTGGTCTGGCCGCACCCGAAGCGGGACCGGTGAAACCTCCAGTCGACCGCTTTGGCCGCAGACAGATCGTCGCTCCCCCTCCCGGACCGACAGGGAGTATCGCCCCGCCGGCCGGCGCCACAGCTGCTGCCGCCGCCTCGGCCAACGCCCTCGAAATGATTTCCAAAGCGAAAGGAGAGGCGCACGGCAAACCTGCCTCCCTGACCGAGCGGAAGGCGCGGGCACCGATCGACTGGGCGGGCACCGCCAGACAGCTGACCAGCCACCTCCCCTACATCATCGGGGGTGTAATTCTCATTGCCGGACTCTACTGGCTGGCGTCGCGCATGTTCGCCAATGAACTCCCGACACCGCAGCTGGCGGAAGTGACCGGTTCATTGAAAGTGGACGGCAAGGAGCTGCCCAATGTGCTGGTGGTTCTCACGCCGCTGGACGTCAACGGAAAGTCCCGCAAGGGGAAAGACATCAAACTCCGCGACGCCTCGGGCATCACGGATGAGAACGGTTTCTACCGGGTCTTTTACGCGGGTGACATCGAAGGGGCCCCGCTGGGCAAAGTCAAAATCTGGGTGAAGCCCCTGAGCGCTGCCGACATGATGAAGGTGCCGTTTCAGTACCAGAATCCCAATTCCGACATCCGCGAGGTCCGTGAGGCCGGAAATGAAGGAAAGTTCAACCTGGATCTGTCCTCGAAATAATCGGCGGTGCATTGCACTTCCGGCCCCTCGCGCATTAGACATTGCACCCGATATGTCTTCCCGGAGGGAAAAGCGGACGTGGATCTGGAGCCCCATCTCAACAACCTGCGCGAGCGAATCCAGCAGCGACTGACGGCCGATACGGCCGTCTCGCAGGACTGCCCCCCGCGGCTGGCCGAATCAATTCGCTACAGCCTGCTGGCCCCCGGCAAGCGGGTCCGCCCCTGCCTGACCCTCCTTGCCTGCGAAGCCTGTGGCGAAGATCCGGACCGGGCTCTTCCCGCGGCCTCCGCGATCGAGATGATCCATTGCTATTCGCTGATTCATGACGATCTCCCCGCCATGGACGACGACGACCTGCGACGGGGACGACCGACAAATCACATCCAGTTTGACGAACCGACCGCCATCCTCGCCGGGGATGGGCTGCTGACTCTGGCCTTCCAGATTCTGGCTCAAGGGGTGCAGCCGAAATCCGTTGCAGCGGAATGCATCATCGACCTGGCGAGCGCGGCCGGGGTGGAAGGAATGGTCGGAGGGCAGCAGGCCGACCTGGAGGCGGAATCGGCCACCGAGATGACATTGGCCCAGCTGGAGGCGATTCATCGACGAAAAACCGGGCGGCTCCTGGTGGCGGCCCTGACCATGGGGGGCCGCATTGGCAACGCGGACCCGCAAACTCTACGGAATCTGACGATTTACGGTGAGTCGGTTGGCTTGGCGTTCCAAATTGCGGATGATCTCTTGGATGTGACAGGCGATGTCCACAAAATGGGGAAGGGAGTCCAAAAGGACGCCCAGCACGGGAAACTGACTTACCCCGCACTGTTAGGACTGGAAGAGAGCCGACAGCGAGCCCGATCCCTGGTGGATCAGGCCTGCGATGCGGTGCAGTTTCTCGGTCCTCGCGGCCAGTATTTGACGGCCCTGGCCCGATACATCATCGAACGAGACCATTAATGGAATACAAACTCCTCCCCCTCATTGGCTCACCGCGCGAACTTCGCAGCCTTTCCAATGAGCAATTGCAACAGCTGGCCGATGAGATCCGCGAGGCGCTGTGCGAGCTCGTTTCGGATCGCCCTGCCCACTTCGCCAGCAATCTGGGAGTCGTCGAGCTCTGCATCGCCCTGCATCTGGTCTTCGATTTTTCCAAAGACCGGCTCATCTGGGATACCGGGCATCAGATCTATCCGCACAAGCTGATCACGGGCCGCTTCCCGGAATTCAACACCATCCGTCGTCGCGGCGGGCTGATGGGTTATCCCAATCCGCAGGAAAGCGAATATGACCTGTTCATGACCGGCCATGCCGGAGCCAGTGTCTCGACATCACTGGGACTGAAGGCCGGCGACGACCTGATGCACCCGGAAGAGAACCGCAAATCGGTGGCGGTGATCGGCGACGGCGCCCTTCCCTCGGGAGTGGTGTTTGAAGCCTTTAACAATGCCGCCGGCATGAAGAAGGATCTGCTGGTCATTCTCAATGACAACAAGATGGGGATCTGCCCCCGGGTCGGCGGTCTGGCCACCTACCTCGACAAGGCCCGCGTGGCACCGTTCTACAACGGCCTGAAGCGGGATGTTTCCTGGCTGCTGAACAAAGTGCCGATGATCGGCGAATCGGCTGCGGAAGCACTCGGCCACTTCAAGGATGCCGTCAAGAATTACCTGCATGGCGGGATGCTCTTCGAAGAAATGGGCTTCCGCTACATCGGTCCGGTCGATGGTCACGACCTCGCCTCCTTGCGGCGGTATCTGGAAATGGTGAAGGAGGTCCGTGGCCCCGTGCTGCTGCACGTCTTTACCGAGAAGGGGCACGGCTTCGCCCCGGCGACCGAAAATCCGGTGAAGTTCCACACGCCGAACCCGTTCTGCCGCACAAGCGATGATGGGGAAGTGGTCTTCGTCAAGAAGGGCTCTCCTCCGGCGTACACCAATGTCGTCAGCGATGCCCTGCATGCCGCCATGCGGAAAGACCGTCGGGTCTGTGTTCTGACCGCCGCAATGTGCGAAGGAAACAACCTCGGCCACATTCGTGACGACTACCCCGACCGCTTTTTCGATGTCGGCATCTGCGAGGCACACGCCGTCGCCTTCGCCGCCGGAATGGCGAAGACCGGCCTGCGTCCGGTGGTCGATATTTACAGCACCTTCCTGCAGCGGAGTTTCGACCACATTTTCCAGGAAGTGTCGCTGCAGAATCTTCCGGTCGTGTTCTGTATGGATCGGGCCGGCATCTGCGGTCCCGACGGCCCGACGCACCATGGACTGTTCGACAACTCGTACATGCGGGTGTTTCCGAACATCGTACTCATGGCTCCGGGAGACGAGCAGGATGTGGTCCCGATGCTCGACTTCGCACTCGAACACAACGGCCCCACATCGATCCGTTACCCCAAGGCGAATGCCGAAACGATCGAACGGGAAGTCGCTCCGATCGAACTCGGGCGTTCCGAAGTTTACCGCTGGGGCGAAGACGGAATGTTCGTCGCCTTCGGCTCGCTGTTCTCCACCTGCGTGGCGGCTGCCGAACGGCTGGCGAAAAATGGGCTGGACGTGGGTGTCATCAACGCCCGGTTCCTGCGTCCGCTGGATACCGAAGTGATTTTCAAGGCGATTCAGGAGACCGGATTCGTTATCACCGTGGAGGAGAACACCCTGAACGGCGGATTCGGCAGTGCGGTGCTGGAGGCAGCCAACGATGCCGGCCTGCCGACCCAGAACATCCGCCGCCTCGGCATTCCCGACCGCTATGTCGAACATGGCGAACGGGGCGAACTGCTGGCGGAACTGGGGCTGGATGTCGCCGGTCTGATGAGTACCGCCCAACAGATGGCGAACCGCAAGAACTTTGCTCTGGGCGACCGCGTCAGCGTCTGATGCCCGAGGGCTGCGGAATCAAAACAGAACCGGCCGTGTGCGTGCAGGCACACGGCCGGTTTCATTTTGAGCGGGATTTGCCAGCAACCCGTCCGCTGCAGGCCCCTTCGGGCACCTCACCCCGGAAACAGCCAAGACCGCGTCAGCCAAGACCGTGTCAGCCAGTCGACGTCGATCAGACGTTGCTTTCACTGCGGGGATAAGACCCGAGGATCTCCATCCGCACCGCTTTCTTCTCCAGCAGCTGCAGCGCCTTCTTGATCCGCGGCTCCTTGATGTGCCCTTCGAAGTCGAGGAAGAACAGATAGCCCGACTCCGGTCCCCGCAATGGGAAGGACTCGATCCAGGTCAGATTGACCTTGTTGTTCTTGAACGACATCAGAGCGTCGGAGAGTGAACCGGGGCTGTGCGGAATCTGCAGCAGCAATGCGGTCCGGTCGCGGCCGGTCGGCTTCGTGTCCTGCTCGCCGATGATGGCAAAGCGGGTCACATTGTGGGCATTGTCTTCGATCTTCTCGGCAATAATGTCGAGCCCGTACTGCACGGCCGCTTCACGGCTCGCGATCGCTCCGGCGCCCGGCTTCGTCTGCGCGAGGGCCGCCGCGGTCGAGGTACTCGTCACATCGTAGACCTTGGCCTGCGGCATGTTGCGGGCCAGCCAGTCCCGGCACTGCGAGAGGGCCTGCGGCTTGCTGTAGATTTCGGTGATCTCGCTGCGCGGTGACCGCGAAAGCAGATTGTGATGAATGGAGATCTGCACTTCACCGCAGATCCGCAACGGCAGCCGCGTGAACATGTCGAGGGTATCGACCACGCGACCATCCGTGCTGTTTTCGATCGGGACAATCCCGAATCCGGCGTGCCCCTTGTTGACCTCTTCGAAGACCGAGGCAATGGAATTGACCGGGACCAGATCAGCAGTCTTGCCGAACTTCTCCACGGCTGCGAGATGAGTGAAACTGAACGGCGGGCCGAGATAGACCACGCGAATCGTTTTGACGCGGCTGCGGGCGGCGCAAAGGACTTCGCGGAAAATCCCTCGCAGCACTTCGCGGGGAAGCTGCCCCTGATTGAAGCCGTCGAGTTCCTGCCACAACTCCTGCTCGGCCTGCGGATCGAACCACAGGTCGCGGCGATCGACCGTTTCCTGCAGTTGTTCCGTCGTGAGCCGAAGACGTTCGCTGAGCAGGTCAACGAGTTGGCGATCAATCGTTTTCAGGCGATGCGGTGAATTGCCCGCGCTCGGTTTTTTCCGCGTGACAACCTTCGGTGAGGTCGATTTGGCCAGTCGGCTCGCCCGCGCGGGAGTCTTCGTATTGCGGGCAGGTTTCTTCTTGGGCATCTTCCGTCTGTCTTTCGCGGAAACTGGGCCGTCGAACCTCGCCGCTCCGTGACGGACGTTCAACTGGATTGGGATTGGGGACGATGCCGTTCTGCAGCCGTCGCAGGCCGACACCCGACTGCTGCCAGTCGATTTTAACCCTTGTGCACCAAACAGGTTGGAAGAACGTTGTATCTCTGTTCAGACGCTCTGTCAAGCAGCCGCAGGCCCACCGCTGTCGGCCGCCGCGGCCGCAGCCCTGCTGGGGCGAGAACTTACAGATCAATGACAGTGCACGTCTGGAGGGTTCCGAACAGCCGATTTCAACGATTTGTCTGTTGACGACGCTCTCCCGGATCGCTTTAATTTCTTCATGAGAATGAGTCTCAATAGCAACTCGCCGTTGAAGTGTCGCTCAATCAATGTCTCAAGCTGCCGTCCAATCTGATCCCATCCTCTGTCGTTGCCTGCAGGTGCGGCTCTCGACAGTGAATGACTGTGTCGTCCTCCTGGGTGCCGAAACCACCCTGGAAGTGCGGGACGCCTGCGGTGCCGGTGCCGGTTGCATGGCCTGCGTCCGTCGCATCAAGAATCTGATCGAAGAGCATCGCAGCCGCGAAGCGGGACAGCCCCACGACCGTTGCAGCACGCACTGAGGCCCTCTCCCCTCCCCATGCCGAGGGGCTGCTTCCCACCGGATGGAGCTCCGGCAGTCTCCATCTCCAGCGGATCGCACACGCTCCTGTCCACCTGAACAGAGATTTTCGGGCCCTCGTAGGGTTCCGTACCAGACGATTCTCACCTGCCCAAAAAAAGAGAGCGTTCCGATCGAACGCTCTCTGGAAACTCTGCGATGAGTTGCGACCGGCTGATCAATGTCCGCCGTCGTCGTTTCCAACCTGCGAAAGCATGTAGTTCGGCAGACCCATCTTGGCGATCAGGTCCAGCTGGGCCTCCAGCCAGTCGATGCTCTCTTCGGACTCGCGGATGATCTGCTCCATGATCTCACGGCTGGCGGCGTCTTTCTCCTGCCGGGCGATCTCTGCTCCCTCGTTGTAGGTCTTGCTGGCGTTCGTTTCGAGTGCCAGGGCGTTCTCCAGCTGTTCCTGCACAGTGGCTCCAACGCGAATCACGTCGTAGCGGGCAATTTCCGGCACTCCGTCGAGGAAGATGATCCGGTCGATCAGCATCTCGGCATGCTTCATCTCATCGATCGATTCGGCATAGTGGTGCTTATAGAGGCGGTTGAGCCCCCAGTTCTGGCACATCTTGGCTTGCACAAAATACTGATTGATCGCGGTCAGTTCGATCGTCAGTCCGGCGTTCAAGGCGTCGATGACCTTTTGACTTCCCTTCATCTATCGTCTCCCGTAATAAGGCTGAATTCTGTAATCTGCGGCTGTGGCGAACGGATGATTCTAGATCTGAAACCAGTGATCAGCTACAGCAGGGAGCCCTGTTCAACGCGGATTCAGACGATTGACATCTGGTCGCTGCCGATCGGGCATTTCCCTTGAGAATGGGTGCCAATGTCCGCGATCACCGCGATTCATCACCGGGGAACAACATGTGGAAGACGGTGACCATTGGCGAACGAACGGCTGAAGTGTTCCAGCCGGAAGGGGCTCCCTTTCGCCACGCCCTGATCTACCTGCATGCCTTCGCCGGCGAATCACTGGCCGATCATCCCGCCTTTACGGAACAGTTCCAGCGTTTTCAGCTCCCGGTGATTGCTCCTCGGGGCGGAAAAAGCTGGTGGCTCGATCTTCCGGATGCGTCAGGAGAGCACACTGAGACCGTGTTTCAGTTCTGCCGGGACACCCTTCCCCGCTGGATCGCACAGCAGTGGGGAGTCACGTCTCCGGGGATCGGGCTGCTCGGCGTCACTGTCGGCGGACAGGGGGTGCTGCAACTCGCCTACCGACACGCGCTCAGGTTTCCCGTGGTCGCGGCCATCAGTCCGGCCATCGACTTTGACCAGCTCTACGGCCAGGGATTCGGCGTGGAAGAACTCTTCGCCACTGCAGAAGCGGCACGGCAGGAGACTGTGATCCTGCATCTGCATCCGCTCAACTGGCCCCGGTATCAGTTCTTCTGCTGCGACCGGTTCGACCCGGTCTGGCGCGACGGCTGCGAACGCCTGGCGAGCAAACTTGCGTCCTCCGGCGTCCCTTTTACAGCGGACCTGCAGACGTCACACGGAGGGCATGGCTGGCCCTATTTCGAAGCGATGGCCGAGACGGCCGTCTCATTTCTGGCGGAAAAGCTGCAGTCGCTGTCGGACGAACGTCCCGGGTCCCGCCATTGACCGCCTCGCGGCCTGCCCGAAAGACAGACAGCCCCGGCAGAACCGAGGCTGTGAGAGCTTCGCAGCTGGTGTTGAGGGATCCAGTTCAGAAGCCCAGCTTCACTTTCTTCGGAAGGGAAACCTTCGGCGTGGGAAGAGGGTTTTTAACCTGGGGAGCGGGGATGGAAACATCTTTCTTCATACCTCCCACCTGCAGACCGGCAGTCAGCCCTTTCTGGCTCGCAGCCGTTTGACCCGCGAGCGGGATTCCCCCCAGAGTCGAGGTATGTGACCCCTGAGCTTTTCTCGCTCCTCCCGTTCCCCTGGTCTGTGCCCCACCAATCATCAGGCCGTCCCACTGCGAGAACCCGAGTTCTGAATTGCCGCCCCGAAAGGTGGCATTGTTTCGCGATTGATTGATCCCCGCCCCGTAATCGAGCCGGGAATTCTGATTGATCCCGTGTCGGTTCAGCAGACCGTGGGCGGTGCCGTAGGGTCCCTGTCCCTTGTCATCCGTGATCTCGAGATTTCCTCTCAGGCTTGAATCCCGACCGCGGAGGTCTCGGCTGACATCCCACCGGTTCCTTGTTCCCGGGACGAATCCGGGGACGTTGGCGCGGAATCGATCGCTGGTGTTCGGTCCCGAACGAGCCCCTGTCGGCCCCATTGAGTGAATGTGGGGAGCTCTTGAACCGGGGTTGGGAAACCCGGAATTTTGCGCCGAAAAGTTGCCCGGCCCCCCACGGTGACTGAAGGAGGGGCCACCGGAAAAACGTGACCCGTACTGTGCCTGAGCAGCGGTCTGCAGGCTGGTCACGAGCATCAGGGAAGCAACACATCGAATTGGCATGGAGGAAAGCATGGTGGGCCCGTTTTGGTAAGTGATTGGCAGCGGCAGTTGAATGTCTTCTGCCAATCCAAACGGGAACGCCTTCGACGCCGGACAAAGGATTCTGAAAATCCTCCCCTGCCCCTCGCCCGGGTTGCCGCGCAGCAGTCCCCGAGACCGACGAAACAGACCCCGGCGACCTCGTCACAGAAGCCAATTGGGCTGACGTTGCGTCGCCCTAATTACCGAGTGCGAGCCAGTGTGGAGGAATTGCCGGGTGCGTTCGCTTTGATTTCCGGAGACCGGACGGTCAATCCGGTCGGCAGCTGGAAGGGGAACGCTTCGCCATCGCTGATCCGCGTACTGACCGGCGTCGCTGACTTCGGAATTTCCCCGCCGGAACCGCTGGCCAGCACTGTTTGAGTCGGCTGTTCCGACTGGTCAATCCCGACACCGGTCACGCAATCACGCCAGCAGGCGAGAACCGGCAGACCTTCCACTCCCGCCATGGCCAGCTCTTTATAAACCTGGGTCGGCAGCTGGAGCTTCCGTTCGCCGCGCGCTGCTTCACTGAGGAACTTTGCGTTGACTTCTTGCGGAAGTGCAAAACAGGAACTCACGGAACCGGGAACATCCAGGAAGACATAGCTCACAGGATCAAGACAGTACACCACCATCATGATTTCCGGCTTCTCGCTCTTGCGATACATCTGGGCGTGCATCGCCTCATAGGAGACTTCGATGAGTTGCTTCGCGTTCTTCGGCTCCAGGGCAATCAGCCCTCGCAGGGCACAGTCATAATAAGGACGCGAGAACGGGAGCGAGTCGTAGCCTCCCCGACGGGCCGAGCGGCAATAGCCCAACAACGTGGTCAGGTCGTTTCGCCGGGCGACCCGCGTGGGAATCAGCGGGTCCTTGATTTCTGCGAGCGGCTCTTTCAGGTCTTCCAGCAGAATCTTCAGGGCAAACATCGCCGCTTCCAGATCTTCCCGGTTCAGCGTCCGGTTCAGTCGCTCTTCATCCAGATAGGCTTCCAGTGTATTCCGCAGAATTCCCGCATACTTGGCCAGTTGCTCCAGCTGGCAGGTCAGCTCTCCCTGCGGATCCGGCTTGAGATCTGCCGCCAGCAGCAGCCTGGTCAGGTCGCGGCAGATATGGATCGACGGCTGATTGATGCCGACATCACCCCGGGCAATTTCCTGCTGTGACTTACCTTCAGTCGCCGGCTTGGTGGAATCCGCTGCCAGTCGAAGCTGCTCTGCAGCCAACTCCGGATCGTAAGCGGTGGTCCCGGGAATCGAGAGTGCGAGAGCGTACTTATAGCGCACGCGCTGTTCCAGACGGCTCCGCTTTTCAGGAACCATGTATCCGCAGGCGACCAGCGCCCGGCGATAATCGTCGGCGGCTTCGGTCGCATTGGTCGGCAGATTGAACAGGCTGCAGTCAGCAGTCCGCTCCAGCGTGTTGACCAGACGTTCCACCAGTCGCCCTTTTGTCTGCCGGTAGTTGGTCTCACGATCGTCCGCCTGACGCAGACGCAGGAACTCATCGAGAATCTGACTGTAAAGCCGGCGATACTGGCCGACCGCCTCATCCCGCTGACCAAGGAATTTCTGCGCCAACGCCGCACCATGCAGGTTATGGAAGGTCAGGATCTTGGCTTCCATATCACCGGAGGAACTGGCTCCCCCCTGCCCCTCATTCTCGCCGATCATGGGAGCGAGAATGTGGTTCGAATGGTGGAAGTCCTCGGCCGCCTCGCGGAATCGGCAGGCCTGCATCCGCAGCCAGGCGCGACGGTGATAGAACGCCGCACTCAACGGGAACGCTTCGTGGGGATCGACTTCTCGCACGCACTCCAGGGCATCGTTCAACCGCTGAACGGCGACCCCTTCCCGCCCCAGATGCAACAGCGATTCGGCATCGCGACACAGGACAAAAACCATGAATGGTTGCGGGGTCATGGGACCGTAAATACTGCGAGCCTCGGAAAAATGTCGGCTGGCAGCGTCGAAATCGCGCTGCACATCGGCGTAGAACCAGCCCAGGTCGGCCAGGCACATCGCCTTGAGCGCTTTGTAGTGCGGGTTTCGCTGAATGTCGTCTTCATAAGCCGTCAGAGCGCGGCGGTAGCAGTCGATCGCTTCATCGACATCCTGCCGCATCGAATGCAGCAGCACTGCCAGAAAGTGCAGATCGACCGCATCCATCTCGATGCGCTGCGCCCGGGTCCCGGTCGTGACCGGATGAAAATCGCCCGGACGCTGGTCTTCGTCGCGGGCCAGCTTCTCGACCGCTTCATCCTTCTGGGCTTTCAGCTCCTTGATGATCTGCCGGGCGTTGCGGTTCCATTCTTCTCCGGAACCGACCATCAGCAGTTCCATGTGATTCAGTCGTCGCTGCGCATTTTCGCTCAGTCGACCGCTGTTCCGCAGCCGCATCCGCATTTTATTGGCCGCATCTTCCAGCTGCCGGACGCTGATGATCTCCAGATTCACGCTGCGAGACTGCTGGGAATCGGAGATGATTTCGTAACGCAGGCCGGGAAGGAACCAGGGGCATTCATCGAACCACCAGTTCCCGAAGGAACCCGGAACCATGGCGATCATGTTCTTGCGGATCTGCTCATCGAGACGGTCCGGTTCAGGCGGCAGCTTCTGCACCTGAAAGTGAAACTCTCCCTGTCCGGCATCCAGCCACGAACACAACGGCGACTGCTTGCCCGCCAGTGAAGCATCCAGATAGAGCTGCATGCCGACAAACACCTGCGATGTTGTGAAGACCGCCCCTTCCCCTTTCATGGCTGGAAGCTGCCGAAGCGTGTTCAGCAGCGAAGCGGTGAAAGGAGAGTGCGGAGAATTCTGACCATCCTGTGGACGGGCGGAATCGCTGGCCAGCTGCAGTTCCCGGCTGGCGGTCATCGCCTGAAACCCGGGTGCGGTAAAGACCGACTGGTCGACTCTCAGGGCATCGAACGGAACCGAGCGACGCCCTTCCTGAGAGAAGACCGCGCCGGAGTGACAGCAATCGAGAACGAGCAGTTTATGGCGGGCCTTGCTGTAGCGTTCCAGCGTCCGAACGAGAGTCTCCATCTGCAACGAGCTGACGAGCTTGGGAGCCCCTTCATGGAATTCCGAGTCGTACGGAATCAGTTCCCCCAGGGTCGTCTGGTCATGCGGTTGCGGACGGCCATATCCGTGACCGCTGAAGTAGAAGAGGACGCAATCCTCGTCGGTGACCCCTTCCAGCAGCTTGCTGCTGATTTCACGTTCGATTGCCGCCTTTGTGGCGGAGGGGCCCAACAGCAATGCGGTGTCTTTGGTATCAAACCCGTAGTACGTCGTCAGCAGCTGATGCACTTGCTGGGCATCGAGTTCGGCGTTCTTCAGCTCGGCTAACGGAACATTGTTGCGGTCAATGCCGCTGTAGTTGATTCCGACAATCACTGCTCGGCGCGAGCGGTAGGTTTCGCGCCGGACCGGGGCTGTGTTTTTCAATCCACGATGCGCCGGTTCTGCGGCAGAGCCCGAATCGGCATCCGCCCCTGGTTGAATTTCAATGGGGACAGCTGCCTCGGCTGGTTCCTGCGCAGCCAGCGGAATGGCATTTTCCACTGCGGAGCCTGACAACAGTTCCGGAGCCTCTGCACTCCAGCTGATGCCTGCACACAGAAGAATCGCCGCCGTCGTGAAAGACAATTTCAACATGATCCGCTCTCGCCAAGAGAAATTTGCAGCGATCTGAATTCGCCCTCATCCGTGTGAGTGCAATCCATTGCGGAAACTGACATCCGCAAACGGCCAATCAGCAGCGGCAGCCGAGCATGTCAGTTCCCGCCAGCTTAAATCTTCTTTCGCCTCAAGTCAAAGACGATATCCCCATTCCGACTCGGAGCTTCCGTAAATTTCACGGGATCGTTGCACCTTGCCAGAATTCGGTGTCGCGGGGAGGCAACGTCCCCGAATTTTCCGCCCGCGTCGCGGGTTGGTTTCTCGCACTTTGGCCGGTTCTACGGGTTTGTTGAAGAACCCGAACCGGTGTTTCCGACTGGCTGCGTCAGCCAGGTCCGCATGATCACATTCGGCTGGTCGACACTTTCCGTTCCGAGACTCCGGGTCTTCACTTCCGAGCGGGCCGCATCGAGGAGCCGACCGAAGGGAGAGGTCGGAACCGATTTCGATCCCCGGGTCGCAACTTCCGTCTCCTTCAAGCCGACCTGCTCGAGAAAGTCAAATTGAGGTTCCATTTTTCCTGTGGAGATCGGGGTGGCCAGCAGCACAAATCCTTCCAGACCGACGGTGGAATCGTCGACGGTCGGACTCAGCGGGGGGGATTTGCTCGAGGCCTTGATCGAACCCGACATGAAGTTGGTCATGCTCAGGTCGCTTCCCAGAAAGAGGAGCGTCACCCAGTAGTCCCGGACCCCCTCGTTCTCGATCTGGACGTGAATCGTTTCGCCGCTGTGCAGCACGGGAGGATTGATGACCTCTTCACCGTTCCGGTGGACGCGGATCGTGAACTGCAGGTCAGGAGCGGATTGCAGAGTGGATGAGGTCTGGGCGACTCGCCAGACGTTCTGCCACGTGAAGATTTTCTGCACGTCGGTCGCCAGCTTGTTCGCCAGCGTGTTGAAAGCAGCGCGGTCTTTGGCAGGAGGTAATTTGTGCCAGGTTGTCGCAAACTTGGCGTGTGTCGAGGTCGCCGCAGAGCTTTCCGGCTGCGGTCCGGCTGCCGCTTTCTGTTCTTCGGTCATGGCCCACGATGACCGGAGCAACGCGGGGGTGGCCAGGATCACTGCGGGGGCTCCGGGATCGGTATCGAATTCTTCACGAATCACGGAAGGGGGAACCAGATACAGCACCCAGTCAGCCGACTGCAGATCGGGCTCCAGCTGAAACAGATTTCGGCTTCGCTCCGGCAAAGTTTCGAGTGCGATGCGCAGATCTCCTTCCTGTGGGAACTCGATCCGGGGATGGCGGAAAATCCCGAGCTTCACCTGCATCTCACCTAGTGCCTGGGAATGCAGCCGGCAGCGTGAGTTGTCGGCGAGCGCTGGCGACTGGTCCTGGACCGTTCCTTCCGCATCACTCGGCTGGGCGACCGCTTCGGTCGGTGTCGCCTCGGTGATCCTGAAATAGAGGGCCGGCGCGGCAGCCTCATCCCCTCCGGCTTCGGGGACCAGCGCGACGACGGAACCGACAGTCAGTCCGTTGAGTTCTCCCCCCTGAATCCGAAAGCTCCCTGACTGCAGTTTAATGGGATAGGTGGAGTGATCCCCCCACGTTTTCTGCCCGAGGACTTCACGCTCGAGCGATCCTTCGAAGAGTGGCGTCGGCCCACGTGTGCCACGCTCGGCGCAGTACAGATTGAGAATCTGTTGACCGAGTTCCCGGTAGTTCAGCGGAGCCTTCTGACGTTCGATCGATTTGACCAGTGAATAAGTAAACAGCCCGTAGTAGTGCGCTGGCTTGCGCGGGGCCTTGGCGGGGCGGGGGAGCTCCGGCGCCTCTTCGAAAGCCTGTGCTGCCGAAAAGCCGGTGAAGCTGCCACCGTGAGCACTGGCGGACTGCTTGAGATTCGGAGTTGCCGACGCCAGCAGGTTACCTGTCGTCCGTTTGAACGTCGAAGCGGGAATCCCCAGCTGCGAAGGGGGAACAGCGCGGGAACGTTCTTCTTCCAGTTCATCGCTCGCGCCACCCCGCGTCATGGTCCCGGAGTGACAGGTGTCGAAGATCACCCAGAGGTGGACTCCCTTGTCGGTCAAAGATGTGAACCAGTTGCTGAACTCATTATCGGTGATCCCGTTGGGGAGTTCGGTCCCGTTCCACTTGCGGGCATCGGCGGGCAGGAAGACTTCATCCAGACCGTCGTCCTGTTCGCCCGATTCCGCCAGCTTCTCTTCCGGCACCGGCACCTGTGTTCCATGCCCCGAGATCAGGATCACCACCTGCGAGCCTGGCTGGGCCGTGGCGACAAGTTCATCGAGTGCCTTGACGATGTTCTCCCGGGTGGGGCGTTCGGCTTCATTGGTCGGCCATCCGAGCAGAGTTCGGATTTCCGCATCCTGAAAACCGAAACGTTCCTTGAGCATGTTGCGGAACATCGGAATGTCGTTCGCCGGACCATACAGCCGACGGATGGCATCCGACTGCTCGTACTCGGTGCAGCCCACCAGCAGCGCCTGTTTCTGGTGTGGGGCCTCTCCCTCCGAGGAGGGCTGCGCCCGGACAGCCGGAGAAACGGCGAGCAGACAGCAGACTGCAAGCATCTTCTTCAGGCGAAGGAACATATTGACCCCGCAATCGTGACAAGTTGGCGTGAATCGAAACATGCAGTTTGTACCTCCTGTTGCGGGAACGGCAACTCCCCGACTCTGCGGACAGGGAATTGAGCAATTCTGTCAAGTCGTCGCCGGACTCACCATGTTCTCCGCGTCTCAACGAACACTGCAGCTGTGCCATTCGCATGCGATTCAATCCGCGCGCCGTGACAGGAGAGCAATGCTGTGAAAGGCAACAGCTCACAACCCCAACAGCAATTCGCCGAGAGAGCTTCAGATTCCTTGTCCGAAGCCTCTCGAAAGCCCGTTCAGACAATAGACACTGGAGAGTGGCTGTGAGATGCTGGCAGGACCGCCCATGCAGTCTTCCGGCGATCGTCCAATTCAATGGCTTTCCACCACCTCGCGACGAGCAGGCCTTCCGATGAATCTGCCCAAATCCTCCCACGACGAGCAACTCGGGGAAACGAGAATTGCCATGCATGGTTCACTTCCGGGGGTCGCTGTGTTTCTGCACGAGATGCGGGGGCGCTGGGCAGAAGGTGAACGTCCTCTCTGCGATGAATTCATTGCGCGGCTGGAATCCGATCCTCCCGACGTCGACGATGTGGTCGACCTGATCTACTGCGAATATGGTCTGCGACAGCAATACGGCCTCGACGCCACGCAGGCCGCGTTTCTCGCGCGGTTTCCGGAATATGAAACGGGGCTGCGGCGGCAGTTCGAGCTGGATGATCTGCTCTCCCCTTCGCTGTCACAGGCAACGGCTCCTCCTCCTGTCACGAAATCAAAGCCGGCGCATCCCTTGCTGGCAGGCCGACCACTCCCGACGACCGTCGGCCGATATCTCGTCGTCGCTCCGGTCGACGGTGGGGGACAGGCGGAAGTCTTTCTGGGAATCCACCCGACGCTGAAACGGAATGTCATCCTGAAACTGGGACGGCATCCCTCGGGTCTGGATGCCGAGGCCACCGCCGGTCTGCTGCGGGAAGGTCGAGTGCTGGCCGGACTGGAACACGAAAATCTGGTTCGGGTCTACGATGTCGAGATCGTCAACGATTACCCAATCGTCGTCATGCAATACATCTCGGGTGTCTCGCTGGAACAGTACGTCCGGCGACATCCGCTCACACCCCAGCGGGCAGGTGAGATCCTCGCCGCGGTGGCTCGGGCGGTCGATTATGTTCACCGACAGAACCTGCTGCATCTCGATATCAAGCCGAAGAATATCCTCATCGACGAACAGGGTGTCCCCCGCCTCATCGATTTTGGACTGGCCCGACTGATCGATGCCTGGACCCCTGCGGAAACAGACAGCCGCATCTCGGGCACTTTGCAGTTCATGGCGCCGGAACAGGTCAGCGGCAATCCCGACCAGGTCGGTCCGGCCGCGGACCAGTTCGGACTGGGTGCGGTCCTGTATTTCCTGTTGACCGGACACCCTCCCTATCAGAAGTCGAGCGTCAATGAGTTGCTCAAGTCGGTTCAGGCAGGGGACTGGAATGCCTCTGACCTGGAGGGGAGCGACGCTCCGCTGCCGTTAAAGGAAATCTGCTGCAAGGCGATGTCGCTGAACCCGGCACAACGGTATTCCACCGCCGGCGACCTCGCCTCCCGGATTGAAGAGGTCTTTCGACCGAGAACTCCCGCTCGCTGGTGGGCCGCCGGTGCAGCTGCGGCAGCCCTTGTGATCCTGCTCGTCGGCTGGACGGTGTGGCGGTCTCTTTCCCCCGCTCCGCAGAATCTCAACGCACTCCTCGCAACAGTCAATGAACCGGCCCAGCTCCAGATCGACGCCTGGGACGACGGCACCTTTGAACCGCTGGAGAACAAGCTGCCGCTCATCGAAGGGGACCAATTAAGGATGCAGGTGCATCTTCCGGCCCAGCGACAGGCGGCATTGCTGCACTTTGATAACCAGTCGGGGTGGACGGTTCTGCAAAACTGGGAAGCCGAGCCCCGCCGTCGTCTGTTCTATTACCCGTCGATCGACTCCTCTGTCCCCCTGACCGGACCGACCGGACCGCAGGTCCTGCTGCTCTGCATCGCTGAAGATGTCAGCCCGTTCCTCACTGAACTGCAGGGAACTCGCCCGGGAAGCCTGCAGCTCGGACAACTTCCTCCCTACTCCATCGTGAGGGCCGATTCCGCTGGCACCCGCGTGGAAAATCACGGACGCGGTTTCGGTCCGGCGGTGAAACACGAAGAGGGAGATGCGGCCATTGCCGCCCGACTCGATCAGGAAATCGCCCGTTGGCGGACTCCCCACAATGAAATCCTCGCCATCGCGTTTCAGAAAAAGTGATTCCCCGAGGGCAGCAGCGGGAGGACCCTTTCGTAGGGAATCCCTGTCCGCTTCCGCTTCTCAAGTCCGTTTACAACTGTACTTTGAACTAGGTAACGTGACAGAACTATCAGTGGGGGTCCAGACTCCTCTCACTTTGCGTTCGCAGATAACGAAGTCATCTTCATGCCGGGCCAAGTTAATTCGAAACGACGCGGTATCGCTCTGCGCCTTGCGCTATTTTGCCTCATCGGCGGCTTGGCCAGCACCAGTGCCGGGGGATCGGAAAGCCTGATCATCCGTCTGGATGAGAAGCAGGGAATTGTCCTGGAGCCGCAAGACACCGCGAGCCGACCCGATTCTCCGCAGCCGGGCCTCTGGATCATCCGGCAAGGGCAAGGAGCCCGTTGCCTTCCCCTCTCGGCGGCTGCCGATCAAGCTCCCACTCCTCTGCGACCTCTCGAAGGGGTTTCCCGCTCTGAATCGGGAGGTGACGGCCAGACCGTCGCCATCTCTTTAGCCGAGTTTGACCAGCTGGCCAGCGGCGAAGTGGTCCGGGCCCTGAAGGCCGGCAGCCTGCTGACTCCGGCGGATAAGGGGCAGAACCTGAATCCGCGCGTCACGTTCCGCCGGCAACCCTCCGACGGAAGCGACCCCTATCCAGCCGACAGCTGCACCCTCATCGGCAGCCAGGTGCGTTACGAATTCCCGTTTCCACCGGGGACGTCCCGACTGCGCTGGGAGGAACTTCCGGGCCTGCCCGAACCGATCCGTGATGGGCTCCCCCCCGGCCGGTACCTCCTCAAAATGAAGAATGCCGCCACGGAGACCTCGTTCCACGTTGTCGAAACCGACCTGACGGAACAGTGGACCGAAAAGGTCGAGCGAGTCCAGCGGGTCCTCGGCCCTGTCGATCAGAATCTGCTCGATCAGGTGCTGGTGGAACGTCTGCTGAAGAATGTGGACGAACTCGGACAGCCCTTATCCTATTTCTCCGACGCGGCCGATCTGCTGGATCGCGACGGACTGTCGCCCCACCTCGTCACGGTGCGGGAAGGACTGCTTCGCTATCTGCGCAGTGAAGACTCAGCCGCTCCCACAGACGAGGATGAGGAACTGGCAGCCGTCAATTCCGCCCGGGATCTGATTGCCCGAGGCCAGTGGAATGATGCGCTCGACTTTCTACAGACCGCAGCCTCCGGTTCGGACCGCGCCGCCCGACTCGCCCGTCTGTACCGCGGAGTGGCGATGGCAGAATCCAGCGCGACACTGGCTGGCGATGCGGAGATGGAGTTCCAGGCGGCCCTGCACGACATCGCCACGGCTCCCGCCGCAGACGCCTATCGCATTCGCAACAACTACGCCAACTTCCTGCTGCGTCGGATTCAGAACGAGTTACACAACCGTCCGTGGCGCTCCGCCAGCGGTGCTGCCGACACGCTCTTCGATGTCCTGATCACCTGGCAGCGTGCCTGTCACGAGTATCAGCAGGCGTGCGAGATTGGCAAGGAACTGGGACCCGCATCGGCCCATGCCGCACAGGTCGGGCTGGCACGTCACTACGCGCTGCTCGCCGATCTGCTGCGAGTCACCAATGCCCAGTTGCCGGTGGATCAACGTCTCGATGTGCTGGAAGCAGCGGCCCGCACGAAGGCCGAAGCACTGGCAGTCGACGTTCTAAAACCGACTGCGGAAGCCGATCGGGCAACCCGCGCCGCCGCAGCCGAAACACTGGCGCAGCTGGCCCATCGGCAGGGAAACTCAACCGTCTGTCTCGAATTTGCGACGCAGGCCCTGCAGGATTACGCGGCGATCGGTTCTATTGTCGGCGCTGAAGGAATTCTGCGGCTGCGGGCACTGGCTCAACTCAATCAGCGGCAGCAGCCCGGGGCAGATCAGGTCGCCTTGCGTGATGCCGCCCTGCAGAATCTCCTGGCATCCCACGCTCTGGCCGAACACCTGCGCGAGCAATATCCCGATGACACCATCGGCCTCAGCCGCGCGGGCTTCCTCGCCCGTCGGGCTTACGTGACCGACCGGATCGTGGAACTGCTGATCGACAAACAGGATGCCGCAGGAGCACTCGCATTTCTCGAAACGGCCAAGGCCCGCGCCCTGCAGGATATGCTGTCGTCGAGAAACAGCGGGGATGCCCCTGCGGAGGCCCCCGTGGATCAGCTGCAGGCCGCACTCGCCGAATGGCCACAGGGAACCGCTGGTCTCGAATATTTCCTCGGTGAAGATCAAGCCTGGGTGTTCGTCGTGAACGGGCCGCAGCATGTGACTGCCCACCGGCTGGAAAACAGTCACGGCACTCCGGTTCAGCCTGTCGAACTGCTGGCCCGGGTCCGGGTTTTTCTCAATCAGACGGAAGAGACCGCCCGCAAGCTGCGAGAAACGAGTGCCCCGGACAAGCCCTTCGACAGTACCTGGCAACACGAGCTGCACCGCTTCTGGAATGAGCTGATTCCCGCAGCAGCCCGCAGCGAAATCGGCGATGCGAAAAACGTGGTGATTGTGCCGCAGCATCTCCTGCATTATTTCCCTTTCGCCGCACTGGTGACAGAACTCGACGCCGCACAGCGTGGCCCGCTGGAAACCGTCATGCCCCGCTTCTGGATTGAGAGTGGCATCAACCTCGTGCAGGCCCCCTCCTTCACGTCGTGGCATCTGCTGCGGACCGATGAGCGGCAGACTGCAAGCTCCGTGCAGGCAATCGGGATTTCCACCTTCGCCACGCAAAAGCCACTCCCGGGTGTGAAGGTCGATCTCGCCAATCTGCAGCGGACGTTCAAGAACTCGCTGCAGCTGACGACCGATCGTCAGGCGACGGAAGGGCGACTGCGTCAGGGGCTCGAACAGCCGGGCATGATTTTCATCGGCACCCATGGGACCAACCTGCCCGACCAGCCGCTGGCCAGTTACCTGATTTGTCAGCCGGATCCGGAAAATGATGGATATTTCATGGCCGGTGAGATCTACGGTTCCCGTTTTGAATCGAGTATCGCCTTACTCAGCGCCTGCTACACCGGCCTGAGTGACCGGTCTCCCGTGGCGGGAGACGAATTGTTCGGGATTGAACGGGCCCTGCTGCATGCGGGAGTCCTGACGGTGGTGGACGGGGTCTGGGATGTTTTCGACAACACGGGGACCGAGATTATGAATCACGTGTTCGAGGAACTTCTGGCCGGTGAAACAACCGTCAGTGCTGTCGCCGATGCGCAGAGAAAGTTCATTCAGGAGAGAAGAAACGAAGGGCCGGGAGATCCGTGGATTCACCCTTATTTCTGGGCGGTCTACAAAGTCTCCGGCAGCGACCAGACACGATTCGACGCCAACTAGAGCATTTTGGCCTGGGATGGCCTTATTTGCCGCGAAAGTGAGGATTTCATCACACGAAACGGTCGCGGGACGGGAGCTGGAGCGAGCCACTTGCTCTCGAGCAGAGGCTCCATCCGAACTCCCGACAGCAAGCATTCTCACGGATGCAGGCAGAGTTCCGCGGCAGCGGCAGGGGTCAACAACAAGCCAAGCGGCTCGCAGTCGTTCGGATGCGGGGATCACGATCCGCTGTTTCAGGATGGGCAGTCGGCGAATTGTGAATGGAGTTGTCCAAGTTTTCAGCAACCAAGGAGAAAACGCGATGAAGAACCTTTCCCTGTCACTGTCAGCCCTGGCGCTCGCCTTTGGGTTGTCCGTGACCCAGCCGGCTGCCTTTGCCGAAACGAAAGCTGCACCGGCCGCCACGGCCGAAGCTGCCGCCACCGAGGGTGAAGCCTTCGAGGGTGCGGATCTTTACGATCCGGCCTTTAACACCTATCTCGACATCTCGCTGCTGGGCTACGCCTGGTCGAACAAAGATGCCAAGCTGCTCACCGATCTGGCCCTGCAGCTGGCTGAAGGGGAGCGGGTGCTGCTGCGAACTCACAAAGCGGGGAGCGCCAAAGAACTGCTCGCCATCGCGGCCAAGGTCGCCGTCGATGCCGACGATAAAGAAGCCCTCGCCCGCGTGGCTCAGGCGGCCACAGCCCTGAAGTATGACGACATCGTCGCCCTCACCAAGAGCTCGAACAAACTGGCAGGCGCCAGCCGCAAAGATGAGCCGGCGCTGCAGGTTTCGGTTGAAGAAATGCCGGTCGAACAGATTGCCGCCTACCGGTGGGTGCTCGATCAGCTCAAGGGAGCCGAACTGCTCGGCGACAAGAAAAGCCTCGAAGGCTTCGGCGACTGGATCGACCAGGCTCAGGGTCTGAACGAAACCCAGAAGGCCTACCTGAAGCGTCGGTTCGGTGAAGTGATGGCCCGTCCCGATGACAATTCCATGAAGGACAACCGGTTTGCATCCACAGTCAGCAAGCTGGATGGGGAAAGCCGTGGCGACAAGGACGCCCAGAATGCAGCCCTGATCATGCAGGGAATCGGCGCTCTGATTCACGGTCCGGGTCCGGTCGTTCAGAACAACCCCTGGCCGCAGAACAATAATCATTGGCCCCACAACAATAACTGGCCGCAGAACAACAATCATTGGCCCCACAACAATAACTGGCCGCCGCAGAATAATAATTGGCCGAACAATGGTGGACACAACCACGGTGGTCACAACCACGGAGGCGGTGGTCACAACCACGGCGGCGGCGGCTGGGGTGGTGGCGGCGGTGGCTACGGCGGAGGCGGTGGCCGACCCTGGCAGGGCGGGGGCTACGGCGGACGGTCAACCGGCCGTCGGTAATCTGCTCGCAAGCTGACAGTCAGCATTTGACAGAACGCATGGCACGGCCTCCGTCCCATGCGTTCTTTGCGTTCCGGACAAGAACCTTGCAATGCGCGCAGCGAACAGGTAGAGGTGTATTGTTCTTCCAGCAATTGACCCTTTCTCGGCAGTGGGTTCACATGACGGAACCGGGCGAGCTTTCCATTTTGATGGAGCGCATCAGGCAGGGGGATGAATCCGCTGCGACGGAACTGGTCCGCAAGTACGAGCCCGAAGTCCGCCGGTTTATCCGCTTCCGTCTCACTTCCTCCTCTGTGCGTCGCTTTGTCGATTCTCTCGATATCTGCCAGTCAGTGCTGGCCCGTTTTTTCCGCTCGGTCGATGTCGATGAAGTCAACGTCGCCGATCCTCGGCAACTCAAGGCCCTGCTACTCCAGATCGCCCAGAACCGCATCTATGACGCGGTCGCGTGGCAACACGCCCAGAAACGGGATGCCCGGAAGATTGCGCAGGGAGGAGATGACGCCCTGAACGGGCTGGCGCAATCCGGCAGCGGCTTCGAACGACTGGTGGAAATGCAGGAGCTCGCCTCCCGCATCTACAGCCATTGCTCTCCCGCCGACTGCGAGCTGATCCAGCAGCGAATGAACGGTGCGGAGTGGTCGGAGCTGGCCCAAACCTGCGGCTCAACCGAAGAAGCGGTCCGCAAGCGGGTTCACCGGGCGCTGGAAAAAGCGGCCCAGGCTGCGGGAATTCTCCACAACCGCGACTGATCTTCCGCGGCCGCGTGGCGCGATGCCCCTAGAGAGTGCCTCCCCTCGGGAAAGTTCGTCCGGCGTTCCCGCGGACCCCGTTCATTGGGACAGATGCATTTCTCAGACGCCTCCCCCCCGCATTGGGGGGAATGCAAATTCAGGGCAAACCCATGTTGAATACACTCCGCAAAATCGGCTCGCGACTGCTCACCAAGACCGTGACCCCTTCCCGCCGTCGGAACTCTCGCGTCAATTTCGACGCCTCGGAAACACTGGAAGTTCGTATGCTGCCGGCGGCGACCCTGACAGCCACCCTCACCAAGGGGGTCCTGGAAATCGAAGGGACGTCCAAGGCCGACACCATTAAAGTCCGTCAGTCCAACGGCCTGGCCGGAACCTTTATCAGCATCGACAACTGCAAAATCAGCTCCGGTGGGAAACTGCTCTCCTCCGTCAGCTCTTCCGCGATCACCAAGATTGAAATTCAAGGGCTCGCGGGAAACGACATCATCAATCTGCATGTGACGTCGTTCGAAGCGGTCTCGATCCCGGCCACGGTCTGGGGCGGCACCGGAGATGACACCATCTCCGGGGGAACGGGCAACGACACCCTCTTCGGCAATGCCGGCAGCGACGTCATTTTCGGCAACGCCGGGAACGACTTCCTGCACGGTGGAACAGCGGGTGTCGGCGGAGCGACCGTCGCCGAGAAAGACCGTCTTGTCGGGGGAGCCGGTTTCGACAAGTACAGCGACGGCTTCGATTTCAAGAATTGGATCGTGGGGGGAATCAGTGTCACCGATATCAATCAGGAAAACAGCCCGACCTGCCAGACCCTGGCAACGCTCTCAGCGGCAGTGACAGCAGGAATCAGCTTTGCTTCTCCCAAGATCAGCTATCTCGGCAACAACAACTACAGCGTGAAGCTGTATGACAACGGCAATGCGGTGTATGAGACCGTGAACTTCGACGGCACGTGGAGTGATAACGATCCTTCGCCGTCGATGGACTCCAAGGGTTATCTGAATGCGGAATACTGGACCATTCTGATGCAGCGGGCCCGTCTGGAACGCTTCTACAAAATTGACTGGTCCACCAACATGACGGAAGCCGACTGGGATCGTGCCAACTCCAAGAACGGTGGCACGCTGTACAGCGTCAGCACCGCCATGAAGCAGATGCACGGCGGAACCACGAACACGGTTCCCGCTTCATTGACCACAGGTCAGGTTCTGGCGGACGCCCTCAAGAAAAAGACGATGATCGTCGCCGGAACTTCGGGTTCGACCAAGAAGGAGACCAACTCCGTGGGCCTGGTGACCGGCCATGCCTACACCGTGGTCTCAGCGACCAAGGACAAGAAGGGGGCCTGGACGGTCAAGGTTTACAATCCGTGGGGGACCGATGGGGGCTCAATCAAAGACACCACCAACGATGGCTATGTCACCTTGACCCTGAGCCAGTTCCAGAACGGATTCTCCACCGTGTACTACCGGACCTGATCACCGAAGTCAGTGGACATGGGGCTGTCACCGGGAGTGGGAAGTTCGAGCGAGGTGATTCCGGGTTGCTGTTCACCCGGGACACCACTGCCGGACTTTGCCCTCCCGGTTGACTTCGTTAATGAGCCGGCCGAGTTGCCGTGCAGAATGCATCGGCCCGGCCGCTTTCTGCCAAGCCTGACGGTCCTTTCCCCCGTGATGGAGAAGGGGCACTGCAGCAGGCTCAGGCGTCCCGTTCGAGGCTCTTCCGCAGCTCCCGCAGGTTGATCGGTTGGCGGAGCACAATGCTGCGGGAATCGGACTGATCGAAGCGCGGCAGCAGCTCCGACTGATTTTCTCCCAGAACTGTCACGACGGCCAGATCCTGCCCACGTGACGCCTGCAGGGCGACCTGCACGTCTCCCACAATCCGGTCCCCGATGCAATCAGCGAAAAAGATGATCGCCTGCGGTGACATCGATTTCAGTCGCGAGATCGCCCGGTCCGCATCCCCCAGGAGGAGGACCCGGAAGCCATGCTTCGAGAAATAGTCCCGCAGAATGTCCTGCCGCTTCGGACGGTTTTCGACACAAATCAGGGTCTTGGTATTCGTCGCGGGTGGCGGTGTGCCGGCAGCGGTGTTTGGCACATGTCCCAGTTCACGCAGCGCTCCTTCCAGTTCGGCAGCCACTTCACCAGGGCTCTGATATCGCTGCGCCGGGTTGATCTGCAGTAACTGCTCCACAATGCCGACGATGCGACCGGGGAGCCGGGGCTCGCGAGTCGTTACCGGACGGATGTCGCGGTAGCGTGAGAAACGTTTCCGTTCTTCGCGATCACGCGTCCGGGGATACGGGGGCTCGCCACAGAGCAGTTCGTACAGAATCGTCCCGAGGAAGAAGAGGTCGCTGCGAGGATCGTTGCGGGGCGCATCGGTGTTCTTTTCGAGCGTCGAATATTCCAGCGCCTGCGCCAGATCGGGACTTCCCACCCGATTCAGAAAAGAGTCATCGGCGGCCAGTCCAAAATCGATCAGCTTGGCAACGCGATTACTGCTCATGAGGACGTTGGTCGTCTTCATGTCCCGATGGGTCACCCCCTGCGCCAGCGCAGCCGCCAGCCCCCGGCTGATATCGAGAGCGAACTGACAGGCTTCAGCCGGTTCGACCTTGGTCCGGATCTTGATGAAGTCGCGCAGGTTCCCCCCCTCGACAAACTCCATCGTCATGTAGTGAATCTTCCCTTCGACGCCGACATCGAAGATGGGAACAATATTGGGATGCTTGAGACGCCGCCCGATCTCCCCTTCCCGGTGAAACAGCTGAATCGTATCCGGATCACTCGACCAGCGTTCGCGCAGCACCTTGACGCCAATCATCTGACCGGTCTTGATCTGCTCGGCACGATAGACCCGGGCAAAACTTCCTGCGGCATTCCGATAAAGAAGTTTGCAGCCGCCGAGGATCAGTCCTTCAATCTCCCCTTTCTGCAATCGCTGCACCTGCAGTGAGGTGAGCAGCTGTTTGCGTTCCAGGAGCTGCAGCAGCCCATCGGCCGACTGGTGACCATTCGCTTCCTGACGACACAGACGCATGTCGTTCAGGCTGACGAGTTGCAGATCGACGAGCAGTCGGGCCAACTCGTCAGCGGATTGAGGAACCATCAACTCGCTCGACTTCGGGAGTTAGGAGTCGTGAACGGAAACCGGGAGATGCGCCCCACAGAACATCACCGCAGGAAACCGTGCGGATGTGACCGCCCTCTTTTTCGCAATCATGCGGCCAGATCGTACCAGCACGGACCTCAGCGTCAATTCCTGCAGCGGCCCTCCGGGAACACCTTCCTGAATTGTGGTCCGGAAACAGGCGGCAGTCACGCGACAGTCCCCGAAAATGCCTGTCCGTGACATTTGGTCAGATTGATTTTAACATGTGGACGGAATGGACACCCCCTTTCCGGACAACCATCGCGGGCGACCGTCGGGCCCGGGACACGGGCCCCACTCCATCGTTCCCCCCACCTCTCCCCAACACGAGACGGGGCTGCACCACGCCCTTCCTTTAGCGGAAATGCACTGACATGCGCAAGCTGGCTATTGCAACCGGACTTCTCTTCTGTTGTGTGAACTTCTCGCTGGCAGCCTCCAAGATGGAAGACGCCACAGCCAAACTGCAGACGGCCACCGTCAACTTCGTCAACACACTGGACACGGCACAACGGAACCAGACCGTGCTCGCGTTCGACAGCCCGCTCCGCTACGACTGGCACTTCTACCCCAAGAAGGAACGCAAGGGGCTGGAGCTCAAGCACATGACGTCGCAGCAGCGGGAGGCTGCCGATGCTCTGCTGAAGGCGGCCCTCAGCGATGTCGGGTACAAAAAAGCGACCCAGATCATGCGGTTCGAAGATCTCGTGCTCGAGCTGGAGAAAGGGTCGAGCTCTCACCAGCGGGCCCCGGACCGCTACTTCTATACCGTGTTCGGCGACCCGGCGAAGGACAGCCAGTGGGGTCTTTCGATCGAAGGGCATCACCTGTCGATCAACATCACCGTTCGCGACGGCCACATCGTGGCGGCCACTCCGCAATCGTTCGGCATGAATCCCGCCACCGTCCGGAATGAAAACAAGACCGGCGTCACAGTCGGAACCCGCGTGCTGGAAAAAGAAGACGCACTGGCCTTTCAACTGGTCAATTCACTGAGCGATGAACAACGGGCCAAGGCGATCATCTCCTCCACGAATCCCAAAGACGTTCGCGACGTCGGCAAGCCCCGTCCCGCATCGGATGCCCCGGCCGGAATTCCTTATTCCGAACTGAACGGCGAACAGCGCTCCCTGCTGATTCAGCTGATTCAGGAATTCAACGGGAACATGCTCGCCCCCGTGGCCAAGGCCCGACTCGACAAGCTGCAGTACGACGGACTGAATGACATTCACTTTGCCTGGACCGGGGGGACGGAAACGACTTCGCCCCACACCTATACGATTCAGGCCCCCTCGCTGCGGATTGAACTCAATCAGGTGCAGTCCGATCCGGCCGGCAATCCGGCGAATCATATTCACACCGTGCTGCGGGACCTGAATAACGACTTTGCCGTTTCCGGCCAGTAAAGGACCTGATCTCCTCCGCCCGCTCGATCCGCTCCGGCCGGGCGGAGAATGCTGTTTCTTCGATCTCCGCCAGCCAACTGCTCTTCCCGCTCCCCTGCAACCGGAGACCGTTTGTGCGAAATCTTTCTCTCCTGCTTCTGTGTCTGCTGAGCCTTGCTCCTCTTTCGAAGGCAGAGGGTCCTGTGACTTCATCGTCCGAATGGCGCCAGCTCCCCCTGATTCAGGATGGAAAAATCGATGCGAGCTGGCGGCAGATCGGAGGCAGCAGCTTTGTCGTTGAGGACGGGCTGCTGAAAACGCAGGGGAATGAGCAGGGTCTGGGGATGTGCATCTTCACTCCCGAAAAATTCGGTGACTGCCAGCTTCGTGTCGTCTTCAAGACAGGTCGGCCCAAGGGAAACAGTGGCGTTCACGTCCGGATCCACGACGATGTCCTCAAGCATCTCGACGATCCGGCAGCCGCTCTCCCGTCCGAAGATGGCAAACTGACTCCCGAGGGGCAGCGGACCGCCCGTGATGATGCCGCTGCCTCCCGGCATGCGTGGTTCGTGGTGAACCACGGGTTTGAAGTCCAGATTCAGGACAACGCCGACGAATTCCATCGCACCGGCTCGGTCTACTCCTACAGCCCTGCCCAGGCGTCACCGACATCGGATCCGGATGGTTGGCAGACGATGATCATCACACTGGATGGCCCCAAGATCGTCGTCGATCTGAACGGCAAAGAAGTCTGCCGTTTCAATACCGCCACCGACAAGTCCCCCGAGCGCAAGATCTGGTATGAGCCGCTGCGCGAACCGGTTCGCCCGGAAAGCGGGTATATCGGCCTGCAGGCACACGGTCCCGGCGACGTCGTCACTTTCCGGGAAGTGAGCGTGCGACCGCTGCAGCAGGGCAAATAGGTTCTGGATGCCGCCGGTCGAAATCAGGGGAATCCGTTACGGCTTCCCGCCGGCATCGGTCCGCTGTTTTTCGACCCGCTCCAGTTCGCGACTCAGGTCCTGCCCGAGGTCGGCCGATTTGGTGTCGGTCGGCAGTTCGATCAGCCACGAACTGCAATCGTCGAACGCCAGCGTCCCGGAGGTCAGCTGACAACCGAGGACATGCCCTCCGGTTTTGCGATCGGCACTGAGAAAGTGCCAGTGATAGCCGGGAACTCCGATCCCCGAGACCCATTTGGGACAGCGAATCGCCACGAGCGTGCCGGTCACTTTTTCGAGTTTCCACTCGGCCTGCTCGGCGGCGATTTCGACCAGCGGTCGATAAGGGCGTTCCTGCCGGGGGACACTGCGGATTAAGAGTGATGAGAAGACACCCTCCACGCGAATGGCGTAGAAGCGGTCACGACCGGGGGCCATCGCATCGACGGCATGTTCCAGCTGCTCCAGGGAATCGACCGGCGGGCAGGGACGTTCGTGATCCCGTTCGAAGCGGGTCACGATGGCAAACGGCGTCGTGATTTCGGGCTTCAACTGCTGGACGCTCCCATCGGCACGGGCCTGATAGGCGACGCCGTCAAGCACGATCAGTTCACCGTCCAGATGATCGCACGTTCCCAGTCCGAAGTCCCCAAGCTTCAGCAGATCGCCGATCGTCATCACACCATCGTATTCCCCCAGCAACAGAGCGTTGATGATGGAAACCTGCGTCAAACGATCGTGATCCACGTTCTGTTGTGCGCTGACCGGAGCAGGCAGCAGCAGAGCGGTGAGCGTCAGGCCGATGGAGGTGAGTCTGTACAGCTGCATGTTGGGTTGTCCTGACCGGTGATCTGCCGGAATGGTAAGCGGTTTGAACGTCTTGACTGTTCCTGGAAGAGAAATCAACTTCGCCTCGAGCAGGTTGCGCTTTCCTGTCCCCTCGGAGCAAGCGTTTCGTGTCCTGAAGTGCTGATTTCCGCGTGGCGAGCCGTTGATTCAGTGCGTTCCCGGCTGTGAGGGGCTCGCAAGTGCAATCGGCTGTCAGGCCTGGCCAGAACGGTTGACCGGTTGTAGCAGATCCCCCTGGAGAACGTCGCTGTGCTCGGGAAAGTTGTCCGCCGGTTTTTGGCCGGTGGAACGCCACCGCTTCGACTATTGGGCCTGTTCCCCGCCCTCTCGGACTTGTTACTTGCTTCGCGCGAGTTGTGGCGGTGGAAGACTGGTGGTCCGACGGGGCACCGCAGCGCGATTGTTGCCAAATTTCAACAGGGTCCGCATGAAAACTTTGACGACTGACACTTTCCCGCCGATGATGGACAGGAGCGGATTGCTCCTTTCAGTCCCCAGGCAGCCAGCGTTTCGTCTGAAGACATGCTGACATCCGCGCAGCGAGGACGGGGCAGTCCAAAGTGAAAACGCTCTCCAATCCAAATGCATTGCAGTCTGTCGACCGATCGGACCCTTCCGGATGTCACACTGTGCTCCTCATTCCCGTCGCTGCCTGCCTCTACTCTGCTGCCTGAGCCTGCTCACTGTGTGTCCCTTGGCCTTCAGCTTCGAAGAGCCTCCTGCGCATCAGGGAACGCGGCAACTGACGAGTCAGGATTTCGGGCCCTATCGTCCGACCGTGCAGACCGACATCTCTCGCTCTGCAACCATTATCCGCGAACAGACAAACCGTTTCCGCAAGAGTGAGAAACGTTCGCCGCTGGGCCGCAACGAGCAGCTCGACAGGGCGGCGCAGAGCTTTGCCGAGTTCATGGCCCGCACCGGCAAGTACGGCCATGAAGCCGACGACCAGCAGCCTTCCCAACGTCTGACCGCCGCCGGTTATGACTCCTGCCTGATGGCGGAGAACATCGGATTCCTGTTCAAGTCGACAGGCCTCTCAACAGGGGCTCTCGCCAATGGGTTCATCACCGGCTGGAAGAATTCACCACCGCACCGGGCCAACATGCTGCAGCCGGATGTCACTGAGATCGGAGTCGGCGTCGCCCAGAGCCGCGAGACCGGAATTTACTTTGGCGTGCAGCTGTTCGCTCGTCCCAAGTCCGCGATGGTCGAATTTCAGGTGGCCAACGACAGCCCGCACGACATTCGCTATCGCGCGGGTGATGAAGAGTTCACTTTGCCTCCCCGCTTTCGCCGCACCCATGCCTTCTGCAAAGAGGTTCAACTGACTCTTGTCACGGAGTCCCCTGCTCCGGCAGAGCCACTGACTCCACACACCGGAGAGCGGTTTCGAGTGGAAGAGACAATAAACGGACTGGTCCTTTTGCTGCTGAAAGACGAGATCAAACGTCCCTGAGCCCGCTTCAGGTACTGAGGAGAAAAAAATCGCGCGGAACGCGAACAGCATGATCCAGAAGAAAAGTGCGGTCAGCGGAATCCAGACGAGTCGATAGCGATCCAGAAAGTCGGCAGCACTCAGCCGCATCATCAGCCACTTTGGAACTTCGACACCGAAATCACCCGGAGGGAGATCGGCCGGGTCGAGTTCTGGTGGAGTGAACGCCGCCCCGGGATGTTGTCCGCTGGCTTTCTGCATCTCCCGGGCCAACTCCTTGCGGACCTGTGAGCGAAAAACCAGCCCTGCGAGAATCATGATCCCCGAGAGAAACAGCGTCTGCAAATGGATATTCAATTCGGGTCTCGACGGCAGAGACCGCGGCCCACAGGGAGCCCCTTCCCATTCCCCCCGTCCGAAGGCAGGCAACTCCCCCGGAGGACTTCCTTCAACTCGTGATTCGCAACGCCGTCTCGACGTTACTCCTGCACCAGAATGAGGCAAGGCGGCTTCGGGAATGACACGGGTGATCCGTGCAGCGCCAGCTCGCCAGTTTCGGGATCAATCTGAAAGACGGAAACGGAATTTCCCGGCATGTTGGCACACAGCAGCCATTTGCCATTCGGGCTGATCCCCAGATTCTGCGGCCCCTCACCCTGACTGGGAACAATGGAGACCAACTGCAACGTGGCATCCGGCAGGATACGAAAGGCAGCAATGCTGTCGTGTCCCCGATTCGTCGCATACAGAAACCGGCCGTCGGGAGTGATCCGCAGGTCCGCACACAGACTCTTACCTGAAAAGCCTTCCGGCAGCGTGGAGAGAGTCTGGACTTCACTCATCCGCCCCGATTCCGAATCGTAATCAAACAGAGTGATCGACCCTGCCAGTTCGTTGATGACGATGAGATGTTCTCCGTCCGGGTGAAACCTCAAATGCCGGGGGCCCGCTCCCGGAAATGTCCTGGTGATCTGCGGACGGGTGGAGAGCAGTTTGCCTGTCCGGGCCTCCAGCGGATATCCAATGATCTGGTCGAGCCCCAGATCAGCCACGAACGCAAAGCGATTGTCCGGGCTGCGAACAATGCAATGCGGATGCGGCTTCGCCTGCCTGACCGGATCTGTCCCCGAGCCAGTGTGCGTCAACAGCGAGGCGATCGGCTCGAGTGAACCGTCTTCGCGAATCGGCAGCGAGGCGACCGTTGCCGACGCATAGTTGGCCAGCAACAGCACTCCCCCCGTTGCGTCCACTTCCAGAAAGCAACTTGCGGTTCCTCCCGTACTCTGCTGATTGAGGAGCGTGAGCGCTCCTGTCTGCGGATCGCGACGATACGCGGCAACAAACTCCGGGGTGGAGCCACCAAACTTCCCGGGGGCATGAGTCGCATACAGAAACCGTCCATCGGGCGAGACCGCCATGTAAAACACATGCTCGATCCCGGTTGTCCTGCCGACCCCCTGAATCGCTCCTGTCTCTTCATCGAAGCGACAGTGTTCAATGCCCCCTGCTTCTCCGGGAGCGAACGTGGCGACAATCAACGTCGCATCCCCTGCGTAAAGTGGTGAATCCCCAATCAGCCCCATCAGCAGCGATCCCATGATGAATGGCCACCGGCCCACGAAATTGAACGCTTCCAAAAGACTCACGGATTATCGTCCTGTTTTTATTGCGCCGCTGTGGCAGGCCTGAAGCAGGTGCCTCATGCCTGTCGTTGTCGCCGACATCACTCGACAGATACACCGCTGCGGGCTGTTTGAAAATGACGGGGCGATCACATCGCTGCAGAATCGACGCGACTACCGAATGTCAAGAATCCTGCAGCGGCGCTCGTTGTGCAAGCCAACGCAGGGACCGCTGACGAGCAGAGTAGTCAACCGATCAAATTGAAAGGACTCGAAAACGACTCGCAGCGACATCTGGCGTTTCTGGCGGAGGTAAAGCAGACATGAGCTCAGCTGGTCTCTGCCCCTTCCTCCCGCCTTGCCGACAGCGGGGCGAATTCCCTTGGTCTGCTTCATCACGTAAGATCTTCGACAGAAGAGACTCGGCAATCACAGTTCCGGGCAACAGGGTCATCATGAACAACAAGTCAGATTGCTGTGCGGGAGATGCCTTGAGAGTTCCTCCCTTTCTCCGCTGGGGAATGCGCTGGCTGACGGTGTGGGCACTCGCAGCCGCTCCTGCGATCGCCACCGCTGAGCCGGTCAACCTGATTCCGGCGGACCACTCCCTCAAGGTGATGATCGGTGATGATGTCTTCACGGTCTACCGGTATGCGGAAGAACAGCCGAAACCCTTTTTCCTCCCGGTGACCGGGCCAGGAGGCTATGAACTCCTCAAGCAAGCAGTGGCCGACGCCGCATCCGATCCCTGGGCGAGACAGGTGATCGTGGCGACGAACTCGGGCTCCCTGGTGAGTGCCGACGGGCAACGCCGTCCGGTCGCTTATCCAGAAGTTCTCACGATCGCACGAGTGGACGGAAATCAACTCTGGCTGCAGGACAAACAACTGTGGATTGCGCGTGAAGAGGTCGCGCCTCTGGCAGCGGTTGTGACCCGGTTGATCAATCCCCATCCTCCCGAGAAACGCAAAGTTCTCGACCCGGATTATTACGATCACCCACACCATCGTGGAATCTGGTGTGCCGTCGACGAAGTCAACGGCATCAAATTCTGGAAAGAGGATGGAAAGATCGTCAATCGAGGGGTCACGATTCTGAAGTCGGGTGACCAGACCGCCGAGTTCGAAGCGGTGAACCACTGGCTCGGCAGTGACGGAACGCCGGTGCTTGTGGAAACCGCACATGTCACGGTAAGCGACGACCGCCTGCTGACTTATCACACGAAGCTGACCGCTCACCAGTCGCAAGTGACATTTGAAAACACCAAGGAAGGGATGTTTGCCATTCGCCTGCCGAATACGATGCGTGAAGTTCAGAGCAAGGGACTGGTCGATAATGCTGATGGGCTGCAGGGGACCAATGCGATCTGGGGCCGGAGATCCCCCTGGGTGACCTATCGCGGGCCGGTGGCCGGTCACGATTTCGCTGTGACACTGCTGGACCCGGCAACCAATCCGTGGCCATCGCGGCACCACGTCCGCAATTTCGGGGTCTTCGCTATGAATCCCTTCGGCTCCAGCTCGTACGCCTCTCCGGGGAACCCCGTCGCCGCCGAACCTGCTAAGGTTCTGCAGCCGGGCGAAAGCTTTGAGTTCCGCTACGGAGTGTGGGTTCATCAACCGAACGACTCGCCGGAGCAGACGAAAGCGATTCTGGAGCGCGTTACCCAGTCGGCACCATGAGCCCCCACGGACCCGGGCACCGACCTGAGCCCCTGAGCCACCGACCACCTCTCGGCCGCCGGTCCGGTCGCACGCTGCCCCACCGCCAGAGAGCACCGAGGGAGCACAGCCCTGAATAACGCAAAAAACCGCTTCCCAAGAGTCGACGCAAGTCGTTACTTGGAAGCGGCTTATTTCATTGCCCGACTAGGATTCGAACCTAGACTAAAAGAATCAGAATCTTTCGCCGGAAACCCCTACAACGTCCGTTCTACCGCATGATTCATGCAGTCTACGCGATTCGGATCTGAATTCAATCCTTTTCACTACCACTCTATGTCGACCGCATGTTTTCTGCGGATTTTTGGTAGGTCCCGGTAGCAAAAGGGTAGGTTGTGGTAGTCAGATTTTCGCGCAGATAACTTATCTTTTGATCTAGCTTACAGCGCAACAAAAACCCCCAGTCCGTCGCCAACCGGACCGGGGGGAACCTGCCTGCCGTGACATCAGGCAGTGACACTATGCGGCTGCCTCTTCTGTTTCATGCATGGCCGACAGATCCAGCGGGAACTGCTGCAGTGCTGCCAGGAACTCCCGGAGCATGTTCCAGCACTTCACGGGATCGCGTTCATTCAGGAACGTGAACTTGATGCCGTCTGCGTGGGGGAGTCGCTGTTCACCGTTGTTGATTCCGAACTCCACTTGCGGCTCAAATTCGCAGAACTCAACGGGGCGCTTCAGCCGCTCTGCATCCATGATCCAAAGCCGTTTGCCGTTCGAGTGCAATGAATAACCGCGATTCTCCAGCGACAGGGTGACCGCCTCACGCTCTTTCACCGTGAGGGCCGCAAACTCTGTCGCACTGATCCAACCCCCGGGGGTCTGGTCACACATCCGCTGCAGCCGCTCAGCGTGCTTGGCATCGGGGCCGACGCTGGAATCACAGGTCGCTTCCAGAACGCACTGGCGAGCTTCCTGTGTCGTCTGCGGTGATTCTGATGGAATCTGCCCTTTGTCCAGGTTGCGGACCTGCTCAGCCATCGCCAGTAGCTTGGCGTGCCATTCGTGGGCGGACAGGCCATTCCGCATCTGGGTGCAGCTCTCGCACATCAGAGCCAAGTTGTCCGCCGTATCGTCTCCTCCCCTGCTGCGGGGGACGATGCGGACCAGATTCAGTTTCTTCTGATGCTCGCCGCAGACGGAACAACAGGTCTGCCCGTCGTTGTGGCGCCGCGATTCCAGTTTGAGGGCCGCTTTCACACCCGCCCGGAATGCAGCACGCGCCACCCGGATATGGTCGGCATCGGTGAAAGGAGCATCGGAAACATCGTGGACTTGCTCAACGGCTGAAATCATGGAATACTCTCCGTAGCTGGCCTGCCGTTGCCTCAGAAACATCCGGCAGGCTTGGTGATGAACGAGCCGATGGGAACCATTCCTGTCGGCTTTCTTTTTGCGCTGTGCCTTGTGAATCAGCACGCTGCCCGGAGGTGGCTGTCCTCTTCAGCCCAAAGAAAAACCCGCTGGCCGGATGGTGCGAGCATCACAGCAGCGGGTCAGATCCAGGCAATGCCCGGGTGTTCGAATTTCTCCGGCAACCATTCCTCGCACGGATGACTGCCGTACCAAGGTGGTACCATGTTGGTTCCATCTTGTCAACAGACTGTCACCACTGTCAAAATTCCTCCCATCATGAGCGGAATTAAGCCAGAACAGTTCAAAGGCACATGCACCATCGAGCAGAAGAGGCTCTGGGAACGAGCCGCGCAAAAATCGCAGCGTTCTCTGGCAGACTGGATGAGGCTTAGGCTGACGGAGGCCGCAGAGAGCGAGCTGGAAGACGGTCAGGGGAAAACGAAGCGAAAGTAGCCGAAAATACCTGCAGCTTGGACGGTTTCAGTGAGCCGCGTGGAGCAAGGATACAGCATGCTGCTGACTCTGAAACAAGTGGCCGAACATCTCCAGGTCAGCACCGCACACATCAAAAGGCTCGTTAAGGTCCGGGAATTGGAAGCCCTGGATATCAGCCTCGCGGGAACCGACAACGTCAAGCTCCGTATTCCGTCCGCTAGCCTGGAACGATTCATTGAGGCTCGGACGTTCAAACGCGTCCCTCGAGAACGTCAGCGGTCACGTATCAGAGAGCCAATTCCAGACTATTTCACTCCCTCGCCTCCTACGAAAACCGGAAGACGCCGGCTCTCAATCTATGACGCCTCTCAGATCCTCGGCGCCACGGAACTCGAAGTGGAGCAGATTATTCGCAATGGTCATCTCAAGATGATCAACGGGGGTGGCTCCGGTATGCGGATCTGCGAACGCGAGTTGGCAGCGTTTCTTGAACGTTGCCGTTCGCAAACGAGCAGTCCGTGGCTGAGTCGAGTTCTCAACGAAAAGACGAGGTGCGGCAATGTTTCTCACTCCGAAGCAAATTTCCAGACACCTTCAGTGTAGTGTCGCTCATGTCCACAGGTTGATCCGCCTCAAGCAACTGGCTGCGATTGACGTTGGAATCCCCGGAGCATCCAGAAAGACTCTTCGAGTCCACAAAGACAGCTTTGCATCGTTTCTCAAGGGAATTAGCTATTGGCCCTGGAAGAAGGGGCAGAGGTACCAGCCGCTGAAGCACGGGCAAACTGCTGACTACCTCACGCCGACAGATTCCCTCGACCTGCAGAACCGCAGGCGTTCGGTGTCACAAGCTGCTACGTTGATTGGACGAAAGCCGGAGCATGTCTCTCAGCTTATCGTCTATGGGCATCTTCGGGCAGTTGACGTTGGGAGTCATAGCACACACCGGAAATGGCGAATCAGCGATCGAGATCTCGTTGAGTTCATTATTCGGAATCGTGATAATCCAAAACGAGACTGGCATCGTCTGCTGATCATCCCCGAAGAATTGAGACAGCTGGAAAGTTCAGTCCGTGAGGAACTGGCCCGGAAAACGCTCCCGCAGTGCCCGAACGAAACTCCCTTCTACCTGCCGGACGGCTCGAAGAATCCAGCAGCGAGGCGGACTCCGCTTCGCGATCTCTCCGGGAACCGATAGTTTCGCACGAAAGATTCAGGGGTTAGATGCACACGGGCCGCGACCGGGTTGTCGCAGCTGAGGCAGAGGACCTAGAAACGAAACGGCTAGAGCATGTTCGGTATCGGCCCTGCGGAAGTGATCATCATTTTGGTCGTACTGCTCTTCTTGACGCTCTTCGGAGGTGGCATTGTATTCATTGCCTACCACGCGGCTCGAAAGGGAGCGAAAGACGCGATTGTCGAATCACTGCAAAGTCGCAACAAGCAGACGCACAAGTAGGACGTCACTTGATTCGAATGCAGTGGGTCTGCTGGCCGATGGGACGTTTCAGCGGTTCCACGGCCAGAATCACAGCCTGCCCTGCCAGCTGTGTTAGGGTTGCACCGTACTTCCTCCGCAACAAATCCGAATTCGCGGCATTGAGAACCAGGCGTTTACTCATCCCCTCGAAAGAGAGAGCTGCGACTGCATGACCACGGGAGTGCGTTCCATCCTTGACGATCTCCAGCTTGGCAATAGTGACTTGCAGTGGCGACAGGGGAACCAGATCAGCAATGCACAGCCAGGGCGAACTGGATGGTTCCATCCCCGGGTCCAGGTCAGGCGACCGACGCCCTTCCCCACCGGAACGTAGAACCTTGATAGATGTCTCAGCAGGCATCAGACCCAGACCTCCCCTTCAATACGAAGGAGAGGTGGCGACAGAATTGGCGACAGAAACGCCAGCAGGTCGCTCGAAACACTCGCAAAACCTAGGAAAAATGCGACTTCGGAATTTTTCCATCTGGCGAATCTGTCGGCAGTCAAGGAAAAGGGAGTTGCCGTCTCGGTCAGTTCGTCTCGCATGTGTGTGATCTCCTTATCACTACATGCGGGAACGGCCGTTTGAGGGGAGTTGAACACACCCTGAAATCCGTAACCTGAAGCGTGGTCACGGGAAGAGAATTTTGCGGTCTTAACAAATGTGTTCAGAAGTGTTCAGGCTGAACACATGCCGCCAGAAACGAAAACAGCCCGGAGAGTCCGAAGACTTCCGGGCCGTGGGCCATCGCGCAGGGCTCATCGCAATGGTGGCACCACCTTACGCTGAGCGCATGTTGTCATGCTTGGTCTTGCGTGTCGCTTATCGCCTTCCAGTCCTTTAGACTCGATGGCGTGAACAGCGGGAGAGTAAGCGGTGGTAGGCCCATTCTTAATGTCGTTGATTGCACAAACTCTCGAAAGTAAGGCCAAACATTCAAGAGAAGGAGACCCTTTGCAAATTCGTCGATCTCTTGAGGGTCAACCGGGAGTGAGTCTTTGAGTCGATATGCCACCCGAAAGAGTGCCTCAATCTCCACCACGTCCTTTTTAGCCGTCTCTGTTTCGACTGACAGATTTGCAAAGTAAATCAGCCAAGACTTCTCACCGTCGCTCGACCTTTCGACTTGACCTCGGCAGGAAACCTTTAGGTGGTGGTCACGAGGAGGCTCCACTGAATCCCCCTGACGCGGAATTCGCGAGGCCTGACAAGCGTCCATGCGAACCGAGGAAAGGTCCGCCCGCAAGTAGAGCACTGGCACGGGAATCGCCAGGTCTTTGACTCGCTGCGCAGGGGTCTTCTTGCGGCTCTTCTTCTTCATGTTCTCATCGGCCCACTGAAATGGTTGGTTCACGTAAATCGTCGACGACCCAGATGTCACACTCCTCTTCCGCAATGTCTGCGGGGGGGCTAAAGCTCATGGAGATCTCCCCGAAGCGCGGGGTATCAATTGGCTTTCGAGTGGGGTGGAATTCATATCCAAGGCACCCGAAGACATCGGAAATTGTCCGAATGGTCATGTTTGTTGTGCCATCTAGGAACTTAGAAATATAACCCTTCGATTTTCCAAGCCTCTTCGCTAAATCTGCGCGACTCAATCCCTGCTCATACATCATCTCGCAGATCAGTTCTGTTGTATCTAAGATGGACCGTTCCTGCTGCCACTCCCGCCGGCCTGTTTCGGTGGAGGTAAGCTCATCCCGCAACTGGGAGCGATAGGTCATGTGTTTTCACTCTCTTTCGTTTACCTACTTGTTGCGCTTCTCACGGCGGGACTCCGCTGACTCAAAGGCGACATGTTCATCAAAAATTAAATTTGCGTGATCTCGCTCTATTGGGAGTCTTTTGTCGCCAGGTTTCACTGTCCCATGCGTTAAAAGCCAACGATTGCCTTGGTGAACACAAAACAGCCTGTAGCCTGCCCCTTGGCGTTTCTTGAACTCCCATACTTGGTCGCCAATGTTTCGGAACTTTGTTTTGTCGAAGATTCGGCCGTGCTCCAAAAGCCTCTTGAACAGAGCGTCGAAGCCACCGCGAACTGAAGAGGGGAGGCCCGCCAGCCAGTCGCGAGCCTCTAACGTGCAGCAAGATCGAATGCAGTATTCCACCGTTCCAAACGGCCCTTTCGCTACAACTCTATCGACACGTTTGGGTGGCTTCATTGAGTTTACTTATAAGTCAACAGGTCGTCAATGAGCGAAATTCCTGACTTCGAAGGAGCAGCTCCGTTTTCGGCCGCTCCGGACGCTGATGCGGAAGGTTGACCGCAAGAAATCCAGTGAAATGTCACCGCAGAGTGAACTAACCACTCGGTTTGTGAGTTGGGATGCCTTGCTTTTCTTGTTGCCCTCAAGAGTTGCCCTCAGCCGCATTAGACCCGCCGCCCGACCGCGATTCAAGGGATTCGGGGCGGTGGGGTCCGGCCCAGCCCGATCGACAGGCCCGGTACAACCCACTCTATCGGCCCCCTGCTGCAGGTCCGGGGACGCTCTGGAGTCTGTTCCGGACAGATGGCCTACTGCTCACTCCCAGCTCTTGGACGGCTCCAGGGTCGCACAGTGCACCCGGCAGCGTCGTTCCGGATCGACCGCATGGGCAGCCCCCCTGCCACGCCTCAGCCGTTCGGTTTCCGTCCATTCCGCCTGAATCTCCAGGCAAGCCGCCCGGATCTCTTCGGGAGTCGGTTCGTAGGTGCCAGCCTCACTTGCTTCTGTTGGCATTGTGGCCCTCATAGCGTGTCCCCGCAGCATTGAGCGACCGTGTCAGGATGCAGGGGTCAGGTGGACCACATCCGGAAACAACTGGGCGGTGTCGACACCGACCAGGCAGTCAGTGAGGCCAGTCTGATATTTGATGAACTTCAGGGTCCCTCCCAAGTCCTTCTGCGATTCTCCGTTGACGTGCAAGTAGTATCGCGCTGAAGAACCGTCCCCGAGTTCAGCGGTCGCGCTGATATTCCAGCCGATCTCCAGAATTCCTCTTTTGGTGCCATCCAGAGTGGAACTGCACGGCCGGAAGCTGACAGAAAACCCGTAGTACCTACCGAAGGGTATACTGTCTATCGTGCCTGATTTTGTGAATCGCCAACCGTCTGATCTCGCTTTGAGAATGACGGCCTTCCCGACTTCGTTGGCGTTGAACCAGTCTCGAATCAAATTGCAGTGCAGGCCCGGACCGAACTCCTCTGGCATCTCCAGTTGTTCCTCGAGCCTGTACATCTCGGGCGCCTCGCCGGTGTAGACGAGTTCCCCAGTCTCGGAATCAATCGTCTCCTCGATGCAGGGGATGTCTTCGATGAGGGTCAAGTGATGGGGATTGACGCACACTGAGCATCCCTCGTTGAATGTCAGCCCCAGGTCGGGATCGACGCCTTCCCACGTATTCAGTTGAAACCCACACAGCGGTCTGACGAACCCGACGTTCTTCCAGATGGCCAAGGGGTTGTCCGGACCCGCTGGGATAGCAGCCACCTCTTCCAGCTCGTCCTCTTCCTCCAGGCGGTAGAGAATGAGGGTCACAGCGGCCAAGTCGCGCGGATCGCCCGTGGAAGTCAGCCGGAGCCGGTACTTCTGGTTGGGGATTGCAGGTTCCCCCTCGCCTTCACCAGATTCTGAATCCGGTTCCGGAAGCAACTGCGCCTCGATGTCGTCCCCTTCCCAGTAATCGGAGTCATCACCCTCGGGGTCGTAGGAGATTTCGTGCACCTTGTGGCGCGACCTGTTTCCGCCCAAGGGATAATTGAGTGTGAGGACATAGAGGGAGCACCATTCACGATCCTCGCGGAGGATGGCTCCAGCCCGGACACATTTTCCGCACTGGCAGTTTGCCTTCGATTTCGGGCTCAGAATCGCCCCCACAACATCGGTCCAGTCCCTGTCCTGTTGGGATTCTCGGTAGTCTCCATCTTGACGCCTGACTAGATCGTGCGGACTGGGCATGTTGCGTGATGCTTTTTGGTGAAGGGTTGAGAGGTTTCACCCGGGAAGGGTCGCGCTGTCCCTCCCCGGGATCAGCCGCCGGCAGGAGAGGGGCCAGCGGATCAGGGAACGTACCGGTTGAGCAATTCATCCACGTCGGCATCAATGGCAACCTCCGCTCGCTGCATTGCCCTCAGTTCGCGTTCCGCAGCTGCCTTCGCCTCCTGCAACTGGAAGACATAATCCGGTGTGACGTCACAGGTTCTCTCGCGATCCCTGTCCCAAACACTCGTCGCACCGCTTTCAATGCTCTTCAGAGCCTTGTCATACTCGGAGATTTTAAGTTTCACGCTCCCAACCGAAACGGCGCGTCGCTCTCGTTGTAATGTGGCCCGTACATCAGCCAAAATAGGCAGAAGGTGTCGCGGGTCCCGGAGTTCCCTGACGGCCTGATTCATCGTGGCCACTTTATTTTCGGCAGCCCGAACGCCGTCGTTGAGGCGATCCACCTCAAGCTGCAATTCGCTGATCTGCTTCTGCAGGCCCGGGAGTCGCTCCGCTGCCTTCTCCTTCAGGTCGTCGCAGTGAGCTTGTGCCGCTGCACGCTCTTCCGCCGTTCCAGCGATCTGCTGTTTCTCCAGAATGCCAACCATTTTTTCGACGTACTTGGCGCGGTCCAGGTTTCGCAACAGGCCTGCGGCGATCAGGGACCCCGAGTCCGCTGGTGAAAGCCCATCGCCTAGCGCCGCGCGCCTCAGGATCTCGTCCGCGCGATCCGCAATCGCATACACGCTGACGTGCTGCTGCGACGCAACGGGGAGGCTCTGCAGGTCCTCTGACGGTTTGGTTTTTGTTGCTGCTGCCATCGAAGTCTCTCCATTAGAAAAAGTGTGTTCCCTGTTCGATATGAACGGGGACTGTTCAGTCCTTGGGGTTGGCGTCGGCAAGCATCTGCTGCCGCAGACCCGGGTGTTCCCGCTCGACGGCTCGGACCGCCTGCTCAAATGATGCACCGGCTTCCCGCTTCTCACGAATGAGGCGTTGCCATTGAAGTTGCGACTCAGGCACTGCGTGGGACATGGGTAAACTCCTTTTGTGGGGTTAAATGCTGCGATATTTGGATCGGGCTTCACTCCGCCGTTTCCGCTCCGCCGCTTCGGCTTCCTCGCGCTGGGCACTGGCCAGTCGGTCGAGATGCCGCTGGCGTTCTGCACCCGGCGTATATGGTGTCAGGTCAAAGGTGCGAATCCCGTCGACCAGGCCAACGTCCACCGCCTGCTGGCCGATGAACAGTTCCGCGTTGGAGACTCGTTTCAGTTGCTCCGCCGACAGTTTCCGACCATCACGGATGGCCTGCAGAAACAGGCTGTTCTGCGTGTTAACAAGTTGCTGGAGATGGGCGATTTCTTCATCGGCGACAGGGACACCATCAACGCCGATGCCTTTGAAATTCCCGGTTCGGATGCGGTGCACCTTCACGCCATTCGCTTCGTAGACGCCCGAGGTGTCCTCGACGACAAGAAGCGTTCCGATGCTTCCAATCGTGGCCGTGCGATTGCAAAAAACGTGAGTGGCTTGTGAAGCGATCCAGTAAGCGGCACTGGCTGCCATGTCTTCAACAAAGGCGATAACCGGTTTCGTTTCGGCAGCCCGGCGAATGTCATCCGCAAGGTCTGCCGTGCCGCTGACGGTTCCACCGGGAGAGTCGATAACGATTAAAATGGTTTCGATCGTGCTGCTTTTGGTGGCAGCCTGAACCTGTTGGCGGATCTGCCGGGTGGCAGTCCCTCGGAATAGCCAGGTGATCCAGCTGGGGTCCTTTTGGAGCGGCCCCCGAATCTCGATGACAGCGACGGACGGACCTGCTGAGGTGATCGGGACCCGCTTCCCTTCTGATTTCACCTGTGCGGCGCGGCTGGAGGGCATTTCTGCCGCGCGAGCGATCGATTCAAGAGCCCCGGGCAAAATCGCCCAGGTTTCACTTCTCAGTAACGGCGTCGGCTGCATTCTCAATCCCTACGTAGTAGTACATGTCGCCTTGTTCAAGTGCATAGGCGGTTGTGAAGCTCAGGTTGTTGAACACATGTTTCCTGCCCTGCTGATCAAAAACGATGAGCCTTCGCGGGAAGTAACAACCCATCAAGTTTTTGAACGTCAGCAACCGGACCGGGACTGCCCGATATTGTTTCGATAGGTTGTCGTAGAGATGGCCGAAGCCAAATTTGAATTCAGGATTTCCCAGGTCTTCGCGCAGGACCTCTTCAAGTTCCGCGAAGTCGACCGGTTCATACATCCTCCACCTCGCGGCTAGAAATCCGGTGGTCATCGATGTACCGCTGCAGGTCCTTCCGTTGATACAGGACCTTTCCGCGCATCTTCACGTAGCTGGGACCGACGCCGCGCTGCCGCCAACAGGCCAGCGTAATCGGGCTATGGTTTAGCATCCGGGCTGCATCCCGAGTGTCCAGAAAATCATTCTTCATACATCACCTCATGCTGTGATAAGCAATGACAGCACATTTTATGCATGTGCAAAACGCAAGCAATACGGATATGAACGTTTGTTATCATTTACTGCGTCCTATTGGACGCAAAGCACTTCAGCGCCGTGGTTACTGTTCTTCTTAGATGTTGGCGATTTTCTGCGAAACGGTACTTATTGCTCGCCTTGTTCCTCTTCAACGCCCATCAGACGGCATGAATCGTCGATGGCCTCGCGGAGGATGTCTGCGGCCTCAGTTCCGAACCGGCGTTCCAGGGTCTCACACGCACGGCGAAACAGTGCGGCGGACTTCGAAAGCATCGGATTCAGAACGTCCAGTTCAACCAGCCGCCCTTCCTGTCGGCGGAACTCCAGTTCGGCCAGCTTTGCACGCCAGCGTCGGTATTCCTCCAGAGCAGGTGAATCTTCGCCACCGTCGATCAGTTCAGGATCCTGACCAGACTGGCTGAGTCGCCGTTCCCACCGGGTCTCACGCCACTCGACGATGGCAGCGACGTTAAACCCCTCTGTTCCCTGTGGTGGCATTCCGGCGGCTTCCCATTTCCGGATCTGGGAGACTGGCCTGCCAAAGATTGCCGCGATCTCGTCACGGCTGGCTGCGAGGTGATCAGGGTTCATGGCGTTGGGTCTCCCGAAGACACTCCCTGCAGCGAAGCGCTCCGGCCGATGTGCTCGAGCTGATCGGCGATTTCCAGCAGGATCTCCCCGGTAGCCAGTTGGCTTCGGCCCGCGAGCTTTCGCAGGAATTCTGCGGAGCGTCTGCATTCGTGCCATTGGACACAGGGACCGATGAGATAGCCCCCTTTCCCCCGAATCAGCGGCATTCCGGCATCCCGCCAGCGCTGAATGGTCCTTTCGTTGACCCTGAACAGTTTGCCGATCTCTGGCAAGTTGCGAGCGATCATGTCGTGGCCAATTTCAGGCATCTTTGGTGGTTTCTGATCCATTTTTCCCCCTCCTGTTTCGCCTCGATACGACGACGGCGACACTGAAAATCAAACCCTTAGCGACAAAAAAATCCGCAGAGCCGAGCCCTGCGCGCCCTTTCAAGCCCCCGGAAGGACCCGCCGGGAATTCGCCCCCAACCCCCCTCCCCAGGGGCCCTAGGATCGCGTCTGTCGCGTTGCCCCTGCTGGACGTGGCTTGGGTCGTCCGGATTCATTCGTAGGCTGCAGCGAAGGGCTCGCAGCATTCGCGGTCGTCTGGTCTGGTTGGTTGGCTCTCCTTGTCTGGCAGTCGTGGCAGCTTGAATCGTTTCCTGCAGGCTTCACATACGGCAGTCGTGCTGTCGATCGGCGTGAAGAATTCGCAGTAGCATGATGGACAAGCAATTTCGTAGTGCATCTTCGCTCCTTCCATTGGTCCGCCTCGCAGACCAAAAAACAGTTGGTATGGTCGGTCCCTCTTTAGAGGACCGTACAGACCATCTTTTGGTCCGACTTGGTCCATTGGTACAGACCATCTCTCAGTCCTTCAGACCATCTCCCACGACGAACCATTCGACGTGATCTCCTTTTGGCGATGTGGTGGCCTCGATAATCCGCACCGCTCCGGTTGTCAGCATCACTGACAGCAGTCGATTCACCCGATCAGAGCCAATGCCGGTTTCCGTGCGGATCTGGCGACGGTTCCGCTTCCCGGCATTGAGCACCCTGATAATGGATTCGCAGCCTTCCCGGTCCCGCTTCTCCTGTCGCTCATCACCCATCCCTTTGGGTTTCTTCAGATCGAGGGGATTCAGGTGTTCCTGCGGCTGCCAGAGCGGGAAACACCACCGCAGCACCTGCGGTTCAATTGGCGGGAAGGACCGGACCGCCGCATCCAGGACGACGCAATCGTCCTCTTCGTGCTCCCGCAGGATCAGATGGCCGTCAGCGGCTCGGGATTGAGCACCGGCACCAGCTCCCACATCGGTGACGCGTTTCCCGCTCTGATCGCCTTTGGACGTGTGATGAATGAGAAACCATGCTGCTCCCGTGCTCTCTCCAAATTGGCAGGCCATGCAGTAGGCCTGTGACATGCTCGCGTTGTCGTTCTCGCCACCCGCCGCTGGCATGGCACGGTATAAGGCATCCAGAATGATCGCCGCGTATTTCCCGTGCGGAATGTCATCCACGAGCCTCGCGCTGAGTCCGGGAAGCTCCACGGTCTGGCCGCGCAGGGAAACCACCTCGATCAGATGCTCCACATCCTCGAACCTGACTCCCATTGCTTCTGCAACAGCACGGAGACGATGCCAGATCGTGGCCTTCATCAATTCGTAGTCGATGATCAGTACGCGGCCCCGTCTCACCCGTCGGCCCATCCACCGCTGACCGGTCACAATGCTGATGGCCAGGCAGTAACTGAACCACGTTTTGCCGATCTTGCTGCAACTCACAACGTTGACGATTTCACCCAGACGCGCCAGTCCTTCAATAACCGGCTCAGCCTCAGCCGGGTACAATTCCCGCAGCTCTGCAAGACTCTGCGGAACAAGTTTCTGTGATGCTTTGGGACTCATGCCACCTCCCGCAGCAGCATCTGCATTTCGTCCTGCAGCTCGATCATTTGTTGCTGCTTCTCGAAGAGGCTCCGGAGAATCGCGGCGTGGTGATCTCCGTGCACAGGCAGAGTGCAGACCGACAGACACCAGCGGATCTCGTCCCACGGATCGCCCGCCACGTCCCAGATACCTGTCCGGCTGACCGCATCAACCACGATTCCCGCGTTGGTGTGAACGGCCCGTCGGATCTCCCCGGGGTCTCCGTATCGCGGTACGGGATGCAGACGGCCGCGCTGGCCCAGAATGGAGCCAGTGACGAACAACGCCCGCCGACCCTCGTGGGTGATCCAGACCGGGTCAATCCACGTATCCCTACGCTGATAGCATGTCAGCGCGGTGATGTAGCGTTCTGCGTGCGGGGCGGACGACAGGGTCACAGCAGCCCCTCAGCGCGGAGTTGCTCGTCTGTGACATCTTCAGAATGCTCCCGTGCAGCAAACTGCGCGGCAGTCTGTCGGTTGATGAAGTCCGCGAAGGCTTCAGCAGTGCAGTGCCACGTCCCATTGACGTGAACAGCTTCTAGCTTGCCGCCGCGAATTCCCGTTTTGATCCAGCGCCACAGCGTGCTAGGCGCGACACGTTTGCCGATGATGCGTTTACAGATCGAATTGACAGGTTCCAGCTGAACCCCGTCGCGAACCGCTATAGCAGATACCATGAAAAATCCTCGCCACAGTTCCGAAATAAATGAACTGCAACGAAGATAGGACAAGAAACGGCGTGGGTAAGTCCCTTGACAGTCTAATGACTGTCAGAACGGCGGGAGACGATCAGGGCGATAATATCCGACACCGCGCTTGCCATTCTGGACGAGACCGCGGCTCCTCAGTTCACTCAATCCCCGGCTATAGATCTCAGTGCGATTCTTGAGTCCTAACCTTTCAGCAAGCATCACCCCGGTCATTGCCTTACCATCCAGGAGAGAGAGCATCTTTTCCTGCATTTTTGATGGAATGAATGGTTCAGGAGGCTGCATTTGTTCCCCAATCGCACCCAACACCATTAATCGCTCACGCTCAATCCGGACCGAATACCTCAACATTGTGCTGCCAAGCTGATCAAGTGCCTTTTCTTCGGCACTTAAAATGTCGGGCAATTCGCCAGTGATTTCTGTAATAACCATCCCATCGTCGTCCACCATAGAAAGGTGGTCTTTCCCGCTTTCGCTCGAATGAACCTTGCGGAAAAAATATCTGACTTGAGAAATCCAGATATCTGCCACCTCGCTTACCAGCCCATGCAATGTGCAAGCGTAGTATGCTTGCGGTCCTCCCGCCCAGCCGGGGTATTGCACAACAAATTCATACTCTTCCGAGGGTAATCCGCCGGCGTTGCATACGATGAACTGCTTAAGCGCAAGGCTTGATTTGTGCAGCCGTTGAAGCTCTTCAGTAAAAGAGTCGCACAGCTCGACCATCCACTCTGAGATCTTGTCATAATCCCAACTGATATCTTTTGAGTTGACCCAAGTGTCAACGTGGTCAACAAGATCCTGCAGAATACCTTGCAATCTTTCAGAGTATGCCGTGAACTTCCTCACGTCCCAGCCTTGGGGAAAATCAATTGCCATCGTTCCGGCCTCCTGAGCCGTCCTGAAGAGATGAGAACGCGGGAGGGCGGTCAGGAAAACCGCTGTTCGGTGATCAGCCTATCCCGCGTCCAGAAATCCTACATCAACCGATCTTGGCCACAACAGCCCGGGCTGCGTCCAGATCCCGCTCGGCGTAGATCTCACTGGTGACGGCTGACGAGTGCCCCAGTGTGACGCGGGCTGCCTCGATGCCAAATTCCCTCCGAGCCCGAGTTGCGAAGTTGTGCCGCAACTGGTTCGGAGTCCAGCGGGGAACGCCTGCCTTGTCGCAGGCCCGCTTGATGGCGCAGGAATATCCCTCGAGCGAGTACTGCCGTCTCGCATTGCGAACAGCCGTCCGGGAGCCCGTGCGGTATTCCTTCCCGACGAATTCCTGCCGTCCTTCGGAAGGATCGAAGAGGAAGGCTTGCAGGTTCGACTTCAGGAATGGCTTCAGGATGTACTGTGCTTGGCTGCCGATTAGAACGATTCGACGCTTGCCGTGATGGCGAGTTTTGTGATCGCCGGGGATGTACTCCCAGACTGATCCGCCCATGTTGATGTCGCAGGCTCGCATTCGCAGCACCTCGCCCGGCCTCATTCCGGTGAGCCTTTGCAGTGATACCATCGCCCAGACTGTGGTCGTGACGTGAGGCTTGATAGCATCGACCAGGGCATCAGGGACGGTCCCCACGGGCTCCGGCTCCAATGCCCGGGATCGTCCTGCCTTGAGGCCGTCCACGGTCCGCAGTTCCAGCCAGACCGATTGATCGACCATCTTTTCAGAGGCAGCCCATTTGAACATTCCCCGAATGCGGGACATGTGCTGATTGATCGACGTCCGGACAAACCTCTCGTCAATCAGCAGCTCCCGGACAGCCTTGAGTTTCAGCGAGTCAAAATCCCGGGCCAGCAGATTCCGGTATTTGCGGTTCAGCCTCTTCAGCGCAATGCGAATGGAACCCACTTCCCCTGTTTGCTCGCCGTTCTTGACGTAGTAGGTTTTGCACCGTTCCAGATACAGCTTTGTGAGAATGCCAATGGTGACATCCTGAACAGGCTTGCCACTCGAACGCTGCCATCTCGCCAGCAGTTCCGTATAGCGTTGATTCGATTCGGCGGACCCATAGACGCCCAGATAGTGGTCCTTCCCGTCGATCCGGACGCGAGCTTGTCCGGTCGCCCGATGCAGAGAATATTTCGGGAGCGTGCGCCGTGGCATGTGCAGTTCCTTTCACCAAACAGGGTAGTATGGTGGTAGTCAGGACGCTGCACTGCTTGAGGCAGGTTGACGCAAGTCGCGTCACAGCAAGAGTTTTTGAAGTTGCCCGACTAGGATTCGAACCTAGACTAAAAGAATCAGAATCTTTCGTGCTACCGTTACACCATCGGGCAGGTGTTCTCAAAAAGCCCAGTGCTTTTTCTTGTGGAATCGAGCTTCTCTCACTTCGAACGAGAATTCTCGGGAGGCTTGATCTGACCCATTTTTGGGGTCACTTTGGATCAAACACCCACTGGGCGGCGACTGTAGAACAAAACTGCTCTCAGACGCCCTCTGGGGGGTTGTAGTAGATTCTTTCGTGCTAGGCAACGGAAATTCCTTCGCATACGTGCCGACGAGTCCTCAGCGCCGACACAAGCGGACTCACGAGGAAGCTGACCTGCTTCGTGTTTTTCGGACAGTGGAGCCTCTTATTCTGGGCAGCTCGTGAGGGTTGCCAGGTGTTGAAAGCGAAGTCTGGGAAGTTCGTTTCCGAGGTGTCCGGAACGCGTTGTCAGTTCACGGAGGAGTTCAAGGAAGAGGCGGTGCGGATGCTGCTGGATGGCCACACGGCTATCTCGGTGTGTGAACGGCTGGGGCTGTCGAGTCCGAACCTGCTGTATCGCTGGCATCGGATCTTTGTCGGCCAGCCCCCGCCACTCGTCCCGCCCGCGACTCTTGGGCCAGACTGAGTCCTGAGCGCTCCAACATTTCCAGACAATCCCCCCCTGTCGCCGGCCTGGTGACTTCCCCTGTTCTGTCCGGGAGTGGAAGCATTTCCCACTCTCTGCTAGCCTCACAGGCAGGCATCTGACACGTCAGTTCCCGGCATTCCGGGACATTCGGGCTGCCTGTCTCTGGGCAGAGGGCAAATGCTCACCTTCCGAAAATTCCTGCGGGCAGCTCCGTATCTGCTGCTCTTCGGACTGTACCTCGCACACCTGCACGCCATTCTCAGGTATGCAGTTGATCTCCCGTTCTTCGACGAATGGGAAGCATTTCAGGAAGTGGGACTGACGGCCGAATTTCCCTTCCGCTGGCTCTGGCGCTGCCACAACGAGCACCGGATCTTGACGACCAAGCTGCTTACATGGATTCTTTATCGCCTGGATGACTGGAATATCGTCCATAACCTGGTCATCAATTATCTGCTCTACGGGGGACTGCTGCTCGTCATTCTCTGGCTGGGGAAGCGCCTCGCACCCGATCTCCCCCTGTGGGTAATGCCCTGCTTTCTCATCTTTCTCCTGTCCCCCGTCGCTTCGGAAAACCACAGTTGGGCGTTTCAATCCCAATTCCACTTCGTCCTGATCTTTACTCTCCTGTCCGTAATCTTTCTCTTTGATCCTCAGCAGCGGACCAGTCGCCTTGCTGCGGGAACCGTCAGTCTCCTCCTCGCCTGCTATTCGTTCTCCACCGGAGTACTTTCTGCGGTCGCCATTGGAATCGGCTACGCGTTCTTCAAATTCTGGAAGGCCCGGTCCCCGGAGTCGCCGATCTCAGCGATGTCACCGCTGACGAAATCCCTCCGTCAGGAGCGCTGGCAGGCCCTGATAGTTCTCGGCACCATCAGTGCGATGGTGGGCAGCTGGTTCTGGGAGCATCAGCAATTGCGGCTGCACTCCGCGGATCGGAGTGCCATCTTCCATGAAGTGGGTGGATTTTGGCTGGGGCTCCTCTCCTTCGGGTTTGGCTCCCGCAGCACGGATGTTCTCACGAATCTGCTGTACCTCGCGGCGATTCTCTCCCCCTCGTGGTCCGGAAGTACCAGAGTGCCCGCGGCCGTTCCTGGCAGACGGGCGACTGGGAGTACGTCACCGTTCTGTTCGCCCTCTTTGCAGCGCTGTTGTGCATTGCGTATGGACGGTCTGCCTTCGGCATCGATTACTCGAAATCCTCCCGCTACGCAGAGATTGCCATGCTGCTCGTCCCGATCACCGTGCTGGGCGTGGCCCGCGCGACTTACGGGACGCAGCGCACTGTCCTGCTGGGAGTTGTCTGGCTCGTCGCCGCCGCCGGATATTCCAATGACTGGGACTTCGTGTCCCCCTATCGACAGTTCTTCACCGACCGCAAGGCGGAAACCGACTGTCTACAGAAACTGGCCAGCAATGCGGATTCCTCTCCCTGTCTGACAAACACCTGGGGAGAACCCCAGACGCTTCTCCAGCGGGCCATTGGACTTCGCGTTTCGTTTACCAGACGCTGGTCTGACGATACGTTCGTCGCCGAACATCTGCCCCAGATCAGGCTGCCCGGCGTGACAGCCAGCGACGGCCTCGCGACTTTGCCAGATCGACAAAGAACCTCAGCGAGTGGCCCAGACTGAGATTCCGCATCTGGTGCCGACTATAGAGAAATGCCGGCTGTGTCTGCTCTTGAGGACTGACCGCGGCATGTCGCTGCTCGATCTCGCGGGAAAGGACCGCGAACAGGTTGTACTCGTTCAGCACCCGTCGACGCGCTTCGAGGATGGCATCGAGCCGCCGCTCGTATTCTCCCCCCAGCACGGCGTCGCGGATCTGCTCAATCGCGATCCGGGGCTCTCCGATATCAATGGGAATCAGGCTCTCAGCGGGGAAGTAATCAGCGGCGTTGGCTGCCCCGTGATAAAAGGGGAGCGTGGCTCCGAGAAACGAGTCCGCCAGCTTTTCCGTGCAATGGTGGTCGGCCACATGATTCTCAATCGCCACGTGATACCGAAAGTCATCGAGCGCCTCGGCCTTGTCGTCAATCGGCCGCACTCCGTGTCCAAAGACCTCCAGCTCCGGCAGCGCACGCTTCAATGCCTGAGTGAAATCATAACGGGCGGTATGCAACGTATGGGTCCCCCGCTTCGAGGAGCAGACGGTGCTGATCATCTGCATCTTCTTCAGCGGCGGACAGCGGAGCATGGTGTCGTAGTCGATGTACCGGCTCTCCGCAGCGCCGTAGAACCATCGCAACGGAGGCTGTGTATAGAGGGCCTGCCGATGCGGAATGGACCAGGGCTCGTGGCTGGTCAGGATCAGGCCGAACTGATTGAGAAAATCATGCCCATACGCTTTGATCGAAGAGGGCTCGACGGTGATCAGAATGGTATTGCGGGCGGGGCAGGCCAACTCCTCTGCCCGTTGCGAAAATCGCTCGTTGTCGAGAGGTCGCAAATCGTCGTAGGCGACGAACCAGTCGTAGTCCCGTTCTTCCGGATCGAACAGAAATTCGCATTGCCCCCAGATCGGCTGTCGCCCCGGGAGCTGTCGGAGGAATCCGTCTCGATGCGGCTTGGCGGAGAATTTGACACGAATCATTGGGGCACCCGACTTCCGAGAATCGTTCCATCATGAAGCGCGGACTGTAGTTCGATGAGCCAGCTCGCTGAAACCCCAGTTCGGGCCACGCCGCACAGAGCGCCTGCAAGCTCCCCTTGGGGTGACTCCAGCACGCTGATTTTTGGTCATTTTTGAGAACGGGATGGACTTTTTTGTCCTGAAGCGGTCTGACATCTGTCAACTAGATATTCAGTCGGTCAGTTCCGTGTCACGGCCGGCTTCCTTGTCTATACTTTCCGGAAGCTGTGCTGCTGCAAATCCATGGTCGCCTTTGCAACTAACATCGAGGACTCTATGTCGCTCACACGTCGTCACCTGTTGAAGTCGGCAGCCGCCGTAGCTGCCGGTGCTGTCATCGCTCCCAATCTGGTCGAGACCGCACAAGGTCAACCGCCGAGCAGCAGTCCCAACGAGAAAATCGGGATGGCGGTCATCGGAACCGGGGGCCGCGGTGGAGAACACCTCTCCAAAAAGGGCTTCGCAGGTCGCGAAGACGTCGAAATCCTTTACCTGTGCGACGTTGATCCCTCGGCAGCCGGCGGCAAAGTCAACGGTGTCGAGAAGCTGCAGGGACGTGCCCCTCAGGTGATCCAGGATTTCCGCAAAGTCCTCGAAGACCCGCGCGTCGATGCCGTCTCAATCGCGACTCCTAACCACTGGCACTCTCTGGGGGCCATTCTGGCACTGCAGGCCGGCAAACATGTGTATGTCGAAAAACCGGTTTCGCACAACGTTTGGGAAGGCCGGCAGCTGGTCGGCTGGGCCCGCAAGTTGAACAAGCTGTGCCAGTGCGGAACACAGTCCCGATCAAGCCCAGCGCTGCAGGCCGCACTGAAGTGGGGCCAGGCGGGCAACCTCGGCAAACTGCAATATGCGATCGGCACCTGCTACAAGCCTCGCCCCAGCATCGGCAAGCTGTCGACGCCACTCGCCATTCCCAAAGCCATTGATTACGACCTGTGGTGCGGCCCCGCTGCCAAAGTCGATATTTACCGCCCGCGACTGCACTACGATTGGCACTGGGACTTCAACACCGGCAACGGGGATCTCGGCAATCAGGGGATCCACCAGATGGATATCGCCCGTTGGTTCCTGGGTGAAAACGAACTCTCCCCCCGCGTCACCAGTATCGGCGGTCGCGTCGGCTATGAAGACGCCGGCGACACCGCCAACGAACAGATCGTCATGCACGGCTTCGAACGGGCTCCCCTGCTGTTTGAAACACGGGGACTCCCCAAAAAGGATATGAAGTACGGCGGCAAGGACGCCATGGATGTCTACCGTGGCTCCACCGTCGGCGTGATCGTCCAGTACGAGAACGGCTACTTCGTCATTCCCTCGTCGTACACGACCGTCCTGGCGTTTGACAACGATGGCAATCCAATCCAGGAAGGAGCCTTCCAGGGCAGCGGGGACCATTTCCGCAACTTCCTCGACGCCCTCCACGCCAACGATCCAAAGAAGCTGAATGCCGACGTGCTGGAAGGGCACCTCTCCAGCGCACTCTGCCACACCGGTAATATCAGCCACCTGCTCGGAAAGAAAGTCGCCGCTGAAGGCCTCAAGCAGGCTGCCAGCAAGATTCCGATGTACGGGGAATCGCTCCAGAGAATGACCGAGCACCTGGCAGCCAACGGAGTGGACATCACTGCTCCGACGTTGACACTGGGACCGACGTTGGAGATGGACCCCGTGGCGGAAACCTTCATCAACAACCCGGAAGCGGACGTGCTGCTGAAGCGGAATTACCGCGTCGGTTACGTCGTTCCCGCTGCCAGCTGATCAAGTTCGCAGCCCGAACAACAACCTCGATCTGTCCGACATCCGGTTCCTTCCTTGCGAAGCCGGCTCTGCGGGCAATCGAGGTTTTTTGTTGATACCCCCGGACTGTGAGAATCCCCGTCGAACCAATGACGACGACAAGGGATGCACGACCCCATTCGTGGGGACTCAACAGGTGCACCGCAACAGACAGTGATCTTGCGACTGGGCAGCCAATTTTCCAGCAGCTTGGAAATGCCTGCCGGAACTCAACAGCGGACCGCTATTCCGGGGATTTGCCTGTTCAGGCAGCGACGACTGAACGTCGCACGCCGATCCGGTCCCGGTGACCATCCACCGACCTCCCACCTGATCCAGCGAAGCAACGCCCCCCGATGAAGCAGCGGGCAGAACTACCCATGCACCATCGCGTGGAGGCTGCACTGCAAAGGAGAAACCCTCACGTGGGACGTCTTGTATCGACCCGGGGAGTGAACTAACATCACCGACGGTCGCGTAGCTCAGTTGGTTAGAGCATCTGTCTTACACACAGAATGTCGCAGGTTCGAGTCCTGTCGCGACCACTGAATACGCGAACACTCGACGCAAGTTTTCCTAGGGTTCCACGCGAAGTCCCAGATTTTTATCAGGCGAAAGCAGACTTCACAGCTTCGTCTTGTGGGACCAATTTCGCCTCTCTTCGGCTCCCTTCAGCAGTACTTGTCGCAGTACTGTTTCTAGAGCCTGTCCTGAACTTGTCTGCATGAGGAAGTGAGCGTGCTTGAGCAGGAGGGCGACCATCGCGACCCAGGGCCGGGTGCCCGGGTATGCCACCGGCTCTGTGAGCCATGCGAGCGCGGAGTGGACGAGGATCGAGCCCGCCCGCGCAAACACGAGGAGGATGTGAACGCCAACTTCCCACCGCCAGCGTCGCCGGGCGATCAACGAGCCAGGGCATGCCCTTTTCCTCACGTTCTCCTCCTCGCGTCGCTGGCCTCTGCTCAACAAAGACCGGTCACGGCAGTAGGTGGTCGATGTCTTGCAGCAAGTTGGAGAACCGCAGCAGGTTGCCTTGTGGGCATACGTGATCATGCCCGAGCATGTTCACATTCTACTGGATCCCCGCGAACCGGATTACGAAATGCGACGGATTTTGGCAGCCATCAAGTCACCGGTCTCCCGGCAGGCGAAAGCGTTCTTGCAAGCTGCCGGGGAAGTGGATTGGCTCCAGCGACTGACGGTGCATCGAGGGGGCCGGACGGTGTTCCAGTTCTGGCAAGCAGGAGGGGGATATGATCGGAACCTGTGGAACGACCGACCGATTCAGGCGGTCCTTGGGTACATCCACGCGAATCCCGTGCGGCGGGGCCTGGTGGGGCGTCCGACGGATTGGAAATGGTCGAGTGCCCGCGCCCATGCGGGAGACATGCATGTCCCACTCCGAATGGACCCGGTGGACCTGTCATGAACGGCCCACGACATCCGGCACGGCTCGCAGAGCCGATGGCACCCGAAATGAATGTCAACCCGGGCACCCGGCACCGGAGGGAGCACCTTGTCCCTGCGAGGCTTGGCGGGGGTCTCGTTCCCGCTCCCGATGTCTCGATGGAAGGGGAGGTCCCCTCGCTTTACAATGTCCTGTTTCCTAAATCGTGAGAGCAGCCGTGGCCGAGAATCCGTCCCCTTCGCAACCCTTCGAAGTTGATCAGCCACGTATTCAGCGGGCTGTGCGAGAGATTCTGGCTGCTGTCGGCGAAGATCCCGACCGTGACGGGTTGCTGGAGACTCCCGCCCGGGTGGCCCGCATGTACGCGGAATTGTTCAGCGGGCTGCATACCGATCCGGCCCGGCATCTGAAGAAGGTCTTTCAGGAGACCTACGATGAACTCGTGCTGATCCGGGATATCACGTTCAACAGCATGTGCGAACACCATCTGCTGCCTTTCATCGGGACCGCCCACGTCGGCTACATTCCGCGCGGGAGCGTGGTCGGCATCAGCAAGCTGGCCCGCATTGTTGAAGAAATCTCCCATCGCCCGCAGGTGCAGGAGCGGATGACCGAACAGGTGGCCGATCTGCTCGTTCAGGAACTGGATCCCAAAGGGGCGATCGTCGTGATCGAAGCGGAGCATTCCTGCATGACCATTCGGGGAATCCGCAAGCCGGGAGCCCTGACGATCACCAGTGCGGTCCGCGGCCTGTTCAAGAAAAACGAGTCGAGCCGCGCGGAAGCCATGGCCCTGATCAACGGTCGGCGATGATTCCTTCCTTCGCGCTGAGACTCATCTGCGGTTTATCGACGATGTGGTGCCTCGCACCCCGGTCGAAAATCACGTCCGGATTTTTCCGGATTCAGATGCTGATCACGCTGGGGCTGAGCGTGCTGCTCACGCTGACGGCCAATCAGTTCGCGATTCAGGGGACAGCTGAACTGCCGGCAGACAAACTTCACACGGCGATACGGGCATTAGGAATTTCGCTGGCGGGGCTGTCGTTTTTCGGTTCGTTGCTGTGGACACTGGAACGCCGGAAGCTGGCCACGCTGGCTGCGGGTCTGGTCGCCCTCTGGTCGACACTGGGAGTGATCGTCCTCTCGCTCGCAGGACGACCTTTCAGCCTGTCGCTCCCGCTTCTGGCTGAGGCCCTGACGTCTGCCTGGCTGATGGGTTCGGTCACGGCAGCCATGTTACTGGGACACTGGTACCTGACCGCCACCGGCATGCCCCTGATCCCGTTCAAGCAATACAACCTGATTGCCGGCTGCGCTGCCGTTCTTCGCTGCGCATGCGTGTTGTGCCTGCCCGCGGCCGCCGGCAGCTGGCCGCTGCAGCTGCTGCGCTGGGCAGGACTTCTCGGTCCGCTGCTGCTGACAATCCTCACCTGGCGGGTTCTGCGATATCGCAACACCCAGTCAGCGACCGGCGTCCTGTATGCAGCGACGATTCTGGTCTTCATGGGAGAAATGGCGGCCGCCCTGATGGCCCGCATGCAGGATTAAAGAATCCTCCGTGACCTGCTATGCTGAGGGACTGTTCAAAGGTTCCATCGGCTGCCATGTACCTGACCTTCATCTGCCCGCACTGCGACCAGTCACAACGTTCGCCCGAGTTGCGCGCGGGCGATGTGCTGCTGTGTGGCGACTGTGAGTGGAAGCGTCCACTCAGTGACGAGGCGCTGCAGTCAACTGTCCCCTCCGAGTGCCTCCGCTGCGGCAATCCGGATCTGTGGCGACAGAAGAATTTTCCGCAGTGGCTGGGGCTGACGTTTGTCGCCGTCGGTGCGGTCACCAGCAGCATTGCCTGGGGGTACCACCGTCCGATTCTGGCATTGGCGATTCTGATGGGCTTTGCCCTGCTGGATATGATTCTGTACATGGTGATGCCCGACGTCCTCGTCTGCTACCGCTGCCGGACCAAGCACCACCAGACCGAAATGGGGGAACATGCCGGGTTCAACCACGAACTGGCCGAACGTTACCGGCAGGAGCAGATCCGGTTGCGCCAGTCTCTTCCCGAACGAACGGAACCGGTCCTGGCCGATCCGCCCCCTCCTTCCTCACGTTGAGCTGATGCCCCTTGGACGACCGGCAGCAACGAATTGTTGATGACCTCGCGGGGCTGTTTCACGGCGAGCTCCGCTTCGACGATGTTGCGCGCGAAATCTATTCCACCGACGGCAGCCTGTATCAGATTCGCCCCACTGGTGTCGCGTTTCCCCGTCATCGTGAAGATGTCATCACGCTCGCCCAGTATGCTGCCAGCGTCGATCTGCCATTGATTGCGCGGGGTGCCGGATCGGGACTGGCCGGCGGAGCGCTGGGAGACGGCCTGATCGTCGACTTCTCGCGGCATATGCATGCGATCGAGCAGATCGCCGGCCAGACGGTGCGTGTGCAGAGCGGTGTTGTCTGTCATCAGTTGAACCGGGCGCTGGCCCCTCACGGTCGCTACTTCGCTCCCGACCCCTCTCGCAGCGCTGTGACGACCTTGGGGGGAATGCTGGCGGTCAATGCCGCGGGAGCCCATGCCGTGCGGGTCGGCTCGACCAGTGATCATGTGCAGAGCCTGGAATGTGTGCTCGCGGACGGGACACTGCTGGAAGCCTTCAATTCTCCCAAATTCGAAATGCTCGGAGAGGCCGAGCGTCTGCAGCCGCTCCTCTCGAAGCTGGCTTCACTGCTGCGGCATGAAGAGCAGCTGATTCGCGAACGTCAGCCACCCCACCTGTGCAATGCCTCGGGATACCGGTTGCGTTCAGTTCTGCAGGGTGATTTCGTCAACCTTCCCCGCTTGCTGATCGGCTCGGAAGGGACGCTGGGGCTGTTTACCGCAGCGACTCTGCAAACGCTCCCGCTGCCGGCGCATCGCTCTGCCGCGCTGCTGCTGTTTCATGATCTTGAGAAAGCCATCGAAGCGGTGCAGGCCGTCCGCTCCCAGCAGCCGAGTGCCTGCGATCTGCTCGACCGTCGACTGCTGTCACTGGCCCGGGATGCCGACCAGCGGTTTGCGATTCTGATTCCCCAGAATGCAGAAGCGGCCGTGTTGATTGAACAGACCGGCTACACCGATCGTCAGGTGCGGGACCGGCTCGCCGGCTCTCTGGCGATGATGAAGCAGGTCGACAGCACCATGCTTGTTGCCGCTGAAGCCTACACGGCATCGGATGTCGAGTTCCTGTGGTCTCTCCCGCTGCGGGTGATTCCGCTGCTGAGCAGGTTGCGGGGAGACACCCGCCCGCTCCCCTATGTGGAAGACATTGCGGTCCCCCCCGCCGTGCTGCATGACTTTCTGGTCCGGGCCCACAAGGTCTTCCAGAAGCATTGGGTCACCGCCTCGCTCTATGCCCATGCCGCTTCAGGACAGGTTCACTTCCGCCCTTTTCTGGCATCACCGACCGCTCAGAATGCCGTGCAGATCGAGGCACTTGCGCGCGAACTGTACGAGGCGGCCATCGCCTGTGGCGGAACAGTCAGCGCCCAGAACGGAAACGGATTGGCGCGGACCGCCTTCATCCGCAGTCAGTATGGTCCGCTTTATCGGGTGTTTCAGCAGATCAAGGCACTCTTCGATCCGCACAACCTGCTGAACCCGGGCAAAATCATCAGTGATGATCCACATCTGACGATCCGTAATTTCCGGCTCAATGAGGTGATCCCACAGCCGGAACCGACACCGCTGGTCCCGCTCCAGCTCAAGTGGACTCCCGGAGAGTTTCTCGATACCTCCATGCGCTGCAACGGCTGTGGAGACTGCCGTGTGCAGAGCGAATTTGAAAGAATGTGTCCGTTCTTTCATCAGGAGCAGGTGGAAGACGCGAGCCCACGTTCGAAGGCCAATCTGATGCGGGCTCTCGGGGCCGGCTCGCTGGACTGGAAAACCTTCTCGACGGATGAAGCCAAGGGTCTCGCGGATCGCTGCTTCAACTGCAAGCAATGCCAGCTGGAGTGCCCCTCCAATGTCAACATTCCGGCGCTGGCGATCGAAGCCAAAGCGCAGTGCGTCGCGGCCAACGGACTTTCCCGGGCGGACTGGATGCTCTCCCGCGCTCATTCACTCGGCTGGCTGGGAGCCAGTCTCTCTCCGCTGGCCAACTGGGCGATCGGCAACAGCGGTGCCCGCTGGCTGATCGAGAAGCTCGTCGGGATCTCTCAGAAGCGACGGCTCCCCCGTTTTGCCCGTCGGGAGTTTCTGCAGGTTGTCCGCGAACAGCCTCGCCAGAAAACAGCTGAACAGGTGGTCTTTTTCGTTGATCATTTCGTCAACTTTCACGATCACGAGCTGGGCCATGCTCTGATCCGGATTCTGCAACACCACGACATCGCTGTGCGTGTCCCTTCCGATCAGTTGGCTTCGGGCATGGCCATGATCTCGGCGGGAGACCTCGATGCCGCCCGCAAAGTGGCCCAGACCAACGTCCGGATTCTCGCGGAATACGCCCGGGAAGGAATCCCGATCGTCTGTACCGAGCCGACCGCTGCGGTCTGCCTGAAGCAGGAATATCCCCGGTTGATCGACCATCCCGATGTGGCGATCGTTGCGGAACGAACGATCGAGGCGGGCACGTATCTGCAGGGACTGCTGGCGAAAGACAGACTCCGGACGGACTTTACCGAGCTTCCGCTGCAGCTCGGTTATCACACTCCGTGCCATCTGCGGGCGTTGACTCCCGATGCCCCGCTGGCAGGGATTCTTTCCCTCGTCCCAGGACTGACCATCAGGAATCTCGAACGGGGATGCTCGGGCATGGCGGGAGCCTTCGGCCTGACTGCAGCCAATTTCGAAACCTCCATGGCGATGGGCTCGCGGCTGGTGGAAGTCATGGAGAACCCCAACTTCCTCGCGGGTGTGACCGAGTGCAGCAGCTGCCGGATGCAGATGGAACAGCGCTCCCGCGTGCCGACAATTCATCCGCTGAAGCTGCTGGCATTCGCTTACGGATTGATGCCCGAGATTCGTGAGCGTCTCAAACCGATCACTCCCGGAAGACGAATTTCCACCTGAACCGATCCTCTCTGAACCCATCGCAGGCCCCAGCCGGCCGCAGGAACTTCTATGCTGGTGACCGTTCAACTCTTTGCCCGAGCCCGGGAGCTGACAGGACAGGAGACGGTCACGGTCGACTTGCCCCACCCGTCGCGAGTCCGTGATCTGCAGCAACAGCTGGGGATCGAGTATCCTGTCCTTGTCCCGCTGCTGCCGCACCTGCTGATCGCGATCAACCACGCCTACGCCGCGCCCGATGACCCGGTTCCGGCAGAAGTCCCCATCGCCTGCTTTCCCCCGGTCAGTGGAGGATAGAGAGTAGTCTGTCGCAGGAAGTTTTTTTCAAAGGTCCCGTAATCGTACAGGCATCCCCCCGGAACGTGAACTCCTGGATGGCTTCCCTGAGATGAACTCCATTTCTGACGACAGCTGGATTGAGTTGACTCCCGGAGTCATCGACTCCGAGCGTCTGATCCGTTTCGTCACCACGCCCACCGCCGGTGCCGTGCTTCTGTTTCTCGGGACCGTCCGGGAACTGACAAATGGTCGACGGACAGTGGCACTTGATTACACGGCCTATCCTGAAATGGCGATGGCCGAGATCCACAAGTTGGTGGCAGAGACCCGCAGCCAATGGCCGATCCAGCGAATCGCGATTGTGCACCGTCTCGGTCATCTCGAACTGACAGAAGCGAGCATCGGCATCGCAGTCAGCTCTCCGCATCGTGCCGATGCCTTCACCGCAGGACAGTTTCTGATCGACGAGTTCAAGCGTCGGGTCCCGGTCTGGAAGAAAGAAAACTGGGACGACGGCAGCACGGAGTGGGTTCATCCGGGAATGACGAATGGCCCCCCGTGAGGGCGACATTCGGTGCAGTTCCTGGCCTGAACGGCACCGAGCACCGACGACAGTGCGGGACCTCAGCCGAACAACTCGATGAGATTGTCGTCCGGATCGAGAATGTAGAGTTGCGTGGGACCGTCAGGCCGCTGCTTCGGCCCGTTGACGATCCCAACACCCAGCTCATCAAGTTTCGCTTTGACCTCCTGAATGTCATCGACGGCGAACGCAAAGTGCCGCCCGCGACTGTTGGAAGTCACACCGACAGCAGGATAATACGGAGATTCGGGGTGCTCCAGAATCAGGTGGAGCAGCGTCACTCCCGCCTGAAACCACAGACCGGCAAACGGAAATGCCGGACGGGGAACCTGCTGCATGCCCAGCAGGTCACAATAGAACCGGCGCGAGGCTTCCAGATCTCTCACCACAATGGTGATGTGGTCGATCTGACGAACGCGAATCGGTGGGACAGACATGAACCCCTCGGCGCCGTGGTCCGAAGTCAACCGCCTGGAGCAGGTTGAAACTACTCCACGTTCTGAATGATTTCCCGCATCTTCTCGACGGCGGCTTTCATTTCGACGACCCGGTGGGCCACTTCCACATCGTTGGCCTTGGAGCCGATCGTATTGACCTCGCGAAACAGCTCCTGTCCCAGGAAGTCGAGCTTACGGCCCGAAGAGCCTTCCGACTTCAGCAGCGTCCGGTATTGCTGCAAATGGGACCGCAGCCGCATCAGTTCTTCGGTAATATCGCAACGGTCAGCAAACAGGCTGAGCTCGCGGAGCAGATCGTTGTCATCCACCTTCACAGCATTGGACTCCAGCATCTCGTTGATGCGGGTCTTCAGCCGGTCCCGATAATCGCGGGCAATGGACGGTGCCCGTGCGGCGACCTGTTCTGCATTCACTTCGACAGTGTCACACAGCCCCAGCAGTTCATCCGCCATGAACTGACCCTCTTCCCGGCGGAACTCCTGCAGATTCTGCATTGCCTGCGTCAGCACCTGCTCCAGCAGGGGCCAGTCCGACTCTTCTACCGCCTTCGTATCGCCGTCGTCGATGATTCCCGGCAATGTCAGAAATTTCGAGACGTCCGCAGGGGGAGCGATTCCGAGTGATTCGGACAACTCCCGGATCTGCAGCCAATACTGACGGGCGACCGTGGTATTCAGATGAAAGTTCGACAGGTCGCCCAGCTGACGAATGCGCAGGTGGATCGTCAGCGTACCGCGAGCAATCATGCTGCGGACCAGTCGATCGATGTTCGCTTCCAGCGACAGAAACGGATCCGGGCAGCGGACCGTTATCTTCAGATGGCGGTTATTCACGCTGCGGACTTCCGCGGTGACACTGAGCCGGTCATTCTGGCCCGAAGCATCCCCATGACCGGTCATACTGAGCAACACGAGACTCTCCTGCGCACTGGCTCAAGATTCACGAAAGGCCCGAGCGCTGAGCGGCTGGCCCCGCCTGGTGATCCACCGTCAGAACGGCAGACTTCTTTGAGATTCACTCTCGCGAATTCTGAATTCTGATCTGCCCGAACCGGCCTGAAGCGGCGGTGCTTTCTGTCTGGCAGAAACGACGCTGCGCGAGCCGGGCCAAGAGCAAACCTGCCCCGGATCAGGGCTTGGCTTCTGTTGTTTCCGACTTCTTTTCCGGTGCGGGCTCTTCGGTGGCGGTCCCGGCATCCGTTTTGACTGCCGGAGTATCGCCAGCCGGCTTGTCAGCGGCAGCTTTATCAGCGGCAGCTTTATCGTCAGCGGGCTTGGCGGCCGGCTCGGTCGTTGCTTCCGCCTGGGGCTTCGTCTCGATCACGGGCAACTCGACATCGCCAGCCGGCTTGGCAGCTCCGTCGGCGGCGCCTGCGGCCTCATCGGTCGACTTGATGGCTGACTCGCCCGACTTAAGCCCCTTCTTGACTGCGGCGGAAGTCGCGGAGTGCCGCATGGCATAGCCGCTCACCCCGGCCGACAGCACCCAGACGGCAGCCATCCCGACGGTGATCCAGGTGAACAGGTCGCCCGCCTTCGTGCCGAAGGCGCTCTGGCCTCCCATGCCGCCGAAAGCACCCGCCAACCCGCCGCCGCGTCCCCGCTGCAGCAGAATGACGATGATCATCAACACGCCCAGCACGAGCAACAGCAGCTGCAGAAACCACGCAATCCAGCCTGCCACGTCCGAAATCCTTTTTCCAGTTCCGGCGATTCGCCGGTTTTATTGAGTTCCAGAGCAGGTTGCTCTTCTCCGCATCCGCAGAACAGCTTCCTGTTTTATGAAAACACGCTCATCGGGGCAATTCCTGACCCGTGCGGGCGACGTCGGCTTTCCCGCCTACCCGCCAACCCGACCCCCAGGGGCCCGGCTGCTCAGTTCGCGGAGGCCTTCACTCCCGCCTGAATAATGGGGAGAAAGTCCGCCGGCTTCAGGCTGGCACCACCGACCAGAGCCCCATCCACATTGGGCTGTGTCAGCAGTGTTTCCGCGTTGCTGGCCTTCACGCTCCCTCCGTAGAGAATCCGTGTCCGGCCTGCAAGTTCTGCAGTGTAGCGGGATTCCAGCCACTTGCGAAGATAAGCATGGGCCGCCTCCGCCTGCTCGGGGGTGGCGGTCTGTCCGGTGCCGATCGCCCAGACCGGCTCATAGGCGATGACCACGTTGGCCAGCATTTCCCCGGAGACGTCTTTCAGCCCGCCGGACATCTGCTGATCGAGGACTTCCTCCGTCCGGCCCGACTGGCGTTCTTCCAGCAATTCACCGACGCAAAGGACTGCCTGCAGCCCTTTCTGAATGGCTGCGACCGTCTTTTTATTGATCAGATCGTCTGATTCTTTCAGGATGTGGCGGCGTTCGCTATGCCCGAGGAGAACCGATTTGCAGCCGACGTCGACCAGCATGTCGACCGCCACTTCGCCAGTGAACGCGCCGGGCGCCTCGAAGTAGCAATCCTGGGCCCCCACGGCGATTCCGCTCCCCTCGACCGCTTCCACGATCGGCAGCAGGTACGGAAACGGAGGGCAGACCAGCACATCAACCGTCCCTGTTGCAGCAGCCGCCCCGTCCACGAGAGCTTTGGCCAGGGCGAGCCCTTCCTGCCGGGTGGTGTTCATTTTCCAGTTTCCGGCAATCAAAAACCGTCGCATTTCAGTTCCCCAGAATCTTGCCGCAAGCGCCCCGTAGAACCGGGCCCGCTCATCAGGCGTCGAAAGATGCTGCCAAAGCGGGATGGTAGCAAGGGGGGGAATCTGCTGCGAGCGGGATCCGGCAACTCGTCGCTGCCGGTGATGCGGGGCTACCACAAATCCGCCGATCAGCGGCGAGCAGGCCAAAGCCGGGAATCCGATTCCGCAAAAGCAGTTTCAGCGGACCGTGAACAGCCGCTCACTTGCCCCGCGGCGGTGCCGGAAGTTCAAAAAACCGAGCGTCCGTGGCAGCATTCTTGACCGGGTTGGCGGCAGCAGCGCTCTGGGAGGGGGACGGGAGAAACTCCACCTCACCCTTGTTGCCGTCGGTCGTTACCTGCGGCTCGGAACCGGGAGTGAAGCTCGACCCCGCAGCCGGTTCGCGTGTCGCGGCGGCCAGTTGATCCTGCCGGGGAGCGGCACTCCCTGCGGGAGCAGTTGCAAAACGAAGGAAATCGGAGGCCGAGACGGTTCCTGCACGTCCAGCCGACAGATGCACGATCGCCAGCGGAGCCTGCAGATACACAGCGGCATACTCTTCCAGCGAGCCCGCCTTGTATTCCCCTGTGAAGGGAAGTGTCGTCAATTCGCGAGGAGCGACCCCGTTCAAAGTGGCGCTCCACTTTTCGTTGAGCACGACATACGGACGATCAACATATCCGCTGCGCAAGTGAATCACACGAGCGGTCGGGTAGTCCTTAAAGACCCGCAACAGGTATTGCGTTTCGACCTCGCTGGCCGGACTCGGCCCGGTCAGCTTCGTCGGCTTGGGGGTAAACCGCTGGGAAGGGAAGTTCCGATTGAGGTCGACACCATTGGCATTCGTGCGCACCAGCTCGGTGAAGCCATCCGGATTCGGCGTCCGGATGAACAGCAGCGTGAACTCCGGAGGAACCGGAGACGAACGGGCCACCTTCACCAGGGAATCGATCAGGTCGATCGCTTCCGGCTCATTGCCATAGATGCTGCCGACAATGAGGACAGCCTGCGGGCCTTTGCCGATGCGGGCCACCTCGATCGGACGTCGACCGGTACTCTGCGTGTTCGAGATCCACTGTGTCTGTGTCTGATTCACAGCCACGATCGGCGCCCCGGTACTGGCAGCCGGTTGCTGCACCACAGGGTTCCCCGGCTGAGGAAACGGCTGCGAATTCCCGAGCGAGAAGTCTCCGCCGGGATTGGCTGCCAGTTGCAGCGCGGCCGCTTCCACGTCTTCCGGAATCGCCGGTTCATCTGCCCGCGCAGCTGCCTGGACACCAACAGTGAACGAGCACAGAGCGGCAGCCGCCAACCAATTCCGCAGGTTGAAGGAGAAGACGTTCATAAGGGGCCTGTCATTCACATCCTGGAACGCCGCTGGCCGGAACAGCCGTCACGGTCGACTCTGCGGCTTACTCGAATTCGACACCCAGCCGGCAGCGAAGCTCTGCGAACTGCTCTGCCAGATCGTCTGTCGTGGAATGAATATGTTCGGATTCGGTGATGAAGCGGATCGATTCACTGGTCCGCAGATTGTGATCGGCCAGCACCTCTTCAAACGGAGCGAGATCATGTCCGTACATAATGAGCAGCTTGTGCTCATCGAACTGGACTTCCATCGGAATGCGGGGGTTCAGCACGGCAATGCCCATGCAACCGTCGTTGAGAATCAGATCTTCAAAGTCGTAGAGCAGGCTCTTCAGAATCGGGAGGTCAATCTGCTCGCGATAGAGATCATCATGACGGCCCTGCGGCGAGTCGTGGCTGGTTTCGAGCACCACATCGACTTCGTCCCCCAGCGGATCGAGCAGATCGATAAACAGATCGAACAACTTCTCACGGCTCTGCGCGGCCATGATCACCGGGACGTCGATGCTCGTTTCCTGATCGCGGTAGTTGTCGCGACGCCAGCCGGCACTCGGCACGACAGACAGATCAAACGCAGGACGAATGGCATCCGTCAGGAGAAAACTGCCGTAACGGGCGACATTCAGATGTTCTTCAAGCTGTGTTTCAGACACGCCCAGAAAGCTGCTGGCGCTTTTGCTCGGGGCTCCATCCCGATACGTGTTCCGTGTTCGTCCTTTAATAAAACCCATCTCTGGCTCCAGTGCTTTCGCCCCTGTGGGACGCGATATTGGCTGCGGGGTGATGCACCCCGAACAGTTCGAAGCAACTCTAGCACTGGAAATTCGAGACGCGTCGGGAACGTTTTCAGTCAGCCTAATTTCACCCCAGTTCGGACGTGAATAACCGAAGAGTCGGGTCTGTGAATCACGCGAAACATCACCGCACGACGGAGTTTTGACGGTTCTGACGAAATCTCCCCGCCGACATCGCCCCAGAGCCCGTCACCAATGGCATATCCGTCAAATCCGGCAGCCCGTGACCTGAAAAGAACCACGCGCCACTGCAACCGGAACCCCTCTTTGCGATTCCGGCTGGCGGTGCCACAATTCGCATCGCACCTGCAAAACGCTACATCTGCGCGGGTGTTTGAATTCCCAGCAGTGACAGGCCGTGCTGAATCACACGACCTGCGAGATCACACAGCCGCAGACGGCTGTCACGAATGGTGGTCTCTTCCGCCTGCAGCACCGGACACTGTCCATAGAACGCTGTCAGATCGTTGGCGAGCTCAAACAGATACTGGGTCAGCAGGTGCGGTCGGCATTCGGCAGCGACCGATTCCAGCGTCTCCCCATACCGACAGAGCTTGAGAGCCAGTGCCCGTTCCGTGGGGGCCTGCAGCAGAATCCGGGCTTCGGGAGCCGCCACAAAGCCGGGCAGCTGGGCCGCTTTCCGGAAGATTCCCTGCACACGGGCATAGGCGTACTGCATATACGTCGCCGTGTTTCCGGTCATTGCCAGCATCTTCTCGGCGTCGAAGACGTAATCACTCTCACGGTTGTGGTGCAGGTCGGCATACTTGATCCCTCCCACCCCGACCGTCTCCGCCACCTGATCAACCGCTTCCGGACTGAGAACCGTGCGCGAGTTCCCTTCCCCTTCGGCGGACGAGGCATTGTTGGCCAGAATGATGTCCTTCGCTTTAGCCACGGCATCGTCGATCAGACTTTCCAGACCGACTGTGTCCCCCGAGCGTGTCTTGTACGGGCGGTGATCGGGCCCCATGACCGTTCCGAACGAGACGTGCTGCAGGACCAGCTTGTCATAGCCCCAGAGCCGGGCGGTCGCAAACAGCAGCTTGAAGTGCTCGCTCTGCCGGTCGTCGACGACGTAGATGATCCGGTCCGCCTGCAGTTCCTGGACCCGATACTGAATCGTCGCCAGGTCGGTGGTGGCATAGGTGAACGCCCCATCCGCCTTGCGGACAATGAACGGAGCCTCATTCCCTGAGATGAAGACGCAGACCGCACCGTCACTGGTGGTCGCGAACTTTTTCTGTTCCAGATCGCGGACAACATCCGCCAGCCAGGGGTTGTAGTAGCTCTCTCCCAGTGCGAGATCGAATTGAATGTGCAACCGGTCGTACAGCCGCTGCAGCGCTGCCAGGCATTCCGGAACGAACTCTTCCCACAGGCGGACGTTTTCCAGGTCGCCGGCGTGGAGTTTTGCCGTCTCTTCACGTGAGAGCCGGGCAATCTGCGGATGCTTGGCCGCCAGTTCGGCGAGAGTGGCATCCGAGTTGACGGTCTCGACCTTTTTCTGCAGCGAGCGGAGTTCTTCCCGTTGAGCTTCCAGCTCAGTCCGCTTTTTCTTTGCTGCCTTGAGCGCCACCTTGTCACTGGGATCAAGAGCGCTCTGCTCACGGTCGAGCGTGGCGGACAGCTCTTCGATCTCCTGCTGCAAACGAGGGATCGTCGCCACGGCGTTGTGATATTCCGACAGCTGGTGCACAAGCCGGTAGAGGCGGGCCAGCTCGCCCACCGGATTGGCTTCGTACTGCGAGGGAATCAGCAGATGTTTAAAACCGTAGATGATCATGCCGAACTGGGTTCCCCAGTCGCCGACATGATTGTCGGTAATGACGCGATGCCCCAGAAAGCTCAGGGTCCGCGCGATGCTGTCGCCGATGACGGTACTGCGCAGGTGGCCGACATGCATCGGCTTGGCGACGTTCGGTGACGAGAAGTCGACCACGATCGTTTGCGGCGCTGCCACCGGCTCGACACCCAGACGCGGGTCTCCCGCCACGACATTGATCTGGTTTTCCAGCCAGTCATCCCGCAGCTTCATATTGATGAAGCCGGGCCCGGCGATTTCGAGCGGCACACAGAGATCCGTGAGATCGATCCTGTCGACGATACGGGCAGCCAGTTCGCGGGGGACGGATCCCAACTGCTTGGCCAGCGGCATCACACAGTTGGACTGATAGTCCCCGAACCGGGCATCCTGAGCCGGTTTGACCATTTCGGCAAAGGGAGCCGGCGTGTCGGTAAAGTCCGCTAAAACACCGGCAAAACGGTCGCGCAAAGTCGAGAGTATGTTCATCGGATCCAATGATTCTGACAGGTGGCCTGATCTGCCTGTGGCGAGGAGGTCAAAAACCGTCCACCGCGACAAGGTCTGAATCAGGTGACTGGACAGGCTGTCAACGACTGGGAGGAGGTCCAGCCCGGGGACCACCTCGGCTTCGGTCCCGGGCCGTTTCCCGGCCGGGACGCACCAATCCGCTGACAGCGGCTCATCGGATCTTAACCGGCAGTCGCCTCCACCGCAGTCGTCAGACCGAGGTTTTCTACTACTGCTTTCCAGTCGACCTGCGTGGCATCACCCCACAGGTGCTCCAGATCGTACTGGCGACGGGATTCGGGAGTGAACACATGCAGAACGATGTCGCCGTAGTCGTGACAGATCCACGGCACATCAGCACCTTCACGTCCCAGCCGGTGCGAGCCGCGCTGCTCCAGCGCATCGTCAGACGCTGCGGACATGGCCCGCAACTGACGACGGCTGTTCCCGGTGCTGATCACAAAGAAATCGAAAATCGGTGTCACCTGAGTGACATCCAGCACGATTGTCTCCTGCCCCCGAAAACTCTCACAAACATGGGCGATCAAACAGGCGTTTTCCAAACTGCGTTGCAGGGCAGCTTCGCTGCGAATCCCAGACATTTCCCCGCGAGACCTGGTGACACGAGTCCCATTATTCGTTTCGTTCAAGATGGCGTTCCCTTCGTTCGGTGGTTGAGAGCATCGACTTCTGCAATGCCCGGTCTTCTGTGGGTGTGACGATTTTCCCTTGCGGACACCCTTCGACCCGGGCACGGGAAGGAGCACTCTGCTCCAGGATCAACTGAATTCTCTCTGACCCTCTGGACAAAGGCAATACCCAATCGGTTCCCCCCAGCAGCGGTTTCCCGTTTGCGAAACACTCCTGCGGAGAGTCCCCCGGGATGGGGCAGAACGACGATCAGCAGGCCGTCAGACGGGCCACTCCCCTGAAAAGACTTCCGTAGCGGGGCCGGTCATGTAGACCTCGCCACTCTCGGCCCATTCCAGCTCCAGATCGCCCCCCCGCAAGTGGCAGAGGACACGACGCTCCGTCAGGCCATTCAGTACAGCCGCCACCGCTGCAGCGCAGGCACCGGTCCCGCAGGCGAGCGTTTCCCCGCTGCCCCGCTCCCAGACCCGCATATTCATTTCAGTCCGCGAGAGAATCTGAATGAATTCTGCGTTCACTCGACGCGGAAAGGCGGGATGCCGTTCAATCTGCGGACCCACCCGCAGCACGAGATCGTCGGTGATCTCGTCAACGAAGGTGACACAGTGCGGATTCCCCATCGAAACGGCGGTCACCTCGAACGTCCGGCCATCAACCGCCAGCGGCACCCGCACGGGCGGGTTCCCCGGCAGCGTCGTCGGGATCTGTTCGGCTTCGAAGATCGGCGGTCCCATGTTCACACGGACCCGCTGGACGCGGCCACTCTCCGGGAAAACCTGCAGGGTCAGCACTCCCCGACCCGTTTCGATCGTCAGTTCATCCTTCCGGGCGATCCCATGATCGTAAACATACTTCGCCACGCAACGGACCCCGTTGCCGCACATTTCCGATTCACTTCCATCGGCATTGAACATGCGCATCCGGGCGTCGGCCCGTTCGGAGGGGCAGATCAGAATCAGACCGTCACCGCCGACTCCGGTGTGTCGATCGCTTACCTGCTGGGCCAGCTCCGTGACATCGGCGGGGAGTTTTTCGGCGAAGGCGTTGACATAGACATAGTCATTGCCGGCGCCGTGCATCTTCGTAAACCGCATCGTATCCCTCATTGTTCACTTCGAATCCCGACACTCATACCGGGGACAGGGTTCATGTTCCCGAGGCCTTCAGCAGATGAATCGTCTCCAGCGCTTCAGTCCTCAGGACGGCATCGTGCGTTCCGGCGACAATTTTCTCCAGCTGTCCGGCCACCGCATTCCGCTGGGTTTCGCTCAGCTGCGGAATCAATTGCCGCACCCCCTTCAACGAGTTGGTGAGCATCAACATCCGCTCGAAATACTGTTCTTCTTCCGGAAAAGTCTTGACCCCCGCCGGGTCGAGCTTCCAGCCTTCGGCCTCCGCGAAAATCGACTCCAGCACCGGAAGTCCGTCGAGCCGGTTCTGGCGGGTGAAGGCGATGGCGGCGTTCAGGCGGGTCATCTCATCAGCATCGTCGAGCAGCATCGTCAGCCGCGTGCGGGCATCCGGGCTGTCGACCAACCCCAGCACATAGGCCGCCTGATGCCGGAACAGCGGCTCAGGCTCATGAGAAATCGTGATCATCTGCGCGGTGAATGCCGGATCGGCCAGCGGATGTCCTGCCGACAGCGCGGTGCCGGCCAGCATCGCCAGACCGGTCATGGAATGCTTCCGGATGTCGTGATTCCGCTCCGGCTGAATCCCCTGCAACAGGACCGGAGCGACAATGTCGACAGACTCCAGCCGTCCCAGCGCTTTTGAAAGGAACTCGACTTCGTTGGTCTCCTGCTGATTCAGATTCTGCAGCGGAATCATCTTGCTGTAGAGCTTGGTCAGGGCCGTCGCGATCTCGGGCCGGGCCGCCAGATGCTGCCCCTTGTCTCCGCGGGCGGCATCGACATCAAGCATTTGTGCCAGCCCGAGCGCCCCTCTTCCCCGAACGTGCGAGTTCTCGCTCCCGACGTCGACCACCAGCTGGCGCCAGTCCAGTTCCTGCGAAGCCAGTCGGCCGAACAGGGCATAAACGCCGATAATCACCGCCACAATCAGGGCCGGAACCAGAAACAGCTGGACAATCATCCCGGCCGAAGGGGGTTCCACCGGAGGGAGGTCATCGGGCAGCTCAAGTTTCAGATCTGGCTGCAGGGGATTGTCGGATTGAGGATCAGGTGCCGGTTCGTGCCCGTCAGTTTCATTCATTACCGGAACTCGCGAGCGGAGTGGTCGAATCGCTTCAGTTTAGCCGTCATTCCGGCCGCTGCACAGCAGCGCTGCCTCCGTTCCGGTCAGCAATAAAAACGGTCCAGCAGCTGGGAGAAGTCCTGCGGCGTGCGGACACCGGAAAACGCGACCCGCAGTTCCTCCAGCTGGGGATGGCGATGAGCATACTGAAACGCGAATCGCCGCAAGAGCGCCGGGGCCCGCTCCTCCCCGTGCAGACGGGCAATCAGCCCGAGGTGTTCAAGCAGTCCCGCTCGCTGTTCCGCAACCGATGGGGGAGCAAGTGGCGTCTCACCCCGCCAGAGAGCCAGCGCCTGCCGGAAAATCCACGGATTGCCGATCGCCCCCCGTGCGATCGTGACTCCATTCACCCCGGTCTGCCGCAACATGGCGACACAGTCTTCCGCGGTGAACAGATCGCCGCTCCCCAGAATGGTGCGGTCCCCGACGTACTGTTTGACCTCACGGAGAAAATCCCAGTTGCTGGGCCCGACGTACTTCTGGACCACTGTCCGGCCATGCACGGTGATGGCGGCGACTCCCCGGGCAAACGCACCATCCAGAATTTCGTAGAAACGGTCCCGGCTCTCGGGGCTGTCATCGATCCCCCGTCGCATTTTGAGCGTGACAGGGATGTCCGCCGGCACGGCATCGCGCACACGGCTCACAATCTCCAGCGCTACCAACGGCTGACTGAGGTGATAGCCCCCCCGACACCCCCCGATGGCGGACTTCACGGGACAGCCGAAATTAATGTCGATCACGTCGAAACCGGCCTGCACCAGCCGGGTCGCTGCGGGAGGAAACTGCTCCGGATCGGACCCCATGAGCTGGGCTCCCACCGGATGATCCTCCTCAGCGACATATAGATGATGGGCGGTCTTGCCGGTTCCGCGGACTTCGTTCACGAAGCGGTCGATCATCACCTCGGCGACGGTGTAGGCCGCTCCATAGTTCCGGGCGAGTGCCCGCATCGGCCAGTCGCTGTAACCACTGAGCGCCGCCTGGACAAACGGATGCGGGAGTTCGACCGCACCGATGCGGAAAGAAGTCGACGGCAACAGGAAAGCACTTTGGGACATCGGACCGCTGACAGTGTTGAAGAGAGATGTTCTCGAGGCGAATCGGGACGAAATCGGCGTCCCGGGTTCCGCAATGACTATGAATTGCCGAGATGCAGAGAATTGCGTTCCTCACCAACGAAACCCGATTTCAACAAATCTTTATATTTACTGGACATTTCTCTGGCTCGGAACAGCCGAATTGCTTACACGTAAGGGTGCTACGATCTGAAGAGATGGCTCCTCCTCGGATCCCCCACTCCCAAGACGACGCGCATCGCTTCGATTTTTCCAAAAAACGTCGCTATCTTCACACGATTTTCAAACAGTGCTGCCATCGTTACAGCCTGTTCTTGCATTGCAATTCTGTTGCCTGCAGTTCTTCATCATGAATCGTAAGGAATTTCGAATGCACAAGAGAAACGCTGCCCTCCAGAGGGGGTTTACCCTCATCGAATTGCTGGTCGTGATTGCGATCATTGCTGTCCTGGTGGCCCTGCTCCTCCCCGCCGTGCAGCAGGCCCGTGAGTCGGCCCGTCGCAGCCAGTGCAAAAACAATCTCAAGCAGATCGGCCTGGCTCTTCATAACTACCACGACGTGCACTCAGTGTTCCCCCCCGGTTGGGTTGCTAACGGTAGCAACTGGACTGAAGGGGGCTACGGATCTAGCGCAAAATCCCGCTATTGTGGAACAAATTCCGATTCGAACGGCGCGCCTTGGACCGTGCTGATTCTCCCGATGCTGGAATTGTCGAGCATTTACAACCAGTTTTCCTTTGAAGGAAAGGACGGCTATTTCTCCAGCGACGCGAACTACACCCCAGCGCCCAATCGCGACAAGCTGGTCCGAGTTCCGGTGTACCAATGCCCCTCCGACTCCGCCACGAGCCGTTTCCCTCTTCACCTCGACTACGTCGGCCTGCAGGGAGGTGGCGAATTCGACTGTGCCAACGCCAACGGTAATGCGCGAGCTTTCAGTCGCAACGGGACGTTCTTTGCCAACTCGAAGATCTCCACCCGGGACATCACCGATGGCACGACCAACACGATGATCATCGGCGAAACGAAGTATTTCCCTTCCGATGACCAGAACTCCAATCGGGCCCGCGGCCTGGGCTGGTCGACCAGCGGTTCGCTGGGCAGCTCGGGAATCATGCTGCTCTCGGTTGTCGCCTATGACCCGATCAACTTCTACAACACGACGGCGATAGACACCCGGATCAACGAGATGCTGACGATTGCCAGCCGCTTGCTGGGAAGCCACCACGTGGGTGGCTGCCAGATTATGCTCGGAGATGGTTCAGTCCGGTTTCTCAGCGAAAATGTCGACGAGAAGCTCTATCACCGCCTTGGAAGCATTGCCGACGGCGTCCCGCTGGGTGAGTTCTAGCAGGGGCTGCTCTTTCCAGACCCCGCTCGCTGGTGACCGATTCAGCGGGCGGGCCGACAGAGCGGATCGAGCGTTCCATCGACACAGCGATGGGGCCTCGATCATCTCTCTACCGCACCTTGCGTCGCGACCGGGCCTGTGTACAAAAGCGTTGCGCACAGGCCTTCGTCGCATCCACCCCGACCAAGCTCCTGTGGCGGGGCGAACCGTTCCCAATGCCAAAAGGTACTGCTGATGCTCGATCCTCGCAATTCCTTCGCTCCTGCCGCACTGATGGTGGCCTGCAGCGGCCTGCTACTCCAGGCCGGCTGCGGCGATTCGGGAGCTCCCAAGCGGTACGCGTTGAGCGGCAACGTTACCTTTAACGGACAGCCCGTGCCCGCCGGAGAAATCCGGTTCAGCCCGAATTCGGAACGGGGAAACCAGGGACCCGGCACATTTGCCAAAATCGAAAAGGGTCGCTACTCCACGCCGCCCAATCGTGGGACGATCGGTGGGGCAATGATCGTGAAGATCTTTGGCTTCGACGGCATCCCCTACAATGACCGAGGGGAAATTGTCGAGTCCGGAAACCCGCTGTTTCGGCCCTATGTGGTAGAAGTTGACCTCCCCCAGGACGTCGCTGAATATGATTTTGACGTTCCCAAACCGAAGTCGCGGACGGGTCGCTAGGGGCGAAGCAAAAGCCCACCAGGCAACGTAAGCCGTTCCCCAAAAACACCTTAAAACAACGCCACCGCTGCAAGTCGAATCCTCACGGGAATTGACCGGAATTTCCTCTTCCCCGTCACCCCACGAGTCGATATGATCCCTCCGTTGCCCATTACGTCGCGGAAGGACCGCTTGGACCTTGCCTTACGGGAAACAGGCTGAAAAGCCTGCCGCTTGACGTGTCTGATGAGTTGCGGTCGGCTCTCGCAACACCCCCATGCAACAGGGGGGACCACAGAGGTACATCGGACGAAGAATGTCTTGACCTGCACAGCGCCTCATTGCAGCGGGTCTCGAAGCGATTGAGACAGGACCCTGACAATGCAGAACCCCATTCGGGCTGTTCGGAATTAGCTCGGCTTCATTCGTGAAGTCGTAGCAGCATTGTCTGCGGACGCTCCTTGTGTGTGCTGCACACTGGACCTTCGCGAGTTCTGGTCTCCGCTGGAAACCACCGTCTCCACCCTCTGTCTTTCTTTTTGACCGTCTCTCCTGACTGGGTTCGCCATGGATCTCAACAAAGTACGTAATATCGGTATTTCCGCTCACATCGACTCCGGCAAGACCACCTTGACGGAGCGCATCCTGTTCTACTCGGGTCGTATTCACAAAATCGGCGAAGTGAAGGGTGACGGCGATGGTGCCACCATGGACCACATGGATCTGGAGCGTGAACGCGGAATCACCATCACCTCGGCTGCGACCCAGGTGCAGTGGGACGACCACATCATCAACGTCATCGACACCCCGGGCCACGTGGACTTCACCGTTGAAGTGGAACGCAGTCTCCGCGTGCTCGACGGGGCCATCCTGGTCCTCTGCTCGGTCGGTGGTGTGCAGAGCCAGTCGCTGACCGTCGACCGCCAGATGAAGCGGTACAAAGTCCCCCGCATTGCGTTCGTCAACAAGATGGACCGGACCGGCGCCAACTACTACAGCGTCGTCAAGCAGATTCAGGAAAAGCTCGGCGCCACTCCGGTTCCGATCCAGATCCCCATTGGTGCCGGACCGACCTTCGAAGGGGTGATCGACCTCATCGACATGGTCGCCATCACGTTTGCCGGTGCCCGCGGTGAAGACGTCGTGCGTGAAGAGATTCCCGCCGACCTGCTCGACAACGCCAAGAAGTACCGTCACGAGATGCTGGAAGCCCTCTCCATGTTCAGCGACGACCTGATGGTCGCCCTGCTGGAAGAGAAGGACATCCCCTCCGACGAGATCCGCAAGATCATTCGCGCTGCCACACTCACTCAGGATATCACCCCGGTGATGTGCGGTTCGGCGTTCAAGGACAAGGGGGTTCAGGAACTGCTCGACGGCGTGGTGCACTTCCTGCCCAATCCGACCGACCGGCTCGTGACCGCCATCGACATCGACGCCACCGAAAAGGCTCGCAAGGCAGGCGAACTCACCGACCAGGAAGTGAAGCGGGTCAACCTCAGCGATAACCCGGCCGATCCGCTGGTCTGCATGGCGTTCAAGACCGTCATGGAACAGTTCGGCCAGCTGACCTACACGCGGTTGTATCAGGGAACGATCAAGAAGGGCGAAAGCTACGTCAACACCCGTACCGGCAAGAAGGTCCGCTTCGGCCGACTGGTGCGCATGCACGCCAACGATCGCGAAGATATCGATATCGCCGAAGCCGGCGACATTGTGGCGATCGTCGGGATCGATTGCGCTTCGGGGGACACCTTCTGCGGCGACGGCGTAAACTATTCACTGGAAAACATCTTCGTGCCGGAACCGGTGATCCGTCTGTCGATCGAACCGGCCCAGCGCGACGGTGCCGACCGCCTCGGCAAGGCTCTGGAGCGCTTCCGCCGCGAAGACCCGACATTCCACGTCAGCAGTGATCCGGAAACCAACGAAACGATCATCGCCGGCATGGGTCAGCTGCATCTCGAAATTTACATCGAGCGCATCAAGCGGGAATACCGCTGCGAAGTGAACGTCGGGGAACCGAAGGTGGCCTACAAGGAAATGCCGACGAAGACCGTCGAGTACAACTACAAGCACAAGAAGCAGACCGGGGGTTCCGGCCAGTACGCACACGTCGTCGGCAAGATCTTCCCGCTCCCCGAAAACTCCGATGTGCCGTTCCAGTTCAACAACAACATCAGCCAGGGACGCATTCCGACACAGTATATCAAGCCTGTGCAGGAAGGCTTCGAACGGGCCCTCGTCAAGGGGCCGCTGATCGAGTGCGAAGTGGTTCGCGTCGGTGCCGATCTCGACGACGGCAGCTACCACGATGTCGACTCCTCGGAAAAGGCATTCGAAACCTGCGGCTGGGCTGCAATGCGTGAAACTCTCGAGAAGGCCGGCATGGTCCTGCTCGAGCCGATCATGCGGCTGGAAGTGGAAGTTCCCGAACAGTATCAGGGTTCGGTGACTGGCCACCTCTCCAGCAAGCGGGGTGTCATCACCCAGACCGACACCCGTGAAGGGACCGCGTACATCAACGCGGAAATCCCGCTGGCGGCCATGTTCGACTACGCCAATGAACTTCGTTCGATGACCCAGGGTAAGGGTGGCTTCAGCATGGAATTCGGCTCTTACAAGCAGGTTCCACGCAGCATCCAGGAAGAAGTGATCGAACGCCGCCGCAAGGAAAAGGCCGAACGGGCCAAGAAGTAACCACGGCAACCCGGCACGCTGCGTCAGCAGGTGCTGACAGCGCGTGTTTGTTGGACCGCGATCTCACGATGCAGCCCCCGGCGATAACGCCGGGGGCTGTTTTTGTTTCCAGCCAGATTTTGTTTCCAACCAGAGCTGCTTCACTTCACGCGGTAGCCCAGCTTCGACAACTCAGTCACCACCCGTTCGCGCTGATCTCCCTGCAGCTCAAGTACTCCTGCCTGCAGCGATCCACCCGCTCCGCAGCGTGACTTGAGCAGCGTCAGGAGTTCGGTGAGATGCGAGCCTTCATCTTTCAGATCGCGCACGGTGGTGATCAGCTTGTTTCCCTTGCGCTTATCGAGGCCGACCCGCGCGATCTGCTTCTGTGGCGGTGTCCGCTGTTCCGCCGGGGGAGGACAGGAACATTCCGCTTCCAGCTGGTCACAACGTTCGCAACGGGGCGGACGATCGAACGGCGTTCCTGCGAAGAGTCTCATCAGAAGTCTGCTTTCTGCGCACGGGCGAGATCATCTCAACGGCGTCCCGACTACGCCTCCAGGCACCAGCGTTCGACCATGCTCCGGTAGATCCCGGTCCCGCGTTCCAGCTCCGTGAGGTCGATCCACTCATCGTGCGTGTGAGCCTGAGCAATGCTGCCCGGCCCCATCACCACACAATTGCGAAGCTCCGTAAACCGCGCGGCGTCCGTCCCGTAGGAGACCGTCCGGGGAACGGGATTCGTGGAATACTCCAAGCATTCCCGCACAAAGGGTGACTGCGGATCAGCACGAAACGGGGTGGCCCGGAACCTGAGTTCGAAGTCCAGTCCCTGCTTTGCGGCGGCTGTGCGAATGCGATCGAGCACCGGATCGGTGTCGACCCCGGGCATCGCCCGGAAGTAGATCGTGCAGACGCTTTGAGGGGCAGTGATGTTGAGCGCCGGGTTGTGATCGTTGATGCCCAGATTAAGGCTCATCGTCGGGGGATCGAACTCCTCGTTCTGCCAGCGGGGATCGGATTCCAGCTCGTCATGCAGAGCTTTCATTTCCGCCAGAAAGGGAATCATCTTCCAGTTAGCGTTGATCCCCTGACTGGTACTCGAATGAGCTGCTCGACCATGCGCGGTCAGCTGGACTCCGCAACCACCTTTGTGACTGTAAATCACGTCAAACAGGGTCGGCTCGCCGACGACGGCGCGCGTCTGGTGCTCCACCATTTCCCGGTAAAGCTGCGAGTGGCCGACCACCTGCATGGCTCCCAGCATGCCGACCTCTTCATCGGCCGTCACGCAGAAGTAAACGGGCTCCCGCAGCTTCTTCTGTGTCAGCGATGCCATGACCGCCAGCATGCAGCTGACCGAGCCCTTCATATCGCAGCTCCCCCGCCCGTAGAGTCGCCCGTCACGGACCGTCGGCTGAAACGGTCCGTGCTCTGCGAATTTCCAGTCGTGAGCGGGGACCACATCGGTATGGCCGAAATATGCAAAGCCACCGTGGCCCGACCCCAGTCTGGCGATCAGATTGGCTTTGGGAACTCCGCGGGGATCACGAAAATCGACCCGCTCTGTGTCACAACCAAACCGCTTGAGCAGTTCCTCGAGGTGATCGGTGATCAGCAGGTTTGACTTCGAACTGACGGAGTCAAATTCGATCAGTTCGCTGGCGTAGTCCAGTGCAGTCTGCATGGGAGAGAACAGGATTTCAATGAAAAATCAAAACGCCGGGACAGCCCCAGCGAACAGCTTCGACCGACCGTTACATTTTATCAAGCATCCGGAATTTCCCCCGCTCTACCCGTGCAAATCGTCAGTCCTCATCGACGACCTCATGGGGCAGGATATGAAAGTTGACGTCGACCGCCAGCAGCGCCCGCTGCAGTTTTCCTCGATCCGAAACAATGATCGGCAGGACCCGACGCCCATTGGCCAGCGAAAGCTCCCAGCGGAACTGCCCCGTCTGCGGATCGATCGCGACCGGTTGGTCGTCGATGGTCAATTGGGCCGCAGGACGGGTCTGCCCCAGAACGAGGAGCCGGCCGGCCAGCGTCAGCGGCGGAGGAAGACCGGCATCCGGCAGATTGGTGAGGGGGGTCGGGTCAAACACTTCACGTGCCGCGTCATTTCCTTCACGACGGAGAACGAGCATGATTGGCGTCGTATGCAGCAGGGAGAAGAACCGCTCCTTGCCGAACACAAACCCGATCTCCACAGCCCAGGCGGCCTGTAACCGGGGAACCGCCAGGAACCACTCCCGTGCCTCTTCGGGAATCTCCACCTCGCTGGCAAAGACTTTGGCTCGCGGCCCGGTTTCATCCTGATCGACCCGATGCAGGCGCAACACTTGCCGTCGACGAAATCCGTCGCGTCCCATCGACGAGTGGGCCCGCTCAAGCGTCCGGGCAGAAACAGTCCACCGCACGTGCAGCCAACTCTCCCCCGCCTGAACCACTTCCAGTCTGTCCGCTTGCGGGTCTTCGCGGCCTGAAGCCGCTGTATTAGTGCGAGACGGAGGGGTCTTCCCCATTCCGGTCGGGGAGTCGAACGAAGACGCCTCCCCCGCTCCTGGTGCCCCCTGTGGCCTCTGCTTGCCCTGCGCCATCTGCACCCCCTTTTTTCCCATCATCAGGAAACGGCATTCCAAAGAAAAGGGTACGGTGCCGAACTGCGGGGAAACCAGCGAAAACCGGCCTGTTCCCGATGCGCCTCTGCCCCTCGACGAATGGGATTAGAACGGGAGTGTCGCCTGTGCGGATCACGGTGCTCGCCAAATTTGGGGAAACCTGCGGCAAGTAAATCACCGGCTTTGACTTCATTTTGGGGCGTCACTAGACTCCTCGGGACACCTCGCGCACGTCTTCTGTACCCAATTTATTCCGGGTCAAAGTGATCAAGGCCAACAGGAAGCCGACGCTAGGATTAACCCTTTACTGGGCCACCCAGCTTTCCGGAGTTGCTCTGGAAGTTGCGGTTTGTGTGGTGCTCGGCTACTGGGGAGACCGCCGCTGGGGAACAACCCCGTGGCTGCTGATTGCGGGAAGTATTGTCGGGATGACCGTCTCGACATGGCATCTCTGGAAGCTCGTGAGGTCGATGGACCGGTACACGAGCACCGGATCGGGAAGTGATTCGTGAAAACCTTTGGGGTTCAAATTGCCGCCATGATTGCCGCGACTCTGGTCGCGGGTGTCGCGTGCGCAGTTGTCGCCCAGGTGCTCGACGTTCCCGATGTCCTGCGAGCCACTGCCTGTGCGGTCCTCGCCTCCCTGATTGTGGGGACAGCGGCCGTGACATTGCTCACGGCTTTCGGAGCGGCGCCGCCCGCCATCCTGCTGGTGACGGGGGTGCGAATTAGTCTGACCCTCGGCCTGGGTTTCGTCCTGGCCAAGGGAATTGAAGGTTTGTGGTCACCCGTGTTCTTCGTGACACTGGGTGTGATTTATCTCGCGAATCTGGCCGTCGAAACCTGGTTTCTGTACCGGGCTTGCCTGTCAGGCGGAACAGTTCACCAGCCCGGCCCTTTTCCGGCCGCAAGTGAGAAGGTTGCATGTTAGCCGCTCACGGAACATTTCATCACGTTTACGACTTCCAGGAGTTCGAGCTTCCGTTCGGGATGAAGGTCCACATCCCGGAGTTTCTCGGCCTTCCCTTGACGAAGTTCATGCTGCTGCAGCTTATTGCAGTCTTGCTGGTCTTCATCATTTTCCGGGGTCTGGCCAAACGGGGTGCCAACGGGCAGCCGGTCAACGGCTGGTTCTGGAATTTCTGGGAAATGCTCGCCGTCTACCTGCGGGATGAACTCGTTCGCCCCGTGATCGGCGATCCGCATGCCCACCACGAACACGACGTCGGGCACGGGCATCAGCCGAATCAGGTTGCGGCTTCGCATACCGATGCCCACGAGATCGTTAAACACGCCAAAAGCGGACACCCGGCCGACAAGTACCTGCCGTTCATCTGGTCCTGCTTTTTCTACATTCTGTTCTGCAACCTGTTGGGGGCCTTCCCCTGGGCCGGGTCCGCGACCGGAAACATCAGCATGACCGCCGCACTGGCCCTGGTCGCCTTTGCAGCGACATACTACTACGGTGCCCAGCAGCATGGGGCCGTCGGCTTCTGGGCTCACCTGGTGCCTGGAATCGATGCACCCGGAGCATTGAAGCCGATTCTGATCGGCATGCTGTTTGTCATTGAAGTCGCCGGTCTGTTCATTAAGCACTCTGTGTTGGCCGTCCGTTTGTTCGCCAACATTATGGGTGGCCATACCGCCCTGGCAGCCATTCTGACCTTCATCGCCTCCGCCTCCCATCACTGGAGCTGGGGACTGGTGACCTTCGGCAGTCTGGTCGGCCAAGTGGGTGTGGGGCTGCTCGAGTTGCTCGTGGCCTTCATTCAGGCCTACGTGTTCGCGTTCTTGTCCACAATCTTCATTGCCATGTCGCTGCACGAGCACTGAGTCGGCAGCCAGGGGAATCAAGGTTCAAAATTCCGACGAATTAGGTTCGCATTTCCAAGTAGAGGAGTTTCCAGTGAATCGCGCAATTCAAATCAGTTTCACCTTCGCAGTGGCGTTGCTGGCATTTGCAGTTCCGGCCATGGCTCAGGAAGGTGCCCGTGCGTTCATCGACCTGACGCCGACCTTCGGTGCGGGCCTGATCATTCTGGGTGCCGGCTACGGCATCTCCAAGATCGGTGCTGCCGCCATGGAAAGCATCGCCCGCCAGCCGGCTGCTGCTGGTGACATCCGCGGGGGCATGATTCTCGCCGCCGCTCTGATCGAAGGGGTGACGCTGCTCGCCCTCATCGTCTGCTTCATCAAGTAATTTGCAGTTTTGCGAATTTCACATTCGTCGTGAGAGTTCCTCGTCCCAGCGGTTCAACATGCAAGCACAGCCAATCATTCAAAGCCGAATGTGGATCGTGATCGCGATTTGCGTCACGGCCTGGAGTTCGCTGGCGTGGGCTGAACCGGCTGCCACCGCCACCAAGGCGTCCGGTTCCAACGCACACGACTCGATCACTCATGGAGAGTTCGACAAGATCATCGAACACGCCACGGGCGAGCATGTGGTTGATCCTGGTCACGTTGACGGTCATCCCGACTACAACGTTCCGCCTCTGGCGTTCGACCTGACGATGTTTCTGTTCACGCTCATCGTGTTCGGAAGCTTTGTCTACTGGATGCGGCCGCTGGTGTGGGTGCCGCTCATCAACAGCCTCAACAGCCGTGAAGAACGGGTGTCACAGGCGACCGCCGATGCGCGGGCCGCCCGGCTGGAGATCGAGCAGCTCAAGCAGCAGGCAGACCGGCGGCTGGCTGAGATTCAGGAACAGGTGAGCTCGATTCTCGCGAAAACTCGCGCGGAAGCCGAGGCCCGGAAACTGGAGATCGTGGCCGCTGCCGAACAGGAAGCCCGCCGGATCAAGGAATCTGCTCTGGCGGAAATTGAACAGGCCAGAAAATTCGCGATCCAGGATCTGGAATCGCGGGTGGAAGAACAGGTGGCACTTGCAACAGAACATGTTGCGGGTCGCCGATTCTAGGCTTCGAAAAGGATACCTCTTCGTGTTTCAGTCGATTCGCCTCTGGCTGACGTGTCTGACAGGCATGGCTCTGATCTCCATCGGAGCGATGGACGCAGTCGCCGCGCCCGAGCAGCACGCCGCTCCGCATGAAGCCTCCTCCGCGGATGCCCATGCAGACGCTGCCGAGGCAGGCCATCACGATGCCTATTCCCTGAAGTCCGACCTGCCGCTGTGGTCAGCCATTGCCTTTGTGCTGTTCCTGGCGGCAATCAAGAAGCTCGGACTGTGGGATCACATGGTGTCGTCCATGGCCGACCGGGAACGAGCCGAAACGGAAGCGATTCAACTCGCCCAGGATGACCTCGACACGGCACATAGCCTGTTGCAGGAAGCCCGCGGACGAATGGAATCGCTCGATGAGACCGTGAGAGAGATTCTGGCCGAAGCGGACCGTGATGCGAAGTACACACGGGATGAGATCATCGGCCTCGCCCAGAAAGAAGCGCAGGCTTCCGTCGAGCGGGTCCGACACGAGATCAACCGGGTCAGCAACCAGACCCTGAATGAATTGTTTGAAACGCTGGCAGACAAGGTCACGTCCGCAACCGAAGCCCGGCTGCGAGCAGGCCTGCAGGCCAGCGATCAGGCGCGACTGGTGGACAAGACATTGGGCGAGATGGCCATTCGCTGATGCAGCGGATGCCCCTCGATTTTCCTGACGCTCAAGATTTCAGTTGAGACAGACAAATGGCCGAAACCCCGAAGACACGTCCGTCACATGTGCTGGAAGATCCCAGTGCGCAGGCGGTCGCGCGGGTCTACGCGATTGCCTATCTCGATGCAGCGAAGTCAGCTGCCGTGGAACATCCGCTCGAAGAACTGACGTCATTCCACGATGACGTGCTGGAGCGGAACCCGCAGTTTGCCCAGCTGCTGACGTCGGAAATGATTGGCCGGGACGACAAGGTGGGCTTGATTGAACGGGCGATCCAGCCCAGCGCCACCCCCTTCCTGGCGAACTTTTTGAAGGTGCTGGGACGACATGAACGGCTGGACCTCCTGCCGCTCATTCTCAGCGAAGCCTGGCAGGAACATGAACGCCGTGCCGGGCAAAAGCGGGTACAAATCAAGAGTGCCGTCCCGCTGAGTGAAGAACAACTGGCAAGTATTAAAAGTCGACTTCATTCCGTACTGGGCAGCGAGCCGATTCTGCTTCCTTCGGTGAACGAAGAGTTGATCGGCGGACTGGTGATTCAAGTCGGTGACACAGTTTACGACGGGTCGCTCAGCACGCGGTTGAAAAACCTGCGGCAGCGCCTGCGCGAGGGATACCTCAATGAAATTCAAAGCGGACGAGATCGCTTCAGTTATCCAGAAGGAAATTGAAGACTTCCAGGGTCAAATCCAGACCGCGGAGGTGGGACGCGTCATCGAAGTGGGCGACGGAATCGCCCGCGCGGTCGGCCTGTCATCAGCCATGGCTGGTGAAATGGTCGAATTCGCCAACGGCGTGCGCGGCCTCTGCTTCAACCTGGAAGAGACCTCGGTGGGGATCATCATCCTGGGGGACTACCTGTCCATCCAGGAAGGGGACGAAGTCAAAACCACGGGCGAACTGCTCTCGGTGCCCGTGGGCGATGCGCTCATCGGCCGTGTGGTCGATCCGCTCGGAAATCCGCTCGACGGCAAAGGTCCGATCGTCACCGCCGATTCCCGACCGGTCGAATACCCCGCCCCCGGTGTGGCCCAGCGGCAGCCAGTGAAGCAGCCGCTGCAGACCGGAATCAAGGCGGTCGACGCCATGACCCCGATCGGACGCGGCCAGCGCGAATTGATCATCGGTGACCGCAAGACCGGAAAAACCGCCGTCGCGATCGACACGATCATCAACCAGAAGGGGGGCGACGTCATCTGCGTGTACGTCGCCTGTGGACAACGTGCCGCCAACGTGGCCGCTGTGGTGGAAGCTCTGACCGCCAACGGAGCGATGGACTACTCCATCGTCGTGGCCGCCTCCGCCGCCGACCCGGCTCCGCTGCAGTACATCGCCCCATATGCCGGTGCGGCCATTGCCGAACACTTCATGTACCAGGGGAAGCACACCCTCTGCGTGTATGACGACCTGACCAAGCAGGCACAGGCTTACCGCCAGCTGTCGCTGCTCATGCGTCGTCCGCCAGGACGTGAAGCCTACCCCGGGGACGTGTTCTACTGTCACAGCCGTCTGCTCGAACGGGCCGCCAAGCTCAATAATGAACTCGGCGGCGGATCGATGACGGCACTGCCGATCATTGAGACACTCGAAGGGGAAGTGTCGGCCTACATTCCCACCAACGTGATTTCGATCACCGACGGGCAGATCTACCTCGAGCCGGACCTCTTCTTCGCCGGGGTTCGTCCCGCCATCAACGTGGGGATCTCGGTCTCCCGCGTGGGGGGGAACGCCCAGACCAAGGCGATGAAGAAAATCGCCGGCTCCCTGCGACTCGACCTTGCGGCCTTCCGCGAACTGGAAGCTTTCGCCCAGCTCGGAACCGAGCTCGATGCCGCCACCCAGCGGCAGCTCGACCGCGGTTACCGCATGGTGGAACTGCTCAAGCAGCCGCAGTTCGAACCGCTGCATGTCGCCGACCAGGTGATTTCGATCTACGCCGGAACCAAGGGATATTTCGACCAGATCCCCCGAAACCAGGTGGCCCGCGCCGAGAAAGAACTGCTGCAGTTCATTCGAGACGAGAAGAGTGAGATCCGCAACGCCTTGGTGGAAACCCAGGCGTTGTCGGACGACCTCGAAAATCAGCTGAAGACAGCACTGAGTGAGTTCCAGCAGCGGTTTGCCACTTCTCAGCAGGCCGTCGCAGCCAAGTAACAAGCAGCAACGACACACATCGGAGAGCAACCCGCCCTGGCGTTTTGCTCTCCGATCCCGTCGACACGATCTGAACACCGTAGAATTTGGCAAGGATACAGCAGCGACTCACAGCAGTGAACCGGGAATCTCACCGGCTTTCATTGTCCGAGTGTCACTTCTGCCCACTGCCCTGACCCCTCTTCCATTCCATGGCCAAAGCCCGCGCACTTGTGAAACGGCGTAAAGCCGTCCGAAACATCCGCAAGATCACGCGGACGATGGAACTGATTGCCACCGCGCGTTTCAAAAAGGCGATGGACCGCGCCACCGAGGCTGCCGCCTACACCCGCAAGATCAACGAGATCGTGGCGGATCTGGCGCAGTCGGACCTGACCTTCAGCCATCCTCTGCTGAAACAGCCGGAACAGACAGAGAACGTGACGGTTCTCGTTCTGACCTCCAACCGGGGTCTGTGCGGCGGTTACAACGGCGGCATCCTGCGGACGGCAATTGCCCGCATTCGTGAGATCAAGGCGGCCGGACAGCAGGTTTCCATCGAAGTCTCCGGGAAGCGGGGACTCTCCTTCATGCGGTTCGAAAAGATTCCGGTGGACCACCACTATACCCAGTTTGAAGACCGTCCCGGCTTCGCTGAAGTGGATGCCATCGCCGACCGTTACGTTGCCGATTTCATTGCCGGCAAGCTGCATCGTCTCGACGTCGTTTACCAGCGGTTCCTGTCCTCCGCTCGGCAGGCACCGGTCGTGGAAACGCTGTTGCCGTTCGGCGACCTGGCAACGGGGACCAAGTCAGACCGGATCTCGACGGCGGTCGATTACGAATTCCTTCCCAGCTCGGAAGAAATTCTGACAGAGATCGTCCCGGCGGCCTTCAAGGCGCGGTTCTTCAAGTGCTTCCTCGACGCCGCGGTCGGCGAACAGATCGCCCGGATGGTGGCGATGAAGTCCGCCACCGAGAATGCCGACGAGATGATCCGCGACATTTCGATGGAATACAACCGGGCCCGACAGACACAGATTACATCCGAACTGGCCGAAATCATCGGCGGAGCAGCGGCACTGGAATAGGGGATCGGAAACAGGAGTCAGGATTGAGGAAATCAGGAGGAAGGTTGCGAGTCACCGCGATTTGCCGGTTTGGCACGAATCGATCGAGCTCGTAACAACCTGTTACCCAGACAACCCAATCGTTTCCGAAATCAGAACAAGATGGTCATGCCTCATCGTTGCAGCGGTGTCCGTTCCAGCGATGATCGCTGAAGGAACAAGGCGAGGCTCAACCGGAACCTATTTGAATCACCTGAGCATCGCAGCAGCATCACTGGCGGAACTCGACATACATTTCGAAGTCGCACAGCGACTCGGTTTTATTTCAAAAGATCAAACAGCACGCATTACGGAACAACTCGAGGAAATCGGGAGAGAGTCAATCTGATTCAGAAAATCATTGGACACGCCTGTGTCCTGATTCCTGGATCCTAACTCCTAATTCCTCTCTTCATCAGCGAAGAGAAAGAAGACCCATCATGTCCACAGCAGCAGCCACCGGCACCGGTCGCATCACCCAGATCATCGGTTCGACTTTTGACGTGGAGTTTTCCGAAGAGAACCTCCCCGAGATCTACAACGCATTGAAAGTCACCGCCAACGTCAAGGGTGTGAACATCAATGTGACAGGGGAAGTGCAGCAGCACCTCGGCGGCGGACGTGTCCGTTGTGTGGCTCTGGGCTCCACCGACGGGATGGTCCGCGGGATGGAAGTCGTCGACACCGGCGCTCCCGTGTCGGTCCCGGTCGGAAAAGAAACGCTCGGTCGCGTGTTTAACGTGCTGGGCGACCCGATCGACGGCCGCGGCCCGGTGAACACCACCGAACACTGGCCGATTCACCGTGCTGCCCCCAAGCTGCAGGACCTCTCATCCAAAACCGAGGTCTTCGAAACCGGGATCAAGGTGATCGACCTGCTGACTCCGTTCGTCCGCGGTGGTAAGGCCGGACTGTTCGGCGGAGCAGGTCTCGGTAAAACCGTGATACTGACCGAGTTGATTGCCCGTATCGCCCAGCAGCACGGGGGCTACTCGGTGTTCGCCGGTGTGGGCGAGCGGACCCGCGAAGGAAACGACCTGTGGCTCGAAATGCAGGAAACGCAGATCGGTGATACCGGACGCAGCGTCATCGAGCAGACCTGCATGGTCTTCGGCCAGATGAACGAACCGCCGGGAGCACGTCTTCGCGTCGCCCTGACCGGTCTGACGATGGCCGAATGGTTCCGCGATGCGACCGGTGCCGACACCCTGCTGTTCGTCGACAACATCTTCCGGTTCTCACAGGCCGGTTCAGAGGTCTCCGCACTGCTCGGGCGGATGCCCTCCGCTGTGGGTTATCAGCCGACCCTCGGAACCGAACTGGGACAGCTGCAGGAGCGGATCACCTCGACCAAGAACGGGGCCATCACTTCGGTGCAGGCCGTGTACGTGCCGGCCGACGATCCGACCGACCCCGCACCGGCCACCGCGTTCAGCCACCTGGATGCGTTCATTTACCTCGAGCGCAAGATCTCGGAAAAGGGGATTTATCCCGCGATTGACCCGCTGGCCTCCTCCTCCCGAATTCTCGATCCGCAGGTGGTCGGCGAACGGCACTATGCTGTCGCCCGCCGCGTGCAGCAGATTCTGCAGCGGTACCGCGAACTGCAGGACATCATCGCAATTCTGGGTGTTGAAGAACTGTCGGAAGAAGACAAACTGGTCGTGCATCGCGCCCGCCGCATCGAGCGCTTCCTGTCGCAGCCGTTCTTCGTGGCTCAGGTGTTCACCGGTAAGGAAGGAAAGTTCACCTCCCTCGAAGAGACCATCACTTCCTTCGAAGAAATCTGTGACGGCAAGTGGGACCACCTGCCGGAAGCCGCCTTCATGTACGTCGGGGGTGTGCAGGAAGCGGCCGCTCAGGCGAAGCGGATGGCAGAAGGGGGCTGATCAGCAGCCCGGGAAAGCGACTAACCAATCGACGGTGACCACGTTAGAATCAAGGAGTTGTCAAGTTTGTGTCTGGGGGAGAATGTCCCATGTCCGCCACGACCGAGTTCACCACAGCATCCGATGCCCACGAGTTGTCTCCTTATCCAGTCCGGAAATGGTCTCTGGAGGAATATCACTCGCTGATCAACCAGGGGATGTTCGATGAGGAACGGGGCGAACTGCTGGAAGGGTGGGTGGTTCCCAAGATGACAAGAACCTTCCACACGAAGCGATGATTTCGATCATTGCGGAACTGTTTCGAGGTGTGTTGCCATCGGGAAGCAGCATTCGACAGCAGGCTGCGGTGACCTTTTCCCAGAGTGAACCAGAGCCGGACATCTCGATTGTTCGCGGAGAACATCGGGACGACCTGAGCCGCCATCCAGCAGGAGAAGACATTTTCCTGCTAATTGAAGTCGCAGACTCGTCATTACGAAAAGACCGTAGAAAAGCGGCCATCTACGCATCTGCAGGAGTCCCGGCGTACTGGATCGTGAACCTGGAACAACGACAGATCGAGGGATTTCAGCGACCCGAGCCAGAACAGCGAGAGTTCCTGGGATCGAAAATTTACCGAAGCGGCGAGAGCGTGGAGGCCCTTTGCCCGGAATCTCGATGACGATTTCCTTGGAATCGTTTCTGCCTCCGAAATAACCTTCCGCCCCACAAGCTCTCCCCTGGCTCCGCTTGGGGGTTGAAGTTGATGAGCAAGAAAATCAAATCACCATGATCGCAGCTACCGAACTCCGCCTTGTGCTCGTCACTCCCGAAAAGACGCTGTTGGATCAGCCGGTCAAGTCGCTCCGTTTTCCACTGTTTGATGGACAGATCGGCGTGCTCCCCGGCCGAGCTCCACTGGTCGGTCGCCTGGGAACGGGAGAACTCCGGTTCGAAACTCCCACCGGCTCCGAGCAGTATTTCATTCACGGCGGCTTCGCGCAAATCAAAGGCTCCGTGGTCACGCTGCTGACCAGTCAGGCCATGCCTGTCGCGGCCATTGATCCGGCGAAGGCGCAGAAGGAACTTGAGCAGGCGCTCGCCAGCACCCCTTCCGATGAAGCGGGGTTTGCGCAGAAGCAGCAGGCGATCGAGCGGGCCCGGCAGATGCTGGCACTCGGCCGTCGGCAGTAAGATCAATGGCAGTAAACCATTCCCCAACAGGGCGGCAATCGCCGCTTATTCGGGATCCTGGCATTACTCCTCAACCGCTCTCGTAATTGCCTCGAGTCCTTGCCGAGCTTCTTCCAGTTCCGGCCGGGCTGACTGCTGTACCAGCTCGCCATCTTTCATGAAGACGAACGTCGGCCAGAGCTTGACGTGGAACGATCGCCCCAGCGGCAATCCCCTGCCATCTTCCACCCGGAGATGCCGCACCTGCGGATAGCGGCCAAGGAGCTTTTCGAATTTCGGGCGGAAGCCCTGACAGATCGGGCAGTGCTCGGCTCCGAATTCGACGACCACCGGCCCCTCCATCTGGTCGAGGTCAGCGCGGGTCAGCAGCACAGCGGCACCGGCTTTTACGGTCATGGTCACTTCTCCTCAGTTGAGAGCCGTGCTTGTTTCCCTCGACGAGTGTGTCCCGATGGATTCCACTGCACGACTCCGATTCGCAACACCGGGCGGATCAAATGCAAGTTACATTTCTACAGTTTACGTGCCGAAGACCGGCCCGTCAGCGCGCGGCCGCGCTGTCACAGTTTTGATGTCGTGGAGTGCACCTCCCGCTGATAGGATGGTGGCGTCGGCTGTGGCTGACGTGGCTGCTTTGCAAGAGTCACAACAGACTCCCCTTTCCTGTCCCCCTGGCGGCGCGAGGCGATGATGGAAGAAAAGCTGCTGACATCAACCGTCAAGGCGATGATGGCCCCCGGAAAAGGGTTGATCGCCATGGACGAAAGCCTGTCCACCTGCCACAAGCGGTTTGCGCGGCTCGGCATCCCGCTGACCGAGGAAGCCCGGCGGCAATATCGGGAACTGATCATCACGACTCCGAACCTCGGGCGCTGGATCAGCGGTGCGATTCTCTTCGATGAAACGCTCTCTCAGAAGTCTGCCGAAGGGAACTCCTTTGTCAGCCTGCTGGAGAAGCAGGGAATCGTCCCCGGAATCAAGGTCGACGCCGGGACGGTCGATCTGCCTGCGTTTCCGGGCGAAAAAATGACCGAAGGGCTCGATGGCCTCGGCCAGCGGCTCGCGGACTATTTCCAGCGCGGGGCCCGGTTCGCCAAGTGGCGCGCGGTGATCACCATTGCACCGGGGCTCCCCACCGACACCTGCATCGCCGCCAACGCCCAGGTCCTGGCCCGCTACGCCGCGATCTGCCAGTCGCAGAACATCGTCCCGATTGTCGAGCCGGAAGTGGTGATGGATGGCGACCATTCACTGGAACGTTGCCAGCAGGTGACGGAGCAGATGCAGCGGGCCCTGTTCGCGGAACTGGCCGTCCACCGCGTTCTCCTTGAGGCTGCGATTCTGAAGCCGAACATGATTCAGGCGGGCAACAGCAGCGTCTCACAGGGGACCGTGGAGGAAGTCGCCGCTGCGACACTTCAATGTCTGCGACGAACCGTCCCACCCGCGATGGGCGGGGTCGCTTTTCTCTCTGGTGGACAGGAAAGCCTCTTCGCCACAGCTGCACTGAATGCCATGCATCTCCCGGCGGCGGGGCCGCTTCCCTGGCCGCTCACGTTTTCATTTTCGCGGGCGCTCCATCAGCCTGCGATGGATGCCTGGGGAGGCCATGATCAGAATGTCGCTCTGGCCCAGCAGGTGCTCGCTCATCGCGCCTGGTGCAACTCAGAAGCGAGTCAGGGAACTTACCGGCCGGACATGGAACGGCAGACCCCTCCCGTCTGAGCGATCGGCCCACACGAGCCCCTCTGCACGGCGCTCGGCACGGCTCCCGTTTCAAGTACCGACGATTGCTGCTCTGCGGATCGATCAGAGATCAATCCAGAATCCTCATTGCAAAGACCTCTCATGAGCCCCTCGCTTCCCGAAGTTTATCTCGTCCGACATGGTGATACCGCCTGGTCACTAACGGGCCAGCACACCGGTCGCACGGATCTGCCGTTAACAACTGCGGGTGAACAGGCCGCCCAACACCTGCGCGAACCGTTGTCCCGGATTTCCTTCACACATGTGTTCACCAGTCCGTTACAGCGGGCTGTCCAGACCAGCGCACTGGCAGGCTTCGGCGAGCGGGCGATCCGCAATCCGGATCTCATGGAGTGGGACTATGGGGCGTACAACGGACGAACGAGTGCGGAGATCCAGACCGAGCGTCCCGGCTGGCTGGTCTTTCGAGATGGCTGTCCGGAGGGGGAATCTCCCGAACAGATCACCGCGCGGGCGGACCGGGTGCTGCATCAATTGCGGCGGCTGGAGGGAACAGTTCTCCTGTTTTCCCACGGCCATTTTCTGCGAACTCTGACAGCCCGGTGGTGTGGCTGGGAGGTCGCTGCTGCCGCTCATCTGATGCTGCAACCTGCCGGCGTCAGTGTCCTGAGTTATGAGCGGTCACTGGAGAACCCGGCCATCTTGCGGTGGAACCAGTCGTTCACCCGATAATGTGCACGACGTACAACCCCGTCGCGATCAACGCCACCCGGACAGGACTCGAGAGCAGGTTGCTCTTTCCAATCCCGACGCAGCCAGCGTTTCGTGTGAGGAAATACTCACTTGCGTGGCGAGGACGGGTCCATCCAATGCGAATCTGCTCTATTCGGGAGTCTGGCTGTCGCGGGCGAACGTCAGCGGGTACTCGGATCTGGGGTCGGCAACACGCAGGGTCACTTTCCCCGCGAGAACGTCGGAGAGCAGCTGCCCGCAGACTTCGGAGCGCCACCCCTGCATCAGCCGGGGAGCCACCCCTTTCCGCCCCTCGAAGACATGCCAGCGGACAAAGTCCTTGAGGTCGGCGGCCGTCGAGACCAGTGACATCGACAGTCCCAATTCCTGGCAACGGTTGGCGAGGGCCAGCCCCAGAATGCGGCCGAGGACTTCGTCCTGCGCGGGATGCTGGTTTCCGCTCACTTTGTTCGGCAAGGCATCGTTCGGCAACTCACAGGCCTGCCTGATAATTTCCACGAACGTTTCGGCGTAGGTCTGATAGTCGCGACGATTCATGTCGCGGGTCATGTTGAGTTCGCGGACCGTCTTCGGTTGCCGGTGTGCCAGTTCGATCAGCAGATCGTCTCTCAGCAGCCTCCGCTGTGGGCGGTTGAGGTGCTCGGCCTCTGCGGTGCGCCACTGATATAACGCCCGGGCAATGGCCATTTCCCGTCGACTGAGGCGACCATACCCCGGCAGCCGCAGCCAGCCTTCCCGATCTTCTTCCGCGAGCACGCCGTCGATCAGCCGCTCGAATTCTGCTTCCGCCCAGGTCAGTCGCCCCGCCTGACTCAGCGACTTTTCCTGTGTCTTCCAGACATCAATCAGATGCCGGACATCTTCAACCGCGTAGTTCAGCTGGGTAAGGGTCAACGGGCGTTGCTGCCAGTCGGTCCGAGTTTCTTTGCCATGCTCGATGGAGCGCCCGAGGACGCGCGACACCAGCGTGGTGTACGAGATCGGGAAGCCGCGGGACCGCAGCCCTTCCGCGACCTGCACATCGATTAACCGTCGCGGACGGGTGTTGGTCGCGAACTGGCAGAACCGGATTTCCTCGCGACCGCCATGCACAACGACTGTCGTCTCGTCGTCGGTCATCAGCTTCCACCATGAAGAGAGATCTTCGACCGCGAAGGGATCGACACAGATCGCCTCGGAGGGGGTTGCAAACTGCAACAGGCAGAGCCGGGGGCGGTAGTAGGATTCGGAGACGAATTCCGTGTCAAAGGCCACGATTCCTGCGGCGCGAATCCGCTCGCAGAGGGCTTCGAACTGAGATTGTTCGGTAATCAAAGACACAGGAATTGCGTTCGCTGAATAGAGTGGCCTCTGGAGGAAGGTCACAGATTACGGAACAATTCCCATCGTGGCAAATGCACCGGAAGAGAGTTTTCCGACCATTCCCTATTCAGAGCCGAGTGATAACCAATGCGCGGATTACGCGGCAGCCACGGATCATGCGGCAGCGGCCCTGCCATTCAGACTGCTGATGGGACCGATTCATCCAGCTTGCGTTCACGCCGCACCGCCTTCACCTCGTCGTACACCAGTTGCACCAGTTGACCGTTGCGGACGATCTGCCGGTACTCCACCAGACTGACGAAAGCGTTCAACGTCAACGTCCCGACCGCCAGCAGAAAATGGGTGATCGCGGCATGATCCCAGCGGGTGTTCGACGCCGGGTCAGCCACCGCCCCGAAGGCTCCGGTCACGATCAGCATCAGCAGACAAAGCCCCATGGCCGGCAGGACCCGGTACTTCAGGCGAATGTTTTCTTCGCGGGCCGCGCCGTCAAAGCGGTAGGCAGCGCTCGTCTCTTCGATCCAGCGACCGGTTCCCATGAAGTAGGTCAGCACAATCGCATGCACAAGCAGGGCGAACATGACCGCTGCCAAGGCGAACAGAAAATGGGCAGAGACCTGATTCCGGGCGGTGTCCGACAGGGAACCAGGATCGCCGATCCGTAGTCCGAGGGCGAAGGTCACCCACAGGCTGAGATTGGCAAGCGTCGACAGACAGACGAAAATCCGGTTCACAGATCGCTTTCCATCGAAGTCGGCGTCACTCGGCGATGGCCCGGCAGTGCACGCGGCCATCTTCATCAAATTCGACCCGGATAATGACCGGACCGCAACAGACAGGGCAGTCTTCGACGTACTCCTGCTGTTCTCCCTGAGTGGGATCGACCGGAATTACAATCTCCTCTCCACAGAGAGGACAGAGATAGGTTGCTTCATCGTCCACAGTCGTGCTCCGTCGTCAGCGCCGGTTGGCACGGCGCTGCTGCAGCGCTGCGCGTACTCTTCATCTCTATGGTCGCCGATCCGGCCGGAGAAAGTAAAGCGGGCCGCCCAGATTCCGCGTCACCGCGCAGTTCCGAAACAGTCCCCCCGTCCCGCCGGGCGAAGCCATCAGTCGCGAACCTGCACCTGCAGTGCCCCCAATAACTTGGTGATCGCTTCTTCTTTCTGGTTGATTCCCAGCACGTTGTCGAGCACGATCGCCCGCGGCTGATTGCTGGGATGAATGATCAACCGGCCGCTGCGGGCCAGCATGAACTCGAACACGTCATTGATCTCTTTATCGATCCGCAGATTCGGTGTGGAAAACCGCTCCAGATCGCTGAGCATGCCGTGATGGTGCAGCAGTTCGTTGGGTCGGACTTCCCAATAGTCAAAGCGGGAGATGACCAGCACGAAGGCATAGATCAATCCGAGCCCGGAGGCAAATGTCAAGTAGAACGACGGGCTCGCCACGGGACGGATCTTCGACAACAGCGAATGCAACCCCGGAAGGAAGTTCGGGTTGTAAACAATGATCAGTGCCGCCCCCAGAATGATCGACACGATCACCGCGAACAGCAGCAACGATGTCGAGCGGGGAAAATCGAAAGCCAGTACCACCAGATTCAGCATCAGGATGACAAGAAACGTCCAGCCGACGCTGACCGCCAGGCTCGTATTCTCCGGCCGGAAATAGATGATCAACCCGCCGATGATGGAGACCACCCAGGCGGGCCAGAGAAACACAATCTTGGGATACGAGACCAGAAAGATGCTGCTCTCCGACGGTGAAGGCGAAGAGGGGCGAGGTGAATTCAGGTCTGACATGATCCGTGATCCGATCACAATGTGAAGGGGTACTGTGAATTGACACAGAATGGTCTGAGAGCAGTTTGATTTTGAACCAACCCGCACCTGTTCCGGTCCGGGTCGCGGTCCACTCAGCCTGCACTCAACAGAACGGGAATTCACCCGCCAACGGATGAAGGCATTTCCGCTCAGGCACCAAATTTCTCCAGCCGGCCTGCATGAGCCAGCGCCAGGGGCATCAGATACTTCGCCGGGAACTGTCCGAGTCCACCCAGCCGACACTGGGCTTCGCCGAAACCGGTGCTGCCATCAAACCGGCAGGTGTCGGCAACGATCATCGTCGGGACCGGATGCCAGCTGTGAGAGCGGAGCTTGCTCGGTGTGCTGTGGTCCCCGGTCACGATCAGCACGGTCGGATTCAGCGCCGTGATGAGCGGAATGGCGGCATCCAGTTCTTCGGTCCGCTTGACCTTCGCGTCGAAGTTGCCGTCTTCTCCGGTCGAATCGGTGTACTTGAAGTGGATGAAGAAGAAGTCGTAATCATTCCACGCCTGCTTGAGGCGTTCACATTGATCGCCAATCGTCTGACCAGCATCCAGCACATCCATGCTGACGAGTCGAGCCAGCCCGCGGTACATCGGATAAACGGCAATCGCCCCGGCACGGGTGCCGTACACTTCTTCGAAGGTCGGAATGGGAGGACGCTTCGCAATGCCGCGGAGCATCAGGAAGTTGGCAGGGGAGTCGTTCTTCAGAACTTCGCGAGCCTGCCGCAAAAATTCCTGAGCCACCTGGACCGTCTTCCGGGAGGCTTCATCCCGGGCGACCGGATCGAGCGGCGGCACTCCGGTGGCCTGCGGGTCGGTGTCATCGACATGTCCCCCGAGTCCCTCTCCCCGGAAGACGACCACCAGCCGGTATTCCTTGACGTGCTGAACGAAGACTTCAACGCCCGGAATCTTGATCTTGTTCAGTTTCTCACACAGCGGTGCCGCCGCCTGGGAGGAGATCCGGCCAGCACGACGATCGGAGATGTTGCCCGCAGCATCAAGCGTGCAGAAGTTGCCCCGGATCGCGACGTCATTGGGGCCGAGATCGAAGTCGATCCCCAGAGCTTCGAGCACTCCCCGGCCGATCTGGAATTCCAGCGGATCGTAGCCGAACAGGCCGAGGTGGCCGGGACCGCTGCCCGGCGTAATGCCGGGAATCACGGGTGTGCTCAGACCGAGTGTCCCCCGCTGGGCGAGAGCATCAAGATTTGGTGTTTTGGCTGTTTCCAGCTCTGTCTTTCCACCGGGAGCCAGCGGCAATCCGCCCAATCCGTCCGCAACCAGCAGGACGATCTTGGAATCATTTTTCTTCTGCAGCTCTCGTGTCAGTTGGTGGATTTCGCTCATCGCAGGTACTCGGCAGACAAGATGGTGATTCGCTTTTTTCCCCGTTCTCAGGGAAGGAATCCAGAATCTAGCAGGTCCACCCGAAGCCTGACAGCGCACCGACATCGGCGCTGATGGTCCTGCCACTTCCTCTTTCGCAGGCAGGGTGGCAACAGCCCCGCCCGGGCTGCCATAATCAGGATCGACTGGCGGATTCCTGGCCGCCTTCTCGAACACGTCCCGCCGCGTTCCCCCTGAAATCCGCGATGCCCCGCTCGTTTTCTTCTCCCGATTCCCGCCCACTCACAGCCCGTGAGTTGACACCGGGAGGACGTGGAGCCGTGGCGACGATCGGCCTCGCGGGTGAACTCCGTGGGCTTGAGCCCTGGCTGCGCTGTGCGAACGGCAAATCCCCTGCCGAACAACCTGTCGACCAGATCTGTTATGCGCTGTGGGGGACGGAGCTGCAGGAGGATGTCGTCTATCTACGGACCGGCGAGAATTCGGCAGAGGTCCATTGTCACGGAGGACGGGCGGCTGTGGAGCGGATCCTCGCACCGTTTCGCGAGGGGGCCGCAATCGGCTCCCCTTCTCCTGAGGGGAACGATCTCCTTCCCGCGGTCGACGCCATGAAACAGGAGCTGCAGGCTGCGCTGGTCGCCGCCACAACCCAGCGGACAGCCCATCACCTGCTTCGCCAGCTGACGCTACTACCGAACGCGTGGCACTCATTGAGCGCAGCCGACCCCGCCCAGCGGCAAAAGCGGATCGATCAGCTCCTCCGCTGGAGCGAGTTCGGCCGGCACCTGACAACTCCCTGGAAGATCGTGCTGTGCGGACGCCCGAACGTCGGGAAATCGAGCCTGCTGAATGCGCTCGTCGGGTTCACTCGCTCGGTGGTGTTCGATCAACCGGGAACGACGCGCGACGTCGTGTCGGTTGAGACCGCGTTCGATGGCTGGCCGGTCGAACTGGCGGACACGGCCGGACTTCGACAATCCGACTCGGAACTCGAAGCGGCAGGGATCGCCCGCGCCCGCAAAGAGATGAGAAGCGCGGATCTTCTGCTCCTCGTTCTCGACTCCGCAGTCGGTCTGACCGACCCGGACCGCCGGTTTCTGGACGACTTCCCGACAGCGGTTGTGGTCTGGAATAAAGCAGACCTGGTCGCTTCCGCAACTGAGCCGGTGCCTCCCGCCCCTGATGAGGCACTCCGCGCGCGACAGACCGTTGCGGTCTCCGCCACGACGGGAGCGGGAATCGAGCAGTTGATCACGACGGTGGTGCAGCGGCTCGTTCCGGTCGAGCCCCCGGCGGAGTCGCCGTTTCCCGTCACGCTTGAGCAGATTTCCCGGCTGATGGACATGCGGGCTCTTCTCTCCGACTGATTCAAAGAATCCGCGTTTGGAACCCGAAAGATACAGGTCTGCTCGGCGACAGCCGGAGTGGTGCGATCCAACAAACGGCATTCGTGCAAAGAGGAAAGTACCGCGTGTGCTCCGGTGTCCCTAAGGGAGTGCGACTGACTCGTTGAGCCGACCGGCGACTGCATTGGCCTCGCGGGAGTCGAGCACCCGATCTAACCCTTGTCGCTGTTTACGATAGGCCCCCGGAGTACAGCCCAGCTTTCGATGGAAGACATCGCACAGGTACCGGGCGTCACGCAGGCCGACACTCCGGGCAATCGCTTCGAGTGAGTCATCGGTGTCGACCAGATGTTTTGTCGCCCGCTCAATCTGCACGCGCGTAATCTCTGCCTTGGGAGTCCGGCCGATTGTCTCCCGAAACCGCTTTTCGAGGGTCGCACGCGACAGGGGCACGACTTTCAGCAGATCACCGACCCGCAACCCGCGACAGGCCTGTTCCTGAATGACACGCAACGCCCGGACCACATTCGGATCATCGACCGCCAGCAGATCGGTCGATTGCCTCGGGACCACTCCCCGCGGCGGAATCAGTGTTGAACCGCTGAGGGTCTCCTCGCCATTCATCATGCGGTTCAGGAGAGCGGCCGCCTCGTAGCCGATCTGCTCCGCGTTCAGATCAATGCTGGTCAACGGGGGACAACAGATATTGCACTGCAGCTCATCATCGTCCACGCCAATGACCGCCACCTGTTCAGGAACACTGATCGCAGCCCGTCGACAGGCTTCAATCACCTGCAGGCCACTATCGTCCTGACAGGTCATAATTCCGATCGGCTTGGGGAGCGCCTGCAGCCAGCTTGCCAGTTGGGTCTGTCGAGCCTCCCACGATTCCAGCATCGCCTCGTTGATGACCGGACCAGGGTGGACCTCCCCTTTCCTTTTGGCGACACGCCGGGCAAACCACTTGAACCGCGCTTCACGATAGTTGGCGGTACTGGGAGGGAGCGCGCAGAAGCTGAAATGTCGCAACCCTTTTTCCCAGAGGTGATCAATCGCCACTTCTCCCACAGCACGATGATCACTCCCCACATAGGGGATGCCGAGATCGGGGACAATCCCTTTCAGATCGACGACGGGACGATTGAGGCCGCGGATGGTTTCTCCCAGCGCCTGGTTCCCGATTCGAGCGAGAATTCCTTCGCCGGACCAGGACATGAGCCATTCTGACGGAGGGTCTTCCGCCCCGTGCGGCCGAAAACAGACCGACCACGCGCGCTGACTGGAATTGAAGGCGCTGATGCCCCGGATCAAACCTCTCCCAAAGGCCCGGGACGATTCAATCAGCACGAGCACCTGACGCACGGCTTTCGGCTCCATCGAACAAGATGCTGAGACAGCACTTCAGAACGCAGCCGTCGCGGTCGCCGTCTGCTTCTCTGACAACGTTATCAGAGTCGGATTCCACGGGCCAGATCGACGTCTTCCCCCTTCGCTCGGGCCCACGCATCCCGATGCTGAAACGGCGATGTGGCACGCACTTTCATTCCCGAACCCTCTCCAGAAACCACACGAGCTGTCGTGGTGCGGAACTTTCCGGTGCAAGGTCAGCCATGTCTGCATGAGACTTCCCCTGAGACGATATCATGCGATCTTGCGAGACAGGAGACGCCGTCCCTCTCCGGATCAGGCAAAAACAGGAAGACAACAACGCAGATTTCGGAATGACAACGCGGGAGAGCAGAGGTATCGTCAGACTCATCAGAAAATCAACATACTTAAGCTTCCAGATCAACGAAGGACGATAGGGTATGTCTCTCCCTGTGGAGGCTGCTGCCTGATCACCGGAGACAAACTCTATTTCTACTATGCAGCCTTTCAGGGAAATGAGTCCTCGCGGGGAGAGGCAGAACACTGGAGCGGCATGTACAAGAATGCTTCCACGGGTCTCGCCATTCTACGACGGGACGGCTTCGCATCCATGCAAGCTCAGGAGCAGCAGGGAACGCTCACAACCCGACCGGTCACGTTCACCGGCAACCAGCTGTTCGTCAACGTGAAGGCTCCCCAGGGAGAACTGCGGGTGGAAATTCTGGATGAGGCCGGCAAGCCAATCGCCCCCTTTACCCGCGAAAATTGTCAGCCGGTCTCCGTCGACAGCACACGCACACGCATCAGCTGGAACCAGGCCTCGGACCTGTCCCAGTTCTCCGGTCGGCCAGTCCGGCTCCGCTTCTCTCTGTCCAACGGCGAGCTCTATTCCTTCTGGGGGTCACCCGATGTGAATGGAGCCAGTCTCGGTTATGTCGCTGCGGGCGGCCCCGAGTTTTCAGGTCCACGCGATCTCCCCTCACCTTGAAGATTTTTCCATGCCATCATTGCTTCGCAATACTCTGTTCTGCCTGTCCCTTTCCGTCATTCTCCCTCCCCTTTGCTGGTCGTCAGGGGTGCTGCTGGCAGCAGAACCTCAGGCGAGTGCTCTGCTGGAAATCGTGACGAACACGTCGAACGCATTGATCGACAACGGACGCGACCGCTGGGGCCCCGAACAGACGGCCATGATCGCCTCGGTCATGGACCGAAAAACGCTTGCGCCTCCTTCCAAGCTCCCCTCCGGATCCGTCGGCGTCCGCAATGGAGACAGAACGACTCCCTTCGGCAGCAATGTCAATATGCAGCAGAACTTCTTCCGGACGTTCTACCTGTTGAGCCAGGTCACGGGAGATTCAAAGTACACTGCGGCAGCAGATGCAGCCTTGCTCGATTTCATTCGCCGGGCTCAATCATCGGAGACCGGTCTGGTCGGCTGGGGAGAACATCTTTCGTATGACATGGAGCAAGACAAGGTCGCTGCCGTCGGCGACCAGAACCTGATTCACGAACCCAAAAAGCCCTTAATCTTCTGGGACTATCTGTACCAGCATGAACCCGAACGGATGCTGACCTACGCCACCGGCATCTGGAAACATCAGATCCAGAACCATGAAACAGGAGAATTCTCCCGGCATGCGCGGTTCGACATTCACAAGCCGGGAAAAGGGTACGACTTCACCAAAGAAGCAGGACACTTCATTGGCATCTGGTCGAAGGCGTATCAGGCCAGCAGGCAGGAACTCTACGGCGAAGCCGTCAGTGTCCTGACCCAGCGGTATCAGAAGAAGTTGAACGATCGAAATCTTCTGGACTACGACTCCGTTCGAACGGACTACTGCAACAACGGGCACAACTTGACGCTCGCCTGCGATCTGACGGACGCCGCTCCGCTCATGCAAACCTATCAGGAGGGGCAGCTGTCCCAACGCATGCAGGAGCTGGCGACCGCCATCGATCGAGGGTTTCTGAGTTGTGCCCATCGGCCCGACGTCCCCGAAGCGGGATTCATTGCCACCTGTTCCACAGCAACCGGTGAATCACGAGGCCGTGAAGGGCCGGGGCCGGAAGGGTATTCGACTCTCTGGGGGATGGGCTATGGTCGGCAAGGGACGGCGATGGTCGCCCTGCACTGCTTTCGTCGAGCCCGGCAGCTGGGAACTTCCCCCGACGCCGCGATCTACCGGCAGCTCGCCCTCGCCGCTGCCGACTGCTATGCGAGAACAGGTGCTCCCGATCCGGAGATCGATGTCTGGCCCGTAGAATATGGAACCGTCATTCTGATGTTTCTCGAGGCTTACAAGCAGACGGGGGATCGAGCCTCTCTCCTGCAGGCCCGGCGTCGTGCCGATGAGGCGGTCCAGACCTTCTGGGACGAGACCAGCCCGCTCCCCAAGTGCAGCACACACGCCAAACATTTCGAGACGATCACGGGAGCCGAGACGCTCGTCCTTGCGCTGCTCGCCGTCCACGTCGCCGAAACCGACCCCAAACTGGAACTCCCCTTCAGCGACATCGATCGCTGAGGTGATCATCCCTCCTGCCCGAACTTCCGTTCGGCGCCTGTTACTCAGCGCAGGTCTTTCTTAACCGTCGTCGAGAGCGTGGATCCGTTGCGGTTCCCGTTCTTCAGGCTCGCGATCCCCCCGAATGCCGTCGTTCCGACAGAAACATCGGGAGCAATCATCATGTTCGAATGAAGGGAATTCTTTCGCGCTGCTCAATGAACGCCCCGTGGCCCCCCGAATGGTTGAAGGTCCCTGCGACGTCGAGAAGTATCTGGCTAATACGGATTCCGATATAACGTTTACGTCAGCAGGCGTGACTGCCGGGCGATTCAGGTAGCGAACGCGGAGATCGCTGATTGCCGATGAGCGACTCTCGTTGTGCGGCGGCTTCCGTCTCGTGGTGGTCTCGCTCTCAAATTCCGTGAGCAGTCGGAGTGGTCGCTGTCGTCAAGATCTCAACCGGCAACGGGCGCGACGATCAGAATGAAAAGCTTCCCTTTGCAGGATGGTGAACATGTCTCGTCTGGCCGCGAACGTCCCTCCTTCCGAAGCCCCCCATGAGACCGTTGAGCCTGCCCAGCAGGCCCCCTGGCCCGGGACGCATGCCATGCCCTGCTGGGGTCTGGGGCAACTCGGTCCCGCTCCTGCATTCAGCTGGCGGACTCTTCCCCTGCTGATCGGACCGGGACTGGTCATGGGAGCAGCAGCCATCGGCGGAGGGGAATGGCTGACCGGTCCTTTCGTCACCGCAAAGTATGGGGGCGCCTTGCTCTGGCTGGCCACGCTGAGCATTCTGTTCCAGGTGGTTTACAACATTGAAATCAGCCGGTATGCCCTCTATTCGGGGGAACCGATCTTCTCCGGCAAGTTCCGGATTCCCCCGGGGCCCCTGTTCTGGCTGCTGGCCTATCTGCTACTCGACTGCGGCTCGTTTCTCCCGTATCTCACGTCCAATGCCGCCATTCCCGCAGTCAGCCTGATTCTGGGTCGGCTCCCCCATTTGCCGGACGAGAGGTGGATCGTCAACCTGACCGCGTCGATTCTGTGGGTCCTGATCTTTCTGCCCCTCGTGGTCGGCGGGAAGGTGTTTAATTCGCTCAAGATTGTCACCATCGTCAAGCTGGCCTTTGTGCTGACGTTTCTGGGGATGCTGGCGATCTGCTATTCCACCTGGGAAACCTGGTGCGAGATCCTCTCCGGATTTTTTCGGTTCGGGACACTCCCCTTCGAGTCGCCGACGGCAGAGGGGAGTGTCGAACTGCAGAACGTATTCAGACTGTGGTGGTCGGGTGAGTCGATTCCGCGACTCGATTTCGCACTGCTCGGAATGGTGACCGCCATGGCTGCCATTGCCGGCAATGGGGGCCTGACCAACACTCCGATCAGCAACTACACCCGGGACCAAGGCTGGGGCATGGGCCGTGAAGTCGGAGCAATCCCCAGCATCGTCGGCGGACGCGAGATCAGCCTGTCTCACGTCGGCAAGGTGTTTCTTGTGGATCAACAGTCATTACCGAAATGGTATGGCTGGCTGCGGCATATTCGACGAGATCAGATTCTGATGTGGTTCCCCGCCTGTTTGTTCGGCATGGCTCTCCCCAGCATGCTCTCCGTTCAGTTCCTGCCAAAAGGGGATGTTCCCGGCGACAAATTCCTGGTCTCGGCCATGACAGCAGAGGGAGTCGCCCACACGGTTTCAGCCGGTCTCGGAGCCGCCTGGGGTCCCGTCTTCTGGAAGCTGACGCTGTTTTGCGGCTTCTTGGTGCTCATCACCTCCGCCATTGTCACGGCCGACGGCATTCTGCGTCGATGGGTCGATCTCTTCTGGACGGCCAGCCCGACGGTCCGGTCCTGGGAGACGCGTGCCATTGGACGCGTCTACTTCGCCGCGCTCCTGATTTACGGCGTCGGCGGATTGGTCACCATGAATCTGATTACGGGGGACAAGCTGCTGGTGTGGTCGACGAACATTTACAACTACGCACTCGGATTCAGTTGCTGGCATGTGCTGGTTGTGAATCTCTGGCTGCTCCCCCGCGCTCTGCAACCACGTTGGTTCGTCTGCCTGGGACTGGCGATGGCGGGTCTCTTTTTCACTTCCATCGCGGTCCTGACGACGCTCGACACACTGAGTTATTTCAGGACTCTCGCTGCAACCTGAATTCATGTCGACGTGGGCAGGAAACCTTTTCCCAAGGTGAGAAGAATCTGCGCCGGATGAAGACAGGTTGCCGCCACAGCCGGTTCACAATCCGGATCGGGCACTGATCTGCTGGAGCCAAAGACCACGCGCGGCGGATTCAACGCGCACGATGAATTCCGTGCTGCTGTTCTCTGGCCTGCTGGCGGAACTTGAGTGGCGTCATCCCGATGTGTTCGCGAAACTGCCGCGTCAGCGCGCTTTGATCACAGAAGCCGAAGCGTCCGGCAATTTCCACAATGGGGACATCCGTATTGAGCAATGCGTCCCGCACAGCCTCCAGGCGTTCTTTCACGAGGAAATCCTGAATGCTCATGCCGATCGCCTTGTGAAATCGTCGCCGGAGCTGGCGGACCGAAAGGAGCATCCGCTCCGCGAGCAGAGCAATCGAAACCCGCTCATGCAGATGTGAGCGGATATGTCGAACGACCTGCTGAATCTCCAGATCGGGCAGCAGAGATCGCGATCTCCCCTGATAAACCTGAAAGACCCCGGCGATCCCCGCCACCCGTCCTGCATTGTCCCGGATCGGAAACTTGCTGGTGACAACCGGTTCTCCGTTTCGCCAGGCTTCGACCGTATTTGTCAGCGATTCGCCGGTCCGCAGGACCCTCTGGTCATCCTGAACAAAGTGTTCCGCAAGAATTCTCGGAAAGAGGTCGAAATCAGTCGCCCCAAAGAGATCCGAGTCGTGACGATAGCCCAATCGTTTCACCAGAGCCGCATTCACCGCCATGTGGCGACCCTGGGCATCCTTCAGAAAGAAGTAGACCCCGGTCAGATTATTGAAGAGGCCGACGATGTCCTGGGAGTTCAGACTGGAGAAAAACTCCTGTCGATGGGAGCACATCGCACCGTCTCCGAAATCGCGTTGGCCTCGAGCGCAGTTCTTTTAACAGGATCTTTATCTGTTTACCAGCGCGTTGAGGCTCCTCCAAATCGGTCGCATTCCCGTCCTCATCCCGGCAACAGGCAGAGTGCGTCTCCTGTTCCCTGCTGTTCATGGCATCCTATCGAATTCGGTTCAGATCAGGATCTTGTGCAACACTTCTCCGGCCACATCGGTCAGGCGGAAATCACGACCGTTGTACCGATAAGTCAAGCGCCGGTGATCGATTCCCAGCGTATGCAGAATCGTCGCATGCAGATCATTCAGATGAACGCGGTCGATCGCCGCTTGATAGCCTAACTCGTCAGATTCCCCATAGCTGATGCCTCCCCGGATTCCACCACCCGCCATCCAGGCAGTGAAGCAATGTGGATTATGGTCCCGGCCCGGCTTTTCGGCAATTTGCGCGATCGGCAGCCGTCCGAATTCTCCACACCAGATGACCAGCGTCTCGTCCAGCATTCCCCGCTGCTCAAGATCCGCAAGGAGCCCGGCGACCGGCTGATCGGTTTCTCCCGCGAACTGGCTGTGATTGCCGACAATGTCCATGTGACCATCCCAGGAACGTTGATTCTCCATGCCGCCGGAATAGATCTGCACAAATCTCACACCCGCTTCCACCAGCCTGCGCGCCATCAGACATTGCCGGGCGAAATGATCACAGCGGCTGTCTCCCATGCCGTACAGTTGCTGAATGTGCTCGGGCTCGGACGAGACATCCAGAGCCTGCGGTGCTGCTGTTTGCATCCGGTAAGCGAGAGAAAAGCTTTCAATACTTGCCGCGAGGTCATTTTCGGCTGCGTAACTCTCGCGATGAATTTCGTTCAGTTGCCTGAGCATGTCCAGCTGTCCGCGCTGCGATGCCAACGTCACCTGTGGCGGGTGCTGGAGATTTTCAATCGGGTTCCCTGTCGGCTGAAGATGTGTCCCCTGATACACGCCGGGCAGGAATCCAGCACTCCAGTTGGCAGCATGTCCCTTGGGAAGTCCTCGCCCCTTGGGATCACTCATCACGACGAACCCCGGCAGGTCGCGCGATTCGCTCTGCTGGCTGTGCCAACCAGCGCTCTGCGCGACAAAACATCGCGTCTGCCGCTGGTCGTGTTTGTACCCGATGCAGGCCAGACACCCGAAGCCTGTTTCGGACTTGAGGGCGGAATCCCGGAGTCGCACCAGTTCGAGATACCATGCGTTGTCGCGAAATCCAGATGCCGCTGTGGCTTCGGCCCGTGGCCATGATGGCAGAACCGCAGAGTAAGGGAGCGCTGCTGGAACAGGCCCGGACACTGGTCCGGGAAATGGAAGTCTAGCCCTCCGAGTCCGTTCCCGAACTGCTGTGGATGCTGGACGAAGAGCTTCACCAGATGCCGCACCGCCTGCGCCGGTCGATCATGCTGGACTGACCAGAAAATCTCAGGGAGAAGAGCGCTGCCCCAGGAGAGGTCCAACGATCATTCCGATTAGGATTGCCACAGTCCAGACGGATACCCACTCAACGCGAACCCCTGGTCTATCGCGAGGGCCGCAGCCTGTGGCAGCAGGAACTACCCGGGTGCGTCAATCGCGTCCGTGAAGCCAGCGGGGCTTGGAAGGCTTCAATAAAATCTCCAGGTTGGTGGTTTAATCAATGGTTCGCAAACGCTTCCGAACTGTTGACAGGAGATTCTCACAGAGTTGAGCTGGATCTGGCTCGCCGAGTTCCTTCAGGACGTCTTGAACGAGTGGCTGGCTCAGGAATTTGATGTTGTTCGACTTGTCGTTCGACCAAAGCTGAGCGGCCTCCATCCGACTACGTGCGACTTTCATCAGCGAAGGAGTCGGCTCGTTGTGAGCGACGTCGTTGCGCAGGACTTTCACCTTGTCGACGGTGACAACCAAATCTTTGAGCGACTTACTGTTCACGTAGTCGCGGGCAAAGCGACCGGCTCCGTCTTCAAAAAAAAGATACGTGCGGTTCTCAGAATGCTCAAACGGACAATTACGTTTCTTATTGTCGTCAGGTTCGTCGTTGCGCAAGAGCTTCTTCCCGTTCGGAACCTTCGCGCCAAGTCGGAGAGTCACAACTGCTGCATTGCCTTGACGTTGGTCCGAATACTCGAAGTTATCAAGCAGATGGTCCCACAGCGCCGCCTCAAAGAACGCCACAGTGCCATGCACAGCTCTGGGGATGTCGCCTGCACGCAGTGCCAGTTCGACACGTAATGCAGCTCGCACCGACATACGCTGATGGTTCAGAACCATGAGTTCGCTGTCCGATGGCAATGGCGGCTCAAATGGCAGTGAACAAGCGAATTGAGCGAGCCATTCGATAACCTGAGTCCACCCTTGACCGGGCTCATCTTTCAGGTGACTGACAGCCCCCCAGGCACCGAGCAGGTTGCCTTTCTCGATGAGCGAAAGCGCGTACCAGCGGGCTCGGAATCCCGTTGCCGGGTGGAACCTTTCTTCGATTGCGAGATCTTCGCCTTGAACTCGTTCACGGTCGGGCACTTCCAGCGCGGTCACGGTTGGGCCGCTCAATGCGTGCAGTCGTACCATCTCATTGATCAGTTCGTTAGCGGCAGCCAGTCCACCGGTTGTAGCTACGAAGACTTGGTCATTCTCCGTGAGTTGCTCGACCTGTGTCCTGATAGCGTCCGAGAGCCTGGAGACGATGGTTCTTCGGACGACCGCATCGACCTCATTGGACGGATCTTCAAGCTGCTCCGTGCCAGTCAAGAATGCCACACGCTTCACCTGGTTGACGCCACGATCGCGAAGGCGACGCTCCATGACTTCGCCGGACAATCGAGGATCACGCGCGCCTTGCCGGACGGTCTCGAAGATGAGCGTCGATGTCGGCAGCGTGCTGTCCAAGTACGCGAGCACGGCATCGAGCTTTGGAGTGCAAAGATTTAACTTCGTATCAGGGAGGGTCATGATGAGCTCTCTGTTCCTCGTGGTCGGTGTGTCCACCACCGACCACGAGCGCTCGTTGATGGCGTCGTGCAGGGTGCCGCAAGTGCTGCCGTCGAGCTTGTGTCGCTGGTTCCTGACGACCAGCTGCACGTCGGTCTGGCCAACGGTCATGACGAGAAGTGTTTTCATTGCGAGCCATCTTTCTTGTAACGGCGGTTGCGTGAATGGTCCGCTCGCAAGTGCGTGTGATAAGTGAAAATCTGCCCGTCTCGGGTTGGATAGTCCGCCGCATCCGGGTGATTTCGACGATGAATGGCGAGCCATTCGTCCTGTGTTGCCGTCTTCTGATGGTTGTTCTTCACCCAGGCGTCGAGGTCGGCTTCAGGTTTCAGCGTGGGGGTCTCGCTAAATTCATCAAGGAACAGGAGCGACTTGGCATCGATGCGCACGCTGCCCCAGCCCAGTGGACGCGCATAGCCGAGCTTGGAGCAGTAGCCGGCGCCATGAGTGCCGCCGAGCACGCTCTTGAACTGATCGGGGCAGAGGGCAACGAGGATCGCAGCCAATTCAACGGTGTCGAGGTCCCGGAAGCGGACGGTGAACCGGAACTTGCGGCCTGGTTTCGATGCTTCAAGCGCCAGCGTGCTGCGATCGTTTTGCCGATTCGTGGGGGAATTATCAGCTGCAGGCCCAGGGACCCGTCCTTTGCCATCAGTGCCGTAAGCGTCTTTGCGGTCCAGATAAAACTTGCGGCCCGCCAGTTCACCGGGAGCGTCGTAGCCAGCGGCATCACCGTAGGTGACGAGCGTGGCCTTGTCGGAAGGTCGCGATTGCGGATGATGCGGCTGCTTCAGGTAATGCTCGACAGCGCTCGGCCGGGGCATCCCTAGTTCCTTAAGAAACGTGGGCTTCAGGAAGCGGTCGTCAACGGAATCATTCTCGCCGACCACTTCGAGTCCCGCGTTGACGAAAACGCGCCCCATGAGTTGCTTGTGGTCCCCCTCGCCGATGCCCGCGCTCCCCTCGTTGTCGCCGGTGTAACCAAACAGTCGACGAACGGCTGACAGCTCCTGCGGTGCGCCTTCGCTGTCCTTTTCACACTCTTTGTCCAACGGGAAGAGTCCGTGCCGTTCGAGCTTCAGCGCATCGGCGTCTTTGCGAACTGTGTCGGTGTAGGCCCAGCGGTAATAATAATGCCAGCCGAGCGAGACGATGTACTTCTTCTCGGTATCCCATTCGACCCAGATGAGGTCGCCGGGCTGGAACGCTTGTTGGGCTCCCTGCTCCACAGCAGCTCGTCCCTGTCGTTGCTTTTGTTGATTGGTGCCGATGCACGGATGACGAGAGCTGAAATGGCCATCGTTTGTATCGAGCAAATGCGTCAATGTTTCTGTGTATCGCTGAATAACTGACGACAAAGGTCTCACCAATGCGTGCTCAACACGAAGCTGCGGCACTTTAATGTGTGTGCGGATGACCTTCTTTGGCGCATCTGCTGAAAATAAGGCATCCGGCATCGCCTCTCCTGCTCCAAGTCCGCCGCGATAGCGCTCGGCATCGCGCGGTGGAGGGATTTCAACAGCTTGGGGACCATGGCCCTTGCGACGAGGGAAGTAGGTTTGCTGGTCTCTTGTCGCCATCGAGAGGACATCAACTGTTTCGGGAATTGGCCACTTTTTGCCATCAATGTCGACAGTTGTGCTTGTTCGAATACGAGCAAGGCGTGGCTCGAGTCTCGCCGTTCCCTCACGGTAGCGATGATCATGCTGATCATACGGAAACTTGGCGTTCGGCCGATACGAGTACGAACGCTCGGCGACGCGTTCCATCGGCGCACCGAGAAGTGCTCCCAACTCGTGGCGCAGAAGCCCTTTCAGGGAGTCACCTGGAATGACGACAGGGCGTGTGTTCCATGGCGCGCGAAGCGGGCAGAGCACGGACTTCTTGTCGGCAAGACGACCAACGTCAGCGAGGTTCGCCGGCAATGGCCAGTCACTCTCTGTGTCGCCGACCTGGCCGCGTTCCCAACCGACGAGGAGTGGGGTCAGCGTTTCCAGTTCGAAGCGGACCTCACCCGAGAGTCGTTCCTTGCTGCTGGTGCCATCGTGCCAGATTGGCGATGTGGTTGTCAGATCCTTGGGGAGAGCAACGAAGCCGTAGGGCTTTTTGAATGACTCGACCCTCTCAGGAGTAAACTCTTCCAACCCGGCTGCACCGAGTTTTTCGCGAACCTGTGCGATGTGCTTCTCGTTGACGGCATTGACGACAAACTCCTGCTTGTCTTTGATGTCGCGGACATCGAGATGGGAACCTAGCAGTCCTTTGAGCTTCTGCCATTCACGCGGTTTACCATCAAGGACGCGAACAGTGATGGAATGAGGTTTGTGCGGCATCAGCGCTGCTCCTTGGTGAGGGTGAAGCCGAGGATTTGGTTGTCGACGTACCACTCACGCAGCAATACGTTGCCATTTCCGGTATTTGCCGAGGAAAACCGCTGGAAGGCGTGAAGACGTGCGGGCCTATGGACGACGCGAGCTTGCTGCGCGTTGTCCTCCTCGTTGTCGATCTCCATGATGCAGGCGAAGCGCGGGCCATTCGACGTGCGGGCGGCACGCCAGACCGCACGCTCCGCATAAAAGGCGACCTCGTCGACGTGGAGTTTGTCATTTTCACCGGGCCATGCGTTTCCGAACGTCGCGGGTGGTGAATGCAAGTTGAGGTCGATGGTCGGATCGCACCACCACGCTACCAGTTTGTCGCCAAGCGCAGCTTTCGCGAGCTTCGCGGCTTCGCTGAGCGTGAGAACTTCCGTGATCGGGCCGTTCGTCGTTTTCACCCAAGCACCAGTATCGGCTGGGGGAGGGGGCCTTGAAGGCGAGCCAGTCGACGCTTGCTGGTGAGGCTCCTTCGGTTGTGCCCACGATCTCGTGGACTTCACGTCATGACTGATCCAGGGCTGCGCCTGCCAATGGCCTGCGCCCGCTCCACGCGTCTTGTGGCCGCCGATGAGCAGATGGCCAAGTGCTCCGAGCGCGACCTCGCGGTCGATGAGTTTACACAGCGGCTCGACCTCTTCCCGCGTCGCTCCGTCAACGACGATCCGCACCGGGAACGTCCCTTGCAGCAGTCGTACCGCGTCACGCTTCGAAGTTCCGAAGGTACTCGCCGAAAACTCGTCTTCCGCGTGCATATGCAGTTTTGCCGCCGACCACTTACCGTCGGCTCTCGCATCGCGGATCAGGATCCGGCTGCTTTGGTTGACCGTGCCGAATGCCTGACCCGCAGGGTCTTCCGCACCGACTTCGCCCTCCTGCACACGGTGCGGATCCTGAACGACGATTTTCCCAGCTTGCGCGTTCTCTTTACGAGAAAAAACGTGTCGGAGCGGCCCGCGCACGCTCGCACCAGGGAGCAAAGGGCGATCGTCCTCCATCAATAGCGCACGGTCGGTAGTCAATGCGTCAGGCGTGTTTGTGTTTGTTGCCCAGACTGGCTGGGCCCATGCACCGTCTCCCGTTGCCTGCACGGTTCGCTGGGTAGCGTGCGGGCTGACGGTGAACATGTCGAGCCCCCATGCCGTCCCATCGGGGTCGGGTTTGTATTCGCCGAACGAGATGGCCACATCGAGTGTGTGGAAACACCATGAACGTGTGGGCGCGACGACGGGCACAGTGACGGCGCTGACATGGGGCTCCCGTGGACGCCCCAGTTGAATCCATTGGTCATAGGTGAGTTCGTCGAAGCGGTATGCCTTCAGGTCCTCGATATGGCACCAGCCCAGCCCGCGCGCAACACCGCCGCCGAGCCAGCAGCGCTCCTTGGCCCAATGCTCCTGAAGCACGTAGCCGAGGATACCTTCTGCTTCGTGCCCTTCGTCCTCACGCAGTTCTTCCGGGATCTGCGACCAATCGACACGAAAGCTGAGTTGCCACTTCGTGCCCGCGGGGATGACTTCGCGGTCGTACAGCACCCCGTCTGCACAAGCCCCTGTCTTCTGGCGAATGCCGACACCGGCACGGATGCTTGAGTTAGCAACCGCAGTTGCGTCCGCGAATTCCCATGCCGAGCGGCGCAGGGCTCCGAACTTGATGTCATCGGAGACTGAACGCGGCAGTGGGTCGAAGAAACGCTTTGCCATCGCGACCGCCGCCCCCTTGAGGCCACGGCCGGCGAGCGTTGGAACCAATTTCCGGTGACCATTTGCAACCACTTCAACGAGTGCGAAAGGCAGATTCGCGCTGGTCTCGCGATCGAGGCCCGACACGGAGAGCGCCGAGTCCTGCACCAGAGTGGCTGTGAACAAGGTGAGCTTTGTCGTCATCGGACCTCCTTCATCTTCTTGCGGTCTCAGCACGCAGCCGTCGCACGAAGAAGCGGGCATAATGCTGTTGTTGGGGCGTCTCGATTTTGTTCAGCTCACCCAGAACCTCCTTCGCGTCTATTTGCCTCCAACTCTTGCTACCGGCCGTCGTCGGGGTCATGCGACTGGAGAGTGCGTTCGCGTCACCTCGTTCGAGATCGCCAACGAGGTCAAACCACTGCGAAAGGCTCGGTTTGCGCTCGCTTCCGCCGCCGGTCTCGGCGAGTGCCCTGTGGGCGTCGAACCACTTCTTCGTTGCTGCGGCGATCGCTTCCTCCGGGATGTCGGCGCCCGGCGTGGGTGCGGTGTTCGTTGGATTCCCGTTAGTTACACCGGGGAGCACAGAGTCGACGCGAAATCGGCCAAAACCCTCGTGTGTGCGCTCGCCGAGCCACTCGTTCTTCGCTGCCCGCAGCGCGAGCTTTGCAACGCCCGCGCCTGACACCTCGAACACGGAGCCGCGTCGAATTGCCGCGGCCGGCATTCGCCACAAGCGTGAGGTGCCGTTGAAGCCGTGGACCATGACGGTATCTTGCAATTCCCGATGTCTGCCCCCCTCTGTCTTCACAATGGTGATGTCTTCAGTCCCCACCACCTCATGCAGCGCCTTCTCGTCGAGGGTCGTCCGCCATCTCAGGCACTCATCACGCACGAGGAGGTCGGAAGTCAGAATGAGCAGCGCCCTGTCCGTGGTTTTTGTCACAGCAGGAGCTTTTGACCATGCGAGTTGGGCCACTTCGACCGGCGCCCCTGCGCGCCCCACACGCAGCCAGCGGCGCCCTTCGAGCACGGCCGCGAGCTTCTCCGCAACCTTCTTCAGGTCCTCTGGCGATCCATGCAGCTCCGCGAGGAAGTACGTCTCCTCCACGATCTGCACCATGGCGAAGAGCGACGTATCGGCCTGTTTAGGATCGGGCCTCCCGTTGCGTATTCGCACTCGGAGGGCCGGGCGGAACGCCACCCATTCGTCGCTCGCGCCAGCGCGGGAGACGAAGAGATCGTCTTCGGGACGCTTGAGCTTTTCCTTGTTTTGCCTCTTCCTCTCGGCCTCCGCAGTCCAGGCGTCGATCCGTTGAATGGGCGCAGTTGGCTGTGCCCACCAGGGGACATCACCTGCTGCACCGTGGGGTTTCGTACTCTGAAGTGACAGGGGCGCAGGCAGTACCTCCAGACCATCGAGATCTGCTGGCACTTGACCGGGGCCGCTGAAAGGAAGCGGCAGTGCGTCGCTCACCAGAACCTTTTGGGATGTGAAGAGCGCGGCCGTTGCGGGATCGCCCTCGGCGATCAGCCAGGAAGCCAGAGAGCCAAGCAGCGCACGACCCGGCACGAATGCGAGGCTCGGGATCAAGTTGCCCGGCGTCGCTGTCGCCGTGATGCAAAGTGGATCGCGGTTCTTTAAGAGGAGTGTCAGGCGATCCGTCGCTGCGCCAACTTTACGCGTCGGGGGTGTGATCTTTGAGAGCGAGAGCTGCACCCGACCAGCACCGGTCGAGCGCCCGCCGCCAAGTGCGTCGACCTGTTGTACGAGCCGCTTCAACGTGGGCAAGTCACTCACGGGCAGTTCAACCTCACCGATAAGCTGCGTCCCCTTGGGCACGAACTCGATGACCCGCAGTGTCTCATCCTTCGGAGCACGATTGTCGAAGCTCTCGCGTGCGGTCGAGCACCAGATACGACTCTCGGGGCTCTTCGTCGCATACAGCGACGTGAACACGGCGCGTTGTTGATCGCCTCCGGACCGTCCGAAGAACTTTTCCGCCTCTTGGTCGCCACCACGCCTGCGCGCCGCGTCGCGCAATACACCCTCGATGTGCGAGGCCCAGACCACAGGCCGGTTTTCGCGGTCGCGGGCGATCAGAGCGTCAATCCCTCCTCCCCCCGAACCCGAGCCGAGGTGAGCGTCCGATTGAAACTCGGCGGTCAGACGACAGCGCACCCACTGGTTAGTCATTGGCGCCCCCCTGCTGAGAGTCAGCACACTCGACTTTACGACCGAGGCGAGCAATCTCGGTGATCTCGACCAGATCAAGTAGCGAGGTGATCCAGGCATGGCCCGCAGGTCGCCACGGCGTCGTTACGCCCGCGTTCTCAAGCAGATTCTTCGCCTCCTGTGGTAGTTCCGCAAATGCCAATTCCGAGAGCGCCCGCCCGCGGGGGAGTTGATCAACGAGATAGCGGAGCTGCGATCGCGGAACACGCTTGAGCTGCTCTGCTCTCTCCACGAGTCCTTGCAGCGAATTGAGCCCCTGTCCAAGTACATCGACCGGCCGCTGCGAGAGGACACGCAATTCGGTGCCGCTGCCGCGCAGCCAGTCTCGCTGACGCACCACTTCGGGGTCCTCAACCCACGAGGTGCTGTAGACGGCCCAGTCCACAACCGAGCGCTTAGCCTCGTCATCCCCCAGCCCGCGGAAGCGTCGTTTTGCGGAGCTGGCGAGTTGCTCGGCGACCTCGTGCAACCGATGAATCGGAATGGTGGGTTTGGCGATCACCACACCGACTCCGAGGGTCAGCTTGAAGTCAGTCCTGTTCTGCTGGAACGCGTCCAGCGTTTCACACAGCTTCACGACGAAGGGGAGCGCAACCCTGGGCACGGCATACCAGGAGCAGGTCGTCGCCACCGAGCATGAGGGGGACGAGAGGAGCGGGCGATTCGCCCTTACCGGCGACATCCTTGTCACACGCATCGTCAATGGCATCTTTCACCGCACGACGCAGGATCACGCGATTCATGTGAAAGAATGCCGCGTGTACGCTGTCGGGACTGTCTTTTGCGATGCCGCTGCCGACACCGTTGCCGTCGGCGTGGATGAGCGCGAGATAGCCGTTACCCGCCAGTTCCTTCAGCTCTTGCACAGGGTCTAAAAGCTTCAGCCTGGTCGTCGCGCCGAGCAGACTTGCAACATCCTTCATCTTCCAAGACGCATTCAGCTTCGCGACCTTATGCCGCCGCGCAACGTCGAGCGAGACTTCGCAAAGCTCGTCACCTTGTGCGACGGGGGTGGACGCGAGACCCCGTCCCGTCCACTCGCAGGGTGCCAGGACCGGCAACTCGGTCGAGAGACACACTTGGTTCCTGGTGCGTTGCTCTCCGTCCACTGTGATGCGAAACCGCAGGCCCGGCAGCGTCGTTCGGATGAGATGCTCGGCAGCGTCGGCAAAGGCATCGGCACCGTTTGCAAACTGTGCCTCAAAATGACCTCCGTCGCGTGCGAGGATGCCATCCCTTGCATCAGCGCCGGGATCATCGTGAGCCTGGAGCGGATCGTCCGGGTGGGCATCGGGGTATGCCTCACCATTGTTCTGCTTCAGCGTCCAGAGATGCCCAGCTTCTCGAGCCAGCTTCGGCAACTCCACCCGCAAAGTTTCGCCGAGGAGCGAATTGGCACCGACCATTGCGCGAAGTCGTGGCACTGCGAATAGCCAACTTTGCACGCGCTGTAGTTCGATATGGACACGCTTCATGACGGCCCTTTTTCAACGACACCTTATCCCGCGATTCCAACTTCATTCTTCATTGGAAATAACGAACAACACACCCGGAATTGAGTCGTCGAGAGCTTTGCCAAATCGCGGAATCGGATTTCCGGTCATCTGTGAAAGTTCCAGACGCTTACTCGTAGAGAACCGCCAAGACGACGCGGCGCAGCATCTTCGTACCGACCAGGACGCACGGAACCTGTCTGCCCAGATGCGAACATCTTTTAATGGCCGCCTCTTTCGCGCCGCCTTTGGACTTTCCCACGTTTGGCGGGCGATGCACCAAGCTTTGCAACCAGCCCCATAATCGATAGTTAGTCGTTGCCCCGTATCCAGAGAGGATCACTAGCACCGGAGAGCCGCCCTCATGCCATTCTTTGCACGGATATATCAGCTCCCAACTTGATAATCAAGACACAAAGCATTCCAGCCACATACTGACTTGACATCCTCTTTTAATTCGGTCGAAATCATTTTCAATTCGTTGTCCTGCATCAGCTGCGCCATCTTATCACTTAAAATTTATCCAGTGTCCGCCCATTCGATACTCTCCAGGTTACAGAGAAAGCATTGTACGATCCGAATTATTGAACCGGTAGAAGTTGGCCCGTTGGGTGTCACGAATTCGGGCAATCCCCCGAGGTGATGCCTCATCCCACAAACCCCGAGACCGCACTTCTGATTGGAGATAACATGCCTATTATTCTTTCTAAGGCGGTGTCCAATAAGAGGTGCCGGCGATCCGTTGGATGAGCGGTTATGTTTCGCAGTATGAAACGGAATTCGCACCCCACCGACCTGACCGATGCCCAATGGGAGCGCCCCCTCCGGGTTCCGCAGCCGAAGCCCGGCGGACACTCCCTGATTACACCCGTCGCAGAATCCTGAATGCCATTCTCTACCTGACGCGGAATGGCTGTGCCTGGCGTTGCCTGCCGCACGACCTGCCACCTTGGCGACATGGGCCATGGTGCAATGGTTGTGGTTGGTGCAGTTGGTCAAGCGCCCTGTCATCGGCTTCCAGTTCCTGCCCAAACGCGGGGCCGTGGAACGCATGTTTGGTTGGCTGGATCGCTCTTGACGATTGGCAAATCCATATGAACGCACTCCGGAAAGTGATCAAGCCTTCCTGCATGTCGCGATGATAAATTTGATGGTCAAACGCCTCGCATAACACACTTATTGGACTCCGGATAAGAGTCACCCCAAACTGGTCCGAATTCCGGGGTACACTTCAGTGGATCCGATGGGGCAGAATTATTCAGCGTCACCTCCTTGTTGCCTTCGAACAACCGGGCTCTGCCGGAGCTATTCAGGGGCACTTGAGAAAGATCGGTGACCGAATCCCTCGAACGCAATCAAAGTTTGGCGGCGACAAAGATGGGAAGCCGTTTGCTCGGCAACACGTCACATGAGTTTTGTAGTACCGAATCCACCTGGGAGAATTACATTGGGAGCAAGTGGGATGTCGTAACTCCCATGAACCGAACATCGATCGGAGGAAATTTGATCGTGTCCGGCGAAGGTTGAATGAGACCAATTGCAAGAAAACAAATTCCCGTCAGACACATGGTCGATGTGACATCTTGAGGGGACCTGTGCAGCATGGATGTGGGGCCATGACGACTCCCAAGAGCGCCAACAAAAAAAGGGGGGGGATACCACGACACATGCAGGCAGCACAATCACTTTGCCATCAAAACGGATTGCTCAGCTCCCACCATTCCAGCGGAGTCGTTAGAGAAGGCCATCCCTATCGCATCATCAGAATTGGCTTGGACGTTGAGAATCGGCAGGGGATTACCGAAGCAGCCAAGAGAGAAATCGATAGTGAAGGTCGCGAATCAGGATCGCGAATCGAATTCGCTCGGCTTCCCCTGACACGAATTCAAATGGACATTCGGAACTTGGTACAGGTGTTGACGCACACGGGAGCTGAGGGGATCGCCAGCGTCGGTGATGAGTTAAAAGAACTTGAAGAGGAGCAAAGTCGCCTGCAAGCGGAAATCAAGGGGTGGCTGAGCAGGAATCCCCGGCCAGCCAACCTCAAAAACCTGAACACAAGTTCACACAGGACTGAACTGACACTGGAGACATCCTGAGGGAGGCCGAACCTAAGAACAGCGGTCGATCCTGCACCACATCATTCAGTCGCTGGTGCTGACCTCCGGGGACCCGAAAGAGAAACGGGCCGACTATTCCCTGAGTCTGTCTCCGGCAGTCAAAGCGACCAGTTTCCTGTCGGATAATGGCCCCCGGAACCAGCCCTGACAACTAAAAAAGGACCGTGTCAGAAGCTGACAACGGTCCCAGTTTGTTAACCCCTGCAGCGAAAGTTCGCCGAGTGAGTGAAAGAGCTCCCCGAGTAGGGCTCGAACCTACGACCTACGGATTAACAGTCCGCCGCTCTACCGATTGAGCTATCGGGGAAAGTTGGGGCAGGTTAATGAGTTACGTTAACCGCCGCAAGCGGAATCCGGAGAGTCGCCCTGCAAAACCGGCAATTCTGACCGAACCCGCGTTCCAACACTGAACGTGTCGGGCTCGTCACTCTAGCAAAGCAGGCGGAATTGAATCAATCCGAAAGCCCGATTTTCAGCAACACGCACGGATCTCGGTTCTCCCCCGTCCCGCACCAGCCGATTTCGATACGTCCACACAGACGAATTTCGGAGTCCTGGCCCGACCTTGCCGCCCCCGCCCGGCACAACCGACACGACCATCCCACGTAAACATTGCTTTTCGATCCGCCCTCGTTCTTTTTCGGGCATCCCCCGGTCCATCTATTACGGTCGAAGAGGAGAGTCCCTGGGTGAACTCCAGAGTGTGGTCATTTCCACACGCTGCGTGCCGCCCGAAAACGTGGCCGGGCTCCAGCTATTTTGATTGTGAACACCCCTCGCCACATGCCAACGCCGGTGATTTCGTTAAGCAAACCACTGGCTGCGCACGTGCCCGAAAGAGAAACCGGGGCTCACCAGACAGAAGCCGGGGAGGGTGCACGCGCGCCGCTGCATGCTCCAGCAGGAACCTCAGAGAACAACGTGTTTTCCAGCACACTCCCCCCACTGAACGTCCGACTGCGACAACTCGCCGAGTTGCCCGCAGAGGTGGTTCATCAATGGCGGAGCCTCAGCTCAAGTGCCGCGGAACCGAATGTCTTCCTTGATCCAGATTTTCTGCTGCCGTTGACTCGAAACTTTCCTTCTGCCGAAACCCCGGCACTGTTGTCGGTCGAACAGCCTGACGGCCGGATGTTGCTGGCCACGTGCGTCGAGGCGGTCAGTTGGTCGACGGAGATCCCGTTTCCGCACCTGTCCGGCCTGCAGTCTCCCTACAGCTTCCGGGGAGGACTGCTGATCGATCGCGAGAACGCCGCTGCAGTCCTGAAGATGCTCTTTCAGCAGTTGGCGTCCACGCGTTACCGGCATGCGCTGAAGCTGCATGTCATGCGGCTCGATTCCGAACTGTATGCCCGCATCAGCCAGGGGGCCGCCGAACATGGAATTGACATCCGCACTCCGATGATCTGGAAGCGCGCAGCGCTCGACCTTCGGTCCTTGGGAGCAGGTACCGTTATTGAACTGTGCTGCTCCAAAACCCGCCGCAAGTCGCTCCGTGCAGCCCGACGGAAAATGGAAGAGCGCGGACCGCTCGCATTTCGCCTGTGCGGAACTCCGGAATCTCTCCCCGCTGCCACAGCCCGCTTCCTGCATCTTGAACAGCAGGGGTGGAAGCAGGACGAAGGGACAGCCATCGCCTGTCGACCCGCCGACCGGAAGTTTTTCGAAGAGATGATCACCGCCCTGGGCGAACGAAGTCAGGTGTTGTTCGGAGAGCTGCTGTGCGGAGATCAGGTGATCGCTTCCACCTGTAATCTGATTTCCGGGAACATGCTGTTCGCCTTCAAGATCGGCTGGGACCAGAAGTTCGCCGACGGCAGTCCCGGCATGTGGGCCGAGTTCGAATTGCTGGAAGCACTCCGCACCGAGCGACCGGATATTCGGTTTCTCGACAGCTGCTCGCGTCCCGGCTCGTACCTCGAAAAGTTCTGGAACGGTACGATGATTCTGGGGGAAGTCAATCTGCTGCAGTCACGCCGCGCGAAGGTGCTCACGCGGCTGCAATCCTCGCTGCGGACCGCCAAACGGCAGATCGTCATCTCCATCGACGAAGCGGACCCGTTTGCACTGCTGGAGCCGCTCGGCCTCGGTTAGAGCAGGTCGCTTTTTCCAGTCGCCGCGCAGCAAGCGTTCGTCTGGTCGAATGCGTCCATCCGCTTGGGAAGGACGGGGAAACAGGCAGATGTCGTTAGCTCCAGCGGCCGCGATGTGAGCGATTCTGATTGCGTGTCCTTCAGAGACCTCCGCACGGTTTGCGTGTCAGGGATACGGCTGTGCTGAGTCGGGAACCGGTCCCGTCATCGCGAGCGGAGTTTTCGATTTGGGACAGCGTGCCGCTTCGGGATGGTGCTGACGAACCTCCACCGGCGGGACCACATGCCAGACCCGACATCGGCTGCAATACATTCCGGGCATCAGTGTTTTTGTGCCCGATTGCGGATGGGGTGCCGGGATCGCCGGGAGCTGCTGCGCGACGAACACCTCGCCGGTTTTGTTGTCGACCAGGACGAGAGGCGGCTCACCTGTGTCAACGGGAGTTCCCCCCTGACATCCGGCCATTGCCAGCAGAATCAATAGCACGCAACGGACAGGACTATTCGCGGTCATACCACTCATCCTGCCGGAGCGGATCACTCAGGTTGTCACCGATATAGCCGAGCCGCTCCTTCTCCATGCGGGCATAATCGTTGATTCCAAAGAGATCCGGTCCTTTCCAGAAGCCGAACCCACGGGTCTCAACGTGTCCATCGAGAAAGGCCACGTTCGCGGAATCCGCATGTCGGAAGTGGACGCAGGGGAAGTCCTGACTGGGAGGCTCCAGCGGCCCCAGATTCTCCTGCAGAATCCCCGGCTTGCTATAGATCGCCGCGCTGTCGGCAAAGGCGATCGTCAGCGAGGTCGACATCACGTCCCGCAGTCGGCGTGTCGCCGGCTCTTTGGAATAGCCGACCGGATAAGTACTGTAGTCCCAGCCATCCGCCCGCGAGAGATAACGGGAGTTGTAGGCATATCCCGTGGCCGGGCGTTCGAACCGGACGTAGTCGACTCGATTCGCGGCAAAGTTGGGACACTGAAAAGCGTCGTAGCTCGTCTCCAGATAGGGAGCGAGAGGCCCCTTGGTGTAGTCCAGCTGCTTCTTGCCGTCCGGCTCTTCGTTATTGACGACGCCAAACCAGTACTGAGAGGCCCCTGTTCCATAGGTTCCGTTAATGACGTCGGCCAGCTGCTTCTGATTTTCAATCACGAACGGCACCAGATGCTCGGCATGCGTCCCGGCGTAGTTGTGGAGCGCCAGCGTCAGTTGTTTGAGATGATTCCGGCACTGAGTTCGACGGGCCGCCTCACGCGCCTGCTGAACGGCCGGCAGCAACAGGGCAATCAGCACCGCAATTATCGCGATCACCACCAGCAGCTCGATCAGCGTGAAGCCTCGCTGTTGTTTTCGCATGACGTCTCAATCCTCTGGCCGTGTCTCAATCTGTTCATTCAGGGCGCACCGGCGATTCTATGTCAGGGGCATGCGTCGAGGAAGCTGGTCGAAGCCCCACCCGCGTCGACCGTGGCCAGTCCCGCATTTCAACAGAATCTGATCCGTTCCTCAGAACAAACCCCGCTCCCGGGCGCGGCGGAGCGGCAATCCACAGCGACCGGACCGGCCTAGGATCAGAAATCCGCATCCGCTATCGTCCGACGGCAGCATGACCTGAGCTTCGCCCCATTGGATCTCCAACGGATGGAAACGTCCCGTTCGGGAGCGTCCGTTGTGGCGGACCTTTCTGTGTCGATCGGCACAGTGCCACACATCACGGAAGAGCAACACATGGCATTCTGGGAAATTATTCTACTGGGAATTGTGCAGGGGATTTCCGAATTCCTGCCGATCAGCTCCGACGGCCATCTGGTCATCATCGAGGCGCTGCTCGGCCATAAGACCGAGAACCTCGCGCTCAACATCGCGCTCCATTTCGGCACGCTGATGTCGATCCTGCTGGTCTTCCGGAAGGACATATTGCCGACGCTCAAACAGCCCAAACTGGTGCTGGCGGTGATTGTCGCGACCCTGCCGGTTGTCGTCGCGGCCGCGCTGTTTGGCGATCTGTTCAAGTGGGCCTCCAATCAACCCCTGATGGCCGGACTGGGCCTGCTGTACACCGCCGCGCTGCTGTTCCTCACTCCCAAAATCGACAACGGCACCCGTGATCTGGGCGAGATTCGACTGACAGACGCCCTGATCATCGGCATTTTTCAGGCTGCGGCCCCCCTCCCCGGGATCTCTCGCTCCGGTAGTACCATCGTGGCGGCCATGCTGATGGGGATTCGTCGGGATGCGGCCGCCAAGTTCTCGTTCTACATCGCCGTCCCTGCGATTGCGGGAGCCGTGATGAAAGAACTGCTGTTCGAGAATCCGCCCATGACCGTCAGTCTGAACTCTCTCGCAGCCGGAACACTGGCGGCGTTTCTGGTCGGCGTCGTGTCGCTGGCGGTGCTGCTGAAAATCGTCAACGCCGGCCGGCTGAACTGGTTCGGCTGGTATGTCCTCGTGCTGGGGATTATCACCATCATCGCCAGTCAGCAGGGCTGGATCTGAGGTTCAGGGACGCAACGCGGGTCAGAGTCCGTACAGCTCGCCGAACTTCAGACTGAGATGCCGCAGCAGCGGTTCTGAAGTGAGCGGCTTGCCGGTGACGACTTCCACCAGTCGTGTGGCAGGCAATCGACGACCTTCAGAGTGAATGTTCTTCCGCAACCAGCCCTTGAGGGGCTCGAACTCTCCCCGGCGGAACTGATTCGCGAGGTCTCCCAGATCGGACTGGGCCTGATCGAAGAACTGGCTGGCGAACATATTTCCCAGGGAATACGTGGGGAAATAGCCGAATAACCCTGCGCTCCAGTGCACGTCCTGCAGGCAGCCGAGCGCGTCATCGGGAGGAGTCATCGCAAAATACTGGGTAAACCGCTCGTTCCAGGCGGTCGGCAGGTCCGCGACAGCCAGCGTTCCGTCAATCAGCTGCTGTTCCAGTTCGAACCGCAGCATGATGTGCAGGTTGTAGGTCACCTCATCCGCTTCCACCCGAATCCAGCTCGGGCGCACATCATTGATCGCCCGGTAGAAATCTTCGATCGAGACATCCCGCAGGGCCCCCGGGAAAGTGGCCTGTGCGTGCGGATAAAAATGGTCCCAGAACGGTCGGCTGCGACCGACGAGATTCTCCCACATCCGGGACTGCGATTCATGGATTCCCAGCGAACAGGCATCGCCGGCCGCCAGTCCGAAACTGGAGGCGGGCAACCCCTGTTCATAGATGCCGTGTCCCGCTTCATGCAGCGTCCCGAAGAACGAACCCGAGAAATGGTATTCGTCGTAACGGGTCGTCAGTCGGCAGTCCCCCGGGCCGATGCCGGTGCAGAAGGGATGCGCAGCGATGTCGAGTCGACCGGCGTCGAAGTCGAAGCCAATCGCCTTGGCGGCTGCGAGACTCAACGCCTTCTGGGCCTCGACTGGATAATGCCGCTCCAGCAGTGCGGGATCGGCCTGCCGACCTGATGACTGAATGGCCGCCACCAGTTGCACCAGTGGCTCGCGCAGCTCATCGAAGGCGGCTTGCACTTCGGTGACGGTAGCACCCTGCTCATAATCATCCAGCAGGGCATCGTAGCGGACTCCGCTGGCAGCACCGAGCGCATCCGCCTCTTCCTGCTTCAGGGCGACGATCTTTTCCAGCCAGGGTTGAAACGTTCCGAAATCCTTGCGGCTGCGGGCTTCGACCCAGGCCTGCTGGGAGAGCGTGGTGACACGTGACAGTTCTTCCACGAGACGTTTGGGAAGGCGGGTCGAGCGTTCGAAGTTCCGGCGGGCATCGCGGACGTTGGCGGCGGCTGCGGAGTCTGGCCCCCCCGGCAGGGACCCTTCCGGCAGCTGATCCAGCAACGCCCCCAGCTCCGGCGACGTCGCCCGGTCATGGGCCAGTCCCGCGAGCAGAGCCAGCTGGTTGGCCCGGTGCTCGGCCCCCTGGTGTGGGAGGTTGGTCTGTTCATCCCAGCTCAGCAGGGCTCCACAGGATCGCAGCAACGCCAGCTGCTGAAGGTTTTCAACCAGTGAGTGGTAAGCCTGGGGCAGGTCGCTCATCCGTGCATACTCCGAATTCGAACGGTTTTCCAAGTGGCCTGAAATCATAGAGTCCCCGCTGCGAACGGAACATCGTCCGGACGAAAAACTGCAGGAGCTCCCTTCCTCGGCGGTGAGACGCAAGAGACGACGACAAAAAGCCTTGCAGCGCCATTCCCGTCGCGCAGACCTTCTGGAGGGGAATCACATTCCCGTCAGGCGGGTTCGAAAATCGGAGCGCATTCGTACTGGACCGACACTTGTCCCATGCGAATGATTTGAACGGTCCAAGTGAGGGGGTTTCCGATCTCGAAGCCAGAGATTGGGGGTCGGGAACCCCTGACAACAACTTCCTCAGCAGGCCGAAGTTTCCGCTGAGCCGACGTCCAAATGGGGACGAGACGAATCGTCGAAGCGGCTCGGCGCAAGCTTCGGCCTGCTCCTTTTAATACGGTCGGACCAAATCTGCCGACCTGCCTTCCGTTGCAAATCGGCAACTGCCGGTCGCAACCTGCGAATTCCCATCCTGATCTGCGGGCATCTCCCGCCCGAAATCCGGATCCCGCGACGATCTTTGTGAAAACTGCTAAAGTTTAACGATTGGAAAATCCTGGCAAACTGCAATGCGCCCCTCCGGGGCTGGAGTTTGGTTTATGGCACGACGTTGCGCCTGCATCCTGTTTCTGTTGTTCGCGGCTGGAAACCTGTACGCACAGGCACCGGCAGCCAGCACGGAAGCCGCGAAATCGAAATTCGACCAGCTGACCGACAAAAAGAAAAAAGTCGAAGGGATGTGGACGCTGTACCACACCGACCAGCAACTGCTGGTCGAGCTCTCACCGAGCGCCCTCGCCAAGGACTACATCGTCATTCCCTCGATTTCCAAAGGGATCAGCCGCGGGCTGGTCCTCGGCGGCATGTCATGGGGCTTCGGCGAAGACGTCATCTGGGGCTTCAAGAAAACCGAAGAGAAGCTGTTCGTCCTGCAGCGCAACGTGCGGTTCCGTGCCAAAGCCGGAACCCCGGAAGCCAGTGCAGTTCAGCTGGCTTACAGCGACAGCATCCTGTATTCCCTCCCCATTCTCGCGAAATCCCCCAGCGGGGGAATCCTCGTCGACATGACGTCGATCTTCATGAGCGATGATCAGGAAATCGGCAGCAGCATCGGCCCCGGATTCCGCTTTGCCAGTGACCGCTCCACGATCGCCACGCTGAAAGGGTTCCAGGAAAACGTCGAACTGCAGATCAATGCGGTGTATTCCGGCTCCTTCCCGATCGACACCGTCCCCAGTTCCCGTGGGGTGCAGGTGGGGGTGCACTACAGTATCAGCGTGCTCCCCCCGGTCGGCGCCAATGGCTACAAGCCCCGCGTCGCCGACAATCGGGTCGGCTACTTCGTCACCGCCATCAAGGATTTCTCGGACAAGGACGATCCCGATCACTTTGTCCGTTACATCAACCGCTGGAACCTGAAGAAGAAGGACGACAGCGCCGACCTGTCTCCTCCGGAAGCTCCGATCAAGTTCTACATGGAAAATACCGTCCCCGTTTACCTGCGGCCGACCGTGGCTGCCGGGATTCTGGAATGGAACAAAGCCTTCGAGAAGCTGGGAATCTGGGGCGCGATTCAGGTTCAGCAGCAGGAAGCCGATCCGAACTTCGATCCCGAGAATATCCACTACAACACGTTCCGCTGGATGACCGCCGAGGCGCGATTCGCCATGGGCCCCTCGCGGATCGATCTGCGGACTGGTCAGATTCTGGATGCCGACATCATTTTCGATGCCAGCTTCCTCGACAGCTGGAGCCGCCGCTGGGAAACCTTCCGCGGACTCGACGATCCGAAGAAACGGGTGGCCATGTCACCCGAAGAGGCCCTCGGCCTGCTGCGGGAAGATCTACATGCCCACACCTGCACCTACTGCCAGGATATGCATCATCAACGCGGGTTCGCAGCCGCCACCTTCATGGCGATTGGCGCCACGCCAGACGGCAATCTCCCCAAGGACTTCATCCACGAGGGGCTGAAAGAAGTCGTGATGCACGAAGTCGGTCACACCCTCGGATTGCGACACAACTTCAAAGCCAGCACCTGGAAGTCATTAAGCGATATCAACAACCCGGAAACCGGTCGTAAAGAGGGCATCGTCGCCAGCGTGATGGACTACAACCCGCCCAATATCTCGCTCGATCGCGAAAAACAGGGGCTGTACTACACCCAGACCATTGGCCCCTATGACTACTGGGCCATCGAGTACGGCTATAAGCCGATCTCCGGCAATGAGAAGGAAGAGCTGAAGAAAATCGCGGCCCGATCCAGCGAACCGGCACTTGCTTACTCCACCGATGAAGATACCCGCTTCGTCGATCCCGACCCGTTGTCCAATCGCTTCGACCTCGGAAACGATCCGCTGGAGTTCGTTCGTCGTCAGATGGAACAGTCGACCCAGCTGCTGCCCAAAGTCGTCGACAAGGCCGTCAAGCCGGGTGAAGGCTATGAACGGGCACGGCAGGCCTTCGTGCTGTTGTTCGAAGAATACTGGCGGGCCGCCAATCTGGCTGCCCGTTACCCGGGGGGGATTCTGCTGAGCCGTCAGCATAAGACCGCAGAAAATCCCAAAGCTCCCTTCGAAATCGTTCCGGCCGAAAAACAGCGGGAAGCGATGAAGCTGCTCGCCTCTTCCGCGTTTGCTCCGCCGACGATCAATGGTCCTGACCTGAACTATCTGGGAATCTCCCGCTGGAACCACTGGGGAACCTCGGATCCGCTCCGTCTCGATTATCCGATCCACGACAACATGCTGATGGCTCAGGAAGGAATCCTGAACAAGCTGCTCAGTTCGTATGTGCTGACCCGCATCCTCGACAGCGAGTTCAAATCGCCTGCCGACAAAGATGCCTATACCCTCGCCGAACACATGCAGCTGCTGACCGACAGCGTATTTGCCGAGTGGAAACAGGCTCCTGGAGATCGCAAGATCGACAACCGGAATCCGTTGATCACCAGTTTCCGCCGGAATCTGCAGCGATCGGCTATTCAACGTCTCGGACAGCTGCTGACGCAGGGCTATGGAGCCCCCAGCGATGCCCGCACGCTCACCCGCATGCACCTGCAACAGTTGCGGGATGCGGCGGACAAGCTGCTGAAGACCGAGAACATCACCCTGGATGACTACACCCGGGCTCACCTTCAGGATTCGGTCGCCCGTATCGACATTGCCCTGAAGCCGGAACTGATCGTGCCGTCGGTCAACTGAGGCCCGGCCAGCGGTGCCCGTGGGGCACAAATCATCCTCTGAAGTTGGACCGTATCTCCGCCTGGAGCTGCGGTCCAACTTTTTATGCAGTAGGGGACCACTGCAGAAGAGGAAGCAAACAGACAACCGGAAGCGGGACTGCAGCGGGCACACGCTTCCTCAAACGACTTCCAGCTCGAACGAACGCTGGTAGTCGACTGCTCCCGGCCGTTGTCCCCAGACCTCCAGCCGCCAGCGCACGCTGCGGCGGGGATGCTCCGAGGAAGCCTCCGCCCCTTCCGGAAAGCGGATCGGAACAGCGAACTCCCGAGTGGTCTGGCTGATATCGACCTCTCGGAAGTCACACAGGTTCTGCTGCACCGGATAGCTCACCCGCCGCGGCTGCTGGAGTGGAGTCTCTGTGACTTCACACACGAGATTCACGCGCAGGGAAGCGAGCGAAATCGGCCCTGCCTGAACGAGGGTTGCTGCTGTTTCCTCATCCCGACGGAGAGGTTCTTCGGGGAGCCGCACCGTCGTCGACGGGATGACGGTGCCGAATAACGCGTGCAGGGCATTGAGCAGCATCGCTGCACAAAACACCGCCGGCAGCAGCGACAGCCAGTGCAACAGGCCGTCGTCTCCCCAATAGAAGAGCGCCGCCATGCCCCCAAGGGCCGCTGCGCAAAACAGACTCAGCAGGGAGCGTCCCCCTTCTGTCATCATCGGGCGACGCTCGACCGGTCGGTGTGCCATCTGTTTTCGCGGACAACCCCCGCACGTCTCACCGCCACAGCAGCGCGGCGGCGAACGTGCGAACGGCGCTCATCAGGACCGTTCAACGAACAGGTCGACCCAGATCACGAACATCATCAGGCCGAGAACAAAGGCCAGTCCGAAATAGGTGGCGGTCGCGACGACCTTTTCGCTCGGCTTCTTGCGGGTCAGTCCTTCCCACAGCAGGAAGACCATATGCCCCCCGTCGAGCACCGGAATCGGCAGGAAGTTGATGACCGCCAGATTGATGCTGATCAAGCCGAGAAACAGCAGGAAGTGGGTCAGACCGACACTGGCAAAACTGTAAGCCACCTTGGCGATGCCGATCGGCCCGCTCAGACCCTGATAGGAAATCGACCCGGTGATCAGTCCTCGCAGCGTGAGGTAAATATCTTCCATCGAGCTGATCGTGCTGTGGGCTCCCATGGAGAAGGCCTCGGGAAGGCTCGCAGCCTGGCGTTTCGTTTCCAGTCTCAGGAAGACAAGCCCGCGGTCCGTTGGCAGAAACCAGTCCTCCGCCGCCTGCGGAGTCAGATCAACCGTCCGCTCCTGTGAATTGGTGGCCGACTTGACCGTCATCTGCACCTTGCGGGTGCGGCACTGCTCCTGCAGCGTCCACAGGGCGTGAGCCCAGTTGTGCTTCTTCTTGGTCAGGTCAAATGTCAGATCCTTGTTGTCGTTGATGCTGTCTTTCTTCGCCCCTTCCGAGAGCTGCAGCTTCAGCGACACAATAGTATCCCGGGCCTGAATCCCCTGAGTCGCAGCCGGTCCCCCTGGTTCCACCGAGAAGATGTGCGGAATGAGATGATACGCCAGTCCCAGGCTCGGGACCGAGATCGGGCTCTCTTCCATCAACGGCGGTTCCGACCAGGGATTCGCCGTTTCCGGGACCACCGTCAGCGCGATCACTTCGGGAGATCCGCCGGACACTTCCCGCTGAACCTTCAGCTGGACTTCTTTTCCGGCGCTTTCGGAAAACACTTCGGTCAGCCGGAACGGATCGAGGTCACGCTCAACGTCGAGATCGTTGATGGTGACGAACCGGTCACCTTCGCGGAGGCCCGCCTGCTCGGCAACGGAACCCTTCCGGACCGCCGCCACTTTCCCCATGCCGGTTTTGATCCCCAGCGTCAGGAACCGCTCCGGCTCCAGCGTAACAACTCGCTCTTTCTTGGAATTCGGCTCGGTCACTTTCACCTGGACCGGCTGCGAGCTGCGAGTGCCGAGCTGGTTGATCAGGTCCTGATAGGTCTCTACGGGAACATCATCGATGGCGACAATGGTCTCCCCCGGCTGGAAATCGGCGTGCGAAGCGGCCGTCCCGGGAAGCGATGGCTTTCCGTCTTTATCTTTCTCCCAGTTAGCGACCGTCAGGCTGGGGCTCGGTCCGACACCGATGATGTTGTGGATGCCCGCTTTGATCGGCGTCATCGTCATCCGGAACTCGGTACCATCAGGCCGTTCGCCGTCGATGGTGATCGGGCCGCGAGAAAGTGCGGTTCCACGGAGGATATCGTCAAAATCATTGACTTCCCGGCCGTTGATCGCCTGAATGGCGTCGCCGTTCTTCAGCCCCTGTTTCCAGGCGGGACCACCGGGCATGACCACCCCGGCCACCCGGTCGACCTTCATCACTCCCCAGCTGAAAGCCAGCATGAAGAACAACGTACCGGTGATGATGTTCATGATCACGCCGGCCGAAATGATCGCCATGCGCTGCGGCACGCTTTTGGCCGTGTAGCTGCGCGGATTTTCTGCCACCTGATCATCGGTCATCTGACCAGGATCCATGTCGTCCTGGCCGAGCATCTTGACGTAACCGCCGAAGGGGAGCCACGCCAGCACATATTCCGTTTCGCCCCACTTCCGGGACAGAATCGGCTGGCCGAAGCCGATGCTGAACCGCTCCACGTACACACCGCACCACTTCGCAACCAGGAAGTGGCCCAGTTCGTGGAAGAAAATAACCAGCCCCAGGCCAACTGCGACGGTGACAATATTGATTATTGAAGCGACGCTAAGCAGACCGAGGGTGACACAGCTTGTGAGTTCCAACGCAAAGCCTCCTGACGAGCCCAGCGATCCTGCCGCAGAACTTCGTCGAGAGACGGTTCCGACTCAAAATCGTGGGCATCGAGTATCGAGCGACAGAGTCGCGGTATATCCAAAAACGTCAAATCATCATTCAGAAAACGTTGAACGGCAATCTCATTGGCCGCATTCAGCACAGCTCCCGAGGTGCCGCCGCGACGGGCGATCTCAAATCCCAATTGGAGCGCCGGGAAGCGTTCCAGATCAGGGGGTTCAAATTCCAGCGCAAACCTCTGGGTAATATCCAGACGGGGAAAATTCGAAGACCGGCGCTCGGGCCAGGTCAGCGCGTATTGAATCGGCAGCCGCATATCCGGAGGGGACAACTGGGCAATCACCGAGCCATCCATGTACTCAACCATCGAGTGCACAATGGATTGCGGATGCACCACCACTTCGATCCGCTCGGCCGGCACAGGGAACAGCCACCGCGCTTCGATCACTTCCAGCGACTTGTTCATCATCGTCGCCGAATCGATCGTGATTTTCGGCCCCATGTCCCAGGTGGGATGATCCAGAGCGCTGGCGGCGGTGACCTGCTGCAGCTGTTCATGCGACCATTTGCGGAAGGGCCCGCCGCTGGCCGTCAGAATCAGGCGGCTGATTTCCCGTTCATGGCCGCAGTCCAGAGCCTGAAAAATCGCAGAGTGCTCGCTGTCGACGGGGATCAGTTTCGCCCCGGTCTCCGCAGCCAGACGGGTCACCAGACCTCCGGCCACCACCAGCGTTTCCTTGTTGGCGAGTGCCACTGTTTTCCCGGCGGCCACGGCCGACCAGGTGCCCCGCAGGCCGGCAGCCCCGACAATTCCCGACACGACAACGTCGACGTCGTCAGCAGCAGCACACCGGGCCAGATGTTCTTCCCCGAACAGCAGGCTGACCGACGGAGGAAACGCGTTTGCGGGAAGGTCCTGAGGCTGCACTCCGGTCAGAATGGCAAAATCGGGCTGAAACTCGTGACAGGCGGCCGCCAGCTCCTGCCAGCGGGAATGTGCGGTCAACGTCACGAACCGCATGACATCCGCATGTTGACGGACGACATCCAGACAACTGGTTCCAATGGAACCTGTTGCTCCGAGCAGGACGATCCGTTTCTGTTGTAATGTAGCCATGCCATCCGTGAATGTCAGATCGTCGCCAGACCCCGTCAATGGACGAGAGGCTGACCACGGCACCGAGAGCATTTTGACTTCTGATTGCCCCGTCTTCGCCCCGCGGACGTCAGCATTTCATCCTGCGAAACGCTTGCTGCGCGGGCACTGGAAAAAGCAACCTACTCTAAACTGGTTCGATTCTAGGGGTTCGCAACGAATTGCCGCAACGCCAGTGACCCCGTCCCCTTCCGGCCCCCCCGGGAGCAGTCTTGAGAGGGACCGCCGCCGGGGCCTACACTCCACAGGGATGCGTTCGGCCTCCGTTTCGGAGTCCGCACCGCACACGCACGATTCCACCCCGCGACGCACAACTCTCACAGGCATCTGTTCACCATCAGGGGTTTCGAGTGACGGAGCGGGACTTACTCGAAATCATCTCCGGGCGGCGTCAGTCCCTGTCAGCCAGTGCACTCCGGGGGGCTCTTGCGTTGGCGGCGGGACCCTACCGGTGGGGTGCAGACCTCAAAAACTGGCTGTACGACCGCCAATGGCTCTCCGCTGCGGCAGCTCCTGTTCCGGTGTTCTCCGTCGGCAACCTGACGACCGGGGGGACTGGCAAAACTCCGGTTGTCGCGTGGCTGGTCCGCCAGCTGATCCAGGATGGGCTGCGTCCCGCGATCATCAGCCGGGGCTACCGATCACTCGAAACCGGGGAAAACGATGAAAAGCGGCTGCTCGACCAACTGTGCGCTGGGGTCCCCCATGTTCAGAGTCGCGACCGGGTCCGCGCTGTCCGGGATCTGTTGAACCAGACTCCCGTCGATGCGATTGTCCTGGATGACGCCTTTCAGCATCGACGGCTCCAGCGCGATCTGGATCTGGTCCTCATCGATGCCCTGAACCCCTGGGGCTTTGGCAGGCTGCTCCCGCGTGGCCTGCTGCGGGAGGCCCCCCGGCATCTGCGTCGGGCGAGCGTCGTGCTCCTGACCCGCTGCGATCTGGTCGGCGCTGAAGCGCGTGAACAGCTTCAGCGCGAGGTTCAACGCTGGACCTCAGCCCCGGTGATTGAATCCGGCTTCACCCTGAAGCGGTTCATCAACACCGCTGGGGAAACAATCGTCCCCCGCGAGCTGTCCAACGCCTCGGTGCTCGCCTTCTGCGGGATCGGCAATCCCGCGGGCTTTCGTCAGACCCTCTCCCGCGTCGGGATCGAACTCGCTGATCAGGCATTCAGAACCTTCCCCGACCACTACCATTACACGTCCGACGATCTCAAAAGTCTGGCCGAGTGGGGGGAGGAACAACAGGCAACCGGATTTCTCACAACGAGGAAGGATCTGGTGAAACTCGCAGGCCCTCAGCTGGGCCGGCTGCCGCTGTGGGGTGCCGACATCGAGCTCGATTTTCTTTCCTCGGCCGATCCCCTGCTGCACCGAATGCAGCAGGCTCTGCAGCGCCCCTCAGGCTCTTCCCTCACAGCGAACCCGCGCTGATTCCCGGGTCTCTGGGGCACGCGGAAGATGCGGAAGCCTCATCTTCCTTGCCTGTCGACTTACCGACATCGATCAGGGCGAGGCATGCTGAAAAGTCATCTTCAGGCTGTTGATCTTGACCATTTTCACGCGGAACGCGTACAAGCTCGCCGCGTGATGCGAGAGGATCAAAGAAGACTTTGAGACGGGTTCACAGAAGGTTCCGCTGCTGCCATGACGAACTTAACCGACTCTCTCACTCGACCGGATCCAATCCACTCCGAACTCGAAACTCCGGGAAGTCACGATCTGCTCTCCGCGTCCCTGTCGGCACTCGCTGCGTTTCGAGATCGCTGTCTCCAGCCAGATGCCGGAGCAGACCTCACGGACCTGCGGGTGCGTGATTTCTGGGTCTATCAGATCCGCCTTCCGATCACTGCGGTGTGCCTGCTGACGGGACTGGGACTGACGTTTCTCTCTCCCCCCAGGGTCCCTCAGGGCTGCATGCTCGATGTCTGGCTCAGCCTGCTGGCTGTCGCGTTTCTGGTGGGGGGGATCTCGCTCCGATTGTGGGCAATTGCCAGTATCTACAGCCGCAAGACGTCCGGACTCGTCTCGACCGGTCCGTATTCCCTGTGCCGCAACCCCCTGTACGTCGGCACGCTGCTGATCGTGCTGGGCTATCTCTGCGTCTGGAAAAGCCTCACGCTCACCTATCTGGCGATTCCCGTCGTTCTGCTCTATGCCGTCGGCGTGGTGCCGATCGAAGAACAGGTGATGCTGCTGCGGCACGGCGAGAGCTTTCGCCGCTACTGCGCCGCGGTTCCCCGCTGGATTCCCCGCTTCCGGGGCTACACCAGCGGACCGACCTGCTCTCTGCAAAGTTCCGGCTTCTCGCGGGAACTGCAGTGCGGACTGTGGTGGCTGGTCATCGCGATGCTGATGCAGATGGCGTACAACGCCCGGCTGACACCGAACTGGGTCCATCCGCTCGACCTGCTGTAACTCGCGAGAACATTCCACCCGTATCCACTCTCGGAGGTTCTCCTGCACCGAGTGGGGCATTCTCCGCGAACTCCGTTTTGCAGCGTTTTTACTGAGCGTACCTACTCCGGCCGCATTCTGACATTTTCTCTCTCCGCACCCGCCACACGGGGTCACGAGGCAGGCTGGTCACCTCCCACTTTGACTTGTGTGACGGACTCTGGTGTAATTTCTCCGTAAGCATGACCGCGCCCCGGAGAGGCGGCCTACGCCAGAGCATTTCCACTGTTGATTCCCCATCCTCGCCACAAGGATGGAAGCATTTCACCAGACGAAACGCCTGCTGCGCGGGGACTGGACAGAGCAACCTGCTCGAGCCCTTCCGGAAGTGAAGTATCGAGCGGTCATGCATGGCACGTGAGGGATCGAATGTCGCGTCAGTGGAGGTTCTCAACGCATGACCGGGCGTTGGTCGCACGCATAGCCGGAGGAATGGGCTGTTCTCCATTGCTGGCACAGGTGCTGATTTCGCGCGGCATTGACTGCCCGCTCCGGGGACAGGAATTTCTCTCCGCCCGGCTGGCCGATCTGCATTCCCCGGAATTGCTGCCCGGCATTCCTGAGGCGGCCGATCGCATCGTCTCCGCCCTGCGTTCCAACCGGCGCATTACGATTTATGGCGACTACGACGTCGACGGAGTCACCGCCACCAGCCTGCTCTGGCATTGTCTGAAACTGGCGGGAGGCCAGGTCGACTACTACATCCCCAGCCGGCTCGAAGAAGGTTACGGCCTGAATCTCGAAGCGATTCGAACACTGCACGCGGAAGATCCCCATCGACTCGTCGTGACGGTCGACTGTGGCATCTGCAGCCTCGCTGAAGCGGCGCTCGCGAAAGAACTCGGACTTGAACTGATCATTACCGATCACCATACCCTGCTCGACCAGCTCCCCGATTCCGCGGTCAATGTGCATCCCCGCTTGCCGGGAAGCCCGTATCCCTTCGGAGAACTGTGTGGCGCGGGAGTCGCCTTCAAGCTTGCGTGGGCGATCTGCACCCGGCTCGGTGACGGCACCAAAGCATCACCCCGCATGCGCGAGTTTCTGAAGTCGGCGGTCGGTCTGGCGGCGATGGGAACGGTTGCCGATGTCGTTCCCCTGATCGGAGAAAACCGGATTCTCGTCCGTTACGGCCTGCTCTCCCTGTCCGAAGGCAACGGCCCCGGACTGGAAATGCTGATCAAGGTTGCCGGACTCGATCGCTCCAAGCAACTGTCGACTGAAGACATCGGCTTCAGTCTGGCGCCGCGCATCAATGCCGCCGGTCGATTAGGGCAGGCCCGACTCGCCGTGGAACTGTTGACGACCGATCAGCGCAGCCGTGCCGCCCAGCTCGCGGATTACCTCGATCAGCTCAACAAGAACCGTCAGACCGTCGAACGCAAGATTTTCCGGGAAGCCAAGGAGCAGGTGGAAGCCCATCCGGACTGGCAGGCCCAGGGGGCTCTGGTGCTCGCCAGCGACGATTGGCATCCCGGCGTGATCGGGATCGTCGCCAGCCGCGTCGCAGAACATTACCAGAAGCCCGCCATCATGATCGCCATGAACGGCGAGTCACGCATCGGCCAGGGCTCCGGAAGATCGTTCGTCGATTTTGACCTGCACGCCGGTCTCTCGGCCTGTCAGCATCTGCTGGAAGGCTTTGGAGGACACCGGGCCGCAGCCGGACTCCGGGTCCACGCGGATCGACTTGATCAGTTCCGTTCGACATTTGCAGCGCTGGTCTCCGAGCAGCAGGGAGAAGGGGAATCCCTGCAGCCCGAATTGCAGATCGACGCCGAAATCTCGCTGCACGATCTGTCACAGAGTGCGGTCCGTGAACTGGATCAACTCGGTCCGTTCGGTGCCAAGCATCGCCGTCCCGTCTTCTGCATCAACCGGGTCCAGCTGGCAGATCTTCCCACCACGATGGGAGGAGGAGGCCGACATCTCTCGCTGCGAATCCGGCAGGGGGACAAAGTTCTGCGCTGCGTCGCGTTCGGAAAAGGAGACTGGGCCGAGGAGATGTCGCAACTGCGGGGGGACTTTTCGATCTGCTTTTCGGCAGCCCTGAACTCGTTTCGCGGCTACGAATCGGTCGAGCTGCAGCTGATCGACTGGCGCCGACTGGCGGTCCCACAGGCCCCCACACCCGCCTGCTGAACAGCATTCGGCTTTGACGGATGATCACCTGCCGGTGACAATATCAGCATGACTTTGCGCACTCTCCTTTTCGCACACAGGCAGCGGCATGTCGATTGATCTGCGCCAGCTGGCGATCACAGCAGTGCTGCTGTTCGTCCCGATGATTCCGTTGGCTGAGGCTTACGGGCAGGCGGGAGATCCGGAACGGGCTGAGAACCCGCTGGGGCAGTTCTTCAAGGGGCTCGATCGTTCGATCAAGCGCGAGGCTGAGCAGATTGAATGGGCCAAGAGTGGCAAAGACCAGTTCGATGTCCGTCCCCAGCAGCGGCCCGAAGACCAGCGACGACTGCAGCGTGCCACGGAGCTGATGAAACAGGGACAATGGAACGATGCCATCGAGCTGCTGCAATTCCTCCTGGAGACCCCGGGGGATGCCTTTACGGTTGTCGGCAAGCGTGAATTTCGTTCCCTGCGAAACGAAGTGTATCGCCTGCTCAATGAGCTGCCGGCAGAAGGAAAACGAAACTACGAGAACCGCTACGCGGCCACGGCGCAGCGTCTGCTCGATCAGGCTCGACAGTCGCAGGACGAGCAACTGCTGTCGCAGGTCGCTGCCAACTATCGACTGACACCGGCGGGACGCACCGCCCTCCGACTTCTCGCGGACCGCAGTCGGGACCGAGGTGATTACGGGAACGCTGTCCAGCTGCGGATCTCCGCAGCTCAATGGGAACCAGATGCCCGGCTGCAACAGCAGGATCAACGGATTGCTGCGCTCCTGCTGGCCCGGAGCGGACGCCTGACCGAAGCGGAACTGATGGCGGCCGGTCAGAAAGAACTCATCCCACAGATCAGAAAACTGGCCGGACAGCCAAATTCGACTGCGCCGGATGTGATTGCTCTCCCGGTCCCTCGCAGCCTGCAACTCCCCTCCCCCGCCAACCCAGTCCTCTTGCCGCGCTGGACGGAACGACTGATTGAACGCTATGCGATTCGTGAACGGATCGATGAGCTGAACGACGATCTGCGGGAGCAGAATCGCGCCTTGCTGCCGACAATCACTCCACTGGTTGTCGATGACAAAGTCGCCTTTCGCACCCTGCGCAGTCTGCAGGTCCGCGACACCCGCAGCGGTGCTCTCCTCTGGGAGCGGCGGATGGACGGCAGTCCCGAAGAAATGATGACCAGTCCGGATCCCGCATTCCAGTACGTCCACGATCAGCAGCTGGAGAATAACGCCGCGGAATCCAACTTCTACGAACAGCATCAGGTGACCAGCCTGCTGTACCGTGATGAGATCTACGGCTGCCTGACCAGCGATGGCCGCTCGCTTTATGCCGTGGAAGAACAGGGGAGCGTCTCGTTTGCTGCTCCCCTCTACGCGTGGCAGCGGAATGAAGACAGCTCGGCGGGAAGAGCCCCCTGGTCGACAAACGAGATTACGGCCTACGACCTGGAAACCGGCCGGGTCTGCTGGACCATCGGCGGCAAAGATCTGGAGGAATCGTTTTCCCGTCCGCTGGCAGGGACGTTCTTCTTCGGTCCGCCGGTGCCGCGCGATGGCGAGCTCTATGTGATCGGCGAACGGGGGGGAGAGATTTCCCTGTTCTGCCTGTCCGCACAATCGGGGGAACTGAACTGGTCGCGGGGACTGGCTGCGGCAGCGCGCGGGCTGGGTGAAGATACGACCCGTCGATTCTGGCCGTGCCTTCCGCTGGTGCAGGATGGTCTGGTCGTCTGCCCGACCACGAGCGGCTGGCTGATTGCCCTGGAGCGCATGACCGGCGACCTCAAATGGGCGTTCCGGTATCCCCCCCGCATGGAAAACAGTTTCCGGGGCCGCAGCGACTATTCACTCCACTCGATCGAAGAGTTGAATCGACGCTGGATCGCCAACTACGTCCTGGCCGATCAGGGTCGTCTGGTCGTCGGTCCGCCCGAGCTTCCCGATGAATTCGGCGCGGTCCAGCCGATGCTGTTCTGCATTGATCTGCAGACCGGAAGCGAACTCTGGCGGCAGCCGAAAAACGACGGTCTCTATCTGGCCGGACTGTACGACCAGCAGGTGATCTGTGTCGGCAGCAACACCATCGTCGCGCGGCGCCTCGCCTCCAAAGGGGATGCCGCATGGACACTCCCCTTATCGCAGCGTCCTTCCGGTCGGGGCATCATCATCAACGGGAAGCTGTTCCAACCGGTCAACGGGGGAACCTTGTTGACGATCGATCTGAAGACAGGCAAGCTGGAGAGTGAGACGACGCTTCCGGGGGACAACCCGGGCCTGGGGAATCTCGCCTGGGCCGGAAAGCAGCTGATCTCGGTCTCCTACGAAGATGCTCTGGCGATCCCCGCCTCGGCTGCAGACAGTGCCGATCCGGCTTCGCCCGGCCTGCTCGCCATGCAGGAACTGCAGGCGGCCCAGCTCCTGCTGGCCAACGGCGATTCCGAAGCGGCGCTGCAAAAACTGCGGTCGCTCTCGGGAATCGCTCTCCCGGCACCACTCCGCAAAGAACTCGAAACCGCAGAGTTTCAGGCGCTCGTCAAACTGATCCGCAAATCGCCCGGGCAACGGGATCGTCTCCTCGACGAGATGCGGCAACTCGCTTCGCAGCCGGAACAGCAACAGACCCTGCTGCGGCTGGAAGCGGAGTTTTATGTCGCCGCGGGAGAATGGGAATCGGCGGTCCCGCTCTGGTTCCGGTTACTGCGCGAGTCTCCCCCGTCGACACGCTTTGAGGAAGAGACCCGTGAAATCCGGATTGATGCCTGGGTCGGCGGACGGCTGTTCGGGGTCTTCCGCTCGTTGTCCGACGAACAGAAAGACCGCTTTACGTCGCTGCTGGAGACGAACATTGAACAGCTCCCGCAGTCGCTCGAAGTCCGACAGCAACTGGCGATTGCACTGGCGTTCCATCCCCGCGGACACCGGATCGAGCTGGAACTCGCTCGCGAGGCGGAACGGGCTGGAGATCTGCCGACGGCAATCCTGCGTCGCCGACGGGCTGCGGACTCCACGGACCCCCTCCTGCAGGCGGAAGCGCTGCACGAACTGGCCACCCTGTACACCCGTTTGCAGTGGCGAGCCGATGCCGTTGACTGCTGGCAGCGGCTCCTCACCCTGCCGGCGCATCAGCTGAAGAAACAGGGCCTGCTGAACGCCGCCCGCGAATCGCTGGCAAAAGCGGAGGCCCTCCCCGCAGCTCCACCTGTGAAGTGGGCTTCAAACTGGGAAGTCGTCAGTGGCGGACCGGTTGGTGAACAGGAAGGACAATTGCCGATCACCCCTGTCGGTCAGGGAGTCCATCAATTCCAACGCTGGAGAATGCTGCACGATGAAAGTTCACAGCGCATCCGGTTCGAGGACCAGCACACCGGGAAACTCCTGTGGTCCTTTCCGTTGCGCAGCGCTCAAGGCATGGAGCATCATGCCAGTACCGGAGTGCGGCTTGTCGGTCCCTTCTGCCACATCATTCATCAGGGAATGCTGCAGACGCTCGCCTGGCCGGGGGAATCGGTCCGCTGGTCCTGGACCCCCAACGCCCGGGGCTCGGCGACCGGCCGACTCGCCGGTGTGATGGACCGCTCGAACTACAATTTGCAGTCGATCAGTTCCTTCACCAGCAATCATCTCCGGACCTATCGCAATCCGTCGGGATATCTCCTGGCGGCGAACGATCACGCCTTGCTACTCCTGTGCCGCAGCTGGGTGGCGCTCGATCCCCTCACGGGCGAGGAGCTGTGGCGTGACAAACAGGCCCCGGTCCGCGCTGTCGCCCATGCCCTCGGCTCTGACTGGTTCGTCACCCCCGTCGACTCGGTGCTGCGACTGCGATCCCCGATCGACGGATCGCTCTACGATGATCCGGAAATTGACAAGCAGCTGAAGCGGGCAGTGCTGATCGACGGGAGCGATCTGGTCCTGCTCGACAGCCATCAGAGATCGCTGCAGACCAAACAAGAGTGGACACTGCAACGTGTCACTCTGGAAGGTCAGCAACTCTGGTCGGTGCAGCTTCCGCCCGAAGCCGAACTGACGCAGCCTGATGCCGATCACCTCTTCTGGTTCAGCCGGACGCACGGGTTCGAGTTCGTCGATCTCCACAGCGGCGCCCGCACTCCCCTCCAGAACGCGCCCAAGATCCCGACGGGGACCAACCGTAAGATTTCTGTCCTGTCGGATGACGAACGGTTTTACCTGTTTATTGATGAAGGAGAGGTCCACTTCGTGTACGTCAACGGGCCCTCGATTCGGGTGACCGGCACGATCGACGCCTTTGATCGCTCCGGAAAGAAGCTCTGGAATCGCGAAATCACTCCGCTGACTAAGCCCGAAGTGAGCGAGAAAGGACAGGAAGAGGACGCAATCGAAACCAGGAAGTGGGTCCTGAATCTGCTTGTCCAGGACTTTCAGCAGATCCCGCTGCTGCTACTTGTTGGTGAGCGCTCCGGGCGCAGGGGCGAACTTTACTTTCAGCAGCTGCGGATCGTCGGCATCGACAAGCGGACCGGCGACCTGAAGTGCGACTGGTCACGCCCCACGGAATCGAGCGGCTTCGCCTATCTGCATGTGGACCTCTGGCAGAAGCTCATCGAGCTACGAACGTATCACGAGCGTTTTTTTGTTCAGCCTCAAGCAGAATCGACGGATCAATAATGCGGCTGCGTGCGCGGTGGATTTTTCCCGGTGACTCCCCACCAATTGAAAATGGCTGCATCGAAATTGCGAACGGACACGTGCAGCGACTCATCGACGAGTCTCGCGCTGCCGATCTTGATCTGGGGCAGATGGCCATTATTCCGGGGCTGATCAACGCGCATACGCATCTGGAGTTCAGTCACTTCACTCAGCCGTTGCAGCCGCTGGACCAGTTTCCCGAGTGGATTCGCAATGTGATTGCCTCGCGCAGAGACTTCACGGGTTCACCCGCCCATTCGCTGCAGCGGGGACTGACTGAATCCCGGCACAGCGGCGTCACCGGCATCGGAGAGATCGCCACGTCGAACGAGCTCTGTCGCGACGTGTTCCGTTCTTCCCCGATCGCCCCCCGCACTCTGGTCTTTCGCGAGATTCTGGGATTGCACCCCGATCGCATCGAGTCCCAGCTGGCAGAGGCCAACTCCTTCCTCGCACAACAGCCCACCCCCGAACCCATGCAAAGAGGACTCAGCCCGCACGCGCCGTACTCGCTGCACCCGGATCTGTTCCGGCGGCTCTGTGACGTTGCGGGGAACAGACGGGTCACCGTCGCCATGCATCTCGCGGAATCTCCCGCGGAGCTGCAACTGCTCCGGTCGGGAGATGGTCCGTTGCAGGAGCTGTTGACGGCACTCGGCATCTGGCAACCGAAGGAGTTCCGCACCCGGCTCAAGCCGTACGATTTCCTGCAGCGACTGTCGGAGCTGGAACGGGTCCTTGTCATCCACGGCAATTTTCTGGATGAAGACGAAGTTCAATTACTCTCGCAGCACCCGCAAATGTCCGTGGTCTACTGTCCCCGGACACACGCTGCGATGCAGGAGGGTCAACACCCGTGGCAAAAGTTGTTGCGGGAAGGAATCAATGTGGCGATCGGCACCGACAGCCGCGCTTCGAATCCCGACCTGTCCCTCTGGAATGAACTCCGCTTCCTGCAACAGCAGCACCCCCAGATTCCGGCGGAAGAACTGCTGCAGCTGGGGACCCTCAATGGGGCCCGGGCCTTGGGCTGGACCGATGTCGGACACCTGCAACCGGGAGCAATTGCCGATCTGTGCGTGATCCGTCTGAACCCAGAAGATCAGCACCACCCGAACCAGCTGTTTCAGGGAGAGGTCTGCGGTGTGCTGCAACAGGGGACCTGGGTCAGGTCGATCGTCTGACTCGTCCACGCAGGTAAAGATCACCGTCCAGGATCTCGACCGTCGGCTGCAGCAGACTGGAATGCTGCGGCATCTCCATCAGTCCGAGCCCGCCGATCGGCGCCAGAGCGGTCGCTCCTCCACACAGTTTGGAGGCGATGAAGCAATGAACTTCATCGATCAGCTGCAGATCGTGAAAGCTCCCCAGAACTCCGCTCCCTCCTTCCACCAGCAGATTGGTCATCCGGCGACGCCCCAGTTCCTTGAGCAGCGCGATGAGGTCCACGCGATCGTTTTCGGAATGTGGGCAGCACAGCACTTCCACTCCCGCACTGGTGAGCGACTCGACCCGCTCGGGGGGCGCGGATCGTCCCGTCACAACAAGCACCGGCGCTTCGCTTGCGGTTTGAACCAGCTGGGAAGTGAGGGGTAACAACGCCTGACTGTCGAGAACGATCCGGGTCGGCACGCGAGGGCCGGGGGGCCGGGCCGTCAGCAACGGGTCATCCGCACGCACGGTCCCTAGTCCTGCCAGAATGCCGTCCATCCTCCCTCGCAGCGCGTGCACTCGAGCACGCGAAACGGGATTGGAAATCCAGCGTGAGGCTCCGGTGCGGGTCGCAATCCGGCCATCCAGCGTCATCGCCCACTTGGCATGCACGTACGGCCGCTCCTGCGTAAACAGGGTTGTGAAGGGGGCCACCAGTTCCTCGGCAGCTTCCCGACACAGCCCGACGCTGACCTCAATGCCTGCTGCGCGCAGCTTCTGAAGTCCCCCGCCCGCTGTATGCGGGGCCGGATCCGGGACCGCCACAACGACCCTTTTAATTCCGGCCGCGATCACCGCGTCGGCACAGGGGGGAGTCCGGCCAAAGTGGGCGCAAGGCTCCAGAGTGACAAACAAGGTCGCTCCGCGGGCGCGGTCTCCCGCCTGCTGCAGCGCGTGCACTTCTGCATGGGGGCCTCCATAACGCTGATGCCAACCTTCTCCCAACACGCGATGGTCATCATCCACAATCACCGCCCCGACAGCCGGGTTCGGCTCCACCAGGCCGATACCCCGACGCGCCAGCGACAGCGCATGCTGCATGATGCGTTCAGCGACGTCCGTTTCTGCAGACGAAGAAGTATTCAGATCATCGGAAGGAGCGTGATCCATGAGAAACCGGTCTGCTGCAAGGGCTGCTGGATCGCAAAAAAGGGTCCACGTTCCATCGCGATTTCACCGCCGGCGATGGTGACAGAACGCAGAACGTCGGCAAAGAGAACTTTCGCAAAAGCTCTTCGCCGACGCTCTTCGATCGTACTCAGAATCACGAGAGTGAGTGTTTCCTTCAATGAAACGCTGCATCCCGTGAGGCATGGCTCTAATCAGGCAGCCAGAGCTTCGATGCCCCACCAGCGGGAGCCGCTTCCGCACTCCAGCCTGACGCCGACGACCCCGCCATCTCCGGCGTGAGGATCGCAGAATCCCAGGGGGCTTCGATTTCGAGCGTCCGGACAAACTGATCCAGATGCTCACGCACTTTCGGCAGCTTGGCTCCGTAGTAGTTCCACAGTTCCAGCAGCAGTTCACGGAAGCGGGGATGTTCGACATCGCGGGCCCGGAACGAGAGCTCGCGCATCTTCCAGACCAGCTGATGTTCGAAAGCCCCTGCCCGGGCTTTGGCCATCTGGAATCCACGCTCGAGCCAGGCCAGGGCCTCTTCGTCACGAAGCGACCGACCGCAGATGTCGGAAAGCAGCACCATCGCCTGCTCCGCTTCCGCCTCATGATTCTGCACCAGCGTCGGTCGGTGATCGACGAACTCGGTCAGCACGCGATACGCCAGATTGCAGTTCTTGGCGACCAGCGCCCGCTGACGAACGCGTTCGAACTGATCGTCCGGCAGATTGCGGATATCCAGTTGCTGAAACTGGGAAACGGATAGAGTGTTGAGGTCGAATTGCGATGTCGCACTGATCGGCTGCGGCGCGGGAACCTGAAAACGCTCCCAGAGTTCTTTCTGGTCGAGCATGACCTCCTGACGATCGAGAATGGCGTCGAGAACGCGAATGGCCGCTGCCAGCGGAACCCGCAAGGCGGCGTCGCCGATGGCGGCCTGCGGGCTTTTTCCCCCCAGAGCCTGCTGCGGTGTGGAAGGCCATGTCTCGTTGATCGACTGGGCGATGGCGGCCCGACGAAGTTCGTGACGCTGCCGTGTCGGGAAGCGGGGGGGGAAGAAGATCTGTTCCATCAGCTTCACGTCGTCCAGTGGAACGGTGCTGATGACTTCCCCTTCCTCGTCCGTCTTCTCGGAGAGCTTGATCAATTCTCCGCCGGCCTGTTCGAACAGCCGGATCGACTCATTGAGTGCGTCCCCTTCCAGACCGGTCAGATGAGCCAGCGCCGGTGCATCTTCGGTCTGATCGACCAGGGCGATACGACCAATCGTGCGCGGCAGCGTCTGCAGCGTCAGAGAAGCCGTTTCACTTTCCGGCGGCAACGGACGATCGAGAATGTCGTAAGCGGCAGCGAGCCCTGTGGCCATGGCTTCCGCATCACGCGGGACCCGGCAGACACGGTCTTCGTTGTCGAGGCGGGTCAGCAGTCGCGACAGGGATTCGACTTCGTAGGTGCGGAACACGTTCTTGACCGAGTTCTCGGGCAACTGGCGCTCCAGCAGCTGCGCGAGCGTCTCGACGTCGACAGCACGATCGAAATCGCTGTACAACCGAGCGGCCTGGTGCAATGCGGCGGCGGCCTCTTTTTCATTTCCATCCCAGGCGCGCATCAGACCGATCGTATGCCACAGCTCCGGGGAATCGGCATGTGTGGCCGTGATCTGCTGCAGCAGGTCTGCCGCTTCGGAGAAACAGCCATGCATGTACAGCCGCTGGGCCTTTTTCGCCTGCGCAGCGACATCGGCCGGGGCTTCATAGTGCGGCAGGGGATGAGCACCGCGCAGCGGATATGGGACGCTCGTGTCGGAATCGAGTTCCAGCATGGCCCGAATGGTCCGCTGCCGTTCGTGCTCACCTTCGAGCCGCAGCACAATGGCCATGTGCTGCCGGGCCGCCATGTCGTGATTATGATCGAGGTAATACGAGACCAGCTTGCCCGCCAGCAGGGCCACGACGCGCGGTTCGGCCGTCATGCTCTTGAGGAAAGCGCGGTGAATCACCTTCTTGCACGATTCGATCGGCTCGATATCGGTCATCGCCAACGCCAGCAGGGCATTGGAGAGAGGTTGTTCGGGGTTCTTACGCAAATAAGCGACGAGCCCATCCCGGGCTTCCACAGCGCGTTCATCGCTGAAGAGTGCCAGCGCCCGTTGGTTCACCAGCCACGCATTGTCGGGAAAGTCTTTCAACAGCTTATCGACAAGCTGCAAGGCCATTCGCGGCTGGTTATTCTCCTGCAGCCGCTCAATCTTCCCCATCTCCGGAAGAATCGCCTGACAGCAGAATTTGACTTTTTTGCCGCTGCCACAGGGGCAGAGTGCGTAGGAATCCATGAACACGGTTCTCCTGTGAGTGAGCAGCCGGTCTCAGTTTCCCTCGGAAATGCTGACGATCCGGCGCCGCAATATGAAAATCTTCTGATGAATATTCGTTTGATGTAATTGCAGTAGAGACAACGGCTTGAGGCTGTCTGCCAGAGACCGCATTTCCGGATCGCGGCCCAGATTCGTGCCCCCCGGAAACTGCCACTTTAATCAAAGGGAGGGGGAATTCACAGGCAGCCTGCGAGTCGCCGCCCCCTTGCGCTGGCCGCTCGCAAGTTCCGGCAGCCAGAGCACTTTGACTTTGGAATGCCCCGACCTCGTCAAGTGAAGTTGTTCGCTGACTCACGCGGGCTCCACGTTCCCGGTGGGGAACCGGTGCAAGACGGGTCTGAAAGAAACGCCCATGCAGCCCGTTGCCCCTCCGGTCAGGTGCCGGTCCCTTCACTCGCATCGCGGGGGTAGCTTTCCACCACGTCCCCCCGAAGGTGAAATGTGCTCCACGATTTCCACTTCTGGATGGCTGCCGCCCGGGCTTCGATCGTGGGAAAGTTCGCCGCATTCGAGGCATTGGTGGAGCGCCGGTCGAGAAAACCGTAGTCCGCCGCCTTCTGGCCTGTCAGCTGCACCAGTGCATACAGGGCCACATCTCCCAATTGCAGATCCGGCGGACGAACCACGCCCGGCCCTTTGCTGTTCTGCACCCGCGAGGACCGGGACAACACCATCCCATCTTCAATCAGGGGATGGAGGACTTCGATGGCGCTCTCCCCACCCCGTTTCGCCAGAAAGTCGACCGCTTCACGGGTGAGCTGAGGATTCTGTGCACCGTGACGGGCCGCCAGCACCTCTTCTGCGACAGAGAACCCGACCTCCAGGTTGAATCGTCTCGACATCTCCATCCGGCTCATCAACGAGGAGCCGACTTCAGACCCGACCCAGTGCCCGATCAGGCCGTGCATGGCCCGGACTTCCGGAGATTTCTCGATCATGCTGGTGACGCGCTGGTCCGTCAGCAACTTGTCGATCGTGTCGACGGCGATCGGGCTTGCCTTGTACCGGGGATGCGTTGCCAGCAGAACCACCGTCGCCACCGAGGCGAGATCGAGCTCGCGCGGATTGCGGCGATCGATCGCCGTCCGCAGTTCCAGGCAACGCTGCTCCAGTGCGGAGCCCCACCCTTCCGGCACCCGGACCGTCAGCATCCACAGGTCGGTTTCTTTCTGGATCATCCGCACGTACAGATTGCGGGCGGCAGGACCATCCCCCACGATGCCGTGATAAAACTCCCAGTGAGGCGCGATCGAGGGTGCCGCCTGCCAGGGATTTTCGCGAATCCAGTCGGCCTGCTCGGTAAAGGCCATCTTCTGCAGTTGATCGAGCAGCATCCGCGATCGATGCCGGACCTCAGGATCATCTGACTGCGCGGCATCCCCGACCGCCTGCATGCTCTGCACCCCCAGTTCCAGCAACTGCCGCTGCGCGGCAACACGCTGTTCAAACTGGGGATGGCCGAGTTGGCGAATCAGCTGCGGGACGGACTCCGAGCCGAATCCGGGGGTTGCCCGAACCGCCAGAATCGTCAGACAGACAATGATCGCGTGACGCAATCGCATCAGCAGTAAGCCGTCGTGCACGTCGAACTCGGAGACATTCCGCCCGGCGAGAACCGGCTGCGGAGGGACAACCTCCATGATCCGTTGCAGCCTCCCCTCTGGCAAGATCAACCTGCCATCCACACTCCCGGCGGCACGTGCGGCGCCGGTTTCTGCAACCACGGCTCCGCGCAAGAGATCCCGGTTCCAGACAGAGGAGACGGTTTACAGCACTCGAGCCGGGGTTCCGCCCACGAACGGTTCCACTGGAGCAGGAGCCGGCACCGTCTGCGGCCGGGAACGGATCAACCAGATGAGCAGTGCGGTCGCAATCACACCGCAGACCAGCAGAGTCGAGCTGCGGAACTCCAGCTGCTCGACCCCCTCTTCGGTGGAGAGAGTCAGAACACGCTCCCAGCCGGTTCCCCGCAGATCAGCAATCTTGAGTCGACTTCCAACGACCTGCATCCCATTGAACAGGAAGTGAAAGATCACCCCGGGGAGCAGGCTTTGGCTGCGGATCGCCAAGAGACCGAGCACCAGTCCCAACAGAGCGGCGTTGACCTGCATTTTGGGAATCATGTGAATGAGCCCGAACAGCAGCGATGAAATGACGATCGGCAGCACGGTATGCCGGGAACGCTGCAGGCCGCTCAGGATGAATCCCCGAAAGGCGAACTCTTCACAGACCGCCGGAGCCAGAGCAAATGCCGACAATGACAGCCAGAACGGAACCTCGGACAGCCCCATCGCCTGCATGATTTGTGAAACCCCCGGCGGAGGGGGAGGGAGATGCGGATCGAGCAGCTTGAGCAGTTCCGCCGTGAGTGGGAGCAAGGTCACCGCGAGTCCGACCCCCATGACGACAAATTTCCAGGACGGGAGGATGAACTTCATGGTCCTGCGAAAATCACTGGTCAACAGAATCGCCATCAGCAGGGGAGGCACGCCAATCGTCGCCACCAGAAACACGAACTGCGCTTTCACCATGCTGACGGGACTGGACAGGCTGTCGGCCCCCTGCATGGAAACCAGAAACACGAACTGCAGCAGTGCAATGATCACAAAACAGACCGCCGCCTCCGCGAAAGTGGGCGTCGGTTCCTTTTCCCGCAGCAGATGCTTCAGCCACAACCCGAGTTCAAAACGTTCCGCTTCCCGGAATAGGATGTCCTCGCGTTGAAACTGATCAATCGCCCACCAGAGAGCCATCAGACTGTAGGCGAAGCTGCTGACCAGCACCGGGATGGCATACAATCCCGCCGCCGCGGTCGAGGTCCCTCCCAGCAACAGCGCTTTCAGCAGCAGCGCCGGACCGATCACCGGCAGCACGCTGTAATAAGCTGTCAGCTCGATCCCCGGGTTGAGACAGAACACCGTCAGCCCCATCGTCACCATGAGCAAGGGGGTCAGATAATACTGCCCTTCCTTGCTGCTGCGGGCGAACATGGCCAATGACAGGCTCAGCGCGCTGAACAGCGCCGCCAGAGGAATCGCCAGCAGAATCACCCAGATGAGTGATGAGAACGGGGGAAAGGAGAGGTCTCCCAGGGGGGCCGATTTCACCGATCCGACTGCGGAGAGCATGTGCTTTCCCGTGAACCCCATGCTGGTCAGATTCAGCAGCGCCGTCATCAGGCTGAATCCCATCACCGTCAGAAATTTCCCGAGCACAATTTCCGTACGGGTCGCCGGCGAGATGAGGAGCGTTTCCATCGTCCCCCGCTCTTTTTCTCCCGCGCCCAGGTCAATCGCGGGATAGAACGCGCCCGTGACGGACATAATCACCAGCAACGCCGGAAAGATTTTACTCCAGACGTTGGCCGCCAGCTGGTGGGCCTCCGCCAGATCGACCGAGGTGACCGGCACCGGATTGGAAAGGTTGAGCGGCAGCTGGGCCGCCCGCAGCCGGACTTCCAGCAGCGCTTCATCCCATTTCCGCAGAGCCTTCCGCACCCGCTGATAGGCGATCTCGGATTTCTCATCTGCGCTGTTATGCAGAATCACCGGTCGGGGAATGTCGAGAGTCCCGCTCCCCTCCTGCTTGAGACGAAGTTCGTCGCTGACTTTTCGGTACTGTTCACCGAAATTCCGGGGAAAGACGATCAGCACCTGTGCCGGAGCTTTCGAGAACCAACTTTCCACCTGTTGCCGGAGTTGCTTTTCTTCTGCCAGCAGGTCAGCACCCTCGGGCGCATCGGCAGGGAGCCGATCGAGCTGCTGCTGCACACTCGCCAGCTGTTCAATCTGTGGCCGCTGCTGTTCCACCTGCTGGAGATAATTCCTGAGCAACTCCTGGTCTTCAGGAGGCTGTGCCTCCAGTGCACCGGGCCGATCGGTGATGACATCCAGTTTTTCGACGTCGGCCGGATGTTCAAAATAGGTCGAGTCAAAACGATCACCATCCAGCAGTGAGGGCTCGGGCAGCTGATCCGCTCCGACGATCACGACCTTCCGGGTCTGTTCGGAAAACGTCACCGTCATCTGCACCATGCCAATTCCCAGTGCGGGATACAGCAGCAACGGCAGCACGGCGACCATGAACAACGTCCGGCGATCGCGGAGCTGATCACGGACCTCACGCTGAAAGATCAGCTTGATATTCTTCCAGCTCATGACTGCGCAGTCTCCGCTTCCGCACCGGACACGGCAGCCGGTTGCCGGTCAAAGTCTCTGATCAATTTGAAGAACACCTCTTCGATGTCGGGCTGACCGAACTCGGCCGCCAGTTCCGGGACCGTCCCCGTCGCGAGAATCCGCCCGCGATGAATGATCGCGACGCGGTCGCAGAGCTTTTCCACTTCCCGCATGATGTGGGTGGAAAAGATGATGCACTTTCCCTGTTCGCGCAAACTGTCGATCGTTTCCAGGACGGCGCGGGCCACCAGCACATCAAGTCCGGATGTCGGCTCATCGAAGATCAGCACCGGTGGATCGTGCACGATCGTGCGGGCAATCGAAACCTTCTGCTTCATCCCGGTCGACATCTTGCTTCCCAGGACATCGCGAATTTCATTCATCTGCAGGGTCTGAAAGATCTCTTCCAGCCGGGCCCGCAGTCGATCATCGGGAATGCCGTACAGCTTTCCGTAATACTCCACCATCTCCCACGCGGTCATGCGGTCGTAGATGCCCGTGTTGGAAGACATGAAACCGATGTTGGCCCGAACCTGTTCGGGATGCTGCACGACATCGTGCCCGGCAATGTGGGCAAAGCCGGCTGTCGGCTGCAGCACGGTGCTGAGAATTCGCAAACAGGTTGTCTTGCCGGCGCCGTTGGGGCCGAGCAGCCCGAAGATCTCGCCGGCTTTCACTTCGAACGAGACATGATCCAGCGCATAGGTCGGCCCCCGTTTGAAGTCATCGAACTGTTTGGTCAGGTCAGAAACGCGAATCATGCGATGAAAGCATTCCGTCAGTCAGACAGTTTCTCCCGCGGGCAGAGAGAGTTGTCTGGAAGGTGATACGAATCCATTCTTACTCTCGAATCCGGAAGGGGATGCCCGCCGGGGAGCATCCTTCCCGGGATTATTCGAATGACAGACCTCAAGAGTCCGTTTTTTCTTCTTCGATCCTCGGAAGGAAATCCGGATTCATTCGGACCGGAGTCCGATTCGCCGGACTGTGACTGAAAGATGTCAATTCGCCACCAATTTTTCTATCCCGAGAGGATTGTGATTTTTCACCGGCCCGTTCTTACCACGCAGAGAGGGGCTGTGACCGTCACACGGCTGGCAGCGCGGGAACCGCCATGAGCAACCGGCGCCTGGCAAATCCGGAGCGGACGACCGGAAGAACGGAGTTCAGGCAGCCGCCCCCTTCATTCCGGCCTCCCGATTGTCTGGAATTTAACGATCCGGCGGACTCATCAAACAACGTGGGGACGGAGTTCTTTGCGATTCGACGCCAAAACCCCCAGATTCCTCCAAAAAACTGGGTCGACAATTGCCCGGCGTCCGATACTATGGGTCTACGCAACGCGGGGTGGAGCAGCCCGGTAGCTCGCGAGGCTCATAACCTCGAGGTCGTCGGTTCGAATCCGGCCCCCGCCACTTTGACAGATTTCCCGAAACCGTTTTGATTTCGGAAGTTCGTCACCCATTCGAAGAAAGCCGAGGTCACAAGCCTCGGCTTTTTGCATTGGGATTCTGGTTCGGAAGCTCCCCCTCCTCCGACGGGCGAGAGCATTGATCGCCGCTGCCTTGCCACGCGGATGCCAGCAATTCGCGAAACGAAACTCTTGTTGCGCGAACACGGGAGAGTTTTGCTGACGCCCCCCGCGGGAAGTCCCCTCCACAACCGGTAACGTCGGCCGAGACATGTTGAAAGGGGACCCGCCGGCAGCCGAAACGCCGCCCCCCTCCTCTGCGCCGGTAGATTAAATCTTAAAATGCTCTAAAACTGGGAGATCCAGTCTTCTGCAGACCGCAGCAGCTGGCCCTGTTCAATGCTCAATCGGCAGCGCAGGATTCCAGCAACCGCCACCCGCTCGATCGAGGGCGAAAGCGCAGAGCATGAACACCCTCGCCCCCTCCGCAGCCCCCCCCGAACCCGGCCAGCGCAGCATCCCCCGGGATCTTGCGTGGCTGGCGCTGTTCGCTGCCCTGTTTCTTCTCCTGCGAATTCCTGCGATGTTCTGCCAGCCAGGAGGAATGGACGAAGACTGGTTTGCGATCCCAGGCTGGACGGTCGCTCACGAAGGGATTCCCCGGGTCCCGTTCGCCCCGGAGCGAAACCCCGAAAGCTATTTCTGGGAAGTGGACACCATGCTGTTCGCGCTCCCCCCGGCTTTCCATTACTGGCAGGCCCCCTTCTTCTGGATTTTTCCCGCGGGAAACGGCACGGCCCGGCTGGCGTCGGCCATTGCCGGAGTCCTCGCGCTCGGGGTCCTGTTCCTGATCGCTTTACGATTGCTGCAGGACCGTATCGCCGCGTTGCTCGCCGTGGGTCTGTTTTCACTCGCCCGGACCTTTTACTTCCCCGCCACCTTTGCGCGGCCCGACATGCTCTGCGGACTGTTCGGACTGACGGCCATACTCTCCATGACGTACTGGGAATCTGCACGACAGAGTCGATGGCTGATCGCGACGGGCATTTCGCTGGGATTGGCGGGCCTGACGCATCCGTTTGCGCTCGTGTTCGCCCTGCAGGCCTGGTTCTGGCTGCTGCTGGAGCGTCGGAACTGGCTGCAGTTCGTGAAAGAATCCTCGCTGCTGATCGGAGTCAGTCTGGTGACATTCAGCCTGTGGCTCCCGCTGATCGCAGCCCACCCAGAGATCTTTCGGGCCCAATTCTTCAGCAATGTTCTGAACCGCTCTCTGACAACAGAAGGGGACGCCCCCCGCGCGGGCCTGCTGCAGGTTCTCCGTTATCAGGCGCAGCTGCTGAATGAGCACGCAGGCCCGATCCAGCTGGGAATGATGGGGGCGGGCATCTTTACGGTCGCTCAAAGCGCCTGGCGCCGGCGACGACCGGGAGAGTGCACACTGCTGGCGCTGACCCTCTCCTCCATACTGCTGCTGGTGGCCCTGCAGGGGCGTCATCCGACAAAAGGTTACTGGGTTTATCCAGCGGCACTGGCGTTCATTGGCGTTGGCCAGCTGGCTGCAATCGCTTTTCGCTGGACCGGCGAGCGTCTTGGCAGATGGGGACAGGGAATTCTTGTGCTGGGCCTGGGAGCGCTGCTGATTCCGGGAAGCGGACTGCGGGCGTCACTGGTCTATGCTCAAAACTACAACAGCTCCGATTATCACGCCTCACGATTCATTCGCAGGATCTTGGATCAATATCCCGCCGCAGCGACGTATCTGGTTGATCCGGCGTATGTCTTCGACAGCCAGCTAGCGGGTCGGAAGACCATCCTCGGCGTGGTCCACCCCTCTTACTTTCACGCACAGGAGCATCCATTCGATTATTATCTCGTCAGCCGCTACGGAATTGAAAATGGGATTCCGCAGCAGTTGAACACGGACCGGATTGCTCAATATGGTAAGAGAGACGACCCTTTCGCCTGTTATCTCGAAGTCCATCGACCCCGCCAGCGACCGAACCATGCAAACTGAGTCATCACGTCCGGACCGTGTGGCCGTTGTCGGCGGAGCGGGACATGTTGGACTGCCCCTGGCAATTCTGGTCTGTGATCGCGGTTTTGATGTCACGGTCGTCGACATCAGCACCGCCACGCTGGACAGGATTCGTGGCGGGGAGATGCCCTTCTTTGAACGGGGAGCCGACGAACTGCTGCAGAAAGTACTGAAGTCGGGACGGTTCCAGTTGACCGAGAGCAACTCCGCTCTGTCCGATCAGGACATCGTCATCGTGACGATCGGGACCCCGGTGGACGAGTACCTCGACCCGGATGTCCGCACCTTCGATCGCGTGATGAATGGTGTCCTCGACGTCATGCACGATGGCCAGATGCTGGTGATTCGCAGCACAGTCTTCCCCGGCGTGACCGACCGGCTGATTCGTCAGGTCGCGGACCGTGGCCTGAAACTCGACATCGTCTACTGCCCGGAGCGGATCGCGCAGGGCTATGCGGTTCATGAGTTGATCAAGCTGCCGCAGATCGTCTCCGGCAGCAGCCCGCAGGCAGTGCAGCGGGCCGCCGGTTTCTTCAAAGCACTCGGAGCCGAGGTGATCGAGCTCCAGCCTGTCGAGGCGGAACTGGCCAAGCTGTTCACGAATTCCTACCGCTACATGAACTTTGCCATCGCCAACCAGTTCTACATGCTGGCCGAGCGGCATGGCGCCGACTTCGAACGAATTCGTCACGCGGTGACGTACAACTACCCGCGAATGCAGGGCTTCTCCGGGGCGGGCTTCGCTGCCGGTCCCTGTCTGCTCAAGGACACGATGCAGCTCGCTTCGTTCAATCACAACCTGCTGACCCTCGGCCAGCATGCCATGATGGTCAACGAGGCACTGCCGCACTTTGTCGTGGAACAACTCAAACGCAAGCACGAACTGTATCCACTTACGGTCGGCGTCCTCGGCATGGCGTTCAAGGGGAACTGCGACGACCCTCGCAGCTCGCTCTCCTATAAACTGAGAAAGATCCTGAAACTCGAATGCCGCCGCGTGCTCTGCACCGACGTCTACATTCAGGATCCTGAATTTGTCCCGCTGGAAACCTGCATCGCGGAATCGGATCTGCTGATTCTCGGTGCCTGCCACGAGGAATACCGTTCGATCTCGACAACCAAACCGATTGTCGATGTCTTCGGCTTCCTTCCCCGCCCACAGTCGACAGAAAGTCATTCGTGAGCAAACGCATTCTGATTACCGGCTCGGCCGGATTCATCGGCTCCTACGTGGTGAAAGAATTTCTCGACGCCGGGTGGAACGTCGTCGGGGTCGATAACTTCTCCAAGTATGGAGAGTTGACTCCCGCGCACATCAATCATCCCCACTACGAATTTCATCGGGGTGATGCGAAAGATGTCGATCTGCTGAAGAAGCTGCTGCGCGGGTGCGATCACATGATCGCGGGCGCTGCGATGATCGGTGGAATTGCGTACTTCCATCGCCTCGCCTTCGACCTCATCGCGGAAAACGAACGGATCACCGCCGCCGCCTTTGAGGCCGCCATCGACGCCTTCCAGAACGGACAACTGCAGAAGATCACGGTCCTCAGTTCATCGATGGTGTTTGAGAACGCCACCGAGTTCCCGACTCCCGAGACCGCGGTCAAGACATCCCCTCCCCCGACGTCGACTTACGGTTTTCAGAAGCTCGCCTGCGAGTACTTCGCGTACGGAGCCTGGACGCAGTACCAGCTCCCCTACACGGTGATTCGCCCGTTCAACTGCGTCGGCATCGGCGAACGTCGGGCCACCAGCGATGAAGAAGTCCTCTCGGGCGATATTCAGCTGGCCCTCAGCCATGTTGTCCCCGACCTCGCCCAGAAAGTTCTGAAGGGACAGGATCCCCTACACATCCTCGGCGACGGGAATCAGGTTCGTCACTATACCTACGGCGGTGATCTGGCGCGGGGCATCCGCGTCTGCGTCGAGCATCCCGCCGCCCGGAACGAAGACTTCAACATCTCGACCGCTGTGGCGACCACCGTGCTTGAGCTGGCCGAGCTGATCTGGAACAAAGTCCACCTCGGAAAGAAGCCGTTCCGCTTCCTCAGCGACGAACCGTTCGCCCACGATGTGCAGCATCGGTCCCCCAACGTCGAGAAGGCCCGCCGTATTCTGGGATTCGAAGCGACGACGCCGCTGTCGGAGGTTCTCGATGAAGTCCTCCCCTGGATCCGCGAACAGATTACCTTGGGAACCATCTGACCGGGGCTCCCAAAGAACGGAATGATGGGAATGAGGCCGAAGGAATTGTGATCGTGATGCTTTACGGGAACAGGCGATTCGCATGACTTCGGCACCGATACTTTCCCTGATTGTGCCCGTGTTCAACGAGCATGAGAACTTCCCCCGGCTCGTGGAGCGGGTGGAATCGCAGCTGCAGCTCCCGTTTCGCATGGTCATGGTCTATGACTTCGACGGCGATTCGACAGTACCAGTCGCGCGGGAACTGGCAGCCACACGACCGTGGCTGGAACTGGTGCGCAATGACCTCGGCCGTGGACCGGCGAACGCCATCCGCGCCGGGTTTCAGCATGTCGACAGAGGCCCGGCACTGGTGGTCATGGCCGACCTGTCGGATGATCTGCGGGACATCCCCGAGATGCTGCGACTCTATTCCGAAGGGAACCGGATCGTTTGTGCCTCACGCTATATGCGGGGCGGGAAGCAGATCGGGGGACCGTGGCTGAAGCGGACCATGAGTCGAACAGCCGGAGTTTCACTCCGCTGGCTGGTCCGGTTTCCCACGCATGATGCGACCAACAATTTCCGCCTGTACGATGCGGCACTGGTCAACGATCTCGGCATCGAGAGCGAACGGGGCTTCGAGATTGCCCTCGAACTGACCGCCAAAGCGTTCGCCCGAGGCGAGAAGATCGCCCAGGTTCCGACCACCTGGACCGATCGCACCGCCGGAACGTCGACCTTCCAGATCCGCAAATGGTTGCCGCTCTATCTGAAGTGGTATCGCTACGCCCTGCTGGCCGGAGTCGGGCTCGTCCCTGACAGGAAGGTCAAGGGGAGCCCCACACCTGAGCCGGCACCGCGGCGCTGACCACCGAGTTCCTTCATTCGCAGCCCTCGCGAATGCAGCACCCGGCGGAGGCGTGTCATTCCTCTCGTGGCCGCATCAGCTTCCAGACGGTTTTCGAGTAATCCTCATCCAGCCGTGCCAGCTGCGACAGTCGGATATCGAGCGTCCGGTGCTGCCCTTTGGCATTCCTGACGAACACAAACGGCAGACAGAGCGCTTCAATCCGCAGAGGACCGGCTGGCCGTCGGGGACAATACGAATACCGCTGCGGCGTCATCGCAGATGACTCCACGAAGCACTCGCCCGCAGGAAACGTGGGGACTTCCACCACTTCCTGCAGCACAGCGATAAAGTCGCCGCAGCGCAGATCTTCCGGGCCGACCGGTCTGGCCATCGTCGAGGAACGGTGCTTGTGCAGTTGTGTCTTCATCACAGAGCTGACACAGCAAAGCGCCCGTGGTTCGTGTGATTGCAGAATGTCCCAGTCCCCTGCGGCAACGGAATCCGCGGTGGGGCCATCCCGTGGAAGGACACCGACCGCGCTGAACAGGCTCCAAGGCACTGCAGTGAAAAGCGGTGGGAAAGGGGCGAACTGCCGCATTATTTCAATGCACTTGGGGGTCGAGTGCCGGAATCTGCAGAGTTTTGAGACCGCTTCCTCCGATAAGAAACGCAGGGCGGAGTCTCTCGGTTGGCAATCAGCAGTCTTTGCCGATCGCAGTCTTATTGCAACAGGGATGGGTATCGATGAAATTGCTCTCTGTCGTCACGGCTGTTTCATTGTCAGTCGGCATGTTGTCGATCGCTGTCGTTGCTGCCCCGCCCACTCTCGGCTTCGGACAGAAACCGGCAGCCGTCCCGATCCGCTGGCAGAGTGACCTCCGCGCAGCCCATCGTCAGGCGGTGGCTGAGAACAAGCCGATCATGATCGTCTTCGGCGCGGAGTGGTGCGGCTTCTGCAAGAAGCTCGAAAAGCAGACGCTCGAAACGCCGCAGATGTCACAGTACATCAACGAGTCGTTCATTCCGGTGCATCTCGACCTCGACAAGGAAAAGCGGATCGGTGAGATCCTCGAGGTGGAAGCGCTCCCCTGCACCATCATTCTCAGCCCGAATGCAGACCTGCTGGGGCGGATCGACGGCTACCACAAGCCCGATCCGTTTCATCAGAAGCTGGCAGCCGCCCGAGCGAGCTTCACCACCGTCCGTACCGCCGCCGACGCCGCGCCGGCCCGCAAATAAACGGCACGGTTGAAGGGACCCGCGCAGGAGTCTTTGGCGGAATGTGGCTGCCCGGTTTTGGCCCCGGTTCCCGACGACTGTTCAGGAGGCAGCGGCGGTGCCTCCCCGGACGATGCAACGCCGGTGGGAAATGTTCTCCTCCCCCCTCCGACCATTCTTCTCGGAGAGAGGCCGGGTTCCGCCCGGATCTGATGAACCGGGACGCCCGCTCCACAGGGGCACGGAGCATCCCGATCGGCTTCACGGCTTGGCCGCATCGACTCCCATTACGCTCCCGCTGCGACGCTTATCAGCCACGCCGGTCAAGACTCCCGTGGCAGGATCGCGCTGAATTGAGTGCGCATCCCCCTGCCGCTTGCCATTGACCACCTTGTGTCCCATTTTCTTCAGCGATGCGACCAGCTCGGCGTATTTTGGATCGTCCCCATCTTCGAGGTGCAATTCATCCGGCAGCCACTGGTGATGCTGACGAGGTGCCGCTACGGCGTCCACCAGCGGCATCTCGAACACCAGCGAATTCAGAACGACACAGAAGACCGTGTTGATAATCGTGCGGCCTCCCGGGCTGCCGGTCGCCAGGACGACTTCATTGTCCTTCACGACAATCACGGGGCATTGTGAACTGAGCATGCGCTTGCCGGGAGCAATTTCATTGGCGGGCGTTCCGATGTTCCCTTTCAGGTCGGTATGCCCCGGCTTCACGTTGAAGTCGGTCATCTCGTTGTTGAGCAGGAAGCCCGCCCCCCGCACCACCACACGCGATCCCCAGCTCGCCTGCAGCGTGTAGGTGTTCGAAACCGCCATGCCCTGCGCATCGATCACGGAGAAGTGAGTGGTCGACGGGGATTCGGGGGTGAGTGTGATCTCCTCCGCCAGATCGACGCTCGGCGTGGCCTTGTCGAGTGAGATGGATTCGGCCACCTTTTCGGCGAAGTCGCGCTGGGTCAGCTTCGCAGGAACAGCCACGAAATCAGCATCTCCCAGATAACGGGCCCGATTCACAAAGGCCCGCCGCATCGCTTCGGTCATCAGATGCACGGTCTCGGGGGACCAGCGGCCTTTGCTTTTCAGGTCAAACTTGTCGAGCATCTGCAGCATGAGCACCAGACAGGTTCCTCCCGAGCTGGGAGGGGGAGCCCCATAGATGTCGTAGCCGTGGAAATTCACATGGACCGGCTTCCGGATCTTCGGCTCATAGCTGGCAAGATCTTTGGCGGTGATCAATCCATTCCCTGCCTGCATTTCCTGCACGATCTGTTCGGCAATGGGCCCTGTGTAAAATGCCTCGGGCCCCTGCTCCGCGAGAATTTCGAGTGTCTTTGCCAGTTCCGGCTGCACGAACCGATCGCCCGGTTTCCACGGGCTGCCGTCCGGCTTGCCGTAATACGAGATGAAGGTCGTTAAGGGTCGCGTGGTGCCGAGCATCAGCACGTCGTTCATGGAACGGGCGAGCCCTTCATCCACCACGAATCCATCGCGGGCGAGCTTCACGGAAGGGGCCACCAGCTTGCTCCACGGGAGCGTGCCATATTCCTTGTGAGCCAGAGCGAGTCCCCGAACCGTCCCCGGCACACCGACCACCTTGGCGGTCAGTCGGGACTCGTTGAAATCAAACATTGTCGAAGTTGCAGCCGCGGGCGCCTGCTCGCGGTATTCCACACAAACAACCGGGCGGCCATCGACCGGCCGCACCATCATGAAGCCTCCCCCTCCGATGTTCCCCGCTTCCGGCCATGTCACTTCCAGTGCCAGCGCCACGGCGATGCTGGCATCCACGGCGTTTCCCCCCATCGCCAGAATCTCGACACCGGCCTGTGCCGCCGGCTCCGAAACACAGGCGACCATCCCTCCGGTACTGGTCACGGCAACGGCCCGCTCCTGAGCCATTGTCAATCCAGGTGCCAGCCACACGGCACAGACCAGAGCCATTTCGAGACGCAGAGATTTGAAAAGCATTGTTCTCATGGCAACCCACATCGAAGACTAGGTAATGCTGCTGCGCGACGGACGGGTCATCGCGCTGACGCCTGTTGGCGAATTTGAACCGCAAGCTGGTTTCGAATATAGCTTCTTAGCTCCGGCGAGGGAGTAATCGGCGCGGATTTTACCCACTGCCGAACATTGGCCAGAATCAGGAACGGGGTTGCAATCAGCCCCATTGGCGTCCACCAGCCCATCAGCACCAGTTTCAACGTGGTCCAGGTCAGCCGCTTTCGGCCACAGTCCTGACAGCAGAGGAGCCGCTCCTGAATGTCCTCGCGAAACGGTCTTTCGATCAACGGATGACTCAAGGTATACACGTCGACGGGACCTTCCCCCTGACAAAGGGGACACTGGTCAAAATGCGCATTGACCAGCGTTTCCACGGAATCCTCCGGGATGTGGTACTCGATCAACTTGATCTGTCGCGTGAGATGCCGCTGATGACAGGAGCGATTGCAGTATTTGAAGGAGCCGTCGCGAGCCCCCGCCAGAATAAGAAATGCGCCACAGGTCTGACACCGTGCCATCGCTCAATTCCTGCGAACAGATTTCTCTCGCGCACGTCCCGACGGTGTTTCACCCGGAGTTCACCGGCAGGAGGGTGATTACATCGGCGGCAAGGATTCCATCCGTCGCTGCATTTCTTGCGGAGAGACCTCTTCAATCCGGTGTGAGAGAATCCACTGATGACCGAAGGGATCTTCAATGCGACCTCCGCGGTAGCCGTAGAAATGGTCCTGCACCGGGAAGATCACTTTGGCTCCGGCAGCCACAGCCCGTTCGAACGCTGCATCGGCGTTCTCGACAAGCAGATTGAGAATCACCGTCGTCTTGCCGGTCGTCTGCGGGCTGCTGTTGTAACGGGGATCTTCCTCACTGAGCATGATCACCCCCCCGGCCAGTTCCAGCTCGGCATGCACCACCATTTCCCCAGCGGTCAGGTGCATCGCGTTGACGGCTCCGAGAGCCTTGACGTACCAGTCAATGGCTGCGGCAGCGTTCTTCACAGCCAGCATCGGGCTGAGCGGCGGGAGTGAGGGGTTGTACATCGCGGGCCTCTTTCTCAGGCAGTTTCGTTACCGGTTCAGGGACGACCGCAACTTCGATTCGGCTCACTTCTGGAACGGCAGCAGCACCCGCAGGCGGGAGTCTCGCAGAAACAGCCCCAGCCAGGTCACAACGCCAATCATGACAGGTCCAATGAAAGGCTCGGACACCCGCAGATGCGTGGCGGTCGCTCCTCCCAGATAGCCTGTCAGCAGAATCGCACCGAGCGTGCGGGTCCAGGGAAAGACATACAGCAACGTGCAGACCAGTTCGACCACTCCCAGTGGAACCGCCAGCTCAACGGGATACCCCATCTTTGGCATTCCCTCAAGAACCGGCTGCGCCCGGGCAAGTTTCATCACCGCGCTCATCAGCAGCAACAGCACGACAAGCGTGCTCAGCACTCGTCCTGTCCAGATCATCCATTTCGGAGAGGGGGCGGGAGCTTCCAGACTCATGGTTTGCTTTCTTTCAGGACACGTTGACCTGACCGATCTGCAGGTCACTTCAGTTGCGGCGCAATACGGGTCCAGATTTGCAGGTGGCTGCTGAACTCAGCCAGCTGAACATCGACAGACTGGCTTCTTTATGACCCCGGGAACGGAGCGGGGACCAGCACCATCCACATCACTCCGAAGCGGTCTTCGACCATGCCGAAGCTCGGTGAGAAGAACGTGGCGGTCAACGGCATCTCGACCCGTCCTCCATCGGACAATGCCGCAAACAGGCGTTCGGCGGTGGATGTCTCCGCAGCGTTCAGAGCCAGGGCAAAGCCCTTAAAGGAAGGGGTATTTCCGCAGTACCCGTCGGAGGCCATGATCTTCGTCTCGCCGATCCGGAACAGCGAATGCATGACCTTGTTTTCGGATCCCGGAGGGATCTCTGTCGGCGTCGGACTTTCGCCGAAGCGGATCACTGCGAGGACCTCCGCCCCGACCGCCTGCTGATAAAACTCAAGTGCTTCCTCACACCGTCCATCAAAATACAGATACGTTTCGACGTTCATGAGAACTCCTTGACGGGTTGTGACAGCTCCGGGTGCACGCATCAGCCAGGTGTCTTGGCAACTTCGGCTTCGACGAGCGTCTTCAGATTCTTCAATCCCTGTTCGAACTGGTCCCCCATGAGTTTGTCCATGTTGACAAACAAACCCATCGCCTTCGTGACGAACGTGTTCGGTCCCCAGGTCGACCAGGTCAATTCCGTCTGCTCCCCTTCGGGCGCTAACACAAACTGGGTGTCTGTGGTGCATTCCATCGGGACCACAAAGTTCAACCGGATCAAGACCCGTTTGTCCGGATCACTTTCGATGATGGTCATCGTCCCTTCACCCACCTGACTGTTGCCAGCCCAGGCCATTTTGGCTTCCGCACCGGCCTCAGGTCCTTCAAATTTGTATTTCGCTTCCGGGTCGAGTTTCGCCCAGGGAGACCAGGCATTCCACAGGTGCAGATTGTTGACGTGAGGAAAGACGACCGCTGGAGGAGCAGCGATCGTGATCTTGCGCGTGACTGCGCAGTTCGTCCGGCTGCAGCAGCACAAGAATCAGAAACGTGCAGAAAGAAGCGAGCAGAAAGGCCAGAAAATAAAGCCTCCGCGGACGGGGGCCCCCCTGCGGAGCCAAAGAAGCAGGTGTGGAAGGTTGAGGATCATTCATGGCGTTTGACTTCAGGGGGAATACTGTTCGATCTTTGCCGCATGCTGGTGGGACTCTCTTCGACTCACCCTCCCCGTTCGCTGCCCGGGTAGGCCATTCGCGGAACCCGACAGGAAAGCAGACATTCCGGGGTCCAGCAGTCTCCGGGTGCGTTGAGGCTGGGTAACACTCGTCCTACGGAGGTCGGGACTGCGATCGAAGAAAAAAGGCCCAGGGCGACACACAGGAGTACTCTGATTTTGACCGACCTGTCCCGGCGACGTGTCGTCGAGCTCTGCATCATTCAAGAGACGTACTGCACGGGCACAGGATTGAGCAATCTGCTCCGGCACACATCTTGAGGCCCCTCATCCAAATTGGCAACGCTGCTGGCAGCCCCCCTTGCCTCGACTTCTCAACAGACCGGCCGAGAAGACAACCAACCAAACCGAGCCGGCATCTGGTTCGTGGACTCACGTCCGCGCGTTATCGACCAGGCGACGACAACTGCCTGCGGTTCAATGTCGTGATGCTCGAGCAGCGGCGCGGATCGTTCACATCCAGCAGGAACGAGTCGCGGAGCGATCTGTGCGGATCAGCCCCGAAATCGTCATCGTCACGTGAGGAGGTCGAAAGCCGCCCCTGCCCAACGCCGCAGGTGACGTTCCCTGCCCGGGACGCTCGCCGGGGGCACTGAAAAAAGCAGCCTGCTAGTGTGCGGTGTGAAGCACGTGCTTGCGGTTGGCCGCACTGCGACGGCCCCGCTGCAACTCGCCCACATCGTGGAACTCCACCAGTCCCCGGCCGGGAACCAGCATGGTTGTCATCCGCTCGAACTTGAGCTCATTTTCGTCGAAGACAATTCGGGTCTCCTGACGAGTCATGCTGAGCGGGCGATTGGTACTGCCGATATTCAGAATCCCGCCATCGATTGTCTCGCCGCTGGCGATCAGGGTCGCGGCGTATTTTCCGCGAATCTGAGTGAGTTCACTGCGACAGGAAAGACAGGTTCCAAACGGAATGACCGACAGCTGGAAAATCTGATTCGTCAGCGGTGCCCAGAGCCAGTAGCCACTCTCTTCGTACAGCTGGGTTTCCAGGGAGATCGAATCGACGACCCGCAGCGTGTAGGAAATCGGGTAGGCCCACTGATTTTCGAGATGATTGTAGATCGCGGGCCGACGCTCGAAGGAACGAATCTCCAGCGCCTTGGTAACACCCTGATCCGAACGGTGCGTGGACTCGCCCGCCCACGTTCCAATCAAGGCTTCCAGTGGTCCCCAGTCGTCACGGGGTTCCGTCATTTCCGCGTTCCTTTGGAGGTCACACCGTCGCAAACTGCGGCCCGGTATGATCTCAGATCGCGGCGGCGAGCCTTGGGAAGCCAAAAAAATCGTGTCGCGTACGCTGATTTTCAGAAGTTGTCGCAACGCTTCTGGCAGACGACAGCAAGGTCCGCCGCACGAGGCCTACTAGCGACACAACCTCTGTCGCAGACAATGGATACAACAACCATTAACATCGCGAGTCACCCAGAAGCCGGACAATCTAGGAAGCCTGGGAAACGACAAGAAATCAGTTCCTATTGATTCCTGTCGTATGTGGCCTCCTGGCCACGAGTGGTTGCAACGATTTTTCCGTCCACACACGCCGTACTACCCATCACCACGGTCCGCTCGATGCTCCCTTGCAGCGTCACCCCGTCCCACGGAGACCAGCCCGATTTCGTCAGCTGCTCGGCATTCCGAACGGTATGCGTTTTCTGAAGGTCGACGAGAACCAGATCCGCGTCGAAACCCTCACGGATGGCCCCCTTCCGGGCGATGCTCCAGACCCTAGCGGGGGCTGCACACATCCACTCGACAACCTGCTCCAGAGTGCAGAGGCCCCGGTGCGCGGCATCCAGCATCAACAGCAGCGAGTTCTCAACGGCGGGCAAGCCGGAAGGAGACTGCGGATACGCCTGTTGTTTTTCGGACAGAGTATGCGGAGCGTGATCCGTGGCAATGACTTCAATTGTGCCGTCACGCAATCCCTCCCACAGCGCGGCATTGTCGGCAGCGGTTTTGATCGAAGGATTCATCTGCACCAGCGTGCCCAGCCGGGCGTAATCTTCGACCTGAAAGAACAGGTGATGGGGACAGGCCTCCGCGGTGACCCAGTGGGGCCGGCCTCGCAGAAAAGCCACTTCTTCCGCGGTCGACACGTGCAGAACATGAAAACGGTGCCGATGGCGAATTGCCAGATCGACCGCCCGCCGCGTGGCGATCTGGGCGGCGACGTGGTCACGAATGCGGGAGTGGTCGGCAACGTCGGTGCTCCCGCTGAAGCGCGCCTTGTTGGTCCGGACCGTGGATTCATCTTCGCAATGCGCACAGATCGGCAATGTGGTTTCGGCAAAGATCCGTTCCAGGGCAGATTGTTCATCCACGAGCAGATTGCCGGTGCTGGAGCCGATGAAGATCTTGATTCCCGGGGTTCGTTGCGCCTGCTGGAGCACGTCCAGATTGTCTGCCGTCGCCCCGATATAGAAGCCGTAATTCACAACGGATTTTGATGCGGCCCGGTCGAGCTTGTCATGCAGCGCAGCAAGTGTGACCGTGGCCGGGTTCGTGTTCGGCATCTCCAGAAATGTGGTCACACCGCCCCGGGCGCAGGCCCAGCTTCCGGTCTGCAGATCCTCTTTGTGCTCCAGCCCCGGCTCCCGGAAGTGGACCTGATCATCGATCACCCCCGGCAGGACATGCAGCCCGCGGGCGTCGATCGTCTCATCCCGCCGGGCGGTCGCGGGTGGATCGATCGCGAGAATCCGTTCCCCTTCGAGCAGCAGATCGACCTGCCGGACCCCTTCCGGCAGAACGCAGCGGGCATTGGAAATCAGAGTGCGGTGGAGCATGGCGTTCGTGTAGACGGCTTAAGGTGAAACCGACCGCCGGACATGCGCCGGTCGTGTTCAAGGAAACTGAGTTCGTACAGATCCGGTGCCCGGCAGGGATGGGCCCCCGTCCAGATGTCAGGGTGCACTCACTGTCTGACCCGATTTCCGCTGGATGACCGCATCGAGTTCCGACCGCAGTTTCGGCAGGATTTCTTCGTAGGTGAATGCTCCCAGCGCTTCGGTTCCCCGCTTCAGATTGACGTGCGTCGGACCACACCACAGCCCCAGGTCCGCATCGTCCGTCTCACCAGGTCCGTTCACACGGCAGCCCATGACCGCGATCGTGATCGCGTACTGTTTGGCATAGGCGGTCATCTCCTTCACCTGCTGAGCGAGTTCGATAAACGCCTCGTTCTCCACGCGCGAGCAACTCGGACAGCTGATGATGTTCAGCGTATTGGTTCCGAAATCCACCACCGAACGGACACGTCCGGCGGCGATATCGGCCAGAATCTTTCGACCGGCATCGATCTCCTCTGACTTGCGGGAATTGGGCACCGTGAGCGATACCCGGATCGTGTCGCCGATCCCCTTGCTGATCAGCTGTTCGAACGCGACACGGGTTTTAATGATGCCATCGGGGGGCATCCCCGCTTCGGTCACCCCCAGATGCAGCGGGACATCGGGCCGGGTTTCGGCAAATCGGCGATTGACTTCAATGACGTGCCGCGGATCAGAATCCTTCAGCGAGACGCAGTAGCGGGTGAAGTCGAGCGAATCGAGAAAATCGCAGTGATCGAACGCGCTTTCGAGCATCGGCGAAATGGAATCGGCCGGGTCGTACTTCTGCTTTTTCGCCGGATCGACCGAACCGCAGTTGACGCCGACACGCAATGCACAATCGTTGTCTCGGGCAATGCCTGCCAGATAGCGGACTTTCTCCTGCCACGGCTTCTCACGTTCGTGGTGATACAGATGCCCCGGGTTGTACCGCAGCTTGGCGACATGCGGCGCGACCGCTTCCGCGAGGCGATAATTCTCCTGCAGGTCGACCGACAGGTTGGCGGTCACCTGCCTGGCGATCTCGGCCAGTGCCTCAGCATCTTTTTTACTGTCGACCGCCACACGCACGACATCGGCCCCGGCTGCCACGAGCTGGTTGATCTGCTCGACGGTGGCATCGATGTTCTGCGTATGAGTCGCCGTCATGCTCTGCACGGCAATCGGCTGCCCGTTGCCAATGGTGACGGAGCCGATTCGCACCGGGCGAGTCGGGTTGCGAGGTAACGTCCTTTGTTCCACGAACGCATCCATTTTGTGTCATGCACCGGGCTGCGACGCCGTCCGGGCTCATCAGAATTCAGGGATGGGAGCGGCAGCATCCGCGGGACCTGCCGGAGTGACAATCACACAGGGGACTATCATAGTGTCCTGCCCGCCTGAAGGCAGCACCAGTCCCTGCGGAACCGCAAGCAGTCGTTGAATGCAACGAAAAAACGTCGAAAACTGATCGTTTCCACCGAGTGAAAAAAGCGAGCAGACAGGGGCTTGTTCGTGCTCAGGGTGAGCGATACGATCTGGATGTTGGATCCACGATTCAACCACCTCTGCGGTGTTCGATACCGGACTGTATTTGTAGACCCGACTTCCATCCCGCAGGGAATCGTCCTGATTGGCCGCGTGTTTCTTCGCGCGTTCCGGAGATTCTTCGGAAGGCTGCGATTCACACAACCCGGTCAGGCGGTACCCACCTTAAACTGCGGGTCTGGACAAGCCAGTCCGCCGGCACAGTGCGGAGGTTTTTTGCTTTCTGAGGGGGGGGACGCGTTCCCGGAGAACGTCGCCGTGTGAAGAACGTCGCCGCCACGCCTCTCGCGATTCAAGGCGACTTCCCCCCGCCCAGAGGCCATTGCCAGCCATCGCCGCCGATCGGTACAGCCTGCCGATTTGGCCTCCAGATTGGCCTCACCGCGACAGAACGCCTTGCGTAGAGCGGGGAGGAACCAATTTCCTCCCCGGCTCAGCGGTGGCGACGCCACCCGGGAAGCGGGTCGCGCCAGAGCATCTCGCAAAAAACCTCGCTCAAGCCTTGGCGAGCTCTTCGTCCCATTCATCCAGCAGCGGCCAATCGACCGCACAGGTGCCGAAATCGGCCCGATGCTGATAGCGATCCAGCCGATCGAGCGTGACCTGCAACATCGCATTATCTTTTTTGAAGCAGGGACCGTGGCTGGGGAGCAGCCATTCCACATCACTCTCCTGAATCCGCTTGAGCGAGCGGATGAAGGCGGGAATGTCGGACCCATGATGAGCGTCGATATTCCCGACACAGCCATCACGATAAATATTGTCGCCGGAGAACAGCAGATTCCCCATGCGGAACGACAACTGGGCCGGTGCGTGTCCCGGAGTATGCCAGACTTCCAGTTCGAGGTTCCCGATCTTCAGGCGGTCCCCCTCCTGAATCGTCTGATCGAATTTGATCGCCGGGAGCGGAATGGATATGCCCTGAGCGGAAATCTCCGCATAGGTCATGATCCGTTCCCCTTCTGCCATCAAGGTGGCGGCGTTGGGATGACCGATCACCTGCGCCTGCGGCATCAGTTCTTTGGCCCGCTTGAGCCCCTGAATGTGATCCACGTCGGCATGGGTGGCAATCAGGTATTTGCACTGCGACAACGGAAAATCGAGCATCCGGATAATCGACACGATGTCATTGAGCGTGTCTTCGTATCCAATATCGATCAGGGCCCATTCGTCCCCGTCAAATACCAGATACACGCAGCAGCCAAGTCGGCGCCGGGCCTGATGATTCATCTCGAGGACGTGAGGAAACAGTTCACGTCGGGATTTCATGATGGCTCTCTTCTCGGATATGGCTGGGCAGAGTGACTGTTCTGCGTGGCTGATGGGAATCCGGAGATTCTAGCAGGATCTCCTTGAAGTCTGCCACACTTACAAGCGCCGACTCGCGGTTGATGGGTCGAATGACCAAATTCATCGTGGACTGACCGTTTCATTGGCAATTGCTCCCCGCGGATCACAGTAAAAATTGATGTGCCCGTCGAATTCCTCGAGAAAAACCGGAGCCCTCCGTTCTGAAACCCGTGATCCTGCGAACCTGCCGGCGGCGAGGTCATCTTTCTGGAGTTCACCCCCTATAATGAAATGAGCGCGGCCGGATGTGTCGCGCTCCGCGGAGGGAAACCCCTCCCCGTGGTGATGCGAATGAACCGGAATGCGATGATGACCGAACAGCAGCCTGTCAAACTCAGCTCTCTGGATGAGGCCCTGAACCGCCTGCGCGCCGGCGGAATGATTATCGTCCTCGACGCACAGGAGCGGGAAAACGAAGGGGACCTGATCTGCGCTGCCGAGTTCGCCACGCCGGAGATTGTCAACTTCATGCTCCGTGAAGCGGCCGGAGTGCTCTGCGCTCCTCTCCAGCAGGATGTGGCCGAACGCCTGCAACTCTCCCCCGTCGTCGATCGCGATTCGAATACCTCACCCCATCAGACCCCCTTTCTGATTCAGGTCGACCACCGCGACAGCGGCACCGGCGTCAGCACCACCGCCCGAGCGAATACATTGCGTGCTCTCGCCAGTCCGCAGTCGAAGCCCCGCGACTTCGTCAAACCAGGACATATCTCCCCCCTGCTCGCTAAAGAGGGTGGGGTCCTGCGCCGGGCTGGTCATACCGAAGCAGCGGTCGACCTTATGAAACTGGCGGGGTTGACGCCGGTCGGCTGCCTGATCGAAATCTGCAGCCAGCGCGGTGACGGCATGGCGGATCTCCAAGAACTCACAGAATTCAGTCGCAAGCATGACCTGCCGATGATCACCATCGCCCAGATCATCCAGCACCGCCGCATCCGTGAGAACCTGATTCACCGCGAAGCTGAAGTGGTGATTCCCACCGCAGACTATGGGAGCCCGACGTTTCTTTCTTACCGGGTCGATCACGACTCGCAAGAACCCCTGGCCATTGTCTGGGGAGATCTCAAATCCGTTTCCGCTCCGCTGGTCCGCATGCACTCCAGCTGCTTCACCGGTGATATTCTGGGCTCCCTCCGCTGTGACTGTGGCGACCAGTTGCATCTGGCGATGCAGATGATCGTCAACGAAGGCTGCGGCGTGGTGGTCTATCTGCCGCAGGAAGGAAGGGGGATCGGTCTGACCGCGAAGCTGAAGGCTTATCAGCTGCAGGATCAGGGACTGGATACCGTGGAGGCGAATCACCGGCTCGGGTTTAAGGCGGACCTGCGGGATTACATGGTCGGCCTGCAAATTCTGAAGGATCTCGGACTGGAGAAGATCCGGATTCTCACCAACAACCCGAAGAAGACCGAAGCCTTCGAGGAATGGGTCGATCTGAAAGTGGTCGAGCAGGTTCCGATTGTCGCCCCCCCGCACGAGCACCGCAGCCGGTACATGGATACCAAGCGCAAGAAGATGGGACACCTGCTTCCCGAACTGCCGCAGACGGGTCGCGATACGGAGGGTTGAGCCAGCGGAGGATGGCCCCGGGGGACAGCGCTGCCTCGCGGGCCCCTCAAGTCTCTAGCCGTCTCCGAACTTTAAAGTTCCCGCGGCTCCCTTCCTCGTGCTCCAGTTCAATCAGCTGTCCCGCCTGCAGGTCCTTCAGCAGGTCCACAAAGCTGTGATAGCCGTAGTATCCCTCATTGAATCCGGGGTAGACCCGACGAATCGCCTGTTTGAGCATGGAACTCCAGACGTAATCGTAGTCCTGTTCGAGTGAGGCCAGGACCTCCAGCACTCTGTCGGCGGCCTGCTGCTTCTTGCCGCTCTCCAGTTTGACTTTGACCGGCTGGGGTTTCGAAGCAGAACGAATGAGATCGTCGTAATAAATGAACTCGTCGCAATTGGCGATCAGCAGGTCTGAGGTCGAACTTTTGGCTCCGCAGCCCAGCACCCTCTTGTTATTTTCCTTGAGCTTGGAAACCAGCGGAGAGAAGTCGCTGTCGCCGGAGATCAGGGCGAAGACGTCGATGTGCTGCTTGGAATAACAGAGGTCCAGCGCATCGACAACCATATGAATGTCGGCGCTGTTCTTGCCGCTCATCCGGGTCTGCGGAATGTCGATCAGCTCGATTCCCTGTCCATGGAACTGGCGCAGCTCGTCCTGATAGTGACTCCAGTCGCAGTAGGCCCGCTTGAAGACAATCCGCCCTTTCTCCAGCAGTCGCTTCAATACGAGCTCGATCTGGAATTTGCCCGCTTTCATATGCCGGACACCCAGAGCAAGGTTCTCGAAATCCACAAAGACCGCAATCAATGGTTCCACTGACATGCTGTGGGTCCGCCGGGTTGCTGAAATCAAATCTGCCGACGGTCATGATAGATCGGCGGGGGGCGATTGGGTATCAGTCGCCGGAATTCTGCCGCGCAACAAAAACGCCCCGGGCCGAAGCTCGGGGCGATGGACGTTCATTCACAAGACCTGGGATCAGGCATCGAGATATTGACCGTAGTTCCCACGGTATTCCTTTTTGACCAGCTTCTGCACTTCCGGTGCATTGGTGGCCACCATCTTCTCGGCATCCCATTCGATCTTCTTGCCGTCACCCTTGGCAGCGGCGTAGACCGCCAGGTTCCCCAGCAGGATCGTTTCGGTCAGCGGGCCAGCGTAGTCGATGAAGTTCGATTTCGCCTGCTTCAGCTCACCCGTGATTGCCTGATGGAACTCCGTGAAGTGACCGGGCGACTTTACAAACTCGACTTCGGGAATCGGGACTTCCTTCCCTTCCTTGTCGAGCAGCACCCACGATTCGCCGTAGTCGTTGTAGGAATACAAGGTCAGGTCTTCACCGATGATGATCGACCCGCGCGGCTTGGCGTCTCCCTTGGCACCGCGAAGTTCGTAGCCATTGAGCAGCGACTCTTCCGGACGGAAACCCCCATCATACCAGTGCACGGGAACGAGGCCGTCACCTTTCGGCTGGGCAAACTCGAACACAATCTTCGAGGCATTCGGATAGCTGTCGTGATTGTGTCCGGTGCAGTGGGCCTGAATCGTCTTCGGATTGGCCAGCCCCAGACCGGCAAACGGCATGTTGAAGGTATGGCAGGCCATATCCCCGAGTGCTCCGGTGCCGAAGTCCCACCAGCCGCGCCAGCTGAACGGGTGATACCCTTCTCCGTACGGACGCTCTGGTGCCGGGCCAAGCCACAGATCCCATTTCAGGCTGGCCGGTGGGCTCTTGGCCTCGGGACGATCGCCCCCCTGCGGCCAGACGGGGCGATTGGTGAAGACATGCACTTCCTTGATCTTCCCCAGAATGCCGGACTTGATCAGGGATTCGGCCTTTCGCAGACCGTCCATGGAGGTTCCCTGATTTCCCATCTGGGTCGCCACGCCGGTCTGCTGGGCGATCTCCTGCAGTCGACGTGATTCCCAGACCGTGTGTGTGAGGGGCTTCTGGCAGTAAACCGCCTTCCCCATCTTCATGGCCATGGCCGCTGCGGGAGCATGCGTGTGGTCGGGCGTTGAAACGGTCACCGCATCGATCTTGTCGCCGAGCTTGTCGAGCATCTCGCGGAAGTCGAAGAACTTCTCAGCGTTTTCGAAACCGGGCCGGGTCGCTGACTTCTGGAGTTTATCGTCGTCGATATCGCAGATCGCCACGATCTCGCCATGCTTGGCCGCATCGGCGGAGTCGCTGGCCCCCTTGCCGGTCACACCGATGCAGGCATACCGGACCTTGTTCAGCGGGGACGGGTTTTGAGCAAACCCTGACTTGTGTCCCACCCAGACAGCAGCACCGACGGCCGCTGTGTTTTTGACAAAATCACGACGCGATAAACCGGACGACATAAAAGTTCCTCTCGAAAGGTCGCATTCCGGAAACGGCCTCAGCACCACTTCCGTAAGACTGGGATTCCTCAGAACCAAACGTGAGCTTAACGGACAACATAGGCATTTTCATCCCACATCCCGGCGCAGCAGCACTCCGAACTCACGCCACAAAGACATCATTTTTGAAGGCGACTGACAGCGCACTGATCGTGGACGCAAAAGGGCTCTGCACGGGAGTCCCAACCGCGTTTCCACCAACGTGGCATGAGATACTATTTGCAGCCTGAAGCTGTCCGGAAAGAACCGGAATCCGAAGAAAGACGCGGGAAATCAGAAATTTCCCTGAGCAAGTCGGGCCAGGTCGGACCGCCGCACCGAAATCATTGACGCAAGGGGAGACGCCGCCCACTCCCCCCGCGTTCTTCCGGGACTTTCAAAGAAATCGTTCGCAAAAGAAATTCAGGGGGCACAGCAGAAGAACTTCCGCGGGCACCAGAGATGCAGCTTCGGGAACGGCCTCGTCTCCGCAGACTTAGCCACTCGTCCCTTCAGCATCTTCTGACTTTTGATTGCCCCCTCCTCGTCTCGTGAACTGTTAGCACCTCACGAGACGGAACGCGTGCTGCGAGGGGACGGGAAAGTGCCGTCTGCTCTAGCGGACGTGGGCCAGCAGCCGCTGCTGATACTCATGGAAGCTGACCCAGCGGACTTCCTTCGACTGCAGCTTCTGCTCCCAGTGATTGATGTGTCGGCGATCCGCAGACTGGAATTCCCACGCAAAGGTATGATCAGCCCGCAGGCGAATCGGCTCGTTCAGATGCAGGCTGAGATCAACCTGCACCGGCAGCAGTGCGCGGTCCCGCATGGCGGTGTTGAGCTTGATCCGGGCCGCCGGATAAGTCGAATGCGGATGCAGCACATAGTTGAGCCGAGCCGCCCAGTCGGCATAGTGGAGATAGTTGGCAACACAGTCCGGCCGGTTCACATTCGCCGTCTTGACTCCATAATTCAGAGCACCGCCGTTCAGGCTGAGACGGTTCTGAGCGGCGTCAAACGCCTCGTGGAATTCGGGCTGCAGCTGAAACCGGATTGACGCCGCAATCTTGGTCGCAGCAGCATCCTGCCGCGCAGCGAGCTCCTCGATGTACTTCTGCGACTCGATCTGCGCGGTCTCCAGAAACTGATTGAGCTCGCTGAAGGAGACCTCAGTCGCAGTCAGATCCCGGCTGATGACGATAAACCGGTGATGCATCGGTTCGAAGATGACCACTTCACCCACTTCGTCCATGTAGTCATAGACTTTGCCGGCGTGAAACAGCGTGAGACTGTTGGAGAGAATGCGGCTCTGCTCGGGCCCGCGGGACAGATCGGTCACCCGGGTATAGACCCGCATATCCTGTGCACAAAGCGGGACGACGTTCAGAAGTGCGCACACGGTTGCGAACATCGAAAGCGCGAGACGTGAGGGTGCAATCACGCTGACCTCCGTGAGGATCGTTGAATTCAGGCAGGATGGGGCGGGTCAGCCGGGCACGATGTGAGAATCGTGGGGGAAAAGGATCAGGCGAACCGCTCTGACGGGGAAATCGAGATGTGAGCCGGGACTCTAAGCCCCTCCGCAAAACTGCGACAAGCGGAAACAGCCATATCGGGACTGTTCCCGGGCCCTCCGGTAAAGACTGCCGCAAGAGCCTGTCGACGCGCAGCGACACTTCCCCCAGCTTGCCACCCCGCCCTGTCGAAGGGCCACTTCGCCCAGGGTCCTGTGATCAAACTGTACAACCCGGCTGTCGGCTCTCGGCGGGGAACGTGGACGTGAATCGTCCTCCCACCCTCAGCTGCGACTTTACGGAGTCCATTCGATCTGCGGCGGTTCGGCGTAGTCCTTCCAGATCGATGCAAGTCGGTCGGCATCGAAGGGACCGTCGTTGGCCAGATACAGATAACGGCCGGAATAGGTTGCTCCCGGAGCGATATCAAACGCGCCGAGCACAGGAGGCGAGAAGACGAAATAGGGCATCTTGTCATGAATCCGCACCGGCTGCGGACTGCGAAAATTGCCGGGGTGCGAGAAGACAGCTAGCCCGGCCGGCTGCTCGTCGACCAGTCCGTGCATCAGAATCCAGTTCGGACGTGTGTGATTGCCGGTGCTCCGGTTCTTTCCTTCGCTGGTCAGAAAGTCGAAGCCCGGCTGTCGCCGCCAGACCCAGTTCCCGCGGGCCGCCATTCCTCCGTAGTGGTACTCTTCAATCCGGAGTGGCAAGGGGGTGATGTTCTTCTGCACAAACGAGATTTCAAACAGATGCCCCTCCCCGGTGGCCCAGCCGGTGACCGACCAGACCTCATCGAGAATGTCGCGAGGCGCGCCCTCTTTGAGAAACTGAATCGCCGCGAGACGGCATTGGAACGAGCCGAGAACCGGTCCGCTCGTCATGCCGAGCACTTCGCGATGTTCAACGGTCCCCTCCCCTTTGGCCTGGTTCCAGAAATCGACATGTTCTCCGTCGTAGGTCGTGTTGACCCACGCATTGAACAGCGCGTGCTGGTGATAATGGTCGGGAGGCATTTCATCTGTCACCAGCTTCCCCTGCGGCGTGAACACCGGATGAATGTGTCCGCTGCGACGATATCGGGGATCCGCTTCAGCCGGCGCAGGGACAACGTCGATGTGATACGACAGCGCGGGTCGACCATCGATCTCCATCCGCAATGTGCCCCCCTGCTCCTGAACGGTCACGCGGTTGGGAAACGATTCCGCTCCCGCTGGCGCTGCGCGAAGGTCATATCGACGGGTCCCTTGCGCAGCGAGTTCACCCAGGAGGAATGCCGCTTTCCCCTTCTCAACCAACTGCACCGGAATCAGCTGTCCCGACTCCAGATCGCGCAGCTGCAGTGCCGCAGCGTTCGCCAGGGATTCCGGCAGACTGGCCTCGACCGGACAGTTTTTCCGTTCGTAAGTCCCCGCGCGCAGCGTGAACTCTTCGGCACAGAGGTGCGAAATCAAGATGCAGCAGACCACCGGAAGAGCACGCAGCATATGGAGCATCAGGATCATCCCAGGCAAGACTGAATGGCTGTACTGACGATGGCCCGCTGTTCAAATGAAATTCAGGGACTCGCGCGACCCTCCCCGAGTGACTTACAGTCCGAGGACGTCGGCCATCGAGTAGACACCGGCCGATTGCGAGGCAACAAACTTCGCAGCAGCCAATGCTCCATGCACGTAGCTGTCGCGGGTCTGTCCCCGGACGTAGACTTCCAGCGTCTCGCCGAGCATGCCGAACACGATCTGATGCTCACCGACGTTGTCTCCGGTCCGGAGCGCGTGGAATCCGATCTCCTGACGGGGACGCTGCCCGGTCTGACCATGTCGGCCGTGCCGCTGCTCCGACTGCCCCATCTCTTCAGCGACGATCTGGCCGAACTTCAATGCCGTCCCACTGGGAGCATCTTCCTTGAAGCGATGATGCCGCTCCACGATCTCCACATCGACTCCGGTTGGCAGATCTTTCAGCGCACGCGAAGCTTCGCGGACCAGCTTCATCGCCACATTCACCGCCAGACTCATACTGGGTGAGATGACAATCGCTGTCTCCTGGGCGGCGGAGAGAAGTTCCTGCCGTTGATGCTCAGACAGTCCCGTGGTTGCTTCCACGAGAGGAATGCGGCGCTCGGCGCAGAGCTGCGCGATCGCGACAGCCCCTTCCGGTGTGGAGAAGTCAATGACGACATCCAGCTTCTCCGGCAGTTCAGCCGAGAACGGAACGCCGATCCGTCCGACACCGGCCACTTCGCCGGCATCCTTTCCCAGGGCGGGGGAATCGGGCCGCTCGATCGCCCCCACGAGTTTCAGTCCGGGATCCGCATGAATCAGGGCCACCAGCCGTTGCCCCATACGGCCCGCGGCTCCGTTCACAGCGACACGGATGGGGTCTTGTACCTGTGATGCGTGAGACATTCCTCAACCTGCAAATCTAACTTGAGAATTCAAAAACGAACCCGCAGCGACCGGCTGCGAATTCAGGAATCAGGATCATCCAGCAGGAGACGTTGGACCGTCAGGGTCGGCAGATCCACGATCGCGAACGAATGCGGATTCGCCCGGTGAATCGCGCCGGGATTGAGAACCAGCGTCTTCCCTTCCAGATGATGTTCGAACTTGTGCGTGTGACCGTAGCAGACCAGATCATAAGTATTGGAGGCAGTCGCCGAAACGTACTGCACCAGATCATCTCCATGCAGAAACGCGATCGACCGCCCTCCCAGCTTCAGCGAACCGAACCGCTCGTGGCAGGTCTGCCCACAATCCTCGATCGTGCGTCGCAGCAGCGCCAGACCTGCATCGCAGTTGCCGAACACAAAATGCGTCGGCCACGGGTTGAACAGGGGGATCACTTCCGGGGACACAATGTCTCCACAGTGCAGAACAGCGGCGATGGAATGCTCTTTCAGCAGTTCGACAGCGTGACGGGTGCGGGGCAGATCCCCATGCGTATCGCTGACGACGCCGATCTGCAGTGACGATGCGGACATGGCGTCCCCCCATTCCACTCTGTCACACAGAGAGTTTGACGTTCAGCGAAGCCGCCAGTTCGTTGATCTGCCGCCAGGTTTCATCCGGGATGTCGACCCCCTGAGCCAGACGCTGCTGCTTGCGACGCTGTTCAATTTCTCCGGGCATCAGAATTTCGTCGACCCCGGGCAGCCGACGGCAACCCTTGATCGACTCCAGATAAGTGGCCATCCACCGGTCGTATTCGGAGCGGGGCAGGAACCGCTCGATCTCGAGCAGGTGCAGCCAGACGCCGTTGGCACCGCGGGGAAGATCTTCGCGGCAGACGCCACTGCCCGACAGAATGCCGCAGAGCACATCGACCATCACCGACAGGCCGAAGCCCTTGTGACCCATCAAGGCGCCCCCCAGCGGAAGGATCGCTCCGTAGGGCTTGTTGTAGTAAGCATTCGGATCACACGACGGCTGACCGTGGCCGTCGATAATCAGGCCTTCGGGAATCATTTCCCCTTTCTGCTTGGAAACCCGCAGCTTCCCCTCCGCGGTAGCACTCGTTGTCATGTCGAGCACCAGTGCATCGCGACCGGCCGGAGCGGCGATGCTGATCGGATTCGTTCCGAGGCGGCGATCGATCCCCCCGAAGGGAGCCACCCCCCCCGGCCCCGGGGCATTCACCGCCATCAGGGCGACCATGCCGTTGTTGGCCGCCTCGTGGGTGTAGGCTCCCAGCCGACCGATGTGATTCACGTTCCGCATCAGCACGGTGGCCAGACCCGTTTCCTTCGCCTTCTGGAGCGCGAGGTCCAGTCCAAAGCGAGTGGTCACCTGACCGAAATTGAAGTGTCCGTCGAGAACCGCGTACGACGGCCCGTCCTTCAGCACTTCCGCCTGTGCTCCGAGCTTCACGTGGCCGTCACGCACGAAATCGACGTACTGATTCAACCGCATCACGCCGTGGCTATCGTGACCGACGATGTTTGCATCCGCCAGCTCGGAGGCGACGGTCGCGGCATCTTCCACCGAGGCGCCTGCCCCCACGAGAATGTCCTGAGCCAACCGGAACAGCTGATCGTGTTGAAACGTGGGCATTTGAAATCCAGCAAGAGAGAGACGAATTCAGAAAGGACTCGAAGACAAAACAGAACCAGGATCAGGGGCACTCAGGACAGTGGTCAGGATCAAGCACCGGACCTGCTCAGCTCCCGCCGGGAGCACCCCTTTCTGTCGATCTGTCATTTCAGAAACCGCAGTATAGGAGCGGTTCGATCAGAAAAAAATCGACTCCGACGCCTGTTGATCCGTCAGCCGGAGTGTCGCTGCAGGAATTCATGACGAATCCGTTGCAGGGCGGCCCGCGTGCAATACGCCTGAAACGGAAGGGCAATGCCGGTCCAGCGCGCCAACGCATTGGCCGCCTGCGAAAATGTGTGAATGCGGGCCGTCACGCAGCCATCGCTGAGCAGCAGCAGAAACTCCGCCTCCCCCTGTTCGGCATGTCCCTGCAGCGTACCATAGCGGAAGCTGACCCGCTCTGATGAGCGCTGAACATCGAGGACACGCACCGCGAAGACCAACTTCAGCGACAACGGACCGGGGGGCAGAAACGCCTGCTGAACAATGATGTCACCCGGCCGCATGAGTCGACCGGACCGGGACCAGTCCCCGGCAAACGTCAGGATGCGTGCCGGAAAGACTTCGTACCTCAGCAGAAAGTCAGTTGCCCCTGTGTCCAGACTGTGGACCGGACAAGGCGTGTCGATCAACAGCTCCGTTGTCTTCTCCGGAAGTTGACTGGCATCTCGGTAGGAGAGGGACAGGTCGCGTGCCTGGTCGAGGCAAGCAGCCAGCGCAGCACTGTGATCGCGAATCGAAAGTTGCATGGTGGCCGAGGACGAATCAAGGTATGGTGCCCGAAGTCTCGTCTCATTAGAGCAGGTGCAGGGGTGGATTGTCTGTTCCGGACCACCGCCTCACGTGGCCTCCTGTATTTGAGCACTGGTGCTTTTTCCTCCAGCAGCCCGATGGTTCCATGCGTGCAGTCACTTTCTCTGATCGCCTCCCTCTCTTCACCGACTCGCATACGCCGACACCGCATCCCACACACATTCCGATCCGCGTGCTGCAAGCCGGCATCTGCGAAACAGATCTGCAGCTGATTCAGGGATACATGAACTTTCGCGGAGTGCTCGGGCACGAATTCGTCGGCATCGCGGAAACCGGTCGATTCGCCGGCCAGCGTGTGGTGGGGGAGATCAATTGTGCCTGCCGTCAATGCGATGCCTGCGAGCGCTCGCTGGAAAGCCATTGTCCGCATCGGACCGTGCTGGGGATTCTGAATCACGATGGAGCGTTCGCCGACCGGGTCTGGCTGCCCGAGGCGAACCTGCATCTCATGCCTGACCATGTCAGTAATGACGCCGCTGTCTTTGTGGAACCGTTGGCGGCCGCCTTTCAGATTCCGGCGCAGGTCGACCTGGCTCCGTACCGCAATGTGGTCATTCTCGGAGATGGTCGGCTCGGGAATCTTTGCGCGCAGGTGTTGGCTCTGCTCGGTTGCGATCCGCTGGTGGTCGGCAAGCACCCCGAAAAGCTGGAGCGACTATCCCGCAAAGGAATTCGCACAACGTTGCTGGAACACTTGCCTGCTGCCCGCACGGCCGATCTCGTGGTCGACTGCACCGGATCAGCCAGCGGCTTCCCCACCGCCTGTCGACTGGTGCGTCCCCGCGGAGCCATTGTGCTGAAAACCACGGTGGCGGGTGAAAACGGACCGAACCTCGCTCCGGTGGTCATTGATGAAGTGCGGGTGTTCGGTTCCCGCTGCGGTCCGTTTGCCCCGGCCATCCGCGCGCTGGCCGAGGGGAGCATCGAGGTCGAGTCGCTGATCACCGCCCGTTATCCGCTCGAAGCTGCCCGTGAGGCATTTGAAACCGCCCAGCAGAAAAATCATCTCAAGGTGCTCTTCGAGATTGCGGGGCCGACTGCCTCTTCGAACATCTGACTTCATCACCTCGCAAGGGTAAGTGGCGGCACGCATTGCGGGACTCGAGCGAACGGAGCCATGCGGACGCTCCCCTGTTCTACGGCACCAGGACCGGCACGCGTGAGATCCGAAAGGGGACCACTTCGTTCACAATCAGCGTCGGAACATCGTAGATCAGCGACGCGGGAGCAATTCCATTCGCTTCCGGAATCACGCAGCGCAGCGTCTGCACATTTCCGAGCACTTCAATCACTTCCCGCTCGGTCACCGGCAGCGATTGCCCCTGCTCTCCTTCCCCGCGGAGATTCCGGTAGAGCATCGCCAGGCGATGCGATTCCCAGAACAGCTCGGGAGGATACGTCACCCGCAATGTCACCGTAGTTTCGGCGGCAGTGCGAACCGCCTGCACCAGCTGCACCTGAATGCGTCCACCCGTTGCGGTCATGCCCGGCTGATCAAGCGACAATCTGACCGGGACCCGTTGTGCTGCACAGCAGACTTCCAGTGTTCCCTCAAGCGTTGCCTGTGATCCGGTGATCGCATCGTCCCAATGAAAATCGAGTGTTCCGCGCGCTGACTGACGGTTGAACGAAAGATCGATGGTGGCCGACGGACTGAAAGGCCTCAGCAACACCTCATCGATCCGGCACTGAATCTGATTCGCCCGCAATGTGGCGAAGAATGGCTGCACGCGCGGCTCCACATCCACCTGCAACTGCATGCGCAGCGGCAACGGTGCTCCCCCGGGCGGTTGCTCCCGCACAATATGCAGGGCGTCGATCCGGAAGCAGTCCACAACGTCCAGAATCTCAGCGGGCCGACGGTTCGACGACGCCACCACCAACTGCCCCTCCCGATTCCAGTGCCATCCGACCTGCCCCTGTGCGCAGATCCTGCGGAGCATTGTCCAGAAGGGAGCCGCCACATCATCCAGCACCACGGGTCGCTGCTGCTCATCGGGCTGCAGTTCCTGGCGAATCGCATTGCCGCTGGCAGCGGACAACTTGATGAGCGCCTCCTCCAGTGACACCTGCGACGGCCTCTCCGCCAGCGCCGGCAAAGGCTTCTTCAGCATCTGACCGGCGATCCGGGCTTCAATGTCCCGATACGCTGAGGTAGCCACATCCGGATTCGCCCCGGCTGGGAGTTGCGACCTCCAGAGGAGAGGCAGCACAGCCGCTCCTTGCGCGACCAGCTGATCGCGGGCTTGTTGCCGAACCGCTTCATCAACATGCTGCAGGTCGCTGATCCAGGTGGAAAGCATTTGCGGCGTTGCGGGAACAGCCTCCTGCCCCAGAGCGGCGCTGTTCATCATGAACGCGAGCAGGCCCCACAGCCACACAAGGCGACGATCGACTTTTTCACGATCCGAGGAGTGCACATCAACCCGGCTGCGACACGCGGCGTTGTCATGCTCCCTCCGGTCACGGGCCGCGCGGGGACGGCGATGAGCAACTTGCTCTAGCGGCACAAAACCCATCCTGAAAGCTTGGTGGTGCAGGAGGCCAGTGCACTGCGGGTCCCCTGCCAGAGGCGGGCACACATCCCGGTGGTCTCCGGCACAGGGGTCAGCACGACCGGTACCGGAACGATCTCCCCGACCTGATAGACCTGGTACATCACGATCCCCGCAACCAGACTCGCCGGTGACACCCGGACCGGATTTTTCGCCTGCAGCCAGTCGATCGAGATCAGGGCATCGGTCACATACTCCGCACAATGCAGACCCGAATTGCGTCGACCCGTGAGGTGATGTTTGACAGAATAGGGCCGGCCGAGTTCACCCCGGAGCGTGAGTTCGAAAGTCGCTGCTTCCTCCGCTGTGAAGGGACGGACCGGATGCAACAGCGACACCTGTTCCACCTGCAGGGCGAGCAGAAATTCCCGCAGCGGCAGCTTCCGCACCCCGATGCCGCTGGTGCTGTCATAGACGAACGGTTCATCCCCTTCGAAGACGACCGCTCCCACGTGCGTATAGGAACTCCACGTAAAGATCCGGACAGCCAGGCAATCCCCTTCTGTGAAAATCAGAGAGCCGGTCTGGCACTGGGCGCGGATGCAATCCACTGCTTCATCGAAACTCGCCGGGACCACCTTCGCATCGGGAACCGGGACCGGGGAGTTCAGACTCGCGAACTGCCGGGAAGGAGCGATTTCCCGATCTGCTGCGCCCGACAGTTTTACAATCGCCGGGAGCAATCGACGGGAGTCGAACACGAACGGAGCAGCCGACTCCGTCTCCCGAAGAGAGGTCGGCATCGTCGCGGACGAGCCGGATTCCGATCCCCAGACCGGAGTTGCGGCCCACAGCATCAGAAACAGCAGAGATCGTGTCATGGCTGCCTCCCCGCTCAATCTTTCCAGAATCGTAGGCAGACATCGTACCTCTGCCCATCCCGATCCGGGAAGGATTCCGAAGAAGACCGGGACACCGAAGAGCGGTGTCCTTCCCGGAAACGGAGAACACCCGCGTCCGGAGTAGGGCGGAAAGTCGCCACGTCAATCCGCTGTCTGCCGCAAGAAAACTGCGGAATCACGCTCACGGGCCACTTCCGCGAGAGTCGGTGAGGGCCTGTCGGAAACAGTGCCATCACCGCGACTGAGGGGTGCCCCTCATGCGGACCACCGTACTCATTCGGCCCAGACATCACTGGCGGCGATCTGACACTTGATTCCCCCCATCAGGTCCGGAACCAGCACTCATCCCTGCAAATGAGAGGTGCGTGAGGACCGTGACAAGCAGCCGGCGCTAGCCGACACCGCCGGTTTCCGCTTTCTCTTCGCGAGAGAAGAGCGTCGCCTTGAAGTACTCGCGATTCAGACGGGCGATGTGTGTGACGGAAATGCCGGCCGGGCAAGCGGCTTCACACTCATAGGTGTTGGTGCAGGAACCGAACCCTTCCTGATCCATCTGCGCCACCATCCGCAGCACGCGGCGAGACCGTTCCGGTCCCCCTTGCGGAAGCTGGGACAGCTGCGACACCTTGGCCGAGGTAAACAGCATGGCCGAGGCATTCTTACAGGCGGCAACGCAGGCTCCGCAGCCAATACAGGCGGCGGCATCCATGGCCGATTCCTGGTCGTGCCGGGGAACGGGAATGCAGTTCCCGTCCTGGGCCTGTCCAGTGTTCACCGACACGAAGCCCCCGGCCTCGATGATCCGGTCAAAGGCACTGCGGTTGACCGCGAGGTCCTTGATGACCGGGAACGCGTCCGCGCGCCACGGTTCGATCACGATCGTATCGCCATCCTGGAACCGACGCATATGCAGCTGGCAGGTGGTCGTCTCACGATCAGGACCATGAGCCTGACCGTTAATCATGACACCACACATGCCGCAGATCCCTTCGCGGCAATCGTGGTCGAAGGCGACCGGATCTTCTCCGTGATGAATCAGCTGCTCGTTCAGAATGTCGAGCATCTCCAGAAACGACATGTCGGGAGAGATCGATTGCAGCTTGTATTCACGAAACTCGCCCCGGTCCTGGGGGCCATTCTGCCGCCAGACCTTGAGCTTGAGATTCAGTGCGTTCTTCGTGTGGCTGGTCATGTCCGTAAACTCTTCCGTCGAAGCCTGGCTGCCGGGGCAGCTGGGGTTTCGCCATGAAAACTATTTGTAACTTCGGGCGGTCATCTTCAACGTTTCGAAGTGCAGCTGTTCCTGATGGCGCACCGGTGCGCTGGCGTCGCCGGTGTACTGCCAGGCCGCCACATGGGCGAAGTTGTCATCGTCGCGACGGGCTTCGCCATCTTCGGACCGGAACTCTTCGCGGAAGTGACCACCGCACGATTCGCGGCGTTCCAGTGCGTCGAGCACCATCAATTCGCCAAACTCGAGGAAGTCGGCCACGCGGCCGGCGTATTCGAGCTGCTGATTGAACTGCGCGCCGTTGCCGGGCACATTGACCGTCCGCCAGAACTCGTCCCGCAGAGAGCGAATCTTCTGCAGGGCGTCCTGCAGGCCTTCGGCGTTGCGGGCCATGCCGCAGTTGTTCCAGAGAATCTCGCCCAGTGCCCGGTGAAAGCTGGTGACGGTCCGGTTCCCTTTGATCTTCAGCAGGCGGTCGATGCGGCCGACCGCTTCCTTCCGGACTTCTTCGAACTTTGGATGCGCGGTGGTGACCGGCTTGAGGTTCCCGGAAGCGAGGTGGTTGCCGACGGTATAGGGAATCACGAAGTAGCCATCCGCGAGTCCCTGCATCAGGGCACTGGCTCCGAGGCGGTTGGCGCCGTGGTCGGAGAAGTTGGCTTCCCCCAGCACGTACAGTCCCGGCACGGTGCTCTGCAGATGGTAATCGACCCACAGCCCCCCCATCGTGTAGTGGACGGCGGGGTAGATCCGCATCGGCACTTCATAGGGGTTTTCGTCGGTGATCTTCTGATACATGTGGAACAGGTTGCCGTACTTGCTGCGGATAACCGCTTCCCCCTGTTCCTTGATGGCCCGCTGGAAGTCGAGATAGACCGCCATGCCGGTCTCGCCGATTCCGTAACCGGCATCGCAGCGTTCTTTGGCGGCGCGGCTGGCCACGTCGCGGGGAACCATGTTCCCGTAGGCGGGATAACGCCGTTCGAGGTAGTAATCCCGTTCTTCTTCGGGAATATCGCCCGGCTGGCGGGTGTCGTCCGGCTTCTTGGGAACCCACACCCGGCCGTCATTCCGCAGACTCTCGCTCATCAGTGTCAGCTTGGACTGATAGTCCCCCTTCACCGGAATGCAGGTCGGGTGGATCTGCGTAAAGCAGGGATTGGCGAAGTAGGCACCCCGCTTGTAGCAGCGCCAGGCTGCGGTGACGTTGCAGCCTTTGGCATTCGTGGAGAGATAGAACGCGTTGCCGTATCCGCCGGTGCAGAGCAGCACCGCATGAGCGGCGTGGGTTTCGAACTCACCGGTGGTCAGGTTTCGGCAGACAATTCCCCGGGCCATGCCGTCGACCACGACGAGGTCGAGCATTTCGCGGCGGGCGAACAGCTTGGCTTTCCCCGTGCCGACCTGCCGCATCAACGCACTGTAGGCTCCCAGCAACAGCTGTTGTCCGGTCTGTCCCCGGCAGTAAAACGTTCGCGAGACCTGGGCCCCCCCGAAGGTCCGGTTGGCCAGCAGCCCCCCGTATTCGCGGGCAAAGGGAACCCCCTGAGCGACGCACTGGTCGATGATGTTCGGACTGATCTGGGCGAGGCGGTAGACATTCGCTTCGCGGGCGCGGAAGTCGCCCCCTTTGATCGTGTCGTAGAAGAGGCGGTAGACCGAGTCGCCATCGTTCGGATAGTTCTTGGCGGCGTTGATCCCCCCCTGAGCGGCGATACTGTGTGCCCGGCGCGGGGAATCCTGAAAACAGAACACCTTGACGTTATAGCCCAGTTCCGCCAGCGAAGCCGCGGCCGAGGCGCCGGCCAGACCGGTCCCCACCACGATGATGTCGTACTTCCGCTTGTTATTGGGGGCGACCAGCTTGAGGTCGTTCTTGCAGCGATCCCATTTCTCGGAGAGCGGCCCCTCGGGAACGCGGGGGTCAAGGATCGAGTTGGACGAAGTTTGTGTCATTGGTCAGTTCTCGGTTGTCATTGAAGTCAGACCAGCCTGCGTGCTTCCCGGTGGTTCAATGACAAACAACCACGGAGAAATGACAAATCCACTCTGGACCGACGTCTTGAAAAATCGTGCCCGGCTTTCCTCAGCCGGCGATCGCTCCCCAGTCCCGAATCCAGGCCACCACGGGGAAGCTGCCGAAGCCGACAGCCACCACAAAGCCAAAGATCCAGGAGGCGTAGCGGATTCCCATGGTGTATTTCGAATGGTTCCAGCCCAGCGACTGGAAGGCACTCTGCAAGCCGTGCGAGACGTGATACCCCAGCACGACCGATCCAATCAGGTAAATCAGTCCGCGTGAGGCGGTGGAGACAATCACCCGGGCCTTGGCAAACGGCTCGCTCTCTTCAAGTGCGGCGCGCCATCCGATTTCAAACTTGAAATCGCTGACATGCACGATGATGAACACCAGGACGATCATCCCGGTCAGCAGCATCGTCTGGTCTGGGGTCCAGCCACTGAGCACGATGCGGTCCCCCCGCTTCGATTCAGCGAGCGAGTAACCCTGCTTGCGGGCCGCCTGATTGGAGACCTGCAACCCGATGGCCAGCCCAATGTGCAGAGCCAGCGAAACGTAAAGCAGAATCTCCGCCGGAATCAGCAGTTCCGGGCTGGCATGCAGCTTCTTGGCGTACTCGTTGTAGACACCTTCACCGACATAGAGCAGCAGATTGCCGCCCAGATGCACGACGAGGAAGAAGCACAGGAACAGCCCCGTGAATGCCATGACATACTTCCGACCGACGGAAGATGTGAAAAAGGCCTTGAGCCAGTTCAACTTTCGGCTCCTTCGTATTCGGCTATCCCGTTTCCGCTTGGCTGCGACGGTGGAGCATTCATCAGAAAATTCGAATTGTTTTCGGCTGAAATCGGTGCCGCGCAGGCCATCAATCTGCGTTGATATATTCTGGCCAACACGAGCAGCCGCTGGAAAGCGGCTTTCGGATTATAGGCGCGGAGGGCTTGCCTGCAATGCGCCCGGCAAGTTCCCGTTCTGTTCTCGATTTCGAGCATCACCACGCGAAATCCATTGATTTTTACCTCGTCCCCCCGGTCCGGACCGATCGTCCTCCCGCAGGCAAAGCCTGTCGCGGAGAGGGCGGTTTGCTGCGGATTTGGAGGAAATCGACCGATCGCCTCAGGAGCCGGAAGCAGGAGTGGACTTCCGGAATTCGCCGGCATCGTACCGGGTCCAGAATTCCTGGGCGGACAGCGCCGGCTTTTCCCCTTCAAAGGAGATATCGATTTCCCGCAGGGAAGGCATTGAGCGAATCGCGTCAATTCCGTGTGTGATTCTGTCAGGTGAGAAGATCAGCCGCGATAACCGCAGTTCAGCCAGCGGTGTGAGGTCAGTCACCGCGCTGCCGGCCAGATTCAGCCGCTCCAGCGATTTCAACGAGCGGAGCGGCGACAGGTCCGTGACGGGAGTCCCCTGAATATCGAGGCTGACCAGTGACGTCCCCGCAAGGGGAGCGAGATCAGTGACCGCCGTCTCCCGCAGCCACAGCGTGCCGATCTGCGCGGTCTGGAGATCATCGAGCTGCTTGATCTTCGCCTGACACAGATTCAGTTCCTCCAGCCGTTTCCCGGCGAGCGGGGAAAGGTCGGTCACCGGACATTGATTCAGCCACAGTTTCCGGACAGGCACCTTCTTCAGCGGGGAGAGATCTTCAACAACACCCCCTTCGAGGTAAAGTTCACTGAGCTTCGCGGCGCTGGCGAGTGGTGTCAGATCCCGCACCTGAGTCCGCGAGGCATCGACGAATTCAAGCGTCGTAAAGTTCAGCGGGCTGATCTCGGCTATCGGACAGCCGGCGAAGGCGATCTTCTGCAGCGACATCCCCTGCAGCGGAGCGAGATCGGTGACTTTGGTCTCCGAGAGATCAATGACTTTCAACGGCTGTCCGCGCAGCGGTTCGAGCGAAGTGACCCCACTCTGCACCAGACCGGCGGTGACAAATCCGCCCCCGCTGCGCTCAAAATGGGCGTTGTCATTGGCCTGCAGCCGCTTGCGCATTTCGTCAGCGGAGACAAATGGCAGGGACGAGGAGGAACTCGCGACCACAGGCAGCTGGACATCCTCATCCGGGCTCGCGGCCGATTCGGTGGGAGGACGGGAGCAACCGGCGCAGGCGGTTGCGATCGCAAATAGCAGGAGGGTGGAACGCACTCTCGGCTCCTGAAGGGAATGTCACGAAAATGGAAATTGTTGAAGCATGGCAGAGTGGACCGCCATCGGGCGGGGTATTTGGGAAGCGTTTGGCGGGTCCGGGGACCCACAGGCTCGCCCGCGATCACCATCGCTGTTCCGGAGCGATCCGGAATCAGGAGCGTTTGAGCGAACCGGACTGCAGATCCTTGACAACTTCCGCCAGAATCGCCGCATCCTTCTTCTCCATCACGTTTTGAATACGTCCCGGAGGAACCTTCAGCCGCTCCATGGCCTCCAGTGCAGCGCCCCACAGCTTCTCTTTCTGCTTTTCCCCTTTCGCCAGATACAGGCTGGTCACCAGTTCTCCCAGCCGCTGTTCATCGATCTGGTCCCGGTTGTCGTAGAACCGCGAGATGATCTTCTTCTGATACGGCGTATAGTCTTTCATGGAAGGTATTTCAGTCTAGAGAACATTCGCTTTTGTGGTACCCGTTCTCGCCGCGCGAAATTGAGCATTTCATCACGCGAAACACTTGCTGTGCGGACACAGAAAAGAGCAACCTGCTCTCATCGAGGCGGTCACTGGGCCGGAAGCAGCCCGGGGTTCGGGAAATCGTATCCGGGCAGCGGTTCGAGCGTAAAGGCCGCAACATCCGTCACAAACCCTACGACCACTGCAGGCAAAGAGACCAAATCCCTGCAAATTTCGCTCGGGATCTGGAAAATTTCCCCCGAACTGTCCCCCTCCGGCGTATCTACGACCGGTTGATTGCGGTCTTGTCCGTGGGGTGGAAACAGAACACCGGAGAGCGAACGGGATTCGTCGGCGGAAATCTTTCACGGGCGATAGAAAAAAGTTTCCGCCGGTCATCCCCGCCAAGTATGATCGCTGGAGTCTTTCGGGCGTACTGATTTTGGACAGGGGCGACTTTCGACGGGTCGTGGTGCGTGTCTCCTGCATCGCAACATGGTCGACGCGATGCGGTCACAGCAAACCGCTTCCGTTGATCGCTTCGGGGCTTTCATTCTGCTGATCGGGAACTTTCAGTGTCATATCCAATGCGCCTGACTGCCTGTTGTTTTGCGATCGGCCTGCTGTTCCCTTCCCTGGGGGAAGCTGCCCCGTCGACGCGACTCCTCCCCCGGCTGGAACTCCCGTCGGCAGAAGGCTTTTCAACGGCAGGAACGATAGAGAAGGCTGTTTTTCTCGCGCAAGCCGCACCCGCGCAGCCCCCTCAGCCCTCTTCTGGTCCGATTGTCATCGGCCCGGATGGAAAGCCGGTCATCCCCGGACAGAACAAGCCCCCCAAATCCGGCGAAAGCAAGCCGGGTGAAACCAAGCCAGGTGAAGAAGGCAAGAAGCCGGACGATGCCAACAAAGAAGGGGCCCAGGTCGTCAAACGGCCGACCAAGCCAACAGACAAGGTCGACCCCCAAGAACTGGAAGTCCGCCCCGATGCCGATGGCCGCATCGCCTTCAACTTCAATGGTCAACCTTGGCCACGCGTACTGGAATGGCTGGCGGATGTCTCGAAACTGAGCCTCGACTGGCAGGAGCTGCCCGATGGCTTTTTGAACCTCCGCACCCAGCGGACCTATTCGCTCAACGAGGCGCAGGATCTGATCAACCGGCACCTGCTGGCCCGAGGATTCACCATGTTGCGGTCGGGCGAGATGCTGACCGTGGTCAACATCTCCAAGATGAACCCGGCACTCGTTCCCCGCATCTCCCCGGAGGAACTGGAGCAGCAGCCCGACTACGACTTCGTCAAAGTCTCGTTCCCCCTGAAGTGGATTCTCGCAGAGAAAGGAGTTGAAGAGTTCAAGCCGATGCTCAGCCCCAACGGGAACCTCACGGCTCTGAAGGAAGTGAACCGCATCGAGGCGATGGATGCTGTTGTCAATCTGCGCGATATCTACCGCACGCTGCAGATGGAGCAGTCGGCAGACGCCACGAAAAGCACGGTCGTCCGCGAGTTCAAACTCAAACATCGCCGCGCATCGGAAGTGATTCTCCTGCTGGAAACCATGCTGGGGCTCGATAACAAGAAACGCCCCTCAGGCGGAGGAGGCGGTAATCGAGGGGGCGATCAAAACGCCATGATGATGCAGCAGATGCAACAGCAAATGCAGCAGATGCAGCAACAGCAGCAGAATCAGAATCGTGGCAATCAGCCGGCGGGAAGTTCCAGTCCCGCACAGGAACCGCGACTGGTCGTGAATGAACGCGAAAACAGCATTCTCGCCAATGCCCCTCCTGACAAGATGGAAATCATCTCGCAAATGGTGGAGGCCATTGACGTTCCCAGTGAGAATGCAACCCAGCTGCTGGGGAACGTCACGGGTGTGAAGTCCTACCGGCTCTCCACCATCGCGCCGCAGCCATTACTGGAGATTCTCAAGGAACTGGGCGATCTCTCCCCGCAGTCGCGGCTGCAGGTCGACGAGAAGAACAGCACACTGATTCTCTTCGGAACACTTTCCGATCACTACACCGTGCAGACGCTGATTCAGCGGCTGGATGGAAGCACCCGCAAGTTCGACGTCATTCCGCTGCGCCGCACGACCGCCGATCAGGTGGCCGGAACGATCCAGTACATGCTCAGCGGCAAGGATGACGAGAAGAACAAAAACAACAACCGCTACGGCTACTTCAGCTTCTACGGCCAGCAGCAGACGTCCAATGACAATGAGGAAAAGCGTCCGTTCAAGGTCGACGCCGATGTCGAACACAACCGACTGCTGGTCTGGGCCAACGAAGCGGAGATGAAAGAGGTCTACAACCTGCTCGCCAAGATGGGTGAAGTCGTTCCCGGTTACTCGAACCCGGAGACGGTCCGGACCCTCGAATTGCCGAGTGGCCCCGAAGGAGACAAGCTGCTGGAACGGGTGCAGCAGATGTGGCCCGACAATCGCCTGCAGGTTCTCCCCGGCCCGGAAGTCAAAGCCACCTCACCGTCGGTGCCGGAGCCGTTGCAGCCAGCACCCGCTCCCCGCGAAGAACGTCCCGCAGCCAGCACTTCCGGAAACCCGGGCGCCGCCCCACAGCTTCCTCTGCAGCTCGCCCTTTTCGGCGACGACCTTCCCGGGTCAGCAGATCATCCACTCGCCTTGCCCCGCGATCCCCTGCAGATGCCCCAGGCAGCTGCCGGAGAACCGTTGCCGTCCCGGCAGTCCGGACAGCAGCCCGAGTCTCCGATTCTGCTGCGACGCGGTCCCAATGGACAGGTGATGATCCGCTCCGAGGATGTGGAAGCGCTGGATCAGCTCGAAGACCTGATCAATCAACTCGCCCCCCCTCGTCGTGACTACAAAGTCTTTCAGTTGAAGTACCCCAACACCTACGCGCTCGATATCGAATGGATTCTCAAGGATTATTTCGCGGAGGATGACAAGAAGAAAACCGGTAACTCCTATATGGACTACTGGTACGGTTACTCCAGCAACAACAGTAACGACAAGGGGTCGCTGCGGATGTCGCAGCGCAAGCCGCTCAAGATCATCTCGGACGAACCGTCGAAAACGGTTCTCGTGCAGGGGGCGACCCCCCAACAACTGGCGATTATCGAAGACCTCATCAGTGTCTACGACCGTCCAACGTCGACCGACCCGCAAACCGTCCGGGTCACCGAGTATTTCACCATCAAATACTCGGATGCCAAAACCGTCGGCACGACCATCAAGCAGGTCTATCGCGACCTGCTCAGTGCGAGTGATCCCGCCCTGCAGCCCAAACAGCAGGGGCAGAACAATGAGCAGCGGAGCATCACCTACAACTGGGGAAACACCTCATCTCCCAAAGACCGCACCTCCAGCATGGAAGAACCACGGCGGTTTAAAGGATTGCTCTCCGTCGGGGTGGATGAAGTTTCGAACACGATCGTCATCTCGGCGATCGGGCTGTTGATGCCGGAAATCCGTGAGCTGATCACCCGACTCGACGAGGCGGCCAACCCCCATACAACCATTCAGGTGATGTCGGTGCAGCATGCCGACGTCAAGCTGATGAAAGAACAGTTCGATAAGGTCTTCGGGTTTCAGGCGAACGTCCGCTCGTCACGGACCGGAGATCGCCGTCGCTCTCAGAACGAAGACCTGCAGAACCAGAACGGCAATCAAAACAACAACCAGAACAACAACAATAATAATAACCGCGACAGCTTCGACGACTTCTAGCGCAGGGGGCTCGTTTCCATCCCCGCGCAGCAAGCGTTTCACATCATGAAATGCTGACTTCCGCGTGACGAGGAGGGGCAATCAATCGCCGGAATGCTCTCACGCGGGAACTCTGTCAGGTCGCGCCCGCTGCAATGTTGGCCTGTCGACTGTCGGCCTCCTGCAATGCCGGCGGGCAGGCGGCACAGCCTCAGAACCAGAGCCGCTGCTGCAGAAATTCCACCACGTCCCCGAAGAGGACATAGAACAGACTCTTCTTGCCGCACTCAATCTTGGCGATGACTTCCGCTCCGATGTTTCTGTTGGGCAGATCCGCGGGATCGATGTCCGCGTAGCACTCGAAAATCGTCCCCTCTTTCTCGGATTGGTTCGACCGCGTGGCAATGTTCGTGAGCTCGCCGCGATGGCTCGTCTCAACCGATGTGGCCAGCACGTACTCCACCGGCAACTTGCCATCGGCTGACTTCCGCATCGCAGTCATCACATGCCCCATGCGGTACTCGGGAACTTCGAGCTCCAGCCGCCAGGGTCCCTCGGGCTGCATGACTTCCAGCAGCACTTCGCCTCGACGGACAGGCCGATTCTGTAAGAGTTGCTTCAGCTGGAAGGTCGCCACCACACCGTCCGCCGGAGCCCGGACGATCAGCTTTTCCAGACGGCTCTGCAGCTTGCGGAGTTTGGCCTCCGCACTTTCGAGCTCGACCTTGGACTTCGCCAGCTCACCCCGAATCCGGGCCAGGTCTTCAGGCTTGGTCCCTCGCTGAACGGCGTGCTCCTGATTCATTAACGACGAAATGAGCTTTCGCTTTTCCAGAATTTCGCTTTCGGTGGCGACCCGTTCCGCATCGAGCTCGTCACTTTCGAGCGTGATCAGCGGCTCTCCCGCTTTGACCTGCTGACCGCTGTCAACCAGGATTTCTCGAACATCCCCATCCCAGGGGGCAAAGACTTCGTGCTGACGAACAGGCATCGCCTGCCCCTTCCCTTCGACCCGATATTCCCAGGGGACAAAGGCCAGCGCCAGACCCAGCGCGGTTGTCCCGGCAAGGATCGCTCCCGCAATCCAGAGGCGGCGGCCTTTGAACCAGCGGACTCCCCGGCCGAGTGCCCGCCACACCGGGAGCAGAAAGATCGATTCATATCGTTCGCAGTTGTCGATGGCAGTTTCGATATGCTCGGTGAGCAGCTGAGTCCGCTCCAGCACGGTCTGCTTGGGGCGGGCCTCGGTCGCCTGTTCCACGATCAGACAGCCGATAATCTTGCGCTCGGGGCGAGACCGCCGGTTCTCCTCCTGCTGTTCATCGGGCATGAACGGCGCGGGTTGTCGTAGCGGGACCAGCTGCACCATGCGGGTGCGGCTCTCGGCCAGATAATTGGCGAGCGGTTCCTCCAGCGGCAACGGCAGATCTTCGATGGTACCGCGATAAGTGACCGTATTCCCGAGCCTGATGGCAGCATCGGCCAGGCGCGACATCAGCTGCACCAGATTGGCCCGCTGCTGGACGCCATCCTGCCCGCTGACGCCGTAAATCTTGGTCCGCCGTCCATGTTTGAGGGCGATGCTGAGCCGATCGCAGCCGATCAGCAGCCGGCCATCGTTCACGGCGACGGCGATCGTCCGCTTCAGATCGAGTGTCTGCTGGAGCTTCAGCAGAAACGCGTCAAACTTTTTCCAGAACTCTGAGGCGGGAGCGGCGACCTGCTGGTTTGCCTGCTCCTGCAGAAAGCGATTGAAATACGCCACCAGCGTATCGGCCGTCTCTTTGAGCTGGGCAATGCGTTCCGGCGTCGGCACGTTGAACGTAAAAAGTTCGAACAGCCGGATCGGCGCCTGCTTGGTGGGAACAGGAGCAATGATGATGCTGTGCGGTTTGAGTCCCGCTTCCGGGACTGAGCGATCCGTAATGGCCACGGTCTTCTGCTGCCGCAGGGTTTGCATCAGGAGCGAAACGTGGTCGGGATCGATGTGATAGAACCCGTCCACAGCCAGCGTTTCGAGCTTGGCCCCCGCCAGCATCCGCATCTCCTGCGCGGACTGGAACTCGACGATCGCTGCTGCAGCCAGACGTTCCTGTTCGACGACCGCCAGAATCAGATCGCGGGCGAACGCTTCCAGAGTCAGGGATTCATCCAGCAACGCTTCACAGCGTTTCCGGAGCTGGTCGACGCGCGATGAAGGGAGTGAGTCGCCGGACATAACCCTGGTTCGTTATTCTATGATGTCGTGGAACGGGCTGACGTTGCCGACAAGCCGGGGCCTATTAGAGCAGGTTGCTCTTTCCGGTGCCCGTGCGGCGGGCGTTTCGATTGATAAACTGCACAACTTCGCGCGGCGCGAGCGGGCTGTTCATCAATCAAAATGCACCGGAGCAGGTTGCTCCAGTCAGCGCCCGCGGAGCCTCTGGTTTCATGGAAGTGCTGCCCCCCTCCGCGGGGGAGAACGGGTATATCAGAAATGAAAATGCCCGAGCAGCGAATTGGGCAACTTTTTTAGTAGCTGTGGAAACGAATCGGAGATTCGCACTTGCCAGCGGGAAGGCAATCGGGGATTTTCCCCCTGCAGTGAGCGATATCACGCGCCGGGACTTCCCTTCTCGCGGCGCGGAGAGGTGTTGTTGATCAACCGGAACGCGCGCTGCGCGGGAACTGCCAAGCGTCACCTGCTCGAACGAGAAAGTGTCATGTCCGGTATTCTGCGTAAACTGCATCGGATTGTTTGCGGACTGTGTCTATTGGGGGTGTTCTCCCACAGAGGTGCCTCGGCAGAGGAGATCACAGTCGAAGACTGCATGACCTCGTTCGTCGAGAAGGTCACGTTTTCGACCGATCGGACCGGTGTGCTGCTGACCGTGCGGGAAGAGGGGGAAACCGTCAAACCTCAGGAAATCGTCATCCGTCTCAAAGATGAAGTGCCGGTGGCGCAGCTGGCGGTTGCCACCGCCAAAGCGGAGAGCGATGCCGATATTCATGCCGCAGTCAAAGCCGCCGAGGCGGCCCGGGTCGAGGCCGAAGCCGCACGTGATGCCAACCGTAAATCACCCGCCAACAGCCCCGCCTTCCCGCTGATTCAGGTGCAGAAGCTGCAGCTCAATGCCGAGGCAGCAGACCTGAAAATCGAGCAGGCAAAGACCGAAAAACGAGTCAACGAGCTGATGCGGGATCAGGCTGCCGCGGAACTGGCGACCTTTCGGATTCACTCCGGAATCGGCGGCATGGTGACACATGCTTACAAGCGTCCGGGAGAAGGCGTGCAGCAGGGGGAGCCGGTGCTGCAGGTCGTGAATACCGATCGGCTGCGGGTAGAAGGGTACGTCAATGATGTCGACGTGTTTCAGCTGAAAGTGGGGCAACCGGTCACCGTGACGCTCGACGTTCCCGACTCGGCGACAGAGCTGAAGCAGAAAAAATTCGGCGGAAAACTGGGGTTCATCGATGTGTCGATTCAGCCGCTGGGGAAAGTGATTCGGGTCTGGGCGGAGATTGACAACTCGGAAGGCCTGCTGCGGGAAGGACTGAAAGGGACCATGACAATTGACACGGCGGCCAAAGAGGACAGGTCGGCACTCACTGCTCCCGCTCTGACACGTTAGAGTCGACTCCACTTTCCAGTCTCCACACAGGCAGCGTTTCATGGACTGGAGGGTGCACTTGCCCCCAGGCAGGGACGGACTGCTCAAGGATTCAGAGCCGCAACGGGAACAAGTGAAGTCGACAGTCGAGAATGAAGCATCGTGTTGTGGCTCTCGGAATCCGAGCAGCTCAGGTCAGGTGGACCAGCAAGGTTAGTTTCTGAAACACCCCGCTCCTTCCCCAGGACCGGGGCTCAACGTCGTTAGCGCTGATGCAGATCCAGACACCCTCCACCGCACTTCGCCCCTCTTCCCAGCGGCCTGTTCCGCTGCGCAGGCGAAATGACCTCGTGGTGGAAGAGATTTACTACCGCGACATCCCATTTCCGGTCATCAAAGACCCGGTCGCGCTGAAGTATTACCGGCTGCAGCCTGAACAGTACGAAATCTTGAATCTGCTGAACGGTCAGCGCAGCCTCGAAGAACTCCGTGATGGTCTGCAGGCCAGGTTCCCGACGGTGCACATCACTCCGGTCGATGTCCAGTCGCTGATTACCGACCTGCACGAGAAAGGTCTGCTGATCAGCGAGCGCGCCGGTCAGGGCGAAACCGCATTAAAGAAACAGCACGAGGCCCGGCTGAAGAAGATTCGCGAAGTCGCGATGAACCCGCTGTACATGAAGCTGCCGGGATGGGATCCCGATCGGACGCTGACCCGGCTCGATCCGTGGTTCGGCTGGCTGTTCGACCTGCCGGCGATCTGCTGCATGCTCGGAGTGATTGCGCTGTCGTGGTTGTTCATTGCGATCCGGTTCGACGAAGTCCGTCAGCGCCTGCCGGAATTCCAGCAGTTCTTCAGCTGGCCGAACCTGATGTATCTCTGGCTGACGCTGGCGGGCGCCAAAACAATCCATGAGTTCGGGCACGGACTCTCCTGCAAACATTACGGCCGCGAATGCCACTCCATGGGGGTGATGCTGCTGGTCTTCAGTCCGACACTCTATTGCGATGTCACCGATTCGTGGATGCTGAAGAACAAATGGCAGCGGATCATGATCGGCGCCGCCGGCATGTACGTCGAAATGATTCTGGCCGCGGTGGCAATTTTCACCTGGTACAACACCCAGCCGGGCCTGCTGAATCACCTGGCGCTGAATGTCTTCTTTGTTTCGACCGTGACGACGGTGATTTTCAATCTGAACCCGTTGCTGCGCTATGACGGCTATTACATGCTTTCCGATTTTCTGGAGATCCCGAATCTTCGGCCGAAGGCGAGCAAGCTGATGCAGGAGGCTTTCAAATGGTGGGCACTGGGAATCGAATCGCCACCGGACCCCTTCATGCCGACCTCGGGGAAGTTCTGGTTCATCACGTTTGTCATCGCTTCGGCGATTTATCGCTGGGTGGTGCTGTTTGCGGTGACCTTTTTTTTGTATACGGTTCTGAAGCCCTATCGGCTGCAAAGCCTAGGGGTGATGATGGCCATCGGTTCGCTGGCCGGAGTCTTCATCGGTCTGTTCTGGAACCTGTTCCGGATGCTCTCCATGCCTCGTAACGATCCCCTCAGCCGCGTCAAAATCATCGGCACGATGATACTGCTGGCAGGGGTCATCGGCGGCGTGCTGATGATTCGGGTGCCCTGGTACGAAGAGGCGGCGTTCTACGTCGAGCCGGTGGGCGTGCAGAACGTCTACAACCTCGTGCCGGGGATGATCACTCAGGTGCATGTCCGACCGGGGGACGAGGTCGAGGCGGGGGCAAACATCGCCACCCTCACACTGCCGGAACTCGACGACAAGCGGGACCGCCTGCTCGATGAGCAACGTGTGCAGCAGCTCGAACCCGACATTTACCGGCAGCTGAAGGATCTGGACGGCAAGAACCTGGCGGAACAGCGGTTGGCGAGCCTCGCCGATCAATTGGCCGACCTGAATGAGCAACGCCGGCATCTGACGATTCAGGCTCCAGTCGCCGGTCGCGTCGTCGCGGCGCCCCGGGTCGATGTCGCGAAGCCGACACTCCTCAAAGAGCGGCTGCCGAGCTGGCACGGTACTCCTCTTGATGAAGAGAACTGGGGAGCATTGCTCGAACCGCGCACGCAGATCTGCAGCATCGCGCCGACGGAGAAATTCCATGCGGTGCTGCTCATCAATCAGGCGGACCGACATGACATCCGGCTGGGTGAAAAGGTCCGGATGAAGCTGGATTATGCTCCGCACCGGGTCCTGAACGGCACCATCACCGCGTTCTCGGACCGCGAGCTGGAGATCGCCCCCCCCGCCCTGTCGAACAAGTATGGAGGACCGCTGGCGACGGTGACTGACCCGCAGGGACGCGAAAAGCTGGCCAGCGGTGTGTATCAGGCCGATGTCGATTTCGACGAGGATCCGGGGGAACTGCGACTGGGGCTGCGAGGCCGGGCCCGCTTCATCGTCGAGACCCGTACGCTTTATGACTGGCTACGGCGGTGGTTCCGGCAGACGTTTCACTTCCGTCTGTGATCAACGCAGCCACCTGCTTCCGGCCGATTCTGCCATTCGGGGGCATTCCTTCGCTTGCGGATCATTCGGATTCGAAGCGACTCCTGCGTCTGTTCGTTCTCGCCCTGACTCGCTGCAGCAAAAAACGAGATTCCTTAGGGATCTACCAGTTGAAACTGGGAACTCTGGGAAGCCGTTACCGCTCACAGAACGGCGCCCGCTTATTCTCGCTGAATCGAATGTGATGATTTGAACTGTCGGGGAAACTCGTCCGAAATATGTCCTGCAGAGGGTGAATTCGGAAGAAGCCGACGTGCGGATTCCGAACACGAGTCGCCGGCCGTTGAAGAGATTGCATCCGCGCGTCTTTTCGGGGCAGCAGCAGCCGACTTGACCGGGTAGAAATTTTGGCGCCGGATGGCGGGGCGGGTTCCGCATCCGACGACGGCCCCCTGACAGGGCATTGGATCACAATGAATTTGCGTCAGCAATCTGCGGATTCTGCGCCGGCACTTCGCCGCGGCCTGACGCTGCTGCTGTGTATCTGTTTTCTTGTGCAGTCCAGCGGGTGCCGGCCACCGCATGGCCGAATCCAATATCTCACGGACAAGCGACCCGCCGACTACATTTCGCATGTCGAGCGGATCAACTATGTCGACGTCGACCAGCCTCCCGGTTCGGATGTCAGCTTTGCCGTACTGCCACGAACATTACGGCAGACAGAGCACGAAGAAATCTGGGATCTGACGCTGGCGGAGTGCATTCAGCTGGCACTGACCAACAGCACCGTCATTCGCAACGCCGGTCAGTTCCTCAGCCCCGGAAATCCGGTGTTGTCGAACCCGGATTACGCACCGACCGTCTACGATCCTGCGATTCAGGAAACCGGGGTGCTGTTCGGGCAACGAGGGGTGGAGGCTGCCCTCTCCGACTTCGACACCCAGTTCACAACCCAGATGCTGTTTGGGCGGAATGAAACCGTTCAGAACAACACTCTGTCAACGGGGTTGCCCGCAGGGGACACGTTGCTGCAGGAAACGGGGGTCTTTAATACTTCGCTGCAGAAATCGCTGGCCACGGGGGGCATTATCTCCGTCAGCCAGAGCTGGAATTACATGGGCCAGAACGTCGGAACCCCGCCGCAGTTGTTTCCGTCTGTTTATCAGGGAACGCTGCAGATGCAGTACCGCCAGCCGTTGCTGGCCGGAGCGGGGGTCGAGTTCACGCGCATCGCCGGACCGGTCTCCGACAACATTCAGGGAATCACCGGCGTGCAACAAGGGGTGATCATCGCCCGCATCAATAACGATATCGCACTCGCCGATTTCGAACGCTCGGTGCAACAGATGGTTCACGATGTCGAAGTCAGCTACTGGCAGCTGCATTCCACATACAAAACCTATGCAGTGCTGGTGCAGTCGCGGGACGAAGCCCTGATTTCGTGGCGCAAGGTCGATTCGCAGCTGCTGGCCGACACCGGCGAAGGGGGAGCCCATGAGGCCGAACTCCGCGATATCTACCTTGAGGCGCAGGGACGCACAGAAGTTGCCCGCGATGGAATTTATGCAGCAGAAGCCCAGCTGCGACTGATGCTGGGACTCCCCGTCAACGATGGGCGGGTGATTCGTCCTCTTGATGAACCGGTGACAGCCGAATTCATCCCCGACTGGTCCACCTCGCTGGCCAGTGCCTTTTCACTCCGCCCGGAGATTCGTCGGCAGAAATGGAATATCCGCAGCCTCGAACTGCAGCTGAAAGCGGCTCAGAACCTCACCCGTCCACGGCTCGACTTTGTCTCCAACGCGCAGATGAACGGTTTTGGCGACGACCTGCTCGATCAAGGGAACGGAACTCCGAGCGGACAGTTTTCCAGTGCGTACGAAGATCTCTTCAGTGGAAAGCAGACCGGCTGGAATCTGGGACTGGAATTCTCGGTTCCACTTGGACGACGGTATGCCTTTGCACAGGTCCGCACGACGGAGCTGCGACTCGCCAAGGCGCAGGCGATGCTGGGAACGCAGGAAGAGGAAATCAGCCACGAAGTGGCGGCGGCGTTCCGCGATCTTGCCCGCACGTACATGATGCTGGAGAACGCCTACAACCGCCTCACCACGGCGCGGCAACGCCGGGAACTGGTGCAGGCGCAGTACGAAGCCAACGCCGAGCGCTACACACTCGATGCATTGGTACGGGCCCACCAGGCGCTGGCTCAGGCAGAACTGACATTCACCACATCACTCGGCGAATACAACGTCGCCATCGCCGACCTCTATTTCCGGACCGGCCAGACGCTGCGGGTCAACAGCATTCACCTGCTCGAGGGTCCCTGGACCGATGCAGCGTATTGCGATGCAAATCGCCGCTACCAGGAGCGTCAACATGCAACACCCACACCCGTCAGTGACATGTTGACCCTGCCGGAGCCCTTCCCGCAGCAGTGACCGCGCTGCCCGATCGGACCGAACGAACCTGACCGGTAAACTCACTGCAGCCCACCGATGCGGAGGAGGGAGCCTCATCAGGAAAATGATCGCGGCAGTCGCGCGTCGGCCCGTTGCGTTTAGCGGCGGTTACCCGCATACTTCTGACGGTATGATTCTCCTGGTGGCGTAAGCCGCCGCCCGATGAAGTAAGACGCATGCTTGCCTGGCGACTCGGCCTGTCGGCCCTGATCATCCCGCTCCTGTTCGGGATCTTTTATCTCGACGTGAAAGCCGGGACCAAAGCCTATTATCTGCTCGGCCTGGCGATGTTGCTCGCCTGGCGCAGCACGATTGAACTGGTCGACATGTTTCGGGGACGATTCCCCCGTCTGCAGCTGCCGCTGCTGACGTTGTGTGTCTCGGTAATTGTGGCGGCCGGTTGGCTGATTCACTGGCGACTGCCGGGAACGACATTCGACCTGACCCCCATCACGGTCGCGTTTGCGCTGTCGTTTCTGTTGATCTGCGCTTCGGAAGCCCTTCGTTTCCGCGCCCCCGGTGGAATTGTGGAAACGCTGGGGGCCTCCACATTCATTATCGGCTATGCCGGGTTGCTGCTGGCACTGACCGCACAGCTGCGGTGGATCGCCGGCCCGCAGACCGGCTATGTCGCGCTCGGTTCGCTGCTGGTCTGTGTGAAGGGGGGAGACATCGGTGCTTACACGTTCGGTCGACTCTTTGGCCGGAAGAAGATGGCCCCTGCGCTGAGTCCCGGCAAGACCTGGGAAGGGGGCTATGGAGCCGTGGTCGTGGCGGCGCTCTGCAGCTGGCTGTGGTTCCGGTTCGCCGCACCCTACCTGATCCCCGGGGCACAACCGGGAGAACTCACCGCGATCCTGTTTTATGGAGCCCTGCTGGGGGTCATCGGAGCACTCGGTGATTTATGTGAATCACTGTTGAAGCGGGATGTCGGCGTCAAAGACTCCGGAAAGTTTCTGCCGGGGTTCGGCGGGCTGCTCGATCTGCTCGACAGCGTGCTGTACGGTGGTCCCGTGGCGCTCGTTCTGTGGAAGCTGCTGCCGCTGCTGCAGCTGGAGAAATGACCTCGCGGCAACCCGCCGAGTGTTCGACTGCTGAGTGTACAACTGCCGGGACATCGGGCTGCACCGGTGACCTGTCCCGCGACCCCGAACACTCTCGTGTGGCGTCTCGAAAATGTTCACCAGCGCAGGTGGAATGGAATCGCGTAAGTCTGCAGGCTCTCTGGGGAACCTCGCTGACGCTTCGGGCTCAGGGAAGTGGAAAGCTCCAATGAAAACAGGCACAGCGATCCGCGACCGCTGTGCCTGAGTGAGGTTCTGTCGAACAGCATCAACGATTACATATTCAGTGTCCGGCCATCGACTGCCAGTGCGGCTTCCTTCACCGCTTCGCTCAACGTCGGGTGAGCGTGGCAGCAACGGGCGATGTCTTCGCTGGTGGCGCCGAATTCAATTGCAGCCACTGCTTCGGCGATCAGCTCGCCGGCATGCGGGCCGATGATGTGCACGCCCAGAATGCGGTCGGTTTTCTTGTCGGCCAGCATCTTGACCTTGCCGTCGATATGTCCCCCTGCGCGGGCACGTCCATTGGCTGCGAACGGGAAGGAACCTTTACGGTATTCCACGCCCGCCTCTTTCAGCTGCTCTTCGGTTTTGCCGACCGTGGCAATTTCCGGTTCGGTGTAGACCACGCCGGGGATCGCCCCGTAGTTCACGTGACCGTAGCCGGAATATAGCTGTTCGATACAGGCGACCCCTTCTTCTTCCGCCTTATGGGCGAGCATCGCTCCGCCGATCACATCGCCGATGGCGAAGATTCCCGGAACGCTGGTCTGCAGATGCTCATCCACCTTAATGAAGCCCCGCTGATCCACCGCCACACCGACTGCATCAAGGCCAAGGTTTTCGGTGTTGGGCTTGCGACCGACCGCCACGAGCACCTTGTTACAGGTGATGGCCCCCCCTCCTTCGACCTGGACGTGGCACTGCTTCCCTTCGATCTTGACGCCGGTGACTTTCGTCTTCAGCTGGAATTCGAAGCCCTGCTTTTTGAAGATCTTCATCGCCTCGGCGGCGGTTTCGCCATCCATCCCCGGAAGAATGCGATCCAGGAATTCGAGAACGGTCACCTTGGCACCGAGTCGGCGCCAGACGGTTCCCATTTCCAGTCCGATGTAGCCGGCGCCGATCACGACGAGGTGTTCGGGAACTTCACTGAAGCTGAGAGCTTCGGTGCTGGTGCCGACGTATTCCCCGTCGACCTGAATCCCCGGAGGAATGGCCGACTGGCTGCCGGTGGCGATCAGAATGTTGGTTCCGGTAATTGTTTCCGGGGTGGCTCCTTCGATCGCCACTTCACCCGGCTTGACGATGCGGGCGTGCCCCAGAAATCGCTTGATCTTGTTTTTCTTCATCAGGCCATCGAGACCCCCCGCCATGGTGCTGACCACCTTGGTCTTGTGATCCATCATGCCGGCCAGATCGAGCGAGACTTCGCTGATCTTGATTCCCCGCTTGGAGAATGTGGTGTGAGCCTGTTCGTAAAGATGGCTGGTTTCGAGCAGCGCCTTGCTGGGAATGCAGCCGACCCGCAGACAGGTTCCCCCGAGCTGTTTTTCTTTCTCAATAATGGCGACGGTCTTGCCAAATTGAGCTGCCCGGATGGCAGCGATATATCCCCCGGGACCTCCCCCGATCACAATCAGATCAAAATCAGCCATGGACTCGACTTTTTAAAGTGCTGGTCAAATTGCTCAAAATTCTGCAGAGCGACCCTTGGTTCATAGAGATTTTCCCCCGAGAGTTCAATCGGCAGATGGCACATTCCGGGGTTCGAGGGAGAGAACCGGCCCAATCCGGCAGATTTTGTGCGGTCCGGGCTCTCCCCGCTCCGGCAGAATTCTACGCCGAAACCGCCCCGTCATCCTTGAAGAGCTTGAATTCGATCGCGTCCATCAGGGCCAGCCAGCTGGCTTCGATCACGTTTTCACTGACGCCGATCGTGCTCCAGACGTCGTTTTCGTCGGCACTTTCGATCACCACCCGCACACTGGCGGCGGTCCCCCCGGCCGAATTGATGACACGCACCTTGTAGTCGACCAGCCGCATTCCGTTCAGGGAAGGAAACAGCGGACTCAGCGCCTTCCGCAGTGCATTGTCGAGGGCATTGACCGGACCATCCCCCTCCGCCACTTCATGACGGATCGGGCCGTCGCCGTTCATCTTCAGCTTGACGGTCGCTTCCGTCATCGGCACGCCTTCCGAAGTCGTCTCCACATTCACCCGGTAATGCAGGCGGTGAAACTTCGGGACGTACGAGCCGGCCGTTTTCTTCACCAGCAGGTCGAACGACGCCTCGGCCGCTTCGAACTGGTAACCCAGGTTCTCCAATTCCTGCACCCGGGCGAGAATCTGCGCCATCAGCTGCGGATCCTGATCGAGATTGTACTTCGAGGTCTTCGCCACAATGTTCGACCGGCCCGAGAGCTCGCTGACCAGAATCCGCCGTTCGTTCCCAACCGTCTCGGGATTGATGTGCTCGTAGCTGTGGGCGATGCGGTTGACCGCATGCACATGCATCCCTCCCTTGTGGGCAAAGGCACTCCGACCGACATAAGCCTGGCCGGAGCGGAAATTCATGTTCGCCAGTTCGTACACATAACGTGACAGCTCGGTCAGGTGGGCCAGCCCCTGTCCGTGCTGGAGCACTTTGGCCTTTTTCTTGAGCGCCAGGTTGGCTGCCAGGCTGATCAGGTCGGCATTCCCGCAACGTTCCCCGATCCCGTTGATCGTTCCCTGCACCTGCACTGCTCCGATATCGACGGCGGCCAGCGAGTTGGCTACCGCCATATCGCAGTCGTTATGACAATGAATTCCGAGCGGAACACGGATTTCCCGCTGCACCGCCTTGAGTGTCTCCACGATCCGCTCGGGGAGACTGCCGCCGTTGGTATCGCAACAGACGATGAGCTCCGCTCCCCCTTCCTGGGCAGCGAGGAACGTCCGCAGGGCATAGTCGGGGTTGGCGGCAAAGCCATCGAAGAAATGCTCGGCGTCATAAAAGACGCGTCGACCCTCGGCCTTCAGGTAGGCGATCGAGTCGCGGATCATCGCCAGATTCTCTTCGAGATCGACTCGCAAGACCTCAAGCACATGCAGGTCCCACGTTTTGCCCACGACCGTGCAGACCGGCGCAAGCGAGTCCCGCAGCGCCAGCATACCGATGTCCTGATCGGCACTGACTCCCTTGCGGCGGGTCATGCCAAAGGCACAGACCTGTGCATGCTGCAATTCGAGATCGCGGACCCGGGTGAAGTACTCCAGATCCTTTTCATTGGAGAGGGGATAGCCCCCCTCGATGAAATCAAAGCCCATGTCATCGAGCTTTTTGGTAATGAGCAGTTTGTCCTGAAGAGAGAAGTTGACCCCTTCACCCTGACTGCCGTCGCGCAGGGTCGTGTCGTACAACTGAATTTCCATCGTGAAAGCCTATCTTCGCGGAGACCTGCTCTAAAACAACAAAAAAACCCCCTCAGATCAGCAGGGATCTGAGGGGGTGATCGTGACAAAAACGGTCAATCCCCGGATCCCGGACATGCAATAATCGAAATTCCGCTAATCAGCGGATTGCGACGATCGATGGATGTCCGGAGGGAAAGATTCAAAAGATGCCTCAAGTTATCTTCAGTACTGTTTCCAAAAATAGAAGATCGCCGACACAAGCGTCAACTGCGGAGTCCGATTTTTCTGAGAGTGTCCTGAGCCAGTTTCACAACCTTTAGATTACTGAACAGGATTGGCAAGGGATGTGCTTATGAGCAGGGTGAAAGGAGTCTTTCATGCTCATTACTCTGTCGAAATGGCCCGCGAGACGGCGGCCGAACAGGACAGGGTCCAGGACGGCCCCGAAGCCCTTTCTCTCTGATGCACAATGGTTTCTGATCGCGGATCTGTTTCCTGATCTTCCGGTGGGACCGCGTGGAGGACGCCCTTGGCGATCTTCTCGTGAGTGCTTGGAAGGCGTTCTGTGGGTACTGATTACAGGGGCCCGTTGGAAAGATTTACCAGAACGATACCCCTCACCAGTCACCTGTTGGCGACGCCATCGTGACTGGACTCGAAACGGGGTCTTTCGTGCAGCCTGGGATCGATTGCTCAGCAAGCTGCTACAGCGACGTGGCATCGACTGGGAAGAAGCGATCGGTGATGGCTCGTTTTCACGGGCAAAAAAAGGGGTGACGACGTGGGACGTTGTCATCGTGGCAACGGAACCCGCATCCTCCTCCTGACTGATGGACGAGGCATTCCACTCTCGGCATATACCACCTCTGCCAATTACAGCGAGGTGACCACGATCCAAACATTGATTGATCAATGCCCTCCACACGGCAAGCCGCGTCGCCTGCTGTACGATAAAGCTGCCGATGCCGACTGGTTGAGGGAACATCTTCTGTCCCGTGGCATCGAACTGATCTGCCCGCACCGAGACAAACGAACCAAGCCTCGACTGCAGGACGGTCGAGCATTGCGGCGATACGAACGCCGATACCGAATTGAGCGCACTTTCAGTTGGCTGCAGAACTGCCGCCGATTGATCACTCGCTGGGAATACTACGCCGAACTGTTCGAAGGCTTCGTTCACTTAGCCTGCCTGTACACCATCATCAAAGGGTTGTGAAACTACCTCCTGCCGCGGGTCGCCGTCTCCCCCGCACTGCCTTGTCTGGCGCGTCGGGCACATAACGACAGAAACGGTTGCAGCGATTATTTGCATTGCGCATCGGAAGTTACGTCCCGTCACTCCCCAGAAATTCTGCTGCTGCGATGGACTTCAGCCGATGAGACACCTATTGTGAAAATGGGTAATTATAAGCGGCTGCCACTGCTGTACGGCTTCGGGCTTTCCGCGTGCACTCGATTTAATGAAGAGATCAGGGCATGACATTCTCAGCGAGCATCCGTCGACTGCTGGCTTCAGCGACCGCTTTCCGCCCACAGGCCCGGCGCCGTACCGCACTCCTTCCCTGGATCATCGAGCACTGTGAAGAGCGCGTGCTGCTGGCGGGGAACGTGCTCGCCTCCGTCACAAACGGCACATTGACACTGAAAGGTGATCTCTCCAACAACTCCGTGCAGGTCGAAGTCAAAGGGGGAAACGTCGTCGTCAGCGGTCTTGACGGGACGACCATCAATGGCCAGGCCTCTTTCATTGCGGTCACCGGCGCGACGCAACTGTCCGGTGATCTGATCGCCGACCTCGGCGCAGGCCACGATAAGCTCGTGCTCAGCGACCACCTGACGGTGAAAGGAAGCGTGCTGATTGAAGATGCTGTCGGAAATACCACCGTCGGCCTCAATTCGGTCACCGTGGAAAAGGACCTGACGATCCAGACCTCCGCCGGAACAGATTCCGTCAGCCTCGAAGAGGTGACCATCGGAGGCCGCGCACGCATTCACACCGGTGGAGCAGCCGATCTGGTGGCTCTGCTCAAAGTTGAGGTGGCCGGCTCAACCCAGATCACCACCGGCGGTGGGTCTGATGGCATCTCGCTGGATGAGTGCGAGTTCTCGGGCTCTGTCGAACTGCGGACCGCCAGCGGCGACGATACGGTTCATGTCCGTGAATCCACGGTCGCAGGCCGCTTTGAAATGTGGGCCGGAACCGGGAACGACTTTGTGATGTTCGAGGATTCCACGGTGTCAGGCCAGACCCGGATTCTGCTGGAAAAAGGGAACGATTCCTTTATCGCTGAAGGGACCACCCGCTTCTCAAAGCGGGCGGTGATCCTGGGAATGGCGGGGCGTCGGGATGCCTTTGATCTCTCCGGCGAAACCACATTCGTGCGGGGCCGCGTACTCAGCAGTTTCCGCAAGCGAACTGTTGCCGACAGCCTGATCAACTCGAAGCTGAACGCAGCCAACACCGGACTGCTGACCCGCGCCGACGCGCTGCGAACGGCAATTGGGGAAACCGCCGAACCGTTCTCCCTGACCGCTGGGGTGACCTCCACGGAAGAGACCACAGCCGGGACAGGCACGACCATTACGCGTCTTTCGCAGATCGAAATCTCGGGGGTGACCTCACCGGGAGCCACCGTCACCGTCGATTCCGACAGCGATGGCCAGTACGACGATGTTTCAGTCGTGGCGGATGCGGATGGAAAATACTCCTTCGAGATCCCCGTCAATGTGGGGGCACAGGTCATCAAGGTCAAGGCGACCAATACGGATGGAGAAACGACCACCAAAGAGGTCAACGTCCATCGGGCCGTCGGCTCGGTTGTCGAGATGGTCACATCGCTCGGCAAATTCCAGGTCGAGCTCTATGACACGGAAGCGCCGCTGACCGTGGCCAACTTCAAGAGCTATCTGACCGATTACGTGAACTCGATCATTCATCGCTCCACAAAGACATCAACGGAAGGGCTGACCGTCATCCAAGGGGGTGGGTTTGTTCTCGACGGCACCGAACTCGAACAGGTGACTCCCAAGGCGCCCGTCGTCAATGAGTTCGCACCCATCAACTCCAACCTGCGCGGCAAGCTCGCCCTGGCGCTGCCCGCCAACAATATCGATGGCGGAACCAGCCAGTGGTTCATCAACGTCACTGACAACGCGGGGATCGATACCGGCTCCTACACCGTCTTCGGCGAAGTGGTCGGGACCGGCATGACCATCGTCGACGCCATCTCCGCGCTCGGAACGATGAACCTGAATTCGATGTATTCCTCCTCCGGCTCGGCACTGGGGACTGTTCCGGTCCGGAATTATGTCGGCTTCACCCAACCGATCACCGGCGTGCTGGATGTAGATGTCAACAGCACCATGGTGAACGGAACAGGGACCTCCTTCACCACGCAGTTGTCTGTCGGTTCGCGGATTCAGATCGGCAACCATGTCTCGATGGTCACCCAGATCGTGAGTGATACGCAGCTTGTTCTGGCTGCAGCTCCGACGACAACCATCAGTGATGCCGCCGCACGCACCGATGCCAAGCCGACCGCCGATCAACTCGTGGTCTTCTCCGGCATCAACGAGATTCTGCCGCTGGCGTAGGGGACGTCCCGAACGGTCGAGAATGCGTCGGCGCGGTGAGCCCCGCGCCGCGGCATCGCCCCTTGAAAGAGCAGCAAGGGCTTTACCCAGCCTGACCGCAGCCGTAACATCTTTGCTTCGACATTGGCAAAGGGATTGCGACTTCCATGGCTGTGCTGCTTCAACTACGTGACGCCGAAAAGAGTTACGGCGACCAAATGCTCCTCGACCAGACCTCGGTCACACTCTACGAGGGGGTCAAGGTCGGCTTCGTCGGTCGCAACGGCGCCGGAAAGTCGACATTGCTGCGCGTGCTGCTCGGTGAGGAAGAACTCGACAGCGGCGAAGTGACACGACATCCCGGACTGCGGGTCGGCTATCTGCGTCAGCACGATCCGTTTCAGGAGGGGGAATCCGCGCACGACTTTCTGATGCGCGATTCCGGACAACCCGACTGGAAGTGCGGCGAAGTCGCGGGGCAGTTCGAACTCAAAGGGGATTACCTTTACGGTCCGGTGAAGGCGCTCTCGGGAGGTTGGCAGACCCGCGTCAAACTGGCTGCGCTGCTGCTGCACGAACCGAACCTGCTGCTGCTCGATGAACCGACCAACTTCCTCGACCTCCGCACCCAGATTCTGCTCGAACACTTTCTGAAAGACTTCGATCAGGCCTGCCTGATCGTCTCGCACGACCGGGCGTTCCTCGGGTCCACCTGCAACACGACTCTGGATCTGACGCGGGGGAAGCTGACGATGTACCCCGGTCCGATTGAAGCCTTCCTGGAGTACGAGGCCGAACGCCGGGAACACGATGAACGGGCAAATGCTGCGGTGATCGCCAAACAGAAGCACCTGCAGAAGTTCATCGACAAAAACAAAGCCCGCGCGAGCACAGCCACCCGGGCGAAGTCCAAAGAGAAACAACTCGAGAAGCTGCAAACCGTTGAAATCGCCAACGATGAACCGATCGCCCACATGCGGGCACCGGTGGTCGTTCCACGTCAGGGACCGGCCGTGCGATGCCAGAATGTGGCGATTGGTTACCGCGACCACCAAGTCGCCAGCGACATCAACATCGAAATCGATCATGGCGAGCGGACCGCAATCGTCGGGGATAACGGTCAGGGAAAGACAACACTCCTCAGGACGCTCGTCGATTCCCTCCCCCCGCTGTCAGGAAATGTCCGCTGGGGATTCGGCTGCGAGATTGGTGTCTACGCACAGCACGTCTACTCCAGTTTGCCGCCGGACCAGACGGTGCTCGAATATCTGGATCGGGCAGCCAAGCCCGGCACCACGACGCAGCAACTGCTGGCTGGTGCGGGGGCCTTGCTCTTTCGCGGCGGCCACGTCAAGAAGCGGATCGGTGTCCTCTCCGGGGGGGAACGCGCACGACTCTGTATGGCCGGCCTGCTGCTGGGGACCTACAACGTTCTGGTCCTCGACGAACCGGGGAACCACCTGGACGTTGAGACGGTCGAGTCGCTGACACAGGCCCTTTTGAACTATGAAGGGACGGTGCTGTTCACCAGCCACGACCGGCACTTCATGAAGAACGTGGCGACCTCGATTATTGAAGTCCGCGATGGACATGTGCGGAACTATGGGGGTGGTTACGACGCTTATCTGTACTACGTCAACAAAGAGATCGAGGATGGTGAGCGGGAACTCGCTAAATCCCGGCTCTCCAAACCGCCCGCAGCCAAGACGGCAAAGGTCGCTGCGATTGCCCCCCCTGCCCCCAAACGGGACGAACGGGCCCTGCGCAAAGAGCTGACCAATCTCGAACGGTCGATCGCCAGGCTCGATCAGCAGAAACGGGAAGCCAACACAAAGCTGCTGGCCGCCACCGACCCCAAGGAAGCCCTCGAACTGCACAATCAGGTGACCGCGGTGACACAGGAGCTCAGCGCGGCCGAAGACCGCTGGTGTGAGATTCAGGCGGAACTCGAGGGGGCCTGAAAGCCGGTCGTCACCTCCGCAGTGGCCGCAGCGGTGGAGCCAGCGGTGGTGGTGACCTTGCGAGGCGAGTTTCGCGCCCGAGAGAGAGAGCTACTCGCTTACTCGGGCCCCTCCGCTGGAGCAGGTTGCTCTTTCCAACGCCCGCGCAGCAAGCGTTTCACATGATGAAATGCTCATTTCCGCATGGCGCGCACGGGGACATCAACAGCGAAGAGGCTCTACGGGATCGAATTCTTGACCGGTTGGACAGACTGCTTGTTCGAGCGGACGCGCTGATCCGCTTCGCGCGCCTCCCGGCTGACCCGGGAATAGGGAGGGGACGTCCGAGCCTCACCGGCCCATCCTGAGAGCGGAGGAGCCACCTGACGACCGACACCATGCTCGACCGGATGGTGAGACGTCTCGGGACTGTGGGGCCAGGCAGCCACCAACAGCAAAGCTGCGACGGCGACGGAAACGATGGGCATCCAGCCCGGTCGGTTCCAGCCCGAGCGTGGCGGCCGAGGCTGTGACAGCCGTGCAGCCAGTTCCGGCCAAAGGCTTCCTCGCGTTTCGTAAGTGCCCGTCTGCGTCGACTGCGCCAGCGCGGCCATGGACTGCTTCAACTGCCGCAGATGCTGTCGGCATTCCTCGCAGGTTGCGAGATGTCGGCGCGTCTCTTCCCAGGCGGATGAATCGACTTCATCCTGTCCCAGATGTAATGCAATTTCATGTTTTGCGTCACGACACTTCATCTGACGTACTCTTTATCTCGATGGGATCTGTGTCTCACACAGCAGCGGTTCCACAGCAGCTGTTCCACGGTGGCGATTCTACTGTGGCGATTCCATGGCGTCCGAACGGACATTCTCAGGCGATACAACAGGGAAAGCCCCGCTCCTCTCCCTGAGTGACTATTGACGTCGCTTTTCCCACAACTCCTGAAACCGGTTCCGGGCCTCGGCCACCCGCCAGCGAATCGTTGCTTCGCGACGATCGAGGATGGCTGCAATCTCCGAAGTGGAAAAATTCTCAAGATCCCGCAGCACCAGCACCGTGCTGTACTTCTCGGGCAGCTGCTGAATCACCAGCCGCACTTCCTGCTGCAGGTCTTTCTCCGGGCGGGGATCGTCCACCTGCGGATCAATCCACTGCTCACTGCTGCGATCCGAGAACAACAAGGTCCATAATCGACGTTTGCGACGGCGATGATGATCCAGCGCCAGATTCACGGCAATCCGGAAGAGCCAGGGGGAGAATCGTCGCGAGGGATCAAATTGGTCGAGCCGCTCATAGACCCTCAGGAAGGTTTCCTGTGCGAGGTCTTCCGCCAGATCCAGGTCTGTCACGAACCTCAGCAAGACACGCATCAGTCGACGCTCGTACCGCTGGACCAGCTGCCCGAAGGCGAGCTGATCTCCCCGTTTGGTATCGTCGACGAGGCGGGCATCGGTTGGTTGTGGCCCGCTTTCATATGCTGCATCGACTTCGTCCATCCGTCGCGTATCTGCTCGCATGGCTCGCCTCTCGAAAATTCGCTACAGCAATTACGCAGCTTTCAGACGAAGTGTTGGAAAGATTTTCGCAAGGGCTGAAATTCGGCCAGCCGACACATCCCCCTACCCAATTCTTAACACAACCAATAACCACCATGCAGCTTAAGACATTTCCCAACCGCATATAGACTCACTCGTCGTCCGTCAGACGCTTCCGAGAAAAGCCTGTCCAATATGCCACAAGTTGCATCAAACGCATCGGCAGATTCTGGGGGCCGAATCTGAAAATCATTGTCGAATCAGCCGGCTCACACGCAAGTCATTCTTGATGCCTTCTGCAATCCGCATGGATGTGGACGCAATTTCGTTCTGATCAGATCCGAATTTGCACCGATATTCCAGAAAATATCAAAACTCTCAGTTTGACATTTTTGTTGAATAAATTTATATCCACTACCGAATTGGTGTTATATCCAGCTTTCTTGGCGATCATCGCCGAGGTCAGGTGGCATCTTTTATTCGTGATTCTCTGGGACTTCAGCCATGCGTGCAAGAAAATTGGGGTTTACGCTGATCGAACTCCTCGTCGTGATCGCGATCATGGCGACGCTCGTTGCACTGCTCCTGCCAGCCGTGCAACAGGCACGTGAGGCTGCCCGCCGCTCGCAGTGCAAAAACAACCTCAAGCAGTTGGGGCTGGCACTTCACAACTATCACTCGACCTTCGACTGCTTCCCTTACGGTATGGTTCCGGGAACGAACCGAACGGATGCGGCATCACAGTATTTCCGGGCGCGGCCGAATGACGGCTGGTTCCGGATGCTGCTTCCCTATATCGATCAGGCGGCACTGGCCAACAGCATGGACTCCGGCTTCCCGGCAGTTCACAAAGACTCCGGAAACCGTGCATTGGTTGTCGGAAAAACGTTTTCGATCATGACCTGCCCCACCAATCCATATGCAGACGTCGGACGGCGGGCAACGACGCAGCAGTTCGCCGGCAGCGGCGGGGACGTGCAGGCTTCGATGTATCGGGCTGTGGCTGGGACCGCCGATGTCGGCGCGGGCCTCCCACGGGATTGCTCCACCGCAGCCCGCAGCTTTTGCCGCCACAGTGATGGCGTCACCAAAGGTGGCTATGAGGTGACTCACCTCGACAACACCACCGTTCGCGGCATTTTCGGGCATGGTGTGACCCGGCTGGGACTGCGGGATATCACCGACGGCTCTTCAAATACGTTCATGCTGGGGGAGACCAAGCCGCATTTCTGTCAGGACGGGTCGGTCTGGGGTGCCACGCCTTCCCTCTTCCACGTTCGCCTGAACTCATTCCATATGGCCGAAGTGGAGCGGGCGATGGAAATCAACAACTCGGTCTGCGCCGGTCACGCGAGCTACCACGTCGGCGGAGCTCAGTTTGCGATGGGAGATGGCTCGGTCCACTTTATCAGTGAGAACATCGACTACGCGGTCTACTGCTACCTGGGGGACCGGTATGACGGAAACGCTGTGAATGCTGGATTTTGATCATTCGCAGGGTTGAATTCACTGCCGCAGCTCGCACTCCCACGGGAATGCGAGCTGTTTTTTTGCGCTCCGCGAGCCTGAATTCGTCGCAATCCAGAATTGATCCAGATCGGTGGTGAAAATCGGGGAGTGATCTCGGTTCTGTCTTGAGCATTTTGACATTCAATTGCCCCTCTTTGCGGCGCTGCCGTCAGCATTTCCCCATACGAAACGCTGGCTGCGGGGCCACACGCAGAGCAACCTGCTCGAGTCCTTGTTCTGGAAACCCCGATGACAACCTCTCAAGTTGACCGTGGCCGTGTGGTGATTGCCGGGGGAAGCGGCTTTCTTGGAAGGTCTCTCACACAACATCTGACTGAAGCCGGGTGGTCCGTCGTGATCCTTTCCCGCAATCCTCAGCCCGACAAGACAGGTTGGTCACAACGCGAGTGGGACGCCCGCACGGTCGGTCCCTGGTTTGAGTCGCTCGAAGGAGCCGATGCGTTGGTGAATCTGACCGGGCGAACGGTGGACTGTGTCAAAACGCCGGAGAATCAGGACGAAATCCTGCGTTCTCGCGTCGAGTCCACTCGCGTGCTCGGAGAGGCGATGCGGATGCTGACAAATCCGCCCCCGGTCTGGCTCCAGATGAGCACGGCTCACATTTACGGAGACCCTCCGTCGCTGTGGTGTGACGAAAGCTCTCCCTGCGGATACGGCTTGGCTCCCACAGTCGCACAGGCGTGGGAGCAGGAGTTCGCAGCGGCCCTGTTGCCGTCACAGCGCTCGGTCGTGCTGCGAACGAGTTTCGTGATTGGTCGACGCCGGGGAAACTGGGGAGGAGCACTGGACCGTTTGGTGCCACTGGCTCGCTGGGGACTGGGAGGGACCGTCGGTTCCGGCACCCAGGGGATGAGCTGGATCCACGAATTGGATCTCAACAGGCTGTTCGAACGGGGACTCACTGACGCGACAATGCGGGGGACCTACATCGCATCTGCACCGCATCCGGTGCCGAATCGCGAGTTCATGCGGACCCTGCGTGATGTCCTGGGAATGCCGATCGGAATCCCCGCGTTGAATTGGATGGTGCGATTGGCTGCGCCGCTGATGCGGACCGATCCGGAATTGGCTCTCTACGGACGGTATGTTGTTTCCCGAAGACTGCGCGAAGAAGGTTTTGAGTTTCGCTTTCCCGAACTCAGGGCCGCCTTGCAAGACCTGCTGCCGCACTGAAGCTGGGGAGTGCCCGTCGTGCGTGGCAGGCTGAACCGACATCAGGCTCCCGCCAGGGGCGACTCAAAGGGCAGGCCTACCGCGCGGCGGCCTGCGTGTCCGGCAGGCTTTCCAAAAGTTCTGCCAGAGTCTGCGCGGGGCGATCGGTTGTCCCTCGCAGCAGAAGCTGCACTTCGCTGACCGGCAGGCTGGCACGATAGGTGTTCCTCACCGCGCTGACGATCGGATCGGCGGGGTAGAGTCCCATCATCTTGAAGTCGCCAAAACGGATCTGCGCCTGCACCGTGGGAGCGGTCCGTCCCAGCCGGAGGTCGGGCATGACAAGCGCCTGCAACGACTGCAACCCGTCGGAGGTCCCGAAGACGGTCAGCCGGGGGTCTCCCGCACCGGGATACAGGTGCAGGAAGATCAACTCATATTCATCGACCGGCAGGGGGTGGCTGGGATCATCACGCTTGTACGCGAAGGTCAGCACCATCGTGCGCGGATAGCGGGCCTCTTCCGGATTGTTGGGATCGGTAAAGAACCCCAGAACGCGAAACTGGCTGACCGCCTGACCGATCATTGGCTCGGCTTCGAGGGTCTGTGTGGGTGAGTTCTTGGCGAAGAAGGCAGCCTGCAGCTGTCCCTGAAAATAATTGCCGTGGACCGGATCGGACTGGACCGTCGGCTGAATCGCCAGCAGATGATCGGCGAGGTAGCTTTCGATCGTGGACTTGGAAAGTTTGGGAAGGGCCCGGCGGGCGGAAGGTTCGATTTCCAGACCGACGATACAAGCTGTCAACCGGCTTAGCCCCTTCGCATTGGGTGTCGGGGTGACGGACGATCCGGGCGGCTGCAACCGGCAACTGCGACCAGCGGCCAGTCGATATGCGTTGGCCAAGGCCTCTTTGGACCACGGAATCTCACGCAGTCGGGGGAGATCCGTCGAGAGGGGCAGCGGTTCGACATTGCGTGCCGGGGACGTCGACAGTGATCCGAGAACCGGCGGGAGCTGGAGCTCGTTGGGGCTTTCCACATCTTCAGCAGGCGGGGTCAGCGGCGGGACGTCGGCCCCGGCTTCCACTTCCGATCCCGGTTCGGTCTGAACCTTCGACCGGGGGGGAATAAACTTGTGGGCGACGGCTTTCTCCCAATCCCCGTCGAACATGCCGAAGACGACAACCACTCCCACCGTAGCAATGAGCAGCGTGATGGTGACAAAAATCAAGAATCCATTATGCCTCATTGATTGATTCCGGCTGAGTGAGAGCGATGTCGAATCTCAAGTGCGATTCGAGGGATCATGAACTCCGTTTGAATGATCAAGTCTGCTTGCAGGGGTGACGGGCCGCGTTGAAAACGTCAGCTCCCGTACTCTGCCTCTGTCTGAAACTTCGGACTGGACCGGCCCTTCGTCGCATCTCCGGTGCAGAGACTCACTGTGCGACAACCGGGCCGCACGGCAACGATGCTGCGTTGTGACGTTTCTGCGCTGTTCCTCATGCAACTGTTCGGAGACTCCACGACTGCACTTTAAGACGTTGTCGTCGAGCTTCCTGATCAGCTGTCGGCTTCTCAAACCGCTGGATACAAAAATTTCGCGAATTCGACCAGAGGAACTGCCAGCCATCCGGGCCGAGAGCAACGTTGTTCTGACCTGTTCCCCCACGGCAAGCGTTTCATCCGCTGAAAGGCTCACTGCCGCTTGGCGAGAACGGGTCAGTCCCAAAATCACGCTGCTTTCGTGTCAGGGAAGTTTACCAGTTGCCCGATATTTGACCACTGTCGATTCCACTCCAAAGTGACGTAATTCCTCGCGAATATTCTGCTTGTGGTCATTCCAGAGCTGAGGAAGCCACCCAGTCGCCGCAAGTTCCGGGCTTCCCGAAAGAGGTTCCTCCGTCCCGCAGCAAAGTGTTCCGACAACTCTCCGGGGGCTGCTGAGGTTCTCGCCGGGCGAATGCAGGCTGACTGCGGTGAACTGTCCGGCATCCTGCTCAAACGGGAACAGGTGACAGGCGAAGTCCGTGCCGAGGTTCTGCCCCTGCAGAGTGGCGCCGGGAGCCGCCTCTGACAGGGAGAGACGGACGTCCAGCAATGATCGCTGTTCGAGATCCCCCCCCGCCTTGAGGACCGCCTCTTTGGCTGTCCAAAGTCGACGCAACCGGGTTTCCCGCTGAGCGGGCTCCGCATCATTCAGAAACTCCTGCTCGTCCGGATGCAGCGCGATGCGGGCAATCGCGCTGACATTGAGCGGAACGGACGCCTCTTCCAGATCAAGCCCAATGGAGATTGCCGGATGACCGATGGCGATGGCCGAAGTCTCCCCGCTGTGAGAGACACTGAACGTCAGTGGTGCTGCGCCCGAGGGTGTGGTGAGTCGCGGTGCTCCGGTGATGGGCCATTGAATCTCCCGCGGGCTGCAGAGCAGTTCGTGAGCGGCGATCCAGCGGCCGAATCCACGGGTCACGAGGAACTGCCGCCGTTTGTCCGGATCGAGATACCTCCGGGCGCGGCCTAGTTCGGCTTCGGAGAGAACATCCCCTGGAAAGTTCCGGACGTCTTCCACCATCCGGAAAATCCAGATGTCGCACTCAGCCTGATTCATCAACGCCATGTTCAGGGTGTCCCAACCGCAGTCAGCAGATGTTTCAGCAGAGATTCCGCGAACCGCGCTGTTTCCTGCTGATTCAGGAATCGGGCATTGCAGCGGACCGTAAGATTCAGCCGGTTGTTTGTTTCGCAGAAGGCCGCACTGATCGGAACACGCGGAACGGGTGGAGCAAACCCTGCAATCTCCTGCAGCTGCAGTTCTCCAGTCAACGCCGGGAGCTGATAATCGCGTGGTCGGCGTTTGAAGCCCCGCGTCGTGTCTCCCAGACAGGTGAACTGAATGGTTGGGGTCAGCAGTTGGAGGCGTTCGACCAGTGCCACCGCTCCGGGAATGGAATCGGCCAGGGCCAGCCCGTTCAGGAACTCGACTCCAATATACCGCTGCTTCACATACTGCATTTCTCCCCGCACGCTGGCCAGCAGTTCGTCGAAACTGTTCCAGTTGGCCCGGCGCCGCAGAATGGCCACTCCCAATCGGTTGCAGGCGGGACATCTGGCATCGGAAGGCCGACGGAGATCGACCGGATTCAGAATCGTGATGTAGCGGCGACCCGTCTGCTGCGGGAAACATTCCGCAAACGCGGCGAATGTGGCGGCGAGTCCCAGATCGTTGACAGTCTGTTGTCGCTGTTTCAGCGTCTGACGCAGACTCTCGGTCTGATCAATCGAGAGCGAGTGCTCCGCGAGCCAGGCTGTTCTGCCTGACTGCGGGGGATATTTCCGGGGCAGGCGGGAGGTTCGGCCCCGCAGCGTGATATGCAGATTCCGCAGACTCTCTTTCAAGCCGATGGGAGCACGAAAGGTTTGAAACTGATGCCGCCGGAAAAGCAATCGCTGATCGTATGGCGGATCGCGCAGCGGCTCCTGCTGGCAGAGCTGGTCATAGGTCCAGAACCAGTCAACGAGAAACTGGCGGGCTCCCTGACCATCGCAACAGGCGTGGTGGAAGTCGAGCAGCACCAGAACGCCGCCTGACGATGTCCAGACCTGTGTCCGCAGGCCGGAGGTCTCCCGCAGATCAATGGCCGGAATCTCCTGCAGCGCAGGAGACACCAGATCCTCGGTTGGCGGGTGCACAATCATCGGGGGAGGATGCGGCAAGGGGGACCAGGCGAACTCACGTTCCGAACTCTGCACTAACCGACTCAACAGCAACGGCTGTCGCGCGAGGGCCCGGTCGTATGCGGCGCTCAGCAAGTCGATCTGACATGGTCCGTGAAACCGCATGATCACACGAAAGACCAGCGGCGTGTCCGGGGTGTCATGCCGGAGCATGAAGCGTTCAAAGACCGTCAACGGAAGATCGGCGGCCGGCGTTACCGCCTCCGCCGCGGAAACAGGCGAGGACTCATGCAGAGACTTTGGTTGTGAGATGTCGTTGGTTTGCATGAGACCGTTCAGATGCGTATGCAGGCTCCACCGTCGACAACGAGAGTCTGTCCCTGGATCAGATCGCTGAGCGGACTCGCCAGAAAGGCGACCGCATCGGCGACATGTTCCGCTTCCAGACGGGGCTGTTTGACCAGCATCCACTTTCGCGAGGCCTCAAGCAACTCAGCGCTGCCGGGCATGGTCTTGACCGCGTTGGTTTCCACCATCCCCGACAGAACGGCATTGAAGTTGATTCCCGTTTTCCCAAGTTCAAACGCGAAATGCCGTACGAGACTCTCAAGTGCTGCCTTCGAAGCTCCGATCGCCCCATAGTTGGCAAAGCCCCGCATCGATCCGTGGCTGGAGATGGCAACGACCTTTCCGTTCCCGGATGCCTGGAGATGCGTCGCCGCCGCTTTCGTCAGCCAGATCAGCGGCGCGGCATTCGTCTGGAGAATGCTGTCCCAGCTCGCTGGCGACACTTCCAGCAGCGGTCGGAATCCCCCCGCCGCGGCATTACTGACGACAATATCGAGCCGTCCCAGATGCTCGACAACGGCGTCCACAGCAGCCTGCACTTCGTCTGCATCGGAAATGTCGGCCCGGACCGCAATCGCTCGGCCGCCGGCGGCCTGAATCTGCCGGACGGTCTCGGTGGCGGCGTCGCGCGAAGACAGAAAATTGACCGCGACATCCGCACCGAGTTGCGACAGCCGGAGCGCACAGGCGCGGCCAATCCCCCGCCCTCCTCCGGTCACGAGTGCCGTTTTCCCCTTCAGGTCAATCATTCCGTCGTTCCGCATCTATCTGAATGTTCGCATCCGGTTGCTGTCGAAGAGGGGGAAGTGGTTGCCTCGGCGGCCGCCCCGGACACGATGACACCGGAATCAATCCGCTTTTTGACGAAGGTCTGCAGGGCGTGGAGACGTTCTTCACAGCGTCCCAGCAGGCCGGGCCGGGTCGCAGCCATCGTCCCACGCTGGACAGCAGGAAAGATGGCGACGTCTTCATTGAGAATCTGTTTGGTCACAAAGGGTGTGAACATCCCCCACAGGCGGGTCAGCGCGCCCGCCACCATTCCCCGACCGTGCGCCTCACGGCTGAAGTGAAAGGCGTAGCTCCAGGACTGCGTCGGCCCGGCCGGACAAACAACCTGGGCCACGGAAATCGAGTTCACATGCGAGATCAGCAGATTCGGAAACACGTGGTGATGCGAGTACGTTTCGATAAAGGGCTTCTTCATCAGGTGCATCATGAATCGCTCGGTGTCCCGGAGTCGACGATCCAGCCAGCGCGGCGTCAGGAACTGCGTCTGGAATGACGTTCCGTTGTCGTGAACAAAATGTTCGCTGCGGGATTCCCCGGGGTCTTCCACGAAGGTCTGGGGATGGACCACGGGGATGTGATAACTCTCCAACGCGCCTTCCACCGGAATTTTCCAGTTGACCGCATAGTCGAAGCGAAACTTCCTGGCCATGCGGTATTCGGGAAGCGAGAACCATTCGGCAAAGAGGGGGAAGCGGTCCCCGATCCACTCTTCGAAACTCGGACCCGACTCCGAGAGGCGAATGAAAATCAGTTCCCCGCACCGCGCCACGGGAAAGCGGTCGAGCGCATAGCGTCGATGATCAAAGTGCGGAAAGTTGCTCGCGCCCGGCAGTTTGCGGGTCCGGCCATCAGCTCCGTATTCCCAGCCATGATAAGGGCAGGCCAGCCGAAGAGACCGCCCTGCACTCCGGCTGACGATCTGACACTGGCGATGGGCACACACATTGCGCAGGGCGACGATTTCCCCCGCAAAGTTTCTGAGAACGACGGGAACTCCCAGCAGTTCCAGCGACACAAACTGTCCCGGCTCGCGCAGCTCTGATCCGCTGGCCACGAGGTGCCAGCTGGTACTGAACACGGCTGCGTATTCCTGCTGCCAGTGCTCCGGCGAGGAATAAGCCGCCGGGGGAAGAGGCGGTTCCAGCGATGTCTTGCTGTGATACATGAGGTCACTTTCGCGCGGCGATTGTCCGGCCGGCAGGGCGTTACAGTCCTGTCAGCCAGCCGACACGATAGCCCTCCGCGCTCGCCAGCACATCCCCATTTCCTCCCAGCAGCCGAAATGACAGCTGCATCCCCCGCTCATCCGCCTGTTCGGACTGCACGATCACGAGGCACGATTCACCGGGATCAGGCAGACGGCCGAGTCGCAGACGCGCGAATTTCACCGGCAGGCTGGGGCGTTGCTGAAGTGCTCCGGCGAGCATGGCGGCCCCGTACAGACAGGCGTCGAGCGCTGACAGATGGATCGACCAGCCGCTGGTCGGGCGTTCTTCTCCGGCAATCTGCACGTTGGCGTTGGCCGAGATGATTCCATAAAGCGTGTTGTCCAGCACACTGATCCGCTGCAGGCCATGCAGATCAGGACCATGAAAAATGGCCCCTCCTTCAGCCGGATACTGGACCGGCTGCCAGTGGAGGTGATCGATCGCGGGACGGGTCTCACGAACCTTCCACGGCTGGGGCGCGGTAAGGACCTGCCCCTGGAAATAAAGCTGATTGGCAGAGACCAGCCGCCCGTCGCGACGATGCAGGTCAGCGACCAGTCGACAGGCCGCTGCGGTGCCGGATTGAGGTTCCGCCTGCACCCGTAACGTGAGCGGCTCAGGGGTCGACCATTTCACGGCCTGACGGGCTTCGACATCGCGTAACTCGGTCACGAACGGAGCGCTGGTGACCGCGCGACCCCCTTCCGCCAGCAACTCCATGGCTGCCACGAACGGCAGAGTCGGCTTCTGCTGCACCAGATGCTGCGACAGGAAGCGGTCCCGCTGGGGATGGAGTTCCACTGGGAAGACACCGGTCTCCGCGGGGAGGCCCCGTTGATCCGGATCAAGCATCGGGAGCGGCCGGGGACTGACTGCCGTCCCCCGTTCAGCAAAGTAAAACTTGCGAACGTAGCGCCGATCGGTGATCAGCACTTCCGGCTCATCCCCCCCGAATTCGATCTCGTTGATGAGGTGCGTGATCCCCTCCACCGCCGGCATGAACTTCATTTGAATCATCTCGAGGGCCAGCCGGGTCTCCGGCTTCATCGCCATCCCGATATCCCCCCACGCATGCCAGTGGAAGGTGACGGCGGCGACTTCAGGGCGTTCACTGCGATAGCGATCAATCAGCTTGGCGAGTGAATCATTCGCCAGCGAGTAGTCGGTGTGTCCATTGGCGCCGAAACGTCCGCTGATGGAGCCGAAGGCAATCAGCCATTCCAGCGGATCCTGTCGGGTCGCTTCCATGAGGGCAATCGCCCCGTCGATCTTCGCCCGCAGACATTGGTCGACCTTGTCGGCCCGTTTACGATCGAACCGGGCATCCTGTCCGTAGCCGGCTCCGTGGATGACGCCCCGAATCGGACCGCTCTGCTCACGCACCTGCTGGAGTATCCCCTGAAGTGCTTCGCCATCGGAAATATCACAGGCGTGATAGCGAGCGGTGACTCCGGCTCGCTGCATCTCCCGGAGCGTTCTGTCGATTTCGACCGCTTTTTCCAGATCACGGGCAGCGGCAATCGGGTTCTCGCCCCGCAGATCCGCCTGATGCCGCACCATGCGTTTGAAGGCAGCCAGATCCTCTTCCGCCGCCTGACGCAGCTCGTTGGTCAGCTGGGGAACAGGAGCGGTGCCGATCAGATGCAACTTCAACCCATAGCGAACAGCCAGCTCCCGGGCGATGACGGCGGTAATCCCCCGACCTCCCCCGGTCACCACCCAGACGCCTCCCCGCTGGGGGAATCGCGGAGTGCTGTGTGCTCCCGGTTGCGGCAACGGCCGATGCACTGGCGTGACCAGCAATCGCTCGGTTCCATGCAGAGCGATTTCCGTCTCGTACGAGGGGGCAGCCAACTCGCGAAAGACGCCTTCCACGATTTCAGGAACGGTGGTGTCGCGGCTGACATCAATCGATTTCATGGGCGTCAGCCGATATCCCCGGCTCCAGGCCTCGACGGACATGGCTTTGACGAGCGCACTCAGCCCCCCTTCAGGACTGACCACCCCCTTGCCGCTGAACCCGAAATCGCCTCCCAGATTCTGCACCGCCACGAAACTGGACGAATCAAACGTTCCCGCATCGATCTGATGCTGCATCCACCGCTGACAGGTTCGATACGGAACTTCGAGAGCGCTGAAGCGGCGGGCGTTCCAATCCGTCGACCCGATCCCGTGCAGGGCGTCGGGATCATGGGAAGTGGTGATGAACAGATGCGGTGTCTGTTCGACAGCCCAGAGCTGGTCAAGCCATTGATCCAGTCCGCTCAGGTCGGAGAATTCCGGCAGCAGATGGCAGGTCTGCCCCAGAGCATTGCAGCGTTGCTGGATCTGCAGCGCGAGTTCGTTCTGTCCCAGAACCAGTGCGGCACCAGACAGGACCGGAGCTTCGGGCAACCCGGCGCGGATCGGAACGGGAATCACCCGCAGCGCCAGCCGCATCGTCTGTTCGGGGAGCAGACTGGCCGAATTGTCCAGTTCGTCAGCGGTGATCGTCGCGAGTTCTCCCGAGAGAACAGTCGCTGGTTCCAGCTGCGGCCGCTGTTGAAGAGCGACCGCTCCATTGGAAGCCGAAGAAGTTAAGGAGGTGTCGTTGCGAAATTCGGTCGAAGCGGCAGAACTTCCTTCGTTCCGGGATTCCGGCGGGTGATCGAAATTCGTAACGGGTCGACGAAAAGAATCGGCGATTGAATTTTCGTGAGGCACCGCGCCGTTCGATTTGGGAAGTCGGGACTCTGTCGGGCTTTCGATGGAGCCATTGCGCGGAGTCGACGACTGCGGCTGGTGATGTCCTTTTTCATCCACCGTCACCTGAAACGCGGTGGAACCACTGTGAGGCAGTTCGGCTCGCAGGAAGTCCAGAATCGATCGGAGCGTCGGGAAGCTCGTCAAGGTAATCCGGTTCGATGCAATCGACTGCAGGTCGTACTGCTGCTGTAGTTCTCCCAGCAGCTGGGCTTGCTTGATGCTGTCGATTCCCAGTTCTGCTTCCAGATCGGCATCGAGATCCACGACGTCCCGCGGGTAGCCCGTCTGGTCAACGACAAGATCAACCAGAAACCGTTGAATCGCCTCCAGATCAAAATCGGCGGCGGGAGTAACAGCGGGCGTCGCTTCGACCGAAGCCGGCCCTTCCCCGACGGCGTTTGGAATCCGGCTGACAATCAGCTGCGCGATCTGTTCGAGAGTCTGAATGTCACCCAGTCCGATATTCGCGGGAGCGACATCGATCCGGAAGTTCTCAGCCAGTTCGCCAATGATCTGAGCCTTCTTGATACTGTCGACACCGAGGTCGGCTTCAAGATCGGCCTGAAAATCGATGACGTCCGGGTCGTAGCCGGTCAGGTCGATCAACACGGTTTTCAGGTAGGAGCGGACCTGCTGGTCGGTGACCGCCGGAGAGAGTGGTTCCGCAACGGAATTTGTCGTCAGTCGTGGCTCAGGCGCGATCGCGAAGGGGGGCTGCGGGGCGTGACCATTCGTCCCGGGCGCAGATGTCGGCTGAGGTTCGACGGTCGCAGCACGGACCGTCTTCGCCGGGGCCGACTGTCGTTTCCGGTGAACGTCAATCACTGCGACTTCAATCTCCGGAGTTGCCGCCGGCAATCGCTCGGCCGTCTGGAGAACAGGGACCGGAGGGACCTCGCGCGGAGCAGCGGAGTCATCGTCGAGGGCGATGATCTCACAGGCTCCCTGCACCAGCAGGCGGCGTTCGATCGGATCCCGTCCCGGAACGTCGAGACTCAGACAGAGGGCCCTTTCCCCGGCGATCTCCTGATTCAATCGGGAGAGAATGGTGTTGGGACCAACCTCCAGCAGCAGCGTCACGCCATCCTGGAGCAGTCGCTCGACACAGGGAGCATATAACACCGGCCGGGTCAGCTGTTGAACCAGACTGTTGCGGAGATCCTGCGGCTCGGCACAGTAGCGGACGGTCGTCGTCGACAGGAAACCACAACGAGGGGGAGCGAACCGCTCGCGGGAAAATGCCTGATCGAGGAGTTGTTCCGCTGCGGTCAGCCGGGCGGTGTGGTAAGCCAGCGGCACCGGAATGGCGACCGAGGCGAGGTCATGCTGGTTGAGATGTTGCCGCAGTTGTTCCACATGCGCGAGCTCTGTGGCGATGACTGTTTGCCGAGGGGCATTGTGATGGGTGATCTCCGCCGGCAGCGATTGCTGACGGAGAGCATTGGCCACTTCGGCAGGAGTTCCCCGAACGGAAATCAGCTGTCCCGGTTCACGCAACGTCATCGCCACGGAATCCGAACGGGCTTTGACCATCCGGACCCCCTGCGCGGGTGTCAGGACTCCCGCGGTCACCAGGGCGGCATACTCACCGAAGCTATGACCGATCACCAGATCGGGTCGGCCCGTGAGGCCTTCGAGTTCGCTGGAGAGCGCGAGACCCAGTCCGAATGTCCACAGCTGGTTCCACCAGATGTCGTGCGGCGGGCAACTCCCCCCGGATCGAATCCGCTGCGTGAAGCCTTCGAGATGCAATTCCTCCAACGTCTGGTCGACCTGTTGAAGGATTTGTCGGGAGCGGGGATGCTGCAGGGCCAGCTCAGGCAGTTCGGAATGCTGGGATCCCTGTCCGGAGAAGCACCACGCTGTCCTGGGGGCGCTCTGCGCCTGCCAGAGAATCGCCCGTTCCGTCTCAAGGACACCCGCCTGTTTGCCACGCTCCAGTTGCCGGGCGACCGACTGCAGCCGCTCTGTCCACTGTGCCGAATCTTCCGCCAGGACAACCAGCCGGAAGGGGGCCGATGAGGAAAACCGCGAGGGGAGCCTGCCCCAGGCGGACTGCGGATCGGCGATCGCCGCATTAATCTGCTGAAGCAATTCAGTACAGGTACTCGCCTGCAGCCGAGTCAGCTGCAACCTGGTCCCCTGTGTCAGTTTCGATTCTCCGGCTGGCATGCGCGCGGTTTTTGGTCGTAGAGTCGGTTGTGATGTCTGAATGACGGCAGGAGTGGGAGACAATCCCGCGTTTTCCGTAGCGGCAGCCCTGATTTCCGAGAGCGATTCGCCTGTGGGAGCGGCTGTCTGCAAATGCCGATCCGAAGTCCGCATATGGACTTCGTACAGGCTCCGGTCTTCGCACGAACTGCTGAGGATCACAGCTTGCGCCGATTTGTGCGATTCAGCCTGCACCGACACTTTAATCATGCGGATCAGACTCTGTGACCCTGAGAGATAGCCGATCTGGCGAGTCAGTTCACGGTCGAAGGCATGCGCCGGCAGGGACTCGGTTTTCGGTTTGCGCTCGACTTGATCAATCACCCCCAGAATCGTTTCACCCGCGGCAACTGCATCGGAGAGCCGGCGCAGCAACAGGACAGCCACCCCTTCACCGGGGAGGATTCGACTCCCATCGTCGGGAAGGTCATCCGGATCGCCCGACCGCACCAGCCGACCTTGCAGATCGAGTTTCTCGAACGCAGTCAGATCCATCGCCCGTTGAGCGGTCCCGCAAATCGCGAGATCCCATTCGCCGGAGCGCAACTGATCCATCGCCGTGCTCAGCCCGGCCAGATCGGAAGCATTCTCGGCATCGATGGCGTACGCTCCCCCCATCAGGTCAAACACTTTGGCAATGCGTGAGGCGAGCGTGCTGGCGGTGAAGCTTCCCGTCTCGTCCAGCAGTGCCGACCGTTGATCGAGTACCCGGCGGCAATAATTCTCCACAATCTGTTCGACCGCCGGCGCGGGAGTTCCCCGTCGGCTGAGGGACTGACGGACCCGTCGTGAGATTTCCGGGAGTCGCAGTCCCAATTGCAGACTGCTGCCGAAATCTCCTCCGAAAAGGGTGCCGATCACAACTCCCGTCCGCTGGCGGTCGACTGACCAGCGTCCCCCATCGAATTCCTGAATCGCCTGCTGCACGGCGTCGAGCAGCATCATCTGGATCGGATTCGATTTCTCCGCCTGTTTGGGAGGAATCCGAAAACCGGCCGGATTGAATTTGTAATCACGAATGAAGCCCCCGTGGAAAGTCGGGGTCGAAAAGGGCTGCGGCGTGGCGTGGGAATGAACCGCGACCCCCGACCGCCAGCGATCGCCGGGTGGAGGGCCAATCATCGAGCGGCCGCTCTGCAGCAGCTGCCGGAACTCTGCCAGCGAATCGGCTCCGGGCAGAACGACTCCTCGTCCGACAATGGCGATCGGTTCCGCGACATCGCGGGACTTCGCCGGGGACAATGTTGGTGATGGGGACAATGTTGGTGATGAGGACAACGAGAGCGGGAGGTTGGCGGTTTCAGCAGCTTGAGCCCCCTCCAATACCGGAACATGAGCATTCAGTCCGCCGATCCCGAACGAACTGACCCCCGCGCGACGGTGCTTGCCCTGTCGATTCCAGGTCCGGCGACGGGTCACGATTTCAATCTGCCCCCGGCTCCAGTCAAACTTCTGATTGGGATTCTGAAAATTCAACGAGGGAGCAAACTCACCCCGCCGCAGCGACAGCAGTACCTTGATCAGTCCCACAATGCCGGACGTTTCCAGCGTGTGCCCCAGATTGGATTTCACGCTCCCCATGAACAGTGGCGTCGAAGTGCCGGCAGAGTCACGTTCCGCGAGAAGTCCGGCGACCGCTTCCAGCTCGGAAGCATCACCGACCTGTGTGCTGGTGGCGTGTGCCTCCAGATAGTCGATTTCCAACGGATGCCCGCCGGAATAAGCGCGTCGAATCGCGAGTTGCTGTCCCTCCTTGCGCGGCGCCCACAACGACTTGCCTTTGCCGTCCGACGAGATGCCGACACCTGTCAGGACTCCGAGAACCGGCAGCTGGTGGTGCACAGCGGTCGAGAGCCGGGTGACGACAATGGCCGCATACCCTTCGGAGCTGATCAGTCCACTGGCATTCTGATCGAACGGGCAGGACTCCCCATCGCTGCAGGCCTGTGACTGGGAAAAGAGAATCAAATTGTCGACGCCGTTTGTGGTCGCTCCTCCCACAATGGCCGCTTCGATCCGCCCGAGTCGCAAGGCCTGCATTGCCTGCTGTAATGCAAACAGTGACGAGGCGCACGCGGCATCACAGACGATTCGCGGACCTGTCAGGCCCAGCGCTGACGCGGGAAGCATCGCGGCGAGATTCGCCTGATATTGTTGAAACTGCGTGGAGGAGCGGGAAGGTGCTGTCTCGCGGATGCCACGAACCACTTCGTTCACGACATCGCGACGGACAGCTTCGGGAAGCCGACGGAACTCATCCACATCGTTCAGGAAATCGAGCCCCTCTTCGATCTGCAAGGCAAGATTCAGACGCCCGCCCAGCTGAGTTGCTCCGGAGTGCCCGACATAGACTCCGGCATTCCGGAACAGGGGATGACTCGACAGAACCGGACACTGACGCCACGCCCGCGCAGCGACGTCCGCGAAGCGGAGATGGACCGTGTCATAAATCTGCGCCACCGCAGCACTGCGTCCGAGATGCTGCGTCTCGAGTGGACTGTCAGGGACAAAGCCCCCCATCGTGGTGTAGGTTTTTCCCGGCTCACCCCGCCGGGGCGAATAATACAGTTCGCGATCCAGCTCCGTCGGTGTCAACGAACGGTAACTGCGCCGGCCTTCGAACAGCAGCTCTTCAAACTCGTGAAGATTCGTCGCTCCTGGAAGGAGACATTCCATCGCGACGACAGCGAGTGGCTCGTTCTGGAATCGAGAGGTGTTGTTCGAGCCGTTGCTGGCGGCACGGGAGGCTGATTGAGTCGGTGTTTTATCCGCGAGACGGTGCGGCTGCGGTTGGTCGCCGGATGAGGAGGAGATCGACGCCAGCTTTCGGACAGCGTTTTCTCCCCCCAGACTGCGGGTGACTTCGACAGCGGTGATCGAAGGACAATTCTCGATTCCACAGACCCGCAGCGCCGGGAGAAGCCGCGATTGATCGAATTTCGGATCATCTCTGAAATATGGGGAGAACGTCTCGTAAAAAAGTTGCGTCAGTTCATCCGTCGAAGTCATCCGCAGCGGCTGAGCCCGCAATCGCGTTCGCTCAGGGATGGCTGCCAGGAACGCACGGTCGAGCTCGCGGATGCTCGTTCCGGTCGGCGACGTGAGATGATACGTCTGTCCATGCAGTTCCGGCCGGAGGAAAATGTCGACCAGGGTTCGTGCCGTCCAGTCCACGGGGACGAGGTTCTTCCGCTCATCTCCGGTCAGCCCGACCAACCGCAGCAGCTCGCCGGGGGCGAGTTCCGGATTTTGCGCGGCGATCGCCTGATAGACGGCAAACGCGGCGTAGATCGTACGATCTCCATCAATCGCACCGGGGGATTGCGGATCGATAATGATCGACGGGCGGTAAATCGTTAGCGAATCAATCGAGCGGTGGGAGTGCAATAACTGCTCGCACTGCAACTTGCTCTGCTCGTAGTCGTTGGCGAACGGTTGCCCGCACTGGAGTTCATCCTCGCGGACACGCCCCGTCCTCAGTCCACAGACATACGCGGACGAAACGTAGTGGAACCGGTGGATCGCCGCCCTTTTGCAGACCTCCAGAAGTTGTCGGGTCCCTTCCACATTGGTTCTGTACGGTTCCCCCTGTGGATGCTGATTGGCCGGCTTGAACGATAGGCTGGCACCCGAATGGATGACCTGAGAACACGAGGCGGCCAGCCAATCCTGATCTTCTTGACTGAGTCCAAGGTTTGGAGAAGCAAGGTTGCCTTTGACGATTTTGGGTGGTGAAAATTGCTTTCCCAGCACCCGACTTGTAGCTTTTAGCTGCGACTCGATTCGCTGCTCTGCCGATTCTTGCCGCAGGTTGCGTACTAACACTGCAACCGGTGAGTGGCGACGCAAAAGTTCTGTCAGGATCGAACGGCCTAACAGACCTGTTGCGCCTGTGAGCAGTGTGTAGGTCTTGGAAGCCATGCACCAGCCAAAGTTCTGTAGGATTCTGGAGATCCGTTACGCGAGGCGAACTGGACCACCGTTTTCAACGCACGTTGAACGAGTGTCTTCGTGGGCTGGTAACCCCTCGGAGAGTTTATGGACAGTCCGTGCCGATTGCACGGACTGGGTTTGAAAATAGATACCCCCGACTTGAACCGTTTTGCGAACTTTGGGGGATTGTCCGCTCAGCATAAACGATTAATGGAAAGCTGACATGACCCATTCTGAAGAGTTGCTGCCTCCTCTCCAGATCGCCCAACGGAATTTTTCGGGATAATCGGCGAACAGATTCGACCTTCGCGAGATTATGGGTTCTATGGGCAAAAGGATGCTGGCGCGATTCCCGTCATTTCCACGATCTACCTGCAGAGACAGCGGAGGAGCGCGATTGTAACGCTGGTGTCACATCGGGGGGCGATCCACGGCCCCAGTCCCATCAGCCGTGCATGATACATGCACCCATTTGTTGCAAACGTGGAACGTCGCACCGCAGCCGGACAATGAATGGCCGTAAAAATGAGAGAAATTGACCTGTTCTACTTGAATTCTGTAGCGCAATCATGACGATGGGGCTGCCTTTTGCGCCGGTGCTGAATGCAGGCTGGGCAAAAATTGCTCAAGAAGTGTGCAAACGGAGTCTGAAATTCAGTGGGCGACTGAATCAAACCGGATGGATCCGAAGGGGTGGTTTCGATGCGGGAAGCTTGATGAGTTTGAGACAAGGGGGGGCAATCCCTGTCAAACACTCGAAAATCTCACGCATCCGATGAAGAGACAGCAGTCACAGGCGGAACATTGCACAAACAGTGTGAGTCTGTTTGAACGAAGCTGGATCTGACACGCTGACGCATGGCGGCGTCGGAACGAAAACTGCAAAGCGTTTTCGTGGATTCAACACGTGCCAAAGGATTGATGCAGGTTCGGCCTCCTTCGCCGCCATCGGACGGCATGGTCGGATCTTCCACAGTTGAAGAGATACATCGTATGCCCACCAAATTCTCAGCCACCGTCGACTATGCCGAGGATCTTCAGCGGTCGAAACTGCTGGATTCTACGCCAGTTTGCCAAATGGGCACGATTGAAGCGGCAGGAGGTTCCGCTCACCGGACCTCGCGGACAACTCGTTCCGCTCGCCCCTTGCAATCCTTCCTCGCCCAGGTCGCTCAGGACCTCAGAACGGGCCTTCCGTTGCTGCTGGCTGATGCATTGGGATTGATCATCGCCTTCACAGGTGCCGCACTGGTGGCCAATCTTGTGTTGACCAAAGCGGTCCCTTTCAGTTTGTTCAGCTTTACTCAGTCGGGACGCTATGCCAGCTGCCTGCTGATCTACGCGCTGCTGGGACTTTATCCCGGCGTCGGGCTCAATCCGATTGTCGAACTCAAAAACCAGATTCTCGGCACCGTGACCGCATTCCTGGGATTGGTGATCGCGGGAATCGCCCACAATTCCGGCGTGACACCGCAAACAACGGTGACCCTCGTGGCTGGCCTGTTCGCGCTGTTTCTGGTCCCGTTGGCCCGGGCCCAAGCCCGCGATCTGTTGGGGCGAACCACCTGGTGGTCACAACCCGCGCTGATCATCGGCGGAGGATCGGCGGGCTCCGTACTGTACGACACGCTGCTGAAGCGCCGCGGGATCGGCTTGCGGCCCATCGGAGTTCTCGACGATCTGGAGAGCATGGACGATGACACGCCTGTGCACCGGCGTTATCTCGGCCCCCTCAGCCAAGTAGACCGGATTGCCGCTGAACAGAAAGTCCATTGGGCTCTGATTGCCCTGCATGATCGACCCCAGGATTCCGTCGGACGTGCACTGGAGCAATGCCAATGCATTCCTCATGTCATTGTCGTGCCGGGGTTTGAAGAACTGCCGAGTCTCTGGAATCGCGCGCACGATCTGGGAGGTGTGATGGGAATTCATTTGCGGGAACGACTCCTCTGTCCTTCCGCGCAAATCCTCAAAAGAACATTCGACCTGACAGTCGTGATCCTGGGATGCATCGCCATCAGCCCGCTGCTGCTCGGATTGCTGGCCTTCAGCTGGATCGCCACCCGCAGCTTTTCGCCCGGCCCGATGTTCTATGGTCAGGAGCGGATCGGTAAGGATGGCAAGCGGTTTCTCGCCTGGAAGTTCCGCACGATGGTTGTGGGGGCCGAACAGATTCTTCAGCAGTACCTGAAGGAGAATCCGGAAGCTCGCGAAGAATGGAACGCCAACCAGAAGCTGCGAAATGATCCTCGCATCATCCCGGGGATCGGTGAAATTCTTCGCAAGACGAGCCTCGACGAGTTGCCTCAGTTGTGGAATGTCTTCCGGGGGGAAATGAGTCTTATCGGACCGCGACCGATCACTCCGTGTCAGATTCAGATGTACGGGACTGGTTTTAATCTCTACCGGAAAGTTCGTCCGGGAATCACCGGCCTGTGGCAGATCTCCGGGCGAAATCTGACGACCTTCAGCCAGCGTGCGCAGTTCGATGCGTACTACGTCCGGAACTGGTCGCTGTGGATGGACCTGTTTATTTTTGCTCGCACCGTGAAGACGGTGATTTTACGCGAAGGTGCGTTTTAGACGGTTTTACGAGTTTCCTGCGTTCCACTAATTTTACCGACAACGCCGCAAGGGAGTGCGGTCGGGCGAATGCCTCAGCAGGAGACATTTCCATCAGCCGGGACAAGGAGGTCGCTTTCTGCCCCGCTCTGAACAGAACTCCGCAAATTGCAACAGCGGAGAGGCCGCCAGGGAATTTCCGGACCCCATTCCGGCAGAATTCCAATTGCACTCCATTTTCGGCGCGCGAAGTGCTCCCTTTTGAGACACTTCAGAAGACGTCAAAAGGCAGCGGCGTGCCGGTCAACTTGCTCCAGCTTCCCGAAGCGAGCGACTGAGCCGATCTGTCAGTAAAAAACCGCGGACTGCACCTCAATAAGCTGGAATTGCGAAATTCCTGTGGGAGAATCAAAATGAGTTCTGATTATGAGGGGCGACCCGCGTCGCGACTCAGATTTTCTCCGACGAATGGCAGTTCCATGATCAGCGAGAGTGCACAGGATAAGCCCGCCCCCTTTCGCGGGCAGAACAGCCATGCTAACGGCATTCAAAGCCTCGATCTTGTGCAGACAGTCCGCCGACAGTTCTGGCTGTTGGCAGCGTGCACTGCTCTGGGGATGTTTCTCTCGGTCCTGTACTGGGCCTTTGCGCAAGACTGGTACGAGAGCCGCGCAAAAATGCTGGTGACGGTGAAAGATCCGGGATTGGCCAGCAAAGAAGGTATGAAGGCTGTCGGTCAGGCGGAAGTTCAGGACGATGTGCTCGCCAACCACATGGAAATCGTCTCCAGCCGCTTCCTGATCGGGAAGGCGCTGGAACGGGGCCACTTCGCTGAATTGCCATCGATCGCTTCGCATCTGACACCCGATTCGGATGCAATCGATTACATCCGTGGCAATCTCTCCTTGACCAAAGGGGGAGAAGGGGTGGCCCGCAACGCACGAACATTGAACGTGGCTTTGCGACATACGGATCCGCAAGACGCACAAAAGGTTTTGCAGGCACTCGTCTATGAATACGAAGGGTTCCTGGATGATCAGGTGAGTCGCGTGATGGGAGAAGCCAACCGGCTGATCCTCGAGGCCCGCTCTCAGGTCGAACGTGACTTGAAGGAAGCAGAAACTAAATACATCGAGGCCCGACGCAACGCTCCCGTCATCTTCCAGGGGGATGGGTCGAGCAACGTGTTTCTGGAAAAATTCCGCCGGTTTGAAACTGAACTTGTGGACGTGGAAATTCAGCGCTCCGCCATCAGCACCCGCCTGCAGAAGGTGCAGGATGCCCTCAACAATGTCAACGACAATGAAGGAATTCAGGAGAAGCTGGCCCTGATCGACACGGACAGTCTGGACCGGTTGGGGACTTTTGCCGGACTGCAGGTGAACGCTGCCCAGAGTGCCGAGTTCGTGGCCTCGCAGCCCATCCGTATGCAGGAAGCTGTTGCCAAAACCCAAGGTTTGCTGGAGTTGCAGTCACAGAAGCAGAAACTCGAATCGAATTTCGGTCCCGGTCATCCTGAGGTCGCCAACCTCGAAGGGCAGATCAAGTTACTCGAGCGGATGATCAACAACACCCGCGAAGAAACCGCCATCTCCAACGTGTTTGGCAGTTTGACTCCTGAGTTGCTCCTCAGTTCATATGTCGGATTCCTGAAGCACGACCTCGCCTCGCTCGACGAAAAGAAGGCCAAGCTGACGGCTTTGGCCAGTGTTGCTGAACAGGAATCGAAGAAGCTGGTGGAATTCGAACTCCAGGACCGCATGCTCAAGGCGGACATTGACCGCCGACAGGGACTCTACGATGGAATCGTCGATCAGCTGCGCAATCTGGATACGGCCAGCGGTCTGAGTGGTTATATCCACGAGGTGCTGGAATCCCCCCGTCTGGGCAAACGGGTTTGGCCCAAGCTGTCCATCTGCCTGCTCGGGGGAATGCTGCTCGGATTGACGGGCGGTCTAGGTCTGGGACTCGTGAATGATCAGGTCGATGCTCGCTTCCGCAGCCCGGCCGAGATCACAGAATCGACCGGGATTCCCGTGGTCGGTCAGATTGGTCACATCCGCAAGGCCCGTGGAAAGAAAGGGGCTGAGCGGTTCGTCGTGGATCCGCAGGCCCCCGAAGCCGAATCCTTCCGACTGTTGCGAACGTATTTGTTACGTGATGTGAAATCGGGGCGGCTCAAGCGCCTGTCGGTGACCAGTTGCCAGACAAAGGACGGAAAATCGACCATTGTGGCCAACACGGGTGTGATGTTCGCCGATGCGGGGATCCGGACGCTGATCGTGGACGGCGACATGCGGGCGCCGACGGTTCATCGTTTCTTCGATATGCAAAACCAGGTCGGTTTGTCCGATTTGCTGCAGGGGAAGCTCGATTTGGATGCCGCGATTCAGTCTCCAGGCATCGATGGACTCCACATCATTCCGGCAGGCACACCCGTCCGCAATCCGGCCGAGTTACTGCAGTCCGAAGCCTTTGATGAACTGTTGACGACGCTCGAATCGCAGTTTGACCTCGTCATCGTGGACTCCGGGCCGATTCTGTGGGTTTCGGATCCAGCGATCATTGCGCAGAAGTGCAAGGCGACCTTCCTGGTCATCCGTTCGTCGACCGACACCCGTCGGCAGGTTCAGGAGGCGGCCCGTCGATTGCAGACCGCGGAAGTGGAAGTGCCCGGGTGCATCATCAACACCTACGGCAGCAGCAAAGAGTTCACCCGCGATAATGGCTACGCATCGCCGTACCACTATTACTACAGCGGCTACTACCGCGGATACGGTCACCGCGTGGAAGAAGCTGCCGAAGCTGCCAAGAAAGAGCAGTCCAACGGCAGCCATTCCTAGTGCGGGCAGAGGGCGGGTCCACCCTTTGCGAATTCAAGGAGCTGGCGTGTTGAGCGGTCCGCACCGGGACGCGGGTTTGCGCCTCGCTCACGCAAGACGCTGGCCTCAAAGGGGAGGGACGGTCGCTTCTACCGTCGACGCTGTTGCAGCAACTGCATGAACTCGTCGAACGGAAGGGCGTTCGCCACATCGCGGCGGGTGAGCCCCGCGCGACGTGCCTGATCGACGCCGTACTCCAGCACGTCATAGCCTTCGGGGGAGTGAGCGTCGGTGTTGATGACGATGGGAATGCCATAGGCCTTCGCTGCCGCCGCCTGCAGATCATCAAGGTCGAGACGCTCGGGATGGGCGTTAATCTCCATCATGACCCCCTGCTCCGCTGCCGCCTGAAAGATCTCTGGAAAATCGATGTCCGCAGGCGCCCGGCGCGTCACTAACCGGCCGCTGGGATGCCCGATCGCACAGACATACGGGTTGTGAATGGCATTGAGCAGACGTTTCATGATCTGCTCTTTCGGCTGTTTGAGACCGTAATGGAGTACCGCGAGCACCCATTCCGCTTCTGCGAGAACATCATCCGGAAGATCCAGTTCCGCATTCTCCAGAATGTCGCATTCGATCCCGCACAGCACGTGAATGTCATCGAACTCTTCGCGCACCCGCCGAATCTCCTGCCAGTGAGCCCGCAGGCGTTCGGGACTCAGTCCATTCGCCATTGAGACACGTTGCGAATGGTCGGTCACGGCGATGTATTTCAATCCCCGTTCCCGCGCAGCGAGAATCATCTGCCGGATTGTCGCAGTGCCGTCGCTGGCGGTCGTATGAAGATGCAGATCCCCCTGAATATCACCGATCGTCAGCAACTCCGGGAGTCGATCCTGTTCGGCCAGTTCGATTTCTCCCCGATTCTCGCGGAGTTCCGGGGGAATCCATTTCAGGCCGACCGCCGCGTAGACCTCTTCTTCTGTCTTGCCTGCGACCAGATCGTCTCCCCGATACAGACCATACTCGTTCAGTTTCAGTCCCCGTTCCTGGGCCCGTCGTCTGATGACGATGTTGTGGTCTTTCGAGCCCGTGAAATATTGCAGCGCAGCCCCGAATGATTCAGCGGGAACGACGCGCAGATCCAGCTCCAGTCCGGAACGCAGGCGCACGCGCTGTTTGGTCTCGCCGCGCGAGAGAACCTCTGCCACCAGGGGATGCGCTGCCAGACGTTCCATCACCGCTTCGCTGTCGGAAGAGATCGCGAGCAGATCGAGATCGGCGCAGCTCTCCCGTCGACGCCGGCAGCTTCCGGCCACCTCGGCCCGACTGACGACCGGGAGCGACCGTAAGTCCGCGAGCAGTGTCTCCGCAGCAAGTCGCGCCGGCGCGATGGAGTACCGCTGACCGATCTGCTCCACCTGCTGTAGCCCAGCGAGGATGGTTTGTTCCGTCTTCTTGCCAAACCCTTTCAGCGGCGCGATGCGACCCGCTTCCGCAGCCGCTTTCAGGTCGTCCAGCGACTGGATGCCCAGTTCCTGATGCAGCCGCGCCGCCTTCTTTGGTCCCAGTCCCGGCAGTCGCAACAGCTGCAGCAGCGATCGAGGAAACGCGGCGTGCAGTTCCTCGAGCATGGGAAACGTTCCCGTGTGCACGAGACTTTCAATCTTCGACGCGATGTCTTTCCCGATGCCGGGCAAGTCTGTGAGCGGAGCCGCTCCCGATTCCGCCAAAGAGGCAATCGGCTCGACAAGATCAGCGACTGTTTGCGCGGCATTGCGATAGGCCCGCACGCGAAACGAATTTGCACCCTGCAATTCGAGCAGGTCGGCCGTCTCTTCAAAGACAGCGGCGATCTCGCGATTGTTCATATTCCCGGCATCGGTTGAGTGGATTAAAGAGGGGCGGTCAGTGGTTGATTCCCCGAGCCGACAGGGACTCAGGCCCGCCACGAGGAGATGTGCGGTGGTGAATGTCTCTCACATGGTCCGCGAACATTCCGGAGACGCTCTCCACGAAAAAAGCCCCCGGTGAGCGGATCACCAGGGGCCAGTATAGCGTGTTCAGAAGAGCCGGCGGGTAGACGTCGGTCAGTTGTTTTTGGAGGAACTTCCGCGGAAGCGGGCGGGGATCTGATCTTTCGGAAGCCGCTTGCCACCCAGCACGTCGTCGGTGGCCGCTGGCCGGGTCCCGGTTTTCAGATTGAACGGACGCTCATCACCCACGTTGAAGAGGCGTTGCTGGGGCTCGTGGCCAATGTAATTCAGGAAGTCACTGAACTTGATCGCCCGGATCCCCTGGCGGCGGGCTTCTTTCAGCAGGGCATCCCGCTGAGCCATCACGTCCTTGATCTCCTGCTGCTTGTCGGCGTCCGACAGTGGGAAATCGGTCGGGTCTTCGGTATCTCCGATCACCAGATATTTGGTCTTCACAGTCAGTTTGCCGTCGGCCGGAATGCGCTCGCCCTTGTCGTTCACTTCGACTTCGATTCCGGAGCCATTGGTTTCCAGAATGTTGTGCAGCAGTTCGCGATCGCTTTTGCCATCCTGATCCATGTCCAGCACACCGACAAAGGAGAAGTACTCCTTGCTCCCCTTGCTCCAGGCGGGGGAGTAGATCGGGTCATCAGGCTGAATCGGGCGGCTGACGTCTTCGGTCAGAATCCGCGCTTCGGCGAGATGCTTATCAATGATATTCGTGACCTGAATCTTAGCCTTGATGTCGGCTCGCCCCCGCCCAACGCCCAGATTGTTGCGGGTGTAGACGCTGAACGAGATGTGTTTCCGCAGATTGTCGTCGCTGCCGAGATTAATCCAGACGGTGCGGGTGGTGTTGTCCACGCGGACAATCGCTCCATCCGGCTTGTCGAAGCTCAGGTTTTCGAGGTCGTACAGCTGTTGTGTTTTGAAGTCCAGCTGATTTTCAAGCTCGGTGATCTCGGCGTCTTTCTGGCGGGTGGTGTTGACCAGTTCGTCGTGCAGGGTTTCTTTCTCGGCCCGTTCCCGCAAATACTCGCTTCGCCACTTGGAGATTTCCTGATCCTTGCCGGCGATCAGTTCGTTGCGATCGGCAATGGTCTTCTGCAGCTGGCTTTCCGAACTCGCCTGAGAAGCGGAGAGTTTTTCTTTTTCGGCCAGATGCATCGCCAGTTCCTGAGCGAGGCGGGCTTTTGTCTCCTGCACGCCGTTCTGCTCGGCCTGGGCCTGCATCTTGGTTTCATTCAACGTCGAGCGCAGCGACTGAAGCGTGGCAGCCACAGTCGGATTCGCGGGGTTCGGCTGCACCTGATCCATGCCGTACTGCGACAGGTCCCGTTTGACGGCCCAGACGACGGTGTTTTCCGGAGCGTTTTCCGCCGGACCGATCTCGGTAAAATCGGGGTATCCCAGCAGCTTCTTCAGCGTGCCGATTTCAGAGACGGCGGTGTTGAGTGCATTCGTCTGCACCGACGCCTTTTCGGTTTCCGCTTTCGCCTTTGCGGCGAGCAACGTGTTCTCTTTGGCGACCATGTAGCAGACGATGGCCAGGATCACGGTGGTCGCGACAAAAAAGACGAGCGAAAAATGGACGGCGGTTGGCTTGGAAGAAGACGCTGCCATGAAAAATCCTCTGAGGAATCACGACCGGTGGCCGCGGCCCCCGCTCTTACCGATCGGCAAGATCCGGAAAGCCCGCAGGGACATCACCACCGCGGTCCCCGCGGGAGCAATGACATTGAAAATCGACGACAGGAAATAGCGCGGTCCGGGCGCTGATCTGAACTCGCCTAGTCATTCTCGAATAGAATGAGCCGGAACTTCAGTGCGCGGTCGCGAAACCGGGGAATCGTTATATTCGTGGGAACGACACATTCCGCACGATGAACCCTCGATGCGGCCGCTTTCCGGTCAGTTCAAGTGTACGGCTCGGGCAAGCTGGGTCAAGTACGCATTCATTCAATGTGCGGCGGCAGCTGGAGTTGCGCCAGCTGTACCGATTGCGCGACTCGTATGCGTCGACCACCGCCGCGCAAAAGCGAGGCGTGCCGACGGAAAGTTTTAGAACCCGCCCGCACGCCTGACACACGATCGACACAGCCGTCATAGACAGAACCACTTCCGCCCACGACGGACTGAGAGCATTTTGACTCTTGCTTGCCCCGTCCCCGCGACGCGGATGTCCACCTTTCACCACCCGCAACGCCGGCAGCGCGGGCTCTGGAAAGAGCCACCTGCTCTAGTCGACATTCAGATCGAGCTTCACCCAACCCTGATCCGCGCTCGAGGCGAGCACCGCATCCGCCACCGCCTGAGCAGCTGCGCCATGGTCAAAACCGGGCACCGCCGGTCGGTTTTCCACGATCGCTGAAACCAGTTCGTAGATCAGATCGTAGCGGAAGACCGTGCTGGGAACTCCTTCGTATGGATTGCGTGGGCTACCGGGAATGACCAGAAATTCTTCCGGAACCTCGAGCGGTTGCATCGTCTCTCCCGTCTTGCCAACGAGAATGACATTCGGCTCCTGCAACCGATAAACCGCGGAGGCCTCGGAGCCGTTCACTTCGGCCCATTCGTGACCGAAGCCGTTGTGATGGTATCCTTTCATCACGGTACTCCCCTCCCAGACGCCGACGGCACCGCTCTGAAAACGTCCGATCAGAGCCGACCAGTCATCCACTTCCGAGGGGGGACAGGCTTTGCCGTCGACCGTCTGATCGCGCGGACAGAACTGCGCCACCGCTCCGCAGATCGCCTGCAGCGGCCCCATCAGGTCCATCGCCAGATCGATCCGGTGAATGGTCATATCGAACAGGTCACCCGCGCCGGCATGCCGCTTGTATTGTCGCCAGCCCCAGCTGGTCTCCGGCCAGTCGAGAAACCGCTGGCTCCGGAAATGTCTCGGTTCACCGAGCAACCCCGACTTCACCAGATGGCTCAGATATCGCATCGCCGGGGCAAAGCGGTAGGTAAACGCGGTCATGTGACGGACCCCTTGATCGCGGGCCGCCTGATACATTTCCTTCGATTGCTGGAAGTTCAGCCCCAGCGGCTTTTCGCACATCAGATGCTTTCCCCCTGCGATGCAGGCGAGCGCAATCGGATGATGCGTATCGTTCGGCGTGGCGATGATCACAGCATCGACATCGGGGTCACGGGCCAGGTCTTCGTAGTCGCTGTAGAGCTTGTTCACCTGCCAGTCGTGGCGACGCTTTTCCAGCAGCTCCTTGTTGGGATCGCAGACCGCCACGAGTTCTGCCCGTGAATCGAGACGAATTCCCGGAACGTGGTGATAATCGGAGACCGCGCCTGCTCCGATGATGCCAAATCGAACCTTCTGCATTGCCGTGCTCTTCTCCAGGATGTTTGTTCAGCGCATCAGCCAGCCGTCAGCAGCCGACAATGCGGTTCGGAGAACCCGAAGGGACTTCTGCCGCAGGAATTCCGCGAGAAACAGGGAAGGTTTCCCCGCGTCCGCGCGTGCAGAATATCGTCCCGTCACCCGCAATTAAAGAGGATCCGATGCGATTCAACATCTCTTCTGTTCCTACTGATGTTTCGCCCCCGTCCGGAACCACATTACACTTCCTCCCGGGTTGAACGTTCCTCCCGCAGGGGGACCATTCCCGGAAAAGGATGTCACCCGCATTCCTGATCGCAGACGATTCATGCTGAACTTCGCACTGCTCTGCCTGATCATCGTTGGTCACACCACGCTGTGGATCAGTTTCGTCAATCGCACGCACGCCTTGAAACTTCGCGAAGGAGTGCTGCGGCAGTTGCGGCATTTGCATGACATCATGATTGTGGCTTTCCCGCCGGTTCTTTTGTGGCGGGTCGGTTGGGAAGGCCCCCGGCTCCTGCGAGGGGGATCCTGGCTGGATGTCACCCCGTTCTGGCAACTGGTCATGACAGCGTGCATGGGGGGAGTGTTCGGGCTGATAGTGAGCCTGTGTCGAATGCGTCTGCACGGGGCCCGGCAACAGCAGACAGAACAGCGTGCGCAGACTTTCGATGTGGCTGCCGAACTGGGAGAGCGACCGGTCGCCTCCGGCCCCTATTTCTTTCTGACCCGACTTCCCCGCAACGAGCAGTTTCAGATCGAGGTGAATGAAAAGATCCTGCACCTGCCACGGCTTCCCGAAGAATGGCAAGGGCTGTCGATTCTGCACCTGTCCGACTGGCATTTGCAGGGAACTGTGAGGAAAGACTATTTCGTCCGCGCCACGGAACTGGCGCAGGAGACTGAGTGCGATCTGATCTGCTTCACCGGAGACCTGATCGACAACCTCGCCCAGCTCGACTGGCTCCCAACGACGTTGGGAGCATTGCGTGCCCCGCTGGGACAGTATTTCATTCTGGGGAATCACGACTGGTATCAGGCCCCGCAACAGATTCGAACGGGTCTCGCGACTCTGGGCTGGACCGATGTCGGTTCGCGATGTCTGATTCGCGACTACCGTGGCCAGGTGCTGGAGATTGCGGGGGACGAAACTCCATGGCTCGGGCAAGCTCCCCGATTTTCCTCCAACCCGGCGAGCTTTCGCCTGCTGTTGAGCCATACCCCGGATCATATTGTCCGGGCCCGCACTCAGAACGTGGATCTGATGCTCTCCGGGCACAATCACGGTGGACAGATCCGCTTTCCGGTGCTGGGGCCGATCTATTCCCCCAGTCTGTATGGCTGCAAATATGCCTCGGGACTGTTTCAGGAGGGGGAGACCCTGCTGCATGTGTCGCGAGGATTATCCGGCCGACACCCGCTGCGCTGGCGCTGTCGCCCGGAGGTCTCGAAGCTCGTGCTGCGAAGTTCGTGAGCGGTGCGGGAAACCGCGCTCAAGGCCGAAGGCCGGCGCGACGAGCAGCTCATGAGCTCGAAGACTCCGTCGACGGTTCCGGTGGCTCGGAAGCGGAAGCCGGTTCACTGGGAGGCAGCGGCCGCAGCACGAGCACGCGACGATCCTCGTCGACTTCAGCAATGAGCGCGTAGTCGATGCCGGCAACGATGTCATTCAGCTTTCGCGGAGTGGCAAACCGCACTACACACTCCTGCTCGTCCCACTTCCGGAAATAGAGGGGACGCTCGAGAGAAGTCCACAGCTGCGCAGCGACCTGTGTGTGCTCCTGAAGCGTGTACCCGCGCAGAATGACCAGCAGCTGATCTTCGGCAGGGAGTTTGGTCAGCACCTCTTCGCGAACTTCCAGTTCCTTCGCCAGATTCAATGCCAGTTGGTGGACTCTCGCCATTCTCGGGTCGCGTGGTGCGGGGAGTGGTCGTCGTCGGGATGGGATGACATTGCGGCCCCGGCCTGTGGTCGCAGCGGAACCTTTCGGCGCTGTGGACGGAGGAGGAGGAGGAGGAGGAGGAGTCGCTGAGGAAGCTGGCGCCTGTGTGCCGGGCTGAGGGGCCACCGCAACCGGGGGTTGTGGAATCGCCGAGGGAGCTGCAGCAGTTGCATGAGGACTCACAATCCCGGGCGCCGGGACTGCCGGCATTGTGGAAGGGGATGCGGTGGCTGTGACGCGGATCTGGGGTGGAGTGGGCATGGAGTTCCCGGACGAAGCGGCATGGGCCGACCGGCTCACCGCAGCCGGAGGAGTGATGCCCGGTGTCGTGACCACCGGCTTGTCCGCATCGAGTGGACTCTGAACGACTCCCCACCGCGCACCGGAAGCGGGAACAGGAGGACTTTCCGGCATGTCGATCGAAGCCTCCTCCTTCGCGATTGTCGGTTCGAGGAGGCGGGTCGATGAGAACTGCTGCAACAGCACAATCCCCAGGCAGGTGAGGCCCGGAAGCAGCAGGTCGCCCCCCTCCCAGTGGCGTGCTTCTCCCCGAATTCGGCAGATCTGCAGACCGAGAAATCCTAATCCAAACAGACCGGCCGCCAGCAGCAGCAACTGGTTGACGGACAACACCCCCAGCGCGGCACGCTCGCCCCCTGTTGTCAGCAGCACCAGCAGAGCAACGGTCAAAGCGATGGCTGTCCAGGAGTTTTTTTGCAGGCGGCTGCGTGGGGGCCGGACCGTCGCAGTGTCCGACGCCGTGTCCGACGTCAGAGGAACAGCCTCAGTTAGCGGCGGGGCAGACGTTTCTTCCGTGGGCGGAGTGCGTGACAGCGCCGGGAGCGGGAGAGAAACGCTCGCGCCGACATCCCCGTCGAGCACCTTCCAGCGGGGTGAAGGAACGGGGGATGTGTCGTCGATGGGAACGAGCTGGGGATCAGCTGGTAATTCGAGGATCGCCCCCCGTTCGGGGAGTGTGATGACTTCCTTGCAGGCGGGACACCGAATACGGCGACCGGGGCGGGACAGCCTGAGCTGCGCCTGACAGTGAGGACAGTCAATCACTGTGGGAGACATGATCTGCTTCCGGCAGAAGTCACAGAGAATTGCCCGAAACCCGCGAAGAGAGCGACCACGCCGTCAAGGCTGCGAAAACGACTGCTGGACCCCGACCGTGCTCAGTATCCTCTTGAAGATCGGGGAAGGCAATGGCGGGTGGGGGAGCGACCGGCGATTTGGAAGCAACGTCTGTGCGGGACGTGACGAAGTTCTGGCGCGGTCGCAACAGCCACGATCGGCTGCACCGTCTCCGATTGCTGTGGGTGGTCCGGGAGGCCCCGTCTCGAAGTGGATGTTGTCTGCAGAAACGAATATTCTTGATTCGTTAAACAGGTCACGCCGACGCGGCGTAAACTTCTGGTGAGCCCGGGTGAAACCGGCAGGGCTGATGAGGAGCAGATTCGTGGCAGAAACCGATTCCCCGACACAAAGTGAAGCTCAACGCCGTTACCGTGAATTCATGGAGCTGCTCCCTTTGACCTTGGCTCTGGCGGGGTTACCGACCAGTGATAGCGGCCGCTATTACAACGAAGAGCAGATTGAGACCCGACTCTTTACCATTCGTTACGCATACAAAGCCGCCCAGGGACTGGTCCGGCAGATTGCGGTTCGCTGAAACTTGTCTGTGACGACTCCTTCGTGACGTCGCGGCCATGACGGTCACCTGTTGTGGCGCAGGTCGACAGGGGGACGCGCAGGCGCGCATTTCGGCGGAACTCCATCCGGCAGCGCGATCAGGCGACAGCGGCAGAATTCCGAGAAAGAGGCTCCCATGCTGCCGACTGAAAATTCCTGGCCACTGATTGTTGTTCTTCTGCTGATTGCGTCCGGTCTGGGGGCAGGCTGGTTCCTGCAGCGTCGGGCCCCCTACCTGATCGGCATCGCGATTGCGGTCGGGCTGATGATCGCCGCTTTGATCGTCGACGCCCAGGTCGTCACCTTGCGGGAAAAACTGACCCAGGATGTGTATGACATGACATCCGCGTTCCAGCAGCGAGATCTGGACCGCACCATCCAGTTCGTGTCCCCGCAGGCCCGGAGCCTGCGCATGAAAATCGGGACCGCCTACAATGTCCTCAAGCTGGAAGATGACATGCGGGTGACCGACGTTCAGGTCGAACTTTTCGGCGAAGACACCCGCGCGACCACGCGGTTCCGGGTGAATGTGACGGTTGACGTCAATATGCCGAATACCGCGGAATACCGGGACCGAATCGCCACTCGCTGGGAGGCGAAGTGGCAGCTGGAAGGGAACGAATGGCGGATGATCGATATCTTCGAGCTGCATCCTTACACTGGTGTGAGAATGGACCGGCTGGACCCCTACGGGTCGATGGTTGAGAAAATCTATCCGAACAACTGATGACGGGCCGGAACGAGATCTTCCGGCGCGGGATCGGTGGTGAGATCCCCTCCACGGGCGTTCGGATGGCACGTTCCGATTGAGTGCTCGATTCCTAGCCGAGACCGCTTCCCCTTCCGCAGAGGCAGATGACAACGCGATGGCCGCCGACTCCCGTCCTTCCAGTTCCGAATTCCGCATTGCCGTGCTCGTTTCAGGCAGCGGAACCACGCTGCTGAATCTGTTAAAGCGTATCGAGCAGCAAGAATTGACGGCCGAGATCCCCCTGGTCGTCGCCAGCCGCGATTGCCTCGGTGCCGAACGGGCGCTGCAGCGCGGGCTCCCCACGTGGGTGCTGAAGCGGACGGATTACGCCTCTTCTGTTGCGTACAGCAACGACCTGTTCCATCGACTGCGTGAAGAGCGGATCGACCTGGTCGTGCTGGCGGGGTTCCTGAGCCGGATCATGATTCCGGAAGATTTTCAGCACCGGGTGATGAACATTCACCCCGCGTTGATTCCTTCCTTCGCCGGCCGGGGAATGTACGGCCAGCGGGTACATGAAGCGGTCGTCAGCCGGGGTTGCAAGGTCTCGGGCTGCACAGTCCATTTCTGCGACAATGAATACGACAACGGACCGATCATCCTGCAGGGGGCCGTGCCGGTGCAGGATGAGGACGATGCACACACGCTGGGAGCCCGGGTCTTCGCACTGGAGTGCGAACTCTACCCGCAGGCGATTCGACTCTTTCAGCAGCAGCGTCTCCGGGTTGAATCAGGACGGGTCCGGGTGCTCCCCGCCGCGGATCAATAGCAACCCGGCTGTGGAATATCCGCACCGGCCCCCATGGCATCTCTCCGCCCGTTCTTGCCGCGCACGGCGCGAGCACCGGAAAGAGCATTCTGCCTGCTCACCTCCTGTCCGCGCCATGCGGAGCTGCGATTCCTTCCAATCGAGACACTCGCAGGGCGGGCAGTGGAAAGAGCCACCGGCTCTAGCAGTTGCTCGTCTCGGGGGCCACTGCTTGCAGCGCCAGCTCTTTGAGTCCGCGCAGATCGAGCTTTCCCGTCCCCAGAATGGGGATCGTGTCCACCTGAATAAACGAATCCGCTGACGGCAGCCACAACTTGGGAAGCCCCGCTTCCGCGAGTTCGCGAATAACCTGCTGAACCGGTTTGCACAGCTGGGTGTAGAGGACCACGATTCGCTCACCCCGGTCGTCGTCCGGCACCGAAGTGACCGCGAGGGTGATTGCCCCTTCATCACCTCCCGGTGGTTCGCAGATGCGATAGAGCTCCTGTTCGATCCGGACGTGCGGCACCATCTCGCCGCCGATCTTCGAGAACCGGCTCTGACGACCGGTAATGGTCACAAAGCCGTCGGTATCGATGACCGCAATATCACCGGTGTTGTACCAGCCATCGTGCACCACCTGATCGGTCTTTTCCTGTTCGTGCAGATACCCCTGCATGACATTGGGACCTTTGATCAGCAGGAGCCCCTCAGTCCCGATTCCGCGATTCTCGCCCGTTTCCGGATCAACCACCTTGGCGGTGACTCCGGGGAGCGGCCGACCGACCGTCCCCAGCTTGGTTCCCTGTTGAAAGACATTCCGCGAACGGTGGTCAGGAATGTTGACCGCAGCCACCGGAGACAGCTCGGTCGTTCCGTAGCCTTCCGTCGGCAGAATTCCGAATTTCTCTTCGAAATCTTTCGCCAGTTCGACCGGGAGTTTTTCAGCACCGACAACGATCAGGTCGACCGATTTGAAGTTCTCCTGATCGCAACGTCGCAGGTACATTTTCAGGAACGTGGGAGTCGCCATCATGATCGTGGCAGCATGATCCTGACAGAGTCGGCCGACGACTTTGGCGTCCAGCGGGTTCGGGTGATAGATCCCGCGGACGTTGTAACACATCGGCAACCAGAGACAGGCGGTGTAGCCGAACGAATGGAAGAACGGCAGCACACCCAGCAGGGCATCCTTGTCGCTGAGGTTGAGCAGCTCATCGACCGCTTCGATGTTGGAACCGATGTTGGCGTGAGAGAGCACCACTCCCTTCGGCTCGCCGGTGGAACCCGATGTAAAGACGATCGTCAGTGTTTCGTCCGGAGAAATGCGGGTCAGCCCCAGCAGCCGTTCGAGAATCGGCGCCGGGATTGCATACGCTCCGAGAGCCGCCATCATCCGGTCGAAACCGGTCACCTGTGATTTCAGGTCTTCCAGATAGACGAACTCGGCCCCTTCCAGAGCATACGGTTTCTTCTCCAGAAACTTGCGGCTGGTGAGCACATGCTTGAGACCCGCTTTCCGCACGCAGTAGTTCAGCACATCGTCGGAGAGCGTGTAATTCAGGTTGACGGCCACCCGCCCATCAAGAGCGACAGCCATGTTCGCCAGACAGCCCCCGACCGAGGGAGGCAGCAGCAGCCCGACATTTTTTTCCTGGGCCGAGAAGACGCTGCGTCGCAGCACCCGCCGCAGAGCTAACGTCCCCGCCAGCAACCGGCCTCCGGTCAGGGCGGTCTTCATGGAGTCGACAACCTTGCCGCGCTGCAACGACTTCTTGCAATGCCGGATGAAACGACGAGCCGGGATCAGATCTTTTTTCGCGCTCATGAGTGTGGCCTCCGCACCAAGACGCTCGACTTCTTGTCGAACAAGAGCGGCATCACTGACGTTGAAAAGAGGACGCCCGAAAGAGAGGTCGACGGTGCCGAACAAATTTCGGGGCTTCCTCCAGAATAACTGATTCCATCTCCAGCTGAAGATGCTTCCCCACATTCCGTGCAAATATGCGGGAATGATCGGAGCGTTCGTCCCCTGCACGATCTTCAGCAACCCCCGTTGAAAGGGCTGCAGCTGGCCCGTGCGGGTCAATCCCCCCTCCGCATAGATACAGACAACCTCACCGCGCTGAATCGCTTCCCGGGCCACGGTGAGCGATTTCACGATGGCTTTGGGCCCGTCACTGGCGCGAATCGGGATCGCATTCATGATTTCTCCCAGCGGCTTGAGAATCGGCATCTGGGTGAAATCGGTATAGATCAGAAACCGGATCAGCCGGGGGAGGGCGCACGTCATCAGGACGCCGTCCATGAAGGAAACATGGTTACAGACAATCAGCGCCCCCCCGTGGGCGGGTACGTTCTCCTGCCCACGCACCCGCAACCGATACAGGCACCGGGCCAGCAGCCACAAGACAAACCGAAACGCCAGATCGGGCATCAGCCAGACCAGGTAAATCAGCACCGGAATCGTGATCAGACTGGTCACGACGAAAATCGATGTCGCGCTGAAGTGGAAAATGCCGCTGAGCAGGTAGTACATGCCGCACGAGAACACGATCATGCCGTACGAGATGAAGTAACTTCCCGCGAGGATCGTTCCCCGGTTTTTGCGATCGCTGCAGAACTGGAGATAGGCCTCAAGCGGGACGTCAAAAATCCCCGCGCTCACCCCCAGGAAGAACAGCCCCACGCACGAACCCCAGTACGCGATTTGACCGGTTGCGGGGAGGAGCGGATTCACCAGCATCCCCGAGCAGAACACCGTCAGCGAACTGACGATGATCCCGAACGCCCCGACCGGAAGCATGCCCAGCTCGACCGATCCCATTGTCCAGTACCCCGCCAGCAGGCTGCCGACGCCGACGCCGGCGATCAGAATTCCGAACAGCAGTCCGATGGCGGTCTTGTTCAACCCGAGAACGGTTTCTCCATAGGGGTCGACGTTCAACTGAGACAGGGACGCCAGAAAGTAAAAGAAACCGATCCCCAGCGCAGCGCGCATAATACGCCAATCGGTATTGAGCACCTTGAGCGCGGGAACAATATCCAGCACAGGATTCCACGTCGGCCGACGGTCGGGGTCGGCAGCGCTGGAGAATCCGATCCACAAGCTGCAGCCGAGTCCCAGTAACGAGATGCTGAGCAGTCCGACAGCGGCCGGCCAGACGTTCCTCCACTGGCCGCTGCCCAGAGCCGGTTCCGTCAGATCATACAGCGAGAAGCCGGCGATCGTCCCCAGACCAATCGCGATGAACGTACAGGTCGCCATGATGCCGTTCCCCCGGGCGAGCCGGTTGGTCGGCAGAATCTCCGGAAGGCTGCCGAATTTTGCCGGAGCAAACAGCGCGCTGTGAATCCCCATCAGAAAGACGAGACCGAACAGCACCCAGGCATTGCCGTAAACGATCGTCAGCACGGCCAGCAACATGATCAGGACTTCCGCAGCCTTGCAGCCGACGATCACCGCTTTTTTGGGAAACCGGTCCGCCAGCCAGCCCGCAATCGGGGTGAACAGCAGATAGGGGAGTGTCAGACAGACTCCTCCCAGTGCGACGGCTTCTTCTGTGCCGATGATCGGCTGAGCGATCGGAACCGCCAGCCAACGGAAAAAGTTGTCGTTGAAGGCACCCAGAAACTGAGTCACAACGAGGCTGACGAAGCTGACCGAATTCAGTCGGCCGCTTTGATTTTTCTCTTCCAAAGGTTTGTCTTCGACCAGCATGGTGAGGATCCAGGGAGGCGTTGGCGTGGTGGAAACGCTTCCTGAGGGCGAGTTTTCGGCGAGATTATCATGCGGCTTTTATTCCCAAAAGACCAAGATTGTCGCAACAGCCGGTCGCTTGGCAGTTTAAGGCCGGAGCGCGGGTTTCCGGAGAAGTCGGGACCGAATATGATCCGGAGCGCCGACCTCCAGGGAGGGGAAATCCATGCCGCCGAAACGAATCCAGCTGGCGACGACGGACGATCTGAAGGAATTTCTCGGGAACAGCCGCTATGAGGCGGTGCTGGCCCCCGCGCGTTCGCTGCCGCTCACCGCGTCACGCAAAGAGATTCGGCAGAGTCTTCGCCAGGAAGTCACGTCGGGCGCCGGCGTTTACGGGATGGCCGACGCCGAAGGGCGATTGATTTATGTCGGCATGTCGCGACGGCTGCGACACCGCCTGCTCTCCTATTTTACCTCGCAGGCCCGACGCAAGAAGGAAGCCCGGATCGGTCGACACGCGAAAACCCTGTTCTGGCAACCGGCAGCCCATGAACTGATCGCCTGGCTGCGGGAACGGGAGCTGATCCGGCAGTTTCGCCCGAACTTCAACGTGCAGGGACATCCGACCCGGATGAAGCTCGGCTATATCGTTTTGCCGCAGCAGACCGCCCCCTCCTTCCAGTTGGCGCCAAAAATCCCCCGCTCGCACGCCGGTCTGTGGGGGCCGATGCCCCTCACCCGGTGGACCCGGCAGGGAATCGTGGAACTTAATTTTCACTTCGGCCTGCGGGATTGTCCCCGCGAGACCCCGATGTACTTTCAGGGAGCCCCCCCACCACCCGAGGGGACGGAGCCGGCCGCCTGCATCCGGGCCGATCTGGGGACTTGCCTGGCCCCCTGTATTGGAAACTGTACCCGCAAGGCCTACGACAGGAGGCTGCAGCTGGCCTGCCGGTTCCTGTCCGGAGAAAAAGCGCCGGTCCTGGAGGAACTGCAGCAGGAGTTGAAAGCCGCGGCCCAGGAACTTCGTTTCGAGAAAGCGGCCAAGCTGCGAGATCGACTCGCCGCGCTGCAGCGAATCGACCTGCATCTGCGTCGCTTCCACGACTGGCGGAGCCAGGCCCATTTCATTTATCCCGTAACGTCCGGTCTGGATGGACAGGAATGGTGGCTGATTGCCGTTCGGGGAGTGATTGAACAGGCGGTTCCGCGACCGCGGACGGCGGACGAGAAGCAATGCCTGCTGGAGCGGTTGCAGCAAATCCGGCTCGCTCTGGGGGGCGAGGGAGAGCGATCAACTTTGACCGGACCGGATGAGTTCGCCGCAGCCCGACTTCTGTTCCGCTGGTTCCGCCTGCACGAGGATGAAAAAGAGAGACGGTTATCGCTCGCGAAGGGGAGCCGTCTTTGCCAAAATTCGCGCCAATAGAGCTGTTGGCCCAGTCCACTCCCCGCGCAGCTGGCATTTTTGTTCGCTGAAGTGCTCGCGACCGCGTGACGAGGACAGCTCGGTCAAATGTCCGAATGCTCTAATTATCACCGTCCCGAGCGATCGAAAGCACGTAACGATGGCGAATCATCGCGTTCTGATTACAGACCATCCCTGGCCGGGGATTGATATCGAGCAGCGGATCTTTGCCCCCTACGGCATTGAAATCATTGATGCCCCCGCGGAAGACGAAGCCACGCTGGCACGGCTGGCGGCCGATGTCGATGCGATCGCGACCTGCTGGGCGAAGGTGACGCCGAAAGTGATCGAGGCCGCCAAATCCTGCCGGGTGGTCTGCCGGATGGGAATCGGACTCGACAATATCGCTATTCCCACGGCGACATCACTGGGGATGCTGGTCACGAATATCCCCGATTACTGCGTGGAAGAAGTGGCCGATCACGCCCTGGCACTGATTCTGGCACTCGCCCGGGATATCGGGTTCTTTCACCTGCGGACCAAGAAGGGGGAATACAATCTCAAGGCAGGGCCGACCATGCATCGGCTGCGGGGGCGGACGCTGGGCCTCCTGGGTCTGGGAGCCACCGGCAAGGCGCTGTTCCAGCGGGCTCAGGCACTCGGGTTCCAGGTGCAGGCTCACACCGCCTCGGGCAATGATCATGGCACCGGTTGCAGGATGGTCTCTTTCGAAGAGCTGATCACCACCTCGGATGTCATTTCGCTGCACGCGCCGCTGACCGACGGAACCCGCAACCTCTTCAATACGGAAGCATTCCAGAAGATGCGACGCGGCATGATCTTGGTCAACACCGCCCGTGGAGCGCTGATTGATCACGATGCCCTGTGGGAAGCCATTCAGGGTGGGATCGTGCATGGAGCGGGACTGGACGTCTTCAATCCGGAACCCCCCGATCTCACCAATCCGCTCTTTCACGATGAGCGGGTCATCGTGACTCCGCATGCCGCCTTCGTTTCGGAAGAATCCCTGATCGAGCTGCGCGAGCGGGTCGCCCGGCAGATCGTGGCAGTCCTGAGCGGCGAACTGCCGGAGAATATCCGGAACCCGGAAGTATTGCAGGACAAGTAACCGAGACCGCGAGGTTCTGTGCCGTGCCGCGAGAGCAGTTAGACTTTTAATGGCTCCGCCCTCGCCGCGCGGATGTCAGCATTTCACGTCACGAAACGCTCGCTGCGCGGGCACTGGAAAGAGCAACCTGCTCTCGGCAGCTGCTCCAGTCTGATCCGTTCACGGCCGGCGCTGCCGCTGTGCAGAGGGGATGATGACCGAATCCATATCCGACTTCGCTCCGACCGCTGCGCTGGAAACGTTGCGGCGCCGCGCTGCGCTGCTGGCTGAGATCCGCGCATATTTTGCACGGCAGAGTTACTGGGAAGTCGAGACGCCACTGCTGTCGCGGGACTGTTGCATCGACGCCTGGATCGATCCGTTCACGGTGCCGCTGCCGCAGCAACAGACTGGATATCTGCAGACCTCGCCCGAGTTCGCCATGAAGCGGCTGCTGGTTGCCGGTGCCGACCGCATTGTGCAGATTTCCAAGGTCTTTCGGCGCGAAGAGGCCGGACCGCTGCACAACTCGGAATTCACCATGATCGAGTGGTACGCCCGAAACAGCGACCATCATGAGCAGATGGAGTTTGTCGAGGGACTCGTTCGGCACTGCTGGCAGTTTGCGGAACAACACGGGTGGGGACCGACGCCCAGACCTCTCCCCTCCCCGTTTCTGCGCCTGACCTACGAAGAGGCGTTCGTCCGCTTCGCCGGGATCTCTCCCGCACGCGCCACAATGAGTGAACTGACCCGTGCAGCTGAGAGATTTGTGCCATCGAGGTCGCTCCGGAATGCCGATCGGGATGATGTGCTGAATGTCCTGCTGGCAGAAGAGGTCGAACCCCGACTGCGACAGCTGTCGGCGGTGTTCCTGTATGACTACCCTGCCAGCCAGTCGGCTCTCGCCCGGATCCGCAATGATGATCCTCCCGTGGCCGAGCGGTTCGAGCTTTATCTCGGCGGCCGAGAACTCTGCAATGGCTATCACGAACTGACCGATCTGCAGGAGCTGCGGGAACGGATGGTGAAACTGGCTGCGAGGCGCCAGCAGCTGGGACAGTCTCCGTTGCCGACCGAAAGTCGCCTGCTCCAGGCGATGGAGGCGGGACTTCCTCCCTGTGCAGGGGTGGCGCTAGGGTTGGATCGTCTGGTAATGGGGGCACTGGGCGCGGATTCGATCCGCGATGTCATCCCGTTTCCGTTCGACCGGGCCTGAGTCCGTAAGCGCTCTCTGACTTCTGAAGACCGGAGGTTGCAGGTCACGCCAGGGCCCGCTTTAGTCGCTAGAGCAGGTTGCTCTTTCCAGTCCCCGCGCAGCAGGCGTTTCCTGCGATGAAAGGCGCAGATCCGCGTGGCAAGAACGGGTCGATCAACAGACAAAATCCCCGAACGGCAGCTCCCGCTTCAACTGACAGCGGATCCGAAAATGGACGCTGCATCCGGATCAGTGATGGGCGGAGTGGCCGTGTGCAGGTTCTTCGACAGGGGCTTCATCGAAACGACAGAGCTTGCCGCAGGCCCCCGAAAGCTGCACCGATCCACAGAACGACGCGATCACCAGCAGCCCGGTGACAAACACCCCTTTGCCAACCACATTGTCCGCTTTCAGCCCGTAGATGTAGTGGAACCCGGACTCCGGCACGGAGATTGAAGACCAGACGAGAATCGTCGTGAGCGCCAGCAGGATGACCCCGATCAGGCCACCTTGCATCAGGACCGGATAGAGCTTTCTCCAGTTCACCGCGAACAGCCAGAAAGCAACCCACAGCAGGAGCGGAGTCCAGGGAGAGATGGCCGCCACCAGAGCGACAAACAGCCCGGTCAGAGCCTGAATCACCTGCAGCAACGACTGGAACAGGGCCATCTTCTTCCCTCCCGATTGTCAGGACGTCAGGAACTCCGCTGGCACAATGCTCGGCTCAAGCTTACAGCTTTCCCTGCCAGCGCAGGAACCGCTGGGTCAGATCGTCGCGCAGCTCCTGCTTGGAAGGATCATTCCACAACGCCTTGAGCGGGAAGTTTTCCGGGACAGGTTTGTGGTTGAGTTCCAGCACCTGCTGCCAGATCAGAATCGATTTGAAGGCATCTTCGACGATCTCGTTTTCATCGTCGACCAGCACGTTCGTGTTCTCACCGATCTGGTACTCTTTGATCACCTGTGCGAGGTTCTCGAGACCTTTCTCCAGGTGAATCTGCGATTCTTCGAAGTCCTGAACCTCACGGAACAGACGCCGGCCTTCGGCCAGCTGATAACGGGCCTGCATCATCGCTTCCCGTTTTTCGATATCGCAGTGTTTCTTCCAGAAGGGATAGGAGGTCATCTTGCGATAGCGCTCCTGCCAGTCAACCTTCTCGGTCATGTCCCGATTTTCAGACTCCGCGATCTGAGCCAATTCCGCCAGACCCGCTTCATCATTTTCGAGCACAATGACTCCACCGGCACTGGTCGGCAGGCGTCGACGACCATAGATGTTGACCCATTCCTTGTACGCTTCTTCCCAGGCGGAGCGGATTGTTTCCGCCCAGACCCGGTACGCTTCTTCCCGTTTTTCCTTCGGCAGCTCGGTCAGGTCGATCTTCAGACCATCCTTCTGGGTGGACTTGGCGTAGTCCATCAGTGAGCGGTACGGGTAAGCGACGAACAGGGAGAGATCCATCTTGTGCTGCTCGACACCCGGATGATCCAGCGTGTCGTTGGCCTTCTGATACCATTCCCGCGCGACGAGGTAGTTGTCTTTTCCTTCGGGATTCAATTCTTCATCGGGTCCATTCTTCCAGCGTTCGGTATCCGGATCGACCAGAAAGAACTCGCGGAAGGCCTCGTGCTCATCGGAGTTTCCGATCTTGCGGCCGAGGTAGTCTCCCATGCAGTAGAACAGTTCCGGAGCCAGGCGGTTCCGCTCGGTTCCCCGCTTCAGGAACTTGGCCCCCTGTTTCACCCAGTAATAACGGTCGGAGACCTGATCGCATTCTGCGGAAACGTTGAATGCCAGGTTCCACGCCTGAAATTCCCACACCGCCTTAAAGTGGGGCTGCAGGAGGATGATCGACTCGACGGTGCTCTGCAGCAGCGAGAAGTTCTTGGTGTCTTTGTAGTGGTCGGCCTGATTCCAGAGAACGCTGGCAGCAACTCCCCGCAGACCGAGCAGCACCAGGTTCATGGTGGCGCTGGTGGGGTCGACATCTCCCAGGCTGGCTTCGCCCAGGTCATGCTCGCTGCGTGACTTGGCGAGAAAACTGGTCATCCCTTCGGATGTCCCGTTTTCCATGCGTCCGGCCGGGGCGCCCAGTAACACGATCGGCACGATCAGCGCAATGCCGATGACCGCGTAGATCACTTTCCATTGCTTGACGGTGAGATGGCTCATTTGTGTTCCAGCTCGCGAAGTTGAAGACTGAAATAACCGAGAATGAAGAGCGGAATAAAGTATCCCAGCGTGATGAGAATGCTCGGCAGCAGCAGCCCCACAAAGGGGACGTCAAAGCCGTTCGCCGGATACTCGCTGGTGTTGAAATATTTTAGGTCCGGGATCAGTCGCAGGACTACCTCTAAAAGCATCCAAACGACGCCGTCCATCAATTTAATCAGGTCGGTCCCCACGTTCTGCGGAAGCGGCGACATCACGTTCATCTGGGTGACAAGTCGATACATCGACTCGAAGACTCCCCCACCGACCACTTCACCGCGGGTCCGCAGCTCCGTGAGCGACTCGGCCAGCTTGTCGTGGAAGAAGTACCCCGTGAAGATCACGCTCGATGTAAAGATCGTGGCGACCGGGCCTTTCAGGAAGCAGCTGGCGGTGGTTCCGATCATCACAATCAAAACCAGCAGCAGTTCGAGTCCCAGACAGGACTTCGCATAGGTACTGAAGAAGGATCGATCGGGCAGACGGATGAACAGGTCCCGTTCGGCCACCCCCAGATACTGGGAGGGATCGACGCAACTGACCTCGATCGTCAGTTTGCCGTCATGGACGAGATCGTCGAAGATGTCGACCTCTTTCTCTGTACCGGTGACGTCATAGGCGTCGCTGTATTTCCGCTTGCGGGGAATCTCGACCACAGCGTCTTCCGTCCCCGTTGCGAACTCCTTCACCGGGAAGGTGCCGACGAGCACCTTCTGGCCAGTTTTGGGATTCACCAGCGTGAGGGTGAAGCGGATGTCCTGCCGGATATCTCCTTTGACCGTTCTAAACGCCTCGAACTTTTGCTCCAGGCGCAGCTTCCCTTCCTTCTTCATGGCGGGCAGGTTCAGATTGTCGAAGGTCCACGTCGCTGCGGCTTTGGTCGCCCCGGCGAGGAAGGAGCGGTAGCCCCAGATATCGCCGGTGTTGACACCGCCCGAAGCGGGATTCCCCTGCTGGTCGACATACGTCACTTTCCCGTAGGTCGGCACACGGGCAATCAACTGTTTCTGGGAATACTCCGGGACCTGTCGCAGGATCCAGACGTAACCCAGCACAGAGGTGACGAGCAGCACCACGGTCAGCACGCCGATATAACCGAGCATCCGGCCCAGAACGATTTCACTGCGGCGGACTGGCTTGGTCACCACGGTATGCAGCGAGCGGGCTTTGATATCCGCAGGCAGTCCCCAGCAGGAAACCAGCAGCGCCATCAGCACCAGCAGGAAGTTCATGCAGGTCATCACGAAGCTGACGTAAGGCTTGGCAGGACGGTCCATCTGACCGCCCCCGAGAAACCAGCCAGCGAACATGAACAGGGCCAGAAACAGAAATCCGACCGCGAATGTCTTGCGGCGCCACGCTTCTTTGAACGTCAGCCGGGCGACCGCCATGATGCGGCGCCCCGACAGGTAGAACAGATCGCGCATCCCCTGACGGATGGTCATCCGCGTCAGGCGCCCGCCGGATTTGCCGTGGGTTGCGTACGAAACGACCAGACCGACAAGAAAGGCGACCAGGCCGCAGGCGAGAACCACCCCCAGCCAGATCAGAAAGGCGATGCCAAATTGAAAATCAGGGACCTCGTTAACCATCGCTAGGCTCTTCCATCAACAGGCGAGAAGGACAACCCCGGAAGCTTCGACCGCAACATTAGCTGCGATCGCTGGCGGGGCGTTCTCCAGGTTCGAACCGACGTCCGGGGCGGGCTTCGCTTTCTGCCACGGTACGCAGGAAGAGTTCTTCAAGGGACGAGGTCGGATGCGAAACGCTCCGCAGGTCGGCACCATGCTTTTTCAGCACCTGCTCGACTTCCCGCTGCACTTCAGGACTCAGCTCACTGGTGAGGAGCTGGGTTTCGTTCTTCTTCTGCAGCAGATCCTGCACGCTGCCGATCACTTTCAGCTCGCCCCGGAAGAGGATCGCGATCCGGTCGCAGACGTCCTGGACGTCCGCCAGCAGGTGGCTGCTCATGACGACGGTTTTGCCTTCGTCGCGGAGCTTGAGGATCATGTCCTTCATGTCGGCACTTCCCAGCGGATCGAGACCACTGGTCGGTTCATCGAGAAGCACCAGCTCGGGATCGTTGATCAATGCCTGAGCCAGACCGATACGTCGGGTCATCCCCTTGGAATACTCTTTCAGCTGTCGCTTCCGGGCCCCTTCCAGGCCGACCAGCTTGATCAGCTCATCGCGACGCTGCTTGCGGACGGCAGGCGACATTTTGAACAACCGGCCATAGAAATCGAGAGTTTCATCCGCGTTCAAAAACCGGTAGAGGTATGATTCTTCGGGCAGGTAGCCGATGCGTTCATTTTTCTCCACATCGTGTGCAGGGCGGCCGAGAATCCGCACTTGACCTTCTGTCGGAAAGAGCAGTCCCAGCAGCAGCTTCAGAGTGGTGGTCTTGCCGGAACCGTTGGGACCCAGCAGACCAAAGATTTCCCCTTTTTTGACTTCCAGGCTGAGGGAGTTGAGGGCGCGAACCTTGGGGCGGCCCCAGAAGTCGCGATACGTTTTACTCAGGTTGCGAATTTCAATCACGGAGTCGGACACGCGTCGATCCCTTTGCACTGGCCGAGAGCTTGAACCAGCTCGTGCGGTAACACGGAAACAAACCGGAATAAATACGAATTGAGAATGACCGCGTGGCAAAAATATGACGCGGAAACTGAGTGCTGGGTTGCACAATCGACAATCGGATGAAAACAGTCCTGATTACTCTACGGAACCGGCTCTGAGGTTTCAAGAAACGCCAGCCTTGACAGAGAGCACACAGCAGCTAGCCCCTGCGGCTCGAAACGGTTATGCGTTGTTGGTGACTCTGGGCCGCCGCCGGAGTTCTGAAATTGGGTCACGCTCGCCCGGAGCTGGGACCGTGGCGTAAAAGCAACAGGCGCGGCGGAGCATGGACTCATTTGAGCCCCCCGGCGCCCACATGGTGTCCTCGGATTGTTCCGCTTTCGCCACGCGAATGGAAAAGCCCCCCCCTGCTCTGTCGACCCTTAAGAGAGAGCGACCGATACGCATCGGTTCCGGAAGCGGGGGGTCAGCACGTGCTCCGCTCAAGAGTCTTCTCGAGCAAGAACCCACCTTCCCGCGGAGGACCGATCGGGAGTCCACGCGCAGCCCGCAAGGGCGGGAGCGGCGACTTTACGAGGATCGTTACCGGAAGTCGGGACCAGGAATGAGTTTTCACTCCGGAGAATACGGACCTCTCACAGAGAATCGCAGAGCTGGACCATCAGGTTGCTGGATCTCCAGTTCTCAATCACTTGCCGGCGAACAACCCGGACGACCTGCCGCCGGTCCGGTCGATCCTCTTGCGACGATCAGGCCGACTGCCGTGACGGAGCAGGTCATGCGGGCATTCCAGAGAGAGAGATCCGGCCGATCGCTGGGCACCAAGCCTGAAGCGAAGGCCGACGGGTCGTCACGAGCGGATGCGGAAACGTCGGGGGTAGTGCTGCACGGTTTTGGTCATCTCGTAAGAGATCAGATAGTCGCGATTTCCCAGTCGCAGTCGATCCCCCGGCATGAGTGGTCCCTCCTCGAGAGGAGCGTCATTGACCATGAGACCGTCATAGTCCCGGGCGGCCCGGAGCACCAGCTGCCCTCCAATCTCTTCGAGGCTGCAGACGCCACATTTCATTTTCACGCGCGGGCAAACTTCTCCTTGCTCGTTCATTTCCAGCGATGCGGGGAATTGATCAATCAGTGTCACACCTGTTTTTTTCGTACCAATTTCGTAAAGCCGAACCCGCATAAGCGTTGACTCCTCCTGAATGAAACCCACCGTGCTTCATCTCTTAGCAGACGGAGTGCCGCGAGGAGACAATTCACCACAAACACTTTCCAGAAAATGCCTTGCAAACTTTCAACACCAGCTCCACCATGAAAAATTGCAGACAGCCTGCGGAGAAAACGGGCAGCGCATCTCAAGAAACGGGCGAATCCGGAAGCACCAGTCGACTGTCCCGAAGCTGGCCTGTCCGTAGTCGGCAGTCGCCTACGATTGCAGTACAACTGATTCAGCGGTCCAGGACCTCAACAAATTCCAGAGAGAACTATGCAGACTGTGCTTTTACTATTGCTGGCGACGCTGGCCGGAGTCGTCGTCCCCTTCCAAAGCATCGTGAATGGCCGACTCGGACAACTGGTGAACAACCCGTTCCTGGCGGCTTTTATTTCGTTCCTGGGGGGTACGGTCGCACTGGCGGTTCTGGCAGCGTTGTGGCAGGGAGGAGTTCCTCGCTTGCCGGACGGGGTTTACGTTCCCTGGCACCTCTGCACAGGGGGACTGGCAGGGGTGGTCTTCATCACGGTGGTGCTGCTCCTTGTCCCGAAGATCGGCACCGCAGAAGTCCTCTCAGCCACGATTGCGGGACAACTGATGATGTCGCTGGTCGTCGACCACCTGGGACTGGTCGGCATGCCCCGCGTTCCGATCTCCGGAACCAGGCTGCTGGGAGTCGTCGTACTGCTCGTAGGAACGTGGCTCGTCAAACGGGGCTGAACGGGGGGGAGATTGCTCGTTCCGGTCCCCGCGCAGCAAGCGCTTCGGCTGGTGACAGACTGATTTCCGCGTGGCGCGGGCGGGGCAATCAAAATGCTCCATCCCGCACCGCGAGATGCTCGCCTCCGTTCAGGAAGCGGCCGCTGCGGCCCCGGAGAGAGACTCATCATCGGCGTCGGTCTGCAACTCGGTCTCCTGACGGGTGGGAGCCTGTTCCACCCGTCCCAGCAACCGGTCGGCATGCTTGAGGCAATACCACCGGAGTCCTCCCCACGCGACCGCATAGAGCGCCAGAATCACGACCAGCAGCAAAGTCCGGGGGCCAACTTCTGTCGACTGCGAAATGCGTGTGAATTCGTACCAGTCTTCCAGTTGCGTCACGATCGTGGCGGGGCTGAGCTGAATCACCCAGTTGAGCACACGGGGAATCGACCACTGCATCGACTCGAAGATGAGCTGAATAAGCGGACCAAGCCCCGCCCACACAGAGACAGCCATCAGCGTGAGCAGTACCGCTTTCACCTGCGAGTGGATTTTCAGTCCCACCAGAAAGGCGAGCCAGCTGGTCAGGTGGAGCAGGACCACCACATAGCCGAGCGACAGCAGCAGGTAGGTCAGGTTCTGCTGGAAGTCTCGCAGATAATGATGCGACACGATGATCGTCACAAACGGGACCAGCAGGACCCACAGCAGCCGTCGCACGCCGGCCAGCTTCTGCAGCATCAGATTCCGCCCGCTGATCGGGACGGTCAGCAGGGAATCGAGTGTCTGCCGCGAACGCTCTGACGTCACCACTCCTCCGGCGTGAATGCAGATCAGCGCAATGGAGATGCCCCAGAGCAGGTAGCTGAGAACGGTCAGCGAGGAGGTCTGGCTGATACTGCTCAGGCTGATGGTCTGAGCGGTCACAAGGACCGGAACTTCCAGCAGCACCAGCACCCGGAAGAGATAGCGTGCGGTTCCCAGTGATTTTTTGGTCGATTCCCGCCAGGCGATCGGATTGGACTCCGGAAACTTTCCATGATCTTTGACCAGCACGATCCCGCCCGTGACACTGTTCATGTCCTGAAAGACGAGGTCGATCTGCTGAAAGAGTTGCAGGATAAAATTGCGTGGGGGGACGAACGCCCGGCTCACCACGCAGTCACAGGCCACGACGAACGAAATGCCCGCGAGAAACGAGGTTCCCATCACGGAGGTGACCGCAGCGAAGAGGCTATCCCTGTCCATGGCATCGACCACCATGATCCCGGCTGCCGAGACGGGACAACAGAACATGGATAGTCCCAGCATCAGGTAGGTCGCCAGAAAGGCCTCCACGGTCGTGCGGCAGAAGGCGGAACACATCACGCCGATGGAAGCCACCTGGATCACGCTCGACACCAGAATGACCATCGCGGCCAGCAGTTGGCTCGACGTCACCCCCCCATATCCATAGGCCACCGCCAGCAAGGGAAACGACAGCACCACGAAGCAGAGCATGGGAATGGACCGGCTGAGCAGCTTCTGCAGAACGATCTTCCAGGGGGGCATGGGTGTCAGCAGCAGCAGCGTCAACGTGTCCCGCTCTTTCTCGGCTGTCAGTGCGCTGCAACTGGTCGCCGGGAGCAACACGAGGATCCCCGCCAACTGCAGTAAGACCAGACTCTGAAAGATCCGCCGCCCCTCTCCCAGCCTGGCGATGGGATCGACACTCGACTGCTCATGGCCATAGAGAATCAGAAGGCCGCACCCGAACAACGCAGCGGCATACAGGAAGCGGACAATATAAGTGCGCCGACGGTTGGATTGCTCGATCAGCTCTTTCTGGAGCAACGGAAACCAGGTCGTCGATTGACCGCGCTGCATGCGTTTGCCCTCAACCCCTCGGTGCCAGTCCCTGTTCACCGACCTATTTGAACCGGAAGCCGAGCGGGATGCCACCTCCTCCGGCGATCCGCGCGAGGCGGTCAATAGTCGCCCCCTGCTCTACGCAGAAACGTCTCCTCCGGAAGGGGAGAATTCTTCAAAAAACCGGAAAGGGCCGGCCCCTCACGACCCTCGCACCCCTTCTTTACCGGGATTTCACACTCTGCAACGCTATTCCTCAATCAGTGCTGAAAAGTATACTTTTCTCACGCGTCCGCTTTCAGCCGCAAGGCTCTCCTTCCTTCCGCCAGACTTTGCTCCGAGGATTGTTCATGTCTTCGCTCTCCCGCCGACTGTTTCTGGGAACTTCGCTCGCCGGTTTGACCGCCTCGACTCTCTATGGAAAGGATTCAGCCTCCTCCAAGGGGGTGGAACTTCCTCCCGTCATGGAACTCCCCCCGTTCCAGCCAGACACTCTGTTCCTGACCTGGCAACGTGACCCGACCACCACCATGACCGTGCAGTGGGTCGGGACCGTGGGAGAGACCGATGACCCCACGATCTACTATTCGACCGAACCGGAAGGCCCCTGGTCGCGAGTCGAAACGGTTCGTCGCCCTTATGGAGTGACCGATCTCAAAGTCTTTCGCGCTGAATTGACGAAATTGACGCCAGGGACGGATTATCATTTCCGCATCGGGAAAATGTCGCCGCGGTACCGCTTCCGGACCATGCCGTCGAAAGCGACCAACGCCATTTCGTTCATCTCCGGCGGCGATGTCGGCGTGAATTCCCATTCCATCGCCAACAATATTCAGGCGGCCCGTCAGGACCCAATGTTTGCCGTGATCGGCGGCGATCTCGGTTACGACAACGGAAAATCGGTCGCCACCAGCCTGGCGTTTGTTCGCAACTATTCGAAACACATGGTGACGCGGCAGGGTCACATGATTCCGATGATCGCCGCCCTGGGGAACCATGAAGTCGACGGGGGATACCTCCAGCCCCGCGAAAAGGCTCCGTTCTTCTTCGCCCTGTTCGACGGCCTGTACCCGGAAACGTCTTACCAGACTCTGGACTTCGGCGACTATCTGAGCCTGGTGCTGCTCGATACCGCTCACATCAGCGAGATTGGTGGAGCGCAGGCGAGCTGGCTGCACGACATCCTCAAGGCCCGCGTGGACCATCCGAATGTGATGGTCGTCAATCACGTCCCGGCGTATCCCTCCTTCCGATTGTCCAAAGCCGACGGGACTGGAACCGGTTCCGGCAACCGCGAACACTGGACGCCGCTGTTCGATAAATACCGCGTTCCGATCGTGCTGGAACACCACGACCACACCTTCAAGCGGACCAAGCCGATGCTGGACGGGATGCCGCACAAGGACGGCGTCCTGTATCTGGGAGATGGCTCGTGGGGGCGGCTGCGGGCGCCGAAAGGGCTGGCGGAACTCCCCTACCTGTCCGCCACCAGCGAAGACTATCACCTGAGCCTGCATCGAATCGAAGGGGATGAGCGCTTCCATCTGGCAATGGACGAATTCGGCCGCGTGATGGATGTGACCCGCACCGGACAGCGAGCCACCGGAGCGGTCAGCCTGTCGGCCCCCCGGACCCGGTTGTCGTCCGATACGCTGTGGACCGCTGCGGCACACAGCTGATCGGTCGAGCAACAGCCTCCCGGTGTGGGGCTCTGGGAAGTGAAATCGCAACGTGCGGGGGATGATTTCCTCCGCACGTTTCTTTTTTGGCCGGGCCCGGGACAATCGAGAATTTCGACCTTTGATCAGCCTGCTCTCGCCACACGGACACCGGCATTTCATCTCACGAAACGCTGGCTGCGCGGAGACCGGAAAGAGCCACCGGCTTTAGCCAGCCGACGGGCTCTGGTCTGTGATGAGTTCAAAGCACTCCGACCGGTCAAAGCCCTGTTTTCTCCACCGTCGAAAATGCCTGTGTCCCTCGAGTGAGGGGAGCGACATGTGGGCCGGTGAGAAGCGGGATTGGAGGAGAATCGTCGTGGTCACGCGGGAGTCCAGGGTTTTCCAGCCCCATAATCTCCACGGCGACACCCGTTTGATTTCCGCAATTCCGACCACGAATTCGTGAGGCCTCAGAGACAATCGATAGATGGCGTCAAACAGGCGTGACTCGTTGGTCGCATTGATCTCAACAAGTCTGATCCTCTCGCCGGAATCGGCCGAGTAGGTGAAGTCCTCCAGGTAGAGGTCCTCACAGTACAGATGCCAGAGCGGCTGAGCCCACGACTCCCACGTGGCGCCACCCGCAGCGGTCATGCGGACAAAGTTTCTGGCCCCTCCCCCCTCATCGAGCACAATCTCGATGAGCCCCCTGCCAGCCAGCGCGATCACCCGGGCTTCGAGGTCTCGACGGGTCATTGCATGGGGTTCGACAAACCAGTTGACTTTCAGAACCTCTGGGTCTCCCAGAAGGACTTCCAGACGCACTCCGCCTGTCGCGACCGCATCCAGGACCCAGTAGTCGTTATTGTCCAGCATGACCTACCATCCCGTCGTTACGGGTTGAACTCGATCTTCCAGGGGCGCCTTTTGTCGATGTTCCCGTTCCAGTTCTCACCGCGCGGACATGAGCACATCATCTCACGAAACGCTGGCTGCGCGGGGACCGGAAAGAGACATCGCCTCTAGAAATCATACCAGAGACCGATGCCGGTCAGATTCTCGTGCTGGTCGAAGAAAGACCATTGGAGCGAAGGTCCGCTGTAGTGCTGCAGTCCGAATCGCAGCAGGTGTCCGGATTGCTCGCTGCGCCAGGCCCACCCAGCCTCCACGTTGATGCTGCCGCTCATGCCGAATTCCTGGCGGAGGTGTCCGTTGGCCGCTGCAAAGGGGGCTCCTCTCCAACCGGTCGCGGCGAACGGAAAGTATTGGACCCCGAACTGCAGCTCAACCGGTTCGGCCCCCCCGTTGGCGTTGAGGGCGTAGGCAATTTCTCCATACACCTGCAGGTTTGTGATGACGTCGTAAGTCACGCCGGCCAGGACGGAATCCCGCACATAGTTGAGCCGGTTGTAGCCCGGATTGTTGAGCAGAAACTCGTCCCCCAGATGGGAACTGAGGTGGGCAAACCCGGTCTTCCAGCGCCAGCGCCCTTCGCGCCAGGTGAAGACCAGACCGCAGCGGTAGTCAGCTGCCTCAAACGGATCAGAGTCTTCATTCGGATCGATCCGCCCCAGAGCGGCACCCTCGATATCGACCTGAAAGCCTTCCGCATCCCAGCCCTTCGTCCCCTTCCGGATCAGACCGAGCCGGCCCCCCATCACCATGTCCCAGCGCTGGCCGTTGTCGTAACCCCACAGCCATTGGGAAGCGAAGCGGGGTTCCTTCTCGCCCGCCAGGTAGGAGTGGTACAGCAGCCCCTGAGGAAGCAGCTGCCACTCACGATTGCAGTCGGGTGCACATTGCGCAGGGGCAACCGGGAGCAGTGAAGGCTGAAAATACTGCGGCGGCTCCTCATCTTCCGACGGTGGAAGGAGCGGAGGGACCGCGTAAGCCGCCGGCACGGTTCCCCCACCGTTCCCTGTCAGATCAGGGGACTCTGTCGAGAGCAGCGAGTCGGGCCAGTCCACAAACGAGCCGGCGCGGATCCAATCCTGATCCGCCTGGGCTGACGGGATCCCGATCCACCCCAGACAGGCCAGCACTGAGAGCGCTATCAGTTGCGACCGTACCATGACCGAGTGTGCCTCACCTTCCGGAACTTCGACCGGCTGACCGGATGGCCAACCCGAGTTCCGCTGGTGAGCTATCGGCGGCTTTTAGGGATAGAATCTTCTGGAACAGTTCTTCCGAGACTGCTTCGGGCGACAGCCGCTGGGGTCGCACCACCTGCGCCGACTGTGCGGGCCAGTGCCCCACAGAGCCCCGTTTTTTTGCCCGATTCTTTCAAGATCGGTCGAGAATGGCTCAAAATAGGGTACACCTGATCATTGCACATCGGTATATTAGGAAACATCTGAAGCCAGCGATGCCGCGGGGGAGAGTTGGTCTCATTCCCCATCCGCGAAACCTCATCTGGCGATTCAACTCGGGGAAGTTGCCCCCTTGTGATGGAGCATGACGATGGCCGAAGCCGCGAAGCAGTCTGATTCTTCCAAGCTGACGACCCGCCAGCTGGCGATCTACGATTTCATCAAGGAGCGGATTCTCAAGAGAGGCTATGGTCCGACCGTTCGGGAAATTGGCAGCAGCTTTGGCATTCGTTCTCCCAACGGGGTGATGTGCCATCTGAAAGCCTTGGAAAAGAAGGGGCTGATTACCCGCGAACAGAACATGTCCCGGGCCATTCAGCTGACAGAGACGCTGCACCGGGGAAAAACGAGTCTGCCCCTGGCGGGGACGATCGCTGCGGGAACCCCCGTGCTGGCCGTGGAGCAGTCGGAACAGGTCGATTTTCAGGACCTGTTCGAGGATGCGGATCTCTTCTGCCTGCGGGTCCGAGGGGACTCCATGATCGAAGATCATATCGCCGACGGTGATTATGCCGTGATCCGGAAGCAGCCGACGGCCCGCGATGGCGAAATCGTGGCAGCCCTCGTCGATGGGGAAGACGCCACACTCAAGCGGTTCTATCGGGAAAACGGCCGCTTCCGGCTGGAACCGGCGAACTCGTCAATGAAGCCGATTTTCAGTGAGAACGTCGAGATCCTCGGCGTCCTCCAGAGCGTGATTCGACGTTACTGATTGCCTGGAGATGCAAAACAGTCAGTTCTGATGAAGCAGCCTGTCCTCGCAGGCTGTTTTTTTCGCGGCACTGAACCGGGTGAGCCCCCACTTCGCACTCGTCTGCAACTTCACTGACCCGAAGAGATGGATTTCAGTCGATTTCCTTACAGTGAACCCCTGCCATACATCTCACGGTGGCTTCGCATCATTCGGCACCAGTTGTACCATCTTCCCAGACTCTTCCTCCTCAGCCTCTTGGCTGCGTGCGACTCAATCGATCCACGCTACGTCATCGACGTCAGGAAGTCTGACCGCGCGAGAATCAGAGCGCGCTGAATCCCGGATGAATTCGGCCCTGACATCTCTTAGAGGGGACGCAGGTATCGAGCCCATCTTGCTTCCACACAGCGCCTGCTGCGCCTTGACGCCTGATGCGGTGTTAATGGGTTGGGTCTCCCATAAGGCAATCTGCACGGACCACAGCGAGTGGAACACCTCGCTCCAATCTGACCCCTGAGAAATTCAAAAAAATCGCGGGGAATTCGGACAGTTGCTTCCCGACTTGTGATGGGCATCGAATCGCAGAGGTCTGCTCTCTGGCGCGGATTGTCTGCCCTGATGCGTCCAGCAACTGAACTCCGATCGACATCTGCTAATTAGCGACGTGTGCCGTCGATAACTAGCGATCCATAAACAGCACAACGTAGCACAAAAACAACAGTCACACATTTCTGACATTTCAGTGTCGGGCGAATCTGTTTTTTTTGTGGATGCTCCCCTGTTTTGTGGCTGAAAAAACTCCACAGACAGGATGTTTCCGGCACGGATGCCTTCGTGTTCCGTTATCCCGCAAATCGGGGCCTCAATTCGATTTGTTATTCATCAATCGTTGTGCAGTCGGAGTCCCGGCTGCGCTCCTCCATAAAAAAGCACAAACACGAAATTGACCTGCACGCAGTAGCGCCTTTAATCACTGAGTGAATGCTTTTGCCAATCTCTCGGTAAGCGGCGCTACGTCGAAGATCCCGCGTTTGCCGCGATCTCACGTTTCTGAGTCTCGCGACTGCAGCTCCAATCAAATTTCAGCTGGCTTCGTCTTCAATTGAGGGCGGGGCGGCATTTCCTTTTGCGCCGAATGTTTCTTTGGCTTTTCGCTTCCTTGGTTTCCTTGAATCTCGCAGGTCACACATGAAAGTACGTCGCAGGTCCGGATTCACATTGATCGAGCTGCTGGTGGTGATTGCCATCATCGCGGTGCTGATCGCCCTGTTGCTCCCTGCTGTGCAGCAGGCACGGGAGTCGGCACGCATGACGCAGTGCCGCAACAATCTCAAACAGCTGGGACTGGCGTTCCATAACTATCACGACACGTACAATGCCTTCCCGCCCGGGGGATTTCCGATTACATCGACAGGGGGCCAGGCGGTCCGGGCGACTTATCCGCTGGGCTGGGTTCCGCGGCTGTTCCCGTTCATCGAGCAGGGAGCCCGTTTCCAGGCCATGGAAGCCCTCAACAAAGACTACCTGACCACCCGCTCACCGTACCGTTTGGATGACTCTGACAATCCGATCTTTGGCCCGGTGCCGGGTCTGGCCTGTCCTTCTTCGCCCTTGGGCGATCGGGCTTCCGATCATCCGGTGAGTGCCAACTTCCAGTTTGCGAACACTCAGGGTGCCCTCCACTACCGTGCGAACGGCGGAGCGTTCGGTGTCGACATGTTCACCAACTACTCCGACGCCGAGCGTCACTGGTCCCGCTCCGGGGTGATTTATCCCATGAGCAAGGTCAACTTCCGGGATATCACCGACGGCACGACCAACACGCTGCTGCTGGGTGAAATCTCCAGCACCACCGGCTGGCGGAACGGGATGGCCTCGGCCAACTTCACCGGGATCAAGCCCTGGACCTGGGGTTTCGCAGCCAACGCCAGCGCCACCGCCTTCCTCATGATCGACCACAAGATGGTGCAGCTGCCGATCGGTGTGCCAAACGTGACATTCCTGGCCAACAACACTCCGTATTTCAGCGAGCACACGGGTCGGGGTGCCAACTTCGCCATGTGTGACGGCAGTGCCCGGTTCCTGTCCAGCAACATGGACCTGAACACGCTGCGGAATCTGGCCACACGCGGTGAAGGTGAACCGATTGGCGAGTTCTAGAGCTGCTTGATCGATCCCGTCTCAACGAGGTGCGATTTTCTTCTGAAAGCGCAACGTCGCGAGGTGCGGAGCAAGCACTCTCACCCTCACTGGGTGCTGACGATTCCGGGCAGGACGGTACTGGAGACATTCCAGCTCCGTCCTGTCACGAGGGTTCGTGTTCTGACTGCTCGCGGATGTCTGTCGCCACAATGCCGGATCTCCGCGAGCCTCTTCTCTCCGGGGACTTTTTTCCGCGGAGCTGTCGATTTCGCCCTGATCCTTGCAGTTGAAGGCCTCTCCCGATGTCCAGATTTGTCATCGCCTTTCAGTTTTTGAGTGGATTGCTGTTAGCCGGTGGACTCGTTGGCTGTGCCGAACAAGGTCCAAACCTTGCGCCGGTCAAAGGGAAGGTGACCTTTAACGGAAAGCCGTTGCCGATGGGGACGGTGATTTTCACTCCCAATCAGGATGGACCGTACGCCACGGGTGAAATCGCCGAGGATGGAACGTTCGTCATGACCACGTTCAAGCCGGGCGACGGTGCCCTGGTCGGTTCCCACAGCGTGATGATCAACGCGGTCGACGGGTCCAATCCCGAGGCCCCTCCCAAGGCCATCATCCCGATGAAGTACCTGAACCAGATGTCCGGCCTGAAGGCGACGGTTGAGCCGAACATCGAGAACGTGGTGGAATTCGAACTGGGCGGAAAGTAACCCCGGAACGAGATCCTGCTTGATTCAAGTAAGATTTCCCGGCTTTTCCCAAGCACCCGCCACAATTCCGCCCCTTCATCGCCCCCTGTCGTGCTTCCGTGGCACGGTTCCCAGGGGGCTTTTTGCTGCCTCCGCCGAAAATCCGCCATTCCCGCCGAGCCCAGTTCATTGCGCCCAGGCGACTCTCAAAACTCCGGATCCGCCTGACCAACCGGTCCGGGAATTTCCGGCCGGAATTCCCGCCAGTCGATTTGCCGGAAAACCCGAATCTTGTCCCCCTTACAAATGCGGACTAGAATTCGGGGATGCTTGTGGGGAACCCCCGGGCGGACCTTTGTCAAGACGTTGTTTTCGCGCCTTCGCGAACGACGGCTTCCTCTTGAGGAAGGGACGTGCGGCCGGCCGCAAGCCTAGAGGGAAAGAGGAAATCTCTATGTACGAACGATTTACGGACCGCGCCCGCAAAGTGATGCAGCTGGCGAACCAGGAAGCCCAGCGGTTCAACCATGAATATATCGGGACTGAGCACATCCTGCTGGGGCTGGTGAAGGAAGGCTCGGGAGTCGCCGCCAACGTACTGAAAAACCTGGATGTGGATCTCCGGAAGATCCGTCTGGAAGTGGAGAAGATTGTCCAGTCCGGGCCGGATCTGGTGACGATGGGGAAACTGCCGCAGACCCCGCGAGCCAAAAAAGTCATTGAATACGCCATGGAAGAGGCTCGAAACCTCAACCATAACTACGTTGGTACGGAGCACTTGCTGCTCGGCCTGCTTCGCGAGCAGGAGGGTGTGGCCGCTCAGGTGCTGATGAACCTGGGGCTGAAGCTCGAAGACGTCCGGGAGGAAGTTCTTAATCTGCTCGGCCACGGGATCGAGGGGGCCGAGACCTCCGAACGGGGAGGCGCTCCGGCAGGGGGCAAGGCCAATCGCAGCAAGACTCCGGCACTCGACAGCTTCGGTCGCGATCTGACCGAACTCGCCCGCCAGTCGAAGCTCGATCCGGTCATCGGCCGGGAAAACGAGATCGAGCGGGTCACGCAGATCCTCTGCCGTCGTCAGAAGAACAACCCGGTGCTGCTCGGTGAAGCCGGCGTCGGAAAAACGGCGATCGTCGAAGGGTTCGCCCAGATGGTCGTGGAGGGGAGTGTTCCCGAACTGCTCCGTGAAAAGCGGATCGTGGTGCTGGACCTGGCAATGATGGTCGCCGGCACGAAGTATCGCGGTCAGTTTGAGGAGCGGATCAAGGCTGTGATGAACGAAGTTCGTCGCGCCAAGAATGTGATTCTGTTCATCGACGAGTTGCACACTCTGGTTGGCGCCGGTGGCGCGGAAGGTGCGATCGATGCCTCCAACGTGCTGAAGCCCGCCCTGAGCCGTGGGGAACTGCAGTGCATCGGAGCGACGACGCTCGATGAGTACCGCAAGTACATCGAAAAAGACAGCGCCCTCGAACGCCGCTTCCAGATGGTGATGGTCGATCCCCCCAGCAAGGAGCAGGCGGTCGAGATCCTCAAGGGGCTGCGGGACCGTTACGAGACCCATCACAAGGTGCAGTACACGGACGATGCTCTCGAGAAGTCCGTGGAGCTGTCGAACCGTTACATTTCCGGCCGCTGCCTGCCGGACAAGGCGATCGACGTGATCGACGAAGCGGGAGCCCGCATTCGCCTGAAGTCGATGGTCCGTCCGCCCGACCTCAAGGAACTCGAAGAAGATATCGAACGGCTGAACACCCAGAAGGAAGAAGCTGTCGCGAATCAGGACTTCGAAAAAGCCGCCTCGCTGCGCGATCAGGCCGACAAACTGAAGCGCAAGAAGGAATCGATCACCCGGGAGTGGCGGCAGAAGTCGCAGACCACCGATGGCGTGGTCGATGCCGAAGTGATTGCCGAAGTGGTCGCCAAGATGACCGGCGTGCCGCTGACCCGGCTCTCCAGCGAAGACACGGTCCGCCTGCTGGAGATGGAAAAGTACCTGCACAAGCGCGTGGTCAACCAGGACGAGGCGATCAAGCTCGTCTCCAAGGCCGTGCGTCGCAGCCGCAGCGGATTGAAAGACCCCAAGCGACCGACCGCCACCTTCCTGTTCTCCGGTCCGACCGGGGTGGGGAAGACGTTGCTGGCCAAGTCTCTCGCCGAGTTCATGTTCGGTGATGAAGATGCCCTGATTCAGATCGACATGAGTGAGTACCAGGAACGGCACAACATCAGCCGTCTGATCGGTGCGCCTCCGGGATATGTCGGTTACGAAGAAGGGGGTCAGCTCACCGAGAAGATCCGCCGACGACCATACGCCGTGGTGCTGCTCGACGAAATCGAAAAGGCCCATCCGGACATCTACAACATGCTGTTGCAGATCATGGAAGAAGGGCATTTGACCGACAGCTTCGGCCGCCGCGTCGACTTCAAGAACACGATTCTGATCATGACCACCAACGTGGGTGCCAAGGCGATTTCGTCGCCGGCGTTCGGCTTCAACACCGCGCTGGGCGAAGCCGCCCACGAGGAAATGAAGAAGAACGTGATGGGCGAAGTCAGCAAGCGGTTCAAGCCCGAGTTCATCGGTCGTCTCGACGAAGTCGTGGTCTTCCACAAGCTGTCGGACGACGACATGAAGATGATCATCGACTACGAACTCTCCAAGGTTCGCGAGCGGTTGAAAGAACGGGGCCTGATTCTCGAACTGACCGACGAAGCCAAGCAGCTGGTGATCGACAAGAGCCGCAGCGAGCAGAGTGATCGCGACCACAACGATTACGGTGCCCGTCCACTGCGTCGGGCCGTGGAAATCTATGTGGAAGATCCGCTCGCCGAGGAACTGCTGCGAGGTGTCTTCGACGGCAAGAACCACATCACCGTGAAGACGCGTGAAGTGGGAGATGAACGGCAGCTGGACTTCATCGGGGATTACCGCGATCCATCCGGTGAGCCGGTGCTGGCAGGGGCCGGGACTTCCGGCGAAGCCGCTCCCGAAGCAACCTGATCCCGTCAGGTGACCTCTCACGATTGAGCATCCCGGTCGCTGTCAAAGGCGACCGGGATTTTTTTGTGGCCACGACGGGCGTCGCCCGATCGTTCGTGCGACAGCCCTGGCGGAGAGATCGCGCTGCTCGCCGTCCCTCGGCACCGCGAACGATGGTGCCGCTAGTTGCGTCACCCGACAGCGTCACCCGACAGCGTCACCCGACAGCGGCGGACTCAGATGTGATACTCGATCTCGTGGCTTTCCGGTTTGGCACCGGACGTATCCCGCAATCGCAGCGACGGAGTTTCAATTGTCACGATCGTATTCGGTGGCACGCTCTTGGTGAGCCAGACGCTGGCGCCGATGACGGAGTTGGCTCCAATCGTGGTCGAGCCGCCGAGGATGGTGGCGTTCGCATAGACCACCACGCCATCTTCGATCGTGGGATGCCGGCGGGTGCCCCGAACAAGGTTGCCGTTCGAGTCCTTGACGAAGCTCAGTGCTCCCAGCGTGACCCCCTGATAGACCTTGACGTGCTTTCCGATCACGCAGGTCTCGCCAATCACCACACCGGTCCCGTGGTCAATGAAGAAGTGTGAGCCGATCTGGGCCCCTGGATGAATATCGATGCCGGTCAGGCTATGGGAATATTCCGAAATCATTCTCGGGATCAGCGGGATCTTCTGCAGATAGAGCTGATGGGCAATGCGGTGCACCGTCACCGCTGCCAAACCGGGATAGCAGAAAATAATTTCATCCAGTCCGCTGGCTGCCGGATCGCCATCATAGGCGGCTTTCACATCGGTGGTCAGCAGGGTCCGCATCTCGGGGATCGATTCCAGAAACCGGATGGCTTCAGTCTGGCCCCGGGCTTCAAAGTCGAGCAGATGCTTTTTGTCGCAGGCGCTCCCGTGCGTGCGGTCATACTCATAGCGCAGCGCCCGCGCGAACTGCACCGTCAACTTGTCGTGGAGGCTGTCGATCAGGTCCCCGACAAAGTAGCTGACGTTCCCCATGTGGAGATTCTGCCGACGGCGGTAGCCCGGAAACAGAATTTCCTTGATGTCTTCCACGACGTCGGTGATGGCAGACGTATTGGGCAGGGGGCAATGCCCGAGGTGATGAGCAGTCCCTTCGTCGTGGTAGCTGTCGACGATCCGTTCTGTCAGGGAACTGAGCTGCTCTTTGAGACGAAAGTCTGTCGCCATCGATGTGTCCGCTTCTCCTCGATTGGCAGATGATGTCTGCCACGCCACGCACGCCGCCCGGCCAGACGATTCCGAAAAGCGTCTCCGCCAGAATTAGCTTACCGCACCGGCAAAATCGGCGTCAAAACCACAGCCGCGCCACTCCCTGTGATCGGCATGCGTTGCATCGACACCTCCTTGCCCGGGGCTGCATCGAAACTTGCGACCCGCACCGCAGGGCGAATCGCCAAACCCAAATATCCGTCACCACTTTTCAAAACACCGCAGACTGCCAGCCAAATTCAGAAAACTGAACAGGCCAATCCTGCCGAACCAGTAAACAGCCCCGGTCGACGGGCCCCAGCCCAATCGGCAGTCGGGGCACCTGAGGACCTGCTTCCCTGCGAGAACACCGGCCGGACATCCGGACACGCCGATCGCAGCCACAGGTTCAGGGGAGGTTTCCACTTTTGGCGCTGACGACTGGCATGTCATCCTCCGCACCTCCGACAACGGCTTCCCCTCCGCTCGCTGATTACTGGGTTGCTGCCCGCCAGCCCTGGACATCGCTGTTGTTTGTGCTGCCGTTCCTCGCTGTGTATGAGCTCGGAGTGCTGTTTCCCATTCTGCCGGGAGAACCCAGAAACGGGGCCGACCTCTGGATCCGGCAGGCACTGCAGAACATCGGCTGCAGCAGCGACTGGCTGTTCCCCTTGCTGGTGCCGGTGATCCTGCTGAGCTGGCAGGTGTGGAAACGGCTCTCGTGGAAATGCAGCTATGAAACACTCGCCGGCATGTTGGCAGAGAGCCTGCTCTTTGCCCTGTTGCTGGTCGGAATGGGCCGCTGCCTGCACTCCGTGATGCCGGCACAGGTCGCGTCCGCTGCAGCTTCTCCTTCGGTGCTGTCGTATCTGGGAGCGGGGATATACGAGGAGCTGCTGTTCCGGCTGATGCTGCTCCCCCTGCTGTATGCGGTGATCCGGTTTATCGGGCTCCCCGGGAAGCTGTCGGCCGTCACGGCGATCATCATCTCCAGCCTGCTGTTCGCCGCAGCCCACTATGTCGAGACCACATCGCTGCTGTCACCGACCGAGTTGATGGCTGCGCTCAGCAGCATTGTGGAACGCTCCGCCGAGTGGAGCGGCTTTGCCTTTCGCTGCGCAGCGGGAATCGTCTTTGCCACGCTGTTCTGGGTGCGGGGCTTCGGCATCGCAGTCGGAGCACATCTCTGTTACGACCTGATCGTCGGCCTGCTGCTCAATGGCCTGCGGGCGGTCGAACCCTCCGCCGGCTGAGGGTAGGACTTTTCCACGCGGGTTGCCGTGAGAGCAGATTCGCTTTAGAAGTGCCCTTTCTCGACATGCGAAAATGAGCACTCCCACCCACGAAACGCCTGCTGCGCGGGCACCGGTAAGAGCAACCTGCTCTAACAGGTGCGGGTCGACCAGTCGGTTGCCTGTTCGTACTGACGGGCGGCGCGGAACAATTTCTCCTCGGCAAACGCGGGGCCGAGCAGCTGCATGCCGATCGGCAAATTGCCCGAGGTGAATCCGCAGGGGACGGAGATTCCCGGAATCCCGGCGAGATTCGCACCGATCGTGTAGATGTCGTTGAGGTACATCTGCAGCGGATCTCCCGCCAGCTCTCCAATGCGGAAGGCGGCTGTCGGACTGCTAGGAGTGAGAATCAGATCAACCTGCGAAAAGGCTTGCTGATAGTCCTGCGCGATCAGTCGGCGGACCTTCAGAGCCTTCAGGTAATACGCGTCGTAGTACCCGGAAGAGAGGGCATAAGTGCCGATCATGATGCGGCGTTTGACCTCGGCGCCGAAGCCCTCCCCGCGGCTCGCTTCATACATGTCGACCATGTTCGAGAACGAAGAAGAGCGGTGCCCGTAATGGACCCCATCGTAGCGGGCCAGATTGCTCGAGGCTTCGCAGGGAGCAATCACGTAATACGCCGCCACTCCATAGCGTTCGTGCGGCAACTGAACGTTGAGGATCTTGGCTCCCAGCTGGCGATAGACCTCGACCGCGGCCGTGAACGCCTGCGAAACTTCGGGATCAACACCCTGACGGAGATGCTCGGGCACGACTCCGATTTTGAAACCCGCGAGCGGTTGCCGGACCTGTTCAGCAAAGTGCGTGGCAGGTTGCGGAACAGAGGTGGAGTCGCGTTGATCGTGTCCGGCAATGACGTCGGTCAGCAGGGCCGCATCTTCGACAGAGCGGGTGAACGGGCCGATCTGATCGAGTGAACTGGCAAACGCCACCAGCCCGTAGCGGGAAACCCGTCCGTAGGTGGGCTTGAGACCGACCACACCGCAGAAGGCAGCGGGCTGCCGAATCGAACCACCGGTATCCGATCCGAGTGCGACGGGAGCCATCCCCGCAGCGACAGCAGCGGCCGATCCCCCACTCGAGCCCCCCGGTGCGCAGGCCAGGTTCCAGGGGTTCTTTGTCTTCTGAAAAGCGGAGTTCTCGCAAGAGGACCCCATGGCAAATTCATCGAGGTTCGTCCGGCCGATCAGAATGGCGTCTTCCGCCCGGAGACGTTCGATTACGTGAGCGTCGTACGGGGGAGAGAAGTTTTCCAGCATGCGGCTGGCGCAGGAAGTCTTCCAGCCTTTGACGCAGAGATTGTCCTTCACCGCGACCGGCAGGCCCGCCAGCCGCCCCAGCGATTCGCCCGCAGCCCGCTTGCGGTCGACTTCCGCAGCGGCACGCCGTGCCCCCTCTTCATCAACCGAGAGGAAAGCCTGAATCTCGCCGTCGCGTTCACGGATGCGCTGCAGGTGATCCTCGATAACCTGAGTCGCAGTGACCTCGTTTGTGTTCAGGAGCTGCAGCAGCTCGGTGGCTGTCTTACCGCACAGAGTCATCGATTACGCTCCTTCCAGAATCTGCGGAACCAGGAAGTAGCGTCCATCCGATTTGGGGGCGTTGGCCAAGGCGTCGTCCCGATCGAGCGAGGGGACCGGCACATCCGCGCGAAACACGTTCGCGAGGTCGGCAGTATGCGCCATGGGAAGCACGTCGGTCGTGTCGATTTCGTTCAACACCGTCACGTAGTCGAGAATGCGTGACAGTTGTTCCCCGAACTGTTGCTGTTCTGCGGGGGAGAGTTTCAGGCGGGACAGCCTGGCAACCTTGATTACATCGTCTTGAGAGAGCGTCATCGCGTGTTCATTCCGCTACAAAGGAGCGGAGATGATGACAGTTTGAGGAGACGGGAACAAGCGCGCCGCCTCCCCGGAAATGCCGTCGGTGACCACACTCCGCATCCGGAACTGCGGGCGGGTGAGTCCTTGCGGGCGGAGCAGGAAAACACCGCGCACGACACGCAGTCCCCCCGGGCGAACGGGAGAATTTTGACGGACCGCGTGCTGTCAGAGACCGTCGAGCCCAGTTGCGTACTGGTTCTGCGCAGTAATGGTTCTGCGCGGCGCCGACTCAGTAGCGGTACTGGTTCTGTTCCAGATCCTTCTGGCGCATTTCGTCCAGAATAACCGGATGCCATTCGCTGTCGCGTTCATCCAGGGGAGCATAGTTGTGGCGCGCCCAGGTCCGCAGACGGATTTCCTCAACCGGGTCAACTTCCAGGACCGGTTCCCACACGACCGCAGTGTTCATCAATTTCTCCTCAGGAACTGGAGTTCTAACCTCAACAGCCTGCGCCGAGTCCTGCGACGACATTTATTTTGGCAAAGAACCAATCGCTTTCATGCGATACACCGACGATTCGGTGATTTCCAACTGCCACGCTAGCAACGAATCCAGAGTCCTTCAAGCAAAAAGCCAGCGGTCGCAGCCCTTTTTTTGCCCTCGGTTTCACCCCTCCGAGAGGTCTGGGGGCGAGCCAGTTTCGCCGGCGATCCAGCAGTTCGCAGCCTGAAAAAGGCCGCGGCTTCCTGCCGGAGAATTCATGCGGCAGGCTCGGTCGCCCGCAAGCTTCCCGGGCAGAGGAAGAATTCCCCCTACCCCGTCTGCGGGCAGTGCTCATTCGCAAAGAATTTCGGAAGAGGCCCCATTAAATCTTGAGGAAATTTCGGCATTTCCCAGCCGTGCCTGACGAGATGCACCCGCTTCAGGTGCCGTGGTCGAATGCGAAAATCTCGTCGAGGGCTGCCGTCCAAGGGAGCGGCTCCCGGTCTCCCTTCAGTACCTGCAGCTCTTTTTCGATCCGGCCGATCGCTTCTTCCCCCCGGACACAGACCGCTGCCGGCCAGCCCTGTCGGGTCCGACCGTACGATTGGCACCAGATCCCCTGCACGACGATGATCCGGGCGAGCGGGTACATCTCCAGCACGTCGAGGATGTCGGCCGGGGAATATTCATCGGGCGAGTGCTGACAGACGAGCAGTACGTCGGCCGGAACGGAGGCCGCAAACAGCTCGGCGAGCGAGGCAAATCCCCGGACGGCTCGCGCCGAACGCATGGCGTGGGAGACCACCTGTTCCATACCCGTGGTCTCGCCGATCACCAGCAGCTGTTCAATCATCTGTGCGAATTCCCCGGCTGCGGAGCAGCTGCAGTTCTTCGACGAAATCATTGACGTCCTGAAACGATCGGTACACCGAAGCAAACCGGACGAATGCCACCTGATCAATCTGGCGGAGCGCTTCGCAGACCTTCTCGCCGATATAGCGGGAAGGGACCTCCCGTTCGAAGGTCTCGTAGACCGCCAGTTCCACGCTGCCGATGATCTTTTCGATCTGGTCGGGGCTGACGGGGCGTTTGTAGCAGGCTTTCTCGATGCCGGCGCGGATTCGTTCCGGATCGAACGGGACGCGGGAATCGTCCTTCTTGATCACCTTCAGCGGTGATTCTTCCATCTTTTCATAGGTAGTGAAGCGACGCCCGCAGTGCAGGCATTCGCGACGACGCCGGATGACGAACTCCTGGCTTCCCCGGGAGTCCACCACCTTGCTTTCCCCCTGACGGCAAAATGGACACAGCATGCAGTTCTCTCAATCCCTCGCGCGACGATTCTCAGGATCCTTCAGTCGAACCACCCGCAGTCCTCTCCAAGATAGCCAAAATCCCCTGAGAAACGAATGGCCAGCCCCCTGTTCCGGGGAAAAAAGGGGAGACCGCAACCCGCCTCGCCAGCCTATTTCGAACCGGTCTCGCGATCGATTTTCGCCTGCAGTTTTTTGCGAATCTTGCGGGATTGTCCCTGCAGCGCCGAATCGACCGCGGCCTGTGAACCTTCCCCCAGCAGCTTGGCCAGATCGCCGGTCACAATCCCGATCCGGTCGACCTCCAGATCGGTCAGCTGCAGGTTGACATCAGCCACCTGCGGATGCAGATTCAACCTCGGCAATGGCGTGTCCCACGAGAATTCCAGCTTGGGACTCGTTTCCAGCACGAGCCGCACATTCACGCTCGCATTCGAAACCGTGGTGCCGTTGATTCCCTTGACCCCGTAAGTCCAAAGAGCAAATGTCGCCTTGCACCGCGCCTTCAGCTTGAGCGTCACGATGAACCGCAACAGTCCGGCTTCTGTGGCGGGCTCCTGTTCGATCTCCAGCTTCAACGTCTCTTCCGGTTTGATCAAGCGAACTTCGTAGCGCTGCCAGAAGCCGTGATTGACCCGCTGCTTCCGCTTGGAGATCCGCAGGCCGTCGATGTCGACGCCGTCAAAACGGTTGGCGGTCTTGCCCCATTTCTTTTCGTCGATGTACTCGTCGTCGACCGATTCCAGCACGATGCCGCGCACGAGTTCGGAGAGCGTCGGTGCCGGAGCAGGCAGCGACTCCTGCGCGATCACACGCCGAAGTGTCGGCAGGACTCCCAGGAGTGCGAAGAGAACAGATCGTCTCGACTGAAACTGGTGCATCGGTCGCTACCTGAAAGCCCGCACCCCGACGGAATCGTCCCGACGGACCCCTCCGCCACTCCCTGTCTGCCCGCGGCTCACGAGTGTAATGGCCCTGCGAATTTCCTCAGAGATCAATTCCCTGCGCCCCCTTACCCCAGCGGCCAGATTTCCTCCACCCTTCCCTGTCGCACGCCGTACAGCCAGCGATGTCCCGCGAGAGCCCCCCACAGGTTGGTCGGGGCGACTTCCACCGTCTCACCGATCACTAGATCCTGTGACTCGGGACCCAGCTCCAACGTCGTCCGCAACAGATCGACCGCGACAACGCGGGCATCGGCGAACGAACGTCCAATGGAACTCCTTTCCACGCGCAGCCCCTCCGCCTCACCGACTGCCAGCCGGCCGGCATCGATCACACCCCGCTCCAGCTTCGGTCGACTCAGGACGGTACTGAGAACATGAAAGGAACCTGGTCCAGCATCCGGACGGGAAGGAAACAGAGCTGCGCTTCCCTGCACTTCCGTCACCGCAGGCTGCGCACAAGCCAGCTCCACCGGAAAGCCGGGTCCCGCGGAAACGATCGGACAGGCGAGCCCCTTGCGGGCCATGTTGTCGCGGAACTCTTCCAGCAGCGAGAGTGCGGAAAGGAGCCGCTTTTCGCGACGATCGGTCAAAGCGGTGGGGATCTCATCGGCGTCGGGGGAGGTGGCTGCCGCAGCAGGAGCATGCCCCGTCACTCCCACAACATCCACGTTCGGCAGCCGCTGCAGCCCCTCAGCCAGCTCGACCGCATCCCAGCCGGGACGAACGCCGCTTTGATTCAAACCGAGATTGATCTCGACCAGCAGGCGGACTCGCCCCCCGGCAGCCACGCAGGCTGCTGAAAGGGCTTCGGCCTGCACATAGTGATCACACGAGACCAGCACATCATGGAGATGACCGAGCTGCAGCAACCGCCGCAGGCATCGCGCGCCGACCACCGGACCGTGAATGAGAATTCCGGCAGTCGCGGGGACCGTCAGCCCGCTGATCGACTGGTGACAGGGGGCTGCATAGCCCTGCGCACCGGCAGCGATCAGGCGGGGCACCAATCCCGCCAGCAGCGGAGGAACCAGTGGCCGCCACTGCTTCCCCACGTTCTGGCAGATCGCGGCCTGTTGCCGGGCTGTGAACTCGAAGCGATCAAGATCCACGCAGAGAGCGGGAGTCTCCAGATCGGATCGACACCCGCGGGGCGGCGGTGTTGCGGCAGAAGTTTCAGCCCCTGTCCCCAGCGGACGGGTCTGTTCAGGCATGTTGTCCGCGCTGCCTGTCACTTCGACTACCACAGCATGGCCCGCGGGTTGTCCGGATTGCGCTCGGCGAATTCCTTCATCAGTTCCTGAGAGCGCTCGTCGATGTTTTTCGGCGGCACAATTTTGATGACGACCAATTCATCCCCGGCGACGTGGGATTTGGTGCTTTCGAAGCCCTTCCCCTTCAGTCGCAGTTTGGCACCGGACGCGGTTCCGGGAGGGAGAGTCATCGAGACCACCCCTTCGGTCAACGTGGGGACATCGATTTTCCCCCCCAGCGTCGCTTCCGCGAGGCTGACCGGCACATCAACCAGTACGTTGTTGCCTTCCCGTCGGAAGTAGGGATGCGCTGCCACCTGCACGGTGACCAGCAGATCCCCCGCCGGGCCCCCGAGGGCACCGGGCTGTCCCTGTCCGGCCAGTCGAATCGTCTTACCGTCTTCGATCCCGGCGGGAATTTTAATCGCGAGTCGTTCCGACTGGCCGTCACGCTGCAGCGTCAGGTCATAGGTGCCGCCGGTCGCCGCGGTCAGGAAAGGAACCTGGATCGAGGTGGTCAGGTCTTCGCCTCGTTGGGGTCGTGGCTGGCGCTGTCGGCCTCCGCGACCCCCGCCCCCGCCCCCGCCGAACATCCCTCCGAAGAGATCACCGAGGTCGACCGCCCCGCCCCCGCCGAAGATGTCGCGCAAGTCGATATCGACGGGTCCCCCCTGCCGGAAGGCATCTGCTCCCCCGCCGAAGGGGTTCTGCCCTTCCCGCATGTGCTTCCAGTTCGTGCCGAACTGGTCGTACTTCTTGCGTTTATCCTCATCTCCCAGGACGTCGTACGCCTCGGCTGCGGCCTTGAACCGTTCTGCAGCGGCGTTGTCTCCCGGCTTGGCGTCGGGATGGTTTTCCCTCGCGATTTTCTTGAACGCCTTGCGGATTTTCTCCGCGGAAGCGTCTTTGGGAACTCCGAGAACCTGATAGTAATCCGTATTGGCCATGTCAGAATCTTAGCAGGTTGGTCAAGTTGGGCGAGGACCGCGACGACGGGGTTTCCGGGAGAAAATCCCGACCGGCAGCGCGGACAGGAATCGGGTGAACAGGGATTGATGTTGATCGGGCGGCAGCCCCCGGTCGCACCCGAAATCCTGTGATTTTTCCACCTGTGACAGCGCCGGACCACAGAATCCGGAGAGCGCCCCCACGAAATTTCGGCGGCAGACTTGCAAGTCATGCAAGCGAACGGATACGACCACAACTAATGGCTTTGACACCTGCAGCTCCGCGCAGGGGCAGCCAATGCCGTGCGGCTTCGATCCGCCTGTCACGGAATTCCATTTCGCAACCAGCGATTGCGGAAACGCCCTCTGTCCGAGACCTCAAGCTCCAGTTCCCATGCCTACAAAAAAAATCCGCAAACTGCTGGTCGCCAACCGCAGCGAAATTGCCATTCGTGTCTTCCGTACGGCTTCCGAACTTGGAATTCGAACCGTGGCGATTTACGCCTATGAAGACCGGTTCGCGCTGCACCGCTTCAAGGCGGACGAGGCCTATCAGGTCGGAAAACCGGGCGAACCGATCCGATCGTACCTCGACATCCCCTCGATTATCGCCGTTGCCAAAGAAGTGGGCGTCGATGCCATCCACCCCGGGTACGGCTTCCTCTCGGAAAAGCCGGAGTTCGCCCGGGCATGCGCCGAGGCGGGAATTATCTTCGTCGGGCCCAAGGTCGAATCGCTGGAAAATCTGGGGGACAAGACTGCAGCCCGTCGGATCGCCATCAAGGCGGAGGTCCCGGTGCTGGCCGGAACTGACAAGCCGCTGGAGAACGGCCAGCAGGGACTTGAACTGGCTGAGAAGCTCGGCTACCCGGTGATTCTGAAAGCGGCCCACGGCGGCGGAGGCCGCGGAATGCGGATTGTGGAATCGGCAGACCAACTGGTCCCCAACTATGAAAATGCCCGACAGGAATCGCTGACCGCCTTTGGCAGTCCGGACATCTTTATCGAGAAGTTCATCCGTCGCGCGCGGCACATTGAAGTGCAGCTGATGGGGGACCAGTACGGCAATCTCGTGCATCTGTACGAGCGGGACTGCTCGGTGCAGCGTCGGCATCAGAAAGTGATCGAGATCGCGCCGGCGGTGAATCTGGCCCCGGCACTGCGGGAGGAAATCTGCGCCGCCGCCATCAAAATCGGCCAGCAGGTCAACTATGAGAACGCCGGAACTGTCGAGTTCCTCGTCGATTCTGACACGCAGAAATTCTACTTTATCGAAGTCAATCCCCGCATTCAGGTGGAACATACGGTGACCGAAGAGGTGACCGGCTGCGATGTGGTGCGAGCCCAGATTCTCGTGGCCCAGGGAGTCCCCCTGAGCGACGCGGAAATCGGGATCGGCTCGCAGGCAGACGTGAAAGTGAACGGCTTCGCGCTGCAGTGCCGTGTCACCACCGAAGACCCTGCCAACAACTTTGTCCCTGACTATGGGCGGATCGCCCACTACCGCTCCGCGAGCGGCATGGGAATTCGTCTCGATGCGGGGACGGCGTTCTCCGGGGCCTTCGTGCACCCTTACTACGATTCGCTGATGGTCAAGGTCACCGCACGAGGCCGACGGTTTATCGATGCGGTCCGGCGGATGAACCGCTGCCTGCAGGAATTCCGCGTGCGGGGTGTGAAGACCAATATCCCCTTCCTGCTGAACGTGCTCGCCCACCCCGATTTTCTCGAAGGGCGTTGCACCACGACGTTCATCGACCACACGCCCGAACTCTTCGAATTCAAGAAACGCCGCGACCGCGCCACCCGCATTCTGAGCTTCATCGGCGAAACCGTGGTGAACGGGAATCCGCTGGTGAAAGGCCGACCGGTCGCCACCCGTCGCGATCCTGCCCCGCTGCCGAAGTACAACGCCGCCGGGCCTCGACCGGCCGGAACCCGCGACAAGTTCAAGGAACTCGGCGCTGAGAAGTTCGCGCAGTGGACCCGCGACCAGAAGCGGCTGCTGATCACCGACACTACCTTCCGGGATGCCCACCAGTCGCTGCACGCCACCCGCTTCCGCAGCTTCGACATGCTGAAGGTCGCTGAGGCATATTCCTATCTGCTGCCGCAACTGTTCTCTCTCGAAATGTGGGGGGGAGCGACCTTCGATACCTCGATGCGGTTCCTCAAGGAATGCCCCTGGGAGCGGCTCGACCGTCTCCGCAGCGAGTGTCCGAACATTCTCTTCCAGATGTTGCTGCGGGCCTCCAGCGCGGTCGGTTATGCAAACTATCCGGACAACGCGGTGAAAGCGTTCGTCAAGGAATCGGCGGCTTCGGGAATCGACGTCTTCCGGGTCTTCGATGCGCTCAACTGGACCGACAACATGCTTCCGGCGATGGAAGCGGTAAACGAAGCCGGCGCGATCTGTGAAGCGGCGATCTGCTACACCGGCGATCTGCTGAATCCCAAGCGGACGAAGTACAACCTGCAGTATTACGTCAATCTGGCCAAGGAACTGGAGAAGCGAGGGGCTCACTTCCTGGCGATCAAGGACATGGCCGGCCTGTGCAAGCCCGAAGCGGCTCATCTGCTGGTTTCCACGCTGAAGCAGGAAGTCGGTCTGCCGATTCATTTCCATACGCACGATACCGCCGGAATTCAGGCGGCCTCGCTGCTGCTCGCCTCCAACGCGGGGGTCGATGTGGTCGATGCGGCAATGGCCCCGATGTCGGGAGGCACCTCGCAGGTGAATCTCAACACGCTCTGCGAGTCGCTGCGAAATCAGTCCCGCGATACGGAACTCGATACCGTGGCGCTCGATGACCTCGCTGAGTACTGGCGGGTCGTCCGCGAATTCTATCTGCCGTTCGAAAGCGTCGTGCTCCCCGGCACAGCCGACCTCTACAACCACGAAATGCCCGGAGGTCAGTACACCAACCTCTTCGAACAGGCCCGCGCTCTGGGCATGGCTTCCCGATGGCCCGATATCTGCCACGCCTACGCGGATGTGAACCAGCTGTTCGGGGATATCGTCAAGGTGACGCCGACCTCGAAGGCTGTGGGGGATATGGCGCTGTTCATGGTCGCCAACGAACTGACGTCGACCGACCTGATGAACAGCGATCGGGAACTCGCCTTTCCGGAATCGGTGATCGATCTGATCAGCGGAGCGATGGGACAGCCTCCCGGAGGCTTCCCCGCCGCGGTGAAGCAACGAATCCTCAAAGGTCGGCCGGAGTTCACGGAACGACCGGGAGCGACCCTGCCGCCGATCAACTTTGAAGAAGTCGCCGCCAAGCTGGAACCGGTCCTGGGTCGCAAGCCGACGCACCGCGATGTCCTCAGCTCGGTCATGTATCCGCAGGTGTTTAAGGAATTCGCGGTCCATCGTCGCGATTACGGAGATACCAGCGTCCTGCCGACGCCGGTCTTCTTCTTCGGGATGCAGGCGGGTGAAGAGTTCGGCGCTGACATCGAACAGGGAAAGACGCTGTTCATCAAGTTTGTGGCGACGGGAACTCCGCATCCGGACGGCACGCGAACCGTCTTCTTCGAACTGAACGGACAGCCGCGCGATGTGACGATCGACGATCGTTCCGTGGAATCGACCGTTCACAAAAACATCCAGGCCGACCCCGCCAACCCGACGCACATCGCCGCCAACATGCCGGGGATGGTGGTCAGCGTGGCGGTTCAGGCAGGAGACAAAGTCAGCAAGGGTCAGAAGCTGCTTGTGGTCGAAGCCATGAAGATGCAAACGACAATCAACGCCGACCGCGATGGCAAGATCGGTCAGTTGCTCGTCAATTCCGGAACACAGGTCTCTACCGGAGATTTGCTGCTGACAATCGAATAGAGAATTTCGGTTTTCGAACAACTCTCCGCAACGCAGAACCGGGCCCCCGCCCCCCTGTTCGAACAGACCTGCTGGAGGTTCGACCATGTCCGTGATGTTGGAATCAATGACCGCAGCCGATGCGCCAGCGGTCATCCAGTTCTGGTCGAAACAACCGGGAATGGGACTCGGGCCGAGCGACACCCCCGAGGGGATCGCAGCCTATCTCCAGAGAAACCCGGAGCTGAGCTGGGTGGCCCGCTGCGGGGATCGGGTCGTCGGCGCTGTCCTCTGCGGACATGATGGTCGTCGAGGCTCTCTGCATCATCTCGCGGTGGACAGGGAATTCCAGCGGCAGGGGATCGCCCGATCGCTGGTCGAGGCCTGCCTGAGCGGGCTGCATCGGCAGGGTCTCACCAAGTGCAACATCTTCGTCTATGCGGCCAACGTGGAGGGGTGCCAGTTCTGGTCCCATCTGGGCTGGACGACACGCCACGATCTGCTGACCCTGCAGCAGAACACAGCCCCCGCATCGTAACCCTTTCCACAACAAACAGTTACCAACGACTACGACGCCCCGGAAACGGGTAGCGTCTCCGTTCGGCTGATCTTGCCTCTTTTTCGCAAACCCTGATACAGTCCCGCGCTGCTGCAATTCCTCAATGGACTGAGAGTACGGCAACGGAATGCTGAATCGGCTGCGAGACTGGCTTTGCCCGGACATGGGCATCGACCTGGGGACGGTGAATACACTCATCGCCGTCCGCGGGGAAGGTGTCGTGCTGGATGAGCCCTCGGTGCTGGCACTCGAAAAGTCCTCGCGGCGAATTCTGGGTCGCGGAACCGCAATCGGCAAACTGGCCCGACAGATGGTCGGCCGCACTCCCGATTCCATCGTGGCGATCAGCCCGGTCCGTCATGGCGTGATTACCGACTTCGAACTCTGCGAAGCGATGCTGCGGTATTTCTTCGCGAAGGCCTCCCGTCAGGGGGGTGGGATGCGACCCCGGGTGATTGTCGCGGTCCCTTCCGAAATTTCGACGGTGGAGAAGCGGGCGGTCTACAACAGTGTGGAGCGCGCGGGAGCAGGAAAGATCTTTCTGATCGACAAAGCCAAGGCGGCCAGCATCGGTGCGGGACTGCCGATCAGTGAACCTCTCGCCAGTCTCGTCTGCGATATCGGCGGCGGAACCACCGAAGCGGCTGTACTCAGTCTGGGCGAAGTGGTCGCCACGAAGTCGGTTCGCGTGGCGGGCGAAGACATGAACGAAGCGATCGTCGACTATGTCCGTCGGGCCTATTCGCTCCGCATCGGCAAGCCGACTGCCGAACACCTGAAGATTGAAATCGGGAGCGCTGCGCCGCTCGATACCGAACTCTCCGCCGAGGTGCGGGGACTCGACAGCATCAGCGGCATTCCCCGGAAGGCAATCCTCACGAGCGAAGAGATCCGCGAGGCGCTCGGCGAGTGCCTGTGGAAAATCGTGAGCTGCCTGAAAGGGACAATCGAACAATGTGATCCCGAACTGATCGGCGATCTGGCGGATACGGGGCTCGTGCTCACCGGCGGCGGAGCCCTGCTGAGAAACATTGATTTCTTCCTGCGGGAACACCTTGGGATTCCAGTACGGATTGACGCGGAACCACTCACCACAGTCGCCCGTGGAACAGCCATCTGCCTCGAACATCTCCAGCATTGGCGCAAGAACTTTCAGACAGAAGGAGTCGGGTTTTAGAGCAGGTCGCCGCTGCTCCGGTTCAATCCCCCGCGATCACAGCCAGGCATCCAGAATGGAAATGGCCACCTGCCCTTTTTCAGTCCATTGAATGCACAATGACCTCCTCACGGTACCGGACATCTCTGCTGATCTGGACCGGCTGGCTGCTGGTGACGATCGTGCTGCGCCAGGGACCAACGTCACTCGTCGTCAATCTGCGGGCGGGTTTTCGGGAGGTGACCGGAGTCGCTCTGGCTGTCTGTGAAGGGTCTACCGCCCGCGTGCGGGAATACTGCCAGCGCTGGCAGCTACCGCAGTCCACGGATGCGAAGGAATTCGCTCAACTCCAAGCTGAAAACCGCGTGTTGCAGTCACTGGTCGTCGACCTGCAGCAGCAGGTTCAGCGTTCTGCCCGGCCGGCAACGCCTCCCGCCGATGATCAGTCATCCGCATTAACCGAAGTCGTGGCGGTTGATGCGGCGGTGATCGGCGTGCAGGGGGATGCGCTGCGGTCCAACCAGCGGATGCTGGTCTCGCTGGGCAAGCGCGAAGGACTGCTCGGCGAAGAACTCGTGCTGCAGGGGGAAGGGGTGCTGCTGGATCGCGGAACAGACTTCGGCCTCACGAGCGATCAGCTGGTCACCGCGGGCAAACAGCTGTTCGGTCGAACAATGAAATCCGGAAAATGGACCACTCTGGTGCAGCCGGTGACCGACGCCGAATTCCGGATGGCGGCGCGGATCATTCGCATCTCACCGCTGGGGCCGGTTCTGGGCCCCCGAGGGGTGCTCGCCGGAACCGGTGGTGGTTGCCGTCTGGAAGAAGTGGGAGCAACCGAAGCCGTGGCACCGGGCGACTATGTCTACACCGATCCTCTGGCCGCCCCTCACGGCGAGCCGATTTATATTGGTCGGATCCGCACAGCCAATGTCAGCGCCACGGCCACGCAGTGGACCATTGATGTCGACCCCGCTGCTCCGGCGGGTGAAGTCCCGAGTCGACTGCAGGTGCTCCGCGTGAACTTCAGCGCGAACCGGCAGGTCGGAATTCTGCGCGAGCGACAGTAAGTCGCTACCTGATGCGTTCTCCCCGTGCGACTCTCTCACAGCAGGTTGCGGTTTCCAGTACCCGCACAAGCGTTTCTTCTTGTGAGATGCTGACATGCGATTGGGGACAACAGGGCTATCAAAAGCCCAAATGCCCTTACGTCACTCTCGTCACGGAACTGTCGCGGTGATTCGCATGCGACACATGCAGCCTTCTCCTCTCAAGCACGACACCATTCGATGGCCGAATTTCGCGGCAACTTCATCGATCCTTTAACAAGCCGACTTAGTCTCACTGCTCAACGTTGAGACAGATTCTTTTCGACTCATTCGTGCAGATTGCTCTCTTCAATCCTCGCGCAGCATGCGTTTCGTCTGAGGAAAAACTCACCTCGGGGTAACGACAGCGGGCAGACTTTCGTTTCGGCAGCCGATCCGAATTGCAACAGGCAGGTCTTCACAGCAATTCAACAGTCTCGTGTCTGATTCATGAGTGTTCATTGTCCGAAAGCAAAACCATGAAGATGTGTTTGAAAAAACGACGAAAACAACAACAGACCTTCGCATTTTCGCGAGGGGAACGGGCAGCCTTCACGCTGATTGAACTGCTCGTGGTGATCGCCATCATCGCCGTGCTGATTGCGCTGCTGTTGCCGGCAGTGCAGCAGGCACGCGAAGCAGCCCGTCGCAGCCAGTGCAAAAACAATCTGAAGCAGATCGGGCTGGCGGTGCATAACTTCGAAAGCACCTATCGGAAGCTGCCCCATTCGGGTCAGTGTGACAGTACGGGCGGCGCCAGCACAACTTACATGTCGCAGTCCACTCCCACCCTGCTGCTCCCTTATATCGATCAGGCCACAACCTTTAATCTGATGGACCACCAGTACACTTACGATCAGATGAAAGGGGACTCGAACTACACCACGACGAACCTGAATCCCTTATCGCAGGGGCGGGTCTATAACGATCCCAGCCATGCGAACACGACGAAAGCGGCCCAGACCCACATCGCCTCCTTCATTTGCCCGAGTACTCCGATGGACCCGGGACTCCGCTCGCCCGACGGTTTCGGCCTGTGGGACTATATGTTCATCGCCGTTTCCGATATCGAAGACGGAACCCCCTCCACGTCGGGTTCCACAATCGGCGCGATCGGAACCCGGGCCCCCAGCGGCGCCCGCCGCGTGGAAGTGACGATGCAGGGAATGCTCGGCTGCGATGTCAACCGCGGCTTCCGCGATGTCACCGACGGCCTGTCGAACACGATACTCTGCATCGAAGATGCAGGCCGCGCGCATCCCGAATCCGGTATCGGTTCCATGTCGACCCGTCCTTCGCCCATCGCTTCTGAAGGCCCGGCGTGGGATTCTTCCGGTGTCGGAACCGCAGTGACACCCAGCGGCGGCCGCCGGATGTATGCCTGGGCTGATCCGGATGCCGGCACAAACGGGCTCTCCGGTCCGAGCAATGCCATCGCGCCCGGTTCCAAAAAGGCCCGGATCAACAATTCCCATACGCCCTTCAACGGACCGCCCGAATGCAGCTGGTCGGTCAACAACTGTGGTCCGAACGACGAGCCGTTCAGCTGGCACACTGGCGGCTGCAATGTGGTCATGGGGGATGGAGCGGTCCGGTTTCTCAGCGAGAACATGGATACGCTGACACTGAAGTGGCTCGCGGCCGCCGCTGATAACCGTCCGCTTGGCGAATTCTAGAACAGGTTGCTCTTTCCAGTCCCCGCGCAGCCAGCGTTTCGTCTGGTAAAATGCTGACATCCGCATGGCGAGAACGCGGCAATCTTACGTTACCTTGCTCTCAGAAACGAAACGCAAAATTCTGCGATCGCCGACAGGGTTGATCCCACCGACAGACGGGAACGGATCACCCTGTCGCGTCATCTGTTTCATCGAAATCTTCGAAGTCACATCGGCCCGGAGGAATCGTCGGCCCTCCTCTTCGCAGCGCTGATGATTCCTCGCCGCGCACAAGGAATGTCCATGTTGAGAAGTCCTCTGTTGTTCATGCTCCTGGCGATGGGATGCAGCGCGGGAGTTTCGGTCCCGCAGAACGCTCCGCCAGTCGATGTGAGCGGAACCGCGACCGCTGGCGGCAAACCGCTTTCCGAAATCAGTATCGCCCTGCAGCCCACCGGACAGGGAATGCCGTCCGGATTCAAAGTGGTGAATGGTGCGTTTCAGGGAAAGGTGATTCCCGGAAAATATGCCTGGTTCGTTGCTCCGCTGAGTTCGTCGAAAGGGAACGATGTCTACAAAACCATTCCGGCGGTGTTCCGTGAAAGCAGCCTCGATCGGCAGATCGAAATCACCGGACCGACGACCTCGCTGGTGTTCCAGCTCGATTGAACAGGAAGCGGTTGTCTCCCGTGGGCTCTACAGTCCCTCACGGACGCGGCGCTGTTCCGCGAGAGCGTAGTCGACCAGTTTTCCGGCGAGGGGCTCATACGTTTTGATCGGTGCGCGCTCCAGCGGCTCAATTAGATAGGCAAGTCGCAACACGTCACCGGAATCCGAAAAGTGCGGGGCGACACCAATGAAACCGAAGCCGTACTGCTCCAGCTGCTCCGCGACGACCGCCGTCGCGGGATCGTTGAGCGGCAGTTCTGCATAGACCGCTTCCATGTGCGAATGCTCGACCAGCTGTCGGAGCGAGTGGGCGATCATGCGAGCGGTCTCGGTTCCGGGTTGGTCCGCGCGGACGAAGGCTTTGCCGCCGCCGACATCCATCTGAATCGTCAATGTCCCCGCTCCGGTCGGGGTCTGGGGCTCCAGAAATTCCACAGCACAGCCGCCTGTCGTGTAGAGCTCACGGACGATCTGCTGATGACGGTCGGGAACACTGATGCGGCGGGGGAGTGGTGCCGTCAACCAGTGAAAGTAGAGCAGACAGGTGACCCGCTGCGGTTGTTCCGTCGAGATGTTGCGAAAGGATTCGGTACGAGGGGCAATTGCCAGATCGGCCGCCATGACATGGGCGCCGTGCGCCACATCGGACTTCTGAGTCACGGTGTGAACCGAAACCGCATCAGCGTACCAGCCGCTCAGATGCAGTTCTTCGATGGCCGCCAGCGCAGCCTGCTTCATCTTTTCCAGCAACCCCCGTCCCCGATGGGCGGGGTCGACCACCGCCTGTCCCCCTTCCGCCACCGGTCCCGGCTGGTTCCGCTCCACCGCATAATGTCCGGCCACTTTGCCGTCGACCCGCCCCACCGCCACGAACGACAGATTGGTCTCCTGCGCATTGAGGGCCGCGATCCGCTCCGGGTAATAGACATCCTCATTGAAGTACGTGTTTCCGTACGCCCGGTACATCAGCTGCGACACCTGCACCGCTTCCTCGGGGCGCATCCGGCGGATGTCGTAATCCTGAGGAGGAGCGAGCGGCGCGTTCTCATCGAAGGCGGGAAGGTCCGGATGGGTCCCGGCAATGTGTTCGTCAGACATCCACTTGATGATCTGCAGTGCCTTCCCTTCCCGGCCGAAGCTGAGCCAGTGCATTTCATCAACCGCACTCAGCAGCCCCGGATAGGGAAGTGCCAGTGTGCCGGTCGCTCCCTGACCATCGTGCAACTGACGTTCGAGCAATGCCACATCGACGGGAATGCCAAAATCTCGAATGCGGATCTCCAGCTTCCCTCCGGACTCCTGAATGATCAGCCGGATCTTGCCGGACTCTCCCGGAGGATAGGCGTGGTCGATCGCATTTCTGATCGTGTCGAGAATCAGTTGCTGCAACTGCGCGGAGAGTGCACTGTCGAGTGGAAGTTGTCGCAGCGCCTCCGTGACCAGTCCGGTCACTCCGGGAAGGACACGCTGTTCGTTGCTGACGAGCAGTTCAAATTGCACAGGAGTGATCCTGAAGAAATAAAGAGGTCATGATGACGGACCGGTGGGGCGGGCAACCGCTTCGCTTTTTTGCTTCTCCGGCTTCGGAGACGCAGAGTGAGGCGCGAGCGGGCCTTTGTCCTGCGATGGCTTCGGAATCTGAAAAACGACCGACACCGGTCGGTGATCCGAACGAATGTCCGGCCCCACCTCACGGTTCACGATGACCACTTCGGGTGAGACCAGGACATGGTCGATGGGAATCCGCAACAAGGGTCGACCTTCCGGCCAGGTCGATTGCACGCCGAAGCCGGTACGGCTGTCCTGCAGATTTCCGTCTCTCAGGAGATCATGAAAATAGGGGGAACCGGAAGTGACGTTGAGGTCTCCCAGCAGCACGAGGGGGAGCTTCCGATCACGGGCCAGTTCCGCGAGCTGCTGCAGCTGCAGATTGCGATACGAACGCCCCAGCAGATTTGGAGGAGGGGGATGCGTGGCGATCACCTGAAAGGGCTGTCCCTGTGCATTGAGCGTCGCAACGAGTGTGGGAATTCCCAGTGCAGGCGAGAGCAGGAGCTGCTCGTCGGTGAGAGGAAAGCGGCTGAACAGGGCGATCCCGAAAGCGCCGTCGCCCGGCTCGCTCAGGGAATGCGGATACACCTGCTGCAGGCTCGACAGCCGCTGCTGCCAGCGCGGCGTGAATTCGTTGAAGACGACGAAATCGGGATCTGTCTCCCGCACGTATTTCAGCACCGCGTCGGCATCTTGATTGCCGAGATACAGATTGATCGTGGCTGCGCGAATGCGTGTCGTGTCGAGTAACGGGGAGTGTTGAGGCCACCACAGAGGAGCGAGATTGCTGCCGTGCATCACAACAATCCCGGCTGCCACAGCAGCCCACAACCAGTGCCGGCTGGCGAGTGCGACCATCAGCCACAGGCTGGCGGCGGTCAGATACTGGACACGAAAGTGCGTAAAAAGGTCGAACGCCGGATGGACTCGTGCCAGACCGATGAAGAGGGCGATGAGCGCCAAAGCACTGATGCTCAGGGAAACCAGCCAGTGCGCCGCCGCCTGAGCCAGATTCCGCTTCCCGGATACTGGCAGGCGGAGTGTGAACGGAGTCGGTTCAGCCGGCTGGTTCATTCAGTCCCTCGAAGCCCCGGGCCGCCATCGGCATTCTGCGTCCCGATCCGAATGCCCGCTGGGAGAGTTTGATCCCGGGGGGCATCTGTCGACGCTTGAATTCATTCCGGTCGAGTCGACGGACCACCCATTGAACGGTCTCGCGGGGAAACTGCCGCGCCAGCTCGGCGGGGGAGAGTTCTTCGTCGATCAGGCCCTGCAGGATGGCATCCAGAACCGGATAAGGAGGGAGCGTATCCTGATCGAACTGGTTGGGAGCCAGCTCGGCACTGGGGGCTTTGTCGATCACATTCACGGGAATGACTTCCCGACTCTCTATCTCGTTGATGTAGCGGGACAGCGCGTAGACATCCCGCTTGTAAAGGTCCGACAGGACCGCAAAGCCGCCACACATGTCTCCGTAGAGCGTGCAGTAGCCGACGGCCAGTTCACTTTTGTTTCCGGTCGCGAGTGCCAGCCAGCCGTAGCGGTTGCTGCGGGTCATCACGCAGGCCCCCCGGATGCGGGCCTGCAGGTTCTGATCAGCCAGCCCTCCCGGCTCCGAGGCGAGATCTCCTTCGATGGTCGGCAGTTGTTCGTAAGCCCGATGAACGGAATCAATCGGAATCGTTTTCCAGTCCATGCCGAGATTGCGCGCGAGGAGTTCGGCATCGCTGAGACTGTGATCGCTGCTGTAGCGGCTCGGCATCAACAGTCCGTGCACCCGTTCAGGACCGACCGCCCGGGCGGCGATACAGGCGGCGAGAGCACTGTCGATCCCCCCTGACAGGCCGAGGACACAGTCCGTGAAGCCGCACTTCGCCATGTAGTCGCCAAGTCCGAGTGTCAGCGCGCTCAGCAACTCTTCTTCACGTCGCAGCGGAGGAGGAACCACCGCGTCCGGAAGCGGATTGGTTTCCAGAATCTGGAAGTCCGCCGCAAAACCGGACAGCAGCAGGACCGGTTCTCCCGCTGCATTCAGGGCGAAGCTGTGTCCATCGAAGACCAGATCATCGTTGCCGCCGACCTGATTGACGAACAGAAACGGTCGACGGTGCCGGGCAATGTGGTCCTGAAAGAGTTTGAACCGCCGTGCGACCTTGCCGTATTCGTAGGGACTGGCCGACAGGTTGATGAACAGGTCGACTCCCTGTTCTGCCAGTGTCGCCACCGGATCTTTCTGCGACGCCGCGGGGAGATGATAGAAGGTCTCATCGGTTCCCCACCACGCGTCTTCGCAGATGTGCACCCCCAGCTTCAATCCGAGGAACGAAACCGGTTCGATCTGCGCAGCCGGAAGGAAGTAACGCTTCTCATCAAAGACATCGTAGTTGGGAAGCAGCAGTTTGTGACGGTTGGCGGCCACCCGTCCCTCGAACAGCAGGCTGGCGGAGTTGGCAAGACTTCCCCCGGGACAGCCGCGGTGTGTGGGGTGTCCCACGAGGATGCCGAATTCGGAGGTCGAGTGCCGGGCCAGCTGATCGACGGCCGCATCACAGGCTGCCACGAACCCTTGTCGCCGCAACAGATCTTTCGGGGGATAGCCGCTGACTGCGAGTTCTGACGTCACGAGGAGTTGAGCCCCCGCCAGTCGGGCCGCGTCGGCCGCAGCGGCGATCTGTCGACAATTCCCTTCGAGATCACCGACCACGGGATTCAGTTGAGCGAGAGCAATGCGCATGAGTCGGGGTGCCAGACAGGCCGCCTTGAATCAGAAAGAGGATCCGTCTTCTGCATCATGGCGTACGACGGCCGGTTCAACCAGCATCGGCTGTCACTGCTGCGCAGATTCGGAAGAGTTGCCGGTTTCTCGCCTCCCGTCAGGAGAGAACGGGGTGCGTCGCGGGAGCCCCGGGAGAGATCACTTATGCAGGATCAGCTTGCCGTTCTTGGTGAGACGGAGGCGGTAAAGGTCCTCACCGTGGCGAATGGTGACTTCTTTTCGATTCCGAAAGAGTTCTGCCGAATCGAGTTGTGGCGAATCTGTGCCAGCGGGACGAGGCTGGTCGGCTGCGGGTTGGGAAGGCGTCGGGATCCCAGTCATGGGCCGATTCCAGGCTAAAGATTACGGTCACATTACAAAGGGGACGATGGGTCGTTGCGGAAATCTCCGCGTTGGGTAGGTTATCCGACATTGAGACTCAGTGTCAACAATGTCTGGGCTGCGGCTGACGATTTTCTTCACTGACGGGCCAAATGCACCTGTTGTTGATCGACCCGTTCCCGCCACGCGATGTTGCCCTGCCGATCAGGCGAAAATCGCACGTCACGGGGACGGAAGAAAGCACCCTGCTCCTGCTCCGGATTCACCCTTTCACAGAAGGTCAGTGGCGATGTCCTTAACGCTCCGCCGTCGTGCATTTACTCTCATCGAGCTCCTGGTGGTCATTGCGATCATCGCCGTCCTGATCGCACTCCTCCTGCCTGCCGTCCAGCAGGCGCGCGAAGCAGCCCGTCGCAGCCAATGCAAAAACAATCTGAAGCAGATCGGGCTGGCGCTCCACAACTATCACGACGTTTACACCCTCTTTCCTCCTGGCGGCACCTGGCCCCACCCGGTCGGCGCCAGCGGCAAAGCCGGGGGACCGTTCTCCCCCCAGGCCCGCCTTCTCCCCTATCTGGAGGGGGGAAACCTGGCCAACCTCATCGATTTCAGCAAGCCGTACGGAGACCAGACGAGCGTCTCCAAAGTCCGGGTCGCTCCCTACATCTGCCCCACCGATCCTCAGGACCGGATGACCGATAACGGCAACCACTGGTCCTTCACCTATGCTGCTCACGTCGGTAACTGGTTCATCTTTGATGCTTCCAACCAGACGGTCGGAAACGGAGCATTCGGACACAACAGCCGCTATTCCACCCGCGATTTCACCGACGGCACCAGCAACACCCTCATGTTCTCCGAGGTTAAGGCGTTCCAGCCCTATGTCCGGCCGAATGCCGACCCGGCATCGACGACCATCCCCGCGAACGTCGGCGCACTCAGCATTCCGACTGGACTGACCGTCAGCACGAGTGCCCACACGGAATGGGTCGAGGGGCGTTCGCCGCAGTACAGCTTCACCACCACCTTCGGCCCCAACACGGTCGTCCCATATTCCGGGGCGGAGAGTGTCGACTACATCTCCCGCACGGAAGTGGCCACATATGCCGCCACCGCGTCAGCCTCTTACGGCGCGATCACTTCCCGCAGCTACCACCCGGGCCTCGTCAACACGCAGATGGGAGATGGCTCGGTCCGTTCCATTTCCAGCAACATCGACCTGAACACCTGGCGGGCATTGGGAAGCCGTGACGGCGGCGAAGTCACGGGAGAATTCTAGCGCCGGTTGCTCTGGCCTGTCCCCGCGCAGCCAACGTTTCGTCTGGTAAAATGCTGACTTCTGCGTGAGCGGGAGAATGTCATCAAAAGTCAAAATGCTCTATAGCGTGCGCGGAGGCAACGTTTCCGCGCCGAATTCTCCTCCGCTGACGTTGGTCCCGCGCAGGAATTCCGACGTCTGCATGGCCCGCTTCCCCGCCGGCTGCAGACGGCTCACACGGACAGCGCCGCAGCCGGTCTTGATGAGCAGGTCCCCCTCTTTCGAGAGGATTGCCTCCCCCGGACGATACGAGCCCCGCGCCAGTCCGTGATCGGTTTCAGCCAGCGGATCGACATCGAGAATCAGCATTCGCTGCGGCGCCCGGGCCGGCAGATGGAGATACGTGTAAGCCATCGGCCAGGGTTGCATCGCCCGCACATGCCAGCCGATCTTTTCCGCCGGGAGTGACCAGTCGATGAGCCCCGCCTCCTTCGGAATCTTGGGGGCCTTCGTCACCAGAGTGGCATCCTGAAAGTGACGTTCCTCGGTCCCCTGCTCCATGCGATCGAGAACGCTGATCGTCAGATCGGCCGCGAGCACCGCCAGCCGGTCATGCAGTTCGCCGCTCGTCTCTTTGGGACCAATCGGCGTTCGGACGACTCCCAGAATCGGACCGGCATCGAGCTTCGGCTCAATCTGAAAGATCGTGACTCCCGATTCGGTTTCTCCATTCCAGACGGCGTACTGCACGGGAGCCGCCCCGCGATACTTGGGAAGCAGAGAGCCATGCAGGTTGATCGCCCCCCGGCGGGGAATTGCCAGCAGGCTGGCCGAGAGGATCTGACCATAAGCAGCCACCACAAACAGATCGGCGTTGAACGCCTTCAGCCGTTCCAGAGATTCCGGTGCATTGGCCTTTTCCGGCTGAAAGACCTCGAGTCCGGCCTGTCGAGCCCGCTCCTTCAGCGGATTCACATGCTGATGATGCCCCTTGCCGGTGCGATCAGGCTGCGTCACCAGCCCGACAACATTCCGTCCCGAAGCCAACAGCCGCTCAAACGCGGGAAGGGCAAACGCACCCGTTCCCATCATCACCAGACGCATGGACACGAAGAAAACTCCTGCAGCATATGACCTGCCTTCCGCAGGTCATCCACGTTCGAATGGATGACCTGTGCGACCAGCGGACAGTTCACTGCGATCGATATTGCTCACACGCCGGACGGACTTGAATTCGCATCCGGCAGAATCACCTCCCGTTTCACAATCCGGAATTTTCCCGATCCGATCGGTGCGCCGCAATTGTGAAAGGTCACATTTCGCAAATGATAGTGATCCACAGAGCGATGCGTATGTCCGAAGCAGACATGCTCGACACCTGTTTCCGGACCATGACCGATGTGCTCCATGTAAGACAGAATCCGCCGGGCCACCCGCTTGCGGGGATAGACCGCCGTGGGAGCAATCCGATGCAGCTGAGCGCGTATCACCAGATCGTATAGCGTGTGTTGCAGCGGAGAACGGGTCGTATGACGAAAGCTGTCCCGCTGCCGTTCAAGAATGGCTGCTGTCGTGGTGCGATCGGCCACATCGCCGTGCAGAAAGAGGGTGTTCCCCAGCCGATGATAGAAACGGCTCCAGGTAAAGTTCGTCAGTTCTCCTTGCAACTGCGGGAGCGCTGCGTGCATCAGCGGGTGGTCATCGTGGTTTCCGCAGAGAAAGTGAACCGAACAATTCCCCGTTCTGTCGACGAATTCCCGCAGCCAGAGACTGGCCGCCCGCGCGGTCGCTTCGTCGCTCCCGAGTGTCGACCAGCGAAAGTCAAAGATATCCCCTCCGAGGATGAACTGGTCGCAATCGCGGGCGACTTCGATCATCCGGTCGAGATGCCGTGACGCTGTGGAACGTTTCGCGAACAGATGCAGGTCGGAAACAAAGCAGATTTTGGGCATGCGACGACCAATTCGGCGGGCTACTGCAGCTCACTTGAAGCGCCCTCAATTTTTGTCTGGCAGGATCCGGTTTGCCAAGTGACCGTTTTTCCCGGGAGTTGATTTTTGTGGAATTCGGCCGAGGGGTCGGATTCTGCCGGTTTCAAATCCATCTGTTATCATATCATCCCTGTCCGGCAGCACCCGTTTCGTCCGCTTCGCACGTTGCTCAACCAGAAATCGGTCATGACCGAGTTTTCCCATGTCCCTTGTCCCGCCTGCAGCTGCCTCTGCGACGATCTGGTCGTACGGGTCGAGGGGCATGACGTGTTGCCGGTTCGCAACGCCTGCAGCACGTTCGGCAGCTGGGTGAAGAAAATCAGCCAATCGCGCGCTCCACTGGCGGCTGTCGACGGTGTGGAATGCGATCTCTCGACCGCAATTTCCACCGCTGTGCCGCTGTTGCAGCAAAGCCATTCCCCGTTGCTCTATGGCTTCGGCCGCTCGACCGTCGGCGACACGCGGAACGCTCTGGAGCTGGCCGAGAGGCTGCGAGGGACGATCGACACCACCGCTTCTGTCGGGCACGGGCGGGGAGTGCTCGCCTTTCAGCAGGTGGGGGAATCGACCTGCACTCTGGGTGAAGTCCGACAGCGGGCCGATCTGATTCTGTTCTGGAATGCCGATCCGGTGGCGAGCCATCCCCGCTTTTTTGAACGGTTTATCGACACGCCTCCGGGGGAGTTTCTGCCGGGAGGCCGTACCGACCGCTTCGTGATCGTGATCAATGCCGAGGAGACGGCCACCGACTCCCGCGCTGATCTTGTCCTGCGGACTCAACCGGGCCGCGAGCTCGATGTCGTCTGGGCATTGCGACAATTGCTCCGCGACCCGCAGGCCCCCCTGCCCGACTCTTGCGGGCTTGAGTCTGCACAACTTTCTGGACTGCTGGAACGACTTCAGAACTGCCGCTACGGCGTCGTTTTTCATGGACTGAACCAGATCAACTCCCCTGCGGAACAACTGACGATCGAGGGACTCTCGCGGCTGGTGATGGAGCTGAATGCTGTCACCCGCTGCTGCCTGCGAAGCCTGGGTGGGGGACGACACACAGCCGATCAGGTGCTGACCTGGCAGACCGGATTCCCATTCGCTATCAACTTGGGTGCGGGCTATCCCCGTTATGCACCGGACGAGTTTTCGGGCCCGAAGATGCTCGCCCGGGGTGAAGTCGACTGCTGTGTGCTGATCGGCACGGAATCGCTGACAAGATTTCCAGCTGAAGCGCTCGATCAACTCGACCGGATTCCCACACTGGTCCTCAGCAATCCGGATGAGCCTCTTCCTTTCACGCCGACCATTCGCATCACGACGGCGGTGAACGGACTGTTTGCTGCGGGGACGGCGTATCGTCTGGACGATGTCCCCCTGACATTACGTCAACTGGTCGACAGTCCGTACCCCGCGGAAGGAGTGGTGTTCGACGCCCTCTGCCGACAGATCTCCTTCCGGCCCCGAACAGCCGATCACGCCCTGCCATCTCTTGAGCCGACCGCATGACTCGCGATGAACAGGAATGGCTGGAAACCGATGGTCTCGGCGGCTTCGCATCCGGCACCGTCAGCGGCCGCCGTTCGCGTCGCTATCATGCCCTGCTGCTGACCGCCCGGCACCCGCCCGCCGACCGCCTGGTCCTGATCAATGGCTTCGAGGCGAGTGTCACCACCGCAGCCGGGACCTGTGCCATCTCGTCACAGCACTATGTGCCGGATGTCATTCACCCGCACGGCGACCGGCACCTCGTCTCTTTTACGTCGACTCCCTGGCCGACGTGGGTCTACGATCTGCCGAACGGAGCCGTCATCCGGTGCGAGCTGTTCATCCCGCACGGTCGATCGGCGCTGGTCCTGCGCTGGAGCCTGGTCGAAGAGGTGGTCGACAGCGCCAGCCTGAACGTCCGCTTTCTGCATTCCGGCCGCGACTATCATGCTCTTCATCGCGAGAACTCCCTGTTCTCGTTCGAGCCGCAGCGACTCAACAATGCCTTGCTGTTTCGTCCCTATCCGGATGTCCCGGGTGCGTTGATCGAGACCAACGGCAGCTATCAGCAGGAGCCCCTCTGGTACCGGCAGTTTTGTTATGCACTGGAGGCGGAACGGGGACTCGATTTCGTGGAAGACCTCGCTTCCCCCGGATCGTTCCGGTTCGACCTGCAGCGCGGACCGGCACTCTGCCTGCTGACGGCGGAAGGCCCCGACAGTTTCAGCGTTTCACCCGGGGAGCGACTCGATGAAGTCATTCGCGAACTGGAAACCGCCGAGCGCTCGCGGCGGGCCGCTTTCAAGTCTCCACTCCATTTTGCAGCGGACCAGTATCTGGTGAAACGGGGTGAGGGGCTGACCATTGTGGCGGGCTATCCGTGGTTTCTCGACTGGGGACGCGACACGTTCCTCTCCTTGCGCGGGCTCTGTCTGGCAACGGGACGAGTCCAGGCTGCCGGTCAGATTCTCCGCGAGTGGTCGACACAGGTTTCCGGCGGAATGCTTCCCAACCGCTTCCCGGATCAGGGAACCGAGCCCGAATACAATTCGGTCGATGCCGCACTCTGGTTCATCATCGCGGTGAACGACTTCCTGTTGGCTGCGGGGACTGACTGTTCACCCACAGAAAGGGAGCAACTGCTCGCAGCGGTGGACGCCATTCTGGAGGGCTATTCACACGGGACCCGTTACCAGATCGGTGCGGATCACGATGGGCTGCTGAAGGCGGGAGAGCCCGGTGTTCAGCTGACATGGATGGACGCCAAAGTCGGTGACTGGGTGGTCACGCCGCGCATTGGCAAGCCGGTCGAAATTCAGGCGTTGTGGATCAATGCCCTGCGCATCGGGGCTCAGTCCAACGACCGGTGGAAACGCCCGTTTCAGCTGGCATCGACCTCCTTTCGCGTCCGCTTCTGGAATCCCGCGCAGCAGTGCCTGTTCGACGTCATCGACAGCGATCATCGTCCCGGGGCGGTCGATGCGTCGATTCGACCGAACCAGATACTCGCGGTCGGCGGGCTCCCGTATGGACTCCTCGACGATCAGCAGGCGCGACAGGTCGTCGACATTGTCGAACAGAAGTTGCTGACCCCCTGCGGACCGCGGACTCTCGATCCGGACTCCCCCGCCTATCACCCGCATTACACCGGGGGCGTCCGGGAGCGCGATGAGGCTTATCATCAGGGAACCGTTTGGCCCTGGCTGATCGGCCCCTTCGTCGAGGCCTGGCTGCGGGTTCACCAAGAGGATCCCCACGCTCGCGCCACCGCGCGACAACGCTTCCTGCAGCCACTGCTGGAGACAACGACACAGTTCGGACTGGGACACGTCTGCGAGATCGCCGATGGTGAACCGACAGCATTTCCCGAAGGGCCCCGGCAACGGCTGCGCGGCTGCCCGTTTCAGGCGTGGTCAGTCGGAGAGCTGCTGCGCGTCCTCAAACTGCTCGACGAGCCTGCCCCAACGCCGACAGCGAACTGACTGAAGCAGGACTCAGCGACCCCACTCCCGCCCGCACATGATGAGAATCGACTGGAGTCACAGATGATCAGACGGACCGCAGGGAACGATGCCCCGCAGCAGGACCAGCAGGGAATCCGTACCGGTGAGCAGGTCCGGACGGCAGAAGATCTGCGACTGCTGGCAGACCGCGACCGCGCCGAAAACTGGAAGCGCTGGGGTCCCTACCTCGCGGAGCGTCAATGGGGGACAGTGCGCGAAGACTATTCCGCGACCGGAGAGTGCTGGTCCTACCTGCCGCATGATCATGCGCGCAGCCGCGCCTATCGCTGGGGGGAAGATGGGCTTCTCGGTTTCTGCGACCGCGAGTGCCGCCTCTGCTTCGCGGTCACCCTCTGGAATGGTCACGATCCGATTCTGAAAGAACGACTGTTCGGACTGGGGGGCCCCGAAGGGAATCACGGCGAAGATGTCAAAGAGTGTTACTACTACCTCGACTCGTCCCCGACCCACTCGTACTTCAAGGCCCTCTACAAATATCCGCAGAATGAATTTCCCTACCGCTGGCTGGTGGAAGAAAACGCCCGCCGCGATCGCAACCAGCCCGAGTTCGAACTGATCGACACCGGCATCTTCAACGACAATCGCTATTTTGATGTGTTCGTCGAATATGCGAAAGCTTCGCCGGACGACATTCTGATCCGGCTGACGGTGGTCAATCGAGGTCCGGAGACCGCCACACTGCAACTGCTCCCCACGTTATGGTTCCGCAATTCATGGAGCTGGGGCTGCGAGCACGATGGCTGTGATCCCAAGCCGCACATGCAGCAACGTGGCCCGGGAGAAGTCGGCTGCGAGCATGTCACACTCGGAAAATTCCGGTTCTTTGCGGGTGCGGATCCGGCGGGTAACACGCCCGATTTCCTCTTCACCCAGAATGAAACCAACTACCAGCGCATCTTCCAGACCGCCAACTCCAGCCCGCAGGTCAAAGACAGTTTTCACGACTACGTGATTCACGGCCAGACCTCGGCGGTCGAAGCAGGTCGTTATGGAACCAAGTGCGCTGCGCAGTACCGGCTGGAGATTCCCGCGGGAGGTGAGCAAACCGTCCAGCTGCGGCTCGTTCCGGAACGTGAAGTTCCGGCCGCACCCTTCGGGCCTGAGTTCAGCAAGACCTTTGCACAACGCATCCGCGAAACAGACGACTTTTATGAGGCCGCCCTCCCGGCCGCGCAGACGCCGGCAGAACGTCTCATCGCCCGGCAGGCGTACGCCGGGCTGCTGTGGTCCAAGCAGTTCTATCACTATGTGATCAAGGACTGGCTGCAGGGAGATCCCCACCAGCCCGCTCCCCCCGCAGGTCATCGCTTCGCCCGCAACACGGAATGGTTGCACCTGTTCAATCGCGATGTGGTTTCCATGCCGGACAAATGGGAGTACCCCTGGTACGCCGCCTGGGATCTCGCTTTTCACATGCTGCCGTTCGCGGAGATTGATGGAGAGTTTGCCAAACAGCAGCTGCTCCTCTTCCTGCGTGAATGGTACATGCATCCCAACGGGCAGCTCCCGGCCTACGAGTTTGCGTTTGGCGATGTCAATCCGCCGGTGCATGCCTGGGCCTGCTGGCGGGTCTTCAAAATCACCGGCGACAAGGGCCGCCGCGACTACAACTTCCTGAAACGGGCCTTCCAGAAGTTGCTGATCAACTTCACCTGGTGGGTCAATCGCAAAGATCCGCAGGGGCGTAATCTCTTCTCGGGCGGCTTTCTAGGCCTCGACAATATTGGAGTGTTTGACCGCTCGAAGCCGCTCCCCAACGGAGGCTCGCTCGAGCAGGCGGATGCCACCGCGTGGATGGCCTTCTTCTGCTCCACCATGCTGTCGATGGCACTGGAGATTGCCTCGGTCGATGACACCTACGAAGACATCGCCTCCAAGTTCTTCGAACATTTTGTCGCGATCGTCGATGCCATGAACAGCCTCGGCGGAACCGGCCTGTGGAACGATGAAGACGGGCAGTATTACGACATGCTGAACGTCAACGACACGACGATTCCGCTGCGCATCCGATCGATGGTGGGCATCATTCCTCTCTTCGCGGTGGAAATTCTCGACCAGCGGATCATCGACAAGCTCCCCGGCTTCAAGAAGCGGATGGACTGGTTCCTCCAGCATCGTAGCGACCTGGCCCGGCATATCTCGTATTGCGATCTCGATGGGAATGCGCCGGATCATCCCGCTTACGCGCGGCGGCTGCTGGCGATCCCCTCCCGTGAGCGGCTCGAGCGGATGCTCCGTTATCTGCTCGATGAAAATGAATTCCTCTCGCAGTACGGCATTCGCGCGCTCTCCAAGGTGCACGAACAGCAACCGTACGTGCTGAAGATGGGGGGTGAGGAGCAGTGCGTCCAGTACGTTCCCGGTGAGTCGAACACGCCCCTCTTTGGCGGCAACTCCAACTGGCGGGGACCGATCTGGTTTCCGGTCAACTATCTCCTGATCGAAGCCCTCGAGCGCTATCACCACTTTTACGGTGACACCCTAAAGGTCGAATGCCCGGTCGGCTCGGGAACCTGGCTGAACCTGCAGGAGGTCGCCCGCGAGATTTCCCGTCGGCTCAAATCACTGTTTCTCCCCGATGAGCAGGGGCGGCGTCCCTGCCACGGCGAGGACCAGCGCTACGCCAACGACCCCCACTGGCGGGATCTGGTTCTGTTTTACGAATACTTCCACGGCGACAACGGGCGTGGCTGTGGCGCGAGTCACCAGACCGGCTGGACCTCTCTGGTGGCGAGGTTGCTCCGGGATTGCGAGGCGAGCTCCGCCCGGTAGACAAGCTTGCTCTTCAGTTTCCCGACGTCAGCACGAACCGGCTGTCTCAGATCACTGCGCGGGGGGCGTTTGCTCAGGCCCGAGATAGCCGAACCGGGGAACCTGTTCCCCGGCGACGACGACCGTTTCCAGAAACATCGCCGCCGGACGGACCCACAGCCCACGATCACCATAGTCCTGGCGATAGACCACAAGCTCCTCTTCGGTCTCGCTGTGCCGGGCAATTCCGAGCACGAGGTAGTCCTGCCCCTTGTAATGGCGATAGCGCCCTGGACGAATCGTCATCACAGAATCCCCGGTCTCAATGAATCACTGAAAAGGCAACCGTTCCTGCGCAGGCAGCGTCCCGTGTGCCGCGAGTCTCGCCTTCGCTGACAAGAACGGGGCACTCAACAGCACCGATGCTCCCGATTCACGCACACAGAGTGACACTTACATCAGTACCGGCAGCAGACCTTCGGTTCCCGGTTGAATATGCCGCGTCGCGATGTTTCCGAGCAGCGTGGTCTGGGTGACGTCATCGATATCGATTTCGGCGAGTGTTCCCGCCAATCGGGGATTCCCGGGGAAGACGACGATCCGGTCACACTTGGTGCGGCCGACCAGCTGAATCGGTCCGACGTACGTTTCCAGTGGCGATCCTTGCTCAGCGAGACCTGTCCCGGGGCCGATGTTGAGCTGGACAAACTCGTTCTTCACTGGTGGAGCGGCGTGGTCATGGAACTCCGGACCGGCCGGAGCGGCGGCTCCCGCCTTTTTACTCGGACCTTCGACCAGCACTTCCACCCGCCGGCCGATGAAGGCGGCGTTGTCTTCTTCGCTGATTTCGTTCTGCACCCGCAGCAGTTCGTTGTTCCGCTGCCGTTTCACTTCTTCGGGAACATCATCCTCATACAGGTCATAGGCCTTGGTCCCCAGTCGCGGGCTGTATTTGAAGATGAAGCTGTTCTTGAAGCGGAACTCGCGCACCGTATCGACCGACCGTTGAAACGCTGCATCCGTTTCACCGCAGAAACCGACGATGAAGTCGCTGCTGACGGCACATCCCGGCAGATACTCTGCGATGCGGGCCATCATGTCGCGATAGATTTCAACGGTATAACCCCGCTTCATCTTCTTCAGCTGGTCGTTGCAACCGTGCTGCAACGGCACATGCAGATAGCGGGCGACCTTGGGCAGGTCGCGAATCGCCACCAGCAGATCGGTCGTCATATCTTTCGGGTAGTTGGTCACGAACTTGATCCGGTCGATTCCCGGAACATCATGAATCAGCGCCAGCAGATCGCTGAGCCGGAAGTTCTTCCCGTCCTGCAGATGGTGATACGAATTCACCGTCTGCCCCAGCAGCGTGATTTCCTTGACTCCCTGTGAGGCGAGCAGTTCGGTCTCGCGCAGAATATCGCGCGGGGGGCGGGACTGTTCCGGTCCGCGCGTGCTGGGGACCACGCAATAGGTACAGAACTTATCGCAGCCGATCATAATCCGCACATAGGCCTGCCACGGACTGGGACGCATCGTCGGGTCGCGCAGCGGATCGTAGCTCTCGAAGCTGCCGGCCACTTCATCGCGCGAGCCAGCCTTGCGGTCGAGCGAAATCGCCAGCTGCTTCTTCCGCGTGGCGCGGACCTCATCCACCAGATCAGGGATTTCGGCAAGTTGCCCCGTGCCGACAACGAGGTCGACATGCGGCGCCTTTTTGAAAATCAGTTCCTGATCTTTCTGCGCCATGCAGCCCATGACGCCGATCACCAGATCACGGTTTTTGCGTTTGCCGTATTTGAACCGTCCGATCGAGCTGTAGGTCTTGTGCTCGGCATTTTCGCGTACGCTGCAGGTGTTGAACAGAATCGTGTCCGCCTGCTGCGGATCGTTCGTCAGCTCATAGCCCCGTTGCCGCAGCGCGGCGACGACCAGTTCGCTGTCCAGCACATTCATCTGACAGCCGACAGTTTCGATATAAAGACGGTGCATACGATTGAATCAGGTCTCAAGGGGAAGCGGGCAGGCGAAACAGATGTCGGCTGTGACGAGCGGAATCATCCCGTGACCCGGGACTGACCCGACCTTCACCCTGGCAGCCTGCGTGCCGACCACACAGCATAGGCGAACTCCCCCCCGGGAATCGAGATCAACAGCCGATCACCGACCGGACCGGGCCCGCCGCCACGGGGACGACGGGCCGGTTCGATCGTTGTTTTTTCACGGGGAAACGACTCCGGATGCGGCCGGAATCAGGCCTGCGGTTCGGTCATGCTCATCGGATCGAGCGCGGCGTTCAGGACGTCAATCGGAAGAATATTCTTCTCCACGCAGAGTTCCCGGATCGTTTTTCCCGTCTTGAACGCTTCTTTCGCCAGCTGGGCCGCCAGCTCGTAGCCGATATGCGGATTCAGGCTGGTGACCATCGACAGGCTCTTTTCGACCCCCGCCTCGCAAGCTTCGGCGTTGGCTTCGAGCCCCTCGGCACACAGGTCGACGAACGCGTTGGTCCCCTTCGACAGGAGCATAATCGACTCCAGTGTCGTCTGCCCCATCACCGGCATCATGATGTTCAACTGGAAACTCCCCCCGGCCGCTCCGCTGACCGTGATGCAGCCATCGTTACCGATCACCCGGGCGCAGACCTGCATCAGGCTCTCGCACATCACCGGGTTGACCTTGCCCGGCATAATGGAGCTGCCCGGCTGCAAGTCGGGAATCTGCACTTCGTAGAAGCCGCAGCGCGGCCCCGATCCGAGCCAGCGAATGTTGTTCGCCACGTTGAACAGAGTGGTGGCAATCGTCTTCAACTGGCCATGACATTCCACCAGTCCATCGCGCTGGGCGTTGGCTTCGAAGTGATCTTCTGCTTCCACGAACGAAATACCCGTCTGCTCCGCCAGCACTTCCGCCACACGGCAACCGAATTCCGGGTGGGTGTTGATCCCCGAACCGACCGCCGTGCCGCCGACGGGAAGCTCGGTGACCGCCTGCAGTGCCCGGTCGGCACGCTCGATCGACAGTTCCAGCTGACGGGCGAAGCCTCCGAATTCCTGTCCCAGCCGCAGCGGTGTGGCATCGGCGAGGTGGGTGCGTCCGATCTTGATAATTTGGTCCCAGTCACGGGCGTGACGCGCGAGCACCTTCTGGAATTTTTTGAGAGCCGGAATCAGCTGCTGATGAATCGACAGCGCGACCGCCACATGAATGGCTGTCGGGAAGGTGTCGTTCGTGCTCTGCCCCATATTGACGTGATCGTTGGGGTGGATCGTCTTCTTCGCCTGAAAACGGTCTTCGCCGATCAGTTCGACCGCCCGGTTCGAGATCACCTCGTTGGCGTTCATGTTGCTCGATGTCCCCGACCCGGTCTGAAAGACGTCGATCGGGAACTCGCTGTCGAATTTTCCCTGAGCCACTTCCTGAGCCGCCTGCAGCATGGCCTCCACCTGGGCCTGAGTCAGGGGGTTCTTGCCGCTGCCGGTCAGCTTGTCGAGATCGCGATTCGCCACTCCGCAGGCATACTTCACCAGTCCCATCGCGTGGATCAGATCGGGGTGGAGAGTCCAGCCGGAAACAGGAAAGTTCTCAACGGCGCGCTGGGTCTGGGCGCTGTAGTAAGCCTTGGCGGGAACCTGGACTTCCCCCATGGAGTCTTTTTCGATGCGGTATTCTGACATGGAACTTCTGACTGGCAGAGTGTGGATGGAAAATTGCGGTCGTCCGTTGCTGTTTTGAAGAATCCCCGTCCGGCGGTCAAGCAAGTCGAGCCGGAGCTGGCGGATTTGTCAGGCGCGGCAGCGTGTCTGAGTCGGCTGGCCCACAGACGCATCAACACATCCTCATACCACAAAACAGCTTGCAACCTGCTCGAGCACGGGCCCTGCGTCGCGCGGCAATCACAAAGGCTGTAAGCAGTTGAAGCGAAGTTCTGGAGAAAAAAGTTTCCACAAAGGGCAGCTTGCCTCAACGCCCAAAGTCGATATACTGGCAATCCTTTTGCTGAAACTCGGCAGAGCCTGCCCCGTTTCCCAATTTGCTGCGAACAGAGTCGGTCCGGTAGCTGTCCGTCCACTCTGATTCCTAAATAATTTCACTGTAACGGCTTGTGGCCGTCATCCAGGAGAGTTTTGTGGTTCGATTGCGTTTGCGAGATAATGAATCCGTGCAGGACGCAGTGCGTCGGTTCCGGAAGCTGGTGGAGCACAGTGGCGTGAAGAAGGAACTCCGGAAGCGCGAGTTCTACGAAAAGCCCAGCGAACAGAATCGCCGTGAACGCCGCCGGGCCAAGAATCGCGCCCGCATGAATCAGATGATGAATGGCTGAGCCGGTTAATATGTTGTTTCACCCCGCAGTGGGGTGACTGCCTGGAAGCACGCCTCAGAGCGTGCTTTTTCAGTTTCCAGATCCAATTTGCCTTGAACGGGCTAAAGGCCGCGACATGACGCACGCCTGGCATGATGTCACTCCCGGGGAGAACCTTCCCAACGAATTCACCACTGTCATTGAGATCCCGATGGGATCGAGCGTGAAGTACGAACTGGACAAGCAGACCGGACTTCTGAAGGTCGACCGCATCCTGTACTCCGCTGTTTACTATCCGGCGAACTACGGTTTCATCCCTCAGACCTACGCCGAAGATGACGATCCGCTGGACGTGCTGGTCCTCTGCCAGGAGCCGGTGGCCCCGCTGACTCTGGTTCACTCCCGCGTCGTCGGCCTGATGACGATGGTCGACATGGGCAAAAAGGACCACAAGATTCTGGCGGTCGCTTCTCACGATCCCGAGTACAACGGTCTGCTGCAGTTCGACGAGTTGCCGATTCACCGCCTGTCGATGCTGCGGCGGTTCTTCCAGGATTACAAACTCCTGGAAGGGAAGTCGGTGGAAGTCGACGAGTTCCAGCCGGTGGAAGCGGCGCTGCCGATCATCGAACGGGCTCTCGAAGAATACAGCACTCGACGTCGACGCGGCTTTATCGATCGCTGACGAGTGATCGAGAGCGGTCACCACGACCAGCGGGATCACTTGCTTCCGCTGACTGGGACGCCGCAGGTCTCCCCGTCCTTCAGGTCTCGGAACATAGACGACATGACTGCTCCTTCCATCGCCACGGTCGAGCGCTGGCTGCAGGACAACGCCGACGCGAATGTCGCCGACCTGATATCGCTGCTCCGCATTCCCAGCGTCAGCGCCGATTCCCGCCACCGTGCCGACATGGGACGTGCGGCCGAGTTTCTCCGCTCGCAGCTGGCCGAATGCGGCTGTGACGCCGAAGTGGTCCCGACCGCCGGACATGGAATCGTGTTCGCCTCGTGGACCAAGAAGCCGGGCGCGCCAACCGCGCTTGTCTATGGCCACTACGATGTGCAGCCTGCAGACCCGCTGAATGAGTGGCATTCTCCTCCGTTCGAGCCGGTCATTCGCGATGGCCAGATTTACGCTCGCGGAGCAACGGACGACAAAGGGCAGATGCTCACACATGTGAAGTCGGTCGCCGCCTGGCTGCGAGCAACCGGCGAACTTCCAATCAACGTGAAATTCGTCATCGAAGGCGAAGAGGAAGTCGGCAGCAACAATCTGGATCGTTTTCTCTCCGACAACCGCGAGAAGTGTGCCTGCGATATCGTCGTGGTCAGCGACACGTCCCAATACGCTCCCGGGATTCCGGCGGTCACCTATGGACTGCGGGGCATCACCGCCTGCGAAGTGACCGTTTATGGCCCTGCACAGGATGTTCACAGCGGCGTCTTCGGCGGAGCGATCGCTAACCCGGTGAATGGGCTCGCGCAGCTGATCGCCCTGCTGCACAAAGAGGGCCGCGTTCAGGTTCCCGGTTTTTATGATGACGTCGTTCCGCTGACCGACAATGAGCGGGCAGCGTTCGCCGCACTCCCCTTTGACGAGCAGAGCTTTCTCGACAGTCTCGGCGTACCGGCCCCTTCCGGCGAGGCGGGCTTTTCCACCATCGAACGCCGCTGGGCACGCCCCACTTGCGACGTCAACGGCATCACCGGCGGTTATCAGGGGGAAGGACCGAAAACGATCGTCCCCTCCAAGGCCTCTGCCAAGATCACCTGTCGGCTCGTGCCGAACCAGTCTGCCGATGCGATTGTCGAACAGCTTGGTCAGTTCCTGCGAGACAACTGCCCCCCCGGCCTGCGCATCGAGTTTCGTCCGCATCACGGCTGCGATGCGGTCGTCTGCGACCTGCACAGCCCGTTCATGAAGTCTGCCTCGGCAGCCATTGAAAAGGCGTTCGGCCGTCCGCCCGTCATGATTCGTGAAGGGGGATCGATCCCCGTCGTGGCCACCTTTAAGCGGCTGCTGGGAGTCGACACCCTGCTGCTCGGCTGGGGCCAGAACACCGACAATCTGCACGGTCCTAACGAACATTTCTCCCTCGACTCGTTCCATCGCGGCACTCTGGCGAGTGCCTGGCTGTGGCACGAGATTGCAAACAACACCTGAATTCAGCGGGCTGAGACCCCTCCCGCCGACTCTGTCCTGAATCGATGATTTCCCATGCTCGACCTGCAATTCATCTGCGACAACATCGGACTGATTGAAGAGAACTGCCGCAACCGGGGCGTCACGGTCGATCTGCCGCAACTCCTCCGCCTGCGCGAGAGCCGGGGAACGCTCATCACCGAAGGAGACCAGCTCCGGCACGAGCAGAAAGAAATTGCCGCACAGATCCCCAAAGCCACCGCTGCGGATCGCCCGACTCTCGTGGAACGGGGCAAACAACTGAAGGCGGAAGTGACCCGCAACGAGGCAGCGCTGCGTGAAGTTGAAGCCGAACTCAAGGCAGAACAGTCACGCATTCCCAACCTGTCGCACCCCGACGCTCCGATCGGCGGCGAAGCCGATTCCAAAGTCGTCCGCGAATGGGGAATGAAACCGAAATTCGACTTCAAGCCGCTCGACCATGTCGATCTGGCTCACAAACTCGACCTCGTCGATTTTGAAGCGGGTGCCCGCGTGGCCGGCTCCGGATTTTATTACCTGAAAAACGAAGCGGTGCTGCTCGAACTGGCACTTGTGCAGTACGCCATCAATAAAGTTCGGGCGGAAGGCTTCACTCTTTACACGACTCCCGACCTGGCCCGCGATGAAGTTCTCGAAGGGATCGGCTTCAACCCCCGCGGACCCGAAACGCAGATCTACTCAGTGCAGGGGACCGACCTGTCGCTGGTCGCGACCGCTGAGATCACACTGGGGGGAGCCTACCGCGATCAGATCCTGAATATCGGCGACCTGCCGCTGAAGCTGGCGGGGCTCTCGCACTGTTTCCGGACAGAAGCCGGGGGGCACGGCAAAGCGGTCCGCGGCATCTATCGCGTGCATCAGTTCACCAAAGTCGAGATGTTCGGCTACACCGCGCCGGACGTGCAGGCCTCCGATGCACTGCAGCAGACCATCGTCCGCATCGAAGAAGAAATCTTTCAGGGACTGGGCATTCCTTATCGCGTGCTCGACACCGCCACCGGCGATCTCGGCGGACCGGCCTATCGCAAGTTCGACCTCGAAGCCTGGATGCCCGGCCGGGGCGAAGCGGGCGAATACGGCGAAATCACATCCGCTTCGAACTGCACCGACTTCCAGTCACGTCGACTCGGAATCCGCTGCAAGTCACCCGACAAAAAGGGAACGCAGTTCGTGCACACGCTGAACGGCACGGCCGTCGCTGTGACCCGCGCGATGATTGCCCTGCTCGAAAATTATCAGCAGGCGGATGGCAGTGTGGTCGTCCCTGAAGTACTCCGCCCGTGGGTGGGAGTCGATCGCATCCTGCCGAAACGCTGAAGTCCCTCACCTGTCGTGGTCCCCCGTTTCCGCCTGTCTAGAGCATTTTGAATTTGATTACACCCTCCTCGCCACGCGGAAGTCAGCATTTCACCAAATGAAACGCTTGCTGCGCAGGCACTGCAAAGAGCAACCGGCTCTAGAAGTCCGATATGTTCGGTAGCGACCCCTCGATTTATGACCTGCTCACCGAGGGAGAGGGGCCGTCTGGCTCGTTGCCACTGACCGAGGAAATGCTCCGTCACAGCCCGAGCGGTGATCTCTTCGGACTGACACAGGATGCCGGAATGGGCTGGGATCCGCAGCAGCTGCTGCGGGATCACGTTCTCATTCTCAGCACGATGGGGGGCATTCGCGCAGAGGATGGCCATCCGATCGCATTGGGATATCACACCGGGCACTGGGAGATCGGCCTGCTGATGCGGGCGGCTGCCGAAGAACTCAACCGCCTGCAGTGCCTTCCCTTCGCGGGCTATGTCTCCGACCCCTGCGACGGCCGTTCCAATGGGACGACCGCCATGATGGACAGCCTCGCTTACCGCAATGATGCGGCCGTGGTGCTCAAGCGATTGATTCGTTCACTTCCGGTCCGCAAGGGCGTCATCGGCGTCGCCACCTGCGACAAAGGTCTCCCCGCAATGATGATGGCGGTGGCGGCACAGCATCAGCTCCCCTGTATCATCGTTCCCGGAGGAGTGACCCTGCCTGCCACGGGAGCAGAAAACGCGGGGAAGGTGCAATCGATCGGCGCCCGCTTCGCACAGGGAGAAATTGACCTGCAGTACGCCGCGGACATGGGGTGCCGGGCGTGTGGGTCACCGGGGGGAGGCTGTCAGTTTCTGGGAACGGCTGCGACCTCTCAGGTGGTGGCGGAAGCGCTGGGACTCTGTCTGCCGCACACGGCTCTGGCCCCCTCGGGACAGGCGGTCTGGCGCGATGCCGCCGTGCGCTCCGCAGCTGCGCTGGTTCAGATGATCGCCCGCAAAGAGACGATGAGCACCTTGCTGACGGATGGGGCCATCCGGAATGCTATGGTGGTGCACGCCGCCTTCGGCGGTTCCACGAATCTGCTGCTGCACATTCCGGCGGTCGCTTTCGAAGCCGGCTTGCGACGGCCGACCGTCGAGGATTGGAATCGCATCAACCGGCAGACGCCCCGACTCGTCGATGTCCTGCCGAACGGTCCGGTCGGGCACCCGACTGTCCGCGTCTTTCTCGCCGGCGGGGTTCCCGAGGTGATGCTGCACCTGCGGAATCTGAATCTCCTTGACCTTGAAGTCCGCACCGCAACGGGGTCTGCACTCGGCGAAGTTCTCGCTGCCTGGGAAGTCTCCGAACGTCGTGAACGCTTCCGTGAGCTCCTGCGCGAACGCGATGGAGTCGAGCCCGATGAAGTGATCTTCAGCCCCGCGGCAGCGCGGGCCCGCAAGCTGACGAGCACCGTCACATTCCCGGTCGGCAACATCGCCCCGGAAGGCTCGGTCATCAAGAGTACCGCCATCGATCCGAGTCTACTCGATGAACAGGGAGTGTATCGCAAGCTGGGCCCCGCGCGGGTCTTCACCAGCGAACGGGAAGCGATTGCGGCCGTGAAAGGCCAGCACCCCTTTCCGATCCGGCCGGGTGACATTCTCGTGCTGATGTGCCGGGGGCCACTCGGTTCCGGCATGGAAGAGACCTATCAGATCACCGGCGCCCTGCGTTACCTCAAATGGGGTAAGGAAGTCGCAGTCGTCACCGATGCCCGCTTTTCCGGAGTCTCCACCGGCGCCTGCATTGGGCACGTCGGCCCCGAAGCACTGGCGCAAGGCCCGATCGGTAAGCTGCGGGACGGTGACCTCGTCGAGATTGTGATCGACTGCAAGAACCTGACCGGAACACTGAACTATGTCGGGAGCGAGGAACAGCGACTCTCTCCTGAGGAAGGAGCCGCCGAGTTGGCGCAGCGGGCCCCTTCGGTTCCCCTGCTGCCTGACCCACTGCTCCCCCCCGACACGCTAATGTGGGCGTTGCTGCAGCAACTCGGAGGCGGGACCTGGGGCGGGTGTGTTTACGATCCCGCTGCGCTGGCCAAGGCGTTGCAGCAGCCTGTTTCGCAATAGGCCACTCGCGCCTGTGTGCTTGAGGGAAGTCAAAAACGACGCTCGCTGACGCTTCGGGCTCTGAGGAATTCCAATGGGAGCACTATGAAAACGTCAGTTCCACATCGCACAGTTCGTACGGGGCGATCTCGAGCACCACGCCATCCGCTTCCACGTTCAGCGTGACGATCGACTTTCCATTGAAGTCGAGCTGCCGTGCACTGACCGGAGTCCGAAAACAACGTAGCCGGGTCGTTCGCCCCCGTCCCTCGGTTTCCAGTAAACGAACAACGATCGAATTGTCTTTCGCAGAGGGGAGCAGTCGTGTCAACTGCACATTGGCAGCGTTGACCTGAAAGAACCAGCCCGCCTGCGCAGCCCCCTGAGGACGGCTTTCCGTGGCTACTGTGACGGGCGGCAGAAAGGCATCGAGCTGTGCCTGCAGCGGGTAAGGAGCATCTATCGCCAGCACGAAGCGGAACTGTCGCGACTCCTCCCCTTCCACCACGAGCAGCGAATCGATCATCCGTTCCCCAGTGCGGCGGTGGAAGATCAATCCGGAGGTCAGAATCGTGGTGCGATAGTTCTCGTCGGCGATCTCCACGTATTGCGGAGCCTCGATCCGCGCGGCCTTCACTCCGTGAGCCCCCTGCTGCATCGAGGCGGTGACCGCCACGCTCTCATGCTTCCATGCAAATCGGCAGGCGACGTAATTCGTCCACGGATCTCCAGTCGGCGCCTGCGGCAGGTCGAGTTCAATCTCAACTTCTACGTTTGGTTTCCCCCGCACGACACGCGTCACTTGCCGGTAAGTTCCCAGCACTGCGGCGGTCTGCTGATCAATCAGCTCGCCCCGCGTTTCGATTTCTCCAATCAGCGGACCGGCACTCAGAATTCGTGACTCGCGCAGCTGCATCGCCGTATAGAACGTGTCGAATGTCCGAGGTTCATCCCCTTCGTGCACGGTGACCGTTTTTTCATAAGGGAAACGCCAGGCAATCTGCTGACTGATCCGGTTGGGGCTGCGCTGGTAAGTCAGAATCTGGGCAATCCCGCCGGTCACTTCGCTCAGATGGACTTCGAACAAGTCGTTCCGCAGCGTCAGTCCCTCAGCCATCTTCACCTTGCCGGGAACAGTGGGGGGCAACGTCTCTTCATTGTTGGCCAGCCAGAGAAATCCGCAGGGAGGCACTTCCACCAGCGCGCGGCAGCCCTGCTCATCGATCTGCTGATTCAGAACAGAGTCGTGTGGAGCGGGCGCCCCCTGCGGCCAATGCACCAGTGTCTTCCGGGAAAAGGAACAGGGGTTCGCAATCAGCATGCCCGGCCCTGATCTCCCCGAGCCACAGAGCAACTTTACCAGTGCTGCGGTCCCCATCTCTTCGGCGGCAGCGATCGACTGATCCGCCTGCGACTGGGCCTCGGCATCGGCTTCCGGATGTGCCAGCTCCAGCTGTTGTTCCAGCGCAGCATCCCGCTCCGCAGAGATCCGCCCGCTGCGAATGAACTCTGTCGCCCCCGCCAGCCAGGCGGCCCGCTGAAAGCGAAGGCGCCGGTCCCAGTTGGCCACCCAACGACTGAGGGGATTCGCCAGCCGCCGCGCGACGGTCTGCACCAGCTCCGGAGAAAAATATCCCCCTGCGGCAAAACTGGATCGCCGCCCCGGAGCACTCGCCAACTGGAAATATTCGGAGAGAAAGACAAACCGTCCCAATACAGGCGCATATGCATGAGCCCGCCGCAGATCTTCAAAGAACGGAGTCCGCAGATCGGGCCAACGGACAAACAGGACCGCGGCCGAATGGTCCGAGTCCATCGACTCCGACATCCGCAGCGGAAACTTCAGCATCCCCGCAGCGGAATCGGCCGCCAGCGGAATCCGGCTGTAAGCGTCGATCGACTCGCCGTCACTCCCCTCCCAGCTGAGGTGGGTCTGTTCTTCTTCGGGGTAGGTTCCATCGTCCAGCAGGAGATGGAGCGCCCCCTCGTAATCTAGACGCCGCAGGAGCGCGGGGAGGTGTGTTCCCAACCCGAAGCGCTTCCGTCCCCAGACCGTGGGCACCTTGCCGAACAGCTTACGGTACAGCCCCCGCCCCTGCTGCAGATGCCAGAGAGTCGAATCGAGCGGCTGAAGCGTGGTCATCAGCTCGACATCGTCTCCGCCGATCAATTCGACCTTCTGCTGTTCGAGGGCCGTGCGGACCCGCGGGCCCCACGCGGCATCGCTCCTGTCGATTGCTTCCCACGTCCGACCGGGCGCCATCAGATTCACGGGAACGTTCGTCTCAAGTAACGTCGACAGGGCCGGGCCAGCCAGCGTAGGAGTCACCAGGCAAACGTCGATGAGATAGCATTCCACCGGATAAAACCGTTCGCGGCATTCCTGCAGATGTTCGAAGCAGTGCCCCAGATGCGTGCGCGCCGTCTCATTGTCCTGCTGCAGGGCTGCCGCGGCCGCCGCTTTGACATCGCGCAGCAATTGAAGATCGTCGACATGGCTGAAGTTTCGCATGTGCCGTGTCAGCAGTTCGACCTGCAGCCACGCCATGCCGAGGGCAAAAAAGTCGGCCACGAGGTCCGGATCGAGATCTGCCGAGACAGTCTCGTGCGCGAGAGCGGCCTCAAGCATTTTGCTCCGCTCATGTTCTCCGCGGACCACCGTGACCCCGGCGGCGAGCGCATCCTCGATCGCGTTGTAGGGCATGATGTCTTCGCACTCGATCGGCACGATCATCAGCCGGCCCGGGGCGTAGTCCGGGTACTCATCATCGGCCCGCATCCAACGCGGAAGAGCATCGGCTTCCGCCAGCAACTGGGGATGCCAGAGGACCGCAAATGCGTTCAGCAGGCTCGCGGCCGGACGTTCTCCCAGTTCGGTCGGGAAGTCTTCCAGACTGTGGCAGGGCATCAGGGCGATGAGCTGGCGATAAGGCATGATTTCAGACAAATCCTGGGAAAAAACCGGGAGCTGCCAGTTTACGCCAGAACCGGAGCCACTTGAACTGCGGGGAGGTTTAAAACGGTTCCCCCGACTTCAGAATTCCCTGTCGGCCCAAGATCGGGTGGCGGATCACTGGGCTCCCGTCACCCGGACCGGTAAACTGCCGTTTTCCGCCTTTTTGCCCCTCGCCAAGAACGAGTCTCATGGAAAGCGAACTTCGAGATCAGGCCGCCAGTTTGATGGAGCGCATCGTCCTGTTAAAGGACTCTCTTTGACTACGACGTCATGCTCCTTCGGGCTCGCGAGCTCGATGAATTGATGTCGACTCCCAACTTCTGGGATCACCAGGAAAAAGCGCAATCGGTCATCGCCGAGCTGCGCCGATTGAATGCGCTGCTTAAACCGCTGTCGCAACTCAGTCAGGGTGCGGATGACATCCAGGTGCTGATGGAGTTCGCCGAAGAGGATGAAGCTCCGGAAACCATCGCTGAGATTCGCGATCTGATCGACTCGCTGGGCAAGTTGCTCGAAGGGACCGAACTGCAGGCGAGCATGAAGAATCCCGAAGACGCCGGAAACGCCTACATGGTGATTCAGGCGGGTGAAGGGGGAACCGACTCTGCGGACTTCGCCGAAATGCTGATGCGCATGTATCTGCGCTGGGCGGAGCGAAACGGTTTCGAAATGGAAGAAATCGACCGCTCGGACGGCGAAGAGGCAGGCATCCGCAATGTTACCCTGCTGGTCAAGGGGGACTATGCATTCGGTTACCTCAAAGGGGAAACCGGCAACCATCGCCTGATCCGCATCAGCCCGTTCGATTCGGCTGGCCGTCGTCACACCGCATTTGCGGCGGTCGACGTCACACCCGACCTGGGCGATGCGGCCGACATCGAAATCGACTGGGAAAGCGGCAAGGAAGTCCGTGAAGACGTCTTCCGGGCCGGCGGAGCGGGGGGCCAGAAGGTCAACAAAACCAGCTCGGCCATCCGACTGACCCACTTCCCCAGCGGTGTCGTGGTGCAGTGCCAGAACGAGCGCAGCCAGCATCAGAACCGGGCTCTGGCCCGCAAGATGCTGATTGCCAAGCTCTACCAGCTGGAACAGGAGAAGCAGGAACAGGCCAATGCCGCCCGCCGTGGAGAGAAATCGAAGATCGGCTTCGGAGGCCAGACGATCCGGCACTACGTGCTGCAGCCGCAGCAGTTTGTGAAGGACGATCGCTCGGAACTGAAGCAGAGCAATCCACTGGAAGTGCTCGACGGGGCCCTCGAACCCTTTATCGAAGCCTATCTGCGCTGGAGTATTGCGAAGTAAAGCGCGCCGCTAGTGACAGCGGGGGGTGCCCGCTGTCTGGGTCACTCTGATGGTGATTCCGACGATGATTCTGGAAGGCCTGTGTACGACGCGGAACACCGAAGGGAAAATCAACATCGCTCCGATGGGGCCGATCGTTGATGAAGAACTGAAGACGTTCCGCTTTCGACCGTATCAATCCTCGACCACGTTCGCGAACCTGCAGGCGACACGCTGCGGCGTCTTTCATGTCACTGATGACATGCTGATGATCGCCCAGGCGGCGATCGGCCGCTGGATTCAATACCCCAAGCTGTTCCCCGCGCTGGAGATCGAGGGAGCGGTGATTGCCGATGCCTGCCGCTGGTATGAGTTCACGGTCACGTCGATCGACGACTCCGAGATTCGCAGCGAAGTCATCACCACCGTCCGTCACGCCGGCAAGCTGCGTGATTTCTTCGGCATGAACCGGGCCAAATCCGCCGTGCTGGAAACAGCCATCATGGCGACCCGCCTGCATCTGCTTCCCCATCCGGAGATTCGCAAGCAGATGGAACAGTTCGCTGTCATCGTCGACAAGACCGCCGGAGAACGGGACCGAGCGGCATTTGAGCTGTTGCGGGAATATCTTGAACGCCGACTGATCGACGATGCCTCCTCGTCGCCAGAAGAACGCTGAGCGGCCCGGACGGGAGTTCCCTCGGCGCCATCCACGCGTGACAGAGGCCACTGCTCACATTCGGTTCACGTCTTTGAGTGCCCCATCCAGAATATTCAGGTACCAGAAGACAATCCGGAAGACGAAGAAGATGATAAACATCGCCACGCAGGCCCAGATCGCCCAGCCGAGTGCGGCGGTCAAGGCCTTCAGGCTGCGGCGGGCTTCTTCCTCGAACTGAGGGCTGAGCCGGTCCAGTTCCTCGGGCACGGTCCCCGAAGTCTCTGCCACCAGCACGATCTCCAGAAACTCCTGCGAGAACAGGCCACTCTGCGTCAGGGCGTCGGTCAGCGTTTCACCGTTCATGACATCACTGATGATCGTCGGCGCAGCCGCGATGTACGCGCCGTTCGAAGTCGCCCGCAGACTGGACTCCAGACTCGGTTCGATCGGCATGCCCGCCTGCTGGGTCAGAGAAAATGCCCACGAAAAGCGTGCAATGGCAAAATTCTGCAGACAGGTCCCAACGATCGGAATCTGCAACAGGATCCGATGCAGCAGTTTCTGGCCGGACAGCGTGGACTGCGCCAGCTTGTACAGCACAAAGACCGCTGCCAGTCCGATCGCCCAGCCACCAAACCAGACCAGGGCGCCGCTGGTCCCGAGCAGGCCGAAACCGAGCACATCCTGCGGAGCGCCGGTGCTGCTGCCGATGATCCCCAGCAACCAGATCATGAAGCCAATAATCAACACTGCGGCCGCGAACTGCAGCATCGGCATCGAGATCTGGCTGATGAAATCCTTGCGCAAACGGATGTTGTTTTCGTAGTGCTGCGCCAGCGCTTTCAGCACCTCCGGCAGCGAGCCGGTCGCTTCTCCCACCTGCAGCAGGTTCACAAATAAATGGGGAAAGTAATCCTGGTGGGCCTCGAACGCCGCGGTTACCGTCCCGCCCGATTTAATCTGCTGGAGGATATCATTCAGAGCAGCCGACATCCGGGGATCGGCTTTGCGGGCCGCCAACTGAAACGCGCGCAGAATGTCGATGCCGGCAGCGAGCGACGTGCCCAGACTGCGGCACAGGGTGACCATCTGCTGGTGTGTCGCACGGGGCTGAAACATGAACTGCTTCCTGAGCGGACCAGATCCGGCGACTCCTGCTGAAACCGGAAATGTGGCAGAAGCAGGCGAACCTGAGGGGCGAACCGGGATCCTGAAAGTCGGAGACGAAGGAATCGCGGACCGGCGATCCACATGGCCGGGCACGCCTTTCCGTCTGTCCAGTCTATCTCAAGGTCTCCGCTCGCGGCGACCCACTTGACGTCCCCCCGCTGGCGAATTCACGATCGGCCCCAGGCGGGCCGCGCTCTTCCTCTCCCAAGGATTCTTTAGCACGACGGCAGGTGTCGTTTATGATCACCCAGAACAATCGCTTCCCCGACAGAAGGAGTTCGTAATGGAGTTTCGTCAACTTGGTGGATCCGGCCTGAAAGTTCCTGTTCTCTGCCTGGGAACCGGCACCTTTGGGGGACAGGGAGACGTGTTCAAGTCGTGGGGTCAGACCGACGTCGCGGAAGCGACAAAGCTGGTGGACATCTGCCTCGAAGCGGGAGTCAACATGTTCGACTCCGCGAACACTTATTCCTTCGGCCAGGCGGAAGAGATTCTGGGGCAGGCGATCAAAGGCCGCCGCGACCAGGTGCTGATTTCGACCAAGGCGACGTTCGCGATTGGCACCGGCCCGAACGATGTCGGGTCCTCGCGCTGGCATCTGCTGAAAGCGATCGACAACAGCCTGAAGCGGCTGGGAACGGATTATATCGACCTGTTTCAGCTGCACGGCTTTGATGCCCTCACGCCCGTGGATGAGGTGATGAGCACACTCGACCGGCTCGTGCAGGTGGGGAAGATCCGCTACATCGGCTGCTCGAACTTTTCGGGATGGCATCTGATGAAAGCGCTCGCCACTTCAGATCGCTACGGCTGGACACGCTTCGTGGCTCATCAGGCTTATTACTCCCTGATCGGCCGGGACTACGAATGGGAACTGATGCCCCTCGCGCTCGACCAGAAGGTGGGAGCCGTCGTCTGGTCGCCACTCGGCTGGGGTCGACTGACCGGCAAGATCCGTCGCGGCCAGCCGGTCCCGGAGAACAGTCGACGGCAGGGGCAGTCGTCGAACGATGTCGGCCCGCAACTGGACGATGAATACGTCTATCAAGTGGTGGATGCCCTCGACTCCGTGGCCCAGGAGACCGGCAAGACGGTGCCGCAAATTGCCCTCAACTGGCTCCTCACGCGACCTACGGTCTCCACCGTCATCATCGGCGCCCGCAACGAAGAACAGCTGCGACAGAATCTGGGTGCGGTCGGCTGGTCTCTGACTCCGGAACAGATCGCCCGTCTCGATGCCGCCAGCGCCACACGGGTCGCTTATCCGTACTGGCACCAGCGACTCTTCGCCAAGCGGAATCCACTGCCGGTGTAACGGGTAGCGCCCCGAAGTGTCGCGGTTGTGCCCTCGACTCCAGGCAAAGCACAGAAAGGAAACGCTGCCGGAGGAACCTCTCATGGAGTGTGCCTCCGCGCGCGCCTGTCCTTTCACAGATGCATGCCGATCACAATCGGCACGAAGCGGATTCGGGGTCGATGCCGCTGCAACTTCTGCAGCCAGCGGAAATCGGTGCCGATGTCGGTGCAGCCATCGCCCCACAGTTCCTGCAGCGCCAAACTCTTCCGGACGCAAACGCACATCGTGTCGAGATCGCCGAAATGAAAAGTCCCTTCCCAGCGACGGGGAAGAGTCACCATCCCGACGCTTTTGCGCAGGCGATGCCGCGTCTGCACGATGCCGATCTCGGCGTCCACCGCAGCGGCATATAACGTGGTCAGCGCGTGCGGTTCATAGAGATTGTCATCATCCCAGAAGCAGACGTAATCCCCCCGGGCCAGCTGCACTCCCCGATCTTTGGCCGCAGCGCCCGCACAGCCACCCGGTTGTTCGAGTTCACAATATCGGGCCCCCGCCCGGCGGCACAAAAAGCGCGCCGTCGGATCGACACTGTCGGAAACAATCAGATGTTCGACCGCCAGCCCCCCCACACTCTGCTGCTGAAACTGTCGCAGACAGAGCGCCAGCTGCGCGGGACGCTGATGTGTCGCAGTAATCACCGTCAGGTGCATGCGGGCTCCGGATGGCTGGCAGGGACGAGTCGTGGCGGGCTTCAACCGGGGAGTTGCGGTTGCGCCCGATCCCGCGGTCCAGCGTATCTCCCCTGCCCCGGCCGTGAGGGAAAATCCTGTGCAACCGGGCTGCGGGAAGGTGCCAATTCGGGAACGCGAAAATTCTTGGTCTTGCCACAAACAGCGGGCCAGTGATAATACTCAAGGTGCTGGATGGGTCCGGATCACCTGATCACGGTGACCATCCAGTATCCCGAAACGGTATGCGGTGTTCCCCACGGTTCACCATTCCCCGCGCTCTCCGTTCCTTTGGCAACCCGGCAGTTCACCCTGGACGGTGGTGACGTCCTTGCTCGCGGTTTTCTTTTTCTCCGCACGCTTTGCGGTTGAAACTTTTTCCGTCATCAAGACCTCACATCGTCCCAGAGCGCTGCCGGAACAGGCTTTCCTTTGGAGGTATTTCGCGTGACCACGGGACAAGCACTTCTCGCTGAGATTTCGTCGCGCCAGAACACCGACCAGTTCCGGCACGAGCACTGGCAAGGAACTTTTGCCGAGTATCTCGATCTCGTCAAAAAGAATCCGCACATCGTGCGAACCTCATATCAACGCATATACGACATGATCGTGGCAGATGGAACCTACCCCGTAGAAGGTTCCAAAGACCTGATCCGCTACCGGTTCTTCGACGATCCGCACCACGAAGGCGAAGACGCCATCTTCGGGCTGACCCGTCCGCTGCTGGAACTCGTCAACGTTTTCCGTTCCGCCGCACTGAAATACGGAACCGAACGCCGCGTGCTGCTGCTGCATGGTCCCGTCGGCAGTTCCAAGTCGACCATCGCCCGGCTGCTGAAACGGGGGCTCGAACGTTATTCCCGTTCTGATGAAGGAGCGCTGTACACCTTCGGCTGGAAGGAGGACGACGGCAGCATCACCTGGGATCCGATGAACTGCGAGCCGTTGCTGCTGGTTCCTCAGGCTCATCGGGACGAACTGGCTGCGTTTCTGAACAAGGACCGCACCGACGACGGCTACGACATCGAAATCGAAGGACAGGTCTGCCCGCTCTCACGCTGGCACTTTCAGGAACGGCTCCGCAAATTCGATGGGGACTGGACGAAGGTGTTGGAAACGGTGGTCGTCAAGCGGGTCTTCCTGTCGGAACAGGATCGCGTCGGGATCGGCACGTTCCAGCCCAAGGACGAAAAGAACCAGGATTCCACCGAACTGACCGGAGACATCAACTACCGCAAGATTGCGGAGTTCGGAGCCGAGTCGGACCCCCGCGCGTTCAATTTCGACGGCGAATTCAACGTCGCCAACCGCGGCATGATCGAGTTCATTGAGGTCCTCAAACTCGATGTGGCCTTTCTGTATGACCTGCTCGGGGCCTCGCAGGAACACAAGATCAAGCCGAAAAAGTTCGCCCAGACCGACATCGACACGGTGATTATCGGGCACACCAACGAGCCCGAATACCGCAAGCTGCAGTCAAACGAATTCATGGAAGCGTTGCGGGACAGGACGATCAAAATCGACGTCCCCTATGTCACCACGCTGAATGAAGAAGTCAAAATCTACAACAAGAGCTACCACCCCAAACGCGTCCGCGGGAAGCATATTGCCCCACACACGCTGGAAGTGGCCGCCATGTGGGCGGTGCTCACCCGACTCGAACAGCCCAAGCATCATGGCCTGTCGCTGATGCAGAAGCTCAAGCTGTACAACGGCAAAACGCTCCCCGGTTTCACCGCCGAAAACATCAAACAGCTGCACAAGGAAGCCAAGCACGAGGGACTCGAAGGGATCAGCCCCCGCTACGTACAGGACAAGATTTCCAACGCGCTGGTCGTCAATACGCAAGCCACGAGCATTAACCCGTTCATGATCATGAATGAACTGGAGTCCGGCTTGCGACACCACTCCCTGATCGGCAGCGACGACATTCGCGAGCATTACCGGCAGCTGATTTCCGTCGTGAAGGAGGAGTACACCGACATCGTGAAAAACGAGGTGCAGCGAGCCATCGCCGCCGACGAAGATGCTCTCACCCGGCTGTGCGCGAATTACATCGACAATGTGAAGGCGTACACGCAGCACGAAAAAGTCAAGAACCGTTTCACCGGTGATGATGAACAGCCCGATGAACGGTTGATGCGCTCGATCGAAGAAAAGATTGATATCCCCGAATCGCGGAAGGATGATTTCCGACGCGAGATCATGAACTACATCGGGGCTCTAGCGATCGACGGTAAGACGTTCAACTACAAGACCAACGAACGCTTGCAGAAAGCGCTCGAAATGAAGCTGTTCGAAGACCAGAAAGATTCGATCAAGCTGACGAGTCTCGTTTCGCAGGTGGTCGACAAGGACACGCAGCAGAAGATCGACATCGTCAAGAGCCGACTGATCCGGACCTACGGGTACAACGATGAATCGGCCACCGACGTGCTGCAGTATGTCGCCAGCATCTTCGCGCGGGGAGACGTCAAAGAGGACAGTTAGGACAGAGCACTCGTTCCAGTGCCCGCGCAGCCGGCGTTTTCGAGAGGGAAATGCTGGCCGCGTGGAGAAGACGGGGCAACCAAAGTCCAAATTTCCGCAGAAACGTCCGTCGTGTCACCGCGAGTTGGCGGGCCACTGAGTTTTGACGCCGCACTCCAGAAGGAGCGCAGCGCTCGAAAATTCAACACGTTCATCTCGGGGGGGGAGAGGGGAACAACTCACGATCGGCAGGTCGATCGCCACGAGCCGTATCGTTCGGCGCGTCGAGGGTCTGTGCCCGCCCTCAAGAAGAAGAAGAAGCCCGATGCTCTGAATGTCGGGCGGTCTCCGGAGCCAGCGTGCTCCGAAGTCCTGATGCAGCAAGGAAAAAAGCGAGGCGGACGGGACTTGAACCCGCAACCCCCGGATCGACAGTCCGGTACTCTAACCAATTGAGCTACCGCCCCGGCTGCAAGACGCAAGTTTATGGATGACCAGATTCATCGTCAACGATGCGGCGAACTTTTAGAGGTTTTGCAGCAGACTGGGAGAATTACAACCCCCACAGGCGGCAGCCCCGCCACATCTGGAAACCGTCGAGGCTCACAAAGCCAAACCATCGGAAACTGCTGGAGCGACCGGCTAGCCTCCCCCCTGGCCAGAATCTCCGTGTCTTCTCCGGCATAAGCAGGGACGCACCGCTGCTCACTGAGGTTCAGTCTGGAACAGATCGATTTTCGATCTGTTGACTCGGCGCACACCGGACCAGAACCGTGCAACAACCGAACTGCCTCAACCGAACTGCCGGGAGAGGATCATGTCCTGCTTCCAGTAGCCCTTCAGCTTTTCGATCAACGGCAGAAACTTGTCGAGTTCCAGTGGCTTCATCAGGAAGCCCTGAACGTCGAGAGACTGAAATTCCCCTTCGGCCTGCTCACCGGCAGTCCCCGTCATGATGACGACGGGAATCTCCTTGAGGGCCGCCGTCTGGCGGATCAGAGTCAGTAGCGTGCGGCCGTCAATCTCCGGCAGATGAAGATCGAGCAGAACCAGATCAGGCCGGGGAGCACGGGCGTATCGCTTGTCCTGCAACAGAAAATCACGGGCTTCCGCGCCGTTGCTGACCCAGGACAGTCTGTGATCGAGGCCGCTGTTCGCTAACGCCCCAATGGCCATCCGTGCGGCCATCAGGCTGTCTTCGACCAGCAGGATTTCCATTGGACGGCCAATGGGTTCCGAAGTCATACCGCTCTCTTGCTTAGTCAGTCGTGTCGACTCAGCTACGAACTTCCCACACAAAGTGGGTAAAAGCAAGTTTTCTGTTCGGATTCCCGAAACCGACGACCACCGTCACCCGTGCCCGCAGATATCGATTGACTCAGATGAGTTCTGCGAAAATTTCATCCCACTCAGAATCTTCGGACTTCTTCGTCTGAAAGATGACATCTTCTTCGACAGTCCGCACTTCGCGAGACTGAAAAGCCGTGAACTCGTCGACGCTGTACTCTTCGAGCAGGCAATTGATCCGCTGCTCGATATTCGTGAGTTCTTTCCCTTGCTCCGGTGTCACGAAAGTGATCGCTCGGCCATCGGAGTTCGAGGAGAGCCGACCGGTGCGGCCGACGCGATGCACGTAATCGTCGGAGGTCTGCGGCAGATCATAGTTGATGATGTGCGAAATGCCGCTGATGTCGATTCCCCGCCCCACGATATCGGTGGCAATCACCAGCCGGGCCTTGCCCGCGCGCAACTCTCGAATGACCCGCTCGCGCTGACGCTGCTGCAAGTCCCCATGAATCACCGTTACCTGCTTCAGCCGCTTCTGCAATCGGTCGTGCAGCATCTGGGCCCGACGTTTGGTCCGACAGAAGACCAGCGCCTGCGCCGGCCGTTCCCGCAACAGCACGCGCACCAGCAGCGGAAACTTCAGCTTGTCTTCCACCGTGCAGAAGTACTGCTGAATCGTTTCGACCACGACACTGTCTTCGGACAGGTCGATCCTCCGCGGATTGTGCATAAACCGCCGCGCCAATGTCTCGACCGGTTCGTCGAGTGTGGCTGAGAGCAGCAGCGTCTGCCGCTTGGGATTGCACGACTTCAGGATCCGTTCGATATCTTTGCGAAACCCGATGTCCAGCATCCGGTCCGCTTCATCCAGCACGACAAAACGAACGGCATCGAGATTCAATGCCCGCCTCTGCAGCATGTCGATCACGCGACCGGGAGTCCCGATCACAATTTGCGGACAGCGTTCGAGCGCCCGCAACTGAGGGTTGATAGGCCGCCCTCCCACCAGCAGCACCGACTGCACATGGCTGCTGTGACCAGCGAGCTTGTTGACTTCGGCTTCCACCTGTTCGCTGAGTTCGCGCGTCGGGCAGAGAATCACAGCCTGAACCTCAGTCGCCGTGCGGTCCAGCATCTGCAGAATGGGAAGTGCGAACGCCCCGGTTTTCCCTGTTCCCGTTCTCGCCTGACCAATGCTGTCATGCCCGGTCAGCACCTGGGGAATAAACGCAGCCTGAATCGGAGTCGGAGAAGAAAATCCGATTTCATTAAGAGCTTCAAGAATCTGCGAACTCAATCCGAGATCCGCGAAAGTACGATGGCCTTCTGACTGTTCCATAAAGAGCAAATTTACTTCAAGTGACGATTGAACCAGATGCACATTGCAAGTTTCCGCCGCCCCGCCACGAAAGATGCGTTGAAAGACAATACCACGCATCAGGTTACAGCTATCACCACAGCCGGTCAAGAAACTTCCGGCCCTAACAGGTGCGTGAGGTAGGGTATCTGAGCAAATCCTGCTCACGAAACTGAGTCCACCCTCGCAGCGAAAGCCCCCGACGCCCCCTCCATGGCCACCGAATCCCCTAAGCACGACTATGCCGAGGTGCAGGCACGCCTCATGCGCATGCTCGATTCGGTACGACTGGAAAAGCCGGAAGATCCCGCCAAAAAACCACCGGCCCAACAGAAGGAGTGCCCCAACTGCGGCTCACAGGAGTCGTGGGGGATTTCCTCCTGGTGTCCGGCCTGTGGCTATTATCCCAAACTCGGACGGGTGGTTTCGGCGGGAGAAGAAACCTCACCGGAAGACCTGTCACCGCCACTCGACCTGAGCTGGACCCGACCCCTGTTGATCGGCATGTTCCTGCTCCTTCTGGAAAGTGTCGCCATCCGCCTGATCTTTCCCGACATCCAGGTCCGCAGCCAATGGGCGACCGCTCAGCTGGCACTGGGTGGACTGACGTTTCTCGTCTCACATGTGCTGGCTTATGCCGTGGCGGCCGGAACCTCCGACAAGATCTCTCCCTCGAATCTCTTTTTTGGTCCCGGCGCGATCTGGGCCGTGGCCTTCAAAAACCCCGAGAAGTCATCGCGTCTGCTGTGTGCTGCAGGCTGCAGCCTGACCGCCATGGTGCTGGCGCTGGGGGTGATCGGCTTCGACTGGAACAGCCTCGCCGGAAAACCAGCGCCAAAAAAGAAGAAGATGAACCCGATCAAAGCGTTCGTCAAAGCCGCGGCCACCACGGGAACCGCCATGAGCATGGCCCAGGGGGGAGGCAACGCTGAAGAAGAGGAAGAGGAACCGACAGCCCTCGGCGGGGGAGGTGGCGGAGGCCTCGCACTCCCGCCCTCCGGAAGAAATGGCTCATTTGAAGATTCACTGAAAGACTTCGCCGACGTCGCCGGTGCCGACACAATGGCCCAAAGCACAGGAAATCCCTCGGGAAGAGGAGGCTCAAACAGCTCCGGCAGTCTCGAAAAATCGATCGGGGCCATGGCTGGAACTGTCGGCATGAACGGGACAGGCGGGGCTGCCGGTTCACCCACAACTGGTGTGCCTGCGAGCGGGGCTTCTGTCGAGACCGCTCCACTCGCGCGCGCGGTCAAAAAGGCTCCTCCAACGTCCAGCGGTGAAGAACGCTCCCGCCAGGAAGAGTTTGTGATCTTCGGATTTCTGACGAACGGTGCGGGTGAAATCCGGTCCGTTCTGCTGGCAGAGCGGAGCCGCGACTCCGCCCGATTCGCGGGAAAGCTCTCACTGGACGGCATCGACCCCGCCGTCCGTGAACAGCTGCAGTCAGAGTTGGAAAACCTCCGGACCGCCCGGCCACCCCTGAAGACTCCTTACCACGCAAACTGGGTTCGACCGGTCGTCACCTGTGAAGTGGCCCACACGGGACGGGGAGCAGACGGCCAGCTGAAAGACGGCTATCTCGTGGACTTTTCGAATCGCGATCAGCCTGCCCCGTAGCCCCCCCGAGCCCAAGACGCTGGAGCGGTTGCCCCTGGCCGCCGCGGAATTGGCCTCTCGCTCGTCCCCCCTTCCGCGGGAAAAATCTTCAGACATTCCGGGACAGAACGGATCTGTTCGGCGCCTGGACGGGGAGTTATAATTCTCTCCGTGACAGGACTCTCGCAGTTCTGCGAGAAAGGCACCCAGGCCTTAACTGACAACTGAGCACCTTGCGTTCGACCCTTGTCGTTCGCGAGCCCTTTCCTTCTGTCAGTTCCAGTGTCGGCGCGGTATGAACGAATCACTACGAGGCCACTTTTTGATAGCGGGTTGCCGGTTGCGCGACCCCAACTTTTTCAAAACGGTGGTACTGATTGTGGAACATGGTCCCGATGGAGCGATGGGCCTGGTGGTCAATCGCCCTTCGGCCGTCACCGTCTCCCGGGCACTGACTGGCCATCTCGAACTTCCCCAGAATCAGGACCCGGTTTATCTGGGGGGGCCTGTTGAACCCGCAGCCCTCTTCGTCATTCACGACTGCGAGGATCTCGACCCGACCGAAGATTTCGTGGTTCCCGGAATCTACATGGGAAGCAGCACCGAAGTCTTCGAGAGCATCGTCTCCAATGGCTGCTCGCAACAGGACCGCCTGAACTACCGCGTTTATTGCGGCTGCGCCGGCTGGAGTGGTGGACAGCTCGAAGGAGAACTCGAACGGGGAGACTGGCTGACGATTCCGGCCGACCCGCAATACGTGTTTCACTCCGATCCGTATGCGGTCTGGGATGATCTGCTCTGCCGCTCGTTGCGGGCAAACCGTATTCTCCCCCAGCAGTCCGAACACCCGGAGTGGAACTGACTCCCCTTGCCGGAGGTCCGCACTCTCCTGGTGAACAGGCCACACCACGGAACACGGATGCGCCCGTTCCGCTCTGCTCTTCCGTTTTGCAGACGCTCACTCGCGGACAAATGCTGAATCGACAGAAATGAGTTAGCATGTCCGCATGCCTCCCAGTGCTCATTCTGTCATTCTGATCTCTCTGGCGGCGGGCCTGTTGCTTCAGCTGGCTGCCGTCCGTTTCGTCTTTGCGCGCGCCATTCGTGCGGACGGGGATCAGCTGGAGCAATCCGGGATCCCCACGCGATTTGTCAGTCCGGGCTTCTGGGCACTGGCGACGCTGGGGGGTGGAATGCTGACAGTCATCACGTACTGGCTGATTCATCATTCGAGCCTCACCGCGCGGCGAGCCACTGAAGCGGAAAAAGGGCTCGCCGAAATCCGCAATCTTCGCTGATCACTTCCCCGCAGAAAGACTCCCGTGTCCACGACTGAATGGCAGCCTGCCACCGCGACAGAACTCGCTTCGCTCATGCAGGAAAACTTTTCCGGACCACGCCAACGACTCACGCCCGCGGGTGGCCGGACCATGTGGCCCGCCGGAACTAGCGCAGTCAGCGGCGACAGCATTACCGTTTCAACAACCGGCCTGAGCCGGCTGATCGATTACCCGACGCGCGATCTGACCATTACTGTGGAAGCCGGCATGCGGGTCGCCGAACTCCGCAAAATTCTCAAAGCCCAGGAGCAACAACTCCCCATCGATATTCCGCAGGCAGACCGGGCGACGATCGGCGGCGCCATTGCGACCAACACCAGTGGCCCGGGACGATTCGGCTACGGCACATTGCGGGACTACGTGATCGGCATCTCAGCTGTCGATGGCCAGGGCCGTCTCTACTCCGCCGGCGGAAGGGTCGTAAAAAACGTGGCCGGCTACGACCTGTGCAAACTCTTGATCGGTTCCCGAGGGACATTGGGAATTATCACCCAGGTCACGTTCAAACTCCGTCCCCGGGCGGCCTCCACGGAGTTCGTCTGCGTCCCGGTCCGATCCGCACTTCAGGCGGAACAGCTGCTCGCGGGACTGAACACCTCGGAGACACGTCCGATGGTGCTCGACCTCGTGAATCAACCTCTCGTGAATGATCTTCAGCGGCAGGCGGATGTGACATTGCCGACAGCGGAGTCAGTGCTCTGCATTGGCTTCGCCGCCACCGCCGTGGAAACAGCCTGGCAGGTAGAAAAAGTGCGTGAGGAACTCCGCAGGATTCACAGCGAGGACCTTGTTCACCTGCCCTCAGACGCGGCACTCCGACTGTGGCAGGCACTGACAGAATCTCCCGCGCAGGTGACCACGCCACTCAGCCTGCAGGCGAGCCTGCTGCCGTCGCGGGTCGGTGAACTGGTCCAGCTCGCCACGGGACAAGGCTGCGGTGTGCAGGCTCACGCCGGCGATGGAGTCGTCCTGATCCACCTGCCGGCAGACTGCAACAGCGCCCCGGCAGCGCAGCAAAGATTGGATCCCCTGCAGGAGTTCATCGCGCGCGGTGCCGGAGACCTGCAGGTCTTCCGTGGTCATCCGGACTGGCACGTGCCGAACCTGTCGACCCGTTCTTCCGCTCGCGTCCACGAGATTCAGCGGGAGATCCAGCGTGCACTGGATCCCGCTTCACTGCTCTCCCCACTTGAGACCAACAGGGGCAAAGCTGACAAGAGTCTTCAGGGGTGAGCGACAGTATTGCACTGCGGAACCTGCCACCTCAAAAATCGGCATTGAGGACAATCCGATAGCGCGCCTTGCCCGCCTTGAGATGGGCGAAGGCGTCGTTGATGCGGCTCATCGGGAAGTATTCGACCTGGGGAGCAATCTGATGACGGGCTGCGAATTCCAGCATCGTGCTGATCATGTTCGGACTCCCCGTGGGTGAGCCGGAAACCTGCTTCTGCCCGAAGATCAGCCCGAACGTGGAAATCGCGAGCGGTTCCAGCACCGCCCCGACGACATGCATTCGCCCCTGTGGCCTCAGCATCCCGAGCATCAGATCCCAGTTGAGGGTGACATTCACCGTGACCAGCAACAGATCGAGCGTCCCGGCAGCCTGAGCCATTGCCTGAGGATCACGGCTGGAGATCACCCGGTGAGCTCCAAAGCTGCGGGCTTCGTCAGCCTTTGACTCACTCGAGGTGAGCGCTGTCACTTCGCAACCCCACGCGTTGGCAAATTTCAACGCCATGTGCCCCAGACCACCAATTCCGACGACGCCGACCCGACCACTCGGTGGGACACCGTACGTGGCGAGCGGTGAGAAGACGGTCACCCCTCCGCAAAGGAGTGGACCGGCGGAGGCAGGATCCAGATTTTCCGGGAGCGGAATGGCCCAGGCCCAATGGGTCCGTACCTTTTCCGCAAACCCACCGTAATGCCCGAGGATCGTCGGCTGGGCCTGCGCACAAAGTTGATGAACTCCCCCCAGACATTGCCGACAGTGCATACAGCTGCCGGAGTTCCAGCCGACTCCGACTCGTTGGCCGACCTGCAGCCCTTTTGCGGCCGACCCGAGCGCGACGACCCGGCCAATCACTTCGTGGCCCAGCACACTCGGGTAAGAAGAATTGCCCCATTCATTGTCGGCAACCGAAAGGTCGGAGTGGCAGACGCCACACGTCTCGACCTGAACTTCCACCTCTTCGGGGGCCAGATCTCCCGTCTCGTAACTCCACGGCTGGAGTTCCTGACCAGCACCCGGGACAGCCCAACACCGAATCGAACCCATGTTGCGTCTCCTAGTCAGATGTGACGAGCGAGACGCGATCATAAAACGTCAGCAGCAGAACTTCACGCAACAAACGGTCGGCAAGCGACCAGCCATGCTCCCGAAATCAGCCGAGTGGGCAGACGCCTAGCCCAGAAGTCGACGCATCGTGGCGATTCCGAAACGGGTGCGGGACAGGTTTTTCAGTTCGAAGTATTCGGACTGGCTCCCGATCGTCTGCTGAATGTCGAAACCGTTGGCCTGCCCGAGGATACGATCCGCCTGCGGCCAGGCATGCGCCACAATGTGGAACAGGTTTTCGGCTTCGATCGCCGGATCGCTGTGGATGACTTCTCCCATGGCTGCTGCCCTTTTTATGACTCACGTGGGGGTGAATCGAATGCAATGGAGGAATGAATCTCTCCCGCTTGGATCAAATTCTATGCCTATGCGAAATTTATTTGGGCTGAAATTTTTTCGATTTTGATGACGCCTGCCTGTGCGCGCGAAAATCCTCCTTTTGGATAGAGCGGAGGGCACGACCGGAAACGCATTTTGCCTCACGGCATCCACATTAAATATGACTTGAAGAAGGTTTCATAACTTCTTAAATTCAATCGGTTGGCCCTGCGTGTGTGCGGTCTGCCTCAGGACTCACGGCGTCAGCGGTGGGTCTTCGGGCTGCCTCACCCCATGAAATTTACAGAATTCAGTAGTCCAGATCGTCGACTTCGACGGTTCAATAAATATAATCTTCCCGGTTTGCATGGAATCCGTTGGTGATTCTCTATTCTCCACGCGTGCAGCCTGGACGGTTTCGACATGGTCCCCCACTGGAGAGACGTCCCATGAGTTCAATTTCCCTCGCACGCGATCAGGCTGACGATGAAGCCTCACGCGCAGGGCTGGAGCAGCCCTGCAGCCACGGCCAACGACGGCAAATGGTGACGGGACTGCTGATCAAGGAGATCTTTCACGGCCGTCTCAAAGCCGGAAAACATCTGGTGATCAAAGATCTGGCCGAACGGTATCAGGTCAGCCCCACCCCCATCCGTGAGGCCCTGATCTGCCTCGAAACGATCGGCATTATCGACTTCGTCCCCAATCGGGGAGCAGTCGTCCGCAAGGTCTCCGCCGGGGACGTGCGGGAAGTCGCACAGGTGCGACGCGCCCTCGAATGCGAAGCCACCCGCCTGGCCTGCGGCCGGCTGGATCTCTCGCAACTGCATGCACTGGCTGAAGAATTCCGCAAAATACACAAGATCAAACGTCGATCTGCGGCCCTGGTTGCGAAAGCCCGCAAGCTCGACGACGATTTACACGATCTGATTGCAGAGTCCTGTGGCAATCGGTTTCTGATGCAGGAACTTTCGCGGCTCAAGCTGCTGTTCCGTGCATTTCGGGATACCGCCTGGGAACAGAACGCCAATACATCAGACCCTTTCCGCTGCGTGGAAGAAGCTGCCGAGCACCTGGCAATTCTCACCGCACTGATTGAAGGCAACGCCAAGGCCGCCTGCCAGGCGATGTCTCGACATATTCGTTCCGGAGTTCGATACTGGAGTCGTGCCCTGCCTCGTACGTAACTGATTAAGGATCGAGCGTATGAATCGTCCGTTCCGAGCCCCCTCCCTTTCCAGGCACCCACCCCTTCGCCTGATTCGGCTCGCAGTCAAGCAGGTTGCTGTCTGCAGCGCCTGGCTGCTTCTCTCGGCGACAGCCCAGGCCGGGACACCACTGCAATACAACCGCGATGTGCGGCCGATTCTGGCCGAGCACTGCTTCAACTGCCACGGCCCGGACAGCGCCTCCCGCAAGGCCGACCTGCGACTGGACCAGCGGGAGGCCGCCATCGAGCTCGGAGCGATCACACCGGGCGATCCGGCCAACAGCGAACTGCTGCGACGTGTGAACTCGCATGATCCCGACGAGATCATGCCCCCCGCCGAGACCAAAAAGAGTCTCACGGACGCCCAGAAGAAAACTCTGGCCGAATGGATTCTGCAGGGGGCGGAATACCAGCCTCACTGGTCGCTGATCGCTCCCATTCGACCGCCAGTCCCCCAGCCGCAAGACCGCTCATGGGTCCGCAACCCGATTGACGCGTTCATTCTGGAAGGCCTCCGGGCAGCTCACTTGAGCCCTGCTCCGGAAGCGGACAAATCCACCCTGCTGCGACGAGTCTGTCTCGATCTCACCGGCCTCCCTCCGACCCCGGAAATGACACAGTCGTTCCTCAACGACTCTGCCCCCGATGCTTACGAAAAGATTGTCGACCAGCTCCTCGCATCGCCGGCCTGGGGTGAACATCGGGGACGCTACTGGCTCGACTATGCCCGCTATGCGGACACCCACGGCGTCCATTTCGACAACTACCGCGAAATGTGGTCGTATCGTGACTGGGTCATTCAGGCCTTCAATTCCAACATGCCGTATGACCAGTTCACGATCGAGAACCTCGCGGGGGACCTGCTCCCGAATTCCTCTCTCGAACAGCAGATTGGCTCAGGCTTCAACCGCTGCAACATCACCACCAACGAAGGGGGAATCATCGATGAGGAATATCTCGTCCTGTATACCCGAGACCGTGTCGAAACGACCTCGCAGATCTGGCTCGGCCTGACCGCAGGCTGCGCTGTCTGCCACACGCACAAGTTCGATCCCCTGACCCAGCGTGAGTTCTATGAACTCGCTGCCTACTTCAACAACACGACCCAGAAAGCCAAAGACGGCAACATTCCAAACACGCCGCCGGTCATCGTGGTTCCGGAACCGGCCGACCGTATGACCTGGAAAGAGCTGAACCGCTCCGCCGCCGAACTTGATGCGCGAATCGCCCAGCGACGTGAAGCGACGGCCGAACAGTTTCAGCAATGGCTGGCCACAGCGACTCCCGGCGCCGTGACTGACAATCTCCCGCAGGCCGGACTGGAACTGCTGGCCCCTCTGACAGACACATCCTCCAGCGCACTGGTCCGCAATCAGGAAGTGCCAATGGAGTTCGATGCCGGGTCAAAATGGCAAGCCGACCGCAGCGGCCATGTGCAGACCTACCTCGTCAGCAAGGCCGATTCCCCCGAGTTTTCGGACGCCGGAGATTTTGAATTCGATCAGCCGTTCACCATCTCGGCCTGGGTCAAACTTCCCGCCAAAGGAAAAGGGACCATCGTCGGTCGCATGCAGGGGTCGACGGGCTGGGAACTGTTCGCCACCAATCTCGGCGTCGGCCTGCGCATCTCGCATTCCGACATGGAGTCGTTGTCGAACACCCCCCGCCGCCGTGTTGAAGCGGACAAATGGACTCATGTCATTCTCTCCTATGACGGTTCCGGCAAGTCCGGCGGGCTGGCTGCTTATTTCAATGGGGAACCCGCCGACTTCCGTCCGAACTTCGGGACCGTTTCTCATTCCATCCGCAACAATGCTCCGCTGCGGATCGGAAGGAATGAAAGGGATTCGTCGCTAGAGGGACTCGGCCTGCAGGATCTGCGGATCTACAACCGATTGCTGGCCCCCTACGAAATCGAAGCACTCGGCGCGTCGGACAAACTGTCCGCCATCATCGCCAAACCGGCAGAGAGGCGAACTCCTCAGGAGACCGACCGCCTGCAGAACTGGTGGCTTCCGACGCTGGATGATTCGGCACGTCAGCTGGCGGCTGATCGTCGCGAGATTCAGCGGGAACAGGACATCATCGCGCAGCGGGGAACGATCGCCCACGTGATGAATGAAAAGCCGGAAATGCCGACTGCCCACATCCTCAATCGGGGCGAGTACGACCAGCGGACCGAGCAGGTGACTGCCAAAACTCCGGCGATGCTCCCCCCCTTGCCGGCCGAGTTTCCGAATAATCGACTCGGCTTTGCACAATGGCTGCTGCTGCCGGAACATCCGCTGACCGCGCGGGTCACCGTCAACCGGTTCTGGCAGGAGGTCTTCGGTACCGGACTGGTCAAGACCGCGGGAGATTTCGGAGTGATGGGGGAACTCCCCTCGCATCCTGAACTGCTGGACTGGCTGGCCGTCGAGTTCCGCGAACAGGGCTGGGATGTGAAGCAACTGTTCCGGATGTTCGTCACTTCCGCCACGTACCGGCAATCGGCGGTCGCGACTCCGGAAAAGATTGAGGCGGACCCGTCGAACCGTTTGCTCTCGCGCGGACCGCGCTTCCGGATGGATGCCGAGATGGTCCGCGATTACGCCCTCGCAGCCAGCGGTGAACTGGTCGCGAAAATCGGCGGGCCGAGCGTTCGACCGTATCAGCCCCCCGGAATCTGGGAAGCGATCGCCATGAAGGGGAGCAACACCGGCAACTACAAACAAGGAACCGGCGACGAACTTTATCGCCGCAGCCTCTACACCTTCGTCAAGCGGATGGCCCCCCCCGCGTCGCTCGAGCTGTTCAACTCCCCGAACCGTGAAGTCTGCACGGTTCGTCGGGAACGGACCAACACGCCACTGCAGGCCCTCGTTACGCTGAACGATGAGCAGTTCGTCGAAGCGGCCCGGCAACTGGCGCAGCGGGCCATCCTCGAAGGAGGACCGGACACCGGCAAACGGCTGCAGGTCATCAGCCTGCGGCTGCTCGCACGCGATTTCTCCACACGCGAGGTCGCTGTCATCGAGTCTTCACTCGCCGGTCTGGTGGCGTATTACAACGAGCACCCGGAAGAAGCGGGACAGGTCATCGCGTATGGCGAATCCAAGGCAGATCCCCAGCTGTCGGCTCCGGAGCTGGCTGCCTGGACCATGCTTTGTAACCAACTGATGAACCTCGACGAAGTGCTGAACAAATAGCTGCCCCCCCCTGGGGCCAATGACGGAACCGATTGCTGCGGAACAACCAGAAGGGCAAAGCGATGTCGCTCTTTGATGACTACCGTCTGAACCTCACGCGTCGGCATTTTCTGGGACAGGGGACACACCTGCTCGGTGGCGCAGCACTGGCGACGCTGCTCGGCCAGGGGACAGGTCACGCCAGCAGTCCCGCGGGAGCCCCGGCTGCCAGTCTCGGAGCGGTTCCCACCCACTTCCCCGCCAAGGTGAAGCAGGTCATTTACCTGCATATGGTCGGCGGCCCATCCCAGATGGACCTGTACGATTACAAGCCGGTCATGAATGACTGGTACGACAAGGACCTGCCGGAGTCGATTCGCCAGGGACAGCGGCTCACCACGATGACGTCGGGGCAGGCGCGGTTCCCGATCGCTCCTTCCAAGTACAAATTTGAACCGTGCGGTGAATCGGGTCTGCATGTCTCTGAAATGCTGCCTTACACCAAAAAGATGATCGACGATATGGTCGTCATCCGCAGCATGCATACCGAGGCGATCAACCACGAGCCCGCCATCTGCTACATCCAGACCGGAAATCAGGTGACCGGCCGCCCCTGCCTCGGCTCCTGGGCTTCGTACGGGCTGGGTGCCCTGAATGCGAACCTGCCGACTTTTGTGGTCATGATTGCCACCCCGACGAACACCGAGCAGGTGCAGGCGATTTCTGCGCGGCTCTGGTCCTCGGGCTATCTTCCCGGAGAACATGCCGCCACGTCGCTGCGCACGAGCGGAGACCCGATCCTGTACATCAACAATCCTCCAGGGGTCTCTTCGCAGGTCCGACGGCAAACTCTCGACGGACTGAAGGCCCTCAACGAAATGACCTACGAGTCTCTGGGAGATCCGGAAACCCGCACGCGGATCCAGCAGTACGAACTGGCTTACCGCATGCAGTCCAGCGTGCCGGATCTCACCGACCTCAGTCAGGAATCCGCACACACCTACGAACTGTACGGCGAGGAAGCCCGCAAGCCTGGGACCTTCGCCAATACGGTCCTGCTCGCCCGTCGCATGGTCGAGAGGGGTGTCCGCTTTGTGCAGATCTATCACAACAACTGGGACCACCACGGCAACCTGGCGGGACGGATGCCGGATCAATGCCGCGACGTCGACCAGCCCTGTTACGCCCTCGTGCAGGACCTGAAACAACGGGGCCTGCTGGACGAAACCCTTGTCATCTGGGGGGGTGAGTTCGGACGGACCATCTATTCGCAGGGGAATCTGTCCAAGACCAACTATGGTCGCGACCACCACCCTCGCTGCTTCACCATGTGGATGGCGGGAGAAGGCGTGAAGTCGGGGCTTGTCTACGGCGAGACGGACGACTTCTCGTATAACATCATTAAAGACCCCGTACACATCCGGGACTTCCACGCAACGGTGCTGCACCTGCTGGGCTATGACCACGAACGCCTGACGTTCAAATATCAGGGGCTCGACCAGCGCCTGACCGGAGTCATCCCCGCCCACGTGGTGACGGACCTGCTCGCCTGACGACAGCCCCACGGACCCGTTTCCACGTGCGCGTTCCTCGGATGTTCAATCCGGAACGGAACGTTGAAACGGCCCTGCATCAGCAGTACGCTGCACGCTCACCTACTAATGGGAGAGACGTGATGCGACGCTGCCTTGCCCTCTGTTTACTGGCATTGAACGGGTTCCTGACCGGCAGCGTGGACGCTGCACTTCCAGAACCGATTCCGCTGTGGCCCCAGGGAGCGCCGGGGGCTGTCGGAACGGATGCCGACGACCAGCCTTGCCTGTACCTCTTTCCGGTTCCTGCGGAAACCAGCACCGGCACGACCGTCATTGTGTTTCCGGGGGGAGGCTATCGGCATCTGGCGATGCAGCACGAAGGCGAAGATGTCGCCCGCTGGCTCAACACATTCGGCGTGACGGCGGTCGTGCTGAAATATCGCCTCAGCCCGAAGTATCGCCATCCTTCACCGCTGCAGGACGCCCAGCAGGCAGTTCGGTATGTGCGGGCCAACGCCGAGAAACTGCAAATCAATGGCGCCCGGGTGGGGGTCTGGGGATTCTCGGCCGGCGGACATCTGGCAGCCACACTGTCGACTCATTTCGACAACGGTCAACCGGATAGCAGTGACGTTCTGGCCCGGCAAAGCTGCCGACCGGACTTCGCAATTCTGTCGTACCCGGTGATCTCGTTTGGTGAAGACTTCACACATTCGGGTTCGCGGAAGAATTTGCTCGGTGAAACTCCCGACCCGGAGCTGGTGAAATCACTCTCCAATGAAACTCAGGTGACTGCCGACACGCCCCCCACGTTCCTGTTTCACACCAGTGCCGATAAAGGGGTTCCCCCGCAGAACAGCATCGCTTATTACCTGGCGCTGCATAAAAACGGTGTCCCGGTGGAAATGCACATCTACGAGCCGGGCAAGCACGGGCTGGGACTGGCTCCCAATGATGAGCATCTCAACGCCTGGAAAGATCGTCTCGCCGCGTGGCTGAAGCTGCATGGCTGGCTGACCAAAAGCTAGAGGATCTTGGCTTTTGAGGTCAGGGTACTCGCCACGCGGATGTGAGCATTTCACCAAATGAAACGCTTGCTGCGCGGGCACAGGACAGAGCAACCTGCCCTCGCGCCAACCCCATTCACGCCGGACGTCCTCGATGCCGAGCCCAAAAGTCCCGTGCCAGCTGCACGGGACTTTTTTTGTCCCTGAAAAGGAGCCCCATGGGGAGGCAGTCTTGCCAGCGCCGGAGTGAGCGCTGGCCAAGCAATCTGCCCGACAGCGAATCTCGACGATGTTTGGCCTTCTGGCGGCGGAATACCTCGCGTTCAATCAAAGTTTGTCGCCGCAACGCCGCCACACTTCCCCGGAATCGGGGCTAACCTTCGATGGTTGACCAGATCCGCAGGTCACGTTCGGCGACCCATTGTGGTGCCAGGCTGGCGAAATACTTCAGGTGCTCGGATTCGCAATGAGCATCAAACGCAGCCTGGTCGTCGTACTTCTCGTAAAGAAAGACCTTATCCGGCTCCTCTTCCCGCCAGCAGACGTCGAACTGGCGACAACCGGTCTCGCGTGTCAGCGAACGTTGGGCATGTGCACAGACTTCCCGGCGAAACGTTTCAATCTGTCCGGGCTGTACGCGAAATTCAACGGTCACCACCAGCATGGAATCGGCTCTCGGTTTGAAGACAAGGGACTCGAATCGAGCAGGTTGCTCTGTCCTGTGCCCGCGCAGCAAGCGTTTCGTGTGCTGAAATGTTCATTTCCGCGTGGCGAGAACGAGGACATCAACATCAAAGATGCTCGAGACTCCGCCCCTGACAGGGGGGAGTCATCACCGATCATCGCGACGAGGACTCGTGCCGTCAATTCGAGGGAACGACGCTGTCTCAGGCTCCAAAGAGTGCGTGGGCGATGCATGAACAGCCCTCGCTTTGCAGTGCCGCTGAAAACGCACCTGAAAACGCCCCGAGACTAACGGCACGCTGGAGACCATTCGCTCCCCCGCGGTGGGGGCTCAATCGACCGAGACCGGCACCGAAGGAGGAGAAGGCTCCTGGCTGGCCAGCGGGGGTGCCGGCGGGGGATATTTGCCGAGCTTCATGTCGTCGACGAGCGGGACAATCAGGTCGGCGGGCAGAATGTAACTTTCCACGCGACCCGCCCGGGCAATGTTGATCCCCACCGCTTTCCCGTCCAGTGCGATCACCGGACCGCCACACTCTTCCGGACGAATGACGCTGTCGTGCTGATACACCGCCGCAAAGCCATCCTGACGCTCACTGAGCGGACCATTCAATTGGTTGTGAAACGAAATCTGCGCCAGCGCCTGATCAAAGGGCCTCGCCAGCCTCACCCCGGCGAGCAACTCTTCCTGCTCGCGCCGTACGAGCAGATCAACTGTGTCTCCCGCGTGATAACGAAGGAGCGTCTGTTCCAGCGTCCGTCCCGATTCGACCAGTTGGTCATTGACCTTCAAGACCAGATCTCCTTCCCGCAGCCCGGCAGCCAGTGCTCCGCTATGGGGTTGAACGGTGCGAATGCGCGGAACTTCAAAACTTTCGAGGGTCACTCCCATCACTCCCCGCCCTCGGACCGCGACCGCACGTCGGGCAGCGCTCAGCACCCCGACAGCAACGGGATCTGCGGTTGGAGAAACCGTGACCAGCCAGCTGCCGATATCCGGCGCCTCGAAGTTCCAGCGAATGGGAGTCAACGCGTCGGCCGAAATTTTCAGCAGCGCCAGATCATGCTGCAAATGATAGCCCCGAAATTCAAACTGCAGCCGTTGTCCTCCGGGCAGTTCAACACGCGTGGCATGTTCCAGCTGGCTCGCCTTGGTGATAATCCAGCCATCGGGAGCGACAACTGTTCCGAGGGCCACCTGATCATCCTCGGCGAGAATTCGCACGGTCGAGCGGCTGGAGGGAGCGGCGAGCCCCTGAAACGCATTCCGGATCAGTCGTCCGCTGACCAGATAGCTCTGCGGCAGATGGGTCACCGATTGCTGCGCCGACAGGCTGGGGGACAATCCCGCACCAATTGCCAGAACCAGCAAACAGCTGCTCCGCGACAGGAGATGGCGAACTTGGATCATGGCAACGCCTTACCCCGCAAGAGGACTCAAGCGAATGTTATCGTATACAGCCCGGCAAATTCATCGCAACGGGAGCGACCCAAACTTCCGTCCCGGGGGCAAAATCCGCTTCGGAAGTTCTCGGGGGGCCAATCCCTTCGCCGCGGTCGTCTCCCCACCGTTCAACACTCGACGCTGCTCTGCGGATTCGTCAAACTTGCCGATTCGAAATTCAAGCTGAACCCGGATCACACTGTCAGTGTCAACTGCCGTAACAGGATCCCGCCGGAAGAACCATGAGCGCACTCAACAAAATTTCTGCCCGTATTACCCAGCCACGCTCCCAGGGCGCGTCACAGGCGATGCTGTACGCGACCGGCCTGGACGAAGCCGACATGAATAAAGGGCAGGTCGGCATCGCCAGCTGCTGGTACGAGGGGAACTCGTGCAACATGCATCTCCTCGAGCTGGCCGCCCAGGTAAAGAAGGGAGTCGCGGCGGCCGGACTGGTCGGCATGCGGTTCAACACCATCGGCGTCAGCGATGGAATCTCGATGGGAACCGAAGGGATGAGCTTCTCCCTGCAGTCCCGCGACCTGATCGCAGACTCGATTGAGACGGTGATGGGAGCGCAGTGGTATGACGGTCTGATCACGCTCCCCGGCTGCGACAAGAATATGCCGGGCTGCATTATGGCGATGGGACGGCTCGATCGGCCGGCATTGATGGTCTACGGCGGCACCATCAAGCCGGGCTGCTCCTCCAAGGGAGAAAAGCTGGATATCGTCTCGGCCTTTCAGTCGTATGGCCAGTACCTCGCCGGTGCGATCTCCGATGAACAGCGCCAGGAAATCGTGCGGAAATCCTGCCCCGGCGCCGGCGCCTGCGGCGGAATGTACACCGCCAACACCATGGCCAGCGCCATCGAAGCGATGGGCATGTCACTCCCCTACTCCTCCTCGATCCCCGCGGAAGATCCCGCGAAGCTGCAGGAGTGTCTCGACGCCGGCGCAGCCATCCGCCGCCTGATGGAACTGGAACTGACTCCCCGCAAGATCATCACCCGCGAAGCGCTGGAAAATGCGATGGTGGTGGTGATGGCTCTCGGCGGCTCCACGAATGCGGTGCTGCACCTGCTGGCGATCGCCCGCAGCGTCAATGTCGAACTCACCATCGATGACTTCCAGAAAGTCTCGGATCGGGTTCCCTTCCTGGCCGACCTGAAGCCTTCCGGAAAGTTCGTCATGGAAGACCTTCACGATGTCGGCGGGACTCCCGCTGTGCTGAAATATCTCCTGGATGAAGGCTACCTCAATGGCGACTGCCTGACGGTCACCGGAAAAACGCTGGGAGAGAACGTCGCCAACGTCCCCGGCCTGAAGAAGGGACAAGCTGTCGTTCACGATCTGCAGCACCCCATCAAAAAGACCGGGCACATCCGCATCATGCGGGGGAATGTCTCGCCGCTGGGTGCGGTGGCCAAGATTACCGGCAAGGAAGGGCTGACGTTCACCGGCCCGGCACTCTGTTACGACAGCGAAGAAGAGATGCTGCACGGGCTGGAGCGGAAGGAGATTCAGGGGGGCGAGGTGATCGTGATTCGTTACGAAGGCCCCAAGGGGGGACCGGGCATGCCCGAGATGCTGACTCCGACCAGCGCTCTGATGGGTGCCGGCCTGGGAGACAAGGTGGCCCTGATCACCGATGGCCGCTTCTCCGGCGGTTCGCACGGCTTCATCATCGGTCACGTCACTCCCGAGGCCCAGGAAGGGGGGACGATCGCCCTGCTGCAGAATGGCGACATCATCACCATCGACGCCGAAAAGAACGAGATCAACGTCAACCTGACCGACGAAGAACTGAACGCCCGTAAGGCGAACTGGCAGGCTCCTCCGTATAAGTTCACGCGGGGGACGCTCTACAAGTACATCAAGAACGTTTCCAACGCGTCACTGGGCTGCGTCACCGACGAATAACCCCTCTCTTGGCTGACAACGGACGATTCCCAACCCGGGATCGTCCGTTTTTCTTTTGATCCACGCCATGTGGCATTGGTGCATCGACAGGTCGTTCTGCACGGGGATGCACCCGGCAGGCATCACGTTGTCAGCGGACCGTTTGAGCGTGCGTCGGGCACAGTTCGCAATGAACCGGTTCGAGCTAGACGGACGTCACGCAGGCTCTCCGCTCAGCAGGAAAGCGCTCCCCGGAGGCGGTCACCACCGGACCACAGGGGCAGACTGACGCCAGGGACGTCATCGCCGGGTTTTCACGGCACCGACCTTACAGCGCCGGCAACGACCACTTGCTTTCGCCAGCGTCGGCATAGGTGCGGCTCTGCAGAGCGTTGATCCGCTGGGCACAGGTGACCCGGGGGCGCAGGACGACTTCTTCCCCGTCCTGCAGTCCTTCCACAATTTCCGCACTGCTCTCGTTGATCAGACCGACCGTGACCGGCCGGGTTTCGATGTTATTCCCTCGGCGGACAAAGGCGGTCATCTGACCACCGATATCAACGATCGACGAGAGGGGAACAGTGAGCGCGTCAGAACGGCGGTCGGCCAGGATGTCGACCATCGCCGACATTCCCGGAGCAATCTTCTTTCGGGCTTCACTGTCCACCGTCAGACTGACCAGCACTCCGTATTCCCGCAGATCGGGATTCGGGAACCGGCCGGTAAAGGGGACACTGGAGACCATCGTCACTTCTCCGGCATAGGACTCCGACGGAGCCGCATCGACGCGAACCTGAACTGCGTGCCCGGCCTGGATCATCCGAATCCGTGATTCGTGCATCCGGACCCGCACCACCAGCTGATCGCGATCGGGCAGCAGCGCGAGCATTTGCCGGGGCTGAACGGTAATGCCTTCCGTGATCATCTGGTTGTCACGACGGTGGATCATCACTTCCCCGGCCCGGGGAGCCACGACGGTGCAGGCGGCAATCGCCTGCTCGTAGCGGAAGACGTCCCCTTTCAGAATCTCAACCGATTTCTGGCAGGCCCGCAACTGAATCTCGCGGAACCGATTGGAAATGCTCACCCGCATTTTGGCCCGTTCAAACTCGTTGTGGGCGATGTCCGCTTCCGCCTTCATCTGGGTCAGCGTTCGCTGGTGGGTAAAGTCGCGGAAGACTTCCAGATCCGATTTCGCGGCCTGATGAGCCTGGGCCGCGCGCATCAATGCCAGACGCTCGTTCTCGGCGTCGATCGGCGCTTTGTAGCCGACACGGACCATATCGGAGACGAATTTGTGCTTATCCTGCGCCCGGCTCCACTCCTCTTCCGCCAGAGCCACTTTCGCCTCCAGCGTATGCAGCTGCTGCGGGTATCCCCCCTCCTGGTAGCCGGCGAGGGACAGATCGGCCAGCGTGACCGCCAGCTTGGCGGCCTCAATCCGATTCTCGTTCGTCAGCTGCTGGATCTGCTGCTCCTGACGAGCCCGCTCCAGCTGGGCTTCCGCGTTGACCAGCGCAATCTGACGGACCTTGAGACGTTCATCCAGTGCGGATGTATCAAACCGGGCAATGACCTCACCCTTCTTGACCCGTTGTCCATCGGGAGCAATCCACAACAGGCGGGTGGGCCACTCGCACTGGCTGCGAATATAGACATTCTCCACCCCTTCCAGCTCACCCCGCGACGAAACAACCAGTTCCATCGAAGACCGCGAAGCGGCGACAAAGCCATCCGGAGGGACGACGGGAAAGTTTTCGCCGACACCGTATGAGATGACGGGGATGCAGAGAACCGCAGCCAGAATGACCAGCAGGCAGATGCGGCGAAACGTCAATGCGGTGCACAAGGACGTATGCCGAATTGGGGAGTTCGTCATGGTGTCCAACTTTGCATTCTCTCGATTCATCGGGAAAACGGTCGCGTGAGGCAGGAGTGACCGCTGACGAAATCGACAGAATTTTTATGGGGAGGTCGGGGAGCGCGAGTGGGACTCGCAACCGAGGTAGTCTAACTTTTCGGGGTTTCGGCTTCCAAGCCAGAACCACATCAAATTAGAGAACTTTGATTTTACGGTTGATTTTCGCGGGCATTTCTGATTCTCCCGCCATGTCTGCGAGGAGAAACCTGCGATCAACAAACCGTCAATTCGATGTTCACCCCTAAAATCGTCCTATTGGTCCCGCTTCTTGCGAAGATTCTGCCCCCCAGTCTCCCGCGGAGGGGGAAGGACCGGGATCGGCTCGGTCTGATCAGTATGGATTGACGCGTTCTCGTCTCCGGGAAACGGTTGCAACGGCCGGGAGGGGGCCGGTTTGTTTGTTTTTTTCGAGTCACAACGACGGCATTCCCCGCGGAGGCCCAGGATGGCACCGCATTGATTGCAGAGCGGAACAGGCCGATCCGCGTCTTCCAACTTCGAACGCCGGACGGGGGGGATCAGCGGGGCCGCCTGTGTTCTTCGCCCACCGCCGGGAGGGTCCTGTGACGGCACAACATCAGGGGACGGTTGCGATTTCGGATTCCGGGACGGCGTACGGACGACGGTCGCGGTCGGCAGGTCCTGATCGGAGGGGATCATCACGAACGGATCGATCACCGGCGGAGCGGGAGTCGGCACTTGCTGTCGCTGCGGCGGAGTGCGGGCGATGACCGTGGTGGCTGCGGAACCACTCGTGAGATCGATCGCCTCGACATGAATCCGGGCTTCTTCGTCGTAACTGATCGTCACTTCCACCGGGGAACCGGCCGGCATGTTGTCGGGAAGCCCCGTGATCTTGCAGTCACCAATCTCGACATAGGGCTCTTCCGCAGCGGTTCCACTCTCGATGATATGCAGGTGAACATAGTTCTGATTGGGGAGCGCCGTACCGAAGCGCTGACGGTAGGCACACGGCAATGGCGTGTTCGCCGGAATCAGATAATGGGCCCTGCGCTCGGCCGACTCTTTGTCGCGAACCAGAATGCCGAGTCCTCGTCCACTGACGCTCTGCTGACGGACCTGCCCCAGCTTGGCCTGCGCAGTTCCCAGCAGCGATGTCGATTCCAGCTTGCGGCCACTTTGCAGCATGCCGGCATAGTAGGCGGCTCCATGACAGATCGACTGGTCGGGCGACAGAGTGTGATTCGGGGTTGTGCCGCTGATCCGGTTCAACATGTTCCGCACCATCGGCATGCGTGAGGAGCCTCCGGTCACGAGAACCGCATCCACCTGAGCCCAGCCCCGACCCTGGGTCCGCAGCAGCTGATTGGTGATCGTCGTCAGACGTTCCAGCAACGGATGAGAGAGGAGTTCAAAGTAGTCCCGCTCGATCACATAGGCCTTGCGGCGACCTTCATGCTGCACCACCAGCGTGGAACGGGGACGGACACTCAGACTCCGCTTCACCTGTTCGACTTCCAGGGTGAGTGCCTGCAGGCTCTCCCGGTCGAGTCGGGGATCGCTGATCGACTGTTTGATGTATTCATCACAGGCAAACTCTTCGAGCAGCTTGTTCCAGTCGAGCCCTCCGAGCTTGAGATCTCCCCCCGAAGCCAGCACCTGCACATTGGACTTGTTGTACTTCACCAGCGACAGATCGAACGTCCCGCCCCCCAGGTCAAACACGAGCACCGTCTGCTCTTCCGCCAGTTCCGCAAACCACATCCCCTCGCCCAGCACATAACAAAGCGCAGCCGCCACCGGCTCATTGATGATGTCGACCCGTTCCAGTCCTGCCTGCAGGCCAGCTTCGACGGTATCCTGCCGCTGCAGATCGCTGAACTGCGCGGGAACCGTGATCACCGCGTGACGAATCTTCCCCAGCACTTCTTCCGCGCTGGTCAGCAGACTTTTCAGAATGAACGCTGCGATATCTTTCGGACGGTATGGGCGACCATCCATCACCCACACCTTGTTGCGGTCTCCCATGAACCGCTTCGCATGCAGGACCGCCCGCTCCGGATAGGTGATCGATTGTCGCAGTGCTTCCGTCCCGACCAGCACTTCATGTTCATCGAACAGGACGACGGAAGGCGTCGACAGCTCTCCCGCCGAATTCGCCGCCGTGACCGGCTGCCCTTGTGAAGTCAGATAGGCCAGAGAGGAATACGTTGTCCCCAGATCGATTCCCACGGGAACCGTCGCAGCCCGGACATTCCCAGTCGCCATGCAGCACCTCTGCCAAAGATGAGACCAGATCCACTTCCATCGTAGCAGGCTCAGCGGCCGGAATCCCCGGACTCAAGCATTCGTGGACCGGGTGACGGGCAGACAGCCGCCCCCTGTGATGCGACGCCCTCACGAAAACGGGGAACCTGACGTCAGATCCACCCGATTTCCGATAACAGAAAAAAAGCTGCTCAAAGAATTGGCGACAATGCGGATCCGTACGGTTTTTCCGGAACGGGGCTCAGTCCAGCCGCTGAAACATCACCAGGGCGTTGACATCACCCTGCTCGGGATGGGCAAAGGCCCCGGGAAGCGTGCCGACGACCTGAAAGCCGATCGACTTCCAGAGCCGGACCGCCGTCAGGTTTGTGCTGACCACGAAATTGAACTGCATCGCCCGATAACCTTGAGCACGAGCCACCTCCAGCGAATGCAGTCCCATCCGCCGGGCAATTCCCCGCCGGCGCGCCGCAGTCGAAGTCGCATAGCCACAGTTGGCGACATGTGCTCCACCACCGGGATAATTCGGCCGCAAATAGAAGGTGCCCAGAATGGCTCCCTGTTCCTCCGCAACATAGACCTGACGATCCGAATGGAACCAGAACGCGAGCGCCTGTTCGCGACTCATTTCGCGAGGAAGTGCGTAAGTGACCCCTTCCCGGATCACCGGGTTCAGAATTGCCCAGACCCCCTCGGCATCGTCGGGACCTGCCCTTCTGATGGTCAGCTGCGAGTCTGACGAAGCGGGAGAAGAAGCGCTCACTGGAACCTCACTCGATCGAACGTGAACAGAACAGGAGTCGCTACGCCGGGATCACTCGTGGCCAGTCGACGAATGAACTGCGCCGGGCTGCGTAGGAGCCACCGGCGTTAACCTCCCCAGTCGAAGCCGATGTCGAGCGCGGGGGCGGAGTGCGTCAGCGCGCCAATGCTGATCCGGTCGATCCCTGTCCGGGCAATCGCCGCGACTGTGTTCAGGTTCACTCCCCCCGAAGCTTCCAGTTGAACCGTCGGAGCCAGGGAATCCCGCAGGGCAAGCCCTTCGGACAGCTGCGCGGTCGACATGTTGTCGAGCAAAACGATATCGGGCCCAGCGGGAAGCACCTCCTGCAGCTGAGCGAGGGAATCGACTTCCACCTCGACAATCATCCCCTCGGGGGCCTGACGGCGGGCTTCCCGAATCGCATCGGCCAGTGAATGCCCCGACTCCAGCCACCAGGCCAGATGATTGTCTTTGATCAATACGGCGTCATACAGGCCAATCCGATGATTCTGCCCGCCGCCGCAGCGGACTGCGAACTTCTGCAGTCGTCGTAACCCGGGCAGGGTCTTGCGGGTGTCGAGAATTACCGCCCGAGTCCCTTGGACGGCTTCCACATAGGTGCGAGTAAGCGAGGCGACACCGCTCAGCAGCGTCAGGAAGTTCAGCGCAGTCCGCTCGGCCGTCAGGAGGGTCCGCATGGAACCTTCCACGGTGGCGATCACCGTTCCACTCTGCAGCGGCGCACCGTCACGGCAATGCAGGTCGTAGCGGACATTCGGGTTGAGCTGCTCGAACACCTGCCGGGCGACCGCCGCTCCCGACAGCACCCCCGCAGCACGCGAGACAATCTGCACCCGCCCCTGAGCCGACTCCGGGACCAGCGAATCGGTGGTGATGTCAGACAGACCCGCAAGATCTTCTGTCAGCGCGAGAGAAATCAGCTGCCGGGCGTCGGCAATTTCGTCCGCCTGCATCAGGACAGTGGAAGGTGACATGTCGCACGCTGTTTCAGGAGAAGAAAAACAGGAGTTGACCCTGCTCAGGGTGCAGGGGGAGTCTGCACCGGCTCGAACAGCTTGCGGGCGAAGACCTCGAGATCCTGATAGGACTCACAGCAGGCACTGTACCGCATTCGCGCGCAGGGCATCGGTAATGCCGGCACCGCCAATCACCAGGGCGACATCGTTATCCTTCGCCAGCTGAGACAGGCTGTCGTAGGCCACCAGAAACATCTCGACGTCACGAATCACCGACATGCTCAGCCAGAACAACCTGGGCCGGGTATCACAGATGGCCTGTCGCAACGAGAGCAGTGGCAGCATGCTGCCGAGTGAACTCGCGCGCCAACCCAATTCCCGCAGCACGAGTTCCGCCATCGACGATGCCAGCGTATAAGAATCCCCGTCGACTGTTCCCCCGACCGCCAGGGGGGCTGTGGGGGGGAGTTCGGGCAGGGCCCGACGAACTTCGTACACGACCCGCTGGCAGAGTTCGTTCGCCCGGCGCTCCTGATAAACCGCCAGCTTCCCCGCTGCGAGCCGACCGGAAATTTCCTGATAGGCGCCGTGCAGCAGGTCATCGCAGATGACGCTCATCGGAATTTTGGCGAGGTAGGCGTTCAATACAATTTCGACGCCGACTTCTTCGTTCCCCTCCACCATCGCCTGAATCAGCCGATCACGCTGTTCCACGACTTTCCGGACGTGACCTCCCAGAGTTGCCGGAGGGAGGCCGAGCAGCTCGGGATGACGAATTTCGTATCCGAACTTCCGGAGAAAGGTCAGCACACCATTGACCGGCAGCCGGCGATGACCTCCCGCGGTGCGGACAGACGGAATTAAACCTTGATCACACCAGCGTTTCAGCGAAGACTCGCTGACATCAATGGCCTGGGCAACCTGCTTCGGGGTAACCAAATCTTTCACGCAAATCCGCTTTTCTACGACCGTACTCGATGTGGGCTCAGGTGATTTTAGACTTCTCGGCTGTGATACCAAACGAGTCCACAGAAATCGCCCGAAAGCCCCTGCCCCATCACGCTCTGCCGGTCTGCAGCTGAAGTGCTGCTGTTCGGGGACTGAAAGACCAGCCGTCACACGTCGGCTGCGGAGACGGCCCTTTCACCGCGGGGAGCGACGCTCTCTCACAGGCGAATCGCCTGCTGCGTGGGGACTGCAGAGAGCAAACTGCTTTAATAGCCGGCCGAACTGGTGCGAGGACTGGAAGGGCGGGCGGGCTGTGGAAACTTCACCGGCAGACGTGGAAACATCCAGTCAACTCCGGCATTTTGACGATCGCCCGAGGCGTTCTCCGCAGGATTGATAAAATCGGAACTCTCGTCCTGACGGAGATGGAGATCGGATGGCTGGATGGTGTGCAGAGCGGTCCAGTCCATTTCCATCGGCAGTTCCAGCAGATTGACATCGACCAGATTATGTGGATGCGTGCCGAACTGGTCGGCCGTCAGGCGATGCACATCCAGAAAGCGGGACGATGTGGACGTGATCACGCAGAGTGGACCGGCGAGTTGAAAAAAACTCGGGTCACGATGATTAGCCACCAGCAGTCGGTCCAACAGCGATTCATAGCCTTGATGTCCGCTGATCGAGACCAAAGGATACTCTTTCTGATCCACCCGGATCACGCTGTCACTGATCGCGAGTTGCAGTTCGGGGAGCGTGCCATGCTCTCCGGAGGTTGCCTGCATGACACCCCGTCCGAGGACCGCGGTGACATGACTCAGGGCCAGATGGATCGCCTCCTGCGAACCGGCTTCGACATAGTCATTTTCCGTCGACTCCGAACCATCGATCCGCAACAACGACCAGGCCAGTGCCAGACCGACGTTATCCAGCCGATAGTTGGCACTCTGCACATCCCGTTGACAGGCAAAGTCCATTTGTCCCCGGCAGAGGCAGCCGTTGAGCTCGACGGAGGTCTGTCGGGCATTCATCCGATCGGACAGCAGGGCGCCGATTTCTGCATCGGGACTCATGGGAACATGCACCAGCATGGCCGGCAGCATCTGGGGATTCACCATCGTGAACGACACCCCTCGCGCCGTCAGCATCGACTGGCTTTCCAGCGACAGCAGGGCCCATTCGGAAGTGGAATCGGGGGTGACGACCATTTCGAGATCAAGGTCGTACAGTTCGATCACTCCCCGCTCGACACGCAGCATTTCGACCACACGTGAGAACGAGCCGCTCTGATTTGTCCCCGTCAGGTCAAACCGGAGGACAGGGCGATAGCCGGGTGCGGGCCGGATACGAAGACGCTTGTTGAGCACCTGCAGGGTTTCGGTCACCGTGAGCGTGCCGTTACTGCGAATTTCAATCACGGCATTGTCGACGGCAGCCAGGCAGGCAGCCGCAAGCGTGGGCATCGCCTGATTCTCTTCAGGCCCCGGTTGCAGAATCATAATCTGATCGGTTGGTGCCGGAGGAGCCAGTGGAGTCTGTGTCTCAACGGCAACAGGGGGTGCGCCCAGGGACGATCGGACCGGTTGCGGCAACGGGTCAATCGTCGGCACCGGAACCGTCGACGGAGGGGGAGTGGCCGAGTCGAGCAGTTGCTTCAGGCTCTCCTGCAGTGCGATCAGCCCTTGAGGAAGGGGAACCTCGGGAGAGGCTGACGACGGGGCAGGATCTGCCGGCACGGAGGGATTGGGAGTGCTCGCCACCTGAGGGGGATCCGGGACCGGGAGGACGATTTCCGGAGCCGCAACCGGGCCCGCTGGAAGCGGAATGGATTCACCCGGGGAAACATCGGGAGCCGCACTGTGACGAGGCTGATCGAGATGCAGCTGATCGATGCCGAAGACCAGCACCAGGAGCAGTGCCCCGACGGTCATCCAGGTTCGCGTCCCTTCCCACCACGGACTTTTCCGTGAAGCGAGCGGCGCCCGCCAGATCATCGATTCCGGAGCGGCCGGTTCGAGCCCCAGTGCATTCGCAATCGGCAGCAGATCGCTGATCAGGCTCTCGGCCGACTGGTACCGCTCATCGGGGTTGCTGGCCATCATGCGCTGCACGACGCGGGAGAGCTGCGGGCTGACGCGTAGATTCTTCTGTGCGGGATCGGGAGCGGTCGAGCGGTGATGGTTCATCACCTTCTCAAACATCGTGCCGGTCGGATAGGGGGGCTCTCCGGTCAACATGTGATAGAGAGTACAGCCGAGCGAATAGATATCGCTGCGAACGTCGACATTGCGGGCATCCATCGCCTGTTCGGGAGCGATATAATCGAACGTCCCCAGTGCGGTTCCGGCAATGGTCAAATCGCGGGAAATTTCGGGATTGATCTGCCGGGCCAGACCGAGATCGACGAGCTTGGCCCGTCCGGTCGGCGTGATAATGATGTTGGAAGGCTTGATGTCGCGGTGGACGACATTGGCTGCCGAAGTGTTCCGCAGGGCTTCCGCAATCTGCAGGGTGAAGCTGACGGCGTCGCTGGGGTTCAACCGCCCCCGCTGGGCAATGAAGTTGCGGACGTTGGTCCCGGTCACAAACTCAAAGGCGATAAAATGGAGCCCGTGCTCCTCGCCGATGTAATACACCCGGGCGATGTTGTCGTGATCCAGCCGGGCCGCCGACCGCCCCTCATTCTGGAAGCGGACCACCGAATCGGGATCAGAGGAATGGTCCGGAGCCAGAACCTTCAGCGCGACCACGCGATCCAGCCGCTGGTCGATCGCACGAAACACCGCCCCCATTCCGCCGCGGCCGATCCGCTCCTCGATCACAAAGTGTCCCAGTGAGAGACCTGTCACGGGAGGAATGCTGGCGGAATCTTCTTTCGCTTTCGGGGGAAAGAGCTGGCTGACCAGATCGTGATAAGCAGCGCGAGGGACGACCGGCCGGGGTTCCGCAGGCAAGGGCAACCCCTGCGGCAGAGGACGCACGAATGTGAGTCCCAGACCGCCCGTGGCACCCGAGGGATGACTTCCCGAATCCGGCATCAGCCCGCAGTCCTTCTTTCCCGATCCCTGATTGACATGTCCATCTTCCGATTCTGCGAAGCGGCCAAGCCGGCCGGCCCAGCCTGTTGCACGGTCCCGACCGGACTATCGTAGACCGCAATGGATCGGGGGTGGGCCATTCTGCTTTCCACCCGCTTCCGGTTTCTCAGCCTGTGTTTCGTTTGACATCATGATCGATCGCAACCAGATATTCGGAAAGCTGTGTGGTCAATTGTCGTGAGAAATCGTCCGATTCCAAGACGGTGTCGACCGCATTGCGAACCGTGCGATCACTCGCATCGTTAAACCCCGAATGATCAGACCCTTGCCGTGCCATCCGAAGCAGCCCATGAGCCTTGGGGATGAATCCGTGTTCCAGATGATGAATCAGCTCGCGACAGAGCCGTTCTGCTTCCGTCAACTTGTGCTGCAGCGTCATGTTGTCGAGATGTTGGCTCATGGGCTACTCTGTTACGAGAGAACACGTACGAGAGAACACGACCGATCGCCGGACCAGATGTCCCGGCGTAAGTGCGGATTGCCGAAACTGCAGAAGGGAGTCACATTGTAACCTGTCTGCGGGTCACAGCGTCAAACGGTTTCAAAAAATTCACGATTCGACGCCCCCGGCCCACCCTCACCGTTTTCGACAGAATGTCTGTCACCGGAACAACTTCCAGCGTTGGCCATCGACCATGCGTACTCTTGTCGTCGCCGACATCCATTCCAATTGGGCGGCCTTACGGTCCATTCAGGAAGAGTTCGACCGCTGCATCGTCCTGGGAGACATTGTCGACTACGGAACGCATCCCCTCCCCTGTATCGACTGGGTCCGTCGTCATGCGGATGCGACGGTGCGGGGGAATCACGATCATGCCGTGGCTCAAAGAGTGGTCGCCACCGGAAGTTCGGGTTTTCGTCGCCTGGCTGCGGCTGCCCGCCCCTTGCATTGGGATCTGATCGACCCGCAACGGACCAAGTTCCTGGCGAGGCTGCCGGTCACCGCACACTTTCGAGCCGATCAATGGAATATGTTGCTCGTGCACGCCACCCCCCGTGATCCGATGGATGAGTATCTGGGTGAAGATGCACAGGCCTGGCGGCAACGGCTGGAGGGGGCTCAAGCGGACTTCGTCTGTGTCGGCCATTCGCACATGCCATTTCACCTGAACCTCGGTAACGTGCAGGTGCTGAATCCGGGGAGCGTCGGCCAGCCGCGTGACGGTGACCCGCGCGCGGCCTACGCCATCATCGAAGATGGACAGGTGACCTTGAAGCGTGTGGAATACGACATCGATGAATGTCTGGCGCAGATGCGCGAAGCGGGCATGGCCGATTGGGCTGTCCGCCTGTCAGAACTGGTTCTCCGACGCGGCGGCAATCTGACCCGCGAGGAAATGGACGCGATCCAGTAACCTCCCGAAGGCCGATGCTTCTTCCCCCGCGCTGCCGGGTCGATTCAATTATTTCAAAAGGATGGGAACAGCCAGAATCATGCGTGCCTTGGTCACGGGTGGAGGAGGATTTCTGGGGCGCTATCTCGTGGAGCTGCTGCTCGACCGGGGAGAGGAAGTGCGCATCTTCTCCCGGGGCTCCTATCCGGAGCTTTCCGCACAAGGGGTCGACGTCCAGCAGGGGGACCTGCGTGATGCCGCTGCGGTCGAACGGGCGGTGAGCGGCATGGACTCCGTTTTTCATGTGGCGGCTCTGCCCGGCATCTGGGGAAAGTGGGAGATGTTCCACGGAATCAACACCCGGGGAACCGGCCACGTTCTGCAGGCCTGCCTGAAACACAATGTCCGCAAGCTGATTTATACGAGCTCGCCAAGTGTGGTCTACGATGGCCAGACCCATCTCGACGCCGATGAGACGCTCCCCTATCCCGCCCGCTACCTGTGTCACTATCCTCATTCCAAAGCGATTGCAGAACGGGAGGTCCTCGCCGCCAACGGACAACAAGGGCTGTTGACGATGGCGCTGCGTCCGCACCTCATCTGGGGTCCCCGGGACAATCATTTGATTCCGAGGCTGATCCACAACGCACGGGCCGGGAAAATCGCGAGGATCGGCGATGGCCACAACCTGATCTCCATGTCTTATGTGGAGAACACCGCCGCCGCCCATCTGCAGGCACACGATGCCCTGAATGCAGGGGCTCGCTGTGCCGGGGAGGCTTATTTCGTTAATGAGCTGCAACCTGTCCGTCTCTGGGACTGGATTGATGAGCTGCTGGCTCTGGCCGGATTACCTCCTCTGCAGCGAACCGTCTCAGCGCGTACCGCGTACTGCGCCGGGGCCATGCTCGAAGCCATTTTTACTTGCCTCCGTCTCTCGGGCGAACCGCGGATGACCCGGTTTCTCGCGCTGCAGCTCAGCCAGTCACACACCTATTCCACCGAGAAGGCCCGCCGCGATTTCGGCTATCAACCGGTCGTCTCTTACGCCGAGGCGATGCGGAGGATCACTCCCGATCTGCAGCGACTGGGAGGCCGGTCCTGAAGCCCGCCGTCTGGGAATTCGCGGCTCTCGGCGTTCTGATTTGAGCCATTCCGCTCACGAAATACTTGCCGCGCGAAAATCCGGCAAGAGCAGCTGGCCCCTGGAGACGATGCAATAAAAAACGCCGCAGTCCGGGGACCACGGCGTTTCGGGAATTTGCAGTTCAATCGGCGGGACTCACACCGCTTCAGCGTGAGCTGTCCGCTCGGCGGGGATCCGGTCATCGACATCGGTCGCCTGTCCGATCGCCCGCAGGAAGCTGATGGTCCACCAGGTCATGTCCACTTCCCACCACCGGTGACCAGCCCGCGCCAGTCGCGGATGGGCGTGGTGATTGTTATGCCAGCCTTCACCGTAGCTGAGCAGAGCCACCCACCACAGATTGCGGGATGCGTCGGTCGTCTTGTAATTCCGGTAGCCCCACAGATGGGTCGCCGAGTTCACAAACCAGGTGCTGTGGTAAGCGAAGACCATCCGCACACACATGCCCCACAGCAGCATCGGCCAGCCCCCGGCGAGGTACAGCACGACTGCGGTCACCGTCAGCCACAGACCAAAGGTCTTTTCGAAGAACATCATCATCGGATCGCGGAGCAGATCGGGTGCGTAGTGCTGGTACAGCAACCGCTGCTTGCGGCTGTTGGTCTTGAGCATCATCCACCACAGGTGCGACCACCACGGTCCTTCCAGCGGTGAGTGCGGGTCTCCCGGCTGATCCGAATGGCCGTGATGCACGCGATGGGTGGCCGTCCAGTTCAGCGGTGTCCCTTCGCCGGCAATCGAGCCGATCAGCGTGCCGATGAACTTGGAGGGATTCTTCAACTTCAACGAACGGTGAGACAGGCAGCGGTGGTAGGTCATGCAGATGCCGATGCTGCATGTCAGCCAGTGCAGCACCACCGTCACCAGAATCGCCTGCCAGGTCACAAAGAACAGGGCCGCGACCGCGCCGATGTGCATCAGCGCCATCCAGCCGGCGATCACCCAGTCGACATTTTTCAGCTTCAGATTGTCACTGTAAAAGTATGCCAGCAGTTCCGCACGTTCTTTCGCGGTCTGGCTCAGCTGCTTGGGGGCAGACTTCGAACTTTCCGGAGACACGGGAAGATTTTCATCAATCAGGGAGATGCCGGCTTCAGGTTCGGCATCGAAGAGGGTCGCAGACATGATTTCAGACTTTCGCTAAGAGCAGGTATCTCGAATCGCCGGGCTCGTCCGGGGGTACTGTCGTTTGATCAAATCAAGCGGTGGTTATCAGCCTTCCGGAAGGCCTCGACGGCTCCTTGAGGCTTGATTTTCTATCAGAATCTTCGGAGCGAGTGTGTCTGGAGGTGGCGAAAGTTCAGTCAAAGTTGCGCGCGAAGTGTCAAAGCTTTGTCACCAGCGTCAACGCAACCACAAACGGTTCCCCAGAAACACCTTACAACCCCAGACACCTTGAGACACGTCCATTTTTCAGGGCGAATTTGATCCGGATCGGGAGATTTGTCACTGGCTGTGACAGAGCGTGGAGGGCTCCGTGCCGAGCGAATAGCGATCCGATCGCCCACGCGATCGAGAGCAGACTGCGTTCAAGGAACGGCAGCGACTCCGGGGGCGTTCGCAGTACTCGCCTTGGGCTGAACGAGATACCCGGGCGCCGGCACGATGCGGCTGCCACGAGTCCGGGCGAAGACCTCGGTGAACTCCGCCCCGAGGAGCAGAATCATCGTGTTGTAATAGACCCACGTCAGCAGCAGGACCAACGCCCCTCCGGCTCCATAGGCATTGAGATCGAGTCGACCCAGATAGAACCCGAGCAGATTCTTTCCCAGCAGAAACAGCAGTCCGGTGACAGCGGCTCCCACCCAGATATCGAACCATGGAATCCGCACATCGGGCAGCCACTTGAAGAGAAGCGCAAACAGCACCATCACGATCAGGAAGGTAATCCCCCCGTGCCCCGCCGTCGTCAACAACACCTCATATTCGCCCGGCAACATCTGATTCAGCGAATTGACCACGATTCCCAGCACCGTGGTCAGCACCAGCGAAGCCAGCAGCAGAGCAGCCACCACGAGGATCACTCCAAACGAAAGTGCCCGTTTGATCAGCATCTGCCGGATTGCCCCGTTGCGGGGGTCGCTCCGTACGTTCCAGACCTTGTTCAACGCCACTTGCAGTTCCGTCAGCAGACTGGTGGAGCCCACCAGCAGCACGATGATATGAATCGTCATTGCCAACGGTCCCTGTTGCAGTCGCTGAGCGGCGCGCATCATTTCGAACAGCTGGTCAGTCCCGGGAGCGCCGAGCAGCTGCACCAGCTCGGTCTGCAAGTGCTCGCGCACCACCTGTTCATTCCAGAGCAGGCTGGTCACCGTCATCACAATCAGGACCAGCGGCGGGATCGAAAAGACGGCATAAAAAGCGAGTGCCGCCGCCAACGTCATACAGCCGTCCTCCAGAAACTCCTCGACGATCTTCCTGAAGAATCGTCCTGCGGTCAGAGGGAGGTTCGGCATGATCGGCATTCAGCTGGAGACGGGAATTCTTCTCGCGTTCGATCATAACCATCGTTCGACGCGACGCGCACAAAAAGGAGCTGAATTCCTGATCGTCACGCAGCTGCGGGTTCAGGGAGCGTCTGTCGCAGGCGGCGGGTCGAACCGTTCCACCACTTCGCCGTTCTGACCGTTCCAGACCCGTACCACTCCATCTTCCCCACCGGCGATAATCCAGTGGCCATCGGCAGTGGCAGCCAGTGCATACAGAAAATCCTGAGCGCCGGTGAAAGTCGACAGTGTTTTGCCATCGGCCGTGTTCAACAGCTTCACATTCCGATCACCGCACGCCGCCACCAGACGGTCTGTGATTCCCAGATACTCCAGGGCGGTCACCTGTTTGGCGAAGCCCTCAATCGTGCGTCGCTGTTCGCCGGTTTCGGTGTTCCAGATCTTGATCGTCTGATCGGCTCCACCGCTGGCGAGCGAACTGCCGTCCGCCTGAAAGGCGACACTCAGCACGTGATCGGTATGACCTTCAAACGAGCGGACCAGCACACCGTCGGACATCCGGAACAGCCGGACAAACTTGTCCGCCGCGGCAGAGGCGAGCCAGGCACCATCCCGCGAAACCGCCAGATCGACCACCGCATCCACATGGGGATCGGGAATCGACCGGATCATCTGTCGGCTCGCGACGTCCCAGATCTGGATCTCACCACTCCGTGAGGGTTCCCCGCCTCCGGTCACCAGCAACCGGCTATCCGGACTCCAGGCGAGAGCCTGAACACGATCAATGAGCACCGACTGTTCCACATCCAGCGGAGCGTCGACAGGCGGCCCGAGAGTCCCCTTCCAGACCCAGCGTCGGCGAAAGTTCCAGATCGTCGCCAGACCTTCGGCATCCACCCCCAGCACCAGCCCGCTGGCGGTCACGGTCGTCATGACCGGGGCGGTGTCAGGATAGACAAAATGCTCGATCGGCTTGCCGTCGGTGATTCGCCAGCTCTGCACTGGCTGATCGAGGCCGGCGGTCAACAGGGTCGAACCGCTTAACGTCACCGCCAGACATTGCACCGCGCGGGCGGACTCGGCGAGTTGCTGGCGTAACGGCTCCAGCTCACCGGAGAGCTGCTGCTGCCGTTGCTGGAGTTCGGCGACCTGCCCCTGACGTTGTTCAAGCTGTTGCCGGGCGTTGTTGAGCGACTGTTCTGCCAGGGTCACATTGCGAGCCGCCGAGGTCGATTGATCCCGGGCTGCGGTCAGTGCCTGCTCCCCTTTGGTCTTCTCACCCTGCAGCGATTCCTGCTGTTTTTTTAGTGATTCATTCGCGGGCTCGTCGATCAGCTGGCTGGCGAGCTCCGTCAACTTGCGTTCCACATCGGCGAGGGTTGTCGCGGCGGCAGTGAGGGCAGTCTGCGCGGTCTGCTGCTCTTCGCGGCTTTTCTCGAGAGACGCCGAGCGCTGCGCCACGTCGTCGGTCGCGGCACCCACGGCCGCGGTCGCATGGGCCAGTTGTTGCCCGGCAATGGCCGCAGCGTCTTCGGCCCGCTGCAGCGCGAGCCGCCGCTCCAGATCGCCGGAAATCTCTGCCAGCTGTTCTCCCTGGCGGTTCCAGATGCGGACGATGCGGTTTGCGGCTGCCGCGACGATGGTGTTTCCATCGGGGGTCATCGCAACCGCCAGCACTTCCGCGCCCGCAGGATAAACCTGAATGGCCCCGCCTTCTTCGAAACTCCAGAGCCGAACCGTCTGATCCTGACTTCCCGAGACGAGACTGTTGGAGGGATTGGAGATGGCGAGCGAGGTAATCTCTTTTGTGTGCCCTGCGAACTCTTTCAGGCAGACGGACGCGGGAGCCTCTGTTGTCGGCCAGGACCAGGTACGAATCACGTGATCCGTGTGTGCGGTGACGAGTTCCGGACCCTGCCCCCGAATCGCCAGTGCTGTGGCCGGCAACTTCGTGTCCAGTTGGCTCCGGACTTCACCGGTATCGCTGTCGTGCAGTTGAATCAGTCCGGCCGGAGTGAGCGTCACCAGCGTCTGATTGTCGGGAGAAAAAGCCATCGCAACGAACTTGCCGACCTCACAGACAATCTGGGCACCGGCGGTCGCGGCTTCGGGATGCCACAGCCGGATGCAACCACTCTCCAGCAGAAACGCAGCACGGCTCCCATCGGCGGAGAGGGTCAAGGCCCGCACCGGTTCTCCCAGGGACAGTTCGGCAAGGCGGGTTGCCGGCTGGCGTTCCCAGAGCTTCACCTCTCGATAGCCACCCGAGGCGAGCAGCTTGCCATCCGGGCTGATTGCCAGTGAGTGCACGAAATCGCGATGAGCCACGCCGCCCCCGTAGAGTGGCGCCTCTTTCCTGCGCAGCCCGAGCAGCAGCGGATCAGTCAATCGACCGATTTCCTGCTGAGCGATCAGATCGTAAAGAAAAATGCGATTCCCTCGACCGGCGGCGAGGTAACGCTCTTCGGGGCAGAGAGCGAGGCTGTACACCGCCCGGTAGGTTTCCGGAATCGGCTGCCAGTCGAGCGAGCGGGACCCCTGACGTTTCCCGGCGGTGGCCCCTTCTGCAATCCACCGCTTCAGGAGTTCCAGTTCAGCCGGCGTCAGCGTGCGCGCCCGGACCTTGTTCGGCAACGGAGGCATGAACGGCTCATCATGATGCGCAGCCACTCGAAAGATCAGGCTTTCTTCCGGCTTGCCGGCAACCAGCCCCGGGCCGGAATCACCGCCGCGCAGCATCAATTCCGCTGACTCCAGCACCAGCCCCCCTTCGTGCACAGAGGAGTTGTGGCAGGCGATACAGTTCGATTCGAGAATCGGATAGAGATCTTCGTAGAAGTCGACAGGACGTTCGACTTGCGAATCAACCGGAGCTGTCGGCTCCTGCGCCAGAGTGACTGAACGCAAGGCGCAGAGACCAGACAGCAACGCCACCAGGAAGACCCGGCAACGATTCGCGAAACTCTCTGATCGTCGCTGCGCTGCGATCGCAGTCTGCGTCCTCCTGACGAGCATGGGCTTCCTACTCCACATCATGGGGCACCGCTCTTGACCGTCAGGCTGACAGGGACGTCGACCGTCTGCACCCCATCCTGATCGACCGTGGCCCGAATCGTGAACTGCACGGTCTGTGATTCTGCTTTTTCGACAGCGACAATGTTGAGGACCGCATGCGATTCCCCGGGCTCCAGCTGTTGGGGCGCGGCCTCGATTATTCCGTTGACGGAACGTCCCTGCAGTGCGAGGGACACCGGTCCTTCAAAACCATTCTGACGGGTCACCTGCACTTCGATCGACAGCGGAGTCTCCGAAGAGAGGACCGCATCCGGCGGGAGTTTGGCCGTCAGGTGAACCGGCGCCGGTTTCACCGTCAGGACCACCGGAGTCACGGGAGGATTGAAATGCACTTGCCGGGGCTCGGCCTCGCGGATGGCCTCATTCATCTCCCGCTCGGCGTTCTGTCGGGTCCGGTCGATCGCAGTGAACGATTCTTCGGCCGCTTTCTCGACCATTTCGGATTGCGAAAAAGCGTTCTCAGCAGCACTCAACTCGGTTTGCGCCTTCCGCAACTCCAGCTGCGCGGACTGCAACGCACTTTCTGATTGAGTGAACATCAGCTGCTGGGCCTTCAGCCGGGCCTTGGCCGTCTCGTTGAGTTGATGAGCCGCCTCTTTGCGAGCCGCTTCTGCGGAGTGTGTTTCTGTGGCCAGCTCCTGGGCGGTCTTCAGTGCATCGCGGGCGAGAAGCAGATCGCTGCGGGATTTTCTGAGTTCTTCCACCGCTTTCACGGCTGCGTCGAGATCCCCCTGATTCAGCGGCACGACCGCCGGAGCGCCCCCCTGCCCCGATTCCGATTCCCCTCCGGCGGGTTGCACGCCTTCCGGAAGGGTCTGCTCGCGCAAACGCTGCAGCGCCGCTTCCGCCGCCGCCAGCTGCTTCTCCGTCTGGGCAATCAGATCGTCGTGCGCTTTCAGCCGGGCTGCCGCAGCTTTCGCGCTCTGTTCTCCCTGCGTCCATTCTGCTGTCCTCTGGGACAGATCTTCAGAGGTCTGTTTGAACGTCTGCTCCGCCGCAGCCAAGATGGGCCGCAGGGCATCGAGTTCCTGCTGTTTCTGCGACAACACTGACTGCGCCAGATGCTGTTTCTGATAGGCCCCGTTGAGAGCCGCTGCAGCATCCGCTTTCTTTTTCCCCGCCGCATCCACAATTTTGCGGGCGTTCTCCGCCTGTTGCCGGAAGCGTTCGTGCCGCTCTTTCATGCGTTCGGCCCGAGCCGGGTTGCGCCGCAACGTGACTTCCGATTGACCACGCAGATCGAGCGTATAAACGCCGGGAGCCAGCTGATCCCCGATGAACAGTCGCAGCTGTTCGGCCTGCAGCCCTTCACCAAACGGCATCGGGGTGACATCGAGTCCGGCAGGATTCTCGCCGGCCTGGGCCTGAACCGTCACCTTCCCCTGAAACTCTCCCCGTCGATACAGAGAGACCGGAATCTGCAGCTCACTCCCCTGACAGGCTTCCAGCTGATGAACATCAGCCAGCAGCTGAAACGGAGCAGCATCCTGCATGACGCTGACGTACACTCCATCGGTGATGCGGCAAATGGCAGGCTGCACATCGTGGAAACTCCAGATGACGGTGGCGGCACGAACTCCCCGCGTCACCTGTCGGACGGTGGCGACTCGCTGCTCCTGAGCGGTCCGCAGATGTTCGATCAGTCCCGATTTCTTCTGCTCCAGTTGTGCCAGTTCCGCATCGCGTCGACGCTGAGCCTCCTGCAGCTTAGCCAGTTCCTGCTGACGGAATTCCGAACGTTTCCGCAGCGACTCATCATCCGGCTTCGCCTGGGCGGCTTCCCGCGCTGACTGCGCCTGCAGTGTGGAATCGGCCAGTGCGGTCGCATTCCGGCCTGTCGCATTCCGCAATTCGTTCAACGAGTTCTCGACGCCGGCGAGTTCCTTTTTCAGCGTCAACTCCGCCTGTTGAGCCCGAGGGTCATTGACGTCGGCCGTTCCCAGCAGTTCCACGCGGTACAACCCGGGCTGAATTTCATCCGTCGCGGTCAGGACAACCTGTCCCGAATTCTCTTTGGCGCCGATGACCACGGAAGGGCACGCCAGACCGGGGGGAAGCTGCGAAGCCGTAATCCGCACCGGACCTTCAAAACCATCCCTGCGAAAGACGTAAACCGTGTATTGCAGGTTGTCGCCCCGGCGTAATCCGGCCGGCCAGACCTGTCCCGGCATCGGCGGAGTCGGCACAGCCACCAGCCGGAAATCGGGCGTCAACGGCCGGACCGCCAGACGATAGAACAGACTCGGGTCTCCGCGAGATTCGCCATAACGATCACGCAGGCGGATTTCGTACAGCCCGCTCTCCGGAATCTCGACCCGCACGGTCGGATCGTCAGTCCGGGTCTCAAACAGGTTCATGCTCAGGTTGGAAACCACATCATCCTGCGCGGCGATCTGCTTGAAGGTCTCTACTCCGTCCGCATTGGTTTTCACCTGCTGCAGCGTCAGGACCGGGTCGGCCAGACTGCCGCAGCGTTCACTGCAGACATCGATGGCCAGCAGTTCTCCCGCCTGGGCTTCGAACCGGAAGAGATCGAGATCGCGAGGGGTACCGAACGTGCCGCAGATTTCCATCGGCAACATCAGTCGCTGGGCCTGTCCGGAGAGGCCGTTGGGCTCGGCTTCTTTCTGCACGGGCCCGGGAGAAATGCCGATTCGGACCGGATTCGAGGTTTGTCCGGCTGCGGTCTGCAATCGATACGTAAACGCATCCTGCCCCGCAGCGAGCGGACTGGTCCGCTGGTCCGTCGACAGTCGGTCCACTTCGTCGGGAACTGCAATTTGGACATCCAGTTTTTCCAGCGTCTGACCGCGCAGCTGCTGACCTGTGAGTTGTCCACCGGGGAGGTTATAGCCCCACAGCGTGAACGTGCCGGTGACACCGGCTGTGGCTGCGGGAGGATCAATCAGCTCGATGTAAGGATCGGTATTCACTGCCAGGCGATAACCGTATTCGGGGCCTCCCCGATAGGTGAGATCATGCAGCTGAATGAGATATTCCCGATCGGCGGGGACATCGAAGAGAATGACCGGGTCGTCCCCTTTGACGTTTCGGGACGTGGCCAGCCGGCGACGACCGGTGTTGTCGTACACGGAAATCACACCGTGCAACCGGGAGTCGATCCTCTCTCCCCAGCAGTCGATGACGATTCGCTGTCCCTTCTTGCCAAAGAAGCGGAACCAGTCGACATCGTTCGCGGCGTCCAGGCAGCCGTTCGCCACGGTATTCAGATCAATCCAGGTCGCCCGCTGCGGAGTATTGTTCTCGCCGCTCTCTTTCAGCTCCGGACGCGATCCGACAAGAAATCGACGGGGATTGCTGTACCCCCACAATCCTCCACAGCGGACCTCATAAGTTCCGGGGGGAACATCGGCCGGGATGCGGACCGTGAACTGGTCTTCACTGGCGGTCATCTCTCCATCCCGCTCGACCATCTTGGGGCGGGCGGTGATCCCCGGATGCGAAAACGCGAGCTGCTTCAGATCATCGAGATCGGAACCGGCGGTGATTCTGACGTCGAACTCGGTGCCGACCTGTCCTCCCGCGGGCGCCACAGCAAACAGGACTGTCTGCGGCAACTGGCCCGGCGCGATCCGGGACAATCCCAGACACAGGATCACGACAAGACAGATTCGCGTTACGGCAGACATCGGAGACCCGTCACAGGGGAGGAGACACAGGCAAACAGCACGCAGGGCTCAGTGAAACAAAAGACGGAGTGAAACAAAGGAATTAGTGGTTAAACAGGAACTCTTTGGTATTGATCAACGCCCAGAGAATGTCCTCATAGGCCATCGTGATCTTGTCGGCATGACGTTCGATATGTGCCAGCGCGATCTGCACCTCTTCAGGCTGCGGGTCACGGGCATAGACCCAGCGATACAGCTCACGGACCCGCTCCTCATGCGGACGATCACTCTGCCCGGCGAGGAGGTGGGCCCGACCTCCGGCCGAGGCAATCTTGTTCTGCACGTCCTGACTGTTCAGCAGATGCAGACTCTGCGCCAGATTGGCCGCCTGTGACCGTTCGCATTCGCAGGCGCTGTCTCCCTGCGGCTGACCAAACACCCGCAGGAAGTAAGGCGCGGTCGACACATCGGGAAGCTCCACAGCCCGCGTGCCGGGGGGCATCCCCTGAAAGGTCTGCGACGACAACGTGACCTGATGAAAAGCGTCGTACAGAGCCTCAGCGGTCAGACGTTGCGGGTAATAGCGGGAAAAGTTCTGCTTGTCTTTCAGATTGAACTCATTGGGAGTTGAACTCAGCTGGTACGTCGACGACTGGCAGATGGTGCGAATCAGCTGCTTCAGGTCGAAGTCGCTTGCGATGAACGACTCGGCCAGTCGGTCCAGCAGTTCGGGATTCGTTGGGGGATTGGTGGCCCGCATATCGTCTTCGGGCTCGACCAGTCCCCGGCTGAAAAAGTGCTTCCAGTAGCGGTTTACCAGGGCCCGGGCAAAGAACGGGTTCTCCGGATCGGCCATCCAGTCTGCCAGATAAAACCGGGGATCACGATCCGACGGAATCTGCACCGCCGGTTGCCCCAACGGGGAGGGTGGCCGCATGACTCCGCTCCGGGGATTCGGACTCTGCGCCACTCCGTCGTTGTGATAAATGCGTCGATCACGGGAGTTCCGCGCCACTTCCGCACCGAGTTCCTTCTTCCCGATTCGGCTGAAGAAGGCGGCCAGCCCGTAGTAGTCATCCTGGCTCCAGCGCTCGTAGGGATGATGGTGACAGCGCGCACACTGGATGCGCACACCGAGGAAGAGCTGCGCGGTGTCTTCCACCTGTTGATCCAGGCTGGCGACTTCCCGGTACCACGTGACGGGCGGGTTCAGCCCCGGGTCGCCGCTGGCGGTCACAATGTCGCGCACAAACTCATCGTACGGTTGATTGCGGTAGAGGCTGTCCCAGATCCACTGGTGAAAATTGAATGTCCCCGCCTGATCTCCATCCTGCCGCTTCTTGTTGCGGAGGATCATGTTCCACTTGTTGGCGAAATAGTCGGCATACTCCGGCCGATTCAGCAGTTCCTCGATCAGGCGGTCACGCTTCTCCGGGCTGCTGTCCGCGAGGAACTCCCGGACCTCCGGTTCCGTCGGGAGGGTCCCGGTAATATCGATCGAGACCCGCCGCATGAACGTGGCATCATCACAGAGCGGAGAGGGAGGAATCCCCAGTGATCGCAGCTTGCGAAAGACTTCGTCATCGATGAAGTTGCGCGACGGAGGGGTTTCCGTCACAGCCACTCCGAGCGGAATCGTGGCGCGGAAGGTTGCGACCTGCCCCTGATAACGAGCCATCACCGCCACTTCCCCGGACAGATCGAGCGTGGAGACCAGACCGGTCTCCGAACTTTCCGCCAGTTCGACATCGTTAGGCTCGAAGATCGCCATCCGTGTCACATCTTCCCGCGTCCCATCGGTGTAGATGGCGTGCACGGCCAACTGCTGTTGCCGGCCCTGATCCATGACACTCTCGGCCGGAAGACATTCGATCCGGGCCACGACCGGATCGGTCGGACTGCCGAACGGCATCCCCTGTTCGATCCAGCGCCGGAGCATCCGATATTCGTAGCTGTTTTTCTCGAGCCGTTTTCCTCCACCGTGCGGCATCTCACCCAAGGGCTTGGTGAGAATCAGACTGCGCTCGGGAGCGGCCGGAAAAATTCGACGGGCCCGACTCTCCTTGACGAGGAATTCGTAATCGTCTTCCGGATGAAAACCGAGCAGCGAGAGCTTGAAGCCGTTCTGGCCGCTCGCCTTGCCATGACAGCCCCCTCCATTACATCCCAGTTTGGTAAAAATGGGGACGATCTGATTCGTAAAGTTCAGCGGACGGGCACGATGAAAGTCGACGACAGTGACGGGAAGTGAATCGGTTTCCCCCTGATAGCTGGCAACGATGGTCGCCGTCCCATCTTCCAGCGGAGTCGCCACTCCGCCCGCGTCCACATGCACGATGCCAGCCGGTTCGCAGCGGTAAGTCACCTCGCGCGTCGCATCATGACTTTTGCCGGCCGCATCGCGAGCCGTCACAAACAACTGCACCCGTGCATCGGGGCCCGAGATCGAGAGTCCCCCCTCCAGACGGGGACCGAGCTGCAGCGCGAGCCCCTCACCATTGGCAGAGAGATCTGCAGGCAAAAGCAGACACAGGCCGAATAAAAACAGCACGCAACTGGCTTTGGAATTCATCCCGAAGTCCTCACCGCAAAACGCTTTGTTACCACGCAATCCCTGCGAGGCGGCTAGCCCGGCCTCCTGCAACATATCAACGCCTGTCGGGCTGTTCAAGCAGGGAGAATCCCGGGATGTGCCCGGCACCGCGGGGGCGACCGCACGCCGCTTGAGCCTCTCTCAGGCGTCTTCCCCATTATAGCGCTCGCCGTCCTGGAGAATTCGCCAATCGGCAAGGTGCCTGAAAATGCCCGGTGATGCAAAAACGGGACGCGTTCGTGATGTTTTTTTGAAACTGTTCCCAGGCATGTTGCGTTTAGGGAACAGGCAAGATTTTTCCGGCAGGCAATCCGCAACAGGCAGGAAACTTGTAACCTCTTGCCATGACAGGAGCTGAGAAAAACCGCGTCCGCTGGAAAATCGACTGTTGTGGAAGGGGAACATCCTTTGCCAAGCTGGCGGGAATGCTCGTTCTCGCATCATCACCGCTCCCCCGTAGTGAACTGACCTATGTCGCATTTCGGCTGGCGTGCCTCGACACGCGAGAACGACTGGAGCTGGCACACCAGTTGGACCTCAATCACGAGCGGAACTTCGGCTATCTGACGGAAGTCCCGTTCCTGAAGAATGTCCCGGTGCAGGTTCAGCTCGATATCCTGCTCTCCACCTGGAAACGGCATCAGGACATCATTCCCCATCGGGCCACGCTGCTGGAAGAGAGTGTGCTCTACGCCACCTGTGAAACGGCAGCTCGGATGATCCGCACCGAGCCGGAGATCGCCCGGCGACTCCTCGCCCGCGGACCGGCCCCCTGCGAGCGGTTACTCGACTTGCAGTATGCCGACGCCTTGCAGAAGCATCACCTGCAGCACGCACAGGAAGGACTCTTCCTGCTGATCAGCCAGTTTCAGGACATCCCCCCCGATGCCGCAGTCCCGCTCAAACGGAAGTACGGTCTGACCCGTGACGCTGCGGAGTGCCTGTTCGAGGCCCTCGGACGCTGGTACGTCTCGGAAGGAATTCTGGATTCCGCTCAGGGATTATTAACCCGCGTCGAAACCGATCAGCTGCGCTGGCTGCTGAATGTCACGAAGTGTTGTCACCCCGGTTGATCCGCCCCGAGCCCTCCCCACAGCGAGAGCTCTTGCGGCGCTCCGTAACGGGCATCGCCCGAAGAATGCAGGAGTGCACGTCTGGCGCGCATGAGGAGCCGATCGAGGGCGAGACGATTCTATTTCGCCGAAGCCGGTTTGCGGCGGGCGCGGGGTCGACGCGGTTCAATCGAAGCGACCGCCAGTTGCGTACTCGGAGCACTCATTGTCGGCTCAGGGGCTCCTTCGAGTGCATCCCCCGGCTGAATTCCCGCCAACCGCTCCAGTCCGAAGCGGACATAATCGGGTGAGAGGTCGAACCCGACGTACTCCCGCCCCAGCTTGCGCGCCACCGCCAGAGTCGTCGCACTTCCCGAGAAGGGATCGAGCACCGTCTCACCGGGCTGCGAGCAGATCCGGATGATCCGCCCCAGCAACTGCTCAGGCATTTGACAGCCGTGGAAGCCGGCCCGCTCTTTGAACGTACCGGCCACACGGGGAAAGTACCAGGTGTCTTCCGAGGAGCTGAATTTTTCGGCAATATCCTGTGGACGCAGAATCCAGGTATCGTCCGGCAATCGACCTTTGGGATTGGCCCGCTTGTCGTTGTAGACGAGCTGTCGCGCGGAGGGGATGCGATTCTCCAGTTCGTCAGCACGAAATGTAAACCGGGCTGGATCTTTCACGAAGTAAAACAGATGGGCATGCGACCGGCTGAACTTCTGCGCACAATTCACCCCGAATGTGTAGTACCAGACCACCCAGCTGCGGCAATGAAAGCCGACCTTCTGACTTTCGATCTTCAATTCGGCGGCATACTCATCGCCGATCGCCAGCCAGAACGTTCCATCCGGTTTCAGCACACGGTGCACGGCGGAGATCCAGTCCCGTGACCAGCCCAGGTAATGCTCCGACTCTTTCGCATCCTGATAGACGTCGTACTCATAACCAATATTGAACGGGGGATCTGCGAACACCAGATCCACACTCTCCGCCGGCAGCGAGTTCATTCCCGTCACGCAGTCCAGATGATGAATCGTATTGAGCGGTAAGGTCATGTCGTTTCCATCCCTGGTCGGTCGAGGGGGGGCGGGGGGCATTCGTCACATAGTAGATCATGAGGCCCCCAAGCGCCAGTTTCCTGGCGGTGCCCCGCCCGACATTCATTCAACTCGCACGGGGGGGCAGGCCGATTCTGTACTGCTTCGCAGTTCCCGCCGAATCAGGACTCGCGCGGACCGAATGTCAGCGGACCGCGCGAGGGCTTGTAGCGATAGCCGATCCCGCGAATGGTTTCGACACGGTCGGCACGATCACCCAGCTTCTTCCGAAGTGCGCGAATGTGAACATCGATCGTCCGCTGCATCGAATTGGCATCTTCACCGCGGCAGCAGTCGAGCAACTCGTTGCGGCTGAACGTTCTGCCCGGCTGACGGGCCAGCGTCCAGAGCAGGCGGAACTCCGTTGGAGTCAACGGAAGTTCTTCTCCGTTGAGCCTGACCAGATGACTGGTCTGATTGATCTCAATGCCGTCGATGACCAGTTCCTGCTGTTCCTCGTCGACCTGTGGACGCCGCAGCAGCGCCTTCACCCGCTCCACCAGTGGCTTCACGCGAAACGGCTTGGCCACATAATCATCCGCCCCCATGTTGAAACCGACGATTTCATCGGTCTCTTCCCCCTTGGCGGTCAGAATCAGAATCCGAATGTTTTTCGTTTTGGGATCACTCCGCAGCTGCCGGCAGACCTGCAGGCCATCGGGCGGGGGGATCATCAGATCCAGCAGCACGATATCGGGGGGGTGCTGCTGACACTTCCGCAGCGCCTCGCGGCCATCGGCCGCTGTGGCCACATCAAAGTTTTCTCGCTGGAAGTTGTAGACGAGTCCCTCGAGGATGGCAGGATCGTCTTCGACAATCAGTATCCGGGGTTTGTTCATTGCGTCGTCTGTTCGGACTGTTCGAACTTGCGGATGTGGCGAATGATTCGCCCTTCCACGAGGTACACGACATCTTCAGCAATATTCGTGGCATGATCCGCGACCCGTTCGACATGACGGACTGCGGAAAACAGATGCATCAGCGCATCCAGGTGCTCCGGTGAGCGGTGCATATACTCGATCAGCTGGTTGATGAGGCCCCGATTCATTTCATCGATGGCATCGTCATCGCGGCAGACCTGACGGGCCAGGTCGTTATTGAGATCGACATAGGCGTCGATACTGCGGTGCAGCATGTCGACGGAACGTTCCGCCATTTCCTTGAGCTGATCAGGCACTGTAATCTGAGGGACGCTGAGCAGGCTGCTGGCGCGCTCGGCGATGTTCACCGCCAGATCCGCCACCCGCTCCAGTTCACCCGAAATTTTCATCACGGTCGTAATGCGGCGCAGGTCGATCGCCACGGGCTGATAGAGGGCCAGAATTTTCAGACAGGCATCTTCAATCCGCACGTCCCAGCGGTCGATCTCGATGTCTTCAGCGATCAGCTTGCGGGTCTCTTCGTAGTCCGGCGCGGAGAGCTCGGCCACCGCCCGGTGAATCATGTCTTCGACGCGGGCGCACATCGACAACAGGTCCCGATGCAGTTCCGCCAGATCATTTTGCATGTGAACAGACATGAGCTTCTCGTTTCTCTCTAAGCTGTCTGAGCCGACAGCCGGGCATCAGTCTTGTCGCGTCAACCCGGGACCGGAGCGAGCGACCTGTCGTTCCGGCCACACCGGCCGATGTTTCAGCCGAAGCGGCCGGTGATGTAATCCTGCGTTTTCTTTTCCTGGGGATTGGTGAACAGGGAATCGGTGTCCCCCACCTCGATCAGCTTGCCTTCATAAAAGAACGCGGTGAAGTCACTGACCCGCGCAGCCTGCTGCATGTTGTGGGTGACGATCACGATCGTGTAGTTCTCTTTCAGTTCGAAGATCAGGTCTTCGATGCGGGCGGTACTGGCCGGATCGAGAGCCGATGCCGGTTCGTCCATCAGCAGCACTTCCGGATCGGTCGCCAGAGCGCGGGCAATGCACAACCGCTGCTGCTGCCCCCCCGAAAGAGCCATCGCCGAGTCTTTCAGCCGGTTCTGCACTTCTTTCCAAAGTGCGGCCCTCTGCAGCGAGGTCTCCACAATGTGCGCGAGCTTTTCGCGATCATTCAGTCCGGCAATCCGCGGGCCGTAAGCGATGTTGTCGAAGATCGACTTGGGAAACGGAGTCGACTTCTGAAAGACCATGCCGACCCGCTTGCGGAGCGAGACGACATTGACATCCGGGGCGTAGATGTTCTGATTTTCCAGCAACAGTTCCCCGGAATGCCGCGTGCCGTCGATGATGTCATTCATGCGGTTCATTGTCCGCAGGAACGTGCTCTTGCCACAGCCGCTGGGACCGATAAAGGCGGTCACCGCCCGTTCGGGAATCGCAATGGAAATATCGAACAGGGCCTGATTGTCACCGTAGTAGAAGTTGAGATGCCGCGCCTCAATCTTGGTGGCGCGCGTCTCTTTGACGGGCTCTCCGTTGCTCGAAGAGCGTTTGACCAGACCTGTAAAGGAAGATGCCGAATTGGGCATGATGGATCTTGAACGGTTTACCAGCGCAGATGTTTACCGAACCGGTTGCGGATATAGATTGCCAGGCCGTTCAACATCAGCAGAATGGCCAACAGCACCACAATACCGGCTGAGGCGACCAACTTGAACTGCGGATTCGATTGACGGACCCAGTTGAAGATTTGAATCGGAATCACGGTAAACGTGTCGAAGGGCACCCGCAGCAGGTCATCCGGATGCTGCACCAGCGATGACAGGCTGTCGATGTACCCCGGGGCGAAGTTCACGAAGGTCATCGCTCCCAGCATCACCAGCGGAGCACTTTCGCCGATCGCCCGGGAGACCGCGAGGATGATGCCGGTCATGATTCCCGGCAAGGCTGCCGGAAGAATCTGGTGACGAATTGTCTGCCAGCGCGTCGCTCCCAGCGCCAGCGAAGCATGACGTAACGAGGGGGGAATCGCCCGCAGCGCCTCCTGCGACGCAATGATAATGACCGGCAGAATCAACAGAGCCAGCGTCAACGCACCGGAGATCACCACCCGGCCGAACGGCAGCGGAATCAGATAGGTCTCGCTGGCAGAGATCCAGAAGAAGCCTTCAATCGTGACTCCTGTCAGCCGCTGCAGAGTTCCCTGCGGACCAAAGAAGCCGAACATCCGGGCGAAGACCGTCAGTCCCAGAATCCCATAGACAATCGAAGGGACGCCGGCGAGGTTGGCCAGATTGATCCGGATCAACCGGTTCAGCCAGTTGTCCGCGGCATACTCTTCCAGATAAACCGCCGCACCGACTCCGACCGGAACCGCGAAGAGAATCGTCAGCAGAATCACCCAGCCGGTTCCGAGAATCCCCGCCAGAATCCCGGCTGCGGCCGGCTTGCGGGAATCGAAACTCGTCAGAAACTGCCAGTCGAGTGCCCCCCAGGCATCTTTGGTCACCGCAATCAGCAGGACACCCAGCAGTACCACGCTGGACCAGGTCGCCGCACGACAAAGCCGGCCAAAGAAATGATTCTCGGGCTTTCCGTCGCTCAGGGGGCGCGGTGCCGAAGGAGGTTCAACACGAGGAGCTGCCGCAGGAGGGAGACTCACTGGTACACCTCCCGGAAGCGCTGCATGACCCGTTGCGAGACGATGTTCATCACCAGCGTCATGCAGAACAGCGTGAGTCCGACGGCGTACAGGCTTTTGTATTCGATCGAACCGGCCGGCGTATCCCCCAGACTGATATTCACCATGAAGGCGGTCATCGTCTGGATTGATCGGAGCGGATTGAGTGTCAGCACGGGACTTTGTCCGGCGGCGATCACCACCGCCATCGTCTCGCCGATGGCGCGGGAAATGGCGAGGAGGAACGAAGCAATGATCCCCGATGTGGCGGCAGGCACCACGACCCGCAGGCAGACATCGTACTTGGTGGAACCAAGAGCATAACCCGCTTCGCGCAGGCTGCGGGGAACCGCCCGCAGAGCATCTTCACTGAGGGAACAGACCATCGGGATGATCATGATACCGACCACGAGCCCCGCACTCAGCGCATTGAAGCCGTCCACGTTCAGCCCGAAGAAGTCCTGAAAGACCGGACGCAGCAGATACGGGGTGATGAACTCCAGCGCGAAGTAGCCGTACACCACGGTCGGAATCCCCGCGAGGATTTCGAGGAACGGTTTGACATTCCGCCGGACCCGGGGAGACGCGTACTCGCTGAGGTAGATGGCAGCCAGCATTCCCACCGGCAGGCCCGTCAGGGCTGCGATTCCGGCAACAAGCAACGTGCCGCACAGGAGGGGCAATACTCCGAAGTGCTGATCGGCAAACTGCGGCGCCCAGATCGTGCCGAAGAAGAACTCCCTGAAAGAGACCCGCTGAAAAAAGGCCGGTTCCCCCGTGAACGAGTACACCGACTCCGAGAACAGCACAAAAATGATCCCCAGCGTCGTGGCGATGGAGACCAGCGCACAGACTCTCAGCAGGAATTCAATGACCTGCTCTTTGAATCTGGAGACAGTGTATTGCTTGCGCAAAGACAATCAGACGTTCCGTGCTGCGGGCTGTCAGGGAGAGGGAGTAGACGGCGAGGTGGGGATGGCGGCCTCCAGAGCTTTGATCTGGTGGGCGTAGTCCTCCTCTGCCAGCGGAATATAACCGACTTCCGGAATCAGGGCGCGTCCCTCCGGGGAGAGATAATATTTCAGAAACTCAACAGTGAGGGGCCGTCGCAGCGCCTCTGTCGAGACGTAGACATAGAGGGGACGCGACAGCGGCTTGTAGCGGCCATTTTCAATCGTTTCCTGCGTCGGAGTGACAGCCTCCCCCTCATCGGAAACCGCAACCGCCGTCACCTTTCCCTTGTTCTCGATGTAGTACGCGTAACCGAAATAGCCGAGGGCGAACTTGTCTCCCGCAACTCCGGTCACCAGGAAGTTATCGTCCGCGCTTTGCTGATAGTCGCTGCGTGACGCCTTGGATTTGTGGCAGACCGCTTCGGTGAAGTAGTCAAACGTCCCCGAATCGGTATCCGGACCGAACAGTTTCAGCGGCTGATCCGGATACTGGCTGTTGATTTCCGACCATTTCCGGATGGTGCTTCCCGGTTCCCAGATCTTTTTGAGCTCGGCGATCGAAATCGATTTCATCCAGTCGTTTTGCGGATTGACCGCAACCGTCAGACCGTCGAGTGCGACCTTCAACTCCAGATACCCGACACCGTTCTTTTCACAGGCGGCCGCTTCCGCAGCCGAGATCGGTCGCGACGCATTGCAGATGTCGATCTCGCCGTGACTGAACTTCTTGAAGCCTCCCCCGGTCCCGGAGGTTCCCACAGGAACGCGAACCCGGGGATGAGTGTGAGAGAACTCTTCAGCGATGGCAGAGGTAATGGGAGCAACCGTGCTGGAGCCGTCAATCATGACCACAGGAGCGGGTCCAGAGCCACCACAACCGGCCCACAGGAGGCAGACCGCCGCGCAGAAACTGAGGCAGTTCAGCCGCATGAAAACACCTTCCCCCTTCACCAGTCTTGCTCTTCCCGATCATTCTCACGGTAAACCGTAGGCAAGTTCGGTGAAGGATGCCAACGAACAATTGTTAAGAGTTGATGAAGAGGCCCGACTCTTCCCCTCCCGCGCCGAGACGATGGCCACCACATTTGATCCGTAAGACCCTATAGAGTCACAAGTTCAGCCGACAATGCCGGTTCTGCGAGAGCGAGGCCGGCCCCCGTCTCTCTCCTAAATCGCAGGCTTCGCCGCTCGATTGCCAGCCTCTGAAAGAGGCTTGTCGAGAAAACGCGTGGCAAAGCCACTCGGGTCTCCATAACCCAGCCTGCGGTAGAGACGTTCGGCATCAGGATTGGCCAGACGAACTTCCAGCGTGACTTTCGTTCCCCCCAGACTCCGAGTCTGCTCCTCCACCGCCTCCAGTAACCGAGTCCCAACCCCCTGCCCCCGATACGCTTTCAGCACGGAGAGATCGTGCACGTTGACCAGCGGCCGCGAAGAGAATGTGGAAAACCCGCGAAAACAGATCGCCGCTCCGATCACGACTGCCTGATCCCACGCCAGCAGCACGAACGCCCCCGGTGTCTCCCGAATCCCGGGGACCATCCGCTCACAGACCTCGTCCGGGAGCCGCTGACCACCCCCATGCGGCTCCTGCGCGTAAGCATTCACGATCTCGACAATGGCCCGCGCCTGTTCCGGGTCATTCAGATCTGCGAGCCTGACAACAACATCCAGAGGTCGTGACATGAGCAAAAAGGGTCGGAGTCTGAAAATTGGGAACCGAAATCTCGCCCGGAGAATCGGTTGGCTCCGGGAGAAAATTTGCCGATTGAAAAAACTGGAGGGGCAACCCGACAAAAACAGCCCCCAACTTAAGGACACCGTCGCATTTCACTCAAGCCTGCCGCATCATGAACTGGACGAGCCTGCTGAGAATCACTGTGTGCCTGTGGTCCCTGTCAGCGACCACCTGGGCTCACGAAACGGACCACCACCTGCCTGCCCGCCTGGGAACCCCACCCCCTTCGACACTGGAGCCGGGCTCCCTGCTTGATCCGGATCCCCCACCCGCCCCTGAGACAGACTCTCCTCCAGAACCGACGACTCGCTCCGCCTTAACTGCCATGTCTGTTTTTGGCACAGCGAACGAGATGCCCCCACTGGTGCTCTTCAATGACCAGCAGGGAATGACTCTTTCCAGCCTGGAACCACCCGTCCCTTTTGCGTGGTATCCACCTGCCGCCGGGATGGGGGGATTTCCCCCGGTCCCCAAGATCATCGAGCACGGCAACTCCCTCCACGAGGCGATCGAGCAAAACCTGACCGTCCGCTTGCGAAGCGGCGGTATTCTTCGGCCTTACGGCTACGCCCGGGGCGATCTCGACTTTGCCTCTCACCTGTTCAACAACATCCAAAGCCCGTTCTTCGTCCTGCCGGGGGACTCCTCCTACCTCCTCCCTGGAGCGACCCAGCCGGTCGACCCGAATCAGACCAATTACAGCCTCTACGCCCGGCTGACCCGTGTCGGACTCGAATACTACAGCCTGCCGGTGAAATCTCTGGACGGCGCTCTCGCCAGTGCCCGCACGGAAATCGACTTTCTCACATCAACTCCCGCGAACCCCGAATCGCGCCCCCTGCTGCGATTGCGACTGGCGTACGGGCAATTGACCTACGGAGACTGGACTTTCCTCGTGGGCCAGGACTGGGACCTGGCTTCCCCTCTCATCCCGTCGATCAACGACAACACCCTCCAATGGAACAACGGCAACACCGGCGACCGGCGACCACAGGTCAAGGCACTCTGGGATCACGACTTTGGGGACGGCTATCGCCTGCAGGTCCAGAACGGCCTCGCCCTGCTCAATGCGATCAACAGCCTGGACCAGGACCGGGACGGCATCCGGGACAACGAGTATTCCGGTGTCCCGGGCTACGAGGGGCGGATCGGATTTGTCGCCCCCAGCTGGGTTGAAGGTAAAAGAATGCTCGGCGGATTCTGGGGAGTGTGGGGGCTTCAAAAGACCAGCACACCTGTAAACGGACTCAACAGCTGGGAAACCTGGGCCTACGGAACCGACTTGCAGGTGCCACTCACGTCCTGGCTGACCTTTCGGTCCGAGTTCTTCCACGGAGCCAATCTTGACGACTTCCGCGGAGGAATCGCACAGGGGATCAACCCGGTGACGGGGCAGACCATTTCGACCACGGGCGGTTGGCTGGAACTCGTGACCCAGCCCGTCCCCTGGTACCAGACCTCCTTCGGGTACTCGGTAGATGATCCCCGCAACGCCGATGTCCCTCAGGGGGGACGCACCCTGAATCATTCGCTGTACATGGGTAATCGCCTGCTCCTGGGCAGAGGGATCATTGTGGGAGTCGACATGCAGCGCTGGGCGACAGAATGGCGAGGTCTGGAGACCGGTAAAGCATTCCTGTTCAAGACGTTTGCACAGATCGCCTATTGAAGCGGGAAGGAAGTTCCCTCAGTCGATCGCGACCGTCCGTCCCCCGGGAATCGCGGCGTGGTCCGCACGACACACGCCTGTCGGAATTCGGACCAGGATGTGTTGTGGGTCCGCTGAAGGCATCGCCTACAGAAACAGGGACAAAGATTCCGCGGACGCAACACGGGTCGCCCTGAACCGCCGGGACCGCCACCCCGGAATCCCATTTCCGCTCGGTTTCCATTGCACGTCTCACAGGTTTCCCTAGGATGGGCCGGTTTTCCAGGTTTCAGACAGATCGAAGAACGGATGCATCATGGCGGAACAAAAGGCAACGAACGTTCACTGGCACGCACATCGCGTTTCCACAGCAGACCGCAGAAAGCTGAACGGTCATAAGGGCTGTGTCCTGTGGTTCACCGGACTGAGCGCTTCCGGCAAGAGCACCGTGGCCAACACCGTGGACCACAAGCTCAACGAACTGGGCAAGCACACATACATTCTCGACGGTGACAACATCCGCATGGGGTTGAACAAGAACCTCGGCTTCTCGGCAGAAGACCGCGCGGAAAACATCCGTCGCATCGGCGAAGTGTCCAAGCTGTTCGCCGACGCCGGCGTGATCACCGTGACGGCGTTCATTTCTCCTTACCGTGCCGACCGCGATGCCGTGCGGGCCCTGATGGCTCCTGGCGAATTCGTGGAAGTGCTTGTCGATGCTTCGTTGGAAACCTGCGAAAAGCGGGACCCGAAGGGTTTGTACAAGAAGGCACGTGCTGGCGAGCTGAAGGGCTTCACCGGAATTGACGATCCGTACGAACCTCCGACCAACCCGGAACTGGTCCTCGACTCCAACACCAAGGGAATCGACGAACTGGCCGACGAAGTGATCGCCTTCCTGAAGGACAAGGGTTACCTGTCGCTGTAACCCGCGAAACAGGAACCCAGGTGTGGCGGACTGACCAGCCCCGAGAGGGACAGCTCTTCCGCTCACTCTGATCGACCACACATGACGCAGCGCTCTTCCGGGGGCGCTGCGTCATTCACGTTAAGGGCCCCATCAATCGAACAGCGCCCCCGCTTCGCCGACAACATTCGCGCCATCCACCCTGACCATGCCACGCCAACTGCCGGGTCACTCTTTGCGAATCCCTTGCTTTGACGGGAGGCGTCAGTCCGCGCAGCGCGCTCCTGACGAGCATTCCCGACAGCGCGCCAATTCGCATCTGCGCGGTCAGCGCAGTGGGGAATGATGGCATAATTCCCTAGAAAAATGTGCCTTTTTGCCAAGTTTGTCCGTGGTGGGCAATTGACAACCTCTGCAGTCCGGATTCTACTTAGCCAGCAATTCGCCATCTGCAATATCTTTGCCGAGCCATTTGAAAGGAGCCACGATGGCTGACAAGCCGCTGACCAAAACCCAGATTCTGAACGAACTCTCCGAGCGGACGAACCTGTCGAAGAAGGACGTCTCCGAAGTTCTGGAAAAGCTCGAAGCTCTGATCGAAGAGAATCTCGGAAAGAAGGGTCCTGGCATCTTCACGATTCCCGGCCTGATGAAGATCGCCATCAAGACCCGCAAGAAGCAGCCTGCCAAGCCAGGTATCAATCCTCGCACTGGCGAGAAGATCATGATCCCTGCCAAGCCAGCACGTCGCGTGGTCAAGGTGACCGCCCTCAAGAAACTGAAGGAAATGGTCTGATTTCCTCTTCGCACCGGCGTCCCATCACGCCAGCGCCCGCGAACATGACCCTGGTCGATTGACCGGGGTTTTTTCATGCGCGGTTCTGCCCCAACAGCTCTCGCCTGAACCACCGCCCCTGAACCGCAGCCCGAGTCGACTCCACGACGAACAACGGCGGAACAAACAGCGCCCGATCTCCTGCGCACAATGCCGATGATGCGCCGCTTCAGCACCGTTAGGCGAATCTTGCCTCTTCTGCTCATCCACGCGGCGTCCTGCATTTTACCTGCCGAAACGAGCGTTGCGGAGTTCACGCCCTGCGCAACCGCTGCCGGCATTTTCGCCTGCCTTGTGAAGTCAAACGACTGGGCTGATGCTGGGGAGAGAAGCGCTGGTAACGATCATCGACAGCTTGTAGACATTACGGGATCGGGGTGAAAATTTCTTTCATGACGCAATCCCCGATTCTGCAAGACGATCCCGCCCGCGACCGCGCAGGGGGGCAAGTTCATGGTTCGTTTACAATTGACTCACGCCCCCTTGGTAGTAGGATCACGCCCGTTGAGTGTGTGTGTTGTCTATCCAAAATCCCGTCATCTTCGACGCGATTTTTTTCAGCGAAAACCATCGCCGTAAACCGCGCTAGCCTGTGACTGTTCCTGTGGGGGCAGCAACGGAGTGCTGACGCTGTGTCGCATTACCGTCGTTGGACGTGTCTGCTTTCGTCATGTGTGGACGATGAAAGTACGGACCGACCGAGGCAGCGGGAGCGGCG